>CAWAEN010000015.1:0-469041 GCA_963781035.1 uncultured Acidimicrobiia bacterium | reverse complement strand
GCAGCGCGATCTTCGCTCCCCATGCCCCGGCGATCTCGTAGCCCATGCAGGAGTACCCGTACTCGGCGTCGAACGAGCCGACCGACTTCGAGTGCCATCCCATGTTCAGCTCGCCCGGCAGTCCGCCGGCGGCGCTCAGCTGATAGTCGTTCGGATCGCCGATCGTGTTGACGGCCCGAATGACCTGGGCATACGTCGGCGGGTCGAAGTCGCTCGACGTGAACTCATCGAGATAGCCGTACCAGGAGCTCAGCTCCTCGGCCCCGCGCTCGAGCCACGAGGCGGGCGCCCGGTAGTCGCCGATGGCGTCGTCGATAGCGTCGAGCGACGTCTTGGCATCGCCGATCACCGAGAGCGCCTGGTGCTTGGTCGCGTCGAAGCGTCCGACGTTGAGCGAGACCAGCGACATCGTCTCGTTGCCGAAGATCGACCATGAGCCGGTCGTGAAGTCCTGGAGCCTCGTTCCGACGGCGAGCACAACGTCGGCGTCGTCCGCCATGGCGTTCGCCGACGTGCTGCCGGTGACACCGAGTGGACCAACGAAGTTGGGATGATCGGCGAGCAGCGTCGCCTTGCCGGCGACGGTTTCGGTCACGGGGATGCCGTGCTTCTCGGCGAAGGCGGTGAGTTCCGCGACCGCTCCCGAGTAGTGGACGCCACCGCCGGCGATGATCAGCGGCTTCTCGGCTGCCGAGCAGCGTCTCGGCGGCGCGTTCGATGTCCCTCGGATCGGCGATCGGACGGCGGATGTAGCGCACCTGCGTCTTGAAGAACTCGGCCGGATAGTCGTATGCCTCCGCTGCAATGTCCTGCGGCAGACCGATGTAGACCGGTCCGCAGTCCGCCGGGTCGGTGAGCGTGGCGACCGCTTGGGGGAGCGACTGGATGATCTGCTCCGGCCGGGTGATGCGGTCCCAGTAGCGCGTGACGGCCCGGAAGGCGTCGCTGATCGTGGTTGATGGGGAATCGAAGTGCTCGACCTGCTGGAGGACCGGGTCGACGAAGCGGTGCTGGAACGTGTCGCCGCTGAAGATGAGCAGCGGGAGGCGGTTGGCGTGCGCGGTGGCGGCTGCCGTGATCATGTTCGACGAGCCGGGACCGACCGACGACGTGGCGATCATGATCTGGCGGCGGCGCTTCGCCTTTGCATAGGCAACGGCGGCCAGCGCCATCGACTGCTCGTTGTGGCCGCGCCAGGTCGGCAGGACGTCTTGAACCGGGTACAGCGCCTCGGCGAGCGACACGACGTTGCCATGGCCGAAGATGCCGAACGCACCGCCGAACAGCGGCACTTCGTCGCCGTCGATGACCGTTCGTTGGGCGACGAGGTACTGTGACGATCGCCTGCGCCGTCGTGAGTCGGATCGTGTTCATGAGGTCGCTCCTTCGGTGTTGCGAACGGTTTCCAGATAGTTCTGCATTGCGCCAGACAGCAGAGGTTCGAGGCCGGTGGGGAGGTAGCGGGCGCCGCGGTCGCGCCAGGCGACGGCGTCGGCCGGGGTGCCGACGAAGATGCCGAGCGCCTTGTCGCTCGCGGTGACGACGTCGGCGATCCGGTCCATCGCGGTCTGCACCTCCGGATGAGACGGATTGCCGACATGGCCGAGTGAGTGGGCGAGATCGGTCGGGCCGATGAAGACCACGTCGACGCCGTCGACCTCGACGAGTTCCTCGACGTTGGCGACACCCTCGGCGGTCTCGACCTGTACGACGACGAGCGTCTCCTGATTGGACTGCCGCACGTAGTCGCCGATCGGCGCCTGCAGTCCCGAAGCCGGCCGATCGGGTGGCGGCGAGTCCGCGAGAGCCTCTCGGCTCATACTTCGCTGCCTGCACCGCAGCTTCCGCCCCGGCAGCGGAATCGATCCACGGAACGTGCATCCCGTGGGCGCCCGCATCGAGGAAGCGGAGAATGGTGGATGGCTCGTTGGTTGTCACCCGGACCACCGGTGTGACGCCGTGCAGCTCGCAGGCCCGCGAGAGATCCTCGAGGTCGCGCGGCTGGAGCGTCCCGTGTTCGGCGTCGAAGACCATGAAGTCCCAGCCCCCGAGCGCCATGAACTCGGCCAACGTCCCGACCGAGTAGCGAAGGAAGCAGCCGACGACCGTCTCGCCGGCCGCGAGGCGGTGTTTGCGTGTGGTTCTCGATCACGTCGGCTCACCATCCAGGCCGTGGATGATCACCGTCTTGAGTTCGGTCATCTCCTCGACGGCGTAGCGGATCCCTTCCTTGCCGATGCCGCTGCCCTTCAGCCCGCCATAGGGCATGAGATCTGCTCGCCAGAGCGGCGTCCAGTTGACGTGCATGGCGCCGGCGTCGACCTCTCTGGCGAAGCGCATCGCGTTCGTCACGTCCTTCGTGAAGATGCCGGCACCGAGTCCGTAGCTCGAGTCGTTGGCGAGGGCGATGGCCTCGTCGATGTTGGCGGCCTTGGTGACGCTCAACGTCGGGCCGAACACCTCCTGCTGGGAGATCCTCATGCTCGGCGTCACGTCGGCAACAACGGTGGGGAAGAGCTTGGCTCCGTCCCGCTCGCCGCCGATCACAACCCGGGCTCCGGAGGCGACGGCCTCGTCGACCCACTGCGCCACCCGCACGGCCTCGGCCTCGGAGATCATGGCGCCGATCTTGGTGTCGGCGGCCAGCGGATCACCCATCCGGAAGGCCTCGACCGGCCCTCGTAGTGCGTCGAGGTAGTCGTCGTAGACGTCCTCGTGGACGATGACCCGCTGTAGCGAGATGCACACCTGGCCGGCGTTGACATAACCTCCGGCGGCGCTCGCTTCGGCTGCCAACTCGAGGTCGGCGTCGGGCATCACGATCATCGGGCAGTTCGCACCGAGTTCGAGGGAGAGGCGTTTCACGCCCGCGATACGAGTGATCTCCTCTCCGACGGCGGTGCTGCCGGTGAACGAAACCTTCCGCACTCGTGGGTCGCGTCACCAGGGTCATCCCGACGGCCGCGCCGCCGCCGGTGATGGTCTGCAGACCAGATTCGGGAAGGCCGGCCTCGACCAGCTTCTCGGTGATGATCAGGGCGGTGAGCGGAGCCTGCGAGGCCGGTTTGAGGATGACCGCGTTGCCTGCGGCCAGGGCTGGGGCGATCTTGTGCACGACGAGGAGGCCGGGGTAGTTGAACGGTGTGATGGCCACCACGATCCCGGTGGGGATCCGCAGCGTGAAGCCGAGCTTGCCTTCGGCCCCTGCCTGTGCGTCGAGAGGGAGGGTCTCGCCGCGGATCTGCGTGCCTTCGAACGACGCCAATCGGAACATCTCGCCCAGCCGAGACGCCTCGCCGGTGGCCTCGCCGATCGGCTTGCCGACCTCGAGGCTGATCGTGCGTGCGATCCGTTCGACGTCGGCGTCGAGCAGGTCGGCGGCGCGGCGGAGGATGTCGGCCCGAGCTGCACCTCCGAGGTTTCGCATGACGGCCGCCCCACGCTCAGCGGTCGCGAGCGCCTCTTCGACCTGGCTCGGCGTCGCGACCGGAACACGGTCGATCACGTCGCCCGAGTAGGGAGCGACGACGTCGATCCACTCGGAAGATCCCTGCCAGCGGCCTCCGACGTACATGTCCATGGTGATCCCTCTCAGTCGATGCGCAGGCTGGTGACGTCTTCCCAGGCACCCGACTCCCACGAACGGGTCATCGCCGCCTCGACCTCGGCGGCGGCGAGCGCGTCGGCGAAAGTGACGGCACCCGGTCGACCTTCGACGACCGACTTCAGGAACTCGAGGTCTTCGAAGACCTTGAGGTCCTCGTACCCGATCGGGTTGCCGCCGCCGGGGACGATGTTCCCGTGGTGGGGGAACGCGTCACCCGCGAGCACACGCACGTAGCCGTCGGCCGGGGTCTCTTCGGGGAGGTAGAGCTGAAGCTCGTTCATCGTCTCGAGATTCCAGGCTCCTGCGCCCCGCGAGCCGTTGATCTCGAACGCCATCTCGCTCTGCGGGCCGAAGATCGAGCGGTCGACTTCGAGCGTGCCCCGCACACCGTTCTCGAACTCCACGAGCGCCGCCACGTAGTCCTCGTTGGTCACCGCGCCGGTTGGGTCGCCGGGCGCCCCGCGGTCGTAGTGGGTGCCGGAGCCGGGTTTCGGCAGTGGGCGCTCCTTGATGAAGATCTCCTTGGTCGCCACGACCCGGCGGATCGGACCGACGAGGTTGTGGGCCATGTCGACGGTGTGCGACATGATGTCGGTGAGGACTCCGTAGCCGGCCTCCTCGAGCAGGTAGCGCCAGCTCAGCATGCCGAGCCGGTCGCGTCCGTACATCGAGAAGAACCGACCCCGATAGTGGGTGAGGTCGCCGAGGCGCCCCTCGTCGATGAGCTGCTTGAGGTACTGGACGAGCGGCGCCCATCGGTAGTTGAAGCCGACGCCGGTGATGACCCCGGCGCGTCGCGCGGCGTATTCGATCTCGGCTGTGACGTCCGGTGCCTCGCCGACCGGCTTCTCGCAGAAGATGGCCTTGCCCGCCTCGGCCGCCGCGACGGCAATCTCCCGATGCAGCTTGTTGGGTGCGCCAATCGTGACAACGTCAACCTCGGGGTGGTCGACCACGGCTCGCCAGTCGTCGGTTGCGGTCTCGAACCCGAAGTTCTGTCGCGCCAACTCGGCGCGCTCGGGCACATTGTCCGCCACGATGACGAGCCGAGGCATGAGGTTTGCCTCGGGGAAGTGCATGGGGATCCGGCGGTATGAACGCGAATGCGCCTGTCCCATCCAGCCGAATCCGACTACGCCAATGCCGATGGACTGTGTCACGGTTGTTTCTCCTTTGTGAATGAACATGGCCGGTATCTCCGGGTCCGAGGTCGACCGTGTGCTCGATGTCGTCGGGCTGCGCGATCGCAGCGGCGACTCGTTCGAGTCGTACTCGCTCGGGATGAAGCAGCGCCTGGCGATTGCCGCCGCACTCCTCAAGAATCCCGACCTCCTGATCCTCGACGAACCGGCGAACGGTCTCGACCCGGCCGGCATCGCCGAGATGCGAGTGCTGATCCGCTCGATCGCCTCGGAAGGCAAAGCCGTGCTCGTGTCGAGTCACCAACTGGCCGAGATCGAACAGGTTTGCGACGACGTGACCATCATCCACCACGGTCGTCTGGTCGAATCCGGATCGCTCGATCAGGTCCGTGGCCAGGCAGGTCGCGACAACGTGGTGGCGACGATCGCCGACCGGGACCGAGCCATCGTCACCCTGGCTGCCGCCGGGATCGTGTCGCACCCGCGGGCCGATCCGAACGAAATCATCGTTGACATCGACGTCGAACGGGCGGCCGAGGTCACCAGGGCGCTCGCCGACGGCGGTCAGTATCTCAGTGGACTCCACGCCGAGCGGGCCACCCTGGAGGCGGCCTTCCTCAATCTCACCGGCGATGCCCCACCCCCGCCGACCGGGCGACCCAATCCGGAACCGGCCATCGCTCCCGTCGAGGATGCCGATGGAGGTCGATCGTGATTCCGCTCCTGCGTTCCGAGGTCAAACGCCTCCTGGCCAGACGTATGACGCTGTTCTTTCCCGCGGCGCTCATGCTGTTGACGCTCGGGGGCACGATCATCGCCTACTTCGTCATCTCCAACGACGAAGGCAACTCACCCGACTTCGTGAACGACATCGCCGGTGGGTCCGATGCGGCCGACGTCCTCGGATTGATCTCGTTCCTGATTCCGATCATGGCCTTCGTGATCGGAGCATCATCGATCGGGGCCGATCTCAAGACCGGCATGGTCGAACAGATCCTCACCTGGGAACCGCGTCGTCTCCGCTTCTTCGCGGCGCGCTGCATCGCCGGGTTCATCGGTGTCGCCATCGCCGCGATGCTGGTGGCGATCGTGTTCGTCGGCCTCATGTTCGCCCTGGCCGCGACCACGGGCACCACCGGCGGCACGACCCCCGAGTTCTGGGTCGACATCGGCGTGTCGGTGTTGCGAACCGGTTTCGCCGCCGGTCTCTTCGCCATCTTCGGACTCGGCGTCACTCTGCTGGTGAACAGCTCGGTCGGCGCCATCGTCGGGTTCGTCATCTACTTCTTCATCATCGAGAACTTCCTGCTCGGCGCATTCCTCCCCAAGGTGGCGGCGTACCTGCCGATCACGAACACGAGCGCGTTCGCGGCCGGTGTCGACGTGGAGCGGGTCGAAGGAAGCGTGTTCACCGACAACGTGCAGACGGTGGTGAGCCACGGCTATGTCGCTGCCGGCGTGATCCTGGCGGGATGGACGACGCTCGCAGCAGTTCTCGCCGCGGTCGTGTTTCGTCGTCGCGACATCGCCTGATCGATGTTCGTCCGCGCTGCGCGGTGCCGACTACACGACGGTGCGGACTACAGGACGTTGAGGAGATACGGGGCCACCAGCAGCAGGGTGATGATCGTCGAAGCGAGCAGCGCGCTCAGGAGGCGCCGATCGAGTCTGTGCTCGGTTCGTTGCTCGACTTGTTGGGCCCCACTCGGCATCTCGCTGTCTCCACACGTCTAGGTGACATCAGGAAACAACGTCCAGCGGCCGGCCACATGGGCAGAAACTCTCGCCCGGGAACCTCTACAGCCAGAGCTCGTCGCACTTCGATTCAGACGGTGACGACGCCGTCACCCTGCGATGTCGGGGCGCCGGCTGCCGATCACATCGCGATGTTGTGAGCGTCAGCGAGCAACTCGGGGAACGCCGAAGGCGTTCACGTTCACACGTTCTCGGTGATCTCCGAGTTGAGGTCGATGATGCCGAGCCGGACAGCACCGAGGACGGCGTGGGTGAGGCTCTGCGCATCGAGCTTGCGATAGATCGCGTTGAGGTGATTGTGCACCGTTTTGGTGGTGATGCCGAGGTATCGGCCGGCCTGCTTGGTGCTCATGCCATCGGCGATGGCCTGCAGGATCTCGATCTGTCGGTCCGAGAGGAGGTCGTCGTTCGCCTTGTTCTCGGCCGCGGTGGTGAGCATGGCACCGGCCAGGGCCGGGGAGAGAACGGTGTCGCCATCGGCCACCCGGAGGACCGTGTCGCGCACATCGGCGAAGCTCGTTCCCTTGCTGAGGTAGGCGCTGGCTCCGGCCGCGATCGCATCGCGGGTCTTGTCGATGTCGTCGTGCATGGTGAGCACGGCGACTCGGACCTTGGGAAGGGCGTCACGGATCTGGCGAGTGGCTTCGATGCCGTCCATCACCGGCATCGAGAGGTCCATCAGCACGACGTCGGGCAGCAGCGCCTTTGCCAAGGCGACGGCTTCCTCGCCGGTGGATGCTTCGCCGACGACATCGTCGCCTGCAGCTTCGAACGAGCGGCGCAAACCGTCGCGGAGCAGGGCGTGGTCATCGGCCAGAAGGATCTTGATCATGGGGATACCTCTCGAGGAAGTTGGGTGGTGAGCACGGTGATGACCGTGCCCTGGCCGGGCTCGCTGGTCACTTCGAGGATGGCCCCCGCAGCTGCTGCCCGTTCCCGCATCCCGACGAGGCCGTAGGCAGAGCCACGGATGCCCTTGCCCGGTGTGAAGCCGCGACCGTTGTCTTCGATGGACAGAACGCCTCGTCCACCTTCGATCGACCAGCCCACATGGGCGCGAGATGCCATGGCATGCTTTTCGACATTCGTGAGCGCTTCCTGAGCTATTCGCAACAGTTCGTTCTCGACCACGGCGGGGAGATGCACGGTTCGATCCTTCGGGACTGCCAGCGAGACGTCGATCTCGGAGCGTCGTTGGAAGCGGTCGACCACCTCGCCCAGGAGCATCGACAGTGGCCGTTCCGGGGTGACGGCAGCCCGCAACTCGATCAGCGTGTCCCGCAGTTCGCGGATGGCGCCCTGGGTGTCCTCGTGCAGGCGCTTGAGGTCGGCAGACGGTTCGGCGCGATCGGAGTTGATCCGTTCGAGCTCGAGGGCGATGTAGGTGAGCCACTGTCCGAGACGGTCGTGGAGATCACGGGCGATACGGGTCCGTTCCTCGGCTGCGGCGAGGCCACGGAGCTGTGCGAACTGACGGGCGTTGGCCATCGTGAGGGCCAGGACGTCGGTCATCCCGTCGAGCATTTCGATGTCGGTCGTCGTGTACTGGCGGGGGAGGAAGGTCTCGACAGCCACCATTCCGGCGTCGACGCCGTTCACCGTGAGCCGGCCGTAGAGACCGCTACCGGTGCGCCCCACCATCGGCATCAGGTCGTCGACGTGGACGATGGATCGAGCCGTTGACGTGGTGAACAGCGGCTCGGGTAGCTCGACGTCGTCGAGGACCGGGTCGAGTTCGAAGCCGTCCTGTATCTGCGGCGACCAGCGGCCGTCTTCGTGGGTCAGCAGGAGCACACGGTCGGCGCGGAACGTGGTGGTGAGCTGATCCCTGGTCGACTGGAGGATGTCCTCGAGATCGAGTGACGAGGGGAGGGTGCGGGCCAGGTCGTTCAGGACGCGAAAGCAACTGATTCGTATCGCGCAGGTGCGAGAGATCGTGGCTCATCTTCTGCCGACGATCCTCCATGTGGAGCAGCCGGTACTGACCGACGCCGGGGAAGATGGCGGCGGCGACGACGGCGAGCAAGCCGAGAGGGCTGGGGGCCGAGAGCGACGCCGTTGACGACCGTGTCGACGGCGACGGTGACGACGAGTGCAGTGGTGGCTGCGCCGATACCGGCACGGAGGCCCCACCCGAAGCTGACGACGGCGATGGCCACCAAGACCGAGCCGACGAACGGATTCGCCAGCCCATCGCTCCAACCGATGGCGGCGGACAGGATGGCGACATCGTTGATGGCAACCGCGGTCTGGAACTGGTTTCCGTCCCCCAGGCGTATCGGCCGGAACGTTCGCCAGGATGCGAGGAAGACGGCGACAGCAAGGGTGGCGACGAGGGGGAGGTCGCCGGCGGCGGCGGTGGGTGCCGCCCAGGCGAGGCCGATCATGGCTGCGCCCCAGCGACACGCCGACAGGACGGCGGCCATCGATCCCGCCACCTCGCGGCTCAACTCCATGGCTCGACCGGCATCGTCGAAACCACCGGAGCGGATCGCGCGGAACGCAAACATGACGTCGCTCGAGCCGCTGGGCTCGATCGCGGATTTGTCGGAGCTTGCCCGACCAGTTGTCACATCTCTAGGCATCGGCATGTTCGCCCCCCGGATCAACCACTCGCGGGAAACGAGTGCAGCGTCACCGAGTTCTTGCTGCAACGTAGTTGGTCAGCACTGCAAACGTCTCGCGAAGCTCGTCGGAGAAGGGCAACCGAGCCAAGGCGTGATGGGCTTCTTCGGTCAGCGCGTCGATTCGGCGGCCGACCTCCTCGATCGCGCCGGTGTCGTGAAGTACAGCGAGGAGTTGGGTGATGTCGGCATCGACAAGGCCCGGAGTGCCCATTCTGGCGAGCGTCGAGCGCTGCGCCGGCGTCGCTCGATCGACAGCGATGGCAATCAGTTCGGTGGGCTTGCCTTCGCGAAGATCGTTCCCGACGGGTTTGCCGACGCGGGTCGAGTCGCCGACGACGCCGAGGAGATCGTCACGCAACTGAAATGCGTTGCCGACCGGCATCCCGAACGCTCGGAGCTTCTCCTGGAACCCAGGGTCGCTTCCGTTGGGAGCCAACGAAGCGCCCAATTGCAGCGGTCGAACGATCGTGTAGAGCGCAGACTTGAAGGTCGCCACCCGTTGGGCGGTCTCCCGGTCGACCTCGCCGGCAGCGGCGGCCCGCATGTCGAGGTACTGCCCGAGATTGAGCTCGATCCGGAGTTCGTCCCACAACGCGCGGGTGACCGGACTGTGGGTGCCGATGAGTTGGTCGGCATAGACGTGAGCGAGATCGCCGACCAACAGGGCGATGCCTTCGCCGTAGCGACGGGGTTCACCGGTCCAGTTCTCGGTCTCGAGGCGTCGACTCTGGCGGACGTGGATGGTCTCCTCGCTTCGCCGGGTGTCGGCGTCGTCCATGATGTCATCGTGGATGAGGGCGAACGTATGGAGGAGTTCGAATGCGGCGCCGGCATCGACCGCGCGTGATTCGTTCTCCGGCCGACCACCCGCCGCCACCCAGGCGTAGTAGCAGAAGGCCGCCCTCAGTCGTTTCCCGCCGCGCGCCATACGCGCCAGCTCGTCGATCGCCTCGGCCAGCCGGGCGTCGACCATGGCCCACCGGTCCCGCTCGGCGTCGAGCAGGTCGCTGACCCGGAGATCGACCGCAGCTGCGACGTGGGCGATCTCGTTGGGAAGGTCAGGCATTGCTTCCGGACCGCTCGGATGGGTCGAGATCGCCGACGACATCGTCGACGTCTGCACGAACGACGCCCAGACGATGGCGGCAGTACCGCACGAGGTCGGCGGCCCGTTCGACGCGATCGGCGAGCCGGTCGACGTCGGCTGAACCGGCGTCGAGTTCGGCGAGGATCTCCTCCAACTCGGCGAGCGCAGCGGCGTACGGCAGAGGTGACCCATCCGTGGCCGTGAGAGCCGGCCCGGATTCGGTCTGGTCTGCTTCCGACGCTGCCTGCTCAGACACGATCGCCTCCTGGGGTGCTGGTGAGATCGTCGACGGTACTGCGCACGGAACCGTCGGCGAGCGTGGTGGTGAGAACGTCGCCGACCGCGACGTCTGTGGTGCTACGGATCGCCCGTCCGTTCGGTCCCCGGGTGATCGACCAGCCTCGAGCCATGGTCGTTGCCGGGTCGAGATCGGCCAGCCGGATGGCCATGGTGTCGAGTTCGGCTGCCGAACGCTCGAGGGTGTGCCGGCTCGATCGAGCGATGCCGCCACCGGCGAGCTCGATGCGCATCGCTTCGTGTTCGACCGTGCGGATCGCGGCGCGTCCGAGGTGGCTCCGCGCTCCGGCGAGGGTGGTGGCGGCGCCGGCGAGGAGACGATCAGTCGATCGTGCGATCCCGGCGGCGGCGGCGTCGACACGGGAGCGGAACTGGTCGGCGGCGTCGATGAAGAAGCGGGCGCAGGCGGTTGGTGTCTTGGCCGTCTCGTGGGCGACGTCGTCTGCGATCGAGCGGTCGATCTCGTGGCCGACGCCGACGATGACCGGAAGGGTCGAGGTCGCGATGGCGCGGGCGACGAGTTCGTCGTCGAAGGCGATCAGGTCGGTTCTGGCTCCGCCGCCCCTGATCAGCGCGATGGCGTCGACATCGAGCCCTTGGGCCTCGATCAGGGCCTGCACGATCGAGCCGACAGCTTCGTCGCCCTGGACGCGAGCATCGATCGTGGTCACGTCGAACGGGTGGACGCTGACCTCGAGCTCGTGCAGAAAATCGGCGGCGGCGGCGCTGCCGACACTCGTGATCAACGCCAGTCTGAGCGGAAGGAGGGGGCGAGTCAGGAGCCGGTTCGCGTCGAGCAGTCCCTCGGCCCGCAGCGCAGCCAGCACGCGATCGCGCTGGGCGGTCATCTGCCCGAGGGTGAACGCAGGATCGATCAAGCTCATGAGCAGTTGGAGACGGCTCTGGCGGGGGTAGTAGGTCAGGCGACCGCGGATCTGGATCTCGATGCCGTCTGTCATCTTCACGCCTCCGCCGCTCTTCTTCAGGATCGCATTGACGCGGTGTTTGTTGTTGGCGAACAGGGCGACGGGGAGCACGGCCGAGGATTGGGTGTCATCGGGGTCGACCAGATCGAAGTAGACATGGCCGTTGGCCGAACGCTTCAGGCCGGAGATCGCACCCCGCACCCAGATCTCGTCGGGGAACAGTGTGTTGATGGTCTGGTCGACGACCTCGCACAACTGCCTGACCGTCACGCTGTTCTGCACGTCACGACGCTAGCGCGACCATCCACTCGATCACTGTCCGTGGTGAGTAACGTCGCACATAACGAGGCTGCTCCGTTGTCAGGCGGGAGTACGCGTGTTCTGGAGTTCTCCTTGGTCGACCGAAGTTTTCACGTGCGCAGCCCATCCCCGGGTCGTTCTTCGTCCAGTGGTGGTGCCGCGTCCGAGCTTCCGTTCGATCCGCCGCTCCCAGCCGCCGCGCCGGCAGCTCTGACCGGACTCGACGCATTGTCGGTCCAGATCGGTGATGCCGTTGATGGCCTGGCGATGTCGACGTACAACCCCGAGACGGGTCGGGCCCACCTGATGTACGTCAGTGAGACGCTCGCATCGATGCTCGGGTGGGCTCCCAACGATCTGCTCGGTCGGAGCCCGGACATCTTGATCTCCAAGAACACTCCCGTTGCCCAGCTCTCCGCTGTTGCAGCCATCGTGGAGGAAGGAAAGCAGGCGATCGTCGAGCTCGACCTGCGACATGCCAACGGCTCCGATCTCCCGGTGCAGGCGTCGTTCCTCCTCGTGCCGTCCCTGCCGGACCAGGCGCCCCATTTCCTTGCCCTGTACCGATCGATGTCGGAGCGTCGCCGGCCCATGGTCGCGCTCGTCGACCCGTCCGAGATGCTCGACTCGTTGGCCTACGGGCGTGACCTGACCGACGTGGTGCATCACGTCGCCGACCGGATCATCGGTCAGATCCCGGGCACGGATGTCTGGATGGTCTCGTGTGATCGCGACGGTGGAATCGACCCGATCGTGGTCGGCCGGTCGTCGACCGACCTGGTGACCGAGACGGCTCGCGTGTTCACGGAGAGTGGTGATTCGTCGGAGGCCACGGTCGATCGGATCGAGCATCGCCGGACCGATGACCTGCCCGAGCCGGTGCGTTCGGCGCTCGAAGCCGCCCACGTGCATGCCGTCTGGGCTCACCCGCTCCGCGGCGCTGATGCATCGATGCGGGGGATGCTCTTGGTCGGCCATCCGGACCGGGCCTACCCCCATCCGGCAGAGCACCTGATGCTCCGTCAGCTCGGGCGCGTGCTCACGGTCGCCATCGATCGCAACCGGGCCGAAGCCACTCTGGCCCACCAAGCGCTGCACGACCCGCTCACGCAACTCCCGAATCGTGCGCTGATCCTCGATCGTCTCGAGCAGGCTGTCGCTCGGCTGGGGCGCGACAACAGTCGTCTCGCCGTCTTGCTGGTCGACCTGGACCGGTTCAAGGAACTCAACGCGGCCCGGGGTCCCGAGACCGGTGATGCGGTGCTGATCGAGGTCGCCAGGCGTCTCCGGCGCTCGGTCCGCCTCGGCGACACCGTCGGACGTATCGGCGGTGACCAATTCCTCGTGCTCTGCGTTGCAATGAACGACGAGGCCGATGCATCGGCCATGGCTCGTCGCGCCGTGGCCGGTATCAGCGAGCCGTTCGTCATGTCGAGCGGCGAGTCCGTGTCGCTGTCGGCCTCGATCGGCGTCGTCCTCGTCGATCGGGCCGGATCGTCACCGGCCGGCATCATCAGCAGCGCCGAGTCGGCTCTGGCCAAGGCCGCCGAGGAAGGACGCGGCCGTTTCGCCATCTTCGAGGAGGGGTGGCAGCGGAACGTCGTCATCCGCCACGAGGTGGAGCGGGCCCTCAGTGTTGCGATCTCGGCTGACGAGTTGGTGTTGCACTACCAGCCGATCGTCGAGACGAAAACCGGGCTGATGACGGGAGCCGAAGCACTGATCCGCTGGGAGCGACCCGGGTTCGGACTCCTGCCGCCTGCGGAGTTCATCGAGATCGCCGAGGAGACCGGCCTCATCGTTCCCGTTGGCGAGTGGATCATCGACCAGGTGTGCCGGGTACTGGCCGAGTGGCCGGTCCGGGCGAACCGGACGCCGCCGCAGATCAGCGTCAACCTGTCCGCTCGGCAGCTTGCCGAGTCGTCCTTGCTGACGACCGTCCTGTCCGCGATCGAGCGCCACGGCATCGACCCGGAGCAGCTGGCATTCGAGGTCACCGAGTCGATGCGGGTCGAAGATCTCGAGACGGCTCGATCGTCGCTGCATCGGCTGGCCTCGCTCGGCTGCAAGATCTCGATCGACGACTTCGGGATCGGCTACGCCACGCTCGACTATCTGCGCCGCTTCTCGATGGCGAACACGATCAAGATCGATCGTTCGTTCGTCGACGGTCTGGGAGAGCACCGCGAGGACACGGCGATCGTCACGGCGTCGATCGCCCTGGCGGCGTCGCTCGGGTTGGACGTCGTGGCGGAGGGGGTCGAGACGGCTGGTCAGTACCAGAAGCTGGCCGAGTTGAACTGCAAGTACTCCCAAGGCTTCGGCTTCAGCCCGCCCGTGCCGCTCGAGAAGGCGCACGACCTCTGGCTCAAGGGCCGCCTGATCATCCTGCCCTGAGTCTTCGGAGGAGGCCCTCCTGGGCGACGGTGGCGATGAGCTGTCCGTCGGCCGTGTGGACGGTGCCGTGGGTGACACCTCGAGAGCCTCGCAGCGACTGCAGGTGCATGTCGAAGAACATCCACTCGTCGGCCCGGGCCGGGCTGTGCAGCCACACGGAATGGTCGAGGCTCGCACCCATGAACTGATCCCAGTCCTCGGTGCCAGGATGACCGCTGCGGATCGAGTCCATCGGGATGTGGTCGCTCGTGTAGGCGACAGCGATGGCGTGAAGATCGGGATCGTCGGGGAGACGATCGGGTATCTCGATGCGACACCACGCCATCGCCCGGCCAGGGGGTGTGCCGGGGACGAGGCGAATCGGTGAGATGTCGTCCCAGACCTCCAGCTCGCATTCCTCGGGGGGCGGGACGTCTTCCATCGAGATGGGACGGGCGAACTCTTCGTCCGGCTCGATCCGGTGGAACGATGCCGACAGGTTGAAGATGGCGCCGCCGGCCTGCTGGGCCACGACTCGGCGCGTGGAGAACGAACGTCCGTCGCGGATCCGATCGACGTTCAGGATGATCGGTTTGTTCTCGTCCCCGGAACGGATGAAGTAGCCGTGCAACGAGTGCATGTGCTGCTCGGGGTCGACGGTGCGCCGCGCCGCTTCGAGCGCTTGGGCAACCACTTGACCCCCGTAGACGCGGGTACGTCCCTTGATGGGGCTCCTGGCGAGGTAGAGGTCGGCCGCGAGCTCCTCGAGTGCGAGCAGCTCGAGGAAACTCGATGGCAGGGGTGAAGCGGTCACCGCCCCGTTCTAGCTCTTCGCCGTTGCGATTGACGCTGCATGACGGGCGAACATGGTGATCTTGTCCTCACCGATGCGTTCCCGCTTCTCCGGATCGGTGATGCCCATTCCGGCCTCGGGCGCCAGGCAGAGCACGCCCAGTTTGCCTTCGTGTTCGTTGTGGTGGACCGACAGCGCCGCAGCGCCGACGTCATCGAGCGTGTGGGTTGCCGACAGGATCGGCTGGATGGCGCCGCGATCGATGAGCTTGTTCATCTCCCATGCCTCGGCGTAGTTCGCGAAGTGGCTGGACACGATCCGCTTCAGTTTCATCCAGAGGTGGCGGTTGTCGTACTCGATCATGTAGCCGGATGTCGCGGCACAGGTCACGACCTTGCCGCCACGCTTCGCCGCGAACACCGACGCTCCCATGGTCTGGCGGCCGGGGTGCTCGAACACGATGTCGGGATCGTCGCCGGCGAGTTCGCGGATCTTCTTGCCGAAGCGTCGCCACTCGCCTTCGTCCTGGGTGTGCTCGTCAGACCAGAATTGGTAGTTCTCGGCCTTCCGGTCGATCACCGCGTCGCAGCCCATCTGCTGCAGCAGTGCAGCCTTCTCCGGCGACGACACCACGCCGATCGGATAGCCGCCGCCGTTGAGGACGAGCTGGATGGCGTAGCCGCCGAGGCCGCCGGTGGCGCCCCACACGAGCACGGAGTCTCCCTGCTTCATTCCGCCTGCGCTCTGGGAGACCAGCATGCGATAGCTGGTGGATGCACAGAGTGCGTTCACCGCCGACTCCTCCCACGTGAGGTGTGTCGGCTTGGGCATCAACTGGTTGGCCTTGACGACCGTGAGATCGGCCAGGCCGCCGAAGTTGGTCTCGAAGCCCCAGATCCGCTGATTGGCGGCGTGCATGGAATCTCGGTGGGCGTCGGGATCCTGATCGTCGACGTAGTTGCAGTGGATGGAGACTCGGTCACCGACCTTCCAGTTCCGAACGGCGGAGCCGGCTCGGACGACGACGCCCGAACCATCCGACCCGATCACATGATGGTCGAGTGCGTGACGGGCACCCCAGGAGCTCTCGCGACCGAGCCGATCGAGAAACCCGAACGTGGACAGTGGTTCGAAGATGGAGGTCCACACCGTGTTGAAGTTGATCGAGCTGGCCATGACGGCCACGTAGACCTCGTCCGGAGCGAGCTCGGGGGTCGGAACCTCGTCGATGTGGATCGACTTCGGTCGGATCCTTGTCCCACGAGTCGACGCCCTCGAACATCGCGACGTCCTGACGGCGAACGAAGGCCGCTCGGTACGACTCTGGGATGGGCACGTTGCTGAGCTCTTCCGAGCTGGCATCGGCGTTGATGGCTTCCAAGAACTGCTGCATCAGTGCACGCTAGTGGGCTTTGTCGACGCGACTCAAAGTGAAGCTACCGACGGGTAGCAAGGGAAGGTCGGGAAGGTGGTGTGTCGGTCGGCAGAAGATTCGGACCGCGCGTCTCCTTTCAAGAAAATCGGCGAGACTTGCTCAGGCCGAGCCCGTGATCGCCGACTGGCTTGCGAGAGCCCAGGAGGTCTGCTGCCATGACCATGCGTCCAGAAGACATCAAGAATCGAACCTTCGCCAACGCCCTGAGGGGCTACGACAAGGGCGAGGTTCGATCGTTCCTGTCCCGCGTGTCCGAGTCCGCGCGTGAGCTGCACGAACAGCTCCGAGCGACCGAGGCCCAGGTGGCGGCCGCGGCCGAAGCGGCTGGCGAAGAGGCAGTCGCCAGTGCCGAGGCTCCGACCGCAGATGCGTCGGCCGAGGCTCCTCCGACCCCAGATGCGCCGGCCGCAGAGGTGGATGAGGGCACCGTCGACGACGGTGGCGCAGACGTCGGAGCATCACCCAGGGTTCGTTTCCGACGTGCACGTGGCTGACTCGCCCGCCACTCCGGACTTCAAGATCCACGACGCCACAGACCTGGCCGCGACCGAGCGGTCCATTGCCGATCGGTACGGTGCCCTCGGCGACCGCATCGCCGATCTCCTGCGCAACGCCGACGAATCGGCGGCCGCAATTCTCGCCGCAGCCGAGAATGACTCGGCCGCCATGCGGTCTGCGGCCGAAACCGAGGCGGCAGAGCTCAGAACCGAAGCCGAAGCCCACGCAGCTCAACTCCTGGCCGAGGCACGGGCGATTCGCAACGAGGCCGACGCCTACCAGGTCGAGGTCATGGCCGAGATCGACGCCGCACGCAACGACCAGGATGCGATCCTGGCCGAGGCCAGGGCAACCGCCGAGGCAGAACTCGAGACCTTCCGCGCCACGGCGGTCGCCGAGGTCGACGAGCTTCGGGCCTCTTCCCAGCAGGAAGCCGACACGCTGCGGGAGGAAGCCGTCGCCGAGGGGCAGGCGACCCTCGCCGAGCGAGAAGCCGAGACGGCACGGCTGCTCGAAGAGGCGGAGAACGATCGTCTGGTTGCTCGAGCCGAGCTCGAAGAGGTTCGCTCCGAGGTCTCCGGTCTGCTCGAGCAGGCGCGGACCCAGAGCGAGTTCATCAAGCAGGAGGCCGACGAGATCATTCGGACCAAGGTGCGGGCCAACTTCGAGCAGGCCCAGTCCCGCATCGACGTACTGCGCAACACCGAGGTGGCTTCGCGGGAGCGCATCGTGCGGGCCCAGACCGAACTGACGAGTGCGCTGAGTCGACTCGATTCCGAGCCCGCTCCGGAGCTCGATCCCTCCTCGGGACCAGCCATCATCGAAGAGGCGGAGCGTCGTCAAGGCGCGTTGGGTGAGCCTCTGAACGGCGCCGGCTCCCTGGGCGACGAGCACGTTGCCGATGGTTCGACCGAACCGCTCGTCGAGGTGTTCGAGTCAGAGAGCCGTGGCAGCGAAGCCGGCATTCTCGTCGGCGACGACACCGACCTCGACAATCAGGCGACCTTCGAGGCCGACGTTGCCGAGGCGAGCCAGCAGATCGATGCCGAAGGCGATGACCAATCGCCGCTCGCGGCCGAACCATTCGGAGCGCGCTTCGATTTCGGATCGAGGCAGGACGCTGATCAGAGCGACACCGAAGCGGTCGACGAGGAACCCTCGATTCCGCCGTTCGGATCGACGGGATTCGGCGCCGGCGGTTTCGGATCCAGGGGTGCAACCGAGCATGTGGTCGACGACGCCATGGCCCACGGTGGCATCGATGAAGACGATGTGGCGACGCCGGCCGTCGATGACGAGTCTGGTGAGGGTTTCGAGCCGGCTTCGCTGAGCGAGGCAATCCCGGACGAAGCAGCCGGTGGGGGTGGCGTCGCCGAGGAGGATGCTCTTGCTCGCCTCGTTCGTGAAGCAATGCAGGAAGCCGTCGACTCAGCTCGCAAGCACGACTGACCACTCGGGCGGGCGCCGTCGCCTCGTGTGCGGCAGACTCTGAGGAGTCTGCTCTGGAGGTCACACCATGCCCGGTTCCTATCTCATCGGCGGGGCCCGCACCCCGATCGGAAAGCTGAGCGGGGCCTACGCCGGTCTCGCCGCGACCGATCTCGGCGGATTCGCCATCGCTGCGGCGCTCGAGCGTTCGTCGATTGGTCCCGACGATGTGGACTATGTCGTGATGGGTCACGTGCTCCAGGCCGGGGCCGGGCAGATCACCGCCCGTCAGGCCGCCGTCAATGCCGGCATTCCGATGACGGTGGCCGCCACGACCATCAACAAGGTGTGTCTCTCGGGCCTGAATGCCATCCAGATCGCCGACATGCTGATCCAGACCGGTCAGGCCAGTGTGGTCGTGGCCGGTGGCATGGAATCGATGACGAATGCCCCGTATCTGCTGCCCGGCGCCAGGGCCGGATATCGAGCCGGCGACAAGACGGTCGTCGACTCGATGATGTACGACGGTCTGTTCTGCGCCTTCGATGCATGTGCCATGGGTGCGGGCACGGAGAAGTATGCGGCATCGGCGGGTCTGGCCCGCGAGCCCCAAGATGCCTTTTCGGCGCAGTCCCACGAACGGGCGGCCGCAGCGCAGAAGGACGGCCGTTTCGACGCCGAGATGGTTGCCGTGGCCGTTCCGCAACGGCGGGGTGATCCGATTCTGGTCGACCGTGACGAAGGGGTACGACCCGAGACCACGTCGGCCTCACTCGGTGCCTTGCGTCCTGCGTTCGACGCCTCGGGCAACATCACCGCCGGTAATGCGTCGCAGATCTCAGACGGTGCGTCCGCCGTGGTCATGATGAGCAAGGAGCGAGCCGAACAGCTCGGCGTCACACCGCTCGGGGAGGTGCTGGGTTACGGCCAGGTCGCCGGCCCGGATGCGTCACTGCTGACGCAACCGTCACGGGCGATCAGCGATGCGATCTCGCGGGCCGATGTCGCCTTTGGCGACATCGGCCTGTTCGAGATCAACGAGGCCTTCGCCGCGGTGGCATTGGCCAGCATGACCGACCTCGGAATCGACGATGACGTCGTGAACGTCAACGGTGGTGCGATCGCACTCGGTCATCCGATCGGAGCGTCCGGCAACCGCTTGGCGCTGACGCTCCTGCACGAGATGCGGCGCCGTGATGTCGCCGTCGGAGCTGCGGCGTTGTGTGGCGGCGGTGGTCAGGGTGACGCGCTGCTGCTCGGGCTCGTTCGCTGATTGCTGCCCCGGATCACACCCTTTTGGATTGTGTCGAAAAGAAATAGTTGTCATGCTTTCGTCACTGTTGTAACGTATTCGTAACAACATGTTGCGGTGTTCGGTTGGTCGTTCAACCATCCGCCCGCGCCACGGTCAACAGGGCACCGCAACGTGTTGCTTCTCCCTCGTCGTCCGAGTCGGCACTCCCTCCGCCGACTCGGACGACGTGGTTTTCTCAGCGCAGCGCTTGACGCCCTTCGAGGGCCCGTCCGAGTGTCAGCTCGTCTGCGTATTCCAGGTCGCCGCCGACCGGAAGCCCGCTGGCCAGCTGGGTCACCGTGACCTCGAACGGTTTCAGCACCTTCGCTGCGATGTAGGCAGCCGTTGTTTCGCCCTCGAGATTCGGGTTGGTGCACAGAATCACTTCGGTGATCTCATCGCCGGCGATGCGGAGCGCCAACTCGCGGATCTTGAGCTGTTCTGGACCGATGCCGTTCAACGGATCGATGGCGCCCATGAGAACGTGGTACCGACCCTTGAACGCGCCCGTCTTCTCGATTGCGGCGATGTCCTTGGGTTCCTCGACCACGCACAGCACGTGTTGGTCGCGGCGGGGGTCGGTGCAGATGCCGCAGGTCGACCCCTCGGCCACGTTGAAGCAGGTCTCGCAGAACGCGAGCTTGTCCTTGAGGGCGATGATGGCGTCGGCCAGACGTTGGGCGTCGACTCGGTCGACCTTCAGCATGTGGAAGGCGATGCGCTGGGCCGACTTCGGGCCGATTCCCGGAAGTCGGCCGAGCTCATCGATCAGGATCTCGAGCGGCTTGGCGTAGGCGCTCACGATCCTCCGAGGAGGCCGCCGAGTCCACCGATGTCGGGCATCTGGAAGTCGCCCATCGACTCCTGTTGGATCTCCAGGACCTTCGCGGCGGCGTCGCGCAGTGCGGCGAGGACGAGGTCCTCGAGCATCTCGACGTCGCCGTCGCTGATCGCGTCCGGCTTGATCGACACCGACTTGAACTGGCCCGCACCGGTCATCTCGATGGCGACCATGCCGCCGCCCGATGATCCCTCGACGACCATCTTGGCTTGGGCCTCTTGAGCTTCGGCCATCTGTTGTTGCATCGCCTGGGCTTGCTCGAACAAGCCGCCGAGGTCGAAGCCACCTTGATCTGACATGTCAACTCCTAGTTGTTGGGTGGTGGCACGACAGTGGCGCCAGGGAAGGCTTGCGTGATTCGTTCGACTCCGCTGGCTGCGATGTCGGATGCATCGGCGAGCTCGGCGACGTCGCCGACCTCGGCGACCTCGGCGTCGGGATCCGCCGGCGTTGACGGTGGGTCGGCAGCCGTGCTGCGGCTGCCGGGTGGGGGAGTGGGGTCGCCATCAACGACGACCTCGATGCGGACCGATGCGCCGAACATGGTCTGGATGGCACGCTCGACGTCCGCCTTCACTTCTTCGACGCGAGGCTGGTAGTGAGAGTTGTTGACGCCGAAGATGGCGATGTCGCCGTTGAGATCGAGGAACCGTCCACCGCTGCGGAAGCGGGTGCGCACCTTCTGTTCGAGGTCGTCGAGCAGCCCTCCGTCGAAGGCCGCGGTGAGTTGCTCGAGCGTGACGGTGCCGCCTTCGGCCAACGGGGTGCTCTGGGCCACCTCGGTGGGGGCTGCGGCCGGCGCTGGGGCAGGGCGGGGCGGCGCAGGAGGAGCGGCCGGAGCGGACCGTTGCGGCGACGAGGGGGGAGGCGTTGCTGCCGGGGAAGGAGCGGGGGATGGAACCTTCGCAGCCGGCGCCGGATGTTCGGTAGCGGGCGGAGGTTCGGGCGGAGGTGGAGCGACGGCAGGGGCAGACACGTCGGCCGGTACCGGGGCTGGAGCGACCGTGACCGGGGCGCCGTTCGCGAGCTGAGCCACGAGTTGTTCGAGTGATTCGATGCGCTGGATGAGGGCTGCGGTGTCGTTGCCTTCGCGCCGAGCCAGGCGGAGCAGTGCCACCTCGAGTGGCACGCGCGGGTCGGCTGCCTGGCGCATCTCGACGAGGGCCTGGCCGAGAACCTCGAGCGACCGTGTGATGGTGGCTGCGCCGAGCGCGGCGGCCACGTCGGCGGCCTCGGCTTGGTCTGCTTCGCTGAGCTGTGTCTGTGGCGCTCCCATCGCGGCGAGGAAGCCGTTGCGCAGCACGGTCAGGGTGGCCTCACCGATGGTGCGTGGTTCGCGCCCGGTGCTGATCGCATGTTGCACGGCGCTGACCGTGGCAGCTGCATCACCGGCGCCGATGGCGAGGGCGATCGTGCGGCCGGCATCGGAGCCTTCTGGGACGCCGCCGGCAGCGGCGACGAGATCGAGGGCCGACAGGGTGTCGCGGGCCGAACCACCGCCCCGACGAATGGCGTATTCGACCCCGGCTTCGTCGACGTCGAGGCCGGCGTCGGCGATGACGTGGCGAACGTGCTGGTCCAGCACGGCTGCGGGCAACAAGGAGAACTCGTAGTGCTGGGTCCGGCTCCGGATGGTCTCGACGACCTTGTGTGGTTCGGTGGTGGCGAGGACGAAGACGACGTGCTCCGGCGGCTCCTCGAGCGTCTTCAGCAGGGCGTTCTCGGCGCCGGCCGAGAGCATGTGGACCTCATCGAGGATGTAGACCTTGGTCCGGCCGGGGGATCCCAGCGCCACCTTTGCGATGAGTTCGCGAATGTCGTCGACCTTGTTGTTGCTGGCGGCGTCGAGTTCGTGGAGATCGAACGACTTGCCGCGCTCGATGTCGAGGCAGCTCGCACACGTGCCACACGGTTCACCGCCGTCGAGATTCTCGCAGTTGAGCGCCTTGGCCAGGACCCGGGCGGTGCTGGTCTTGCCGGTCCCGCGAGGGCCGCTGAAGAGGTAGGCGTGGCCGTTTCTTCCCTCGGCGATGGCGTTCTTCAACGCCGTGGTGACGTGCTCCTGCCCCAGGATCTCGGCGAAGTTCTGTGAGCGATACCGACGGTAGAGGGACTGTTGGGCCACGGGGCGATCCTACTGGTGGAGAAAACGGCGAGCGCCTGTCCTCGCAAGTGGCGGCCAGACGATCTGCGGCGCACCGAAGGTTCCGCTGAGAGCTGCTGCCTTCCGGCCCTGACTCGGTTCACGGACTTCAGTCGCACAGGGTCCGACCGCCACCTGCCAGAACAGGCGCTGGGCGATACCCTATCGAATTCGCTGCCGAGGCAACTCGCGGCGACACAATTGGAGGAGTGCGAGAGCGGCCGAATCGGCACGCTTGGAAAGCGTGTGAAGGGAGACCTTCCGTGGGTTCGAATCCCACCTCCTCCGCCAAACCCCCCACCGTTCTGCGGCATCTGACCCTCACTTCTGAGGGTTGAGTGCCGCAGTTCGCTCCTCGGCTCGAGTTGGTGGCTTCGTCCACGCCCAGTCCGGGAGATCGATCCAGCGCAGCCCCGCCTGGAGAGCCAAGAGGCTGCCGAACACGATGGCTGCCGTCGCTCCGAAGCCGATCACGGGCGGCCAGTCCAACGCCAGAACATCGCGAGTCGGCGGGAAACCAACCATTCCGGCGAATCCGGCCGCGAGGCCGATGAGCAGCACGATGTCGTAGCGATCAGCGGGGATGATCAGACGGTAGAGCACCCAGAAGGCGGCCGTTGTGAGGGCGAGGGTTGCGAGGGTTCGAGCTTCGTCGAGCGACGCCGAAACGGCAGCCGACTGGGCGAACCAGTAGGTGGCGAGGGTCATCGCGGCGACGGCCAATCCAGCGGGGAGAGCGAAGTTGACGACTCGACGGAGGTACCCGGGTCGGCATGGCCGATCGGCATGGCGGAAGCTGAGCAGGAACGCAGGGACCCCGATCGTGAAGGTCGACACGAGACTCATGTGACGCGGGAGAAATGGGAACAGCGATCCGGAAACACCAACGGCGAGAGCGAAGACGGCGGCGTAGACCGTCTTGGTCACGAACAAGGAGGACACGCGCTCCATGTTCGCCACGACACGCCGACCCTCGGCAACGACGTTCGGAAGACGATCGAAACGTCCGTCCAGCAGGACCAGCTGGGCCACGGACTTCGTGGCCGATGTGGCGGTGTCCATGGCAATACCGATGTCGGCCAACTTCAGCGCCGGTATGTCGTTCACACCGTCTCCCGTCATCGCAACGTTGTGGCCCTGCCGTTGGAGTGAGGCGACGAGGGCCCGCTTCTGTTCTGGCTGCACCCGACCAAAGACGGTGGCATGTTCCGAAACGTCGTCGTAGTCGTCGGGATCGACGTGGCGGAGATCGACGGCATGGTTCGCTTCCGGGACACCGAGCCGATCAGCGACTGCGGCGACAGTGGCCGTACTGTCGCCGGAGATGATCTTCAACGTCACGTGTTGGCGAACGAAATAGTCGACGATCGCAGCTGCATCGGGTCGGAGCTGCTCGGACAGGACCACGAGGCCGATTGGTTCGAGGCGGGTTGGGAGAGCCATGCCGTCACGCGCTACTTCGACGCTCACGGGCTCCAGCTGTTCGGCTGACCATGCGACGAGCAACACCCGCTTGGCCCGTTTCGTGAGCTCAGCGACTCGGCGTCTGACCGCATCGTGCGAGTCGCAGGTGGCATCGAGGAGTACGTCTGGCGCTCCGAGGAGCCACGTCCCGTGGCCGACGAAGGTGGTACCGCTCCACTTTCTCGCCGACGAGAATGGCTGGTGGGTGATCACGCCCCAAGAAGGAGAGGCGGGGAGCGCTGCCGCCAGGACTCTCGTCGATGCTGTCGGACTTGTCTCGGCCGCAACCAGTGCGCTCAGGGCGACGTCGAGAGACTCGGGGCCGGAATCGGGGGAGCAGACGATCACTTCCTCGAGCTCGAAATGGCCCGTGGTGAGGGTGCCCGTCTTGTCGACGCACAGCGTGTCGATGCGGGCCAGACCTTCGACGGCATGGAGCTCCTGAACGACGACGTGATCGCGTGCGAGGCGAACGATGGCCACGGCCATGGCCATGCTCACCAACAGCACCAGGCCCTGAGGAACCAGACCGACGACTCCGGCGACGGCTGACACGAGGGCATCGCTCGCGCTGTCGTCGGCTCGGAGCTGGCTCCAGAGGAGGAGGACACTGAGTGGCGCGATCAGCCAGGTCACCATTCGCAGGATCCGGTCGACACCCGACCGGAGCTCGGAGGTCGTGAGCACGTACTCCTTTGCCTGGCTCACCAGTCGGTGGATCCACGCATCGGTCCCGACTCGTATTGCTCGTACACAGGCAGATCCGGCGAGGACTGCGCTGCCTGACAGCACCTCTTGGCCGTCTGTTTTCGGGACCGGATCGGATTCGCCGGTGAGCGCCGATTCATCGACCTCGAGCCCGTCCGCGCTGATCACAACGGCATCGACCGGGACCTGATCGCCCGGCCGGAGCCGGATGACATCGTCGATGACGAGGGACGAGGGTCGCACCTCAGCCTCCCTTCCGTCGCGGACGGCAACGATCGTTGGTGCGATGAGGACCGTCAGTCGATCGAGCGTGCGTTTCGCCCGGGTCTCTTGGGCGATACCGATGAAGAGGTTCACCAGCATGACGAGAATGAAGAGCCCGTCGACCGGATCGCCCACGACCGCGATCACACCGCCGAGTACCGCGATGATCGCATTGAAGCGGGTGAAGAGGTTCCCACGAATGATGTCGGCGTAGGTTCGCGATGTTCGGTCCGGAACGACGTTGACGCTGCCGTCGGCGCGCCGTTGTTCGACATCGTGCGACGAAAGGCCGAGCGGCAGCGTCTGGGTGGGTGAGCGCCCCGTCATTGCGATCCGGTTGTATCCCGTGGGCTGTTGTCGACCGGCTCGTCGGGAACGAGCACGACGGGGCAGGGCGCATGGGTCAGCGCATAGCGGACAGCGAGGGGGACGGCTTGTCCGAGCCATCCGCCGTCCCGCCGCAGATCGGTCACCACGAGGTCAGCTTCGTGGCTCTGCTCGATGGTGCGTGAACCCGCTGCCCCGAAGCGGGCTGCGGTGGTGATGTCGAGCTCTTGCGCGGTCGATGTCTGCATTCGTTCTGCGAACTCGTCGAGATCTTCGAGGGCCCACTGTCGGATCAGACCGGGATCGACGTAGTAGGCCAACACATCGAGCAACCGATCCGGTCGGAAGACCGGACGGTTCGCAACGGCAGTGAACAGGCTCAGGCGCGCCGAGTGGGCCACGGCGAGACCGGTCGCCCACTCGAGAGCCGAGGCCGAGGCTCGCCCATGACTGACCGCGACCAGAATCGTGCTGGACGAATCCAACATCGGGGCCTGACCCTCGGGGACGACGCCGAGCGGGCGATCCGTCTGATGAATCAAGGCCGATGTCAGGCGCCCCAACGTCCGGGGTCCGATCCGTGATCGATCGTGAGTGCCGATCAGGATGAGATCGGCGTCGACCTCGTCGGCGTGGGCCAGGAGTGCCGAGGCTTCATCGCCCACCACGACACGACAGTTCAACCGGCCCGCAGTCGACGCAGCCCACTCGCTCTCGAGTCGCCTGGATTGTTCGTCGACGGCGCCGACCGAGTCGACGACGTTGACTGCATGCACAACTCCGTCCGGGTCCTCGAGGAGCTGTTGAGCCCATGCCAGCGCGGACGCCGCCGCAGCGGATCCGTCGACGCCCACCACGATCGAACGGACCGACGCACGTGTGCTCTCCGGTCGGAACTCCGAGTTCATGTGTCCATCGTCGTCGCCGCCGTCCAGAGCGCACAGAGGACAAAGGCCATCACCGACTCAGATCGGCACCGGAGACCGAACGATCGGGAGGCCTCCGGTCTCACCGCTCGAGCGGTCACGCTCGGTCGGCCGGGGTGCGTCTGAGATGGTCGACCAGATGGGCGGATACCAGCACCGTCGAGTCGTCTGTCGCTCCACTGGCGCCCATGGCCACGTTCCACTGCAGCGGGAGTCCGTCTGGGCCGCAGCGGATGGCCACGACTCGTCCGGTGTCGATCGCCGGTTCGAGTGCCCACCGGCTGAGGATGCTCACGCCGGCACCGGCGGCGACCATCTCGGTGATGGCGCTGGTCTGGGGGATCACGGTCACCGTTCGCGGGTAGTCGTCTCCGGTGCGAATGAATCGGTCGTATTCGAATCCAGGGGTCGGTGCCGAGTTGTAGGTGAGGTACGGCTGGTCCACGAGGTCGGCCGGTTCGATGCTCTCTCTACCGGCGAGTGCGTGGTCAGGGCTGACGATCAGGACGAGCTGGTCGTCATGGGCCGCGGCGAGCTCGACCAGTCCGCCCGGAGTGCCGGGGGCAATGACGAGGTCGACGTTGCCGGCGGCGATGGCATCGGCCGGGGTGTCGCCGACGATCACCAACTCGATTTCGATGTGAGGATGTCGAACGACGGGAGGCGGACAAGAACTGCGGGATACCAGTGGAAGCAGTCGTAGCTGCCCACGCCGATGCGAACGAGCGAGGTGATCTCGGAACGATCCGACAGGAGCACCCGTTCGTTCCGCCCGAGTTCATCGAGTGCTCGTGACGCTGCCTGATGGGTGGCGAGGCCGGCGCGAGTGGGTGTGAGGCGGCGACTTCGTCCCCGGTCGAAGAGTCGGACACCGAGTCGGCGTTCGGCCTCGGCGAGGCGGTGGCTCAACGTGGACTGGGTCGAATGCAGATCCCGGGCGGCGGCCGTCATGGTGCCATGCTCGACGATGGCCACGATCGTCTCGTAGTGACGAAGGTCCAGCTGGAGGGGCATTCGATCAGAATACAAGCTATATGCAACTAATGCATGACAATACGACTGAATACATTCGTTGGACGGGTAGTGGAAGTCGCGCTCTAAGTAGTGGAGTGACAACCGCGACAGCTGTGAGATACGCCGACCCCGAAAACGGACCCCTGGATGGGATCGTCGATCTGATTCGCTACCCCATCGACCAGCTCGTCGATGCCGGAAGCGAGGTCGTGGCCGATGCCCGTCGGCAACTGGCCGCCAACGGATGCGTGACGCTCGAAGGTTTCCTCACAGCAGACGGACTCGCAACGGCAGCGCGGGAAATCGCGGCGTGCGCCGAGCACGTCACCATCAGGCAGCACCAGGGCAGCGTCTATGCCAGGACCGATCTCGAATCTGATCTGGATTCGGCCGACCCGCGCCTGGTCAAGATGGGTTGGCACGCCGGGCACGTCACCCGGGACATGATCCCCCCGTTCTCGACCGCGCACCGGCTCTATGTCTCCCCGGTCTTCAAGGCGTTCGTCGCCGCAGTCGTCGATCGCGAACAGATCTTCGAGTATGCAGATCCGCTGGCCGGACTCGTGGCAACGGTCCTGCCGCCGGGCGGGTGTTATCCGTGGCACTACGACACCAACGAATACGTCGTGACGATCATGACTCAACAGCCGGACGCCGGGGGCGCCTTCGAGTACCACCAGGACCTGCGCTGCCCGTACGACGAGAACCTCGCCGGCCTGTCTGCCGTGCTCACTGATCGGCCGGAACGGCCGGCGAGGGTCGTGCAGGCATCACCCGGTGATCTTCAACTCTTCCTCGGTCGCTACTCGCTACATCGGGTGACCGAAGTGGGCGGCAAGACGGCTCGCCACGTCGTGGTGTTGTCCTACGGTGACCGGCCCGGTGTGATCGGTCCGGTTGATCGCACACGCTCGGTCTACGGCCGCATCACCGAGGCCCATCTCGTGGCCGAGCAGATGCGTCTTGCCGTGAACGACGGTCTCATCCTGTGATCGATCACGTGCTCGAGGCCGGTCGCCTCGAACGGCTCCGTGCCTCGATCGATGAAGCCGGTTGCGATGCCGGACTGTTCTACGACCCGACCAACATCCGCTACGCCACCGGTACGTCGAACATGCAGGTGTATTCACTGCACAACCCGTGTCGGTATGTGTACGTGCCGGTCGATGGTGCTGTCGTCCTCTTCGAGTTCAAGGGGTGTGCCCACCTCTCCGACCAACACCCCAACGTCGCCGAGGTCCGTACCGCCATCAGTTGGTACCACTTCGTCAGCGGGGGGCGGGTACGCGAGTTCGCCGGTCAGTGGGCAGACGAGATCGTGGCGCTGCTCGGCATCGGCCACCGAGACATCGCCGTCGACCGGCTGGACCCGATCGGTTTCGAGGCGCTCTCCCGGCTCGGCGTGCGAGTTCACGACGGGCAGCTCGTCGCCAATCAGGCCCGGATGGTGAAGACCCCGAGCGAGGTGGCCCTCGTGCGACGGGCGATTTCGGCATGCGAGGACGGCCTCGCCGAGATGCAGGCCGATGATCCGGCCCGGTGTCACCGAGAACGAGGCATGGTCGGTGTTGCATCGCTCGAACATCGCATCCGGTGGTGAATGGCTCGAGACTCGGCTCTTGACGTCAGGGCCCCGTACCAACCCGTGGTACCAGGAGTGCAGCGATCGAGTCATGGAGGCTGGTGACCTCGTTGCACTCGACACCGACCTCATCGGCATCGGCGGCTACTCCGTCGACGTCTCACGAACCTGGTGCGTCGATGGCAGCGCGCCGACCCCAGATCAGAAGCGGCTCTGGGATTCCGCGTTCGAGCAGTTGCAGGCCAACACCAGGCTGCTCCAGCCCGGTGCATCGTTCGCCGAGATCTCCCACCGATCACACATCCCGCCGGACGACGTGCACTCGGTGACGAACGCCGCGGTTGCTCACGGCATCGGCTTGTGCAACGAGTATCCCCTCATCCTCAACCGTGACCATTTCGCCGACGGGGGCTACGACGGCGAAGTCGAGGTCGGAATGGTGCTGTGTGTCGAAGCGCTGGCCGCTCCGCCCGGGGGGACCGAGTCGGTCAAGCTCGAGGAACAGGTGCTCATCACCCCGAATGGGCCCGAGCTGCTCTCCAGCTATCCGCTCGACCTCTGAACGGCACGATGATCCACACGGATCACAGATCCAGCAACTGATCGAGGCGTTGCACCTCGTGGTCGACGGGCACAGCCTCGTGGCCGGCCTTGGCTTTCGGGTTGTACCAGCACGTCGCCAGCCCGGCGGCCAACCCACCGGCCATGTCCGAGGTGAGACTGTCTCCGACCATCAGCGTGGAGTTGGGTTCGAGCCCTTCGAGCATCGAGAACGTGTGCTCGAAGATCCCCGGTGACGGTTTCGCCATACCGATCTCGGATGAGATGACGATGGCATCGAATGCCTCGGTCAGGCCGACTCGTTCGATGCGTCGGCGCTGGATCTCGCTGATCGCGTTGGTGATGAGGGCGACCGGCCCTCGCTCCCGCAACGCACCGATGACGTCGAGCGCCCCCGGGTAGAGCTCGCCGAACTCCTGCATGCCAGCGGTGAACGAGGCGGCGAGCGCACTCGGGTCGGCATCGAGATCCACCTCGGATGCGAGTCGTAGGAATCGAAGCTCTCGAACCTCGTCCGGACTCCGTCGCCCGGCCTCGACATCGTCCCAGAGGCTGCGGTTGATGACGGCGTAAGCGGTGAAGATCTGGTCGATGGCGAGCTGGTCGCCGCTCGCGACGACATCGTTGGACTCCATCGCTGCCGCGAAGGCAAGCGCCTCCGACGCATCCGAGTCGAAGAGCGTGTGGTCGAAGTCGAAGAACCAGCCTTGATACGTCACGGTTCGAGGCGAACGCCGTGCGGCGAGTTCGTGAGGCTGCCATCACCCGGCAGGTATCGGTAGTTCATGAACGTGCCGTTGTACTCGCTCACGGCCCGGGCGCGACGCGAAAGCCCGGATGGCCCGTGATCTGGAGCGCCTCGTTCCGCTGGAGTGGTCCGTCGGACATAGGCTGCGGCGGTGACCGACGACGAGCTGATGAGGATGGCACTCGAAGAGGCGAGCGCCGCCCTTGTTCACGGCGATGTGCCCGTCGGTGCCATCGTCGTTCGTGATGGGGTCGTGATCGGCAGCGGCCACAACGAACGAGAGCTCACGGGTGATCCCACCGCCCATGCCGAAATCCTGGCGCTGAGAGATGCGGCCGAGACCGCCGGTTCATGGCGTCTCGATGGTGCGACGATCGTGGTGACGCTCGAGCCGTGCCTCATGTGCGCCGGGGCGCTGCTCAACAGTCGGATCGACCGCCTGGTCTACGGCGCGGCGGACATGAAGGCGGGAGCCTGCCTCAGCCTCTACAACGTGTGCGACGATCCGCGTCTGAACCATCGGCTCGAGGTCGCTCCTGGGGTCCTGGCCGAGGAGTCGACGGCGCTGCTCAAGGCGTTCTTCGCCGGTCAGCGCTGAGCTCGAGGCCCGCATTGGGGAAGGCGACCCACCCAAAGGGTGATTCTGCCTAGACAGATTTCTCGGTGGCATGGCGATGACCCATGTATGGAACACGACAACGACGCTCAGGGAGACTCCTGGGGCCCCTCCACCATCAGCGGTGGACAATGGAATCGACGCAAGGGTGGCTCTTGGGCCCCGAAGCGTGCCGCCGCCCTCGGTGCGAGCTGGGCTGCCATCGCCGCGCTCACCGCCGGTGCCCTGGTTCCCATGCCCGTCACCGAGCCCGAAGTGCAACTGCTCCAGGCCACCTGGGATCCCGCAGCTCCGATGACCGTCGACAACGGCCTCGGAATCATCGAGTACTCGGTGGCCACCGAGGACACAGTCGCAGCGGAAGCGGCGGCTGTCGTCGAGTTCGCAGACCTCGAGCTCCAGCAGGCGAGCGACGCGTTCGCCGAGGTCACCTACGAAGCCAACCCCTACGAAGGCACGTCGCTCGAGGAGTTCTACACGCCGGCTGTCATCGAGACTCCCTCGATCGAGGATCAGGCGCTCGTCGCTGCTTTCGCCGAGGCCGAAGTGAAACTCGGAACCGTGCGGTCACTGGTCGAGACGACAGGAACCGTCGACCAGGCCGCCGTCACTCAGGCGAACGCCGAGCTGAACGCAGCGCTCGACGCAGCTGACGTTCTGATGGACGACGCCGTCGTCGGTGCTTCTGCCGAGCAGCTCGCAGCGCTGGAAGGCGCAGACGATGCACTCAACGGCGCAGTTGCCGCCGTCACCGATGTGGTCGACGTCGATCAGACCTGGATCTCCGATCTTGCCGGTTGGACGCCGAACATCCGCTACGCAATCGACCGTCGTGGTCCGGAGCGTCCGCTCAGCGGCCAGGGCATCGACATCGCCATCATCGACTCGGGTGTGACCCCGGTCCAAGGCCTCGATGGCAACAAGGTCATCAACGGCCCCGACCTCTCCTCTGACGGTCAGGATCCGGCCACGTCGAACATCGACCTCTACGGTCACGGCACCCACCTCGCCGGCATCATCGCCGGCAACGATGGTGGCATCCCTGTCGCCGGCGTTCCGTTCTTCACCGGCATCGCCCCTGACGCCCGTCTCGTCAACGTCAAGGTCGCAGACGCCGACGGTGAGACGTCGATCGCTCAGATCGTGGCCGGTATCGAGTGGGTCATCGCCAACAAGCAGGCGAACGGAATGAACATCCGCATCGTCACTCTGGCCTTCGGTTACGACTGGGAGGGCGACATGCCTGATCCGCTCTCCTCCGCTGTCGAAGAGGCGTGGAACCAGGGCATCGTGGTCGTCATCTCCGCCGGCAACCGTGGCAACGGCTCGGCTGGTCTCGACCACCCGGCCGTCAACCCCTACGTCATCGCTGTCGCCGGCTCGGATCACGGTGACCCGCTCGTCGCTAGCGACGATGTGATCGCTCCGTGGTCGAGCTCGGGCGACGGAGTCCGGAACCCGGACTTCGCGGCTCCCGGCCGTTCGATCGTGAGCCTTCGTGCTCCCGGCTCATATGCCGATCTCACCTTCCCCGAGTCGCACATCGGTGATCGATTCGCCGTCGCCTCGGGTACCTCGCAGGCCGCTGCCGTCGCCTCTGGCACGATCGCTCTGCTCCTCGATCGGGACGAGTCACTCACACCTGACCAGATCAAGGCACTCCTGATGGACACCGCTCGGAGCATCGAGCCGGGAGAGCTCCTCGACGGAGACGGTCGGGTCCGCCTCAGCTTCTCGCTCTTCCGTCTCCGCACCCGGGGTGTTCTCGGCTACGAGGCACAGAGCCATCCCCGCCTGGCGCTCCCACCCGAGGGGTTCGGCACGCTGAATCCTGATCTCCTGGGTGCCGGCTGGGCCGGTGGCTCGTGGTCTGGCGGTGGCTGGGCCGGTGGCTCGTGGTCTGGAGCCGGCTGGGCCGGCGGTGGCTGGGCTGGTGCCGGCTGGGCCGGTGGTTCGTGGTCCGGTGGCTCGTGGTCCGGTGGTTCGTGGTCCGGTGGCTCGTGGTCCGGCGGCTCGTGGTCCGGCGGTGGCTGGGCCGGTGGCTCGTGGTCCGGAGCGGGCTGGTCGTGAGTTCCATCGGCATCCTGAGGAAAGGCTGAATCTTCGCCACAGGATGCCGATGACCACAACATGAGTCTTCGGACGATCGCTGCGCGGTCGCGGCTAGGAATGGTGTGGCTGTACAGCTGCATCATTCTTGGCGTTTCGATGTTGCTGTGGACGACCAGTGCTCGTCGGGTCCGAACCGATCGCCGATTCCGCCGTTCGCGTACCGTGGTGGGTCATCGGAATCGGCTTCCTGTTGGCGGAGAAGTGGGTCGTGCACATGCACTTCCGGTCCGAATCGGGAAGCTTCTCGTTCTTCGAGGTTCCCTTGATCATCGGCGTGTTGTTCAGCGATCCAGGAATGCTGGTACCCGCCGTGGTCGCCGGCACTGTGCTCAGCCAGCTCTACAACCGGCGGCCGGCGGTGAAACTCGCCTTCAATGTGGCGAACTTCTCCTTCTACGTCGCACTCTCGTGGGTGCTCCTCGAACGTCTCACCACGTCGGTGGATGCGCTGTCACCGGTGGGGTGGCTCGCCGTCCTCGTCGCGTGTCTGGTGGCCAGTCTCGCTCAGCTCACCAACATCTGGATGGTGGTCTCGCTCTCGGAGCACAACTTCGAGCCGGCCAACTTGTTCCAGATGTTCCTCTTCGGCTCAGTGGTTGCGGTCTCGAACAGCATGCAGGCCGTGGTGATGGCGCTGCTGCTGACGGTCGAACCGTGGAGCCTCGTGCTTCTCGGCTTCCTGACCAGTGTCATCTTCATCTCGTACCGCTCGTATGTGTCCGAGCGGGATCAGCGTGAACGCGTGGAGTTCCTCTACAGCTCCACCCGTGCGCTGAAGTCGGCCGACGAGGTCGATGCCGCCACGGCTTCACTCGTCGAGGAAGCGGCGGCGATGTTCCGCGCCGGTTATGTCGAGATCCAGCTTCCGTGGTCGTACGCCGCAATCGACGGTTCCATCGAGCCCGGTCGGGTGCTGCGTTGGAACGATGGCGAAGCTGAGGTCCAAGAGATGACGCGGGATCAGCTCGATGCCATCGCTGAACTCGCGTCAGAGGCGGCAACGCCCAAGATCATCGGGCCAGACTCGGGTCGGCTGGCGACCTTTGCGAAGGAGCGAGGTTTCCGTGACGCCATGATCGGTGCGCTGGCCTCGGGTGAGGGGCGTATCGGCCTCATCGTCGTGGCCAATCGTCTCGGCTCGGTCGCCACCTTCGGCCAGGAGGATCTGCAGCTCTTCGCAACGCTGGTGCAGCACGCCGCTCTGGCGCTCGAGAACGATCAGCTGGAGCACGCACTCGCTCAGCTCCGATCGCTCGAGCGGGAGCTTGCCCACCAGGCGAGCCATGACACCCTGACCAACCTGCCGAACCGAGCCCTGCTGGGCCGGCACTTGATCGAACAACTCGAGCTGGCGGAGAGCCTGTCGCTCCTGTACGTCGATCTCGACGACTTCAAACTGGTCAACGACACGATGGGCCATGCTGCCGGTGACCAGGTCTTGGTGGAGGCCGCCCATCGCCTGCAGGCCTGCATCCGGCCCACCGATGTGGCCGCTCGCCTCGGTGGCGACGAGTTCGCCGTGCTGCTGATCAACAACGATCGACCGATCATGACGGCCGAGCGAATCGTCAACTCGCTCAGCGAGCCGTACCCAATCGACGGCGATCAGTTCGCGACGGTCGGCGCCAGCGCCGGGCTGAGCCTGAGTCAGGCGGGTGACGATGCCGTCACGCTGCTGAGCCAAGCCGACGTGGCGATGTACACGGCGAAGGAGCAGGGCAAGGGAAGCGTCGCTGTCTTCGAGCCTTCGATGCATGCGAGGGCAACGGAACAACAACAGGTCAGAACGCAGTTGCGTTCTGCGGTCGCCGACGAGAAGTTCCAGGTGCTGTATCAGCCGATCGTGGAGCTCGACACGGGGCGGATCGTGGCCGCCGAGGCCCTCGTTCGATGGGTGTCGCCGGAGGGTCTCCTGCTCCCTCAGGGTTTCATCGGTGAGGCTGAGCGGTCTGGCTTGATCGTGCCCATCGATTCCTTCGTCTTTGCACAGGTGCTGGACGACTTTGCCGAGATCGACGATCGCGGACACCGGGACCTGTGGGTGACGTCGAACCTCTCGATGCGCACCCTCCAGGATCCGGATCTGATCCATCGGATCTCGGCCAATGTGATCCAGGCCGATGTGTCGATCAATCGTCTCGTTCTCGAAGTGACCGAGACGTCCCTCATGAGCGATCCCGAGCTGGCCACCCGCCAGCTCAACGTTCTTCGCGAGAGTGGATTGCGTGTCGCGCTGGACGACTTCGGAACCGGGTACTCGTCGCTCAGCTATCTCAGACGGTTCCCGGTCGACATCCTGAAGATCGCGCAGCCGTTCGTCGTCGACCTCGACGAGGACGACGACACGTTCGTTCGAGCCATGACCGATCTCGGCCACACGCTCGGCCTGACCGTGCTGGCAGAAGGCATCGAGACCCGGCAGGCGCTGAGTCGTTTGCGGAGTCTTCGGGTGGATCTCGGGCAGGGGTACTTCTTCGACCGACCCTTGCCCCTCGCTGATCTGCTGAACCGTCTCGATCAGCAGGTGATCGCCGGACCGAAACATCCGCCTCCCGTCTTCGGGCACGTCGAGACCAGATTCTGAAACGGACCGGGACCTGCCGCCGCTAACATCGCCGACGGAAGGTTGCCAGAGCGGACGAATGGGGCGGCCTCGAAAGCCGTTGTAGCACTTCGTGTTACCAAGGGTTCGAATCCCTTACCTTCCGCCAAATTCGCTCTAAGTATTGCAAACAGGCTGAGGAACAGCGATTGGGTCTGGCACATTCGTCAAACCCCGATCGCCTGATCCTTGTGGTCAACGGCCGCCGCGTCCGAACTGCATTCCGGCCGGCGACATGTCGCCGATTGCCGGGGGGATTATCCGCCTCTGTGCTGCGGCTACCGCAGCTCCGAAGGGGCTCGGTCAACACCACTTGACCTGAGTCGGATGAAGCTCCGATGAAGCATCTCGGTGTCGTTCTGCTCCGGCTTCACCGCAGCTTCACAGTTCGACGGGGGTCGCCTTGACATGGCAGTGGCCTACTGAAGGCATCTCGCAGAGTCGAGCGATCCCTCGTTCGTCTTGCTGAACCTGAATGGACCGATCATGAACAAGCGAACGACTACGGCGGCAGCCGCCCTACTGACAGCAGCGTTGGCTGCGACATCGTGCACCGGCAGCACAGCCGAAAGCCTCGACTCAACCAGCACCACGAGCCAGGCGACTACGAACTCGGTGCTCGCGGACCCGGTGCTCGCTGAGACGGCACTCGTGAACGCGGTGTCGTTGAGTCAGGCCGATAGCGACGGGCTTGCGTTCATGCGAGAGGAGGAGAAGCTCGCCGGGGATGTCTATCAGGCGATGTTTGACGTGTGGGGGCTGCAGATCTTCGACAACATCGCGGCGGCCGAGCAAACACACACCGAAGCCGTCGTCGACCTCCTCGACCGTTACGAGTTGCCGGACCCAGCGGAAGGCCTCGGTCCGGGGGAATTCTCCAATCCTGACTTGCAGGCGCTGTATGACGAACTCGTCCGGACAGGTAGTCAGTCGGTCACCGACGCCCTCGAGGTCGGAGCCCTCATCGAGGAGCTGGACATCACCGACCTACGACTTCGGGCCAGCGACCAAACCGACATCGACAGTGTCTACGCGACCCTCGAACGCGGTTCTCGGAACCATCTCCGCGCCTTCATCCGTCAACTCGAACGTGAAGGAGTCACCTACACGCCCGACTACCTCGACCAAGACAGCTTCGACCAGATCGTCGACACCCCGACCGAGCGCGGGAGATCCGGCCGGTAGCCGTCACACTTCGACCTGGAGCAACGATTCGCCGCCTCCTTGTTGTCCTGGCGTGGGGTTCGACGTCGGATCGGCGTTGCAAGGAACGTCAAATGTACGTACATTTAGCGTCAAGTTGAGTCTCCGGAAGTCCCAACCGATCCGGTCGGCGCCGCTTTCCCTGCTCAGACGAAGCGGGGCCGAAGAATTCCATCGAAAGAGGAGAGTCGCATGGCCTACACCGAAAAGTTCCAACAACTCGCAGATGACGCCCTATCGCAAGTAGACGGCGTCCGACCCGAAGACGTCGATTCGCTGATCGCCGACGGTGCCATCGCCCTCGACATCCGGGACAAGGAAGAGCACGACGCCGACCACATCGCCGGGTCACTCAACATCAGCCGCGGCAAACTCGAGATGCTCGTCGAAGACAGGATCCCCGATCTCGACACGCCGATTCTCTGCTACTGCAACGCGGTGAATCGCGGCGCCCTCTCCGCAGCTTCACTCAAGAACATGGGCTACTGCAACGCCAAGTTCATCAACGGAGGACTGAACGGCTACCGCCAACTCACCGTTTGATCAGCGTCAGGTGTCACGCGCTCGGCGTCGAACGCTCCAGTCCGGTCATGGAGCGAGCCCGCCGCACCTGACGGATGGGGGAGCTGATCAACGAAGCCAACGAGGCAGGAGCGTGAGAAGCCTTTGTTGCCTCGCTTGTCGGGTTGGCCCGTCGGCGAGGTCAGGTGCAATCGGTGGCGACAGCGAGAGCGTCACAGATCTGACGCATCCGTTCGCCGCTCAATGTGCCGAGACGCTCGACGAGCACGGCGATCGACACCGACTCGACCGAGTCGAGGTTGACGGCGCTTTGGCGGCTGATCGGGTCGATGGGGGGTTCGAGCATGACTTCGCTCGGCAAGCCGCGGATCGTTGTCGTGCATGGCGCCACGAGAGCGCGTCGCAAGCGAGGGATTGCTGCGTCACGCGAGAGCACCACGACTGGTCGGCGGCCGATCTCGGCTGGTTCGCACCACCACACCTCGCCGCGCCTGGGGAGGTCACTCACGTCGCGGCGGCAGCGGCGCGGAACGAAGCGAGATCGCCCCACTCGTCGGTCTCGTCGAGCGGGTGGGCGTCGTAGGCAGCCGCGTACGCTTCGTCGATCTCGGCCGACCGGTACCGCGTGAGAAGTGCTGCCAGCGCATCGTCGATGAGCTCGGCGTCGGTCGTACCGGTGTGGGTTCGACGGGCATTTGCGAGTAGGTCGGCGTCGACGGTGGTGCTGATCCGAGTGCGAGCCATGCCACGATCATGCCACGAATATGGCACTCATGCAACAAGGCGGTATCGCCAGGCGATGCAGGCCGATGACGCCATAGGATCCCCGCATGATTGATGCTCCCCCCGTCCGGGAGATCGCCGGACGGCGCACCGCCGAATGACCAGCAGCTGGAATCGTCCGGGTCGCTCCGGAGCCGTTCTGTACGCCATTGCGGCGGTGCTCTTCGGGACCATCGCCGCTGGGTTCAGTCGTCTCCGGTTCGCCAAGCAACAGGGTCGGCGCCGCGCCGCACGAGCCCTGCCGCAGGGTCCGATCATCATCGTGTCGAATCACGCCAGTTACGCCGATGGGGTGCTCCTCGCTCTGGCCTGCCGTCGTATGGGTCGGTCGATTCGGCTGCTGGCCACCGGCGGGGTCTTCCGGGTGCCCGTTCTCGGCCGAATGATGAGGAGCCTCGGCTTCATCAGAGTCGAGCGCGGCAGCGCATCAGCGTCCGGAGCGCTCGACCTCGCGGCCGAGGCCTTGGCTGCGGGCGAGGCTGTCGGCATCTTCCCAGAAGGACGAACGACCCGCGACCCGCACCACTGGCCGGAACGAGCCAAGACAGGAGCGGTTCGACTCGCCCTTCGTACTGGTGTCGCCATCGTCCCGATCGGCATGGTCGGGTCACATCGCGTGCTCGACCACCATCACCTGGCCCGATCCCTCGTGGTGAGTCTGGTGCTGCGGCCGAAGGTCATGGTCTCGGTTGGGGAATCGATCGACGTACGAGCCATGACGGGCGGAGAGGAAGCATCGCCCGAACAGGTGCGTGACATCGCCGATGACGTGATGGGTCGCATCGTTGCACTCGTGGAGGAGCTCCGGCAGGAAATCGCCGGCGACCCGACGGGAGTCACGCCGGCACCGGCTGCGCCCGAGTCGCCACCAGGGCCCAGCCGCCGTACGCGGCTCCGAGCGCGGCTTCGTCGTCGTCGATGACGTTCGCTCGTCAGCGGCCCGAACCGATCCTCCCATCACGACACTCACCAAGGCAGGCAACGCCATGAGCAATCCACGACACACCGCTGACAGACGCTTGGTGACCTGCGGCTCCGACTCGCTCGCAACGTGTGGCAGCACCACCCAGGGGTGCGATCGACCGACGAGCTGACGCTCGGTGAGAGGGCAGCAGACCGGATGCGCAACGGCATGGGGTCGTGGGCCTTCGTGCTCACCGCACTCGTCTTCCTCGCCGGTTGGATGGCCGGCAACCGAAATGTCGGTTTCGACCCCTACCCCTTCATCCTGCTCAACCTGGTCCTCTCGTGCATCGCCGCCCTCCAGGGGGCGATCCTCCTGATTGCGGCCAGGCGCTCGGACCAGGTGGCGGCCGAACTGGCAACCCACGACTACCAGACGAACCTCGATGCCCTCGAGATCATCAAGGCAATCGAAGCGATGACGGCAGAGATCCACGCCACGACCCGCGCATCCGGGCCGTCTCCGACCGAGGTATAGCCGGTGCAACCTCTGGCGACTCGTCGTTCGGCGGCAGCGCTGTCGCTCGGCGCTCTCGGGGTCGTCTTCGGTGACATCGGGACGAGCCCCCTCTACGCGCTCCGTGAGTCTCTCGCCGGCGAGCACGCTCTCAGCGTGGACGAGACCAACGTCATCGGCGTGCTCTCGCTGATGCTGTGGTCGCTCATCCTCGTCGTCACCGTGAAGTACCTGCTGGTCGTGATGCGGGCCGACAACCACGGCGAGGGCGGCATTCTCGCCCTGGCATCTCTGGTGAAGGGCTCGACCTCGCTTGGTCGCCCCCTTCTCCTGCTCGGCTTGTTCGGTACTGCTCTCTTGTACGGCGACGGAATGATCACTCCGGCGATCTCGGTGCTCTCGGCCGTCGAGGGCCTCGACGTGGTCGAACCCCGGCTCGATCGCTTCGTTGTGCCGATCGTGGTCGTCATCCTCATCGGGCTCTTCTCGATCCAGCACCGGGGCACGGAGGTCATCGGGCGGCTGTTCGGACCGGTCATGGTCGTCTGGTTCGCCACGATCGCTCTCCTCGGGGGTGCCGAGATCGTCAACGAACTCTCGGTACTCCGGGCCATCAACCCGGTGTACGCGGTGCGGTTCTTCGCCGCCAACGGATTCGACGGGTTCCTCAGCCTGGGGTCGGTCTTCCTGGTCGTCACCGGCGGTGAGGCTCTCTATGCCGACATGGGGCACTTCGGTCGTCGGCCCATCCAATCGGCCTGGTTCGCGATCGTGCTCCCGGCACTCGTCCTGAACTACTTCGGGCAGGGGGCCCGGTTGCTCCAGGATCCGACAGCGATCTCCAACCCCTTCTTCCTCCTTGCCCCCGGTTGGGCTCAGTGGCCGCTCACGATCCTGGCAACCGTGGCAACCGTCATTGCCTCCCAGGCCCTCATCTCCGGAGCGTTCTCGCTGACGGTGCAGGCCATCAATCTCGACTTCGCACCGAAGCTCCGAGTCGTGCAGACCTCGGCTCACCATCGCGGTCAGGTGTACGTGCCAGCCATCAATTGGTTCCTGCTGGCGGCCTGCCTCGTGCTCGTCTTCTCCTTCGGGTCATCGGCTCGCCTGGCGGCCGCCTACGGAGTGGCGGTCACGCTGACGATGGTGATCACGACCATCCTGATCGCGTCGGTCGCACACGATCGATGGGGCTGGTCGAAGGCGCGGACGGCTGTCGTTGTCGTCCCGCTCCTGGCCGTCGATGTCGCCTTCGCCGCGGCCAACATCTTCAAGATTCCTGCCGGCGGTTGGGTGCCGCTGGTCGTCGGCCTCGCAGGCTTCACCTTGTTCACCACGTGGCGGACCGGACGGAGCCTCGTCCGCGAGCGTCTCGAACGCACCGGCCTCTCGATTCAGACCTTCGTCGACGGTCTGTTGCAGCATCCGCCCAATCGCCACCCGGGGACCGGCGTGTACATGCATCGCACGGCGGGGCTCGTCCCTCCAACGCTGCTGACGAACCTGAGGTACAACGATGCGCTGCACGACGTGGTCGTGTTCCTGTCCGTGATCGTGGACGACGTTCCTCATGTCATTCCTGCACGGCGTGACCGGCTCCGATCCTTTGGGAGCGGGTTCCACGAGCTCGAGATGCACTACGGATTCAACGACGTTCCCGATCTGTGGACCGATCTCGGAGGTTTGATGCTCGACGGAGTGCGATTCGACCCGAACGACACCGTGTTCTTCCTCGGTCGGGAACGCATCGAAGCCATCGAGCAATCAGGGATGCAGCGATGGCGCGATCAGCTCTTCGCCCTCCTCGTTCGGAACGCGAGTGACCCCTCAGCTCATTTCGGTCTCCCGCCCGATCGATGCGTCGACATCGGAACCCACATCGGCATCTGAACTTGTTGTCGGGTGTCATGTTCGTCTGGTGCGGCGGTCGCGGCACCGCAGCGTTTCGCCGGCTGCGTTTCGTCGTTGCTGTCACCGGGTACACCGACGGACATGAATCGCTCTCACACCGAACCCTGAAGGCGTCGATCTGCGTGAGCCCTCCACGATTCCGGTCAAGCTCGCCGATCACACCCGCTACATCGATGCCCAGCAGACCGTCGACCGTCTGTCCGACGGTGGATTCGCGATGTCGAACGTGACCATCGTCTGGTCCGGTCTGCGTCACGTCGAGCACGTGACCGGACGTCGCACCGTGATGTCTGCCGCCCGGGACGGTCTGTTCACCGGCGCCTGGTTCGGTCTCGTCATCGGTTTACTCTTCGCTTCTTTCGCCGACTCGTCGACCTCGCTTGTCGGAATGGTCATCTCGTACGTGTTCGTCGGGGCCGTCACGGTCGCTCTCTTCCAGGCCTTCCAGCACTGGGCCCGCAGGGGGACTCGCGACTTCGCAACCGTCGGCCAGATGGACGCAGAGAACTACGAGGTGTGGGTGTCGGCTCCGTACGTCGACCGCGCCCGTCAGATCCTCGGCGCAGATCTCCCGGTCACGTCGAGGTCGACGATCTGACCTTGTGTCGGGACCGAGGCACTCCCATCCGAGACGGTCGATGATGGTTCGGCGGAACGCATCGGCGGCAGCCGGCTCTCCATGGACCACGAATGCGTGCCGGGGCTGGAGATCTCCGCTGCCCAACCATGCGATGAGTTCGTCGCGGTCGGCGTGAGCGGAGAGCCCTCCGATCGAAGCCACCTCGGCCCGCACAGGTACGTAGTCGCCGAAGATCTTCACCTCTCTCGCCCCCGAAACGAGTGCATCGCCTCGTGTTCCCGCCGCCTGGAAACCGACGAACACGATGCTGTTGCGGTGATTGGGGGCCAGATGGCGCAGGTGGTGGAGAACTCGACCGCCGGTGGCCATTCCGCTGGCCGTCACCGAGATGTGCGGGCCACGACTCGACGTCAGGCGCTTCGACTCCTCGACCGTCCGCACGAACTCGACCCCGGTCCGGAGCCGCTCGCATTCGGGTTCGCTGAGCCGGTGGAGTTCGTGGTGCCTCATGAAGATCTCGGTCGCGCTCACCGACATCGGGCTGTTCAGGTAGACGGGAACCTCGGGAATCGCGCCGGTCGCCATCAGATCGGCGAGAAGCGTGAGAACGGTCTGCGCCCGGCCGACGGCGAAGCTCGGGATCACCACCGACCCGCCCCGGGCGAGGGTCCGGCTCACCACATCGGCCAGCTGGGCGGCCGGATCGGCATCGCTGTGCAGCCGGTTCCCATAGGTCGATTCGGTCACGACGAAGTCGGCGGCCGGTGGCGGTGCCGGCGGACGCATGACCCGCTCCGCGGGACGGCCGACGTCGCCGGTGAACAGCACGGAGGTGCCGTCCCCGGCCACGCGAACCGTGGACGACCCGAGGATGTGGCCGTTCGGCCGGAAGGAGCAATCGATGCCGGGGAGACACTCCAACCGCTCGTCGAACGCGACGGGACGCAGCAGATCGAGCGCGCGCTCTGCGTCCTCGGTGGTGTAGAGCGGCTTCGCCGGATCGTGTCGACTGGTGCGGTGCCGGTTGGCGAAACGTGCGTCCTCCTCCTGAAGGTGCGCCGAATCGAGCAGCATCAGATGCAGGAGGTCGGCTGTGGCCTGACTGCAGTGGATGGGCCCCCGGAATCCGTCTCGCACCAGCGCCGGGAGATAGCCAGAATGGTCGATGTGGGCATGGGTGATGAGGACCGCGCCGATGTCGGCGGGCGGATAGGGGAAGGCGTCCCAGTTCTGGGTGCGAAGTCGTTTGATGCCTTGGAACAGGCCGCAATCGACCAGAACTGCCTGGTCGTTCGATTCGACGAGGAAACGTGAACCGGTGACCGTTTCCGCCGCTCCGAGAAACCGCATTCGCATGTTCTTCCTCCTGGTCGCGTGCATGGTCGGACCGATCGAGGGCCGACCACCTCATGCTCGGACCTCCGAGACAGCGGCGACAGGGTCGAAGGACACTCGCCCCGGCCGGTAGGTCCTTCGCCCCTGTTCGGCTTCCGCCGCCGGACCGACGATCGAGGCGAGTCCGACAAGTCGTGTCGAACTGACTGCCGGGACACGGTCCCTGAGTGCGACAGTCCTGAAGGGAGAACTGCCATGAAGATCGTCATCGTGTACGAATCGATGTTCGGAAACACCCACGCGGTCGCCGAGGCGATCGCCGCTGGGCTCGGTGACGTGGGAGCGGTCACGGTGGGTTCCACCACCGCTGCGTCGTTCCTCGACCTCGCAGAGGCAGAGTTGCTGGTCGTCGGCGGTCCGACCCACGCGCACGGCCTGTCGTCCAAGTCGACTCGGCGGTCAGCCCAGGAGGACGCGGTCGAGGACACGGCGCTCGACCTCGACGAAGATGCCGGCGGACCGGGCCTGCGCGACTGGTTCAAGAAGCTCCCCGACGGGTCTGGCCGTTTCGGAGCGGCGTTCGACACCCGGATCGATCGCCCGGAGATCATCACGGGGTCGGCCGCCCACGGCATTGCCCGCCGTCTTCGTCACCACGGCTACAAGGAGCTCCTCGAACACGAGAGCTTCGTGCTCGAGGGCAACGGCCCGGTGTTGGATGACGAGCTCGAGCGGGCACGGAAGTGGGGCGAATCGCTGGCCGGCCAGTGCAAGGCGTTGAACATCCAGTGAAGGGTTCGGCGTTGCCACCGCTCGATCGACCAGGACCGGTTCGGTCACCGACGCCGATCGTTCTGGTCGCACACCGAGCAGGCAACGAGCCCGAGACCGATTCAGCCTGGGCACGAGGTGCCGACCTGCTCGAGCTCGACGTGCACCTCTTCCGAGGTCGGCTCGAGGTGAGGCATGCGAAGGCGATTTGGCCGACGCCCTACCTCTTCGAGCAACGCAGGTTGCTGCCCCGTTCGGCGTCACGCCCGAGTCTCGGCGACGTCTTGGCGGCGATACCAGGGGACCGTGGATTGTGGCTCGACCTGAAGGGGCCCGATCCTCGGCTGGCGCGGCGAGTCCTGGCCGCGATCGAGGGAAGGGTCGACGTGTGGGTGTCGGCGAGGTCGTGGTGGCTGCTCGCTCCGTTCCATGACCGTGTCGACACGGCGACATTCCGATCAGTCGGCGCTGTGTGGCAGCGATGGCTGGCAACCCATCGACTGCCGAGCCGATGGGGTCGTGGGATCGTCATCCACGATCGGCTGGTCGACGAACTCGAGCTGCGAGACATGGCCCCGGACACACCCGTCGTCGTCTGGGCAGTGGAGGACCGTTCCCGGGCGCTCGAACTCATCGATCGCGGGATCGCAGGTCTCATCCTCGACGAGCGGACACTTGATCGACGAGCTCCGCGCCATCATCGGTGCGGAAGGTCGATAGAGCTGTCGACCAACGCGTGAGTTCGGATCTGTCCCACGGCAGCTCGTTGCACCGATCTTCGCTCGAACACACGGCGCCTCTCCGGCGTTCGAGGAACCATCCGTGCATCATCCCGTTGTGATTCCGAACGTCCGCGCTGTGGTCCGCCACGCGGTCCCGAAGGTGATCGAGGGGAAGATCGTTCCTCTCTTGTTGTTCGTCGGGTTCTTGGAGTCGCTCGGCAGTGTCTGGGCGTTGATGGTGGCGCTCACCTGGTCGTTGGGAACGATGGCTTTTCGGATCGCCACTGGTCGAAGCGTCCCCGGGCTGATCATTCTGAGCTCTGCTGCGCTCATCGCCAAGACGGTCGCTGCGCTCTTGACCGGCTCGATGCTCGTCTATTTCCTCCAGCCGACGATCACCACGGTCTTCGTCGGAATCACGTTCCTCGTGTCCGTCCCGCTCGGGAATCCGCTGGCGCAGAAGCTGGCATGTGATGTCTTCCCGTTCGAGGACACCACGAAGTCGCATCCGCTGATGCAACAGTTCTTCGTGCGTCTGTCGGTCCTGTGGTCGTTCACGAGCCTGGTCAACGCATCGATCACCGTGTGGCTGCTGCTGACCCAGTCGATCACGACGTTCGTCCTGATCAAGTCCGTGCTCGGACCGGCCACCGGCATTGTGACGGTCGGCTCGATGTTCCTCTGGTTACGGCGTGACCTGGCGAAGAGCGGCACGCCCCTGGTGTGGGCCAGGGTCTGAGCCTGACCTCGTCTACGCCGAACCCTCGACGATCGGCCACGCTCGTTCACCCAGATGGGTGCTGGTGAGCCGGTCGGCGTTGCCGTGAATCGACTCGTCGAGCAGCGTGCGTCGACGTGACACCTTCCGGAAAGCGGCCACTGTCCGGTCGACGCCTGCGAGGACGATCGGCACATCCTCCGGCATCGCCCGGTGCAGCGCATCGTCGATCAGTCGCATGAAGCGCTCGGTGTCGGCGTCCTCGGTGTTCGCCTGGCCGTGGAACGCAGCCGTGGTGCGGCCGCCACCGACCCGCCCGGAGGCATGGCTCTGGAGTTGTGGTTCCCGATCGTCGAGGGCAAGCGCCGTGGCCAGGTCCACTGGCAGCACCGGCGGGTCGTCTTCGGTCAAGCCGTGCTGATCACCCCGGAGCAGACGAACCTTCTTCAGGCTCAGGGCCAGCACTGCGTACGGGCGACGCTCCCCGACGTGAGTCAAGAGAACGTCGACCTGGGGGTGATCGGAGACCACGACCGAGGGGTCGCAGGTGCCGGCAAGCCGGAACACGACCTGGTCGCCGGGGGAGATGAACACGGCGAGGCTGTCGCTCAATGTCGTCCAGAAGGCTGCGTCGTCAAGAAGGGCTGCTCCACGTTCCCGCAACGTGTTCGTGACGGATGCGCCGGTTCCGCGAGCCTTCAGCAAGCCGACCGCTTCGGTCATCAGATTCTTGAACTGGATCTTCGGCGCGGTGTTCGGGCCGACCCGCTCCGTCGGGAGGGCGAGCGAAATCCACGGGCCTTCGGACCGTTCCGCCAACACCTCGACGCTGGCTCGATCGACATGATCAATCATTGAGACACTCCTTCCGGGGACGACACTTCCTGGTTCTCCCAGCATCGTGCACCTGACCGGACGATCCGGCCAGGGTCCTTCGTCAGCATCGACCAGCGTGCACCGTCAACCTTCGGTGAGCGCCATCTCGGCGTGGGCCGCGGCCAACCTCGCAACGGGTACCCGGAACGGTGAGCAGCTGACGTAGCTGAGCCCGAGTTTCCGGGCGAGTGCGATGGAGGCCGGGTCGCCTCCGTGTTCGCCGCAGATCCCGACTTCGAGATCAGGTTTCACTCCTCGGGCTTCGGCCAGGCAGATCTCGATGAGTTTTCCGACACCCTTGGCATCGAGTGTCGCAAACGGGTTCTGCTCGAACACGCCGGTTTCGAGGTACTCGATGAGGAAGCCGGATTCGGCGTCGTCTCGACTCATACCGAACGTCGTCTGCGTCAGGTCGTTCGTGCCGAACGACAAGAAGTCGGCGTACTCGACGATGTCGGCCGCCGTCAGTGCGGCTCGGGGAACCTCGATCATGGTGCCCACGATCGTCGGGACGTGGTGACCGCGGGTCTCCTCGACGGCCCGTGCCGACGGCTTGGATCACGATGCGCTGGCGAATGAACTCCTCCACGTCGCTGACGAGAGGGATCATCACCTCGGGGGTGACCTGGATGCCTTCTTCGATCACGTCGGCGGCGGCTTCGAAGATGGCGCGGGCCTGCATCGAGGTGAGTTCGGGAATCAGCACTCCGAGACGGACGCCACGGGTTCCGAGCATCGGGTTGGCCTCCCGCTGGGCGTCGATCTGGGCGAGAAGAGAGTTCGCCCGTTCGATGGCCACGAGCATGCTCTCGACCTCGTCGAGCCCTCCGGCACGCAGCAGCTTGATCTGCATGTCGGCGATCTCGCGCTGGAGCTCGTCCCGATCGGGGAGGAACTCGTGGAGCGGTGGATCGAGCAAGCGGATGATCACGGGCTTGCCGTCCATCGCCCGGAACAGGTCGGCGAAGTCCTGCCGCTGGAACGGCAGCAGCGAGCTGATGGCTTCGTCCCGTTCGGTGGTGGTCGACGCCATGATCATCTTCTGCATGATCGGAAGTCGCTCGGGGTCGAAGAACATGTGCTCGGTCCGGCAGAGCCCGATGCCGAGCGCTCCGAAGCTCGATGCCCGTGTGGCATCCCGTCCGGTGTCGGCGTTCGCCCGGACCTTGAGTTCGGCGATGTCGTCCGCCCACTCGAGCAGTTCGGAGAGGTAGGGATCGTTCATGTCGGCCTCGGTGAGGGCGATCTCTCCGGCGAACACCTCGCCAGAGGTGCCGTCGATCGAGATGTGGTCGCCCTCCCGCACGAAGAAGTCGCCGCAGGTGACCGTACGGGCACCGAGATCGATGTCGAGTTCGCCGGCACCGACGACCGCCGGTCGACCGAACTGGCGAGCGACCAGGGCGGCGTGGCTGGTTCGGCCGCCGCTCGAGGTCAGGATGCCGCGGGCGGCGAGCATGCCGTGAACGTCATCCGGCTTCGTCTCCGGCCGGACCAGGATCACGTCGCGGCCCTCGGCCGTCCAACGTTCCGCCAGGTCGGGGTCGAGCGCCACCACACCGGTCGCCGCTCCTGGAGACACGTTCAGCCCGATCGTGACGGGCTGGATCTCGGCCATGACGGCCGGATCGAAGCGGGGATGGAGAAACGCTTCGATCTGTTCCGGGCTGATTCGACTCACGGCCTCGGGCTTCGTGATCACACCCTCGTTGGCGAGATCGACGGCGATGCGAACCGCGGCCTGGGCGGTGCGCTTGCCGTCGCGAGTCTGGAGAAGCCAGAGCGTGCCGTTCTCGACGGTGAACTCCATGTCCTGCATGTCGCGGTAGTGCGCCTCCAACCGGTTGGCGGTCTCGGCGAACTGCTTGCTCATCTCGGGCATCACGGTGGCGAGCTCCGCGATCGGGTCGCGTCTTGCGAATACCGGCGACCACGTCCTCGCCCTGTGCGTTGACGAGGAAGTCACCCTCGAGGCTGCGTTCACCTGTCGTTGCGTCTCGGGACATCGCCACACCGGTCGCCGACTCGTCTCCGGTGTTGCCGAACACCATTGCCACGATGTTGACAGCGGTGCCCAGGTCGTTCGAGATGTGAGCGGCGCGTCGATAGTCACGGGCTCGCTTGCCGTCCCAGCTGTTGAACACCGCCTCGATGGCCATGCGAAGTTGCTGGAGAGGGTCGGTCGGGAACGGGAATCGATGCCCGTCGGACGACGACCTGCTTGAAGGTGTCGATGATGGTGCGAAGTGTCTCCACATCGAGGTCGGCGTCGTTCTCCGTGCCGACCGCAGCGCGTGCGTCGGTCAGGACCTCTTCGAAGTACTCGTCGGCGATTCCCAGGACCACGGCGCCGAACATCTGGATCAGGCGCCGGTACGAATCGAGCACGAAGTGCTCGTTGCCCGTGGCGGTGATCATGCCCTGCACGACCTCGTCGTTGAGTCCGATGTCGAGAACGGTGTCCATCATGCCCGGCATCGAGAACTTGGCTCCCGAACGGCACGCGACCAGCAGCGGATTGTCCGGATCGCCGAGCGTCTTGCCGGACCGCTCCTCGATCGAACGCAAGGCCGCTGTCACCTGGTCCCACAGATCATCGGGGAACACACCGCCGAGATGGAGGAACCGATTGCACGCTCGGGTCGGTGACGGTGAAGCCGGGCGGGACGGGGATCCCGATTCGGGTCATCTCGGCGAGATTCGCTCCCTTGCCGCCCAGGAGCGAGCGAACGTCGTCCCAATCTCCCCCGACTGCCTTCTCGGCTGCCTCGATCTCGTCGAATCCAAAGACCCAGCGCTCATCGGCCTTGGCCATCACTTCGTTTTCACTCGTCATACCCGCCAGTCTTCGCCGTTGGCGGGTGGTCGAGAAGGGGCTTCCGTCCCTTCTTGACCACCAGTTCCCGTGTTCGGACAGCGGCGTGGACCGAGCGGATGGCGTCGTTCAGGAGCGTTCGTCGTCTCTCGGGGTCAGGAGGCCGTAGTGGCCGTCGTAGCGGCGATAGATGACGGCACCTCGTCCGGTCTCGGCGTCGGCGAAGAAGTGGAAGTCGTCTCCGGTCTGATCGAGCCAGATCCGGGCATCGGCCAAGGTGCTCGTCGGTGCGTCGGCCACGTCGACGAAGCGTTCGGACGGTTCATCGCTTCCGTCCGGCTGCACGGTGGTCAGGAAGAAGTCCCGGTCCGTGTCGGCGTCGACGAAGAGGAAGAAGTCGTAGTCCAGCATGAACCGGTCCCAGCGTGCCTCTTCCGGGGTGGCGCGCAGTGTCGTCGGCGACTTCTTGACCACGACCTCGCGCTCCTCGGCCGGTCGTTCGAACCGGTGGGAACTCGCCGACCGCATGTTGCCGTGCCGCCATTCTCCCGGCTCGTGCTCCCGACCCCGCGGGTCGCTCCTGGCGGTGCGAACCCGCTGTTCGAGCTGTTTGTGGAGCCGGGCATCGACGTCAGTGATCGCCTCGGCGATCGAACTCGCGTACACCTCGGCTCGAATCGTCTCGCCCTTGGTCCGCAGGGTGACACGCACACGGGCCTGGGTTCCCGGATCCCGATCGTGTCGAACCGTCAGCAGCGCCTGGGAGTCGATGAGCCGATCAACGATCGGTCGGACGACGAGCGCGAGCCGATCGAGCAGATGCTCGACGTCGGTGTCCGAGATGCCGCCTCGAAGTTCGATCTCGACCGGCAGGGCCTCGTCCAGAACGGCGATGGTTGCGGAACGAATGGTCATGCGCTTCCAGCTCTCTCTCGGTGGGTCACCATCCTTGTCGGGACGCAGGTGCCTGTCGAAGGGCACAACGTCCCTTCCCAGCGGAGCTCGGCGGGTGGACTTCGGCCCCTACCCATCTGAAGCGACGGTTCCTAGGGTCGTCTCATGGCCGAAGATCGCGTTCCTCCCGGTGTCGCCACTCCGAGCGTTGCCGAGACGCACATTTCCACGGTGTTCTTCTCGTCGGACCGGGCGTTCAAGCTGCTCAAACCGCTCCGCACCAGTTTCCTCGACTTCAGCACGGTCGAGCGCCGGCTCCAAGCCGTTGCCGACGAGCTCGAACTGAATCGGCGAATGGCACCGGATGTGTACCTCGGCACCGCGGATGTGCTGGAGATGGGCGAGATCGCCGATCGCATGCTCGTGATGCGTCGTCTTCCCGACGATCGCCGCCTGACCCGGCTGGTGGCCGACCCGAACCTGGACGACCTGATCCGCCAGGTCGTACGCAAGGTCGCCGCCTTCCATGCCGCTGAACCGCCGATCATGGATGCGGCCGACATCGCAGGGCGCGACGCAGTCGCCGGCAACTGGAACAACAGCGTGAAGGACATGACTCCGCTTCGTGGGGATGTGTTCGACACCGAGGAGTTCGATCTCGTCACCAATCTGGCGAATCGATACCTCGAGCACTCCGAGGCGCTTTTCGCTTCGCGGCTCACCGACGGCTTCGTCCGTGATGGGCACGGCGATCTCACCGCCGAGGACATCTTCTGTTTCGACGACGGGCCTCGCATCCTCGACTGTCTGGCGTTCGACCGGAAGCTCCGAGTTTCCGACGTGCTCTGCGATGTTGCCTTTCTCGCCATGGACATGGATCGGTTGGCCGGGCCGACGGCGGCCGATGCGGTGTGGGAGTACTACGCCGAATTCAGCAACGAACACCACCCCCAGTCGCTGGCCCACCACTACGTCGCCTATCGGGCCCACGTACGAGCCAAGATCGCGGGCATCCGCCACCAACAGGGCAACACCGAGGCAGCGGCCTCCGCTCGTATGTACCTGAGCCTGTGTCGTCGCCACCTCGAGCTGGCGCGCCGCCGTTTGATCATCGTCGGGGGCTCCCCGGGCAGCGGGAAGACCACGGTTGCCGGCGCTCTCTCGCGTGCGCTCGACTGGAGCCTCGTCAGCTCGGATCCCATCCGCAAGGAGTTGACCGGCCACGCACACACCGATCGTGACTTCGCCGATCCTGGCGGCGGCATCTACTCGGCCGACGTCTCGGCCGACACCTACGACGAGGTCTTCCGCCGGGTGTCGCTGCTCCTCGAGCGGGGCGAATCGGTGATCGTCGATGCCTCGTTCAGCAACCCCGAGCAGCGTGAACGGGCTCGCGAGGTCGGTCGTCGCTCCGGGGCCGACGTGACCGAACTCGAGTGTGTGCTCGACAGCAGCACCGCCAAGGACCGCATCGAACGTCGTCTCGAGCGTGGGAACGACCCCAGCGACGCCAGGCCGGAAATCGTCGATGAGTTGCGGGCGATGCACGCCTCATGGCCGGAGGCAGTCCCCGTCCCGACCGCCGGCACCTTCGACCAGACCGAGGCGGCTGCCGTGGCCGCGGTTCGGGCTCGCTGAGCCCGAACCGGCGGACCCCCGTTGCAGAGGGGCCCGCCGGCGTTCTTTGCCCGACCCAGGGCAACCGCCGTTGCCGCTTCAGGTCGTGCGTTCCACCCGCCGGAGAACGGTCTTGGCCAGCTCGCCGACGATCAGCACCGGAAATGCGATCAGTGCCAGGTCACCCAATCACCAAGCGTGAGACCGGTGGTTCCGAGTGCGTCCGAGAGTCCCGGCAAATGGACGGCTGCGACCTGGGCGACGATCGCTCCGCTCCACGCCATCACCAACCAGCGGTTGGAGAAGAGGCCGAGCGACCAGAGCGGCTGACGCTCCGAGCGGAAGTTGAAGACGTTCATCTTCTCCATGAGCACCATCACCGTGAAGGCGAGCGTCTGGGCCCGGACGAGGTCGTCGCCGGTGCCGTCGCCGAGCGACACCCGGAACACGATCAGGGCCACGACACCGATGATCAGCCCCATACCGGCGATCCAAGCCATCCCGAGTCGGTCGACGATGGGTTCGGACGGGTCCCGTGGCGCCCGGGTCATGGCGTCCGGCTCTGAGCGTTCGACACCCAACGCAAGCGCAGTCACGCCATCGGTCAGGAGATTCATCCACAGGATCTGCGCCGGCAGGAGGATGAGGGGCCAGCCCAGCAGGACGCTTCCGGTGATGGCGATCACCTCCCCGAGGTTCGAAGAGAGGAGGTAGCGGACGAACTTGCGGATGTTGGCGTACTGCCTGCGCCCCTCGTCGATGGCGGCGACGATCGATGCGAAGTTGTCATCGGCGAGGACGACGTCAGATGCCTGTCTGGCGACGTCGGTGCCGCGACGCCCCATGGCGATCCCGATCGAGGCCTGTTCGAGCGCCGGTGCATCGTTGACGCCGTCACCCGTCATCGCCACCACCGCTCCCTCCGCCTGGAGCGCTCGAACGACTCGCATCTTGTGGGCCGGCGTCACCCTGGCCAGGACCTTGCTGCCGTCGAGCCACTGCACCAAATCCTCGTCCGATGCGGCGTCGAGGTCGGGGCCGATGAGGGTGCCGGTTGCCGGCAGCCCGACCTCCTTGGCGATGGACAGCCCTGTTCCCGGAGCGTCGCCGGTCATGACCACGATGGTGATGCCTGCGTTGCGTGCCGTGGCGACGGCCTCCGCGACCTCGGCCCGAGGCGGGTCGTGCAGGCCGACGACGCCGAGGAGCGTCAGGCCTTCGGCCGCCCCGTCGGCGAGGTCGCCGTCGGCGAGGGGGCGCTGGGCAAGGGCGAGGGTGCGAAGGCCGGCAGCGGTCATCTCTGCCAGCGCATTGTCGATCGAACGGCGGGTGTCCTCGTCGATGGGCGATACGCCTTCGGCCCGGAGGATGTGGCTCGATCGGGCGAGCACGACCTCGGGTGCACCCTTCACGTGTGCCTCGGCCGCTCGTCCGTCACTGCGGCTGATCACGGTCATGATCTTCGAGTCGGAATCGAACGGGATCTCGTCGAGGACCACATCGACCGGTACCTCGGCCTTCAGGTCGCGAGCCAGAACGAGGAGCGCGACCTCGGTCGGGTCGCCGAGACCGTCGCTCCCATCGTTGGCGTGGCCGGTCGTGGCGTGATTGCAGATCTGGGCCGACCGCAACAGCTGGCGAAGCGCCGCACCGTCGGTGTCGAGTGCGTTCCGATCGATCGGGGCGACCCACTCAGCGGTCCAGACTCGGCGGACAGCCATCCGGTTTTCGGTCAGCGTTCCGGTCTTGTCGGTGCAGATCACCGATGCAGCGCCGAGCGTCTCCGCTGCCTCGAGATGTCGGAGCAGCGCATTGCGTCTGGCCATGCTCTGGATACCCAGCGCCAGCGTGACCGTGACCACAGCCGGGAGCCCCTCGGGAACGATCGCGACCGCCAAGGAGATGCCCGTGATGAGCATCTCCCCGGCCGGACGGCCGGCCACGATGCCGGCAACGACCGTGAGGGCGGCGATGGCGATTGCTACGACACCGAGCAAACGCCCGAGGGCAGCGAGACTTTGTTGCAGCGGTATCTCGCCGACGTCTGCGCTCGCTGCGAGGTCGACCACTGCCCCGAACTCAGTCGAGGCTCCGGTTGCGACGACGATGCCACGCCCGTGGCCGACCTTGGCGTCGGTGCCGGCATGGAGCAGCGAGGTGCGCTCGGAGAGCATGGCGTGCGCGTCGACCGGCGAGGCCGACTTCCGGACTCCCAGTGGTTCCCCGGTCAGTGCGGACTCGTCGATCATCAGCCCGGTGGCCTCGATCACCCGGATCTCGGCCGGGACCCGGTCGCCGGCCGAGATCTCCGCCAGGTCTCCAGGAACCAACTCGACCGAATCGATCGACATCGTTTGTCCGTCGCGGATGACTCGGGCTCGGACCACCATCATCGACGTGAGAGCATCGATGGCTTGACCGGCGCGCCATTCCTGCGCGAAGCCGAGCGCTGCATTCACCACCAGGATCGCGCTGATGGCGACGGCGTCGATCACCTCCCCGAGCCCGGCCGAGATCACGGCGGCCACCAGGAGGATCAAGGTCAGCGGCCCGGTGAACTGTGCAACCAGAACAGGAACCCACGATCGCTCGGTGTCTGTGGTGACCTCGTTCGGCCCGAACTCGTCGAGCCGTCGCGCCGCCTCAGGCGACGTCAGCCCCTGGGACGTCGACGTGTCGAGCCGGTCAGCGACCTCGGTCGTGGTGAGTGCGAACCACGGTGTTTCCTGGGAGACGCCGTGTTCCATCGGTGTCAGTCCGATGTGTCGGATGCCAGGACTCGCAGCAGATCGAAACTGCTGAGAATGCCGATCGTGCCGTCCGGCTCGTCGACGATCAGGTGGTGAACACGACGCTCCAGCATCTGCCGCGCAGCACTGCCCACGGACTCGTCGCCGCCGATGCGATGTGGCACCGACGTCATCGCATTGCCAACGCGGACCTCGTCCGGCCAGCTGTCGGCCAGGTCGGCAGTGGTCAACATGCCGACTGCTCGACCGTCCTCCATCACCGGCACAGCATGGATGCCGAACGCGGCGAAGAGGTCGCGCACTCGTCCGACCGAGTCGGCGGTGTGAACGCTCAGAGGATCATCGGACATCAGATCCCTCACGATCGACGGTGCTGTCTCAGCTGAGCCCATGTCCGCAGCGAACACCCGAACGGTGCCTCACTGGCAGAGCACTTGGTCACGTTCCGAAAGAGACGAACGACCCTGCTCCCAAGGTCGTTCATGGGGTCGAATGTCCACGTGACCATTGTCTGGTCGATCGGTGTTGCCGCAGGCCTCCTGCTCGCCATCTGGGCCAGCAGGCGTGCCCTCGATGCCGCGGTGCTGCTCGGCACGCAACTCGGTCTGTCGTCGTTCGTGATCGGTGTGACGATCGTGGCCGTCGGTACCGACCTGCCCGAGATCGCCAACAGCATCATCGCCTCGGTCGCCGGACATGGCGATCTCAACGTCGGCAACTCGATCGGGTCGGTCGTCACCCAATCGACGGTCGTGCTCGGCGGGCTCTGTTTCGTTGGCCACCTCGAGTCGTCGAGGCGATTCATCGTCACCGTGGGGGTCTTGACCGTCCTGGCGATCCTGACGGGAGCCGTGCTCCTCTCCGACGGATGGTTCAGCCGCGCCGACGGTGCCCTCCTGGTCGCCTTCTGGATCGGTGGGACGTTCATCATCCAGCGCCCTGTCAAACGGACACCTGTCGTCGTGGAGGAGAGGGTCGACCTCGGCCACCTGCTCGGGCGAACGACGTACTATCTCGCGCTCGTCGGCCTCGGGGCGACGGTGGCGGTGGAGTCATTCACGAGAGCGGCCGAGTCACTGGGTGCACCCGAGTACCTCCTCAGCTTCTTCGTGCTCGCGGCGGGGACCTCATTGCCAGAGCTCGTGATCGACTTCCGAGCCCTTCGTCAGCGCCAGGGCCAGCTGGCCATGGGGGACCTCCTCGGTTCGTCGTTCGTCGATGCCACGCTCTCACCGGGCATCGGCCCGATGCTCGCTCCGACCGTCCTGAGCTCGGTGTCGGACGGGGGAGCGTGATCGCCGCCCTCGTGATCATCGGGGTGACCCTCCTGCTCGTTCGTTCTCCGCGTCCCACCCGTTGGACGGGCGCCGCCCTGATCGGACTCTACTTGGTCATGTACCCGGCGTTCCTGGCCTGATCCGATGGTCGGCCGGATGGAGCGTCACCGCCGTGATGGCCGTTCGGTCGGTCGCACTGACGGTGATGGTCCACCCGCCGGCCTCGATGTGTTCACCCTTCTCCGGCAGTCGGCCGAGGCGGTCGAGGACGAGGCCGGCGACGGTCGCGTACTCGCCCTCCGGAAGCGTCGTTCCGAACTCGTCCATCCGGTGGATGGGGAACGCACCGGGTAGCACGATGCCCCCTTCGGATTCCCTGGTTGCGGGCGCATCGAACCAGTCGACGGTCGGGTCGTCATGGTGACGATCGATCTCGTCGTGGACCTCTCCGACCAGTTCCTCGATGAGATCCTCGAACGTGACGATGCCTGCGGTTCCCCCGTGCTCGTCGACCACGACAGCGAGCTTCGTCTTGCTCGCCTGGAATCGGCGAAGGGCACGCAGGGCCGACAAGGTCTCTGGTAGTGCCAGGATCGGCCGAGCACGGCTCCGAGCGGTGTCGTGGCCGGGCCCGACGCTGACGAGATCGAGCGCGTGGACTTGGCCGACCGGATGGTCGAGGTCGCGCTCGATCACCGGTGCTCTCGAGAAGCCGGAAGCGCTCAGTCGTTCGAGGGCTGTCGCAACGGAGTCGTCGGCTTGGATGCTCATCACCCGCGGACGCGGCACGAGCAGGTGTGCGAGCTTCCTATCTCGGAGCTCGACGGCGTCGGCGATGATCTGGCGCTGTGAGGGATCGAACGCTGATCGGCTGCGGATGAGGTGGAGGAACTCGGTATCGGACAGGTCGACGTCGGCCGGGTCGGCCTCGTTGCCCGTCACCCGGACGATGGCGTCGGTGAGCAGCTCGAGAAGGGCCAGGACCGGCCGCATCGTGACCATGAACCACGTCAGTGGGACCACAGCGAGCAGACTCCAACGCTCGGCGTGCAACATGGCGATTCGTTTCGGGACGAGCTCGCCGAGCACGATCGTGGCGAGGGAGACGAGCACCGTCACGATGACGATCGAGGCGCCCCGCGCCGATCCGCCGAGGAAACCGAGCGACGCTGCGACTGATTCGCTCAGCTCCACGGCCGCCGACGCAGACGCCAGGAATCCGGCGAGGGTGATGCCCAGCTGCAGGGCGGAGAGGTATCGGCTCGGTGACCTGGCCAGTTCCGCGACTCGTCGACCTCGCGGACCGGACACTTCCAGGGCGACGAGCTGTCGCTCACGGAGCGACACCAGCGCCATCTCGGAGCCGGACAACAACGCGTTCACTCCAATGAGTGCGGTCACGATCAGGAGGTCGACGGCACCGTCGTTCATGAGCTGAGCGAACAGGATCTTGGTCGGTCAGGCCAGGGTCGAGCGACCCTGATCTGACCTTCTGCCCTGTACGGATCCGGTTCTGAGCAGGATGATTGGTCATCATCGAGGCAATCGACCGAAGGGGATGCTGTGAGTACACAAGAAGTCAGGCGTGCGTGGGCCAAGGTGGGTGACGAACTCACCGGGCTGGGCTTGAAGCTGAAGCTGCATGCCGAGCAGGAACTCAGTGATGACGACGTTCGCGAGTCGGATGCGGCGCTCGAGCGCCTCGGCGAGGCCCTCGACGCGGTCGTCGACGCGGTGCAGCACGCAGCCGGGGATCCAGCAGTTCGCGAGGATCTGACCGAAACCGGTCGACGCCTGAAGTCAGCGTTGTCGGTGACCATGGCGGAGGCGATACGACCGCTTCGTGATCGGTGACGAGCGCTGACCTTTGCCAAGCGACCCGATCCGCACCGAGCCGATTCCACAGTGGATCGAACTCGCCAAACAGACAGCACTCATCGGTTCTGCCGTGCTGTTCTACTTCGCGGTGCGGGGCCTGACCGAGGGGGCAGAGGCGACCGCGATCGACAACGGACGCTGGATCCTGGCTCGTGAGCACGACGTTGGCATCGACCTCGAACGCTCGATCCAGGGATGGACCGACGCCCCGTTTGTGACCACGCTGATGAACTGGGTCTACATCTGGTGCCACTGGCCGGTCATCGTTGCCACGCTCATCTGGCTCCACCACAGCCGAATCGACGGATTCCTCCTGCTCCGCAACGCGATGTTCGTGTCCGGAGCGATCGGCCTGGTGATCTTTGTCACCCTTCCGGTCGCACCGCCGAGACTGATCGACATGGGGTACATCGACACGGTGACCGAGAACTCGACCTCCTATCGTGTGCTGCAACCGCCCGGGTTGGTCAACAAGTACGCGGCGATGCCCAGCCTGCATGTCGGTTGGAACGTGCTCGTCGGGATCATGTTGTTCAGAACAAGCCGATCGCCAGCGGTGCGGACGTTCGCCATCGTGACCCCGCTGCTCATGGCCCTGGCCGTCGTCGCCACTGCCAACCACTACGTGGTCGATGGCTTCATCGGAACGATCGTGGCACTCGCCGGACTCTGGATCTCGTCGAAGATGACGCCGCCCCTCGTCGAACTCGATCGGCGAGTGTGGGAACGAGTCTCGAGCCCTTCATGAGCACCAGGAAGCTCATCGTGCTGGGAACGGCGGGACAGGCACCGACGCGTGATCGAAGCCTCGGGGGTTGTGCCCTCACCTGGGATGGCGAGATGGTGTTGTTCGACCCGGGCGAAGGTTTCCAACGGCAGTGCCTCCTCGCCGGAGTCGCCGTGTCGCGGGCGAGCGCCCTGCTGTTGACACACCTGCACGGCGATCATTGTCTCGGCCTACCCGGGGTGCTCCACCGGCGGATTCTCGACGGAACGACGGATCGGCTGAGCGTGTACTACCCGGCAGCGAGCCAGGCCGTTTTCGAGCACCTGATCTACAGCAGTCTGTTCACCGAGATCGACCCCGTCGACGCCCACCCGGTCGAGGCCGGCTCGGTCGGTTGTATCGGTGGGCTGGCCGTGACCGCTGCGTGGCTCGAACATCCCGTGCCGACGCTCGGTTATCGCTTGTCCGAGCCGGACACGATGCGGCTCGACGCCGACCGTCTGGCCGGCGATGGGATCACGGGCGCCGCCGTCGGTGAACTCCTCCGCAACGAGCAGGTGGAGGTTGCTGGTACCACCCACCGTCTGGGCGAGTACCAGTTGCCGAGACCAGGACAGTCGATGGCCTACATCCTCGATTCCGCCCTGTGCGATGCGGCGATCGAACTCGCGACCGGCGTCGACCTCCTGGTGTGCGAAGCCACCTACCTGGATGCCGAGCAGGCAGCGGCTCGTCAGCGAGGACACATGACCGCGCGAGAAGCCGGCTGGCTCGCTCGTGAGGCGGGAGCGAGACGACTCGTGCTCACGCACTTCTCCAACCGTTACCCGGATCTGGCGCCGTTCGCCGCGGAGGCAGGCGAGCTGCACGACGACGTCGTGGTCGCCACCGACCTCATGACGGTGTCGGTACCTCCACGCGTCAGGTGACGATGCGTTGGGCCAGGGCGTCGAGGCTGCGTAGTTGGCCGTACTCACGCTCGGGAATCTCGATACCGGTGTGCTCCGCAATCTCGGTCATCACGTTGAGATGGTCCATCGAGTCGAGACCCAGCGTTTCGAACAGATCGGCAGCAGGGTCGAGATCCGGGAGTTCCTCCTCGGCCTCGGGAGCCACCGATGCGACTGCGGCCATCACGATCTCGAGGCTGTCTGACTTCGTTCGTTCGGCCATCACGGCTCCCAGGGTCGACGATTGCCACCGATCGAGACAGGGCCGAACGTCACTCGGTCGCGTCCTTGTCCGATTCGGATGCATCAGCCAAGACGATGACAGGACAATGCGCGTCGTGGATGACATCGGCCAGCTTGCTGCCATGGCGTAGCCGGTCGAGTCGATGCTGCTGACTCAGCTCTGTCACGATCACCGAGGCGCACTCGCGGGCTGCCTCGGCAACAGCATCGGCCATGGTGGTCGAGGCGACCACGCTGCCGAAGACCTCGGACCACCCGTGACTGACGGTCCGCGCCCAATCGTTCTCTGATGCCAACAGGACGAGGTTGCCAGGGTCGTAGTCGTCGGTGCGGACGGAAGGGCCGACGAGCAGCACAGGGCGATCAGACGATCGAATGACGGCCTCGGTCACGGTCCCGAGCAGGGCCGGTGATCTCGAGCGGCCGTGAGCGGCCATGCACACCAGGTGGGCGGGGTGATCACGGACGTGCCGAGTGATGAGCTTCTCGGCCGGGGCGTGCTGGAGCGCCACTTCGACGTGCAAGGGGACAGCCGAACCTTCGTCCTGGGCCAAACGGTGGACCTGGCGCCGGAAGTCCCGACTGATGGGGCCACGGTTGAAGCAGACCACGTCGAGTTGCCCACCGAGGACCTGCGATATCGCGGCCGCGATACGGATGGCGCGGCGGCTGCTCCTGCTGCCGTCGATGGGAACCACCGTGTCACCGAACATCAGGGTCTCCGAACATCAGGGTCTCCGAACATCAATCTGCCCTCGAGTCGTTCTGGTGGTCCTGCGCCATCGCCGCGTCTTTGGCGTGTGGGACGATCGCGATCGATCGATCGGTGCCGTGCAGGATCTTCAACGCCGTCCCGCCCACGCGGCGTCCGAGCCGCTCACGAACGGCCGGTGCACCGACCACGAGAAGCGTGGCGCCTTCTGCCTCGGCGGCGGTTGCCAGTTGGTTCGTGGCAGCGGAGCCGGCGTCGACGACCACGGGGGAGACCTCGCTTCCTGTTGCGCTGGCGTGTGTCGCGGCCCACCGGACGGCTGCCACTCCGTCCGCGGTTCCGTCGACGAGGACGGCGAGATGATCGTGCTCGTCGAACGGCGAACGGATGATCACCAGCGGTCGATCGGTGTGGTGGGCGAGGAACTCGGTGACGCTGCCGAGGCGGAGGAAACCCGGGCCGGACGACCTTCCCTCGACCCCAGCGACGAGAAGCTCGGAGCCCCAGCGATCGGCGGTGTCGAACAGGTCCACCCTGATGTCGTCGTTGCTGAGTGCTGCGTGGGTTTCCAAGCCGCTTGCGCCGGTCTGCTCGATGAACGCCTGCACCCGAGCCTCGTGTGTTCGGCGAGCGTCGAGGTAGGCCTCGGGCGGTAGTGTTTCCCGTAGCTTCGCGAACGACGTGTAGAGGACGAGGCGCCGGTGATGGGCGCGCGCCGTTCTGGCCGCCCATTGCACGGCCGGGGATTTGTCGGCCGCAGGGTCCCAGCAGGCCAGAACCGTGGCGGATGATGTCGTTCGGCCAGTCATGAGATTCCTCGCATTCGTTCTTGTCGGTCTCGCTACCGCTGCTTCAGATGCCCATCGCGGACAGGTGTTGGGACACGGCTTCGATGGCTGCGGTGACGTTGGGATGCTCGGCCGCGAGTTGCCTGGTCAGGGACGTGGGTGAATCCTCGGTGACCGGAGGGGGGATGACGGCGACCGGGCAGGTGGCGTGATGGGTGACCGCTCGGCTGGTCGAGCCGAGCATCGATCGTTTGCCACGACCGACCACGAGCAACGAAGCCTCTCGGCTGGCCAAGACCAGGCGCTCGGCCGGTTGTGAGAGATACGCCTCGACGTTGACCTCCGGCATGGCCAGGCCGGCTGATTCGCGATCGGCAGTGACCAGTGCCACGGCGTGGCGGGCCATCTCCAACGCGTGACGATGGAGCACGCGACCAGTGGACGGGAGCTCGATGCTCACCGCAGGGAAGCTCCACACCGTCACGACCTCGATCGCGAAGTTCTGACGGGCGGCGTAATCGGCAGCCCACGCCAAGGCATGGACGGAGCCGTCTGAGCCGTCGATGCCGACCACGACGAACCCGCCGTCTGCGGTCGTTGGCTCATCGCCGAGGAGCACGGGATCGTTGGAGGTCATGTGCGCATTCCATTCCTTGGCGTGCCCCTCCGCCAGGGGCTTTGGACCTGCAAACCTCGGGACAGGACCTCTTGCCCTACACAAGAGATACACCATGTTCGATCATCGAGTATGGACCCCGTGGGCCGCGAGGAGGTGTCGGACGATGGCCATCAGCGAGAGGGCGAGAGCCATGACCCGGCACCCTGATCCCTCGACGCCCCCGGTCGCCGGCAGTGTCGTGGTCGGCTTCGACGCTTCACCGGCGGGGCATGTCGCGTTGGAGTGGGCGCGACATCACACCGGTGCCCTCGGTCCGATGGTGGTCGTCGGTTGTTGGGGTCATCGATGGTGGGATGTCACCACGTTGCGTCGGAGCGAGCATGTTGCCTCCGAGCAACTCCGAGCCGCGCTCGTGGCGGCCCTCGACGAGCACGTGTCGCCGGGTTCGGATGCGGCGCACGTGGCATCGCTGAGGCGCCTCGAGCCTTGGTCCTGCGTGGGGAGGCCGGCTCCACGCTCGTGGAGGTGTCGAGCGAGGCCCGTCTGTTGGTCGTCGGTTCGAGAGGTCGAGGGGCGATCGCCGGGTCGATTTTCGGGTCGACGAGCACGCATTGCGCGCACCACGCCACCGTGCCAGTGGCGATCGTTCCAACCATGATCGACCCTCGAGCCTCCATCAAGGAGGTAGCGGTCGGTGTCGACGGATCGGCCTCCAGTGTTGCTGCACTCCGGTGGGCACTGCAGTCCACACCTGTCGATGCGGTCATCGACATCCACTTCGCCTGGATGACCGAGCCGCTCGCCAGAACACTCACGAGCCCCGAACTCGAGCGAGTACGGGCGGCAAGCGCCGGGTTCCTCGATGCGGTCGTCGATCGTGTCGTGGCCGAGGAGAACGCGTGGTCCCGAACGACGCGTCGCCACTTGTCGATCGGTGCTCCGTTCGCAGTCCTCGACACAGCGGATGCGTCGATGATCGTGGTCGGCGCCCGCTCCGAGCACGGTCTGGCAGCGATGCTGCTCGACTCGCCGGCAGACGCCCTGGCCCATGATTCCCATGCGGTCCTGGTGCTCGTACCCCCGCCGCCAGGATCGAACCAAGGAGTCCGGCATGTTGGCTGATCTGAACCACCCGAGCACTCGGGCGCAGCGTGAATTCGAGCGCCGACCGGGCCCCATCGGTGTTTTCCTCCTCGACGACCATGAGGTGGTTCGACGCGGGGTGGCCGACATGATCGATGGGACGGAAGGCATGCAGGTCATCGGCGAGGCCTCGAGCGCAGGCCAGGCACTTGCCGTGGTGCGCGACTGTCAACCCGATGTCGCAGTGCTCGACGTCAGACTGGCAGATGGCAGCGGCATCGACGTCTGTCGCGAAATTCGCAACGACCTGCCAGATGTCCAGTGCTTGATCCTCACATCCTTCGCCGACGACCAGGCATTGATCGACGCCGCGCTGGCCGGGGCCGCCGGGTACGTGCTGAAACGGGTGCGCGGCAACGAACTGGTGGCATCGATTCGGAAGGTCGCGGCCGGCACGCAGCTTCTCGACTCGGCCACGATCCGGATGGGCCTGCGTCGCCTGAAGTCGACCGACGAGGGCCGGGTGTCCACCCTCACTCCCCAGGAGCACCGGATCTTCGATCTGATCGGAGAGGGATACTCGAACCGTCAGATCGCCGACGAGATGAGCCTGGCCGAGAAGACCGTGAAGAACTACGTCTCCAACATGTTGGCCAAGCTCGGCATGAGCCGCAGAACCCAGGCTGCGGCCTTCGCCGCTCGCCTGGACGAACGACGTCGGCACTGGAGCGATTGATCGGGGACCTTCTCCTCTGCCCCTCGGGACGCCCCCACCACACGATGAGTGGGCGACGATGGAGGCTGGTGAGCACCGAACCGGTCATCCCTCGATCCCATGTTGCCAGCGAACACACGAGGAGGAAGTTTCGAGATGCGAGTCCTGGTCAGTCCGGCGAGCACTCACGGGAGCACGGCCGAGATCGGGCGCGCCATTGCCGAGACCCTCCGTCGGTACGGCATCACCGTCGATGTTGCTCAACCTGAGCACATCTTCGATCTCCGTCCGTATGACGGATTCGTGCTGGGCAGCGCGATCTACCACGGCATGTGGAAGAGCGATGCCGTCGACCTGATCACCGACCACGCCGAAGTGATCGGGGCAACTCCCTGCTGGCTGTTCAGCAGCGGACCGATCGCCGACGATGCGCCGAGCGAACCACTGGATCCTGAGCAGCTGGACACGCTGCTCACCCTCACCAGCGCTCGAGAGCACCGGCTCTTCGGCGGACGGCTCGATGTCGACACCTTGTCGTTCTCCGAACGATGGCTGGCCCGTTGGGTACGGGTGCCGAGCGGGGATGCCCGGCCGTGGCGGGAGATCGAGGCGTGGGCGACGACGATCGCCGCCGAGCTCATCGGCGACGGTCGACCCCTTCGAAAAGGACTGAGGAGGTTCCGATGAACGAGACAGCTGCGAATACCGCCCCCTGCCTGATCAGCGAATTCGACCAGGTCACCGAGATCGCTGTGCCGATCGCCGGCACGGAACGTTACGAGCGATCCCTTGCCGTGGCCGCGATTCTTGCGTCACGGTGGGGAGTCCCGGTGCGCATCATGCACGTCCGATCCGAGGGTGACGTCGTGGGGAACGATCGACTCGAACAGATTCGAACGGCATTCGATCACCAGCACCCCGAGGTCGTGGCCGGGTCGACGCTCGTCGCGGGCGACGACGTCGCCGAATCCGTCGAGGCCGTGACCCCGCCAACGGCTCTCGTGGTCATGAGTTCCGATCATGCCGATCGTCGCCCCATCGGATCGATGGCCGAACGCATCCTCCGAGTCGTCGGCGTCGCACTCATCGTCGGTCCCGATGCCGATTCCGAGCACGTGCTCGGACCGGTCACTGTCGCGCTCGACGGTTCGCCGACCGCTGAGCGTGCCCTGGACGCTGCATGTTCCTTCGCCCGTTCCTTCGATCAACGGCTCGAACTCGTCCAGGTGGTCGATGGGGCAACCTCGGCCCACGTTGCCCGGCTTCGAGAGGCGGGTGAGCAGGTTTCGGAGAGCGGCTACCTCCGGAGCGTGGTGAAGCGGTTGGCCGACGCACGGGCAACCGGCCGGATGGGAAGTCGTTCACGCCGACGATCCTGTCGAAGGTGTGCTCGCCGCCGTACACCGGCGCGGGGGAGGCCCGATCGTGGTCGGTAGCCACGGCGCGTCGGGACTGCCTCGCCGCATGCTCGGATCGACAGCGATGGGTCTCGTGGCCGGCAACACTCATCCGGTTCTGGTGGTGACCACCCGGGCCCTGGACGAGGCCGAACTGACGCCCTGATCCCGTCGATCATCCAACTGATCATTCTCATCGTCGACGCTTGCAGCGCCGCAGAACACCGAAAAAGGACATCCCGTGTTTGCTCGAATTGTTGTCGGTACCGACGGCTCCCCCGATGCCACCGCCGCCGTGAAGATGGCCGGCCAGCTCGCCTGCCTGGCGCCGGAGGGCGTCGTTCATGTCGTGAATGCCTACGAAGCGCTCACCCCCTCCGAGCTCGTTCGATTGGACCGCAAGCTGCCTGAAGAGTTCCGCGATCAGCTCACCGGCGACCTTCTCGCTCGGGCGTCGCTGGAGCCGGCGAGTGCGCTGCTGGCCGCTCGCGGTGTCGAACACACGGCTCGCGAGATGCGTATGCACCCGGCAGACGCGATTCTGCAGAGGGCCGACGAGGTCGATGCCGACATGATCATTGTCGGCTCCCGCGGCGAGGGCGCCATCGACCGCCTTCGGCACGGGAGCACGTCCACGAAGGTGCTGCACGAAGCTCCGTGCAGCGTCCTGGTGGTCAAGCCGTGATCAGGTGGCCGAGACGCCTTCGCTCTCGAACTGGGCGAGAGCGGTGAAGGCATCGGACCCGTAGACAGCAGCTGGTCCACCTCCCATCATCACGGCGACGCCGATGGCTTCCTCGATCTGTGGACGGGTGGCTCCGGCCCGCAGGGCGTCATGCACATGGAAGGCGATACAGCCGTCGCAGTGCGACGTGATGCCGATCGCCAGCGCGATCAGCTCCTTCATCGCACCGTCGAGCGCCCCCGGCGCCATCGACGAGCGATGAAGTTTGCCGAAGCCGCTCATGGTCGGACCGATCGCTTCGCTCAAGGATCGAAAGCCGTCCTGGAGTTCGCGATGACGAGCGACGAAGTCGTGTGTCGCGTTGGCATTGGTGTTGGTCATGACATCACTCCGTCGGTTCGAGTGCACGCAAGAGGTCGTGGCTGCTGAGCATCCCCACGGCCGTGTCGTCTTCGGTGACGATGATGTGGTGGACGAACTCCCGCCGCATGATGGTCGCCGCCTCTGAGATCAGGGCGGCTCGATCGAGCGTGATCGGCGGTCCGTAGAACCGTTCGCCGACCGGGAGATCGGGATCGACCGGGACCAGGTCTGCGGTCGTGACGATGCCGACCGGAGCTCCGTCGTCATCGATGATCGGCAGCGCATGGAGGCCGGACTGCAGGAGGATGTCGAGCGCCCTTCCGGCCCGATCCGATGGTCGAATCGCGATCAGATCGCCCGTCATCAGATCGCTGATGTCGTGCATGGTCTCTGCCGTCATGGCGTTCCTTTCGTCGTGGAGATATGTCCAGCTTGACGAGTGTCGCCGTCCAGCGTCAGGGCCCTTCGTCCCCGGCAGCATCGGCATCGGTCTCCGGGTCGGGTTCGAGGCCGAGATGCAGCGAAGGGAGCCTGACGGGAAGCCCGTGGGTGCCGGACGGGTCGAGCACGGTGACCCTCGCGTCAGGGTGGACTTCGGCGATGGCTTCGGTCAGGGCGTCGGCGACCTTGGGGTCGTTCTTGTTTCGATCGACGACGACGGCATCGGCCCCCTCGATCAAGGGGCAGGGGTGGCCGTCGTGCAGGGGACAGTGTGATCCTGCGCTGGCAAAACCCCCGCAGACGAGCCTCGTGCCGCCGAGGTCGCGCAGGCGGCGGGCGGCGTCGGGTTTCAATCGAGGACTCTCGATCAGGATGCGCGGCGTCGGGCTGTCCCGGGGGCCAACTGGGAGTGTGGCCGCTGGTTGCCATCGTCACCCTCGTCGTCTCCCAGTCGTCCTCGTCGAAGATGGCGCATCCACGATGGCGAATGACGTCGAGCATCGGATGATTTCCGCTCTTGACCAGTGCCTGCATGTTGGCGATGCCGGCGGCTGCGGCATGGCTGAGGAGCACATCGAGTAGCCAGGGACCGATCCACCCCCGGTGGTCGGGCGCCACGGTGATCCCGAGCTCCATGTCACCGTCGGCCAGCGGTGCGAAACCGGCCTCGGCGACGACCTGTCGGTGACCGTCCGGGTCGACGAGTTCGGCGAGGAGGCACTGGCCGCCCTTCGAGGCGACATCGACCCAACCCTCGAGAAAATGCTGTCCCGGTGGTCCGCTGGTGAAGAAGCGTTTGAGCAGATCGGCCGGCGTGAGTGACGCATACAGCGCCCCCAGGTCGTCCTCGTCGCCCGGTCCGGCATGACGAAGGGTGAGGACACCGCGCGCTCCCAGATCAATCGCCTCCCCGCACTGCTCGCAGCTGGTCGGGCTCTTGTCAGTGTGGGCCATGCGCCTCTTCGCGCTCTTCCGGACTCATCTCGAGTGTGAGCTGCTCCGGTTCCGGGTGTTCGAGTGCCCACCGCGCCTTGGCAACACCGTCGCGGCCACAGGTGCGTACGTCGGCGTTCAGTGGGCGGCGTCGCCGGTAGATGCGGCGGGATGGTGGAGTACGACGTCCAGCCATGACGCTCTCACTTCAGAACGCCAGAGGCGCCGCGTAGACGCCTCGGTAGTGGCGGGTGTGGCAGAACTCCTCGAGCGTGATGGGATCGCTCGGATCGTACGCTCCGTATCCGATCGGGTCGGCTAGGAACTTCTCGAGTCCGTCGATCAATCGCTCGGACTCCGTCGTGATGTCGACGGCGGGAATGCTCATGACAGTCATCGGGTCCTCCTGAATCGGTTCGGGATCACTCTCAGTGTCCGTGACCGGATCGGCAAAGTCCAGAGTCGTAAGTCCCCGATTCAGATTTCTGGCATCGACGTCAGGACTCGAGTTCGTACGGGTGCTCGAGCACCTGGGCCACGGCGGCGAGGAATCGCGACCCTTCGGCCCCGTCGGTGACGCGATGGTCGCCGGCGAGTGAGGCCGTGGCCGCCGCTCGTGCCACGACGGTTCCGTCGATGCACCAGGGCCGGTCGCTGATCCGACCGAAGCCCACGATGGCGACCTGCGGCGGGAAGATGATGCCGGATACCCGATCGGCCCCGTTGTCGCCCATGTTGGTGATCGTGATGCTCGGCTGTGACATCCAGCTGCTGCGGAGCTGGCCCTTCCTGGCCCCGGTCACCATCTCGCGCATGGCGCGCATCATCTCGTCCGGCCCGAGCTGGTCGGCGCCTTGGATCGTGGTGACCACGAGACCACCCCGCCGGAGTGAGATCACCATTCCGAGATCCACAGAAGCGCGGCCGAGGAATCCATCGTCTGACCAGATCCCGTTCAGTTCCGGAACTGCTCTGGCTGCCCGTGCGGCGGCGCAGGCCACCAAAGCCGCCGGGACCATCCGCTCGGCGATCGGGAGAGCTGCGTTGTGCTCGGCCAACCACTCGAGTGATGGAGCCATGTCGATGTCTCGTTCGAGGTGGTAGTGGGGGATCTCGCGGTTCGATCTGGCCATGCGGTCGGCGATGGCGGCTCGCATGCCGCTCAGCGGTGTGGGGCTGGGCGACGGCGGTTCTCGGTCGGCGTCGGATGCGTTCAGATCGGCAGCGAGGATCTCGCCATGCGGGCCGCTCCCATCGATGTCGTCGAGCGAGATGCCTCGCTCCGCAGCGACACGCCGCGCGTATGGCGACACGTGTCGGCGGCGGGCCTCCGACGTCGTCGGCGCGGCCGGGGGCCCGGATGGCTCATCGTCGGTCACCGGTGGGGATGCGACGACGAGCCGGTGTTTCGGCTGGAGGCCGTGTTTCGTCGAGGTGCTGTGTTTCGTCGATCGCCGGCGTTGGATCGGGTGTTGGTGCGGATGCCGTCCGACTCTCGAGAATCAACAGCGGAGCGCCGACCGGGATCTCCTCGTTCATCGGCGCCACCAACTCGGCGACCACGCCGCTGTCCCAAGATTCGACGTCGATGTCGGACTTCTCGGTCTTGACGATCGCGACGACGTCGCCCCGTTCGACCTCGTCCCCGACGGACACCCGCCACTCGATGACGCTGCCGACGTCCATGTCTGCTCCGAGCGACGGCAGGGGGACGGTGAGACGCGTTGTTTCATCGATTCCGGTTGGCCCCTCGAGATCAGGCATCGACGAGGCCCCCCGAACGAACGGCCCTCGCCGCCTCGACGATGCTGCGGACCTGCGGGATCGAGGCGGCCTCCAGGTGGGCTGCGTACGGGATCGGGACTTCCACCCCTGCGAGGCGGCCCACCGGAGCGTCGAGGTCGTAGAAGCAGGCCTCGCTGATGTCGGCGGCCACCTCGGCCGAGAGCCCCAACGTCCGCCATCCTTCGTCGACCACCAACGCGCGATGGGTTCGTTCGACCGACGCTCTGATCGTCGCCGTGTCGAGCGGTCGGAGCGACCGAAGGTCGATCACCTCTGCGGAGAAACCGGATTCGTTCAGCTGCTCGGCTGCCTCGATCGCCTTGGACACCATGCCGGCCGCCGCCACGATCGTGAGTTCGTCACCGGATCGGCAGATGGACGCACCGGACAGCTCGACCGGGCCGTCACCGGGGTCCCCTTTGCTGTTGTAGAGCCCGGAGTGCTCGAAGATGATGACCGGATCCGGATCGTCGAGCGCCGCGGCGAGCATCCAGCGAGCATCGCGGACCGACGCAGGCGCAACGACCCGAAGACCGGGAACGTGGGCGAACCAGGCCTCGAGGCTGTGCGAGTGCTGTGCCGCGAGCTGCCTGCCGGCCCCCGTCGTCATCCGGATCACGAGGGGGACCCCGATCTGGCCGCCCGACATGTGTCGAAGCGTGGCTGCCGTGTTCACGATCTGGTCCATGGCGAGAAGGCTGAAGTTCACCGTCATGATCTCGACGATCGGGCGCATCCCGCCGACCGCGGCTCCGATACCGGCACCGACGAAGCCGGATTCGGACAGCGGTGTGTTCCGGACGCGGTCGCTTCCGAACTTCTCGGCCAGACCTTTGGTCACGGCGTACGTGCCGCCGTAATCGGCGACGTCTTCACCCATCACGATGACCCGATCGTCTGCGGCGAGGGCGTCGTGAATGGCGGTTCGCATGGCTTCTCGGTAGGTGATCTCGTTCATGGCTCTCAGGTCTCCGCGTAGGTGTGCTGTCGCAGGCTCGCCACCGGCTCGAGCGGGGCCGCCTCGGCGAAGTCGACGGCGTCCTGGGTCTCGTCTCGCGCTGCGATCCAGAGGTCGTCGAGTTCCTGCGCCGTGATCTCCCCGCCGTCCAGGAGGCGAGCCGCCAGCTGATCGATGGGATCGTGTTGCTTCCACCGTTCGACCTCGGATGGTTCTCGGTAGAGCTCCGGATCGAACATCGAGTGTGCTCGGAACCGATAGGTGCGCAGCTCGAGGAAGACGGGGCCGCCGCCACCACGAATGCTCTGGAGCGCGCGCTGGGCGGCCTCGGCCACCTCCAGTGCATCCATACCGTCGACCGCCCAGGACGGCATCTGATACGCCGCCGCCTTGAGGGCCAGGTCCGGCTGGGATTCGCTCGACGCAAGGGATGTTCCCATGGCGTAGAGGTTGTTCTCGCAGCAGAACAGCACGGGCAACTGCCAGAGCGCTGCCAGGTTCATGGCCTCGTGGAACTCGCCTTCGGCGACGGCTCCTTCGCCGAAGAAACATGCAGTCACCCGTCCGTGGCGACCGAGCATGACGTCGGCGAGGGCGAGACCAGTGGCCAGCGGAAGGTGGCCGCCGACGATCGCGTTCCCGCCGAAGAATCGCCTCGACGCGTCGAACAGATGCATTGATCCGCCGCGCCCCCCGGAGCAACCGCTGGCCTTCCCGTACATCTCGGCCATGATCCGCCCCGCCGGTACACCACGGATCAACGCGTGTCCGTGTTCGCGGTAGGTGCCGAGGAGTGCATCGTCGCGGGTGAGCTGCGGGATGATCCCGGCTGCGATGGCTTCCTCACCGACGTAGAGGTGCAGGAAGCCGCGGATCTTGGTCTGCCCGTACAGCTCGGCACAGCGTTCCTCGAACACTCGGATCCGAATCATGTCGGCGAGGATTCGTGTTGGTTCGATGTCGGTGCTCATCCGATGACCTCCAGTGTCGAGGTGTCGCCCTCGGCCAGTCCGAGCTCGCGGGCCTTGAGGAGCCGGCGCATGATCTTGCCGCTGCGGGTGTGGGGCAGATCGGAGACGATCTCGATCTCGCGCGGTGCCACGACCGGCCCGAGGCGTTTCCTGGCGTGACCCCGGATGTCGCGTATGAGCGCTTCCGAGGCCGACTCGCCGTCGTTCAACACCACGAATGCCTTGATGATGTTGCCCATCGTCTCGTCCGGCTTGCCGATGACGCCCGCTTCGACCACGGCCGGGTGTTCGGTCAACGCCGACTCGACCTCGAACGGTCCAATGAGGTGCCCGGCCGACTTGATCACGTCGTTGTTCCGACCGACGAACCAGAAGTAGCCGTCGTTGTCGCGGCGAGCGAGGTCGCCCGAGTGGTACCACTCGCCGACGAAACACGATGCGTATCGTTCGGGTTGATCGAGGTAGGAGCGGAACATCGACGGCCAGCCCGCCTTCAGTCCGAGTTCCCCGACCGCGTCCGGTTCGGTCAACAGGATCGGCTGGCCGGCTTCGTCGAGCGTGAGCTCGCCATCGTCGTCGCAGGAGAGGATTGCCGCCTCGATACCGGGCAGCGGGTGGCCCATCGAGCCCGGGCGCACGTCATCGCCGAGCCGATTGGCGACCATCATGGCTCCGGTCTCGGTCTGCCACCAGGTGTCGAGGACGGGAGCTCCGAGGACCGATCGGGTCCAGAGCAGCGACTCCGGGTCGAGCGGCTCGCCGACGCTGCCGATCAGCTCCAGATGCGAGAGATCGAACTGATCAGCGGTTTCGCGTCCCACTCGCTGGAGAAGCCGGAGTGCCGTGGGAGCGGTGTAGAAGATCTGGACGTGCTCGTCCTGCAGTATTCGGTACCAGCGCTCGGCATCGAACTCGGCTTCGTCGATGATGCATGTGGCCCCGTTGACCAGCGGTGCGATGAGTCCGTACGACGTACCGGTGACCCAGCCAGGATCCGCGGTGCACCAGTAGATCGCTCCCGGACGAAGCTGCAACACCGTCCGCCCAGTCGATGCGTGGGCGACCACAGCCTCATGTACGTGGATCGCTCCTTTCGGGGGTCCAGTCGTGCCGCTCGTGAAGTGGAGCAACGCCGGCAGTTCGGGATCGGTCGCCGGGATGGCGAACTCGTCGCTCGACTGTTCGAGCAGCGTCGACAGGTCGAGCACGGTCGGGTCCTCGAAGCTCGACGCATCGCCGTCGACGAGGAGCACGTGGCGGAGCGCCGGCACTTCGGCCCGTCTGGCCATGACCTTGCGGCGGTACATGGTTTCGGTCGTGACGAGGATCTGGACGCTCCCGAGTTGGAGCCTGAGGATCACCGGATCGGTTCCGAAGGCGCTGAACAGGGGCGTGTAGACGCCACCGCCCTTGAGGGTTCCCAGTGCGGCCACGTAGAGAGGCAGCACTCGGCCACACAGGGTTGCGACGCCGTGGCCGCCCTCATAACCGAGGTCTCGAATCGCCCTGGCCCATCGATTGCTCTGTCGTGCGAGCTCCCGATAGCTGACATCGACCGGTGTCCCCGCGGCCGGCAACCAGCGGATGGCCACGGTCGACCCGAGCCCGTCATCCACGTGCCGGTCCACCGCTTCGTATGCGATGTTGAGTCCACCGCGAGGCAGGCCGGCAAGCGCCGAACGAGCATCGGCCCAGACCGCTTCTGCTGGGCGACTGTCCGCCTCGTCTTTGCGTGATCGCTTCTCCACGAGTCAAGTTGGCCATGTCGCCTGCGGCGCGGGGGAGGGTCCAAAGTCATTGGTCGTCGATCGGACCTTCGCCTCTGGGGTATCGGACCTTCGCCCCTGGGAGATCGGGCCGGCGCGGAGGAGCATCGGACCAAAGGAGTCATCATGCTTGCACCACAAACCATTCTCGTCCCGATCGACCTGTCGACCCGGTCGCTCGTCGGACTCGACTACGCGGCAATGTTGGCAGCAGCGACCGGCGCGTCACTGCTCCTGTTCTGCAACGTCAACGTGCCGGAGCGGTCCGTGCTCGAGGAGTACGCCGCGGCCGAGCACCTGTCGGTGGATGAGGCCGGGATTGCCCAGCTTCGTCACTACGCCGAAACGAGGGCCCCCGGGATCGAGGCGAGGGCACTCGTCAGCTACGACGAATCCCCGGCCCATGGGATCCTCCAGGTCGCCACGGCGAACGACGTCGATGCCATCGTCATCGCGAGCCACGGACGTACCGGAATGACACGTTGGCTCCTCGGCAGCATCGCGGAGAAGATCGCGAGGACCGCCGAGGTTCCGGTCATCATCGTTCCCACCCGCGTTGCAGAGACGACCCCGTGATCGACCACAGGGATCCTGATGTACTGGTGATCGTCGGCCGGCCGACATTCGATCTCGAATCCGCTGCGCCGTTGGTGTCTGAAGCCCTCGCGTGGTCTGACCCGGCCACCGTGCTGGTGGGGAACGGCCGCATCCTGCAATCCCCTGAGGAGGTCGAGTCGGCGATGAGCTCGGTGCCGTCGACCGCCCGCACGCTCGTGGTCCTCTTCGCATCCTTCACCGACTCTCGCCTCGGTGCCGCCGCCGTCGATCACTTCGACACCGTCGCAAACGTGGTGCTCTGGTCGCTCCCCGAGGAGTGGACGGGCGGGCGGTTGCGTCGAAACTCACTGTGCGGGGCGAATCTGTTGGCCTACCGACTCGTGAGGGAGGGACGCGAGGTCGCTGCGATACACGAGCTGCCCAGTGCCGCGACCCAGCGAAGTCTCGAGCAGGCAGTGATCCGCGAAAACGGTCGGCGCTCAGCGACCTCCCTGCCGTCGAATGCCGAGCTCACCGAGCCCGAACGGGCGTTGGTGAGCGCCGTCGTCGATGATCTCCACCGATCGCGTATCGGCGTCATCGGTGACCCGCCGGATGGATTCGAGCCATGCGAGGCGGAGGAATCCGCGCTGCCCGAAGGCGCTGTGGCCGGTCGAGTCCCACTCGGACGACTCTTCGCCACAGCAGGGCGCCCGCTGTCGGTCGCTGACGACGCCGAGGTCTCGCAACTGCGAGACCTGGCCGGCAACGAGTCGATCGAACGGGCAGCGATCGAACAGACGGTTGCGTTCCATCGAGGTGCCGAACGGCTCGCGGACCGCGAGGGCTGGAACGCGCTGGCCATCCGCTGCTGGCCCGAGTGCTTCGACGAATGGGGCGGAGCGGTCTGTGCAGCGATGGCCCTGCTGAACGAACAGGGCATACCGGCCGCATGTGAGGCCGACATCTTCGGAGCGCTCTCGATGCGCATGATGCAGCGCGTGGCCGGCGCCCCGACCTTCCTCGCCGATCTGGTCGATGTTGAGCTCGACGGAGACCGCGTTGCGTTCTGGCACTGCGGTGTCGCCCCTCGCACGCTGGCCGATCCGAGCGGCGTCGTCAGGGTTGCCCTCCACCCGAACCGCCAGGTTCCTGCCGTGTTCGACTTCGGGCTTGCGCCGGGGCCGGTCACGATCGCCCGCTTGTCGCAAACTCCGCAGGGACTCCGAATGGTCGTCGGTCAAGGGCGTATCGAGGAGGGGCAGCCGTTCCAAGGCACGTCCTGCGTCGTACAGCTACCGACGTCGGCGCGATCCTTGTTGTCGACGCTGTTGGGTGACGGCCTCGAGCACCACTTCGTGCTCGCGCCCGGACATCATCGACGCATCGTCGAGGCTGTCGCTGCCGAACTGTCGATCCCGATGGTGTGCCTCACATGAGCGCACCGGCGTAGCGCACGGGCACGTCGTCCCACGACGGCGGGAGCTGCACCGCAGACGCCGTGCACGGCACGGCGTCCCACGGCACGGCCAGATCGTTGGTCAGGTCGTTGATTCGCCGCATGAAGTCCGTCGCCCGCAAGGACAACTCGCGCTCGACCCGAACGAGATCGGGGTAGTGCTCGAGCGCCTGCCACCAGATCGAGCGACCGGCGAGGTAGCCACTCGCGCCAGCCTGGTAGGCCAATGTGAGCATTCGGACGAAGGCGTTCGGCGCGGCACCTCCGGACAACAACACCCAGGGGCGGCCGGCGGCATGATGGATCGCATCGAACGACCCTTGGAGTTCGTCGTCGCCGATCTCGCCCCCAGTGAGCACGGAGATCGGGAGCGGAGACTCCAGCTTGAACAGATCGACCCCGAAGTCGCGGTGGGCGAACGTCTCCACCGATTCGATGCACATCTCGGTTCGTCGCTGCGGCGAGAGCGTTTCTTCCAGACGCTCGCCGGGGAACGGGTAGAGCAGAAGCTCGAGAATGAAGGGAATGTCGAGTCTCCGGCATGCCTCGCCGGCTTCGGCCACGACACGTTGCTGGTGCTCGATGACCTCCGGTCCGGCGTCACCTCGATACCAGGCGAGGAACTTGACCCCGTCGGCGCCGATGCGCTTGATCTTCTCCACCGACCAGTCGTCGATCGGAGAGGTCATGCGGCCTCTCGGTCCCGTGTCGAAGACCGAACTCTCCAGTGTCATGATCATGCCTTGTCGAGGGCTGATCAGATCTGATGTCGCGAAGGACGTGACCGGGTCGATCAGCACGGCAGACGCATGAGGAGCGAGCGTCTTGACGAGGAGCTGTTTGACCTCTCGCACAGCGTCGATCGGCGCATCGTCGACTCCCAAGGCTTGGGCCACGAGCTGCTGGACCGGTGGTCGCTGGTCGACGGCGAGCATGCGGAAGTGTCCGTTCTCGTCGGCCAGTCTGGCCATCGCTCGGCGAGTTCCGAAATTCATGAGTTGCTCCTCATCAGTGCGGTCGTGAATCGTTCGACCTCGGATCGGCGGGGCATGCCTTCTCGGCCTCCCCGGCGTGTGCATTTCAGTGCTGCGGCTCTCCCGGCGAAGTCGAGCGCCTCTGCTTCGCTGCGGCCTTCTGCGAGAGCGAGAGCAAAGGCGCCATGGAACGTGTCGCCGGCACCCAACGTGTCGACGGCAACGATGTCGTGGGCTGGGCGGTGGCAGAGCGAATGCCCGTCGAGCCACAAGACCCCGTGTTCGCCGAGCGTGACCCCCACCCAGGCCGAGACACGCGTCGCCATGTGGACCAGTGCATCCTCGGGCCTCGGAATGCCGGACATGTCTCGGAGGGCATCGGCGGAGAACAACAGGTGGGTGGCTTCGTCGAACAGATCCGAGGCTTCTGCGATCGGCCGATCGACGTCCACGATCGACACGACGCCTGCACGGCGGGCGGCAGCCACGGAAGCGGCAGCGCCGGCGAGCCATCGGAGATCCACCAGGACCGCATCGGCATCGCCGATGTCTGCGGCCCAGCGGGGGTCGGCGAGGTCGAAGAAGTCGTCGGCGACGTGATTGATGATCATGCGGCCTCCGGCGGCATCCACCATGACCGCGGACGTGGGAGTCGGACGGTGCTCGATCTGGTGGAGGGCCTCGACCTCGACCCCCTCGGCCAACAGGCTGCGCCTCGCCGAAATGCCACGCGTATCGGTCCCGACGCAGCCGACGAAACGGCTACGACCTCCGAGTCGAGCGATCGCCACCGAGGCGTTGGCCGCAACACCGCCTCCGGTCTCCTGGAGCCACGTGGCCGAGAACTTGCCGTCGCCGCTCGGAAGCTTGTCGACCCCGAAGATCGTGTCCATCGTGACGATGCCCGTGCAGGAGACGAGCGGGCCGTGGGAGGTTGCGGCGTCGTCTGATGGCATGGAGCGATCCTGCTGTGGCCGGATCCCTCCCAGTAGGGGCGGAAGCCCTGAATCCCCGCTGTGCGACGTCGCGATGTCGGCTGAGGGACCTTCGGCTCTGCCGAGTATCTCGCTGCCCGACGGATGATCGACCGGCGTCGCCAGGCGCCGTGATCAGGAGGATTCTCGCATGGGTGTTGTCGTGGTCGGTGTCGATCTGTCCGCAACGTCGACCAGGGCGTTGCGCGAGGCCATCGTCGAGGCTCAGTGGCGCAACTGCTCGGTCGTGGTGCTGTACGTCCTGACAATGCCGGCGATCGCTGCGGTTGAGTTCGGGGCGATGAGTATCGACCTCGAGCAGATTCGCCAGTCCGGGCAGACGGCCCTCGACACACACTTGGCCGAGGTAGCGGCGACCTATGACGGCGGCTTTCCGGTCGACGTCGTGGCTCGGGTCGTGATCGGACACACCGGTACTCAGATTCTCGAGGCAGCCGAGGACACCGACGCCGAGCTCGTCGTGCTCGGATCGAGGGGTCTCGGCGGATTCCGCGGCCTGATGGTCGGATCGGTCACCACATACGCGATCCACCACTTGCGAACCCGTCTGCTGGTCATACCGGCGGACGACAGCGATCTGGAAGAATGATGAAGGCGGAGTTCTACTACGAGGTCGTCTACTCATCGCTGCACGATCGAGCGCATCTTCGTCGAGCTGACGACCGACATCGGATCGCGTCTCAGCGAGATCGGCGGTGTCGGCTCGCCGGCAACGACGGACTTCTCGGTGCCGTTCGCGATCGTCGTCGGAACCGGAGGTTCGGAACAACTCGTGATCGAGCGGTGGGAACAACGGCAACAGGGCAACGCCGGCGAGCCGGCCCTCGTGATCACCCACCGCGGCGACAACTCGCTGGCGGCGTCACTGGAGGCGGTGGCGCACATCAGGCAGCGCGGTGGCAAGGCCCGCATCGTGACGATGGAGCGTATGGCCGAGGTGGCTTCGGCGATCCGACACTTCGCCGCCTACCTGACGCTTCGGAACACACGACTCGGGCTCGTGGGCCCACCCTCTGACTGGTTGGTGGGGAGCCAACCGGATGCCTCGGTCGTGCGGAACCGGTGGGGCCCGACGGTGGTCCCGGTCGAGGTACCGAGCGCCGCGGCAGCGGTACCGAGCGAGATCAGTGTGGAACTCGGGCGTCGGTGGGCGGACCGCGACACCAGCGTCCTGATCGATCGATCGGAGGTCGATCGAGCTGCCGCCCTGCATGGGCCGCTTGTCGAGACCATGAAATCGAACGAGCTCGACGCCATCACCGTCCGCTGTTTCGATCTCCTGGACTCGGTCGGGACATCCGGCTGCATCGCTCTGGCCGAACTGAACGGTTCCGGGGTGGTTGCCGGGTGTGAGGGAGATGTACCGAGCGCTCTGGCCATGATGCTCGTACGCGAGCTCTTCAGCTCGGCGTCGTGGATGGCGAACCCGGCGTGGATCGATCCGGTCGCAGGTGAAATCGAGTTGGCCCATTGCACCGTGGCTCCGAGCCTCGTCGACGATCTCGCACTCGACACGCACTTCGAGTCCGGTGTGGGCGTCGGAATCTCCGGTCGATTCCGGCGGCAACCGGTCACGCTTCTCCGTATCGGCGGACGCGAGCTGGACGAGCTCTGGGTGGCCGACGGTGATCTCGTGGCCTCCGGGTCTTCCGACCACCTGTGTCGGACCCAGGCGACCGTGATCGTGGCCCCCGAGCGGGCGGCCTCGGTGCTCGAGCGTCCCCTGGGGAACCATGTCGTGCTCGCTCCCGGCCACCACGCTGCCGATGTCTCAGGATGGTGGGATCTCTTCGTCGCCTCCTGATCGGCGCTGATCACTCCGGGGTGGCTCTCGCCACGCTGATCACTCCGGGGTGGCTCTCGCCACGCTGATCACTCCGGGGTGGCTCTCGCCACCCACCGGAGCAAGGTCCCCGCCGGGGCGTGTCGCCGTACCTCGAACGAACCATCGAGTTCGATCGCCCTGTCGGCGAGATTCGCAAGCCCGCTGCGTCTTGCGTTCTCCTTGAGCCCGATGCCGTTGTCGACGACGTTCAACTCGACTCCATCGTCGCCGAACGACAACGCGACCGATGCTTCCGAGGCGTTGGCATGGCGGGCGGTGTTGCTGAGTGCTTCACGCAACACGGCGAGCAGATGTTCGACGAGGGCGTCGTCATGTCAGCGCCTCGAGGTCGCCGGTGATGGTGACCGACGGGGAGAATCCGAGGCTGGGCTGCATCTCATCGATGACCGAAAAGATCTGATCGCGTACGGGGGCCTGGTTGCTGAGTCGATTGCGGAGGCCGTAGATCGTGGATCGCAGATCGTCGATGATGTCGTCGATCGTGTCCACCGCGGCAAACACCTTGCTGGCGACGTCCGGGGTGTCGATCCGAGGTGGAAGGCCTTCGAGCGTGAGGCCGAGAGCGAAGAGGCGCTGGATGACGTTGTCATGGAGATCATGGGCGATGCGTTCACGTTCGAGCGCGGTCGAATGTTGCCGTCGAACGGCTGCGGCCTCGGCTTCGACCCGCACTCGTTCGGTGAGGTCTCGAACGGTGGCAAAGGTGTGGGTGCCGGACGCCGAGGCGAGCTGACCCAAGCTGACATTGATCGGAAAGGTCGTTCCGTCCGCACGCAGCCCCTCGAGATTGCCGCTCTCGGCCATCGGGCGAGCAATCGGTTCGGCTTCGAAGCCCTCCCGGAGCCGGACGTGTCGACGTCGGGATTCCTCCGGCACCACCGTCTCGACCGGCTGACCGACCAACTCTGGTCCTTCGTATCCGAACATCTCCAGGAACGCCGAGTTGGTCGCAAGAATGGTTCCTGAGACATCGACCAACACCAGGCCATCGGCTGATGCCTCCCACAGAGGCTGGCTCGGTGCCATGAGCTGGTGCGGGTCCGACATGGCAAGAGTATGGCTGACCTGAATCGAAAACCAGAACGCCCCTGCCTCGAGGGCAGGGGACGTTCCGGGGAGGATTGGTTCGGTGCGGGCAGGGAGCTCGACTCAGGCCACCCGACCTCGAAGGAGGGCGAGGAGACCGATGATTGCGAGTACGACGACGATGATTCCTACGATGCCCATGAGGGGCTCCTTTGTTCGTGTGCGGCTGACGTTGATCACGTGATGCCCTGTGGCTTCGGTCTCAAACCTGAGTCGGTGATGAATCTCCGGAATCCGAGAATTGATCGGCCGCGGTGTGGCGATGAGGGGCGCGCGGTAGCAGCTCTGAGAGCGTCACGACTTCGTAGTCTCCGTCGAGATCGACGGCGACCACGGTGAGGTCGTTGCCGGCCACCTCCAACGCCACTTGCAGGCACGCGCCGCACGGAAAGGTCAAACCGTCGTTCGTGCGTCGTGAACACAGTGCGAGGACGTCTGGCGCGACGCGCTGCGTCACGGCGGTGAACAGGGCGACCCGTTCACTGCACATGGCCAGCCCGAGTGAGACGTTCTCGACGAGGGCGCCGGGGATCTCCTCGTCGTGTGATCCGATGACGGCTGCTCCCATCGGGAAGTCGGAGTACGGGGAGTACGAGGCTTCTCGAGCGGAGCGGGCCAGTTCGATCGCCCTGGCCACGCGGGCGTCGTGCAGTTCGTCGGCAGCGGTCATCAGACGCTCAGCGTACCGGACGAACCAACGGTGCTCTCGGGTGATGTCGTCTTTGATGGTCATGGCCGTGACATGCCCGACCGCGCCGAAGACGAAACTCTCGACGCGTCCATCACGTCGACCCGAAGGCGGTCTTGCTCGTGGTCGTGTCGTTGAACGCCGACACCGCAGCAATGGCGGAAGCCGCCATCGGAACTGCCAGGAACGCGCCGGCGAGGCCGGCGACCGCCCCACCTGCGGTCAGGGAGATCAGCACGACGGCCGGATGGATCGAGGCGCCCCGTCCCACCAACATGGGGACGATGACATTGCCTTCGAGTTGCTGGACCACGATCGTCAGCGCCACGACCCACAGAGCCTGCTGTGGGCCGAGTGTGATCAGCGCGACGACGGCCGCCGCCAGACCGGCGGTGATGGCGCCGATCACGGGGAAGAGTGCGGCAACGGTGGTGAAGAGCACCAACGGAAGGATGAGCGGGACGCCGATGATCCAGAGTCCGATGCCGATCACAGCACCGTCGAACAACCCTGCGAACACGACACTTCGGACGTAGGCGGCCATGGTCACGCGAGCGGCACGGCCGGCACGATCGAACGGGCCCTGACGGGCGGGATCGACACGGCGGACGGTCCATCTCCACATCCGTTGCCCGTCCATGGCGAACAGGAACGTCAAGACGAGCCCGAGCGCCAGACCGGCCATGATCGTGAAGACCAGCGTGCCTTGGCTCGCGCCCCAGTTCCGGGCGCCGCCCGCCATCGCCGACCGGATCGAGCGCTCGGCAGCTTCGATCTGCTCCTGGTCGAGATCGAGCGGAGGCGACCTCAGCCACGCCTCGATTTCGGAGCGCACCTGATCGGTTTGGAGTTCGGTCGCGGCGAGTTCGTCTGCGGTCTGTTGCCCGATGAGCCATGCGATCCCGCCGAAGGTGCAGGCGATCAGGAGCAGAGGCAATGCCGCGGCCAAGGCCCTGGGGAGGCCCCGCTCGTTCAGCCAGTTGACGGCGGGGTGGATCGTGGCGGCAATCAACCCGGCGATGAGGACAGGCACCACGGCCACCCGCATCGCGGCCAGAACCCAGAAGAAGGCAACGATGACGCCGCCGACCAGCAGGAGCCGCCACGCCCAGGCCGCAGCCTGGTCGAGCCAGGTCGGCACGGCCATACGGGCCGGTGCTCGGCGCTCAGGCGGTGATGCGTGCATTGTCGTCGGCCGCGTCGGCACAGCGTCGTCGCCGGAGGCACGCCGGAGATCGGTCGTCGCCGGAGAGGCACTGTCCGACAGGACACCGCCGACGCCATCACGGGGCCCCTGGCCCTCTGCGACGTCCGGAATCATCGTGATGGCCACGTCGCGTACGAGAGCGGCGTGGATCACCCGGTCGACCAGGCGGGCAGCCGGCGCTGCCACCGCGCCCACGAGGTCGTCGTGAACGAGCAGTCGGCGAACGGCTCCGAACTCGATCGCCGTCAATGTCTCGGCTCCCTCGACGGTCTGGCCGACCTCACGGGCCTGACGAAACTGGGCGAGTTCATGGGTTCGGTGCTCTGCCGCGAGGCTGGCCGCGTCCCGCACCACCTGGTCGGCGATGCCGATCAGGTCTCCGTCGATGTCGTCGGTCGGGTAGATGTTGATCGTTGCCCGATCCAGCCGTCGCCGTAGCTGAGCCGCAGTGTCGACGACACTGGATTCCCGTCCGACCAGCGCAATCAGTTCTGGCGACCTGCGTGCGAGCTCGTGTGCGAGGTGGTCGAGCGCCTCGAAGATCGGATCGTCTCCCGGTCCGCTCTCAGCGGCACCGAACCCGGTCAACGCGAAGACATCGTCCTCGACGGTGACGACGGCGTGGGTCGATGTGATGTGCCTGGCTTCCAGGAGGGGCCCGAGCGCCGGGACTTCCCCGAAACGGGCCAGGTCGATGGCGAACGGGTCATCGACGTCGTAGTGCCAGACGCCTCCTGCGCCGTCGACGAAGATCACCTGACTCTGGGGGGATTCATCCACTACGGCATCGACGGCGGGTCCGGCGTGGGAGCCCGGGATCGGGATCCGGTCGATCGCCACTCGTGCGCGCGCCTCGGCCGAGGAACCGGGAGCGAGGAAGAGTGAAGCGAAGGGGCTCGGCCCGCAGATGAGTTCGGCGAGATCGGCATGCGTTCGGTCGGAGTGTGGAGCAGACATGAGGCCGATGTGCCCGCACCAGGTCCGTCGCAAACAAACCCATTGCCCAAATCCTTTGCCGGGAATGCTCGAGGGGAGATGGTTCGAAGTTCGAGAAATCGTGATTGAAACGCGGCACGAGGGGTAGGGCGACGCCATGGCGCACCTGCACCTGACCCTTCGGCCTGACCCCAGCGAGCTGCTGCCACTCCGAGATCGAGTTCGTTCCTACCTTTCCGACTTGCACGAGCCAGCGGGAGATTGGCTGCTCATCGCCACCGAGGTCGCCACCAACGCCATCGAAGCCTCGCCGGAGGATGGCACGGTCGAGGTGTCGATGCGGGCAGACGAGGAGCGGATCGAGTTCGTGGTCACCGACGACGGTCCCGGCTTCGGCCCCGCGCCACTGACTTCGGTCGGCGCCGAAAGCCGTCGCGGCCGTGGCCTCATGATCGTCTCGGCGTTGGCGAAGAGATTCGCGGTGTCGAGAGTCGCCGGCCGCACCGTCACCCATGTAGAACGTCCTCGAGTCGAACACGTCGATGTGGTCGTGATCGGTCTCGGTTCTGCGGGCGAGGCAGCCGCTCGGACGCTGGCCCTGGCCGGCCGAACCGTCGTGGGGTTCGAGCATCAGCGAGTCGGTGGTGAGTGTCCTTTCGTCGCGTGTATGCCATCCAAGGCCCTCCTGCACGATGCCCATCTCGTTTCGGGCGATGGCAGCGTCGCCCGCCGGTGGGACCAGGCCGTGGCCAGACGCGACGACATCGTCGACCATCGAGACGACACCGAGCATGCTCGAGCGCTCAGCGAGGCCGGCGTCGAGTTGGTCCGTTCGCGGGCCGAGTTGATCGGACCGAACCTGGTGGAAGCGGGTGGCAAGGCCTGGTACGGCGATCACGTCCTGCTCGCATGCGGAACGGCGCCGATCGTTCCCGACATCGATGGCCTCGAACGGGACCGGATCTGGACGGCGTTCGATGCACTTGCCTCCCCGGACCTGCCGCCGACCATCGCCGTCCTCGGCGCGGGGCCAGTTGGCTGCGAACTGGCTGATGTCTACCGCAGCTTCGGGAGTCGCGTGACGATGATCGACCACGCTGACCGTCTCCTGCCCGATCACGATGCCGAGGTGGCTGATGGCTACCTGCACGCGCTTCGGAACCGAGGCATGGACATCAGACTGTCCACCGCAGTCGAGCGAGTGAAACACGACGACGACGGCGATGTCGTACACACCAGTGGTGGAGACGCACTCACCGTCGACAAGATCATCGTCGCCACGGGGCAGGGACCGCGTCTGGCCGGTCTCGGCCTCGCCTCCGCCGGACTGGAACCGGACTGCATCCCGGACCTGGACGATCAGCGGCGCGCCATCGGCCACCCGTGGCTCCACGTACTCGGAGACCTCAACGGGCTTCATCCCTGGACACACGGCGCCAACCGCGATGCGGACATCGTGGCCGCCGACATCCTCGGTCATCCGTGGTCTGCGACGTCGTCGGCGATGCCTCACGCGACCTTCACCGATCCGCCGGCCGCCCACGTGGGGACGGCCGCATCAGCAGAGCGACCCATGATCCGCGGGATCGGCCATTACTCGGATACAGCTCGATCCAGCACGGACGAGCTGCTCGACGGGCTTGTCGTCGTCATGGTCGACCCGGTGACCGGCCTCGTCGCCGGGTGTTCGGCTTTCGGGCCGCTGGCCGACGAGATCATCGCCACCGCCACCACTCTCGTGCAGTTCGACATCCACATCGAACGGGCGAGAACGCAGGTCTTCGCCTTCCCGACCATCAGCCAGGTGCTCGAGGTCGCGATCGCCGACGCCGCCGACCAATGGGCCGACAACTGATCGGTCAGTCGAGGTTTCGAGCGCGTTGGAGGGCGTCCGCGGGAAGAATGAGTGGATGAACACGACCATCACCACGATCAACCCTGCGACTGGCGAGCCGCTCGAGACCTACGACGTCCACTCCGAAGCCCAGGTGAACGAGATGCTCGATCAGGCGACCTCGGCGCAGCGTCGGTGGGCGACGACCTCCTTCGAGCATCGCGCCAATGTCCTCAGGGATGTGGCAGAGCAGTTGCGGCAGCGCCAGGGTGAGCTGGCCGTGCTCATGGCCCGGGAAATGGGCAAGCCGCTCGCCCAGGGGGAAGGCGAAGCTCAGAAGTGTGCCTGGGTGTGCGACTTCTACGCCGACGAGGCACAACGGATGCTGGCTGACGTCGCCCGCGAAAGCGAGCTCGACAAAGCGTGGACCGTGTATCAGCCGCTTGGCACCGTCCTCGCCGTGATGCCATGGAACTTCCCGTTGTGGCAAGTGCTGCGATTCGCGGCGCCCACGCTGATGGCCGGCAACGTCGGAGTGCTCAAACATGCGTCATCGGTGACGGGGTCGGCGCTGGTCATCGAGGAACTGTTCCGAGCCGCGGGGGCCGAGGAGGGCGTGTTCCGAACCCTGGTGCTGCCATCGAACCGTGTCGAGGCCATCGTGGCCGACGACCGCATCGCGGCCGTGACCCTGACCGGCAGTGAAGGTGCGGGTCGGGCGGTGGCCAGCCAAGCGGGCCGGCATCTGAAGCCATCGGTGCTCGAGCTCGGCGGCAGTGACGCCTACGTCGTCTTGAGTGACGCCGATGTCGGGATGGCGGCCGCCGTCTGTGCCGACAGCCGGCTCATGAACTCCGGCCAGAGTTGCATCGCCGCCAAGCGCTTCATCGTGGTCGATGACGTGCACGACGAGTTCGTCGAGGCCTTCGGAGCAGAACTGGAGCGACGCGTCGTCGGTGATCCCTTCGATCCCTCGACCGATGTCGGGCCGCAGGCCAAGGCCGAGCTTCGCGACGAGCTGCACGACCAGGTCGTTCGCTCGGTCGATGCCGGAGCGAACGTGCTCTTCGGCGGGCAGCATCCCGGACGGCCCTGGCGCCTTCTACCCCGTAACGGCGTTGACCGGAGTCGAGCCGGGAATGCCGGCGTTCGACGAGGAACTGTTCGGGCCCGTCGCCGCGGTGACGGTCGCTCGAAGCGAGGAACACGCGATCGAGCTGGCGAATGCCAGCCGATTCGGACTCGGTGGTGCCGTGTTCACCCGCGACATCGAACGAGGTAGGGCAATTGCCGCCACTCGCATGCAAACGGGCAACTGCTTCGTCAACGCCAAAGTGGCCTCCGACCCCCGCCTTCCGTTCGGGGGAATCGGTGTGTCCGGCTATGGGCGGGAACTCAGCGAGACCGGAATCCATGCATTCGTCAACGCCAAGACGGTTGCCGTCGCCGCGAGCTGAAGGAGTCAGCCTTCGGAGCGACGACGCTCGATGTCGGCCCGATATGCCTCCGCCAGCGATGTCTTCTGGTTGTCGCTGAGGGCCTTGCCGGCGACCGGAAAGACCTGCTTTTCTTCCTCGTCCAGATGGTGGAGAAGTCGCTCACGCAGCTCCCGAGCGGTCTGGAGCCATTGGGAACTCGACTTGTCGTACTCCCGGAGCTTCTCGACATAGTCGTCGAGCTCCTTGTGTTCGGCTACTGAGTGTCTGGCGTTGTCCTGCGTGAGGTCGACCTCCATGAGAGGCACGTAGAAGTAGCGCTCTTCGGCGCCGGCATGGGCTTCGAGCTCGAGCTGGAGCTTCTCGAACAGCTCATTTCGACCATCGCTGTCACCGGTGGTCTCGACGAGGATGTCGACGAGGGTTCGCTGGGTCTCATGGTCTTCTCGAAGGGCCTCGAAAATGGTCACGGGTTTCTGGGGGGATGAGGATTGGGTGGACATGGAAATCGACGTACCCAGGTTTGAGCGGCTCAACCGTCGGGCACACCGATCTTCACGACACACGTGCCCGCTTTCGTGCGGGCCGACAAGACAAAGGAGATCTTCATGAGTGGAGAAGCAGACAAGGCAGTCGGTCGAGTCAAGCAGGCAGCCGGCGATCTCACGAACGACCGGGACTTGAAGAACGAGGGCGAGGCACAGGAATCGGCCGGGAAGGTCAAGGAAACGATCGGCGATGTCGCCGATGCCGCACGCGACGCCGTCGATTCGCTCAAGGACAAGATCACCGGCGACGACTGAGCCTCCCTGTCAGTTGACCAGCGAACACGTCACTTCGCGATCCCCGCTCGAACATGAGCGGGGATCGTCGCGTCCGGTGAGGCGCATCTCCCGCACGCCGTTGGGGCACCATGGAGGGATGCTCATTGGACCCGGAATGGCGACCGTCCACCAGCACGACCTGGAGAGGTCATCGGCCCACGGGCAGGGCTCGGCCTGCGGGCAGGGATCGTGAGAAGGGTGCCGAGAGCGTTGCGGTTCCTCCGTCTCGGAGCGATCGAGAACGCGATCTCGCAGAGTCTGTTCTTCGTGCCGTCGCTCATGGTCGCCATGAGTTTGGTGCTCTCGCAGCTCACGGTGTGGGTCGATCGACAGATCGGCCAGGACGTCCTGCCGTCGTGGTTCGGTTCGACGGTCGAGAGTTCTCGGTCGATCCTGTCCGCAGTCGCCGGCGGGACCATCACTGCCGCGTCGATCGTCTTCTCCTTGACGCTCGTGGCCGTGCAGTTGGCGGCGAGTCAGTTCTCGCCCAGGGTCCTTCGAGGCTTCCTCGGTGACCGGTTTCAGCAGGTCGTCATGGGCACGGTCGTCGGGACGTTCTCGTATTCGCTGTTCGTCTTGCGCGAAGTGCAGTCGGCCGGTGAATCGGGACGAGGCGCCTTCACGCCCCAGCTGTCGATCGCGCTGGCTCTCGTCTTTGCCGTCTGCTCACTCGTCGCCGTGCTGGCTTCGATCGATCACACCGCCAAGGGTCTCCGGGTCGGAGCGGTCGCAGACGACATCCTCGACGTCACCCTCTCGACGATCGACACCCTGTTCGAGGAGCGAGCGTCGGGGGACGAGGGCACGTTCGTCGTCGACGCCCCCGACCGATCACCGGCACCGGTGGCGCTGGACCGTGACCGCGAAGCCGATGAACCTCCCGAAGGCGCAGCGATGCTGCTTTCTCCGACCACCGGCTGGATCACCGGCATGCAGATCGGCAATCTCGCCGGCCGTCTGCCGTCCGGGAGTTCGGTGCTGCTCCCGGCTGCCGTGGGGACCTACGTCGTGGAGGGCACGCCGCTGATGTACGTGTGGCCGGCCACCGACGACGACCTGACGCAGGTGGAGGAGAACCTGTCAACGATCGTTCGCATCGGGGGTACCCGCACCATGCAGCAGGACATCGGGTTCGGCATCGTGCAGTTGGTCGACATCGCGGTTCGGGCTCTCTCGCCCGGTGTCAACGATCCCAACACGGCCAACGAGGTCATCGTGCGGCTCGGCGCCGTTCTCACGGCGCTGCATCGCCGGATGCTCCCGGGGAGATGTACCGAGATCGATGGTTGCCGCGTCCTGCGGCCGGATGAGCCGGACATCGCCGGCTATGTCGATGCTGCCGTCGAGCCGATCAGGCGCTACGCCCGCACCGAACCCAGGGTGTTGGAGGTGCTCGCTCGCATGATCGTCGGTGTCGTCGACGACGCCGAGCGGCGATTCGGCGATCCGGATGTCTCCGCCATGATCCGCCAGCTGGAGTTGATGCGCGTCGAGCTCGACGAGCTGGTCACTGCAGAGGATCGGCGGCGGCTCGGCGGTGTGCTCGATGAGATGCTGGCCCGGGTTCGTGCCACGAGGGCGAAGCCATGACTCGGAATCCGAAGCCATGACTCGTCCTCCCGAGGTGGACGACCTCGAACGGAATCTGTTCAATCGATCCGTTGTCGCCGGAACGTGATGGCGTCGTAGACACCGGCCGCGATCAGCCCGACCGACGCGAGGCCAGCAGCCAGCGCCCGAAGGGTGCCGACGCGAGCGTACGAAGCGATTCGTCGAGCCCGGCCGCTGCGTCCGGGTCGTAGTTTCGGGCTGACGACACGAGGAGGAACCCGGCGATGCCGAGCATGGTGGCGCGAGCGACGAAGCCGAACACGCCGAGGGCCGCAAGCGGTGTGCCTCGTCGCCGGGGACAGGTCGTCGGTGTCGATGTCGCCGAGAAACTCGAGGGAGAGCCCTTTCCAGAGGTGGTAGACGCCAACCGCGCAGGTCCCCAGCCCGACACCGATGAGCACCGCCCGCCCGGCGGGAATGTCGAGGAGGAAGCGGGCGACGGTTTCCGGCGAGGTGGCGCCCCCATCCGATGATGAACTCGACCGGTCGAGGGCGATCTGGAAACCGGTCATGCCGAGTAGGCCGTACGAACAGCCGAGTCCGAAGGTGCCCACACGTTTGGCGACGTCGAGCGGCGACTCGCTGTCATCGACAGCGGCAGCCCAGAAGTTCCAGACTGCGAACAGGACGAGCCCGGCGGCAACGATGAAGACGAGGGCTCGTCCGGCGGGCACGTCGGCCAGCGCGGCGAGTGCACCGGTCTGGTCGGCATCATCGCCGCCGGTCCCACGGCGGGCGATTTCGATGCCGAGGACTCCGATCGTGGCGAACACGATGCCCTTGGCCAACCAGCCGAGACGGGTCGTCCTCTCGGCGAGGTCAGATGACGGGGCGATGTCCATGACTCGGTGTTGCCCGGATCCGTCCGTGTTGAAACCGACGAGGTCAGGTGTGTCCATTCGCACGTTTGGGCCAGATCCGGTTGGGAAAACCGTCCGGCATGACTGATTCAATGACAAGCCATTCAATGACAAGCCGTTTTGAAGCCGTGCTCGATCGAATCGAGGACAAGCTGCCGCTCGTTCCTCGCCGAATCTTCCGCCTTCAGCGAGCCGTTTCCATGGCCGGCTTCGATGCCGGACGATCCATTCTGCAGGCGATGACCAACTCGGTCGACAGAGTCGAGACATCGGCCCGGACCGGGGTCAAGACCGTGAGCGGTCAAGCCAAGGCGCAGGCGGCGAGAACGGCCGATCGAGCTGAGGTCGAGGCAGCGAGCCTGCTCGGCAGGGCGACTCGGTCGGTCGAGGGTGATTCTTCCGAACCGTTGGTCGACTGGACGAAGGCCGATCTCTACGAGCGGGCCCAGGAGCTCGACATCGAAGGTAGATCTTCGATGTCGAAGAAGCAGCTGGTGGCGGCCCTTCGCTCGAACTGAGCCGTTGACAGTTCGAAACGAACGCAGACCGGATGAACTGTCGAGGGGGCGTGGCCGTCGGCCACGCCCCCTCGTGGAGTCGTACTCGCGAGGCGTACTCGCGAGGCTCGCTCAGGTCTTGTGCAGTGGTGTGAAGGTCCAGCGTCCGTAGTGCCAGACGAGCTCGGCATCGTGGGCTGCCATGAGTCGGCCCGCCTCGTCGGCACGATCCCCGACCTCGAGGATTCGCACGACGTGGTCTCCCTGGATCAGTCGGTCGCGGAACGCACGGAGTGCGTCCTTCTCCTCACCCTCCTGGAAGAAGCGGAGCACCCTGTCGAACGTCGAGGCGTCGCTCGACTGGCCTGCGACATCGATCTTCTCTGGGTCGCACACGATCTCGCTGCGGAATCCTGCGTCTCGGGCTGCTCGTTCGAGAGCAGGGGACTGCTCGGATGTCGTGACACCGACGACTTCGTCTGTCTCGAACGGATTGCTGATGCTGGCCATTGCCGGCTCCTCATGGTGGTGGATGCGATGGGAACGGCCTTCCCGCCTTCCAGCCGGCCAAACGTGGTCAGCGCATCGGTAGCTCGAGCACTGCAGTCACGATCGTCTGTTCACCGGAGACCGCAACCTCGAGCGACGAGGTCAACTGCTCGACGATTGCCAGACCCCGGCCCCTCGCCGAGTCCGCAGCCGGCATCGTCGTCTGTGCCTCGAAGGAGGCTCCGGCATCTTCCGCCGTCTTCATGACCGTGATGTCGTTCGTGACCGTGATCTCGACCCTGGCGTCGGAGGTCGCGATCTCGATCGACACCTCGGCCACCGGGCCGGCGGCCTCCCTCGCATTCGTGAGCAGTTCGGTCACGACGAGCTGGAGGTCGACCGTGTCGGCCGTAGGGATGGCCGACGTGACGAACAGGGCGGCATCGCGTCTGAGGTTGGCCAGCGACATCGATGTGGCCGGTCCGCTCCACCGCCATCGTTCGGTCTCGCGGGGGGTCTCCCGACGACCGACCATCAAGAAGGCCATGTCATCGTCGACATCCCATTTGCGAACCGCTTCGTGGAGAGCGGCGGTCAGGTCGTGGGGAGGCGAACCCTTCCGATCGTCGAGGAAATCGAGCAACCACTGTTCACCGTCGATGAAGGAGTGGCCACGCCGATCGATCACTCCGTCGGTGAAGGAGAGCACGAGGTCTCCCGGTTCGAGGTCGAGTGTCGTCTCGGTGTACTCGACGTCTGCTCTTCCGAGAAGCGGTTGGCCGACAGGGCCGATGGGAGTCACGCCGGATGCGGATCGGAGCAGCGGTTGAGGATGACCTGCGTTGGCGAGGGTGACCGTCGAACCGTCGGCGGCGAACAGCAGGCACACGCAGGTGACGAGGCGGCGGGACGGCGATGCCGACACGTAGCGGTTGACGGCCGACATGATCTCGGCCGGTCCGTACCCTTCGGACACGAGGACGCCGACCGCGTGACGGAGTCGGGCGACGGCCCGGGTCGCGGTGAGGTCATGGCCCACCGCGTCGGCCACCATGACGCCGACGCACCCGTCGCTGCGAATCAGAACGTCGTACACGTCGCCGCCGACGCGCTGGCCGATGTCCGGGGCGATGTAGTCGCCGGCGATGTCGAATACGTCTGTATCGGGAAGGGTTGTCGGAAGGACGACTCGTTCGAGCACGCGGGCCTGATTACGTTCGACCTCGAATTGCCATGCGCGGGTCAACGCGGTCCGAGCGAGGTCGACGATGCGTGTGAGCACCGGCGGCACGCGTTCCTCGTCCAGGTCGTGATCCCAACCGAGACCGAGGACTCCGAAGAATCCGACTGCTTCGTCCGAGAAAGGAATCGCTCGGAACGAACGGAGGCCGAGGTCGGCGTTGGCCGCTGCGAAGTCCGGATATCGCTCGAACTCGGCGATGGTGCCGAGGTGGACGACCTGTCTGCGGGCCACGGCCTTCGCCATCGGGACGTTGGAGCGGAGCGGGGCCGAGAGCCAACGAGCGGCGACTCGCTCGTCGACACCTGTGCCGTGGGTGAAGTGCAGCTCGTCGTTGGCGAGAACGCCGATGGTGGTCAGCGTGGCCCCGATGACGGGTGCGACACGCGCCACCAGCTCATCGACCACACCCTGGACGGTCTGGCTCCGACTGGTGGCCGTGGCGATGAGGCTGAGGGACTGCTCGTATTCCTGCGATGTCCGTTCGGCGTCGAGGCGAGACTGCAGCGCCGAGCGGGTCTTGCGCAGGAACAGCTCGGCCTCGATGCTGTCCGAGATGTCCGAGAGGGTGGCCACCTGCTCGCTCGTCCACGCTCGAGGCGTCGAGGCCATGGCGCAGAGCGCTCCGAGAACGTGGCCCTCGTCGTCATGGACAGGCACCCCGACGTAGCTGGCCACATCGAGATCTCGCTGGGCAAGGCTGTCGGCCACGAGGGGATCGGTCGAGGCGTCGGAGATCACCACTGGCTCATCGCGCAGCACGACGTGCTGGCAGAACGAGTGCGTGAGCGGCGTCTGGCCCAGGGATGCGGCAGGCTCGACGAGCCCGAGCGAACTGGGGAAGAACTGACGGTCGGCGTCGACCACGGCGAACATGACGCTCTCGGCTCCGAGTGCGGCGGCGGCGACGCGACAGTGCCGATCGAACCCGCTGTCGTTCATGTTCGGAGCGAGCTCGGACCGGCGGACCGCGTCGAGGCGGGCGACATCGTCGAGCCGGGGCGTTGCGTCAGCGACGTCCCGGCCCTCTGGAGATCTGGTCACAGGTGAAGGCTAGACAAACCTTCATAACGACGATGCCTTCGGATCTCCAGCTCGAAACAGGTGCGCCGTTGCGGAGTCGGCTCGGGCAACACCCCACTATGATCCTCCTCCGCGCCGCTCTATGCGCCATGGAGGACGAGTGAAGGTCATCATCAACGAAGCAACGGATGCGATCATCCGGGCCAGCATCAGCGGCGAGGTCGACGCAGACAATTGCGCCGACGTGGGTGCCGTGCTCCTCGACGGCGGTGCGAAACCGGCAGCGCTCACGCTGGACACGTCCGAGCTGGCGTTCCTCGACTCATCCGGGATCAGCGAACTCCTCCGAATTCATGATGCGTACGTCGGGTCCGGTGGGTCGTTCGCGCTCTCGAGTCCAACCGACAATGTTCGGCGAGTGCTGGAGATCACGGGGCTTCTCGAGACCTTCGGACTCGCCTGACCTCTGGCTCTGGCCGACTCAGACCAGCTCTCGGGGATCACGGAGAGCCGGGTCGTCCGGTCGGTCGACGACGGCATCGAGCTCGGCGTCGACCAGACGGCGCAGTAGCCGTGGAAACAAGTATCCGTGGAATGGGAGCAGCGCCAGCCAGTAGAGCTGTCCGGCGAGCCCCCTGGGGGCGAACACCGCGCGTTGGCGTATTCGACGCTCGTCACCCGAGTCGGTGATTCGCCACTCGAGCCATGCCGCTCCCGGAGTTCTCATCTCGGCTCGAAGGAGGAGCAGTTCGTCCGGGATGACTGCTTCGACACGCCACCAGTCGACGACGTCGCCGACGCGTAGCCGCGTCGGGTGCCGGCGACCTCGGTGGAGCCCGACACCCCCCGGCGTCAGTCGGTCGAGCATGCCGCGTAGCTCCCAGAGCACGGGGGCAACGAGCCACCCTCGATCCCCGCCGACAGACGAGATGCTGCGGAAGACCTCTGTTGCACTCCGGTCGGTGGTGATCACGCGGTCGTCGCTGTAGATGCGCTGCCCGGCCCATTCGTCGTCAGTGGGCAGGAGCGCTGCCGGTTCGTACCGGGCGAGATCGTCGGACCAGTGCGAAGTCGTATCGAGATCCGCCTCGAGTGCCGCGGCGATGGAGGCAGATACCGACCGTGGTTCACGATCGGGTCGGAGGTTCTGCATGCTCTTCGCCTGATCGACCACGACGTCGTTGGCGATGCTCCCCACCAGATGGCGCACCAGCGGTTGGGGAAGCGGGGCGATGAGGTTGAGGACGAAGGCCGAGACGCTGTTGGGCACGAGCGGGATCGGAATCAGGCGACGATGGCGGAGACCGGCAACCCGGGCGTAGGTCTGGATGATGTCGCCGTATGTCATGACGTCCGACCCTCCGATGTGGATCACACGATCGGAGACGTTGCTGTCGATCGCCCACTCGAGATCCTCGAGCGCATCTTGGATGGCGATCGGCTGGCAGCGGGTCGAGGTGACCGCGGTCGGAACGGGGAGGACCGGCGACACCTCGGCGATGGTCCGCAGCATCTCGAACGAAGCGCTGCCCGATCCGAGCAACAACGCGGCCTGGAGCTCGGTGACCGGTACCGGCTCGGCGACGCGATCACGCGAACCGGCACGGAGTGCGTCTCCGACTGCATGGCGGGACGAGAGGTGGTCTGACAGTTCACTGTCCGGCTCGCCGAGGCCACTGAGGTACACGATTCGTGTGGCGCCCGCCGCCGCCGCGGCATCAGCCACCGCTTTGGCGATGGTGAGGTCGACGTCGTTGAAGTCGTCGGCGCCAACCATCGAGTGCACGAGATGGACGATGGTGTCTCCCTCCTCGAAGACGTCGATGGGAGCGTCGGTCAGGTCGGTTTCGACTGTTGTCACCGCAGAACCCCAGCCCCACGCCTCGATGTCGGCCGCGGAGCGGGACACGCACACGACGTGGCGGCCCTGCGATGCCAGCCGCGGCACGAGGCGCGCACCGACGTAGCCGGTGGCCCCGAGCACGACGACCCGTCCCGCAGCGGTCGGCTGGGCGGCGGCAGCCAGGTTCGCGCGCTGAGGATGGGGGTTTGGGCGCACGCCGGCCAGGGTAAACCCGTGTCATGTCACGCACCACGTCCTCGCTTCCGCCCCGTATACCGATGAGGCGGTTCTTCGGCGCGTTGGCCGACATCCTCGGTCGCCCGGGTCCGTTCCTGACCTGTTATCTGCCGATCGGCGATGCTCGGGAAGTGGCCGCCAGTCGCCTTGCCGTGGCCGAAGCCGATCTGAGCGAGGTCGAGCGAACGTTCTGCGAGACATTGCTCACCGACTTTCCCGCTGAGTTCGACGCTTCCGGGCCCGACTCCTCTGGGCCCGACTCCTCTGTGGCAGACGCCGCACTCACCGACGACACCGCTGCGATGGTGGTCGGTGTCCTCGCCGGCGACGGGGTCGGATTCTCCCAGACGTACCCGGAGGGTCCGACCAGCCCGTTCATCGAGCGAGGTCACGTACCGAGGATCACTCCGCTCATCGACGCCGAGCAACGCCTCCGGCACCACCTCCTGGTGGTCGTGAGCGAGGACGGGATCGACGTCATGACCTTCCCGAGACACGGTGCGCCGTCGATGCATCGAGCGTCGGAGACCGATCGCGACCGGCAAGCACACCTCGTGGTCGAATCGGTCAAGGCCACCGGAACTCGCTTCGTGCTGCTGGCCGGTTCTCCCGCCGAGGTCGATGAGCTGGAGACCCTCGTCCGAGGCGCAGTTCCGATCGAAACGATTGTCGAGACGGTTGGGGCCGCCGACCTCGGTGCGGATGCAGCGGCTTGGCTGGCAGATCGGGCCGTTGTCGAGGTGGCAACGGATCGGGCGCGTGCAACCGTCGAAACGCTCAGGACCTGGCGATTCGAGCGAGCCCACGATCTCGGTTTGTCCGATGTGGTCGACGTCGTCCAGGCCCTACGGAGCGGCACCGCACGCCTGCTCCTCGTCGCCGATGATCTCGACGACCAGCGCCAGGTGTGGATCGGGTCGGATGCGAAGGACATCGCCATCGATCTGGAAGACGCTCAGCAGTTGGAAGATCGAGCGGTCGAGTTCAGGCCGGTTCGTCTCGTCGATGGCTTGACCAGGAGTGCACTCCTCCAGGGCGTTCCTGTCCAAATCGTGCCGGCCGTGCCGGACTCTTCGCTTCCCGGAGGCATCGGCGCAGTGATCGACCCGGTGCCGGCAAACGCCACATGAGGCAGTTTCCAGATCGACGCCGAAACCACCGAAGCCGAGGTCATCGACGAAGTGGGCGATGCGATTGCGGGCAACGGGGCAGAGGAATGGTTGTGGGCACTCCTGATCTTGATCGTTGCCGTCGTGCTGAGCCGCCTCGCTCGTTCCGCGCTGACTCGAGTCGTTGCCAGTACCGCATCGAACTCGTTCCTGAGCGACTTCCTCGGGCGTCTGCTCGGATACGTGATCGTGGCCTTCGGTGTGGTCTACGCCCTCGAAGCAGTGGGTGTCAGGATCACCCCGCTGCTGGGAGCGCTCGGCCTCCTCGGTGTCGCTCTTGCCTTCGCTCTGCAGTCGATTCTCGAGAACTTCGTCGCTGGTGCGTTGTTGCAGGTCAGACGACCCTTCGCCAAGGGTGACGAGATCGAGTCGCAGGACTATGTGGGCACCATCACCTCGATCGACTCGCGGACATTGACGATTCGAACACCGTCCGGCGAGATCGTGAGATTGCCCAACGCCGAGGTCATCCGGAGCCCGATCATCAACCTGAGCCAGAACGGGCGACGTCGTACCGACACTCCCGATCGGTGTGGCCTATGGAACCGATCTTCGGCAGGCGGTCGAGGTGGCGATGGACGCCATCAGGGGTGTCGAGGGTGTCCTCGACGAACCGAACCCCGTCGTCCTGGTGTCGTCATTCGGCGATTCGAGCATCGACCTGACGGCGATGTTCTGGCATGGACCGTCGATTGCGGAGAAACTACGGGTCCAGCACGCCGTGGCCATCTCGCTCGCCGAGGCGTTCGAACACGCAGACATTTCGATTCCCTTCCCGCAGCGGACGCTGCATTTCTCCCCCGAAGCGGCCACGCTGTTGACCGAGCGGGCGGACACCTCGCATGAAACCGCCCGATGAATCAGCCAGATGCAACCGATTGACAGGAACCACGTGACCGATCAGCTCGACGATGTCCTGACCATCCGCTTTCCGGCCCGCTCCGGCTACTTGCGGATCTGCCGCATCACGACAGCAACGTTCGCATCAGACTTCGGCTTCGATGTCGACGAACTCGATGATCTCCGTCTCGCCGTCGACGAGGCGGTCACGTGGCTTCTTCGGGATGATGACACCGGCGGCGAGGTCGTGCTGGCTTTGCAGGTGGCCGGTTCGACGCTCATCGTTCGCGGCGAACGCCACATCGACGGCCTCCCGGTTCGAGAGATCGACGATCTCGTCCACGCCATTCTCGGTGCGACGCTCGACTCGTACGCTCTCACCTCGGAGTCGGGTGAGCGGACGATCGAGCTCGAGAAGGCGACGTCGGCCGAGTGACCCGCCCGGACGACGCCTGGCGAGCGGAGAAATTCGCCGAGCTGGCTCGGACCGGCTCGGCCACGGTCCGAAACGAGTTGGTCGAGAGCTTCGCACCACTCGCGGAGTACTTCGCCAAGCGGTACAAGGACCGGGGAGTCGAGAGCGAGGACCTTCGCCAGGTCGCGCAGCTGGCGCTGGTGAAAGCCGTCGACCGCTTCGACCCTGAGTTCGGTGTCCAGTTCTCGACATTCGCCGGCCGCACGATCGACGGAGAACTCAAGAAGTACTTTCGCGATCGTTCGTGGGCTGTCCGTGTACCTCGCAGCCTGCAGGAGCGATCGGCGTTGGTTCGGCAGGTGCGCGAACAGTTGTCGAACGAACAGGGCCGCCCGCCGACGATCGACGAATTGGCGGCACGGGCCGAGCTCTCGGTCGACGAGGTCATCGAAGCGCTCGATGCGCAATCGGCCTATCGGGCGACCAGTATCGACGCGGGTAGAGGCGAGGACGATGACGGCATGACCATCTCATCGCGCCTCGGTGCCATAGATCCCGGGTTTCACCAGACCGAGCTCGAACTGGCGGTGCGTGACATGGTGGCCGAATTGTCGGAGCGGGACCGCACCATCATCGAGCTCAGGTTCTTCGAGGATCTCAGCCAGGCCGACATCGCCGATCGGGTCGGCATCAGTCAGATGCACGTGTCCCGCTTGCTTCGGAGAACACTCGAGGAACTGCGCGAGAAGTTGCGGGCATGATGGCGTCATCCGTGGGGGATCGGCACGACGGCGCCGGTGGTGTGAGGCCCGGTTCGTTGGTGGCTGCAGGGCGAACCTCGGACGTCTTCGAGTTCGGCCGTGATGCGGTCGTGAAGGTGCCGCGCCCCGACACGCCGGCGCACTGGGCCGAGGTCGAGGCAGATCTCACAGCCGCGATCAATACCTTCGGCCTTCCAGCTCCTGCCGTCCTCGATGTGGTGACCATCAGCGGACGGTCATGTGTGGTGTTCGAACGCATTGATGGGCCATCGATGTGGGAGCGGATGCTGGATCATCCCTCCGACGTGCCGGTCCTGATCGACGAACTGGTGACCGTGCAGAAGATGATCCACGCCGCCGGGCTTCCGAGTGGACTCCCCGATCTGACAACACGGCTGGCCGGCAAGGTCGCCGGGTGCGCCCAGATCAGCGACGCGCATCGTCGCGAGGCCGGACGGATCGTCGCCGAGCTTCCGAGCGGGGCTGCGATCCTGCACGGAGACCTCCACCCTGGGAATGTCCTGATGAGTCGGACCGGGCCGATGGTGATCGATTGGTTCGATGCCTCGATCGGACATCCGCTCGCCGACGTGGTCCGAAGCTCCCTGTTGATGCGACCCGGGTTCGATCTGGAGGACCGTCAACATCTTCGGGGTGCGAACACCGAGATGTTCGAGCTGATGCATCGGTCCTATCTGCGGTCCTGGCAGGAACAGCTGTCGGTCGCGAGCGGCGAGCTTCGCCGGTGGGAGGCAGTGATGGCCGTGGCCAGGATCGCTGAGGGAGCGGACACCGCCATTGCCCCGCTCCTCGCGTTGTGGGAGCACCGAAGCGACGCCGAGCGATCGTCCCTGCTGTTCTGAGCTTCAGTTCGCCGTGTCGATCAGCGAGCGGAGTTGGTCGAACAGATCCGGCCGGCTTCCGAGAACGAGCGAGAGTTCGTTGTCGTCCGGCAATTCGACGCGAGCTCCTGCCTCCTGTGCCACGAGCGCGGCCGCGGCGTAGTCGTATGGCTGAGTGCCCTGCTCGTAGTAGCCGTCGAGGCGGCCGCATCCGACCCAGCAGAGGTTCAGCGCCGCCGACCCCATGCACCGGATGTCCCGGGTGGCCGGCAGGATGCGCGACACGATCTCGGCCTGCCGCCGGCGACGGGAGGCGTCGTAGGAGAATCCTGTGCCGACCAGCGACCGGGACAGCAAACCCGGGTCGCCGACCGTGATCGGCCGGCCGTTCAACGTTGCTCCCTCGGACCGCACCGCGATGAAGACGTCGCCCCGGATCACATCGGTGACAGCCCCGGCCACCACGACGGAGCCGACCTGTGCAGCGATACTCACCGCCACGACCGGGAGGTCATAGAGAAAGTTCACCGTCCCGTCGATCGGGTCGACGATCCATTCGATGTCGTTGAGCCCGTGATCGTCGGTGAGCTCCTCGCCGACGATCGAGGATCCGGGGCATCGTTGGAGGAGTTCGCGCCGGATGTGAGTCTCTGACTCGATGTCGGTCTGTGTCACGACATCGGTCGGTGTGGTCTTGGTACCGGCCAGTTCCGCCCGGCCCATCGCGCCTCGAACGAGCGTTGATGCCTGGCTTGCCACCTCTGCGGCAACTCGGGCGAGGTGCCGCGCCGATGACGAGGCGCGCAGGTTTGGAGGCCGATCGGGAGCCGACGGTGGTTCAGGCGAGGACAACGGTGGTACCCGTCGCTTCGATCGCAGCGGCGACGGTCTCGTCGAGTTCGGAGGTCGTGACGAGTACGTCGATGTCGGACCACTCGGCGAAGCGAATGAACTCGTCCTTGGCGAACTTGGTGTGATCGACCAGGGCAACGACGCGTCTGGCGCTTCGGATCATCGCCCGCTTGAGGGCTGCCTCCTCCGGATACGGGGTGGTGAGGCCGGTTGGTGCGGTTGCCGCGTCTGCACTGATGAAGAGCGTGTCGACCGAGAGCGGAGCGATCGCTTCGATCGCGTGTTCGTCGACCAAGGCCAAGGTGTTCCTGCGCAGCTTGCCGCCCGTGACGAAGACTTCGATCGAATCGCGTTCGGACAGCGCTTGCGCGATGGGTAGTGAGTTGGTGACGACGTTCAACTCGAGCCCGTCCGGAATGGCCTCGGCGAACCTCGTCAAGGTGCTTCCCGAATCGATGATGATCGAGCCGCGATCCGGCAGTTCGCCGATGGCCCGGGCGGCGAGTCGGCGCTTCTCGTTGTCGTTGCGATCGGCTCGGACGGCAACGAGAGGTTCGAACGCCGAGTTCTCCCACGGGATGCCGCCACCGTGCACCCTGCGCACCAACTTCTGTCGCTGGAGATCGGACAGATCCCGGCGGATGGTCTCTGTGGTGACCTCGAATCGATCGGCGAGCTGGGACACCTCGACCCGGCCGAACTGGTGCGTGAGGGAGGCGATCTGACGTTGACGCTCGCTCTGGAACAGAGCGGGGGTCTCGGTCGATCGGTCGGTCATTGGGCGCCCTCCGTGATGGTCCGGCTCACTGGCGGAGCAGCCGCTCGATGGTGGAGCGTACCCCGTCTGCGCGGAGGCCCTGAACGGCGTTGGCGAAGGCCTCGTGGAATCGAGACGATGGCGGAAGATCGGCGAACACGGCTTCGAAGGCGAGGAACGCGGTGGGTTCGGTCTTCGATGCCGTGGCCGCGGCCACGGCCTGCTCGAGGTGTGGATCTCGGGCGAGGTCGATCGTCGCCCCGGATTCGGTCGTGCCGTTCAGATACTCGCACCAGCCTGCGATGGCCAGTGCACTCAGATCCACGGGCCCGCCGGCATCGAGCTGGCGCTGGATCGTGGGAACGAGGAACTTGGGGAACTTCGCCGAACCGTCGAGACAGAGGCGAGCGATCTGGTCGCCGATGTTCGGGTTGGAGAACCGGTGCACGAGTGTGGCGATGTAGTCGTCGATGTCGATGCCGACGATCGGGGGGAGAACGGGGCGAGCTTCGGCCTCGAGGAACCTTGTGAGGAACGCAGCGATCTCCGGCTGAGCCATCGCATCGGACACCGTTTCGACGTCGAGCAGGGCCGCGAGATAGGCAATGCACGAATGGCCGGCGTTCAGCAGGCGGAGCTTCATCAGCTCGTATGGCTCGACGTCGTCGGTGACGATGACGTCGATCGACTCCAGCGGCAGGCGATCGCCGGCGAAATCGTCCTCGACGACCCATTGACGGAATGGCTCGGTCACGACCGGCCATTGATCGTCGATGTGGTGATGCTCGAGGAGCCATGCTCGGTCGCTCGGCGCCGACGCGGGCGTGATGCGGTCGACCATGCTGTTGGGGAAACTGACGTTGTCTTCGATCCACGACGTCAGGGCCGGACCGTGCGCCTCAGCGCAACCCAGAACGGCGGCGGCCGTGACATGACCGTTGCCGATGACATTGTCGCAACTCATGACCGTGATGGGGGCGCCCGAGGTCGTCCGCCGTCGTTCGAGACCTTCGGCGAGGATGGCGAACGCAGAGCCAGGTGCCGCATTCGGCGAGCCGGCCACGAAGGTTCCGTCGGTGTCGTCGACGGGGTAGCCACCTTCGGTCACAGTGAGCGACACGACCTGCGTGGTGGGTTCGGCCATCCGGTTGATGAGTTCCTCCGCGTCCGGCCATGCGTGCAGATAGTCCACAATGCTGCCGATGACCTGGACGGTCGTGGTGTCCTGGCCCCGAACGATGAGGGTGTACATGCCGTTCTGGGCGTCGAGTGCCTCGGCCATCGCCGCATCACCGGGCAGCACTCCTGCTCCCACGATGGACCAGTCGACATTGCCCGCCCGGCAGAGATCGTCGACGTAGGTCGCCAGGTGGGCTCGGTGAAAGCCTCCGACGCCGATGTGGACGATGCTTCGGCGCAGCGTCGCTCGGTCGTAGGCGTCATCGATGGTCGGAGTCGTAGGTGAGTCGTTCGTCACGTTTTGCACCCTATACCAACACGAACGCAGGCGCTAGCCCCCATGTCCGGTGTCAATCCGAAGGAAAAACCACAACTTCGCTTGCAATCCCACATGAACGCAACTAAAACCTGGAGTGACGGAGGACACCTCGTTCTCCGACCACATGAATCTCTAGGGGAGATCAGATGACCCGAGCAGACCAAAAGGGAGGAGCCCATGGCTCCTCATGCTGAGCCTTCTGGCCGCATTTGCGATGATCGCCGCTGCCTGCGGCGGTAGCGATGGCGATGACGCGTCGGACACGACCGCAGCCGGCGATGACAGCGGCGATGACAGCGGCGATGACGACGGTGGTGACGACGGCGAGGCCATGGAAGCCGACCGCTCCATCACCGTCGCCATCGTTGGTAACGACAACATCACCCGCATGGGTGAGCTTGCAGCCGAGTACTTCACGCCGGAGACCGGCATTGCAGTGGAAATCACCGTCCTCGACGAGCAGACCCTGCGTGAGGTCACCACCCGTGACGTCGGCGCGAGTGGCGAGCAGTTCGACGTCGTCCAGATCGGTATGTACGAGACGCCGCAGTTCGGTGCCAACGGTTGGCTCGTCGGTCTCAACGACCTGGCTGCCGCATCCGACACCTACGACATCGACGACCTCATCCCGGCTGTCCGCAACGGCCTCTCGGTCGATGGTGAGCTCTACGCCTCGCCGTTCTACGCCGAGTCGTCGTTCGTCATGTACCGCGCCGACGTGCTCGACGCAGCCGGCATCACGATGCCCGATGCTCCCACGTGGGACGAAGTTGCCGAGATCGCTCGCGAGATCGACACCGACGAGATGGCCGGCATCTGCCTCCGTGGCAAGCCCGGCTGGGGCGACAACACCGCCGCCTTCACCACCGTGCTCAACACCTTCGGTGGCACCTGGTGGCTCGCGAACGACGACGGATCGGTCGGCGAATCGCAGGTCGATCAGCCCGAGTTCAAGGAAGCCCTTGACTTCTACGTGAATCTCGCCCAGGACGCAGGCGAAGACGATGCAGCCAACTCCAGCTTCAACGAGTGCAAGACGCTCTACGAAGAGGGCAAGGTCGCCATGTGGTACGACGCAACCGTGGCCGCCAGCCTCTTCCCCGAAGACGTTGTCGCCAACACGGCCTTCGCACTCGCTCCGACCAAGGTGACCGACGCATCTGGTTGGCTCTGGGCCTGGACCCTCGCCATCCCGGCCAGCACCACCGACCAGGATGCTGCATGGCAGTTCATCGACTGGGCGACCAACGCTGACTACCACGAGCTGGTTGCATCGGAAGACGGCTGGCGTGCCGTTCCCCCGGGAACCCGTACCTCGCTCTACGAGCGCCCCGAGTACCTCGAGGCTGCCTCGGCCTTCGCCCAGCGCACCCTCGACGCCATGCTCGCCGCACCGATCGACAACCCCGGCACCACGCCGCGGCCCGGTCTTCCCGGTGTGCAGTACGTCGGCATTCCCGAGTGGCAGGACGTCGGCACCCGCTGTGGCGAATTGCTCTCCGCAGCCATCGCTGGCTCGATCAGCACCGAGGAAATGGTGGCCGATTGCCACATCATCGCCTCTGAAATCAGCAGCTGATCCTTGACTTTCGGTGCGAAACCCGATCGGAGCCTTGTGCGACCGGGTTTCGCGCCGTGAGTAGTGGGTCGTGAGCGAAGGTCGAATTCGAGATCGAGGGGAGAGTTGAATGACCAGCACAGTGATCAGCCACGAGGCTGAAGTGCGCAGACTGCAACGCCGTGAAGGGTGGAAGCGTCGTCTGCCGATTCTGCCGGCCCTGATCTTCACGATCCTCGTGACGCAGATCCCGTTCCTGTTCACGCTGTTCTACAGCCTCACTGAATGGCGCCTCGACACCCCGGAACCACGCGAGTTCATCGGTTTCGACAACTACGGCAGCCTCGCTGGCGACAAGTTCTTCCGCGACGCCGCCTGGATCAGCGTCCAAATGACTGTCATGGCGGTGCTTGGCTCGCTGATCGTGGGGACGGGCCTCGCCATCCTGCTCGATCGCAAATTCTTCGGGCAAGGGTTCATCCGCACCCTGCTCATCACCCCGTTCTTGGTCATGCCCGTGGTCGCCGGCTTCATGTGGAAGACCCAGATGTTCAACGCCACCTTCGGCATCATCAACTGGGTGCTCAACCAGGTCGGCATCGAATCCATCGAGTTCGCCACCAAGTACCCACTGGCCTCGGTGGTGATCGTGCTCATCTGGCAGTGGAGCCCGTTCATGATGTTGATCGTGCTCGCTGGCCTCCAGGGGCAAGATCAGTCGGTGCTCGAAGCGGCTCGGGTCGACGGTGCCACTGCCTGGGGTTCGTTCCGTCAGATCACGTTCCCCCAGCTTCGACCCTTCCTCGAACTCGGCACCCTGCTCGGAGCGATCTATCTCATTCAGGTGTACGACCACATCGAAGTCATCGTCGGCGGTCAACCCGGTGCCAAGAACCTGCCGTTCTACATCGCACAGCGCTCCATCGGCGGTGGTAACCGTTTCGGCCTCGCATCTTCGTATTCGATCATCGTGGTGATCGCCTCGATCATCATCGCCAACATCGGCCTGAGAGTGCTCTCGAACCTGCTGGAGGACGAAGTCTGATGGCCATCTTCACCAGAGCCCCCAAAGCCGAACCCATCCTCGGCCAGAACCGTGTTGTGGCGAACCTCCTCGGTCTGCTGACGTGGTTCATCGGCCTCCTGTTCTTCTTCCCGCTGTTCTGGCTCGTGCTGAACGGTTTCAAGAGCGAGGCGGTTGCCAACGCAAGCCCAACGCTCATCTTCGACCCGACGCTCGATCGCTTCCGCGAAGTCACCGAGGCGAACGCTGGTCTCCTCAGCTTCAGCGAGGCGTTTGCCAACTCGTTCTGGATCGTGCTGATCTCCACGATCCTCGTCATGATCCTCGCCGTGCCTGCGGCCTACGCACTGGCGATCCGCCCGATGCGGAAATGGCGCGACGTGTTGTTCTTCTTCATCTCCACGAAGTTCCTGCCCATCGTCGGCATCATCATGCCGATCTGGATCATCGCCCGCGACCTCGACCTGCTGGGAACCCGCACCGTTCTGATCATCCTCTACACAGCGATGAACCTGCCCCTCGCAGTGTGGATGTTGCGATCGTTCTTTGCCGAAGTACCCAAGGAACTGATCGAAGCGGCCCAGATCGATGGCTGCAGCCTGATGGGGCAGCTCCGTCAGGTGATCCTGCCGATCGTGGCCCCTGGCTTGGCAGCAACTGCACTGCTCTGCGTGATCTTTGCCTGGAACGAATTCTTCTTCGCCATCCAGTTGAACCCGACTGGTGCATCCACCATCCCGGTCTGGGTGAACTCGCAGCAGAAGTTCCAAGGCCAGTTCCTTGCTGGACTCAGCGCTGCATCTGTCCTGGCCACCCTCCCGGTCGTCGTCGCCGGCTGGGTTGCCCAGAAACGCATGATCCGTGGTCTGGCCATGGGAGCAATCAAGTGATGTACCACAGGACGAGTGCAAGCAACGTCAACACGAATCAGAGGGGTAGTACCGATGGCTGAAGTCCGATACGAAGAGGCGAGCCGGCTCTATCCGGGCAGCGAAGTCCCGGCAGTGGACAAGCTCAACCTCGACATCCATGACGGTGAGCTCCTCGTGCTCGTTGGCCCATCGGGCTGCGGTAAGTCCACGGCCTTGCGGATGCTTGCCGGGCTCGAGACGGTGACCTCAGGCAGCATCCACATCAACGATGTTGATGTCACTCTGAAGCCGCCACAGGACCGCGACATTGCCATGGTGTTCCAGAACTACGCGCTCTACCCGAGCATGACCGTGGCCCAGAACATGGGCTTTGCGCTCAAGCAGGCCAAGGTTCCCAAAGAGGAGCGTGACGAGAAGGTGCGCGAAGCCGCTCGTATTCTCGACCTCACCGAATACCTCGATCGCAAACCGAAGAACCTCTCCGGCGGACAGCGTCAGCGGGTGGCTATGGGGCGGGCAATCGTTCGGAGTCCTCAGGTCTTCCTCATGGATGAGCCGCTTTCCAACCTCGACGCCAAACTCCGTGTGCAGACCCGCACTGAGCTCGTCGACTTGCAGGCCAGGCTCGGCGTCACCACGGTGTACGTCACCCACGATCAGGTCGAAGCCATGACCATGGGCCATCGAGTTGCCGTGCTCAAGTTCGGCATTCTCCAGCAGGTCGCCCGTCCTCGGACGCTCTATTCCAGGCCGGTCAACCGCTTCGTGGCCGGCTTCATCGGATCGCCCGCCATGAACATCCTCGACGTCGATCGCGTCGACGGGGCCCTCGCCATCGGTGGCATGCCCGTCCCGCTCGAGCCCGAGGTGAAACAGGCCCTGGCCGACACGGAAGGAAAGACCTTCGGCGTCGGCGTCCGACCGGAGCACTTGGCCCTTGGCGGCGAGGGTTTGCCCGGGACCGTGACGGTGGTCGAAGAACTCGGTTCCGAGTCGTTCGTTTTCGTTCATGTCGAGCATCAAGGCGAGTTGGTCACGCTGGTCGTGCGCAACGCCGGCGAAACCGAGATCGATCGCGGCGACCACGTCACGGTCAGCATCACGGGGGCGACCCACGTCTTCGCCCCGGACGGCTCACGAGTCGGCCCGCTCGACTGATCCAATTTCCCCGCGACGGAGACCTCGACCTCCTTCCCCAGGGCCGAGGCCCGTCGCGGGGTTTTCCGTCCCATCAGATGTTGCGCACACCAGGTGTTGCGCACATCAGATGTTGTGCCACGCCCGTTCGATCGCGGCGAGTGCCTCTGGGCGGTCGGCGCCGAGCTGGAGTGCAACGGTGACGAAGGCATCGCCGGCATCGTCCAGTTCGGAGCGACGCTCGGCCGCCGGAGCGGTTTCCTGCTCGGCGATGAACGTGCCGTGTCGACCTCTCGTGGTCACCACCCCATCGCTGTCGAGCAGTTCGTACGCCTTGGCGACCGTGCCCTTCGCCAGACCGAGATCGGCGGCGAGTTGGCGAATGGTCGGGAGTTTGGACCCCACCTTCAGCGTGCCCGTGACCGCCATTCTGACGATCTGCGAGCGGATCTGTTCGTACGCCGGAAGGGCATCGTTGGTGTCCACCCGCAGCATCATCGGAGCGTCGACTCTTGGTGATGAAGGTCGTCGGCATCAGCCGACAACGACGGACGGTCGAGCAGCCAGTCCAGACCGAGCCGCTTGTTCTTGGCCCACCACCAGACCGAGAGCACGAAGGCAACGACGATCAGCGGATCGACCCACGGGCCGATGGGCGATGCGTCGAGGAGGGGGAGCGTTGGCACGAAGAGTGCAAGCACGAACGTGTTGCTTGGCTGTGCAAGTCCGCGGGTGATGGCCAACTCTCGCACGAGGTCGTCGGCGGCAAGCATTCGGTCGGGGAGCGCAGGGCGGGGACGGGCGGCGATTCGCCACTGCAGCACTCGCACGCCGGCGAGGGTGGCGATGGCCAGACCGCTCAGCCACAACGCCCCGTTGCTGTCGGCCCCGAAGGCGACCCAACCGGTCGCGATCCACGCTGCGGTCAGGATGACCGTCCTGCGTTGATCGCGGCTGACCAGGTAGCTGGCGATGGTGCGTGGTCGGAGCGATGCGGTCCTCGGCCCGGCCACGGGGCGGGCTCGATGGAGCTCGGAAGCGACGGCTCCGAGGAGCACGCCACCCATGCCGCACACGACCAGCGTGGATCCGTTCATGCCGTTGGTCCAGGTTCCGACCCACACGATCAGTCCGGCGAGTCCTCCGAGATTCCTGGCAAACCGGGCACGACGGAGCCAGCGATCAATCAGGGCGACGCTGTCCGGTTCGGCCGCGAGTCTCGTGGCGACGGCAGTCGCCTCTCTGTCGTCCGAGAACAACAGGTAGGCGATCGCTCCGGCAACAAGAGCAAGGACACCAGCGAGAAGGAGGAGCCCCCACGCGGTGCTTCCGCCACCCTGGGTTGCGGTGGATTCTGTCTGGCTGCCGGCGACAACGAGTACGGCAGACGCAATGCAGGCAACGACGGCTCCGATGGGCATTGGCCGAATGCGGGGACGGGGGCTGGTCATGTTGTCGTCAACTCTTTCTCCGAGGAAGAATCCCCTTGATTGTTCCAACGTCCTGGTACAATATGACAAACATGTCGAACATGTCAACGGCGAATGCGTCCGAGCGTCGAGAGCTTCCTGGGCTGGATCGATTGGTGCCTCCGGTTCCCTCGCTCGGGCGACGGGTCCTCGTTGCCGGCCTCGTGCTGGCGGCTGCCGTCGGTCTGACGTGGCTCGTGGTCGTCGGGCGAGTCGTGCCGAGGCTCCAGGTCGACGGTCAGGCGATCAGCGCCGTGGCCGATCAGGGCCCCATCGAGCTTCGGGTCGGCCTGACGAACGGTGGACAGCGAGACATCGAGCTTCGCTCCGCCGTCGTGACCATCGACGGCGTGGCCGTCCCCGGCATCGGGGTCCGGTTGGTCGACGAAGTGCAAGCCCCGGTGAGCGACCTCGCCGAGGTGGCACCGTTCGTGCTCCCCGCTCATTCCAGGTCCGAACTCAGCGTGACGGTTGTGCCGACTGCGTGTGGCTCGAGCGATGTGTCGGAACGCGGGGAGATCGTGTTCGACGCCGACCTCGAGCTGACCTACGCCTTCACGGGCTTCCCGTCGTTCGAGCGGACATCCCGTGTGGCCGACGTGTTCGCCGGAAGTGCGATCGTCTGCTCATGAACGGATCGATGCCGACGCTCGGGGCAGCCGCGGCTGTCAGGCGGCACTGGTGTCAGGCGGCACTGGATTCCGAGTCGGCGGCCCTGAGGTCGATCGGGCCGTCGATGAGCCCGACCACGAACGCATCGAGGAAGGCCGCTGCGGCCTCGTCGACGAGTCGGCGCCGGAAGAGTTTGTCGTCGAGACGCTGACGGAGGCCGTGTGGTGAATCGAACGAGCCGAGGATCGAGATGGCTGTCGAGGCGTGGGGACCCCTCGAAATGACGCCATGGACCACGATCTTGGCGTCGAGCTGGGGGAGAACGCGGCTCGAAGGCACTTTGGCGTTCCACCGGATGCGCATCGACGCTTGGTGGTCGCCTCCCCGCTCGAAGTCCTGGGCCTCGATGGTCACCGATTGGCGTTCCTCGAACCCGTCGAGCTCGGCCGCGGCGCGATCGACCGTGCGGGCGGCGATGAACGTGGACCGCTCGAGAAGGTCGGCTGACCGAGCTTCGATGCGGCGACACGTCTCCTCGAAATCGAGAGAGATGTGGAGCGTGTGCTGCACCGTGCGGCTCATGACGGTCGCTTTCTGGATCGAGGTGACGGGTGAAAGAAACAAGCCTAGGTGCCGTGTCCACGGTGTCAAGGCCCGTTGGATGACGATTCTGGTGCGGTTCGATCAGCGGTGTTCCTTCCTCCACACGACCTTCAGACCGGACCAGATCTCGGAAATGGCGCAGACCTTCACGTCGACGAGCTTCGTTTCGAGCACGGTGCTCCGCACCACGTCCCCGGTCAGATCGGTGTCGACGCCGGACGTCTTCTTCGGCCAGGCCAGCCAGATGATCCGGTCGGGGAAGGCCGCTCCGGCCAGCCCGTCGAGCTCCGCAAGGAGTACGTCAGCCTCGGTGTAGAACGCAACGGTGACATCCGCGTCCGGGGTCGGACCGGTCTCGAAGCAGACATCGTCTGGCAGGTCGCTCAGCAGATCGACGAACTCGGTTGGCGAGTGCACCGTGGCGACGGTGTGTCCGGCTTTGATCCCGAGCTTCTTCGCCAACGGTGTGCCTGAGTAGCCGGCCATCATGCTCCCCGCGGTGCATCACTGGCAGCGAGATCGGCTGCCGTGCGGAACAGGAGGCTCTTCAGCGCGAGCTGCGTCTCGGTGCGGGAGATCCCGGGGATGGCGAGCATTCGCTGAATGAGGTCGTGAAGATGGTCGTTCGATCGGGCCACCGTTCGACAGACCAGGTCGCCTGAACCGCTCACGGCGTGGACTTCCAGGATCTCGTCGATCGCCGCGAGCTGCTCGATGATTCCGTCGTCTGCGCCCTGTGTGATCTCCAATGTGACGAACGCCAGGACGCTGTAGCCGATGGCCGACGCATCCACATCTGGGCCGTGTCCGGTGATCACGCCTCGAGTGTGCATCCGCTCGATGCGGGCGTGAACGGTGCCTCTGGCCACCTCGAGCAGCCGAGCGAGTCGTGCCTCGGTCGCCCGCGGTTCCGTCCTCATCGCGGCGATCAGCGCGGTATCGAGGGCATCGAGATCGGTGGCCATTGTGCTCGCTTTCGATCCACTGAGGCGGGCAGGACGATACAGAATGTACAGTACTGGACCCATCACTTGACAATCGGTACATCAATGGGGCCTAGTGGTGACACTTCTGTCGAGAGGAAGCCCCGGATGACCACTGCCACCGCCCTTGCCAACACGTCGCCAGCCGCCCGCCTGAAGGGCTGGGACTCGATCGAGTTCTGGGTCGGGAATGCCAGGGCGATGGCCGGGTTCCTCGTCGGATCGTTCGGCTTCACGGTCACCGCCTACGCCGGCCCCGAGACCGGAGTCACCGACCGGGCGTCGTACCTGCTCGAGCAGGGCCAGATTCGTCTGGTCGTGACCGCAGCGCTCACCCCTGACTCCGAGATCTGGGCCCATGTTCGTGAGCACGGTGACGGTGCGCGTGACCTCGCATTCGTTGTCGACGACGCGGCGGGTACCTACGAAGCGGCGCTGACCCGCGGAGCTCGATCCGTGGCTGAGCCGTACGAACTCGAAGACGACAACGGGATTCTCCGCCTCTCGGCCGTTGCCACCTACGGCGAGACAAAACACACCTTTGTCGACCGAAGCGACTACCACGGCCACTATTGCCCGGGTTTCGTCACGAGCGGTCTCCCGGGAGGCCTGATCGACCCGGTCGTCGGGCTCCAACGAATCGACCACGTGGTCGGCAATGTCGAGGAGGGTCGGCTCGACGAATGGGTCTCGTACTACGAAGACGTGATGGGGTTCGGGCAGCTCCGCCACTTCGACGAGAACCAGATCTCGACCGAATACTCGGCGCTGCGATCCACGGTCGTGTCGAACGGCGGCGAGATCGTCATGCCGCTCAACGAGCCGGCGGCCGGCCTCAAGAAGAGCCAGATCCAGGAGTACCTCGACACCTACCGTGGTGCCGGAGTGCAGCACCTGGCGTTCGGGACGAACGACATCGTTCAGTCGATCAGTGCGCTGCGATCGCGGGGTGTCCGGTTCCTCGAGGCCAACGCGGCGTACTTCGTCGACGTCCGGCAACGTCTCGACTTCCTCGAACTGCCGTGGGATGAGCTGCAGAGGCTCGGGATCCTGGTCGATCACGAACCGGACGGACATCTGCTCCAGCTGTTCACCGAGCCGGTGACCGATCGTCCGACCGTGTTCATCGAGATCATCCAGCGAGGCGGCGCCACCGGGTTCGGCGAGGGCAACTTCAAGGCGCTCTTCGAGTCGATCGAGCGCGAGCAGGATCGACGGGGCAATCTCTGACCCGTGGCTGGCTTCTCGATCCCCGATGACTCGCCGTTCCCGGCAACGGGTCTTCCCTACGGCATCGGATCGCCTGGGGGATCCGATCCGCGACCGGTGGTTGCAGTCGGTGACCACGCCATCGATCTCCGCGCTCTCGAACGGTCTGGTGGTCTGGCTGACCTCGGCCTCGCGCCAGGCACGTTCGATCAGGATTCGCTCAACGCCTTTCTCGCTCACGATCGCTATGGTCTGGTCGGCGGTCAGGGCTCGCCTGACGGAGCTGGTCACCGGACACGTGCCGATCAGCGATGAGGTGGTCCTTTCGCGGCGGGAGCTCACGATGGGACTACCGGTCGAGGTCGGCGACTACGTCGATTTCTATTCCTGCATTCATCACGCCACCAATCTCGGCCGGCTCTTCCGGCCGGACAGCGAGCCGCTGCTCCCGAACTGGAAGCAGTTGCCGGTCGGCTACCACGGTCGTGCGGGCACCATCGTCCCCGATGGCGCCGACATCCCCCGCCCTCTCGGGCTTCGGTCGAGCGACGGAAACGTCGCCCACGGACCGAGCCGTGCCCTCGACATCGAGCTGGAACTCGGCTTCGTGATCGGTGGCGAGAGCGAGCGGGGACATCCGATTCCCGTGGACGAGGCGGCTCAGCACATCTTCGGCGTGTGCCTCATCAACGACTGGTCGGCGCGGGACATCCAGTCGTTCGAATACGTGCCACTCGGGCCATTTCTCGGCAAGAGCTTTGCGACCTCGATGGCGCCGTGGCTGCTTCCGCTCGAGGCCATCGAACGATTCAGGATTCCGAGCGACGAGCAGATTCCGTCGGTCGCCGACTATCTGCGGGTGGAGGGCGACTGGGGCCTCGATCTGCAATTCGAGGTCGTGCTCGAGACCGAGGCCATGCGTTCAGCCGGAGCCGACCCCGCGGTGATCAGCACGACCGGTTTCGACATGTACTGGACGCCGCCCCAACAGCTGGCCCACCTCACCGCCAACGGAGCCTCGACTCGTCCCGGCGACCTCTTCGCCTCGGGGACGATCTCCGGGCCCACCAGCGGATCCGAGGGGAGCTTCATCGAGATGACCGACAACGGCCGATCACCGATCACCCTGCCGGACGGTTCGACTCGGGCCTTTCTCGAGGACGGCGACACCGTCACACTGCGAGGGTGGGCTGGGCACGGAACCGGACGAGTCGGTCTGGGTTCGGTGTCAGGAACGATTCGACGAGCCAACACATGAACCACAACAGAGCACAGGAGTCGCGCGATGCCGCACTATCGACACGTCGGTGACCTTCCGCGGAAGCGCCACACCACACACCGCCAACCCGATGGCACTCGGTATGCCGAGGAGCTGATGGGGCAGGAGGGGTTCTCGTCCAATTCGGCACTGCTGTACCACCGACACTCGCCGTCCGCGCTCGTCGCCATCGAGTCGATCGAGACTCCGATGGCGGCATCGGCGACCCCGGATCATCCCCTCACCCCTCGTCATCTCCGCACGACAGACCTGCCGGTCGCCACCGATCCTGTGCTCGGCCGGCACGAGCTGCTGTCCAACGACGACGTCTCGATCTCGTTCGTCGCCGCCACGTCTGACAGCCCGCTCTATCGCAACGCGGGTGGTGACGAGCTGGTCTACGTCCACGAAGGCGACGCCGTGCTCCAGTCGGTGTTCGGAGAGCTGTCCGTCGGCGTCGGTGACTACGTCGTCATTCCGGCAGGGACGACCCACCGTTGGATGGTCGGGAGCGTCGGACTCTCGACGTTCGTGGTCGCGGCCAGGAGTCACGTGTCCGTACCGGACCGCTACCTGTCGGCCACGGGACAGTTCCTCGAGCACGCGCCGTTCTGCGAACGAGATCTGCGAGCTCCGACCGAGCCGCTCCTGCTCGACGGTGAGGATGTGCCCGTCATCGTCGCCAACGGCGCAGGGCTCAGCAGACACGTCCACCGGCAGCACCCCTTCGACGTCGCCGGCTGGGACGGTTGTCTCTATCCGTGGGCGTTGAACATCGACGACTTCGAACCGATCGTCGGTTCGCTCCATCAGCCGCCGCCGGTCCACCAGACCTTCGAGGGTCGCGGGTTCGTCGTGTGTTCGTTCGTGCCTCGCCTCTTCGACTTCCATCCTGATGCGGTCAAGGTGCCGTACCACCACGCCAACGTCGACTCCGACGAGGTGCTGTTCTATGCCGCCGGGAACTTCATGAGTCGCGCCGGCTCGGGCATCGATGTCGGCTCGATCTCGTATCACCCCGCCGGATTCGTGCATGGACCGCAGCCCGGCAGTATCGAAGCAAGCCTCGATGTCGACCGCACCGAGGAGGTGGCGGTGATGGTCGACACGTTTGCTCCGCTGCGTGTCAGCGACGCCGCTCGGTCCATCTCGGTGGACGGGTATCCGTTCACCTGGGCCCGCTGAGTCGGGAGTCGGCGGGAACCCACATCGCGGTGGGTCCGCTTCGCCCGGCATAGATTGCTCGGATGGAACTCGCTCCGGTCATCGAGGCAACGGGTCTGCGGCGAAGCTTCGGCGACATCGAGGCCGTACGCGGTGTGGATCTGGCGGTGCAATCGGGTGAGATCTACGGATTCCTCGGGCCCAACGGAGCCGGCAAGTCGACGGTGGTCAAGATGCTCACCACGCTGCTCAAGCCATCCGGGGGTACGGCCACGGTGCTCGGGCTGGATGTCGCCACGCAGGCCGCCCAGATCCGATTGCGGATCGGGGCTGCGCTGCAGGACGCTTCCCTCGATCAGAAGCAGAGCGGCCGGGAGATCCTGCAGATGCAGGGTGCGCTCTTCGGGCTCAATCAATCCGAGATCGACCAACGCATCAACGAACTGCGATCGGTGATCGACTTCGACGCCATTGATCGATGGGTCGGAACGTACTCCGGGGGTATGGAGCGCCGTCTCGATCTGGCGGCTTCGCTCATCCACAACCCCGATCTGCTGTTCCTCGACGAGCCGACGACCGGTCTGGACCCCACCAGTCGGGCCCAGGTGTGGAAAGAGGTCCGCACGCTGAACAAGACCTATGGCACCACCATCTTCCTCACCACCCAATACCTCGAGGAAGCCGATGAGCTCGCCGATCGAGTGGGGATCATCAACGACGGCAGGATCGTCGCCGAGGGAACACCGGACGAACTGAAACGCACAGTCGGTTCCGATGTCGTCAGGGTCCGGCTCCATGACGACAGCGATCGGCGCGCCGCCTACGAGGCTGTCCAGGCGTTGGACGTGGTCGACCATGTCGACGAGGGGCCCAGCGGGCTCTTGATTTCGGTCAAGGACGGCGCGGCATCGGTCTCGCCCATCGCCGTTGCCCTCGACTCGGCCGGCGCGTCGGTCAGCGAGTTGACACTGCGAACGCCCACTCTCGACGACGTGTTCCTCGAGCTGACCGGCAACCGAATCGAGGTCTCGGCATGACCGCGACAGAGACGACAACGCCGGTGCGAATGGTGAGGGCAAGACCGTCCGGTTTCGTCCGCGATCTGATCACCGTGTCGAAACGGGCGCTGCGGGCCATTCCCAGGGAGCCCGAGACGTTCGTCCCCGCGCTCTTCATCCCGGCGTTCTTCTTCATCGTGAACGTCGGAGCACTGCAGGATCTCACGGAGGGTTTCCCCGGGAACGAGGGCTTCGACTATCGGGCCTTCCAGTTGCCGACGGCCATCATCTTCGCGGTGACGGGGATCTCGCGCGCACCAGGCCTCGTCACCGACATCCAGTCCGGATACTTCGACCGCCTGCTGCTCAGTCCCGCTCGGCGCCTCCCGCTGTTGTTGGGCTTGATGGTGTCTGATCTGGTGCTCGTGATCGGGTTGTGTATCCCTGTGATCCTGCTGGGTCTTCTGGTCGGCGTGTCGTTCGGGACCGGGCCACTGGGCATGGTGCTGTTCGTACTCATCGGTGCCTTCTGGGGGCTCGCCTTCACCGGTTTCCCGTATGCGATCGCGCTCAAGACTGCCAACCCGGGAGCGGTCGGGGCGAGCTTCATCTTGTTCTTCCCGTTCGCGTTCCTGACATCGTCCACGGTGCCGCTCGACCAGCTCACCGGCTGGCTCCGCACCATTGCCCGTTTCAACCCGATCACCTACATCCTGGAGAGCATGCGTTCGCTCACCGGTGACACCTGGGAGTGGGCTGAGCTCGGCAAGGGATTCCTGGCGATCTTGATCGTCGGAGTGATCTCGCAGAGCATGGCGCTGCTGGCGCTTCGCGGTCGCCTCGACCGAGGCTGAGCGCTGTCCCGACGCTGTCCGAGACGGGACAACGACTAGCGTTGATGAATGCGTTTTGCGGCGGCCCTGACCTGTTTCGTCATGGTGGCTGTGTCCTGTACCGATGGCGAGGCGGGTACCGGAGCGGCCGGCACAGGACCGGTGAGCCCGACTCCGATCAGCACCGAAGCGACCGTGCTGGCCGTCGCCGATCTCACCGACTGCCGGGGGCCGGATGCCGAAGTGGCTGCGCTGGTCCGATCGCTCGACGGAACGATCCTCATGCCGGGCGATCTGGCGTACGACGTCGGCTCGGTCGAGGACCTTCCGCACGTCGAGTGCCGCCTCGTGATGTGGCACGAGCCCCGGTTCACATCGTCCGCGAACTATCGAGGTATCCCGAGAATGGGTGACTTCTACGGTCGTGTCCACGGGTCGGGGGCCGACGTGCTCGTCGTCGGCCACTCCCACCACTACGAACGGCTCGGGCCCCTCGCGCCCAACGGCGACCCGTCGCCGGACGGCATGATGAACTTCACCGTTGGTATGGGAGGGGCCGAGTTCACCGCGTTCGGTGAACCTCGCGCCGGCTCGATGGTGCGGACCAACGAACACCGCGGTGTTCTGCGACTCACGCTCCGGGAGGACGGTTACGACTGGGAGTTCGTGAACGTCGAGTCGAACGAAACCCCGTTGGTGGATGCTGGTTCGGCCTCCTGCTGAGATCAGCGCGTCGACCGGGAGATGTGGCCGTCGATATTGCCGTCGGTTGCGTTCTCCTCTCTCGAAGAACGCAACCGACGTGCGACACCAGCTCGGGCCCACCCGACTGGAGTTCGCTCTTGGCGACGCCGAGTCGTCAGATCACGTTGGTCCGCACGTCGGCGTTGGCCCCGATACCGACCGGTAGAACGGTTTCGGTCGAGGCGTCGAGCTCGCTGTAATCGATGGGGCCGAGATCGCTCTCGGAGCTGTTCGGCGATGCCTTCGTTCCGAGCTTCAGGAACGCAGCTCCGGCGGCGGCGGCAACAATGGAGGCGAGGAGGATGGCGATCTTGGCGTTGGCCACCGCACCTGCGTCTTCGAAGGCGAGGTCGGTGATGAAGAGCGACACGGTGAACCCGATGCCGCCGAGGAAGCCGATGCCGATCATGTGCATCCAGGTGACGCCCTTGGGGAGTGTGGCGATTCCGAGCCGGACGGCCAACCAGGAGGCCGACACGATGCCGAGCGGCTTGCCGATCACGAGCCCGACGAAGATCGCCTGTCCGACGCTCGACGTTGCTGCGTCGAGAACGGCAGCGGGAGGCGTCGGCACGCCCGTGTTGGCGAGGGCGAAGAGCGGAACGATCAGGAACGCCGTGAAGGGGTGGAGGGCGTGGATCAGTCGGTCGACGACCGAGCGTGTTTCCCGGTGTCGAAGATGATCGCCTTCAGCTCGTCGAGAGCAACGGCCGGAGGGGCGACGACGATCGTCTCGTTCGGACGCCGTGGCGTGGCCGGAGCGAGCAAGCCGCAGACGACGCCGGCGAGGGTGGCGTGGATGCCCGACTCGAACGTGGCGACCCACAGGGCGACGCCGACGACGCACATACGCGGGCATCCACCACACGCCGAGCTGGCGAAAGATGATCAGTCCGGCGAGGCAACCGGCGGCGGCGATGAGGGCCGTGGTGTTGAGCGATGCCGTGTAGAACACGGCGATGACCAGGATCGCCCCCAGGTCGTCGACGATGGCAAGCGTGAGGAGCAGCATCTTGAGGCGGCTGGGTACACGATTGCCGAGCAGGGTCAGAACGCCGACGGCAAAGGCGATGTCGGTGGCCATCGGCACGCCCCACCCGTTCCGGAACGCTGAGCCGCTGAGAAGCGATGAACAAGCCGGCGGGCACGACCATGCCGCCGAGAGCGGCAACACCGGGCAAGCGCTGCAGTGCGGGGATCACGAAGATCGCCGACGGCGAGTTCACGTTTGATCTCGAGGCCGGCGACGAAGAAGAAGATGGTCATCAGACCGTCGTTGATCCAGTGGGTCAGCGATTCATCGAGTTCGATCGGACCGAACGTCACCTTGATGTGGGTGTGCCAGAAGTGATCGACGGCCTCGGCGACCGGGCAGGTTGGCCAGAACGAGGGCGACAACGGCGCCGGCGATCAACGCGATGCCGGACATGTTCTCCAGATGGATGATCCGCTCGATCGGAGCCCGCAGGTGATCGATCGGCTTCTCCTTCGGTCTGACGTGCGAACTCATTGACGAAACTCCGTTGTGGCTTGCCTGCCCTGACGGAGGGCCGGTCGCGTGGTTCGCTTCGAAGCTTCGTCGGCCGATGTGGACATATGAGTCGACACGGTTCGGGCGGAATGCTCATTCGCGACGGTCGGCTACCGAAACTGTCTCTTGTGATCGAGGGAGTCCCCGGACGAGTCAACGAAATCGAACAACGGTTCGCGGCTCTACGGACTGCGACCGTTGCCCCGGCGACCGGCGGCCGCCGGCTCGGCTTCGGACTCATGCTCGAACAGGAACGGGCGGGCGTCGGTCCGACCGGAGCGACAGACCTCGCCTTCGGCTCCGCTTCCTCAGCGCTTCCTCTCACCCCGGCGATTCAGAAGACGCCCGGAAGCTACGGGTCGCTGGCCCCGCCCGCGGAGCTACTCGCCCATGGGAACGGCACGATCCCGGCCGCGGCGCTCGCTCCGGTCGGATCCACCGGGCATTCCCTGTGGGCGCCCGCAGCCAACGGGCTCGGCCAGATGATCGACGCCGCAGCCGCAGAGGGTGTGGCGATCCGGATCACCGACAGCTACCGCCCGATCGACGTGCAGGAGCGGCTCGCCAGAGAGAAGGGTCTGTACAACGAGGGTGGCCTCGCGGCGGTCCCCGGCACGTCGAATCACGGCTGGGGCGTCGCCACTGACCTCGATCTCGATGGACCTGCGCTCGAATGGATGCGGACGAACGCGTGGCGCTACGGGTTCGTCGAAGACGTTCCCCGCGAGCCTTGGCACTGGACCTACCGACCGGTGAGCTGAGCCGATCGGCGAGCTCGGATCGCGGAGGTCAGCTCCGCTTCGGAGGACGGGGCAGGCCCTTGGGTTGGGCGTGTGCGCCCTTGGCTGCCTCTTCGTTCGCTGCCTTGATCTCTGCCGCCACCTCGTCGCGGTGCACCGTGACGCTCCGCGGCGCCTTGATGCCGAGCCGCACCTGGTCGCCGCGTACCTCGATCACCGTGACGACGATGTCGTTGCTGATGATGATGCTCTGGTTCGGACGGCGGCTGAGGACCAGCATCAGCTGGCCACCAATGGTTCGCGGGTGCTGTATTCGGTGGTGTTCAGCACGACCTGTCTGGCCTGGAGGTTGCCGGAGTTCAGGATGATCGGACCGAGGAGGTTGGCGGTGATGTCGACCAGATCCTCGCCGTCGTGGTGCGTGGTGAGGAGCAGAAAGACCTCGGAGTCGACCGGGTCGTGGAGATCGATCTGCTCCTGGATGTCGTCGGGGACGTCGAGCTCGTAATCGGGAAAGAAGTCCCAAGGACGAATGCAGAGGAACGCGATCTCCGCCAGCTCGACACTCTGGATCCAGAAGTAGTCCTCGTCGTCCTCGATCTCCACGAGGACGTATCGGCGCCCGTCTGGGAACCCCAGGAGACCCGGGCCGAAGTCGATCGCTCGGTCGTCGGGAACGTCGAGCGTGCCGAACCTTGTCGAAGTGACGATCACGGTCGCCACCCTACCGTTCGCCGCTGTGGGCGCCAGGTTCTTGCCCGGTGCTCAGTCGTGCTCACGATGGCATCCCGATGGGGAGCTCGGATCGGGTGCTCGGCCCGACCTCGCCGGTGTCCGGCGAGCCCGGAGTGGTCTCCTCGATCATCGGTGTGCTTCGTGTGACCTGGTCGTAGATCACGCCGAGAAGCAGGATCCCGGCCACCGATGCCAGCACCACCCCGACGAAGTGGGCGATGGCGACTTCGAAGCGTTCCGTGCCGGTGGCCGCACCGATCAAGCTCGACCGCCCGACCACGAGACCGACCACGAGGCCGAGTCCGGTCCGTCCTGCTTCGGCACCGTCCGGGTCGGAGGTCTCGACGAGCTCGACACGACGAGAGGAGCCGTCCTCAGCCACCGTGTACCGCCTGCTCGAACGCGAACACGAGGCCGGCGTCGACCCTGCGGCCGCCGACCGAGGCCAGCGGAACGCGACGATCGAGCAGGTCCAGGACGTACTCCGGCGTCGCTCGGAAGGTGAGGTCGATCACGACGTTGCCGCCGAGCTTCTCCATCAGCGAGAAGATTCGCTGCGGTGTCAACTCCTCATCGATGGTGAGATGCAGACACGCGTGCTCCGGCACTGCGCACCTTCGCCACCGTTCTCGCGGCGTCATCGCCGAGGTCGGCGTCGATGATCACGACACCCTGGCGATCGGCCTGGCCCCAGAAGCGGAGGCGGTCGTCGAGCTCGGTCATCGTGTCGATGAGTTGCCACGCCGGCATGTCCAGGTCGTGCGGAGTCGCCGTGACCGCGGCCAGCGCGGGGCGTTGGCCGGCGGCACTGGCCTCGATCCGTTTGGCGACCGACAGCGCTGATGAGCGATTGCCGACCACGGCGATGATCGGGCTGTCGAGGTCGAGTGTGGGGACGGACGTGTCCAGCTTCTCGAGCCGATTCCAGAACGCGTTCGTGTCGATCGGCCGAGCTGCGACGTCTGGCTGAGCGAGCTCGTTCGTGAGGATGTCGCCGAACCTGCGTTCGGTGTGTTGCCCGCTCGTCTCGGGAGCGACGTCAGGCTGGCCGAAGCCGATTCGATCGCTGATGCTGATCGTGTCGGTTCGTTCGAGCAGCGCGGTCCGGTCGCCCGGAGTCGGGAGGCCATGGTCGGACGCCGCAGGGGCGGGGTTCGCATTCGGGGAGTCGAACATGCGGATGTCGAGGTCATCGTCGTCCGGGAACAGCCGACTGCGGCGAATCGGATCGTCGTTCATCACGGCAGCAACAGCGTCGTCGAACGATTCGGCCCGAGGTGCATGGGCATGGGCATGGCGGGGATGACCGCCGACGGTGAAGTCGGCGGCGGGGGAGCCATCGGCCTCGATCAGATCGAGACGGATCGTCGAGGTTCCGCCCTCGGCATCGAGGTCGATGCTCGGCTCGTTGCCGGCCGCGATCACCTCGAACTTCTCGGTCTTGAAGAAGCCGGCCACGCCGCCGGTGAGAACCTTGTTGGCCTCGAGGATCGTTGCCTCTGACCCCAGCTCCTCCCGAACCTGCTCGAGGAGGGTGCTGAGTTCACGGCCTGTGAAGCGATGGTGTTTGCTCATTGATCATCATCCTGTTCGTGGGGACTTCGACGAAGCCCTGTGTTTCGACTCTCACTTGTGATCCCAGCTCCTCCATGGCGAGCACGGGAGCGGGGATCTCAGTGAGTGCGAGAAGGCGGTGTAGCGGGCTGCGGAGCAGCCTCGATGTGAGGATCACGGGCGCCAGACCTCGCTGTTCGACGCTGGCGACCTTGGCCCGGAAGGCATTGATCACTTCGTGGAGATCATTGGGTTCGATCTGGAAATCGGTGCCGTTGACTCCGTCGCGCAAGCTCGAGATCAACTGGTGTTCGAGCATCGGATCGATCGTGATGACGGGCAACATGCCGTCGGCGGTGGCGTTGCCGGCCGAGATCGACGGACCGAGTGCGGTCCGAACCGACTCGGTCAGGTCGCGGATGTTCCTGGTGATCCGGGCCCGTTCGCTGACCACATCGATGATGCGAACGATGTCTCTGATCGGGACGCCCTCGGAGAGCAGCTCCTGCAGGACTCGCTGGAGTTCGGCGATCGTCAGGTCGCTCGAGATGAGCTCCTCGACGACGGCCGGATCGGTCTGGCGAACCAGCTCGATCAGCTCCTTCACCTCCTGGCGGCTGAGGAGGTCGGCGGCGTTCATCCGCACGATCTCGGCCATGTGGGTGGTGAGGACGGACGAGCGGTCGATGATCGTGGCGTCGCCGGTCTCGGCCAGCATTCGCTGCTCGATCGGGATCCACTTGGCTGGGAGGCCGAAGACGGGCTCGGTCTCGACCGGGCCGGGGAGCTCGTCCAGGCGATCGCTGATGACCAGGACGTGACCGGCCGGGGCTCGGCCGCGAGCCATCTCGACGCCGTGGACGATGATCGAGTATTCGCCCGGGAGGAGGTCCATGTTGTCCCGCGTGTGGACGGCGGGAATGATCAGGCCCATCTCGAGTGCCAGCTTGCGGCGGAGGGCTCGTACTCGGTCGAGCAGATCGCCGCCCGAGGCAGGGTCGACGAGGTCGACCATGTCGACGGCCAGTTCGAGTCCGAGGGGCTCCGGCCGAATTTCGCCGGCCAGGACCTGCGGATCGTCTGGGTCGAAGACGGACTCGATTTCGACCTGCTCGGTCTCGATGGCCTGGTTCTGATTCTGTTCGAGGCGGCGGCTGGTCAGGATCATCGCTGCACCGACGCTGACGAAGGGCACGATCGGAAGTCCGGGTGCCAGACCCAGGCCGGCGATGGCGATGCCGCCGAAGCGCAGGGCTCGGAACTGGGCACCGATCTGCGAGCCGATGTCGGATCCGAGATCGGAGCCGCCGGCGGCGCGGGTGACGATGATGCCGCTGGCGATCGAGATGAGCAGAGCGGGGATCTGGCTGACGAGGCCGTCGCCGACGGTCAGGAGCGAGAAGTTGTCGACGGCCTCGCCGAACGACATGCCCTGTTCGAGCACGCCGATGATCATGCCGCCGAGCAGGTTGATGACGGTGATGAGGACGCCGGCGATGGCATCGCCCTTGACGAACTTGGAGGCACCGTCCATTGCGCCGTAGAAGTCGGCTTCTTGGCTGATCTCCTGGCGGCGGTCGCGGGCCGTCGATTCGTCGATGAGGCCGGCGCTGAGATCGGCGTCGATGGCCATCTGCTTGCCGGGCATGGCGTCGAGGGTGAAGCGTGCGCCGACCTCGGCGACGCGGGAGGCGCCGTTGGTGATGACGACGAACTGGATGATCACCAGGATCAGGAAGACGACGAGGCCGACGACGATCGAGCCGCCGACGACGAAGGAGCCGAACGAGGTGATGACGCTGCCGGCTGAGCCGGTGGTGAGGATGAGTCGGGTCGAGCTGACGTTGAGCGCCAGGCGGAAGAGCGTGGCGATCAGCAGCAGTGACGGGAACGAGGCCATGTCGAGCGATCGCGTCGACAGGATCGTCGTCAGCAAGAGGGTGACGGCAAGCGCGATGTTGATGGCCAACAGCAGATCGAGGACGGCAGCGGGCAGCGGAATGACCATCAGCGCAACGACGCCGATGATCAAGGCGGACAGCAGCCCTCCTCCGGTGCGTGTGGGAATCACGAAACCTCGGTGTGAGTCGGCCGTCCCTGGCTGACGAAAGTGACCGTCGTGGTCACCACCAGCTTCGACCCCCATCCCCCGATCAGTAGCCGCAAACCTCGGGTTTGTGCCCCACAGTTCCGGGGGTCATAGCCTCCGGTTCGAACGAGTGCCGCTCGGCTGGGTGCGGACCAGCGTCAACCGGAGGCTGTGACCCCCGAAAACCGGTGGCGCGAACCCGAGGTTTGCGGCATCAGACCAGGGCGGGGCTCGGGGGGAGTTTGGAATTGGGGATCGACACTCGCCGAGTGGCTGCCGATGCCTTGTTCGCTCTCGGGCGCATCACGAACGCCAACACGATCGCCACCGCCTCGAAGAACGAGGCGGGGATCGGCTGGTTCACCTCCACCGAGGCGAACAGTGCTCGGGCGAGCGGAGGAGACTCGACGATGGGGATCTCGTTCGTTCGTGCCCGATCGCGTATGCGGAAGGCGAGCTCGTCTGTCCCCTTCGCCACCACCACCGGAGCCTCGCCGTCGTCTCGGTAGGCCAGCGCGACCGAGAAGTGGGACGGGTTCACGACCACGACTGCCGCCCCGTTGACAGCGGACAGCATTTGGTTCCGAGTGATCTTCGCGTGCGCCTGGCGTCGCCGGCTACGGATCATCGGATCGCCTTCGGAGCTCTTGGCTTCCTGCTTGATCTCCTGCTTCGACATCTTCAGCTTCTTCGTCGACTGCCACCGTTGGAAGGCGTAGTCGCCGAGACCGATCACTGATCCGATCAGGGCCGCGACCCGCAGCAGAAGCACGACCTGCTCGAGCAACAAGCCCGTCGACGCTCCGAGCGACAACGTGCTTGCCAGCAGGTGATCGCGCCCGGCAGCGAACAGCGTCGTGGCCACCAGGACGGCCAGTACCGACAGCCTCGCGACGGCCTTGCCGGTTTCGACCAAGCTCGCCACACCGAACACCCGCTTGAAGCCGGCCTTCGGCGAGATCCGATCCCATTTCGGTTTCAGCGGGTCGCCGGTCAACACGACACCGCCCTGCGCCGCCATACCGACGATCGCACTCACGACCACGAACCCGAAGAGCGGGGCGAGGCCCAGGGCGGCGTTCGCGGCGGAGCTGGCAACGTGTGCCAGCGTCGGCCCCATCTCTCCGGTGGCAGCGGCCTTGATGGCGGCCTGGAAGTCCGTCCCGGTCCGCCTGATCAGACGTTCGAGCGTCGTCGGGAGGAGGAAGGTCGCTGCCAGCAGCGTCAACCATTGAACGAGATCGACCGAACGGGGGATCTGCCCCTTCTTGCGCGCTTCGCGCAGCTTCCGTGGTGTCGGCTTTTCTGTTTTCTGGCCGCCCTCGTCATTTGCCATGTCAGCCCCCGATCAGGACCGAGCCCGAGCGCAGTCCGGATTCGAGCAGGTTCGAAGTGGCGTTGGCGAGCAGTGGGAGACCGAGGCCCAGCGTCAAGAAGAGGACCATCGACTTCACACCGAAGCCGACCGCCATGATGTTCATCTTCGGGGCAGCCCGACTGGCGATGGCGAGAGCGACCTCGGTCAGCATCAGCGCAGCAAGGATCGGGAAGCCGACCTCGAGCGCCGCGATGAGCAGCTGGGCAGTACCGTCGACGAGCGCCGGACCGAGGGCTTCGGTGCGAAGCGCTCCTGTCGGGTTCACGGCGTAGCTGCGGATCACGCCTTGCACGATCAGGAGGTGGCCGTCGAGCGCGACCAGCAACGCCAGGCTGACGAGCTGGTACATCCGCCCGATGACGGCGCTCTGTGACTGGGTGATCGGGTCGTACAACGATCCGGCCGACAGACCGGCGCTGAGATCGATGATCGAGCCGGCCACCTGGAACGTCGACATCAGCAGCTGGATGAAGAACCCGAAGGTCAACCCGACCACGACCTGGGCGAGAATGGCCATCGTCAGGGCGGGGATCTCGAGCGGGGGAGCCGGCATGTCGGTCGCCGGGTTGGCGGCGAGAAGGATCCCGATCGACACCGACAGACCGGCGCGGATCCGCACCGGCACCATGCCGCCGTTGAACGGAGGCGCGACGGTGAGGGTTGCCGCCATGCGGGTCGACACCAGAAGCATCGTCACCAGCGCTTCGGCCGAGACCGACACGTTCATGCAGACGCCACGTTCATCTCGTCGCAACCGCGCAAGACGGTGATGGTCACGTCGATCACGAGACCAGGCTCGGCAAGCTCAGGAACAACGCCCGCGTGTAGCTGACGATCTCCTGCAGCATCCAGGGGCCGCTGATGATGATCACGAGACCGATCGCTGCGAACTTCGGGACGAACGAGAGCGTTGGCTCTTGGATCTGCGTGACCGACTGCAACAGACCGATCACCACGCCGACCACGATCGCGGTGAGCAGGATCGGTGAGCCGATACGCACCGCAACCCACATGGCGTCGGTGATGATCTTCATGACTTGGGATTCGGACATTTCCAACCTCGGTGTACGGGCGCGCCAATCACAGGTAACTGGCGAGCAGGGTTTCGACGATGAGCGACCAGCCGCCCACGAGGACGAACAGGAGCAGCTTGAACGGGAGCGACACGAAGACCGGTGGCAGCATCATCATGCCGAGCGACATCAAGACGCTGGCGACGACCAGGTCGATGATCAGGAACGGGATGAAGATGACGAATCCCATGAGGAATGCCGTCTTCAGCTCGGACAGGACGAAGGCGGGGATGATGGTCGTCATCCCGACCTCCTCGATCGTCGTCCGGGCGACCTCCCGGCGTGGCATCCATCATCAGATCGAGCTCGGCAGTTCGGGTGTTGTCCAGCATGAACAGCCGCATCGGCCCCGTGGCCCGGGTGTAGGCCTCGCCCTGCTCGATCCTGCCGTCGAGGTACGGCTGGAGCGCGTCTTCGTTCATGGCCTCGAGGGTCGGACCCATCACGAAGAGCGACAGGAACAGTGCCAGCCCGACGATCACCTGATTCGGAGGAACACCCTGGAGACCGAGCGCGTTTCTCGTCAGCGAGAGCACGATGGCGATTCGGGTGAAGCTCGTCAGCATGATGACGATCGACGGTGCCAACGACAACAGCGACAGACCGACGATCAACAGAAGCGACTGGCTGGGGTTGTCCTCTCCCTGCCCGATGTCGATGGTGATGTCGCCATCGAGCGGACCGTCCCGGCCGGTGGGCTCCGCAGGTGTGGCCGCTCCGTCGCCTTGGTCGCTCTCGGGGAGCCCGGGGATCGTGAAAGTGGTGTCGGGGATCGACGGCGTCGGGCGCGGCGAATCGTCCTGTGCGCCGGCGGGTGAGTGAAATGTGAAGACTGCGATGGTCGCACCGAGTGCGACCAGGCAGATCCGAGTCCAGATGGATCGGCGAGTTGTCATGGAGGCCTCACGGCCCTCCGGTCACGACCGGCGAACGGTCATCTCCCGAAGAGCGGCGACGAAACTCATCCGTGGCGAGCGGGGCTGGCGAGCCCGTCCGAGACGCGTCCGTGCGTTCGGGAGGTTGGTGGTACTGAGTTGGGGAGTCGAGGGGATCGGGGAGAGCGCACGGTCGGAGACGACGTCGTTCTCGCGGACGACGGCGACTCGACTGGCGAGCGGGCCTTCGGCCGCTAGCTGGGCAGTCGGCTCCATCGGTCAGGAGGTCGTCCCCCTCGGCGAGCAGCTGGACGCCGCCGTCGGTGACTCCGACGAGCAGCGTGCGTTCGCCGGCTCGTACGAGTGCGATGCCTGCGTTCTTGGTGAGTTGTCGACGTTCGAGCACGGCCAGCGGATCATTGGTCCGTCCGTTGCTCGTCCCCGAGATGAGCGCGCCCAATCTCCCGCTACCGGCGCGCATGAAGAGCCACAGGAGAACACCGACGATGGCGAACGATGCGGCGACGCGAAGGAGCGTGATCATGAGGTCAGCGCCCCGGTGTCTCGATGATCTCGACGATGCGGACGGCGTACTCGTCGTCGACGACGACGACCTCGCCGCGACCGAACAGGATTCCGTTGACCCTGACATCGACGGGTGCGCCGGCGGCGCGGTCGAGCTCGACAACCGATCCAACCGACAGCGCGAGCACCTGCGAAAGGGAGAGGGACTGGCGGCCGAGGTCGACGGTCACGTTCAACATGACGTCACTGAGCATCGTGAGGTTGCCTCCGGCACCGGTTGGATGGCCGGTGACGACGTTGGGTCCACCCATGGGAGCGGCTGCGGCTGGACCGGGCATGAAGGCTGCGCCCGGATCCTCGAACGACGTGCCCTGTTCCGCTGTAGCGCCCGGCTCGGTTGACCCGTCGGCGATCGGCTCGGCGGTGCGTCGATCCTGTTCGAGAATCACAAGACCGACGATTGCGCCGTCGCTGAGGATCGTGCGGTGGACGACGATGCCGGATCGGTTCACGTCGAGTTCTGCGACCGAGGTGAGCGCCGTCGGCTCGCCAGTGGTGAGGCCCGGCATCGATTTCTGGATGGCGGCCACGGCCGCATCGAACACATCGAGGCCGGCCTCGGTGACGACCGCCAGCGTGGCGGGAGTGGCACCATCGGCGTCGCCCTCGGTGAAGGAGATCTTGGAGAGACTGCCGGCGAGATCGGCGAGGCCATCCGCGGGCTCGAGCGTGAGTCCTGCGGCTTGGAACGAGACGCCGAGCGTGTCGGTCGTGGCTGCGAGATCCTGGGTGGAGTTCATCAGGCGACGGTCCTTGCGTGAGCGAGAGCCCCGTTCGGGCTCAGGTTGGAGGTGATTTCTGCGGTCAGATGTTTGCCGGTCTGGCCCAACCGGACGCCGAAGAGGACGACGTCGCCGACGGAGGCCATCAGGTCGGAGTCGACTGGTAGCCGAGTCCGGATGACGTCGCCGACTTCGAGTTCGACGACCTCGCGGGCGGAGAGGCCCACCTGGCCCATGCCGACGCAGAAGGACAGCGGGACCGGCTGCAGCGCAGCTGCGGTGTGCGGATTGGCGACGACCTTGGGAACGATTCGCCGCCCGGACAGTCGAACGTCGATGACGTCGGAGAACCTCTGAATCGTCACGAGGTCGAAGACGAGGATGAGACGTCCGGAGCCATGCGGGCCGTCGATGCCGAAGCTGAAACCGATTCTGGCACCTGTCTCCTTGCTGTCGGCGGCGGCGAACGCGCCGTCCCGACTCCGGTCGAGGACGAGCGCTTCATCGATCAGCAACGTGTCTCTTGCGACGTCGATGCATTGCTGTCCGAGAAGATCGAGGACACGCCGTTCGATCGGTGTCAGTGGTCTGGCGTCGCCCGGGGGAAAGCTTGCGCCGCCGAGCATGCCGGTCACGAGCATCAGCGCCAGAGGAAGTTCGGTGACGACGCTGGCGCAGATGTGGTGGTCGAATCGAACCGATGCCGAGTCGTAGGCAGATGGGTCGTCCACGACCTCGTGTCCGGCGTCTACTTCGATGAGTGCGCCGGCCTCCACCGTGAACCCGACGAGCGAATCGGCCAGTGACTTGGCCAGGTCGGAGGCGATCTGGGTGGCAGCCTCCTTGTAGAGGGCGGCCTTCTCTGCGGTCAGATGTGCAGACTCTCCGAACGAGTACGGCGTGGCAGCACCGGCGGCGGTGCCGGGCGAGGCCGGTGTCGGGGATTCCGGATTGGGCGTGATCACGTTGCGGAGCTTCGGCCCCGTAGCGAATCGGTATGAGGACTCCGTCGACTTTTCGTGAGTCGTTCGGCCCCGTCCGGAAATTTCCTGCTTCGAGGCTCACGTCGCTGCATGTCCATCCGATGGAGGGGCATGTCGAACCAGCCTGATGCACACAAAAGCACGGCGAAGCAGCAAGCTTCAGCTAGCAACAACCGCAAGCAGCTCGCTGATTCGAGCGGGAAAGCTGATCGACCTTCAGTCTCGACCGGCATCGGGGGAGTAGAACCGCTGACGTCGGAACAACAGGCAATGGTCGAGCAGAACATTGCGCTCGTGCATCACATCGTGTCTCGCATGACCGAGAACTTCCCAGCCGCTGTGCAACGCGACGACATGGTGCAGGCCGGCCTGGTCGGACTGATCGAGGCGACCCAGCGGTTCGATGCGGACCGAGGATTCAGCTTCTCGACCTTTGCGGGGCGCCGCATCGAAGGCGCCGTCCTCGATCTTCTTCGTCGGGCCGATTGGGCTCCGCGGTCGGTTCGACGCAACGAACGCCAGCTCCACGAGATGGAAGCGGGCCTCACTGCCGAGCTCGGTCGCCGACCGTCGGCCAACGAACTGGGTGCTGCGATGGGTACAGGCAGTGACCACGTCCACAACCTGCGGGCCGATGTCGCCAAGGCACGAATCAACCCGTTGGTGGTGCGGTCGAGGACCGACGGCGGCGACGCCGATCTGTCAGACCTCGATCTGCCGGCGACCAACATCCCCGACACGCGCGATCTCGAACACCAAGAGTTGATGGGTTATCTCCGCGACGGGATCGGACTGCTGCCCGAGCGGCATCGGATCGTGATCGTCGGTCACTTCCTCGAGGGTCGCTCCATGACCGACCTCGGTGAGCTCCTCGGCGTGACGCAATCCCGAGCGTCCCAGCTGAAGAGCGAGGCGCTCGGCATGCTGAAAGCCGGCATCGACACGAACCTCGATGGGGTCGAACCGAGCCGGACGCCGACCTCTCGCCAGGCAACGTTCAACGACGCGCTCGGCTCGGCATCGAGCTGGCGGGAACGGGTCGACTCGAGCAGAAAGCTCGCCTCGGCCTGAACTGAGTCCACTGGCGCGGGTTCGTCGGACTCATAGACAACGACAGTCGGACGACACTCCCAGCATGATCCGTTCCGGCATTCGTCTGACCGAGTCCCAGCAGCGATCCCTGGGGTCGATGTTGTGGCAGTACCGAGCTGTGCTCGAACGCGTCGAGTTTCTCCTCGAGGCGCAGCTGATGTTCGCCTCTTCCGGGCGGGACAAGCGACTCGCGTCGATCGCCGACCTGCTCGAAGATGCTGTGGCCACCATCAACGAACTCGATCTTCGTCGCGAGCTCCTGCTCCACGAAGACGAGGCCCCGTCCGGCGCTGCCCCTCCGAGTCTCTCGGATCTCTCAGGGACCGCCGACCAACCCTGGTCGTCGATGTTCGCCGAACACCAGCGCTGGTTCGAGTCGTGTGTCGCCCGCATCCAACAGTTGCTCGTGCAGAGCCGCCAGACGATGGAGAGCACGCTCGACCTCATCGACCAGCTGGTGTCCACCGAGCGTGCGCCATCTCTCGGAGGCTACGACCGGACCGGCAAGACGGTCCGATCGAACGCGTCTGCCGTCCTGTTCGACAGTCGAGTCTGAGGCCGGTGCGACCATGAGCGACTTCTCGGCTCTGAATGCCGCGGTCACGGGGCTCAATGCCCACCGCAGGCGAATCGACATCATCAGTCAGAACATCGTGAACGCGGAAACGCCTGGTTATCACCGGCAGGTCACCGAACTCCGCTCCGTCGACTCGGGCCAGCCCGGACTCTTCAGTGGTTCGCCCGGCGAGTACGGCGGCGTCGAGTCCTCTGTGTCTCGTCGTTGGGACCAGATCCTCGACACGAACGCCAAGAAGGAACGCGGTCGTTCTGCCAGCCTGGATTCCCAGGCCGAAGCGATGAGGGCCGTCGAGTCGAACATCGGCGCGTTCGGCGACAGCGGACTGGCGGGTCGGCTCCAGCAGATGTTCAACAGTTTCGACGATCTCGCCAACGATCCGAATGACCTCGCGGTTCAGGAACGTCGTGCTCGGCAACGCTGAATCCGTTGCGTCGGCTCTCAACCTCGAGGGAGCGGCGATCGACACCGCTCACCAAGGCGCAGCCGAGCGTGCGGGAGCTCTCGTGCAGCAGTTGAACGGCCTCGCTTCCGGCATCGCCGAGCTGGATCGCAACATCGTGGCCGGCGTCGCCGGTGGCGACGATCCGAACGGGCTCATCGATCAACGCGATCGTCTAGCAACTGAGTTGACCGGATTGGTCAACGTCGAACTGAACTACGAGAGCGATGGGCAGGTCCGACTCAGTCTGAACGGTCACAACCTCGTGTCTGACGGACAATGGCGCCCCGTCGAACTGGCGTCTGCACCCGATCCCGCTCTGGCCCCGTTCGGATACCAACGACTCTCGCTGCAGTCCGACAATGGCCGAAATCTAGAGCTGAGGTCCGGGTCGATCCACGGTGTGCTCACCGTGGCCAACGAGCTGGTCCCTCAACAACGGGCTGCGCTGGACGCGGTGGCCGTCGACATCGCCACGACGGTGAACGCGCTGCACACGGCCGGCACAGGGCTCGACGGATCAACCGGGAACAATCTCTTCGATCCGGCCGGCACCAACGCTCTCACCTTCGCCCTGTCTGCCGACGTCGCCGGACAGCCTCGCCGTCTTGCTGCGTCCGATGGGTCTGGCGTCCTCGACAACTCGGTTGCGCTCGGGATAGCGGCACTTGCCACCGACCCGAATGGTCCCTCCTCCAATCACGCCCAGATGCTGACCGACCTGGGCAATCGGGTTCGACTGCTGACCAACAGTGCGGACGCCGCAGCGCTGGCCTCGGGTCGTGCCGACCAGGCGCTGCAGTCCGAGGTCGGTGTCAGCCTCGACGAAGAGCTGGCCGATCTCGTTTCGGCCCAACGGGCCTACGAGGCATCCGCACGGATGATCTCGGCCATCGACGAGATGCTCGACACGCTCATCAACCGGACGGGCCTGGTCGGTCGCTGACCGCCCCCTCCACCCACGCTTGAACGCCAGAAACCGGAGACAGTCCCATGGAACGCATCACCACTCTCGGCAACACCACCGCCGTTCGCGACGTCATCTTGTCGGCGCAGGGTCGGCTCGCCGAATCTCAGGAGCAGATCTCGACCGGTCTCCGGTTCACCCGATCGTCGGAGTCCCCGAGCGATGCTGCGTCGTATCTCCGCAATCAGCGCTCGCTGGATCGACTGTCGCAATTGCAGCGCAACTCGAGCAATGCCCGTCTCTGGCTCGACACGACCGACACCGCGCTGCGTGACGCCGTCGGATCGGTGACGCAAGCTCGCACGCTCGGTGTCCAGGGGGCGAACGACACCAACTCGCCCGAAGCGCGAGGAGCGATTGCATCCCATCTGCGTTCGATCGCCCAGGAGATGATCACGCTGTCGAACACCGTGGTCAACGGTCGCCCGGTCTTCGCCGGAAATGCCGACACCGCCATTGCCTACGACGCATCTGGCAACTACCAGGGCGACGGCGGGCAGGTCGTGCGCGCCGTCACCCCGACCGACTACGTTCTCGGTTGCGGCGTCGGGACCGGCAGTGTTCGGGACCGCCGATGGAACCGATCCGTACAACGGCACTGCGTTCCAGGTCATCAACGAGCTGGCGGACGCGGTCGAGGCCGGCGATGTGGCTCGGATCCGAGAGGGCATCGAGGCGCTCGACGTCGCCACCCAACGCGTACAGGCCGAGACCGGTCGCATCGGTGGCCTCGCCGCTCGGCTCGACGAGATCGATGCGCGGAATCAAGACAGTCAGATCGCGACCAAGTCGCAGATCAGCGACGTGCGCGACGTCGACATGGCCGAGGCCATCATCCGGCTGAAGGCAGCCGAGACCAGCTACGAGGCAACGCTGTCCGCCGCTGGGCGCAGCCTGAGTCGTTCGCTGCTCGACTTCCTCCGCTGACCTCGGCCCTCGAACTGCCCGTCGGCTCCTCACGATCGTCTGATCGGGAGCCGAGACTCGAAAGCAGCACCCACGTCCGGCCCGTCGTGACGTGGGACCGCTGCCCGAGGAGGAAGCGATGATCATCGTCAGGCGACTCAATGGTGAACGCTTCGGCGTCAACGCTGAACACATCGAACGCGTTGAAGAGACCCCAGACACGGTCCTGACCCTGGTCGACGGCCGTAAGTACCTCGTGCGCGAGTCGCTCGAAGAGGTCATCGACCGCGTGGTTGCCTATCGGGCCCGCGTCCTTCGCATCTCCTACGTCCCGGCAGAGGCAACGATCGAAGGCGACGGCAGTGAGCCACCCCTCCGCCTGGTCGACGACTCATTCGAGAACCGAGCCACCGAAGATGCCCAGGACTGGAGCAACTGATGGATCCAGCAACACTCATCGGTCTCGTGCTCGCCGTCGGCGCCGTTTTCGGCGCCCTCTTCATGGGCGGCATCAATCCGATTGCGATCTTCCTGGCCGACATCCCCTCGATCATCCTCGTGTTCGGTGGAACGATGGGCGTGACCGTTGCGAGCGGCACCATGCCGGCCGCCATCAACGCCATCAAGGTCCTCATCAAGGCACTCACCGGGGGAGCGGTCGAGGATCCGAGCGAGAACGTGCAGTTGCTCGTCGGCTTCGCCGACGTGGCCCGCAAGGAAGGGCTGCTCGCGCTCGAGCCGAAGCTCGAAGCGATCGAAGACCCCTTCTTCAGGAAGGGAATGGAGATGGCCGTCGACGGCACCGACCCGGAAGACCTTCGCGACCAGCTGACCATCGACCTCGACAAGACCGCGAGCGCCACAAGCAAGGCGCCGAGCTTCTTCGTGACCGCCGCCGGCTTCGCTCCCGGCATGGGCATGATCGGCACCGTTGTCGGTCTCGTCCAGATGCTCGGCAACCTCGACGATCCGTCCTCCCTCGGCCCCTCCATGGCGGTGGCCTTCTTGACCACGCTGTGGGGAGCGTTCCTGTCGAACTTCGTGTTCACACCGATCGCCAACAAGCTGAAGAAGATGTCCGTTGATGAGATGGCGGCGAAGGAGATCGTCCTCGAAGGCATCCTCGCCGTCCAGGCCGGAAGCAATCCACGTGCGATCGCCGGGATGCTCGGCGCATTCCTGCCCCCGTCGGCTCGCGAGGACCTGAGCGAAGAGAAGAAGAGTGCCTAGGAAGCCGACCGTCGTCGAGGAGGACGAGGGCCCGGACAAGTCATGGCTCGAGTCATGGGCTGACGCCATGACGCTGTTGATGGCGTTCTTCATCATGCTCTTCGCGTTTGCTCTCGTGGACGAGACCAAGTTCTACGACTTCAAGGTCGGCATGGTCACCGCGCTCGGTGTCTCCGACCCGGTGGCCGAGCGGGCAGACAGCATCCTCGAGTCCGGCAATGGCATCGCGCTCACGGTCGGCTTGTCGACGGTCCCGAGCGAGGAAGTCCGCAACCAGATCACGCAGGAAGAAGAGAGTCTCGAAGCGGCTGGAGAAATCACCACGGACAACGTCGAAGACGTACGGGATCTCCTGGCTGCCAAGTTCGTCGAGAACGGCGCCGCCGAGTACGTGACGGTCGACATCGACGAGCGCGGCATCGTCGTCCGGTACGACGGCCGGGTGCTGTTCCGCAGCGGATCAGCCGAACTGGGCATCGACAGCGATTCCATTCTGGCGGCCACGGCAGAAGTACTCGAACTGGTCGACAACCCGGTCGACATCGAGGGCCACACCGACGACGTGCCGACCGGCGGTCGCTGGATCAGCAACTGGGAGCTCTCGGCGGCCAGAGCATCTGCGGTGGTTCGTTGGATGATCGATTTCGGTTCGGTTCCCCCTCGCCGCCTCGCCGCAGTCGGCATGGGTGACACCAGACCCGTCGTCCCGAACGACAGCGACGAGAACCGCACCGCCAATCGTCGGGTCGAAGTGGTGATCCGAGTTTCCGGGTTGCTCGAGAGTGACATCGATGTCATCGACCCGATCGGCGATCCGATCGACTCCCCGATCATCAACGAACCCGTCGTGGTCCGGCCGGACCCAGTGCAGCCAGACGCAGTGCAGCCAGACGCGTGCAGCCAGACGCAGTGCAACCCAGCTCGTCGGAACCATCGATCTCGTGCCGGACGCAATCAACGGCATCACCGCCGGTACCGACAACCGCCCCACGACCACCAGCGATCAGGAGTAGGACCCGTGGCCAAGAAGGACAAGAACAAGAAGGGCAAGGGCGACGCCGCCGAAGAGGAAGAAGAAGGTGGGGTGGCGGCAAGAAGAAGATCATCATGATCGTCGTTGCGCTGCTCGCCCTCGGTGGTGTCTACAACTTCGTGCTGAAGCCGGCGCCGGTCGAAGAAGACCCGCTGGCGATGGTCGATCCCGAGCCGATCGAGGGAGAGATCTTCGAACTCCCCGAGATGGTCATCAACCTCCAGGGTGACGACGTCAGCTACGTGCGCGTCGGCCTCGCCATCGTCCTCGAAGAGGGCACGCTCGCTGCAGATTTCGAAGCCGAAGCAGCGATCGCCAAGGACGTCATTCTCGAAGACTTGTCGAGTCGGACCGCAGAACAGCTCCGTTCGAGCCAGGGGAAGCAGGACATCAAGGCCGAGCTGTCAGCCGCGATTCGTGAGGCGTACGGCGACGAGAAGGTCATCCGCGTCCTCTTCACGGCGCTCGTCATGCAGTAGCATCGCGGGCCGGAAAGAAATCTCCCAATCCGCTTTTGTTCGAGGCAATCCTGCCGATGTTGAGAAGGTCGACTTCATTCGACGACCTCAGGACACGGATTGTCAACGAGGTGAAAGCAAGACATCACGTCTCATTGGAAGGAACCACGAGAGACCATGCGTATCAACAACAACATCATGGCGTTCAACGCCAACCGAAACCTCGGCACCAGCAACAACGCTCTGGGCAAGAGCCTCGAGAAGCTCTCATCCGGCTATCGGATCAACCGTGCAGGCGACGACGCCGCCGGTCTGGTCATCTCGCCAGAAGCTGCGGGCAGAGATCGGTGGTCTCAAGCAGGCCTCTCGGAATGCTCAGGACGGCATTTCGTTCGTGCAGACCGCTGAAGGTGCGCTGGCCGAGGTGCACAACATGTTGGGTCGTATGCGCGACCTGGCCGTGCAAGCAGCCAACGACACCAACGACGCCAACGCCCGCACCGCCATCGAGGCCGAGATCGACGCGCTCGACTGCCGAGATCGACTCGGATCGGTACCGACACCACGTTCGCCGGTGCCGCCGTCTTCGGTCGCCACTGCACATCGACGCTGCAGGTCGGCTCCGAAGGCGGCGCTGGCACTGCGGGCCAGATCACCGATTGCCGCGACTGCTGCACCGACCGGTCGCCGACCGACCACGGTCGGACACGCAGCCAACGCCCGCACGGCGATCGATCGAAGCCATCGACGCCGCGATCGCCGCGGTCTCGACGTCTCGTGGCACGCTTGGGTGCGGTTCAGAATCGTCTCGAGTCGACGATCAACAACCTGTCGGTCACCACCGAGAACCTGGCTGCGTCGGAGTCACGTATTCGTGACACCGACATGGCAGCCGAAATGGTGAATTTCACCAAGAACCAGATCCTGCAGCAGGCCGGCACCGCGATGCTCGGACAGGCCAACTCGATCCCGCAGTCGGTGCTCAGCCTCCTGCAGTAAGCGTTCAGCACTACGGCCTGAGCGCCTCTGATCCCACGGATGGGATCTCCGGGTTTCAGGTCTTCCACAAGCAAAGTGCGAACTCTCCCACGGAAGGAACCTCGAGAGATCATGCGTATCAACAACAACATCATGGCGTTCAACGCCAACCGGAACCTCGGATCGAGCAACAACGCTCTGGGCAAGAGCCTGGAGAAGCTCTCCTCGGGCTATCGGATCAACCGTGCCGGCGACGATGCCGCCGGTCTGGTCATCAGCCAGAAGCTGCGGGCGGAGATCGGTGGTCTCAAGCAGGCCACTCGGAACGCTCAGGACGGCATCTCGTTCGTGCAGACCGCCGAAGGTGCGTTGGCCGAGGTGCACAACATGTTGGGTCGTATGCGCGACCTGGCCGTGCAGGCAGCCAACGACACCAACGACACCAACGCCCGCACCGCCATCGAGGCCGAGATCGACTGCGCTCGAGCGCACGAGATCGTTCGGATCGGCGCCGACACCACCTTCGCCGGTGCCGCCGTCTTCGGTGCCACCCGGCGACGATCTGAACCTCCAGGTCGGCTCCGAGGGCTCTGGCACCACGCGGTCAGATCATCGTGTGCTCGCCACCAGCGGCACCGACCGGCGCCGACCGGACCACGGCTCGTATCAACTGCGGCGGCAACGGCCCGCGACCACGCATCGAGGCGATCGACGCCGCCATCGGCGGCGATCTCGACCGCTCGTGGCACGCTGGGTGCGGTTCAGAATCGTCTCGAGTCGACGATCAACAACCTGTCGGTCACCACCGAGAACCTGGCCGCGTCTGAGTCACGTATTCGTGACACCGACATGGCAGCCGAAATGGTGAATTTCACCAAGAACCAGATTCTGCAGCAGGCCGGCACCGCGATGTTGGGACAAGCCAACTCGGTCCCGCAGTCGGTGCTCAGCCTCCTCCAGTAGAAGCGGTCGCCGCCCCGGCGATCCATGAGCTGATGATGCGACCCCACGGATGGGGTCAACCGCATCGGCTCACAATGAAGCAAGCGAACTCTCCCACGGAAGGAACCTCGAGAGATCATGCGTATCAACAACAACATCATGGCGTTCAACGCCAACCGGAACCTCGGTTCCAGCAACACCATGCTGGGCAAGAGCCTGGAGAAGCTCTCGTCCGGGTTATCGGATCAACCGTGCAGGCGACGATGCTGCCGGTCTTGTCATCTCGCAGAAGCTGCGGGCGGAGATCGGTGGTCTCAAGCAGGCCTCTCGGAATGCTCAGGACGGCATTTCGTTCGTCCAGACCGCTGAAGGTGCGTTGGCCGAGGTGCACAACATGTTGGGTCGTATGCGCGACCTGGCCGTGCAGGCAGCCAACGACACCAACGACACCAACGCCCGGACAGCCATCACAGAACGAGATGACTGCGCTCGAACGCCGAGATCGTTCGGATCGGTACCGACACCACCTTCGCCGGATCGCCACGGTCTTCGGCACCGGCACGTCAATCCATTGCGCTGCAGGTCGGTGCTCAGGGCGGGACCGTCGGCGTGCTCACCGAGCCAGATCACCATCACTGATACCGCTGCGCCGACGGTTGCTCGCGTGCACACCGTGGCGACCACTGCTGGCGACGCCCGTACGGCGATCGAGCAGCATCGACACCGCCATCGCAGCGGTCTCGACGTCTCGTGGTACCTTGGGTGCGGTTCAGAATCGTCTCGAGTCGACGATCAACAACCTCTCGGTCACCACCGAGAACCTGGCTGCGTCTGAGTCACGTATTCGTGACACCGACATGGCCGCCGAGATGGTGAACTTCACCAAGAACCAGATCCTGCAGCAGGCCGGCACCGCGATGTTCGGACAGGCAAATGCTGTCCCGCAGTCGGTGCTCAGCCTCCTGCGCTAATCGTCACCGGCGTAAGGGCTCCACGGATGGAGCCGGCTCGCCAGTCGTTGCGACGAAACACCCGGTCGGGGGCGCTCGCCCCCGACCGTTTCAACAGAAGAACGAACTCTCAAGTGGAAGGAACCCCGAGAGATCATGCGTATCAACAACAACATCATGGCGTTCAACGCCAACCGGAACCTCGGCGCCAGCAACACCATGCTGGGCAAGAGCCTCGAGAAGCTCTCGTCCGGCTATCGGATCAACCGTGCAGGCGACGATGCTGCCGGTCTTGTCATCAGCCAGAAGCTGCGGGCGGAGATCGGTGGTCTCAAGCAGGCCTCTCGGAATGCTCAGGACGGCATCTCGTTCGTCCAGACGGCTGAAGGTGCGTTGGCCGAGGTGCACAACATGTTGGGTCGTATGCGCGACCTGGCCGTGCAGGCGGCCAACGACACCAACGACGCCAACGCTCGGACCGCCATCGACGCACGAGATGACCGCGCTGAAGGCCGAGATCGACTCGTATCGGTACCGACACCACCTTCGCCGGTGCCACCGTCTTCGGTCGCCGGGCCGATCAACGCTTGCAGGTCGGTGCTCGAAGGCGGATCGCTGGTACGGTGGCCAGATCACCGATTGCGGACATTGCTGCTCCGGCCGATTGCCGGTGCGATCACGTGTCGCCACGGCAGCCGACGCCCGAACGACGATCGAGCAGCATCGACACCGCAATCGGCAGCGATCTCGACGTCTCGTGGTGACGCTGGGTGCGGTCCAGAACCGTCTCGAGTCGACGATCAACAACCTCTCGGTCACCACCGAGAACCTGGCTGCGTCTGAGTCACGTATTCGTGACACCGACATGGCCGCGGAGATGGTGAATTTCACCAAGAACCAGATCCTGCAGCAGGCCGGCACCGCGATGTTGGGACAGGCAAACTGCTGTCCCTCAGTCGGTGCTCAGCCTCCTTCGTTAGTGGAATCGGCGGTTCGGGGCCCACCGGCCTCGGACCGCCACTCCATCCCTCCTTCGTCTCCCGCCGGGCCCGCGCTACTGATTGAACAACACACACCGAAACTCCTTCGGTACAAGCGGAACAGGACACACTCATGTCGTTCATCGACGGTCTCTCCACAGGTCTCGACACCACCTCCATCATTGATTCCCTGCTTGCAGTCGAGCGCATTCCTCAGCAGCGGATCATGGCTCGCCGAGAGCGAAGTCAGGCTGCCTCGACGGAGCTGAACTCGCTTCGGACCAGTGTCACGAATCTCCGTAATGCCGCCGCAGACCTGCGTCTCGGCTCCGGTTGGCAGAAGCTCACGGCCACGTCGTCGAGCGAGTCCGTGTCCGTCGAGGCGACGTCCGGAAGCTTCACGGGAGCGATCACCTTCAAGGTCGACGAAGTGGCGAGCCGCAACGTCGTGTACTCGAACACGGTCTTCGAATCGCTCGACTCGAACGTGGGCCTCCGGGGCTCGCTGTCGAGCGTCATCGAATCGATCAACAGCGATCCGGAGCTCAACTACTCGGCGGTCGCGATCAACACCGGAAATGGCTATCGGCTCCAGCTCGCCTCTGACGCAAGCGGCGCCGAAGCCGCCATCGCACTCGACGGGATCGGCGGCGGCGGCGGTGGGAACGGCAACGGCAACGGCAACGGGAACGGGAACGGGAACGGGAACGGGAACGGCCCTACTGGCTTGGCCCTCGACGTCGGCGGGTTCGTCACCCTCACCGAGGGCAGGGACGCCCAGATCACCTTCGACGGCCTCACGCCGTACTCGATCACCTCGTCGACCAACTCGTTCGCCAAGATCATGCCTGGCGTCAGCATCACGGTTTCCGAGGCGTCCGCCACACCCGTCACGGTGAGCGTCGAGCACGATTTCGAAAGGATCGCAGACTCGGTCGGTGAGCTCATTGCCCAGTTCAACGAGCTGAAGTCGTCGATGGCGTCTGCGACGAAGGTCAACCCCGACCTGGCCGAACAGGCACCGCTTGCGTTCAACACCAACGTTCGCCGGTCGGAACAGGGTCTGTTGCGGGCGCTCGTCGACCCGGTGGCTGCCAGCAGCTTCAATGCGCCGAGCCTCGTTGGCGTCAGCCTGCAACGTGACGGCACGGTGACCTTCGATCGCGACAAGTTCATCGAGGCTGCCACGTCGGATCTCGAGTCGCTCAGCCGGATGTTCACCTCGTCGTTCGAGGAAGGCGCCGAGGCCGGTGTCCTCGACCGCATGGTCAAGGCAGCAGATGTTGCCGCCGGCTATGGCACCGGTCTGCTGTACACCGCTGAGGAATCCGAGAAGGCACGCATCGAGAGCTTCACCGAGCAGATCGACAAATTCGAGGAACGACTCGAACGCAAGGAAATCCAGCTCCGACGTCTCTACTCCGGTCTCGAAGTCGCCATCGGCGGCTTGAACAGCCAATCGAACTGGTTGGCCGGACAGCTCGGCTCCCTCCAGAACTCAGGAAACTGACCACATGAATGTACGGCTCGCACAGCGATACCACCAGGACGGCATGTCCGTCACCCCAGGTCCCCAACTGGTGGTGAAGCTCTACGAACGATTGCTCCTGGATCTTCGTCGAGCCGCCAAGGCGGTGCTCGACCAGGATGTCGAGGCGGCGCACGAGCAGCTGGTCCATGCCCAGGACATCGTGTTCGAGCTGAATCTCGCCCTCGACGTCGACGCATGGGATGGCGGTCCTGCGCTGCGATCGATCTACGAGCACCTCGGCGAGAAGCTGGTCGACTCCAACGTCCGAAAGTCGGTGCGGCTGGTCGATGAATGCATCGACGTGGTCGCACCACTGGTCGAGGCGTGGCAGGAAGCGCTCATCATCTCTCAGACCGAACGCCAGGTGGCGGCCCAGACAGGCGCTCCCGGCGGTGTGTCCGGATCTGTGACGGCATGACCGAGTGGGAGGCGGTGCTCGACTGCTACGAAGCCGGCCTCGCCCATCATGCGAAGCTCCTCGCTGACAAGGCCGTCGATGGCCACAACCCGTGGCCGCCACCGACGCTTCCGACGACACCGATCCCTGAAGAGCTTCGTGAGCGAGCCCAGCGACTGCTCGGAACGAGCCACACGCTCATCGACGATGTGGCCGGTGCGATAGCGGCGCTGCCGCCCAGACGTTCTGGCCGAGTGCTCCACCGGGACACGCCGGACCAGCCCCGTTGGAAAGTCCGGCTCTGACGCCTCGAGCGTGAGCGACACCGCGAACAAATGACGCGGCAAACGGGCCGTTCGACCCCCTCATAGAAACCACCGTGGGGCCGAGCCTCACCAGCGAGCGAGGATGCTCGATGACCAGACGCCCAAGGACGGGTGTTGCACGCCGACTGACGTCGGTGTGATCTTCCCGTCCTTCCAGGAGCGCCTGACATGATCATCGGAGATCTGACAACGCAGAGCCTGGCCACCGCCCTTCGTGGACTGGAGGCCCAGCAACAGGCACACCAGCAGAACATCGCCAACGTCGAGACCCCTGGCTACCTCGCCAGACGTGTGTCCTTCGAAGACTCGCTTCGCTCCGCGATCGAACGAGGTCGGCCGGCGATGACGGCCGTTTCCGAGACCAACACCACCGATCCGACGAGGATCGACGGCAACAACGTACGGCTCGACCGTGAGCTCACGGCGATGACCGAGAATGCGCTGAAACAGCAGCTGGTGACCGAGGCGCTCAACGCCCAGTACCGGCTGATCCGAGCTGCGGTGAGTCGTTGACATGAGCGGACCCTTTCACTCCCTCAGCATCGCCTCGTCCGGCATGGACGTCTATCAGACATGGCTCGATGCCGTGGCCGACAACGTCGCCAACATCAACACGATCCGCAGCACGGACGAGGCCGCATACCAGGAACGTTTCGTCGTCGCTCAGTCGATCGAGGAGGGCGGTCGCCCGGCGGGTGCCGCTGTCACCCGCGCCGAGTTCGGCAACCCCCGTGGCCGCGAGCTCTACGACCCCGGCCATCCACTGGCGGACGAGAACGGCGTTGTGCTCGGCCCCGACATGGATCTCTCCGATCAGATGACGCACATGCTTGCCGCCCAACGGGCCTATCAGGCGAACGTCTCGGCCTTCGAACGAGCGCGCGATGCCTACCTGCGTGCCCTCGAGATCGGCAAGTGAGCCGATGATCGATCCCGTCCGTACCGTCCAGGTCAACACACTCGGTGGCGCCGGCTCCGCTCCTTCTCGCGCCACCGATCCCGCCGAGACGAGCGGTTTCGGCGATTCCATCGGTGCTGCACTCAAGAGTCTCGGCAGCGCCGAGTCTCGCGCCGACTCTGCTGCCCTTGCCGGCGCCACCGGCGATCTCTCCTCGGTGAGTGACTACATGATCGCTGCCACCGAGGCCCAGCTCGTCACCGAGGTCACGGTCGCCGTTCGCAACCGTGCCATCGAAGCCTTCAACGACATCATGAGGATGCAGGTCTGATGCCAGGAAACAGTATGGAGGCCTTCGGAGGCTCGACGGTGCAGTCGATCCGGCGAATGAACGTCAACCAGCAGGTCGTACTTGCCGGTGTGTTCCTCGCCGTCGTCGGCCTCATCGTGTTCGTCAGTCGCCTCGGCGGCTCGACGACGATGGGCATTCTGTACTCTGGCCTCGAGCCGGAGACAGCGGCCGGCGTGGTCGACGAGCTCGAGAGCCGCGGTATTCCGTACGAGCTGTCCGATTCGGGACGCGTCGTCTGGGTGCCTCGTCAAGATGTGGCATCGACCAGGCTCGACATGAGTTCGCTCGGGCTTCCCGACAGCAGCGACGGATGGTCGATCCTCGACGATCAGGGCATCACGTCATCCGAGTTCGATCAACGGGTCGGCTACCAGCGGGCGATGGAGGGCGAGCTCGCCTCGACCATCGCCGTCATCGACGGGGTTGCGGGCGCCAACGTGCATCTGGTCATTCCCGAACAGGACCTGTTCGTTGGTGACGAGATCCAGGCGTCGGCGTCTGTTCTCCTCCAGACGAGCGGTAGCTCAACGATCACGCCGACCCAAGTGCAGGCGATCGTGAACCTCGTCGCCTCCTCGGTCGAGGGACTCACCCCCGATCAGGTGACCGTGACCGATGATGCCGGACGGATGCTGGCCGGAGGCGACACAGACGGTCTTGCCGGCATGGAGTCGGACAACCAGATCCGCATGCGTGAGTCGTTCGAGTCCGACATCGAACGGCAGCTCCAGGATCTGCTGCTTCCCGTGGTCGGTCCCGGCCGAGCAATGGTGAACGTCACCGCCGATCTCGACTTCGATCAGGTGGTCCGCACCGAGGAGTCGTTCAGCGAGTCGACCAACGCCGACGGCGAGACGCTGCCCCGCAGCGAGACGACCAGGCTCGAGGAATACGGCGACGCCGGAGCGACCGAGCAGGGTGTCGTCAGCATCGAGGACGAGATCCTCGAAGGTCCCGTCGTGGAAGGAAGCGACGGCTCCTCGTATCGGCTGGACGAACGTGACGTGATCTACGCCCTGGACACGGTGATCACCAGCACCGAGACAGCGCCCGGCGCCATCCGTTCGTTGTCGGTGGCGGTCGTGATCGACGAAGCCACGGTGCCGGCCGAGCGAATCGCCGAGATCGAATCCATCGTCACTGCAGCTGTCGGGGCCGACGTCGCGCGCGGCGATGTCGTGGCCGTGAACCTCTTGCCGTTCGACGTTTCGGTCGAGGAACAAGAAGCCGCAGCGCTCGAAGCCGTCGAAGCGGTGGCCGCTCCGAGCGGCATCATGGACATGGTCCGCACCGCCGGTGCGATCGTCATCGGCCTGCTGGTCCTCGTGATGGGCTTGATGCTCCTCCGTCGGGCCAGTCGTCGGCAGGTCATCGACAGCATCGACCTCGATGCAATCCCGGCCGGTGCACTCACCGCCGGTACGACGGCCGACGGCCGGATGCAACAGACAGAAGGCGACCTCCTCGAGCTCGTCGCCAACCAGCCGGATGACATCGCTGCGGTCCTCCGCCAGTGGTTGTCGGAACCAGAGCAGGTCCGATGAGCACCGCAGCAACGCTCCCCGGTGCACGAAAAGTCGCCATCCTGATCCTCCGTCTCGGTGTGGAGAAGGCCGGACCTCTGCTGTTCGGCCTGAAGAACCACGAGGTGGCGGCCGTCATCGAAGAGCTCGCCAACCTCGGTGTGGTCGACGCGGCGACGGGCGATGCCGTTCTTCGGCAGTTCATCGACGATGCCACCGGCGAACCGCCGCTTCCCATCGGTGACGCCGAGCTCGCCCGCGTCTTCCTCCAGGAGTCGCTCGGCGACCGAACGGCTCGCGAGATCCTGAGCCGCCTCGACTCGACGGCGCCGACCGTGCCGTTCCAGTTCTTCGACCGGCTCGACGCCAAGCTCGTCGCCGCCAGCCTGTCAGACGAACACCCGCAGACGATCGCTCTGATCCTGTCGACCCTGAATCTCGAGTTCGCCAGCGGCGTGCTCGAGGCGCTCCCGGTCGAGTTGGTGGCCGACGTCGGCGTCCGGCTCGGAGCCATCGACAAGGTCTCCGGTGAAGCACTGCGAGAAGTCGAGGTCGGTCTCGAACACGAGATGAAGCCGAGCCTCGAGAACCGCTTCCTGTCGACCAGCGGGGGAGTCGAGACGCTGGTGCAGCTGCTCGGAGGACTCTCCAAGGATCTGAACGAGGGAATTCTCGAGGCGCTCGACGCCTACGACGCAGCTCTCGGCGCAGAAGTCCGAGCGCAGATGTTCGTGTTCGACGATCTCACGTTGCTCGACGATCGCCAGATGCAGATCGTGCTTCGTCAGGTCGATTCCAACATCCTTCCGCTGGCGCTCAAGGGCACCAGCCAGGGTGTTCGCGACAAGTTCCTCAACAATCTGTCCTCCCGGGCCAAGGAGAACCTGCTCGACGAGATGGAGCTGCTCGGCTCGGTTCGCATGGCCGATGTCGCCGAGGCTCAGACCTCGATTCTCGACTCGGTTCGCGAGCTGGAGGCGACCGGCGAGCTGGTCATCAACCGAGGAGGTGATGACTTTGTCTCGTGAGTCATCCGCAGTGATGCGGGGCGAAGGCCTCGATCGGTTGCCCATCGCAACCCTGGTGGGTCAGGCGCGTCACGAGCCGCGGGCCAACGGCAAGCACGGCTTCGACGTGGATGTCGACGCCGGAGACCATGGGCAGTCCGCAGACGAGCTCGTGGCCGATGCGTATCAGGAGGGCTTCTCCGAGGGTGTCGCCGCCGCCGATGCCGCAATGCGGAAGGATGTCGCGCTCGCGCTCGCCGCCGTCGAAGCGGCGATGGCCAGACTCGACCAATCGGCCACGACGTGGGAAGAGTCCGGTCCGCAAGAGGCCCTCGACCTCGCGTTGCAGTTGGCCGAGGTGATCCTGATGCGAGAAGTGGCATGCAGCAACAGCCCAGGTCGCGACGCGATTCTGCGTTGCTTCAGCGAGATCGATCGGGGTGAGAGGGCTGTGGTCAGACTGCACCCTTCTGATGTCGAGACCCTCGGTTCTGTCGACGACCTGATGGTCGATCGATCGTTCGAGCTCGTCGCCGACCCGACCGTCGCTTCTGGCGACGCCGTGGCCGACACCCCCAGCGGCTCGATCGACGCTCGACTCGCCTCATCCCTCGAACGGGTCAAGCAGGAGCTCCTGTCATGACCGGATGTCCCGTACTCGACGACGAACTCATGCGCTCGGTGCGCCGCGCCGCTCGCCCGGAACGAACAGGACGCGTCGAACGCATCGTCGGCATGCACGCCGAGGTCACCGGGCTGCGCCTTGCGACCGGCGACCTCGTCGTCATCGGCGACGATCCGGGTGTCGAGGCCGAGGTCGTTGCGGTCGCTCCCGGCAAACTCACCGCCCTCCCGCTCGGCTCGCTGTTCGGCATCCGCGCCGGTGAGACGGTGCGTTCTGCCCGGGCCACGCTCCAGGCGCCCGTCGGGTCAGCCCTGATCGGACGCGTGCTGGACGGCTTGGGGCGCCCCATCGACGGATGCGGTCCCCTTCTCGGGGTCGCGCAGGTCCCGCTCCACAACGAACCTCCTGCCCCGCTCGAGCGCCCGCTGGTTGCCGAGCCACTCCAAACCGGTGTGCGAGTCATCGACGGACTCCTCACGGTCGGCCAGGGACAACGGGTCGGCATCATGGCCGGCTCCGGTGTCGGCAAGTCCAGTCTCCTGTCGATGCTGCTCCGGGGAACCGATGCCGATGTGACCGTCCTGGCCTTGGTCGGCGAACGAGGACGCGAAGTCCGCGAGTTCATCGAACACGACCTCGGTCCCGAGGGCCTGGCGAAATGTGTGGTCGTCGTCGCCACATCGGACCAGCCCGCTCTCGTTCGCCGCAACGCCGCCTTCCTCGCCACCCGAATCGCCGAAGGCTTCCGCGACGACGGTGCCAACGTCCTCTTGCTGATGGACAGCCTCACTCGCTTCGCGATGGCGCAACGGGAGATCGGCTTGGCCGCAGGAGAGGTGCCGACCTCCAAGGGATACCCGCCGTCGGTGTTCGCGCTCCTGCCGCAGCTGCTCGAACGAGCAGGGACATCGGCATCGGGATCGATCACGGGCTTCTACTCAGTGCTGGTCGAGGGCGATGACCTCAACGATCCGATCGGTGACACGAGTCGCGCCATCCTCGACGGTCACATCGCGCTGAGTCGAAAGTTGGCCAACGCCGGCCACTTCCCGAGCATCGATGTACTCCAGTCGGCGTCCCGTGTGGCCGGAAAGGTCACCACCGCTGAACAGCAGGCTGCTGCTGCACACTTCCGTCATCTGTTGGCCACGTACGACGAGGCACGTGATCTCCTCGAACTCGGCATGTACAGCGGCGGCAGCGATGCCTGGATCGACGAAGCCGTCGCACGCCGTGACGCGATGACGAACTTCGCCCGCCAGCCGATGTCAGAGCTCGAATCGATGTCGGACACGTGGCAACGACTGGCTTCCGCCGTCGGACTCGGATCGACCCCGTTGCCCGATCCCGCCGGTGATCGACCCGACTCGACCGGGGCCTACCTGACCGCCCAGATCAACAGTGAGAAAGCGATGGCGACGTGAGCACACGAACGAAGCGAATGCGGCGGCTTGCCGACCTCACCGAGAAGCGCGAGATCAGCAGCCGGCGCGAGTTCGTCGAAGCGACCAATGAACGAGAGGCGGCCGAGGTCGCCCTGCGTACCGTCTTCCTTCAATGTCGTGAGGTCGTCGAGCAGCCCGACATCTTCTCGGTGCGGTTCGGCCGCAGCCTGATCGAGGCGGGATGGCTCACCGAACAACAGCGCAGGCTCGATCGGGATGCGGCGGCCATCTCCGTCGAGATCAAGCGCAGCGCGTGGCAGCACCAGCGAACTCGGCTCGATGCGCTCGGTCGACTCGTCGATCGTCTCGCCGAGGCCGATGCTGACGCCCAGGACCGTGAAGCCGAGCAGTCACTCGAAGACGTCATCAACGCTCGTACCGCTCGGAAAGCGGAAGGGGCGGCGGCATGAGCCTCGTCTCCATCACGCCGGCAGCAGGCCGGATAGCCGAGATTCGCTCGGCCATCGGCGGCGTCACGAAGCCGGTGATCGCCCGCTCGAACGCGGCCCAGACTCGTGGGTCTGACCCGTTCTCGGCCACGCTCGGAGCCGCGCTCGATGCCGATGGCGCCGTGTCGTCGTCGCCGACGGCGTCGATGGCGGCGGTGTCATCGACGGCGTCTGGAGTCGCTGCTCCGACGATCTCGGCTCCGGTACCGAGTACGACCGCCTTCGTGGCGGTCGACGCCAACACTCCCTATGCCGCACTGTTCAACGAGGCCGGGCAACGACACGGAGTCAGCCCGACGCTCCTTGCCTCGGTTGCCGAGATCGAGTCTGGATTCGACCCGGCGGCGATCAGCCCGGTCGGCGCCAGCGGCCTGATGCAGTTCATGCCCGCCACGGCAGCCGAGATGGGTGTCGATCCGTTCGAACCCGTGTCGGCGATCGACGGCGCGGCCCGATACCTGGCCCGCGACCTCGCCCGCTTCGGCCGGGTCGACCTCGCAGTGGCCGCATACAACGCCGGGCCCGGTGCGGTGGCCGAACACAACGGGGTACCGCCGTTCGCCGAAACCCAGCACTACGTCCAGAAGGTCCTCAACGTCTTGGAGACGCACTCATGACCGTCATGATCGCCGGCATTCCGGCCACCGTCGATGCCGCCCCTCCCGCAGACGCCGCGCCCAGGGCGCAGGCGTCGAACCGATCAGGCGATCCCCAGCGGCAGGTGCCGTTCGGGCCCGCCCTCGACGACGCCAAGGCAGCAGCCGGCGGCGACGAGGCGACGGAAACCGGCCAGGTCGAGTCAGACGAGGAGGCGAGCCCCGACGCGACGTCAGAGTCGACGACGGTCCTGCACACGGCCCATCTCGCGACGACGACCGACGCACCCGTTTCCGTTCAAGATCACCCCACCGCCAAGGGGGAAAGTGGCGAAGGCAGCCCCTCGACCGGCCCCACGGTCGAGGCGGCTGCCACGCCAACCATCGTCTCAGCGACCGAAGGAGCCGTCCTTTCCGATGCTCAGGTGTCGGCGAACGCCACGTCTCCCACCGTCTCGGACTCCACGGAAGCCGGCGGAATCGCCTCGGACGTCGACGGGCAGGTCGCAGTGGCCGGAGATGGCGGGACCACACCCACTCGCCTCGCAGCCGGTTCGACCTCTGGCAGCTCCATGGCGACCGGCCGAGGTCCGGACGCGGCCGCCGTTGATGCTGCGAACCAGGCATCGACGTCGGCGAGAGACGTGCCGCCGGCAGTGGACGAGGGTATGTCTGCCGGCAATGAAGATCAGAGCACAGCCGTTCCGGCCAAGCCGAGCGACGATGCGATGCCAACCCGGGCCGTACCACCGAGTGGCGACGGGTTCGACTCGGCAGTGGCCGCGGCTCGGCAGGAGGCCAGAACAGCCGGTGTGGCGCCGACGCCCAGCCAGGTCTCGGCCCCGGATCTGGCACCAACGCCGGGTCCGCTGGCATCTGCCGAGGGCAGCCTCTGGGATGACGTCCGGCTCGCCTTCGATCGCATTCGCTCGTCGGCGGACGGTCAGGAGGTTCGGATTCGACTTCGACCGGCAGAACTCGGCGAGCTCGTCGTCCAGGTCCGCACCAACGGCGACCAGGTCTCGGTTCGATTGACGGCCAGTTCGGCCGCCGCGCACCAGACGCTTCTCGATGATCGGCTTCGTCTGGCCACCGAACTCGCCAAGGCGGGCTTCGACGAAGGCTCCGTCGACATCGGCCTGGACGACGGTACTGGTTCGTTCGGCGACGCTCGTCACGGGCCGAGCGCTCAGGACGCCGACGGACGTGGTCGGGGCGGAGCATCTCAATGAACCGGTCGTGGCCTCGGCCAGACCCGTGTTCGAAGAGCGGGACCCGATTCGGACCCAAGCCGTCTTCCGGCCGGGCCGGCACGCCTACTCGACCATCAATCTCACCCTCTGACGAAAGGAGCTCACCTCATGATCGACACCACGACAGCCGTCAAGGCACCGACCACCCCGTTGCGCGACCTCGGGCTGCGAGAGAACGTCGGCGATCCCAACGCCAACGATCTCGACAAGGATGCCTTCCTCCAACTACTCGTCGCCCAGCTCCGATACCAGGATCCGCTCAACCCGAACGACCCCTCGGAGTTCATGGCCACCACCGCACAGTTCACGGTGGTGGAGAAGCTCGATGAGTTGACGAAGCAGGGCGCCAACACCGCCATCATCAGTGGTCTCAGCATGGCCAGCTCACTCGTCGGCCGGACGGTGACCTACATGGGTTCCGATGACACGCTCACCAGCGGTGTGGTCTCGAGTGCGCAGGTGACCAACGGCGAGGTTCGCCTCGTGACCGATTCCGGCGTCGTCGATCTCTCGACGGTCGTCGGTATCGGCGAGTCGGCAAGCCAGCAATCGTCGAGTCCGGGGTCGCCGACGACCCCTGCACCGACGGCCACACCGACCCCGGCTGCGCCGACGACAGCTCACCGACGCCGGCTGCGCCGACGACAGCGCCGGCCGCCCCAGCGGTCGCGGCCGAAGCGGCCGCGACCGAGATCCCTGTGGTCGACACGCTGTCGTCCGGCCCACTTCTGGCCGCTCCTCCCTCATCCACCATCTCCGACATCTCCATCCCCCTGTCCGTACTCACCGCAACTGATGTGCCCACACCGTCCGCCGCCGACTCGGCGACCGACACCGACTCAACGAAAGAGCCCACCTCATGATCCGTTCCATGTATGCCGCCGTCTCCGGACTCCGGGCGCACCAAACCATGATGGACGTCGTTGGCAACAACATCGCCAACGTCAACACCAACGGCTTCAAGAAATCGAATGTCGTGTTCCAGGACATACTCAGCCAGACGCTCAACGGGGCCAGCGCTCCGACGGCAGGTCTCGGTGGTACCAACGCCGCCCAGATCGGTCTCGGTGTGCAGGTGAACAACATCGCCCAGAACTTCCTCCAGGGTGCGCTCCAGAACACTGGTCGTGACCTCGACCTCTCGATCCAGGGCGACGGGTTCTTCGCCCTCGAACAGGACGGCCAGCAGCTCTACGGCCGAGCCGGTTCGTTCTTCGTCGATTCCGCCGGCAATCTCGTCGGCGGTGGCGGCGGCTACGTCCAGGGCTGGACGGCCACCCCCGCAGGAGCGATCAACAACACCGGGCCGGCGGGACGCATCCGGATCCCGGCGGGCGAGCAGGTCGCTCCCGTGGTGACCTCGTCGGTCAACCTCGGTGGCAACCTCCCGGCAGATGCAGGCGATCGGCGACACGCACTACTCCAGCCTCAACGTCTTCGACGCACAGGGCGCAGCCGTCGAGCTCAACATCACCTTCACGAAGACCGCACTGAACGAATGGGATCTGGCCGCCACCTACGGCGATGCCAACACCCCGGTTGCGCTCAGCGACAACACGCTGCAGTTCGACGGCGGCGGGCCGGATCCTGACACCGACCGACTTCGATGCGAACATCGCCGCCGGCAGCATCCCCGGGGTCGGGGCGATCGCGCTGACCCTCGGCGGCGACAACCCTGGCGAGGTCACCCAGTTGGCGGCACTCGGATCGATTGCTGCGGTCACCCAGGACGGTTCGACGACCGGCACATTGGCCGGGCTGACGGTCGGTCAGGACGGCGTCATCACCGGTTCGTACAGCAATGGGCAGGTGAAGGCGCTCGCTCAGGTCGCCATCGCCAGCTTCGCCAACCCGGAAGGACTCGAGCGGGTGACCGGGACCATGTTCATCCAGTCGGTCAACTCCGGCCTCGCCCAGCTCGGTGCGGCCAGCGCCGGCGGACGTGGCGTCATCGCCCCCGGCACGCTCGAGATGTCGAACGTCGACCTCGCCGAGGAGTTCACCAACCTGATCAGCACCCAGCGCGGCTTCCAGGCGAACTCACGTGTCATCACGACGTCGGACGAGATGCTCCAGGAGATCGTGAATCTCAAGAGGTAGTCCCGCCTGAAGCGCCGGCCCGAGCGCCGACGAGAGGAGTCAGCACATGAGCACGAACAGGATTGTTTCCGCCACCGGAAGCGTGGTCGGGGGCAACGCGGTACCGACGATGAACGACCTGTTCGTCGATCCGCGCACGCTCCCGACTCCACCGATGGCCGTGCTCGAGATCATGCGCCGTGCCGACGATCCCGACGTCTACATGGCCGACATCGTCGACCTCATCGAGTCGGATGTGTCGATCGCCGTCCAGGTGCTGCGGCTGGCCAACTCGGCGCTCTACGCGCCGGCCAGTGAGATCACAACCGTCACGAGAGCGGCCACACTGCTCGGATTGCGCACCATTCGCTCTGCTGGCGTTGACGACGTCGCTTCGGGCCCTCATCCCCCAGCGGGCGGACACGGTGGACTGCACCGCGATTCGCGAGCGGATGGTGGTCAACGCAGCGATGGGCCGTCGAGTCGCTGAGGCGATCGACCCGTCGGTACGCGACGAGGCATTCACCGCCGGGTTGTTGACCGGGATCGGAGCGGTCGTCCTTGCCGTCCGCGCTCCGTCAGTCTGTATCCGACTCACCGAGGGCGGCGAAGGCTGGCCTTCCCACCAGCGGGAACGAGAGGTGCTCGGCTACACGTTGGACGACGTCTCGGTGGCCCTCATCGGGGAGTGGGGACTGCCAAGAGTGCTCGGCGACTCGATTCGAACTCGTTCCGAGCCCCTCGACGCAACTGACTCTCCTCTGACCGTCTGTATGAAACTCGGCCTGCTCGCAGAGCGCATCATCACCAAGAACGAGGCTGGAAAGGCCTTGCCAGAGCTGCGTGTCGGCATGCTCGACCGAGCCGGATGGTCAGAGGAAGTGTCCGATCAGTGGGTCGTCGACGCCGAGTCGGTCGTCGCCGAGACCGCAGACGCCATTCAGTTCCGGATTCCGCGGAGTGAGTCCTATTCCGATCTCCTGATCGAGGCATCCGAACGGCTCGAAGTGCTCCAACGCACGATGGAGCACGATCTGTTCGGTGCGGAGGCGGCCGGAACCCTCGCCCGCCGCAACGACGAACTGCAGGTCGAGGCCGCCACCGACCCGCTGACCTCGCTTCCCAATCGGCGTGCCTTCGACGAGCGGTTCTCGGAGCTCGTCAAGATGCAGGCTCGCGGCCCGATCGGCGAGGGCCGGAGTCTCGGTCTGCTGCTGCTCGATCTCGATCACTTCAAGGTCATCAACGACACACATGGCCACAACGTCGGCGACGATGTGCTTCGCCTCGTCGGCGACATGCTCCGGAGTCAGACCAGGGGAAACGACTTCACGGCGCGCTTCGGCGGCGAAGAGTTCATCATGCTGATCCCCGATGCGTCGAACGCTGAGTTGTTCGCCGTCGGGGAGCGTCTGCGCCTCGCGGTGGCCGATCTCGAGGTCCCGGTCGAGGACGGAACGGTGGTGACCATCACCACGAGTGTCGGCGCCGCGCTGCTCGACGGCACGATCGACGGCGAACCGGAGCGGGCGCTGATCGAACTCGCTGATCGCCGGCTCTACGAGGCAAAGAGAAGCGGCCGAAATCGGACCTGTTTTGCCTGAGCGCGATCGGGGTCGGAGCTTCACATTCACAGCTTCGCTTCGCTGCCTTCGGCAGTTGTGAATGTGAAGCTCCGACCCCGAGCAGGCGGCCCCTCACTTCTCGTCTGATGGTGCCGAGCCTGTTCCTGTGCTCGATCGTCGCGCCATGGCTCCCTCGTCGTCCGATTCGTCAGACAACAGTGGCCCGATCGCGGTCCGAAGCGACCGAATCCTGGTCGTCGACGACAATCGGGCAAATCTGTCGCTGATGGGCGCGCTGCTGGAAGCAGCCGGTTATCACGATGTGATGCTCGAGCAGGACCCGACACGGGTGCTCGATCTGATCTCAGCGTTCCAGCCCGACTTGATCCTGCTCGATCTGCACATGCCGGGCATCGGTGGTCTACAACTCCTCGAACGTTTCGGCGAGGTCGTCGAACCCGACGACTTCCTGCCGGTCATCGTGGTGACGGCGGACTCGACGACGGAGACCAGGCGTCAGGTACTCGGCGCCGGAGCGAAGGACCTCCTGATCAAGCCGGTCGACGTGGTCGAGGTCGTCCAGCGATCAGCGAACCTGCTCGAGACTCGCCACCTCAACCGGCAGCTCCGTCTGAGCAATCGCGCCCTCAACGAACGGCTCCGCCAGCAGGACGCTCGCGAGCGAGAGGCGGCCTCGGAACACGAGCGCCTCAGGGCGCAGATCTCCGATGTCCTGCGGGGCGACGTGATGACAAGTGTCTTTCAGCCCATCGTCGACGCGTCTCGGGGCGTGATCGTCGGTGTCGAGGCGCTGACACGATTCGCCACTGAGCCGATTCGTTCGCCAGATCAATGGTTCGCCGAGGCGGCAGCTGTCGGACTCGGCTACGAGCTGGAGATGGCTGCGATTCGTACGGCTCTTCGCCGCCAGACCGACCTTCCGCCGTCCGCCTATCTCTCGGTCAACTGCTCGCCGGAGGTGCTGCTCGACCCCAGCCTGGGCGCGCTCGCCAACGACGTCGATGCCACGCGGGTGGTGCTGGAGATGACCGAGCACACGGCGATCAGCGACTACGGCGCCGTGCAGGCCCATCTGCAGACCTTGCGAGCCCGAGGTTTCCGAATCGCGGTGGACGACGCCGGCTCAGGTTTCGCGAGTCTGAATCACATCCTGCAGCTGCGCCCGGACATCATCAAGCTCGACTCGGCGCTCATCCGCGACATCGATGCCGACCCGGCGAAGAGGGCGCTCGCCACGGCGATGGTGACGTTCGCCGGAGAACTGCAGGCAGAGCTCATCGCCGAGGGCGTGGAGACGGTGGCGGAGTTCGAAGTGGTCCAGCGGCTCGGTATCAAGAACATCCAGGGCTACCTGCTCGGTCGACCCCAGTCGCTGCCGATCGACGGCATCGACATGCCAGACGCTGCCGGCTCATGACCAACCCGACTGTTCTGGTCGCCCTCCTCGGTCTCGTGATCTTGGCGGTGCTCGGAAGGATGCACCGGGCTTCGGGCCGTCGGGTGGAATCAGCGAAACGACGGAATGAGTCCGAGGCCTTCCTCGAGTCCATCATCGAGAACATTCCCTCGGTGGTGTCGGTCAAGCGCGCCTCGGATCTCCGTCTGGTCCACATCAATCGCGCCGGCACGGAGACACTTCGCAGCAATCGGGAGGATCTCATCGGCAAGAACAACGCCGACATCGCAGGGGCCGAGGTCGCAGAGGCGCTCGATGCCATGGACCGTCGCGTGGTCTCGGGGCGCAAGCCGGTCGAGCTCGAGGCGTTCACGATGCCGGAGAAATTCGGGGGTAGAACCCTCAACCTCAAGAAGATCCCGCTCTTGGATGCCGACGGAGCGGTCGAATATGTCCTCGAGATCTCCGACGATGTGACCGACAGTCGCGCAGCGTTGGAGGAGCTGGAGACGGCGTGGGCCGAAGCCGAGAAGGCCAACGAAGCCAAGAACGACTTCCTCTCGCGTATGAGCCACGAGCTGCGAACGCCGCTGAACGCTGTGTTCGGATTCGGCCAACTCCTCGAGTTCGAGGATCTCAGTGATCAGCAGCAGGCGAGTGTGCAGCAGATCCTCCGCGGTGGGCGGCACCTGCTCGGGTTGATCAACGAGGTCCTGGACATCTCCAGGATCGAGACGGGGAACCTGTCGCTCTCGCTCGAACCGGTCGCCCTGGGTCCATTGATCGACGAGACGTTGCGGCTTGTCAGACCGCTCGCCGACACCGACCAGCTCACGATGCCGGAAGGCGAAATGCCCGACTGGTCGTATTGGGTTCGTGCCGACCAGCAACGGCTGCGGCAGATTCTCCTGAACCTCCTGTCGAACGCAGTGAAGTACAACGAGCCCGGCGGCAGCATCGCCGTTCGCTGTCGTGAACTCCAGGGCAAGCGGCTCCGGATCTCGATCACCGACACCGGTCGAGGACTCACCGATGACCAGGTCGAGCGCCTGTTCTCACCGTTCGAACGGCTCGGCGCCGAGGAGAGTGGGATCCAGGGAACGGGCCTGGGACTGGCCCTCAGCAAACGGTTGATCGAGGCGATGCACGGAACCATTGGCCTGGAGACAGCGCCCGGGATCGGCTCGACGTTCTGGATCGAACTCGGTCTCAGCCACGAGTCGGAGTTGCTCACCGGTGGCTCTGCAGGACTGATCGGCCCCGGCCGGGTCGACGAGGTCTCGAGGTTGATCCATGTCGAAGACAGCCTGGACAGCCTGCGCTGGGTCGAACACTTGGTCGGGGATCGGCCCGATGTCGAGGTCATCAGCATCGCCGATGCGGAGACCACGCTGGACATGGCGGTGCGCTATCAGCCCGACCTCCTGTTGCTCGACTGGACGTGGCGGGTGTCGATCCCGCTGAGCTGGTCCGGGACCTCGCCCTCGAGGAGGCGACGAAGAACACGCTCGTGATCACGATGGGAACCACGGAGAAGACGGTTCCCGGTGTCGATCGTCATCTCGTTCGACCCGTGAGTGACACCGATCTCCTGGCCGCCGTCGCCGATGCGTTGGCCGTTGCCACCGCGGTCTCCGCTGGGCATAGCTGACCGTTCTGCGGCATCCAGCCCTCAGTTCTGCGGGTGTGATGCCGCAGAATGAGGGGATGGAGGTCAGCGGATGATCTCGATGTGGCCGACCTCGAGACCATCCCAGTTCCGGCGCGTGGTGTCGCCCCAGTAGGCGAGCGCGTCGGCTTCGGCAGGGCTCATGAGATCGCGGCCGACGAGCAGATCGATGATGAGGGGGTAGAGACCGCGTGCGTGACCGTCGTCGACCTTGCCGGCGAATCCGCACTCGGCACCGATGACCCCCAGGGCGTAGACGCCTTCTGCGCCGATCTTGCCGAAGACCCGGCCGTTGGTTGCTCTGAGGAGATCGGTGCAGAAACGTTCGTGGGTGCCGGCGATCAGATCCGGATGTGAACGAGCCGCGTCGGTGAGACGGCGGCATGCCGCGGCTCGTTCAGCGGCGAGAGCGCCCGGATTGGTCATTCTCGCCAGACCGATCGCGAGCGCCGAGAGCGGGACGGAGAAGGTCGGGGCGCTGCATCCGTCGAGACCGACGCCGATCTGGTCAGAGGCGGTGTCGGTCATCTCCTCCACGGCACGGCGGACGAGTTGCTGGACGGCGCCGTCCGGATCGAGGTAGGTCGAGGGGTCCACATCCAACTGTCTGGCCACGGCCAGGAACCCGACGTGTTTGCCCGAGCAGTTGTTCGTGATCCGCTTCGGCTCGACGTCGGAGGAAGCGGCGATCGGCCGCTGCGGACCGCACTGCAGAGCTCCCTCGTCCAGACCGAGGCGGGTGAGACCGTCGAGTGCGACCTCGGCGTGTATCGGTTCTCCGCTGTGGGACGCGATCGCCAGCGCGAGGTGTGGCTCGCCCATGCCGAAGCGATCGGCGGCACCGGATTCGAGCAGGGGGAGCGCCTGCAGGCTCTTCGTGGCGCTCCGAGGGAAGATCGTTTGATCAGGGTCCCCAACGCTGTCGAGAACCGTGCCGTTGGTGTCGGTCAGCACCCATGCGCCCCGGTGGAGCGACTCGAGCTCGCCGGTTCGGTACATCCGGAGAATCGTCGGATTGTCTGAGCGCATCAGCGGAGGCTAGCGACCCGACCCGGGGTGCGATCGGACTGGAGGCGTAGCCTGAAAGGCAATGATGGGTATGCACATGTTGTGGCCTCGCGACAGCGAGGCCGTCAAGGACGCCAAGATCGAACGGACCGCCGCGCTGCGCGTGTGGCGTTTCGCCCAGCCCTATCGGTGGATGGTGGCCGGATTCCTCGTCGCGACGATGGGACAAGCCGTCCTCGGCCTGGTGCCGCCGATCCTGTTCGGTCGGATCATCGACGACGTGATCCCGAACGAGGACCGTCGCCTGCTGACGATCTACGCCATCTTGATCGTCGGCTCGGCGCTCGCGTCTGCCGTCCTCTCGTTGGTCGAACGTTACTGGTCGTCGATCATCGGCGAGGGCGTGATCTACGACCTCCGATCAGCGCTCTTCGATCATGTCCAGCGAATGCCGATCGCCTTCTTCACCCGGACTCAGACCGGAACCCTGACCAATCGTCTGAACTCCGATGTGATCGGGGCACAGCGAGCGCTGACGGCCACGCTCGGCACGGTCGTCTCCAACGTGATCGTCCTGCTCACGACCCTCGCGGCAATGCTCGTTCTCGAGTGGCGGCTCACTTTGCTGGCGCTCGTCCTGACCCCGGTCTTTGTCCTGCCGTATCGGCGAATCGGCGGAGTCCAGCAGGCGATCACACGCGACGGCATGGAACACAACGCGGCCATGAACGCCACGATGACCGAACGCTTCAACGTGTCGGGTGCGCTGTTGGTGAAGCTGTTCGGACGGCAGCGCGATGAGGCCAAACAGTTCTCGACGCTTGCCGCCCAAGTGCGTGACATCGGCATTCGCTCTGCTCTCTTCACCAGAGGTTTCATGATCATGTTGGGCCTTCTCGGCTCGATCGGCACTGCGCTGGTGTACGGGCTCGGTGGGCTGTTCGCGATCCAGGGTTCGATCGAACCCGGAGAGCTCGCAGCCATGGGGCTGTTGGTCGGCCGCATCTACCAGCCGCTCACGGGCCTCACCAACGCTCGGATCGACGTGCTCACTGCGCTCGTCAGCTTCGATCGAGTGTTCGAGGTGCTCGATGCGCCGTCGCCGATCGTCGACGCGGCCGACGCCATCGAGCTCGAGTCGCCCGAGGGTCGTGTGACCTTCGAGCACGTGAGCTTCCGCTACCCGCTCTCCACCGAAACGATCATCCCGTCGCTCGAGACGCCGTCGTCCACGGTGTCGGACGAGAACCTTGATCCGGTCATCCGAGACCTCGAGGTCGACATCGCACCGGGCCAACTCGTCGCTCTCGTCGGACCTTCCGGGGCGGGGAAGACCACCATCACCAACCTCGTACCTCGTCTGTACGACGTCACCGACGGTCGCGTTCTCGTCGACGGTCATGACGTTCGTTCGCTGACCCAGGAGAGCCTGCGGCGCGCGATCGGCGTCGTGGTGCAGGATCCGCATCTGTTCCACGAGTCGATCGCCGACAATCTGCGCTACGCGAGACCGGAGGCTTCGGACGCTGAACTGGTCGAAGCATGTCGGGCGGCGCAGATCCACGAGACCATCGATCGACTCCCTGGCGGTTACGACACCGTGGTTGGCGAGCGGGGGTATCGGTTCTCGGGCGGGGAGAAGCAACGCTTGTCGATCGCTCGCATGCTGCTGAAGGATCCTGCGATCGTGATCCTCGACGAAGCCACGAGCCATCTCGACTCCGAAAACGAGTCGCTTGTGCAGGAGGCACTGGCCGAGGCGCTCTCCGGCCGGACTGCGATCGTCATCGCCCATCGGCTGTCGACCATCACCAACGCAGATCAGATCCTCGTGCTCGACGAAGGTGAGCTGGTCGAGCGGGGGACGCACAGCGAGTTGCTGGCCGACGAAGGCTTGTACTCCGAGCTCTACCGGTTGCTCGTACGCGACGAAGCACCAGCTGTCTGATCGCCTTGCCAGGTTGCGCCACCTCAGTCGATGATGGGACGTGCCCACCGACATCTGCGACCTGACAGCCATCGATCAACGCCGGCTGTTGGCATCCTCGGAGGTGTCCGCTCGCGAGATGCTCGACGCTCACCTCGAGCGGATCGATGCCGTCAACCCAGTGGTGAATGCAGTCGTTGCGATGGACCGTGAGCGGGCTCAGGCGACCGCAGCTGCGATCGACGAGCAACGAGCCGCAGGCGGTGCGCTCGGAGCGTTGGCGGGGCTGGTGACAGCCCACAAGGACCTGACCGACACCGCTGACTTCGTCGCTGGCCCGCGGCGAGGTCGTCGATGTGTCGCCGTGGGGTGCGATGTTCAATGGCGCGGTCGTACCGCAGTTCCTCCACATGCTTCCCGCCACCTACGTGGTCACAGGGTTCCTGGTTGCGTCTGTGTACGCCGTCGGCATGTTGCGGGGCCGTACCGATCGACTGCACCGGATGGGGCTGGCGATCGGATTCGCAGTCGGTGCGATCGCGGTGCCCGTCCAGCTGATCACCGGTGACCTCGCGGCGCGGAATGTCGCAACGTCACAGCCGACCAGTTCGCGGCGATGGAACTCCTCGAATCGACGACCGACGGTGCGCCGATGACGCTCGGTGGTGTCTTGATCGATGGTGAGAAGCGATTCGCCATCGAGATCCCTCGCCTCACATCGCTGTTGCAGGACTTCGATCCCGACAGTCGAATCGAGGGGCTCGACGCCACCCCGGAGGAGTTCCGTCCTCCGGCCAACGTCGTCCACATCTCGTTCCAGCTCATGGTGGGTTTGGGTGTGTTGATGCTGCTCTTCGCCGCCGTCGGCGGTTGGTGGCGGTGGAAACGTGGCGTCCTGCCGCCGGGCCGATGGTTCCTGTGGGCAGCGGCATTGTCCGGACCGGCGGCCGTGCTGGCACTCGAGGCCGGCTGGACCACCACCGAGGTCGGGCGCCAGCCGTGGATCGCTCAGCAGGTGCTCCTCGTCAGCGATGCCGTCACCCCGAGGCAGGGGATCGGCTGGCTCTTCGTCGGTCTGATCGCCGTCTACGGAGGTCTGGCCGGTTCGGCAGTCGTTGTCCTGCGGTCAATGTCGGTCAGGTGGCGTCAGCGGCGAGGACACAGGAACGCCATACGGTCCGATCCCGCTCGAGCTCCCAGACCAGGTTGACGCTTGATGGCCGCCGATCTGGTTGCGTCGATCATCTGGCTCGGTGTACTCGCCTATGCCGTGTTCGGTGGCGCTGACTTCGGCTCCGGCATCTGGGACTTGCTCGCCGGCAACTCCGAACGGGGAGCCGCCGCCAGGAAACGCATCGATCGCAGCATCGGCCCCGTGTGGGAAGCGAACCATGTGTGGCTGATCTTCGTTCTCGTGTTCCTGTGGACCGCCTTCCCATCCGCATTCGCCTCGATCATGACTGCGTTGTTCGTCCCCTTCGTTCTGGCCGGGGTCGGCATCATCTTTCGCGGTGGTGCGTTCGTCTTCCGCAAATCGTCCTCGACGTTCGGACAGGCCCGATTCTTCGGCGTGCTGTTCGCGTCCTCATCGGTCATCACCCCGTTCTTCTTCGGGGCTGCGGCCGGAGCGATCGCTTCCGGCCGGGTGCCCATCGACGGGTCGGTGGACCCATGGACCGTGTGGCTCGGTCCGACGTCGGTGCTCGGCGGGGTGCTCGCCGTCGGTACCTGCGCCTGGCTCGCTGCCGTATTCCTCGCTGCCGATGCCGAAAGGGACGGCGAACCTGAACTCGTTCGTTCCTTCACGAACCGGGCGCTGATCACCGGCGTTGTGCTCGGGGTCGTCTCGTTGGTTGGCGTCGTGGTGCTCGAGTCCGATGCCAAGACACTTTCCGACGGTCTCGAAACCTGGGGGGCGCCACTGGTCGTGCTCAGCGCCGGCGGGGGACTGGCTGCGATGTGGCTGCTCCGATCAGGCCGGGCTGAGGCGGCCCGTATTCCGGCAGCGCTCGCGGTCGTGGCCATTGTGCTCGGATGGGGAGTGGGTCAGTATCCGTGGCTGCTCGTCGACGAGGTGGAGATCGCTGATGCCGCCGGAGCTGATGCCTCGTTGTGGGCACTGATTATTGCGTTCCTGCTGGCGGGTGTCACGGTCATCCCGGCCCTGGCGTGGATGTTTCGTCTGACGAATCAGGGCGATCTGTCATCCAGCGAGGTTCGGCACGATTCCAGCCTTGCCAGGTTGCGTGACCTCGGTCGATGATGGGACGTGCCCACCGATATCTGCGACCTGACAGCCATCGATCAACGCCGGCTGTTGGCATCCTCGGAGGTATCCGCCCGCGAGATGCTCGACGCTCACCTCGAGCGGATCGATGCCGTCAATCCGGTGGTGAATGCAGTCGTTGCGATGGACCGTGAGCGGGCTCAGGCGACCGCGGCTGCGATCGACGAGCAACGAGCCGCAGGCGTTGTGCTCGGACCGTTGGCGGGGCTGGTGACAGCCCACAAGGACCTGACCGACACCGCTGACTTCGTCACGACGTACGGTTCGCCGCTCTACGCCGATCACCGACCCGAAGCCGACAGCCTGTTGGTCTCGAGGGTCAAGGCTGCCGGTGCCGTTGCTGTCGGCAAGACGAACACCCCCGAGTTCGGCGCCGGCTCGCACACGTTCAACCCCGTCTACGGCATCACCCGGAATCCGTGGGACAGCCACCGCTCCGCCGGGGGCTCGTCTGGCGGTGCCGCGGCCGCGTTGACGTCCGGCATGGTGTCGATCGCCGACGGCAGTGACATGGGCGGATCGCTGCGAAACCCGGCAGCGTGGAACAACGTCGTTGGTTTCCGGGCCAGTGCTGGGCTCGTTCCGTCGGTCGCCCCGGGGATGGACCGGGCCACGTTCGGGGTGGAGGGAGCGATGGGTCGCACCGTTGCCGACCTCCGTCTCCTGCTGAGCGTCATCGGCGCACCGGAGACACGAGACCCGCTCAACCGAGGGGTGGTGGTCTCTCCCGAACGATCGGAGTCGGAGCGTCGGTCGGTGCCGAGAGTCGCCTTCAGCCCCTCGCTCGGCGGACTCCCCGTGGAGGCTCCGTGGCTGACGTCGTTGCCAGGTTCGTGGCCGACGTCGCAGCACTTGGGTGGGAGATCGTCGAGGCAGAGCCCGACTTCACCGACGCCGATGAGTGCTTCGCCGCGATCCGGTCCTTCCTCTTTGCCAACGGCAAGTTCGGCTACCTCGATGAGCAGCTGATCGAGACGAAGCCGACCATTCAGGAAGAATTCGCCCGAGGTCGAGCGATGAGCAGTGCCGACGTCGCCGCCGCCCATCGACAACTGGGACAACTGTGGCGAAGCGGCGTCGACTTCTTCAACGACGTCGACCTCCTGCTCGCCCCGGTGACACAGATGTCACCCTTCGACGTCGATACGGAATTCCCGATGGAGGTCGACGGGGTCGCGTGCGAGCGCTACATCGACTGGATGCGGTCGTGTTGTCGAATCACTGCTCTCGGGGTGCCGGCGCTCTCGCTCCCGGCCGGATTCGATCGTGGGGGCATGCCGGTTGGTGTCCAGCTGATCGGGCGCCACCACGGGGACCTCGACCTGCTCGACCTCGCAGCCACGCTCGAAGAGCAGGTGCCGGTCGAGCCTCGCCGACCACAAATCCTCAGCTGACAAGGGCAGGGCCGGCTCTCATTCCGCGTCTGGGTCGGCGAAGCGCATCATCGACGCGACGCTGGCGGGAAACCCTCCGGTGGCCACCGGTCCCCATGCGGTCGGCTCGATGCTGATCAGCGACTTGCCCTGGCGAGCCATCGCATCGCGATACTCGTCCCAGTTGGGATGCTCGCCGGACACCGCCCGGTAGTAGTCGACCAGCGACTCCAGAGCGTCAGGCATGTCGATGACGTGGGCGGAGCCGTCGACCTGCACCCAGGCACCGCCGAAGTGGTCGCTCAGCACACAGACCGTCACGTTCGAGTTGCGACGGATGTTGTGGCACTTGTCTCGATCGGGATAGGTGGCGATCGTGAGGCTGCCGTCCGCGGTGACACCTCCCGTCACCGGCGACAGCTGGGGCCAACCGCTCTTCTTGACCGTGCCCAGCACCCACTGGTGCCGAGGTCGAATGAAATCCAGGAGCCCATGCCGGTCGACGTTTTCGGTCGTTGCCACGTGTGGAGCCATATCGGCAATGTAGGCGACGAGCCCGGTTCGGAGGAGGGGGGGGGGATCCTGAACCGGGCTCGTCGATGCTGTCCGATCGGATCGACACCACGGAGGGGTGCGGCGAGCGATCCGATCGGACGATCAGATGAGCTCGAAGCGAACTCGTCGATTCTTCGCCAGCGCCTCGGCGCTCTGGCCCTCGCCGAACTCCGTGGTCTCGCCGTATCCGGTGGAGGTCAGGTTCTCGGCGGCGACACCCTTGCTCACGAGGTACTCGAGGACGGCATCGGCCCGAGCCTGGCTGAGCGTGAGGTTCGTGAGTTCTGGTCCGCTGACGTCGGTGTATCCCTGCACGTCGATGGCAGCGTCGTTGTCGGCGAGAACGGCAGCCGCTCGGTCGAGGGTGCCGAAGCTGTCAGCGAGGATCTCGGCCGACCCGGATGCGAACTGGATGGGTTCGAGTTCGAAAAGGGCATTCAGCTCCTGAATCGTGACCTCGGGGGCGGGCATGGTCAGCTCATCGATGATGGCGGTGACACCGGGTACTGCGAGTGCAGCCTCGAGCGCGGCCGTACGAGCAGCCTCGCTCGGGACTTCGCCGCGTACGGTGGCCGTCGTCCCGTCCATCTGGACATCGGCGCCGACGACGTCCGACGCTTCCAGGGCGGACAGGACTTCCGGACCCACGGCAATCAGCTGATTGTCGACGCCGGTGATACCCGGCACCGCGGCTGCGGCGTCGCCGGCCGCAGCCTTGTCTGCTTCGGTCCCGACGAAACCGATGAGGACGGCCGTTGACCCGTTGACGGCACTCGAGGCCGACTCGAACGATGCGACGGCAGTGGCGACGTCTGGGGTCGAGGTCGGGGGTCGACGCGATGGTGGTCGGAGCCGTGGTCGTCGATGGAGTGTTTGCCACGGCTTCGCCGTCTGCGTCGTCGATGGTGGTGACGGGTGCCGCTGAGTTCAGCGCCGGAAGATCAGCGCCACCGTCTGCAATCGGCGCAACGATGACGGCTGCGGTGTCGACCTGCGCGTCCGAGTCGTCTCCCGTGAGTGTGTTCCAGCCGAAGATCGCCAGGAACACCGCAACCACGAGCAGGCCCAGCGCAATGATCTGGTCGTCGGCGGCCACTCCCCACTCCGGGAGAAGCTTCTCTTCGCCGGGGGTCAGTCCTTCGTCGTCCTCGCGCATGGTCTCCACGACTGGTTGACGTCCGAGGGGCGAAGAAGTCGCGAGGTCATGAGTTGCGGCGAACGAAGACCGGCTCCCGAGAGCTCGAGCGCTCGGGATCGAATCGATAGCCGTCGGCATCGAACTCCCTGATGCCCTTGATCGTGTCGACACGATTCAGGACCAACCATGCCGCCATCGAGCCTCGCGCCCGTTTGGCGAAGAAGCTGATGATCTTCAGGTCGCCGTTCTTCTCGTCGAGGAACTTCGGGGTCACGATCCGGGCTTCGATCCGCTTGGGCTGGACGGAACCGAAGTACTCGTTGGACGCCAGGTTGATCAGGACATCGGGGCCGGGGGAGGCGGCGATGTCCTCGTTCAGTTGGTCGGTGATCGCGTCGCCCCAGTACGAATAGAGGTCCGCTCCCCGAGTGGTCTCGACCTTGCTGCCCATCTCGAGCCGGTACGGCTGCATGAGATCCAGCGGGCGGAGTACGCCGTACAGCCCGGACAGGATGCGGATGGTCTTCTGTGCCCTGGTGAAGTCGCGTTCGCCGAACCGATGGGGTGCGTCCATGCCCATGTAGACGTCGCCGCTGAAGGCGAGGATTGCCGGACGGGCGTTGGTCCGATCGAACGGGGCGGTCCAGTCGCGGAACCGCTCGACATTGAGTTCGGCCAACTCCTGGCTGATACCCATCATCGATGCGAGGTCGTCCGGTGTCTTCTTCGCCATGACGTCGACCAGTTCTGCTGCACGATCGAGCATGCGTGGTTGGCTGAACTTCTTGGTGGCCAGCTTCGACTCGTAGTCGAGCGATTTCGCCGGAGACAGAACACAGAGCATCCAACAGTTCTAGCCGTCATCGGAGCTGTTCGGTAGGTCGAGCCCGGCTGCCGGCGACGGCACGCGACCTCGTCGGGCATGATGGCGGGCGTGATCGTGCATCTCGTCGACGGAACCTACGAACTCTTCCGGCAGTTCTTCGGCCGGCCCGGCCACGAAACGGCCGATGGTCGCGAGGTCGGGGCGACTCGGGCTGTGTTGCGCAACATGCTCGCCATGCTCGACGACGGCGCCACCCATGTCGGCGTGGCCACAGATCACGTGGTCGAGTCGTTCCGCAACGAGCTGTATCCCGCATACAAGACGGGCGAGGGCATGGATCCCCTGATCCTGGCGCAGTTCCCGTGGTTGGAGGATGGGCTTCGGGCATTGGGTATTGCGACGTTTGCGATGACGGTGCACGAGGCCGATGATGCGCTGGCAGCCGCAGCGGTTCTGGCTGCCGCCGACGACCGCGTCGAGAAGGTGCTGATCTGTACGCCGGACAAGGACCTCGCTCAGGTTGTCCGGGCGGGCCGGATCCTGCAGTTCGATCGCCGCAAGGAGAAGATCTACGACGTCGATGATGTCGTCGAGAAGTACGGGGTGCGGCCGGAATCGATCGCCGATTGGCTCGGCCTCGTCGGTGACGCGGCGGACGGGTTTCCCGGCCTCCCCGGTTGGGGTGCGAAGTCGGCGGCGACCGTTCTGGCCCGCTACGGCCACATCGAGAACATCCCGTTGTCGGCCGGCCAGTGGGACATCACGGTTCGTAGCGGCGCGAAGCTGGCTCAGACACTCGCCGACAACATGGCAGACGCGCTGCTCTTCAAGACGCTGGCCACCTTGGACCTCGAAGCGCCGACCGTGGACTCGGTGGACGAACTCCGCTGGATCGGACCGTCCGAAGGCCTCGGCGAGTTCGCCGACTGGATCGACGCTCCCGACCTCGTGGCCAAGGCCAACAGGCTCGCTTCCGGCCGATGATCCGAGACTTCCAGCCATCGGACCGCAAGGCGGTCCTCGCCCTCAACGAAGCGAACGTGCCCGAGGTCGGGCCGATGGACGACGCCAAACTCGACCTGCTGATCACCGAAGCGGTGTCGATCCTCGTCGTTGATCTCGCTGACGAGATCGTTGGTTTCATGGTCGTGCTCGGCCCGAGCGGGACCTACGAGAGCCCGAACTATCGGTGGTTCGTTGAACGGTATGACGACTTCGTCTACGTCGACCGCATCGCCATCGCAGCCGACGCAAGGGGACAAGGCTGGGGGCCCGCCCTCTACGAACGTTTCGAGCAGGTGGCGTCTGATCGAGACGTGACGGTCATGGCGGCAGAAGTCAACACCGTGCCGGTCAACGAGCGAAGCCTGCATTTCCATCGGGTCGCCGGTTTCGTCGAGGTCGCTCGGTGCCGGCCATACGAAGGCGACGAGGAAGTCGCGATGTTGGTCAAGACCCGAAGCTGACGACGCGGGCGGACCTCCGCCCGATGGAGTCAGTCGTCGATGCCTTCGCGCAGACGCGACCAGTTCCGCCGCGGAGCTTCGACGCTCGGTGCAGCGTCCGGTTCGTCAGGGGTCACTTCGGTGCGGAGCGTGGGTCCGGTTCGTCGCACAGGTGGTCGCTCGCCGGCTTTCACCGGGGGGCCCGGGTCGGCCTTGCCGACGACGGCAACGGCGAGCCATGTGGTGAGCGGCACTGATGCAACCAGACCGATCGACCCGACGAGTGTGCGCACGATCTCGGTCGCCACGACCTCGCTGTTGGCGACATCGAGCGCGGGTACCCGGCCGACCGAGAACAACAGCAGGAGCGGGAGGGAGGCGCCGGCGTAGGCCAGGAAGAGCGTGTTGACCGTGGAGGCGACGTGGTCACGGCCGACGCGCATGGCGGCGGCGGACAACTCGCGCGCCGGCTGGCGGGGGTTGGCCCGCCGGAGCTCGAACACCACAGAGGCCTGGGTGACGGTCATGTCGTCGAGGGCACCGAGTGCGCCGATGACGAGTCCGGCAAGGAGCAGACCGCGGACGTCGACATCACCGACTCCTTCGATGAAGAACGATTCCTCGGTGGCGAACCCGCTCAGTTGGGTCACCTCGATGACCACGACACCCAGGGCAGTGGTGAGGGCCAGCGCCGCCAGCGTTCCGAGTACGGCCACGGTGGTCATCGGAGTGAAGCCGTGGCTCGTGTAGAGCGCCACCAGCGCGATCAGGGCGGCGCTGACGCAGGCGATGACCAGCGCCGACTGCCCGGCGAGCAGGGCGGGCAGCGTGTAGAAGCCGAGGATCAGAATGCTCGATGCCAAGCCGGCCAGAGCAGATGCGCCTCGCAACCGTCCCAACAGGACCACGGTGACGGCGAACACGAGAGTCAGCATCAGGAGGGGCGCCGACCGGTCGCGGTCGCTGAACGCATACCGGAACGGAGCATCGTTGCTTTCGACGCGCGCCAGGATCAGTTTGTCGCCGACGGCAAACGTCGTGCGCGGTTCGAAGAAGGGTGGCAGCTCGAACAGTTGGCCTTCGTCGATGCCTTCGTTGATCTGGACCAACAGCGAAATGCACGGGATGTCCTGGGCACCTTCGGGTACGAGGTCATCAGCGCAGTCCGAGACCCGTTCGACCGATCCGGCGTAGAGATCGGTGCCGAAGTTGAAGGTTTCCTCGCTGCGGTCCGGCGGCCAGGTCAGGAGAGCCGCGACGACGGCGACAAGGGCACAGGCCACAGCAGCGACCGTGAGCAATCGCCGAGTCCGATGGTCGATCGGGGGCGGGTGCGTCATTCCGTGTTCGTGTCCAGCCCCCATCGAGGGAGCAGCGTACGGTCAGCCGGCGACGTTGATGGTGCGGTCGCCGAGGGGCGCGTCGAGACGGAGGATGACCTCGTAGTCGAAGACCTGCGCGATGCAACTCATCGCCGCCGAGTTCGGATCGAGCCCCACCTGGAGGTCGACGATCACCGATGTGTCGGTCTCCTCGACGGAGACGGCTGCTCCCGAGCAGGGTTCGGCTGCACCCTGGAAATGCAGGAGCAGCTGCTGGTCGTTGTCCGGGTCGACGATGATCTCCTCTGCGACTCCCGGCTGGAGGGAGATGAGGTCAGAGCGCGGGGTGAGGCGTGTGTAGCCGGGGGTCACGTCGCCAGGGTCGACCTCTTCCTCGACGTCGCCGCTGCCGTCGTCGTCGCCGTCGTCGTTTTGGACAGGGAGATCGGCGTCCTCGATGGCCTCGTCGTCCGAACCGCATGCGGTGGCGCTCAGGCTGAGAGCGGCCACGATCGCAAGGAGGCCGAGGATGCGAGGTCGGTGATGCTGGTTGGTCATGTGTGTTTGGACGACGAGGGATGGGGTCTGGTTCCGTTCGATCTCGAATCGCCGGCGCCCGAGCTGCTCACGTCGGGTCCGCCTTCGCCCGGCTGGGGGCAACCCGCGGGGGCTCGTTGGGCATCTTCGGATACACGGGTGGCCACGGAGCATCCATCAACCCGTTGGCCATGTCGGTCTCACTCATGTCGAGCAGCGGTTGCAGCGATTGCGGCACGTCGTTGATCTCGGCCCACGGATCGCCACGGTCGGCGAAACGCGGGGGGACGGTTGCGATCGTGAGATCGTCGAGCACGACGTCCTCGACCTCGTCCCAGAAGATCGGCGCCGACACCTGGGCTCCCACTCGGGAGCGGACCGACCAGGCGCCGAACACGGTCTTGTGTGGCGCGTTCTGGTTGAAGTCGACGAAGACACGCTCGCCCCGTTCTTCCTTCCACCACGCAGCGGTGATCCGGTCTGGGTGGCGCCGTTCGAGTTCACGGGCGAGGGCCACGGCGCCGGCCCGTACGCCGTAGGAGGTCCACGTGGGTTCGAGGCGAACGTAGATGTGAAGGCCGCGATTGCCGGAGGTCTTGATGAAGGAGCGGATCCCCAGCTCGTCGAGGAGCGTCTTCGTGTCGAATGCGGCTCGGCGAATGTCGTCGAAGTCGACGCCGGGAGACGGGTCGAGATCGATGCGCAACTCGTCGGCGATCTCGGGTTCGGCGGCCAGATACGGCCAGGGGTGGAAGCCGAGGCATCCCATGTTGACGGCCCATGCGACGTGAGCGATGTCGGCCACCACGAGGGCGTTCGAGTCGGTGCCGTTGGGTGTGCTGACGGTGGTCTGGGTCAGCCACTCCGGTGCACCCTTCGGGACCCGCTTCTGGAAGAAGGACTTCCCGGACGCGCCGTCAGGGAACCGTTGCAGCATGGTCGGCCGCCCCTGCATCACGCGCATGAGGGGCTCCTCCATCGTCACGTAGTAGTTGACGAGGTCGAGTTTCGTCTCTCCCCGTTTGGAGAAGAAGACCTTGTCAGGGCTGGAGATCGACACCTCGCGCCCGGCGAGCTGGAGCGTGATGCGTTCCTTGGCGGCGGCCATGACGAAACCGTACATCCACTCGTTCTGCGGCACCTGGCCCTCAGTTCTGAGGGCTGAATGCCGCAGAACGGGGGTCGGCTGGGGACCGGGTTCCTTGCGGCGCGTAGGGTCGTGCCGTGAACCAGGAACGCGTGGTCTCGCTCGCAACATCCATCGACGGTGACTTCGGCAGGCGCATCGATTTCCTGCTCGAGATCGACAAGCTGAAACGGGTGCTCAGACGGAGCCGTCTGGTCGATGGCTCTCGAATGGAGAACACGGCCGAACACTCGTGGCACCTCGCCATGTTGGTGATGGTCCTGGCCCCTCATGCTGGCGCCGAGGTCGATCCGTTGCATGCCATGAAACTCCTGTTGGTGCACGACATCGTGGAGATCGACGCCGGCGACACGTTCGCCTACGACACGGTCGGCCATGAGGACAAAGCCGAGCGGGAGGCGGCCGCCGCCGAGCGGATCTTCGGTCTCCTTCCGGCGGGGCAGGCGGACGAAATCCGTGGGTTGTGGGACGAGTACGAAGCGAGGGAGACGCCGACGGCGGTGTTCGCCTATGCCTGCGATCGACTGCAGCCAATGCTGTTGAACTCGTCCTCAGGCGGGACCAGCTGGAAGGAACACGGCATCGTCCAGTCTCAGGTGAAGGCGTTCAACGCCCCGGTCGGTGATGCTGCCGCGGAGTTCTGGGAGCTGGCCTTGGCCGTGGTCGCCGATGCGGTCGAGACTGGTCAGCTCGGCGCTGACTGAACGAACCGGAGGCTATGACCCCCGGAAATGCATGGCGCTGAACCTCGGGTTTGAGCCCCACAGATGCGGGGGTCATGGCCTCGGGTTGGTGATTTCTCGCTCGGCGCAGCTCAGAGTTCGAGCCAGTGGAGGATGAGGCCGCGGAGCCGGTCGATGCCGACCCCCTTGTGCGCGCTCACCCACACGATGTCTCGCGGTTCGAGGTCGACCTTCTCGGCGACGATCTTCTTCTGCTTGTCCCGATTCGACGACTTCACCTTGTCGTGTTTCGTCGCGATCACCGTGTGCGGCAGTCCGTTCGCTCGGAGCCACTCGAGCATCTGGACGTCGAGCTTCGTCGGGCCGACCTCACCGTCGACCAGGACCATCACCATCGTGATGCCCTCCCGCTCGAGCAGGTACGACTCGATCATGGCGCCCCACTGGTCCCGCATGTGTTTCGGCGCCTTTGCGTACCCGTAGCCGGGTAGGTCCATGATCGAACCACCGCCGTCGACGGTGAACAGGTTCAGCAGCCGTGTTCGGCCCGGCGTGTTCGACACGTGTGCGAGCCGCTTGCGGGCCGACAAGGCGTTGACCAACGACGACTTGCCCACATTGGAGCGGCCGACGATCGCGACCTCCGCCTCGGATCGCGGCAGGCTGTCGACGTCGTCGCCTGACATCACGAACTGCATTCCGAGGGCGGGCATCCCCGCAGGCTATGAGCCCTTCGCGCTCACTGCCCCAGCACGAGACCGAGGCCGACGGGTTCCGGTTCGTCGAGCTGGTCGAACGTGCATTGGTCTGGCTCTTTGTCCGGACGCCAGCGCAGGAATCGCCCGACCTCACGAAGGCGACCGTTGAGTGTTGCGTTGTACTTCACCTCGACCACGCGTTCGATCCGCAGCGGCACCCACGAGTGATCCCGCTGGCCGCTCCAGCGGTGCGGCGCACCCGGCATGCGGCCGTCCTCGTGGGCCTCGGCTTCGGCCCAACTCCGCCACGGATGTTCGTCGAGCGCGTCGACCGTGAGCGGCTCCAGTTCGGTGACCAGCTCTGCCCGCCGCTTCGCAGTGAAGCTGGCGCAGACTCCGACCGATTGCAGCTCGCCATCGGCGTTGTTGAGACCGAGGAGCAACGAGCCGACACCGTTTCCGTCCTTGTGCCACCGGTAGCCGGCAACGACGCAGTCGGCGCTCCGGACGTGTTTGATCTTGAGTTGGGTGCGTTTGTTCTCGACATACGGGTCGCCGAGCGGCTTGGCGATCAGGCCGTCGAGCCCGGCCCCTTCGAACACGCGGAACCACTCCGCCGCCAGCTCGGGATCGGTGGTCGTCTGGGTGAGATGCAGCGGTGGTGTGCAGTCGGCCAGGATCGATTCGAGGGCGGCCCGTCGCTCGGAGAACGGAGCGCTCATCAGGTCGTCGTCGCCGAGTGCGAGCAGATCGAACGCAACGAACGACGCCGGTGTCTTCTCAGCCAACATGTTCACGCGGCTCTCCGCCGGGTGGATGCGTTGCTGGAGACCGTCGAAGTCGAGCTTGTCGTCGGTGGCGACGATCAACTCGCCGTCGATCACGCACCGATCGGGGAGCTGGGCCAGCAGGGGCGGAAGCATCTCGGGGAAGTAGCGGGTGAGGGGTTTCTCGTTGCGGGAGCCGAGGATGATCTCGTCGCCGTCCCTGAAGACGAGGCACCGGAACCCGTCCCACTTCGGCTCGAAGAGCACGTCGTCGCGCTCGGGAATCCCGTCGACGGCCTTGGCCAGCATGGGTTTCACCGGCGGGTTGACAGGAAGATCCATCTGCCGACTCTAGAAGAGGGGGCCGCCAGGGGTGGTCGCTCTCGATCCGGCGACCTCGAGACGGGTGTCTCGGCCGAATCCGCGGTGCTTGCGGTGCGGTTGGTCGAGTTCAGCGCCATTCATGGCCACGTCCGTTGGCATCCGCTTTCGAGACGCGATGCTGGCGTGCCATGCTCGGGACCATGGCGAGTACCCCCTTCCTCCAAGCCCGCGACTTCCTCCTCGACACCCGTGACGACTACGAGGCGGCCGTCGACGGCTTCGCCTGGCCGGCGGTCGGTGACGACTTCAACTGGGTCGACGACTACTTCGATCCGATGGCCGACGGGAACACCGCCCGGGCGCTGCACCTGCTCGAAGAAGACGGCTCGGCGTCGATCCTGACCTACGCCGAGCTGGCGGAACGATCGCGACAGGTCGCCAACTTCCTCGTGGCGAACGGAGCGAAGCGTGGCGATCGGATCGTCGTGATGCTCGGCAACGAGACGGCGCTGTGGGAGACCATGTTGGCGTCCATCCGCATCGGGCTGGTCGTCATCCCTGCTACGACGCTGCTCGCCGGTCCTGATCTCGCCGATCGATTCGAGCGGGGTGGCGCATCCATGGTGGTCACGAATACGACCGCTCGCCCGAACGTCGACGGTCTCGATGCGACCCTGACCGACGGGGTCACGCTCATTGCCGTCGGTGGCGCCGACGGCTGGATCGACTACGCCGGAGTCGACGCCCAGCCGACGACCTTCAGCGCCGCCGTCAAGACGAAGTCCACCGATCCGCTCCTCGAGTACTTCACCTCGGGAACGACCTCGAAGCCGAAGCTCGTTCGTCACACGCAGGTCAGCTACCCGGTCGGCCACCTCTCCACCATGTACTGGCTCGGTCTCCAACCCGGTGACGTCCACTGGACCATCAGCTCCCCCGGTTGGGCCAAGCACGCCTGGAGTTGCTTCTTCGCCCCCTTCAACGCTCAGGCCTGCGTCTTCATCTTCAACTACGAGCGGTTCGACGCACCGACGGTCTTGAACGTGTTGATCGAGCACAAGGTCAAGACGCTGTGTGCCCCGCCGACCGTGTGGCGATTCCTCATGCAGGAGGATCTGGCGTCGTACGCAGTCGAGCTGCGCGAGCTGATCTCGGCCGGCGAGCCGCTGAACCCAGAAGTCATCGCCCAGGTCGAGGCCGCCTGGGGAATCTGCATTCGCGACGGCTACGGCCAGACCGAGACCACGGCGCAAGTGGGCAACACACCCGGATCGGTGCTCGTGCCCGGCTCGATGGGTCGCCCGCTCCCTGGCTACACGATCCGCCTGCTCGATGCCGACGGGGCGTCGGCAGACGAAGGTGAGATCTCGATCGATCTCTCGGTCGGGACGGTCGGCGTCATGGATGGTTATGCCGATGATGCGGACAAGACGGCCGAGGTGATGCGGGACGGCTACTACCGCACCGGAGACGTCGCCATGCGGGACGAGGACGGCTACATCACGTACGTGGGTCGGGCCGACGACGTCTTCAAGGCCTCGGGCTACCGCATCAGTCCCTTCGAGCTCGAGAGCGTCCTCATCGAACATCCGGCCGTCGCCGAGGCGGCAGTGGTGCCGTCACCGGACGATCTTCGTGGTTTCGTCCCGAAGGCGTACGTGATCCTGACGGCGGGGCATGAACCGACCTCGGAGACCGCAGCTGACATCCTCGCGTTCGTTCGAGAACGGGTGTCCGGCTACAAGCTGATCAGACGCATCGAGTTCGCCGATCTGCCCAAGACCATCTCGGGGAAGATCAGACGAGTCGACCTCCGAGGTCTCGAGAATGAGCGCGAGGGAAGCGGCCCACGCACCGGTGCGGAGTTCATCGAGCGGGAACTTCGGAGCTGACCCTCGCGATCGATGAGATTCAGGGGTGGACGTTCTCGCCGGTCAGCGCCCTGACATGTGCCGGTATCTCGATCCCATCGACGAGATCGTCGGCCGGTTTCGGGGTTCCCCAGGTCGTGAGGATCGGTACGAGGCCGGCCCAGTGCGGCCCGTCGAGATCCTGCTCCTCGTCGATCGGGTCGCCGTTCCTGACCTTGGCCGATGATTCGTCGAGCGGTACGGCGAGCACCAGCGTCTGGTTGAGATCCACATCGCTCGGCGGCCGAGCGGTGTCCCAGATCTCGACCATGTGGTCGTTGATCGCTCGGAGCGCAGCGAGCTTCCGATCGGGATCGGTGACGGCGATCGCCTCGCCGCGAACGACCACCGATCGGTAGTTCACCGAGTTGTGGAAGGGAGTGCGAGCGATGACGAGGGCGTCGAGGATCGTGACCGTGACGCAGACCTCCATGCTCTTGCCGGCTCGCATCATGGCGTTGGCCACCGACCCGTGGAACAGCAGCTGATCGTCTGTGGCGGTGTAGGCCATCGGCAAGACGATCGGCCCGTCATCGGTGATCACGCCGACGTGTGCGATCGTCCCGGCCCGCAGAATCGTCTGGATCGCGGCGGGATCGTAGTCAGCTCGGTTCGCGCCTCGCCGGACGGTCGTGCGGTCGGAGGGTGGCTCGTGGTTCGACATTCACGCACGCTAGAGCCGAGGGGTCTGCGCCGCGAGAGCGTTCTGTTCCGCCTGTCGGCGATCACCTACGGTGGTGCGATGTCTGACGTCGCCGCCAACTGGTATCCGGACCCGCACGGACGGGCCGAACTCCGCTACTGGGACGGCACGGCATGGACCGATCACATCAGCAATCAGGGTGCCCAGGGCAACCGACCCGGTCACCGGCGCAGGCCAGACCCCCAGCGGCGGTGCGCTCGATCAGATCGATGCCGCGCTCACCCTCGGCAACGAGGGCAAGAACGTGGGCGATCAGATCTCGGGTCAGGGCTATCGCGGAGCCGGCATCCAGGGCATGGCGGCCGCCGGCGGCGGTTCGATCTTCAATGAGCCCATCCTGGTCGTGAACCAGAAAGCCAAGCTCATCGAGCTGAACAACCAGTACTCGGTCTACGACCAGAACGGGCAGCAGATCGCCGCCGTCGCCCAGGTCGGGCAGTCGGTGTGGAAGAAACTCCTGCGGTTGTTCGGGAGCCTCGACCAGTTCTTCACTCACACGCTGGAGGTCACCGGACCCGGAGGACAGGTCCAGATGCGGATCGTCCGGCCCCGGAAGTTCTTCAAGTCGAAGGTGATCGTCGAGGACCCGAACGGCAATGAGGTCGGCCGGATCGTGCAGAAGAACATGATCGGGAAGATCAGCTTCTCGCTCCAGGTCCAACGGCACCGAGCTCGGAGCCATCAAGGCCGAGAACTGGCGAGCCTGGAATTTCCGAATCGAAGAGTCAGGTGGCACCGAGGTCGCCCGGATCACCAAGACCTTCGAGGGCATCGCCAAGACGATGTTCACCACTGCTGACAACTACGTCGTGCAGGTCCACCAGCGCATGCCAGAGCCGTTCAACAGTCTCGTCGTGGCGTCGGCGCTGTCGATCGACACCGCGCTCAAGCAGGACGCACGCGGCTTCGGCTAGTCCGTCACGCCTGGTCGATGTCCATCCACTTCGGCTCGGCGCTGCCCTCGTAACGCTCCAGGGCGTCGAGCATTCCCTCCGGACTCCTCGACTGTTGCAGCATGGCGCGGTTCTGGTCCTTCAGCAGACCGTCGGCGACCGCCCGATCGAAGAACGCCAAGAGCCCGTCCCAGTAGCCGTCGACGTTCAGGAGACCGACGGGTTTGTCGTGCATCCCGATCTGGGCCCAGGTCGTGACCTCGGCGATCTCCTCGAGGGTTCCGAATCCACCGGGCAGGGCAATGAACGCATCCGCCCGGTCGAACATGAGTCGCTTCCGTTCGTGCATCGAGTCGACCTCGATCAGTTCGGTGCAGCCGACGTGGGCCACCTCTCTGCGGGAACAGGTCGGTCGGGATGATGCCGGTGACCGTCCCACCGTCGGCCAGCACGGTGTCGGCGATGAGTCCCATCAGCCCGACGGCGCCCGCCGCCGTAGACGAGGCCGATTCCACGCTCGGCCAGCAGCTGCCCCAAGGAGCGGGTGGCATCGACGATCTGTCGATTCGTCCCGGTCGATGATGCGCAATAGACACACACTGAGGTCAGTTCAGGCATCACGAAACGCTACCGGGGTCGGCGATCGGGACGTTCGTCATTTCCGAGGTCGGGTGCCGGGCGCTACCCTCCCGCGCGTGGCTGAAACAACGAATGCCGATCGCCTTGCCGACTTGCTCGCGCGTCGGGAGGCAGCGCTGCACGCCGGATCCGAGCGGTCGGTCCAGCGCCAGCACGACAAGGGCAAGATGCTGGCCAGGGAGAGGCTCGACTATCTGCTCGACGACGGTTCGTTCAACGAACTCGACATGCTGGCTCGCACCCGCAATCCAGACGCCACCGAGCGACCGTACACCGATGGTGTCGTCACTGGATGGGGGACCATCGACGGTCGGAAGGTCTTCGTCTTCAGCCAGGATTTCACGATCATGGGCGGGTCCCTCGGTGAGGTCTTTGCCGAGAAGATCCAGAAGGTCATGGATCTCGTCGCTGTCCACCGGCGCACCCCTCGTCGGACTCAACGACGGCGCCGGTGCCCGCATCCCGGAGGGTGTGGTCAGCCTCGACGGCTACGGCGGCATCTTCTATCGCAACGTCCAGGCCTCCGGCGTCATCCCGCAGATCAGCGTGATCATGGGTCCGTGTGCCGGCGGTGCGGTGTACAGCCCGGCGATGACCGACTTCATCTTCATGGTGAAGGAGACGTCGCACATGTTCATCACCGGTCCAGACGTCGTGAAGACGGTCACCGGTGAAGAGGTCACGCTCGAAGAGCTCGGCGGAGCGGGCAGTCACAGCTCGAAGTCCGGCGTCGCAACCTTCGTCGCCGATGACGAGAAGGCCGTACTCGACGATGTGCGCTTCCTGCTGTCGTTCCTGCCATCGAACAACCTCGAGGAGCCGCCGATCATCCCGTCCGGTGACGACCCCGACCGCCTCTGTCCTCGGCTTGGCCGAGATCATGCCCGAGACCTCCAATCACCCGTACGACATGAAGCAGATCATCACCGAAGTCGTCGACGACGGTGAGTTCATGGAGTACCAGGCCAACTGGGCGAAGGCGATCGTGTGCGGCTTCGCCCGCCTCGACGGTCGGCCGGTCGGCATCGTCGCCAACCAGCCGATGCAGCTCGCCGGCGTGCTCGACATCGAGAGCTCGTCCAAGGCAGCCCGCTTCGTGCGCGTGTGTGATGCCTTCAACATCCCACTCGTCACGTTCGTCGACGTGCCCGGATTCCTCCCCGGAGTCGACCAGGAGTACGGCGGCATCATCCGCCACGGCGCGAAGCTCCTCTACGCATACTGCGAGGCCACCGTGCCGCGGATGCAGGTGATCACTCGTAAGGCCTACGGCGGTGCCTACGTGGTCATGGACTCGAAGGGGATCGGCTGCGATCTGGCCTTTGCCTGGCCAACGGCCGAGCTCGCGGTGATGGGCCCCGAGGGTGCCACCGACATCGTCTACCGCCGCGAGATCCAGTCTGCCGCTGACCCTGCGGCCCGTCGGACCGAACTCATCGACGAGTACAAGGAACGCTTCGCCAACCCGTGGATCGCTGCCGAGCGGGGCTACGTCGATGACGTGATCGATCCTGCCGAGACCAGACGCAAGCTGATCGCCGGCCTCCGCATGCTCCAGTCGAAGACCGAGGACCTGCCGAAGCGCAAGCACGGAAACGTTCCACTGTGAGCGAGATCCGGCCCACGCCCACCGATGAGGAGGTCGTCGCCGTTGCCGCCGCGATCGAGATGCTGTGGCCTCGCCCATCAACGGCCAGCCCCGCCTACGGACACACCGCCGCGCTGGCGTTTCAGTGGACGTTGGTGGCATCGGGATCTACGGGACCGGGCCAGACCGACCCTGCGCTGAGCGCTCGTCTCCGGAGCCCAACTGCTCGTTGGACGATGTCTCGCGGAGCGCCCGCTCCAACAGCGTCGTCCGTTCGGTGAGCTGACCGAGTACGGACGGTAGGGCGGTGACGGCTGCGGCCGACAACCGCCCCGAGGCAGCCGCGAGGTCATCGAGTTGGTGGCAGAGCTGCAGGAGGCCCTGGCGGCTCGCCTGCCCAGACTGCCGAGCATCGGACTCCATGAGGCGGAGGTGTCGAAGCGCAGTGCTGTAGTTCTCCGTCAGTTGGTCGCGGATGGCGCCGTCAGGTGCCGCATGGCCCGCCTGCTCGATGGCGTTGGCAGCCGACGCGGCACGTTCGAGAAGTGGGCGGAGCGAACGATCGATCCCGAAGAGGTCGAGGTGATCGATGCGCCGGCGATCCAGACAGCCATCGAACCAGGGGCACGGTTCCGGTGCCGGCGCACACCGCGACGACGAGCCATCGCAACGGGTCAGAGGTCCCGAACAGGAGGCCATTGGCCACGAGACCGACCACGCCGCCGATCAGGCAGAAGAGCACGGCTTGGCCCACAGCGTTGAATCTGGCTGCAGCGGGGTCCTGCTCTCGGAGATCGAGGCTCACGGGAAAAGGGTAGTGCGGACCCGCCGTCCGGTGCAGGTCGGGCGAGGAACGGATCGCGCTCGGCGGCACGTGTGACCACTGTCGCAGTGCAATTCAGATCTGAACTACTTACTATTCGTAATCACGCACAGTTCGTGTTCTTGCCTGAAAGGCCCCTTCCATGTCCAGAACGATTCTCCGCATCGACGCAAGCGCCACCGGTGCCAACTCGGCCACTCGCAACCTCGCCGACCAACTCATCGCCAGACTCGCCGCGCAAGACGATCAGGTCATCGTGCGCGATCTCGCCCTCGGAGTTCCGCTGCTCTCGGCTGAGCTCACCTCGAACATGGGTGTGATCCCCGCTGAACGCTCTCCCGAATCGGCGACCGCCCTGGCCTTCGCCGACCAACTCATCGACGAGCTCCAGTCGGCCGACGTCCTCGTCATCGGCGCACCGATCTACAACTTCGGCGTGCCCGCTGCGCTCAAGGCCTGGGCCGACCTCGTCGCTCGGGCCGGTGTGACGTTCGGCTACACCGAGCAAGGGCCGATCGGTTTGCTGACCGACCGCCCGACCTACGTCGTCGCCGCTGCCGGCGGCACTCCGATCGGCTCCGAGTTGGATCACGGCACGACGTGGTTGACCTTCTTCCTCGGATTCCTGGGCATCCGGAATGTGCAAGTCGTGGCAGCCGAGGGCCTCGCCCTGGATGCCGAGGGTGGTCTGGCCCGCGCCGGCGAAGCGATCGCCGCCATCGCCTAACATTTCGACCATGCCCGAGGATGGCGCGTACTGCCCGTATTTCCATCAGGCGATCGAGATGATCGGTCGCCGGTGGACGGGCGCGATCCTCCTCTCCATGACCGGTGGGTGCACCACCTTCAGCCAGATCCGAGATGCCATACCGGGCATCTCGGATCGACTGTTGTCCGAGCGGCTGAAGGAGTTGGAATCCGAGGGCGTCGTCGAGCGACGGGTCCACGGGCGATCGACCGCGTATGGGCTCACCGAGAAGGGGCAGGCCCTTCAGCCGGTCCTCGAGGCCGTGAGCGCCTACGCCCACGTCTGGGCCGCCGGGTGATCTCGCATGTCGCATTTCTGCGTGCGATCAACACTGGCGGCCGGCGGGTCACCAACGACGATCTGATCACGGCCGCCCGCCGGTCCGGATTTGCCGACGTCGCCGCCTACCAAGCGAGTGGCAATCTGCTGATCGCCGACGCGCTCGATCTCGAGTGCAGCGAGATCGCAGAGAGGCTCACCCTCGGTCTGAGCGACGCATTGGGCTTCGAGGTCCCGACGATCGTGCGGACAGTCGCCGAGCTCGTCGGCATCGCGGGTGCCACACCGTTCGGTGAAAACGTGCCGGTGCCGGGAAGCAAACCACAGGTGGTGTTCCTGGCTGCGCGCCCGGCCGAGCCGTTCGATCTCGACGCGTTCGCCACACCGGACGATCGGCTGGCGTTGGTCGGGAGCGACCTCCACTGGTGGCCCCGCGAGGGATCTCGAGCTCCGAACTCGACGTTGCCGGGCTCGAACGCAGCATCGGGACGATGACGGTGCGTACTCTCGGAACCATCCAACGCATCGTCGAAAAGGCGACATGAGGGCGCGAGATGCACGACACCGCAGCGACGACACGGACGACCTCGATGATTGGACCACTGCGTTGACCGGACCACTGTGATGACGGGACCACTGTGATGATCGGACCACTGTGATGACGGGACCGCTGAGCGACCTGCGAGTCCTCGATCTGTCGACGGTGTTGGCCGGGCCGGGTTGCGCTCGGCACCTGGCCGACTTCGGGGCGGACGTGATCAAGATCGAACGGCCGGGAGTCGGCGACACCGCACGGAACCTGGGTTGGCGAGACGACGACGGCGAGACGTTCTTCTTCAAGGGCGCCAACCGCAACAAGCGATTCATCGAACTCGACCTGCGAAGTGCGACCGGCCGGGCCAACCTCCTGGCACTGGTGGCCGAGAGCGACGTGCTGGTCGAGAACATGCGACCGGGCAAACTCGACTCGCTCGGTCTGAGTGCGGAGGTCTTGCACGCAGCATCGCCCGACGCTGGTCATCGTCCGGGTCACGGCGTTCGGGCAGGACGGTCCCTACGCCCATCGACCGGGTTTCGCCACGCTGGCCGAAGCCATGTCCGGCTTCGCTGCGCTCAACGGTGATGCCGATGGTGCGCCGACGCTCCCGCCCGTCGCGCTGACCGATGAGGTGACCGGGCTGGCAGCGGCCTTTGCCACGATGGTCGCCATCCATTCGGGCGTCGGTCAGGTGGTGGACGCGAACCTGATCGAGAGCATGATCCAGATCATGGGCCCGCTGCCGTCGTTGTGGCTGAAGTCGGGGCAGCAGCAGCCCAGACTCGGATCGGGACTGCCGTATTCGATTCCGCGCGGAACGTACCGCACGTCAGACGATCGCTGGATCGCCATCAGCACCTCGGCCGACTCGGTCGCCGACCGGGTCATGCAGTTGGTCGGCCTCGGCGGTGATCCGCGTGTTCGGACGGTGGCTGACCGAATGGACCATCGCCGGCTGGTCGAGGATCGGGTGGCGGCGTGGGTTGCGGAGCGCACGATGAGCGAGGCCCTCGAAGCGATCGAAGCAGCCGACGGTGCGGCCGCGCAGGTGTACGACATCAGCGACCTCGCCGCCGACCCCCACATCCTCGAACGCGAGGCATTCGTCACCGTCGATGGGTACCCGATGCCGAACGTGATCGCTCGGCTGTCCGAGACGCCGGGGTCGGTTCGGTGGGCCGGCCGCTCGGTCGGTTCCGATACCGATTCGGTGTGGCGCGAGTTCGGTCTGGAGCCGCCTCCGGGGAGCGCTTCAGTCCTTGGCCGCTGACGCGACCTCGATGCGGTCCTGGCGCCACTCGCGGGCACCTTCGAGGGCTTCCTCCGCCGCTCGCATCAGTTCATCGGTCGTGAAGGCGTGGGCCGGATAACACGCCACGCCGGCCCAGAGCGTCAGCCCGGTCTTGATACCGAGCAGCTCGCGACGAATGCGTTCAACCGTCCAGATCGCGCCGTTCTCGGGGGTGTCCTCGAGCAGAAGGGCGAAGTAGCCGTTGCGGAGGCGACACGCGGTGTCGGCCTCGCGAAGTGTGGTTGTGATGCTCTGCGCAACAATGGATGCTTCGGCTTCTGTCGGTTCGCCGCCGGGAAGGCCCTCGACGACCTCGAGCAGCACCACGGCGACGGGTCGCAGGTGACGGCGTGCGGCGGCCACGCGTGACTCGAGCGCGACGGTGAAGAAGCTCTCGCTGAACAGCCCCGTCCTGGCGTCGGTGAGAGTTTCGAGGTCTTCTGCCTCGTCGTAGTCATCGCCGTCGTCGACGATCAGTTGTTGCTGGGTCTCGGCCCGCACGACGCGGAGTTCGTCCTCGACGAGCCGTTGCAGCGCGGCCTGCTCTCCCAGCTGTTGGGCGAGCCGAACGCCTGACACACCGGCGGCGAGGGCCAGCAAACCGGCAACGGCACCGAACAGGCGGTTGTCTGCTGCGTAAGCGATCAACCCGGCGACCAAGCCGAGGATCCCGGTGGCCAGTCCGGGGAGTGCGAATCGGGTATTCATCTCGTCTCCATCGGCGCTAGCACCGCGAACTTGACCAACGATGCATCGAGGGAAGTGTGGCACGTTCCGCACTACGAGGGTAGGGACCCTGGGCCACCGGGCCACGAGAGAGCGGCCGCCGGCGGAGGGAGTGCCGGCGGCCTACCCGAACGGTATCGGAAGTCACCGCAACTCTGGTGTCACGTGACCCGAGTTTTCTTTCGGTTTTGAAGAATGAGGGCGGGGCAATCAGCGTGTGCGATGGGCTATGGCCAGGTCAGCGACCTCGCCGATCATCTGGCTGATCTCGAAGTCCTTCGGGGTGAATACGGCGGCCACGCCGAGCTCTGCCAGGCGGAGTCGGTCGTTCTCGGGGATGATCCCGCCGACGATGACCGGCGCCGTCACCCCCTCCAGACGGAGTTGCTGCACGATGTCGGGGACGAGTTCGAGATGGCTGCCGGAGAGGATCGAGATGCCGATGGCATCGACGTCTTCGTCGCGGGCGGCAGCGACGATCTCCTCTGGTGTCATACGAATGCCCTGGTAGATCACTTCCATTCCGGCATCCCGCGCTGCCACTGCGATCTGTTCTGCACCGTTGGAATGGCCGTCGAGTCCGGGCTTCGCGACCAGGAATCGAGGTGGTCCTCCGGCAACGTCGCGCAGGCGGTCGGCGATGGCCCGCAGGCCGGGTGAGCCGCCGCCCGCTCCGGCAGCAGCGGCGACGCCGGTCGGTGCCCGGTACTCACCGAAGATCTCGCGGAGCAGGCCGGCCCACTCACCGGTGGTCCCGCCGGCGTGGGCGAGCTCGATGGTGGGGACCATGATGTTGTCGTCGCCACGGGCCGCCTGCGCCAGATGCTCGAGTGCCGTGTCGACGGCAGCCTGGTCTCGGTCGGCTCGCCACGCTTCGACGTCGGCGACCATCTCTCCGTGCACGGTGGCATCGACTCGTTGGATGCTCTCGGCTCCTCCGAGCGGCGAGGGTGCTGTCTCGACCAGATCGTTGACCCCGACGATGGTGGTGTCGCCTCGTTCGATCTTGCGCAGCCTTTCAGCGTGAGAACGAACGAGCCGCCCCTTCAACTCCTCGATCGTCTCGAAGGCTCCACCCAACTCCAGGACCTCGTCGAGCTCGGCTGTTGCTGCGTCGACCAGTTCCTTCGTCTTCGCTTCGATCACGTGCGAGCCGGCGAAGATGTCGTCGTACTCGAGGAGATCGGTCTCGAAGGCCAGCACCTGCTGGATCCGCAGGGACCACTGCTGATCCCACGGCCGGGGAAGACCGAGGGCTTCGTTCCACGCCGGCAGCTGCAGCGAACGGGCCCGGGCATCTCGCGACAGGGTGACGCCGAGGGCCTCGAGGACGATTCGCTGGACATTGTTCTCGGGTTGGGCCTCGGTCAGTCCGAGGGAGTTGACCTGCACGCCGTATCGGAACCGCCGAGCCTTCGGGTCGGTGACCCCGTACCGCTCTGCGGTGATCCGGTCCCACATCTCGGTGAAGGCCCGCATCTTGCAGGTCTCCTCGATGAATCGGATGCCGGCGTTCACGAAGAAGCTGACGCTGGCGACGATCGCCGGTGAAACCCTCATCGGGCACCTGACCAGAGTCCCGTACGGCATCGAGTACGCCGATGGCCGTGGCCAGGCTGTACGCGATCTCCTGGACCGGGGTCGCTCCCGCTTCCTGCAGGTGATAGGAGCACACGTTCATGGGGTTCCACTTGGGTACGTGTGTCGTGCAGTAGGCGAACATGTCGACGATGAGTCGTCGGCTCGCCTCCGGCGGAAAGATGTACGTGCCCCGGCTGAGATACTCCTTGACGATGTCGTTCTGCGTGGTGCCCCGCAACTCGACTGTCGGCACTCCCTGATCCTCGGCGTTGGCGATGTACAAGCCGAGCATCCAGGCCGCCGGGGCGTTGATGGTCATCGACGTGTTCATGTCGCCGACCGGGATTCCGTCGAGCAGCGTGGCCATGTGGCCCTTGTGGACGACGGGCACTCCGACCTTGCCGACCTCGCCCCTCGCCCGGGGGTCGTCGGGGTCGTACCCGGTCTGCGTGGGCAGGTCGAAGGCGATCGAGAGACCCGTTTGACCCTTGGCGAGATTGAGGCGGTAGAGCTCGTTCGATGCAGCGGCGGTCGAATGCCCGGAGTAGGTCCGCATCATCCACGGTCGGTCGGGTTCCCGATTGACCGGGGTTCGAGGTTGCACTGAGGTCTCTGGCGTCGACGATGAGCTCATCAGGGCCTCGATGGTAGGACCGTGGGGAACAGCCACAAAATGGCGGCGCATCCGGTCGGTGCTCGGCGTGTGCTCGGTCGGCGGTCTGGCCGCATCGTGGTCGAGCTCTGTGGCTCCGCCGTCAGAACCCGAATCCGGGAAGACCGAGGTCCGGGACCGTGACCGGGGGAACGGTGACGGCGGGAACAGTGACGACAGTCGACGAACCGGTGAGGAGGTCATCGGTCAGTTCGCCGGTCGGCACGGTCACGTCGGGGAGCAGCCCGTCGGTCAGTTCGCCGGTCGGGACAAGCACGTCCGGCACAACTGGCAGGGAGACGCCGGGGAGCGTGATGCCCGGAATGATGATGCCCGGAATCGTGGTTGACGGGACCGTGATCGACGGGATCGTGGTGGACGTCGACGGGATCGTGGTCGACGGGATCGTGGTCGACGGGACTGTGGTGGAGCCATTGGTCGAGGGCAGTGGGGTGGAGCCATTGGTCGAGGGCGAGCCATCCGAGGGTGCATCCGCCGGATCGGGGGAGGTCGAGGTCGGCCCCGGTGGCTGCTCGCTCGTGACGACGGTTGCGGGACCGGCGAATGCGAGCGCCTGATCGGGTCTGGCGGGGCTGGCGGCCACTGCTCCGGTGGTGGCCAATGCTGTCGCCACGACGGCTGGAGGTATCAACGCGATCGCGTTCGATGCGGCGGCAAGGCCCGGGATCTCGGGGATCCAACCGAGGAGGCGTCCGACCCGAGTCTTCTCCTCGATCGACGCACCGAGCATGGCTCGCACCACAGCGGGGTCGAACTGGGTCTTCGCACAGCGCACCAGTTCCTGTCTGGCGCTCTCGATGGACATCGGAGCCTTGTAGGAACGGCGCGAGGTGATCACGTCGTAGGCATCGGCGACAGCGGTGATGCGTCCGGCCAGCGAGATGTCGCGGCCGCTGAGGCCGTAGGGGTAGCCGTTGCCGTCCCAACGTTCGTGGTGCTCGCTGGCGGCGAGCGCCCAATCGCCGAGCCAGCCGGCGAGCGGGACGAGGATCCGAGCCCCTTCGGCGGGGTGTGTCTGGAGGATCGCCCACTCTTCCTCGGTCGGTCGGCCGTTCTTGTTCAGGATCTCCGGCGGTACCGAGAGTTTGCCGATGTCGTGCAAGAGCACCCCCCAGGAGAGCATCTGGCGGTCGTGCTCGGGCAGGCGCATCTCTGCGGCGATGACGTCGGCGTACGCCCGGACCCGTTCGGTGTGTCCTCTCGTGAGGCGCTCGTGTCGGCCGAGCAACGTCACCAGTTCGATCGCCTGCTCGGCTGCTTCCTGGACGTCGTCGGAGAGGCCGTTCTCGGCGAGTTCCTCCAGCCGCTTCTTCATCTGGCGGACCGTTCCGGTCCGCATGGCGACGCTGAACCGGGAAGGGGCGTGGTCCGGGAAGGTGAGCGTCATGCCCATCAAGGTGGCCAGCGGCAGGGCCCTCCTCGTGAAGCGATCGACGACGGTGGCTGCGATGGCGCCGGCGAAGAGTGCCTGGAGCGCCCAGACCACGAGCCCGATCCACCCCAGCGGCTGGAAGAAGAACTGGGCGAGCACCCTGACGGCCAGCCAGGCACCGAGCACGGGAACCAGGAAGACGAGCACGCGTACGGCGCGGGCCGCGCGGGGATGCGATCCAGGAGTTCTTCGACTCTTCGGATGCTCCCCGTTGTGGCCCGGCCATGCGATGTCAACGGCATGACCCCCGGAGAACTTCATCCCCGTGGGATGAGTTGCTCTGCGGCATGGGCCGTACGAACCCTGTCGACGTAGGGCGTCCGGCCTGGCTGACGTAGGGCGTCCGGCCTGGCTGACGTAGGGCGTTCGGCCCAGTTGGCGTAGGGCGTTCGGCCCGTCCTGCCGACAGCGTGCCTCAGTTCCAGGAAGGCGGCTCCATTGCGATCGCCTTGGCAAGCATGGTGCCGTACGCACGTCGACTGACGGTGACCACTCCGAGCGACTCCAGGTGGGGAGTGATCCACTGCACGTCGATGATCCCATCCGGCCGGTCGCCCTGGAGTTCCACGAGATGGACCAGGGCAGCCTTCGAGGCATCGGTCCTCCGGTGGAACATGGATTCGCCGGCGAACAGCCCGCCGACCTGCACGCCGTAGAGCCCACCCGCGAGTCCGTCCTCGTCCCACACCTCGATGCTGTGGACGTGTCCCAGATGGTGGAGCGCGGTGTACGCCCGACGAATGCCGTGGTCGATCCATCCGTGTGCTCTGGCGGGATCGCCACATGCCGACAGCACATCGTCGAACGCCCGGTCGGTGGTGAAGTGGAAGCCGCGGAGGGATCGCCTGAGCGATCTCGACACGTGCAACCCGCCCGGGAGGAGCACGCCGCGGGGGTCCGGTGAGAACCAACCGGTTCGTCGTTTGCCCAGAGGCATCGGGAAGAAGCCGTGTCGATAGGCCTCGATCAAGGTGCCCGGCTCGAGGTCGGCCCCGATGGCGATGAGGTCGTCCTCGTCCGTGAGAGCAGAGATGGGCGGGAACGACCACACGGTCGGTGGAATCGCTCCCTCGGGGGTCATTCCTCGATGATCGACACTGAGCGGATGGTCACGACCTCGGTGGGAACTCCCGCGCCGTCGGTGCCGTAGGAGTCGAGTTCGTCGACGACGTCCTGGCCGGCCGTGACGGCGCCGAACAAGGAGTACTCGGGCGGAAGCGACGCCCCGTTCTCGCCGGTGATGATGAAGAACTGACTCCCGGTCGAACTCGGCTCGCCCCGCTTGGCCATTGCCAACGATCCGATCTGATACGACCCGTCGGCCGGAGGCTCCTCGCTGATGCTGTACCCGGGATCGCCACCGCCGAGGGTGTTGTCGGCGTCAGCTCCACCGACGGCGTCGCCGCCCTGGATCACGAAGCCGGGGATGATGCGATGGAACGGGACGTCCTCGTAGTAGCCGTAGCGAGCGAGCACGACGAAGTTGTTGACGGTCAGAGGAGCAGCTGCTGCGTCGAGCGAGACGGTGATGTCGCCGATGTCGGTGCTGATGACCGCGCTGTAGTCGCGGGTCGGGTCGATGCACATCGGCGGCGCGTTCTCGAACGATGTCGTGCGTTCGGAGGAGCCGTCTGCCTCAGGGCACGGAGTCTCGCCGGTGATGCCGGCACCCGGTGGCGGGGCAACGAACTCCTTGACCTGTTCGTCGATCTCCTCCGCCGGAGCCACCGTGTCGAGGGTGGCCGGGTCGAGGGTGGCCGGGTCGGAACCATCCTCGAGTTCGGTAGCGGAGGTGGTGTCCGAGTCGTCGTCCTGGCTCAGCAGGTACAGGCCGCCACCGACGAGTACGGCGAGAAGGACGACGAGGAGCACCCGTTGACGCAGCACTTCCCGCTCGTTGGATGCGGGCGAGCTGGTCTGCTTTCTCGTGTCGAGCTTGCTTCTGGCGTTGTCGCTTCGTTGTTGCCACGTCGTCCGACGTTAGTGGGTCAGAATTCCGGGGAGGTGGTCGGTGTCTGGCGGTAGCCTTCTCGCCCGTGGCTCTCGTCGTTCAGAAGTTCGGTGGCACCTCGGTGGCCGACGCCGATCGCATGCGCATCGTCGCCGATCATGTCGCTCGTTGTCGACGTCGGGGAGATGATGTCGTACTCGTCGTCTCGGCGATGGGGAAAGAGACCGACGACCTGTTGCGCATCGCAGCCGAGATCTCGAAAGCGCCGCCCGGGCGCGAGATGGACATGCTCATCACGGCGGGCGAGCGGAAGGCGTGTGCGTTGATCTGCATCGCGCTCGCCGAGGCCGGGGTGCAGGCCCACTCCTTCACCGGCAGCCAGGCCGGCTTCCTGACCGACAGCAATCACCGCAACGCCAAGATCCTGGAGATCAACCCGGATCGGGTCCGCGAGGCGCTGGCGATGGGGGATGGTTCCCGTGGTCGCCGGATCCCAGGGCGTGTCGGCAGAGCGCGACGTCACATTCCTGGGTCGGGGAGGATCCGACACCACGGCGGTGGCGTTGGCCCATACCCTCGGCGCCGATCTCTGTGAGCTGTACACCGACGTCTCCGGCGTCTTCACTGCCGATCCTCGACTGGTCGACAAAGCACAGAAGATGTCGAGGATCAGCTTCGACGAACTGCTCGAGATGACCGCTACGGGGTGCCCGAAGCCGGCGATGCGATCGGTCGAGGTCGCTCACAACTACCAAGTCCCCCTGCACATTCGCTCGGCCTTCACCTGGGAGCCGGGCACGATCGTCGACGAACTCGGCGGACGAACCTCTGGAGCCAACGCCATGGAACAGCCGATCATCCGAGCGATCACCCACGATCTGTCCGAGGCGAAGGTGACCGTGTCGGACGTTCCCGACCGGCCCGGTGTGTCTGCGGCACTCTTCCGAGCGTTGGCGAACGAGAACGTCAACGTGGACATGATCGTGCAGAACGTGTCGGATCAGGGCATGACCGACATCTCGTTCACCGTGCCGACCGACGATGTCGCCAGATCGGTTGCGCTGCTCGAGGGCGGCCTTCTGGCCGAGCTCGGGATTTCTGAGGTGTCGACGGACGAGACGATCGGCCGGGTGTCGGTGATCGGCGCAGGCATGAAGAGCAATCCGGGCGTGGCCGCGACCATGTTCGAGACCTTGGCCGACAACGAGATCAACATCGAGATGATCTCGACCTCGGCGATTCGGGTCAGCTGCGTGGTCGCCGCCGATCGAGCGGAGGACGCGGTGGTGCTGTTGCACGCCGCATTCGGCCTCGACGCCTGACCAACCCGCGATTGGGGTCGGAGCTTCACATTCACAAGTTGTGTCTGCGGGTGGAAAATCCGGTCGACCTTCGGTCTGCGCCGTCTAGCCTGACAGCCATGCGCGTAGGAATTGTCGGAGCCACAGGTCAAGTCGGTCGGGTCGTGCAAGCGATCCTCGCCGAACGCAACTACCCGATCGACGAACTGCGGTTGTTCGCATCGTCTCGTTCCGCCGGCCGGACCACGGAATACGACGGCAGGACGGATCACGATCGAAGACGCCTCGACGGCCGACTTCGCCGGTCTCGACATCGTCATCTTCTCCGCCGGCGGTTCGACCTCTCTGGCCCTTGCCCCAAAGGTCGCCGCCGCCGGCGCGGTCGTCATCGACAACTCGTCGGCCTGGCGTATGGACCCTGATGTTCCCCTCGTCGTCGCCGACGTCAACGACGCCGATGTCGCCGATCGTCCGAAGGGAATCATCGCCAACCCCAACTGCACCACCATGGCGGCGATGCCCGTGTTGCGTCCGCTCCACGAGGCCGCCGGACTTCGCACCCTCGTCGTCAGCACGTATCAGGCCGTCTCCGGTGCCGGACTGGCCGGAGTCGAGGAGCTCGCCCAGCAGGTCGAGAAGGCAGGGGACGCACGCTCGTTCACCTACGACGGCTCCAGCGTCGACATGGGACCCACCTCGGCATTTGTCGAGCCGATCGCCTACAACGCTCTTCCCTGGGCCGGGGCCCTCGTCGACGACGGCAGTCTCGAGACCAACGAGGAGCAGAAGCTGCGCGACGAGAGTCGCAAGATCCTCCACATCCCCGATCTTCGGGTGTCGGGGACGTGTGTGCGGGTTCCGGTCTTCACCGGTCACTCGCTGTCGATCAACGCCGGTTTCGAGCGTCCGCTCACGGTGGAGGAAGCCTCGGCGCATTCTCTCGGCTGCGCCGGGCGTGATCCTCGACGACGTGCCAACGCCGTTGAAGGCCGCCGGTATCGATCCGTCGATCGTCGGTCGACTGCGGGTCGACGAGACCGTCGACAACGGTCTGGCGATGTTCGTGGCGAGTGACAACCTGCGCAAGGGTGCTGCTCTCAACACCGTGCAGATCGCGGAGATCCTCGCCGCCGAACTCAGCTGAGTCTGGTGGAGATCGCCGGATTCCAATCGTTGATGGACGAGCTCTACGGCGAGGACGATCGTGAGCGTGGCCTGCCGTCGACCGTGGCCTGGCTCTGCGAGGAGGTCGGCGAGCTGGCCCAAGCCGTCCGGAAAGGGACCCCGGACCAGCAGCTCCACGAATTGGGCGATGTCCTCGCCTGGTTGTCGTCATTGGCGAACCAGCTCGGGCTGTCACTCGAGGATGCGGCGCAGCGCTACGTCACCGACCCACCCTGACCCGCCTTCCCGTTCTGCGGCACACAGGCCTCAGAACTGAGGGTCACGCTCCGCAGAACAAGGACGGGGCAGAACAAGGACGGGGCAGAACAAGGACGGGAGAAGGAGGGGGGTTCGGCGGTCACTCGACCAGGAGTCGATCGGCCAGTTCGACTTCGCGGGGGTCGGCGGCCATCAGCCAGCCGATCGCTCGGGTCAGCACGGCGGCTGCGGGTCGAACGGCCAACGGGTCGACAAGGGGCAGCACCGGCAGGCGCAGCTCGCGCCTGGCCCATGGCGGAAGCAATGTGACCGCTCCGGCGGACAGCACGCCGTAGGGGCCGCGCACGATGAGCGGGACTGGTGGGAACAACAGGAATCGGAGCGTTTCACGCGCCTGAGGACCGGCCTTGCACTCGGACCGGAAGTCGCCGATGCAAGCGTCGAGTTCGGCCACCGTCTCTGGCGGTGTCTCGCTGCCCAATCGACGGGCGACCTCGGCCATCTCGGCGACGTACTGATCTCGTTCGGCGTCGCGCAAGCGTCCTACGCCGTAGCGGTCGAAGGCTCGCAGGAAACTGTCGACTTCGGTGACGTGCACCCACAGCAGGAGGTGGGGATCGTTCGCGGCGTACGGTCGGCCATCGGGTGCGGTGCCGGTCACCCGCTCGTGCACCCGTCTGACGACGGCGATGGCCTTTTCTGCGGTCGCAGTCGAGCCGAAGGTGGTGGCTCCCACGAAGCGCCCGGTGCGGTTCAACCGACCCCACGGATCGTGTTTGTAGTCGGAATGCTCGGCCACACCGGCCATGGCCAGTGGGTGCAACGTCTGCAACAGGAGCGAGCGCAGCCCGCCGATCAACATCGCAGAGTCGCCGTGGACTCGCCAGACGACGCTGTCCGGCCCATAGAGCCCGAGATCATCGGCGCTGGCCATCTCGTCCGGCCGCAGCCCCTCGTCACCGGCAATTGCGCCGCGAAGCATGCTCGATCCCTGGGTTCGCACCGCGGCGAGTACTTCTCCGAGCATGCACACACCGTACGTCTCCGCGTCTGTCCCTGCTGGATCGAGCGACGAGTCGCAGCGACAGCCAGCCGCCTGTGCCGGCAAAGCGCTGTGCCGGAAAGCAGAGACGCCCGGCCGACGGCCGGGCGCTTGCTGCTCTGTGTGGTCGGGTTGGGGAGATTTGAACTCCCGACCTCCTCGTCCCGAACGAGGCGCGCTACCAAGCTGCGCCACAACCCGTTTGTATTTCGAACTCGAGAGGTTATCTCAGGCCGAGGCGGAAATGCCCTCGAAAAGCGACTCGCCGGCAAGAAGCTGCGACGCAAGGCGGCGGAGTCGCAGGGGATCCAACGGCTTGATCAACCAACCGTCTGCCTCGGAGCCATGGCCGAGAAACACGTCGGCCGCCCGGTCGAGCAACAGCGCAACGGGCCGATTCTCGAGACGCCCGGCTCCGACCTCCTGTTTGATGGCGAGCGACGTGGCCACACCACCCATGTTGCCGATCTGGAGATCGAGCAACACCAGTGCAGGATTCAACTCCCGTACGGCCGGCAAGGACGTGGCTGCCGGCTCGCACGCGGGAGACGGTGACGTCGGCGGTGCCGAGCGAAGCATCGACCTCGTTGAACACAGCATCGGAGTCGGTGGCAAGAAGGATTCCGTTCACGACGGGGAGCGTAGCCCTCTGAATCGTGCCCGAGGAACCTGCCCGTGGAACGGCGCTCACCCCGAGGCGATAGCATTGCCGTCTCGATCTCCACCGTTCTGTGAGGGACCACCCGTGCTCGAAATCCACATCGAACAAACTGACGACTACACGCTGTGTCGCCCATCGGGTGAGATCGATGCCTACACAGTCGGTTCGTTTCGTGAGGCGCTCACGAATCTGGCCGAATCCGAGCGGCTGCTGATCGACCTCTCCGACGTCCCCTTCATGGACTCCGCGGGGCTCGGTGCGCTGATCGGTGGCATTCGCAAGGTGCGCGAAGCCGAAGGCGCGGTCGCGGTGAGTTGTGATCGTCCGGCATTGATCCGTCTGCTCCACACCACGGGATTCGACCGGATCGTACCGGTCACCGAAAGCCTCGAAGACGGCGTCGAAGCTCTGGACGAGCAGCAGGCCGAAGCCAGCTGAGCAAACGCATCGCTCAGCCGACCATGGTCGGCGCAGCGCCTCGGAGTTGGGCCGCGATGCTCGTGACGCCCGCGATGTCGGTGACGGTGTTCGGTTCTTCGATCACGAGCGCAATTGCCTCCGCCTCGATGGTCGCAGCCAGATCGGCGATCGCATGTCGTTCGGCTTCGGCGAGTGCATTCAGCTGACGCAGGTTCTTCTGTGCCGCAGCGTGGGTCTTGAACTCCTCGCCCGGTGGGTCGAATGACGGCGTCAAGCGATTGACGACCAGGAGCGCGACCCGCCGCTTCCGGTCGCGGAAGCTCGCACCGATCCAGGTGGCCTCCCGGAGCGGGTCGTGGCGGGCAGCACTCACGACCACATAGGCCGTCGACGGGTCGACGAGCAGTTCGGAAACCTCGCCCGCCCGCTTCGAAAACCCGCGGTCGATGCCCTCGAACGCATCGAAGAAGTCGATCACGTCTTCGACGAACGAGGCGCCCACGATCCGGCTCAGCGCCCGCATCATGAGGTTGGTCGCCGTGTTCATCGCCTTCAGCAAGCCGCGTCGCGGAGCAAGAACGGACTTGTAGAGGCGATGATTGAAGAAGCGGGTCAGACGAGCGGGGCTGTCGAGGAAGTCGAAGGCGTGTTTGGACGGTGGCGTGTCCACGATCACGACGTCGAAACGGTCATCGAGATGCAGGCTTCGCAGCCGCTCTGCCGCCATGTATTCGTTGGTCCCGGACAGACTGGTGGTCAAGTTCTGGTAGAGACGATTGCCGATGATGCGGTCCGCCTGAACTGTCGTCGACGCGTGTTCGTGGATCAGGTCGTCGAACGTCGCTGCTGGGTCGAGCATCGACGCCCAGAGCTCACCGGGCCACGGTCCATCGACTCGGCGTGCGCTGTTGTCGAGCGTCTTCCCGCCGGCGGCTGACAGACCCATGGCGTCGGCGAGTCGACGGGCCGGGTCGATCGTCAGGACCACTGCCCGCTTCCCCGCTTGGGCGGCAGCGACGGCGAGGGCGGCCGCGGTGGTGGTCTTGCCGACCCCGCCGGGGCCGAGGCACAGGACCACGGGGCTCGAGTCGAGCACAGAGAGTGGATCGGGGGAGTCGGTGCTCATCGGTGGATTCTTTCGAGGGGGATCATTTGGTCGATTCCATCGACGGCGCTCATTGATCAATCGCCTCGATCTGGTCGGTGAACGTGGCGGCCAACGCATCGAGATCGGCGCGGCCGAGGTCGGTCGTGAACACGAACGGCAACTCGATCTGGGGCAGCGGGAGATCGGATCGCCAGCCGTTCGATCTCGCAACCGTTGTTGCTCTTGCCTGGCCATTCGGTAGGCGGCGGCGGACCGGCGATTCGCTCGAGCATCGCTGGCCCGTTTCCCCGTTTCCCTGGCTGCCTTCTCGAGGCCCCGGATCTCGGGCCAGACACTGTTCACCACGACAGGAGCGAGGTGGACGTGGACCTCGTCCTTGACTCTGAAAGCGGTCTCGACGAGCTCGGTGACCGGTGTTTCTTCCGGGATGGTGACGAGCATCAAACGGCATCGCGCCCGTGATGCGAGCATGGCCAGGGCGTGGTCGGCCTGGTCGCGAATCGGCCCGCTCGGCGCCGACGCCGCCATGCCGGCGGCGGCTCGGAGGAACGACACGGCGTGACCGGCCGCCGGTGCGTCGACCACGATCAGATCGTCGTCGTCGTGACTCCTCCAGCGAACGGATCTTGCCGAGCGTGAGCAGATCCCGGATCCCCGGAGCGGTCGTCGTGACGAGCTCGATCGCGCTCATCTTGGCCAGCCGTCCACCGATTCTCAGGCCATGGTCGACCAGGTAGTCGCCGAGCGCCTGGTCCGGGGTCAAGCGGCTTCCGCGCAGCAGGCCGCCGTTGTCGTGTTCCTCGATCAGGATGGTCGGCTTGCTCCCGAGCTTGTCGACGCCGAAGGGGATTCCGAGATTGCTGCGTCCCTCGAGTTCGACCACATGAGTCCGCAAGACCGGCCCGAGCAGCCGCGATGCCGACCGTTGCCCCTACCGTTGTCTTGCCCACGCCCCCTTTGCCGGCAACGATCAGGACTCTCGATGCAGAAAAGAAGTCAACGGCGGTCACTCCGCAAGAGGCTAGCGGTGCTGTTGGTCGTCGTCGGGACCGGACTGATGACCTTCGGCACATCCGTGTCGGCACAGTCCGACCCTGGCGAGGCCGACCAGAGCTCCTGCCGGTCAGATCCGCATCCTCGAGGTCTCGGGTCTGATCGACCCCGTGATGTTCGACTTCTTGATCGACGAACTCGATGCTGCTGAGGCCGACGGCGCGCTGGCCGTTCTCCTGCAGATCGACTCCAAGGCGAGTGTGCTCGACGACGAGCGCTACCTCGAGTTGGCGGAGCGGTTTCGGGACACCGACCTCCAGACGCTCGGCTGGGTCGGTCCCAGCGGTGCTGTTGCATTCGGCGGGGCTGCCGAGCTGTTGGGTGTGATGGACGTGATCGGCGTAGCCGCCGGATCCCAGATCGGCGACTCCGGTGCCGAGCGTCTGCCGTCGAGCGACTTCGACGCTGCCTTCGGCTCGGCGACCGAACGCCTTCAGAACGCGACGATCGGTGCTCGCGAGGTGATCGAGCTCGGGATCGCCCCCGATGCAGGCGACCGGTTGAACAATCCCGAGAGCGACGAGCGCGCTGGAACGCTCGATCGAGTCGAACTCGGTGTTGCGAGAATTCGTCCGGAACGTCGCCGGCTTCCAGGCCCCGACGCCATCCGAGGACGATCCGGCGCAGCTCGGTCAAGCGCAGTTCCGGCAACTGACCCTGTCGGGACAACTGTTCCACACCGCCGCCAGCCCCGAAGTCGCCTATCTGTTCTTTGCCGGCGGTCTGATGCTGTTGGTGTTCGAGCTCTTCACCGCAGGCGTCGGTGTCGCCGGAGTGATCGCCGCCGGTCTGTTCGGTCTCGGCAGCTATGGACTCGGCGTGTTGCCGGTTCGTCCGATCGGACTGATCCTCCTGGTGGTCTCGATCCTGGCGTTTGCCGTCGACATCCAGACCAACATCCCGCGGTTCTACACCGCCGTCGGCATGGTCTTCTTCACCGCTGGGCACGCTGTTTCTCTACGACGGTCTGTCGATGTCGTGGGTCACGATCGGGTTCGGCATCGTCGGGGCAGCGCTCTACGCCTATTCCGGTATGCCGTCGATGGTTCGTACTCGTTTTTCGACTCCGACGATCGGTCGAGGTTGGATGATCGGGACCATGGGAATCGCCATGACGGAGCTGTCGCCCGATGGAATGGTGCAGATCAACGAAGCTCCGTGGAGAGCCGTCACCAATCGGGCCACACCGCTCGTTGCCGGCGACCGGGTGCGGGTCGTCGGGATCGATCGACTGGTGTTGGAGGTCGAACCGGAAGAGGGCGGCGCCAAGGACTATCGAGAGCGGAGTTGACCCGATCGCAAATTGGGTCTTGTGCTATCCGTCACAATCTGGGATTGTGGGCCTTTCGCACTAGGAAGGCGTGATTCCATGACCATGCAGCAAGTCGCGGATTGGCAACAACGGGCCGCTTGCCGCGGCCCGAACCAGATCATCTTCTTTCCGCCTCCCCGCATCGAGCGTCGATCCGAGAAACGCATGCGTGAGGAGCGGGCGAAGGAGATCTGCCAGGAATGCTCCGTCAGGATCGATTGCCTCGAGTACGCCCTCACCATTCGTGAGCAGCACGGCATCTGGGGTGGCAGCACCGAGGCCGAGCGTCGCGAGCAGTTCCAGGCCCGCAACAACTGAAGAACACTTCAGGCCGGCGGTTCAGAGCTCTGGCAGCCGCGGGCCGGCGATGCGCAGATCGTCGCGACGGCGAGTGATGCCGTTGTTGTCGAAGTAGTTGAGGATCGGCAGCACGTACTTGCGTGACGTGCCGAGTAGGTCACGGACCTCCGCCACCGTGATCCCGTCGGAGCCGCGAAGTTTCGTCGCGAGGAGCCCGGCGGCCTCCTCGAGCGCGCTGGCGGCGAAGTACACACCGTCCTGCTCGATCACGGTGCCCCGTCTGACCAGTTCCCGGACCTCACCGCGATCGATGTCGTCGGGCGGGGGAGGAGTGAACCGGTTGGCAACCAGCAGAGCCAGCCACGGGTGATCGGCGAGGGGATCGTCCGGCACGCCGAGGGTGGCCCGGCCGGCCGAGATCTCGATGTCGTCGATGGACTCGATCGCCGCTCGTTCCCGATCGTCGAGTGAAGCGAGGTCGAGACCGAGCGCGTCGGCAGCCTGGATCCGCTCGACGAGTTGGACCTGCATCGAGGTCAGTGCTTCAGGAGCCACGACCCATCCTTCGACAGTCGCCGGCACGTGGTGGCCGACCAACCGTGTCAGATGGTCGGCTCGCACCCAGCCTCGTTCGGCCACGAGGCGCTCGATGGACCGGTCGGGGCGAGCCCTGGAGGCGGGCAGCGTTGGCTCGACGTCGAGGACTTCGCCGCCTCCGATCGTTTCGTCCCGGCCGCTCTCCCGGAGGATGAAACGGTCGCCCGGGACGAGTGGCAAAGGGCGCTCGAGGTGGATTCTGACTGATCCGGTCGATCCGGGAGCAAGGGTGTTGGTGCCGAGTACTCGCACTCTGGCCGGGAACTCACCTGATCCGAAATACACGGCGTAGGCGCCACGTCGGCCGACCTCGTGACTGAGCGATGGCAGCACCCGGAGCTCGGCGTCGAGCATCCTGGACTGGTGCCACTGTTCGGCTCTCACGAGCACGGACCCCCGGCCGAGGTCATGGTGGCTGATTCCGGTGAGATTGACGGCGACACGATTGCCTGCGGGCACGGTGTCGGCATCTCGATGGTGGGATTGGAGTCCTCTCACCCGCGCCTCAGCCTCGGCCGGGGAGGACCGACATCACGTCGTTGGTGGCGAGCGAACCGCCGGTGAGTGTGCCGGTGACCACCGTGCCCGCGCCCGCCGGGGCGAAGGCCCGGTCGACCCACAGGCGTGGGCGGGCGTGGTCGGTCGGTTCTCCCATCCGTTCGATCAGATCGTCGAGCGCCCGTCCGAGTGTGCTGAGTCCGTGCCCTTCGGTCGCCGCAACCGGGACCACGGGCGCTCCTTCGAGGAAGGTGCCCTCGACGTGTTCGGCCACGTCGAGTTGGGCCAATTCGAGCAGGTCGTCGTCGACCTGATCGATCTTCGTCAGCGCGACGACGCCGTGTTGGATGCCGAGGAGATCCAGGATCCGGAGGTGCTCCTCTGACTGTGGCTTCCACCCCTCGGTGGCGGCAACGACGAAGAGGCAGCCCTCGACGGCACCGACGCCGGCGAGCATGTTGCGGAGGAATCGGATGTGGCCGGGAACGTCGATGAAGGACAGTTCGCGACCAGACGGGAGGTCGAGATTGGCGAATCCGAGATCGATGGTGAGGCCTCGAGCCTTCTCCTCGGCCAGGCGGTCCGGGTCGATTCCCGTGAGTGCGCGGACGAGGGTCGACTTGCCGTGGTCGACGTGCCCGGCCGTGGCGATGACCGTCACGAGCGGTCGACCAGAACGGCGACCGCTGCGATCAGTTCGTCATCCTGTTCCGGAGCGACGGAGCGAAGATCGAGCACGGTGTGATCGTCGATCACTCGTCCGATGACCGGGAAGTCGCGAGCTCGCAGAGTGTCGAGATGGTCGCCGACGATCCGGATCCCGACGCTCGGGATCGTGACTGTCGGCAGAGTCCCCCCGCCGGGCACGGCTTCGGTGTCGACGATCGAGACGAGCGGCACGGTCGCAGGAAGCGCGTCGAGGATGGTCTCAGCTCGGGCTCGCAACGAGTCGACCGGGGCGGCCGCCATCCGCCAGAACGGGATGGCGTCGCCGTCCCGGCGCAGATAGGCGAGCGCTGTGGCCTGCAGCGCGCCCATCACGAGGCCGCCGGGACGAACGGCACGGGCCAGCGGATGGGCGGCGCAACGACGAACCAACTCGGCGTCCCCGGCGATGATGCCGGCCTGGGGGCCGCCGAGCAGCTTGTCTCCGCTGAAGACCACGAGCGAAGCGCCGGCGGCGAGGGTCTGCTTCGCTGCCGGCTCGTCGGCCAGCCACGCCGGCGGTGTCCCGTCGAGCCACGGGCATGCGGCGTCGAGCAGGCCGGAACCGATGTCGGCGACCACGGGTACGTCGAGGGTGGCGAGTGCGGCAACGGTGACGGTCTCGGTGAAGCCGACGATCCGGTAGTTCGACTGGTGGACGTGCAGGGTCAACGCGAGATCGTGGTCGGCCGCAGCACGGGCGAAGTCGGACAGACGAGTCCGGTTGGTCGTGCCCACCTCGACGAGGTCTGCGCCTGACTGGGCCATGACGTCTGGTACTCGGAAGCCTCCGCCGATCTCGACGAGTTCGCCGCGGCTCACCGCGACGCCGCGGCCGGTGGCGAGCGCGGACAGCACCAGCAGGAGGCCGGCCGAGCAGTTGTTGACCACGAGCGCCGCCTCGGCCCCGCATGCAGTTGCCAGCAGAGAACCGACCCCGGTCTGCCGGCTTCCCCGTTTCCCGGTCTCGAGGTCGAGTTCGAGGTTCTGGGCCGTTGCCGCCGAGACATGGCTGATCGGTGCCCGGCCGAGATTCGTGTGCAGCAGCACACCGGTGGCATTCACGACCGGTGTCAACAACTCGCGTTCGATCCGACGGGCGATCTGGTCGACCTGGTCTGCCGCGCCGGCCGCGATCGCCTCCCGAGCGGCGCGCACCCGCAGCGGTGGCGGAAGATCTACGCCCGTGATGGAGCGGGCAAGCGCATCAACAGACGGTGGATGTTCGGCAGGCACAGGTCGAGGATATGCGACGCCGTCTGGCTCGGATGGGTGCCCGGTAGACTGAAGGGCCATGTTGTCGCGTCCCGCTGTTGCTGCCTTCGCCATCGTGGCGATCGAGTACCTTGCCGCGACTCAGCTGGCGCATGTCATCGGCGGGCAGTCCGTTGCCCTCGCTCTCATCCTGCTGACCGTGGCCGGCATCGTCGTGTTCCGGCGGGCTGCTGCCTCCCTCGTCGAGTCGTCGGTTGCAGCTGCGGTCCACAACTCGGGTCTCGATCACCTCGCCGGCGACCGCTTCGCCGACACCCCGATCGACGAATCTCGCACAGCCGACCGGGCCATGGTCAGCTTCGGCGCCCTGCTGATGATCATCCCTGGGCTCGTCACGGGCGTGGCCGGTCTCTTGCTGCTTCTTCCCCCGGTGCGTGCGCTCGCTCGCCCGGTCGTTCTACACCGGATCCAACCCTGGATCCGGCCCAACCTGCGCTTCGGCCGCGGGACGATGGGGTTCAGGCGTGACGTGGTGGATGTCGACATCGTCGACGACACCGACGCCGGTCCTCCGTCGTCTCGAGCCGAGCTCAGCTGACGTCTCGCTGCGGAGGAGACACCACAGATGACCATCGAAGAACCAACACCACCGCCACCCATCACACCGGGTGTCGCCCGTGCGCTCAGCCCGCTCGTGCGGCGGATCGCCAACAAGGGTGAGGACGAGGACGAGCCGGGTCTCAACACGTATCTGATCGGCATCGACGAGATCGTGATCGTCGATCCTGGACCCGGCGACGTCGAGCACCTCGACGTCGTGTGTGGATGCGGCGGCGATCGGATTCGCTGGATCATCATGACCGACATCCGCCCCGAGTACGCGGCCGGCGCCGTCGCTCTGAAGAAGAAGACGGGTGCGATGCTCGTCGCTCCCGCCGGCTTCGACGGTGCAGACGATGTCATCGGCGACGGCTACAAGATCGATGCCACCGAGTTCCGCGTCATCGCCATGGCACTCGATGCCGATGCCGGCTCGTACATGTACATCCTCGAGCAGGAACGCTCGCTGATTCCGGGTGACCACCTCGAAGCCGGGATTCCAGAGGACCTGCCGACGCGGGTCAAGAGCTATCGCCTCAAGTCGATCGCTCCGGGCCACGGCCAGTACATCGAGAACGCCAAGGCCTATCTGGGGATGTAGTCCGGCGCCACGGCATCGTCCTGTGGCGGTGGAACCTCCCACGAAGGCAGCACCCCGAACGCGAAAGGACCCGGCCGCCGGCCGGGTCCTTTCTTCTTTTCGTTCCGACACCGTCGCCCAGGTGCCGGAACGAAGCCGGCCCCTCGGGTGCACATGCCCCGAGGTGGCTGCGTCAGACGCTCTGGTTCGGCGTGTCCGAGCCGCTGAGGCGGTCGTACACGTTCGGCCAGAAGCGGTCACGAGCAGCCCACACGCCACCGATGCCGAACTTCAGCACGAGGATGGCGGAGAGGCTGCCGACGATTGCGGTGAACAAGGTGTCGACGATGTCCTCGGCGAACTCGATCTGATCGATGGCGGCAAAGATGCCGATCATCCAGATGGCGCCGACGGCGAGCTTGGTGAGTGTCTCGCCGTGGTCGACTCCAGCCAGACCAGGCTGGATCATGTTGCGCACGGCGTTGGCCACGAGGCCGGTGACGATCACGATGATGATCGCGACGATGAGTTTGGGGATGAAGGCGATCATGCCGTCGAGTGCGTCGGAGATGTCGTTGTCGCCGAATGCGCTCAGGCTGAGCTTCAGAACGAGGAGCGCGATCAGGTAGTAGATGATCTGGGCGACGAATCGACCGCTGTCGGCGAACCCTGCACGTTGGAGAGGTGCGCCGATTCCGGCCTTGTCGATGTAGCTGTCGAACTTCACCCGGGTCAGGAGGGAGCCGATTGCGCGACGCACGATTCGGGCGATGAACATGCCGATCAGGAGGATCAGCAGGAACGCAATGAGTTTCGGGATGAAGTCGGCGATGTCACCGAATGTCTCGGTGAAGATGCCGTCGAAGTCGATGTCGACTGCCAATGTGCCCATGGTGGTGAACTCCTGTGGTGGTTGGGCCGCCGTGAAGGCGGTCAAGTGATGGACGACCGGCACCTCGGTTTGGTCGCGAGAAACCTCGAAGCTCCCGACCGGCCGGCATCTTGTGGGCCAGACCTCGTTCGTCCAAGAATCGATTCCGACCTAGCGTCGACGTGATGCCGGCCCGCAGGAATCTCGACGATGAGCGGTACAAGCAAGCGATGATCGTCGTGTTCGTGCTCACGCTGTTCGTGCAGATCCTGGACGGCACGATCGTGAATGTGGCGATCCCGACCCTGGCCACGGCATTCGGCGTCACTGACGCCGAGATCGATCGGGCGATCATCGGCTACCTGGTCGGGCTGGCCGTCTTCATCCCCACCTCGGGTTGGGCCGCCGATCGTTTCGGGGCCCGAAAGGTCTTCCTCTCTGCTCTCACGCTGTTCACCCTGGCCTCGGCGCTCTGCGGGCTGTCCCAGTCGCTCGAGCAGTTGGTTTCCTTTCGGATTCTCCAGGGAGTCGGAGCCGGTGTGATGGGGCCGCTCGGTGCCGCCATGCTCTACCGGGCCTTTCCGCAGAACGAACGGGCAAAGGCAGCGACCGCTGTCATCACCGTGGCCGTGATCGCCCCGGCAATCGGGCCGGTGCTCGGGGGAGCGATCGTCGAGTACCTGAGTTGGCGGTGGATCTTCTACGTCAACGTTCCGCTCGGCCTGATCGCGTTTGCCGTGGGTTGGCTCGTCATCCGCGACTTCCGCTCCGAGACCCGCGCCCGATTCGACCTCATCGGCTTCCTGCTCGCCGGCGTTGGCCTCGGCGCAACGCTCTATGGCATCACGGTTGCCCGAGCCCTCGGATGGACCTCACCCGTCGTCGTGATCTCGGTGATTGCGGGTGTCGGGTCGCTGGTCGCTCTGCCCTTGTTCGAGCGGAGGCGGCCCGATCCACTGCTGCGATTCGAGCTGCTCCGTGCTCCCATCTTCCGGTCGATCCAGATCCTCGCATTCCCGACGTACGCCGCCTTCGTCGGCCTCATCTTCCTCTTGCCGGTGTATCTCCAGTCGCTGCGCGGCTTCTCGGCGCTCGAGACTGGACTGGCAACATTTCCCCAGGCAGTTGGTGTGTGGTTCTCATCCCAACTGGTCGGGCGGGTCCTCTATCGGCGGATCGGACCGCGCCGCCTGCTCCTGATCGGGCTCACGGCGGCACTCGTCATCGGCATCGGGATGGCCCAGTTCGATCTCGACACCGGCCTCTGGACGGTCAGGGCGTTCATGTTTGCGAGAGGGCTGGGGCTCGGGTTCGCCTTCATCGCAATCCAGACCGCGGTGTACGCCCAGACCAGCGTCGCTGACACGGCACAGGCGACGGCACTGTTCAGCGCCAACCGCCAGGCCGCCCCGGCCTTCGGGGTGGCGCTGACCGCTGCCGTGCTGGCCGGAGTCGCCGTCGACGCGGCCGATCCCGGCTTGAGGGCGTACCAAGCCGCGTTCTGGGTGTCGGCTCTGCTCTTCATCCCTGCGCTGATCGCTGCTTGGTGGGTTCGCGACGAAGACGCTGCGGCGACACTCCGCTAGTGGTCCGATGGTGCGTTGCTCAGCATTTGATCCGCGACTTTCCTAGGATCCCAGCGTCGTGATCAGCACCATGCGCTCGCTGTTTCTCATCGCAGTTCGACGTTTCGTCTCCAGCCCGGGAGCCCCCGTGCTGTGGGCCACGCGCCCGACGACGGGGACGGATTCCGAGATCTCGGCGGAGGGTCCACACACCGAACCGGATCCCGATGACCTTCGTGCGTTGATGGTCGACCACAGCGATGCCGTCTTCCGTTTGGCGCTGTCGATCATGCGGGATCGGGCGCTGGCCGAGGACGTCACGCAGGAGACCATGCTGAAGGCGTGGATGGCGCTGCCGACGTTCCGAGGTGATTCCTCGCTTCGAGGATGGGTGATGAGAATCGCCCACAACACTGCGATCTCCACGCTGCGGACGCGACGTTTCATCCTGAGTGATCCCAATGAGATGCCAGAGGCGCCCATCGTCCACGAACGATCGACCGAACGCAGAGTCGAGGGTGCTGCGGTTGTCGACGAGTTCGTCGGAGCGTTGGATCTGCTCGACGACCTTTCGCGCAGCATCGTCGTCCTGCGTGAGTTGGAGGGCATGTCCTACGACGAGATCAGCCAGGTACTCGACGTTCCGCTGCCGACGATCAAGACACGCCTGCTTCGTGCGAGGCGTTTCCTCGGCAACGCGTTGAAGGAGTGGCAATGATCTGGCGCCACCCTTCGAAACGAGCCCTGCGAGAGTGGCTCGCCGGCGACATCGACGAGGATGTGGACAAGCATGTCTCGACCTGCGAGCGCTGTGCATCCGATCTCGAGGATCTCGCCTCGGCAGATGCCGGTTCGAGCTTGCGGGATGCGCTGCTCGCAGTGCTCGCTCCGCCAGAGGACCTGGCCCATCGTGTCGAAGCCGGAGTGTTGGCCAGCCTCGAGTCTCGGCAGGTGTTCGGGTATTTCGCCGACGTGTTCGGGGCAGGATGGGAGACGTCGAGACTCCTCTTCACCGACGACGACGATGACAACAAAGGATGACGTATGACCACGAATGACTGGATAGCGGTGGCCATTGCGATCGGCGGAGGTTTTGTCGTCGGCATCGTGCTGTCGAGGATCGTGGCCATGACGCTCGGGAAACCGAGTCGGCCGGAGCCGTTACGCGACGCGGTTGGGCCGTTGTCGAGCCTTGCGTTCTCGTTCGGAATCGTCGGCGGTCTCCTGGTGGCCCTCGGGATCATCCAGCCAGACGCCGTGACACAACTCCGAAACGACGCGGTCAGCTTCATTCCCAAGGTCCTGACCGCGGCGATCATCGTCATTCTCGCCAACGTGCTGTCGTCATTCGTCGTCGCCGGTCTCGGCAAGGCGCTGGCCAGGGCGTCGACCACCGTTCAGCGCCAGGCGACCGGAGCTGCCCGAGGCTTGATTCTGGTCATGGCGGTGCTGCTCGCAGTCGGCACGCTCGGGGTCGACACCACCGTTGTGAACCTGGGTGTCGCCGCCACGTTCTTCGCCGTTGCCGCCAGCTTCACGTTGTTGGTTGGCCTCGGTGGCCGGACGGTTGCCTCCGAGGTCGCGAGCACACGAGCTGTACGGCGCCTGGTTCGAGTCGGCGACGTCATCACGATCGGGAGCGGCACCGATCGGGTCACCGGTCCCGTTGTCGCCATGCATCCCACCGCGGCGGAGGTCCAGGTCGGAGCCGGATCGGTGCTGATCCCCTCGTCCAGCCTGTTGTCGGCGAAGCTGCAGGTCGTGCGAACACCGGACGACGGCGCCACCTGATTCCCGCAACTGTCAGGGTTTTGCCGCTTCTTCCGCGTCCAGAGCCTCGAGCGCCCCGGAGGCATCCAGCGCCGCGATTGCGTGCTCGAGCATCCGGGCCGAGCAGCCTGCCATCTCGACCGGAGGCGACACGTCGGTGACGATGCGCTCGGCGATCGACGCGAACGCGGCTGCCGCTGGACCTTCGCCGAGTGCAGCTGGTCGCCCGGTGTCGCCGCCGAGCGAGACGGCAGGCTCGATCGGCACCGACCCGATCAGGGGAACCCCCGCCATTTCGGAAAGCGCCGCGCCGCCGCCGGTTCCGAACAGCGGGTACTCGCGACCGTCCTCGGTGACGAAGACCGACATGTTCTCGATCACTCCGGCCACACGGGTGTGGGACTTGCGTGCCATGGACACCGCTCTGGCGGCCACCTTCTGGGCCCCGGTGGCCGGTGTCGTGACCACCAGCATCTCGGCCCGGGGGAGCATTCTGGCCAGGCCCATCGCCACGTCGCCGGTGCCCGGGGGCATGTCGATGAGGAGGTAGTCGAGGTCATCGTTCCAGGCGACATCCTCGAGGAAGTGTTGGACAGCACGATTGAGCATGAGGCCCCGCCAGAGCAGAGCGCTCTCCTCGTCCTCGACCAGGAAACCCATCGAGACGACGTCGAGGCGACCCGGACCCATCGGGAGTGAATGGGGCTTGATGATCTTCTGGTCGCCTCGTACCTCGGCATCGAGCCGGCCCTCGATGCCGAGCATGCGCGGAACAGAGAAGCCCCAGATGTCGGCGTCGATCAGTCCGACGTTGAATCCCCGCAGGGCCAGGGCGACAGCGAGGTTGACGGTGACAGACGACTTGCCGACGCCACCCTTTCCGGACGAGATCGCCAGGACTCGCGTGGTGGCCGGGATCGCGGTGGGCCCGGCCTGATCGGCTGCAGTTCTTCCTGGCCCGCTCCATCGTGGCGGCCTTCTCGTCGCTCGACAGCTCGGTCCAGTCGATGCTGACGTCGGTGACACCGGGCATCGAAGCGATCCGAGCTTTCGTGTCGTTGCGGATCTGGGCTCGCAGCGGACAACCCATCGTGGTGAGTGCAATCGTGACGACGACAGCGCCCGAGTCCGCGATGGTTGCGCCCTTGGCCATACCGAGATCGACGATGTCGCTGCCGAGCTCCGGGTCGATGACCCCGCGCAGGATCTCCATGATCGCTTCGCTGGTGGGTAGGGGTTCGGACATGTACCCAGTCTATTGGCCCCACCTGACGTGCTTCGAACCGCACGTCTCCGGTAGAATCAGGTTTCACGACGAATTGTGAGGTCTCGCGATGATGACGGTCACCGAATCAGCAGCAACGAAGGTCCGAGAGCTTCTGGACCAAGAGGGTGAAGAGCTGGCCTTGCGCGTCGCCGTACGTCCTGGCGGCTGCTCCGGCTTCAGCTACGAGATGTTCTTCGATGGCGAGATCGCCGATGACGACGTCGCTTCCGAGCAGGCCAACGGCGTGAAGGTCGTGGTGGACTCCACCAGTGCCACCATGCTCACCGGTGCCACGCTCGACTACAAGGACGGTCTCCAGCAGACCGGATTCTCCATCGACAACCCGAACGCCCAGCGTTCGTGCGGTTGCGGTCAGTCGTTCTCCTGATCCTGTTCTGCTCTCAAGCGATGCCGGCCAGGGCCAACTCGAGTTCGGCGCTGTCGAACACGTTGTCGATGCGATCGACGAGCACGCCGTCTCGGTCCACCAGGAACAACGAGGGTTCGAACGTGAGCCCCAGCTCGGCGAACGCCGAGACGGGTCGCAGGTTCGGATCGGCCAGGTCACCGTCGACCTCGCGTGGGTTCTCGTAGACCTCGAGGTGAATCGGCTCGGATCGACGGGAAGTTGCCGGCCGAGGCGATCAGCGTCTCGAGGACGGGTCCGCAATACGAGGTGGAGCAGTAAGCCGGCGTAGCGATCAAGAACGCGAGCGGCTCTCCGGCCTGGAGGACCTCGGCGACCGTGTGCTCGTGAAAGGGGCATGGCCCGTCGAACAACGTGCAGAGGGGATCCATCGGGCCCGGTAGAGCCAGCGTCGGTGTATCCAGATCGGGGAACCGCTCGCCCGGGCACGATGATGTCGACCTCGTCCGGATCGAAGGCCTGCACCGGGAGGAGGATCGTCCGACCGTCGATGCCGACCTCGATGTCGTAGATGCCGGGCTCGGGCAGCGTTGTCCGGAGAGGGAAGTACCGGACGACGTCCGGCGTGTTCGTGCGGCGCGCTCGCCGTCTCCATCGGGATGATCGTGGGTGACGAGGCGGGACGGCACGACGACATCGTCGATCACGTCGCCGTTCAACAGCACTCGGACGTCGACACTGCCCCCTTCTCCGACGACCGGTGCGCCGTTGTCCACCAATCCGAACGGAAGTCGCTGCGGTCGACCGGCGACGATCACGTTGTCGGAGCTGAAGAGCCTGACCAGCTCGAGGTCCGGCGCGTTCGAGTCGCTCGAACAGGCGCCGAGAAGCGCCAGTGAGGCCCCGGTGATGGTGGCGTCCCGGAGGAATTCACGTCGTGAGCGGGCGCTGGCCACAGCAGCGAACCGTATCCTCGCGCCGTGTCCGATCCGTCTGTGCCCGATGCCTCAGCGTCTGCGGTCGGTTCGACGGTCGAGTTGGTCGTCGATGGGGTCGAGGTGTCGTTCCCAGAGGCGGGCCAGAGCCTTCTCGATGTGCTGAGCGCCGCTGGAATCCACTCGGTCAAGGACGGCTGCAGTCCGCAGGGGCAGTGCGGGTGTTGCACGGTGTTGGTCGACGGTCAGCCTCGCGTGGCGTGTGTGACGCCGGCGAGGCGGGTGAGGGGCCGCTCGATCACCACGGTCGAGGGCCTCGACCCGGAGCGGCGGACCGCGTGGGGCGAGGCGTTCTGTGCAACCGGCGGCAGTCAGTGTGGTTTCTGCACGCCCGGCATCGTGGTTCGTCTCGATGCACTCGAGCGGAAGTCCGATCTCCATCGCGGCAGTGTCGAGCAGGCTCTGCTCGCTCACCTCTGCCGGTGCACCGGATGGCACACGATCGTCGAGGCAGCCGAGACGTTCGTCACGCTCCTGGGATCAGCCGGGGCCCCGAGCGGTGACACATCGCAGGATCGGGCATCGCGGGATCTGGCAGCGGCGTCGCGCCGTGCCGGGCTCGAAGGTCGCGTCGCCCAACGGGTCGACCCCGACGTCGCGCTCGGGCGTGGTGGTTTCGCCGTCGACACCGCGCCTGACGATGCCATCGTGGCGGTACCAGGCGCCGATGGTTCGTGGGTGATCGGCGCCACGATCGCCGAAGCCAGGTCCGCAGCACAGAAGGTGCAGGGTCGTCGAACCACGATGGAGCACAGGTGGCCGCTCGACCTTCCCGAAGGACGCCCGGCCGATGCCGTGGCACTCCGGACCACCTGGGTCGAACCGGCATACCTCGAGACCGACGCCTCGTGGTGTTCGCCTGGTGGCGATCCTGCCGATCCGGTTGCCAACGGTGGTGCGTTCGGGGCCAAGGGGGCGAGTCCGGTCCCCGAGATCGCACGACGGCTCGCGGACGAGTCACGGCCGACCCGTTCTGGCGTTGGCCAGCCGAGAGTTCACGGTGCAATCCGGGCCGAAGCGACCGCCCGTTGCCGGCTGGGCGACGGCGGATGGGACGGGGTCCATCCGTGTTGTCCGGACGCCGGGTGTGCGCCAGGCCATCGCCGCTGTTGCGCCCGGGTTTGACGGTCGAGGAGCGCAGTGTGTTCGGGCCGCCGACCTCGCTCGACATCCGCGGCTGCGGGCTGGGCGGAGGCGGTCGTCCTGTTGGCCGGAGCGACGGGTGTCGCCGGTCCCGTCACCTCCCCGGACGGCGCCGTGGCAGAAGCTGTCGTCGACGAGTCCGGCATCACCGTCACCCTTCGATGCGGTGAGATCCTGGACGAGGTGGTGCTTCGTTCGTATTGCATCGGTGCCGCCCACATGGCGTGGTCTTGGTTGACCAGCGAGGCGCTCGCCGTCGACGACGAAGGACAGGTCCACGATCTCACCATCCGGAGCTTCGGCATCCTTCGAGCGGTGGACACGCCGCCGATCACGATTCACCTCGTGCCAGAGGAACGTCCGGCCGTGAACGGCTCGGACGCCGTGTTCGTGGCGGTCGCTGCCGCAGGGTGGCTCCGTTCGGGCTGTCGCCCCGACTGGCCGATCGGTGCCATCATCTAGCCATGGCACAACCAGGAAACGCTGCGAACGGTCCCGTGAAGCCGGTCGGCCCCTATACCCCGCTCGTGAAGGCCGGGCCGTGGCTGGTCTGCTCCGGCCAGGTCGGCATCGCCGATGGGGCCATTGTCGACGGTGGGCTCGAACCGGAGCTTCGCCAGGCATTCGCCAACCTCCGGGCCTCCTCGAAGCCGAGGGAGCGACGCTCGACGCGGTCACCAAGACCACGGTCTTCCTCGTCGACATGGCCGACTACGCGGAGATGAACCGGGTCTACGTCGATGAGTTCGGTGATCATCGGCCGGCCCGATCTGCCGTCGCCGTCCGTGCGCTTCCGGTCGGGGCACAGGTCGAGATCGAGGCTTGGTGCTATGTCGGTTAGGCTCGAATGATGATCGGAGCCATCGTCCTCGCCGTCATCATTCTGGTCGTCATCCCCGTTGGGTTTCTGATGACGATGGCCGTGGTGTCCGGCATCATGGGTTTCGCCATGAAGTCCAATGCTGAGGCAGACCACGCCGGTAGCGAGCTCATCGAGCTGAACTACTGAATCGGTATCGCGTTCGATCGGACCGCCGACGGTTCCGGTCGGCGCTACCTTGGCGCCCGTGATCGATCTACGGCGCCTCCGCGAAGAAGAGGACTACCGAGCCGGAGTCATCCGCAAGGGTGCATCGGCCGAGATGATCGACGCAGTCCTGTCCACGGAGGCAGGTCGACGCGAGGCGCTCGCTTCGGTCGAGGATCTGCGGGCCGAGGCCAACGCCGCGTCCAAGGAGATCGGCCGCTCCGTGCCAGAGGAGCGGGAGGCCAAGAAGGAAGCGGCGAAGGCGCTGAAGGATCGGCTGGCCACGCTCGAATCCGAGTTCAACGAACTCGACGCGGCGCTCGTCGAGATGACCCTTCCGCTACCGAACCCGGCGCACGTCAGCGTCCCGGACGGCGGCGAGGAGGACTTCCGGGTCGAGAAGGAATGGGGTGAGCAGTCAGCGCCTCCCCCGATGGATCACGCCGAGATCGGGGTTCACCTCGGCATCGTCGACACCGATCGTGCCGTGCGTATGTCCGGCAGCCGGTTCGCCTACATCCTCGGCGACGCGGTGCGCCTTCAGTTCGGTTTGGTGCAGTACACGATGAGCAAGCTCATGGGTCACGGTTTCGTCCCCGCCATCGTGCCCGTGCTCGTCCGCGAAGACATGATGATCGATGCCGGGTTCTTCCCCGCCGATCGCAACCAGGTGTACGAACTCGAAAAGGACGAGCTGTTCCTGGTCGGCACCAGCGAGGTGGGCCTCGCAGGTCTGCATCGGACGGAACGTCTCGACGCCGACGAACTCCCGATGCGCTACGTCGGGTACTCGAGCTGCTTCCGACGGGAAGCCGGCACCTACGGCAAGGACACCGCCGGCCTCTTCCGAGTCCATCAGTTCGACAAGGTCGAGATGTTCATCTACGCACATCCCGACCGTTCGTGGGACGAGTTCGAGTTGCTCCGCAGCCTCGAAGAGGAGATCTTCACCGAGCTCGCGATCCCTCACCGCGTCATCACCGTGGCGGCCGGCGATCTCGGAGACGCGGCAGCGAAGAAGTACGACATCGAGGCCTGGATCCCCAGCCAGCAGGCGTATCGAGAGGTCACCAGCTGCTCGAACTACACCGACTACTCGGCCCGACGAATGGGGACGAGGGTCAAGGACGAGGGCGGCAGCCGGCCGCTGCACACGCTCAACGGCACCGCCTGCGCCATCGGACGAACGCTGCTTGCGATCTTCGAGAACCACCAGAATGCCGACGGCACGATCTCGATCCCCGAGGTCGTCCGCCCGTTCTGTGGTGGGCTCGAAGCCATCGTTCCCCGCTGAGCGTCCCGGTTTTTTGCCCGAGGAATCGGCTCGGATTTGGTCCGATCGAACCTCACGGAGCAGCCCGGCGTTCTTTACTCTGGTTTCGGGCCCGCGCCACGCCGGCTGAAGCATCATCGGTTGAAACTCGGCCGATTCGACGCCAATGACGCCGTCGAAAGGACACCTTCACATGGACGCACGTCGGCAACGAAGTTTGCACGAGACGGCTGTCGAGCAGTTCCAGCGTGCTGCGGAACTGATCGGGATGGAGGATCGCTACCGGGAGATCCTCAGTCATCCGAAGAACGAAGTGATCGTCAACTTTCCGGTGCAGCTCGACGACGGTACCTGGCGGGTCTTCCGCGGCTACCGCATCCAGCACAACAACATCCTGGGCCCGTACAAGGGCGGCATTCGCTTCCACCCGGACGTCGACCTCGACGAGGTCAGCGCGCTCGCAGCATGGATGACCTTCAAGTGTTCGCTCGTCGGACTTCCGTTCGGCGGAGCGAAGGGCGGCGTCACGATCGATCCGCAGTCAGTACTCCGAGGACGAGATGCAGCGGATCGTTCGGCGATTCACCCACGCGCTGGGAAGCAACATCGGTCCGGATCACGACATCCCTGCCCCGGATGTCGGCACCAACAGCCAGATGATGGACTGGATCATGGACACCTTCACGAACCTGGCGGGGCCGGGGAACCGGCAGACGGTGCGGGGCGTCGTGACCGGCAAGTCGTTGGCGACCGGTGGTTCACTCGGTCGGGACGCGGCGACAGGCCAGGGTGTGCTCTACGTGCTGCGTCACTGGTGCGGCGAGGTCGACCAGCGCCTCGACGACCTCAGCATTGCCGATGCAGGGATTCGGCAACGTCGGTGGCCACTTCGCTCGATCTCGCGGCCGAGGCCGGGTGTACGGATCGTCGCGGTCGGTGACCACACCGGCTCGATCTCCGATTCGACGCGGTCTCGACGTCGAAGCACTCTGGACCTGGGTCGACGAGCACGGGGGCGTCGCTGGGTTCGACGAGGTTCACGCTTCCGTCACGGCGATCTCGACCGAGGAGCTCTTCTCGGCCGACGTCGATGTCTTCGTTCCGGCTGCACTCGAGAACCAGGTGACCGACGGCTCGCGCCCAGCAGGATGCGGGCCAGACTGGTCATCGAAGCTGCGAACGGGCCGACCACACCCGAGGCCGAGACGATCTTCGCGAGCGAGGGTATCGATATCGTTCCGGACATCCTGGCCAACGCCGGCGGTGTGATCGTCTCCTACTGCGAGTGGCTGCAGAACAAGGCGGCTCACGATCTGGACGGCCAGGCGAAGTCGACGAGCGGCTTGCGAACGCTGCTGTGGGAAGCCAGTGACAAGGTGGTGGCCGCGATGGAGCGAGCTCGGCTGCTCCCGCCGTGAGGCGGCCTACGTCGTGTCGCTCCGGCGTCTGGAAGAGGTGTACCTCCTGCGGGACATCTTCCCGTGAATCTTCCTTGACGGTCTGGCACACTGGTCGGATGACGACCTCAGCCGAACTCGATCAGCGCATCGCCGGACAGAATGTCCCGAAGCGTTTCCTCGCCAATCTCGCCGCTCGGCCCGACACCACGGTCCTGAAGTGGAAGGGAGCGACGGAGCGTGGGAATCGCTCAGCGCTGGCCGAGGTCGCCGAGCGACACCGCCACGGCTGGTGACCGCCCTCAAGAGCCTCGGCGTCGGTCCCGGGCGATCGAGTCGTCTTGATGCTCGCCAATCGCCAGGAGTTCCACGCGCTCGACCTCGCCGTGTCTGTTCTGCGGTGCGACGCCGGTGTCGATCTACAACTCCTCGGCTCCCGAACCAGATCGAGTATCTGGTGAACAACTGCGGCGCCAAGGTCGCCATCGTCGAGAACGCGGACTTTCTCGAGCGATTCCTCAAGGTCGAAGCCACAGCTCCGACGCTCGAGCACATCGTCATCATCGATCCCGACGAGTCCGTCGGCGACGACGTCGTTCGCTACAGCGATCTGATCAGCCACGAGCCGGCCGATCTCGAGGCTGCGGCCGAGGCGGCGACGCCGGAAGATCTGGCGACCATCATCTACACCTCGGGCACCACGGGTGACCCCAAGGGTGTGATGCTGTCGCACTACAACGTCTGTTGGACGCTCGAATCGGTCGGCGCAGAGCATGCGAGAGCAGACCGACATCGACGACTTCGCCGGCAAGCGTCACGTGTCCTACCTGCCGATGGCCCACATCATGGAGCGCCTGCTCGGCCACTACTTCATGGTCGATTTCGGCACCGAGGTCACCTGCTGCCCCGACACCGCTCAGGTTGCGGCCTATGCCGCAGAAGTCCACCCGCATGTCTTCATCGGTGTTCCCCGGGTGTGGGAGAAGATCTACGCCGGTGTGAACGCCGTGCTCGCGCAGACCCGGAGAAGGCCGGCCCGTTCAACGAGGCCGTTGCCGCCGCCCTCCCGATCATGGAGAAGATGACCGCCGGGACGGCCACCGACGAGGAGATCGAGACCTGGAACTTCCTCGATGCGGTCGCCTTCAGCCAGGTACGGCCGCTGGTCGGCCTCGACGAGGCACTTGATCTGCATCAGCGGTGCCGCACCGATCCCGGCCGAGATCCTGTCGTGGTTCCGGGCCATCGGCGTGCCCCTGACCGAGGGTTATGGCATGTCGGAGACCACCGCGGTGCTCACCTGGTCGAATGCGGCGAAGGCCGGCTATGTCGGCCAAGCCGCGGCCGGTGTCGAGATGAAGCTGGCCGAGGACGGCGAGGTGCTCGCCCGGGGCGGCAACATGTTCGAGGGTTACCTCGGCCTTGCCGGACAAGACCGCCGAGACCATCGACGCCGAGGGTTGGATCCACACCGGCGACATCGGTGAGATCGACGACGACGGCTACCTCAAGATCGTCGACCGCAAGAAGGAGCTGATCATCACCGCCGGCGGCAAGAACATCAGCCCGGCCAACCTCGAGGCGGCGCTCAAGATGATCCCGCTCGTCGGCCAGGCCTGCGCGATCGGCGAGAAGCGACCGTTCGTCTCGGCCCTCGTCGTGCTCGACCCCGACGCCGCCGGCGGCATGGGCCGCGGCGCATGGGCTCGAGGGTGACGACGCCTCGACTGCTGGCATTGGCGGAGAATCCCGAGGTGGTGGCCGAGATCGAGGCAGGCCTCGCCGAGGTGATGTCGGGATTCAACGGCGCCGAATCGGTGAAGAAGGTCAAGATCCTCGGCGAAGAGTGGATGCCGGACTCCGCGCTGCTCACCCCGACCTCGAAGCTCAAGCGTCGTGGCGTCAACTCGGTCTTCGAAGCCGAGATCGAAGCCCTCTACGTCAAGTAGTTCTGCACTGATGTGACTCCGCCGGTGCGTCCCCGATCGTCAGGGCATCTCCTGCGCTGCGGCGGCCTTCGGCCGACGTCCTCGCTTCGCAGGACAGGCTCTCCACTCAGGCGGTGGTGGCGGATGGCGTGCGGAGCGAGGACCCGGCCGAAGGCCGCCGCAGCGACGTACGACCATCAGCTCGACGCCGCCGGTCAGTTGGAGGCGGTCACCAGCGTGATTGGCCGAGTTTGTAGCCGACCGAGCGCAGCGTCTGGATCATGTGTGAGTGCTCCTCGCCGAGCTTGGCCCGCAGGCGTCGAACGTGGACGTCGACCGTTCGCGCCCCGCCGTAGTACTCGTAGCCCCACACCCGGTTGAGCAGTACCTCGCGGGTGAAGACCTTGCCGGGATGACTGGCGAGGAACTTGAGCAGCTCGTACTCCATGTAGGTGAGGTCGAGCGGGTGCCCGGAGATCTGGGCTTGGTAGGTCTCGAGATTCAGCGTGAGGGGTCCGTACTCGATCATCTCGGGTCGGACGCCTCGGCCGACCCGCCACAGGAGATGCTTCAGCCGGGCCTCGAGCTCGCGAGGATGGAACGGTGTGATGAGGAAGTCGTCGAAGAGCTCGTCGCGGGTCGTCGAGTTCGTCCATCTGCGCTCCGGAGACGAGCATGCAGCAACGGCTCGATCGGGACGTCACGCTTTGCGAAGCTCCCGACACAGCGCCCAGGCCGTGGTCGGGTCATCGTCGGCGACGACGATCGCTCCGGACCAACCGTCCTCGTGGCTCGCCGGTCGAGACGTTGTCCGACGCCGGCGACGGCTGTCCAGTGCTACCGGCGAGGTCGAGCGTCTTGACCAGGTCGGGCGGCGGTGGGTCGGGGAAGATCAGGAAAGATTCGGACATGGTCACCAGCTGGGCAGATATCGCTCGAGTTCCCACTGGCTGACATGCGCTTTGTAGTCCCTCCACTCACTGCGCTTGTTGCGAAGGAACCACTCGAAGATGTGCTCACCGAGTGCCTCGTGGACGAGCTCGGATCCTTCCATCACATCGAGGGCCTCGGCCAGCGAGGTCGGGAGCGGTTGCGACCCCGAGCGCACGTGCGTCGCTCGGCGTGAGCTCGAAGAGATTCTGCGGTTGTCTCCTTGGGGAGCTCGAGCCCCTGTCGGATCCCCGACATTCCGGCGGCGAGGATCACCGAGAAGGCGAGGTAGGGATTGCACGCAGGGTCGGGGGAGCGGATATTCGACTCGGGTCGAGCTCGGTTTGTCGGTCTTGGTGACCGGCACCCGGACCAGGGCCGAGCGATTGTTCTGAGCCCAGCTGACCCACACCGGGGCTTCGTAGCCGACGACCAGTCGTTTGTAGGAGTTGACGAGTTGGTTGGTGATCGCCGTGATCTCTCGTGCGTGATGCAGGAGGCCGGCGGTGAACTGCCGACCGATCTCGCCCAGACCGTAGAGGGCGTCGGAATCGTGGAAGGCGTTGCCCTCCCTCGCCGAAGAGCGACAGGTGGAGGTGCATGCCCGAACCCTGGATCCCAGCGAGCGGTTTCGGCATGAAGCTGGCGAAGCGATTCTGCTCCATGGCCAGCTCGCGCACGACCAGTCGGAACGTCATGATCTGGTCGGCCATCGTGAGCGCGTCGGTGTAGCGAAGATCGATCTCGTGTTGTGACGGTGAGTCCTCGTGGAACGAGTACTCGACCGGGATGCCCATCGCTTCGAGCACCGAGAGCGTCTGGCGTCGCAGGTCGGAGGCGACGTCGCTGGTGGTGAGGTCGTAGAACGAACCTCGATCGAGCGGCATCGGGGCGGCCGATGGGTCGCCGTCGGCGAAGTAGAAGAACTCCATCTCGGGGGCGACGAAGAAGGCGAACCCCGCGTCCTGGGCGTCTTGGAGGTTGCGCTTGAGCACGGCTCGCGGGTCGCCGTCGAACGGCGTGTCCGTCAGGCGACATGATGTTGCAGAACATGCGGCCGGTGGAGCCGCCGTCGGCCCACGGGATCATCTCGAACGTGCTCGGATCCGGCATGGCGAGCACATCGGACTCCTGGATGCGGCGAGAACCCGTCGATGGCCGAGCCGTCGAAATGCACGCCCTCCTCGAAGGCGACCTCGAGCTCGGCCGGTGAGATCGCAACCGACTTGAGTTGGCCCAGCACGTCGGTGAACCAGAGCCGGATCAGTTTGACGTGCCGTTCCTCGACGCCCTTGAGGACGTATTCATACTGTCGTTCCACTCGAACGTCTTACCAGCCGTTTCGGCGATCAGCACGAGCAGAACCCTTGATGTGGTTTCCGTTTCACATTCCGTTCACAAACGAAACATTGGAATCGGTTCGACTCGAGTGCGTTGACTGATGTTCGAACTGCCGAGCAGCGCTCAGCAGGTCACACGACCACATCGCACTGAGGTCACGAACGACCGGTGTCAGTGCATCAGAGGCCCGACGGGCCAGAGCTGGAGTAGACGTGAAAATCCGAGCCGAGTACATCTGGATCGACGGCACCGAGCCGACCCGCGAGGTCCGGTCGAAGACCAAGATCATGGACAAGGGTGACGAGCCCGGTATCTGGGGCTTCGACGGGTCCAGCACCAATCAGGCCACGGGCGACAACTCCGACGTCGTCCTCATCCCGGTCTTCGTCTGCCCCGATCCGATCCGCGGTGGCGACGACATCTTGGTGCTGTGCGAGACACTGCTCACCGCCGATCTGTCGCCGCACCCCACCAACACCCGGGCCCGGGCGCAGGCCGCACTGGACAAGTACGGCGATCAGGAGCCGTGGTTCGGTCTCGAGCAGGAATACACGCTGATCAACCCCGGCACCGGATGGCCTGCGGGGTTCCCGCCGAACGGCTTCCCCGCCCCGCAAGGCCCGTACTACTGCGGTGTCGGTGCACTCAAGATCCACGGTCGCGATCTGATCGAAGAGCACACCAAGGCATGCATCGACGCCGGGCTCGCGATCTCTGGCACGAACGCCGAGGTCATGCCGGGCCAGTGGGAGTTCCAGATCGGCCCGGCCGACACCGGTCACCGTCGGCGATCACCTCTGGATTGCTCGCTACCTGCTGTTCCGTCTCGCCGAAGATCATGGCGTGGAGGTCAGCATCGAAGCCAAGCCCATGAAGGGCGACTGGAATGGTGCCGGTATGCACACCAACTTCTCCACCAAGGCCATGCGCGAGGGCTACGACGCCATCGTGGCCGGCTGTGAAGCGCTCGGCGCCGAGGGTGTCGTCGCCAAGCATCTCGCTGAGTACGGCCACGGAATCGAGGATCGCCTCACCGGTGCTCACGAGACGCAGCGATTCGACCAGTTCAGCTACGGCGTGTCGGACCGCGGTGCATCGATCCGTATTCCGTGGCAGGTCGCCCAAGAGGGCAAGGGCTACCTCGAGGACCGTCGCCCGAACGCCAATGCCGATCCCTACGACGTCGCTGCCGTCATGACCGAGACGGTCTGCGGCGCCGCGGCCAAGGGCTGATCGAACCGATCAGCTGAAGGATTCTGCGTCAGGGGCGCCCGTCTGCGGACGGGCGCCTCGTCGCGTCCATGGGAACACCTGCGTTGTGTGCGCGCCATGACAGATCCCTGCCACAGCCCTCACATTCCCCTAATGAGGGGCGTCGAAGATGTCATCACTCCCCTCAGACAAGAAGGAATGATTCACATGTCCGAACAGAACGACTCGAGCACCCCCAAGGGCAAGCTGCTCTTCGGAGCTGGCATGCTCGCCGCCGGAGTCGCCGCCGGAGCCATGTTCGCTCCGATCGGTTTCGCCGGTGCACAAGACGACGCCGCCGACGACGACTCAACATCGACTGCCGACGGAACGGGCGAGCGCTTCCGCCACCGTGAGCATCGCGGCGAGGTCATGGAATCCCTCGGGATCGACGTGGCCACGGTCATGGCCGGCTTCGAAGCAGACAAGACCCTCGTCGAGATCGCCGAGGAGAACGGCGTGAGCGAGGCCGACCTGGTGGCCGCGATCGAGGCGGACGTCCGGGCGCATGTCGCCGACGCCGTCGAGACGGGTCACATCACGCAGGAGCAGGCTGACGCGCGGCTCGCCGACCTGACCGCCACGGTCTCCGAGCGTGTCAACACCCGTCCGTCGGAACGTCCTGAGCGAGGTCGGAGAGGCGATCGTGGCGGCCGCTTCGGTGGTGGCGAGGTCCTCGAGGAACTCGGACTCACGATCGAGGACATCCAGGCCGGTCGGGAAGCCGGCCAGACGCTGGCCGAGACTGCCGAGGCCAACGGCGTGAGCGAAGAAGAGCTCGTGGCTGCCCTGGTCGCCCAGGCCACCGAACGGGCCGAGGCCGCCGTCGAGAGTGGGCGCCTCGATGCAGACGAAGCGGCCGAGAAGCTCGACGGTCTCGAAGAACGCATCACCGAGCGAGTGAACGCCGAGCCGGGAGATCGTCCCGAGCGTGGCCTTCGAGGCAACCGTCGCGGCGGGCCGGCAGGTGACGCCGACGACGTCGAGGACTCCTCGATCTCCTTCTGACCGGACACACCACACGCTCCGGGCTCAGGCACCCTCCGCCGGTCGTCCCCCGACCGGCGGAGGGATTCGGCGCGTCCTGACCGCTACTGTTCGAGACCTGCACCCAGCATGAGGAGCGAGATCATGGCGACATGGAACTTGGCAGCAAAGGCTCGGACCGACTTCGCCGACATGATCGAAGGGCTCACTCCCGAGCAGCTCGGTCAGTCGACGTTTTGCCCGGAATGGACGGCTCAGGGAGTCCTCGCTCACGTGGCCAGCTTCGTCGAGACCGGGTTCGTGAAGTTCATGGGAACGATGGCGAAGAACCGGTTCGACTTCGACAACGTGTCGCTCGATCTCGCCCGTACGCAGCTTGCTCGGCCGGTCGGCGACGTCCTTGCGGCCCTGAGGGCGAAGGCGGCGAAGTCCTCGGCGATGCCGATGTTTCCCGAGGAACTGACCGTCAGCGACATGGCCATCCACACCCAAGACGTACGGCGACCTCTCGGCCTCGAAGGCAGCCTCGACGACGCGGTGCTGTCCGCCACACTCGACTTCCTCACCACCCACAAGATGGCGACCACACTGGTCGACCGCAAGCCGCTCGAAGGCGTGCGGCTCGTTGCCACCGATCGCGACTGGTCGTTCGGTGAAGGCGACGAGATCACCGGCAGCGGTGAGGCGTTGATGATGGGTATGGCTGGGCGACCGGTGCTCGATGAGCTCACGGGGCCCGGCCTCTCCCGCTGGCGATGAGCCTGACCGGAAACAGCTCGGGCCGTCGCAGCTGGCACCCGTAGACTCGCCTCATGCGCAGGCTCCGAGTAGCGACGTGTCAGATCAACACCATTGTCGGTGACATCGCGGGAAACGTCGCCCGCGTCATCGACGAGCTGGAGGAACTCGAGGACCAGGGCGTCGATGTTGCGGTCTTCCCCGAGCTCACGGTCTGCGGCTACCCGCCGGAGGATCTCGTGCTCAAGCCGGGCTTCGTCGAGGACTGCATGGAAGCGGCGCAACGGATTGCCTCGCGCACGAAGAACACGGCAGTGGTCTTCGGATCGGTCGAGGGCAAAGCGGGACATCTTCAACACTGCGCACCTCGCGATGCACGGTGAGATCCAGAGCACCTTCCACAAGCGCCTGCTGCCGAACTACAGCGTGTTCGATGAACGCCGCTACTTCACCCCCGGGACCGCGCCGCTCGAGTTGATCGAGATCAAGGGCGTGAAGATCGGTCTCGCCATCTGCGAGGACATCTGGAGCCCGACCGGGCCGCTCCTCGATCTGGCTCGCGGCGGCGCCGAAGTGGTGCTCGTCCCGAACGCGAGCCCCTTCCGGCAGGGCAAGGCACTCGGCCGGGACATCATGATCAGCAGTCGATCGGCGGACAACTCCTGCGCCATCGTCTACGTCAATCAGGTCGGCGGTCAGGACGAGCTCGTCTTCGACGGTGGCTCGGTGATCTTCGATCACGAGGGCCAACTCTTGGCTCAGAGCGCCCCAGTTCCGGGAGGACGTCACAGTCTCCGATCTCGACGTGAAACCCGCGTATCGCAAGCGTCGGCTCGATCCTCGCGGCCAGGAGCTGCCGACGCCCACATTGCCGGTGAAGGTGCTGTCCGACCACGAACGTGTCACCGAACCCCCGGTCCTGGGTGAGATCCACGACCTCCTCGATCCTCTGCAGGAGGTGTGGGAGGCACTGGTCCTCGGCACCCGCGACTACGTCCGCAAGAACGGGTTCACCGATGTCGGCGTGTCGCTCTCGGGCGGCATCGACTCGACCATCGTCGTGACCCTGGCCGTCGATGCCCTCGGGGCCGAGAACGTGCACGCCGTCCTGCAGCCGTCCCGGTATTCCAGCGATCACTCCGTGACCGATGCAGAGAAGCTGTGTCAGAACCTCGGTGTTTCCCATCGCACTGTCGCCATCGAACCCGCTCATCAGGCCTTGCTCGAAATGCTGGCGCCGTCCTTCGAAGGGCGTGACGAGGACACCACCGAGGAGAACCTCCAGTCCCGTATCCGTGGGGTGGTGATGATGGGCCTGTCGAACAAGCTGGGTTGGTTGATCCTGACGACCGGCAACAAGAGCGAGGTGTCCGTGGGCTACTCGACGCTCTACGGCGACACTGCGGGCGGATTCGCCGTGGTCAAGGACGTCTACAAGACGCTTCTGTACGACCTGTGCCGGTGGCGAAACGATGCCGCCGGCCGGGAGATCATTCCGGTGAGCGTCATCGAGAAGCCGCCGTCGGCCGAGCTCCGCCCCGACCAGCGCGACGACCAGAGTCTGCCCCCGTACGACGTGCTCGACTCGATTCTCGAGGGATACGTCGAGCACGACCTCACCGCCACCGAGCTCATCGCTCGAGGCCATGACGAAGCCACGGTTCGTCGGATCGTCCGTCTTGTCGACCTCGCCGAGTACAAGCGGCGTCAGAGCCCGCTCGGGATCCGCATCAGCACCAAGGCGTTCGGCCGTGATCGTCGAATGCCGATCACGAACCGCTACCGGGGCTGATTCACCCAAACGGCTCAGATCGGTGGCTGCTGGTCCACGGGTCGAGACTGGCCCAGTACCCTGTGCAACGCTGTGACCCACCTTCAGAGCGCCCGCCGACATCGCCGCATTTCCCGCTTCGTCGCGCTGCTGATCGGTGCGACTCTTCTTGCCGCCACTGCGGGGATCGGCGACACCCAGACCAACGCCGAGATCGAGCGCATCCGCGAGGAACGTCGAGCCAACGACGCGGCCGCAGCCGAGACGGCCGGCGAGGTCAATGCGGCTGACGCTGAGCTCGAGGAGATCTCGGCCGCCCTGATCGCCATCAATTCTGCGGTGAACTCCCAGCAGGGGCGGGTCGACAACGCGCAGCGACAACTGGCCGATGCCGAGGTGACCCTGGCCAACGCGGCGCAAGCGGTCGTCGACGGCGAGGCGCTGATCGCGGCACTCGAACGACAACTGGCCAATTCCGCGATCTCGTCGTTCGTGAACCAGAACGACACCAGCACGGTGCTGGTCGAGAGCGACGATCCCAACCTCGGGTTGCGTATGCAGGTGCTGGTCGACGAGGTCACCCAGTCAGGCGTCGATCTCGTCGATGGACTCCGCAGGGCCAGAGAAGATCTCGAGATCGAACGCGGGATCGCAGAGCGGGCGACGGCCGATGCCGAAGAGCTCAACGCCGAACTCGCAGACGAACTCGGCATCCTCGAGCAGAACCAAGGGGTCCAGGCCGATCTCGCGAGCTCAGGCCGAGGAGCGGCTCAATTCACTCCTCGCGGAACAAGCGAGCCTCGAGGCGCTCGGCGTCGAGCTCGCAGCCGACGAGCGCCAAGCCCAATCCGACTTGGCCGCCGAGCTTGCTCGTCAGGCCGCCCCACCACCATCGTCGGGGGGAAGTGGCGGTGGAGGTGGCGGAACACCGGCCGGCCCGGTGACCAGTTCCAGTGAAATCGTCAACGCCGGCAACGGCATCTGGGTCCACAACTCGATCGCCGACAACATCCGCAGGTTGCTGGCCGATTCGGCTGCGGCCGGTGTCCCGCTGGCCGGTGGTGGATTCCGGGATCCGGCGGGGCAGATCCGAGTCCGGAAGAACAACTGCGGGACCAGCAACTACGCCATCTACGAGATGCCGTCGAGCCAGTGTCGGCCACCGACCGCAAGGCCGGGATCGTCGATGCACGAGCGTGGGCTCGCCATCGATTTCACGTACAACGGCCGGATCATCAGCAGCCGTTCCGGGGCAGCGTGGAACTGGCTGAGTGCGAACGCCGCCAACTACGGGCTCCGCAACCTGCCGAGCGAACCCTGGCACTGGTCGACCAGCGGCGGCTGATCGAGCCGTCAGCCTGTTTCGACCACGAAGGGCGTGCTGAGGTACGGTCCGAGCGCTTTCTCAGGCGCCCAAAGGGGGACCACCATGGCCGAATCGTCCAAGCCGCGCACACCGTTTGCTCCGTGGGATCGGCGCGAACTTCCCGGCCGCTTCTCGGTCGAGGAGACGGCGAGGCGGGTCGGCAACTACAAGTGGGTCGAGATGAAGATCTTCGAGCTCATGGGTGGCTGGGTGGCGACGATTCCCGAGCTCGACATCAAGCTGCGGCTGGGTACGCACTGTTATCACCATGCGTTCCACTCCGAGCTCTGGCACAAGCGGCTACCCGAGCTGCGTGAGATGAGCCCGGAGAAGATGACGGTGCCGGCCAACGACGAGTTTGCCGCGTTCATCGATGCGCTGGCCGCTCCGGAAGCCCCGGACCAGACGATCGAGAAGATGGTCGGTATGTACCGGGTTCTGCTTCCCCACTTGATCGCGGCCTACACCTACCACCGCAACAACACCTCGTCGATCACCGATTCTCCGACCATTCGCTCGCTCGACTTCTGCCTGAACGACGACATGGACGAATGGCGGGAGGGCGAGATGCTGGTGCAGTCGCTCATCGAGACGCCCGCTGACGCGCAGCGGGCCGCCGACCACCACGCTCAGCTGACGGCGCTGATGCTCGCGGCCGGCGGGGTCACGGGACCGGGATCGGTCGGGTCCTTCGACATGGAGGGCGATGCCGGAGCCGGCGGCAGCTGAGATGATCACGGTCACACCAGACACGTACTCGAAGGTCGAATACGACGCAGCCGAGATCGCCGCTGTCGTCGCCGAAGTCCGGGGTCGGATCGCAGCAATTCCAGACGACCTCACCGTCGAAGTGGTGATCGACGAGGAGCAGCCGACCACGCGGATGAGCATCACGTCGCTCGACCCACTGGTGTTCGCCGTCGAGGGTGGCTGCTCTCGAAGACACCAGGAAGCCCCGCCACTTCGGAGTCGAGATGGCGTCGGTGTCGCTGGCGGCGCTGTTCATCGAATACCTCGATCGCACCAATCCGGAGTTCGGTGCGCCGCCGCTCGGCGAACCGTCCGACTTCGCCGAGAAGATCGCATGGTCGGCTTCGATCCACGGTCGGGTCGAGCGGTTGGGCTACCGCATCCACAAACCCAAGCACCTCTACAACTTCAGGAATCGTCACGGCTTCAGTGACGCGGCCGACCAGGCGTTCGACGCGTTGTGGTCGGCAGAGGATCCGAGCTGGGTCGGCATCCTCGGTACTGTGCCCACGCCGCCGACTGAATCGAGATCTCAGTCGAGGTCGTGCATCGACACCGCTTCGTGGAGATCGATGTCCGGTGCTCTGGTGAGCAGGCCCGCGCATGCGGACGCCATCTCGACCATGACCGCACTGTCGAAGTGGGTCTGTTGCGCGTCCTCCGATTCCCACTTCTCGATGATCGTGAAGCGGCCGGGTCGGGTCACCGAGGCGACCAGGTCGATGTTGCGGGCGGCGGTGTCCATCCGGCTGAGGACGACATACTTCGACAGGACGGCAAGCATTTCCTCGGTCTGCTCGGTCTCGAATCGCATCGTCACCATCACCGGTTCGATCTCGGCTTCTTCGGTCATCGTGGTGCCTGCCTGCTCAAGGGAACGTCGAGGATTGCCGACACCACAGAGGTGCAACGTCGCCGCTGCTCGGGTGTCGCCCATCACGCGTGGGTGGAAGTTCACTCGATAGCACAACTGGGGGGCCAAGTCGGTACCCTCGGGATGACGTTGTGCCAGTGATGATGGTGAGCGTCACCATCAACGAGATCGGGGATTGTCTTGGCGAAGGAGCGAGTCGAGCGGGACGAAGAAGACCTTGTCAGGCTGTACCTGACCGACATCGGGCAATATCCGCTGCTCACCAAGGAAGACGAAGTACGACTTGCCCAGGCCATCGAGGCGGGCAAGGAAGCCGCGGCAGAACTCGAAGCGGCGGATGCTCCGACGCCCGCTCGTCGGCGTGATCTTCGCCGCACGGTTCGCAAGGGTCGCGAAGCAGAACGCACCTTCGTGCAGTCCAACCTCCGACTCGTCGTGTCGATCGCCAAGAAGTACCAGGCTTCGGGTCTGCCCCTCCTCGATCTCATCCAGGAAGGCAACCTCGGTCTCATGCACGCCGTCGAGAAGTTCGACTGGCGCAAGGGTTTCAAGTTCTCGACCTATGCCACGTGGTGGATCCGTCAGGCCATCACCCGCGGCATCGCCAACACGGGTCGAACGATCCGGCTCCCCGTGCATGCGGGTGACACGCTGGCCCGGCTCCAGAAGGCCCGAGCGCGGCTCGAGCTGAAGTACGGCCGTCCGGCCACACTCACCGAACTGTCCGTCGAAGTCGAGATGCCCGAGGACAAGGTCACCGAGGCGCTCCGATTCGCGGCCGAACCGTTGTCGCTCTCGGAGCCGCTGCGTGAAGACGGCGATGCCGAGTTGGGTGACGTGGTCGAGGACCGCGGCGCCGACTCCCCGTTCGAAGTGGCGGCAACGGCTCTGCTCCCCGAAGAAATCGCTCGACTCCTCGCCCCGCTCGACGAGCGTGAACGCGAAATCCTGAAGCTTCGGTTCGGACTCGACCGTGGCGAACCGCGAACCCTGGAAGAAGTGGGCGAGTACTTCAATCTCACCCGCGAACGCATTCGCCAGATCGAGGCCCGAGCGATGTCGAAGCTGCGCCACCCGAGCTCCGACACGGGCGCTCGGGACCTGCTCGCTGTCTGATACGCGGCGCTGAGGTCGATCGCACCTTTATTGGTGGGCAAATCGGCTCAGGAAATTGGGTCAACGTGCCGATTGTAGAGGTATGACTGATTCGCCCTCGGCCAAGGACCGTCCCACCAACATGTGGGAAGAACTCAACCGTCCCAAGCCAAGGGACGAGAAGCCCGCGCCGGCGTCCGAATCCGAAGACAAGGGCGGTCTGTCGATTGGCGCCGTGCTGGGTGGGGCCATGGCGATCGCAGCCGTGGCTGCTGCCGGCTTCATCGTGATGGGCGGAGGCGAGCCCCTTCCGGTGGAGACCACGATCGCGAGCGAGCCGACCGAAGAGTTGGCGCTGTTCGACGAGCCCCTCGACTCGACAGTCGAAGATGGAGAAACCGTCGAGACCCCGATCGACGAGGTCATCGGCGAAGAAGGCGAAGCGACAGGAGGCGAAGAAGGCGATGCAGAAGTGGCCGTCGAGGGCGACGTCTACTCGCCGGCCGTCCCGGCCGGTGCCGCCGGTGACTACGTGGTCTTGAGCCGCGGCAAGCTGTATCTGCGAGGCGAGATGCCGAGTCCGCTGCACGTCGCCGGCGTGGTGACCGCTCTCGAAGAGCTCATGGGACCGGGCAACGTGATCTCGGAGTACGTGGTCGACCCCGAGGCGGAGTTCGAGATGGGCCGACCGTCTGATGTCTTCATCGAGGACACGGTTCTCTTCGCGTTCGGCAGCGCCGACATCGCCCCTGACTTCTATCCGCTCCTGGGCCTCGGTCTGACGCTGATGCAGATGCAGGACACCGTCACCATCGAGGTGTACGGCCACACCGATTCTGTCGGTGACGCGGAGACCAACCTGGCGCTCTCGCAGGCGAGAGTCGATGCCGTCAAGGCCTTCTACATGAGCCAGGGCATCGATCCGTCACGTGTCGTCGTGGAAGGTCGTGGTGAGTCGGATCCGGTCGCTGACAACGACACAGCCGACGGCCGGCAGCTCAATCGTCGGGTCGAGATCGTGGTCAACGGGTTCGTGTTCTCGCTCTGATCGATCGCTAGATCCGAATCATCAGATGTGATTTGCCAAATGTGATTGGCGGAGGTGGACGGGAATCGAACCCGCCTACGATGGATCACATCGCACACCCGCTTTGAAGGCGGGGGAGCCCACCAGGTACTCGGACACCTCCGTGCGCCACCCTATCGGCGCCCTTCGTCGGCAGCCCGACCGCTCGTTCTCGACCGGCCTCGCTCTCGACTGAGAGCCCACCTTCCCCCTCGGACGTTCTCTGATACGACGAGGTCGCGTTGATGTTGTGCCTGTTCTCATCGAAGGGTGGCGTCGGATGTTCCGTCGCCACCGCCGCTCTCGGCCTGCTCTCTGCCGAGGGAGCATCGACGTTGCTCGTCGATCTGCGGGGTGATCTCGACGTCATCCTCGGCTTGCCCGCCGCAGAGGAGGGTCTCGGCGACTGGTTCCGTGTCGAGGAGCCGTCGCCGGACCTCCTCCATCGTCTCGAGGTCCCGGTGGCCGACGGTCTGCGGTTGCTCCCTCGTGGCTCGTGTCGATCTCCGACCCGTCCTGCTCAGTACCGGTTGCTCTCGCAGCTGCTCGCGCTCGACAGTCGCACCGTCATCGTGGACGTCGGCACGCATGCGGTGCCTGGGGTCTCGCTGCTCGCCGATGCGTCGAGCACCGTCCTCGTCACCCGGGCCTGCTACCTGGCGCTCGACGCCGCTCGTCGTGGACCGAGCCCCGATCGTGTCGTGCTGATCGAGGAAGAAGGCCGAGCCCTCCGACCGAGCGATGTCGCCGCCGCGATCGGCGCACCCGTCGACGTCACGCTCCGATGGCATCGCGATGTAGCTCGTGCCGTCGATGCCGGCCTGTTGGCCTCCCGGCTCCCTCGATCATTGCGAGTGCTCGGAACCTTGCTGTGAGTCGGACCCCAGAGCATCACGGCAGCCGAGCGCGAACTGATCGAGGTGATGGTCACCGACGTGTTGACCACCGATCCGGCAGCGCCCACCGACGATCTCGTCGAACGAGCACGTCGGCATCTTCCGCTTCTCGACGTGGCAGCGCTCTCGCACGTGATCGAGACGCTCGCCGCTCGGGCGAGAGGGCTCGGCCGCATCGAGGATCTGCTCGGCCTTCCGGGGATCACCGAGGTGATGGTCAACGGACCCGGACCGATCTGGGTCGATCGTGATGGGGTGCTCGAGAAGACCGCTCTCGTTCTCGATCACGGCGACATCGCCGTGCTGATCGAGCGGGTGCTCGAGCCGCTCGGTCTGAGGGTCGATCCCCTGAGCCCAACCGTCGACGCCAGGCTCCACGATGGATCGCGGGTGAACGTCGTCGTCGCACCCGTCGCCATCGACGGTCCGGTGATCACGATGCGACGCTTCATCGACGCTCGATTGCCACTCGAGAGTTTTGGCCCTCCGGACATGGTCGCGCTGCTCGAGCGGCTCGTGGAACACCGCGCCACGATCCTGGTGGTGGGTGGAACCGGTGCGGGGAAGACCACGTTGTTGAATGCGTTGGCCGGCTGTGTGCCTGCCCGAACCCGCATCGTCACGGTGGAGGACACCGCCGAGTTGCAGCTTCCCGGCGACCACGTCGTCCGGCTCGAATCGAGACCGCCGAGCCGCGAAGGAGTCGGCGAGGTCACCGTGCGCAAACTCGTGCGCAACGCACTCCGCATGCGACCGGACAGACTCATCGTCGGAGAGGTGCGCGGAGGTGAGGCGTTCGATCTCCTCCTCGCCCTCAACACCGGGCATGCCGGATCGTTCACCACGTGCCATGCAAACAGCGCCGTCGCAGGGCTGCGACGGCTCGAGACCCTTGCTCTTCTGGGTGGTGTCGATGTACCGATCGATGCCGTACGCAGGCAGATGCTCGAAGCGATCGACGTCGTGGTTCACGTCGAGCGGAGCGGGGCCGAGAGGCGGGTCGAGTCGATCGACGAAGTCGATCCTGATTGCGTGGCGACTCGCCGGCTGTGGCCGTCACCCTCGGTCGGCCCGGTGCGACAACGCGTCCGCAGTGCTGTCTGTGGTGCTGGGCCGAGCGGTCGGCCATGACGTCCACGATGATGGTCGTGCTGGTCGTGATCAGCGGCGATCGGCTGGCCGACGACCTCGCGACCTCGCAAACCCCGTACTCCCGCATCACCACACCGCACCCCCGTTCTGCGGCACCTGACCCTCATTTCTGGGGGTTGTGTTCCGCAGAACGGGGAGGTGTGGCCATGCTGGGGGTTGGGCTGGTCGGTGTTGCGCTGGGCAGCCCGGCGGCGGCGACCGTCGGGCCGCTCCTGTTGTCGGCGTTGATGCGGGAACGAGGTCGACGGCGTCGACAGCGGACCGAGTTGGCCCACGCCGATTCGTTGCTCGAGTTCGTCGACGCTGTGGCTGCCGGCCTCCGCTCGGGAGGGTCGTTGTCGGGATCGGTCGCGACTGCCGCACGGGGAGCGAGTGGTTCGAGCCAGGACGAGTGTGCTCACCCCGGCCTGCAGCGGGTGGTCGCCGGTGTCGGCGCCGGTCGAACGCTTCCTGTCGCCTTTGCCGACGCATTCTCGGTCGGCGCCGAGATCCCCGTCGACCGTCACCGGTCCGGCCGAGCGGACGAAGAACTCCTCACGGTCACCGTCCTTGCGTTGGAAGCCTCGGGCGGCTCGGCGGCCGACGCCATGGACCGTGTCGGTGATGCTCTTCGGGAGCGATGTGCGGCCCGAGCCGACGCTCGAACGCAGGCTCAGCAGGCGATCAGCTCGGCTGCGGTGATGGCAGCGCTGCCACTGCTCTTCGGCCTCGCCGCTGCGGTGGCCGAACCCGGCGTCGGTCACCTCTATCGCTCGACTTGGCTCGGTGCAGCGTGTTCGGGGTCGGCGGTGGCGCTCACCATTCTCGGGTGGGAGTGGCAACGGCGCCTGATCGAGGTGTTGCGATGATCGAGGTCCTCGCACTCGTCGTCGCCGGCGTCCTCACCATCGTTGTCGTGAGGGTGCTTGTTCGGCGGGCCGTGGTGCGCCGACGGGTCGAGGACATCGAACGGTCGGCTGCCGACGTCGCAGATCTGCTCATCGTCGTGCTGGGATCGGGGGCCGGCGTGCTCGAAGGCGTGCGGTGGGTGGCCGAGCGAGGCCCCCAACCGACGCGGCCTGCGTTCGCACGTGTTCTCGAACGCTGCGCAGGAGGTGAACCACTTGCCACCGCTCTCAGGGCGCTCCCTGACGAGCTCGGCGGACCGTACCGAGCGATGGCCGTCGCCTTGACGGCCGCAGTTCGTGACGGCACGCCCACGTCGGCTCTGCTCCTCCGCCTGGGAGACGAGGCTCGAGCGTCGCGTCGTCGTGAGGTCGAGCGGACCGCTCGTTCGCTCCCCGTGCATCTCCTCTTCCCCCTCGTGTTGTGCTCCTTGCCCTCGGTGGTCGTCGGGGCGGTTCTGCCGCTCGTCCTCGTCGCCATCGGCCGACTCTGAGCTGTCACTCGTCGGCAACCGCCGCTCTGCTGTCCACTCGCAGCTTCGCTGCCGCTCGCAACCCCGGGTTGCCGACAATCACTCACACGAAAGAGGCATCACCGATGCTGATGTTCATTGCCATGCAATCCGCCGCCATGCGATCCCGAGAGCGGGGTCAGGCGACTGCCGAATACGCCCTCGTCATCGTGGGGGCGGCAACCATCGCCGGGCTCGTCCTGGCCTGGGCCGCGAGCACGGGGCGGGTCTCCAAGCTGCTCAACACCGTGCTCGATTCCGTGATCGGCCAGGTCGGCTGATGGGGGAGGGGAAGCACCGGCGACAGCGGGTCAGTCGGTCGGGCGAACGTGGTCAGGCGACGGTCGAGTTGGCGCTGGTGCTTCCTCTCGTCGTGCTCATCGCATTGATCGTGGTGCAGCTCGGTGTGATCTCGAAGGACTATCTCCTCGTCCATCACGCGGCGCGTGAGGGTGCTCGGGCTGCCGCAGTCGAGCCGACGCCCGGCGCGGTGCGCCAGGCGGTGGTCGGTTCTTCGTCACTCGATGGTGGTCGCCTGTCGGTGCAGCTCACCGGCGGTACGGAGCGAGGTGAGGACACCACAGCCACGGTCGTCTATCGGGCGCCGACCTCGGTGCCCCTGATCGGTGCGTTGCTGCCCGACATCACGATGACGGCGAGCGTCACGATGCGAGTCGAGTGAAATGTTCTCGCTCAGAAGAACTGGTCGATCAGGATCGAGTTGCCGTCTGGGTCGATGAGTGTGATCGACGCCGGTCCCTCGGTGGACTCCGGATCCACCCGATCCTTGATCGTCGTGTTCGATGCATCCAGCGTCTGCTGGATGTCGCGGACATCGGTGAACGTCTCGATGCGTTCCATCCGGTTGGTGAGGCCGGGATTGAACGTCAAGATGTTCCCTTCGAACATTCCGTGAAACAGGCCGATCGTGGTCTCGCCGTTCTTGAGGATCAGGTAATCGCTCTCGGGTGCGCCTCCGGTCACGACGAAGCCGAGTTGCTCGTAGAAGCCACGGGAACGGGCAAGGTCGGCGACTGACAACGAGATCGAGAACGCACCGAGTTCCAGTTTGCCTGGCAAGGAGGAATCGGCCGACGGGACCATCGGAAAATCGAAGTCTTCGCTCATGAGCTCAAAGTACTCGTCGCACCGGTGACCTTGCTGATGGACCGCTCACCGAAGCAAGGGCCTGACCGACGAGCTGATAGTGGTCGGGGCCGACGGAGACGAACCGGCGAAGACCGGCGCGGCGCAGTTCTTGCTGCAGACGGGGATCGTCGTTGGCGGCCAGAAGACGATCGCGAATCCGCCGGACCTCCTCGGGTCCGACCGCCGTCGACGCCACCAGTGGCTGCACCGGCCAGGGGCCGAGGCGGTCGATGACCCGCAGGTCGGCCACGACGGGATCGGACGCAGCTCGGACGCGGCGAACGACTGAATCGACGACCGCGGCATCGAGCTCGCCGGCGGCGAGCAACTCGAGCGATCGCTGATGACCGCCGGTGAAGACGAGCTCGGCAAAGGTGTCCGCATCATGGCCCCGTTCGACCAGCGCGATGCGCAATGCGTGGTGTCCGCTGAGACTCACCGGATCGTTGCACCCGATACGCATCCCACCCAGCTCGGCGAGGCTCGAGAACGTAGATCCGTTCGGCACCGTGAGATCACCGAAGTACACGGGTTGATCACCGGAGCCAGGATCGTCCGGCACCCAGGCGACGCCCACGAGTTGGACAGACGGATCGGCCGCACTCAGCGCCAGTTGCACGAACGACGTCGAACAGACCCACCCCAGCTCGGCCCGACCGGCTCGGAACGGGTCGAATCCCGGCTCCGGCCCTGATCGGGTCTCGTCGAACGACACATCGGCATCGATGAGGTCGGCGACCGTCTCGAACAGGGAATGGGGGAAACCGGGAGCCATGTAGGACAACAGCCGCACCACATGACGATATCGGTCGACGTGCGCCGGCTTCTCGCCGACCAAGCCCCGACTCTGACCGATCTCCCGCTCGAGCTCATGGCCGAAGGCCGATCAGAACGGGTCGGCTGGTCCCAGCGTGGTGCGCAGCAGCGCGAGCGCCGCCTGTTTGTTGAGCGGCTCGTTGCCGTTGCCGCACTTGGGCGACTGCACGCACGACGGGCAGCCGGTGGTGCACGGGCAGGCCTCGAGCACCTCGGCGGTCGGTAGCGAGGTGGCGATCGGACGCGGTGTACGCGAGCTCGGCGACGCCGGCGCCACCCGGGTAGCCGTCGTAGATGAACACCGTCGGCAAGCCGGTCTGCGGGAGCAGCGGCGATGGACACGCCACCGACGTCCCACCGGTCACAGATCGTGAAGAGCGGCAGGATCCCGATCGCCGCGTGTTCGGCAGCGTGAAGCGCACCAGGTAGCTGGAGCTCGTTGACCCCGGCCTGCGCGATCACCGATGGTTGCCACTCGTACCAGATCGACGTGGTGTCGAGCTCTTGGGGCGGAAGGTCGAGGTCGTGGGTCTCCTTGGCTTCTCGCCTCCCGACCTCCTTGACCTGGTAGCCGGTGATCTGGGTGGTGACCTTGACCGATCCCGAGGTGGAGCTGGGCGGCCCCGACCGGTTTGGCGACACCTGGATCGGTCACGTCGATCCGGATCGAGCTGGACACCTGCGTCCAGGTGTTGCTCTCGTCACGGACGACCACGGCCTCGACGGCAGGTGGAGGTCGAGTTCGACCACCTTCCACGCTTGCCCTCGGTGGAGGTAGATCGCGCCCGGATGGGCGACTGCTCGGTGGCCCGGCTGCTGTCGACCGTGCCGATCAGCTGCCCGTCCTCGTCGACGATCCGGACCTCGCCTCCCGAGGCCGACCGCAGGCTGATCGTGTTGAACGGGATGCCCCGGCCGGCCCAGAACGCCCTTGGCACGTTGCGCGGGTCTGGTCGCAGCTTGAGTTCGTCGTCGATCACCAGCCGACGGACGCCGTCGTCGAGTCTCGGTCCACCATTGATCGTCGCTGTGGCGGAGCGGGAGCTCGTACGCCGCGCACGTGAGATGGGGATCCATGATGTTCGGGTTCTCGATGTTGACCACCGCCGGCTCTGGCGGTCTGGAGAACAGGTCGTGAGGATGGGTGGCGAACCACTGGTCGAGCTGGTCGTCGCCTGCGATCAGGACGGCGAGCGACTCCTCGCCGCCTCGACCGGCCCGGCCGATCTGTTGCCAGAACGACGCAATGGTGCTCGGGAATCCGCAGAGAACAGTGGCGTCGAGGCCGCCGATGTCGACTCCGAGTTCGAGCGCACTGGTCGCAGCGACGGCCCGGACGTCGTCCTTCGGCGAGATCGTCCTCGATCTCGCGTCGTTCGCTCGCGAGATAGCCGGACCGGTAGGAGCGAATCGTGTCGCCGAGCTCGGGCGGCAGTGCACGGATGACACCGGCAGCCACTCGTTCGGTGAGCGACCGACTGGAGCAGAAGGCGATCACCGCGACGGTCATCGGAGACGAGATCGGCCACCATTCGGATCGTCTCGCTGGCCGGAGACTGGCGGATCCCTCGTCGGGATCGATCAGCGCCGGCTGCGACGCAGGGCGATGTGGCGGGGAGCGCAGGGCGAGCCGTCGTCGGTGACGGCTTCGACCGTCTTGCCGCACAGATCCTCGGCCAGCGTCGCCGGATCACCGATGGTGGCCGAGCAGAAGATGAAGGTGGGATCCGACCCGTAGAGGGCGCAGGCCCGACGCAGCCGACGCAGCACGTGAGCCACGTGCGTTCCGAAGATGCCACGCAAGCACGTGGAGCTCGTCGATCACGACGAACTCGAGCCGCTTCAGGAAGGTCGCCCACTTCGCATGGTGGGGCAACAGGCCGTAGTGGAGCATCTCCGGGTTGGTGAGCACGACGTTGGCGTTCTGGCGGGCCCAGGTTCGCTGATCTCGTGGCGTGTCGCCGTCGTAGGTGACGGCCTGGAGCCGGTCGACGCCGAGCTGAGCGAACGATCGAAGCTGGTCCTGGGCGAGCGCCTTGGTGGGATAGAGCAGAAGGGAGGTCCCGGCACGAAGCCCTCGATCGACGGCCTCGGCGATGGGGACCTGGAAGACCTTGCTCTTGCCGGAGGCCGTCCCGGTCGCGACGACGACCGACCTGCCGGCTCTGGCGTGATCGATCGCTTCTGCCTGGTGCGACCAGAAGCCGTCCGATGGGCGAAGTCCGGCAATCGAGTCGGGAAGCGGGGTGGCGAGCTCACTGAAGCGGGCGAACCGTTCAGGGAGCGTCTCGGCGTGCACGAGTCGCCCATCACTCTCGAGCCGATGCAGGAACTCGGCGATGGATGGTGTGGCCAGGACCGACACGATGCGCCATCGTACCTGGGACCCGGGCTGCCCGAACGAACGTTCGTCGCCAGCGGTGTGTGTCGGCGCGGAAATGCGGCTCACAGTCGGCCTCGATCGGCCGATGAGACCAGCATGGGTTCGTTCTCCTCCGTCCAGGCCGAAGAGGCGCTGCAGCAGATTCGTCCACCGGCGCTCGGACACCGTGCGGCGCACGAGTGTGCCGCCGCTCTGGCCGTCGGGGATGTCTCGACGAGCTACAAGGTCTACTCCGAAGCGGGTACCTGGGAGGACCGATGGTTCTGCCTCGAGCACGTCGCCGGCCAACCCATCGATCGGTCGTTGATCGACGCATGGGTCGACGGCTGGCCGGATCACCCGCTTCCGCTGATGGTGCGGGCCGCCGTCGACGTGTTTGCGGAGCGGAGCGGATCTGCCGATCTTGCGAACGCGCTCGCCGTCGAACCCGACGACCCGGTGGCTCTCGGTCTTCAGGTCGTCGACCTGGCCGGATCGGGTGCCGGTGACATCGAAGGTGCACTCGGTGCGATGCTGGCGACCGAGGCCCTCTACGAACCGCACGTACGTCTGCTACGAGCCGAAGGGCCGAGGGGTGGTGGCGACATCGTCTCCATGCTGGCCTTCGCCCGCTCCGTGACCGACGTCGTGCCCGCCGGTTCCCCGTTGCGGGCGATGATGCCCTTGGCCGCCGTCGAGGTGATGCTCGAGGAACGTCCAGAAGACCACCTCGCCTGCCTCGAGAGCCATGGACTGGTTGATGACATCATGATGGCGGCCGGTCAGTCCGTCTTCCATCCGACGTTCGAGGGGCCACCGTCGATTCCCGCCATCAAGGCCATGACCGCCTTCACCGTCGCCCTCGTCTTGCTGCAGCATGACGACCTCGCGCTGATGTTGCATCGGCGGCTCGACGGACTGTTCGCCGACTGGCCGCTCTCGTTGCTCGTGCCGCCGTCGACGGCCTCGTGGATCCAGATCGGTCGCCACATGGCGGAGAACGCTTCGAGCGCAGCACGGGTCGGCAACCGGGCCTGACACCGGACATCGACAGCTGAGACTTGGTAGACATCACCCAGCAAGTTCGGCCGTCGAGTCGCCGATGAACGAGGGGCCGGACACGACATCCTCGACTCGAGCCATCGTGACATCTCTGCCGCTTCCACAACCCGGGCAATCCGAGGCAGTTGGTTTCGTCGCGGCGCACCTTGGCCACTTGGTGGACGACGATGTTACACCGTCGCTCCGATTCGCCGGCGGCCAGAGCAGGGCAGACGCCGCGCTCCGCGCCTTCGACGTGACGGGGTACGCCGCCAACCGCAACGAGGTGTATCCGCAGCCTCGCCGCGGCGCGTCCGGCCTGTCTCCCTACATCCGCCACGGCCTGCTCTCTCTCCGCGAGGTGTGGGATCACGTCGGTGGCGGTCCGGCTCGCGACGTGCAGAAGTTCCGCGATGAACTCATGTGGCAGGAGTTCGCCCGTCACTGGTACGCCCGTCTCGGGTCACGAACCAGGACAGGTGTACGTCATGAGCTCGACGGGACACCGGGTCGCGATGCATGGGACCGGGACATGGCTTGCATCGAGCTCCCACTCGATGAACTCGAAGAAGACGGTTGGTTGGTCAATCAGACCCGGATGTGGTTGTCGAGCGAGTGGGCGGTCCGCCGTGACGGTGTGTGGCAGGACGGAGAGGACTACTTCTTCCGGCACCTGCTCGACGGATCACGCGCCGCCAACCGACTCGGTTGGCAGTGGACCGTCGGGGTCGGATCGAACAAGGCCTACGGGTTCAGTCGTTGGCAGGTCGAGAAGCGGGCCAAGAACCTCTGTGCATCGTGTGAGCTCGTGCTCTCGTGCCCGATCGAACACTGGCCTGATGATCCGAACTTCATCGTCGTCGACCTCCCGGTCGAGATCGGATCGAGTACAGATCCAGACGCCGATGCCGGGCCGGAGAGCCCGGTGACCATCGGCGAGCCGGACGCCGTCTGGATCACCGCCGAGTCGCTCGGACGGTCAGACCCGGCGCTCGTTGCCCACCCGGATCTCCCCGCAGTGTTCGTCTTCGACGAGCCCCTGCTCGCCTCGCTCCGTCTGTCGGCGAAGCGGCTGGTGTTTCTCGTCGAGACGCTCAGCGAGATCGGGGCCGAGCGTCCTGTCGAGCTCCACCTCGGCCGACCGGCCGAGGTCCTCTCCGGTCGCCCCGTGGCGGTCACGTACGCCCCCGTGCCAGGATTTGCTGCTCGCGCCCGCCGGATCGAACCAGTCGTGACCCATCCGTGGCCCTGGCTCGCCCGTCCGGCAAACGGCAGTGTGGCGAGCTTCAGTGCCTGGAAGAAGTCGGCGAAGGCTCCTCGGTGAGATCGTCCGCACTCGCTCGGCGTTCGGTGAACTCGGGCCTCCCGATCCAGACGGCGAGCAGGCCAGATGGCGGTGATGACTCCGGCCAGGCGGAGGTTGCCGGTCGAAGCGACGAGCCCACGGGCGACCCAGACGATGAAGATCGATGCGAGCCCGGCGAGCGGAACGCCGGCGGCATCGGGAAGATTACGGGTCCAGGGTCGGACGGCGGCGTAGAAGATCATGAGCGCGATGACGAGGAAGCCGTAGACCATGGCCCGCAGGAGCTGGTCCAGGGGTTCGCAACCGCCTGGGTCGCAGACGAGATCCCATTGCTCCCAGATCGTGTTCACGAGCGTCACCGTAGCGAGGCTCGGTGTGACCGGCGAGGCTCTTCGGCCTGGGCAGCGACGATGGCAGGGCGCCGGCGGGGCTGTTCCGACAGATCGTGCCGGTTCGGCTAACTTCGGAGATCGATGAGTACGTCACCCGGCGGGCAACTCCACGCTCCCGGAAGCCCCACCGTGGAGATCGACATTCCCGCCCGCACGGACCTCGTCACGGTGGTGCGAATGATTGTCGCTGCAGCGGCAACGGCGGCCGACGTTCTCGATGGTGACCGTCTGGACGATCTGCGGTGGGTCACCTCCGAGGCCGTCACGAACGCGATCGAGGCCGACCAGCGAGTGTCGTCGCACGGTCGGGTCCGCATCACCGTCCGGATGCTGCCCGATCGGGTGCATCTCACGGTGGTCGATCAGGGTGGTGGCCTGCCCGACCTGGTCGATGTTCCCGACATCGAGCACCCTGATCGGTTGCTCATCGAGGGGGGATTCGGTGTTCCGCTGATGCAACACCTCAGTTCCGGTGATGTCCATTTCACGTCAACTCCTGAGGGAACGACCGTCGATCTCGAAGTCCACGGCTAGGATCGCTCGCCAATGTCTGGTGAGAATGGCCTGCCGGTTCGACAAGAGGCGTGGAGCGGTGGTGATACCCGTCTCGCTCGCTCCGTTGCCCGTCCCATGGTTCGGTTCCTCGCGCAGGAAACCGCCTCGGGTCTGTTGCTGTTGGTGGCGACGGCCGCCGCCCTGATCTGGGCGAACTCTCCGTACAGCGACAGTTATCACCACTTCTGGGAAACCGAGCTCGACTTCGCCATTGGTTCGTGGATTCCCCTGCAGCACAACGGCCATGGTCTGAGCCTCGAGCTCGTCGTCAACGACATCCTGATGGTGCTGTTCTTCTTCGTGGTCGGGCTGGAGATCAAGACCGAGCTCGTCACCGGTGAACTGTCGTCGCTCAAAGCCGCGGCGCTGCCCGCGGTCGCAGCACTCGGAGGCATGATCGTTCCGGCCGGTATCTACGCCGCGATCAATCTCGGCGGCGAGGGCTTCGACGGCTGGGGCGTCCCGATGGCAACCGACATCGCATTCGCCGTCGGGGTTCTGGCGCTCCTGGGCCCGCGGATCCCGTCGAGGTTGAAGCTCTTCCTGCTGGCGCTCGCCATTGCCGACGACATCGGAGCGATCCTGGTGATTGCCGTGTTCTACAGCGAGGGCCTGCAATTCGGCTGGCTCGGGCTCGCCATTGCCGGTCTCGTGCTCGTCCTGGTCATGCAGCGCAATCGGGTGTGGTTCACTCCGATGTACGCGATCGTCGGCGTCGTCATCTGGTACGCCACGTTCCGCTCCGGTGTCCACGCGACGATCGCCGGGGTGGCTCTCGGTCTGCTCGCTCCGGCCCGGCCGTTGCTCGGCCAGCGTGCGTTCGAATGGGTCGAGGACTTCATGTCGGGCGACACCGCCACCTCGACCGATCTGCGCAACGCCGGATGGAAGATCCGGGAGTCGGTCCCCGTCACCGGGAGGCTGATCGGTGTGCTCGCCCCGTGGACGAGCTTCGTCATCATCCCGATCTTCGCCCTGGCCAACGCCGGGGTGACGTTGTCCGGTGAGGCAGTGGCCGACGCAGTCACCTCTCGGGTTGCGCTCGGTGTGGTCGCCGGTCTCGTGGTGGGCAAACCGGTCGGTATCTGGCTGGCCTCCGTTCTGGCCATCCGCTTCACCTCGGTCGAGCTTCCGCCAGGCCTCACGTCGCGCCACATTCTCGGAGCGGGAGCCGTTGCCGGCATCGGCTTCACCGTCGCGCTGTTCATCGGTGCGTTGGCGTTCGAGGATCCGGCCATCGGGGAACAGGCCACCATGGGCGTGTTGGTGGCCTCGGTCGCTGCGACGCTGCTCGGCTTCCTGATTCTCCGAGGGGTCCCGGGACCGGCCCCGACACCCGACCTCGAAGAGATCAAAGCCTGAGATCGGCCCTGGGTCCGGCGGTCCCTTTGCCGACATCGGCTCGCTGATTCGGCACCATCTGGCTGATTTGGGTTTGGAGTTCCTACCCTGCCGGACGTGGCACAACCTCTGGTGATTGTCGAGAGCCCGGCGAAAGCGGTCAAACTCGCGGAGTATCTCGGCGACGACTACATGGTCGAATCGTCGATCGGACACGTCCGAGATCTCCCTCGGAATGCGGCCGATGTCCCGGCGACCCACAAGGGCGAGAAGTGGGCCCGCCTCGGCATCGACGTCGACAACGACTTCAAACCGCTCTACATCGTCACCGCCGAGAAGAAGGACCAGGTCCGCAAGCTCAAGGCGATGATGAAGAATGCGAGCGAGCTCGTGCTCGCGACCGATAAGGATCGAGAGGGAGAGGCCATCGCCTGGCATCTGCTCGAGGTGCTGAACCCGACGGTTCCGGTCAAGCGGATCGTGTTCACCGAGATCACGCCCGAAGCCATCCAGCGTGCCATCGACTCGCCCGGCGATCTCAACCGCCAGTTGGTCGACGCCCAAGAGGCGCGACGACTGCTCGACCGGCTCTACGGGTACGAGGTGTCGCCGGTTCTCTGGAAGAAGGTGATGCAGGGTCTTTCTGCCGGCCGTGTGCAGAGCGTCGCCACTCGGATCGTCGTGGAACGTGAACGGGAACGCATGGCGTTCCGGTCGGCCAACTACTGGGATCTCAAGGGCACGTTCGACGCAGATTCGGCCGACAAGTCCTTCACCGCCATGCTCCTCGAGGTCGAGGGCAAGCGTGTGGCCAGCGGGCGCGACTTCTCCCAGCAGGGAGTGCTGACCCGTGCCGACGCCGTTCATCTCGACGAAGCAGCAGCGGCTGCGCTGGTCGAGTCGCTCGAGAATCGCCCGGCCGAGGTGCGGTCGCGTGAAGCCAAGCCCTATCGGCGTCGTCCGGCAGCTCCGTTCATCACTTCCAGCTACCAGCAGGAGGCGTCTCGGAAGTTGCGTCTCTCGTCGGCTCAGTCGATGCGAGTGGCGCAGGGCCTCTACGAACGGGGTTTCATCACCTACATGCGAACCGACAGCACGATGCTGTCGGAGACTGCTGTCGCCGCGGCTCGCAACCAGATCCTCGAGCGCTACGGCAAGGATTTCCTGCCCGACGAGCCCCGCACGTACAAGAGCCGCGACAAGGGCGCCCAGGAAGCTCACGAAGCCATCCGACCTGCCGGCGATCGTTTCCGGACGCCGGAAGAGGTCGCAGGAGAGCTCAGCACCCAGGATCGCCAGGTCTACGAACTCATCTGGCAGCGCACCGTCGCCTCACAGATGACCGACGCCACCGGTGAAACGGTGACGCTCCGGCTCGGGGTCGTCGCATCAGACGGTCGCGACACCGTCTTCTCGACCGCCGGCACCGTCATCAAGCATCAGGGTTTCCTGAGCGTCTATTCGCGAGTCCAAGGACGAAGACGCCGACGACGATGATGCCAAGGAACAGTTGCTGCCTCCGCTCGAGCAGGGCGACACGCGCTCAGCTCGGCACGGTCGAGGCCGCCGGCCACGACACACAGCCTCCGTCCCGCTACACCGAGGCGTCGCTGGTGGCGAAGCTCGAGGAACTCCGCGTCGGTCGCCCGTCGACCTACGCGTCGATCATGGGCACCATCCAAGCTCGCGAATACGTCTGGAAGAAGGGCACGGCGCTCGTCCCGAGCTTCAAGGCGTTTGCCGTCATCACCCTGCTCGAACAGCATTTCCCCGATCTGGTCGACTACGCGTTCACGGCCAGAATGGAGGACGACCTCGACTCGATTGCCGAAGGCGTGGCCGAGGCCATTCCGTACCTGAGGGACTTCTACTTCGGCATCGGCGATGAGCCGGGGCTGCACGACAAGGTCAACGATCGGCTGGGCGACATCGACGCCCGCGCCGTCAACTCGATCCTCGTCGGCGCCGACGAGGACGGGGTTGCCGTCGTGGCTCGCGTCGGCCGCTACGGGCCCTACCTCGAACACGGCGAGGACCGGGCGTCGATCCCCGAAGATCTGCCGCCGGCTGATCTCACGCTCGAGAAGGCGCTCGAACTGATCAAGGCGCCGAAGGACGACCGCGTCCTCGGACAACACCCTGACACCGGCCTCGACGTCGAGGTGAAGGCCGGACGGTTCGGTCCATACGTCCAGATGGGCGATCACGACGACGAAACCGGTGAGAAGCCGTTGACCGCGTCGTTGTTCAAGACGATGGAGCCGGCCGAGATCACGCTCGAGCAGGCCGTCAAGCTCCTCACGCTGCCGAGACTCATCGGTACCGATCCGGCCGACGGCGGCGAGATCACGGCCTACAACGGTCGCTACGGGCCGTACATCCAGAAGGCGATTCCCCAGGAAGACGGCACGATCAAGAACGACAGCCGCAGCCTCGATGTCGAGGAGGATCTGCTCACCATCGACCTGCCGAAGGCCGTCGAGGTGATGGCCCAGCCGAAGCGTCGCCGTGGTCAGGGAGCGGCCAAGCCGCCACTCAAGGAGATGGGTATCGATCCTGCCTCCGACAAGCCCATGGTGCTCAAGGAGGGCCGCTTCGGCCCGTATGTCACCGATGGTGAGACAAACGCCAGCCTGCGCAAGGGTGACGAGATCGAGACCCTGACCGACGAGCGGGCGTCGGAGTTGCTTGCCGATCGCCGAGCAAAGGGCCCGGCCAAGAAGAAAGAAGAAGGCCACCAAGAAGAAGGCCACCAAGAAGAAGGCGACCAAGAAGAAGGCGACCAAGAAGAAGGCGACCAAGAAGGCTGCGTCGTCGAAGGCCAATGCGGCCAACGCCGTCGAGCCGACCGGTTCGGTGAAATCGGCGATCGACTCGGTCAGCTCCTCAGACGACGACGCCTTCTAGGGCGCCGCCTCCTAGAGTTCGATCGTGGCGCTCTACATCGCATTCGAGGGGGGCGAGGGATCGGGGAAGAGCACCCAGGTCCGATTGTTGGCGCGGGCACTCGGCAAGCTCGATGGCGAGGGTCACGGCTCGCCGGTCGTCACCCACGAACCGGGCGCCACCGCACTCGGCCGCGAGCTCCGGCGGTTGTTGCTCGACGTCGGCCAGGCGCCGGTCGGGGAGCGAGCCGAGACGCTGCTGATGGCAGCCGACCGGGCCCAACACATGGACGAGGTCGTCAGACCAGCCCTTGCTGCGGGCCGCCACGTGATCTCGGACCGAACGGCGTACTCGTCGTTGGCCTACCAGGGCGGAGGTAGAGCCCTGGGTGTCGAGGCCGTGCGGACGGTGAACGACTGGGCACTCGACGGCTTGTGGCCGGATCTGGTCCTGCTGCTCGATTGCCCGCCGGATGCTGCCGCGGCGCGTCGGTCACGCGCTCTGGATCGTCTCGAGTCCGAGGTCGACGAGTTCCACGCCCGGGTGGCGTCGACGTTCGATGCATTGGCAGCCGATGATCCCCGCGGCTGGGTCGTGATCGATGCGTCGCGTTCCATCGACCAAGTGGCTGCGTCGGTCTGGGCCGCGGTGTCCGCTCGGCTCGACGAAACCTCGGACCCAGCCACGGCCGGCGGTGCATCGTGACGCTCGTCGACGATGCAGGAACGCTGCCGGATGTCTGGTCAGACGTGATCGGTCAGGACGTGGCCACCGCCCGCCTCGATGCCGCCGCCACCGCCCCCGTGCACGCCTACCTCTTTCTCGGGAGTCCCGGGGCCGGGACCATCGCGGCAGCCCTCGGGTTCGCCGCCCTGCTCCTGTCGAGCGACGCAGTTGCCGCCGGCGACACCGCCACGGCCTCGCGTCACCGTCGACTCGCCCTGGCGGCGAGTCATCCCGATCTCGTGATGGTCGAGACCGAGAGTGCGTTCCTCACGGTCCCCGAAGCGGAGGAGATCATCCGCCAGGCATCGACCTCGCCGGTGGAGGGCGCACGCAAAGTGATCGTCGTGCCGTCGATCGAGCTGATCAATGAGGCGTCGATCGGCAAGATGCTGAAGATCATCGAGGAACCACCGGCGACCGTCGTCTTCGTGTTCCTCGCACAAGAGGTGCCGCCCGAGATCGTCACCATTGCCAGCCGCTGCGTCCCCGTGGAGTTCTCGCCGATCTCGACCCAGATCATCGAGACGTCGCTGTTCGCCGCCGGAGTGCCGCCGAGCCGGGCGAAGGCAGCAGCGGCCGCGGCCAACGGCGATTTCGAGCGGGCCAAGCTGCTCGCCACCGACGATGCGCTCGCCGAACGAGCCGAGCTCTGGCGCACGATTCCCGATCGCCTCGACGGCACGGGTTCGATGGTGGTCGAACTCGTCCAGCAGGTTCGTGAGGCCATGGATGCAGCGCAGGAGCCGCTCGAGGTCCAACACCAGACCCAGCTCGAGGAGCTCGACGCACGAGTCGAGCTCACCGGCGAGCGTGGATCGGGGCGCAGCACCCTCGTGGCCAAGCAGAAGCGAGAGATACGAAAGCTGCGGGTCGATGAGCTGATCTTCGGTTTGGCCACGTTGTCGCACCGCTATCGCGACCGGTTGATCGAGTCCAGCCACGATGGGTCCACTGCGTCTCTCGCAGCAGTACAAGGCGCCGTCGAAGCCCTCCGTCGCAACCCGAACGAACCCCTGATGCTCCAGTCGCTTCTGCTCGATCTCGCGCCGCTGCGCCGGTGATTCGACTCGACGCCGGAACGGCATTTCGCAAGCGGTCCAACACCGCTAGAGTGCTCGGCTTGCCCGGATAGCTCAGTCGGTAGAGCGTTTCACTCGTAATGAAAAGGTCCCGAGTTCGATTCTCGGTCCGGGCTCGTCAGCACCTGCCCCGCACTCGTCAGCTCGACGTGTCGCCGTGCTCCTCAGCCCCAAGTCTCGCTGTACTCGGTGCCTTGGGTGTCACTCCGGTTCGCTAGGGTCCACCGGTGGCTGATCGCGCGACGTTCGTCGAGGACACCGAAGAGTTCATGCCGGCGTTGTACTCGCACGCCCTCCGGCTCACGAGGAACTCGGCCGACGCCGAGGATCTCGTGCAAGAGACCTACCTCAAGGCCTTCCGCAGCTACGAGTCCTTCACCGCCGGAACCAACTTGCGGGCGTGGCTCTTCCGGATCCTCACCAACTCCCAGATCAACCGCTATCGGGCGAAGCAGCGGCGCCCCGAGGAAACCGAGCTCGACGACATCGGTGATCTCTACCTCTACAAGAAGCTGGCAACGCCCGGCACGCTCGGCCGGAGCGCCGAGGACGAACTCATGGATCTGTTCTCCGAGGCCGAGGTCGTGGCCGCGATGGACGCCCTGCCGGACAACTATCGAGCCGCCGTGTTGCTGGCCGACGTCGAGGGCTTTGCCTACAAGGAGATCGCCGAGATGCTCGACATCCCGATCGGCACGGTCATGAGTCGTCTCCACCGTGGAAGAAAAGCACTGCAGCGAGAGTTGTATGACTTTGCCGTTGCTCGAGGGCTCGCCGATCCTCTGGATCCGGAGCCCACTGCCGATGGTGTCCCAGACAGCCACTCCACGATGCCGAGCTCATGACCGACAGATCCGTGTTCTGCAAATCCGACCGACTGCAAAGCGGCGGTCGAAGAGCTGTACGTGTTCCTCGACGGCGAACTCACCGACGACAAGCGGGCTGTCGATCAGTAGCCACCTCGACGCCTGCGCACCATGTCTCGACGCCTTCGAGTTCCACAGCGAACTGAAGACGGTCGTCAGCCAGAAGTGTCGTACCGAACTGCCGAGCGGCCTGCGAGACCGTGTGTTCGAGGCGCTTCGTACGCTCGACAGCTGAACGCCTAGACTCACACGATGCTCGCTGTCATCTGGCATTTCTGGATCGGCTTCTTCCTCGCCATCGGTACGTTGGCGACGATTTTGGCCGTTGTCATCGGCTACTTCGCCAAGGTCGAGAGCCCCCGCTACCCGAAGAAGCAGTAGATGGGCGTCTCGGTCGATTGGGGCACCGCCCGCCGAGTCGCGGCGAAGATCGGAAACTCCGACGCCGATGTCGACCGCGAGCGCGCTCGAGACGCTGGCGACCGACATGATCTCGCTCACCAGTCAGGCAGAAGACCTCGTCGCTGCGGAGACCGGCCTCGTTTCACTGGCCGGTCCGGCCCGCGGCCGTGTCACTGATCGTGCTGGTTGGGTCGACGCCAACCTGGCCAGCTTCGATCGCCTCACGCGCCCGTTGCTCGAGAAACTCAACGAGCCGTCCGACGACGAGCCGTCGCGGATCGGAGCAGCGATCGCCAGCGTCTTCGAACCGGTCGCAGAGAAAGTCGGCCCGAAGTTCGCCGGAGCCGAGGTCGGTGCATTGCTCGGCTGGATGTCCGGCCGGGTCATCGGCCAGTACGACCTGCTGATCATCGAAGACGAGAACCCCGAGTCGCAGGACCTCGTCTACTACGTCGGTCCGAACGTGCTCTCCATGGAGAAGCGCTACGGCTTTCCGCCGAAGGAATTCCGACTCTGGATCGCGATCCACGAATGCACCCATCGGGCGCAGTTCACCGCAGTTCCATGGCTCCGTCCCTACTTCCTTTCGCTCGTCAACGAGCTCATGGACGACGTCGATCCCGACCCGAGCCGCTTCATCGACGCCGCCAAGTCGGCCATCGAGAAGAAGCGAGCCGGCATCGATGGGCTCACCGATGGCGGGCTCCAGCAGCTCCTGGCCTCGCCGAAGCAACGCGAGACGCTCGACAAGGTCAGCGGTCTGATGAGTCTGCTCGAAGGTCATGGCGACGTCACGATGAGCCGCGCCGGTCGCGATCAGATTCCGTCGCAACCTCGATTTGCTCGCGTGTTCACCAAACGCCGCAACGCCGGATCCGGTCCGACCAAGGTCATCCAGCGTCTCCTCGGTTTCGAAGCCAAGTTGGCGCAGTACGAAGAGGGTCAGAAGTTCATCAGCGCCGTCGAGTCCGCCGGCGGGCGTGAACTGTTCGATCAAGTGTGGACCGGTCCGGATGCCTTGCCGGCGATCGACGAGATCCGGTTGCCGGAGCTGTGGATCAGCCGCATGACCGCCTCGACCGGCTCCTGACCGAGACCGTGTCCGGCGACGCCCTGGTGGCCTCGCTGCTCGATCGTTGCGACTTCCCGGAGGCAGGGACCACCGTCGTCTGCGCGGTCTCCGGTGGCGCAGATTCGACAGCCCTTCTCGTTCTGGCCGCGGCCGCCGGTCTCGACGTCACTGCCGTCCATGTCGACCACGGCCTTCGACCCGAAGCGTCCGGCGAGGCCGACGTCGTGAGGGTCGTCGCTGATCGTTTCGGTGCGTCGTTCCGTGCCGAGCGGGCCCAGGTCGCTCCTGGTGGCGACCTCGAGGCCAGAGCTCGTCGTGCGCGCCACGACGTCCTTGGCCCCGACGCGATGACCGGTCACACCGCCGACGATCAGGCCGAGACGGTGCTGGTCAACCTGATGCGAGGGGCCGGTCTCGATGGTCTCGCCGCGATGACACCAGGTCACCGTCACCCGATTCTCGCGCTGAGGCGTCGCGAGACTGCGCAGTTGTGCGCTGAGTTGGCGATCTCGACCGTCGACGACCCGTCGAATCAGGACACTCGGTTCGTTCGCAACCGAGTGCGCCACGAGCTGCTGCCGTTGATGGCGGACATCAGCGATCGAGACGTCGTCCCGCTGCTGAACCGCAGCGCCGACGTGGCTCGTGAGGGCGCTGACGAATTCGGTCGAATGGCAGACGGTGTCGACCCGACCGACACTGCGAGTGTGCGATCACTTCCCGCTGTCGTTGCCGCAACGGCGCTCAGGCGCTGGCTCACCAACGAAGATGGCTACGGCCCCACTGCAGCCGAGCTCGAGCGAGTGCTGGCCGTCGTCCGTGGTGACACGACCAGCTGCCAGATCAGCGGTGGGCGGACGATCAGGCGGACCGCCGGGATCCTGCGAGTCGAATGATGAAGCTCCCCGCCGACCCCGATCGTCGTCATCCTCTCGTGCTCGGGATCCTCAACGTCACCCCTGATTCATTCAGCGATGGAGGGATCAACATCGAGGTCGACACCGCCATTGATCGAGCGAGGACGATGATCGATCGAGGGGGCCGATCTGATCGATGTCGGTGGAGAATCGACACGTCCGGGAGCGGCCCCCGTCCCCATCGAGGTGGAGCTGCAACGAGTGGTCCCCGTCATCGAGGCGATCTCGGAGTTCTGTCCCGTTTCGATCGACACCCGCCACGAGCCGGTGGCTCGCGCCGCGGTGAAGGCAGGGGCGGTGGTCATCAACGACGTGTCGGCATCGCTGGCGGAGGTGGCAGCCGATGTCGGAGCCGGATGGATTGCCATGCACATGCGTGGCGTGCCGGAGACGATGCAGTCGGACCCTTCGTACGTCTCGGTGGTCGACGATGTACTGGCGTATCTCGTTGCGCGAGCTGATCGTGCACGATCGTTCGGCGTCGACCACGTGTGGATCGATCCCGGATTCGGATTCGGCAAGAAGCTCGAACACAACCTGGCCCTCCTTGCGTCGATCGGACGATTTGTCGACTCCGGTCACCCGGTGGTGGTCGGCACCAGCCGAAAATCGATGTTGGGCACGCTGCTCGCGAAATCTGACCGAGTCGAGCCCGTAGCTGCCGACGATCGTCTCGAGGGTTCGGTCGCGACCGCATGCCAGGCTGCTCTGGCCGGTGTCGACATGGTGCGAGTCCACGACGTTGCGGCGACCGCAGAGGCCCTCGCGGTGATCGAGGCGCACCGCTGAGCTGTCCGGTTGCCGAACAACCCGTGGCGAGGTGCTTCATTCGTCGAGAAATCCGGCATCCTCTGAAGTCACGATCGAGGCATTGCGGAAGGCGAGTCAGATGGCGAAAGGCAAGTGGGCGCAGGGGATCGAACCTCGCCACTTCCAGTGGGTGATCGGCGAGCAGCTGGCCATCTCCGAGCGACCAGGTGGGTACGGAACAAACCACCGCAAGGTGCGCCGGCAAGAGGAGATCATCTGGATCCGGGAGCAGAACTTCGACTTCGTCGTCTCCCTGATCACGTCTGACCACAACCTCCACAGCTACGACGAACTGGGTGTCCGTTGGAAGCACTGGCCGTTTCCTCGCTCCCTCGACATCGAGACTGCGCTGGCGCAGATGTACCCGGAATTGCGGGCCCTGCTGACCTCGAGATCCCGGATCCTGCTGCACATGGAGGAGATCTCGGATCGCCTCGCCGGGCTTCTCGGCGGCTATTTCCGCTGGTCCGGCATGGTGCCGGAGACAGCAGAGGCGATCGTGGTGACCGAGCGCCTCCTGCGCCGTCAACTCGGTCCTGACGGTCGTGAGCTCGTGTCTGCCGCTGCTCGCATCGCCGACGGCAACGCGCAAGCATGATCGATGATCTGTCTGTCGCTCGATGAGTAGACCGGGATCGCTGGAGGATCGGATCGAGTTGCGAGGCATCGAACTCCTCGTGTTCTGTGGCGTGCTCGAAGAGGAGCAGGCGAGGAAGCAGCCCTTCACGTTCGACATCGACATCTATCTGGACCTCGCCCCGGCGGCGGCCACCGACGATCTCGACGAGACCGTCAACTACGGCGCCACGATCGATCTGATCTCGTCGACGCTCGGGAGCGAGCGGTTCCTGCTACTCGAACGGATGGCCACCCGTGTTGCGGATCTGGTACTCAGCGACTCGAACGCCGTGTCGGTCACGGTGATCGCTCGGAAGGTTCGTCCTCCCGTCCCGTCGATTCTTGCGTCGACCGGCGTTCGGATCCACCGATCGCGGACGTGATCCCGCTGGGCCGCCGGGTGTTCCTCGGTCTGGGGACCAACCTCGGCGATCGTCGTGGGTACCTCGCCGCCGCGGTGGCGATCGATACCAGACCTCGTTGTCTCCTCGTCTGTGTACGAAACCGAACCCGTCGGAGGGCCGGAACAAGGCGCCTACCTGAACATCGTTGTCGAGCTCAGGACAGCATTGCAGCCCCGGGAGTTGCTCGATCTCTGTCGCTCCCTCGAGCGTGCCGCCGGTCGCGAGCGGCGAATCCGATGGGGCCCACGGACCCTCGACGTCGATGTGTTGTGGATCGACGGGATCACGGTCGATGAACCCGAGCTCACCGTGCCCCACCCACGGATGTTCCAACGCAACTTCGTTGTCGTTCCCCTGCTCGAGATCGCTCCCGACCTGGCCGACGAAATCGCTGCGCTCGGGTATGACCCAGACACGGCCTTCGGCGCGGTGACGTCGCTCGGCCCTCTCGATTCCTGATCCGATCGCCGGCTGAACCGTCAGATCATCGTCGGAACGCACCAACGGTAGCCTTCGTCGATGCGTCACGATCTGCACCCGCCGCTCGCTGATATCCGATTCCTGGTTGAGCGAGCACTCATCGAGGACCTCACACCGTTCGGCGATCTGACGTCGTCGCTGCTCGACCCGACGAAGCAGGCAACGGCGGAATTTCGAGCCAGGGAGGCCGGTGTTCTCGCCGGCACGTTGTGTGTCGACGAGACGTTCCGGTCGGTCGACCCGCTCCTGTCGATCGAATGGAAGCTCGGCGACGGCGAGCACGTGACTGCCGGTGACGTGCTCGGCGTGGCCTCCGGTCCCTTCGCCACGATGCTCACGGCCGAACGGACGGCTCTGAACTTCCTCAGCCACCTGTCCGGGGTCGCCACCAATGCCGCCCGTTGGGTGGCGATCGCGGATGGACGGGTCACGGTCTGGGACACCAGGAAGACGCTCCCTGGTTATCGGTCGCTCCAGAAGGCAGCCGTGAGGGCGGGCGGTGCCGCCAACCATCGGGGGAATCTCTCGGATTGGCTCATGCTGAAGGACAACCATCTGGTCGGCCTGACGATCACCGAGGCAGTCGAGCGGGCCCGGACCCTCTGGCCCGGCCGGACGATCCACGTCGAAGCCGAGCGACCGGACCAGATGATGGAAGCGCTCGAAGCCAACGCCTCGATCATCCTGCTCGACAACTTTGCGCCGGACGAACTGGTCGACCTCGTGGCCGCCGCCGACGCGTGGGCTGCACAACATGGTCGAACCCGCTCGCTGCTCGAGGCGTCTGGTGGTATCACCTTGGACACACTCGACAGCTACGCCGGAACCGGCGTCGACCTCCTCTCCTCTGGGTCCATCACCAACTCGGCGCCCGTGCTCGACATCGGTCTCGACGTCGTTCCTCGCTAGCTTCCCGCACGTCTCTCGTCCCATCGTCCCTCGTCAAAGGCAGCCCACGCCGTCATGTCTCGCACCATTCCCCACCGTTTCGCTCCGACTGCCAGCGCCGCATCACTGCGGGCCGAGTACGACGCGATCGAAGACGGCACCGAGACGGGTGTCGAGGTGACCATCGCCGGGCGGCTGATGCTGCGTCGGGTGCAGGGCAAGCTGGCCTTCGGCACCCTCCAGGACAGCGGCGTACGAGTGCAGCTGTTCGCTCCGAGCAAGGTCACGCCCGACTTCGATGATTTCTGCGACTTGAACCTGGGTGACTGGATCGGGGTCACCGGCGAGGTCATGAAGACCCGCAAGGGGGAACTGAGCGTGAAGGTGCAGGAATGGGTGCTCCTGGCCGAGGCCAAGCGGCCGTTCCCTGACAAGTTCCACGGGATCACCGATCCCGACCTTCGGTACCGCCAGCGGTACGTCGACCTGTGGGTCACCTCCGAGAGCCGCGAGGCCTTCATTCTGCGGTCGAAGACGGTGTCGTTGATCAGACGATGGTTGGAGGAGCGCGACTTCATCGAGGTCGAGACGCCGGTCTTTCATCCGATTCCCGGCGGCGCGTTGGCCAAGCCGTTCACGACGCACCACAACGCTCTGGATCTCGACCTCTACCTCCGCATCGCCCCCGAGCTCTACCTCAAGCGGTTGACGGTCGGCGGACTGAATCGGGTGTTCGAGATCGCCAGAGTGTTCCGCAACGAAGGCATCAGCACCCGCCACAATCCTGAGTTCTCGATGCTCGAGCTCTATCAGGCCTACGCCGACTACAACGACATCATGGAGCTCGTCGAGCAGCTCGTGGAACACCTGGCGATCGAGCTCCACGGCACCACCGAACTCCAGTACGGGGATCGCACGATCAGCCTGGCCGCTCCCTGGCGCCGGGCGTCGATGCTGCAGCTGATCGAGGAGCACACCGGTCGGGCACTTCGTCTGGACATGCCGATCGGGGAGCTCCGGTCGGCGGCTGACGAGTTCGAGGTCGGCTACAAGGACAGCGACGGACCGGGCAAGATCGTCCTCGAGGTCTATGAGAAGATGGTCGAGGGCGTGCTCTGGGATCCCGTGTTCGTGGTCGACTATCCGAAGGAAGTGTCGCCGTTGTCGCGCGACCACCGCGAGCTGGCCGGGTTCACCGAGCGGTTCGAGGGCATCGTCGCAGGGCGCGAGTTGTGCAACGCGTTCAGCGAGTTGATCGACCCGGTGGAGCAGCGCCTCCGCTTCGAGGAGCAGGCCGGCCGGAAGGCGGCGGGAGACGACGAGGCGATGGTGGTCGACGAGGACTACCTGCGTGCGCTCGAGTACGGGCTGCCGCCGACGGGAGGTCTCGGGATCGGTATCGACCGATTGGTGATGTTGCTCGCGAACGTGCACACGATCCGCGACGTGGTGCTGTTCCCCACCCTCCGGCCCGAAACCACCACCGATTTGCGGCTCTGAGCCCTCACTAGTGCGGGTTGAGTGCCGCAGAACGGGGGGGGCGGAGCTCAGCGTTTCAGCCGAGTAGACCTTCGACGAAGAACTCGGCCCGTCGGTTCATCTGGGCCCCCTCGGCATTGTCGTTGCTGGCGATGGGATCGAGTTCGCCTCTGGCGTCGATGATGATCTGCGCGATCGGAATGCCCCGATCCATCCAGTATTGGGCGACGGATTGGCCGCGTCTGACCGAAAGCTCCTGGTTGTAGCTCTCGCTGCCGGATGCGTCTGTGTGGGTGATGACCGTGATCGTGACCTGCGGGTTCTGGCTGAGGAGCAGGAGTCCGAGGTCGAGCAGGGGGGCGAACTGCGGATCGAACGTGGGTGATCCGTAGGCGAACAACACGACGTCGTCCACGTAGAGGGGGGCGCCTGCGGGAACGGGGGCATCGGGATCGACCACGTACTGGTCGACGATCCTGTCCTCGCCGACGACGGCGGCTGCCCGCTCGATGATCTGATCGGCGACGGCTCGATTCGGAACTGCACCTCCGAGATAGAGCACGCCGCCACGGAGAACCGCACCGCGGGTCTCACCGTCGGCGACGGTGACCACGACCTCGGCCTCATCGGTCGACGGTGCGGTCGTCGAAGGCGCAGTGGTGGGCGCTGCGGTGGTTGGTGCTGCGGTGGTTGGCGGCGCAGTCGTGGACGGTGCTGTGGTCGGCGGAGCCGTGGTCGACGGCTCTGCTTCAGTTGTGGCCGCGTCGTCGAGTGGCACCGAGGTCGCGGAGAGGACGACCGTGGTGTCGGTGGCGGGAGCGTCGGCTTGGGCGTCGACTGCGTCGTCGTTGCCGATGCTCCCGAGTAGGTAGCCGCCTCCGCCGATGAGACCGAGCAGTGCGACGACCCCGGCAACCGGCAGCCACCTCGAGCGTCGATCGTCGTCTTCGGGGCGAGGCGGTGTGGCCGATCGGCCGGCCCAGGTGGTCTCGGTCATCGTCGAATCTCCTGCGTTGGGGTGTTCTTGAGGCGAGCAACAGAGCCTGTGAGGTCGATTCCGGGAAGGTATCGGATGTCGAGCACACCGCTTCCGCCGGGTTGTCTGACCTCGGCAAGATCGTCGGTGGTTTCGATCCACACCAGGAATGAGGCCGTCGGGGCTTCGGCCGGCGTCGTCGATGAGACCGCGAGCGGGACTCGTTGCATCTTGGCGACCACGGCGTCGATGCGGTCGGCGAGATGTTCGTGGCCGGTCGCCCGGTAGAAGGCGATCGTGCTCCAGAGGTCGGGGGCAAGCAGAAGGCCGGGTTCGGAGTCGGGATCGGCGGTGGCCGCGGCGAGATCCCAGATCAGCTGATCGACCCCGTCGACCTGGTCGATGGTCACGTAGCGGGCGCATGATTCGAGCTGTGCCAACCGGATCAAGGACCGGTCGCCGCGATCGAGGACGAAGAGGGCACGGCCGGGATGTATGCCGGCCTGCTGAAGCGCGGCGGTGGCGAGAACATTCCGATTCTTCGAGCGGTTGGTGCCGGTCACGAGCAGGCGGTCGGTGTCGAAGACGTCGAGATCGAGCATGGCCGACCGGTCGACGGTGGGCGCAACCGAGCAGTCGCAGTTCGGTGCGCACCGGATCGACGGTGTCCCCTTCGGCGTCGAGCGCGATCGCGGGGTCGGCCAGGAGCTGCTGGACGTCGTCGGCATGTTGAGTCGTGATGCCGTGGGGCACGAAGCCGGATCCGCCGCCGCCGTCACCGGTCGTGATCGTGGCTTTGCCGTCGTCGTCGATCACCATGACATGGCTGAAGTTCACGTCGATTGCGAACCTCGAATGGAGGGCCTCGATCGAGTCGGCGAGCACCACGGTTCGTGGGCCGAGGTCGCCACTGACGTGGTCGAGGACGTGGATCGAGATTCGTTCGGCGGCGTGCAGCCAACGCCAGTCGGTCGGCAGGTCGGTGCTGATGGTCGCGCCGCCACCCTCGACGCACAGTGCGGTCGTGATGAGGTGACGAGCAACGGCCAGGGTCGCCGCTCGGGGGCCGACCACGGCCAGCGGGCCCGCGTCGAGATCGACGCTGAACGGAATGGCGGGCAGAAACGAGAGTTCGTCGACGATCGCAGCGTGGTTCCATCCGGGGTCGCGGTGAACGACGACGGGTGGCTCCCACCCTCGGTCGCCAGAGGCGATGGTGGCGAGAATGCGTTGACCGTGAGACGGCGACTTCGAGCGATCGCCGGCCCGACTGGCGATGGTGGCCGGTGTGTTGGTCGCCAGGCGAAGCTTCTGGGCTGCGTTCTTTCTTGCTGCGACGATCTCGGAGAAGAAGAGCGACCGGGCGTTGTCGACGGCGACACGATGGGCCTCTGACGCTCGCCGGCGTTGTCGCGATCGAACCATGAGCGTGCCGACGATGCCGGCGAGGCCGAGGAGTGCGATTCCGAACAGGCGCCCGTCGAAGAGGCCGGCTCCGCAGCCGATCAGCGTGATCGCGCCGAAAAGGGCCAGCCACATCGTCATGCTCGGCGACGCAACCGGATGGATCGGACGCGGCTCGATCGTTTCGCGGTGGCGTCGACCAGTCGTGCTCGCCGCGGTCTCGAGGACGAAGTGATCGGTGCTCAACTGGACGACGTCGCCATCCTCGAGCGCGACGGGGCCGTCGATGACCACTCCCTCGACGGCGATCGCTTCACGCCCGGCCGTGAGCAGCGCAGATCCGTCATCTTGGATGGTGAGCTCGAAGCTCACGACCTCCGGGTTGCCACTGACCAGGCCGCCGTGGCTCGAGCGCAGCGGCCCGAAGCGGAACCGTCCGGGACTCAGCGCGAGTGTCTGGCCTGCGGTCAGGCCCGCCTCATGACGCAGCCGTGCCACGGGGGTTTCACCCCGCGCCGTCGAGTCCATCACAGCATCGTCACCTTGTGCGGTTGCGCCCACCAGGGAACGGTACGTTCATCGTCGCTGGACAGCCCAGAGTGAACGTCCTCAGCGATCAACACATTCGTGGGTTCATCGACTTGGCGAGCGCAGGCAGATGTGCCCGACCACTCGTGTCCAGGTGGATGTCGAACTACTCGATTCCGTGCTCGATGGCGAAGCGGATCAGTTCCTGTTTCCGACTGAGATGGAGCTTTCCGAGGATGTTGCGGACGTGGTTCTCGACCGTCTTCGGTGAGATGAACAGCTCCTCGCCGATCTCTTTGTACGTGTGGCCTCTCGCCACGTGCTGGAGGACCTCGCGCTCGCGTTCGGACAGGGCGTTGGTCGGGCCCTGGTCCTTCGACATCTTGCGGAACTCGCCGAGCACGAGACTGGCCAGCGCGGGGGAGAAGACGGGTTCACCCTGTGCAGCCTTCCAGAGCTCGGTCCGGAGTTCGCCTGGCGGTGTGGATTTCACCAGGTAGCCGATGGCTCCGGCCGCCACGGCGTCGAGAAGATCGCGCTCGGCTTCCGACACGGTGAGCATCACGATGTTGGTGAGTTCCCCGCACTCCTTGGCGACGCGAAGCCCGCCGCCGTTGGGCATGTTCAGATCGCAGACGACGAGGTCGGGTCGGTGCTTGGTGATGGCCTCGATGGTTTCGGTGGCGTCGCTCGCCTCGGCCAGGACGTGGAAGTTCTCGCCGAGGTCGGCGCGTACCCCGGATCGCCAGATCGGGTGATCATCAGCGAGTACGACCGTCACATGGCTGGTGAAACTCATGGCCGCGAGTTTCGCACAGGAGGTCGGGCTGGTTCGGTCCATCGCTTCGAGGCGCCGTTCAGAGACGCAGCGTGACCTCGGTGCCCCTCCCCGGCTTCGACGTGATCTCGACCGAGCCTCCGGCATCAGCGATGCGGCCTCTGATCGAACCGGCGAGGCCTTCACCGGCCGAGTGATCGAGCAGGTCGAAGCCGGTGCCGCGGTCCTTGATCGAGACGAAGAACGTGGTGTCCTCGCCGGGTTCGGCGTAGACGGTTGCCGACTCGCTGGCTCCGTGCTTGGCCGCGTTGGTGAGCGCTTCGGTCACGGCGCCGTTCAGCGCGTGGATCTCCCGCTCGTTGCCTTCGGGGAGGTCGGGGGCGCAGATGACATCGACTCGCATGGAGTACCGCTCCTCGGCCCGCCGGGCCGCAGCCCGGAGCGCAGCCGCCAGATCGGCGTGGACTTCCGCTCCGCCGAAGAGGTAGTCCCGCAGCTCGAGTTCCTGGGTTCGCGCGAGGTGGACGAGTTCGGTGTCGTCGCTGCGGCGCTGGATCACGGCCAGGGTCTGGAGCACCCCGTCGTGCAACGTGCGGGCGACTTCTTCGCGGGCCCGAAATGCGGAGATCGAGCGATCGGCCGCTGCCTGGGAGTCGAGCAGGTAGCCGGCGACCCACCCGGCGACACCGAAGAGGACGGTGCTGGCGACGCGGGCGAGGCTCCACCGGCTGGTGTCCTCGTAGGGGAACACGAGCCATCCGGCGTAGCGGACCAGGCCGAGACCGATGCCGGTGACGACCGCCGGCCGGGTGCCGGCGGCGATGGCGACGGTGAAGACGACAGCCAGCGGCCACACGGTGGGAAGCGCCTGGGAGTGAGGGGAGCCATAGACCCAGGTGTCGACGCCGAGGAGGACAGCGGCGATCGCTATCTCGGGGAGGATCCGGACGGGGGAGAGGACCGAGTCGGCCGAGCGGGCGTAGGACAATCCGATGACCGCAGTGACCGACCAGGCGATGGCCATCAGAACGGCGCCGCTGACGGGGTGGGCGACGTCCGGTTTCACGTCGAGCGGGTCGTTTCCGCTGCGTTCCCAGATTTCCCACGCGAACACGACGGTCATCCAGACGCCGACGATCGCGCGGTAGGCGAGGACACCGCGCAGCAGTGAGTGCCGGGTGGGAGGCGAGATTCTCGGTGCCTCGAGTGCTCCCAGGATCCCAGCCATTCTCGCACGCTACTTCCCCCAACCCGAGGCTGACAGCCCCGATTCGTGGGGCTCAAACCTCGGGTTTGAGCCCCACAGAATCGGGGGTCATTGCCTCGGGTTCAGGCGTGGGTCTCGGACTCGGTTCGGTCGAAGGGGATGCTCGTCAACAAGTGGTCGGCTGCGCCGGCCAGGGCGGTTGCCGCCTCGTTGGTGCTGACGTCGGCCAGGACCTGCTTGGCCTCGTCGATGAAGCGCTGCGCTACTGCCAGTGACGACGCAACACCGGGTCCACGTCTGACGATGTCGATCGCCTTGTGGCGCTCGGCGACGGCGAGACCGTCGGTGAGGAGCTCGCGCAGCAGACCACCTTCCGACCACGCGAGTGTGTGGATCACAGGGAGGCTGTACACGCCTTCGATCATGTCGTTGCCGGCCGGCTTGCCGAGCTGCTCGTCGGTGGCGATCACGTCGAGGATGTCGTCGACCACCTGGAAGGCCATGCCGTACAGCCGCCCGAACTCGGTGAGCCGGTCGATGTCACGGCGGGGCTGGTCGCTCACGATGGCGCCGATCCGACACGCCGCGGCGTACAGCGATGCGGTCTTGCCGGCGATCGACGGGAAGTACTGCTCCTCGGATCGGTCGACGTCGTACATCGTCTGGAGCTCGCCGACCTGGCCCCGGCAGAGATCGCCGATTGTCGTGGCGAGCAGGCCGGCGACCTCGACACCGAGGTCGGCTGCGATCTCGGATGCCTTGGCGAGCAGGAAGTCGCCGCTCAGGATGGCGCGAAGGTTGCCCCACCGGGCGTTGACGCTGATGACCTGGCGGCGCATCTCGGCCTCGTCCATGACGTCGTCGTGGTAGAGCGACCCGATGTGGACGAGTTCGACGGCGACACCGCCGCGGACGATGTCGTCGTGGACCGATGAGCCGTCCTCCATCGAGGCGGCAGCAGAGGCGATTGCGAAGAGCGGACGCAGTCGCTTGCCACCGGCCTTGATCAGGTGGGAGGAGATCTCGGTGAGGTACGGATCGTTGTCGATCCGGACCACATCCAGAAGGGTGCGTTCGACGCGTTCCTTGTCGGCGGCAGCGGTTGGAAGGAGCGACAGTGGGTTCGTGGCCACGGAACGAGGCTAGGACACGCGCCGCGCGTCCGCTCAACCGCGGTTTCGACGAATCCCTCACGACCGTGACCGCCCGGGCCGACTTTGGGAACAGGACCCGCTGTAGGCTTGTTCCCACTGTTCTGTCGACGTCACGCAGCCGGCGTGACTCGAAACCGAATCCCCCATCCGGGAGGAGCCCCATGTTCGAACGCTTCACCGACCGAGCCCGCCGAGTCGTCGTCCTGGCCCAGGAAGAAGCGCGCCTCCTCAACCACAACTACATCGGCACCGAGCACATCCTGCTCGGCCTCATCCACGAGGGCGAGGGCGTTGCCGCCAAGGCGCTCGAGTCGCTCGTCATCTCCCTCGAGGCCGTGCGCAGCCAGGTCGAGGAGATCATCGGTCAGGGCGGCTCGTCGCCCAGCGGCCACATCCCGTTCACGCCGCGGGCCAAGAAGGTCCTCGAGCTTTCGCTGCGTGAAGCGCTGCAGCTCGGTCACAACTACATCGGCACCGAGCACATCCTGCTCGGCCTGATCCGTGAGGGCGAGGGCGTTGCCGCCCAGGTGCTGGTCAAGCTCGGCGCCGACCTCAGCCGGGTCCGCCAGCAGGTCATCCAGCTGCTCTCCGGCTACTCCGGCCCGTCGGCCAGGGTGGTGCGGGCAGCTCGTCCCGAGCGGCGGCGACAAGACCGCCGCCACCTCGGGCGGCAGCGGCGGCGAGACGCAGTCCGGTTCGCTCGTGCTCGACCAGTTCGGTCGCAACCTCACCCAGCTGGCCCGCGAGAAGAAGCTCGACCCGTCATCGGTCGCATGCCGCGAGACCGAGCGCGTCATGCAGGTCCTCAGCCGCCGCACCAAGAACAACCCGGTGCTCATCGGTGAGCCCGGCGTCGGCAAGACCGCCATCGTCGAGGGCCTGGCCCAGACGATCGCGGCCGACGACGTGCCCGACACCCTCAGCGGGCAAGCAGCTCTACACGCTCGACCTCGGTGCACTCGTCGCCGGCTCCCGCTACCGCGGCGATTTCGAGGAGCGCCTCAAGAAGGTGCTCAAGGAGATCAAGACCCGCGGCGACATCATCCTCTTCATCGACGAGATCCACACCCTCGTCGGTGCCGGCGCGGCCGAGGGTGCCATCGACGCCGCCAGCATCCTCAAGCCGATGCTGGCTCGTGGTGAGCTCCAGACCATCGGTGCCACCACGCTCGACGAGTACCGCAAGCACCTCGAGAAGGACGCTGCACTCGAGCGTCGCTTCCAGCCGATCGAAGGTCGAAGAGCCGACCGTCGAGCACACGATCGAGATCCTCAAGGGTCTGCGCGATCGCTACGAGAGCCACCACCGGGTCACCATCACCGACCAGGCGCTCGTGGCGGCGGCCAACCTGGCCGATCGCTACATCGCCGACCGTCACCTGCCCGACAAGGCCATCGACCTCATCGACGAGGCCGGCTCCCGCCTGCGCATCAAGCGCATGAGCACACCGCCGGAGTTCAAGGAGCTCGAGACCGAGATCGCCGACGTCGTCAACCAGAAGAAGGCGGCGGTCGAGAACCAGAACTTCGAAGAGGCCGGCAGTCTCCGCGACAAGGAGAAGGAGCTCCTCGCCCGAAAGGAGGAGATGGAGGCCGAGATCAAGGCCTCCGGCGTCGATCTGTTCGACGAGGTCGACGAGGAGGCGATCGCCGAGGTGCTGTCGATCTGGACCGGCATCCCCGTCTACAAGCTCACCGAGGAGGAGACCGAGAAGCTCCTCCGCATGGAGGACGAGCTCCACAAGCGGGTCATCGGCCAGGAAGACGCCATCAAGGCCGTCTCCCAGGCGATCCGTCGCACCCGGGCCGGCCTCAAGGACCCGAAGCGCCCGTCGGGTTCGTTCATCTTCCTCGGCCCGTCCGGTGTCGGCAAGACCGAGCTGGCCAAGACGCTCGCCGAGTTCCTGTTCGGCGACGAGAAGGCCCTGATCACGCTCGACATGTCCGAGTACATGGAGAAGCACACCGTCAGCCGCCTCGTCGGTTCGCCTCCCGGCTACGTCGGCTACGAAGAGGGCGGCCAGCTCACCGAGGCCGTTCGGCGCAAGCCGTTCTCCGTGGTGCTCTTCGACGAGATCGAGAAGGCCCACCCCGACGTCTTCAACACCCTGCTGCAGATCCTGGAGGAGGGTCGTCTCACCGACTCGCAGGGTCGTTCGGTCGACTTCCGCAACACCGTGCTGATCATGACCTCCAACCTCGGCACCCACGATCTGCGCAAGGCCACCCTCGGCTTCGCCAAGAACGACGAGGCCGTCACCTACGAGCGGATGAAGGAGAAGGTCAACGACGCGCTGAAGGCGCACTTCCGGCCCGAGTTCCTCAACCGCATCGACGAGACCATCGTCTTCCACGAGCTGAGCAAGGCCGAGGTCACCGAGATCGTCGACCTGCTGATCAAGCGCACCGTCGAGCAGCTCGAGGGCCAGGGCATCGGCCTCGAGCTCACCGACGACGCCAAGCACCACCTGGCCGACGAGGGCTACGACCCGACGCTGGGTGCTCGTCCGCTGCGTCGTGCGATCCAGCGTCTGGTCGAGGACCCGCTGTCGGAGAAGCTCCTCTACAAGGAGTTCCGCGCCGGCGAGATCATCGTCGTCGACGTCGGCACCGACGACGAAGGTCAGCGCCAGCTCGACCTTCACGGCCCACGAGGGCTTCCAGCCTCCGTCGACCCCGGAGCTCGCCGAGACCGAGTGAACGTGAACGGTCGGCCCCCTGGGGCCTCCCGTTCCTCAGTTGCTCGCTGACGCTCTCAACTCGCGTTCGTGTCGAGTGTGAACGCTGACGCTCGCAACTCGCAGAACCGTGAAGTGTGAACTCCACCGAAGCACCGTTCCACTAGCTTGGGGCGGTGCTTCGGGCCTTTTCGACCATTCTTCGACGGTTGTCGGTCGTCGCGGCCCTCCTCTTCCTGGTCGGGTGTGACTCGTCGGTCCTGGTCGACGTCACTGTCGAGGAGGATGGTTCGGGTCTTGTCCGCACCGAGGTCGTGCTCGACGGAGCGGCCAGCAGCGCCATCATCGACCTCGGCACGGTCGGCCTCGCGCTCGGTGACCTCGACGACGCGGGTTGGCAGACCGATGCGCCACAGCGCCTCGACAACGGCGGTCTCCAGCTGTCGGCGACGAAGGCCTTCGGGACCCCGGAACAACTCGACGCGATCATGCGCGAGATCTCCGGCGAGGCTGATCTCTTCGGGGATTTCCGGCTCGAACGGACAAAGGGGTTTGCCCGGGTCGACTACTCGATCGACGGCTCGATCAACCCGGCCGGTCTCGAGCCGTTCGGCGATTCCGAGCTGGTGGCAGCGCTCGGCAGGTCGATCGAGGATCTGGCCACTCGCTACGGAGCGACGGCATCGGATGTGCGTGTCCGCCTCGAGATAGAGCTTCCGGGTGACCCGATCCTCGTCGATCAGTCGACGGGTGAGGCCCTTGCCGGCGACGACACCACGGTGCGGGTCTGGGAGACGACGCTCGCCGACACGAGCGCGACGACGGTCTCCATTGCATCATCGACCCGAACGGTGACTGCGCTCGTGTGGCGCGGTGTCGCGATCCTGGCTGCCGTCCTCGCCGGTCTGGTGTTGTTGGGTCAGGCCCTTCGCCTGGTCCGCCCCCAGAATCGGCGCAAGAAGAAGCCGAGCACGACCTCGCAGCCGAAGCCGAAGCCGAAGCCGAAGAAACGGGGGGCCCCGGTCATCCCTGCCGCGAAATCGAACATCGACACCGACGAGGTGTCGACCACGCCGGTGGTGGTTGCCCTCGACGGGATGGGCGTCGTCTACCGCGAGGGGAACGACATCCACGACATCCTGGTGCCCTTCGTTCGCGAAATGGGGTCGATGGTGACCGAGGACGAGATCGTGGCCCGGTCGCGTGCCCTCAGCCTGGGGCGGATGACCACGGCCGACTTCTGGCGCGCCATCGGCATCGAGGGTGAGCCGAACGAGCTCGACGATGCCTATCTCAGCCGATTTCAGTTGAACCCGGGGGTGATCAAGTTCCTCCGAACGTTACGCGACCAGGGCGTACAGGTCGCCTGCGTCACGAACGACGCCACCTCGTGGGCCAACAAGCTGAAGACCAAGCACAGTCTCGGCGGGCTCATCGACCCGTGGGTGATGAGCGGCGCCGTGGGCGTGCGCAAGCCCGACCGCCCCATCTACGAGGTGCTTCGCCGAGTCACGGGTCAACCACCGAGCCTGATCATGGTCGTCGACGACGACCTCGCCAACCTCGACGCGGCCCGGGAATACGGATACCAGACGGCCTGGTTCGCTCCGGGCGCCACCGTGGAGGAGTCGAACGGTCACGCCATCCTTCGCAGCTTCGACGTGTCGACTCCAGCGGAGTGACGACACGAGTGCGGTTCGGGTGCCAGTACGCCCGCCAGGACGGCCTCGACCCGCAGGATGTGGCCGAGAGGGCCGAAACTGCCGGATTCGATGTGTTCTGCGTATCCGACCACGTCGGGCCGGGACCGGCTCCGCTCCCGGTGTTGGCCGCTGCCGCCGAGCGAACGTCGAGCATCCGGCTCGGCACCTTCGTGCTCAACGTCACGATGAGGAACCCCGTTCAGTTGGCCTGGGAAGCGTCCACGCTCGACCACCTGTCGAACGGCAGATTCGAGCTCGGGCTGGGAGCCGGCCACACGCCTCATGAGTACGACGAGACCGGGGTCGAGCGTCTTTCGGCGGCGGATCGCAAGTCGCAATTGGCCGAACAGGTCGAGATCCTTCGGGCGCTGCTCGACGGGCAGACGGTTGATCACGACGGCCCGCAGCATCGCATCAGAGGCGCCAGGATCGACCGCTCGGTGCAGGAGCGGCTGCCCGATCCTGGTCGGAGGCAATGGCCGTGCGCTTCTCGGTCACGCCGGCGCCCACGCAGACATCATCGGGCTGCAGGGCCTGGGTCGAACCCTCGAGGACGGCCACCGCCACACGGTGACGTGGACGACGCGCACATCTCGATGGCCAGCTCGAGCAAGTCCGGGCCGGAGCCGGTGAGCGTTTTCCCGAGCTGGAACTCAACGCCCTCGTGCAGGTGGTCGACATCACCGACGATGCCGAGTCGTCGATCGCCGAGCTGTGCGGACGCGTCGATGGGCTCACTCGCGATGACGTTGCAGAGATCCCCTACGTCCTGATCGGTACGGTCGATGAGATCGCCGAGAAGATCGAGCGTTGCCGCCTGCGTTGGGGCATCTCGCTACTTCGTCGTGCGATCACTCGATGACTTCGCCCCGGTGATCGACGCCGTCAACGGCGGCTGAGGCCGAGGAGGCTGTCACAGCCTGTTGTCATGATCCATCGCATGGCAAGACAACGACGGATCTTCGTATGTCGATCGTGCGGTGCCGAGACACCGGCATGGATCGGACAGTGCACCTCCTGCGAGGGGTGGGCGACGATCGAGGAGGTCATGCAGGCCCGGCCACGATCGACGATGGCGGCGCGGGCCGTTGATCCTCTCGCCGGATTCGACGGTTCGACCTCGGTTCCGAACCCGGTCGGTCTCGTCGAGGTCGATCGTGTCCTCGGCGGCGGTCTCGTGGCCGGCTCGGTCACGTTGTTGAGTGGTGAACCGGGTGTCGGCAAGTCGACTCTCACGCTGCAGATCGCATGTTCGGTGGCATCGACCGGCGCCGGCGTCCTGCTCGTCACCGGTGAGGAGGCACCGTCGCAGGTGGCCGCCCGTGCCGCTCGGCTCGGTTCGGTTCCGCCGTCGCTGATGGTGCTCGACGACACCACCGTGGAGACCATCGTCTCGACGCTCGCCGAGGAACGTCCGGCAGTGGCCGTGATCGATTCGATACAGACGCTCCGTGTCGCCGCACTGGATGCGTCGCCGGGATCGGTCACCCAAGTGCGAGAAGCAGCGGCGCGTCTCGTCGCCGTGGCCAAGTCCACCGACACCTCGCTGATCATCATCGGGCACGTCACGAAGGACGGTGCACTGGCTGGGCCCCCGTTTGCTCGAACACGTCGTCGACACCGTGCTGTCGTTCACCGGCGATCGGCACCACGACATTCGTTTCCTGCGAGCGGTGAAGCATCGTTTCGGGCCGACAACCGATGTCGGGCTGTTCGAGATGACGGGGCTGGGACTCGAAGCGATCGCCGACCCGAGCGGCCGCTTTCTGGCCGATCGTCGTCTGGACACCGCCGGGTCGATCGTCGTGCCGGCCCTCGATGGTCACCGACCCGTCCTGGTCGAGGTCCAGGCCCTGGCCTCGCCTCACGGCGAGCGTCCGGCCGCAGTGCAGACCGAGGGATTGAGCGTCAGCAGGGTGAAGTTGGTGTGTGCCGTCCTCGAGCAACGTGCGGGGGTGTCGACCTTCGGGCAGCAGGTGTTCACCTCCGTTGCCGGTGGTGCATCGGTCGTCGAACCAGGGGCCGATCTCGGGATCGCTCTTGCCGTGGTTTCGGCCATTGCTGATCGTCCCTTCCCAGCTGGGCTCGTTGCCTGCGGTGAGCTGGGACTCTCCGGTGAGGTTCGATCGGTGCCCCAGATGGAGCGTCGCCTGGCGGAGGCCCACCGGCTCGGCTTCCGGGAAGCCATCGTGCCGACCTCGGCGGCCGAGGGCCCCACCGGCATGCGCCTCATCAGGGTCGGAACGATCGCCGACGCCGTCGCCGAACTCCCCGCACCGGTCGGCTCACCCTTCTGACGCCAACACGAAGAGATGAACTACGATGCTGCGATGGAGTTCGACCTCGATGGCGCGATGGCGCGTGCGCTCACTCAGGTGGCGCCTGGTACGCCCCTGCGCGAAGGCTTGGACCGGGTCCTCCAATCCGGACGCGGTGGCTTGATCGTCTTCGGAGACGGCCCAGACGTGCTGAACATCTGCTCCGGGGGCTTCCTGCTCGACGCGGCGTTCACGCCACAACGCCTGTCGGAGCTGGCGAAGATGGACGGGGCCATCATCCTTGCATCCGATGGCAGCCGGATCGCCCGAGCCAATGTCCACCTCGTCCCGAATCCCAACGTGCCAACGGCCGAGACGGGCACGAGGCATCGCACCGCCGAGCGAGTGGCCCGCAGCCTGCACGTGCCCGTGATTGCGGTGTCGCAGTCACGCAAGGAGATCCAGGCCTACGTCGGAGACCAACGACACTCCCTCGAGCCGGTGAGTCGGCTACTCGAGCGCTCGAACCAGGCGCTGCAGACGCTGGAGCGGTACCGCAATCGTCTCGATCAGGTCACCCACACCCTCGCCGCCCTCGAAATCAACAACCTCGTGGCGCTCAAGGACGTGGTGGAGGTGCTGCAGCGGGCCGAGATGACAGTTCGGATCGCGTCGGAGATCGAACGAAACCTCCTGGAGCTCGGTTCTGACGGTCGCCTCGTTCGGCTCCAGCTGAACGAGTTGATGGGCGGTGTTGCCGACGATCGGCGACTGCTCATCCGCGACTACTTCCAGGACGACACCACGTTCCGTGTGGAGGAGGCCATGACGGCCCTTTCTGCGCTCGATGATGATGCCCTCTTCAACGAAGAGATCATGGCCAAGACCCTGCACCTGGCATCGGCCGGCACCGATCTCAATGCATCACTGAACCCGCGAGGGCTCGGTCTGCTCACACGGGTACCGCGACTGTCCGGTGCCGTCATGGAGAACCTCGTCGAGCACTTCGGCACTCTCGACGTCTTGCTGGCGGCAACGCCGGATGAACTCCAGCTGGTCGAGGGAATGAGCGAGCGCCGCGCCGCAGAGCTGCACCTCGCCATCTCGAGCGCGGCGTCGGCCGCCCGCCGCAAGAGCGGGTCGGTTCGCCGATTCTGATCAGCGGGACCGCAACTCCAGCTGATCCCGCTTGACGATGACGTAGCGCCGATCTCGCTGCTCGAGCCAGCCGAGACGGATGAAACTGGCGATCGCCTTGTTCACTCGTTCGCGACTGGCTCCGACCATGCCGGCCAGCTCCTCCTGTGTGACGGGGAGGGCGAACTCGTCGTGATCGCCGGCGATCTCGAGCAGTCGTTTGGCCGTTCGCCCGGTGACGTCGAGGAAGACCGAGTCGGCGAGCACGCCGTCCATCGCCCGCAGCCGTTTGGCCAGCAGCGCCACGACCCTCCACAGCTGCGTCGGATTGGTCTCGTAGATCGACCGAAGTGGGCCGTAGGGAATCGAGATCGCCGTGGACGGTTCCAGGGCACGGGCGTCGGTGGACCGCTTCTGCGAGTCGAACAAGGGCATCTCACCGAAGAGGTCGCCGTCTTCCATCAGGGCAACGACTGATTCGCGACCGTCGACGGATCGGTTGACCATCGCGATGCGGCCGCTGAGCGTGACGTAGAGCTGATCCGGCTGGTCGCCTTCGGCGAAGAGTACGTCACCCCGCTGGAGTTCCATCGTGGCGCAGTCCCTGGCAAGCCTCGCGAGTTCGTCGTCGCTGAAGTCTGCGAAGAGCTCGACTGTGCGGAGCAACTCGGGATCAACCATCGGGCCACCGTACTCACCCGGAGTGCTATTTGTCACATGGTTCGACAGTCGGTCGGATCGTGGTTCGCGTCCCTCGTCGCATTGCTTGCCGGAAGACCTCTCGGACGCGGTTGGAGCTATCGTCGGCGCTCATGGGTGTCTGGGGAATCGTCGTCGCCGGTGGCTCCGGACGTCGATTCGGGGCCCTCAAGCAGCTCGAGCCGCTTGCCGGTCGTCGGGTGCTGGACTGGGCCGTGGCTGCGCTGAAGGACGGCGGCGTCGACGGTGTGGTGGTCGTCGTACCAGACACGGTCGTCGATCGGGCGTCTCTTCCCGGCGATGTGATCGTCAGCGGTGGACACACGCGATCAGATTCGGTCCGGGCCGGACTCGCCGCCGTCCCGGCCACTGCGTCGCACGTGCTCGTGCACGATGGTGCTCGACCGCTTGCGTCGGTTGGCCTCGTACGGCGGGTGATCGCCGGGCTGGATCACGCAGCTGCCGTCATCCCGGTGGTGCCCGTGACCGACACACTGCGGAAGATCACCGGTGGTGCGGTCGATCGGACCGAACTGGTGGCGGTGCAGACGCCGCAGGGTTTCGATCGCGACATTCTGTGTCGAGCCCACGCCGGTGGTGACGATGCCACCGACGACGCGTCCCTGGTCGATGAGCTCGGTCATCACGTGCTGCATGTCGACGGCGAGACCTCGAACCTCAAGATCACATCCGTCGATGACCTCGTCGTCGCCGAAGCGTTCCTGTCACGGGCCAACGCAGTTGACGGAGCCGGGGCATGACCGCTCCGTCGTTCCGTATCGGCCATGGATTCGACGTCCATCCTTGGTCCGATGATCCCGATCGACGGCTGGTTCTCGGCGGGACGGTGTTCCCGGACAGTGCCGGGCTGGTCGGTCACAGCGACGCCGATCCGATCGCTCACGCCTGCACCGATGCCCTTCTGGCCGCCGCCGGTTGTCCCGACATCGGCCAGATCTTCAGCGACAATGATCCAGCGAACGCCGGCGCTGACAGCGTCGACCTACTGCATCGGGCCATGGCGCAGGTCTGGGCTGCCGGGTGGGCGGTCGTGAACGTCGACTGCACTGTCGTGCTCGACGCGCCGAAGCTGGCGCCGCACAAGACCGAGATCGAGCAACGCCTGAGCGCCGTTGTCGGTGGTCCGGTCGCGGTGAAAGGCAAACGAACCGAAGGTGTGGCCGGTCTCCAGGGTGGCGTGCAGTGTCATGCTGTGGCACTGGTGACCAGATCAGACGCGATGAAAGCGGAGTGAGTCGAATGAGCGGGCAACGCAAGAGCGGTGGCGGCAAGGCGGGGGGCGGGCGTCGAGACTCGATCCCGGCTCGCGGTGGGTCGAAGTCCGGCGGCTCGAAGTCCGGCGGCTCGAAGTCCGGCGGCTCGAGGTCCGGTGGCTCGAGGTCCGGCGGCTCGAAGTCCGGCGGCTCGAAGTCCGGCGGCTCGAGGTCCGGCGGGTCGAGATCTGGCGGTGGGCGTGCGGGAAGTGCGACGTCCGGTGGTCCGCGCGCCGGTGGACCTCCCTCGCGCCGAGGCAAGTCTCCGGGAGTTCGGGCCAAGCGCTCGCCGGCCCAACGAGGCCTCGGCGGCGATCATGTCGAGGGTCGCCAGGCGGTGCGAGAACTGCTTCTCGCCGGAACCAGACGAGTGCGCGAGATCGTGATGATCGAGGATCTCGATCAGGCCGACATCCTCGACGACATCAGCGAGCTGTCGTTCGAGATGAAGATCCCGCTCCGCTCGGTCCCCCGGCGCCGGTTCGAGTCCGAGGCAGCCACGGAGTCCCATCAGGGTGTGATGGCGAGAGCCGATCCGCTCCCCGAGCGAACTCTCGAACAGCTCGCCGGCGTGAAGAACGCGCACCTCGTCGTGGTCGACGGGGTCACCGACCCGGGCAACCTGGGAGCGCTTCTGCGGACGGCCGAGTGCGCCGGGGTCACCGGTGTTGTCCTGGCCAGGCATCGAGCGGTGCACGTGTCGCCGACGGTCACGAAGACCGCGGCCGGAGCGGTCGAGCATCTGTCGATGGCCGTGGTCGGTGGCATTCCCACGGCGGTCAAGGAACTGAACGACCTCGGCGTGCTCACCGTCGGCCTCGACATGGACGGCGAAACCTCGATCTTCGATCTGCCACTGGCTTCGGATCAACCGGTGGCTTTGGTGCTGGGCGCCGAGGGGCGGGGCCTCAGTCGACTCGTGCGTGAACGAGTTTCTGTCCGCGCATCGATACCCATGCTCGGTCAATTGAATAGTCTCAATGTCGCCATGGCCGGTGCCATCGCCATGTTCGAGGTGGTGCGGCGGCGGGCAGACCACACGGAGGGATCATGACCACATACATCGCTTGGGACGGAAACGAGTACCCGCTGCCGACTCCCGAGGGCTGGTACTTCGGCTCCGACGATCGATGGTGGCCGGATGGGCACGGCCCCGGGCCGGCGGTCGCGACCTCGATGGTGGCACCACCGCCACCGCCAGGTATGCCGTCTGCGCCGCCGCCCATCGACACGTTCGGCGCGCCACCGGTGGGCGAACGGGAGACGATCTACTCTGCACCGCCTCCTGGATCGGGCAGTGTCGGAGCCGATCCGTACCTCTCGGGAAGTCAGTCGTCCTCGGGTGCCCCATCGTCCTCGGGTGCCCCATCGTCCTCGGGTGGCCGTGGCAAGGCGATCCTGGTCGTGGCGGCAGTTCTGCTCGGGCTCGGTGCGGTGGGGGCCGGTGCGTGGTTCTCGCTCGCCTCGGATGATGACGAGGCCGGCCCGGCGACCACCGTCTTCCAGACCCAGATCGACGACGAGGAGGATCCGACTGTCACCACGACCCCTGACACCGGCGAGGAGGGCGACACCACCGACACCGCCGACACCACCGACCGCTCGAGGCCGTTGCCGGCAAGGGGTCGGTCGATGATCCCTATGCCGTCGGCGAAACGATCGTGGTCGAGTACGAGGACTTCGAGTCCGGCGAACTGCGCCTGTGGAACATCGAGGTGCTCGAACCGCTGCGCGACCTCACCGATGCAGTGGCCGAGGAGAACCAGTTCAACGAACCTCCGCCCGCCGACGCTCGGTTCATGGGTGCGCCGCTTCGTGTCACGTACGTCTCCGGACCCGCTCCGGCCTCCTTGTTCGAACTCACATTCAAGGCGGTCGGACCTTCCGGTGTCGTCCTGGCCACGTTCGACCCGTCGTGCGGTGTCATTCCCGACGCACTGGACACCTTCGCCGAACTGTTCCCCGACGGATCGGTCGAGGGCAATGTGTGCTGGACGGTCGGGTCGGCGAGATCAGTCCGATCTCACGATGATCGTCGAGGTGTTCTTCGACGATGTAACGGCCTACGCCGATCTCACCGGCTGACGGTCGAAATCGAACGGACGAGCCCGAAGTGGGATTCGAACCCACGACATCTGCTTTACAAGAGCAGCGCTCTGGCCAACTGAGCTATTCGGGCAGGAACACGATGGTAGCTGGCACGGTCGGCCTGGACGCCTGTCAGTGGGGGTGGGGCGCTGTCGTGCTAAAACGGTCAGGCGCTGGTCGAGGATCGGCCACCGATCCAGACCGGTTCCCCGCACGAGAAACATCCAGGAGACGACATGACCGCAGGCGCACATGACTCCGGTGAGGGGTTCGGGCGGTCGGCAGGCGTCAACGCCGCTCGAGGTATCGCCGTCATCGTCGGCGCCGTCCTTCTCGGCCTCTTCCTGATGGTTCGAGGTGATCGGCGACAACAGTGAGGCGGCTGACGGTGAGACCACCACGACGGTGCCGGCTCGACGAAGGCGGAGACTCGACCGACACGACGATCAACGACACCGTCACGACCCAGCCGGTCGAGGACACCGCACCGACGACACCTTGGGCGCCCAGCGGAATCCGGCCGACGTGCTCACGCTGGCCCTCAACGGCACCAGCCCGATCCAGTCCGGTGTCGCCGGGCGGACCCAGGATCGGCTCTCCACCGCCGGCTACGACGCGGCGTCACCCAAGAACGCCGACACGCCCGGACCGTCGGTGATCCTGTACGTGGAGGGTTACGAGTCCGATGCACGAGCGGTCGCCGAGATCTTCGGAGTCGACCCCGCCGCGGTCTTGAAGCCCTTCGATCCGGCGACCTCGCCGATCAGCGACACCCAGGGTGCCCACTTGATCGTCATGGCCGGCACCGACGGGGTCATCACTCCCTGACGGGAGCGATGACCGCTTTCGTCGTATGCCGGGACGAGTGGTTGTGGCGTTCGACAAGTTCCGCGGCTCCGCCACGTCGCAGGAGTTGCTCGAGGCCGTCCGGTCGTCGCTGGAGTCGGTGGGCTGGACGGTCGACGGGGTGCTGTTGGCTGATGGAGGCGAGGGATCGCTCGATGTGCTCGGTGGTGCCAACAGGACCACGCTGGTGACGGATCCGCTGGGCGATCCGGTCGAAGCTCGATGGCGACTCGAGGGCAGAACAGCGTTCATCGAGATGGCCGCCGCATCCGGACTCGCGCTCATCGGTGGACCCGAGGCGAACGATCCCATCGGCGCCGACACGTTCGGTACTGGCGAGCTGATCACGCAGGCGATCGAACTCGGGGCCAGAACCGTGGTGGTGATGCTCGGGGGATCTGCCACCACCGATGGTGGCTTCGGGGCGCTTCGGGCGATGCCGCCCTCGGTTCGGTTGAAGGAGATCGATCTGGTCGTTGCCTGCGACGTCGAAACGCTCTTCACCGATGCGGCCGTGGTCTTCGGTCCACAGAAGGGCGCCAGCCCGGCGCAGGTCAAGCTGCTGACCGGACGGCTCGAGCGTCTGGTGCAGGTCTACACCGAGCAGTACGGCGTCGACGTCTCGACCTTGGTGGGAGCCGGAGCCGCCGGTGGTCTCGCCGGCGGGCTGGTCGCGGTCGGCGCCAGAATCGAAAGTGGTTTCGACGTGTTGGCCGAGGCCGCCGGTCTCGACGAACTGCTCGTCGGTGCTGATCTCGTGATCACGGGCGAGGGCATGCTCGACGCCGAGTCGTTCCATGGCAAGGTGGTCGGTGGAGTGGCCGAGTGGGCCAGGGCCGAAGCCGTTCCCGTGCTCGCGATCGTGGGCGTTCGTCATGGTGAGGTCGAGCTCCCCGAGCACGTCACCGTGGTCGAGTTGTCCGACCGCTTCGGTGCCGAGGCGTCGTGGGCTCGCCCAGCCGAGTTGGCGGCCGAGATCGCCGTCGAGGTCGTGCGGGAACTCGCCTGACCCGGATCCTCTAGTTGTCGTCGTCGGAGAGGCGACGGACCGCGACGACGATGGCCACCACGATCGCCACGGCAACCCCGATCTTCGTCAGCGTGATCACGAGCCCGATGATGAGGCGCAGGACGAAGAGGCCGAGGAGTACGGCGATGGCTGCGCCGACGACGATGACCGACAGAGGGGTCTTCGGGCGTTCGAGCGGTGCGGCCATCACCTCATGTTAGGCGACGACTCTCGGCCGTTCGTTGCGGAGCTGCACCGATTGCTGCGGCCACGACGGCGAGCGGGTCTGCCACCTGCCCCGCCGGCCGGTGATGCTGCACGGCTCTTCGGGCCGCAGCGAGAGGTGCGTCGCTCAGATGGTGGACCAGCTCGGCGAGTCGATCATGCGGCGCCTCGGTGGTGGCGGTCGTGAGGTTCGCAAGAGGAGTGAACGATGCGTTCGTCAGCGGAGCGGTCCTCGATGGACCGCCCGTGAGCGAAGTGCCGGCGAGCGGAGTACTGGTGAGCGGTGTACTGGTGAGCGAAGTACTGAAGGAAACCACAGTTGGACCTCCGTCCGGTTGGTCGAGTGGTTGAGACAGGCAACGGATCATTCGGCCCACAACTTGAGCGATTTCTGGGTCGAACGGCCCACGAGCCGCTGGGGGAGGTTGCCCACGTGGGCCGATCGGTCCAAATCGCTGCTTCGGTTCAGAAATCACCGGAGATCGTTCAACAACTCGGATGGGCGTGCCGAAGGATGGGTGGTCACGGTCGTTTCTCCCCTTTGCGACGGTGGCCATTCTCGGCGGGAACCGGGAAAACGGCCGACAGCTTCTGCTGTCGGCCGTTCAAGTTTTCCGCCGATCGGTCGGTGTTCGATCGCGCAGCTGATGGTTGCAGTTAGCACTCTCGTCACTAGAGTGCTAACTCGAATTCGAACGACCCCAGGAGGACTCGCCCCCATGGCGAAGAACATTTCGTTTGACGATGACGCCCGCCGCAAGTTGGAGTCAGGAATGAACCAGCTCGCCGACGCGGTGCGCGTGACGCTCGGCCCGAAGGGCCGGAACGTCGCGATCGACAAGAAGTGGGGAGCCCCCACGATCACCAACGACGGCGTGTCGATCGCGAAGGAGATCGACCTCGCCGACCCGATCGAGCGCATTGGTGCCGAGCTGGTCAAGGAAGTCGCGAAGAAGACAGACGATGTCGCCGGTGACGGCACCACGACAGCCACGGTCTTGGCGTGGGCCATGGTCGGCGAAGGCATTCGAAACGTCGCAGCCGGCGCAAATCCGATGTCGCTCAAGCGTGGCATCGAGGCCGGCGTTGCCGCTGCGGTGCAGTCCATCCGTGATTTCGCCATCGATGTCGAGGACAAGGCACAGATCGCACAGGTTGCGTCGATCTCGGCCAACGACACCACCATCGGCGGCCTGATCGCCGATGCCATCGACAAGGTCGGCAAGGACGGCGTTGTCACCGTCGACGAGTCGAACACCTTCGGCATGGATCTCGAGTTCACCGAGGGCATGCGGTTCGACAAGGGCTACATCAGCCCGTACTTCGTCACCGACACCGAGCGGATGGAAGCGGTGTTCGAGAACCCGTACGTCCTGTTCGTCGGATCGAAGGTCGGGAATGTACGTGAGCTCGTGCCGCTGCTCGAGAAGGTCATGCAGACCGGCAAGCCGCTGGTGATCATCGCAGAGGACGTCGAGGGTGAGGCGCTGTCGACGCTCGTCGTCAACAAGATCCGCGGGACGTTCAGCGCTGCCGCGGTCAAGGCCCCCGGCTTCGGCGACCGTCGGAAGGCGATGATGCAGGACATGGCGCTCCTCACGGGAGGGCAAGTGATTCTCGAAGAGGTCGGTCTCTCACTCGAGACCGCCGGGCTGGATGTGCTCGGAACGGCCCGCTCCATCACGATCACCAAGGACGAGACCACCATCGTCGAGGGTGGCGGAGCTGCCGGAGACGTCGCCGGTCGGATCAGCCAGATCCGGTCCGAGATCGAGAACACCGACTCCGACTACGACCGCGAGAAGCTCCAGGAGCGCCTGGCAAAGCTGGCCGGAGGTGTTGCGGTGCTGAAGGTGGGCGCCGCGACCGAGGTCGAACTCAAGGAGAAGAAGCACCGGATCGAGGATGCCGTCTCCACCACCAAGGCCGCCATCGAAGAGGGCATCGTGTGCGGTGGCGGGGTCACCCTGCTCCGTGCTCAGGCGAGCGTCGAGAAGGTTGCGAAGAAGCTGAAGGGCGACGAGCAGACCGGGGCAATGATCGTGGCTCGTGCGCTTCAGCGTCCGCTGTACCAGATCGCCGAGAACGCCGGTCTCGAAGGCGGCGTCGCCGTCGACAAGGTCCGGCACCTCGAAGGTTGGAACGGGCTCAACGCTGCCACCGGTGAGTACGAGGATCTCAAGGCGATCGGCGTCGTCGATGCTGCGAAGGTCACCCGGTCGGGAATCGAGAACGCTGGTTCGATCGCGGCTCTGTTCCTCACCACCGAGGCGGTCGTTTCCGACCTCCCCGAAGAAGCAGGTTCGGGCGGCATGCCGGACATGAGCGGGATGATGTGATCTGAGGCCCGGAATCGGGGTCGGAGCTGCCGAGGGCAGCGAAGCAGAGTTGTGAAAGTGAAGCTCCGACCCCATTGGCTTTTCGGGTGGAACACTCATGGGCCGTTCGGCCCATCCGATGGACCTGGCATGACACTGTCGCTCGGTCACTCGGCCCCGCTCACCACCGTCTCCATCGATCAGATCGGGGTGATGGAACTGTTGACGCTCATCGAACACTCGCCCACGCTCGAGCTCGGCTGCGACAGCGGTCAGCCGACCCGGGCATATCGGATCTGGTTGGAGTGCGCGTTCGAACGAGCCACGACGGCGTCGACTCGCCGGCTCATCGAAGACGTGCTCGACGACATCTCGTTGCTCGGCCCGATCGACGACGAACTCGCCGAACTCGTCGTCGGTGCGCTGGCGTCGGTGGAGTCGGCCCTGGAGTGCGACGAGCGCCACCTCTGACGGTCAGTAGCCTGGCCCGATGGTGCGATCGCGGAGCCAGAGGATCATCGCTCGTCGATTCACCGCCGGGGAGTCGACGAGATGCCCGGACGATCTCCTCGTCGAGGAGCCGTTGGCGATCCACCTCGACGACACCCAGGTGTCGTCGACGATGCGGACACCGGGCCACGACTTCGAGCTCGCCGCCGGATTCTGCCTGTCAGAGGGAGTGCTCCACGGCGCTCCCATCCTCGGGATCCGGTACTGCGTCACCGGGGCGCCGGTCGATTCCGATTTCAACGTCGTGTCCGTCTCGACCGGAGGTGTCGCCCCGCAGCCGACCCCGCGGCTCGGATCCACCACGTCGTCGTGTGGGATCTGCGGCACCGAGGCGATCGGCGAACTCACCGAGCGTCTGCATGTGCTTCCTACGTACGAACCGTGGGATCCGGCCTTCCTGCTCGGCCTCCCCGGGAAGGCACATGAGCAACAAGAGCTGTTCGGTCTCACCGGCGCCAGTCATGCCGCAGGGGCGTTCGATCGTGCGGGCAATCTCCTCGTGTTGCGGGAGGACATCGGTCGGCACAACGCGGTCGACAAGGTCGTCGGTCGTCTGTTGCTCGACGATCGCCTCCCGGCAGTCGATCTCGCCCTTTTCGTCAGCGGACGGGCATCGTTCGAAATGGTGCAGAAGGCGTGGGCTGCCGGCTTCACGGCGCTGGTCGCCGTGTCGGGTCCGTCGTCCCTCGCTGTGGCCACCGCTCGCCGTGCCGGTTTGACGTTCGTCGGGTACGCCCGCGGCGGCGACGGCAGCATCTACAGCCCGGACAGCCTCGTCTGAGCCTGCCTTCGACCTGCGGCCCGTCGGTCGCGGCCGTCCCGCCTTCCGTAGACTTCGGGCATGTTCGAACCAGCGGTTCCCAGTGAAGGTCTCGGTGTCGTCCATTTGTTCTGGAGGGTGACTCCGCTCGCCGATCGTGAGGCAATCCTCCAAGCGGTCAAGGACGCGACCTCGGGCGATGACCAGGTCGTCACCGTGGCGATGCTCGGTCACAAGGCCGACCTGGCGACGATGGCACTCGGCAGGGATCTGTGGCGGTTGCGGCAGTTCCAGACGGCCATGTCACTTGCCGGACTCGAGCTCGTCGACAGCTATGTCTCGCTCACCGAGGTCAGCGAATACGCAAAGGGTGTACCCGACGAGGCGAAACAAGCCCGGCTCTATCCGGTCCTTCCGCCCGAGGGAAAGAACGCCTGGTGCTTCTATCCGATGAGCAAACGGCGCGAGCACGACGACAACTGGTTCACGCTCGATTTCGATCGACGGCGAGATCTGATGATGGAGCACGGCATGTCCGGCCGGAAGTTCGCCGGTCGCCTCGTGCAGTTGATCACTGCCTCGACCGGCGTCGACGATTTCGAGTGGGGCGTCACGCTCTTCGCCCAGAAACCGGACGATCTCAAGGAGGTCGTCTACACGATGCGGTACGACGAGGCGTCGGCGGTGTATGCCGAGTTCGGTGCCTTCTACACCGGCATGGTGGCCGACCCGGACGACACGCTCACGGCGATCGGAGTGCTCTGACACACGGGGGCGAACACACTCGGTGTGACCTTGCGGTCCTCCATTGCGTACCGTTGTCACATGCCTGACGTCCCCACGCCCATTCCTCCGCCGGTTCCGCCGGCAAGAGGAGCAGCGCGGGCGCCGTCCGATGCAGCCAAGATCATCGGCGGCCTCGTCACCCAGGTGTCCGGCGACGAGGTCGAGCTGACGACCGACGATGGGCGGCCAGCCGTGATCTCTCGTCGCAATTTCGACGACGCCGACACCGACCCGTCCTCGATCCTGAGCATCGGCGATCGGGTCGAGGGCGCGTTGCTGAGTCGTGAGGATCCGAAGGGTCGCCTCGTGCTGTCGAGGGCATGGGCACTCAAGAAGCGGGCCTGGGAGCAGGTCGTCGGCGCTGCGGAACGCAACGAGTTGATCTCGGGCACCGTCGTGTCGGTCTCGAAGCGCGGCGTCGTTGTCGACGCCGGCGTGCGCGGCTTCGTCCCGTCGACGCATCTCGTGCTCGAACCGCCGTCCGATCTGCGTCCCTTTGTGGGTCAGTCGTTCGACTTCCGCGTTCTCGAGGTCGACCTCGCCAAGGAGCGGCTCGTCCTGTCACGTCGATCGTTGCTCCTGAAGGAACAGCGGAAACAGGTCCATGACGTCCTGTCCGGCCTCGAGGTTGGTTCGACGAGGTCAGGGAGCGTCTCGTCGCTCACCGACTTCGGAGCCTTCGTGGATCTTGGCGGCGGCGTCAAGGGCCTGGTTCATCTCTCCGAACTCTCGTGGCATCACGTTCGGCACCCGTCCGAGGTCGTGGAGGTCGGTGACGAGGTCGAGGTCAAGATCCTCGACGTGAAGGTCAAGAAGCGGCGCGTGTCGTTGTCGATGCGTCGCGTGGCACCGGACCCGCTCGCCGGGATCGAGGTCGGCTCGATCCTGGAGGGGCCCATCTGCCGCCTCGTCGATTTCGGGGCGTTCGTCGACATCGGCGGCAGCGAAGGCCTCGTGCACCTCTCCGAGCTGGCAGAACACCGAGTGTCCGCCCCGGAGGAGCTCGTGGCCCCTGGCGAGATCGTGCGAGTGAAGGTGCTGTCGGTCGATCGCAAGCGGCGACGGATCGAGCTGTCGATCCGGCAGGCTGTCAGCAGTGCGTACGACTGACCGGCCCTCTGATGACGAGCTGCTCGCTGCGTACGCCGAAGCGCTCATCGAAGGACTGGCAGAACACGTGCCGAGATGGGTCGAAGGTCTGCTCATCGAGCGTCTCGGCGTGGAGGAAGGTCGCATTGCCGCCGGACGCCTTTCTCGCGATGTCGACAGCACCATCGAAACGGTGACTGCCCTCCTCCGGTCCGACATCGACGATCAACATGTCAACCCTCTGGCCGTCATCCGCAGGCTGGTGGAGCCGATCACGCAGACACTGGCCGAGACCGGGGCCCCGCGACCACGTCGAGACCCTGACGCTGTTCGCATCTTCCCTGGCGACCACTTCGACCTGGTGCCGGCAGCGTTCAGCGACCTTCACGAGGACCTCCACACGGCCGGCCTCACGTGGGGTGCGGCAAAGGCCCATGTCCATCTTCGGCGGCGGCGGAACGAGGGTCTTCGCCCGTGACCGCCACTGCGTTCCCGACGACGGCAGATAGACAACACCATGGCGAAGACTCGGACCCCGCTGTTGGTCGCCCCTCACCTCGCGGGGGTTGACTACTGCCGCGCCCACGCCGAGGCCGCCGACGCATGGTTCGCCGAGCTCATGGACGCCGCCACCGATGACCTCGAGGGCATCGCACTGCTGGCCCTCGGAGGGTACGGACGGGGCGAGTTGTGGCCCTTCAGCGATCTCGACGTCATCCTGGTTCACGACAAGAAGCGGAAAGGGATTCCGGACATCGCCGAGCGACTCTGGTATCCGGTGTGGGACCGTGGACTCAAGCTCGGCCATGTCGTGGCCACCGTCGGCCAGACCATCGATGGAGCCCGGTTCGAACTCGATCGGGCCACGGCCCTGCTCGATCTCCGACTGATCGCCGGTGACCCGGCGTTGCATCGTGAGTTGGAGGACATCGACCGAGCAGCTGTGGGCGAAGAGGTCGGCGAGCTACCTCGAATTGTTGTCCGCGTCGGTCGAGCGTCGGCACGAGCAGTACGGCGACGTGTCGTTCACCATCGAACCGGAGCTGAAGAACGGGCGCGGCGGGCTTCGGGATCTCCACGCGATGCGGTGGGCAGATCGCGCCGCTCCCGGATTTGCCACCTCCGAGCTGGAGGAGCTGGCTCCCCAGGCCGAACTGTTGTTGTCGGCCCGGGTCGAACTCCACCGCTCGACGGGGCGAGCCACCGACACCCTGACCCTCGATGATCAGGATGCCGTCGCCGACGCCTTGGGCATGGCTGACGGGCAGGCGTTGATGCTCGACCTCGCCTCTGCCGGACGCCGCACGGCGTGGCACTCCGATGAGGTGTGGGTGCGATGGCGTCGTGCCCGCACCTCCAGAAAGACGAAGGCGGCTCCTGAACGACTCACCTCGCAATTCGAGCTTCGGAACGGCCAGATCGAGTTGCGGGACACCATCACGCCGGACTCGGACCCGTTGCTCACACTGCGTGCCGCTGAGCTGGCCGCCACCACCGGTCACATGCTCGGACGGGGAATGCTCGAGCAGCTTCGGGATCATGGCGACACGCCGCCGGAGCCGTGGGGCGACGATGCTCGCCATCGTTTCGCCAATCTGTTCCTTGCCGGACGCACGGCGATCGAGGTGATCGAAGATCTCGATCAATTCGACCTGATGGTCCGCTTGCTGCCCGAGTGGCGGACAGTGCGAGCAAAGCCGCAACGGAATGTCCTGCACACCTTCACGGTCGATCGGCATCTCTGCGAGGCCGCAGCCAACGCGAGTTCGTTGACCCACGAGGTCGATCGGCCAGACCTGTTGGTCGTGGGGGCGCTCCTGCACGACATCGGGAAGGGCTACCGCGGCGACCACACCGACGTCGGTATGGAACGGATCAGCGTGATCGCCGAACGTATGGGCTACGCCGAATCCGATGCGGCCGTCCTCGTCGACCTGTGCCGCTACCACCTCATGCTGTCAGACGTTGCCGTCCGTCGCGACATCTCCGACGAGGGAACGATTCGTGCCGTGGCCGCGGCCGGTCGCTCCGTCTCGTTCCTGCGAATGTTGCGAGCCCTGACCGAGGCCGATTCCATCGCCACCGGTCCTGCAGTGTGGAACTCATGGAAGGCCGGACTGGTCGCAACGCTGGTCGAACGGGCCTGCCACGTGATCGAAGGAGGCCGGCTCGAAGACGTGACACCGGACTTCCCGCCGGTCGAGCTCCTCGAACAGATGGCGGTCGGGCAGCGTTCGGTCGTCGCGCACCGCAACGTCGTCACCGTGGTCGATCATGATGCACCAGGCATGTTCGGACGGGTCGCAGCCGTGCTCGCCCTGACGGGGCTCGATGTGCTCGATGCGTCCGCCTTCGTCGCTGATGACGGAATGGCCTGCAGCCGCTTCACCGTGAACGACAGCGATGGGCACGGCATCGACTGGGACCCCGTCGTGGCCAACATCCACCTGGCACTCGATGGGCGCCTCGCACTGTCGGCCCGTGTCAATCAGCGAGCCGTGCAGCATCAGCGTTACCGTCGCCGCCTGTCGGCCGAGCCGGCTCGGCGACTCGTCACCGTCGACAACTCGATCTCCGACGTGGCCACCGTTGTCGATGTCCACGCTCCGGACACGATCGGACTCCTGTATCGGGTCGCGCAGGCGTTGGCCGAGTTCCGGCTCGACATCCGCAGCGCGAGCGTCCAGACGCTGGGACCCGAGGCGGTGGACAGTTTCTACCTGTGCGACCATCTCGGGAACAAGATCGAGGATCCGGAGATCCTTCGTGAGCTGGAGTTCGCCATCATGGACTCCATGAAGACCGAGGAGTGAGTCGCGTGGGCGCAGAAGCCGGGGCGGACGGGCAGGTTCCGGTGGGCGCGGACGAGCTCATCCGCTGGTCCGAAGCCCTGGCCGGCATCGCCCGCACCGGCCTCGGTTTCACCGACAGCACCTACGAGCGTGAGCGGTACGAGGAGATTCTCGAGGTGGCGTCCGACATCAAGGCCGCCGTCTCGGCCGACCCGGGCACCGCGGTCGGCCATCGCGACGAGTGGATGAAGATCGTTGGTCGTGGCGTGGCCGGCTACGTGACACCGAAGGTCGCCGTCGGGGCCGTCGTCGGGGACGAAGACGGTCGGCTCCTGTTGATCCAACGCTCCGACTCCGGCGTGTGGCTGTACCCGACCGGGTGGGCCGACATCGGCTACTCCCCAGCAGAGGTCGCGGTCAAGGAGGTGTGGGAGGAGACGGGGATCCAGTGCGAGGTCGTCCAGCCGCTCGCGATTCTCGACGGGCTCCGCCTCGGGTTCTCCCGGCTGCCTCTGTACTCCCTCGTGTTTCACTGCCGGGCGGTCGGCGGCGAGCTCGCCGCCCACCCTCAGGAGTGCCTCGATGTCGGCTGGTTCGATCGATCGTCCCTGCCGTCACCGCTGGCGAGTGTCGACCGCTGGGTCGATCTGGCCTTCGACGCCATCGAGGGTCGGGATGTCGTCACGAGCTTCGACCCGCCTCGCGCCCCGGTGTGGCGGAGCGATCCCTGACCTGGTCGCGGATGATTGCGACCGCTACTGATCCTTCAGGAACTTCTCGAGCTCCTCGATGAGCTCGGCCGTCGACTCCGGTCGCATCGAGGCGTCGTACTGCTGCTCGAGTTGGAGCACGTAGTCCCGCGTCTCGTCGTCGTCGGCAACGAGGGCATCGATCTGCTCGACGTAGTCCTCGGCCTGGCCGACGAGCGACGAGTCCACCGTCGGTGCTGCGAGCAGGTCGCCGACCCGTTCGACCAGCGCCAAGGCCGCCTTCGGGGACGGAGCGTGAGGCACATAGCTGGGGATGGCGGCCCACAGGGACATGGACGCGATGTCGGCTTGCTGGAATTCGTGGTGAACGACGCCGACGATTCCGGTGGGGCCCTCGTACGTCGACGGCTCGAGCTCGAGTTGTTCGCACAGGGCTCGATCGTGGCTGGTTCCGTAGACGGTGATGGGCCGGGAGTGCGTCACGTCGGCGATGAGTGCTCCGAGGGTGACGACCAGGCCGACGTTCAGTTGCTTGGCGAGGGTAGACGATCTCCTTCGAGAAGGTTCGCCACTTCAGCTGCGGCTCCATCCCCGTCAGGATGATCACGTCGCGTGTGCCGTCGGGAAGATGGGCGAACCGGAACTCGTTGCTCGGCCAGTCGATTCTGCGCCGGCCGTCACCGTCGAGGCGGACCATCGGCCGGGTGGAGGAGAAGTCGAAGAACGGTTCGGCATCGATCGAGGCGATCGGGGCGGCGTCGAAGCGATCAGCCAGATGGCTGGTTGCCATGGAGGCTGCATCTCCGGCGTCGTTCCAGCCCTCGAACGCCATGATCAGCATCGGGTCGCGCATGGCGGGCAACTCATTCATCCAACGGAGGTGGGACACGCTTCGAGGGTATCGGGGCGACGGCGACTGATGGATCGCCGTCGTCGACCGGCGGGACGCTGCCATACTGTCCGGCGTGTTCGTCCACGAAGCCACCGAGGTCAGTGATTCGCTCGTCGACGCGTTCGCTCGCCTGATCCCACAGCTCTCTTCCTCGAATCCTCCTCCGACGCGCGACGAGCTGATCGAGATGGTCGAATCGGAGGCCTCGACCGTGCTGGTGGCCGAGCACGACGGTGAGATCGTCGGCACGCTGACCCTCGTGATGTTTCGGATTCCCACTGCGGTGCGGGCTTGGATCGAGGATGTCGTGGTCGACAGCGAGGCTCGTGGTCTCGGAGTCGGGCAGGCCCTCAACGAAGAAGCACTCTCACGAGCTCGCGCCGCGGGCGCTGCCACCGTTGATCTGACATCGCGGCCCAGCCGGGAAGCGGCGAACCGTCTGTACCAGAGAATCGGGTTCGTGCCGCGATCGACCAACGTGTATCGCTACGAGTTGACCGACTGAGTTCAGACGGTGGTGAGTGCAACTCGCAGGCGGGCCTGGGCGTGCGAGTCGCAGCCGTGCGACGCCAGCCACATGGGAACGGCGTGTTCTCCCCCGATGGCGGCGAGGGCGCCCGTCACCCAGCGGGTGTTCGTGCCCGCCATTCTGCGCATCTTCTCCGGCGGGAGCTCACCCATCCGAGGGAAGCGGCGGACCATGTCGGCTGCGGCTCGGTCGGTGGTGGCCGGGTCCTGGTGGTAGTGGGCGATGGCATTGTCGAGCGAGACGCCGAGCGTCAGGTGCAGGATCAGGACGAACATGCCGGTCCGGTCTTTGCCCGAGGTGCAGTGCACCACAGTGGGATGGTTGGCCGGATCGGCCAGGATGCGGATTCCTCTGGCGAACTCAGCTCCGGCGGTGAGCATGATCTGGCGGTACATCGGTGCCATCGGATCGGGGTGATCGAGTAGGTGTTGGCTGCGATCGTCTGCGCTCGTCGGTGGTCCAACGCCTGACGGGAGATGCTCCCATCGAACCGGGAACCGGTCGACGGGGAAACGCCCGGAGTGCTCCAGCTCGGCTCCGGATCGGAGGTCGAGCACCGTTCGGAGACCGAACGCCCGAAGCTGGTCGAGCCCGGTGTCGCTGATGTCGTCGAGTGCCGCTGACCGGAGCACGCGACCGGGCGACACGACGGCACCGCCCGCCGTCGGGAAGCCACCGATGTCGCGGACGTTGTACACGCCGTCGACGGTCGGGGCCTGGGATGCTCCGAATGGGGATCGTCCGGGGTCGCCCATCGGCGCAACGCTACCGCTTCGGGGCTGCGTGGAGGCTCGCGAGCAGTGTGCCGAGGGTGTGGAGCGTCTGTTCCCGGCGCATTGCCCAGGCACCGGGCGGCAGCATCGCGACCGAGCGGCGGACCTGCTCCCACTCCTCGGCGGTGGCGGGTCGTTCGGTGCGGGTCAGATCGGTGAATGGTGGTTCAGGGGGTGGGGTCATCGAACGACAGTATCGAACATGTGTTCGATCGCGCCACCGAGGTCTACTCTTCCTCGACGGCCGGAGCCGGTTGGACCCGGAGAATCTCGCCGCCGGACAAGACGAGGTAGAGCTCGCCGGCCGGTCCCTGCCCGAACGACACCAACTGGTTGTCCGGGGCTTGGAACGTCAACGGGCGGACGATGGTCTCCGCACCTGTGGTGAGACCGAAGACTTCGCCGGTGCAGTAGTCGCCGAACACGTAGACGCCCAGCAGAAGCGGAATGACCTCGCCTCGGTAGACGTGACCGCCGGTGACCGAGCAGCGACCGTTCTCGTGGGCGTAGGCGAAGACCGGCACCGTGCTCGACGGTGGGGGTGTCCCGCCCTCATAGGGGTCGAACGCCTCCAAGCGGTTCCAACCAAGATTTGCGCCGACTCCGAAACCCGTCGACGACGGTCAGCTGATTGATCTCTTCGAATGCGTTCTGGCCGACGTCGGCGATCCACATGTCGCCGGTGGGGAGGTCGAACGAGAATCGCCACGGATTGCGTACGCCGTACAGAAAGATCTCCGGGGCGCCGCCACCGTCGAACGCAAACGGATTTCCGTCGGGGATCAGATAGGCGGCCGTCTCGGTCGCAACCGGATCGATGCGCAGGATCGTTCCCGAGCAAGGTGTCGGTGTTCTGACCGTTGCCATCCGGATCGCCGCTACCGCCGCCGTCGCCGATGCCGATGTAGAGGAAGCCGTCGGCGCCGATGGCGAGGCTGCCGCCGTTGTGGTTGCTGGCCGGTTGTGGAATGCGCAGCAGCTCGCGGCTGGAGTTCGCATTTGCTGTGCTGCTGCGGGCGATGTCGTACTCGGCGACGACTGATGACCCGTCGAGATCGGTGTAGCTGACGTACAAGAGGCGTCCGTCGAGCGAGAAATCGATGTCGAGCAGACCCTGCTCGCCGTCGAGCGACACGGTCTCGGACAGATCGAGAACGACACTCGTGTCTGACGTGATCCGCTCGCCCCCGTTCTTGGTGAAGGTGCGCTGGATCCGCCGGACGATGCCGTTTCGTTGAGCGACATAGAGATCGTTGCTCCCCGATCGGGCCTTCAACGTGATCGGACTGTCGTACTCGGCGATGACCACGGTCTCGAGATCGAGGTCGGCCCACACCGGGTCGTCGGCGCCACTGTCTGGCACGTCATCGAGCATGACCGGACCGCGAAGGATTTCCGCCGCTCCACTGTTCGGGGCATCGGACCAGCGCGCCGGACTCCGCCTCTCTTCGATCGATCTCTGCCTGCCGCTCCTCGAACGAGGTGATCGAGCATGATGACACCAGCACCGCGAACGCGGCCAAGGCTGCCAGTCGTCGTCGTGTCGTTCCGCCGTTGAGCCTCATCGATGGTCGCCTCTCGTCTTCTTCCGGTCGTTGTTCCGTCGTCCTCGCAGATGCGAGATCACGTCGGGGGTGCGAGCTCGCGGACGAGCCCTTCCTGAACTACCGAAACCACGAGATTCCCATTCTGGTAGATCTGGCCGCGGGCAAGGCCGCGGGCGGCTGCTGCCGTGGGTGTGTCCTGGGCATAGAGGAACCACTCGTCTGCCCGGAAGGGGCGATGGAACCACATTGCATGATCGAGGCTGGCCATCATCATCGTTCCGTCCATGAACGACAGGCCGTGCGGGCGAATCACATTGTCGAGCAGCGTCATGTCAGACGCGTAGGTGAGGACGCACTGGTGGACGACGATGTCGTCCGGCAGTTCGCCGTCGGCCCGCATCCAGATGCACTGTTCGAGATCGCCGTGGTCTCCTGGGACGACGCGAGTGTCGATCGGCCGGGGTCGGCTGTACCAGTCACCCATCTGCTCCTTGCGCTCGAGGTTCCGTTCGAGGAAGGTCGGCAGGCTCTCCGGGGCCGGGAGATCGGGAGGCGGTGAGTTCTGGTGCTCGATGCCGACCTCGGGCGTGTGGAAGGAGGCGGACAGGTGGAAGATTGCTCGCCCGTGCTGGATCGCCACCACGCGGCGGGTCGTGAACGAGCGCCCGTCTCGAATCCGCTCCACCTCGTAGACGATCGGGATCGTCGGATCGCCGGGGCGGAGGAAATAGGCGTGCAACGAGTGCACGAGGCCACTCGCAACCGTGCGCGTAGCCGCCACGAGGGCTTGACCGGCCACCTGACCGCCAAAGACCCGTTGGCGCTTCTCGTCTGGGCTTTCACCCCGGAAGAGGTTCTGTTCGATCTGCTCGAGATCGAGAAGATCGAGGAGGTCGTCGACTGCGGACTGGGACATGAGGGACCATTCTGCTCAGACTCAGCGGCGTTGCGACATCATGATGCGGATGGTGACGGTGCGAGAGAGCTTCGAATTGCGCAGCTAACCTCGCTTCGTGCCGCTCTCTACGACTGATCTCGCTTCGCCGAAGGCCAAGATGGCGAGGCGCTACCTGATGGTGTCGGCGTTCAACTTCACCGGGCACCAAACCTTTCTGTACCTCGCCAACAGCGTGTGGGGGTGGTCCGGTGGTGTGGCGAACATGTTCGCTGCCGGTGTGATGTCGATTCCTGCCTACCTCCTGAGTCGAGCGTGGGTCTGGGAGGTCGACGGGCGCCACGATGTACGGCGACAGATGCTTCCGTTCTGGGCAATCACGGCGGCCGGCCTCGTCGTGTCGACCGGAATGGCGGCCGGCGCCGATGCCGCCTTCGGCGCTGGGTTGGCCGTGAACTTCGCCAGTTTGGTCGGCTACTTCATCGTGTGGGTGGCGAAGTTCTTCCTGCTCGACCGACTGTTCGGCGGTTCGACGTCGACGGTCAACGGGGTCGGTGTGTGAACACCGGTTCGATCGAGGAGATGCCCGCTTCGGAACGGTCGACGGCGGAGGCGGCCCGTGGGTTCATGCCACCGGACGAGGGTGTGGCGCTGTGGCGAGCGGCGCTCGATGCCCCGGCGGGGACGATGCTGGAGGTCGGTTCCTACTGTGGGAAATCGGCGTGTTACATCGGTGCCGCGGTGCGTCAACGGGGCGACAGCACGCTGTTCTGCGTCGACCATCATCGCGGTTCTGAGGAGAACCAGGCGGGGTGGGAACACCACGAACCCGATCTGGTCGACCCTGTGACGGGTCGGATGGACACGCTGCCCGTCTTTCGTCGCACGGTGTTCGAGGCCGGGCTCGAAGACGTCGTCGTTGCCGTGGTCGGCGACGGGCCCCGAGTTGCCGCCTCGTGGTCGACGCCTCTGTCGCTGCTGTTCATCGATGGCGGTCACGGCGAAGAGCCGGCCCGGCTCGACTACGAGCTGTGGACGCCTCACGTCGCTGCGGGCGGTGTGCTGGCAGTCCACGATGTCTTTCCCGATCCGGCGGATGGTGGGCGGCCGCCGTACGAGCAGATCTACCTTCCGGCGCTGGCGTCTGGCCGATTCGTCGAGCTGTGCTCAGTCGGCTCCTTGCGAATCCTCCAGAGGGTGTGAACCCGAGGTTTGTGCCATGCATTTTCGGGGGTCATAGCCCCCGGTTGTCGAGCAGCGACACGAACGATGCGTCTAGCGTTGCGCCATGGCAATCACACAGGTCAACGGCATCCCCATTCGATACGAGGACTCAGGTGGGGAGGGCCCCGCCATCATCTTCAGCCACGGCTTCATGATGGACCACACCATGTTCGACGATCAGGTCGAACGCTTCGGCGATGAGTACCGCTGTATCCGGTGGGACGAGCGCGGCTTCGGTGACACCCCGGCCCCCGACCACTTCAGCTACTGGGACTCGGCCGACGACGCCGCCGGTCTGCTCGCTTCGCTCGGCATCGATCAGGCGGTGTGGGTTGGTATGTCCCAGGGTGGATTCCTGTCCCTGCGCGCTGCTCTGGCTCATTCGGATCGCGTGCGGGCGATCGTGTTGATCGATTCCGACTCTGCCGTTGATCCACCAGAGGTGCTCGAGGGGTATGGCGCAATGTTGGCCGCGGTCACCGGCGACGACGACGACGTGTTCGAGGCGGTCCTGCAGAATGTTGCCGGCTTGATCCTCGGGACAGAGGCGCTGGCAGCCGAGTGGATTCCGAAATGGCGGGCCCGTCGCGGCACCAGCCCGCTCGACATCACGGGCCAGACGTTGTTGAGTCGCGACGATGTCACCGATCGACTCGGGGAGATCACCTGCCCGGCGCTCGTCATTCACGGCACCGCTGATCAAGCCATCCCGCTCGACCACGGTGAGGCCGTTGCGTCGGCCCTGCCCGACTGTCGAGGCTTCGTTCAGGTCGAGGGAGCGGCACACGCGCCGAACATGAGCCACCCCGGCGTCGTCAATGATGCCATTTCGTCGTTCCTCGCCGAGCTCTCGTAGCCGAGGTCGAGCTTCGGCGGAGCAGCGTTCGTAGCGGCGCGTCGACTGGTCAACCCACCGTCGCTGCGAGTGCTTCGATCGTGGCTGCCCGCTCGTCCGGATCCGGCGTCGGAATCACCGCAGTGAAGTCGGTCGCTCCGGAAGCAGCAATGATGGCTACGCCATCTTTGACCTGCTCGGCGCTTCCGATCAGCGAGATGTCAGCGGGCCCGTCGACTCCTTCGATGTCGAGCATCGCTCGGTAGGACGGCAGTTGGCCGTAGATCGTGAGTGTCTTGGCGACCATGTCACGTGCGGCGTCGGCATCGTCGGTGACCCACACCGGCAGGCTGCAGACGACCGAGGGTGTCGGGCGATCCGCCGACGCGGCGGCGTCGTTGATCTTGGGCACGATCTGCTGCTCGAGCGTCTTCGGCCCGACGCACCACAGGATGGTGCCGTCGGTTCGTTTGCCGGCGATCTTCAGCATCTGGTCGCCGAGGGCGGCGAGCATGACCGCGGGTGGTTCCTCGGTCGGCCTGGCGAACTCGCCGAAGAAGCTCCAAACATCGCCGGTGACGTCACTCTTGCCCTCGGTCAGAAGTGGCTGCAGCACGTCGAGGTAGTCGAGCATGTGTCGGATCGGCTTCTCCCACGTCATCCGCCAGTTGCCCTCGACCGACATCTGATGACCGAGTCCGATGCCGAGCACGATGCGTCCGGTGCTGGCGGCTTGTGCGGTGAGTGCTTGCGCTGCGAGCGCCTGAGGATGGCGGGGCCAGGTCGGGACGACGGCGGTGCCGAGCGTGATGTTCGAGGTCTTCGGTCCGGCCAGGGCGAGGGTGGTCAGGGCGTCGACGAGCCCGGTCTGGGCCAACCAATAGGAGTCGAAGCCCGTGTGCTCCATGGCCGCGATGTCGTCAGTGATCGTGGTGATGTCGGGGCGGGCGAGCAGGCCGGAGCCGTTGATTCCAATACGCATGATTCGACCATACGGCACGGCCGCCGGCATGGCCGAAACGAACCCGAGGCCATGACCCCCGGAAATGCATGGCACAAACCTCGGGTTTGCACGTGCCTAGCTGATCAGTGGTGGGTGAAGAGGGTGCTGGTGGGGTTGACGCCGTGGAGGGCGTCGGCCAGCAGGATCACGGCCGCTGCCGTGTACGCACTTCGCTCCTGGTCGGGGAAGTGCACGAGCTCGGGAAACACCATTCCGGTGAAGTAGCTGCCGTCACGATCGCGCAGTGCCTGGACCCAGGTGAACATCGTCAGCGCTGTCGCCCGCTCACCGACAGCGAGATGGGCGAGCGCACATTCGCAGGTCTCGGCCGCCGTCACCCACGGGCGATCGGACACACACCGCACACCCTTGCCCGGCATCACGAAGGTCTCCCACCCCTTGCTCAGCATCTTGGCGGCGTCGTCGCCGACCACCGCACCGGTGAGCACCGGGTAGTACCAGTCCATGGCCCATCGAGCCTTCGGCTCGAACGCATTCGGTTGGTTGGCGATCACGCTCGCCAGACGATCACGTGCCTCCACCCAGTGCGGTCGAGGTCGTTCCCAGCGCCTCGGCGATCCACGCCGCGCACCGGAGGCTGTGACAGATCGACGACGACCCGGTCAGGAGGGCATAGCTCCACGGCTTGCCATCGGCGTGTCTGGCCCAGATGATCTCGCCTCGCTTCGTCTGCAGATCGAGGACGAACTCGATGGCACGCTCGACCACATCCCAGTACTCGGCGAGGAACTCGCGGTCGCCCGTGGCGAGGAAGTGATGCCACACCCCGGCTGCGATGTAGGCGATGCAGTTGGAGTCGAGCTTGGAGTCCTCGATGCCGTCGGCCGTGTAGTAGTTGTGCCAGCTCCCATCGGGCCGCTGGATGTCGGCCAGCCAGCGATAGGCGAGCTCGGCTTGGTCGACGAAGCCGCAGGTGCTGAGCGCCATCGCGGTCTCGACGTGGTTCCAGGGGTCGGCATGGCCGCCGGGATACCACTGGATCATCCCGTTCGGGAGCTGGAGGTCGACGATGGTCTCCGCCGACAACCGGAGGTCGGCCGCCGTGAGCAATCCGTCGACGGATGGAAGCTGCATCATGCGTTGGCGAGCGTTCGGTCGCTGTCGGAGTCGGTGACGCCGGTCGAGCTCGGACGGTCGGCGTAGATGACCACGGACTTGCCGAGAACGGGGTTGAGGATCCGCTCGGCCGTGCGGGTGAGCGTCGGCGCCTCGACGATGTCCCAGGTGAGCAGCTTGAGGTACTGCTTCACGAGGAAGTTGTCCTCGTTGTCGAGGCCGACGGCGCACTTGAGCCACCAGTACGGGCTGTGGAGGGCATGGGCACGGTGCGAATCGCCGGGCTCGAAGCCGACCGAGGCCAGCTTCATCCGAAGCTCGGGCTGCCCGTAGATCCGGACGTGGCCGCCGACTGATTTCGGCGCGTGGTAGGCATCGTTGATCCACCAGCAGACCTGCTCGGGCAGCTGGGCGGGCACCGTCGCGGCGAGACGGCCGCCGGGAGCCAGCACTCTGAACAGTTCGGTCATGACGCCGAGGTCGTCCGGGACGTGTTCGAGCACCTCGCTGGCGATGATCCGGTCGAACGAACCGTCGGCGAACGGAAGGGTGAGGCCGTTGGCTTGCACCGTCACGGTGGTCAGACCATCGGGGAGCTCGCCCTCGAGGAACATCGCCGCGAACGTGTCCTGGGTGGCCTTCATCTCGTCGAACGCGAGGTCGGCGGCGACGACGGACGCGCCGCGCCGAGCGGTTTCGAATGCATGGCGGCCGAAACCGGCGCCGAGGTCGAGCACTCGCATGCCGGGTTCGAGGCCGAGGCGGTCATAGTCGACGGTGAGCATCAGACTGCCTCGTGGTTCGACGCCTCGCGCATGGCCATGACTTCGCGGTACTGCTCCACGGTGCGAACCGCGGTCTGTCGCCATGTGTAGAGCTCGCTGACTCGCTCACGACCCGCCGCTCCGATCCGGTGGCGGAGGTCCGGGTCGTCGAGACCCCGTTCGAGCGCCACCCGCAGCGAGTCGACGTCGCCGGCCTTGCAGCGCAGCACGGTCTCGCCGTCGACACCCGTGACCTCGGGGAGCGCCCCGCCGTCGGTGGCGACCAGCGGCGTGCCTGATCCCATGGCCTCGATCGCCGGCAGCGAGAAACCCTCGTAGAGCGACGGGACGACGGCCAACTCGGACTCGGCGTACAGCTCCACGATGCGCTGGTCGGGGACGCCGGTGACGAACTGGATGTGCTCACCGAGGCCGAGACGTTCGATCATCTCCGCCGATGGCCCACCCGGCTTGGCCCGGCCGATCACCGTGAGGCTGACATCGCGTTCGGTCCGCAATTTCGCCATGGCCTCGAGCAGGAACTTGAGGCCCTTGAGTTCGACATCGGCCGACGCGGTCGTGATGAGTCGGCCAGGGATGCGCTCGACGTCGGGGATCGGCTTGAACAGATCGGGATCGACGCCGACGTGGACCAGACGCATGCGGTCGAGGTCGACGCCCATGTCGTCGTGGATGTCCTGGATCGAGTTCTCCGAGACCACGACGATGCGAGGCATGCGCTTGGCGACCCGGCCCTGCATCTTCACGAATCCATACCACTGCCCCACGCTGAGGCGCTTGCGCCGATTGGGAGCTGCCTCCATCTCGAGGCGACGGTCGACCGTGATGGGATGATGCAGCGTCACGAGTGTCGGGATCAGCTTGTCGATCCCGAGGATTCCGTAGCCGAGGCACTGGTTGTCGTGGACCAGGTCGAACTCGCCGGCCCGCTGCTTCAGAACCTGTAGTGCGCGATAACTGAACGCCAGTGGCTCGGGGAATTGACCCGTACTGAAGGTGGCCAGTTCGAGCAGGTCGGCCTTGGTCTTGATCTCCCAATAGGCGGGGAAGCGACCGGGGTAGGTGTCGTTGAAGATGTCGAGGCTCGGCAGCTTCGTGAGACCGATGCGTTCGTCGAGCTCGGGGTACGGCTGGCCGGAGAACACTTCGACATGATGACCGAGATCGGCGAGTGCCTTCGTGAGGTGCCGGGTGTAGATGCCCTGTCCTCCGACGGTGGGCTTCGACCGATACGAGAGATAGGCGAGGCGCAACGGTGCGTCGGGATCGGGGTGGGTTGTCATCACGTTCTTTCTGGCGACGTCGGCTCGAGACGCCGCCGTCACAACGCTGTAAGGCTAGGGCGAGTTCCCCACGGCCCCGCTGAACAGGATCGCAGCAGCTCCCCCCATGGATGGTTGCCCCGTCGGCGGCTCCCCGCTGGTGACCGGTCGATTGCGGCAGACTGCGTCGATGCGAGCAGTCATCCAGCGGGTGGAACGGGCCGACGTTTCCGTCGGCGGCGAGACGGTCGGCGCCATCGGTGTCGGACTGTGTGTGTTGGTGGGCGTGACCCACGACGACACCGAGACCGAAGCATCGCGAATGGCGGACAAGCTGTGGAAGTTGCGTGTCTTCGAAGACGACGATGGGAAGATGAATCTCGCGCTCGGCGATGTCGGTGGCGAGGTGCTGGTGGTCAGCCAGTTCACGCTGTACGGCGATGCCAGGAAGGGCAATCGCCCGAGCTTCATGGCTGCTGCAAGACCGGAGACAGCCGAACCGCTGATCGAGCGGGTCTGTCAGTGTTTGCGTGACCTCGGAGCGAGCGTCGCCACGGGTCGATTCCGGGCCGAGATGTCGCTCGAGATCGTGAACGACGGCCCGGTCACGATCGTTCTGGACGTGTGACCTTCTGGCGTGAGAGCGGACCACGCCGAGTGGCGATTTCGTCACAAAACCGTCCCTTGCGCGCGGCGCCGCGAAGGATCATGATGGTCGGTATCGAGACGCGGTGTTCCGGCCACTACGGCTGCGTCGACCCGGCGTACGGGGACCGATTCATTCGGTCATCAGAGCCAGCTCGACCGGAACGCCGCTCTCTCGCGTTTTCAGCTCGGTTCGACCCGCTGGGTTTGGATGCTCATCAGTACCGGCTGCTCACGGGTGGAGGATGTGTGCCACCGATGGAGGAGTGGTCCCGTCGAGCAGCTCGATGAATCGGTCGATGACCGATTCCGGTCCGTGGCTGTGCTCGACGGTCAGGAGTTGCTTCGACCGTTCGACGAATGGTGACCACGCAGCTCCCAGCCGGGCATCGAGCTCGGCCGCACCCCACTCGGCATGGCGTTTCTCGATCTGTGTCGGGGCGAAGAAGAAGGTGGGCTCCGGTCCCGCAAGTGGTGCGTCACTGCCTTCGGCGTCCCAGTGTGTGCCGCCGATCACGGCAGAGTGGCGAAGCTGATCGCCGAGGCGGGCGTGTACCGCCGCCACCACCGAACGGTTGCCGGCGAAGTCGATCAGGACGGAGGGTGTGTCGGCACTGAGCGGGCTGTTGTCGACGTCGAGCACTTGGTCGTAGGTGAACACCTGATCGTAGGTTCCGAGCTTCTGGCAGAACTCGACGTTGCCGGGCGAGGTGAGCCCGATCACGGTGATGCCCTCCCGCTTGCTCAGGAGTTCTGCCGTTCCGAATGCGGTCTTGCTCGAGGCGCTGGTGGCGATCACAGTCGGTCCGGCGAAGAAGTCGTTGTCGTCGAGGAAGTCGTCGATGAGGAACGACGTGAAGAAGAGCGGACGCAGCAGCATCTGTTCGTCCTCGAGCTCGGCGGAGTAGCTCGGGTCGCCGGACGAGCGCGAATAGCGGTTGTAGGTGGCAGGCAGCGCCGATCGGTGCGCGCTGGCATCGAAGAAGCCGCCGTCATTGACCCGAGTGGGCTCGACGATGAGTTCGGTGGACATCGGCAGGTAGCCGTAGATGCGCTCGCCGACCGGCAGGCTCGACAGAGTGGATTCGACGACGTCGGCAAACCCCCACACAGGAACGCGGCCCCACTTCGTGCCGTCCTCGCCGGCGTCGGCAGGAAAGAAACCCCAGTAGCCGATCATGTCGCCATAGGCGGCGTAGGTGATGTTGTTCGCCGAGAGCCCGAACGCATCGATGTGCAGCCTGACCTGTCCGTCGGCCAACGCCTGGGGTGTAGCTGTGGCGATCGTTGTGTTGTGGAGGTTGTCGCGGTCGATGAGGACGTCCCAATCGGACGTTTCGTGTGAGGCCATCGCCGCAAGCTAGTCGCCGGCCTGTCCGTCGTCAGGTGTGATGAGTCGATGTGTAGATCGTGTCGATGATGTGCGCCCAGTTCTCCTGGACGGTCAGGCGCCGCACCTTCATGGTTGGCGTCACCTCGTCTTGCTCCAGTGTGAAGTCTCTGGGCAAGATGCGGAACTCGCGAATCGACTCAGCTCTCGAAACCGAGGCGTTCGCAGCATCGACCGCATGCTGGACTTCGGCCCGCAACGCATCAGAACTCAGCACATCACTCATCGAGAGGTGCTCGAGTTCCTCCTCCGCCCTCCAATCGTCGATGGAGTCCTCATCGATGGTGATGAGCGCAGACACGAACGGTTGATTGTCTCCGAGCACCATGGCCTGGCTCACCAGACGATGAGATCGGATCCGGTCCTCCAGCGGTTGCGGGGCGACGTTCTTGCCGGCGGCGGTGACGATCAATTCCTTCTTCCGTCCGGTGATTCGGAGGAAGCCGTCGCTGTCGAACTCGCCGATGTCGCCGGTGTGGAATCGGCCCCGCTCGTCGAAGGCTTCTGCGGTTGCCTCGTCGTTCTGCCAATAGTGACTGAACACCTGGGGTCCGGTGACGAGGAGTTCTCCGTCGGCGGCGACGTCGATCATGGTGCCGACAGCCGGCAGCCCGACGGTGCCCGGCTTCCAGCTGTCTGTCCGATTGATCGTGAGGAGCGGGCTGGTCTCGGTGAGTCCGTAGCCCTCGTAGATGCGAACTCCGATTCCATCGAAGAACGAGCAGAGCCGCTCGCCGAGTGGACCTCCGCCGGAGAACGCCATACGAAGTTCCCCGCCGAACCCGGCCTTGATCTTGGTGTAGAGGAGGCGGTCGAAGATGGCGTGTTGGACCCGGGTCAGCGGCGCCACTCGGCCCGCTGCTCGTTGTCTGGACCAGCGCCCGGCAACCTCCGCTGCGTGATCGAAGATGCGGGTCTTCTTCTCCGTCGCCGCGGTGTGCTGCGCCTTGGCGAAGACCTTCTCGAAGATGCGAGGCACCGAGGAGATCACTGTTGGTTTCACCATGGCGAGCTCGTTCGGGAGCTCGGCGATGGACGAGGCGAACGCGACGCGGACACCGCGGTCGAGCGCGAACTCGACCGTGGTCTTGGTGAGGATGTGTGCGAGCGGGAGGAAGACGAGGACCGTGTCCGACGGCCCGATCGAATCGCCGAGCGCATCGGTGACCTGGTGGACGTTCGACCGAAGATTGCCATGGGTCAGGACACAACCCTTCGGCCGCCCGGTGGTTCCCGATGTGTAGATCAGCGTCGCAACCGACTCGGCGCGGAGCTGTTCGATCCGCCCGGTGACTTCCCCCGGATCGACGACTGCGCCAGCGGCTGCGAGCTCATCGAGATCGCCGTCTTCGATGGTGAGCAGGTCAGTGCATGGCGAGTCTGGGGGAACGAGGTCGCGCATGGCGCTGGTCTCGCACACCAGGGCCTTCGCACCACTGTCGATCAGGATCCATTCGACCTGCTCGGCCGATGATGTGTCGTAGATCGGCACCGTCGCCGCCCCGGCAGCGTTGATTGCGAGGTCGACCTCGAGCCACTCGAGGCGCGTCGACGACATGAGCGCGACCCGGTCACCGAACTCGACTCCGCGGGCGATCAGTCCACGAGCCAGAGACTCAACGCGTTGCCACACCTCGGCGGCGGATCGATCGACGAAGGTGTCACCGCGGCGCACCGAGGCCATCGGCCGGTCCGGCGCATTTCGAACTGCGTCCAACAGTGGAACGAGGAGGTGGTCGGTCTCGCCTCGGCCAATGGATGGTCCGTCCGGGGTGTTGGTCGTGTGGTCGGTGGGCATGGCGCTTTCCAGTCTCGAAACGGCGGTCACTCAGAGGTTGCCGGTCTGATCCGTTCTGCGACAGGGCCCGAAGTCCGTTTTCGCATCAACCGGTTTCAGGTCACGAGGAGAGCGACGGCTCCGAAGTGCAGGGTCGCAGCGAGCACCGTCAGGACGTGCCAGATCTCGTGATAGCCGAACACGCTGGGCCACGGGTCGGGGCGCTTTCGCATGAGAACGGGAAAGCCGAGCGTGTAGAGCAGCCCGCCGCCCATGATCAGGAGAAACGGTGCCGTTGGGAGATATCGGATCATGCCGGGAAGAGCTCCGACGGCCGCCCAACCGATCACCAGGTACAGCGAGTAGGAGAGCCACTGGACTCGGTGGAAGGCGGCGAGCTTCAGGACCATGCCGGTCACAGCGCCGACCCCGACCACCGACAGCAACGGGATGCCCCAACGCGGCGGAAGCCCGACGAGGCAGGCCGGCACATACGTTCCAGCGATCAACAGGTAGATCATCGAGTGGTCGAGGCGCTGCATGATCGCCGTTGCCCTGGGCGTTCGAGCCAAGCGGTGATAGGCGGCAGAGGTCCCGAAGCTCAGGAGAACGGTTGTGATGTAGATGGCAGCGGCCGTTCGGGTCAGAGCATGGTCAGCTCGCAGGAGGAGCACGATGCCCGCCGGAATGGCGACCACGAACGCGCCGACATGACTCCAGCCACGCAGGAGCGGTCGAGCGATGGTGATCGGCGCGGCCGGGTGAGCAGCAGTCATCCGACCGCCCTCACCGAGGTGCAGTCAACAGGGCTGCGGTCACCGGGCAAGACGGTGCAGCCGTTTCTCGATCTTCTTCTTGATCGTCCCGTAGCTCGGAGGAGCTCCTCGTTGCACAGGCTTTCCGTCGACGAACACCTCGTCAGTGTGCCCGTAGTGCAGGAGGTCTGCCTTGGTTGCCACGTCGATTGTGACGAAAACGACTCTGTCCCCGAGTTCGTCGGCTGCTTTCCTGGCTCGTTCGAAGACGAGATTTGCCGCCGGACACCATCCGTTCTTGAAGGCGGTCACCGTCACCTGTCCCGGCTCGCCCCGAGGGACCGGCTTGCTCGAAATCCAGTTCGGCTCCCGAGCCATCGGTGTGAACGGCTTCCACACGAGCTGCCGGCCGGCTTGGTTGTCTGCCGCCCGATATCCATGTTTCTTGAACCAGGAGGCCCGCATCCAGATCGGGATCCTCAGGCCCCAGGCCGCCATGCCGGTGGCCCCGAGGTCTCTTGCGTCGGCCTCGGCGGCCTCGAGCAACGCGGAGCCGATGCCTCGACGCTGGACGTCCCCGACTCCTTCGTCGTAGCCGTGCACCCAGATGCACAGGATCATGTAGAGCCCCACGCCTTCCGCCGGTGCCTCTTCGATGGGCAGGTACTGGATCATGCCGACCGCCTGATCCTGGTCGTCGATCGCGACCTTCACTCGCAACCCGTGCTGTGCGGCGCCGGCAAACCAGTCACGTTTGTGGTCGCCGGCCTCGACCATTTCTTGCGACCAGTCCTCCAGGCACACGAAGTACGACTGCTGGTGACGTTCCGGGAGGTCGATGATCGTCACCATGGAACACCGCCGAATTCGTCTGGCCCGAAGAGGGAGCGCGGGTATCGAGACATGTGCCGATCGTCGTGTTCATCCGGCCTTGCCGGTAGGGGAAGAAGTCACTGTTGGCGGTCACTGGTGGAGCCATGGCCGACCCGACTATCGCAAGAGGCCGGCAGCCTTCTCGGCAAACCCCAGGAGTGCGTTGTTGACGTAACGCTCGGTGTCTTCGAAGACGTGGGACGCAGTGTCGGAGAAGTTCCGACGGGCCTCGTTGACATCTTCGAGGTACTGATGCTCGTCGGCTCGGCGGACGTAGTCGCCGTCGACGATGGCGTCGAAGGCACCGCTGCTGATCCACCTGCGCAGCTCGGCGACGCGAACCACCGGGAACGGATGTGATCGTCCGAGCGTCGACATGAACTTGTAGTACGCGTCGAGTCCTTCGGCATCCAAATACTCGTCCGACTGGGCCAGGAACGACGGGAGGTCGATTTCACCCTTTCGGCCCCGGATTCCGCCGGCCATCGCTGCGAGCAGACCGTATGAGGCCTTTGGCTTCTGTGTGGCGAGCAGGCCCGCCCGGTCGCACGAGATCTCAGCCTTCCGGCTCCATTCCTGGAGAGCCAACGTGATCGGCAGGACCGCCTGGCCGAGCACGGGCACCGATGGTCTGGCGTAGTCGAGAAGGAGGAACAGCAGGGTGCGGTAGAGCGCGTGTCCGCTCATGAGGTGGCCGACCTCGTGACCGAGGACGGCCCGCATCTCTCGTGGCCTCAAGAGTTCGACCAGCGAGGAGTTCAGCACGATGAAGGGTCGGTCCATGCCGACCGCTCCGGCGTTCGCCAAGTGCGTCTGAGAGATGTAGAGCGGCGGCACGTCGGTGTCGAGGACGTCGCAGACCCGCAGCAGCTGTTCGTGGATGTCCGGATACTGCGATGAGCCGACCTTGACCGCCTCGGCCTGGTAGCTCATGCGGATGTTGCGTTCGCCGAACATGCCGATCGCCTTGCGCAGGACGGTGTCGAACCCCGGGAGCTGCTGCAGTGCCCCGAGGGCCGCCCGGTCTGTCGGGTGTTCCCATGTGATGGGGCTGATGTCGGTCAGAGTGGCAACCATGGGGTGCTTTCGTGTCGGTGGATGCGGGGATCGGTGTCACGTGCCGGTCGGGACCGGATGTCGACCGGCGGGAACTCGAAGCGGGTCGGCGCCGTTCAGCTACCAGTCAACGACCGGTGGCCCGGGACAGTTCCGGCGCCGTTCGCTGTCGGCAACTGTCCCCGACCATAGGATCGCTCCATGGGTTTCATTGTTGATCGTCCCGGCCTCACACTCGTCATCGTCGGGATCATCGCCTTCCTGATCCGCAACATCTTCACGTGGGTGCCCCTCATCGGCGGTGCGATGAGTGCCGTCTTGTCGTTCGCTGCGGTGTTCTTCGTGGTCGGCGGACTGTGGATGTTCTTCGTCGGTCGCAGCCCCAACCCCACCTGAGCGAAGCTCTGTCCACCACCCCTCGTTCTGCGGCACGCAGCCCCCAGAAGTGAGGGTGCGACTCCGCAGAACGGGGTGGATCAGCGGCGTGGATCAGGTGAGGACGATGGCGCCCTTTTCCTCCTCGTAGCGGGCGGTGGCTTCCTCGACCGCAAGCATCTGCTTGTCCGCCAATTCCGGACGAACAGCTCGGGCCCGTTCGGCGGCGGCGACCAACCCACCGCCGCCACTCTGGAACCTCGGCATGACGTGGCGAGCCAGCAGCTCGTAACTCTTCCTGGTCGCTTCGGTGTTGGCCCAATTGTGGGCCAGTGTGAGGTAGGCGCCGAAGCCACCGTTCGACTGCTCGAGCAGGCTCTCGATCTGTTCGACCGCTTGCTCCGGCGTCCCGATCACTCCGAGCCCGCCGTTGACGAATTCGATCATCTCGTCGATGTCGCCGCCCTCGACCGCCATCTGCGGGAACGCAGCCACGTTCTGGAAGTAGCGGAACCACTGCGTGATGCCGTACTTCACGTCTTCCTTGGCCTGCTCCTCGGTCTCGGCGAGGTGCATGAGGCCAACGAGGCGCCACTTGTCGCGGTCGGCGACGGTGCCGCTGGCGGCCGCGGTCTCTTCCTGGATGGTCCAGTGGTGGGCCAGCACGTCCATGCCGATGGCGACGGTGGCCCCGAGTGAGAGCACACCGTGGCCGTACTTGCCGGCCAGTTTCGCCCCGGACGGGGAGGCGACGGCAGCGACCGCCATGTCGAACAGCGGCTCGGAGTAGGGGCGCAGGTGGAGCCGTGCGTCCTTCAGCGTCAGGCGGTCGTTCTCGTAGCTGATGGGCTCCTCCGACGTGAGCAGGTGCATCACGATCTCGAGGTACTCCTCGAGCAACGGTCGCATCTGGGGCGGTTCGAGGCCGAGCATGGCAGCGTCGGTCGGGAGGGCGCCGGGGCCCACGCCGAACATCACACGACCGCGGGTGAGATGGTCGAGCAGCACCATGCGCTCGGCCACCCACAGTGGGTTGTGGTAGGGCAGTGACACGACGCCGGTGCCGAGCTTGATGTTCTTGGTTCGTTCGGCCGCAGCCATGATGAAGATCTCCGGCGAGGCGATGATCTCGCTGCCGGCGGAGTGGTGCTCGCCGATCCAGGCCTCGTCGAAGCCGAGGGTGTCCATGTGTTGGATCAGCTCGAGGTCGCCCTCGAGGGCCAAGGTCGGGTTGTGCTCGGGTGGGTGGAATGGCGCCATGAAGGTGCCGAATCGGAGTCGCATGTCAGGGTCCCCTCTGAGTGTTTGCGTTCATGGATGTGGTTGATGGATGTGGCTGATGGATGTGTGATGGACGTGATCGTGATCACCTCCATCGGCACACTACGAACCCTGGCCGTGCCTGTCACGCGGGGCTTGTCGGGCCCTCCGCCCTGTGCGAACATGTGTTCGATGACGTCGACGCGCACTCCGCAGGTTCGATCGATCCTCCATGCCGATCTCGATGCCTTCTACGCGTCGGTCGAGCAGCGCGACGACCCGTCTCTCCGCAACCGGCCGATGATGGTCGGCGGCGGTGTCGTGCTCGCTGCCAGCTACGAAGCCCGGGCTTTCGGCGTGCGCACCGCGATGAGCGGGGAGAGGCCCGCCGTCGCTGCCCCGAGGTGATCGAGGTCCCACCGCGGATGTCGGCCTACATCGAGGCCAGCAAGGCCGTCTTCGAGATCTTCCACGACACGACTCCCGAGGTCGAAGGCATGTCGATCGACGAGGCGTTCCTCGATGTCACCGGCCTGTGGCGCCTTCGGGGAGGGCCGGTCGGCATCGCTCGGCGCCTGCGACAACGAGTGCTCGCCGAGGTCGGGATCCCGATCAGCGTTGGTGTGGCGTCGACCAAATTCCTGGCCAAGGTGGCGAGCGGCGTCTCGAAGCCCGATGGCTTGTTGGTGGTTCCGGTCGGCGGTGAGCTCGCATTCCTTCATCCGCTGCCGGTCGAGAAGCTGTGGGGTGTCGGTGCGGTCACCGCTCTGAAGCTCAACAAGCGAGGGCTCTTCACCGTGGCCCAGGTCGCTGCGCTCGACGAGGACGCCCTGATCGCCATGCTCGGCCGGGGATCCGGGCACCACCTCCACGCACTGGCCCACAACCGCGACCCACGCCGGGTCGACACCGGCCGTCGGCGACGATCGATCGGGTCCCAGCGGTCCTTCCCGCGGCGAAGGCTCGTGCGTCTTGATTGCGACGCCATCCTGCTGGAGGTCGTCGACGGGGTGAGTCATCGGCTGCGAAACGCGGATCGTGTGGCTCGGACGGTGGTGCTCCGCCTTCGCTTCGGCGACTTCACCCAGGCCACGCGATCCCACACGATGGTGCAAGCCACCTCATCGACCGAGGTGATCCTGTTCGAAGCCCGTCGCCTCCTCGACATCGTCTGGCCGGAAGCCGAGCAGCGCGGGCTCACCAAGATCGGCCTCTCGGTCACCGGCCTGACCAGCGACGCCGCGGTACAGATGGCGTTCGACTTCGACGACCGTCACCCGATCGAGCTCGATGCCGCGGTCGACCAGATCCGCGATCGCTTCGGCAAGCGGTCGATCGGCCGCACGGCGTTGGTCGGTCGCCGCGACCGGTCCGTCCCCCTCCTACCCGACTGACCCCCGTTCTGCGGAACTCAGACCTCAGAAGTGAGGCTCAGCTGCCGCAGAACGAGGGGGGAGGCGAGCGCGGTCAGGCCGTAGACCAACACCGGCCAGAATCCGACGAGGCTGGCCAGGGTCCGTCCACTGCGCATCTCGACCGTTGCCTCCAAGACGATGCGTTCGCCGATGTCCGAACGCTGCAGCAGCGTGCCATCGGCGTTGATCACCGCAGACAGTCCGGTCGGTGCGGCCATCAGGAGCCAACGATCGTTCTCGATTGCCCGGAGCTGGTTCGAGGCCACTTGTTGGGTGTGGACCTGGGTGAGCCAGTAGGACGAGCCGTTGGTCGGATTCACCAGCAGCTGCGCTCCGTTCTCGACAGCATCTCTCGAGCGACGCTCGAAGTAGGCCTCCCACGAGATGGCCACGCCGATCGTGCCGACCGGTGTGTCGACCACGGCCGGTCCGGTTCCCGGGACGACATCGCGACTGGGGATCTCACTGCTGAACCGTTCGATCAGTCCCCGCAACGGCACGTACTCGCCGAACGGCACGATCCGCACCTTGTCGTATCGATCGACTTCCTCGCCCGCTGGTGTGATCGCGGCCTGGTAGTTCACCGTGGCCGTTCCGTCGTTGATGGGATAGAACCAACCGGCCAGCAGGGTCGCGTCCTGTTCGACGGCGACCTCGCCGACGACGCCTGCGGCATCGTCGATGTCGAGGAACCGGCCGGGATTGACCACGTTCTCCGGCCAGAGCACCAGGTCGACGGGCTCGGAGATCTGACGTGTTGCCTCGACGTGGCGAGCAAGAACGACCGGCTGTTGATCGGATGACGCTCGGGTCCGGGTCGGCCCGCCGCCTTGGACAACGGCCGCGTCGAGCTCGCCGACCACGTCGGCGCGAGGGTGGAGCCACGCTGCGGCGAGCGACACCAGGATCACCACGCCGGCAATGCGGGGTGCCGTGGTTTCCCGTTCGACGAGGACAGCGGCCAGGGCCTGACCGATCACGATCACGAGGATGATCACGAACAGCGGTCCGAACAGCTTGGCGGTCTGGCCGATGGGTGAGTCGACCTGGCTCAGGGCGACGTTGGCCAGCGGCACCCCGCCGAAGGGCCAATGCCAACGAACGAGCTCGGCAACCGCAAATGCTCCCGGGAAGATCCAACGCCTTCGTGCGTCTGGCGGCGTCAGTGCGGCGGCGACGCCGTAGTACGCCGAGTAGAGCAGGACCGCGATGACATAGCCGGGCGGTGTGAGGTCGATCATCCAGAGCATCGCCGGCCCGAGCCACCACACACCGACGGTCCACATTCGACCGAAACGCTGTTTGGCCGTGGTGCCCACGAGGAGACGATCGACGATGGCGAACCCGACGAATGCCAGCGGCCACCATCCCCACGGCGGAACGGAGCCGGCGATGCAGATGCCGGCGATGGCGCATCGCGCCCAAACGGGCACCTGACGCCGGGTCATCGGTGAGGCGGACGCGTCGAGGCGACCCGTCGTTGTCACGCAGCGACCAGCCGGTCGGCCAACGAACGGCCACCCTCGATACACGCCGGGATGCCGATGCCGCGATACGCAGCGCCGATCAGGTGGACGTCGGGGGCGTCGACGGCGAGAGCCTGCATGATCGAATCGACCCGATCGGTGTGGCCGGGCGTGTACTGCGGGAACGCGTCGAGCCAACGGTGGACGCGGGTCGCGGTCGGCTGAGCCGTGATGTCGATCACCGAACGGAGTTCGTCGAGCAGATGGCTGACGAGTTCATCGTCGTCGAACTCGAGGGCGCGCGTGTCGCCGAAGCGGCCGGAGGTGAGGCGGATCAGGACGCTGTCCAAGACGGGCGTAGTGCGCCCACTTCGTACTGAACCAGGTGGAGGCAGTCATGACGCCGCCGTCGACGCGAGGGAAGAGAATGCCAGATGCGTCGAGAACCGGGTCGACTGCCTCGATCGGGAGCTCGATCGTGGCCTGAGCGACGGAGGCGTACTCGATGGTCGACAGCAGGTCAGCGGCAGCAGGCGACACGGAGCGGGTGAGATCGGCGGCGACGTTGGCCGGCGTGGCGATGATGACGTGGTCGACCGGTCGGCCGTTGATCGTGATGGCGCTGATCTCCCTGATGGGTGATTCGAGCCGGATCGATTCGGCCGGCAGGCGAGCGGCGAGTTCGGTGATGATCCGGTCGAGGCCGCCGGGAAGACTCAGGAAGACCGGCTCGTTCGTCCCGGCGGAACCGAGCGTCGCTCCCACCGATGGTCGCGTCGCCCGGAGTCCCTCGATGATCGAGCGATGCTGCTGCGCGGCGTTCCACAGCTGGGGCGCCCCGGACCGCAGGCTGAGCCGATCGATGTCAGAGGCGTTGATGCCGCCGATGAGCGGGTCGATGAGGCGTTCGGTCACCTCGTCGCCGAGACGAGCCCGGCAGTAGGCCCCGACGCTGACTTCCACACCGGCGTGATCGTAGAGGTCAGTCGCGGGCAGGGTCAGGTCGTCGGCGACGCGGGCCACCCCATCAGGCGATATGGCGCCCGATGCGGCGAGCGCGTCGAGATCGGTCGGAACACCCAGCACGGTTCCAGCGGGAATCGGACAGAGTCTGCCGTCGCGATGGAAGTACGCGGGTACCGGGGACACCGGGGCGACGAGTTCCTCGCTGAGCCCGAGCTCGGCGCAGAGCTGTTTGCCCTGCGGGACTCTGGCCAGGAATGTGTCCGGCCCGGAGTCGACGATGCGGTCGCCGACGGGAGAGGACCAGATCTTGCCTCCGAGGCGGTCGCCGGCCTCGTGGACCACGACGTCCCAGCCGGCCTTGTTCAGATCGTGAGCGGCGCAGAGGCCGGAGATCCCGCCCCCGATGATCGCCGCACTGCGCTGATCAGCATTGGGCATCTCAGCCGGCCGCCGTACCGAGGGGGTCCACCTCGTCCAAGGGCCCGTCTGTCCGACCCTCGGCGTGCACCAACTCGACGACTCGGAGGAGTTGATCGGGGTCGACTTGCGGAAGGACGCCGTGGCCGAGGTTGAAAATGTGTCCGGGGTGGCCGTTGTTGTCGTCGAGGACGCGGCGAACCTCGGTCTGCAGGACTTCCCACGGTGCGAGGAGTAGCGCCGGGTCCAGATTGCCCTGGAGCGCGACGCGGCCACCGGTTCGAGCCCGTGCGTCGGCGAGTCGAGTGCGCCAGTCGACACCAACGACGTCGGCCCCGGCGGCTGCGATCTGATCGAGGAGTTCGCCGGTGGTGATCCCGAAATGGATTTTCGGCACACCGAGTTCGTCCATGGCAGACAGGATCTTGGTCGAGTGGGGGAGGACGAAGTCGCGGTAGTGCTCTGGCCGGAGGGCGCCGGCCCAGGAGTCGAACAGCTGGATGGCAGATGCGCCGTTCTCGACCTGGTTGGTGAGCGTGCCGATGGCGAGGTCGGCGAGTCTGTCGCAGAGCTCATGCCACAAATCGGGGTCGCCCATCATCAGCGACTTGACCTTGGCGTAGTCACGCGACGGCTTGCCCTCGATCATGTAGGAAGCAAGTGTGAACGGACCGCCGGCGAACCCGATCAGGGGGATGGTCAGTTCCTCGGCCAATCGACCGACCGTCTCGGTCTGGAACCAGAGGTCGTCCGGCTCCAGCGGCCGGATGCGGTCGAGGTCGGCGGCCGACGCGAACGGCCGCTCGCAGGTGGGGCCGATGCCAGGAGTGATGTCGATGCCGAAACCGACGGCGAACACCGGGGTGACGATGTCGCTGAACAGGATTGCGGCGTCGACTCCGTAGCGGCGGACCGGCTGGAGCGTGATCTCGGCGGCCCGATCGGGATCCTGGATGGCGTGCAGGATCGTGCCCTCACCCCGGATCGCCTTGTATTCGGGAAGCGATCGGCCCGCTTGGCGCATGAACCACACCGGTACGTGGTCGTGCGGATCCTGTCGGCACGCCTTGATGAACGCAGATTGTGAGTGATCGGGGCGACTCGGCACGGTCGACCACGGTATCTGCCGCGTGCTGGTGCCCAGAGGTCTCCTGCAGCCGATCACGGCGGCGTCGATGCTCGGTGGCTCCGTGGGGCGGGATCGCCTGCGGGTTAGCGTCCTGGGGGTGTCGGTCGACGAAGTGAACCAGGAGAACACGGAGAAGGGGTTCGCCATCATCGGAACGACTGACGCCCCGGAGACGCCCGAGGTCCTGAACGACGCCGACGCTCCGGAGAGGCCGAGCGCGCTCCGTAATGCGATCGAGTGGGTTGCTGTCCTCGTCGGTGCAGTCGTCGTGGCTCTGGTCGTCCGCACCTATCTTCTGCAGGCCTTCTCGATCCCGTCTGCGTCGATGGAGACCACACTCGAGATCCGTGATCGGTTGCTGGTGAACAAGCTCAGCTACCAGTTCGGCGACGTCGAGCGGGGTGACATCGTCGTGTTCGAACGGCCCGAGACACTCCCGTCGCCGTACGACGACCTCATCAAGCGAGTGGTCGGGCTGCCGGGTGATGTCGTCGAAGGACACGACAACCAGGTCTTCGTCAACGGTGAGGCCCTTGTCGAGCCCTATCTCGATGCCGATGTGCGCATCGGTGACTTCGCTCCCACCGACGTTCCGGCCGGCCACGTGTTCGTGATGGGCGACAACCGGAGCGACAGTACCGACAGCCGTGTGTTCGGCCCGATCGAGATCGATCGGATCGAAGGCGAAGCGTTCCTTCGCTACTGGCCGCTACCCCGCATCGGTACCCCCTGAGTGTCCGACCGTCGTTGAAGCCGTCGCCCGCCACTAGCATTCAAGGCTTCATTGTGGCAGTTGGGGGCGCATGACGGATACGGGCGCTGTCAGTTCACATCCGGAACTGGCCGAAGAGCAAGCTCATCTCGACCGGGCCTTCGCCCGTCTCGACGCGGCTCGCGAAGAAGCGATCGCGCTCAAGAAGATGGTCGAGGTCGGCGAGGGCGGGACCAACCAGGCTCGCTGGGAGCGCGAAGTCATCAACGAGCAGATCGCGAACCGCTTGATCGATCTCGACATCGGCGATCGTTCACTCTGCTTCGGCCGCATCGACCAGGCTGAGAATGCGGGCGCCGGGAGCTACCACATCGGCCGGGTCGCGGTGGCCGCACGTGGATCACGAACCGCTGATCGTCGACTGGCGGGCCCCGGTGGCCGAGGCGTTCTACCGGGCGACCGGCCGCGACCCTCAAGGGCTCGTGCGTCGTCGCTACTTCATCTCGCGCGGCCGCGAGCTCCTCGGTCTCGAGGACGAGTTCTTCGGTGATGCTGCCGGGACGCAGCACGCCACGATCAACGGACGCGAGTTGCGGGGGCAGGGCGCGCTCGTGGCCGCCCTCGAGACCAGCCGCACCGGACGGCTCTCCGACATCGTCGGCACGATCCAGGCCGAGCAGGACGAAATCATCCGTGCACCGATGCCCGGTGTCCTCGTGGTGCAGGGAGGCCCGGGGACCGGCAAGACCGTCGTGGCGCTGCATCGTGCCGCGTACCTGCTCTACACCCACCGCTTCCCGCTCGAGGGACAGGGCCTTCTGGTCGTCGGACCGAACCGTCTCTTCCTCGGCTACATCGAACAGGTGCTGCCGTCGCTCGGCGAGGCCGGTGTCGAGTTGTCCGTGCTCCCCGATCTCGTACCCGGGATTCGTACCCAGGGTCGCGACGAGCCGGAGACGGGTCGGATCAAGGGTGATCTGCAAGATGGTGAAGGTGGTGCGTCGAGCGGTTCGCGACCGTCAGCGGCCATTGCGCAAGGATCTGATCGTCGGTCTGGGCGCTCGTTACCTGCGTCTGCGTGTCGCATGAATCCGAGCGGATCGTCAAAGAGGCTCGTCGCCGATTCCGCTCGCACAACGCGGCCCGCAAGTTCGTGGTGAACTCGGTGTTCGATGCCCTGGCTGCATCGCACCCGGACGGTGTCGACGTCTCCGAGGTCCGCGAGGAACTCGGCGACAACATCGACGTGCGGGCCGCGATCAACTGGATGTGGCCGGTGCTCGTCGCCGGCCATGCTGATCCACGATCTCTACGGGTCCCGGTCGCTGATCGAGTCGGCGGGCGTGTCGTTGACCGACGACGAGCGAGCGGCGCTCCACCGACCGTGGCAGTCCGGATCACGACGCCACGAAGGTCCTGTGGACCGTCGACGACGTTCCCGTGCTCGACGAGGCGTTCGAACATCTCGGTCCCCGTCCGAAGAAACACGACGTCGACGAGATCCGCACCTACGGACACATCGTGGTCGACGAGGCCCAGGACCTGTCGCCGATGCAATTGCGCATGTTGACCCGTCGCTCGCTGAACGGCTCGATGACCGTCGTCGGTGACATCGCCCAGAGCACGGGCGCCTGGGCCCACGACCACTGGGACGAGATCCTCGAGCACCTTCCCGACCGCCGCGAGCCCCGACACCGTGAGCTCACCGTCGGCTACCGCATTCCCGGCCCCACCATGGATCTGGCGGCGCGGGTCCTGAAGGTGGCCGCACCGCAGCTCGACCCGCCGATCGCGGTTCGTTCAGACGGCGACGAGCCCGAGATCGTGCAGGTGGCTCCGGGAACCCTCGAGGCCCGCACCATCGAGCGGGCCGCCGAGGAACTCGCAGCGCTCGATCATGGCAACGTCGCCGTGGTCTGTGCCACCTCCGCCTACGACGAAGTGGTCGAGGCGTTCGAGGCGGCCGGGGTCGCGGTCGGTCGTGCTCGTCGGGACGGCTTCACCTCGCCCATCACGGTCGTGCCGGTGAGCCTCGTGAAAGGTCTCGAAGTGGATGCCACGGTCGTGATGGAACCGAATCGCATTCTGCGCGAAGAACAGCAGGGCGCCCGCTCGCTCTACGTCGCAGTCACCCGGTCGACCAAACGTCTCACGATGCTGCACACCGAGCCGTTGCCCGATTTCCTGCACGAGCCCGATCTCCCGAGTTAGCGACTCCGAGCTGCGCGCGCGACCTCCGCTCGGAAGGTGCCCTCGTCGTCCGTCACCTCGATCGACGACAGCTGATCGTCGGCGAAGAACCAGTTGACGATGCCATCGGTCGAATATCCCAACTCGACGGTGGCGTCAGGCAGCCGCTTCACCAGTCGGCTGCCGGCGCACGTCCAGTCGGGATCGTCGAGCTCGCCCAGCACATACTCGCTCTTGGCTCCGATCGACGCACCTCGATGAAGACCGGTTCGCAGTCGACCTCATGGACGCTGATCGAGCCCTGGTCGGTGAGAGCGATCTCGATCCCCGGCTCGGTCATCGAAACGGGGTCGGTGATCTCGGTCACGTAGTAGCCGCCGGCCTGGATGTCGTCTGAACCGCGGCCGAAGGTCCACCACATTGACGCCGTGACGAACGCGAGGGTCATGACCCCCATCGTGGCCAGCGACGAGCGCGGGATCTTCCCGTCTTCGGGGATCCCGGGAACACGCTTGCGGATGTAGCGCAGCAGTCGCTCGGCCCACGCCACGTCCTTCGACAGGATCGTGAGTCCGCCGGCGATGATCAGCCAGCCGGGGCCGGGGAGTGGCAGTGCAGCGATTCCGATGATCACAACGACGAAGCCGAGGCCCATTCGTGCGGCCCGGACCAGTGCGTGGGCCTTCGCCTCTTCGTCCGAGGTTTCACGCTCCCCGGTCTCGTATTCGGCCCGGATGGCCGCTTCCTCGACTCGGTCCTTGAAGTCGTCGAAGCGTTCGATCAGTCGGTCGTGGTGGCTGTGGCCCGGGTCTGGTTTCTTGGAAGAAGGCATTGGATCCTCAGCGTTCGCGGCGCCGGTTCAGTTCCCGGCCAGTTGGGCGACGACGGGTGCGAACTGTTCCATCTCGGCCGGCCCGACGCCGATGTAGCTGAAGCCGTACGTCTCGCGGCGAGCCACGAGGTCGTCGATCATCGAGGCAGGGTCACCGACGAGTGCCAACGGCGATTCGAGAGCATCGTCTGCCGACATCCCCATGCCCGGCGCCAGCATCTCGGCCGTGCCCTTGCGGTCGTCGGTGAACATCACGACGAAGACCCGCACGTTCAATTCGATGTCTTCGAAGCGTTCGCCGGCACCCTCCCTGACCCAGGAGAGTTTCTCGGCGTATTTGGCTGCCGTGGCGTCGCTTGCGGTGTTGGCGTCGATCACGCCGGCGTGCAGATTGGGATTGACGCCGACGATGTCGGCATGTTGGCCGGCCAAACGCAGAAAGCGTGGGCCTCCGCCGCCCATGAGGAACGGTGGGTGCGGATCCTGGAGTGGCTTCGGCTGGAGATCGAGATCGGTGATCGTGTAGTGCTCGCCCTCGAAGGAGAAGGACCCCTCGCCGAAGAGTCCCTTCAGGATCTGGACCGACTCGATCATGCGATCGATGCGCACACCCGGCCGGTCGTAGGTCATGCCGGCAGCGTCGTAGTCAGACTTCATCCAGCCGGCCCCGATACCCAGCTCGAGCCGCCCGTCGGAGAGGAGGTCGAGCGTGGCCATCTCATTGGCGAACACCACCGGGTGGCGGTAGTCGTTGCACCACACGAGGGCCCCGACGCGGAGTGTGTCGGTGGCGCCGGCGGCGACCTGGAGGGCCAGGGCCGGTGCCAGTTGGCCGTCGAAGTGGTCGGGAATCGTGAGGGTGGCGTACCCGAGGTCCTCGGCCTTCTTGGCCAGCTCGATCCACTCGGACCGTGAGGTCGCCGTCTTCGCTTGGACACCGAATCGGAAGGGATTGGTCATGGGATCGAGCCTAATGGCACCCGACAGTTCGTCATCCTGGTGATCGGCATTGGTCCTGCCCCTGGACCCGGAGTCGTGGTCGTCGCCGTGCGGCCGTGGTCACTCGTAGGTGTGAGCTGAGCTCGCGCAACGTCATGGCTGATGGACTGGAGCTGTGGCCGTCGATGGCGTGGCACGCTCGGCGGTGCCGTGGTTGCCGCTTGGCGGGCCTCGAGCCGGAGCAGGTTCTGGGTGCGCCGACGCATCGCCGCCTGCTGCCGTTGTTCGTGGATGAGCTTGATCTCTTGGTAGTCGGGTACGGGATGCATGGTGTGCTTCCCTCGCTGTGTGAGGCGCGACCGGGTCATCGCGGCTCGTGGCAGGCGTTCGTTCGGCTCTGGCAACGCGACCGGAAGTGGTCGTCGTTCGGATGTGGATGACGCCTGGTCGGGTCAGCCTCGGCGGCGATCGATGGAGCCGCGAGCTCGTGATCTGGTCACGGTTCGCACGATCTCGATCGCTGCGAATCGGAATCAGCATGGTCCGGCCCCCTTCCTCTCGACTGACATCGCACGATCGAACGCCTCGGCCCGACAATTGGTCCATCGATTCTTCTGCGCCCTCAGGTGTAGCGAAACGACTTCGAACTCGATTTCGTCGTGATCCCGGAAGTAGAAGCGACGACCGGGCTCGTAGTCGGCGTGATTGGTCGGCTCGAAACCGGCGTTGATCACCCGTTGCTCGAGCGCATCGAGATCGTCGACGACGATGGCGATGTGGTTCAGTCCGGCCACCTGGCGGTACGACTCGACGGCGTCGCTCGTTGCCCCGTGCGGCATCGTGTAGAGGGCGAGGTAGTCGGTGTCGGTGCCGACGTGGATCGTGTGGCCATCGTGGATGGAGCCGCCCTTCCACCTGACGTGCCAGTCGAACAGATCGACGAGCATGGCGGCGGTCCGCTCCGGGTCACTGACGGTGAGGTTGACGTGTTCGAGGGTTCCTGTTGTAGAGGTCATGTGTTGGTTCTACTATCTCAACCACTGTTGAGATCAAGGGGTTTTTCGAGATGACGGAACGTGGCGCCGAGTTGATGACGATCGGAGCGGTGGCCGAACGCACCGGGCTCGCGGTCAGTGCCGTTCGGTTCTACGCCGACCACGGGCTGATCGCGTCCGAGCGCGCACCATCCGGGCATCGTCGGTTCGCCCGATCGGTGATCAGGCGGATCTCCTTCATCCGCATCTGCCAGCGCCTGGGCTACACGCTCGACGACATCCGGACCCAGCTTGCCGCCCTCCCGTCAGGGCGAACTCCCAACGAGTCTGACTGGGCCGATCTCGCCACCCAGTTCGGCATCGACATCGACCGGCGCATCGCCGAGCTGACACAGCTGCGGGACACGGTGGCGGGCTGCATCGGGTGCGGGTGCCTTTCGCTGACGCGGTGTGCCATCTGGAATCCTGAGGATGGTGCCGCCGACCTCGGCGACGGTCCGCGCTACTTGCTCGGTGACTCTGCGGCCGACGTCATCGGCTGAGCCGACCGGTTTGCTGTCAGAGCGCCTGGGTACGGTGTCCCGGTGGCAGGCACGAAGAAGCCGGAACGCAGCCATCCCGTGCTCGACGGGTTCAGCGCGCCCGCCGCCGAGTGGTTCCGCACCACGTTCGCCGAGCCGACACCTCCCCAAACCAAGGGTTGGCCGCCCATCGCGGCCGGCGACCACACCCTGATCCTGGCACCGACCGGCTCCGGCAAGACTCTTTCGGCGTTCTTCTGGGGCCTCAACGAGGTCACCAGCACGCCGCCGCCCGAGGACAAGAACCATCGCACTCGCATCCTCTACATCTCTCCGCTGCGGGCGCTCGCCGTCGACGTCGAGAAGAACCTGCGTGGGCCGTTGCAGGGCATTCGCCTGGCTGCCGAACGCCTCGGGTCGTCCTTCTACGAACCGAGCGTCGCCATTCGCACGGGCGACACCAGCCAGCAAGAACGGCGGCAGTTGGCCAAGGAGCCTCCCGATCTCCTCATCACCACGCCCGAATCGCTGTACCTCATGCTCACGTCGCGAGTGCGGGAGACCCTCGCCGGTGTCGAGACGGTCATCATCGACGAGATCCACGCGCTCGCCGCGACCAAGCGTGGTGCACACATGGCCCTCACCCTCGAGCGACTGGAGAGGGTCACCGATCGCCCTCCCCAGCGCATCGGTCTGTCGGCGACCCAGCGTCCGCTCGAGGAGATCGCTCGGTTCCTCGGCGGCTACGACACCGATCGGTCGGCGAGACCGGTCACGATCGTCGACGCCGGTGTCCGCAAGCCGCTCGAGGTCGAGGTGATCGTCCCTGTCGAGGACATGGGCCGGCTTGGAGAGATCACCGACGAATCCATGTCCGATCCTTCCGCCGCCGGTCCGGTACGACGCAGCATCTGGCCGTCGATGCATCCGAGGCTGCTCGAGCTGATCGAGGAACACCGCAGCACCATCGTGTTCGTGAATGCTCGACGGCTGGCCGAGCGCCTGGCGACCAGGCTCAACGAATTGGCCATCGAGGGTGAGAATCGTTCCGCCGAGGCCGAAGGGCGACCGCCCGAGCCGGGGAAGGAACTGGTCAAGGCACACCACGGCTCCCTGAGCCGCGAGCAGCGGCTCTTGATCGAGGACGAGTTGAAGCGCGGAACGCTGAAGGGGCTGGTGGCCACGTCATCGCTCGAACTCGGCATCGACATGGGCGCGGTCGATCTCGTGGTGCAGGTCGAGTCGCCCGGCGCAGTGAGCCGAGGTTTGCAGCGTGTCGGTCGCGCCGGTCACCAGGTCGGGGCGCCGAGTGTCGGCAAGTTCTTCCCGAAGCATCGCTCCGACCTCGTCGAGGCCGCGATCGTGGTCGAGCGGATGCAGGCCGGGCTGATCGAGTCCACTCGATATCCCCGGAACCCGCTCGATGTCCTCGCCCAGCAGATCGTGGCCGCATGTGCACTCGACGACTGGGCCGTCGACGATCTCCTCTCGCTCATGCGGGGCGCGGCGAACTTCGCCGAGTTGTCGGACGAGGCCTTCACGAACGTCCTCGACCTCTTGGCTGGGCGCTATCCCTCAGACGAGTTCAGTGAGCTACGGCCGCGCCTGAACTGGGACCGGGTGGAGGGTGTCGTACGCGGTCGACCCGGCGCACAGCGCCTCGCCGTCACCAGCGGTGGCACGATCCCGGACCGCGGTTTGTACGGCGTCTTTCTCCCCGATGGCACCCGGGTCGGCGAGCTCGACGAGGAGATGGTCTACGAGAGTCGGGCAGGGGAGACCTTCCTGCTCGGGGCCAGCACGTGGCGTATCGAGGACATCACCCATGAGCGAGTCGTCGTCACCCCGGCTCCCGGCCAGCCGGGCAAGATGCCGTTCTGGCACGGCGATGGCCCCGGCCGGCCGCTCGAACTCGGCAGGGCGATGGGTGCGTTCATGAGGGAGATCGCCGAGCTCCCCGTTGACGAGGCCCTCGATCGGCTTGGTCGCAACAACGGTCTCGACAAGCTGGCGGCTCAGAACCTGGTCCAGTATCTGGACGAGCAACGCGAGGCCACCGGTGTCGTGCCGAGCGACCGAACCATCGTCGTCGAACGGTTCCGTGACGAGATCGGCGACTGGCGCGTCTGCGTCCTGAGTCCCTTCGGCGCCCAAGTGCATGCACCGTGGGGCATGGCGCTCCAGCATCGGTTGGCCGAGGAGCTCGGCTGGGACGTCGAGCTCATGTGGAGCGACGACGGGATCGTCATCCGGCTGCCCGAGGCCGTCGACCACCTCCCGATCGACGAGCTGCTGGTCGACCCTGACGAGCTCGACGAGTTGCTGGTTGCGCAGCTTCCGAACTCGGCGATGTTCGCCGCCCGGTTCCGCGAATGCTCGGCCAGGGCACTCCTGCTTCCCCGTCTCCGCCCGGACCGGCGGACCCCGCTGTGGCAGCAACGGCAGAAGGCCGCCGATCTGCTCGGCGTGGCATCGAAGTATCCGAGCTTCCCGATCCTGCTCGAGACGACGCGCGAATGCCTCAACGACGTCTTCGACGTCCCCGCCCTCCGTCAGGTGCTCACCGAGCTCAGAAGCCGCAAGATCAAGGTCGTGTCGGTCGACACCGACACCGCATCGCCGATGGCGTCCGTCGCTGCTGTTCGGCTGGATCGCCCAGTACATGTACGCCGGGGACGCCCCGCTGGCCGAGCGACGGGCGGCAGCGCTGTCGCTCGACCGCGAACTGCTGCGGGATCTCCTCGGAGCCGAAGAGCTGCGGGAGCTGCTCGACGCTGATGTTCTTGGCCGCGCTCGAAGCCGAACTCCAACGCCTCGACCCGAAGTGGAAGGCCCGCTCGATCGACCACGTCGAGGATCTCCTGAGGTGGCTCGGCCCCCTCACGCCGACCGAGATCGCCGACCGAGTCGACGAGGATGCGGCCGGCGCAACGGCTGCCTCGCTCGTGTCCCGCCTCCTGGATGACCGCCGAATCATCGAGGTGGCTGTGGCCGGGGAGTCTCGACTCGCGGCAGCCGAAGATGCGTCACGCCTCCGCGATGCCCTCGGTGTCGCACTGCCGCAGGGACTGCCCCAGGCGTTCACCGAGTCTGTCGATGATCCCTTCGGTGATCTGCTGAGCCGCTACGCGAAGTCCCACGGTCCGTTTCTCACCCGAGAGGTCGGCGAACGCTACGGCGTGGAGGGCGAGCGAGTCGAGGTGGGCCTCAAGGAGCTCGAGCGTCAGGGTCGAATCGTTCGGGGCGAGTTCCGGCCGGACGGGATCGAGCGCGAGTGGTGCCACAACGACGTGCTCAGGGTGCTCCGCCGCCGGTCACTCGCCGCGCTTCGCAAGGAGGTCGAGCCGGTCGAACAGGATGTCCTCGCTCGTTTCCTGCCGGAATGGCAGCACGTCGGGTCGCGGTCTCGCGGCCTCGACGGCTTGGCCGCAGTTCTCACGACGCTCCAGGGTGCAACCTTGCCGGCGTCCTCGCTCGAGACCGACATCCTCCCGGCTCGGATTCCCGACTACTCCCGAGCCGATCTCGACACACTCCTCACTGCAGGAGAAGTCGTCTGGGTCGGTGCCGGTTCACTCGGGGCTGCCGACGGCCGGATTCGGCTGGTGTGGCGCGATCAGGTTCCGGCGCTGGTTCCCGAACCGGCCGATCCGATCGAGGGTGATCTGCACGACGCGCTCCGGGCTTGTCTCGGCGCTCGCGGTGCGGTGTTCTGGTCCGATCTGGTCGAGGCGGCCCAGGCCGCCGGTCATGACTACGGCGACTCGGCTGTGCTGACGACGCTGTGGGACCTCGTGTGGGCCGGCGAGGTCACGAACGATTCGTTGACACCCCTTCGGTCGATGGTCGGTGGCGGTGGCCCGCAAGAAGCCGTCTGGTCGCGGTGGGCGCGGTGGCCGGGCCCACCGACCGAACATGCGTCAACTGTCACGCCTCGGTCCGCCGGCGGCGACCGGTCGCTGGTCGCTCGTCGCGCCACTCCGCCTCCCGGCGGTGACACCGACCGAGGCTCGGCACACGCAGGCCCTCCAGCTCCTGGAGCGCTACGGCGTCCTCACCCGCGAGATGGCGTTGGCCGAAGGGGCCGAGGGCGGTTTCGCCGGTGTCTATCAGTTGCTGAAGGAGATGGAGGAGCGAGGTCAGGTGCGACGCGGCTATTTCGTCACGGGGCTCGGCGCGGCACAGTTCGCGCTGCCGGGCGCCGTCGATCGTCTGCGAGACGAGCGGCGCACCGGGTCGTCGGACGAACTCGAGCCGCCGATCGTGCTCGCCGCTTCCGACCCGGCCCAGCCGTACGGGGCGTCACTGCCTTGGCCAGAGGTCGACGGGCGGCCGAGCCGGGCCGTCGGGGCCTATGTGGTCCTCCGTGATGGCCATCCGATGGCCTTCCTCGAACGTGGCGGGCGCAGTCTCACGGTGTTCGCTGCCGGCGAGGAGGATTGCTCCTGGGTCCCGACCTTGGCATCGCTCGTGCATCGCAAGCAACTGAAGAAGATCGAGATCCAGAAGATCAACGGTGTCCCGCCGGCCGAGCAGCCTGCACTCCGTGATGCGCTGACCTCGAACGGCTTCTCGCAGGGCTACAAGGGACCGACGCTGCGTTGATCTGGGGATCGACCCCCTGGCCCAGACGAGTTTGGTTGGCGCCACATCGTCCAGACGTCCGGCCCACCGCCGGGCACGATGCGGTGATGCACGATCTCGAACCCCATCGACTCGTAGAACTGCGTGTTCGCTTCCGTGGAGGTCTCGAGTGAACAGATCGCACCCTCGGAATCGGCGCGCTCCAGTTCGGGTCTGAGGACAGCGGATCCCACCCCGCGGCGCCACTGCTCCGGCCGGGTGCCGATCGTCTCCAGGTGGAAGTGGCGGCCGACCGGCCTGGGCCATGAGTTCTGCTCGGCGACGATGGCGGCTTGGAGGCGGTCGCCGTGCAAGGTTCGTGAGCGGTCGGCGAGGGTCGAGAGCAGCGCGGCGATCGATCTCGGTCGTGCTGTCGGTCCACACCGCGACTCCGGCTGCGGCTCCGTCGATCTCTGCCATCCACACGCGTCCGTGGGGGAGGCCGATCAGCTCGAGTGCGAGTCGCTGGAGCGTCGTGATCCGGGCGACGTGGTCGTCCTCGTCGACACACCACCGGACCCACGGATCTTCGGCGAAGGCTTCGCCGAGCGTGGTGGCAGCGGCATCGAGGTCGTCGACTTGGGCGCGGCGGATCTTCATCCGCGCTCCAGCCGACCGATCGTCACGAGGCGATCGAGTCCAGGATGTTGAGCCGAGCCGCTCGCCGTGCCGGCAGGATGGCCGAGACGACGCCGACGACGGCGGCGAGCACCACGACCACGATCAGCGCCGGGATCGGCACCGAGAAGCTCGTGACGCCCTGATCCCGCAGGGCGTAGACGATGGCGTACCCGAAGAAGAGGCCGAGGATGACGCCGAGCACGGCTCCGAACAGTGCCGTGATCACGGCCTCCCAACGGATGGTCGACCGGACCTGCCCCTGGGTCATGCCGACTGCCCGGAGCAGCCCGATCTCCCGTGTGCGCTCGATCACCGAGAGCCGCAGCGTGTTGGCGATGCCGAAGGCAGCGATGATCACGGCCAGTCCGAGGAGCCCGTAGATCAAACCGAGGAGTTGGTCGAGGCTCGCTGATTGTGCATCGATGTATTCCTGGCGGTCCTGGACCTTGGCGTTGGGATAGTCGGCGGCGGCAGCATCGATCGCAGGACGGACCTCGTCGATCGTGTAGCCGTCGGCGAGGCTGACGTAGGTGACGAACTCGAGCTGTTCGGCGCCGGTGTCTGCCGCCAGCCCCTGCGAGATCGCGTAGTTCCCGAGAAAGGCTTCCTCTGTGTAGATGCCGGTCACGGTGAGGGGACGCAGGGAGCCGTCGAGGAATTTGAACTCCACCGTGTCGCCGATGTCGACACCGAGATCGGCTGCCTTGTCCTCGAACAGGAACACCGACGTGTCGGTGAGATCACTCGGTTGTCCCTGTGTGATCCCGACCTCGATGACGTCGAATGCCGTGGCAGGGTCGACCACGCCGATGAAGTCGCCACTTCCTTCGACCTCGGCGATCGCGACCCGCAAGGACGCTGCCGTGTCGACTCCCTCGATCCCGGCGACGGCGTCGGTCAAGAGCGGGCTGAACCCACCACCGGGACCGAACGAGCCGGAATCGATGGCGAAATCGCCCGTGAACGTCTCGCCGACCGTGTCCTCGATGGTCGCAGCCAATGTGGAAGCCAACACGGTGACGCCGGCGACCAGCGCCACACCGATCATCAGGGCGGCGGCCGTTCTGGCCGTGCGCTTGGGGTTTCGCATGGCGTTCTGCTGAGCGATCGCTCCCGTCGTGCCCCGGAATCGGGCGATCGGGGCGCCCAGCGCACGCGAGACGGGTCGAGCGATGGTGGGACCGAGGACGAAGACGCCGATGAACATCGCTCCGATGCCGATACCGGCGAGGGTGAGTTCGGGTTGGAGCAGGCCGAACAGGATGGCGACGCCGCCGAGCACGGTGATGAGCAGACCGATGAGGAATCGGGTGTTGTTGCGGTGCCACGGCTCGGCCGCGCTCTCCCGCAGTGCCTCCATCGGGCTGATACGCGACGCCGTCACGGCAGGGAACACCGCCGAGAAGAGCGTGACGACGGTGCCGACCACGAGGCTGATCACGACGGTGGCCGGCTTCACGACGAGACCGCCGGAGGGAAGCTCGATGCCGAAGGCGGTGAGCATGGCTCCGAGTCCGAAGGACAGGGCGATACCGAGGATCACGCCGAGCAGGGACCCGACGATGCCGACGATCAGTGCTTCGACGAACACTGAAGTGAGCACCTGACGGCGGGAGGCGCCGATGGCTCGGAGCAACGCGAGTTCCTGGGTCCGTTGCGCGACCAGGATGGCGAAGGTGTTGTAGATCACGAACGCCGAGACGAACAGGGCGATGATGGCGAACGCCAAGAGGAAGATGTTGAAGAACGACAGCCCCTCGGCGATCGCGCTCTGGCTCTCCTCGGTCGATTCGGTGCCGGTTATCGCCTCGACACCGTCGCCGAGCTCGGCCGAGATGCGCTGCACGATCTCCTCCTCGGAGATCCCCTCGGCGGCTCGCACGGAGATGGCGTCGAGCTGGCCTTCGGCACCGAGGAGCGTCTGTGTCGTGGCGAGGTCGAACAAGGCGGTGGTTGCACCACCGATGGAGTTGGACTCGCCGAACTGGGCGATGCCGACGAGGTCGAATTCGTTCGACCCTGCGGTGGTCAGGATCCGCACGGTGTCGCCGACTTGGAAGTCGCCGAGTTCAGCGGTGTTGCCGTCGAGCACGACATCGGTCGGGCCCGATGGCGCTCGCCCTTCCTTGATCTTGAATTGATTGAGCTCGTCGTCGATGCCCCAGGAGAAGCCGAATGTGGGCGGACCCTGGCCGGGATTCCCCACCGGCTCACCGTCCTTGTCGATCACCGTGGCTGTGCCCTGGACGAATCCCTCTGCTGCGGCGACACCGTCGACTGCTTGGACGGTGGCAACCACGGATTCGTCGATCCGACCCCGGAGCTCGATGCCGAAGCCGGCGTCGACGGTCTCGGTGGAGCGAACCTGAGCATCGGTGGTCTCGAACACGGTCGAGAACAGCTCGTCGAACGCCTGTTGGACCGAATCGGTGAACACGAGCGTTCCGGCGAGAAACGAGATACCGAGGATGACGGCTGCCATCGTTGCGAGCAGGCGGCCGAGGTGGCCGCGGATGGACTTCAGCGTGGCTTTGAACATCTCAGTCCCCGAGCGCCTTCATCTTGTCGATGACGCGATCCGTCGTTGGATCGGTCATCTCGTCGATGATCTGGCCGTCGGTGAGGAAGAGCACCCGGTCGGCGTAACTGGCGGAGACCGGGTCGTGGGTGACCATCACGATGGTCTGACCGAGGTCGAGCACGGCCTTCTGCATGAACTCGAGGATCTCGGCTCCGGTGCGTGTGTCGAGGTTGCCGGTCGGCTCGTCGCCGAAGATGATCGCCGGCCGGCTGGCCATCGCTCTGGCGACGGCCACTCGCTGCTGTTGGCCACCGGACAATTCGTTGGGCCGATGGCCGACACGATCGCCGAGGCCGGTGATCGAGATCACCTCGTCGATCCACGCCTTGTCGCCCTTGCTCCCTGCCAGATCGAGCGGGAGTGTGATGTTCTCCTTCGCCGTCAGTGTGGGGATGAGGTTGAAGGCCTGGAAGATGAAGCCGAGGCGTTCACGCCGGATCATGGTGAGACGTTTGTCGTTGAGCGAGGACAGTTCCTCGTCACCGATGTAGGTGGAGCCGGAGGTGAGGCGGTCGAGACCGGCCATGCATTGCATCAGCGTCGACTTGCCGGAACCGGATGGGCCCATGATCGCGGTGAAGTGGCCGGCCTCGAACCCGACCGTGACATTTCGCAGGGCATGGACCTCGGTGTCACCCGAGCCGTAGATCTTTGTTGCCCCGTCGCAGTGGGCGGCCATGGTGGCAGTGGACGTCGGTGTGCTCATTGCATTCCTCCTGATTCGCAAGGAACGCTAGGCCAACCGGCTGCGGGTGCCATCCGACATTTGGATGATTGGCATTCAGCCGAGTGGTGGACCGGCTCAAGCGAGCCAGACCGCCGTGTCGGGAGGCAGTTGGCCGTCGGTCGTGAGGTCGCCGCTGGCCAGGACACGTGTGCGGTTTGCGTCGATTGGCACCGGCTCGGCGGAGAGGTTGACCCAGCATTCGATGCCGGAACCGCGACGGAAGGCGATGACGTCTTCTGGTGTATCGAGCCACTCGATCGACTCGTCGCCGACGAACAGACGTTTCCGCTCTGCGAGAGCCGATCGGTAGAGTTCGAGTGTTGACCCGTCGACGTCGGACTGCGCCTCGACCGACAGCTCAGCGAACTCCTCGGGCTGAGGCAACCAGCTGCCGCCGGTTCCGAAACCGAGAGACGAGCCCTCGACGGTCCAGGGGAGCGGCACCCGGCATCCGTCTCGGCCTTTTCGAGTACGGCCGGACTGCTCCCAGACGGGATCGTCGAGGACATCCCGCGGCAGATCCCACACTTCGGGAAGGCCCAGCTCCTCACCCTGGTAGAGATACACGCCGCCGGGCAGCGCCAACATGAGCATGGTGGCCGCCCTGGCTCGGGTGAGTCCGAGCTCGGGATCGAGGATGTCGTGCGGACCCTCGAGCAGCCAGAGCCGCCAGTCCGTGCCCTTTGGAAGTCCGTAGCGGGTCGTGTGGCGAACGACGTCGTGATTCGACAGCACCCACGTCGGGGCGGCACCGACCTCGTGGGCGGCCTCGATCGACGTGATCAGGACCTCGCGCATCTCGTCGGCATCCCACTCCGCCGAAAGGAAATCGAAGTTGAACGACTGGTGGTATTCGTCCTTGCGGAGGTAGAGCGGCAGCCGGTCAGGAGCCACCCAGGCCTCGGCCACCATCATCGACCCCGGGTACTCGTCGAGCACCGAGCGCCAGCCCCGGATGATCGGGTGCACGGCATCACGATCCCAGAACGGATGCCCGGCCGTCTTGGCGATGTCGAGGAGCTCGCCGGTGGCAGCGACGTCGGGATACGACATGTCCTTGGCCAGTCCGTGGGCAACGTCGACCCGGAAACCGTCGACGTCTCGGTCGAGCCAGAATCGGAAGATCGCCTTGAACTCCTCGACGACCTCGGGATTCTGCCAATTCAGGTCGGGCTGGGTGTGGTCGAAGAGGTGCAGGTACCACTCGCCGTCGTCGAGGCGGGTCCAGGCCGAGCCGCCGAACACACTCGTCCAGTCGGTGGGCGGCAGCGATCCGTCACCACCCTTCCCGGGGAGGATGTGATAGCGGTTGCGGGCCGGCGACTCGGGTGACGAGAGTGCCTCCTGGAACCACGCGTGTTCGGACGACGTGTGGTTGGGCACGAGATCGGCGATGACCTTGATCCCGTGCTCGTGGGCGTCATCGATCAAGGCCTCGGCTTCGTCCAACGTCCCGTACCGGGGCTCGATGTCGCGGTAGTCGGCAACGTCGTACCCGCCGTCGTGGAGCGGTGAGCGATACCAGGGGTTCAGCCAGATGGCATCGATGCCGAGGTCACGGAGGTACCGAAGTCGGGACCGAAGACCGGCGATGTCGCCGGTTCCGTCACCGTTCCCGTCGGCGAACGAGCGAACGTAGACCTGATAGACGACGTCGGTGCGCCACCATCGTCTCGAGGGGTCATCGTTGCTGTTCTTCGCCTGATTCACGGGCGAGACGTTAGCGGAGGCTCGACCCGAGCCGATCTGGTCGAGCAGAGATGGCGCGTGATGAATGACTGGCCGAGCCCGTCGGCCAATTAGGCTCTCCCCGATGCGGTGTTCGTCGTGCGGAGGAGAGGTTCCTCCCGGCTCCCGATTCTGTCCGCACTGTGGGACACACCAATCGGTCGGAGACGAAGAACGGCGCGTCGTCACTGTGGTCTTTGCCGACATCGTCGGCTTCACCAGCCTGGCCGAGATGCTCGACCCCGAGGACGTGAAGCACCTCGTCGACCGGTGTTTCGAACGGCTGGCCGCCGACATCGTCGCCTTCGGGGGCGTCGTCGACAAGATCCTCGGCGACGGCATCGTGGCGCTGTTCGGCGCGCCGATTGCTCACGAGGACGACGCCGAGCGGGCCGTTCGTGCTGCGCTACGCATGCAGCAGACGATGCTCGCCTTGGCTGCGAGCTCGCATGCGCCACTCCAGCTTCGCATCGGGGTCAACACCGGCGAGGTCCTGGTCGGCATGTCGAGTGCAGGTGGCGACTACACCGCCATGGGTGACGTGATGAACTTGGCGGCACGGCTCGAGGGCGTGGCCGAGCCGGGTCGTGTGCTGGTGGGCCCCAGCACCCATGCCGCCACGGTGGACGCCTTCTCGTATCGGCCATTCGGTGTCGTACAGGCTCGGGGTCGAGAGGAGTCGGTCGAGGCTTGGGTGGCCCTCAACCCGGTACGACCGCCCGGTACCCGAAGTCGCCGGTCGGTGGGATTCGTGGGTCGCGAGCTCGAGCTGGCGGCGATCCAGACACAAGCCCGCCTGGCGTTCGACGGCTCGAGGGCGCACGCCACGCTCGTCGTCGGTGAGGCCGGTATGGGCAAGACCCGCATCGTCCAAGAAGCAGCGGCCCGGATCGGTGCTCAATACGACGCCAGGGTGGTCGAGGGGCGAGCGGTGCCGTACGGCGAGGCCAACGGCTGGTGGCCCATCGCCGATGTCCTTCGACAGGTGTTCGGCCTCGAGGTCGATGCCGATCCAGACCACGCAGCGCTCGTGGTCAGCAGCGGGCTGACCGCCCACCTCGACGATCTCGAGCCGGACCTCCGCGACCGCTACGCCTCGGCCCTTCTGCACACCCTCGGCGTCGCGACGTCGTTGCGAGGCGGCGACAGCGAGATCGAACCGGGCCGAGGTGATGTTCGCGTTCACGGCGCTGCTTCGGCGCGGAGTTGGTCAGGCGTCCGGTCGTGCTCGTCATCTCGGACGTTCACCTGGCTTCCGAAGGCGTGAAACTCCTCCTCGAGCACGTCCTCCAGGAGTTCGGCCGATGTCGGTTCCTCCTGCTGATGACATCGAAGTCGTCGACATCGGAAGAACTCCCGACAGGTCGTTATGGATCGATGGTTCTGCCGCTCGCCCCGCTTGCCAACGAAGCGGCGCTCGAGATGCTCGACGAGTTCGGTCTCGACCTCACTGACGAGGCCAAGCAACGGATCATCGAACGGAGCGGCGGGAACCCGCTCTTCCTCGAGGAGCTCGCCGGGCTCGTCAAGTCCCGGAGCGCGGCCGAAGGGGGACGATCTGTGCTGGCGTCATCCAGCGAGTTGTCGAGCCTGCCGGACAACCTTCGAGGCATCATCGCCGCGACGACTCGACGCGCTCGAGCCCACCCTGCGGGCATTGGTCGAGGCAGCGGCGGTGTTCGGGCCCAATGGTCCCATCAGCGGCTTGCGGCGAATGGCGCAGATGCAGCTCGAGATCGAGAACATCGATCCGCTGATTGCGAGACTGGTCGAGGCCGACCTGATCGTCGTCGACGGTCACCGCTACGAGTTCCGCTCCGATCTGGTGCGTGACGTCGCGTATGCCACGCTCACCAAGACCGGTCGGGCGATCACCCATCACGCCATCGCCTCCTACCTCGAGAACCTCGGACCGGCCGAGCACCGGCTCGCCATCGTGTTGGTGATCGCACGGCACTACGCCGCCGCCTCAGAGCTGCTCGAGGGTCTTTCCGGCTCGAGTGAGATCGATGCCATCGAGGTGCGCGAGAAGGCGTTGTACTGGGTCAACGAGGCGGCCAATCGATCGCTGGCCACCGGCGCCCCGACCGAGGCCGAACACTGGTACGGACTCGGTGTCGATCTGGCCACGGATCCCGAGACCAAGGCCGGCTTCCTGTACGGCAGGGCGCGATCTCGATCCGACGTGCGCGACATCGCTGGTGCGAGAGACGATCTGGATCACATCGTCGCCATCGCCGCTCCCGACCCGTTGCTGGCCGCTCGTGTCCAGCTCGAACACGGCGAGCTCGATCGCAAACGAGGCGACTACGACCGTGCCGTGCAGCAGTTGGCGGAGGCAGCGGTGCAGCTGCATGATCTCGGCGACAGCGAGAAGGAAGCGCTCGCCCTCCGACTTCTCGGACTGTCCGAGATGGGTCGAAGCGATACCGCTCGGGCCCGGTCGGCGATGGAGAAGTCGAAGGCGGTTGCCGCTGCCAGCGACGATCGTCGTTCCGAAGCGTGGGCGCTCCACGGTCTCGGCCTCATCGCCTTCCGGGCCGGTGATCTTGCCGAGGCCCGCGAGCTCGTCTCGAGTTCGGTGTCGATCTTCGGTGAGCTCGGAGATGTCGGCGGAATGGCGTGGGCGAAGGGCATCGATGCGTGGGTTTCGTTCCACTCGGGCGAGTGGGACCGTGCTCGCGACCTGCTGGCCGAAGTCGGGCCGGAACTGGCGCGCCGTGGTGACCCATGGGCTGAGGCAGTGATGAAGAACCTGGCGGCTTCCCTCGACCTGTGGTCAGGAAACATCGGCGGCGCCCTCTCGAACGCGGAGGCGGCCAGAACACTGGCCGAGCGGGCGGATGATCCCGGCCTGGTCGCTCAGGCAACAGGGCTCATAGGCCGCTCGCTCGTGGCTCTCGGCGAGATCGATGACGGACGTCAGGTGCTCGAGTCGGGGTTTCTCGCCGCCGAACGGACCCGGAACGTGGAAGCCGTCCGGTTCGCCGTGGTCGCCAACGCGAGCACTGCCGCATTGCTGGGAGAAGCCGAGTCGGCGATCCGATGGGCCGCCCGTTTCGAGGAGGAGGCCCCCGATCCCGAGATGCTCGGCGAGACCGATCTTGCGGTGGCGGTGGCACTTGCGATGCTCCAGCGAGGAGCAGCCGAGGAAGCCTCATCGCATCTTCGGTGGGTCGAGACCGTGTCAGGCGAGGCGAGCATGAATGCTCGAGCCGTCGAGGCGATCGTGGCTGCGGCTCGTGGCGATGTGGGAACGGTGTTCGAGCGGGTCGACGAGGTGCTCTCGAACCGCACGGCGACGTATCTCGATCAGTCGTTCGCCCATCTGGCGGGGGCGACGGCATCCCGGCAGCAGAACGATCTCGACGCCTGCCGCGAAGCAATCGACGCGGCGAAGATGGCCGTCGCCGGTACCGACGATTCGGTGATGCCGCTGATCATCGCCATGGCCGAGGCGTCCTGCGGGCTCGGCAACATCGCGCACACCGAGGTGCGCTTCCGCGGTCTCGGTCTCGACCCTGACGGCTGGCGGCACGCGTGGTCGTTGGCTGCGTCCGGCGGGCTCGTTCTCGCTTGAACGAGACCGGCCGTTGCGCGGATTCGGACTCTGCCGCCGGATAGGTGCAGACCGGGGTGAAATCGGCAGGGTGGGAGAACAGGACGGCCCCAGGAATCGGCCTTCCATCGATGGAAGGCGAGGTCGCCCTCGGTTGTGGGTGCGGTGAAGTCTGGGGCGGTGTCGCCGAGTCGGAGTGTCATACCGACATCGAACCCGACATCGTCACTCGCTGGCGGACGTTGGCGGAGTGGTGGTGGGAGGGATCGTGAGCGTCTGGCCGACCTTGATCGAGTTGGCGTCCTCGATGCCGTTGAAGTTGGCGAGGTCCTCGGTGCTCACACCGAATCGCTGGGCGATGATCGACAGCGAGTCGCCGTCCTGGACGATGTATTCGGGCGTGGTGGTGGGTGGGGGCGTCGTCGTCGGGGGAAGGGTGGTGATCACCGCCGACGACGACGGGCTGATCGAGGCCTCGAGCGTCGTGGCCCCTTCTTCGGGTGCCGAGCGGCCGCATCCTGCGAGTCCGATCCCGCTCACCAAAACAACCATGGCCATCGTTGCCCTCACGGCTCTCATCACACGCGCTCCTGTTCGTCGGTCCCGAGTATGGCAAACGCAGGGCTCGTCATCGGGCATCGTCGAGTGTCAGCGGCGCTTGCCCTTCTTCTTCCCCTTGCTCGGCTTGCGTTTCCGCTCTCCGTCTCGTTTGCGTTCTGCCCCGGCTCGGCTGCGGCTCTCGATCCGGCGGTCGGAGTCCTCGAGCTGTTCTTCCTGGAGCGTCAGTTCGTCCTGGAGCTCGCCCCAGTGAGCGAGGCGTCGGTCGGTGATGCGGCCATCGGCTCGCGCCTGGGATACGCCGCAACCGGGCTCCTTTCCGTGGGCGCAGTCGGCGAAACGGCACGATGCCGAGGCAGCGGCGATCTCGGGGAATGTCCGCGCCAGGCCCTCGTAGGCCTGCCACAGGCCGATCTCCCGGATGCCGGGAGTGTCGATCACGATCCCTCCACCGGGAAGGGGGACGAGGTCGCGGGTGACGGTCGTGTGCCGACCTCGGCGGTCCTTGGCCCGAACATCGCCGATGCGCTGGACTGCCCCGCCAGAGAGTTCGTTCACGAGTGTGGACTTCCCGATCCCGGACAGACCGAGCAACGCCACGGTCCTCGAGCCGACGAAGTGCTGGCTCACTCGGTCGATGTTGCGGCCCGAGACCGTCGAGATGGCGAGCGTTTCGACACCGGGTGCGATCGCCGAGATGGATTCGGTTGCTTCCTCGGAATGGCTCACCTCGTCGGCTTTCGTGAGGAGGACCACCGGAGTTGCCCCGCTCGACCAAGCCAACACCAACTGCCGCTCGAGCCGATTCAGGTTGACGGGTCGGTCGAGTCCGTGCATCACGAACACGGCGTCGATGTTGGAGGCGAGGACCTGCGGTTCGGGGACCTTGCCCGGAGCTCGGCGGGTGAGGGAGGTCCGCCGGGGAGCGATGGCCGACACCGCCGGACCATCATCGGGATCCTCGAGGATGGCAACGAAGTCGCCCGTGGCCGGAGCGAGGCCGGTGACGGCGCGGATCGAACTGGAGGCAGCCAGGATGGCGTCACCGCCGGTGAAGACCAGACAGAAGCCGCGCGATGTTCGAGCGATCCGACCGTGTGAGTCAGAGGGGCGTTCGGCCAACCAGTCGTCGAGATCGGCGTCCCACCCGATCGACTCCAGCGTGGGAGCCAGCTTGGTCAGGTCGTCGGTCATGAACGCAGCGTCAGAAAGGCGGAGGGGAACACGGCGCCAACGATCATGGCTCAGATCTCGTTCCTGCGACAGGAGATGCGAGGTGTTGGCGCAAGAAGTCTCGTTGGAGATGGAGAAGGTTCTCGGCGACGACCTCCTGTGGCGTCATGTGCGTGACGCCGCTGAGAGGCAGTACCGAGTGCATTCGACCGGCTGCCAGCAGCGCGCTGGAGAACTGCAACGTGTGAGCAGCGACGACGTTGTCATCGGCCAGGCCGTGGATCAACAGGAGCGGTCGCGTCAGCGCTGCGGCATCGGTGGTGAGGGCTGTCCGGCCGTAGTGGTCCGGATGTTCGTCCGGATGACCGAGGTAGCGCTCGGTGTAGTGCGTGTCGTAGAGGCGCCAGTCGGTGACAGGGGCACCGGCGATCGCGGCGTGGATCCGATCCGGGGCTCGTAGCGCAGCCAAGGCGGCCAGGTAGCCACCGAAGCTCCAGCCTCGGATGCCGACCCGATCGAGATCGAGGATCGGGAACATGGTTGCTGCTGCGTCGAGCGCGTCGAGTTGGTCCTCGAGCACCGGCGCGGCCAGATCGCCCCACACCTCTCGCTCGAATGCCGGCCCTCGCCCTGGCGTCCCGCGATTGTCGACAACGAGAACGGCGAAACCCTGGTCGGCGAACCACTGCGAGGTCAGGTGGCCGAGATGCGATTTCAGGACTCGCTGAGCGTGCGGTCCGCCGTAGGGATCGAGCAGGACCGGAAGCGCGTTCGTTCCGTCGTGACCGTTCGGCAGGAACAATGCGGCCGACAACGAGCGTGGTCCGAGCTCGAGGAACTGAGGTCGTGCCGCGAGCACCGGAGCGTCGATGCGTGACTCGATACCGGCCACCCTGGTGCCCGAGGCTCTGTCGTTCACTGCGATGACGTCGACGGTGGTTGTGGGCATGTCGGGTGTCGTCGAGGTGATCACCACGATGTTGCCGCCGGCGGTGGCCTGATGCACACCGGGAACGGTGGTGAGGCGGGTCGTCGACGATTCGGCGATGGAATCGGCGAGGTCGACGGCGAACACGTGGATCTCGGTCGGATGGGTCCATGCCGTGACCACCGCCCGCCGATGGGCGGTATCGACGATCGACCTGACCTGGAGGTCGGGGGTCGGGACCGGGTGTCCGTCGAGGCAGAGGACACGGCGATCGATCTCGGCCCGGTCCTCGATCGTGAGCAGTCCTGCGTCGCACCATGCGGGTGAGCCGGGCATGAGCTCGACCCAGGTGGGATCGGTGATGCGTCTGCGCTCGACCAGACGCGCCGGTCGAGGGCTCGATCCCCGCGATGGAGACGATGCGCTGGTCGCGGGACTGGCGAACGATCAACGGCTCGTGACCCGACGACCACACGACGTCGGCCAGGTACTCGAACGGAGAGCTGTCGCTCGATGCCGACCAGTCGATGTCGACACGCGTGCCGTCGATCGCCATGCGGGCCAACGAGACACGAGCGTTGTCGGTGCCGGCTGCCGGGTAGCGGATCTCGGTCGGTTCTGTTCCCGGTTGTGCCGGGTCGGCGATCCACCATCGCTGGACCGGCGTGTCATCGACCCTGGTGGCGAGCAGGCTCGAACCGTCAGGGGCCCACCAATAGACCTCGGGTCCGCCCCATCTCCTCACCGGCGATGAAGTCGGCTCGGCCCCAGCTCACCAACGGGTCGGACTCACCGGCCAACTCGATGTCGGTTCCCGTTGCCAGGTCGATCATCCGAAGCGATCGAGAGGCGACGTATGCGCAGCGCCGGCCGGTCGGATCGATGCGGGCGTCGAACAACCCGTCGGCGGCCTCGACGGGTCAGCACCTCGCCGTTGACGAGATCGACCACCACGATGGAGCCGCCGAGCTCCATGACGGCCCGCTCGACCAGATCATCGGTCGAGTAGCGGACGATCCCGGATGCACTTTCCCTGGCCCGCTCGCGCCGCGCCCGCTCGGCCGAGGAGAGATCGGCGGTGTCACCGCCGAGATCCGCCGGATCGAGGAGCAGTCGTTCGGTCGACGTCGCCACGTCGAGGGCCCAGAAACACAGGACCGGGTCCTGACCGTGTTGCGACCGGAGGAAGTAGATCGTGGATCCGTCCGGGCTGATCGTGATGTTGCGTGGTGAACCGAGGGTGAAGCGACGAGTACGGGCGTGTTGGCGGGGGAACGACAGGTCGTCGCCAGGGCCGTTCGGTGTGGCGGCTGGGATCATGGTTGGTTGCTCGGTGGGATCGGTTCCCGGCGTCGACATGAGCCGAGATTAGCGAGGGACGCCGACGACCCCGAGGGAGGTGAGCGCTGTCCTCAGATCGGTTCGGAGTTCGACGGAATCGATGCCGGTCGCCGGATCGATGTGGAGACCGATCGCGGCGTCGTCGCCGATCGACAGCAGGGTCGCGTTCCATGCGGTCCCGGCAACCGGGCCCACGGGGCGAAGTGAGAGGATGCGTCGGCCTGCGATCCACAGTGGAATGGCGGGTCCGGCGAGGTTGGAGGTAGCGAAGTCGATCCGTCCCGTTTGTTGCAGAGCGAGGGACGCAGCGACCGAGGTCGGGAGGAGGTTGGCCATCGCGCCGAACGCGCCGACCGCATCCGCGGTGGTGTTCACGGAGTCCCGCTTGGCCTGGACCTGGGCCCGCAGCGCATGGCAGCCGATCCTCTCTCGAGTGCCCGGTGCCCGGCAGGACGAGGGCGACCGGTACCGCAGCGTTGCGAGCTGCGGGGTCGTCTGCGGTCCTCGTACTGATGACCATCGACGTGTGGATCTCCGGGAGAGCGACTGCGGCTCGCTCGTGCTGCGTCAACGCCGCCTCGGCACAGGCGGAGACGAAGAGTTCGTTCACCTTCATCTCGCGTTTCTCTGCTGCCGCCTTCAGCGACGCGAGCGCGAAGGCAACGGTGGTGAGTCTGCGGTTGCCAGACCGGCCGGCCCAGAGCGGCGACCTGGTCCCGGATTCGGACGACGGCAACTGGTCGGCAAGATGCTTGACCGTGGCACCGGCCTCGGCCGCACGCTGGGGGTTGGTCAATGCACTGGCTGCCTCATTGAGGAAGCCGGCGATTCGTTCTGCACCGAAGCGGAGAGAATCGCTGAGCGTTGCCGGCTCGGGATCTCGGGCCGATTCGTCTGCCAGCTGCGTCGAGCACGTCGGCGACGCTTCCGGGCTCCGGCGGGGGAGCGTCAGCCTGGAATTCGAGGAGGTTGGCTGCGAGGGTCAGGGCGCCTTGTCCGTCGGCTATCGAGTGGTGCAGCTTGATCACCAGAGCCGAGCGTCCTCGTGGAAGTCCGGAGACCACGTCGATCTGCCAGAGCGGTCGCATGCGATCGAACGGGTCGTTGATGATCCTGCAGGCCAACGCCTCGAGGGCCGGCAGGCTGGCCGAACCCGACATCCGTGTTGCTCGCAGGTGATGGTCGAGGTCGAGGTGCCGATCGAGAACTCGTTCCGGCGGCACGAGTGGGATGCCGCTCGGTTGGACAGCGTTCTCGCAGTGCCGGGACGTTCCGCAAGGCCTTCACGATCGTGTTGCGCAGACGCTCGAGATCGACCGCTCCGTCGAGGAGAACGACCGCCCCCATCGTCGAACGAAGCCGAGGATCCTGCTCCACATTCCACATGAGCGATTCGGCGTCTGTCATGCGGCTCGGCATCACGTCATGATGCCACCGCCGACCGGCTGCGCACCCGGGCCGAGGCGAAGGTCACCCCGGGAATTCGCTGCCGGCGGGTGCGGCTGGTTCCGGTCTCCCAGCCGCCGACAGGATCGATCGGCGCTCCTCGTCTGCGTAGTCGGGAGCCGTCACGGCCTGAGCGGTATCGCTGGTGGCTGTCGGCACGGTCACGAATCCGACGATTCGATGCCCCTCCATCACGACCGTGGTGTCGGAAGTCGCCAATCGAGCCTTCATCTGGGCGAAGGTCTCGACCGGTGCCCGGCTCGAGGTGCCTGTGGTGGGTGGTGCGACGGCGGCCAGCCGATCGCCGAGCTCGGCCTGTTGGAGCGTGTAGAGCTCGCCGGCGTCGGCCAGGTGGGCGGGCCGCGCCGTGAAACGAACCGAATCGGCTCCGGGGGCAGCGGTTCTGATCGGGGCCGGTGGCGGCGGTACCGGCTCGGGCGGCGGCGGCGGACGGTTGGCGAGGACGGCACGGTCGGTTCCCCAGACCTCGAAGTGGTACCAGACGGCTCCGACCACGGCGAGCGCCCAGCCGATGGGGTAGGCGAGATCTTCGACCGTTTGCCGACTGAGTACCCCGTCGAGCAGATCTCGCAGGAAGACGAACACCACCCATGTGAGTGCGATGGCAAAGACGAGGCCGCCGATGCCGAAGCCGGTGATGAGATAGAGCTTCCTCCAGAACGAGTCGCTCTCCTCGATGGGTCGGCCCACCCGCTCGATCTCGATGTGGTTCCAGTAACGCCACCAGACCAGAGCGCCGACCACCAGAACCGTGAGGATGATGATCAGTGCATTGTCGGTCCGAGACGACCCGGCGAACGTGGACTCGCGCGATGAGGACGTTGATCGACAACGCCACCAGCGACGCTGCTGCCGATACGACGGCGATGAGTCCTGCTGCGACGGCTGCGTAGTCGTGGAATCGAATCGATTCGTTGCGCTCGTCGCCGCCGTGGCGTTCGAGTTCCCAGCGGTGATAGGCCCAGGTCACGACGGCGATGAACGCTGCGGTGATGAGTGCGGGGGCCGGCTCGAAGTAGTCAGCCGCGTCCTGGTCGGTCGTGCCGATGAACCAGATCAACAGTCCGCTGATCATCACCGTGGTGGTGAACACGATCGCAACCAGCCCGGGGAGAGTTCCGGCGACCACCACGGTGAGGAACCAAAGGGGTGAACCTCGGCGGGCTCCTTCGACGGTGCTCCCGGGCTCGGATCGGTTGAATGTGAGCACCCAGTGTCCCGCCCACACCACACCGCCCGTGATGGCGATGATGACCCAGAACGCAATGTCGATCGACGAGGTCAACGTGTCTTCGAATGCCGCGTCGTAGCCGTCGGCGAGTAGTCGGTACACCACAGCTCCCAGGCCGGAGAGCAGCCACGAGAGGCCGACAACCGTGCCGATGGCGAGGTGGGCATCGCCACGCACCCGCAGCCACGGGCGGAGCACGAACCAATGGACGCACCAGGCGGCCAGCCAGACGAAGAGTTGCATGACCTCGGTGCCCTCGACGCTCTCGGTGGCGTCGGTTGCGTCCGAGGCGATCTGGGCGATCGACGCCAGCGAGCCGATCAGCGTGGTCGTCAGGGCGGCGACCAGGTACACCGACCAGCCCCGCGAGGGACGACGGCCTTCGCTCGTCCGGGCGAGCGAGCGTCGGCTGATCGAGCGAAGAAGCAGTGCGCCAGATGGCACGGCGACGATCAGAAGGGACAGTCCACGGGCCAGATCCGTGTTCGCGCCGGCGAGACGGTCGCTTTCCTCGACCAGCGATTGCAGCACGTCGATCATGCCGACGATCGAGGCGATCAGTGCGACGTAGAGGCCGACATGGAGGGCAAAGGATTTCGCCGCCTCCGAGGCGTCGATGGGATCCGACGGATCCTCGGCCACGCTCCTGAAGCCGCTGACGATGGCGAAGACGAGGCCACCGAGGATGATGAGCGGCAACAGAACGCCGAACAGGACTTCGGAGATGGCTTGCATCAGTTCACTCCACCAGTGCAGCGCTCCAACGAGTAGGGCCATTCGGCCCGGTCGATCCGCCATCCGGCTGCGGTGTCGAGCAAGTCGAACCGCCGGTCGTAGTCCCACGACGAGCCGCCGAAGGGATCGTCGTCGCCACCGTTGCGGAACCGTACGATCGCCGTGGCCTTGTCGCCATCGACGTCGATGTCGTCGAGCGCGGCTCGAAGATCACCTTCGGACCACCGATCCCCGTAGACGTTCTCGTCTTCGATCTGAGTTCTGCATCGCGACTGTCTCTCGTCGGTCAGCAGCGCCAGGACGGCCTCCTCGTCGTTGTCGAGCGCGGCGGTGATGAACGTCTGGAGTGTCGCTTCGGGGCTGCCCTCTGGGTAGCTGGCCGGTGATCGCCCGGCCATGATGGCGAGGGTCAGCAGGGTCACCATCGCGATCACCACCGACATGATGAGGAGCGGGAGCCGTGAGACACGTCCTGCCGAATCGCCGGCGGTTGAGTCGGCGCTGGAGGACTCGGCGCCGGCAGAGTCACCGCCGGCAGAGTCACTGGGAGACATCGTCGGTTCCTGGCTCGTGAGTACACATGTCTGCAGTGTGGTGCAGGGAACGATCGAGCGCTGTGCGGACAATCCCCCAGATCGGGCTGGGGATCTGTCGCCCGTCACAGAGGTTCTCGGCGTTTGAGTTCAGAGATTGGCCCTACCGCCCGATAGGATTGGGTCCAGTGTCCCTGAGCGGCGCACGTGCGCGTATCGCTCGAAGTCGGGTGTTTCGCTCGTCTTGCTGAAGAAAAGGTGTCCCACATGGTCAAAGTCTGGATCGATCAAGATCTCTGTACCGGAGACGGTCTCTGCGCCGAGATCGCCCCCGATGTCTTCTTCGGAATGGACGACGGCCTGTATTACGTCAAGGAAGACGCCGGGAACTTCGGCACCGAGAAACTCTTCGACGGCACCAACAATCCGGCCGGCGCCGAAGGCATGGCCCGGGTCCCGGACGACGGTCTCGAGCGAGTGATCGAGTCGGCCGAGGAATGTCCCGGCGAGTGCATCTTCATCGACGTCGATTGACCACTCCGGCAATCTGATCGTGTGCTGACGAACTGGGCCATATGGCTCAGTTCGTCGCAGTTTCGGCCGATGGGACGGGATGCGTGCCGTCAAGCTCGTTCTCCTCGCCGCCCTTGTGGTCGGCTGGTGGCAGCTCTGGAACCAACGCGAGTTCGTCACAGCGGCCTACACCGAGGAGCGCGACCCGCTCGCGCTCGAGCTGGGTGGCGTCAGCGCTGTCCCGATCGCGGCCGACACATCGGCGTCGCCGTACGCCCTCTCTCCCGTCGGGCTCGGCCGGGCGCCGACCTACGTCGCCCAACCACCAACCGACGACGCCGAACCACCGGCGGTGGAACTGACCGGGGGAACGGTCAGGCTCGACGGCGCAGTTCTTCTCCCTGACGGCACACCGGTGGCCGGCGCCACGATCCGCATCGAGCGGTTCACCACTGCCGGCCATGCGGTCGGCGAAACGGTCAGCGACGAGGAAGGCAACTGGGAGGCAACGGGTCTCCAGGCTGGTCGACTCCGTGTTCGGGCGTTCGCTCCGAACCTCCTTGCCTCCGTCGACCCGGTCGTCATCGTGTTGAGCCACACCGGCTCGGCCACGATCGCGCTGCAGGTCCAGGCACCCGCGCCATCCGTCAGTACGAGTTGGTCGGGCCCGTCGGAGTCGCCATCGGCGCAGAGGCGACGGTCGCCGTGGTGGTCAGTCGTGAGCTCGTTGACGAGAGCGGCCGGCTCATCCAGGTAGCCGACGACGAACCAACCGTTGCTCATGTCGGTCCCGGCGCCGGCTCGGTTGTTGTCGGCCGATCTCGTGACGACCGATGCGGGTGGTGCCGCCCGCTACCTCGTCACCTGTGATGCCGTTGGCACTCCTGCGGCGAATGTGCTGTTCGAAAGCGAACGACCGACGTTGGCGCTGCCTCCGTGTCTCACGATCGAGGCGCTGGCCGAGTTGGAGGCTGCGGCATCGGCCGATGCCGAGGTCGAGGTCGAGGTCGACCGATGAATCGAGAGCACGGCAGGAATCGGAGCGCGGCGCCTCGAGCGGTGTTGGCACCTTGCTCCGCGTGCGCATCGTTGCGCTCGCCATCTCGGCCGTGATCGTGCCCCCGGTCGCAGGAGCGGTCGCCGGCTTGACTCTGCTCCGAGCTCCCCTGCCCGGTGACCTCCCCGACGAACGCCCGCAGATCGAAGCCATACCGTCGACGGTCTTCGATCGTTCCGGCAACGAGATCGGCGGTCTTCCGTGGGTTCGACAGAACCGTCGAGGTCGACATCGACGACATTCCCGAAATCATGAACCTGGCTGTCGTCGCAATCGAGGACCAGCGGTTCTACGAACACAACGGTGTCGATCTCGAGGGTGTTGCTCGCGCCGCACAGGTCAACCTCGAGCTGGGCGAGATCGTCCAAGGTGGCTCGACGATCACCCAGCAGTACATCAAGAACGTCTATCTCACCGGCGATCGGACCTTCGAACGCAAGTTCCGCGAGGCGCTCCTCGCTGCCGAGCTCGAGAGCAACTCAGCAAGGACGAGATCCTCTTCCAGTATCTCGAGACCAGCTACTTCGGGTCCGGCGCCTACGGCATCGGGGCCGCGGCTGAGGTCTACTTCGCCAAGCCCGTCAGCGAGCTCGACATCTCCGAAGCGGCGACCCTCGCCGGGATCCTGCAGGCGCCGTCCCGACCGTCCCCTTCGCGTCGACATCGAGGCTTCCGACGACCGGCGGTTGTTGGTGTTCCAGGCAATGCTCGATCAGGACATCATCACCATCGACGAGCACGCCAGGGAAGCGGCGAGGACACTGTGGTCGGCCACCGATCCGAATCACCCAGGCGGGCACTGTCACCCTCGTCGGCTCCGCCTCCGCCGAATGGTGCACTCGATCATCCGTTCTTCGTCGACTGGATCGAAGCCCAGTTGGTCGAGGACCTCGGACCGGACCTGCTCTACCGAGGCGGGCTCGAGATCCACACGACGATCGACCCCACGCTGCAACACGCCGCCGAGAGGGCCGTGGCCGCACGGCTCGAGGGCACGGAGTACCCGGTCGAGATGAGTCTCGTGTCGCTCGAACCCGTGACGGGACATGTGGTGGCGATGGTCGGCGGCCGTGACCACGACGCCAGTCAGGTCAATCTGGCCACCGGTGGAACGACAGGTTTCCAGCCGGGCAGCTCGTTCAAGCCCATCGTGTTGGCCGAAGCCTTCTCCCAAGGCATTGGTCCTGACACGATCTATCCGGCGCCGGCAGAATGGATCGTGCCCGGATGTACCGGTTCGCAGTGCGCATCAGCAACTACGACTTCGCCACCGTGGCGACATCACCCTCCGCGAGCCGCCACCCGAGCATCGGTCAACACAGTCTTCGCAGAGCTGATCACCGACGTCTCGATTGAACGAACGATCGCGCTGGCCCGGCGCTCGGTCTCGAATCACCCGACTCGCCGGACGATGGTGCGTACGGCGCCGCGTCTGGCCCTGGAGTTCGGCGAAGCCTCGCACTTGGAGATGGCGTCGGCCTACGGGACGTTCGCCAATAGCGGAGTCAGGGTGGCGCCGATCGGAGTGCTGCGAGTGATCGACCCAAAGGAAACGTCCTCATCGGATCGGATCGCGAGCGGTGGTGCGACCGAGTGGTTCCGAGGCTGCGTCGCCGACAACGTGACGACGTGCTCCTCGACGTAGTCACCGATGGAACCGGCGCGCGAGCCGCCGTCGGCGGGCCACACGATCGCGGGCAAGACGGGCACCGGCCAGGAGTACCGGGCCGCGTGGTTCGTGCCGCTCTTCGCTCGCTGCTTGCTGCGGCCATCGCCGACAAGCAGCCCTTGGTGGTGCCGGGCTGCTACGACGCGTTGGGGGCCCGGCTGATCGAACAAGCCGGCTTCGACGCGGCCTACATGACCGGGTTCGGAAGTGCTGCCGGTCTGCTCGGGCGGCCCGATGTCGGCCTCCTCGGTCTGTCCGAGATGGTCGACAACGCCCGTCGTATCACGTCGGCCATCGATCTCCCGGTGATCGCCGACGCCGACAGCGGCTACGGCAACCAGATCAACGTGATTCGCACCGTGCAGGAGTACGAACGATCCGGGGTTGCCGGAATCCACCTCGAGGACCAGGTCGTGCCGAAGAAGTGCGGCCACATGGAGAACAAGCAAGTCGTCGACGTCGACGAGTTCGTCGGCAAGATCCGTGCCGCGGCATCGACCAGGCAGGATCCGGACTTCGTGCTGATCGCCCGCACCGATGCTCGAGCGCCTCACGGTCTCGATGAGGCGATCGACCGAGCCCGCGCCGCGGTCGAGGCCGGCGCCGACGTGCTCTTCGTCGAAGCGCTCCAGAGCGTCGACGAGATCGAGCGCTGTCGCCGATGAGTTCGCCGACGTGCCGCTGCTCTTCAACTGGGCCGAGGGTGGCAAGACACCGCCGCTGACGTATGGCGAGATCGCCGAACTCGGCTTCGCCGTGATCATCATGCCGATCGGCACGATGCTGGCAGCGACGCGGGCCATGCAGGAGTTCCTGAGGCGGTTGAAGGAGGACGGTACGCCGGCCGACTTCGTGGATGAGCTCATGGGTTTCAGCGAGTTCACCGACACGATCGGACTCCCCGAGATCCTCGATCTCGAGCGTCGCTTCTCCTGAGAGCGAGATCAGTTGTTGGAGTTCGTGGCTCGGGCCTGCCAGTTGATGGTGCCGACACCGTTGCCGGCACCGGTACCGGTCGAGATGACGATGGCGCCGCGAAGCTCACGGCCGGGTGCCAGGGTGATGGTTCCGGTGGAGGTCTCAGAGACGTTGCCACCTGCGTCGACCACGATCGGAAGAGCATCCCAGCCGCTTCCAGCCCCGACGTCTCCGGGAAGGCCGGCGGGAGGCTGCTCGTTTGCATCAGCGGCGCCGATGACATCGGACGACGTCGACAGGTAGATGCGGGCCGAACGATCGGTCCAATCACCCACACCGTTGTTCGAGTCGGCGACGAGTCTGATCTGCAGCGGCACGTTGCATCGGTTCTGGTAGCGGACGATGTCGGTGTAGACGACACGGTCGCCCGTCATGCCCCGAACCGCGATGTTCTCCTGGATCAGGTTGCTGCCGTCGACTTGGATCGTCTGCGTTGCGTCGAACGCCACGAATGGATCGTCGCTGTCGGCACCGGTATAGGTGACGGTGTCGTCACCGGCGGCCTTGAAGAAGCAGGGGTCGGCAGCGGAGACGTCGGCCTGCATGAAGTTCTGGATCACCAGAGACGCCATGGCCGGCGTGGCGAACACAAGGGTCGCCACGATCAGGAGGGCACCGCGGTTGGTCAATTTGCTGAGCATCAGGAACTCTTCTCGTGTGCGGGTTCGTTGGTGAACGTTGGTCGGTAGGCGATGAAGACGACGGAGACGGCGATGACGTAGGCAAGCGCTTGGCTCAGGATCCACAGATCGACGAGCGGTGGATCGATCAGGTGTCTGACCCAATGCATGCCGATGAGGATGATCGACATGGCCAGGCCGCTGGCCCAGCCAAGGACGAGTGATGGAGCGTCCCGGCGGCGCCAGAGGTGCCAGAGCGCGGCCGTGGCGGTGAAACCGACGGCGAGGGCGATCGACCACGAGATGAGCGGAATGAAATCGCTTGGCGTGGTCTGGATGCCGAGGTAGGGGATGAAGCCGGCGGCGAAGCGGAGATCGACCGCAGTGCCGTTGCCGTTCGCGAGGAGTGTCGACGCCGCCATCTGGGCGCCGAAGAGCGTCAGCGCTGCTTGCAGCGCACCGAGCACCAACTGCTGCGGGTCGACGGGATCATCCATGACGACTCCATCGGCAGTCCCTTGTGGATCTTGAGACCCATCATGGGCCTTTCGGCGTGTTTCGTGTGGGCCGAACAAACCCTTCGATGGTTCAGCCGCGACCGAGGACGATCAGTGCGCCGATGGCCGCCGCCGCCTTGCCGAAGCTGAGCGGGTCGGCCTGCTTCTTCTGCTTGCCGGGCAGTGCTGAGGCGAGCGGATCGATGTCGGCATCCTCGTTCATGGCGTTCACCTCGGCCCCGATCACGATGGCGATCGCCGTGAGCTGTAGGAAGATGATGATGGCGGCGATCGCACCGAGAATGCTGTAGCTGGCGGGAAGGGAACCAGCTGCGAAGCGGAAGTAGAGGCTGAACACCAGGGCGAAGACGAGGAACATCCCGGCCCCGGCGAGAGCACCGGGGTTCTTCCACGCCGTCTTCGGGGTGCGGTCGGGTCCATAGCGGTAGAGCACGGTGAAAGCGAACATCATGAACAGCAGCATCGCGACGTAGCTGCCGATGCTCACCAAGGCATTGAGCCCCGATCCCAGTCCGACTGAATCGAGGATCGCCGGGAGGGCACCGAAGACGAAACCCATCAGGGCCACGGTCACGATGCCGCCTGCGGTCAAGCCGTAGGCGATCGCTCTGACCTTCAGCCCGCCCCGTCCCTCGGTGGCTCCGTAGGCCAGCGCGATGACGTTCATGAGCTTCTGCAAGGCGCCGGAAGACGCCCACAACGCGACCAGGATGCCGATCACGAGAGCGACGATGCCGCTGCCCTTCGCGTCCTCGACCGCCAGTGCGACCTGCTTGTTGATGAATTCGGCCGAGTCGGTCTCCATGTTCTCGGTGAGACCCTCGATCTGGCTCGCGATCTCGGCCGGGTCGGTCGCGAGCGAATAGACCGAGATGACGGCGACGATGGTCGGGATCAGCGCCAGGAGTCCGTAGAACGCGATGCCGGCAGCGATCACCACCACGTTGTGGGCCTTGATCCTGGCCATGACCTCCTTGGCCTTGGGAACGAACCCGGCGGGGTTCTCGGTCGTGGTGGTCGCGGTCATCTTCAGTTCTCGTCCTCGTCGACGTCGATGATGTGAGCGCCGGTGCGGTCGCGAGCGGCACGGCCCTTGTGGTCTACGGCTACTGCTTTGGGTCGAAACCGTTTCTGCGGGAAAGTTCAGGCGGTCGATCAGCACGGCGATCAGGCCGAGCACGATCGCTGCGCCGATCAGGAGGAAGACGTACTGCTGGGTCATCAGGTTGCCGTTCGTCAGAGCACGGCGTCGCCGATGGCGCGCCATGCGTCGAGGGGTATCGAGGTCCGATCGGCTTCGAGCACCTGGATGCAGACGTGATCAGCGCCGGCGTCGTGGTGTGCCTTCACCCGTTCGAGCACCGTGTCGAGTGTGCCCCAGGCAACGATGGCGTCCACGACGCGATCGTCGGCGTTGGTGATCTCGTCCTCGGTGTACCCGAGCCGCATCAGGTTGTTGGCGTAGTTCGGGAGGCCGAGGTAGACCGCCATGTGTTGGCGGGCGATCTCCCGAGCGGAGCTCGGGATCGGTCTCGAGCACCACCATTTGTTCGGTGGCCAGGTACTTGTCCGGTCCGATCACGGTGCGGGCGATCTCGGTGTGTTCGACGGGAACGAAATAGGGGTGGGCACCGTCTGCCGCCGTGGCCGACAGCTCGAGCATCTTCGGACCGAGCGCGGCGATCAGGCGCATGGTCGGTTGCTCGGGCTCCACGCCATGGAACATCGAGGCATCCATGCGTTCGAGGTACTCGCGCATCTTCGTCAGCGGTTTCGAGTAGTCGTGTTTGCGGACCCACTCGGTCAACGTGTGATGGCTGACCCCGAGGCCGAGCACGAAGCGTCCGTCGTAGGCCTCGTTGAGCGTGAGCGACTGGCGTTGGCCGTGGTCATGGCGTCGCGGGCCCAGATCGACGCGATGCCGGTGGCGACCTGGAGGTTCTGGGTGGCCTCCAAGCATGATCGCCGCCGACACGAACGGGTCCCGCGACACCGTCTCGGGAATCCACATGGTCGGCCATCCGGCCTCATCGAGTTCGGCGACGACCTCGCGCACCTTGCTGGCCGGGTGGCCGTCGAGCACGCCCTGCCAGATACCGACACGTCCGAGATCGTTCATGGCCGCCAAAGCTAGCCGATTCGGCGCCGACGACTCGTCTCGGGTCGACGCACGATCAGCGACATCGATGCCTCGGAGCGGTCGGCCCAGCGTCGTTTGTACTCCATGTCCATTCCCATGTCGTAGGTGTGGACGGCCTCTGCGTTCGAGCTGGCGAATCGTGTGGTGCTGCAACAGGTGGCTGACCGACAGGTGGCGGGCTGATTCGATGAAACTCAGCTGCAGACCCCGGTATCGGCCATTGCGGATGCCGCCGAAGATGAAACCGACGTCCTGTTCGCCGATGACGGCCACTGTCGCCCGGAATCGGCCGGCGCGCTGGAGCCGATCGGTCATGATCTCGTAGAAGCGGCGCATCCCCGGACTGGTGATGCCGTCGTCGACCCTCCCCTTCCAACTCTCCCGTTCGATGGCGACGCAACGGCGGTAGGCAGTCGGTTCGTTCGACACGTCGACGAAACGAAGGCCGGCGGCGGTCGCCTCTCGATGCGCCTTGTGCATCGCTCTGCGGAAGCGGGCGCTCCGGGCAGCAAACCACGGATCGTGGCCTCCGCTGAGGTCCGCCACCTGACGGACGATCCCGTAGGTTGCCTGGACGTCGCCGAGCGAGCGGAACGGACCGGCGAGGTGGCCGGCGAGATCGCTGGACAGCGGAAGGCCGCCGATGACCACGAGCTGCCAGCCATCGAGGGTCGAGAGGTGCTCGGTCGCCAGCTCGCTGAGATCGCCCAGGTCCGGGCCGAGCAGCGGCGAAGCAAAGCCCCACATCGGTTCGAGCCCGGACACGATTGACGCGCCCTCCGGCGTTTCGGCCATGCCCAGGAGGACGGCGCCGGTCTCCGGTTCAGACCAGAGCAGAGGCCGCACCGCGCCGTCGAACACCGACTCGGCGAACGCCTCGTGAGCGGGCAGGAACCAGTCCGGCCCTGAGCACCAGGGGTCGATGCCGGGGGTCTGATCGACGAGGTCTTCCACCGCTTGGCTGGCGGCGTCGAGGGCGGAGATCGACGACCAGCTCATGGCCGAGAGTGTGCCAGCCGGTCTGCATCGCTCCCCAGTCGACTAGGTGAAAATACCGCTTGAGTCGGGTGGTGAACACGCCGAGAAACACAGAGTGACCGTTCGTCCCCTTCGCCCAAGCCGACTCGCCAACACCGTGATCGATCGCCCGGAAGAGGCGGACGATCAGTGGGTTGTGCCGGACCCGCCCCACCCGCCCGCCAAGAACGGTTCGTCGATGCCGGCCAGCACCAAGCGTCGCTCCTCTGACGAGACATCGCCGCTTCCGCAGCACCGGGACGAAACGGCCGGAATACGTCGGCCGATTTGCTTCGGAGAGCGTCGACGCCGGTCATCCTCGAGCTCCGCGAACCATCGCCGAAGCCGGGATCCCCGGCGGCCTTGTCGAGGACATCTTCATGCGGTGGCTCCTCGGAGCGAAACGTGCGACGACGAGCGAGATCGGCTCGGCACTGGCCCTCGGACCCTCGATCGTTCAACAGGTTGCAGACGACCTTCGTGACAAGGGCTACCTCGAGTACCTCGGGTTGGACGGCCGTGAGTATCGGTTCACGCTGACCGAGGCCGGCCACGCAGCGACCCTCGAGCGGATGAAGATCTCGCTGTACGCCAGCTACGCGCCGGTGTCGGTCGCCGACTACGACCGTGTGGTCAACAGCCAGCGGGCGGTCTACGAGGTCGACCAAGCGCGGGTCAGCGAACTCTTCTCCGACCTGATCGTGCCCTCGGCCCTGATCGACAAGATCGGATTCGCTCTGCTCAACGACGGAGCCATGTTCCTCTACGGCCCTCCGGGAACGGGCAAGACCAGCATCGCCGAGCGGATGCGGGGCGTGTTCAGCGATCCCATCCTCGTGCCGCACTGCATCGAAGCCGATGGGCAGATCGTGATGGTGTTCGACCCGGTCGTGCACCGTCCGGTCGAGCCGCAACCGGCCGCGCTCGACCCACGTTGGGTGCTGTGCGAGCGGCCGCTGGTGATCGTCGGCGGCGAGCTCAGTCTCGAAATGCTCGACCTCAGCTATGAAAGCGTGGCCGGCGTCTACACCGCTCCGATCCAGCTCTTGGCCAACAACGGGATCCTCGTGATCGACGACTTCGGTCGGCAGGCGATCACCCCAGACGAGATCCTGAATCGATGGATCGTGCCGCTGTCACGGAACGTCGACTATCTGAAGCTGAACAACGGGGCCAAGTTCACTGTCCCGTTCGCCGTGAAACTCGTGGTCTCGAGCAACTTCGAACCGAAACGACTCGGTGACGACGCGTTCCTCCGCCGGCTTCGCAACAAGGTGTTCGTTGGGTCGTGTACACCAGAAGCGTTCGATGGGATTCTCGTCAAGACGGCTGAGTCCATGGGCATCGAGTTGTCCGACGAGACGGCCGAGTATCTCCGCGAGGTTGCTGTTGCGAACATCGGCGAGCTCCGGCCGTACGTCGCTGTCGACTTCTGCGATCTGCAGCGAGGTATTGCCCGGTATCGCGATGCGCTGCCGATGCTCGATTGTGCGGCCGTCGACGAAGTGGCCGAAATCTACTTCGGCGATCCGGACGCCCTCTCCTCGAGCTGGTAACGCACCAACCCGAGGCTATGACCCCCGGAAATGGGGGTCCCAAACCTCGGGTTTGAGCCCTACAAAATCGGGGGTCATAGCCTCGGGTTTACGGCTGAGTCAGCTGCTGTCAGGAGAGGTCGGCGGGATCGTCGAGGCGTCGCAGCCATTGCGGGCGCGTCGCGAGCGCAAGCCCGATCGCCACGATCGCGGTCGCCTGCGCCGGACACGACGATGCGGGGACTCCACGCATCCGAGAGTCGGGTCTGCACCAGCGCCCCGATCGGGTACGACGCCGTGAAGGTCATGATGCGCAACGCCATCACACGACCCCTGATCCGATCGGCCACGATCGACTGCACCGCCGTGTTGCTCGTGGCGACGATGGCCATGAAACAGGTCCCGGCAGCAAGCAGTCCGAGACCCCCCTGGATCGGCTCTGTCGATGAGCCGAAGAGCAGAATCGCCGCTCCATAGAGGGGAAGCGCGATCCGGACGATCTTGCCCCGCGGCAGATCGCCGAACATGCCGCTGACGACCGGCGCACCGAGGATCGCACCCAGACCCAGGAGAGCGCTCAGGATGCCGAGGCCGAGCGGTCCGACGTCGTAGACCTGCTGCGCGAACACGACCACGAAGGTGAGGACTGGGAACCCGAGGAACGCAACGATGGCGGCGATGCCGATGCCCATCAGGATCCCCGGCTGCCAGCGGGCGTAGCGAAGTGCCTCGGCGAAACCGGCCACGATCGGACGTCGTTCGCGGACCTGGTTCGTGTCGCCGGGATTGATCACCAACAGCGCGATCACGACAGCGGCAAAGCTCATTGCGTTGGCGAAGAATGCCGAGCTCGGCCCTGCGAGCAGCAATGAATGCGCCGCCGGCCGCGGGACCAATCGCCCGGGCAGCGTTGAACTGCAGGCTGTTCATCGTGATGGCGGAGGAAAGATCCTCCACCGGCACGAGCAGCGGAATGAACGACTGCCAGGTCGGAATGGTGAAGGCGTTGATCAGGCCGCCGATGGCGGCGACGCCGACGATGAGTTTCGGGTCCCGCTGACCAGATGCGTACGTTGCCCACAACCCGAGGGCTGCGCACGCCGACAATGACTGCCCGACGATCAGGACCTGCCGACGATCGAAGCGGTCGGCCACGTTTCCGGCGATCGGCGCCAGCAGGACCGACGGGAACAGCGATGCGAAAGCCGAGATGCCCGCCCACGTCGCCTGGTCGGTGATCAGGAGCAGGACATACGGGAGCGTGAGATTCTGCAGCCACGTCCCAGAGTTGGACACGAGCGCTCCCAGCCAGAAACGGCGGAAGTTCTGATGCCGGAACGCGCGCAGGCCGTGCGAGAAGCCGCTGGGTCCATCACGCACTCGGTGGCTCGTTCGCGACATCTCCGCACGGTAGGGCAACCGCAGCGAGGTCGGCGAAAGGGGTCCTCGCCCCTCATCGGGACGACGCAGCCTCATGTCATGCTGACGTAACACAGACGAAATCGGGCCTTCGTAGCGTGGGAAAATGACGGCCACCGATGCGTCCCCCACCAGACTGACCGCGACCGCTGACTCCTGCTTCTGGGGTTTCTTCGACCCGACGCTTCCGGCCGTGGCCGAAGTCGAATCCGGCACGGTCATCGACATCGAAGCGATCACTCATCACTCCGGCGACGCCCCCGATCTCCTCATGGACGACGGCATCCGAGCCATCTGGGACGGCATTCCCGTCGAGACTCGAACGCCGGGCGTGCACATCATGACCGGGCCGATCGCCGTGACGGGAGCTCGACCCGGCGATGCGCTCGTCGTGGAGATCATCGACATGTGGCCCAGACTCCGGCACGGCGCGAACTGTGCCGCCCATTGGGGCGCGCTCTACGAGGACTTCGGCAAGGAACGCATCACGATCTACGAGCTCGATCTCCCGATCGACCCGTCGGGCGTCTCCGGCTACGCCGACTTCCCGCCGACGGCAACACCGATCTTCGGGTTCGACTTCACCGAACGCGAGCTCTACGACCAACCCGGCGTGATCTCGCCACCGGAGCGCAATCCCCGGGAGCCGTTCGGCACGAAGGTGTCGGTTCCCGTCCGCCCCCACCTCGGCGTCATGGGCGTGGCACCGCCGGGTTCCGAGCGGCTCGACAGCGTCCCGCCCGGCATATTCGGGGGCAACGTCGACAACTGGCGGTTCGGACCCGGGGCCACGATCCGCTACCCCGTGTTCCACGAGGGCGCAGGCTTCTACGTCGGCGATCCTCACTTCGCCCAGGGCGACGGTGAGCTCTGCGGAACGGCGATCGAGGCATCGCTCGACGTCCGGCTCCGGCTGTCGGTTGAACGTGGGGCCGCGCCGGGCGCACCGATGCTCGAGACCGGGGGCGTGCTGTTCACCCACGGGTTCGGCGCCGACCTGAACGCGGCGATGCTCGCCGCCGCACGCGAGATGGTGGCGTTGATGCAGGATCGGTTCGGACTCAGCCCGGACGAGGCCTACTCGCTGGCGTCGGTGGCTGTTGACCTGGGCATCACCCAGGTGGTCGATGGCGTCGTCGGCTGTCATGCATCCATCGACCCGGCGATGTTCGTCCGATGAGACTCAGCCCGCACGAACAAGAGCGGCTGATGATCCGCCAGGCGGCCGGGCTTGCTCGTGAACGCCAGGCCGACGTCGGCGGAAGCGTCACTGATCTGATGCACCGCGTCGGCGCGAACGCGGATCGGCAGCATTCCTGCGCCAGACTGACGCTGTGAATCCGCCGCAGACCCCCGAATCAGCGAAGAATCGTGCGGGGCACCGTCGTGACGATGGATCGGGACCGGAACGTGATCGGTGACGGAGCGGTTGCCGTCGACGGTGAGTTCATCGAAGCGGTCGGTCAGTTCGATGTGGTCCGGGAGGCGTACCCAGACCACGAGGTCGTCGGATCGGTCACCGATCTGGTGGTCCCCGGCTACGTCAACGGTCACCAGCACCTCACCGGTGATCGGCTGATCCAGAGTTCGATCCCCGATGACCTCGCCCCGGGCGAGGCGATCTTCACCTGGGTCGTGCCGGTCCACGGTGAGCACACCGGCGACGACGACGAGCTGTCGGCCACGCTCACGCCTCGCCGAGTCGCTCACCAACGGCGTCACCACCACCTTCGAGGCCGGCACCGTGGCTCACCCGGAACGCATCAAGGCGGCAGCGTTGCGCGTCGGCGCTCGTCTGACCTTGGGCACGTGGGGCTGGGACATCGAGAACGGTCCTTTCACGGGATCGGTCGACGAGGTGCTCGATCGTCAGCGAGCCTCGCTCGGCGCTGGCCGACGGCGGCCTGATCTCGAGCTGGGTCACCTTGGTCGGCCACGACCTGATGTCGGACGACCTCGTGGTGGCGGCAACCGAGCTGGCTCGACGAACGACGAGTCGGCATGACGTTCCATCTCTCGCCGAGCACGAGCGACACCGAGCAGTACCTCGGCGACCACCGGCAAAGCGCCGCTCGTGCACCTCGATTCGCTCGGGGTCCTCGGGCCGCACCTGGCGATCGGCCACGGCGTGCACATCGACGACGACGAACTCGAGATCCTGCTGCGGACCGAGACCGCCGTGGTGTCGTGCCCGTGGGCCTACCTGCGACTCGGGCAGGGACTGTCGCGTCGGTTCCGCCACCTCGACATCTGGAAGGCCGACGGTCGCCTGGCGCTCGGCTGTGATTCGGAGAACGCCGGCGACATGGTCGACGGACTTCGCAGCGCGGCGCTGTTCGCCGGGATGGCAAAGGACACATCGATGGACCCAACGGTGTTCGGCGCCCACGATGCCTTGGAGCTGCTCACCATCCGCGGTGCCGAAGCGCTCGGCATCGCCGACCGTGTTGGCTCGATCGAGGTCGGAAAGCAGGCCGACCTCGTGGTGCACGATCGGACCAGGGTCGAATGGATTCCGGCGAGCCCCGATCCGGTGCTGCAGCTGGTGTGGGGGAGCGACGGCCGCTCGGTCCGATCGGTCTACGTCGCCGGCCGTGACAGGTCGTGCGAGGACGGATCGGTCACCGGCGTCGATGTCGGCATCGTTGATCGACGATGCAGTCGCTGCCGGGCGGCGCTGCGGCAGCCGAGCGGACGTTGCCGCTGTCGCTCGCTGGCCCGTTCAGTAAGGTCTGACCAACTGACCAACCGCCGCAGCGCAGAACCAAGGAGCCCCATGACCTATCCCAATGCCCTCGTCTTCGTCGACTTTCCCGTCACCGATGTGGACGCTGCGAACACGTTCTACTCCGAGGTCTTCGGATGGGAGGTCGAGGAGCGCATCCCCGGCGTCTTCCATCGGATCGTTCCGGGTCAGAACTTCAAGCTCGACGACGGCACGCAGGGCCCGACCGGCAACCTCCACATGGGCATCTCCAATGCGGCCAACATGCGACCGCACCCGAACCCCGAGCCGCCGGCGCCACACGAGATGACCGCCGGTCGCGCCACCCGGGCGTGGATCCTGATCAGCGAGGACGACTCGTTCGACGGCATTCTCGAACGGGCGGCGGCGCATGGTGCCCAGATCCTGTGGCGCGATCACTTCTGGACCGAGTTCGGCGGTGCCAACGCGTCGTTCCTGGATCCGTGGGGCAACCAGCTGATGCTCTGGCAGCACCTCGCTGGTGCCGAGCAGGACGAGGAGACCCACCAGGTCGTGGGCGAGTGGAGCGTGCCTGAGGGCTGGACGGTCGAGTAGTCGTCACCCACGTGAGGGGTGTGCTGCCGATGAGGTGGAGTTTCGATCAGGCGAGGGCGTCGGCGCTCGGTGTTCCGACTCCGGCCGCCTCAGCCAGGTCATCGAATGCCAACCGGGTGGCTTCGACCATGGTCTGGACATCGGGGCACGCCGCTGCATCGGCGTGGAACGCGAGGCACAACCGCCCGGCGTAGCTCAAGACGGCGACACCAACGGTCAGGTTGCCGCCCAGCGGGACGATCGGAACCATTTCGGCGACCATGCCACCTCGGAAGTAGAGCGGGACCGGTGGCCCCGGCAGGTTGGTGACAACGAGGTTCACGAACGACTGGCGACCAACGAGATTCGACACCAGGTCGACCACTACGGGCGGCAGATGATCCGCCGCCTCCAACAAGATCTCGGTTCCGTCGGCATGGTGCTGGGTCTTGAGCTCACCGACCCGGGACGCAATCGTTCCGAAAGCCGATGTCGGATCGGGATCGTCGATCGGGAGCTCCACGACCAGGGCGGAAACGTGGTTTCCGGTCTCGCCTTCGAGTCCGAGTCGGCGGGTCGAAACCGGCACGAGCGCCGTGAAGGGCCCGGCTGGTGAGTCGCCCCTGGCCACCATCAGCGCCCGAACACCGGCCGAGATCGCAGCGAGCACGACGTCGTTGACCGTACTGCCGAGCGCTGCTCCGGTTTCGTGCACGAATCCGAAGGGGACGACCAGGGGCACGAGGACGCGGTCCGACCCGACCGGCCGGTTCAGTGAATGTGCGATCTCGGGTGACGGACGAACGAGATCGCGGATCGCTCCGACCACGGTTGCCGCCCGAGCCACCGTGGTGCTCGGGGATCGCACCGCGTCGGCCGCCAGGCGTGCCAGTGCGGCGGGTTCTCGAAGCCGATCAGCGATGGCCTCGGCCGCGAGCCGCACGCGGTCGGGACGGCGCCCGTGGCCGGGCGGGGCGGCGTGCCATTGCGGCGATGAGCGGACCGCAGACTCGGCGGTACTCGGACCGTCATCGGTCAGGTCGGCGTCGAACAGGACCGCCATCAACTCGACACTGGACATGCCGTCGAGCAGTGCGTGGTGCACCTTCTCGACCAGCGCCACGGCATGGGGGCCGAACTCGACGGGGTCGAGGCCGGTGAGGAAGTGGAACTCGAACAGTGGTCGGTTCCGATCGAGTGTCGCCATCTGGAGCTCCTCGCATCGCGCCAGCAGATCGAGGCGGCGACCGGGGGTCGGCAGAGCATGGACCTGGATGTGGTGTTCGAGATCGATGTCGGGATCATCGACCCAGATCGGGCGTGCCAACTCGAGTGGGATCTCCTCAACTCGCTTGGCCAGCCGGGGAAACCGGCCGAGGCGGCCGGCGATGTGCTCCCGCACGGCATCGATGTCGAATCGTCCGTCTCGTTCGAACAGTTGCCCGCCGTCGAAGATGAAGAGGCCACCCATGTGCATCGGAGTGGTGGGCGATTCCATCCGGAGAAAGCTGGTGTCCAGCGCGCTGAGTCGCTCGTGGGTCGAAGCTCTTGCGTTCGATTCGGGCGCCAGGTCCGGCACCGTGCCGTCCGGCGGTCGTTTCGGTTTCGGCGCCCGCCGTCGCCGAAGGAAGTCGCTCGTTCGTTCCTCGAAACAGTCGACGAGAAGTGCCGGCTGTGCAACGGCAGCGGTGTCCATGTTCAGGCCGATGCCCGCCCGGTCGACGTAGGAGAACAACCCGATGTTCACGGCTGCCCCGCCGGTCGGAGCGAATGGATGAATGGCTGTGACCCGGGACCCGGCGATGGTGAGCGGTGCTCGCATCCCCGGGATGTCAGTGAGGGCGGCGTCGGATCCCTTCACCATGCCGGCAACGATGCCGGTCGTCAGCCCTGCCGGGAGTTCCTGCACCCCGGCGGCGATGGTTTGGCTGAACGAGATCGCCGGCTCGTGGGCGGCGGCCCGGAGTACCTTCCGGTGCCGCTGCAGTTCGGCATAGGGGTGACCGTCTGGGTCGACGGCCAACACGAAACGGGCGGGTGTCCATTGGTTCCCACCGTGGGCATCGTCGTCGGATCGGAAGCTGACCGGCATCGTCAGGCGGAGGTGCTCGGCTTCGGAGCCGAGCGCTCGGTGGTAGTCGGCCAACGCACCCACCGCAACGGTCACGAAGGCGTCATTGATCGTGCCACCGGCCCGGTGGGACGCCTTGCGGAATCGCTCGAGATCGATCTCGGTCACCCCGACGCTGCGGGAGAGTCCGCGCTCGACCATGAGCGGGGAGAGTGGGGGGCCGGCCGGAGACAGGAGACGGGCCGCCGATCCGACGGCGGCGGCGGAGCCGCCGATGGTCCGGATCGGATGGAGACCAGCCTCGACTGCAGTCGACACGAGCCCGACAGGGGCGGACAGAAACTCGGAGATTCGGTCGATCGTCGACGGTGCCGCTCGAGGTTCGGCCTGCGTCATCGACCGCAGCACGTCGTCACCGGTGTCGTCGTCGAACGCCCGAAGCAGTGCCGCCCCGCCCACCCCGTCGGTGAGCGAATGGCTCACCTTCAAGATCAGCGCCGCACGATCTCCGGCGAGGCCCTCGACCAGGACGACCTCCCAGAGCGGCCGGGCATCATCGAACTCCTCGCCGGCCATGTGGCCACACAACTCGAGCACCCCGGCCAGGCCTGACCCGGCCACCAGCGTTCGGCGAAGGTGAAAGGTCAGGTCCGGTCGACAGTCGACCCAGTGGGGGCGGCCGAACCCCATTGGTCCCTCCTCGACCCGTTGTCGGAGGCGAGGGAGGAGTTCGACGGTGTGTTCGACCCGCTCCGTGAAGGTCTCCCAGTCCGGCTGACGATCGAGCAATGCCAACGCCACGATCGTCGTTCGGAGCAGAGGGTCTCGTTTGATCTCCCAGAGCGTTGCATCGGTCGGGTTCATCTGGTCGGGGAACCGGCTGTCCTGCATCTTCCCAGAGGACCACAACCGACCCCGCCGGAACCAGGGCCGGAAGTCATGCCCGCGCCGGCTCAGTCGAGGCCGCCGAGGAAATCGTCGTCGATGTCGTCGGGCACCATCGGGTCGCTGCCCTCGCTCGGTGGGTCGCCCTTGTGGAACGCCTCGGCGACCCACTCGAGCATCTCGTCGTCGACCTGATCGGCACTGGTCAGATTGAACACGTGGTAGTACTTGCCCTGGTAGTCGACGACCTTGCGTGACATCCGTGTGCTGGGCAACTTCCGGCGCAGCGTGAGTCCGAGCGCCACCCATTTCGTCATCGACTCGAGAACGCAGACCGTAGGGCCGTTCTTGAACAGGATCTTCTTGTTGAGCAACGGGTCGACGATCAGATCGCCGCCCTCGAGGGTCTCGAGGTGCCGGTTGATCACGGTGAAGATCGGCTCGGCTTCAGGCCGAGCGGTGGCGAACCACTCGGGGAGCGTGAGCCCGGGCTCGCACATGTGGTTGCGACCCTTCGCGCCGAACTTGCGTTTGCAGTTTGGGCAGGTCCACGCCATCAGAGGAGGGGCCACTTGGACTTGTCCGGCAGGCCGGAGCGGGCGGTGATGGCCTCGCCCGCCCGCTGGCACTTCTGGTAGAAGGTCGCCTCGTCGACGGTGGTCATCACCCCGGCGTCGACCACCTTCTTGCCGTCCACGAACACGGTGTGCACGCCACGTCCGTCGGCCGACCACACGAGTTGGTTCACGACGTTCAGCAGCGGACGCCACTCCGGACGATCGGTGTCGTGCAACACGACGTCAGCCTTCTTGCCGACCTCGAGCGACCCGATCGAGTCCGTCATCTGCATGGTCTTGGCTCCTCCGATGGTTGCCATTTCGTAGGCCATCTCGGCCGGGAACATCTGCGGGTCCTGCCGGCCGTCCTTGAACAGCCCGGCCACCAGATAGGTGGCTCGCATGAGGTCGGAGTAGTTGGAGGCGTTGTTGCCGTCGGTGCCGATGCTGAGGTTGACGCCGTTCTGCATCATCTCGGGCATCTTGCCGACCTGGGTGACGCCGTAGCTGACCTTCAGGGCCGTCGTCGGGCAGTGGGCAACCGACACGCCGGCTTCGCCCATGATCGCGAGTTCGTGATCGTCGATCTGGACAGCGTGGGTGATGGCGACATCAGGGCCGAGAATGCCGAGTTCGGCGAGGTGAACCATCGGGCGATGGCCGAACTCGGCAATGAAACCCTCTGGGTCGAGCTTTGCCGGCGACATGTGGAAGCTCATGCCGGTTCCGTGCTCGGTCGCCAGCTCCCGGGCAGCGAGCCACAGCGGGTCGGACGCGGTCGTGTGGCCGACGAGGGTCGACCACGCGCCGAGCCGACCGCCCGCGACCGACGCGAAGTCCTCGAGTTGGCGTTGGAGGAACGCAATCGACTGGTCGGTGTCCTGCTTGTACACGTCCGGCTCGGGCGGCAGATCCCAGACCCACTTCCCGACCCGACCGCGAATGCCGACCTCCACCAGTCCGTCGATGACCTCGTCGAGGAAGCGAATCGTGCCGGCCTCGAGGAACGTGGTCGTGCCCGACTTCAGCATCTCGACCGAAGCCAACTGGGCCGACAGGCGCTCCTCCTCCGCGGTGTAGACCGAATAGAGAGGGCAGAGCCACATGAACACGTTCTCCTCGAACGGCGTGTCGTCCGGGACGTAGCCGCGGGTCAGTGGCTCGCCGGTGATGTGGATGTGGGTGTTGACCATGCCCGGGGTGACGACGAAACGGTCGCCGCCGACGGTCTCGGTCGCGGTGTAGCGGGCCTCGAGGTCGGATCGTTTGCCGACGTCGACGATCTCGGTGCCGCGCAACGCAACGGCGCCGTCGGTGATGATGTCGCGTGTCTCGTTGACGGTGACGACGTGGCTGCCGCAGACGAGGGTGTCGATCTGTTCTGGAGTGGTCGGCATGGGGTGCCCTTCGTGGTCGTGACGGTCAGGTGGATGGTGACGGTGCCGAACGGCGGGGTTTGGTGGCGACGAAGCTCTGCTGGAAGCCGATGGGTTCGATCAGTCGGAGTCGTTCGAAGCCGGCGGCGGGCAGCCATTCGGAGAACTGCTCGTGGGTGAAGCAGAAACCCTTCTCGGTGCTGGCCATCATCGTGGTGCCCATGATCACGGCGTGCGGGTTCATCTTCCGTTCGATGTCGGGGAAGTAGTCGGCCAGGATCAATCGGCCCTCGGGTTTGAGCGCGGCGAACGCCCGCTCGATCAGGTGCTGCGCACCGTCGGCACCCTCGGTTCGGCAGACGTGACCGAGGAAGACGAGATCGTACGCAGCCTCCTCGATCTCGACCGAGTGGAAGTCGCCCTCGCGGAAGTCGCAACGGTCGGCCACGCCGTGTTCCGAGGCCTTGGTACGTGCCACCTCGATGACACGGGCGAGGTCGTTGACGACCGCAGTCCCGTCGGTGCACGCCTCGAGCACGGCGATCGCCCACGGGGCGCCTCCGGCACCGAGATCGAGGATCTTCGGTGCTCGCAGCGCCGAGTACCGAATACGCAGGTCGGCCCGCGACGCACACCGATACATCGTCGTGAACGTGCCCTCGACCAGCGGAATGTAGAAGGCGGCGGGATCGTCCTCGATCGGGGTCGCAGGCCGTCCCTGTCGCACCGTCTCGGCCAGACGGGTCCAGTTTTCGTGCGGGCCAGGCGCCACCGGAACGAGTTCGGCCATCGACGCAGGTCCATCCGACACGAGGTAACGCTTGGCGGTGTCGTTCAATTCGTAGATGTCGGTGAACTGATCGAGCAGGCCGAGGGCAACGACGCCGTCGAGCAGCGAACGGAGATGGTCGACCGGCACGTCCATGGCGTCGGCAATGGTGTCCACCGTCGCAGGACCCAGGCGCTGTAGCTCGTCGAACACATCGAGCTCGAGGGCTGCGAGGAGGATGTAGTAGCGGCCGAGTCCCTCGATGGCGGCCCACACCGGGGCAGCCGGCGGGGGTTTGTAGTCGGTCCATGGCCGGCCCTTGCTGGCCATCGTGTGGCTCTTCTTGAGCTCGGGGTAGGGGGCGTCTCGAGGTTCAAACATGCGCTCGACAACATCAGGGACGAAGGAGGATCTTGCCGAAGAAGTCGTTGCTGAGCATCTTGCTCTGCGCCTCGGCCGCATCGGCGAGTGCGAACTCGGAGTCGATGACGACCTCGAATCCACCCCGGCAGAAGGTGTCCCACACCGGACCGAACTCCTCCGGTCGATACGGGTCCGATCCCATGATCTTGATCCCCGAGTGGAAGAGGTAGCCGAGGGAGGGGATGGTTGCCTCGTCGCCAGAGGAGTTCCCGCAGCACACGAGCCGGCCGTGTACTCCGAGCCCGAACAGCGACGGTCCGAACAAGGCGGTACCGACGTGATCGAAGACCATGTCGACGCCCTTGCCATGGGTGATCTCCCTGGCGAAACCGGCCACGTCGTCTGTTCGGTTGTTGGCCGTGTGGTCAGCGCCGAGCGCAAGGGCCCGCTCGCACTTCTCCTGGGAGCCGGCGGTGGCGAGAACGGTGGCGCCGACGTTCTTCGCCAGCTGGATGGCTGCGGTCGACACCCCGGAACCGGCGGCGTGGATCATCAGCGTCTCGCCTCGTTCGAGGCCTCCGACCTTGAACAGGGCGTGCGCCGCGGTGAGATAACAGGTGGGGAAGATCGCTGCGTGTTCGATCGGCATGTCGGCCGGCAGCACGTAGACGTGGGAGGCCGGCACCAGGCACTTCTCGGCGTAGCCGCCGGCGACGGTTCCGCCGATGATGCCGAGGTCGCCGAAGAGGTCGCCCATCCCGGTCAGTTTCGAGTTGTCCGCCACCCCGGCCAGCGAGGGGTCGACAACGACCCGATCGCCGACGGCCGCTCTGGTCACGGCATCACCGACGGCGCTCACGGTGCCGGCGATGTCCATCCCGGCGATGTGGGGATAGCTGAAGCCCGGCATCTGGAACCAACCGTTCCGTTGAACCACATCGAGTCGATTGAGTGCAGCGGCGCCGACGTCGACGATGACGTCACCGGGGCCCGGCTCGGGGTCCGGCACGTCGGTGTACTGCAGCACCTCAGGGCCACCGGCCTCGTGGTAGAGCATCGCTTTCATCAGTTGCCTTTCGTCGGTTGATCTGGCTATTTCAGGCCCCGGAGGAATGGTCGGGTCAGGGCCGCGGGGGGCCGCACACGATGAGCGAACAGCGCCATGCCGGCGATGGTCACGAGATAGGGGAGCGCCTGGAGGAACTCGGTGTTGACAGAATCGACGCCGGCCTCGGGAAGCGAGAGCCGGAAGGAGACGACAGCCCCGAACAGCAGACATCCGGCCACCGAACCCTTCAGGGTCCAGCCACCGAAGATCACGGCGGCAATCGCGATGAAGCCGCGACCGCCGACGATCGAGTCGACGAAGCTGTTGACCGATGCGAGGAGGTAGGCGCCGCCGAAACCCGAGGTGAGACCGGCGAAGTAGATCGCCTCCCTCCGGCGCTTGTTGACCTGGATTCCGGAGACGTCGGCGGAGTTCGGGTCCTCGCCAACGGCGCGAACCTCGAGCCCCCAGCGGGTGCGATACACCAGCCACCAGGCAAACGGCACGACGAGATAGATGAGGTAGAACGGCCAGATCTGCTCGAACAGCGCAGAGCCGATCAGCGGGATCTTGCTCAGCACCGGGATCGTCACCGGATCGATGGCGGCGACGGCGGGTTCGAGTTCGTTGTCGAGGAACCCGACGAGCCCCAGAACGAGGATGTTGATGGTGAGCCCGACGACGAACTGATCGGCCGGGAGACGGTGGCTCAGGTTGGCCTGAATCGAAGCGAGGGCCAGGCCGGCCAGGGCTCCGGCCACGAGGGCGACGGTGAGCGATCCGGTTGCATCGATGGCCACCGCGCCGGCGAATGCGCCGCTGAGGAGCATGCCCTCGACCGAGATGTTCAGGGTGCCGGCACGCTCTGCGACCCACTCGCCGGATGCGGCGAACATGAGGAGGACGGCCCCTCTGGCCGCACTCTCGTAGGTGATCGAGTTGGAGATGATGTCCCAGATGGCGTTCATCAGACTCGCTCCTTCGAGGCATTGACAGCTCGTCGGCGTTCGCGGATGTAGAGCATGGCCGGGGGGATCAGGAGTGCAAGGACGAGCAGGGCCTGCACGACGTCGGCGATCTTCCGCTCGACGCCGGTCGCGGCGAGGAATCCCGAGCCGGTGCGAAGGGAGGCGAACACGAACGCCACGACGATCGCCGACACAGCTCGCTCACGAGCGACGAGGGCAACGAGCAAACCCGTCCAGCCGATGTTGGTCGAGAAGCCGGGGACGAGTTGGTAGTTGCCGAAGTCTCCGCCGGCCAACATCGTGGCGCCGGCAAGACCGGCAAACCCGCCGGAAACGAGCATCGACGCCATGCCGTACCTGGTGGCGCCGACACCGGCGCGCTGCGCGGTGCGGGGGTTCTGGCCGAGCATGCGCAGGCGGAAACCGGGCACGGTTCGAGCGAGCACGAATGCAGCGATGGCGGCCAAGCCGATCGCGAGGAAGACCGTCAGCGGGAACTCGTTGCCGAACCATGTGATGCGAGGTATGCGGGTGTCGTCGGCCAATTGATCGCTGACCTGGTTGCGGTTGGCTCGGTCGCCGGCGTCGCCGAGGAGCAGCCATTCGTGCTTCAGGCCATAGCCGATCGCCTGGGCGGCCACGGTGACGAGGAGCAGCGTCGTGAGCACCTCGGGAACGCCTCGCCAATAGCGCAGGGCGCCCGCGATTCCAGCCCACAGTGCTCCACCGACGATGCCGGCGATGCAGAGTGCGACGATGACGATGGGGCCGGGTCCGGCCAGGCCGGTGCCGACGTAGGTCGCGAACGCGGCGCCGACGAGAAGCTGACCTTCCTGGCCGATGTTGACCAGACCGGCCCTCGCATTCACGATCGTGCCGAGAGCGACCAGGAGCAGTGGGGCGGCGGCGCCGATCGTGAGTCCCCATCGGCCGGGGTTACGGACGCTGCCGTCGAGCAGAGCATCGAGCACATCAGTGGCCGATCCGCCGGTCGCGGTGACCAGGACTCCGGCCAGCACCAAGGCAGCGAGAACCGACACGGCGTAGAGGGTGATCACCTCCCCGATGACGAGGTGGCCTCCCCTGGTTGCAGCGGCGACCTCGTCAGGGCTGTTGTCGACGGGTTGCGAGACGACATCGGTCATGCGGTGGCCTCGGCCGGATCGTCGATGAAGGCGCCGCCCATCAGCAGCCCGAGCCGCTCGATGTCGACATTCTCCCGTGGCATCTCGCCCGCCACTGAGCCTCGGCTGAGCACGATCAGGCGGTCGGCGAGATCAAGCACTTCCTCGAGTTCGGTCGAGATCAACAGCACGCCGACGCCGCTCGCGGCCGCCGCCCTGAGCTGCTCTGACATGTATTCGATGGCGCCGACATCGAGGCCCCGGGTCGGCTGCGCCGCCACCAGGACCTTGGGGTCGTGCGCGAGCTCGCGAGCCAGCACGACGCGCTGTTGATTGCCGCCCGAGAGCGACCAGAGGGGCGCGTCCGGGCTCTCGCAACTGATCGAGAAACGGTCGATGAGCTCGCGTGCCCGGGCGAGACATCTGCTTGCGGTCGATCACACCTCTGGTCGAGATCCGTTCGGGGTCAGCCAGGAAGAGGTTCTCGGCGACCGTCATGTCGAGCACACAGCCGGAGTCGTGGCGGTCCTCGGGCACGACGGCGATCCCGGCTCGGGCCATGGCCCCGGCAGACCCGGTCTTGACCGAATCTCCGTCGACCAGGACTTCGCCGGATCGCAGGTGCAGCAGGCTCGAGAGCAGGTCGCCCAGTTCGCGTTGACCGTTGCCCTCCACGCCGGCCACGCCGACGATCTCGCCCGGTCGGACGCTCAAGTTCAGGTCGTCGAGGAGCCGGCGACCGTCGGCGCCGAGCGCCGTCGCCCCCCGAATCTCCAACACCGCCGAACTGGGTGGCGACTCGGTCGATCTGGCGGCCACATCCGCTCCCACTCGGGAGGCGGGGGCTTCCTGTTGGGACGTGGGAGCGAGGCCGAGGGCGGCTCGTTCGGAGCGAAGGGACACCGGGCGCCCGACCATCGCTCGCGCCAGCGACGCAGCATCGGCATCGGCGGTGGCCATCCGTTCGACCACCTTGCCGTGCCGCATGATCGTGACGGAGTCGGTGGCGTGGCGTATCTCGTCGAGTTTGTGGCTGACGAGGGCCACCGCTCTGCCTTCCTCGTCGACCACTCGACGCAACGCGGCGAACAACTGCTCGGACTCGCCCGGGGTGAGAACCGAGGTCGGCTCGTCGAAGATCAGCGTCTGGGGATCGCGGCGCAGGCACTTGATGATCTCGACCCGCTGGCGCATCCCGGCCGGGAGTTCGCCGACGACAGCGTCGGGATCGATGGTGAGCCCGTAGTGCCGGCTGATGTCGCCGACCCGATCTCGCACCTTGCCGGGATCGAGTCGACCGACGTCGCCGAGGGCAACGTTCTCCCACACCGTCAGGGCATCGACGAGGCTGAAGTGCTGGTGCACCATGCCGATTCCCTTCGTTGCCGCGTCGATCGGATCCAGGATCCGGGTGGTCTCGCCGTCGATCTTCACCTGCCCGCTGTCGGGCAGCACCAACCCGATCAGCACCTTCATGAGCGTCGACTTCCCTGCGCCGTTCTCGCCCAACACGCCGTGGATCCGACCCCGGTGCAGGGTCAGATCCACGGCGTCGCAGGCAACGACCTGCCCGAACCGCTTGGTGATGTTGATGAGCTCGACGGCGGGTGTGGCACCGTCGGTTCGAGTCGGGGAGGTCACGTGATCAGCAGCTGAGGATCAGCCGTAGGCCTCGCCCTTGATGGCGCCGAACTCGGCGGCGAAGTCGCCATTGGCGATCTGGGCGTAGACCTCGTCCATCGCCGCCTGCTGCTCTGGCGTGGCATCGCAGATCTCGGCACCCGGCTCGGGATCGACCCCGACACGGAACACCTTGATCTCGCCCTCCTTGACGTCGCCGCTCAGGATCTGCGGGAAGATTGCGCTGACGTAATCGCCGCCGTCGAAGCGGACGGCGATGCTGTAGTCGAGCTCCTCGTCAGGCACCACAGACGCTGGAATCGCCGGCGCTCATGGTGATCAGGCCGGCACCGTTGGCCGCCTCGACCACCGGTCGGTGAGCTCCACCGAGGTAGGGGACGACTGCCGCCGCGCCACCGTCGACCGCGTTGTTCAGCGCTTCGGTTGCGTTGGCCACGTTGTCGAAGTCGAACGGGAAGGCACCGCTCGGCACGTAGGTCAACGTCAGGCTCGGATCGGTGTTGGTGAGACCCAACTCGAAGGCCAGCTGGAACTCCTTTCGAAGCCGAGCTCGCAGCAGCCGATCATGACGACGCTCGTGCTGCTGCCGCCTTCCATCAGAAGCGCTGTGGCCACGCCGGCGGTGTAGGCCACTTCCGAACCATCGTCGAGGCTCTGGGCCAGGCCCGGGGTCTCCGGGAAGCCGGCGCCGCAGTTGCAGTACCAGAACACATCGGCGAACTGCTCGGTGAGGTCGCCGAGCGGTTCGGCGATCTCGGACGCTCCGACGATCACGATGTCGACCTGGGCCGCGAGATCCGAGAGCGCCGTTGCCGCGTCGGCAGCCTCGATCTCGTCGACGACGATGACGTCGTTGAATCCGTTGTCGGTCGAGATCTGCTTCGCCGCATCGACCACTGCCTGATAGTAGGCGCCGTCGTCTGCGGGGCCGGCGGCAGCCACACCGATGGTGATCGAACCGTCGCCGTTGGCGTCGAACTGGGTGACCAGCTCATCGGTCACTTCCTCGACCATGGCCTCGGTCGTCTCGGTGGTGTCGCCACCCTCCTCGCCATCGGTCGCTTCGGTTGTCTCGGCCGCTCCTTCGGTGGTGTCGCCACCCTCGGCATCTTCGCTGTCACTACCGCATGCGGCGGCGACCATCATCAAGGCGAACAACATCGCCAACAGTCTCTGGACACTTCTGGACATTTGATTTCTCCCCTGTTTGCTTTCGGTTGACGGTGCTGATCGGATGATCAGGACCGGTGTGTCGGCCAGGCGGCGCGATAACGCTGCACGAGCCACCGGTTGAACTGGATGTGGCTCTCCTCCTGCCACGAGTAGCGACCCCGAGGTGCGAAGCGGGACCGTAGACCGCGTTGGACCTTCGTGGTTGCGTCCTGATCCTGCTCGACGAACACTTGCACGCCGGCGTCCGACAACGCCATCTTCTGCTCGAACAGCGGATCATCGAGGGAGGACGGATGGAAGATGTAGCCGATCTCGACGTCGATGGTCTCGGGTCCGGTCGGCCGAACGAGGAAGAAGAAGCACTGATCGGGAGCGGTGCCGAAACACAAGGTGGGCGGCATCAATGCGAACGTCGAACGGTTGCGTTCCTCCTCGGTGAGGCCGGGGAAGATCTCCATGATCGCCCGATGGGTTGCGTTGAATCCGCCATCTTTGTGGGTGTAGCCCGCCGTGCGGAAGATGACGTTCGAGTCGTCAGACCAGGGCACGGGAAAGCCGGTCATCGACGACGGACAGAAGTCCTGGACGTACTGATGCAGGCGGTTGGCGTGGTAACCGTCGTTGAAGTTCTCGAACATGACCTTCCAGTTCCACGGCAGATTCTCGAGCGTGAATGTGCCAGGACAGATCGCCTGTTCGAGGTCGTAGTTGTGAACGAACGATGAATAGCGTTCGAGGGTCGGTGCCAGGGGAGCCGGGTCATCGTCGAAGTTGACGAAGATGAACCCCATCCACTCCTCGACGGCGATGTTGGGCAGCCCGTAGTCGGCCTTGTCGAAACTCTCGGTGCGTTCCATCGCCGGTGCGCCGAGGAGTCGGCCGTCCAGTCCGTAGGTCCAGTGGTGGTATGGGCACTTGAACGTTGAGCTGTTGCCTGTGCCATCGCAGACCTGCATGGCGCGGTGTTGACACACCGCCGACATCGCACGGACGGCGCCCTCCTTGTCCCGGGTGATGATCAGCGGCTCGCCGACCAGGTCGACGGTGAACCAGTCGCCCACCTCTGGGATGCGTTCGGCCCGGCCGACGCAGAGCCACTCCTTCATGAACAACGACTCGATCTCGAAGTCGAGGAATTCGCCCGAGGTGTAGAGCTCAGGGGGCAAGGTGGCTGCGGTGGCAACATCGTCGATGGAGTCGCCGAGGCTGTCGAGCAGCCCAGCGGTGAGCATCGACGATGGGTGGAGCGCCACGGGTGTGTCGGTGGGGTCGAGGGTGTCGGTCACGATGCGGGAACCTCGTCTTTCGGTCGGTTGCTCTGTCCCTGGGGGGAGCGTGGCTGGGGAGGCGGCGGTCGGGGAGCGGACTGGTCTCGCAGGACGAAGCTGCGGATCTTGCCAACACTGGTCCGTGGGAGTTCGTCGAGGAAGGTGATGTCACGCGGTTGTTTTGCCTTCGTCAACCGAGTGCGGCACCAGTCCAGCAGCTCGTCGGCCGGTCGGTGGGTTCGCCTGGTCGGCCGCCACCACGAACGCAACAGGCACTTCGTCTCGGATCGGATCGGGGGCACCGACGACAGCGGCCTCGAGCACTCCGGGGTGGGCACTGAGGACGCCGGCCACCTCGACGGTAGACACGTTCTCGCCTGCGACCTTGAGCACGTCAGACCGTCGGCCATCGAAGAAGAACCGTCCTTCGGCGTCGCGGCGGGCGCGGTCGCCGGTACGGAACCACGAATGGCGGAAGCTCGCTGCCGTGGTGTCGGGATCGTCGAGGTAGCCGGCGAACAGCGTGATGCCGGGTTCGCCGCCGACGACGATCTCGCCCACCTCGCCTGCCACCACCGATCGGCCGGCGGCGTCCTGGAGGTCGACCGTGCAACCCACGGTGGGGAAACCCATCGACTCCGGTTGGGTGTCGGCGGCCCGGTCGGTGAGCACCGCGGGAATGGTCTCGGTCATGCCGTAGAGCTGGCGGGGGCGGACCCCGAGCCAGGTGCTGATCGTCTCGTACTGGTCGTCTGCCAGGTTCTGGGCGAACCAGCAGTGGCGGAGGCGAAGGCCGTCGACCGGAGCACCGCGGGCGAGGATCATGCGCATCGGAGCGGCGAAGAGGCTGGCGCAGGTGGCCCCGTGGCGCGCCGCCTGGGGAAGGAAGCCGCTGGCCGAGAACGTGTGCATCAGCGCCACCGATGCACCGGCCCAGATGGCCGAGGCGAACGAGTAGTACTGGGCGTTGGCGTGGAACAACGGGAGGACGACGAGCTGTCGATCGGTGTGGGTCAGCTCGGCCGCTTCAGCCATGGTCTTGCCGGCGAAGGCATAGTTGGCCTGGGTGATCTCGACCCCCTTGGGACGGCCAGTGGTGCCGCTCGTGAACATGATCGCCGCTCGATCGGTGGGGTCTGGTGCGGCCCAGTCGGCGAACTCGGGGTCGCGGTCTCCGTCCGAGTGGAACGAGGCGACGCTGACCGCGGATTCGTCGACCTCGATGATGGTGAGGTCGTCCGAGGCAGCCGCTCGGTAGACGTCGGCCCGGGACGTGGAGCAGAAGCCGACGATCGGTTGCGTTCGCTCGATGTGATCCTGGAGTTCGTCTGTGGTGCCCATCGGGTCACTGGGGACGATGGTCGCTCCGAGGCGGTTGGCAGCGAGCCACACAGCGACGAAGGTCGGGCAATTGGTCAGGGCCAGATGCACGGTGCTGCCGGCGACGACGCCGACCTCGCGACAGGTGGGAGCCGACGCCGGCGACCTCGCGGTCGAAGTCGCCGTAGGTCCACTCGGCAACGTGACCCGTCGGTCCCTCGAAGACGAGGAAGCTCAGGCTCGCGTGCGAGGCGACGGACTCGGCCCAGACACCAGCGAAGGTGAGCGGCGGGTCGAATGTCGTCGATGACGAACGACTGGTGGAGGGCGGAGCCATGGCTACTGCGGGGCTCCGTACCCGCCGCCGCCGGGGAGTTCGAGGCGAATCACGTCGTCGCCCGAGAGCGTGATGCGGGCCTGCGTCTGGACGGGTTCGCCGTTGACCTTGAAGCTGCCGGCGTCGCCGGCCTCGCCACCGAAGATGCCGAGGGGCGGGTCAGCCAGCCGGCTGGTCACGGCGTTGAGTTGCCAGGGACGCTCGGTGTCGACGGTGAATTCGATCGCCTGACCCAAGCCCGCCGAACTGGGTGCCGGCTCCACCCGAACCGGGCCGGAGCGACTTCTCGTGGAATCGGATCGGAGCGGATGCCTCGACCACCTCGATGGGCACGGCCGAGACGCCGGTCGGGTACGAGCACGCATTGAGGCCGGGCTTGGCGGCCCGGGCCCCGACACCTCCCGCGTAGGTGAACATGGCCGTGATGAACGGTGAGCCGTCCGGGTGATTCCCGTTGACCTGCATCGTCCAGACCGCTCCGGCTCCCTCGGCCATTGCTGCCTCTGGGCGCACCTGGGCCAGTGCCTTCAGCAGCGCGTTCGGCAGGAACATGCCGACCACGTGGCGGGCGGTGCCCGGCTGTGGCGAGACGGCGTTGACGATCGACCCCTCCGGCGCTTTCACCAGGATCGGGGCGAGGCTGCCGTGGTTGTTCGGGATGTCGGGATTGAGCACCGACCGCACCGTGAACGTGGTGTAGGCGTGGGTGTAGTTCATCACCACGTTGATGCCCCACGGCGAGGCCTCCGACGTGCCCTCGTAGTCGACGGTGATCTCGCCGGCCTGCGGCGTCGACGATCAGCGCGCAGACGATGTCGATCTTCGCCCCGTCGGCGAGGTCGAGCACGGCGCTGGCTTCGTAGGTGCCGCTCGGCAGCTCACTGATGCTCTTGCGGGTCGCTGCTTCGGAGCGGGTGATGATCTCGTCGGCCAGTTCCTCGATGTCGTCGAGACCGTGGGCCTCACACAAGGTGTTGAGCCGTTGGGCCCCGACCTCGCCGGACGCCATCTGGGCGTGGAGATCGCCGGCCATGTGATCGGGCTGGCGGACGTTCGAGAGGATGAACTTCCAGACGTCGTCGTTGCGTTCGCCGCCGCTTCATCAGCTTGCAGATGGGGATCCACAGGCCCTCTTCGAACACGTCGCGGCCGCCGGCTCCGATGCCGTAGCCACCGACGTCGGTGTGGTGAATGGTCGATCCGAAGAGGGCGATGATCTGGCCATTGCGCCACGCCGGGACCAGCACCGTGACGTCGAGTAGCTGGCCTGCCGTCTTGTACGGGATCGTTGGTGATGAGGATGTCGCCGGGCGAGAGCGTGTCGATCGGGTACTCGTCGAGCATCTTCGACTGCACCGATGGCGAGGGAGTTGATGTGGCCGGGCGTGCCGGTGACGGCCTGGGCGACCATGCGGCCCCGGCGATCGAACACGGCGTTGGCCAGGTCGCCCGCCTCGCGGACGATGGGGGAGAACGCCGATCGTTGCAGGGCCCGCGCCTGTTCGTTGACTGTCGAGATCAGCGATTGCCACAGGATCTCCAGCTCGATCGGGTCGAAGCCTGCTCGTTGCGCATCGATCGTGGTCATGGGGACACCTCGGTGGTCGCGGCTCTGGTTCGGGTGGCGATCAAGCTGCCGTCGGCGGCGACCTCGACCCGCCAGCCGGGCCGGATGACTGTTGTGGTTTCTCGCTCCTCGACGACCGCGGGGCCATCGAACGTGGCACCGGCGCCCAGGTCGGATCGTGCGTAGACCGGAGATTCCACGGCCGGGACGCCGCGATCGAAGACCATGGGTCGCGTGCTCTTCGGAGCCGGCGGCCCGTCGGCGGGAGCGAGTGTGAGGTCTGGTTCGACGATGGAGGTGGTGGCCGATGCCGACAGGCGCCAGGTGATGGCCTCGACGGCAACGTCGGGAATGGTCATGCCGTAGATCCGGCGGTACTCGGACTCGAACGATGCGACGACGTCGGTGGCGGTGGCCGGCCAGTCCTCGCCCTCGCCGACCCAGATCGTGATCTCGTTGCCCTGGCCGGCGTAGCGAGCGTCGACGCCGTAGCGAAACACCACCGCATCGCTGGGCACGCCGGCTGCGGTCAGGACTCGGCGCCCCTCGGCTCGCAACTCGTCGAGGAGAGCATCCCGTTCCCCGCCGTCGATCGAATCGATCATACGAGGCAAGGAGCGGGCGAGGTCGATACGAACCGGCGACACGAGTGTGCCGAACGCAGAGAGCACGCTGGCGTTGACCGGAAAGACCACGGTGTCGGCGTCGAGCAGTTCGGCGACGCCGCAGGCGTGGACCGGCCCCGCCCCACCGAAGGCGATCAGCGGGACGCCCCGGAGGTCGACGCCCATCTCGACACCGTGCATGCTGGCCGCGGCTGCCATGTTCTGGTTGACGACTTCGTGGATGCCGGCGGCGGTGTCGATCACATCGAGCCCGAGTGCGTCGGCCACGACCTTCGCCGCTGCCTCGGCCAGCGACGCGTCGAGGGGCATGTCACCGCCGAGGAACGCTGCGGGGTCGAGGAGGCCGAGCAACACATCGGCGTCGGTCACCGCGGGGACGCTGCCGCCCTGTCCGTAGCTGGCAGGTCCGGGATCGGCCCCGGCTGACTCGGGACCCACCTTGAGGAGACCGAACTGGTCGATACGGGCGAGGCTGCCGCCACCGGCCCCGATCTCGACGAGGTCGACCGACGGCACCGACACAGGGAAACCGGAACCCTTCTTGAACCGGTAGGCCCGTGCGACCTCGAAGGTGTTGGTGAGCTCCGGCTCGCCGTGTTCGATCAGGCAAGCCTTTGCCGTGGTGCCGCCCATGTCGAAACACAGGAGGCGGTCGACGCCGAGACGGCGGGCGAACCAGCTCCCGGCGAGTGCACCGGCCGCGGGGCCGGACTCGACGAGGCGGATCGGACCGCGGGCGGCGTCGTCGGCCGACACCACACCGCCGTTGGAGAGCATCATCAAGACCGAACCGCCGAACCCCTCGGCTGCCAGCCAGGTCTGGAGTTCGTCGAGGTAGGGGCCGATGACCGGCATCGTCGCCGCATTACACGCGGTGGTGACCATGCGTGGGTACTCACGGATCTGGGGCGAGACGTCGGCCGAGATGCAGACCGGCACACCGAGCGCGTCGCGGAGGTGCGCGGCGACCGCGATCTCGTTGGACGGGTTGACGTAGGAGTTGAGCAGGCAGATCGCCACGGACTCGACGTCGGCCGAGCGGAGTTCCGTCGGTCAGCGCGTCGAGGGCCTCGGTGCTGGGCCCGGTGAGTACCTGCCCCTGGGCGCTCGACGCGTTCGTCGACCTCGAAGGTGAGGTCCCGCGGGATCGGGGGAGCGGGGAACTCGATCTGGAGGTCGTACATGTCGTAGCGATGCTCGTCGCGAATGAGCAGCGTGTCGCCGAAACCCTTCGTCGTGACCAACCCGGCCCGACCGGTCTTGCCCTCGATGAGGGCATTGGTGATGAGGGTGGTGGCGTGCACGATCGGAGCCGTGATCTCGGCCGGGGTGACCCCGGCCTTCGCCAACAGCTGGGTCACTCCTGTGCGCACGCCGTTGAGGGGTGCTCCCGGTGTGGTCAACGTCTTGTCGACGACCACGCGGCCGCTCTGCCCGTCGAGGAGGACCACGTCGGTGAAGGTGCCGCCGATGTCGACGGCCAGTCGCCAGTCCGCCATCAGGCGCCACCCTCGATCAGGTCCTGGCGCGGGCGGCGAGAACACATCGAGGATCCAGCACTCGTCGAGTTCCTCGTCGCCGACGAACACGCTCTGGCCGTGCCAGACACCCTTGGGTGCCAGGTAGGCCTGGTTGGCCCCGATGACATCACGGCTCTCGTCGGCCTGGTCGTCGGTGATGCGGAAGTCGAGGGCGCCTCGCACGATGATCCCGAGCTGTTCGTTGTCGTCGTGTTTGTGGAGGAACGAACCCTCGGACCCTCCGTCGATGCGCCAGAAGCAGAGCTGCAGATGATCGCCGGTGATGACCCGGCGCCGGAAGCCGGGCCGATCGGTCTCGACGAACTCGTCATCGTCGAAGAAGTAGCAGTACTTGTTGGCGAGATTCACGACGCTCGACTCCATCAGGGCAGCGAACTTCTCGACGTCGGCCTCGAGGTCGAGCGGCTGGATGATGGCCTGATGCTCGGCATCACCCCAGAACTCGGCCGGCACGAGCCACATCACCTCGAACTCGAGACCGTCCGGGTCCTTGCAATAGAGGCTCTTGTTGACGCCGTGGTCCGAGGCGCCGGCGAGGGATCCGACCGCTTGAAGCTTGTCCCTCATGGCGACGAGATCAGCCAGCGTGGGGACCTCCCAGGCGAGGTGGTACATGCCCACGGTCGATCGACCGGCGTCTGATGGTCCGGCCGCGGAGCCGATGGTGAAGAACGCGATGTCGTGGTGGTTCGCCGATTTCGGAGCCCGCATGAACGCGTACTGGCCTGGTGCTTCGACAACCGTGACGAACCCGAGGACGTCTTCGTAGAACTGACGGTGGACCCGGGAGTCCCGGACGTACAAGACGGCGTGATTCATGCCGGAGATGCTCATGGTGTGCTCCCTGCGGACGGGTTTGTGATGCTCGGTGTAGTTGTCGAGTCTGGCAAGCGCTCGATCAGCTCGACCAGGCGTCGGCGCCACTCGACCGATGGCTTGTCCGACTGCACGTTGGCCAGACCGACACGATCGAGCGGCAACGTGCCCGGGATCTGTTCGAGCATGAGTTTGTCCTCGGCTCCGATCGCTCGGTCGAAGGCAATGATCTCTTGTGGGTCGGTGTCGAAGTCGTCGTTGCGCCAGACCACGAACGTGAAGAGCGAGTTGGTGTCATCGACCGGGGTGGAGCACAGGAGCAGGATGTGTTCGAGACCGTCGGCGTACCGGATGGTCGATCGCACGATGAAGGGCAGATGGAACCCGGTGGACATGTGGCGGTGGACAACAGCGTCGGTGCTTCCGCTCGTGGCCGCTGCTTCGTCCGGGTTGGCGGCATCGACCTCGTAGGCGTAGCCGAAGAAGTCAGCGTCGAGCGGTTCGAGATCGAGCTTGGGAACGATGGGGTCCTGGGCTCCGCCGAAGGTGCCGGTGTGCACCCACGGGAAGTGGCTGAAGTCCATGAAGTTGTCGACCATCCGTGGTGCCGACACGGCCCAGGGCTCGATGCCGGTGTTGATGCGACGGAACTCAGGATCGGTGTCCCACTTCATGGCGGGAAGGGGATGAGCCGGCTCGCCCGGGCACATCCACACGAGGCCGTAGCGCTCTTCCACCGTGACACACACGAGGTGGGCGCTCGGTGGCACGGCGGCTCCCGGTCCGGACGACGGAACTTCGACACACGTGCCGCCGTCGCCGAAGGCCCAGCCGTGGTAGGCGCAGGCCAGGACGCCGTCCTTCACCTCACCGATCGAGAGGGGCGCCTCACGGTGAGGGCATCGGTCCGGTGCGGCGACGAGAGCAGCGTCGGTTCCCCGCCAGAGCACGTAGTCCTTCGCCAGCAGGCGAACGGATAACGCCCGGTCACCGACGTCGGCCGATTCGGCGACGGGGTACCAGCACGTCTCGAGGGCCGATTGATGCGCGAACCGTGTCATGAGCCTCCCCGAGTGGCGTGGTCAGACCAACTGACCACCGCTTGACCGACCTTAGCTCAGCGTTGTTTCGGCGGCGAGAGCGCTTCAGGCGAGGTCGGTCACCATCGAGTGTTCGACGTCGTCGAGGTGTTTGACGCTCTCGGCTCGACACGCCTCGGCGTTGCCCGCGGCAAAGGCCTTGGCAATGGCCCGGTGGGCTCTCGAGGAAGCGGCGACGATGCGACGCACCTCGTCCCGGTTCTGTTCTGCCCGGAGCAGCGAGTCGAACTCGTGTGATCGGAAGAGTTGGTCGAGCACCTTGCCGTAGAGCTCGATCAGGAGTGGGTTGTTGCAGCTGGCGGCGATCGTGGTGTGGAACTCGCGGTCGAGCCTTCTGAAATCGTCGAGTTCGAGGTCTCCGTCGAACCGTCGGCCGAGGTCGGCGACCGCAGCCCGGGCGGCGTCGTCGGCTCGGGCCGCGGCCATTTCGAAGATGGGGACCTCGAGGACTCGTCGTGTCTCGAAGAGATCGGCGACGAAGGAGGTGTGCGTGTCGTGTTGCTCGACTTGGACGTCCGGCAGATGCTCGGCCACGTAGGAACGGTTGCCCCGACGCTCGACCACGCCCATCGACACCAGACCTTGCATGGCCTCGCGTACCGACGTCCGGGCGACCGCGAACTGCTCGGACAGCGCCCGCTCGGACGGCATCTGGCTGCCGGGAGCGAGCTCTCCGGTCGTCATGCGATGGAGGAGTTGGACGCGGATCTGACCGCTGACCGTCTCGCGGGAGATGGGCTCGAAGGTGGGGAGGTCGTTCATGGCTGCGTTCACTCGTTTGGTCCATTGGTCGGACCATCGGGCCAAACCCTAGCCCTGGCGCTGTCGTCGATGTCCGAACGGCGCTGGTCTGACCAACTGACCGATGGTACCGTCGCGACCATTCCTGTTCAGCTGCCAGACGGTGCATGCGCCGCCGAGCACGTCCCCGGAGCGACCCGTGAGTGAGCACGTCCCGACCTACACCCTGCATCCCAAGGAGCCCAGGTGGACGCACATCGCGCTTCGGGTCAAGGACATCGATGCCACGATCGCGTGGTACGAGGACTTCACGCCGCTACGCCTGATCGACAAGCGGGAAGACGACGCCGGCTACGGAGCGTGGCTCGGCATGCCGGGCGAGACGAACAACCCGTTCATCCTCGTCGTGGCGCAGTTCTTCCCCGGCAAGGATCCGTTCGCAGCAGCGCCGATGGCCACGTTGGCGCCGTTTGCCCACTTCGGCATCGAGATGCCGGCCCGTGACGACATCGATGCGATCGCCGAGAGGGCGAAGGCCGTCGACTGTCTCGGGATGCCGCCGACGATGATGCCGGCGCCGATCGGCTACATCACGATGCTGCGTGATCCCGACGGCAACACGGTCGAGTTCTCCTGGGATCAGGGCGTGTACGCAACGCTGGCCGAGCGTTGGGCCTCTGACGTCCTCAGCTGAGTCCGAGGCTCGACCCCCGAGGCATGCATGTCCCAAACCCGAGGTTTGAGGCATGCATTCCGGGGGTCATAGCCTCGGGTTGCCGGTCTTGTGTCAGTCGGGAGCGTCGGAAGCACGTCGCTGCCCATCAGGTCCAACGCCTCGTGGAGCTCGCGCTCGGGCAGTGCGCCGACGTCCATCAGGAACAACTGGCGGTCGAGGCCGAGCACCTCGTTGATCTCGATGATTCGCTCGACGACCTCGGCAGGACTGCCACAGATCGCAGGACCGGCGAGCAGCGAGTCGAAGTCGGTGGGACGGCCGAAACTGCTGCGGGTACCGATCGCGAAATCGACGTAGCTGCTCGAGATGTGGTCGCCACCGTGCCTTCGGCTTCCTGGGAGGTGTGGGCGACATGGAGATACGTCGGGAACCCGACACGACCGCAGTGCCCGTGTCGCTCACTCTCGGTTCGGTAGTGCTCGGTGATCGCTGCGTAGTCGACCGGCCACCGGAACAAGCTCGGCAGATGGAACGGCAGGCCGAGTTCGGCAGCCAGGTCGGCGGAGATCTCGGACAGGCCGCCACCGATCCAGAACGCCTCGCTCGGCTGTCTGTATCGGGCGAGGCTCGAGCCGAAGGTCCTCTATCGGATTCCGGAACTCGCCCTGCCAGGTGACTTGTTCCTCGGTCAGGAGGCGGAGGACGAGGCGGAGATGTTCGTCGAAGATCGGTCGCAGCTGGTCGAAGTCCTCGATCCCGAAGACCTGTGCTGTCCGCTCCGAGACACCGCGGGCGAACGTGGCCTCGGCTCTACCGTCGGACAGAAGATCCAGGACGGCGAAGGCCTCGGCGTACCGGACCGGGTCGCGCTTCGCCAACAGCGTGACCGAGGTGCCGAGCCGGATCGTCGACGTGCGGGCCGCCGCGTGGGCAAGGAGCAGCTCGGGGGCGGGAAGGATGTAGTTGCTGAAGTGGTGCTCGCCAACGCCGAAGACACCGAGAACCCGGCCTGCTCGGCTCGCTCCGCCTGGTCGCTGATGCTGTGGAGTCGCTGGCCCTGGGTTGCCGGTGCGCCGCCGTCAGGGGGTGCGAGGTGATCGCAGAGGCTGATCACGCCGTATTCGACCATTCGGGCGAGCCTACGGCATCGGCCATCCGACACCCATTCGGAAGCTCAGTCGGCGAGCACCGCCACGCCCTCGACCTCGACCAGCGCGGCGTCGAGGAACAGTGACTGCACACCGATCAGCGTGATGGGGACGAGGGGAAGTCTGGTCGACGCGCCGGCGAGTCCGGCGAAGAGTTCGGGCTGACGGGCCTCGGTCCAGTCGACGATGTAGATCGTCACCTTGGCCAGGTCAGCGAGACCGGCGTCAGCGGCAGCCAGCGCCGCGACCATGTTGTCGAGCGCTTGGCTGGTCTGGGCAGTGAGACCGTCGACCAGCGCTCCGGTTTCGTCGCTGCCGATCTGGCCGGCGAGGTGCACGACACGACCGGCGGGAGCGATCGAGACGTGACTGAATCCGGCCGGCTCTGGCAGGGAGGCTGCGTTGCGGAGTTCGATGGTCATGACGACTCGCTAGCACCGGACGGGCTGTGTCGCCAAGGCCAACCCGATCGTCGAGCTCAGAACAACAGGGTCAACGCCAGGGGGCCAAGACCGGGGAACCCAGCGCCGGGTGACCACGCCGTACCGTAGAAGTCGGGCTCGCCAGGACGAAAGGTCACGAACCGCAGATCGCCATGACCTCTCCGGGTGCGTCGTCCCACTCGTGACGTGGGGCCTGAGGGCCCGCCTGTCCTCGGGTCGCTGGTTCACACAGCCGAAACAAACGAGAAACACGGCCGACGCATGCTGACGGCAACCTGTCGCTGTTCTGTTTCCACGACGAAAGGTCCGCCATGGACACCGGTGACAACGCATGGATCATGATCTCGGCCGCACTGGTGCTGTTCATGGTCCCCGGCCTGGCGCTGTTCTACGGCGGCATGAGCCGTTCGAAGAACATGCTGAACATGCTGATGATGAACATGATCTGTCTCGGCATCATCCCGATCGTCTGGTACCTGTTCGGCTACAGCCTGAGCTCGACGGGCACCAACCGGTTCATCGGCACCTTCGACAACGTTCTGCTGCGCGACATCAGCGGCGACGCACTGCGCGACGTGTTCTTCGCCCTGACCTTCGCCTCGATCACCCCGGCGCTCATCTCGGGCGCAGTTGCCGGTCGCATGAAGTTCGCCGCCTGGGTCGCGTTCGTGCCGATCTGGTTCACGATCGTCTTCATCCCGGCGTGGGCGTGGGTCTTCCGGTTCAACGGCGCCGACGGTGCCGAGAGCGGGTTCCTGAACATGCGGGGCAGCCTCGACTTCGCAGGCGGCACCGTTGTCCATGTCGCTGCCGGCGCCAGTGCACTGGCCCTCGCCATCGTGCTCGGGAGGCGCAAGGGCTGGCCGCACGAGCCGATGCTGCCCCACAACCTGCCCTTCACGCTGATCGGTGCCGGCATCCTCTGGTTCGGCTGGTTCGGCTTCAACGCCGGGTCGGCGTTCGCCGCTGACACGCTCGCCATCCAGGCCTTCGCCAACACGTTCATCGCCGGAGCGGCGGCGATGTTGTCGTGGCTCGTCGTCGAGAAGGTGCTCGACGGCCACGCCACCACACTCGGCGCTGCGTCCGGCATCGTCGCCGGCTTGGTCGGCATCACGCCGGGCGCCGGGTTCATGGGTGTCAATGGTGCGCTCGCTGTCGGTCTCGTCGCCGGTGCTGCGTGCGCCTACGCCGTTCGGCTGAAGGTCCGGTTCGGCTACGACGACGCCCTCGATGTCGTTGGCGTCCACATGGTCGGTGGCCTCGTAGGTGGCCTTGCTGATCGGTGTCTTCGCCAGCCCTTCTGCGCTCGGCGGCTGCGTTCGACGGAGGACTGATCGAGGGCGACGGTGCTGGTCTGTTGCTCGAGCAGGTCCTCGCCAACGGTCGTTGTCGGCGTCTTTGCGTTCGTGGCGACGTTCGCCATCGCCAAAGGGCTCGATCTGTCGATGGGGTTACGTGTCACTCCAGAGCAGGAGCTCACCGGACTCGACACCACACAACACAGCGAGACCGCCTACAACTGACGGTCGTCCCGGCTCACCGAGTCGTGTCAGGGCCGGAAGCTCTGCCGATCCGGGCCGGGCTGCAACGTACGCCGGGCGAGGCGGACCCAGTCGCACAACATCGGTCTGGTGTCGCGTGGATCGATGATCTGTTCGATCTCGTAGAACTCGGCCGATCGGTGGGGGAGCGATACCGGTTGAGCCGTTCGGCGATCTCGGCCCGCAACGCCTCGGGATCGTCGGAGTCGGCCAGCTCTGCCTTGTAGGCGACGTCGAGGCCGCCCTCGAGGGGGAGCGACCCCCAGTCGCCGGATGGCCACGCCATACGCATCGAGTTCGTGCCGGGTTTGCGGTTCGACGCACCGGCGATGCCGAACGCCTTGCGAATCACGACCGTGCAGTACGGCACGCGAGCACGTTGGAGAGCCACGAGGACGGTCGAACCGGCCCGAACCGTTGCGTCGTGTTCTGACTCCTTGCCGATGACGAAACCGGGGCAGTCCTCGAGGTGGATGATCGGGAGGTTGAACAGCGACGCGAGATCGACGAGCCGCGTGAGCTTCTTGCAGGAGTCGGCGGTCCACCCGCCGCCGTAGATCCGCGGGTTCTCGGCGTACAACGCAACGGGAACGCCGTCGAGGCGAGCGAAGCCGCCGATGATCGACGTGCCCCAGTGTCGTCCGATCTCGAAGAAGCTGTCGTGGTCGACGACCGCCTCGATGATGTGATGCATGTCGTAGGCCTGGCGGCTCTCTCGGGGGATGATGTCGATCAGCGACTCTTCGCGTCGACCGGGGTCGTCCTTCCAGTTCTCGATCGGTGGCAGTTCGTCGACGCTGCTCGGCAGATACGACAAGAAGTGGATCGCTCGCTCGAAGGCCTCCTCCTCGCTGTCGACGGCGTCGTCGATCGCCCCGTTGCGGGTGTGGATCGATGCGTGGCCCAAGCTCCTCTTTGCTCACCGACCCGAGGCCGGCCTGTTCCACCAGGGCCGGGCCGGCGATCATCATCTGCGACGAGTCGCGCACCATCACCGAGTAGTGCGACGTGGTTGCCCTGGCGCTGCACCGAATCCGGCGACCGAGCCGAGGACCAGCGACACCGATGGTGCGATGTCGAGGTGGTCGATGACGGTGTGCCAACCCGGCAAGACGGGAATGTAGGTCCGCCCGGCCATCTCGATGGTCTTGACCGAGCCGCCGCCGGACATGCCGTCCAGGAGGCGCACGTGGGGGAGCCGCATCTCGACGGCCATGCTCTCCGACGCTTCCCGCTTGGCGGAGATGGACGCATCGTTCGACCCGCCCCGCACGGTGAAGTCGTCACCCGAGATGACGACAGGTCTGCCCTCGAGTTCGGCGAGGCCGAACACGAAGTTGGACGGCAGGAGGTCGAGCAGGTTGCCCTCGTCGTCGTAGGTGGCGACGCCGGCCGTCTTGCCGAGCTCCCACAGCGAACCCTTGTCGACGATGGCATCGAGCCGTTCCCGCACGGTCAGCTTGTTGAAGTGGTGCTGTCGTTCGATCTTGTCGGCCCCGCCCAGTTGTTCGGCCAGCGCCTCCCGTCGACGCAGCTCTTCGAGTTCTGGTTCCCAACCGGACATGGGGCCGAGTCTTCCATGACCTCCCCCGATTCTTCATGTGCAGATCCTGGCCGTGCCGCTTCGACGTGCCAGACGGCGCGTGTTAAACCCAGTCGAAGAGGCCGCAGCGACGACGGGACAACGATGACGACGGACCGAACCCGGCAATCGATCACCGCAGACGAGATCGACACCGCGTCGGTCGACGCGGCGTTGACCACGACTCGCGCCGTCCGCAAGCGTCTCGACCTCGAGCGTCCGGTCGACATCGATCTCCTGATGGAGTGCATCGACATCGCCGAGCAGGCGCCGTCGGGAGGCAATCAAGGCAGCCGGCGCTGGATCATCGTCACCGACCCCACGGTGAAAGCGGCCATCGCCGAGCTCTACATGGCCACCGGGGGTGAGTTCATGATCTCGGCTCGTGACCGCATCGCCGGAACAGGTCACCCACAGGAGCGGGTGATGGAATCGGCGGCGTACCTCGCTGAGCATCTCGCCGAGGTGCCGGCGATCGTCATCCCCACGATCATCGGTGTCCACGACGGCAGTGGCCGCCCCGGACTCTTCGACTCTGTCATCCAATCGGTGTGGAGCTTCTGCGTCGCGCTGCGAGCTCGTGGTCTCGGTACGGCGTGGACGACGGCGATCCTCGGCAAGCAGGCGGAGCTCGTCGAGCTGCTGGGGATCCCGGCCGACAACACTCCGATCGCGATGATCCCGGTGGCGTGGACCACCGGCACCGGCTTCCGGACTGCGCCTCGCTACCCGGCCCGTGAGATCACGTTCATCGACACGTACGGCATGGCGTGGGCAAGTGGCCCGTCCGACCCGCCGACGCTCGCCGACGGGCCCGGCACCGTTGTCGAGGTCGACATCAAGGCCGAGCCGGCCGACGTGTGGGCGATGGTCTCCGATCCGGCCTTGAGTTCGCAGTTCAGTGAGGAATCGGTCGGTGCGAGGTGGGCCGACGGAGTCGAAGGACCGGCGCTCGGCGCGAAGTTCATCGGGAGCAACACCCATCGAGCGATCGGGGAGTGGGACGTCGACTGCTTCGTGCATCGCTTCGTCGATGGCAAGGAGTTCGGCTGGGTCACCTCGGACCAGGACAACCCCGGTGCCCAGTGGTGTTTCGAGGTCACCGGCATCGCCGGCTCGACCCGGCTGCGCTACTCGCTCACGCTGGGCCCCGGTCCGTCCGGCATCTCCCACGCGATCGAGAACATGCCCGATCGGGTGCCCGAGATCCTGCGGCGGCGGGTCGAGGAGCATCGACGCAACATGCAGCGCGTGGTGGACGGTGTGAAGGCGGCGCTGCACCAGGATCCCGACCCGAACAGGGCGAACCCGATCTTCGATTGAGCCGCGGGACGGTGTCGAAACGTTCTGGAAAGTGTCCTTGACATATGGAAAGTTTCCTTTACCATCTGATCCATGGTGAACACGTCCTCGAAAAGTGAAGTCGATCGACGGGTCGGGGCGGCCTACGCCCGTGACTTCGGTCCAGCGGTGATCGGTTACGTGGTGGTGATCTTCGCGGTCACGCTGTTGGTCGACTTCGACCCGGCTGCCTGGTGGGAAATCGCCCTGGCACTCACTCCGGTCATCCCGGCGTTGTGGGGAGTCCGCGCCGTCGTCCGGCACCTCGGCCGGATCGACGAGATGCAGCGGGAGATCCACTTGTCGGCCATGGCTTTCGGTTTCGGCGTGGCGATGGTCGTGTCCCTGACCGTCGGGTTCCTGGCCATGGCCGGTCTCGACACCAACCGGTGGGGACCGTGGGTGATCTATGCCGCCGGTATGGCGGCGTGGTCGATTGCTGCAGCCCGTCGGGGCGCACCTGTCTGATGGAGAACCGGGTTCGTGAGCTGCGTACGGCGAAGTCGTGGAGCCAGGGGACACTCGGCGACGCGCTCGGCGTGTCGCGGCAGACGATCAACGCAATCGAGAACGGGCGGTACGACCCGAGTCTTCCGTTGGCCTTCAAGATCGCCGAAGTCTTCGACGAGTCGATTGAAGCGCTGTTCACGCCTGACGTCGTCGCTGACTGATCGTTAGGGTCGGAGGATGTCAACGACGGTCGATCTCGCCTGGCTGTGCCGGCTTCACAAAGTGGAGCTCAATGTCCCGGCTGCGCTGAAACAGGAGATCGTCGACGAGCTGGCCGCCACGGAGACCTCGTCGTGACGACCCACGGCCCATGGCTCGATCTCCACGCTCACCCCGGTCGCTGCTTCCTTGCCGGCTACGAGGACACGTCTCCCATCGTCGAATTGCTGGGGACGTCGACCGCCGCGGCGACCATTCGGCAGGCCGCCGACGCCGGCGTGTGTTGTGTCAGCGTGTCCACCGTCGCCGACCTCGCAGTGCTGCGACCCACGGCAACCGGGGGACTGGCGGCAGGCCGCCCGTTCGAGCCCGGCGAGGCCAGGGTCGATCACGATCGCCAGCTGGCTGGGCTCCGGTCGTTGTTCGATGACGTGCGACAGGTCTTGACTGCGGCCGACATCGAGGCAGCCCACGCCGACGGGAGCGGGTCGGCCTTCGTCTCGTGCGAGGGCGCTGATTTCCTCGACGGCCAGCTCGACGGACTGATCGACGCGGCCGATGTCGGCACCCGAATGATCACCCTGGTGCACTACCGCGTGAACGAGCTCGGCGACATCCAAACCGAGGCACCTCGGCACGGCGGGCTCACGCCATTCGGTGCCGAGGTCGTCGAGCAGATGAACCACCTGGGGATGATCGTCGATCTGGCTCACGCCACCTTCGAAACGACCGTTGGTGCACTCGAGATCTCGGTCGACCCGATCGTGATCTCCCACAGTCATCTGGCCGGTCCCGGAACTGATCACCCACGCCTGCTCACCGACGACCACGCCAGAGTCGTTGCCGACGCCGGTGGACTCATCGGAGCCTGGCCGGCGGGTGTCACGGCAACGACCCTCGCCGAGTACGTCGACGAGATCTGCCGGTTGGTCGACCTGGTCGGAGTCGACCACGTGGCCATCGGGACCGATCTGGACGCCAACTACAAACCGGTGCTCACCGAGTACCGCCAATTCGACGATGTCGCCGCCGACCTGATCGGCCGGGGATTCCATGCCGCCGAGGTCGACAAGGTCCTGGGGGGCAACGCCGTTCGGTTGTTCCGACAGGTCTGTGGTTAGTCGTCTTCTCGGCGTCGAGGGGCTCCGACGAGCATCAGTGTGCGGCCACTGACGATCAGGCCGCCGGCGATGAGCAGCAGTAGTAGCAACGAACCGCCGGTATAGGCCAGGTTCGGGATGATGGTGGTCGTTCTGACCACGGTGATCGGAACAGCTGAGAGGTTGTTCGTCTGCGTCGTCTCGGTCTGGCCGGAGGACAGAGCGACCTGGGCTGTGGCGGTGATGGTTCCCGGTCTGGTCGGCTTGACGATGAGCGTGATGGACGGGGCCGCCTCGGCGGGGGCGAGCGTATTCGAGCGGGTGGCCGTCACCACGCCGTCAACGACGGTGATCGTCCAACCGGATCCCGTCGCCGAGACAAAGGAGGTGTTGGGCGGCACCGGGATGGTCACGGTGACGCCGCCGACGATCGGCACGTTGCCCGGGTTGGTCACGGTGATGATGAACGGCACGTCGTCGCCGAGTTCGACGGTGGTGTCCGGGGTGGTGATCTCGATCGCAACGTCCTGCACGATCTCGACGAGTCCGGCATCGATGTCGGTGACGACCTGACCTGGTGCCAGTGGCACGAGCACCCGGCCTGTCGACTGGTCGACATCGGAATCGATGGCGTCGTCGGTGCCGACGTTGGGAGTCGTGAAGGTGCCGCTCACGGGCGCTGCGATCGTGACGGTGTAGTCGCCGGCCGGGAGGCCCGTGAAGACGTAGGCACCTGCTGCGTCGGTGGACGTGGTGGCCACGACGCCACTGGCATTGCTCAGGGTGACGGGCACACCGGTTCGAGGAGTGGCCTGGTCGTCGATCCCGTTGGTGTCGTCGTCACCGAACACAGTGCCGGAGATGGCCCCTGCCTGCTCGCCGAAGTCGACGCCGCTCAGGCCGGTCACCGGCAGCACGACGGGGACGTCGTTCGGGGTGATCGAACCCCACTCGGGGGGCTGCGTCTGGCGAACCGTGTAGCCGCCGGCCACGAGGCCGCCGATGGCGTAGGTGCCGTCGGGGGCGGTGGTCGTGGTGGCGACGATGGATCCGTCCGGACCGATCAGGTCGATCGTGATCCCGCTGAGGTCGAGGTCGTCAGTCGGGTCGGGAGCACCGTCGCCGGTGCGGTCGAGCCAGACCCGGCCGGTGAGGACGGTTCCGGTCTCGGTGAAGTCGTAGCCGGTGGCATCGTCGGCGGCTGCGAGCAGGATGCCGCTGATGACATCGTTGACGGTGGCGTCACCGCCGGCGGTGCCGACCCGTTCGGGACCGTCGACGAAGATGATCGGCTGGGTCTCGGTGAGGGTGTAGTCGCCGGCCAGGAGACCGTCGAAGGTGTAGGTGCCGTCAGCGGCGGTGGTGGTCGATGCGGCAACTGCGGCGCCGTCGAGATCGGTCCCCGTCAGGTCAACGGTGACCCCGGAGATCGGTGCGTCGCCCGATCCCGTCACGTGGACCACGGCGCCGGAGAGGCTGCCCGTCGTCTCGTCGAAGTCGTAGTCGATGCCGCTGCTACCGCTCGTCAGGACGATGCCGGTGATCTGATCATTGGTGGTGGCGTCGCCGACGGTGGTGCCGTCGACGGTGCCGGCGGTTTCGCCGCCGTCGCCGTAGCCCGTGGGCTGGGTTTCGGTGATGGTGTAGGTGCCCGGGCGCAGGCCGAGGAAGGTGTAGGTGCCGTCGGCCGCGGTGGTGGTGGTCACCGACACGGGGCTGCCGAGGTCGTCGGTGCCGGTGAGTGTGATGATCGTTCCGGGAATCGGCCGACCGAGGTCGTCGCTCACCGAGCCGTCGATGGCCGACGGCTCGACCTCACCGAAGTCATAGTCCGTTGCGTCGACTCCGGGAGCGAGCGGAACGGCACTGATCTGATCGTCGGTGACCGTGCCACCGGCCGAGCCGGCCGACTCGAGGCCGTCGATGTAGCCGGTGGGCTGGGTCTCGGTGATCGTGTAGGTGCCGGCGAGGAGATCGCCGAAGGCATAGGTCCCGTCTGCGGCCGTCGTTGTGTCCTCCGAGATCGGAGCACCGTCGACGGTGATGCCGGTGAGGTCGATGGTGACGCCACCGATGCCGGTCTCGCCGGTGTCGGCGGAACCATTGCCGTTGGTGTCGATCACGACGGTGCCCGAGATCGACATGCGGATCTCATCGAAGTCGTAGTCGATGCCGTTCTCACCGGAGCCGAGGTCAATGGTGGTGATCGTGTCGTCCGCCGTGTCGTCGCCGACGGTGGTGCCGCCGACGGTGCCGGCCGACTCGCCGCCGTCGCCGTAGGCCGCGGGCTGTGTCTCGGTGATTGCGTAGATGCCCGGGGCGAGGAGATCGAACAGGTAGGTGCCACTGGTCGCCGTCGTGGTGGTGATCGAGATGGCGGTGCCGACGTGGTCGGTGCCGGTGAGCGTGATCGTGACTCCGGCGATGCCGTTGCCGCCGTCGTCGATGACGGATCCGCGGAGGCTTCCGGCCTCGACTTCGCTGAAGTTGTTGGCGATCGAATCCGCTCCGGGCGCAATCGGGATTCCCGAGATGACATCGCCTCCGGGGTTGTTGTCAGCAGTGCCGCCGGTCGATCCGGGGGAGTCGATGCCGTCGAGGAACGCGGCGGGCTGGGTCTCGGCCACGCTGTAGGTGCCGGCCAGGAGTTGGTCGAAGGTGTAGGTCCCGTCGGCCACCGTCGTGGTCGTCGCCGACACGGTGGCGCCGTTGATGTCGGTGCCGGACAGATCGATGGTCACGCCGGCGAGGTCGGGGTCGCCGATGCTCGGGACCGTGTCGCCATCGGCATCGAGGAAGACCTGGCCGCTGATGGTGGCGGTGAGTTCGTCGAAGTCGTAGTCGATGCCGGTCTGGCCGGAGCCGATGGTGATGGCGGTGATCGTGTCGTCAGCGGTGTCGTCGCCGACCGTCGTGCCGTCAACGGTGCCTGCGGTCTCGCCGCCGTCGGCATAGGCCGCGGGCTGGGTTTCCGTGACCGAGTAGGTGCCGGGGCGCAGGCCGGTGAAGGTGTAGGTGCCGTCGGCTGCAGTCGCGGTCGTGGTCGAGACCGTCGAGCCGAGGTCGTCGGTGCCGTCGAGTGTGATCGTCACACCGCTGATCGGAGTCCCGAAGTCGTCTGAGACAGCACCGGAGATCGCGGTCGGGGCGAGCTCGCCGAAGTCGTAGTCGGTGCCGATTTCGCCGGACGAGAGGGCGATGCCATCGAACCGATCGGCGGCAAGAGTGCCGCCTGCCGAGCCGAGGCTGTCGATGCCGTCGAGGTGGGCCGCCGGCTGCACTTCGGAGATCGAGTACGTGCCGGGGCGGAGGCCGGAGAAGCCGTAGGTGCCGTCCGCTGCGGTCGTGGTGGAGGTCGAGACGGCTTGACCCCGATCATCGATGCCGTTGAGGTTGAGGATGACCGAACCGATGCCGGACTCTCCCGCGTCGCGGGTTCCGTCGTTGTCGTCGTCGACGAAGACCGAGCCGGTCAGCGCCACCGGACGAACCTCGGCGAACAGGTAGCCGGACTCGTCGACACCCGGACCGATCGGGATGCCCGAGATCTGGTCGTTCTGGGTGGTGTCGTCGCCGCCGGCGGTACCGGCGGTGTCAGCACCGTCGACGAAGCCGGCCGGTTGCGTCTCGGTCAGCGTGTAGGTGCCGGAGAGCAGTCCGTCGAAGCCGAAGTTGCCGTTGATGTCGGAGGTCGTGGTGCGGTTGACGGCCGAGCCGACGTCATCGATCCCCGTCAACGTGACGGTGACCGAGGGGATGCCCGGTTCGCCACCCTGCTGGGTGCCGTTGCTGTTGAGGTCGTCGAAGGTGCTGCCGCTGATGGAGCTACGGGTCTCGTCGAAGTCGTTGTCGATGGCGTCGGTGTCCGGCCCGAGCACGATGTTCGTGATGCGGTCATCGGTGACGATTCCGCCGGTCGGGCCTGCGCTCTCGCCGCCGTCGCCGTAGCCAACGGGCTGGGTCTCGGTGACGGTGTAGGTGCCGGGACGGAGCCCGTCGAAGGAGTACACGCCGGTGGCATCTGTCGAGTCGGTCAGGAGCACGGTGGCGCCGAGGTCGTCGGTACCGGTGAGGGTGATCGTCGTCCCCGGGATCGGGTTTCCTCCGTCGTCGACGACCGAGCCGGACACGCTGGCCGCGTCGATCTCGCCGAAGTCGTAGCCGATCTCATCTGCACCACCAGTGGTGGCGATGCCGGAGATCGCGTCGTCGACCGTGGTGTCGCCCCCTGCGGATCCGGCGGACTCGGCTCCGTCGAGGTAGCCGGCAGGCTGGGTCTCGGTCACGGCGTATGTACCGCCGACCAGGCCGGTGAAGGTGTAGGTGCCGTCTGCCGCCGTGACGGTGGTGGCGCTGACTGCAGCGCCGTTGGCATCTGTGCCGGTGAGGGTGACGGTGGTGCCGCCGATGCCGGTATCGGATCCACCGAGGGTTCCGTTGCCGTCGACGTCGTCATAGACCGTGCCGCCCAGCGAGCCCAGGGTCTCGATGAAGTCGTAGTCGATTCCGGTCTCGTTCGGTCCGAGCACGATGTCGGCGATCTGATCGTCGGTGGCGTTGCCGACCGTGCTGCCGTTGACCGTGCCGACCAGTTCACCGCCATCTCCGTAGGCGGTTGGCTGTGCCTCGTTGATCGTGTAGGTGCCCGGGGCCAGGCCGGTGAAGGCATAGGAGCCATCGATACCAGTCGTGGCGGTGCCAGTGACGGGAGCGCCGTTGTCGTCGGTACCGGTGAGCGTGATCGTGACGTTGGGGATCGGTTGGCCGAGTTCGTCGACGACGGAGCCGCCGATGATGGCGTCGGTCCACTCACCGAAGAGATAGCCGGTGGCGTTCTCACCCGGAGCGAGGGGGATGTCGGAGATGATGTCGTTGGTGGCCGGTGTGTTGCCGGCGACGCCGCCCGCGGTACCTGCTTCTTCTCGCCCATCGATGAGTCCGGTCGGCTGAGTCGGCTCGGTGACGGTGTAGTCGCCGGACAGAAGGTCGGCGAAGGTGTACGTGCCGTCGGCCGCGGTGGTCGTCGACAGACTCACGGTGTTGCCGAGATCGTCCGTTCCGCTCAGCGTGACGTCGACGCCGCCGATTCCGCTGTCAACGCCGCTGCGGGTGCCGTTGCCGTCGAGGTCGACGTAGACCGAGCCGGAGATGGAACCGCGGGTCTCGTCGAAGTCGTAGTCGCTACCGATTGCCCCGGAGGTGAGGGTGATGTCGGTGATCTGGTCGTTGGTGGTGTCGTCGCCGAGGGGGGTGCCGTCGACAGTGCCTGCGGTTTCGCCACCGTCGCCGTAGTCCGTGGGTTGGGTCTCGGTCACGGTGTAGGTGCCGGGACGGAGGCCGGTGAACCGGTAGGTGCCGTCGGCCGCTGTCGTGGTCGACAGGCTCACTGGATTTCCGAGGTCATCGGTTCCGGAGACGGTGAGCGTGACGTTCTGGATCGGGTTGCCGCCGTCATCGACGACGGTGCCGCCGACGCTGGCTCCTTCGAGCTCGCCGAAGTCGTAGCCACTGCCGGAGCCTGCGGATCCCAGCACGATGTCGGAGACCGAGTCGTTGGCGAGCGTGCCGCCGGCCGTACCCACGGCGTCGAGTCCGTCGCTGTAGGCGCCCGGTTGCGTTTCGCTGACCGTGTAGGTGCCGGGGCGGAGGTTCGTGAAGCTGTAGCTGCCGTCGGCGGCAGTGTTGGTGGTCAGCGACACGGGTGCGCCGAGGTCGTCGACGCCAGTGAGGTCGACCTGGACACCGGTAGATGCCGCTCTCGGTTGCGTCGAACACTCCGGAGTTGTTCGTGTCGATGTAGACCGAGCCGGAGAGCTGGCCGAGGACGACCTCGCCGAAGTCGTAGCCGGTGGCGTTGGCGCCGCCGGGGAGGTTGATGGTGGTGATGACGTCGTTGGTGGTGTTGTCGCCGCCGGCGGTGCCGATGGTGTCGCCGCCGTCTGCGTAGCCGGCGGGTTGGGTTTCGGTGATGGTGTAGGTGCCGGTGAGGAGATCGCCGAAGCTGTAGGTGCCGTCGGCCCCGGTGGTGGTGGTGCTGGCGACGGCGGCGCCGTTGATGTCGCTGCCGGTCAGGTCGATGGCGACGCCGCCGATGCCGGGTTCGCCCGGAGTCTTGATGCCGTCGGCGTCGAGGTCGTGGTAGACGGTGCCGGCGATGGAACCGTGGGTCTCGTCGAAGTCGTAGTCGATGGCATTGGTGTTGCTCGGGAGAGCGATGGCCGCGATCTGGTCGTTGCTGACGACACCGACGGTGCTTCCGTTGACCGTTCCGGCGGTTTCGCCGCCGTCGCCGTAAGCGGCGGGTTGGGATCTCAGTCACGGTGTAGGTGCCGGGGCGGAGGTTGTTGAAGGTGTAGGTGCCGTCAACCGCGGTGGTGGTGGTCGCAGAAACAGGGGCGCCGAGGTCGTCGGTGCCGGTGAGGGTGATCGTCACGCCGGCGATGCCGGTTGCCGCATCGTCGGTGATCGTGCCGGCGATGCTCGAGGCCCGCACTTCGTCGAAGTCGTAGCCGGTGGCGTTCGGTGTCGGAGGCGAGGTTGATGGTGGAGATGACGTCGTCGACGGTGTCGTCGCCGCCGGCGGTGCCGGCGGTTTCGCCGCCGTCGAGGTAGCCGGCCGGTTGGGTTTCGGTGATGGTGTAGGTGCCGGGGCGGAGGCCGTCGAACAGGTAGGTGCCGTCGGCGGCTGTCGTGGTGGTGCAGGCGAGGCCGGTGCGCCGAGGTCGTCTGTGCCGGTGAGGGTGATGGTGACGTTCTCGATGCCGCTTGCTGCGTCGTCGACGACGGTGCCGGTGATGCTGGAGGCGAGGAGTTCGCCGAAGTCGTAGCCGGTGGCGTTGGCGCCGCCGGGCAGGGTGATGGCGGTGATGTCGTCGTTGCCGAGGGTGCCGCCGGCGGTGCCGACGGTGTCGATGCCGTCGAAGTAGCTCGTGGGTTGGGTTTCGCGGATCGCGTAGTTGCCGGCGATCAGGCTGGTGAAGGTGTAGGTGCCGTCGGCTGCGGTGGTGGTGAGGAGCGCGATGGGGGTGCCGTAGTCGTCGACTCCGGTGAGGCGGATGGTGACGCCGGCGATGCCGGGTTCGCCGGTGTCATGGGTGCCGTTGTTGTTGGTGTCTTCGTAGACGGTGCCGGTGAGGGAGCCGCGGGTTTCGTCGAAGTCGTAGCCGACGGCCGACGCTCCGGATCCGAGCGTGATGGCGCTGATCGAGTCGTTGGCCGTGTCGTCGCCGACTGCCGAGCCGTCGATGGTGCCTGCGGTTTCGCCGCCGTCGCCGTAGGCGGCGGGTTGGGTTTCGGTGATGGTGTAGGTGCCGGGGCGGAGACCGTCGAACAGGTAGGTGCCGTCTGCCGCGGTCGTCGTCGACAGGGTCACGGGTGCGCCGAGGTCGTCGGTCCCGGTGAGGGTGATGGTCACGCTCTCGATGCGGGTTGCCGCCGTCGTCGACCACGGAACCGGCGAGGCTCGCCGCGACGACTTCGCCGAAGTCGTAGGTGGTGGCGTTGGCGCCGCCGGGGAGCCCGATCGTCGCGATCACGTCGTTGGTGGTGTTGTCGCCGCCGGCGGTGCCGATGGTGTCTTGGCCGTCGGCGTAGCCGGTGGGCTGGGTTTCGGTGATGGTGTAGGTGCCGGTGAGCAGGTACTCGAATCGATAGGTCCCGTCTGCTGCGGTCGTTGCGGAGAGGGTGACCGGGTCGCCGTTGATGTCGGTGCCGGCGAGTTCGACGGTGACGCCGCTGATACCGGGTTCGCCGATGTCGTGAGCGCCGTTGGCGTCGAGGTCGTCGTAGACCGTGCCGGAGACGGAGCCGCGGGTCTCGTCGAAGTCATATCCGATCGCATCCGAACGGGCAGGAAGCACGATGGCGCTGACTTGATCGTTGATCGTGTCGTCGCCGACAGCGGTGCCGCCGATGGTGCCGGCCGTTTCGCCGCCGTCGCCGTAGGCGGCCGGTTGGGTTTCGGTGATGGCGTAGTCGCCGGGGCGGAGGTCGGTGAACGAGTAGGTGCCGTCGGCTGCGGTGGTAGCCGAGAGGGTGACGGGTGCGCCGAGGTCGTCGGTGCCGGTGAGTGTGACCGTCACGTCGATGATGCCGGTCCCGGCATCATCGACGACGGTGCCGGAAATGCTCGAGGCAACGATCTCTTCGAAGTCGTAGCCGGTGGCGTCGGTGTCGGAGGCGAGGTTGATGGTGGAGATGATGTCGTTGACGGTGTTGTCGCCGCCCGACGTGCCGATCGAGTCCGCTCCGTCGAGATAGCCAGCCGGTTGGGTTTCGGTGATCGTGTAGGTGCCGGGGCGGAGGTTGGTGAAGGAGTAGGTGCCGTCCACCGCCGTGGTTGTGATCGCCGAGACCGGGTTGCCCAGATCATCGGTGCCGCTCAGGGTGATGGTGACGTTCTCGATGCCGCTTGTTGCGTCGTCGACGACGGTGCCGGTGATGCTGGAGGCGAGGAGTTCGCCGAAGTCGTAGCCGGTGGCGTTGGCGCCGCCGGGCAGGGTGATGGCGGTGATGTCGTCGTTGCCGAGGGTGCCGCCGGCGGTGCCGACGGTGTCGATGCCGTCGAAGTAGCTCGTGGGTTGGGTTTCGCGGATTGCGTAGTTGCCGGCGATCAGGCTGGTGAAGGTGTAGGTGCCGTTGGCTGCGGTGGTGGTGAGGAGCGCGATGGGGGTGCCGTAGTCGTCGACTCCGGTGAGGCGGATGGTGACGCCGGCGATGGCGGGTTCGCCGGTGTCATGGGTGCCGTTGTTGTTGGTGTCTTCGTAGACGGTGCCAGTGAGGGAGCCGCGGGTCTCGTCGAAGTCGTAGCCGGTTTCGGTGTCGCCCGATCCGAGCACGATGTTCGAGATCGAGTCGTTGGCCACGGTGCCGCCGGCGGTTCCTGCGGTTTCGCCGCCGTCGCCGTAGGCGGCCGGTTGGGTTTCGGTGATGGTGTAGGTGCCGGGGCGGAGACCCTCGAACAGGTAGGTGCCGTCTGCCGCGGTCGTCGTCGACAGGGTCACGGGTGCGCCGAGGTCGTCGGTCCCGGTGAGGGTGATGGTCACGCTCTCGATCGGGTTGCCGCCGTCATCGACCACGGCACCCGCGATCGAGGCGCCGTCCAGTTCGCCGAAGTCGTACCCGGTGGCATCGGTGTCGGGAGCGAGCGCGATGGACGAGGTCGTGTCGTTGATCGAGTTGTCGCCACCGGCGGTGCCGACACCGTCGGCACCATCGATGAACCCGGCCGGTTGGGTTTCGGTGATGGTGTAGGTGCCGGGTCGGAGGTTGCCGAAGCTGTAGCTGCCGTCAGAGGCCGTAGTCGTCGAGAAGCTCACGGCGGCGCCGAGATCGTCGGTGCCGGTCAGTTCGACCGTTGCACCGCTGATGCCCGGTTCGGCACCATTCTGGAATCCGGAGTCGTCTTGGTCGTTGTAGACAACGCCCGAAATCGAGGATGGGGGAAGCTCCCCGAAGAGATAGGGCTGAGCGACGGCACCAGCACCGAGGGTGATGCCGCTGATCTCGTCATTGATCGCGATGCTGCCGCCGCCGGTCCCGGCTTGCTCGGCACCATCGAGGTAGGCGAATGGCTGGGTCTCGACCACGGTGTAGCTGCCGGCGAGGAGACCGTCGAAGCTCCATGTTCCGCCGGAATCGGTGGTTGTCGTGGCGTTGACGGCGGTGCCGTTGACATCGGTGCCGGACAACGTGATGGTGACCGAACCGATGCCCGGCTCTGGTCCGAGCTGCAGCCCGTTGTTGTCGAGGTCCTGGTAGACGGTGCCCGTGATCGAGCCGCTGCTCTCGTCGAAGTCGTAGCCGGTTGCCGCCACACCACCGGCCAATGTGATGGCACTGATGGTGTCATCGACCGAGTCGTCGCCGCCGCTCGTGCCTGCGGTTTCGCCGCCGTCGCCGTAGCCGGCCGGTTGTGTCTCGGTCACCGTGTACGTACCCGACAGGAGGCCATCGAAGAGGTAGGTGCCGTCTGCAGCTGTCGTGGTGGTGAGGGAGACGGGGTTGCTGAGGTCGTCGGTGCCGGTGAGGGTGATGGTGACGTTCTGGATCGGGTTGCCGCCGTCGTCGACGACGTCGCCGGCGATGGACGCGAGGATCTCGGAGAAGTCGTAGTCGATGCCGATGCTGCCCGGGCCGAGAACGATCGTGCTGATCACATCGTTGCCGGCCGAGCCGTTGCTCGTGCCATCGACGGTTCCCGCACTGTCAGGACCGTCGCCGTAGCCCGCTGGTTGGGTTTCGGTGATGGTGTAGGTGCCGGGCGGCAAGCCGAAGAAGACGTACGTGCCGCCGGCTGTCGTGGTGGTGGTCTGGGAGATCGGATTGCCGAGGTCGTCGGTCCCGGTGAGATCGACCGTGACACCAGCGATGGGATTGCCGTCGGTGTCGGTGACCGCACCCGAGATGCCCGCAGGGGGCAGTTCGGCGAAGTCGTAGTCGACGGCGTCGACACCTCCACCGAGGACGATGGGTCCGAACTCGTCGTTCGTGGCAGTGCCACCGCCGGCCGAACCGACAGTGTCGATGCCGTCGATGAGCCCAACAGGTTGCGTCTCGGTGACGGTGTAGCTGCCGGACAGCAGATCATCGAAGGAGTAGGTGCCGTTCGCCGCCGTCGTGATGATCCGGTTGACCGTGTTGCCCAGGTCGTCTGTGCCCGTGAGGGTGATCGTGACACCGGACTCCGGGATGCCGGTCGTGCCGAAGGCGCCATCGTTCTCGGGATCGACGAAGACCCGACCGGACAGCGATGCGCGTGCTTCTTCGAAGTCGTAGCCGGTTGCATCGTCGCCGCCGGGCAACGAGATCGAACTGATCCGATCATTGATGGAGGTGTCGCCGCCTGCGGTTCCCGCAGAGTCTGGGCCATCGCCGTAGCCGTTGGGCTGGGTCTCGGTCACGGCGTAGAGGCCGCCGGCCAGGTCGCCGAAGGAGTAGGTCCCATCGGCTGCCGTGGTGGTGGTCCGGTTGATCGTGTTGCCGAAGGCGTCCGTGCCGCTGAGGGTGACGGTGGCATTCGCGATGCGCGTTGCCGCCGTCGTCGACAACCGATCCCGAGATCGAACCGCGGGTCTCGGTGAAGTCGTAGTCGATGCCGTCCTCGTCGACGCCCAGATCGATGCTCGAGATCACATCGTTACCGAGCGTTCCCTCCGTCGTGCCGTTGATCGTTCCGAGTCGGTCTGGACCATCGCCGTATGCGGATGGTTGGGTTTCGGTGATGGTGTAGGTGCCGGGGAGCAGGTTCGTGAAGATGTAGAAGCCGTCTGCCGCGGTAGTGGTGGTGAGCGAGACAGGGTCGCCGAAGTCGTCGGTACCGGTGAGGGTCATGGTGACGTTCTGAATGGGGTTGCCGCCGTCGTCGAACACGGAGCCCGAGAGCGATGAGGCCAACAGCTCGCCGAACTCGTAGCCGCTGGCATCGACGTCGTACGGCAGAGGGATGTCGGTGAACGTGTCCTGCCCGACGGTCCCGCTGCTGGAGCCGACCGATTCCTGCCCGTCGAGATAGCCGGCAGGCTGCGTCTCGGTGACGGTGTAGGTTCCGCTGATCAGCCGCGGGATGACGTACGAACCGTCCGCCAGCGTGACGGTCGTGAGCGAGACGGCATTCCCCAGAGCGTCTGTTCCGGTCAGAGCGATGGCGACGCCGCCAATGCCGGCTTCTCCACCGTCGATCGTCCCCGAGTTGTCGAGGTCCTCGTAGACCGTCCCGGACAGCGAAGAATTCGGGATCTCGGCGAAGTCGTTGCCGACCGAGGACTCGAGTGGATCGAGGGTGACATCGTGTTGGTCATTGCCGCCCGAGGTCGCGTTCGTGCCTGGAGTGTCGATGCCGTCGACGTAGCCGATGGCCGGCTGTACCTCGGAGACCGTGTAGTTGCCGGCGGGGATTCCGGTGAAGGAGTAGGTGCCGTCGGCGGCGGTGGTCGCCGATGCGCTGACCGCGTTGCCGCCCAGGTCGGTGCCGGTGAGGTTGACGGTGACACCGCTCAGCGGAACCTCGGATGCGGCCGGCTCGAGGAGTCCGTTGTCGTTGCGATCGGTCAGGACGGTGCCGCTGATCGTGCCCGGATCGGGTCGGAGGCCGAAGTCGATGTTCGATCTCGCTGGAGGTCGGGTTGATCTGGGTCGACGTGAGCGTCCCGCCGTCGCGGTCGTAGGTCGGTGTGTAGCCGGCGGGTGCAGCGATCGAGATGACCCAGTCGTAGCGGCGGGAACGATGTGAACAGGTAACCGCCATTTGCGTCGGTCACCTGGGTCTCGATGACGTTGCCGTCGAGGTCGCTGATCGTGACGGTCACGCCGGCGAATGCCGGGTTCGTTCGCGTCTTGGATCCCGTCGCCGTCGACGTCGGCCCAGACGCGGTCGCCGAGGCTCAGGTTGCCGGCGCACACGGTGAAACCGCTGATGGCCACAGCGTGGTTGTTCGAGACGCCGGGCGAGTTTGCGGGGATCGGCGCCGGCGGACTGCCGTCGAGTGAGTCGGCGGCGGCGTCGGCAGGTCCGTTCGAGTACTGCATGTTGAACGAGGTGACCGGGCCGGACGGCGAGAGCACGGCCCGTCCGGCTGCATCGGTCGGAGCGACGTTGCCGTTGACCCCCGGCTGGTAGGGGCCGGCGACGAGTTGGCCGCCGCCGAGGTCGATGATGCCGGAACCGCCCGTGGCGGTGAACGTGATCGTGTTGCCGCCGCGCTGGGCGGCGAGGACCACCTCGTCCTGGAACGACTCGTGGGGTCTCCCGTCCGCTGTTGTAGCCGTAGCCGGCCCAGTCGATGTCGCTGACCTGGAAGTCGGGCACGAAGACGGGCTTGGTGAAGTTGAAGTTCCAGTCGACGACCTGGTCCGATCGCAGTGAGTTCATCACGATCGAGAAGTAGTTGGCCCCGTACACACCGTTCGTTCTGGTGTAGACGGGTGCGTCCCAGCTGTCGTTGGCGACGAAGTTGAGATACGGGTTGTCGAGATCTTCGTTGACGTTGGCCGGGTCGGTGTAGGTGACGGTGAGGTCGACGCTGCCGGCGACGTTGTTGTAGGTCTGGGAAGCACCGGAACTCTGATTGGCGACGGAGTTCTGCCAGACCATCGTGCCGGCGGTACCCCATCTGGCGCTGCCGCAGAGTCGTTCCCGCCGGGCAGGTGGCTTGAGCGCCGGCGACGTCGACACTGGCCGGAACCACGATCAGCGAGGCCGCGAAAACGGCGAGCGCGGCTGTGAGTCGTGTGATGTTTCCTCGCCGATGTCGTGCAGAGCTTCGTGGCACGGGGTCCGCCTGGCTGTTGCCTCACCCGCCCCGTCGGCAGGCCCTCAGGGGGTATGAGGTGCCATTCGGCTCATATGGAGAGTGGGCCGAACGGCCCATGCGGGCGGGCGCGCAAGGTCCCGAGCGACGCCAGAAGCGGCCCGCGATCAGGAGATTTCGAGGCGAGCAGAGCGCTCAGTCGAGCGGTTCGAACTCCGGGTCGATCGAGCCATGCGGTCGCAGCGAGCCACGCGATCGCCATGCAGCCTTCGCTCGATACATGGCGTCGTCGGCGCAGCTGAGGAGGTCCTCGGCGCTGGTGCCTTCGATCGACCTCGCCGATCCGACGGCTGCGGTGATCGCCAGTTCGGGACACGAACCGTGGGCGGCTGCGATCTCGGATGCGATTCGATCTGCGATCGTGTCGGAGTGCCGATGTTCGGCTGGTTCAGTCAAGGGCGACGATGAACTCGTCTCCTCCGAGCCGGCCGACGATGTCCCCGACACGAGCAGCCCCGGCCAAGCGGTGTCGCGACTTCGATCAGCACCGCGTCTCCGGCAGCATGGCCGAACTCGTCGTTGACCCGTTTGAAGTTGTTCAGGTCGATGAAGAGGACGGTCACGGTGAGCTTGGCATCCAACTGCCGCTGGATGGCAGAGAGCGTGGCGCTTCGGTTCTTGAGTCCCGTGAGCGAATCGGTGGACGCTTGGACGGCCAGGTCGTTCGACAGGCAGGTCACACGGTCTCGTTCGACCACGGACGTCGTCATCAGCCGGGTGTTGAAACCCATGTAGATGACTGCCATGACCCAGACCAGCAACGCCATGGCGGTGATCTGGTAGGCGCCGAGACCGATCGAAACGGCCGTCGCAGTACCCCACTGGCCGGCCAAGAAGAGTCGGCCGACGAGCGGGGAGCCGGCGAACGCGGTGACACTCGCCGCAGTGGTCATGAGGAGGAAACACATCACGAGGAGGTGGTAGGTGAACGGTTCTCCCTCGACGACGTGTACGGCCAACGCCGTGCCCCATGCCGCTCCGAGGATCACCTCGACCACGCCGTAGGTGCGTTCCCAACCAAGTGCCGAGTGCTCCCAGAATCGTCGCCGTGCAAGGAGAACGATGAGCTGCAGCAGTGCGCCCAACGAAATCGAGCCGACCCACCACCGCATGGGTCCGGCATCGACGCGGTCGGCAGACGCGAAAGCCAGGGCGAGCGACGCAGGGATCAGTGCGCCGACGTTGACATACCCGAACGGCACGATCGACCGAAGCAGCGTCAAGCGGACGCGCAACTCATCGACTTCGGTGTCCATCCCGCTCAATATCGGGCTTTTCGAGCCTCACATGAGGTGCAGTGCCAGAGGCAGCCTCAAGCTTCTCGGCTCGGATGTCGACGCTCACCTGTATGGCGTGTCGTCGATGTGTGCTCCTGGTGGCGTTGTTGTGTGGGGTGTTCGCCTCGGTCGGCACCGCTGTGGAAGTGGGTGCGGCTCCGTCGGCGGTAGCGGGTTCGGACGATCGAAGCATCGACCGGCTGTATCTCGCCTACTTCGAGCGGACGCCGGATGGCCCCGGTCGTGCCTTCTGGCAGGATCGTCTGGACAGCGGCATGGGCCTCGTCGCTGTCTCCGAACAGTTCGCCAGGTCGCCGGAGTTCGTCGCCGCCTATGGCTCGCTCGACGATGCGGCGTTCGTGCGGCGTGTGTATCGCAACGTGCTCGACCGTGACCCCGACAGCAGTGGCTTCGCTCATTGGACCGGCGAGCTCGCCGCACGACGGGTCTCCAGGGGTGGTGTGATGCTGTCGTTCTCCGACTCGGCTGAGTTCAAGGACAGCACCGGAATCATCGGTTTGCCGCCCCTCGGTGCGGACGGTCGTTCGGTCGAGCGCCTGTATCTCGCGGTACTTCGACCGAACCCCGGATGCCGGGGGCTTGGGATTCTGGCACGGTCGGCTCGATCGTGGCCTGTCGCTCGAAGCGGTGTCAGCGTCGTTCGCCGGATCGCCGGAATTCGCCGACACGTATGGCTCGCTCGACGATGCGGCGTTCGTACGACTCGTGTATCGCAACGTCCTGGATCGGGATCCTGACAGCGGCGGCTTCGCCCACTGGACGGCACAACTCGGCACTGGCCGGATGAACCGCGGCCAGGTGATGTTGGCGTTCTCCGACTCGTCCGAGTTCAAGGGCAGCACCGGGATCTTCGGACCGCGGCCGGCGGTTGCGTCACCAGACCCGGGTGTCGTTGGCAATCCGAGTGGCGGCGCTGCAGTACCCGCCGCAGCTCGGGCGGTCGACACATCGAGTCCCGACCGTGTGGTCGGATCGGGGAGTCGCGGCGAGTTGCACCTCGGCGGCGGTGGTCGCCGCGGTGGCTCAGGGTGGCATCATCACGTTCGACTGCGGACCCGACCCCATCACGATCGTGATGCAGGAGACGGCCAAGGTCTTCAACAACGCCGACCCCGATGTCGTCATCGATGGCGGGGGACTGGTGACGCTGTCGGGGAACGGAGCGCGACGGATTCTCTACATGAACACGTGCGACCCGGACCAGGTCTGGACGACCTCGCACTGCCAGAACCAAGACCATCCTCGGCTGGTCGTACAGAACATCGGGTTCACCCGAGGCAATTCGATCGGCGACACGTCCGAGGGTGGCGGCGGTGGCGCCATCTTCGTCCGTGGCGGACGACTCAAGATCGTGAACGCCATGTTCACCCGCAACCGATGTGACGACGTCGGACCTGACGTCGGCGGCGCTGCGGTTCGGGTGCTGAGCCAATACGACAATCAGCCGGTCTACGTCGTGAACAGCACGTTCGGTGGCGGGCCTGGTCTCGGCAACGTCTGCTCGAACGGTGCCGGCCTGAGCAGCATCGGGGTTTCGATGACCGTCATCAACAGCCGCTTCACCCACAACGAGGCGATTGGCTACGGCGCCAATCCCTCCCGAGCGGGAACGCCGGGTGGTGGTAGTGGTGGTGCGATCTACAACGACGGCAACCTCTTCACGCTGCGGGTGCTCGGCACATTGATCGAGGACAACACGGCACGCGAGGGCGGCGGTGCCATCTTCTTCGTGTCGAACAACCGCAGCGGTTCGCTGGTCATCGACGGATCGACGCTGCGCCGCAATCCGAGTGCCGGCTTCGAGACGCGGGGACTGCCCGGCATCTTCTACCTCGGCAACGGAGCGGCACAGGTCACCGCATCGACCCTGAGCTGACCCACTCGTTGGCTGACCCACAGTTGGCTGATGAGCAGCTGCTCAGCGTGGGCCGGGACTCGCCGCTTGGCGATGATCCCGGCCCACATTGGCGGTTCCCTCCGGTACTGCGGTTCCCTCCCTCGTGCGTCCCTCCGGACTGAACCGGGGTGAACTCTGCCCCCTCCGGCAAAGTCCCACCCGGTTCGTCCCGCAGAGACCACTATGTCAGAGGCCCCGGATCCCCCGATCGGGGACGTCCCCCGATCCCCCGATCCCTCATCGGGGATCCAGTCAACAGATCCACGCCCACCCCCTCGTTCTGCGGCATACACGCGTCAGTTCTGAGGGCTGAGTGCCGCAGAACGGTCGGTGAGAGAGCGGGCAGGTCGGTGAGAGAACGGGGGTGTCAGTGATAGGGGAGGTAGTTCTCGATCTCGAAGGCCGTGAGCTCGTCGCCGGTATCGACTCGCCGCGCTGTTCGAACCGTTCGACCTCGCGGCGCTTGTTGGCCATGAAGTTGGCGACCACCCCGGCGCCGACGGCGTCGCACCAGTTCGATGTCGGCCTCGACGTGGTCGAGAACGAGACCGAGGGACTCCGCGCTGCGGTTCGTGACATGCACCGGACTCTCGCCAGGACAGGCTCTCGGCTACATCGTCGGTCGGTCGACCAGACTCGACGATCCGATCCGATCTCCGTGGTAGGTCCGGGTCCGATCGCTTGCTCGGACTCTCCGTACGCCTGACACGCCGAGTTGACAGTCGATCCTGACGGACAGTGAACGGGTCAAGGGGTCACCCGATGTGTCGTCAACGACCCTCCGGTCAGTCGATGAGTCTGGATCGCCGGCGAGGCGCAGGAATCCGACCTCGGACTGACTCCAACTTCTCGCGCCGCAGTTGGCCGCGATCGGCGACGACGATGTAGGTCGACCAGCTTTCGTACCGGCCGCCGAACCGCTCGATTGCGGCCTCGAGGGTGCGTCGCGTCGAGGCGACGGACTCTGGTGTCATGGTCGAGTTCTTGCGGACCGTGAGTGTGACCTCGTCGGCGTCGGCGTTCGGCAGCCCAGGGTTGTCGATGATGTCGAATCCGAATGCGAGCAGATGGCCGGACAGCTGCCGGTACTGGACGGGGTTCGACGTCGAGAAGCGATGCAGGACCGGCCGTTTGACATCCGACCTGTCGAGGCGGGCCGCGAGATAGTCGGTCCCGACGGAGTCCACGGTGAACCACGGGGTGTTGTCGTGAGTGATCCTCGTCATGTCAGACCCTGGCTTTCTCATCAGCTCGGCAACAACCGATCGTTGTTGTCATCGACCGATCGAGGACAGCGCTTGAGTCCGATGAACCGGTTCGAGCGGCTACAGCGACCTTGCTCGGTGCGTGAGCATCCCGGACGAAGATGTCGAGTTCCTCGACAACGACACCAATCTGGTTCTAGACGTCGAAGATCGAAGGTGATCCTCCGGCAACGTCAGCCACTTGTTCGATGTGTGCTCGATTCGAGGTGACAACTGCGTCACCCCGGCGCGCTCTCGTTTTGCGGCTGAGAGCGGCCCGGTGTAGTGACCAGAGAACCCGCTCGTCGCGCTCCGCTGCGATCAAGGCTCCGATCTCTCATTGGTCTTCGTCGAGGATCGCTGCATAGGCGTCCCATGTGTCTCGGTCGAAGCAGACGAACCGGACAACGGAGGCTGATGTGGGGGTGGAGCGGACGGTGTCAACCGCAGTGCGGGCTGCGGCATCCAGTGGGTAGCCGAAAGTGCCCGTCGAGATTGAGGGAAAGGCGACCGACTTCGCTCGGGTTTCGTCGGCGCAGGCGAGAGACGATCGGTAGCACGACGCGAGCCCGTCGACCTGGACAGACAGCCCGATCGTATGTGCCTGATTGATGCTCGGAGGGTCATATCCCTCGAACGCACAGGACAATATGCAACAGGTTTGAATGTATGTAAGATACGTACATGCCGAACAAGACCATCAGCGTTCCGGACGACGTTGTGCCGATCATCGACAGCCTCGATGTGCCGTTCTCCGCATGGGTCGCCGATCAGCTACGCCGCTACGCCGCCACTCACTCCGGCTTGACGCTCTCTCAGCAGTTGTTGGCTGACGCCGAACTTGCGGGCTCCTCGCCCCCGACTGCCGAGGAATCGTCGGCAGCATTGGATCGGATGGAGCGTTCCGCACCGTGGTAGCGAGAGGTGCGGTGCACTGGATCGAACTCGACAAGCGGCGACCATGCGTCGTTGTGTCCTCCGAGGATGTGCTCGGCGTGAATGTCTGGCAGACCCACGTTGTACCTGTGACCTCAAACGTCGCGCGGCGGGCATTGCTGCGAATGTGTTTCTGCCGGCGACAGCCAGCGGGTTACCAAAGGACTCTGTTGCTGTGCCGCTTGGTCTCGAACTGATCGACCGATCGCTACTCGGCGAACAAGCCGGGCGGTTGCCCAACATCTTGATCGAAGACATCGACGAAGGCCTTCGAGCCATTCTCGGAGTCTGAGGACTCAGCCGAGCAGAACACCGCTCCCGAATGTCCCTGAAGTAGCGCAGATCCGGCAAGACGAGCGGCTTGCGCCGTCGCCCGCTTCCTCGTCGTGACCCCTGCTCGCTGACGATCAAACGATCTCTATCTGGACAGGCGCTCGAAGTTCGGCTGCGAGTAGGGCGATGTCATCACGATCCGATGTGAGGACCACAACGTGTTCAGTCCGGCTGAGAACGGCTGCGGCGATGGCGATCGAGGCGTCGATCACGTCGGTGGTTGAGGTCCTACCGCAGAGCAGGCCAGCGGCGCGGGCGGCTGTTCCTTCGAGGGCGACCTCGTCGCAGTGTCGTAGAGCACGCGCCAGTAGTGCCTGTCTTGCGCCGTCGCGCCAAGCTTGTCCGATCGCTCCTGCTGGAACTTGAACGATGCTTGAGTCATCGGCGGCCACACGCAGCATCGCCCAGACCTCTCGATCGTTGCGATCAAGAGCGATGAGAGCACCGGCGTCGAGGACGAGTGCCGTCACCGTGAAAGGCGTGATTTCGCGGCGTCGAGCTCTTGTTCGCTGAACGTGCCGTGTTCGGCTTCCCAGTCGGCGATGACGTCACGAAGGCCACGGCTAGCGAGCCGACGGCGTGCTGCGTCGGCGAACCATGCTGAGATGTTGAGTGAGTCGTCATCAGCGGCTTCTCGGACTGCTGAGGCCAAATCACTGTCGAGTGACACGGTGACTCGTTCGACAGACATGGAACAATCATACTTGTTCATACTGTGATTGTCATGCGCTCGATGTTGCAGCCTGGCGAGGAGCCACGAGATAGCGCATACCCGGCCTCTTGTCATGGTTGACGGTGATCCGGGTTTGGTCGCGGCCACGCATATCGCTCGATGCTTGTACGGCCCGCGGAGTTCGGAGACGGAACACAAGAATTGATGCGATGGTCAGCAGCTTCGGTTGGCCGAGGCCCAGTTGGGTCTTTCGACGATGTCACTGAGAACACGGGTATCAGCGCACCCCTGCGCGGGCTCATATCGACGAACCGGATGCAGAACGTTCGACCGGGCGTACCCCGCGGCCGATTAGATTCGCCGAGCCGTCCCGGAACGTGCCGCCATTCTGATCGCCCGTCCCTTGGTCAGTCCGATGAGAGTCGTGCCACCAGCGACTTCGGTGCGGCTATTCGGTAGGCCTCGACGATGAGAAGCTCCACCCGGTCCCAGTCGACGTCGTCGAGATCGAGCCGGAGGCCGACCCAGCCTCTTGGACCGGTGTAGCTAGGAATGAGTGTTGCTCGCGTTCGCCGCCCACCTCGGTCTCCACCTCGGGCAACGATTCAAGAAAGTTGAGGACTCGCTGCCGGCTCGACGACATCGTCGGATTCTGTCACCTCGAACCCCGGTGAGCCTCCGCTCTGCAAGAATCCGGGAATGGTCGACCAGCCAATCGTTCGCGGCATTGTCCCCTACGTGTTCTGCGCCGACGCAGGAGCCATCGCCGACTGGTGCGTCGAAGTGCTCGGCTTCGTCGAGCGCGAGCGGTGGCCCGATGACGATGGCGTGGTCCGCAACGTCGAACTGATCGTGGGCGACAGTGAGGTGTGGCTCGACGGGCCGGTGCCCGACTGGAACGACAAGACCGGTGGGCTTGGCTCCTGGGTGGGGTTCTTGGTCGATGACGTCGACGCGCTCCATCAACGCCTCACCGACGCTGGCGTTACGCTCGACCCGCCCCGCACCCGCGACCACAGCGTCCGCGAGATCACCGTGACCGACCCGGAAGGGCACGCCTGGGGCTTCGTGCAGCGTCTCAGGTGAAGCCAACAGACTCGTGGCGACCAGGCCGAAAAGACGCCGTCGAACCGCCCAGATCAGAATCAATAGGCAGATTCAGCATCAGTTTCGATCCTTCCGATGCCGAGTCGGTGCCCGACGAATGGTCGCGCCTCCGCCCGGGTGAGCGCCGCTGCTGCCGGCGAGCTCGTGCGGTCTCACTCTCTACACCGCGGTGGATTCGGTGCTGGTCAGTGCCGTGGCAGAGCGCAGTTCGCCGGCGTCTTGGCCAGCCTTCGAGTTGCCTTTGCTCAATGCTTGAACCGTCCTCGCTGGATGCGATCGGCGTCCATCATCTCGACCTCATGGGCACCGGACACGACGATGTCGGGGTCAGGGACGTGGTTCATGTCGAGGTTGCGGTGTTCGTAGTCGACGGCGTCGAGGATGACTCGCATGGCGTTGAGGCGGGCGAGGTGTTTGTCGTGTGAGCGGATGATGGTCCAAGGCGTCTGGGGATGGTGGGTGCGCTGGAGCATCTCGTACTTACGTTCAGTGAAGTCGTCCCACAGGTCTTGGGCCTGGACGTCGATTTCTGAGAGCTTCCACTGTCGGAGTGGGTCATCGCGGCGACGTTCGAACCTGCGCTGCTGTTCGTTCTTCGTGACGGAGAAGTAGAGCTTGACGAGCACGGTGCCTTGCCGGACGAGGTCTTTCTCGAATCCGACGACGCCTCGCAGGAAGTCGGCGTGTTCTTCGTCGGTGCAGAACCCGAAGACGGGTTCGACCATCGCCCGGTTGTACCAGGAGCGATCGAACAGGACCATCTCACCGCCGCTCGGGAACTCGGCGACGTAGCGCTGCAGGTACCACTGGCTGCGCTCTTCTGCGGTTGGCTTGCCGAGTGCAACGACTCGGTAGTGCTTCTCGTTCATGTAGCGAGTCACACGGCGGATGGTGCCGCCTTTGCCTGCGGCGTCGCGGCCTTCGAAGATGACGATCATCCGCTTGTTCTCGCGCTCGAGGTGCGCTTGGAGCTTGAGCAACTCGACCTGATAAGGCTCGAGCTCGCGCTCCTGGCGATTCTTGCGCCGCAACTTGTCGGCCTGACGGGTTCTCTTTGATTCTTTGTTGGCCACGTCCATCTCCCGTTGTCCGACAGCTCTCCAGTGTTGCACTCTGTTGCCAGGTTCAACGATTGACCCATCGGCCTGAGTCGGCCGAACCTGACCTCTCTTTTCAGTGGCAGGGCATGTCTTGGGTCGGCAGTTGATGAACGGTGGTCGTCTCCTGCGCTACCGGCAGTAGCGCGAGCGAGAACCTGATGATCCGAAGGAAGCCAGCGGGTGTGGGCCATACCCAGTGGCACGATCTGGGTGCCCCCGGGCAGAATCGAACTGCCGCACACGGTTTAGGAATGGGCCATTCACGGTGACGCCCCGTTCCGCAGAATGCCGCAACGTCAGTGCTGAAGCGGCGAATCGACCTACTGGGAGACGTTGCGGTGCCAGCCGATGTCGCCTCGTATCGGCGGATTCGAGGGGCCGACGTGGGACAAAACATGGGACACTTTCTGCCTTCGGAGCTGCTGACGAACAATATGGGCCGCCGTCTACCTGGACAGACAGTCCGATCGTATGTGCCTGATTGATGCTCAAGACAGCGTTTCGGTGGTCCCGTAGCGTTCGGATGGTCTGGCTGGTCGGCTCTCTAAGTGCCTGTCGCCCCGGCTGGGGTTGGCTTTCTAACGAGCTGCTTGCCAGCCAGACTTTCCGCCGTGGTGTGGCTCGAAAGAGGCAAGAGCACATCGACCCCGAATCAGGAGTGCCCACCTCGGCCCAACCACCAAGCCAAGGAGGCAACCCCTATGACGATGATCGGAATCGATCCTCACAAAGCCACCCACACCGCTGTCGCGATCGACGACAACGAACACGTGCTCGACGAGTTCAAACTCCGAGCATCAACAACCCAAGGCGAACGGCTCCGCGAATGGGCTGACGGGTTCGAGAAACGAGAATGGGCGGTCGAGTCTGCCAACGGTCTCGGCTACCTCGTTTCCCAACAACTCGTCGCCGCCGGGGAGACCGTGTTCGATGTCCCACCGGTGCTGGCGTCACGTGTTCGTTTGATGGGCTCGGGCCGTTCGCAGAAGAACGACCCGAACGATGCCCGCTCGGTCGCGATCGCAGCGTTGCGTTCAGACCGTCTCGCCCAGGTCAGCCTTGACGCGGATGATCGGGTGTTGCGGTTGCTGGCGAAACGCCATCGCGACATGGCACGGATGAGGGCCAAGCACTGCACCCGATTGCACGCGTTGTTGCTCGAGATCCAAGCGGGCGGGATCGCGTCAGAGATCACTGTGACCAAGGCAAACGCTGTTCTCGACCGCGCCGTGATCGCCGATGAGGTGATGCGTTATCGGGTGTTGATCGCACGCGAACTCGTCGCCGACATCGCTGCGCTTGACGCTGCGTTGAAGACATCGAAGAAGCGTGTCGCGACAGCGGTCGCTGCGTCGGGGACGACCGTGACTGAGATCGTCGGGATCGGTCCGATCACAGCGGCGGTGATCATCGGGTTCACCGGCGACGTGACTAGGTTCCCGACCAAAGGACACTTCGCGACCTACAACGCGACCGCTCCAATGGATGCGTCGTCGGGGCCGAACCCTCGGCAACGGTTGAACCCGAGAGGCAACCGGAAACTCAACCACGCAATCCACATCGCTGCGATCTGTCAGCTTCGCTACGACGGCGAAGGCCGCGACTACTACGACCGCAAACGCGCCGAAGGGAAGTCGTCGAAAGAAGCGATCCGGTCGTTGAAGCGGAGGATCTCGGACCGGGTTTACCGGCACCTGATCGATGACGCCCGACGAGCCACGATCAGCTGAGCATGGTGGGTCCGGGAGGACACTCAGGAACGACTACAAGTCCAGCGTGACCGGCTCTACATCCTGAACAGCCGGCTCTTCGGACAAGTCACTCCCGAACCCAAACAACACGTTAGAACCCCCGAGCACCCGCATGCCAGGAGCTCCGCTTCACCGCGCCCGACAAGCCCTCAGAAATTGGGTCTTGACACAAAGAGGCTTCGATATCGAGCAGTCGAGGTTTGCGCCTGCCGGGGGCGATATGCGCTCGCCGAGCATCCGAAGTTTGCGAGGACTGAGCGGCCGAGCAACAGGCATTGACCGTGGTGGGGTGGACTAGGCCGATCTGATCCATTGTTCGGCAGCGACGGCAAACGCTCGGTACTGTTCAGCTTCCGGGTCATCTCGCTCAGAGCGGGCAGCCACCGCCGACGAGAGCACTTCGCTTGCCCGTGCGACCTCGCCTGACAACGTCAACAGCACCGGAAGGCGATACTCGACGGGATTCAAAGAAAGGTGATCCTCCTCAAGTGCGCGTATGAGGGCGCCAATGTTGAGGTGGTCGTCGACGAACGACACCGCTTCCACTTGCACGAGTCGGGCCAGCTCATCGGCGGCTCGTGGAGCGTCGTCAACGTCGCGTACCTCGATTAAGGGGCGCGTCACTGAGCTGAGATACCTGGCAGGAGTCGAAACGGTCGGAGGAATGTACGAGTGGGCTTTGCGGCCCATCAGCTGAGCAAGTCGCTTCTCGGCCTGCTGGTGTCTGACTCCCACAACCGGATTCACCTGCAAGGGTTCGTACTTGGTTGCCCTGTTGAGGCCAAGCCACCCGAGGCATTCTCCGTGATCGAACGTGTAGACCTCGCCGGCTCGTTTGTGCCAGCCCAAACCTTCGAGTCTGACCTTCGCTTCAGCAGAGAATGCTCGAATCGTTGGTCCAAGTGCAGGGGGCATCGCCCCCATCTTGCTCGAAACTGGCCGGCTACCGCTTGTCCCAAGAGATTCACGCATCTGCGAAGCGTCCCCGTAGCCGCTCAGAATCTTCAAACGGCGCCGCTTCGACCCCGCTCATATCCGGCATTACGAGCGGTCCTGGCGACAGTCAGCGCTGAGATCGCCTGGCTCTTATCGCTCAGCGACTTTCTTTCCCGCGTTCACCGGCGAAGCGGGGGCGGGCTCAGTGGGGCGCGGTCGACTTTTCAATCTTGCGTAAGCGGGCGAAATCCCTCGGCCTCGATCGCAATGAGTTCCTTGTGTGCTTCGAGAGCCTCCGTACGTGCATCGCCGCGGAGAAGGTACGGATCAACACCGGTCAAGAGTCGACGAACTAGTCCGATCTCAACCGCAACAACCCCGTGACCAGCATGCGATGGATATGAGAGAGCGACCTCTCTATCGACCTCCTCGTGTCCGAAGACAGCCTTCTTGCGAGGCGGAAACCTGAACTTCCGGAGATAACCGATTTCGCTTCCGCGCCCCCGTTCGCTACCCCAGGTTGGTGCCGGCCAGGTTTCTTGGTCGAAGTCTGGATGCTGACCGAGTACACGCCATCCGCGGTGTTCGATTGCTTGGGCTCCCGTTGTTTTTGGCCCGAGGGTGTTGCCCGGTTGGATGAGGGCGACCGCCTCGTCGAGGCTCGGCGGTTGGCGAAGTAGCGGACCGAAGAGCCAAAGGCATGCGGTCGACCATCCGTCGCTGCCCCAGATCAGACCCAGCCCGTAGCCTCGCTCGTCGAGATAGTCCGAGAGCGGGATGACGACAATGTCGCCAGGCCGCAATCGCGCCTTCTTTCGTGGCTTGGGCAGCCTGGTGTCGAGCCCATCAAAGTGGCCGGTTTCGATCATTCGCTTCTCACCAACTACCCCGTGGACGACTGCTGCCGTTCCAGAGTAGAACTTACGCACCCGGGCGCTCTGAACCGACCCGATCCAGCTGGAATCTCGGCCGAGCAGAAACGCACAACGACATGTGCCCAACGCCCGACAACCACGCGCGATCCGGCATCTTGCTCGGTAGTTCATTGCTGACGTCTGGTTCGCCTGCGTCCGATTTCCACGCGCAAGTTGTCGGCTACTGCGATCCTGGCGACATGCGCTTGACCGATATGACTCTCGCACAGCAAGGAGACGTGGTTCTCGCCGTCCTCGACGAGTTCGGGTCAGATCTGCGATTCAAGTCAGAGTCTGTGGTCTACGAAGATCTCGGAAGCTACGACGAAAAGAGTGGCGAGTACTCCGTCGGATGGCACGGGTCGCTGGCAACGGGCATGCTCTTCGGTGCAGCAACAGAGCTCATCCGCGACGCTGCGTTGTTGGCTCAGCAGCAGGCCTACGGCCAGCAGGGATTGGTTGTTCTCTGGCGCTCAGCAGTTGAGCACCTCGCTCGAGTTCACTGGCTCCTGGGCGCACCGGCGCTTCATCCCTTCGAGGGACTGGGCGGCTCGGCGGAGCGTCTCCGGCGTCAGGCCGGTCTTCTGCGCAACCAGGTTGGCACCTGGGACAAAGACACCAAGGATCTGTCCAATCTTGGAGCCAGCGTGGATCCGTCGCTCGCCGAGATAGCCAAGGTTGCGAAAGGCCTTGAACCTGCCAAAGTGCCGAACCGGACCAGCTCGGTCGTCAGCCTGATTCTGTCAGCGACACCAACGACGCAGCAGGAATTTGCTCGAGCGACCTACTCAGCGTGGAGCGGATTCACGCACGGCGACTTCCTCTGGCTCTGGAGCACCGTCAACGCAACCGAGAAGACAGGGTCATACCTAAGCGACCACGACCAACCGTTGCTTCGAGCAATGGCATGGGTCCCCTTGAGCATGCTCGTTCGTGTCTGGCCAGCGATGAGGGAGTTCGCAGGACTGTTCGATCGTCCGAGCGATGTCGAGTTCGTCTTCGCGGAGAACGAAAGCAGGGCCTGACCAGTCCGGCCCGGCGAACAGATGACGTCGGGACGAACGCAGATCGACACGCCGCCGACCTCCGATACCCGCTCAGTGAACCGGCCTGGCGGTGATGGAGCCGTCACGGCCGGGAGTCGCTCGTAACGACAGTGCCATCCCACTCGATACCCGAGCGGGAGCCGGCATACAGGGCGGTTTGGGGCGTCAACTTCTCATGGCCTTCATCACCCATGTTGTCTCGAACGTCGGCCGCAGCGCTTTCGGCTCCTTCTTCGACTCGTGCGGCATAGCGTTGCTGGCATCGCGATCGGTTTCGCTTGAAGCCGATTCAGCTACCCATCGGTCAAATAGGACATCTCGAGGTCCGAAACCTCGACCGGCTTCGTCCAGTTGATGCCGATGGCTCCGATGTTGAAGATCGCCTCACAGTCCATTTCCATCTCAGCTTCGATCGGGTCGGTCACGAGTATGGCGTTTCCATCGATGACCAAACTGGGAGCGACGAAACAGCCCGGTGCCGGAGCGAAGATGAAGACGACATCGAAGTCCCTGATCGGAGCGGGCGACAAGACGATTCCCGTATCAAATGCCGCCATCTCGGGTGACCCATCCAGTTGCTGCCCTTCTTCTGTCGACATGAAGAAATACTGCGCTGACTCAACAAGTCCAGAGTCACTACCAGTGGGGTCGATGGGTATGCCAGCTTCGATCTCAGCGGGAGAGTATGTCGCTAGGGCCGCGGGCGATGTATCAGTTGAGGGCCCCGCATTTTCGGTGCAGCCAGCGACAGCCATCGCCGCCATCACCAGCCCCGCAGCGGCGGATTTGCTTAGAACGAAGCGGCGAGTATCCACAGATGCCGAGACTACAGATCCCTTTGCTACACGGAACCTACGGTTGTCGCCCCGCTGCTGGGCGCTCGCTGCAACCACGCATATCAACACAGCGTTGGGCACACCAGATGGCCGCTCTGGATCCGGCGCTCTGATCGGCTTGGCAGGCCATAGCGGTCGGGCCGGTCCGCTCATGTTCGCGGCTGCCTGCTGGTGGTCAGATGCTGATGCCGAGGTCTGGGCCATCGGAGCGGGTGGGCTGGATCTCGTTGAGCGCAGCGCGCAGATCTTCGTTGCTTGGCCGTGAGATGGCGCCGATCGTCTGGCGGAGAAGCGCCGCGCCTGTTTCGTTCGGGTTGCCGAGGTCGTGGCCTTCTGCAAGTTGCTCGGCGTTGGTCGTGGTGTTCGTTGGTGAGGTCGGGCAGTTGGGCGCCGAGGGTTTCGAGGTCGGTGATGCGTGCGGTCAGTTGCGGAATGGCTCGGTCTGTCTCGGCGAGGTCGTGCTCGAGCTCGACGATTGTGTCGGGCAGCTCCGCGATGACTGTCTTCCGGTGTTGTCGATCTCGACACGATGGCTGCGGCGGTGGATTGGTCGGTCGTAGGCCGTGAGTGTTGTCGGGCATCGGCCAGCTGGCTCCGCGCGACGTCGAGTTGCTTGGAGATCGCGTGTCGGTCGGAGGTGAGCTTCTCCAGCTGACGTCGGGCTCGGCCGAGTTGGGGTCCAGGTTGTTGATGATTTGGCGAGTTGGTCCTGGCGTTGCCGGAGGCGGTCGACCTCGTCTGTCGGGAGTTGTCCGGGGAGGCGGGGTCCGGTGCGAGTTCGTGTTGGCGGACTCGTGCTGGTTGGTCGATCCATTGGTTGGTGACGGCGGTTGCGATGATGTCGATTGCGGCGGGGTGGTCGGGTGCGGTGACGTAGGCGGTGTTCGAATGGCGGCCGCGGGTGAGGGCGACGTAGATGCCGGGGCTGTTGGTTGGGGTGTCGAGGACGAGGAGGGAGTGGTCGACGGTGCGTCCTTGGGCGGCGTGGCTGGTTTGGGCGTAGCCGAGTTCGACGTGTTGTTGGACGTAGTTCGCTGGCAGCCGCACCGACTCCGCGGGCCGCCGGTGCGGTTGGCGTGATGGAGCCGTCGGTGTCGATCGCGGTGATGGTCCAGCGGTCGCGGTTCTTGACCGAGTGTTGGGCGGAGTGGTGATGGTGCGTTGGTTGCGTCGGGTGACGATCTCATCGCCGACATGCAACCGGTAGCCGGCTGGTGTCTCGAGCCGCCACCCCGAGGTGTCGAGCAAGCCTGTCTGGATGAGGGCTTGTTGTGCTGTGTGGTTGAGTCGGGTGACGGTCTCGTTCGACGGCGCGAGCAGCAGCACGTCGGCCCCGGCCTCGCGATGTTGGAGCCAGTCGTTGATGGCGTTGCGGTCCATGCGTGTGGTGGTGCCGTGTTGGATCCGACCGTGTGCGTCGTAGACGTCCACGATGTCGGGGTTGCCTCGGCGGAGTTGGAGTGAGGCTTCGCGTTCCCATGGATGCGTGGAATCGGCGGACGGTGTCGAGTTCGATGCTGGGGTGGGTGTCGAGGAGGTGTTGGAACATGCCGCCTCTGCCGATGGCGGAGAACTGCATCGGGTCGCCGACCATCGCGACCCGCCAGTGTTTCTCGTCGGCGAGGATCGTGAGGTGTGCGAGGTGGCTGGTCGACACCATCCCGGCTTCGTCAACGATCAGCGTCGATCCGTGCCGGAAGGTTGAAACGTTGGACGGACCGTTGGGATGTTGGTGTTCGTGGAGGAGTTTGTCGATCGTGTCAGCGTTCACGCCCGTCTCGGAACTCAGGACGTCGGCGGCCGCTGCGGACGGTGCGACACCAAACACCACACGCCCCTCCGCCTTGAGTTGTGCGACGGCGGGGGAGAGCGCAGTTGTCTTCCCGGTACCGGCCGGCCCGACAACCATGACGAGGTCAGCGTCCCCGGCGACGGCGGCTGCGGCCTCAGTTTGCGGCCCCGACAGCTCGACGAGCGAACGCGACGGTGCGTGGGTGTTGGGAACACCGGTGACGTGGCTGCGGCGGTCGGCCCACGCGGCGAGGTCGTCTTCTTGTTCGAGAATGACCGTCGTCGTCAATGCCCGGTCGGTTGCCGGTTCGGAGTAGGGGCGGCCGTCACGTCGGACCGGAACGTCGTCGGGGATTGGTTGGGAGATGTCGACGCACTGCCCAACGATCGTGCGTTGCGTCCAGGCCTCGAGCCTGTCGACGAAGTCGGCGGTGTTCTGGATGGTGTCGGTCGGGAGTTGTCGTGCGATCGCCCTGCTGAGTTCAGCTGGGCGCCACGAAGACTGCGATTCCTCGAGCTCTTTCATGGCGCCATTGGATGCGATCTTCCAATCACGATCGGTCAACGACCGCCCAGCGATCTGGCCGGTGGCGAACCGCTCCAACGATCCCGGCTCGATGCCGAGGTCTTCGAGCTGCTTTGACCAACGGTGGTGGAGTTCGGCGGCGTTGACGTCTTTGGCTTTCGCTGGGCGGCTGTCGGTGACGGCTTCTCGTTCGAGTCGCCACCGTTCGCGTGGTGTTGGGTCTCGGTCGAAGGTGTCGACGAACCGGTCGATCTTCTCGTCCAACCGCCTGTCGATCGCTCCTGTTCGGGTTGAGAACTCGGACAAGACCTCGGCCGGGATGTGGGCGATGTCGGCGATGCCGTTCACGACGTCGGTTCGAACTCGACACCGAGGCGTGCGGTGAGTTCGGTGCGCATCGTGGCGTGGTAGATCGCTGACGCGGTGCGTTGATCGAGTTTCAGGGTGCGGGCGTCGAGGGCGAGCCATCTTCCGTCGGGGGACAGGACCCGGTTCGGGACAACGATGTGAGTATGTAACTGGGGGTCGAGGGCGCGGGAGGTGTGCTGCCGGAATGTCGCGGCGACGATTCCTTGGCGTCGACGGTGGCGATGTCGCCGTTAATGCGGAAGCGGGTGTGGGCTGTGTTCTCGACCCATTGGATGATCGCTTGGACGCCGGCGTCGTGTGATGCCAGAACGTCCGCACGAACTTGCGGGCTGCCGACAGCGAACAGGACCGACATCGACTTCGGTGCCGAAGCGGTGATGTCGAATCCTCGGACCGAGTTCTCCCCGTACGCCCGTCCGAGGCGTAGGGAGGGGTCGTGTGGGTAGGCGCCGGCCATCAAGTTCAGGAACTCGTCGTCACCAACCTCACCCGACAGGCCGAGAACGCCAGCGGCCTTGCCGTGCCAGCGGCCTCGGGGTTCGTCGGCGTCGAGGTAATAGTTCGGCAACGCGTCGACGTAGTACGACCCGGCATCGGTCCCCTTCAACGTGGTGACCCGAACAGTCATGACCCGCCCTCGAGAACGATCCGGGAAGTCGGGCAGGTCAAGCACCCCGCAAGGTGTGCACCCGTCTGTCCTTGGAGTGTTGGATCTTTCCCGAGGCATGCGCCGAGGCCGTTCCGGGTGTCAGGCCGAGAACGGCAGGACGGCTTGAGCGTCGTCTGCGGCGTCCTCAGCGGGGAGGGAGTCGGCGACTTCGCCGTCGATTGACCGAAGCTCCGGGAGCCGTTGGTCTGCTCCGGTGGGCGCTGTCATCCCTTGGACGGGAGACGACAGGATCGGTGCGCCGATCATCTCCTCGAGCCGGGCTCTGGGGACGCGCAGGCCGCCGATCTCGATGACAGGGATGCCGGACTCGCCGCCGGAGTCACGCCACGCCTGAGTCAGTGCATACGCCTTCGTCCTGCCGATGCGGAGGACCCTGGCGGCCTCCTCAACCGTGAGCAAATCAGGCACGTTCGGTACAGAAGCAGAGGAATCCATACCTCTCCTACGTGCCAGTCATCTCCCGATTTGTGACATCTTGTCCGGGTTCACGACGATTCCGGCCCCGCCCCACTTGCCAACTGGTCTACGAGTTTCCGTCCTGGGCGACATCCAGTACGCCACCGATGAGGTCGGCGGCTCGGCGATCCCCTCGGGGCATGGCGTGTGCGTACCACTTGTGCGTCGTCGCCGGATCGCCGTGACCAAGACGCTGAGCGACCACGACCGGCGCCTCGCCAGCGTTGAGCAAGCGAGATGCATGCCAGTGGCGGAGGTCTTGCAGCCGGCCGGTGAAACCGGTCCGCTTGCGGAGCCGCCCGAAGGCCTGCGTGAGTTTGTTCGGCTGCCACGGCTCGGAGCCATTCGGGCTTTCGCTCAAGATGAACGCTTCGGGCGAGAGGCGTTGCCCCGCGATCCGTGCTCGCTTCGTCATCAACTTCTTGTGCGTGGCGAGCATCACCATCGTGCCGTCGTCGAGTTGAAGGCTTCGTTCCTGATGGGTCTTGACGTCACCGATGATGATCTCGCCGTTGGCGTGCTTGACCGCTCGCCGAATGCGGCAGACACCTGACTCGGGATCGAAGTCCTTCCACTTCAATCCGCACACCTCGCCACGACGTCCGCCTGTCGACGCGAGCAGACGCATCGCCACGCCGAGCTCGGGCCGGCGAGCCTTGTCGGCCTCGGCGATGAGTTCGATGATGGCCTCGTCAGTCTGCAGCTCGATGATGCGTTTCGGCTCCGACGGGGGAGAGGCTCGGTCGGCGACGTTCTCCTGAACCCATCCCCACTTGTACGCCTGTTTGAGCGAGCGGCGGATGAAGGCGTGATGGCGCTTGACGGTTGCCGGACTGCGTCCGGTCTTGAGCATGTGGCCGTAGTAGCCATCGAGGTGCGACGCCCTCAGCTTCCGAAGCGACGTCGATCCGAACTGCGCGCCAGCGTCTTTCGCGATCTGGCGGTACCCGACGATGGTCGTCGCTTCGCGGCCGATCGACTCGAGATGCTGGATCACAGCCTCGAAGAGCTCCGCCACGCTCGAGTTCGCCGCCACGCCTTGCGTCTCGACTTCGACGACAAGCGCCGCTCGAAGCGCCTTCGCCTCCTTGAGCGTTCCTCGCACAGCTCGCGAGACCTGACGCTGCCGACCCGTCAGCGGATCCTTGCCGCCGTACACGCGAACTTCGTAGTAGCCGGGTCGCTTCTGTCGAATCCCTGGAGGTAGCGCTCGTGCCATGAAGATCGACCGTAGTCGTTGTCGTGGGACACTTGCGTGGGACACTCGCCGAATTGTGCGATACCCAGTGGCACGAGACGACAGCGGTGATGCTCTGACCAGGTGTTTTAGACGAGCGCCCCCGGGCAGAATCGAACTGCCGCACACGGTTTAGGAAACCGATGCTCTATCCACTGAGCTACGGGGGCTGAGACGACGTCGCCGCCGTGTTCGGCTGCGATGGTACCGGCCATACCCGGAGGGAGGCCTCGCCGTCGGCGCCCTGGTGACACACAACTGAAACCGAGGTGGCACAGCGTTGGTCAAGGATCGCGCTGCCAGCAGACGCGGGCAGAAGGACTATCGAGGGGATCACCGTGTTCATCTTTTCCGCACAACTCATTGCCAGGCCCGGGCAACAGCAGCCGGCCATGACCCAGATCGTCGAAGCTCGCCAGATCATCGAGGACGTGACGGGTCGCCCGACCTCAGCTTGGTCGGCCGTCGTCGGTGCGCAGCTCGGGAGTTTCGCGATCTCGACGAGGGTCGAATCCCTCGCCGAACTGATGGAGGGTCAAGCCAAGCTCGGCGCCAGTGTCGAATACGCGGGTCTGGCTGCAGCGTCGGCAGAGATCTGGTCTGCCCCAGCGGAGACGCAGTACGCCCGAGTCATCGGTAGCACGAACTATGAGTTCTCTGATGCGCTCATCTCGATGACCACCACCACGATCGAGGGCAGTTTCAGCAGCGCCATCGCATTCGGGAACGAGGTGCTGGAACATGTGTCTGCGTCGTTGGGCAATGGCGGCTTGCTGATGCTCTCCGAGGCTCCTGACATCGGTCGGCTCACGTGGGTTTTCGGCAACGAATCTCCCGAGGCTGCAGCCGAGGCCGATGCCAAACTGCAGGGCGACGCCGACTATCTCGCGCTCTACGACCGGGCCTCTGATCTCTTCGTGCCCGGGAGCACCCACCGGACGATGGCCCTTCGCCTCGGCTGAACCGGCCAGGATTTCGATGTGGACGGTCGTCGGCCGTAGCGTTCGCTCATCACCACCGACAGCCCTTCGACCGTCCCCTCATCCTCCAACACCGCGGCCACGATCTTTCGTGGTTGGTTGGTGGTTGCCGGAGTGTTCATCACGCTCCTGATCTCATCCGGCCTCGGTTTCTACAACGCCTCGGTGATCCTGGAGGCAGCAAAGGTCGAACTCGGTGCTTCGGTGGCCGCCGTGTCCGGAGCGACCACGGTGTTCTTCGCCGTGGGCGGCGTCGCCGGCTTCGCCGCATCGCCGTTCATCGACCGCATCGACGTTCGCTGGTTCTACCTGATCGGGGGGATTGTCGGAGCCGCCGCGTTGGCGTCCCTCCGCTGGGTGGATTCCACGATCGAGCTCTACGTCTTCTTCGCCGTGTTCGGCGTCGGGTTCTCGCTCGCCGGTCTCGTGCCCGGTACGACCGTCGTGGCGCGCGCTGGTTCCATCTTCGCCGCTCTGTTGCGCTCTCGATCGCCACCACGGGTCTGTCGGTTGGTGGCATCGCAGTCACCCCACTCGCGGCTCGGCTGATCGACAGCCGTTCGCTTGCCGGAGCGGGGCCGTGGATGGCGCTCGCGTGGCTGTTGGTGATCCCGCTTGCCTTCGGGCTCATCCGTTCGTGGCCCGCCGACGTCGGTCAGCAGCCAGACGGTGTCCCCGATCCATCACCGGGCATTCCGACTGCGGCGCTTGCTGGGGCGACGTTCATCGAGGCACGAGCGACACGGTTCTTCCGGCTTCTCGCAATCACCTACGCCATGGTGTTCCTTGCGCAGGTGGGTGCTCTGGCTCACCTCTTCAACCTCACGACCGAGCGAGTCGACAAGGGTGCAGCCGCTGCTGCGTTGTCCACGCTGGCGTTCGCAAGCGTGGCCGGCCGATTGATCGGCGGAGTGGTCGTCACCAGAGTGCCGATCAAGACCATGACCAGTGTCCTGATCATCGTGCAAGGGTTCGCCCTCGGCATGATCGCGTTCGCTTCCAGCCAGACCGGACTCGTGCTGTCAGCTGCCGTGCTCGGTTTGAGCGTCGGGAATCTGTTGATGCTGCAGCCGTTGTTGCTGGCGGAGACCTTCGGGGTGAAGGAGTACTCGAGGATCTACTCGTACAACCAGCTGTTCGGCACGGTCGGCGTCGCCGGTGGTCCGTTCCTCATCGGGTTCGTCCACGACCTCGCCGACTACCGGGTGGCGATGCTGGTCGGCAGTTCGGCCAACGTGATCGGCCTTGCTGCGTTCCTCCTCGCCGGCACCGTCACCGAGGCTCGCGCCACCTGGTCGGCCCCGTCGCTCGCCTGAGCCGTAGATTGACCTGATGACCGGGTCCTCCATGCCGACCGATCGCCTTCCCGAGGGTGACGAGAAGCGCGCCGCAGTACGCACCATGTTCGACACGATCGCACCCCGCTACGACCTCGTGAATCGGCTGATGACGTTCCGGCTCGATGTTCGTGTTCGACGTCAGACCCTCGAAGCGCTCCGGCTGCCGACCAACGCCACCGTGCTCGACCTGGCCTGTGGAACCGGTGACTTCATGTGGGCAGTGGAGAAGAAGGGACACACCGCGATCGGGATCGATCTCAGCCACGGAATGATGACGGCTGCGCCCAAGTCAGGACGGTTCGTCCAGGGGGACCTGCTCGACCTTCCCGTCGCCGATGGCTCTGTCGACGCTGCGGTGTGCGGTTATGCGCTACGGAACCTCCTCGAACTGCCCCCGTTCTTCGCCGAGTTGGCTCGGGTCGTGAAACCCGGCGGACGAATCGCCTTGGTCGACGTGTCAGCCCCCGAGAACCCGATCCTTCGCAAAGGCTTCGATCATCCACTTCAACAAGATCGTGCCCTTCATCGGCGGACTCTTCTCCGACAAGGCTGCGTACGGGTATCTGCCGCGGTCCGTTGTCTATCTCCCGCCTCCGGCCGAGATGGTGGCGATGTTGGCCGACGCAGGTTTCGCCAACGCCGAGCGCCGTCAGCTCACGATGGGTATCGCTCAGCTTCTCACCGGCGACCGCGTCTGAAACCGACGGCTACCGTGCCGATGTGCCCACGGTGCATCTCCTTGTCAACCCAGCGTCTCGACGCGGTGCCGCCGACGCCGATGCGGTCGAAGCGGAACTCGAACGATCCGGGTTCCGTGTCGTCAGGCTGAGCCCTTCAGGGTCAGATGCCATCGTGGACGAGATCGAGCGGGCCGCTCCCGAGCGTGTGGTTGCTGTCGGCGGTGACGGATTGATCCACCACAGCCTTCCGGCGCTGGTGGGTACTGGCATCGTCCTGGGCATCGTGCCGAGCGGGACCGGAAACGACTTCGCCCGTTCGCTCGGACTCCCGCGTCGCCGGCGCTCGTCCACCCTCCGGTCGGTCGGACCTGATTGCGCGATCGATCTCCTTCGTGTGGCGTTCAGTGATGGGACCTCCGCCCTCGCTGCCACTGTCGTCACGGCCGGCTTCTCGGGCCGTGTGAACAAGACGGCCAACGACCGATCGTTCCCCCGCGGACAACTCAAATACACGGCGGCGTCGTTCACCGAACTCCGGCGGCTGCGTTCCTCTGCGGTTGTCGTCGAAGGATCGCCGGAGCTGTCCGGACCGTGCACGATGTTGGCGGTCGCCAACACTCGTCATTTCGGTGGTGGAATGGCGATCGCTCCGACAGCGGACCCCACAGACGGGCTCCTCGACCTGACCATCGTCGGGGATGTCCCGGCCTGGCAGTTGGCGTTGGTTCTCCCGACGGTGTTCGCCGGCCAGCACGTCCGTCATCCGCAGGTGCGTACCGACACCGCGACGGCGGCCGGGATCCAGCAGGACCGATGAGGTCTGGGCCGACGGTGAACGGATCGGCTCAGGAGCGTTCAGAGTCGACGTGTTGCCTGCGGCGTTGCGAGTTGCAGCGTTCTGACCATCGTCGACTTCGTCCTAGTCTGTCCCGGTGAGCAATTCGCCGGGTGACCAGCCGAACCGACCGCTTGACCCTCGTCGCCCATCCGAGACGCCGCCGTCGCCGGCTGCTCCGGTACCTCCGTACGCCGCCGGCTGGTACAACTCCACTCCCGACAGTTCCGACTCGCCGCCGCGCGGTTCCGACACCACCGCCGACGCTGCTCCCACGCCGCCTCCGATCGCTCATCCTCCGACCGCCGCACCCCCACCGTTCGGGGCAACGCCCCCACCGACGATCAGCCCCGGCCCGAGGGCGCCAGACCCGGCGTTCGCGATGGGCTCGAACCCGGCCCAGAACGCCTCGAGCGGCGGTGGCCGGGGGCCACTCATCGCCGTGATCGGCGTTCTCATTGCCGCCGTGGCCGGACTCGGCGCGTACCTGGTGTTCGGTCTCGGAGGCGACGACGAAGCCGCGATCACGACCACTGTTCCGATTGCCACCTTGCCAACGACGGCGACGAGCCGACGTCGTCGACGAACCCGACGTCGTGATGAGCGCAACGGTCGCCGAGCTGGCTCGGTCGACGGTGCAAGTCGTCTTGTTGCTCGGCGACGAACCAACGTGTTCCGGCTCCGGAACCATCATCGATGAGCGGGGGACCATCCTCACCAACGCCCACGTGATCCAGACCCGACAGCTCGTGCCCATATGATCGCATCGGTATCGCCGTCACGAACGACGCCGGTGTTCCCCCCGAGCTGCTCTACCTCGCCGACGTCTACGCATACGATCCCGTCGTCGATCTCGCGGTGCTCCGGATCGCGACTGACCTCGGTGGCACTGCCGCACCCGGGCCGTTCGCATCGGTCCCCGTCGGCGACAGCGACGCCGTCGAGATCGGGGACTCGCTCCGGATTCTCGGGTACCCGGGGATCGGGGGAGCGACCGTGACGTTCACCAACGGGGTGGTGAGCGGGTTCGCCAGTCAGACCGGCATCGGGGAGCGGTCGTGGATCAAGACCGATGCGACGATCGCCGGCGGCAACTCGGGTGGCGCCGCCTTCGACCTGAACGGGCGACTCGTCGGGATCCCCACACAGGCCGCGGCGTCCGACACCGGTGAGATCGTCGACTGCCGGGTCATCACCGACACCAACGGAGACGGCGTCACCAACGGTGACGATCAGTGCGTGCCGATCGGCGGATTCCTCAACGGCCTGCGACCCGTCAATCTGGCCGAGCCGCTGATCGCTCAGGCCGCAGGCGGATCTCCGATCGACATCGACGAAGTCGAAGGGCAAGCGACGTTCACTGGCGTCTTCGACCCGGACAAGGCGTTCGCTTCCAACCCTGGCTGGAGCTTCGAAGCCAGCGATGATCCGGGCTTCGAGACCGACTTCGTTCTCACCGCCCAAGCCGGCACCGAGCAGCTGTGTTTCTGGTTCGACTGGGAGGGATTCCCCGATGGCGTCGAATGGGATGGCGTGTGGCGCGTCGACGGCGTTGTGAACGACAGCTTCAGTTTCTTCGGCGAGATCTGGAACGCCGGTATCGAAGGTGCCGACTACTGGCTCTGCGCGTCAGACGACGAAGGCCTCGTGGCTGGTCTCTACGAGATCATCTTCTACATCGAAGAACAGGCCGTCTTGTACGAATCGATCCTGCTGACACCCGTCGAGGTGCCACTGCACGAGGTCACGTTCGTGAACAATGCAGATGTGCCGATCTGCTTCCTCTACACAGGACCGGCCGCCTCGGTCACGACGGGACTCGACGAACTCGCCCCCACTGAAGTCATCGACCGAGGCGAGACCAAAGTGATCCAGGTACCCCAGGGATCGACCATTGCCGATGCCTACGACTGTGCGGGCAACGTGCTCTACGAGAACTACGACGGCTTCGACGTCAGCGGACCGTTGACGATCGACGTCACCGGCTGAGCGTCACCGCTCGGCCGGTACCCACTTCGCTCCTTCCTTGCAGTCCTCCACCTCGCGTCCAGCCGCTTCCCAGCCGCCGAAACCTGGCTCGAGGTGGCCAACGTTCGGATAGCCCATGTCCTTCATCACCTTCGCCGCCAACGCCGAGCGTCCACCGCCGGCGCAGTAGAGCACGTACCGCTTCGACGGATCGAAGACGTTCGCGGTAGTACTCACTCGCCGGATCGATCCAGAATTCGAGCATGCCTCGCGGGGCATGAACCGCCCCCGGGATCTTCCCCTTGGTGTAGAGCTCACGGAAGTCGCGGATGTCGACCACCACTGTGTTCCCGTTGTCGAGTTCGGCGCCGAGTTCATCGGCGGACAGATTGTCGATCTCCGCCTTGGCCCGATCGACGAGATCCCAAGCCTTGATCACGGTTGGTTGCGAAGCGTCGGTGTTCATGGGCCGATCTTGACCCATATCGGCTCGCAGCACCACCGCGGGTCAATGGTCTCCTTTGTTCGATCACCGATGTGATCAGTCGATGTCGGGGCGACGCCGACGGGCCTTCGTGTCGCTTCTGGCTTTCTTGGCCCGCAATCGGCGTTCCTTGGACCCCCGGCTCGGTCTGGTGGGGCGACGCCGGGCAGGTCGTCTCAAGCCCTCGGTGATGCGTTCGACCAGTCGCTCAGCAGCGACTTCGCGGTTCCGAACCTGTGAACGGTGATCGTCACAGGCCACTCTGATCCGGGGTCCGTACTTCTCCTGCAGACGGTTCCGCTGGCTCTCCGTCAACGCGTCGGAGGTTCCGATCTCGAACGCCAACTCCGCTCTGGTGTTGGCGGTGTTGGCATGCTGGCCACCCGGACCGCCAGACGGTCCGAATCGCCAACTGAGCTCGTTCTCGGGGATCACGAGTGTGCTCGTGACTCTCGAGACCGCGGCTCGGTGGTGACGTTCCCGACATGACCGCACGGTAGTTCGTGCGCACCTGAAGCGATGAGGAAAAGCTCCTCATGGCCCCTATTCGGTCGAAGGACGCGTCAGAATGTGCGGTGAGGAGAGATACGTGTCTGACAGGATGACGGGCTACGTGCCCAGAAACAAGGGCTTCATCGGCGCGTTGATCGCCGTTGTCCTTGCGAACATCGCTGTGATCGCCGCGTTCCAGCTCGATTCGGCAGAGCCGGCGGTGGAAAACATCCGGGTCGAGGACGTGATCACCACCGTCAGTCCCACCACCGTCGCCCCGACTACGTCGACCTCGATCTCGGTCACGGTCCGTTTGAGCGCACCCAGCACCGACACGACCGAGGACGAGACCACGGTTCTCGAGGAAACGACGTCGACCACGGCTGCTCCTCGGGTGACCCAGGCACCGACGACCAGACCCCGCACCACCCGGGCTCCTACGACGCGGCCGCCCACCACCGCGGCCCCGACCACCACGGCGCCGCCGCCGACGATTCCCGACGTCACGTTCGCGCCGCCGTCGGTTCTCCCTGGTGACGGCTGAACCTGATCGGTTCAAAGACCGTGATCCGTGCAGGACGGTGCTACCGCCTGACGGTGATCACTGCAGGACGGTGACGCCGCCCACGTCGTCGCTCAGTGCGCACGCAACGCCGCCTTCGGCCGGTGTCATCTCCACGTCGCCGAAGGTCGGCGCCGGTTCATTGGCACCGAAGTCCGGCCGGCCGTCGATCGTGACCGTGAGTGACGTCTGGGTCGGCGCCGTTCTCGACGAACTGTGCGGTGTAGGCGTCGATCAGGATCTGCTCTGTCAGGAAGTACGCCGCTTCCATGCATTCGCTGCTGCCGATCACATCCTGGGCGTAGGCGTAGGCGAGCGGAGTCAGCCCGAGATCGGTGTCGACCCACGGGAACACGTCAGTGAGACGCCCGGTGAAACCCTTCGACACCGAGACGGAATCGGCGGTCGCCACGGCATCGACACGGGGCCGCACGAAGACGATCGATTCACCGGGGATCACGACCTCGGTCGTGCCGTCGTCTCGGTACATCACCTGGGCCGACGTTCCTTCGACACACGTGTCGACGTCGCCGACAGCCGTCATCTCGACGCGGTCGGTGCGATAGACCCGACCGAACAGCTCGTGCTCGCGTCGTCCATCGACAGCGACCTCGGCGAACACACGCGCCCGGCAGTCGAGCGCGATCGGTTGAACGCCGACGATTCGGGCCTCGTTGGGCAGCGTCAAGCTGACCTCGACCTGGTTGAACTCGGGCAGGACGTTCCACGGCCACCGGAAGCTGGCAATGCCGAGGTAGAGGACGATGCCGGCGAGCACCACACCACCGGCCAGAGCACCACCAAAGAACTTGTTCACGACGACTTCCTTCCGTGCCGGGGCCGCGCTTCGGGCTGGCCAGCACCTACATGACGTCTCAGAGGGCGAAAAGGTTGCAGGCAGGGTCGGTCTGTGACCCGTCTCACACATTCTCGATCGATTCGATGACAGATTTCACCACATCTGTGTCGGAGCTGTGACGATACATCCGAAGCCCTCGAACTCGCGTGACGCTCGAGCGGCGGGATGTGAAATCGTAGTTCTGCGAGCGGGGCACGCTGGGGGGCTGCACAATGGCGACGATCATCCATCTTCGGGAATCAGCACGATCCACCGGAGCTGACACACGAACACCGACCGGGCTGGTCGGAGCACTGCTGGTTTCGTTGGCCGTTGTGCTCGGGACGCCGCTGACCGGCGTTGCCATCGCAGCGGTCTTCTGCGGCGGGATGGTGCTTGCCGACCTCGAACGTCGCACGCTGCGCCCTGGCGAGTTCGCCGCGATTGCGGGGCTGCACGCCATGGCCGTCGTCGTTCTCTCGTTCTGATCTCCGGCTCCGTCTCCTCACGCGGGCTGACGTACCGGTCGTGCTGCGGCAGACTGTCGCGTGTGCCGGCCACTACCGACGATCTGCTCCGACAACTGACCACCGAAGAGAAGGTGTACCTCCTCTCCGGCGGTGATGTCTGGCGAACGCTCGCAGTCGAGCGCATCGGGCTGCCGGCGATCAAGGTCACGGACGGGCCCAACGGTGCCCGCGGCGACAGCACAACGGGAGCGAAGGCAGTCTGTCTGCCCGCGTCGATCTGCCTGGCGTCCACGTTCGACGCAGTCGCTGGTCGGCGAGGTCGGCCGGCTGCTCGGACGCGAGACGGAGCGGAAGGGCGCCCACGTCCTGCTTGCCCCGACGATCAACATCGCTCGCCACCCACTCGGTGGTAGGAACTTCGAGAGCTTCGGCGAGGAGCCGTTCCTGACCTCGGTGATGGCAGTTGCCTACGTCGAAGGTGTCCAGGACATCGAGGGCGTCGGGGCCTGCGCCAAACACTTCGTCGCCAACGACGTCGAGTACGCCCGCATGACCGTGTCGTCCGAGGTCGACGAACGAACGCTCCGCGAGGTGTACCTGGCCCCCTTCGAGGCAGTGGTCGATGCCGGTGTCTGGAGCCTCATGGCGTCCTATCCGAAACTCAACGGTCAGCACTGCACCGAACACCGTTGGCTGCTCACCGAGCTGCTCCGTGACGAGTGGGGGTTCGACGGGCTCGTGATGTCCGACTGGGGTGCCACGCACCACCCGACACGACCGATCGAAGCCGGAATGGACCTGGAGATGCCGGGACCGCCCCGCGCTCTCGGCCGGCCCCTCCTCGACGCCGTCGAGGCCGGGACGTTGTCGATGGAAATACTCGACGCCCGGGCTCGTCGCGTGCTCGACCTCGCCGTTCGTTCCAACCGGATCGGGGTGATGGAAGAGGCGCCGGAGCAGAGTGTCGACGTGCCGGCGGATCGAGAGCTCGCCAGGCGAGTGGCGAGCGGCGGCATCGTGCTGCTCCGCAACGAATCGGTCGACGGGTCCCCGGTGCTTCCGCTTCGCCCGGCCGACGTCAGCACTCTTGCCGTGATCGGCCCCAACGGCGATCCCGGTGTCATCCAGGGTGGGGGTTCGGCACAGCTGTCGGCCCACCACCTCGTCAGCCCGTTGGCCGGGCTGTCCGATGTCTTCGATCGTGTGATCTCAGCCCCCGGTTGCCGGGCCGAGCGGTACCTCCCGCTGGTTCCGCCCTCGGCGTGGGTGTCGGCCGACGATCGACCGATCGACCTCGAGGTGTTCGCCGGCGGTGCACTCGACGGCGAGCCGGCGTTCACGCGGTCGACCTCCGGCATCGCAGCCTTCCTGATGTCAGGCGTCGACGGCCTCCCCGATCCGACGCACTTCTCGAATCGGTGGACGGGAACGCTCCAGATCGACGAGGCGGGGACGCACCACTTCAGCGTGTTCGCCTGCGGACCGAGTCGAGTGTTCATCGATGGGAACATCGTGGTCGACAACTGGGATGGTCGGACACCGGGCGACGGCTTCTTCCAGATGGCCTCCAGCGAAGTCATCGGGGCGATTGATCTCTCGACCGGATCAGTCGAGGTCGTTGTCGAATGGACCTCGGATCCCGAGATGATGATCGCCGGACTTCGTCTCGGCTGGCTGACGCCGACCGACGATGACGAGCTCATGGCCGACGCCGTTGCCGCAGCCGCGGCCGCCGACGCCGCTGTGATCGTCGTCGGGCTCGACGCCGATTGGGAGACCGAGAGCCACGATCGGCCGATCTTCGGGTTGCCGGGGCGGCAGGACGAACTCGTGCGCAACGTGTTGGCTGCGAATCCTCGCACGATCGTCGTGCTCAATGCGGGTGGTCCTGTCGATCTTCCGTGGTTCCACGACGTGCCGGCGGTCGCTGTTGCCTGGTACGGAGGCCAGGAGTTCGGTGGAGCAATCGCCGACGTGCTGACCGGCGCCACGGACGCCAGGGGTCGTCTGCCGGTCACCTTCCCGAAGCGTCTCCAGGATGCGCCGACGGCACTCGACGTTCCCGGCGACGGAGGCATGCTCCACTATCGGGAGGGCCTCTTCGTCGGCCACCGGTGGTACGACGGGCGCGACATCGAGCCCCTCGCCGAGTTCGGCTTCGGGCTTTCGTACACGTCATTCGAGTTCGGTGCCTTGATGGCCGAGGCGACCGACGACGGCGGAGTCACGGTCTCCATGATCGTGACGAACACGGGCGACCGTGACGGGGTTGTCGTTCCCCAGCTCTACCTCGAACCTCCGCCCGGTGAGGCAACGCGGCCCGTTCGATCGCTCTGCGGATTTGCTTCGATCGAGGTGGAGGTCGGTGCTTCGCGCCCGGTTGCGATCAGCGTGCCGCGTCGTGCCTTCGAGATCTGGACGGAGTCCTCCGGCTGGCACACCCCGGTCGGTACGTACGACATCCGGCTGGGAACGTCGAGTCGGACATTCATCGACTCGATCAGCATCGAGCGCTAGGTGGAGCCCACTTCTCGTTGGCTTCGTCGGCCACTGCTGGTGCTCGGCGTGATCGTTCTTGTCGTGGCGGCGTCGAGCTGGCTGGCCCGTTCGAGCCGCTCGATCACCGGATTCGAGGCCGCCGGCACGGTACTGATCGTGAATGACGCCGGACCAGTCCGTGTGCGGTCGCTTGCATCCCTCGGCGCCGACGTCGACGGTGTGGAGGCCGCGAGCGACGACTCCGGTGCCGCTGCCATCGCAGCGGGCGGCCTGGTCGTTCGATCCTCTGACAGCTGGTTGCTCCGTCGGCCTGTGGTGGAGTCGTTGTTCGAGGACGGAGGTCTGGTGGTGCGGGTGACGTGCCCCGGGCGGCTTCCGTGCCGCGCCTCGCTGGAGATCTTCGTGGCCGACGGCGTCGAGCTGACCGTCGTCGCTGCATCAGACATGGTCGAGGTCGACTCATTCGACGGTTCGCTGCTCGTGTTCTCGGGCGACGAGGGCGTGGTACTCGGGTCGGTGTCGGGATCGGTGAGCGTCGTCAGCGATGGGCCGGTGCGCGGCTCGAGCCTCGGCCCATCCGAGCTCACCGTCGACGTCGTCGACGACCTCGTCGAGATCGCCTACCTCGACGCTCCGACGGTGCTGGCTGTGAACGGCGGCGCAGGAGCGATCTCGATCGAACTGCCGGGCGACGTCGACTACGCGGTCGACATCGAGGCGCCCGCTCCGGACGTCAGCGTCGATGTCGATGACCTCTCGGAGCGGCGGGTATCGGTTCGCTCGAGCGGCCCGGTGGTGGTGAGTCCGGTGGTGAGTGAGTGAGGCCAACAGGAGTCGTGAACGCAAACGGGTAGTGAACGGTCGACAGCTCTGGTAGTTCTGGTCCCGTGACACCGACCGAAGCTCGTGAGCGGCTCTGCTCCATCCTCGTGGAGGACGATCCCACCGATGGTCTCTGGGAGTTGTGCGACTCCGGTGATGCCGACCTCGTCGTGCCCGAGCTGCTGGCGCTGCAACTCGAACAGGACCCGATCCACCGACACAAAGATGTCCTGGCCCACACGATCGCCGTCACGGCAAAGACGAAACCGGAACTCAAGGTCCGGTTGGCCGCGCTCTTCCACGACATCGGCAAACCCGCCACTCGATCGTTCGAGCACGGCGGCGTGACCTTTCGTCACCACGAGGCGGTCGGGGCGAAGATGACGAAGCGGCGTCTACGAGAGCTCGAGTTCGATCCCCCGATGGTGAAGGACGTCGCCGAACTCGTTCGTCTGTCCGGGCGGTTCAAGGGCTACGGGGACGGTTGGTCCGATGCTGCTGTTCGCCGGTATGCCCGTGAGGCAGGGCACCTGCTCGGTGACCTGAACGATCTCGTACGGAGCGACTGCACCACCCGCAACCGGTCGAAAGAGGCGCGGCTCCACCGCCTGATCGACGAACTCGAGGAACGGATCGTCGCGCTGGCTCGGGCCGAGGCGGAGGCGGCCGAACGTCCACAGATCGATGGCAAGGCCGTGATGGACCGGTACGGCGTCGGTGGCGGGCCGTTGATCGGCAAGGCGCTGTCACACCTCCTGGAGATCAAGCGGGCCGACGGCGAACTGGAGACCGACGAGTTGTACGAGCGCCTCGACCGATGGTGGGCCGATCAGGCGTGAGTCGGCCAGATGGGCTCACCGAGTTCGAGGCCGCAGTTGTTGCCGTCTTGGTGTCGACCGAACCGGGGGACGTGATGTCGTACGGTGAGGTGGCGGCCGAAGCCGGTCGGCCGGGCGCAGCCCGGGCGGTGGGCGGCGTCCTGCGACGAGTGCCCGATCTGCCATGGTGGCGAGTGGTGGCGTCCAACGGGCGGCTCATTCCGCACGATCCTGAGCGACACGCTGCGGCGTTGGCGGCCGAGGGGGTCACGACCAGGAAGGGGTATGTGGTCCTCGACCCGGTCGAGTGAACGATGGGAGTCGGTCTACCGCTGGTAGCCGAAGCGTCCCATCACCGGGAAGGTGATCAGCTCCACTGTCCGCCGGTCGGTGTCCGGCAGCTTCGAACGCCATGCGTCGTCGAGGGTGAGAACGAGGTCGTCGCCACCGAACCGGAGCGGGTTGCCGGCGATCGAATGCATCGGCGTCGACAAATGGGCATTCCGGCCTTCGATGAAACCCAGCTCGGTCTGGTCCGGGGCGAGCGCGCCGGCGAACCGTGCGATGTCGAGGATGTGCTGTTCCGGCGCTTCGAGCACGTCCTCGTACCGGACACGCAGGGTGGGGACACCGAGCGAACCGAGTGTGTCGAAACCGAGGTTGTCGGTGACCCATCGGCCGGCCGTTCGCTTGGCCGAATATTGCGGCATGATCTCGCCGTCGGTCTCGGGGCGTTCGACCGTCTTCATCCATGAGTAGGCGACGCCACGGGGATCCCTGATCAGGTGGAGGACCCGAACGTCGAGCTGCGGATCGCAGGCGAGAAGAGCGGCGGTGGAGAGGTGTTTCGACGAATCGAGGATGACGATGGCCTCGCGTGGGACCCCGATGGTGCGGGCGGCGACCGTGGCCGATGAGAGGAGAACCGTTCGCATCCCGTCGAGGTACTCGGCTTGTGCATCGCTGGTCTCGCCAGATCGAACCGCTCGGAAGATCTGCGGTAGGCGGCGGCTTCGGTCCTCCTTCCAGCGCAGATCGATCATCCGATCCAGGTCGACCTCGTCCCAGGAGCCGAACGCCTCGGCCCCGACGGCCAGCCAGTGCGGGCACACGTCGAACGCCTCGCCGCAGCCGCATCGCTCCCGGTCACGGAGGCCGCGTTCCCACAGGTGAACGGTCTCCCCGACACTGAACGTGTTGGGCAGCTCGTTCAGCAGCTTCTCGACGAGCGTGCTGCCCGAGCGGCCGAGGCCCCCGGTGAACAGCACCCGCTGTCGATCGTCTGTCCGATCGGGTTCGATCGGGCGACCGTCGGTCATGGCGAGAGTCCTTCCCAGTGCATCGACCTTCCGAGGAACGATTCCAGCTCGGCCACGTCGTCACGCAGCGCATCCAGGAGGAACGAACGGTCGGCGTCGTCGATGGGATCCTTCGGCTTCATGTTCCAGGCCGCGAAATCGGATGGCTGGTGCGGAGTGAGCCCGAGGAAGTCGAGCGTCTGCCCGTAGATCGCGGCGGGGTCGGCATAGAGATCCTCCGAACGGAGTACGAGGATCTGATCGGTGGGGAATGCCTCGAACCAGCGACGCAGGCCGCGGGTGTATCGGCCCTGGTCGGCGTACGACCAGTGCTGATGGGCAAAGCTCACGTAGGTCGGGTCTTCGATCATGCGCTGCTCTTCGCCAACGAGCCGGTCGGCCTCGGCACGCAAGGCATCACCGAACGAGAGCGTCTCGACACCGTTGCGCGTCCGCTCCGCCCAGTGGCCGAAGGCGCGATCGACCGGGTCGCGCAGCAGCACGAGGATCTTGGCATTCGGAGCGTGCCGTCTCGCCCGAGCTGGGGCGTGTGGGTGGTGGAGGTAGTACGGGGTTGCGTCGCCGATCAGGGGCGTCGTTCCCCGCAGCCGCCCCCGAGCCCGATGGATGAATCGGACGGGGAAGTGCGAGCGGTACCAGCGATGGCCTCGCCCGTAGTTCACGTCGAAGAAGTAGGTGCCCTTTCGACGCTCGATCTCGGGGTACAAGCCGCGAACGTCCGGATGGTCGAGAAGCCAGCGAGCCATCGACGTGGTCCCTCCCCGCTTGGTGCCGATGACGAGATAGTCGGGATCGACCCGTAGCGGCGCCGTGGCGGAGCCGGCGATGCGGAACCCTCGCTGCAGGAGTTCGGCCACCCGCCTGCGGGTGCTCGATGGTGGTTCCCACCGGGCGCCGTACGGCGTCATTCGAGGTGGCATCGCGGTATTGCTCATGGGAGAGGATTGCTCATGGGAAGGGCCTCAGCCGTTGATGGGGCCGGCGCCATCGGTGAGCCGTCCGGGAGCACGACCGGATCGGTGGGCGAGGATCTCGGCGACGATCGCGACACTGGTCTCTGCCGGTGTACGGGAGCCGAGGTCGAGGCCGATGGGGCCATGGATCCGAGCCAGTGCAGCGTCATCGTGGCCACGCTCGGCGAGCGAGGATCGCCGACGAGCCTGCGTGCCGCGCGAGCCCATACCCCCGATGTAGCCAATCGACGATCGGAGGGCGGCATCGATGATCGGCACATCGACAGAGGCGTCGTGACTCAATACGGCGAGAGCATCGGCGGGCCCGGCACCGACGACGAAGTCGATCGCGAGTTCCACCGACTCGTCGACCGTCATGTCCCAACCCAGAAGTGCCCCTTGGGCCCGGATCGCCTCGGCCATGGGTCCGGCGCCGACCACGAGGCAGCGCGTCTTCGGCACGATGGTGGAGATGACGACGGTGCCGAGCGGCAGGTCGTGCTCCGCGACCGCGGTGGCGCCGGCATCGAGCTGGGTACGGGCGAGTTCGACGGCTTGCTCGAGATCTCCTTCGTTCTCGGGGCCGAGTGTGCCGAATGTGTCCTTCCGGGTCACCACGAGGTCGCCGGACGAGCCGCCGACGGCAGTGATCACGGCAAGTGGTTGGGCCGAACGGAGAAGGTCTGCGAGCTCGATCGGAAGCTCGGCGACGGGTGACAGGAGCAAGTTCGCCGACCCGCCGCACAACATCCCGGCTGCGTCCGCTGCTCGATCGGTCACCGACGTTCGGAAGACTCGCCGCCCGTCACCCTTCGCTGCCTCGTCGAGGATGGCAGTGTCGGCGAGTCCGCCGAGGATCGACCCGTGGATGCAACCGTCGGCGACGACAGCTCCGTCGGCGGCATCACGAAGACCGAAGCCGCGTAGCGATACGACTCTGACCAACGAGCCGGAGGCGCTGCGTGCAAACGCATCCAACAGGGGAGTGACTGCGGCGTCCATTGCCCCATCATGGCGGCGGGACGGGCTCACCGCACAGGTACATCCACCGACGGCGACCCACCCAGAACTACCGTTGTTTGCATGGCTCTGGAGTGTGCTCGCATGAGTTGTCGTGAAGTGGCAGCGGCAAGTGTGCAGTTCGACGCCAAGCGATCGAGGGTGATGATCGTCGACCTCGCCGACTCCGTGGCCGGCATTCCGGTGTGCCGCACCCACGTCGCCACCCGCAATGCGCCGATCGGATGGACGCTCCACGATCAGCGCACCTTCACACAGCAGTGCCTCGGGGTCGATGAAGTGCGGCCGACGCGTCACACGCCGATGATCCACTCCCGAACGGCGACCTTCGCCCCGACTGTGGCCGGCCCATCGGTTCGGCCCTCGCTGCGACGCACGGCGCCGACGATCTCGGGGTTCCCCTGGGACGATGATCCGACCGACCCGGGTGGAGCCTCCGCGCGTCCGGCAGAGGTCGACGACGTGGCCACGCCGCTGTTGCGTCGGGCCTTTCGTCAGTCCTGATCACGGCCCGCTGCTCGACCCTGGCCGTTCAGCACCTTCGCAGCGCGGACCGCTGGGAGTCTCGAAGGCTATGAGCGTAAGGGCGCCCACTTCCCGCACCCACGCCGAAGTGCCGTACCTGAGCGGGTGGAGCGGGTGGTCGCTGTGCGGCGATATCGAGCAGGCAACAATGGACGAATGGCAGAGCAGGTGCAGATCGAAGGTGTGATCCCCTATGTCTTCTGTGCGGATGCCGGTGCTGTTGCGGACTGGTGCGTCGAGGTCCTGAGATTCCAAGAGCGAGAGCGGTGGCCGGACGATGACGGGGTTGTCCGCAACGTGGAGCTCGTCGTCGGCGACAGCGAGGTATGGCTTGATGGCCCTGTACCGGACTGGAAAGACCGGTTCGGAGGACTGGGCTCGTGGGTCGGTTTTCGCGTGCCGGACGTGGACGCGGTGTTCGAGAGCCTCAGCGCAGCTGGGGTCGAGCTCGATCCTCCTCGCACTCGTGACCACGGAGTTCGTGAGATCGGCGTGACCGACCCGGAGGGTCACATCTGGGGGTTCGTTCAGCGTCTCGATTGACGAAATTGGGGCGTCCGAACGCTCGTCTCGGGCGCACGTTCCTGCGCAGGTTGGCGAGCGCGCGACGTGCCGTTCTCGGACGGTCGAGCTCAGGTATCGGCTCGTTGACATGGGTGTGAGGCGGGCGGTCCTGGTGAGCTCCGGCGGGCCGTCCTGCGGCGATCGTGCAAACCCTTCGAAGGTGTTGACCTTCATCGTGAAGCAGACTGAAACAATGTCCGATCCAGTGGATTGTTTCATCTGTATCAGGCACCAGCAGGGCAACGACGCGCAAGGCGGGATCCTGTATGAAGACGACTTCGTCTATGTCGGGCACCTGCCCACGATGGGCAGGCCATCGGCCTATCGCGGGTGGCTGATCGTGGAGACCAAGCGCCACGTTGCTGATCTCGGCGAACTCGACGACGACGAGACCGCTTCGATCGGCGTCACCGTGAACCGCGTCGCCCACCACCCTTGAGCTGTTCAGCAGGAGTGTGGTCCGACCGCTCGGGATCGGTCGTGTCAGCTGTCACCGAATCGTGGAGCCGAGGCGGCTTCCTCGAAGGCGTGGTCGCCGACCGGGTCGGGGACCGACCGCTGGGGTTGCGCGTCGGAATCGCTGAAACCCCGTGCGATCAGCCAGATCGCCATCACCATCTCCTGGACAGCGAGCGGCACGACCAACGCGTTGAGCGTGGAGGCGCTCGAGTTGAGCGACTCGACCATGACGAGTACCCCGGAGGCGAACATCATCGGGACGCCGACGAGACCCCAGATCGAAAGCCAACGCGGCACGAGCTGGTACCGGTAGAAGGCCAGGTTCAGCACCAGGGCGGACATGCTGAAGACCATCTGGGCGCCCAGGTAGCCGGTCCAATCGCTGGCTGACTTCAGGGAGTCGGCGAGTACCTCTGCGCTCGACGTGCCGCCACCACCTGACGCACCGTGCTCCCAGCTCAACGGGAGGAGCAGCAGGCCGGCGACGATCCCGACGGAGATAATCACTATCTCGAATGCTCGTGCCAGCACGTAGCTGAGGGCGAGTGTCTCGCTTCGACGCCTGAGCACGGGATGCAGCAGGACTGCCGTGCCGGCCATGGCCGTCAACATGAGGAAGATCAGCAACTCACCCACGAGCAACGAGCCTTGGTGGGACGAGACCGCTGCAAGCAGGTCGTCATCGTTGAGCGCTGGACGACATCGCCAGCACGCTCGCCACGCCGGCGGCCGTCGCGGCGACGAACAACCATCCGATCCGCTGGGCTCGTGTTTCGAAGTATCTCATGGTTCACCTGGGATCTGTTGCTCCGCCACTCGGGCCGGGGCAGGCGTTGCATTCGGACTCGGTTCCGGCCTCCACCGAACCAGTTCGATTGCACCTGCGCCAGAGCCGGAGGTCCTCGTCCTTTGCCGTGGCAGGGTGGTCGAGGTTCGACGTGTGGTCACCCGTGTGACGCCGGAGCCCTGGCCTGGTCGTTCTCGGCGACCATGTTGCTGTCTCTGTCGGGACGTCTTCACGACGAGTGCTCGTCGAGGCCCGCCACGCGACAACTCGCCGTGATAGCCGGACAGGTTGTCCCTGCCGATCTCGTTCCCGGCACGCCAGAGTCGTGCCGCAGTGCGCCTTGCCCGAGGTTCAGGGTTGTCGAAGGGGAAATCGCTCCGCCGCAGCGACCGGCATGACATTGATGCGGTAGCCGTTGACCATGGCTCGGACCATGGTGACAGCCAGGAAGGCGATGAAACCGACCCGATAGGACATCACACCGAGGATCGGCAGCACGACCGGAACCCACCAGACGACGTTGTAGGCGATCAGCGTCAGCCGCTCCCTCGAAGTTGCGGCGGGTGCGTCTCGACTCTCCTTGGTGCGAAGCCATGCGAACCGCATGGACGAGTGTTGCTCGACAACGAGTCAATAGACGACACCGATGAGCACCAACCAGGCGAACGCAGCGCGATCCGAGAGCACCTCGGTGACGAGCGCAACGACGACGTAGATCAAGGCGGGCAGCCCGAGTCCGATACTCAGCCGGTTGTTCCACTGCACCGTGAGAAGACGGTCGCGTTGAATCGGTTCCATCAGCTCAACTCTCGCCGACGTCGACCTGGAAGGGGCGTTCGCCCTTGACGCCATGGATCACTCTGCCTGACTGATGCCCCAGCCTCAGGTCTCAGTTGCCCTTTCCTCCTAGCGGCGGCCGAGCTCATCCGTTGCGCGACTGATGTGGGCGCACGGTGTTGATCGCTGGGATGTCCCACGCTTCGCTGATGCGCTCGTCGACGATCCGCCACACGACGATCGCGTCGACGTCGATCTCGGTGCCCCCGAAGCTCACCGTGTTGGTCGCGTACGCCACGACGAGCTCGTCGCCGTAGGGAGTGAGCGAATGGGGTTCGTTGTGGAAGCCGGTGTCGCTTTCCTGGTGCAGTCGCTCGAAGAAGCTGCGGAAGCCGTCGTAGCCGTGGTGGTCGCCATTGAGTTCGGCGAGCTGCGGGTTGACGAAGTGGAACACGAAGTCGTGTGCGAACAGCTCCTCGTCGGAGTTGGCGAAGCCGGTGTGGATGAGGGTTCCGGCCCGCATCACGAGGTCGAGATTCGCTTGCTGGGCCGATGGGAACGGGGTCACGGGGTTCTCGGTGTCCGTGGCGTCAGATGGCATCGACGGCCTCGGTTCAGGAAGACGTGCGGTGGGACGGATTCTCGACGCGGTTCATCTCTTCGATGATGTCGGCTTCGGAGATGGGCTTCTGTCCGTAGATCTGCCAGGCGTGAGCGGCGAGACCGATGCCCCATCCGGCGATCACCCAGATCGGCCAGAAGTAGCCGGCACCGGATGCAGCCCAGATGACCACGAGCAGTGTGTTGACGGCGCAGTAGACGAGAGCGTGGTTCCTGAATTCGCGCTTGTTGGTGATGCGGTCGATGGCGGCCGCTCGGCGTTCGTCGTGGTGCTCCATCGTCCGGCCTCCTCGCGCTGGCTGAGTCAGAACCCATCGTCGTGCCGGTCAGGTCCGATGGGAAGAGGACTACGTCACAACCATGCCGGCAGAGCCGATTCACAGGTGGGGCTGCTCCCGCCGTCGTCGCCAACTGACGCAGCGCGGGATACAGATCTCGGCGGGTCGAACGTTCCGGCATCTGGTGCCGTATCCGGACGGGCGGGAGGACCCATTGCCGAAGTCGGGATCGTCCAAGCTCAGCCGGTCCTCACTGCATCTGAAGTCGGAGGGGTCAGAATCTTCACGTCACGTCCATTGGACGCCGCCCATAGCCGGCCTCTTGTCATGATTGACGTGATTCGGGGGCCAGGCTTGTCCCGGCAGTCGCCTCAGCCGACGGCGTTCGATGTTCTTCGGCGCTCTGATCGTCGCCTCGTTCACCCCACTGACAGCTCACGACGTGCCGATCGCGAGCGGGTCGGCCTCAAGCTCCGAGGCGCGATTGTGGGCGGCTGCGAGCGCCTCTTTGGTTGAACACTTCGCCGGCAGTGCAGCGGATGGTGCGGCGACCGAAGCCGGGACCACGCGAGCCGCTTCGACTCGAACTCGATCCGCGCATTCGTGCCGATCGCCAGCGGGTTGGCGGGGCTCGCTGGTATGGGTTGTGCTGGGCCTCGTTGATGGTGAAGGGCATTCCTGGGTCACATGTGCGGTCCGCGGACGCATTCTGTGGACGGAACGTGGTCATGTAGCTGCAATCGACTACGCAACGTGGCGAAACGCGTCCGCGGACGCACGGTCGCCGAGGCAGTCGGCTCACGTCAACGGCGGGTCGAACAATGCGAGCTCCTGCGCGTCGGGAGCTTGGAAGATCGTTGATCACTCGTCGAGGTCGGCGTGCGCGATCGGTTCGGTGTCCCAACGCGGTGCCGACTGCGAGCTCGGATGCGAGCATGGTCTTGCCTGCCCCTGGCAGACCGCAGGTGCATCAGCCGAGTCTGACTCATGCTGCCATTTCAGCATCCTCGCGAGCAGCGGACCCGGTATCCCTGCAGTTGAGTAGGCGCTGATCGGTAGGCGCTGATCAGTAGGCGCTGAGCGGGGGACAGCTGCAGGCGAGATTGCGGTCGCCGTGGGCGTTGTCGAGGCGTCCGACCGGCGGGAAGTACTTGTCTGCTTCCATGCCGGGCAGCGGGAACGCTGCCTGCTGACGTGTGTAGGGGCGGTCCCATTCGTCGGCGGTCACCATCTCCGCCGTGTGAGGTGCATGCCGGAGCGCGCTGTCCTCGATGCCGACCTGACCGCTCGCCACCTGATCGATCTCGCCGCTTGATGACGATCATGGCGTCGCAGAACCGATCGAGCTCGGCGAGGCTCTCGCTCTCGGTCGGTTCGATCATGAGGGTGCCGGCAACCGGGAAGCTCATGGTCGGCGCGTGGAATCCGCAGTCGGTGAGACGCTTCGCCACATCGTCGACCGACACGTCGGTGGCTTCGGTGATCGGTCGGATGTCGATGATGCACTCGTGGGCGATGAGCCCGTTGAGTCCGGTGTAGAGCACCGGATAGTGCTCTCCGAGTCGTCTGGCGACGTAGTTGGCGGCGAGCACGGCCCCCTCGGTGGCGCGGCGGAGGCCGTCCGGGCCCATCAGCTGGATGTACATCCACGAGATCGGCAGGATGCCGGCCGATCCCCACGGGGCGCCGGACACGGGGCCCATCTCGGTCGGCCCGGCCTCGGTGACGACGGGGTGCCCTGGCAGGAACGGAGCGAGGTGCTCGCGCACACCGATCGGTCCGACGCCGGGGCCACCGCCGCCGTGCGGGATGCAGAAGGTCTTGTGCAGGTTGAGGTGGCTGACGTCTGACCCGAATCGGCCGGGTCTGGCGATGCCGACGAGCGCGTTCAGGTTGGCGCCGTCGGCGTAGACCTGGCCGCCGGCGTCGTGGACTCGTGGCGCAGATGTCGCCGACCGCTGCTTCGTAGACCCCGTGGGTCGACGGGTAGGTGATCATCAGCGCCGCGACATGCTGGCCGTGTTCGTCGAGCTTGGCCGCGAGGTCGGCGAGATCGACGTCGCCCTGGTCGTTGCAGGCAACCACGATCACCTGCATGCCGGCGAGGACGGCCGAGGCGGCGTTCGTGCCGTGGGCCGACGACGGGATCAAACAGATGTTGCGGTCGTGGTCGCCACGGCTGTGGTGGTAGGCCCGGATCGCGAGGAGGCCGGCGTACTCGCCCTGGCTTCCGGCATTCGGCTGCAGCGACACGCGGTCGTAGCCGGTGATCTCGGCCAGCGTGTTCTCGAGTTCGGTGATGAGTTGTCGATAGCCGGCGCTCTGGTCGGCGGGGGCGAACGGGTGGATGGCGGCGAACTCGGGCCAGCTGATCGGTTCCATCTCGGCGGTGGCGTTCAGCTTCATCGTGCACGAGCCGAGCGGGATCATCGTGCGGTCGAGTGCGAGGTCGCGATCGCTCAGCTTCCGGAGCCACCGCAGCATCTCGTGCTCGGAGCGGAACTCGTGGAAGCGGCCATCGGTGAGGAACGCCGACGTGCGACGCATCGCCGCTGGGATGGCTGGGTTGTTTTGTTCGGCTGTCGCCTCACCGACGCCGTCGATCCGAGTCGGCTCGACGGTGCGTGCCTCCTCCGTCGGCACGCGTGACTGGCCGCCACCGACGCCGTCCTCGACCCCGAAACAGGTGCCGAGCTCCTCGACCACCTGCGGTGTCGTGGTCTCGTCGAACGAGACACCGACGTGGTCGGCGTCGACCAGGCGAAGATTGATCCCCTCGGCTGCGGCCAGCGCCAGGATCTCCTCGGCTCGACCGGGCACGGACACCGTGACCGTGTCGAAAAACGTCTCGGTGCTGCAGTCGACCATGGTCGAGAAGCGATGCGTGAGCTCATGGATCCGCAGGGCGATCTGGGTGAGGCCTTCTGGGCCGTGCCAGCAGGCGTAAGCGGCGGCCACGTTGGCCAGCAGCGCCTGCGCGGTGCAGATGTTCGAGGTCGCCTTCTCGCGGCGGATGTGCTGCTCCCTGGTCTGCAGCGCCAAGCGGTACGCCGGCTTGCCGACGCTGTCGATCGACACGCCGACGAGACGACCGGGCAACGAACGGGCCATCTTCTCGCGGGTGGCGATGAAGCCGGCGTGGGGTCCGCCGAAACCCATGGGGACACCGAATCGCTGAGCCGAGCCCGACAACGACGTCGGCCCCGAGCTCACCGGGAGGTGTGATGAGGGTGCAAGCGAGGAGATCGGTGGTGACCGCAGCCAGGGCGCCTGCGTCGTGGAGCGCGGCGATGACCGGCTCGACGTCGATCAGCCGACCACTGGTGCCGGGCTGAGCGAGGAGCGCACCGAACACAGTCGAGGCATCGAGATCGGAAATCGGGTCGCCGACGGTGATGTCGATGCCGAGCGGCTCGGCTCGGGTCTGGACGACGGCGATCGTTTGCGGATGGCAGTCGGCGTCGACGAAGAATCCGGTGGACTGGCTCCTGCCGGCGCGCCGCAGCAGCGTCATGGCTTCGGCGGCAGCGGTGGCTTCATCGAGCATGGACGCGTTGGCGAGTTCACACCCGGTCAGGTCGGCGACCATGGTCTGGAACACGAGCAGCATCTCGAGCCGGCCCTGGCTGATCTCGGGCTGGTACGGCGTGTACGCGGTGTACCAGGCCGGGTTCTCGATCATGTTGCGACGGATCACCGGGGGAGTGATGCAGTCGTTCCAGCCCATGCCGATGAGCGAGGTGGCGACGGAGTTCTGATCGGCGATGCCGCGGAGCCTCGCCAACGCTTCGGTCTCGGTCAGCGCAGCCGGCAGCACGAGCGGTCCGTCCATCTGGATGCCCTTGGGAACGGCTGCTTCGAGAAGGGCGGCGGCGGACTCGTAGCCGAGATCGGCGAGCATCTTGGCCCGCTCGCTGTCGGTCAGCGAGATGTGGCGGTCGGCGAACAGATCGGTAGGGGTCGTCATGTCAGCTCCTGGCGTAACGGTGTGGTGCGAACGGGAGAGGGGCAACGACGCAGGTGACGTCGGTGCCTCTGACATCGGCGATCAGGCTGGTTCCGATGTCGGCGAGGTCCGGGGTGACGAGGGCCATGGCAATGGGGTGCTCGACGGTCGGCCCGTAGCCACCAGAGGTGACGACCCCGGCATCGATGCCGGCCTCGGTGCGCAGGTTCGTGTGGTCGCGGACCGGACGCTTCCCCTCTGGACGGAGGCCGACTCTGCGTCGGGAAGCACCTTCGGCGAGTTCGTGTCCGATGCGTTCGCCCCCGGGGAAGTCGAGGGCTTCTCGTCGCCGCTTCGGCATGGTCCACAGGAGGTCGGCTTCGACGGGGCTGACGGTCTCGTCGAGATCGTTGCCGTAGAGATGGAGTCCGGCTTCGAGCCGGAGGGTGTCCCGTGCGCCGAGCCCGGCCCATTGGACCTCTGGTTGGGCCAGCAGCGTCTCGGCCACTGCGACGGCAGCATCCGAGCCCGAGACGGTGATCTCGAATCCGTCCTCGCCGGTGTAGCCGGACCTCGACACTGCCACCTCGATGCCGTTGATCTCGGCGGTTGCCACGTCGAGGAAGACCATCTCGCTCAGCGCAGGTGCGAGGCGCTCGGCCACCGTCGCCGCGGCCGGGCCCTGGAGCGCGAGGAGGGACGTGTCGAGCATGAAACGGACATCACAATCCGGCAGGCCGGCGATGAGATGGGGAACGTCGATCGCAGCCCTGGATGCGTTGACGACCATCGCGAGATGGCTGCCCCAGTTGGCGACCATGAAATCGTCGATGATCCCTCCGTCGTCGTTCGTGAGGAGCCCGTATCGTTGTCGGCCTTCGGCGAGCGTCGAGACGCCGGCCGGCGTGAGCCGCTCGAGGCTCAGACCCGGGTTGTCGCCCCTGATCTCGACCACGCCCATGTGGCTGACATCGAACAGCGAAGCCGACGTGCGGGTCCAGGTGTGTTCGGCGATCACACCCTCGTACTGGATCGGCAGGTCCCAGCCGGCGAAGTCGACCATGCGAGCGCCGGCATCGAGATGGAGCTGATGGAGTGCGGTGCGTTGCCGGTCGGCGTGGTTCGTTTGGGACACAGGGACACCTCGAAGTCGTCGGGTGCCCCCTCTGTCAGTGGACCTGAGAGTTTGGAGATCGTGAGATCTCTTTCTCCTTCGGTGACCGATCGAACGATGCTCTCCAGAGTGGTCAACTCATCGCGGTACGGGTACCTGAGAGTTTCCGGGGCGGTTGCTCCTTCGGTGGGCCGGACGAGCCGACCTCTCTCCCACGATGCGGTAAGACCTGGGGAAAACGTATCTCGCATTTCTCCGAAACGAGGGGAATGGGTTCGAGTCGACTCAGCTGCGGCGGATCAGCGAGTCGACGGCAACATCGACTTGCGGAGTCGACAGGTCGAGCGCGGCCAGTCTCGTGAGCCAGGTCAGAGAGACATGGCCGTCCTGTATGGCTGCAGTGTCGGTACCGATCGGCTGGTCTGTGGCGTCGCCGTAGGTCAGCTCGACATGGAATCGATCGGTGTGTCCCGTCTTGGGTGACAGCGTCGCCTTGGACATCGCCCGAGGTGGGACCTGACCGACGGTGGTCCACTCCCAGCGACCGAGCTCCTCGACGGGGACATCCGGCACGTTGATGTTCAGGACCGACGCCTCAGCCGGCGGCGCGGCGATGATGCCCTCGACGGCTGCGGCGGCGACAGCGGCCGCCGTCTCCCAGTGGAGGCCCTTGATGGAGTCTTCCCAGGCCTGACCCTCGACGCCGAAGTCTCGGACGGACTGGCTCACCGCCACCCCACTGATGCCGCCGTTCCTGCCAGTGAGGCAGGCGCCGATGGTGCCAGAGTGATACACCGAACGGCCCACGTTGGCACCGGGATTGATGCCGCTGACGATCAGATCCGGGATCGGACCGAACGCGCCCATCCTGGCGAACATCACGCACAAGGCAGGAGGGCCAGACACAGCCCACGCCTCGTCGAAACCCTCGAGGTGGTGTCGCTCGACCTCGGGTTTCATGTCCCAGAGGGCACCGATGGCAGCTCCGGCGCCGCTGAACTCGTCGTCGGGGGCGACGACCACCACATCGCCGAACTGTTTCATTGCTTCGGCGAGCACAAGCAGCCCGACCGAGTCGATGCCGTCGTCATTGGTGAGGAGAATACGCATTGGTGACGACGGTATCGGCCTGCTCCGTGTCGTGCGTAGCGGGCGGGCCGTCAATGGCCGATCGAATGAGGGCGTCAGTCGCCGAGTTCGAACCGGATTCGCTTGTTGCCCTTGCCCTTGGACTCGGTCTTCGTGATGGTGAAGGTGCCGATGGCTCCCGTAGAGGTCACGTGGGTGCCGCCGTCGGCTTGTTTGTCGAGTCCGACGATGTCCACCACCCGGATCTCGTTCACGGTCTCGGGGATCATGTTGACCTTGGTGCGGATGAGGTCTTCGTCCTCGACGGCCGTCTCGCGCGGGAGGAACTCGACCCGGATCGGACGATCGGCGGCGATCTCGGCGTTCACGAGTTCCTGTACCCGCTCGGCGAATCCCTCGGGGAGCGGATCGAACTCGTAGTCGATGCGAGCCTTCAGCGGCTCCATGTTGTTCCCGGTGGCCAGTGATCGGTACTCGTTCCAGATCACCCCGCCGAGCACGTGCATGGCGCTGTGCGTGCGCATGAGCCGGAACCGCCGATCCCAGTCGACGACGCCGCAGATCGAGTCACCGGTCGCCGGAAGTGGGCCGTTCGCGTTGTCGGTGTCGACCGTGTGCCAGATCTCGGCGCCGGACTTGCGAACATCGGTGACGACCCACGTCCTGTCGCCGGAGGTGATGGTCCCGGTGTCGTTGGGCTGACCACCGCCGGTGGCGTAGAACGCGGTCTGATCGAGGAGGACCCGGCCGCTCTCGACGTCGACGGCTGTGACGGTGGCATCGAACGTTTGGAGCGTCTGGTCCTCGAGGTACAGCTGGCGGGTCATGCGGTGATGGTAGATCGCGACGCTGCCCCTGCCCGCAAACCCCGGGTTCTGATCGTCATTGCCGAGCCGTCAGGGTGTCAGGACTCGCCGAGCAGCGTCAGGGCTTCGTTGGCCAACGCCTCGACCTGTTCGCGGTAGGAATCGGTGTCGACGCTGTCGTCGGCCATCACGCCCTGGAGATATCGGGCCAGGACGCCTTCGACGATCGCCGCCAGGCGCCAGTTCTGGAACGCTCGGTAGTAGTTCACGTCGCCCACATCGAAGCCGGTCCGATCGATGTAGCGAGCCACGAGCTCTTCACGGGTCGAGAATCCGCCCACCATCGTGGGGAACGCCGTCGCCCCCCGGAGTGACTCCTCACCTGGTTGGACCCAGTTGTTCAGGAGATAACCGACGTCGGCCAGCACGTCACCAAGGGTGCACAGCTCCCAGTCGAGGACGGCCTCGACTGCGCCGGTCGTCGTATCGACGAGCATGTTCCCGAGTCGGTAGTCGCCGTGCACGACACCGGTGTAGCGCTGCTCTGGTTTGGCAGCGACGAGGAGCTGGTGGGCCCGCTCCATCTCGGGAAGCTCTCGTGTCTTGGTCTTCTCCCACTGACCGGCCCAACGCTTCAGTTGGCGGTCGAGATACGCCTCCTTCCGGCCGAGCTCGCCAAGGCCGATGGTGTCCGGATCAGCGGCGTGCAGAGTGGCCAGCACGTCGACAACCGACTCGCTGATCCGGCCCCTGACGTCGTGCGTCGTCAGTTCCTCCGCCACCTCGGAGTTGTGCAGCACCGCGCCGTCGACGTAGCTCATGATGTAGAACGGGGCTCCGTTCACTGCGTCGTCCTCGCACAATCCCAACGCATCCGGGACGGGCACGGACGTGTTGCCGATGCCGCTGATGATGCGGTGCTCCCTGCTCATGTCGTGGGCCGTGGCGATGACTGCCCCCATCGGTGGTCGGCGCAGCACGAACGTGGCGCCGTCGGCACCGACCACCCGGTAGGTCAGATTCGAATGGCCGCCGGTGATGAATTCGAACTCGAAGGGTCCGGTCGCTCCCTCGATGTTGGCCTCCATCCAGGCGGTCACGGGGTCTCGGTCGATGCCTCGCACGTCGGTCACGGGTGACTTCGTAGCACCTCGGCTCGGTTCGGTGCGAGAAGGCGACCCTGCGCAGATGCGGGTGACCCGACCATCAGTTCGGGGTCTCCTGGCCCTACGGTTCTGGGGTGCGCCGCCTCGTCCTCGTGTTGCTTTCGTTCGCGCTGACGGCCGCCGCGTGCTCGCTCCCGCTGACCGAGGCGCAGCAGCGGGCAGACGAGACCACGACCGAGCCTGCGGCCCCCGAGGGTGAAGCGGTACCACCGACCACACAGCCCCGACCGCCTGTCCCCACCCTTCCGCCGCTCGATGAGGCGGATGCCGAGGTGCTGGTGCGGCTGCCAGGACGACTCGCCGTCGGCTCGGGACCGTTCGTCGCCGTGGTGAATCCGGACGGCTCGAATGGTGTCCTCGTCGGGGGAGGCGACGGTGTGATCGCCACTCAGCCCACGTGGTCGACCGAAGGGGCACTCATCGCCTGGAGTGAAGTGACCCCGAACGAGTCGGCGATCACGGTGTACGACCCGGCCTCTGGCGGATCGCTCACCTCGCGGTTGGACGGACCTCCGGCGTTCTACCTCCAGTGGAACGGAAGCGACCAGATGATCGGCTACCTGAGAAATGATCCGGGTGGCGAGGGACTCGAGGCCGGTGTGGTTCGCCCCGGGGACCTTTCGATGGTCTACGACCGAGGAGCCCCGCACTACTTCCAGTGGGCGGCCGAACGTGACTTCTGGGTGTCGCACGTCGGCGACGACCGGCTGGCCCTCGTGAGCATCGACGAGGTCATCGATCTGGATGTCGAGCTCGGCGCGTTCGCCACGCCCATGTGGATCGACGAGGACCGTTTCCTCTTCGTCTCGCCTGCGGGGCTGCGCATCTTCGACCTGGGCGGGATCGAAGGGGACCTCTTCCCGACCGCCCCGGGAACGACGACGTTCACGGTGAACCCGACGGGGACCCACGCTGCCTACCTCGAACCCAGCACCACCGAAGTCGACGACGACTCCGCGATCATCGACGGTGGCCTGCGGGTGGTCGATCTCGCGTCCGGCGACGTGGTCACGGTGACGACGGAGACGGTTGTGGTGTGGGAATGGTCGCCCGATGGCAGTCGGTTGGCCTGGACCGGGCTCGATCGGGCCGACGCCGCGAATCTCGCGAAGCTCCACGTGTGGGATCAGGTGTCCGGCACCGAGATCAGCTCGACGCCGTCGTACCGCCCGAGCCAGCTCGCCGTCGCCAGCTACTTCCCGTTCTTCACCCAGTACGCGGTGAGCCACACGTCGTGGTCGCCGGACAGTTCGGCGTTCGCCTTCGCCGGCTCGGTCGACGGCGACATCGGCATCTGGGTCCACGTGATCGCGGATCCCGAAGCGGAACTCCCCGGGGTTGACGCGGCTCGGGTCGCCGTGGGTGACATCGCGTTCTGGTCACCCGACGACGCGTCGGCTGCCGAACCTGCTCCTGCGCCCTACTGACCAGCTTCGCTTGGCCTGCGCCCTACTGACCAGCTTCGCTTGGTCAGATCAGCTTCGCGGCGGCGGCGAGGACCACGTCGATGGCATGACGTTCGGCCGTCTCGATCGTCGCTTCGTTCGGGGTTTCCTGAAGGTGCCGATTGACGAGCACGCCGGCCACGCACCCGCCTCGCCACCCATTGGCGGAGCACATGGTGAACAGGGTGGCCGACTCCATCTCGTAGTTGAGGACTCCCAGGGCCTGCCACTCTTCGGCGCTGCCCCGGAACCGCGGGATGACCCTGCCGGACACGGTGTCGTACCGTTCCTGGCCCGGGTAGAAGGTGTCAGACGAGGCAGTGATGCCGACGTGGGAGCGGATGCCGGACGCCTCGGCCGCTTCCACGAGGGCGCGGGTGCACTCGAAGTTCGATGCCGCTGGATACTCGGCGGGGGCGAAGTGGAAGCTGGCACCATCGAGGCGAACGGCAGCCTGCGTCACGATCACATCGGTCACCTCGATGTCCGGCTGAATGGCGCCGGTGGTGCCGACGCGGAGGAACGTGCGGACACCGCACTGGGCCAGCTCCTCGACCGCGATGGAGGTCGACGGACCACCGATACCGGTCGAACAGACCACGATCGGTGTGCCGTTGATGCGGCCGAGCCAACTGGTGAACTCGCGATTGCTGGCCAGGCGTTTCGGATCGTCGAGGTGGGCGGCGATCAGCTCGGGCCGTTTGGGGTCGCCTGGCACGATGGCGAGGGTCGCGCCCTCGAGCATCTCGGTGGTGAGGTCCAGGTGGAAAGTGCCAGTCATGCCGACAACGCTAACCGCCCGGCATGATGCCGATGGACCGATTCGCATCTCCGAACGAGGAAGGCGACCAAGCGTGGTGTGCACCTCGGCAGTACCTTGCGGGGACGGCGCCACCTGGCGCGTACCGGCTGGACGGTCTTCGAGAAAGTGGTGCCCGTGACGAACCATGACTTCGTGATCATCGGTGGTGGTTCGGCCGGCTGTGCGTTGGCCAATCGCCTGAGTGCCGATCCCTCGAACTCGGTCCTCGTGCTCGAGGCCGGACGCAAGGACTGGAAGTGGGACGTCTTCATCCACATGCCGGCCGCCCTGACGTACCCGATCGGGAGCCGGTTCTACGACTGGAAATACGAGAGCGAGCCCGAGCCCTTCATGAACGGGCGCCGGGTCTACCACGCCCGAGGCAAGGTGCTCGGTGGTTCATCGTCGATCAACGGGATGATCTTCCAGCGTGGGCAACCCGATGGACTTCGACCGCTGGTCGACCGAGTTCGACGGCATGTCGCCAGTGGGACTACGCCCATTGCCTGCCGTACTTCAAGCGCATGGAGAACCGACTCGTCGGACGGTGACGCCTATCGAGGCGACGAGCGGTCCGCTCCAGCTCGAGACCGGCCCGGCCCGCAACCCGCTCTTCGACGCATGGCTCGAGGCCGGTCCCCAGGCCGGGTTTCGAGCCGCACCGACGATGTGAACGGCTTCCGGCAGGAGGGCTTCAGTGTCTTCGACAAGAACCTGACCCGTGGCCGACGGATGAGCGCGGCTCGCGCCTACCTCCACCCCGTGCTCGACCGGCCGAACCTCACCCTGTCGCACCCTGGCCCAAGTCGACAAGATCGTCATGGACGGCAATCGAGCCGTGGGAGTCGAGTACTCCCGCTTCCGTCGGCAAGCACTCGGGTCACCGCCGGGGAGATCATCAGCTGCGGCGGTGCCTTCAACTCGCCGCAACTGCTCCAGCTCTCGGGGATCGGCGATCCCGAACACCTCGAGTCGCTCGGGATCGATGTCGTGAGCGCGACTTCCCGGGGTGGGCGAGAACCTCCAGGATCACCTCGAGGTCTACATCCAACACGAGTGCACGCAGCCGGTCTCGATGCAGCCCTACCTGGCGAAGTGGCGGATGCCGATCATCGGACTGCAGTGGCTGTTCCGTCGGGGGCCGGCAGCGTCGAATCAATTCGAGGCCGGAGCGTTCGTCCGCAGCAACGACCAGGTCGACTATCCGAACCTGATGTTCCACTTCCTGCCGATCGCGATTCGTTATGACGGTAGTTCTCCGACCGGTGGCCACGGCTACCAGGTGCACGTCGGGCCCATGTATTCAGACGTTCGGGGCACGGTGAAGATCCGGTCGACCGACCCGCGAGAGCACCCGGCCGTGCAGTTCAACTACTTGTCGACCGAGAACGATCGACGAGAGTGGATCGAGACGATTCGCACCACCCGCAAGATCATGAGCCAGCCCGCATTCGACCAGTTCGACGGTGGAGAGATCTCACCGGGGCCATCGGTGCAGTCTGACCAGGAGATCCTCGATTGGGTCGCTCGCGATGCCGAGACGGCGCTGCACCCGTCGTGCACGGCCCGCATGGGTGTCGACGAGATGAGCGTCGTCCATCCAGACTCGTTCCGGGTCCACGGCGTCGAAGGTCTCCGCGTCGTCGATGCGTCGGTCATGCCCAACGTGAGCAACGGCAACATCTACGCCCCGGTCATGATGATCGCCGAGACGGCGGCAGACCTCATCCTCGGGAACGAGCGGCTGCCGGCCGACCACACCGAGGTCTACCGATCGCCTGCCGGGTCCGGTGGATCCCGTCGCGGAACAGCGTGATCGCGGGGGGTCAGTTGATGAGGGCGTCCGGGTTGTCGGTGATCCACGTGGCGACGTCGATCGGCTCGGGTTCGTCGTAGCCCACGGGTAGGCGGAGCAGACCGGACGCCGAGAGGAAGTAGACCTCCCAGGCGTGATAGCCGGCGTACGCGCTGGGATCGGACTCGAGGACCGATGCGTAGGCAGTGACGGCGTCGACGTAGCGAGACGAGTTGTTGTAGCCCCGCAGCGCCCGGTCCATGTTGTCGGGTCCACCCCGAATGGTCAGGTAGACGGCAGCGCCGATGATCGCGTCGCGGTCGACTGTCGGATCACCTTCGCAGCACTCGGCGAATGTCGAGGGCAGGAACTGCATCGGTCCGGTCGCCCCGGCCACGGACTGCCCGTCGATCCGGCCCATTCTGGTCTCGACCAGATTGATCGCCGCCAGGTACTCCCACGGGATCGAGGTCTGCTCCTCGGCCTCGCGATACAGCGCCAACAGCTCGTCGGCTGGGAGTGGCTCCCGGATTCGCCACGCAGGAAGCACGGTGCTGAGCGAACCGCTCGACACCAGGGCCGAGAGGTTCTGTCTTGCCGCCCAGTTCGATTCGACCGCAGGACGAAGGGATTCATCGACGCCGGCAATGACCTCGGGGCCCCACTCGCGATTGGCCGACAGCACGCGGTACAGCCGCTGTTGGCGGCGGCCCCACGGCGCCGGATCGTCGCTCGAACGCACCATCGCCTCGGCTTCATCGAGTGCTTCGGCCAGTTCGGCCGGGGTCGACGGGTCCGGCTGCTGATCAGGGGCGAGAGTGGTGGTCGTGGTGGCTGCGCTCGAGGTCGTGGTGGCTGCGCTCGAGGTCGTGGTCGACTCGATGACGGCGGCCAACTCGGCGCTCGTCGTTGGTGACGCCTCGACGATTGGGTCTGGCGTGGAACCGCGAACGACCAGCACCCCGACGACGAGGGCCGCTCCGATGAGTATCCAGACCGCGAGAGGGCCTTGCCGATTCATGGGCGCAAGCGTGTCACGATTCGTCGCCGACGCGGATGACCCGTCCCGGTTCGGTCGACCAGCCTGACCACGACCCGACGTAGAGACGGGGGAGCGGTCTTCCTGTCGCCTCCATGGCGAGAGCGTTGTGGCACGCCGTCACACCCGAGCCGCAGTACACGATCGGGTCCGGATCATCGATCGAGGCGAATCGTGCGGCCAGTGCTTCCCGGTCGATGAAATGGCCATTCCCGTCGAGGTTGTCGGCGAACGGGAGATTGCGGGCGCCGGGAACGTGTCCGGCCACGGCATCGAGGGGCTCGACCTCGCCGCGGTAGCGCTCCGGAGATCGACTGTCGATCACCACGCCGCCGTCTGCGATGTGCGCAGCCACGGTTTCGCTGTCGGCCAGCGCCGTTGTCGGCCAAGGAACCGGCGCCCGTTCGACCGGGTCGATCTGCACGTGGCCCTGTTCGATCGCGTCGGTCCATGCCTGCCGTCCGCCATCGAGCAGCGCAGCTTGTTGGCCGAGGATCCGGAGCATCCACACGAGCCTGCTTGCGTATGCCCCTCCCATGTCGTCGTAGGCGATCACGGTGGCCTCGGCACCGATGCCGAGTGCACCCAGCGCAGCGGCGAAAGTGGCGGGATCGGGAAGCGGATGGCGGCCGACGATCGGGGCCGGCGGACCGGCGAGAACGGCATCGAGGTCCACCAGGATGGCCCCGGGGAGGTGGCCGTCGATGTAGGCCTCCCACGCACTGCCACCGGCTCGCACCTCACAGATGGTCGCCACTGCCGCGTTTGACTGCAGCCAGTGGACGGAGACGATGGGTTCGATCATCGCGGACGGGTCACGCGTCGGCGCGCAGGTAGCGGTCGGCCATGTCGTCCATGATGTCGTAGAACTCCTCGACGCACCTGTTGATCACCTCGGCCACGGGCACCACGGCATCGATCCGGCCCTGGACCTGGCCGCTCAGAGCGATCGCGGCGTTCATGTCTCCGCCGAAATAGAGCTTCTGCGGATCTCCGAAGTCACCGAACACATTGTGTTCGACGAACTGGAGGTCCTCGGACCGTTCGGTCTTGATGGCTCGAAGGGCGGGGGAGTGCCGCTGGTTGAGGAACACGGTGTCGGTCTCGCCGCCCTCGATGATGGCGTTCTTCCAGTTCTCGTGAACGGGGCTCTCGGCCGCGGAAACCATCCTGGTGCCCATCTGGATCGCTTCGGCGCCGAGGGCGAACGCCGCCGCCATCGATCGACCGTCGAGCATTCCGCCGGCGGCCACGATGGGGACCTCGACTTTCGAGCGGATGAGGGGCAAGAGGACCATCGATGCAACGGGATCGGGGTTCTTGAAACCTCCGCCCTCCCCGCCTTCGACCACGAGGCCATCGACGCCGGCCTCCACAGCCTTCAAGGCTCCCTTGAGCGTCGGGACCACGTGATACACGGTGAGCCCGGCCGCTTTCAGTTGTGCGGTGTACGCCATCGGGTTGCCGGCCGAGGTCGTGACGAAGCGCACCCCCTGGTCGATCACGAACTGGACGATGTCGGGATCACGAACGAACGCCTGCGCGATGTTCACGCCGAACGGCTTGTCGGTGAGGTCACGCATCTTCTCGATCTCGGCCCTGATGTTGTCGAGCTCGCCGGACGAAGTCTCGATGATCCCGAGACCCCCGGCATTCGACACGGCGGATGCCAACTGGCTGCGTGCGATCCAGCCCATCGGTGCCTGGATGATCGGGTATTCGATGCCGAGCGATTCGGTGATGCGATTGGTGAAAGAACGGGCCATCACGTCAACGTAGTTGCCGAGGTTGTCGGGCCGCGCGCTCATTGCTCTGATTCGATCCGGTGGACCTGCGCGATCCATTCACCCTCCCTGATGTCGCTCACCAACGTCGAAGGGCTCAGCACCCCGGCGAGCTGTTCCCTCTGCTCATCCAGTGCACCGCTCACGATCAACAGCCCGCCGGTGAGGCGGCGTACGTCGGCGGCAATCGGTGCCAGCTCGGCCACGAGCATGTTGACGACCACCACGTCGAACGGCCCGGCGAGTTCGGCGATCGTGGCCGTCGAGACCTCGATCGTGATGCCGTTGGCGGCAGCATTCGCCCTGGTCGACGCGATGGCGAGCGGGTCGATGTCGATGGCGGTCACCGATCGAGCACCGAGTGCAGCAGCTGCGAGGGACAACACACCGCTTCCGGAGCCCACATCCAGCACGGACTGCTCGGTGCGAAGGTGCTCGGTCAATGCGGCGAGGCACAACCGAGTGGTCGGGTGTGCGCCGTGGCCGAAGCTCCGGCCGGCGTCGATGGTGAGCGTCCGGCCTGCGATCTCGATCGTCGCCACGTCCGGTGTCGACCATGCTGTCTCGTCGACGGGGGCGATCGAGCCCCCGAGCTCGTCGCGAGCGACGACGGCATCCGGTTCCGAGTCGAAGCCGGCGAGGAGAGCCGACCTCTCGGCTGCCCCGCGCCCGTCCGATGCCGGGACCAGAGCAACTCCGTTCGTGCCGAGCGCCCAGAGCCGTTCTGTGATTGCCTCGGTGTCGGCTTCGACATCGCCGGCGGTGCCGGCGACGTCGATGGTGAGGATCCAGGCCACGCACGGAGCGTATGGCTGCTATCACGTGTGCGTGAACGACGAAGCCGAACTCTCCCCCTATCGAGCCGCCATCGACATCGGCACCAATTCGATGCATCTCGTCGTCGCTCGAGTCGGTGAGCATGGCGGGTTCGAGATGCTCACCAGCGAGAAGGAGATGGTGCGTCTCGGGCAGGGTGGCGGTGACATGAAGCAGCTCGCGCCAGAGGCGATCGATCGCGGCATCGCCGCCCTGTCGCGTATGTCCAAGGTGGCCGCGAGTTTCGGTGAAGTGCAGCTCGTCGCAGTGGCGACGAGTGCCGTACGTGAAGCCACCAACAAGGCCGACTTCATCAATCGTGCCCGCGACGAGTTGGGTATCGAGGTCGAAGTGATCAGCGGGTTCGAGGAAGCCAGGTTGATCCACCTCGGTGTGCTCCAGGCTCTGCCGGTCTTCGACCGACGACTCCTGGTGATCGACATCGGCGGTGGCAGCACTGAGTTCCTCGTCGGTCAGGGCGCCGAGGCCATCGAGGCCCGGTCGATGAAGCTCGGCGCCATTCGGCTCACCGAACGCTTCTTTCCCGACATCGTCAACGGCGACGGGAGCGTGCCGAGCGCCGCTGTCGAGGCCTGCCACAAGTACGTCCGTGCCGCGTTGAGTCCCGTTGCCCGTGAACTCGGCGGGCACCAGCCGGAGGTGGCCATCGCGAGCTCCGGGACGGCCACGACGATTGCCACGATCGCGGCAGCTGCGAGAGGTGACAGCACCCGTCAGATGAACGGCGTCGTGTTCTCCGCTGACGAGCTGTCCGCTGTCGTTGCCGACGTCGTGGCCAAGAACAGCGACGAGCGTCAGATGATCACCGGCCTCGATGCGAAGCGGGTCGACATCATCGTCGCCGGCTCGATCCTGCTCGATGAGATTCGTCGAGCATTCGACCTGACGGAGTTCACGATCTCGGAGTACGCCCTCCGGGAGGGTGTCCTGTTCGACCGCTTCGGCGCCGGCGGCGGACAGCAGCTCGACGACCTCCGTCGTTCGAACCTCCTTCGCCTTGCGAAGCAGCTCGACCCTGATCCGGATCATGCGCTCCACACCGCCGATCTGGCCGTGCAACTCTTCGATCGGACCGCCAAGCTGCACGGACTCGCCGAGATCGAACGCGAGCTGCTCGAGGCCGCAGCGTTGGTCCACAACGTCGGGCTGTTCATCTCGCATTCGAGCCACCACAAGCACAGCTACTACGTCATCCGCAACAGCGAGCAGCTGACCGGTTTCACCGACAGGGAGATCGAGTTGATCGCGGTCATCGCTCGTTATCACCGCAAGAGTCAGCCGTCGGAGAAACATGCCGAGTTCGCCGCTCTGTCGAGCGGCGACAAGCAGCTGGTTCGGACCCTCGCCGGCATCCTCCGCGTCGCGATCGGTCTCGACCGGCGCCACGCTGGATCGGTGTCGTCGCTTCGTGTGTTCATCAGCGATGACCTACTCGAGATCGAGCCGATCGCCTCCGACGGGTCGGATCTCGAGGTCGAGATCTACGCCGCGTCCGAGCGGTCGCCGCTGCTCGCGTCGGCGTTCGGCATCGATGTCAGCGTTCGCCCGCCGATGGCGTCCGACACCGAGCTCGTTTCGAGCTGACTCACCCTTCGTAGTGGGAGGTGGGCCGAGGTCCGGCTCGCATCTCCTCGATCGCCAGACGTACGTCGGCGATGGACGCCTCGAGTTCGGCCACGACGGCGTCGCGATCGTTCGTGAACGGCAAGTCATCGATCAAGGCTGACAGCCGCCCCTGTGTGCGCCACGCGGCGAACCTGGCCCACTCGGTCCAGAGGCACTCCGGATCGTCCACCCCGATGAGATCGGCACTGCGGCTCTGATCATCGGTGGACCGATCAGCGGCGACATAGCCGTTCACCATGGTGATGCGTTCCGAGAGTTCGCTCAGTGGGGCGGCGCGGTGCACCACCATGTCACCGTGCAGGGCGATGGCGTAGCCGGGTCCGGCGAAGGTCGGGGCAATCACCCGGTCCGGTGGCGGGGTCCGCCCCTCGGCAGCCAACGCCGCCGCTTCGTGTTTCGTGCCCATGAAGTACTCGAACTCACCTCCGGCAACGGTGTTGGGGTCCGTCACCATCAGTACGAAGTCGAGCGGAAGCGTGTCGTGGTGCCACTTGTCGACGGAGGTGTTGATCCGTGTCGGCTCGTAGTTGAGGTGGCCGAGGTGGACCGGCATCGCGTGGGGGTGGACCTCGATGCCGTAGATCGATGCGAGGTGGGCGGTCAGTTCGGGGCTGACGCAGAGATCACGCAACCAGCGTGAGCGATAACAGCCGCCCCTCGTCATTCGCTCGATCCGGTCGCCGGCTGGTTTGTGATGAGCGCGAAGCCGCCGGGCGACGTCGAGCATCACGGTGGCGCCCTCGTCGCTCAGCACACGGAAGGCCGAAGACGCGGCGACCGGAGTGGCCTTCTTGGCGATCTCGTCCGGTCGGTATCCCAGGTCGGTCAGCATGACCAGGTCGGTCGGCATTTCGAGCTGAAGGTGCCGGGCCGGATCGAATCGTGGCTCGTCGTCGTCGAACTCGTATCCGGTCGGGAGCTCGGTCGGGAATGGCACGGCGACAGACATGGCCGGAGCGTAGTTCGCTGCTTCGGGGAGGAGCTCTGGCCGGCGGGGCGAAATTCGAGGGAGCAATCGATTGCCGCCAACTACGGTCGTCCGAATGGCACGATCGTCCCACTGGCGGGCCCTCTTCGGGCTCTTGGCACCACATCGCGCCCGTTCGGCCGCGATGCTCGCCGTGGTGTCGGTGGCCGGTCTACTGCCGTTGATCGGTCCGCTGCTGATCGCGGTGTTCATCGACGAGGCCGCAGCAGGGGCAACCCAATCACGCTTGATCCTCCTCGCCGTCGGCTACATCGGCCTCGGGCTCGCACGTCAGCTGATCGCCGTAGCCGTGGCGTGGGTCTCGACCGATCTGGCGTGGCATGTCACCAATGAGCTGCGGTCGACGTTGACCCGTCACGTGCTCGGTCTCGATCTCGGCTTCCACCGGTCGACCAGCCCAGGCGAGTTGGTCAGCCGGGTCGACGGCGACGTCACCGCGCTCAGCGAGTTCATTTCCGACTTCCTGGCTCGGGCTGCAGCCGCTCTGGCGACGCTCGTCGGACTGCTGATCGTGGTCACTTGGCGTAGTTGGACGATCGGCGTGGCCATGGCGGCCTACCTCGCTGTGGCCCTCGCAGCCATGTGGTTGATGCGAGACAGGGCGGTCTCCGAGGCGGCTTCCGAGCAGGCAGCCACGGGTCGGATGCTGGGCGAGATCGAGGAGCGCCTCACCGGAGCCGACGACCTGCGCAGCAACGGAGGTGGCAGTCATGCGGTGGCCACGTTCCAGGCTGCCAGCGCCGCTGTCCTGCGGTCGACGCTGAACCGCGAGCGGCAAGGTGTGAGCCTGTGGGTCATGTCCAACGCCGTCTTCGTGCTCGGCGGCATCGCGGTGCTCGCCGCCGATGCCGCACTGCTGCGACGGGGAAGCATCACACTCGGCACGGCCTTCCTCTTGTTCCAGTACACCCAGGTGCTGCGTGACCCGCTCGATCGTCTTGCCGACGAGACCGAGCAGGTCCAACGAGCCGCCGGCGGGATGAGCCGTACCCTCCAGCTGCTCGATGAGCGTTCGACGATCGCAGACGACGGCCAACGACACCTCCCCGATGGGGCCCTCGACCTGACGCTCGATGGGGTCTGCTTCGAATACGCAGACGAAGACGACCCAACACGGGTCGTGCACGAGCTGTCGCTGCACCTCGCCGCCGGCCGGTCGCTCGGGGTGCTCGGACGAACCGGTAGCGGCAAGACCACGCTGGCCCGCCTGCTGCTCCGCTGGTCGAGCCGACCGCTGGCGAGATCCGATTCGGCGGCGTGCCGCTCGCTGACGTTCGAGTGGCCGACTTCCGGGCCCGCGCCGGCGTCGTGTCGCAAGACGTTCACCTCTTCGGGGCATCCATTCGCGACAACCTCACACTCTTCGACGACTCGATCGCCGACGATCAGCTCCGCTCGGCGTTGTCAGAACTCGGATTGCTCGACTGGGTCGACGCGATGCCGGAGGGGTTGGACACCGAGCTCGGGCCGGCTGGTTCCGGGTTGTCCGGCGGCGAGGGTCAACTGATCGCCTTGACCCGTCTGTTCCTGCGCTCGCCGGACTTCGTGCTGCTCGACGAAGCATCGTCGCGTATCGACCCGGAAACCGAGGCTCGAGTGACGCACGCCATCGATCGCCTTCTCGAGAACCGGACGGCAGTCGTCATCGCCCACCGGTTGTCGACTGTCGAACGCCTCGACGAGATCCTGGTGCTCGACGGCGGCGACGTGTTGGAGCACGGCAACACCGTCGAGCTCCGGGCCGACCCGGACAGCCACTACTCCTTGCTCCTGTCAGTCGGCTCGAGTGCTGCCTTCGACGACGTGGTGGCGACATGACGACACCAGAGCACGAAGATCGCGTCAGACCGTTTCTCTTCGGCTGGAGAACAGGCACCTTCCGGTCGAAGCTGTGGGTGTGGTCCTGGTTGACCTGGACTGCGTTCTTCCTCTTCCCGCTGTGGACCGGCTGGTTGTTGAAGCTCGCCTTCGATGCACTCAGCAGGTCAGAATCGATCACTCGATTCCTGGTTCTGCTCGGCGTCAGCGAGCTCCTCCGTTTCGTGGTCTTCGCTGTCGCGGTGTACGTCGTGGTGCGTTGGTGGGTCGCCGCACTCACCCTCATGCGGACCAACATGCTGCACGCCCAGACGGTCAGCGGTGGCCCGAAGGCGGCCAGCCTGCCGGACAGCCCTGCCGAGGCCATCTCTCGGTTCTCGGACGACGCTCGCGACACCGTCCTGTGGACCGACTCATGGCTCGATGGACTCGGCTATCTGACCTACGCCGCCGGTGCCCTGATCGTGATGTCCTCGATCGACGCACGAGCTGCGTTCGTGGTCCTGATCCCGCTGACCATCGTCACGGTGATCACCCGGCTGCTCACTCCCCGCCTCTACGCAGCCCGCTCGGCTGATCGCAAAGCCACCGGTCGGGTCACGTCGTTCCTGGGCGAGACCTTCACCGGGATGCTCGCCTTCCGCCTCGCCGGCCGAGAGAGCGCCGCCGTGGGCCGGCTCGAGCGGTACACGGAGATCCGGCGGCGCACGGCCGTACGCGACACGGTGCTGCAGCAGACCATCGACGGCATCTCGTCGTCGACGGCGGACGTCACCATCGGGCTCATGTTGTTGGTGCTGGTGCCGGCGGTCCGGTCCGGCGACTTCAGCGTCGGCGATCTTGCGTTGTTCGTCGCCTACTCGAGTCAGTTGGGCGAGTTGCCGCGGTACGTCGCCCGCATGATCACGTCTCGTGAACAGGCCGTCGTCTCGTACGAGAGGATGGGCGAAATGGTGGCGCCCGGTCGGGTGTCAGACGTCTTGGCCGATCGGACCGTCACGATCGAGGCAGCCGAGGAGATGCTCCTGCGCGAAGCGGACCCGCCCCGGGTGCCGCTCGAGCGTCTGGAGGCGAGAGGGATCACGGTGCGGTACCCGTCGAACGGCGAGGGCATCACCGGCATCGACCTCACCTTCGATCGCGGCTCCTTCACCGTCATCACCGGGCCAGTGGGTGCAGGAAAGACCACCCTGGTGCGGGCTCTGGTTGGTCTGGTGCCGCTCGACGAGGGTTCGCTCTGGTGGAACGGCGAGCAGGTCGATGATGTCGCGGCGTGGTTCGTGCCCCCGAACGCCGCTCACCTGCCGCAGATCCCACGTCTGTTCAGCGAGTCGATCGCAGACAACATCTCCCTCGGCCGGGGAACGGCAGGATTGGATGCGGTGCTCGAACTTGCCAACCGCGTCCGCATAGCAGTCAACGCCGTGATCTTTCAGCACTGCGGCGAATACCTCGCTACGCCCAAGCGCCCTCCCGTCGCCGTTGTCGTACCCGATATAAATGGCATTTCCGCTGGTCCCGTATGCGTCGCGCAGGTACATCAGGCCGGCAGCCTTGCAGGCCGCTGCGACGGCCTTCACCTGCTTTTTGTCGCCGCACAGGCAGACGTACGCACGGCCACAGCCGCTTGGACGTGCTGCGCGATATTCCGCGCTTTTTGCTGCCACTACCGCCGCCATTGCTTTTGCTTTTTCCATCCGCATCACCAACCCTTCGAATAAGAGCTTATCGCGACGCACGATAAACACGCAAGAAAAAAGAAACGGCATGCAGCAATTCCACGACCGCTCAGCACCAGCACGCGGCAGTCACGTGCCGCCTCGCGAACCCAACCGTGACCACGAACGCGATCGCGACTGCGACCACGAACGCGATCGCGACTGCGACCACGACCCAGACCACGACCCAGACCACGACCACGACCACGACTCAGACCACGAGCACGACCGCGACCGCGACCGCGACCACGAATGCGACAACGACCGCGACCGCGCAGCGCCCAGCATCGCAGCAGTCACGTGCCACCTCGCGAACCCAACCGTGACCACGAACGCGATCGCGAACGTGACCACCGCCGCGACCGCGACCATGACCGCGACCCCTCCCACCACGATCGCGGACGCGCAGCACTCAGCACAGCGGCAGTCACTTGACTTCGCGCGGCAACGGATGCCGCCAATGCGTGACGTCCACGACCGCCCCCCGATTGACGCTTACTGTGTCTGGGAACGGCTCGACTTCACTCAGCGATCCAGTGGTCAGCGCCGCAGAAAACCGGCCTGTGTCAGCTACCCACGCAGCATCGGCAAGCACGATCTCATGCTCGGTCACTTCGAGGATGGTCCCTGTGTAGTAGTGCGTCACTGTCCTAATAAAAACGTTATTACCTTTTACCATCTGACTATTACTCATTTGTTTTCCTTCTAGATCAAATCCAACACTCGACAATGCGCGGATCATCGTTCACGTCACGCGGGAGCCTGTACAGCCCTTTGCGCGATAACCAGTCCTGAGCGTCCAGCACAGTCTTAAACAAAGCCACATCTGTGGACGCAGTTACGCCGTCAGGATCCGCAACAAAGCGACGCGCGACAATGTGATCCGGATAATCACGCGGGCGATCGTAAATGGTCCAGACATTTAGCTGATTCACTTCTCGCCCTTACTCACGACTGCTCAGCCATTCACGATCACTGAGCCCGAGCCGCTGCCACACTTCATCCATTTCCTCGCGCACGTCTTCTGCGCGAGAATCGTGGTTGCTGTCTAGCACCAGCATCAATTCCTCGAGACTCAGGTAATGCCGCAGCGCGGTTGATTGCTCGGTCATTTTTTGACCTTACGCTCTGGATAGCAGACGCACACGAGGATGTGATCCGTACTGCCGTAGTATTTCGCGCGCTCTGTGCCAGGGCAGCGCACGTCAGCGCATTTAGCGCGCTCGCTCGACTGCCATAACAACGCAGCAAGAATGCCGAGAACACCAGTGAATATGGCGCCGAGCCAAAGCTGTTGCACACCGCGCTATTTAGAGCACGTCGCCAAGCACAGCAACACGCACCGTTGATTGCTGCGCACTTTCCAAACTGGTCAGCGTAATCGAGCCAGTCACAGCCGTAAGCAGCGCGTATACAGAAACTCCCGATGCGCTGGACGCGTCCGCTGCAATCGGCTTACGCAGCTGGATAGGCGCCGAGCCTGACAACGGATCTGTCCCGAGATCACTGGTCAGCGCAGGGAAGCCTAGCGTCGCGTTGATCGTGAGCACTTCGACCTTGCCGGAAAGCGACGCGTCCGCACCGTTGACGCGTATCTGCCCGCCATCGACCACAAACGGGACGTAGGTCAGGCCCGCCAGCATCGCAGCCGCATTCAGCCGCTGAGCGCACTGTACGACGCTTTGATCCGCGATCAGGAACGTGCCTGCAACCGTCGTACCGTCGATCTCGAAACTGAACGCTTCGCCGCCGGCAAACGATGTCGGGAACGTGCCCGCTCCGAGCAAGGTCGCGACAGTGCCGACCGTTCCACCAAGCGTCACCTCAAGCGCTCCATCTGAATCGATCCAAATGACGCGCGCTTGTGTCACGTCGCCAAAGTCGACCTGAACGTTTTGCTCGAGCGCTTCGAGCGTGTACGTGCCTGCCTCGGAACGTGCAAGCGTGTCGAGCACTTGCACCACCGAACCTGTAAACAGTGCAGGGGATAGGTTTGTGCCTAAACCAACCTGCAAATTCAAATCAACGCTATGTCGTACGCCCATGGCCCTAATCCTCCACTATGATCGTCTGCTCGCCGTCCCGTACTACGCGCGTGATTCGCGCTTTTCGTAACTCGTCTGCGGCGAATCGCGCGATATCCCGCGCCGATTTCCGCGTCTGCTTTGACAGCAGCTGATCATCATCCTCGTCACCATCGCCCTGTGCGGCCCATGGCGGCGCTTTGTCGTCCTGGTGCAGCAGACTATCGTCCGGTTCTTCCTCGTCCGGCGCAGGGCCTCTAGCGTCGCCTCCGAACGGATCTTCCTCAGGTTCCCCGCCCTGCTGCTCGGCCGCGTCTTTCTGTAGCGCCCATTGGATCCAGGTCGCGTTAAGAATCGCTTTGCCTTGCTCACCCGGCAAGCGGCGCCATGTCCTCCTGCGCGCGGATTTCGTTGACGGTCTTGTATGTCGACGCGTCCTTGGCCTGAGCTTCCCTGTCCGCTTCCTCGCCAGATCCGAACATGCCGCCGAAACTGAATTCAAAGTCAGGCTCAAGATCCCAGATAATGTGGTTGTTGAGCACGTCTGTGAAATGGTCAGCAAGCGGACGCAGGCCCTTGTCTTTCGACTCGGCAAGCTTTGATTCCTGATCGCCGCTATTGAGCGAACTCGACTGGCCTGTGTTGCCGAACTGAAAGTTGATCTCGAGCGGATCGACACCATACACAGAGCAAATCAGTTTCGTTACCCAGTCCATCCACGCAGAGAACTCCATTTCCCTGTTGTTCGTGTGCATGTTTACCCACTGGATATCCTCACTGTTTAGGATTGGCGTGCGCCATGAATTCTCGACCCCGGAGATCATGCTGTACCACTGTCTGCGAAAGGCACGCATCTGCTTATCTGGGATCGTACCTTTGATATTGAGTAAGCCTTTGACTGCACTGCCTTGCGTATTGTGCACAGCCATGTGATTCGCGAGAAACACGTGCTCATCGTCGCGCACTTCAATGTCAAACATGGGCACGACTTCGCTTGGCGTAGTGTCGAGCACGTCAACCGCACAGTGCACGTAATGCAGAGCCTCAGGCACTTCCGCGCCAAGCTGCCGCAGCATGCTCACCGCGCGTGGTCGGCTTAGCCCACAGTCACCCTGCAAGCACCTGCGAGATTTGCCCGCGCACGCTTTGCTCGAGCGTCAACCAATTGGGATGCTGCTTTAGCGTGCGCGCAACACTTCGCGCAGTTTCAGGGTGCAGCACATCCCAGCGAAATTGCGTGCTGCTATCGCGCACAATCCCCTCGTTTTTGTACGCCTGTAGGTAGCGTATGCGCTCCACGAAAGCGCCGATATCCTGTGGGCGAATCTCAGCCGATCGATCCCAACCACGCCCCGACTCATCAGCCGCAACGCCCACCGACCACAGGCATGCGAGAATGTCTTGCCGGAAAGCCGCGCAGCTCGACGCCACGCTAGGCGTACGGTAGCCAGTCACGTGCGTTTTCGTGCAGCCATCAGCGCTAAACAAACCACGCAGCAATGCTTCTCGCATCCAAGCAGGCTGCTTGAATAGAAGCCGCGGGATTGCTCGTTCCTCTGCAGATGTCCGGAAACCTAGATCGTACAGCCAGTGCACAAATGCCTTGTGCTGTATGTGAATAACAGGCACCGAAACCTTACCGTCTTTCGTTTCGTACGAAAGCGACTGCTCTGGGATGCTGTGATTGATCCCATATGCAGTCAGTACCTCTGAAAAGCGCTCGAACAAATCCGCGTCTTTCGTTCGGTTCGGATATATCCCGAGCTTACCAACCCTACCGTGCGGCCAATAACCGTCGCCAAGTGCAAAGCCGATCATTTCCCAGAGGCGAACATCGTCGACCATTTCACGTGTCGGCGTGAAATCATGCCCTGTACTGCGATCCGTTTCGTAGTGCTTGCCGACGAGCAGCGAATCATAATCGATCGCCACGTCTGTTCGGCCGTACCCTACAAGCACGGTATCGCCTGTTTTCAGTGCGCGTTGCTCGCGCCATTCCGGTAGTCCTGTTTCACTCTCGAGCGGAATCACGCGAAACAAATGCTTCTGGCTTGTGCGCAGCTCGAGCCCGTTGACCAGCTTCGTGCGCACCACAGGCTTAGGGCCCGACTCGTAGCCGGTAGCCGCGACCCAAGCGCGACCATTCCAGACCTTGAACTCCTCGCCCACCAAATCGTCAACAGGCACGAGCCCTCGATCCGTTGTGATCAGTGCTCCTGGTGCGATGCAAAAGAAATTCTGGTTGTACTGAAAGCCGAAAAGCCACGCTGTAACTAACCGTATGATCTGCTCGATAGGCGAGAAGCCAAAGCCGTTCGTTCTCAGGTCAGATCGCGGATTCATAATGCACCACGCAAGCTCGTCATAAGCGAACTCTGCGATCACGGTGTTCTCGTAGACCTGCACGTAGCTTACGCGCTCGCGTAACTCTTCTGGCGTCGTGTGCTCGACATCCAAGACGGCAGGGCGGATCGTTTCGCTCGGCAACGCAACGAAACGCGAGACGCGACCCTTACGATCTTGCAGCTTCTCGAAACAGTTGTGGGAACAAATGCCGTTGGCCAGATAGCTGTGATCCTCCTCTACTTCGAGATTGAAAACCTCAGCGCCCTTGACCGTGAATACTTCCACGCGATCGATCGGCAGAAAATGGTAGCCGTCCGCCTGGTGCACTTGCTCAGCAACAAACGGAAAAGGCGGCGGATATGCCATTTCAGGCGCCGTCAAAAAGTGCCCCTCTACTAGGTCGCGTGCAGGTGCCCACTCCCTGCCCTTGTGCGGACTACGCTCGACATAGAGCGGATGGCCCTCGGTCTGCACAAGCTGCTGCCCGCAATACTCGACCCGGACCATGTTGCCGGAATAGGTGCGTGCATAGGTCTCTGTGACCTTCCTGGCGCGTCCTACGTGCGTGATCACCACATCGCCCGGCCTGATGTCCTCGATCGCTTTGTGGTCGCCCTGCGCCATCTGCACGAGCGTCCCTGCGGGATGGCACGCCTGATCGTAGGTCAGCGTATCGCGCAGGCCCTTTTTCAAGAACGTGCGGAAGTTGTCCCTATCGCGTGCACGCTCGCCTGTTTGAAGCACGCCCGTGGTTTCAAGCATGCGCTCGATTTCCATCGCACGCGCTTGCTCCGCTTTCGACATGCTCTTATTGCGATCGCGCCGATCACGTAAAATGACGCGGTAGCCTTTATCGTACTTACCCTGTTGCGGGCGAGCAAACTGCGCCATTTGATTTGTGCGCAGCTGGATAATCGCGGCAAGCGGCGCACACGTTACGGACATATGCCGCAACGCTTCGTAGGTCAGCATTGACGGTCGCTGCCTCCAGCCGCCCCAGTCATTGATCGCGTAAGGATCAAAAAACATGGCTTTTGGTTGCTCTTGTGTAGGCTCTGCCAAACCCCGAGCTTGCAGCGCCTTGACCATTTCGTCTGCTGAAATGTCCTCGTTACTGCCATTTGCCCACGCGCTGAGTGAATCCAGAGCGCGCTTGCGTATGCCGTCAATGATCCCCATGACCTGCCTTAATTACGTGGACATGAGCATTTGCCGAAAGCGTGCGTGAGCATGTCCGTTTGCTGCACCGCACCATAGCCGTGAATCACGCAGTTAGCTGTGATCGATGCTTTCGCAACACGATCGCGCTCGCTGTAATCCAGCGCAACGCCTGCCGCACCACCAAAGCGAGGCACTACGCGATCGTCCACAAAACGGGTCTGTTTGTTCGGCGAAGGCGCGAACGATAGGCGCGACGTCGAGCTGTTCGCGTCCTGATCTGCATCCAGCGCTTTGTACCAGTCGTTTCCGCGGCTCAGCTGGAACACTGCACCATCGACACCTGCAGCGCCCATGGCTTCCTGGCTCTCTGTATCGGTCGGTAACGTGCTCTGTGCAGCCAGTGATTCAGTCACAGTAATGATCTCTCGGTCGCGCAGAATTTTGGCAATCGAGTCTGACGTAACCTTGTAGCGCGCTGCCGCCGTGCGCAGGTTCTTGCTTTCCCGGATTGACTGCACGAGCTGCCGCATAATGCCTTCTGCCATCGCCTTTTCATCGTACATTTGCTGAGGCGATTCCTGTGACACAACGCCATAACTCGTTTCAATAAAGCTCACAAGGTAAGGCATCAAGTAACGCTCAGGGATCACCGCTTGCGTACCGTCGTCGGTAAAGCCGTCAATGCCCTTGCGCAACGCCTCCGCGCTAAATGCAGCTTGCGCGGCATCGAGTGCTTCCGACTTCTCAACGGTCGGCGCGTTGCGATAACGCCAACCACGCGACCATTCAGCTACTTTGCCCTTTGTCTTTTTCGGGCCATGCGCAGGCATCGTAAACAACACTTTTTCATCGTACATAGACTCGGCAGCCGCCGATCGCGTTTTCTCAATGCCGCGCACTGGTACCTGCACAAAGTTTCCAGCAGACGGTGCCGCCTTTAGCCCTAGCTCCATCGAGCGGAAATCAACATCATCCGGGCTGATTTTTATCGCGCGCCCCTTTACCGCAAGCGTCGGCGGATCCCCAGCTACCGCCTCAATACGCGCCGAATACATCTTCCCTTCGTGCGGGAATAGGAAAGCACCGCTGCGCCCACTTTCCGAAGCGTCGCGCACAGCGTCTAGTAGCTTGAAACCACTAAACCCGTGCTGTGGCTTGTGCTCGCTGTCGTCGTAGGTGTATTTCCAGTGCCCCTTACCGTCAGGCTTTCTGGTCAGGTATTTATGCCCGGCCTGCTGCTCACTCGCTCGAGCCTTGAATAAACCCTCAAGCTGAGAAATCGGATCTGCTTTCTTGATCTTTAGTGGGCGAAGCGCAGCCTCGAGCTTTTCAGCCGTGCGCTTCACTTCCTTTTTCGCAACGGCCAAAGCGCGCTTATGCGCAGGCTGTTCTCCGACGCGAGAAACGTGCACCGTAGGATCTGCGAAAATCGAAGGATCCTGTTTGTTGATGTCTATCGCTTCAGACTCAGCCTCAAGGCGCGCATGCGCTTCAAGCGCTGCATCGTGCGCATGCGAAGCCCTAACCACAGGCCCCACCTTCGCAAGGTCACGGCTTTCCTGTGGGGAAAGCGGATCATCGAAATCATTACCGTGTGACGCAGAAGAGTAGCGGTAGCTCCAGCCGCCGTGCCCGTTCGGATAACGACTTAGGTATTTGTGCCCGCCGAACGATGCAGACTTACCGAACGGATTACCCTGATCTTTTTCATCGTCAGGCTCGCCAGCATCCTCCGCGTCAATGTCCTGATCGTCAGGCTCGCCATCAGCGTCCGGATCATCCTCAGCAGGCCCTGCACCGTTCGCGCCTACTGCCCTGACCAGCTTGCGCACGATCTTGTGATAGACGTCGAGCAGCGCCATTGAATTGTGGTGCTGTGGTCCATGAAAGCCCTTTGCGGCGTAGTAGTCGCGCTCAGCATCGGCGAGCTGTTGGATCAGCGTTAGCGGATCTTCTGAATCAGCACCGCTGGCAGCCATAGGCGCGTCACCATCGCCTTCGTCGCCTTCGCCCGGCTCAGCGTCCGGATCCTCGTCGCCGTCGCCGTCACCAAGCCCACCGAGGCCTTCATCGCCGTCAGGCTCCTCGTGGTCGTCCTCGTCCTCTAGCCCGTCGCCGTCCGCATCCGCGTCCTGATCATCCGGGATGCCATCCGCGTCCTGATCGTCTCGGCGTCGTGTCAGATCCATCGGGAGCGCCGTCGTCGCTGTCGTCCTCATCAGGAATCTCACCAGCGCGAAGCCTCTTTTTCGGATTGGGCGGAACGGCCTTTAGCAGCAAATCGAACGCATCGAGCATAGCAGGATCTCCCCTCAGCAATGAGCCGAAGGGTACCCTAGCACTGCTGCTTGCGCGACTACTTCAAACCCGGCGCGGGATAGATGTACCTACGATCCCCATCCGCCTTCGCCCGGTCAACAATACGCTCGGCGTCCTCGCGCGTATTCACGTGCTCGACCAGATACAGCGCTGGCTCGCCTGGCTCAGCGTACGCGTCCACGCCGACCACGTTGTAGCCCGTGGTCGGGATGAATTTCTTTTTCTCGGCAATCATTGCTTCAAGCGTTTGCATTGGCTTTCTCACAGGCATCCGAAAGTCAACTTGACCGACTCCGGGCAAGGCACTTTTGCTACGTCCATTTTACCAGATTCGACGTGATAGAAATAGTCAGATACGTTGCGCGCGTATTGTGATATTTCGTCCGCTTTTTCTTCCATGATTTTCGACTGTGCCGCATTTACAGGCTTATAAACGTCGTGGCACCAATCTGCGTGCTTGTCTTGCGATGGCGTACGTATCTGCACCTCTTTTTCGAGGCCGTCTTTGTCGCGCAGGATCAAATGGTGCGAGCGATAACCCAAACCCTGCTGGCCGTCTTTCGGCTCGTCGACGTAATCATCGCCCTCTACCACCGTGAAATTCTTTTTCAGGTTGGCGACCGTCGACTTTACGTCCTGCACGCTTTTGCAAACAATACGCGCGCCCGTCATATCCTGCAGACCGTGCGCGTCTTTGTAGCGTGCTTTGCCGGCCTGAGTCTTACTTACGATCTTACCAAGCACGCTGTGCATTTCTTTGGTGCGCGCTTTGACCTTGGCGTCGGAAGGTGCCGCGTCCGCCAGCGCAGCCTTGAATTTATCCATCCCATCACTGTGCTTGCGCAGCAACGAAGATGTCAGCGCGACATGCGACGCGAGCGAACCACTGAGCTTGCCTTGCTTGATCAAATCCTGCAGAGCGATTGCTGTCTTTTTTGCCTGGCTAAGCTGCGCCTGCATTTTCGGATCTGCTTGCTCTTTTCTGTGCGTCTTTTTCGGCTCGTCATAGATGTAGACCCAGCCGCCCTTACCGTCAGGAAGCTTTTTGCTGTACTTGTGATTGGGATTCTCGCGATCAGACTTGTGCAGCGCACGCCGCTGCACGCAAAATACCGTCTTTGATTCCTGTGCGCCGTCCTCGAGCGTGCGCAGCTTTTTGTAATAGTCTGAGCGTTCGCAAAGATGGTCTAGCGCAATGCCTGCGGCTTTATTCATGTCGCGCGTGTGCTCTAGCTCGACGCGCATGCCGGCCTGTAAATCGGTCGCGGTCCAATCTGCGTGTTGCCACTGCACGCCGAAATGCTCGGCCGCGCGCATCGCATCCGCGTGTGTGATTTTCTGCCCTTCTGATTTTCGAGTAGGCGCGCAGCCTGTACAGGGAGCACTAGGCGCGCAGCTCGAGCAGCTCTTTTTCATGCCGCGCCCTTTCGCACGTCGTGACCATTTCAATGCGTCGCCTGCTGGTAGCTTGCCTTCACGCTCTGCCACGAAAGCCCAACGGCGTTGCTTTTCACTGTAAGGCGGCTTCATCTTGCCGCCCTTGATCAAGCGTAAGGCTGGCGCCGCCTTTTGCACAGCTTTCCCAGGTCGCCACGCTGTTGGTTTCACGTCCGGACGAACGCCGTCGCCAGTCGTGTCGCTGCTATTTTTGACATAGCCACGAGGCACTACGTCAAATTCAGTGCTGATGCTGAGTGCCCCAACAGTGCCGCCGATGCTGTACGTCTCAATCGGATTCTTTTTGTACACCGAATGATGCTCAGCAAGTAGCCGTTTACGTGTCTCTAGCGTCGCAGCCCATAAAGCATCTTTCTCGGCTTTATTTGTATGCGCACTGTAGAGCCGAACCTTAAAGCGCGCTGTCGGTGTTCCGTCTTCTCGCGTCTCGCGTATCAACGAAATAGACCCGTTCTTTCCGAACTTAGTCGGGCCTGCAGCGAAGGCAGCCTGCAGCTTGTCTACTTCTGGCGCAGGTAAATTCCCGATTGGAGTTTCGCCACTGCTTTGCTCCTCGACTGCAACAGGCGCAGGCGTCGGCTGCTCACTTGGCGCTACCGGAACATCCGCTTTAGTGGCTGGCTTTTTCGCCTTATCTGCAGCAGCTAAACGCTTTGCAGCGGCATGTGCGTAATATGCTGCATCAAGAGAAGCACCGCCGAAAGTCATGTCTTTCGGCGCGACATGGGAAAGCTCGCGGATAAAGTGCTCAGCTTCCGCCTTACCATCTAGCGCGCCAGGCCCCGTCGATACCATGTACCCGCTTGGGGTATGCACCACATCGTAGTGATTATATTTCCCGCGCTGCATGGCAAAGTCACCAATGGTCAGCATAGCGAGGGTTTCGCGCTCAGCCGCGACGCCCCCCTTGCCGTCACGAACGAGAAAATGCACGTCACGCTCGCGTGGCTTCTCCGGCTTGATGCCAGCCTTTTGCTCGGCCTCGCGCATTGCGTCGCGGTGTTTCGCGACGTTGGCGAACGCTGTTTTCATCGCTTCGTTTAGCGCAGGATCTCCCTTGCGAGAAAACGCGCTTGCTCCGCTGCTTTCCCACGCAACGCGGCGCGAGTCTGAAGCCACGTCCAGGGCTTTGCGCGCTTCGCTGAGGGCTTGGCTATGGCTGGCCGCTTCCCTGGCGTGTACGCGCTCCTGAGGGCCCGCAACGACGTGCGAATAGACGTAGTGCCAACCACCGCGCCCGTCCGGCTTTCGCGTAAGGTATTTGTGCCCGGTAACAGCGTCGCCCTTCGCTGCTTTGCGCAGGATAAAATACTGCGCCTTTAGCACGGCAACACCTGCGCGGCTTTGATCAGCGGCAGTAGCGCGTCGATCGCGTCTGCTGACTTTTTCACGAAGCTATGGTGTGCGTCTCGCATTTGCGCAAACTCAGCTTCGTGATCGCCTTGGAACTTTATTTGACCGAACTTCGCTGTGGTCAAGACGTCAGGCGCACGCTGCTTCATGTGCCGCGCGTATTGCGTCGCTTCTGCTTTCGTTTTTGCGTTGAACATGCGCGAGCCAGTTTGTTTATGCGAAACACTCCATGCGCCAGGCTCGCCGTGCACCGCATAATTTCCATACAGCGTTGCAGGTACATCGGTGTTTGATCCGTCGCGATTAGACACCTTGACGTGCCCAGCAATAGCCTCGCCAGGGTGCTCGATTCCTTCATCAGGCATCCGCGGCAACTTCCCAACTCTAGGCAAAGTCAGTAGCTTTGCATTTACGCCAAACTTGTCGCTGTGCTGCTTGAGCACATCTTTCTTTTGTGCCGCTGCCCCTTGAGCAAACGATGCGTAAGTATGGTGCCCATGGCCTTTTTCATTTAGGTGCTCAGGGTCGTGCACGCTGTAATTATGGCCCTTGTCGTAGCCGCCATAATCCCGTTTACGCACAGCACTTACTGTGCGGTGCATGCTCTGCACGGTGTGATCCTTTTCGTATTTATACGAATAGCCACCCTTACCGTCCGGCTTCTTCGAGACGTATTTGTGATCGTCTGCTTTGATCAACGGAACAAGAGCATCAATCGCGTCTGCTGATTTGTCATATTTGAAATTCGCAGTTTCGCGCTCGTACCTGTCAGCCATGAGCGGCGGAACATGCTTCCACTGCCCCTCGTGCCACACAGGCACAGTGTCCTTTTTCTTTTTCGGCGAAGGTGGAGGCACCACAGCAATCGGCGTAGCCTTGCCAGTCGAGATCGGTGCATCGCCTCGTGTGTGGTTCACTTTCACGAACTTGGGATAGTGCGCGAGCGATCGCGGTAAATCGAAATCCACATTGTCAGGAGTCGCGCCGTGCACTTCAAATCCAGATATCGCTATTTCTTTTGCACCGTAGCGACCGCTAGCCGTAGCAAGGTAAACCTTACCATCATGCGGCATAAGAAAGGGATGGCTGCGCCCGTCGACTGCGGCGTGCTCGATCGCGTGCTTAAGCGCAACGGGATCAAAAACCCCTCGCTGCTTCTGATGCTCAGCGGGAGGCTTGTAGCTGTACTTCCAGCCCCCTTTGCCGTCAGGCGTGCGCATCAGGTACTTGTGCCCCGCGACTTCGATCCCCTTGCCTGCTTTGATCAATGGATCTGCAGCCCACTGCCCGAGTCGTTCAATCGCATCCATGCTTAACCCCGTTTCCCCATTTCCTTAGCGTCGCGGATAGTAGCCCACTCTTGCAGTACGAAGCGAGTTGTGGGCTTTGCCGGCGCAGTACCATGGAAACCATACTTACCGCTGTTCTTACGCGCGAGGGCTTTGCGCCTTCTGCGGCTCGCTTTCGTTTCCTTTTCAGTCTGCGCAGTCCCGTAAACGCCCTCGTAGTCGGGCGGCTCCTGCGAAGGGCTGTAGCGTTGCACGACGTAAGCGCTTTTGACCATTGCGCCATGATTTGCTGAGTCGAGCACGAACGCTGCGAAAGTCGCCGAAAGGCAGCACGCGCACCTGCCCCAAGAAACGCGGATCGTCATAGTGCGCCTGATAGGCTGCCACAGCATCGCCGAGCGTAAGAAAACCGAGCATTACTTTCTGCTCGTCAGTCTCGACAAATTCAGGAGGCTTGAGTTGATCGATCACGTAGACGTTCGGCGCGAGCTTGTACGGACCGACGTAAACGTCCACGTGATCGCCGTCTACGCCTTTGGTGCGGCGAATATAACCGTAATCGCATTTCATCTTTGTTTGCCCGGAGGCGTGCGCGTTGCCCCAATGCCGGATAGAGCCAGCCTGATTTTCGACGCTGATTTGTAGGCCTCGGAAGTCGCGCCGTCTGTGGAGCTTGCGCGCCTTCTCGAGCGGTGCGGTCAGGCTGTCAATCACTTCGGTAATTGCTGCATCGTGATTTTCAATGTGTGCGCCGAGCGAATCAAACGCTTGCCTGATCGCAGGCTCAATCATGCGCCGACCGTCTGGCTCTTCGAGAAGCTCTGCGTACTCGTCGCGATACTCAGCAAGACTTTCAATCCCGTGCGCGATTACTTTCTTGCGCCCTTCCGCGGAGGCTATCGGCTTCAGCTCGAACGATCGTTGCTCGTCTGGCGAAAGCGGATTGTCGTAGGTCACTGTGCCGTGGCGAAATGCGGGATGCGCGGCCGTGGACGTGTAGCCCTTCGGCACCGTAAACGAGCCGATCGGGCGGTTCTGCATTCCGTAGACGTAGTGCCATCCGCCCTTACCATCAGGGTGGCGCTCGAGATACTTATGGTCTGCGTGCTCTCCTGATTTCACGACGTAGCGCGAAGCTGCCAGGATCAGCGCGGGATCATTTGATGGTGATTTGATTGTGGGGCATTTGCGAGCCTTACGGATCGCATCCTGTATTGAAATGATCCGCATGCTTTTCTCTGTTTTCACAAAGTCAGCCCCTCTGCGCCTCGCGTCCTCCCAAAACGCAGCCGCATAAGGTGTGTGGGGATGCTTTGGGCTCGTCTCAGGTTCGAACTTCATACCTGACCGCCGCGCACCATAACTATAAAGCTTGCCGGCAATGCCGCGCCTTCGTGCAGAGGGCCGCACTTCAACTGCACCGAGAAGTCGATCGCCGTCTGGACTATAAAACAGTGATCCGACTACGGTACCGTCGTCAGCTACAGCTATGAGCTTCGTGTCCCCACGATACTCATTCTCAGTCCAGATTGAAAAGCCATCGTGCTTCTCTTGATCTCGTACGACGTGCCTAGTTTTCTCTGCCCATTCTCGATCTCTGTTAGCCCAACGCTCTGGGTCGTCTGACTTTGAATCAAACTGCACATGCTTTGGCGTCCGATCAAGCTTCCTGCGCGCACCTGTTTTCGGATCGTCATAATAGTAGTGGTAGCCGCCTCTACCATCAGGCTCGCGGTGCGTGTATTTGTGATCGTCGGATTTGCGCATGCTTTTCTCTGTTTTCGCCAGCTGCGCCAAGCGCGCTTCATCCATTGGAGCGAGCAGCTTACCGTCTTGCCCGCGCACCGTAACGCGCCTGCCCACGCGCTCCGCAACCTCATACGTTTTGCCGTTCACGACAACGTTAGATCCGAGCTTGAATAAATCAGACGCATCGGTTTTCGTCGGCACAGCTACCTCGCCCTCGGCCGTATCGTTGATCATGCCGTAGGTGTCCTTCGGCATTACCTCGATTGTTTGCACAGCTTCGCCATATTGATCCGCGAACTTTTCCGCAATCGTCCTGTCATACGTGAACGATGAGAAATGCTCACCTGCCGGCGTCTTGCCTGCGCGGTACAGCTTGATCGGTGTTCGCAAGAAATCAGCAAATGGTACGCTAGTGCCACTCCATGTTTGGTATTGCTGGTGCAGGATATTCAGCGTTGCGTTATGCACACTCTCATTGCCTGCGATAGCTTCCGCGAAATGCTTTTTGTAGGTGCGGTCAGCGCCGCGAAGCCACCCGTCTAAAATCCTCTGCGGAATACGCGCCTTTATTGTCTGCACCGCTGTCGCGTGATCGATCTCGTGAAAGCCACTCAGCTGATCCGCTTCCTTCCACGGGATTGTGTGCGCAGCGTCCGCCCACTTACCGCCTTTCGGCCCAATGAACGGGCCCGCAGCTTTCCGCATTTCGCCGCCTGCGCTGCGAATCGCGCGCTCAAGTGCATCCCTCCACGCAGGCTCGAGCGACTTCGCGCCTTTCAGCGTGTAGACCGTGAACGCTTCTGCAAACGCTTCATCCGCATTTGTCAGGGCGTAATCAGTAAGCGGCTCTTTGAACGCACTACTGCGCTCCGGATCGTCAGGATCAGGAGCCAGTAAGCTGCGTAGCTTCTCATTCGTGCACGCGTACCAGCCTAGCGGCACGAATGAGAAGCTACGCAGCTTCTGGCTCGATCCTGACGATCCGGAGCGCAGTAGTGCGTTCAAAGAGCCGCTTACTGATTACGCCCTGACAAATGCGGATGAAGCGTTTGCAGAAGCGTTCACGGTCTACACGCTGAAAGGCGCGAAGTCGCTCGAGCCTGCGTGGAGGGATGCACTTGAGCGCGCGATTCGCAGCGCAGGCGGCGAAATGCGGAAAGCTGCGGCCGCATTGACCAGAAAGGCGGTAAGTGGGCGGACGCTGCGCACACAAAATCCCGTGGAAGGAAGTAATAAGCTGGTGCGGCTTTCGCGAGATCAATCACGCGACAGCGGTGCAACTAATATAAAGCGCGTATTCCGCAGAGGATTTTAGACGGGTGGCTTCGCCGCACTGACCGCACCTACAAAAAGCATTTCGCGGATTATCGCAGGCAATGAGAGTGTGCATAACGCAACGCTGAATATCCTGCACCAGCAATACCAAACATGGAGTGGCACTAGCGTACCGTTTGCTAAGTTCTTGCGAACACCAATCAAGCTGTACCGCGCAGGCAAGACGCCGGCAGGTGAGCATTTCTCATGTGACAGGACGATTGCGGAACCGGCGGATCAATATGGCGAAGCTGTGCGAACAATCGAGGTAATACCAAAGAACAGCATAACAACAATACGGCCGAGGGCGAGGTCCTGTCCGACGAAACCGATGCGTCTGATTTATTCGAGCTCAAATATAACGTTGTCGTGACGGGCAAAACGTATGAGGTTGCGGAGCGCGTGAGGCGCGTTACGGTGCGCGGGCAAGAGGCGTAGCTGCTCGCTCCAATGGATGAAGCGCGCTTCGCGCAGGCTGGCGGAAAAACAGAGAAAAGCATGCGCAAATCCAACAATCGCGAAAATACACGCAGGCAAGCCTGATTTTGAGGCGGCTACCACTATTATGACGATCCGAAAACAGGTGCGCAGGAAGCTTGATCGGACGCCAAAGCATGTGCAGTTTGATTCAAAGTCAGACGACCCAGAGCGTTGGGCTAACAGAGATCGAAAATGGGCAGAGAAAACTAGGCACGTCGTACGAGATCAAGAGAAGCACGATGGCTTTTCAATATTGAACTAATGAGTATCGTGGGGACACGAAGCTCATAGCTGTAGCTGACGACGGTACCGTAGTCGGATCACTGTTTATAGTCCAAACGGCAATCGACTTCTCGGTGCAGTTGAAGTGCGGCCCTCTGCACGAAGGCGCGGCATTGCCGGCGAGCTTATAGTTATCGTGGGCCGAGCAGTGAGGTATGAAGTTCAAACTCTCGAACGAGCCCAAAGCATCCCCACACACCTTATGCGGCTGCGTTTTGGGAGGACGCGAGCGCGCAGAGGGGCTGACTTTGTGAAAACGAGGAAAAGCATGCGGATCATTTCAATACAGGATCAGTGGAATCCGTAAGGCTCGCAAATGCCCCACCGTCAAATCACCATCAAATGATCCCGCGCTTGATCCTCGCAGCACGCTACGTCGTGAACGAGAGAGCGCGCAAACCATAGTCTCTCTCGAGCGCCACCCTGATGGTAAGGGCGGATGGCACTACGTCTACGGAATGCGGAACCGCCCAAAGCAATCGGCTCGTTTACGGTGCAAGAGGCTACGCGTCCACGGCCGCGCATCCGCATTTCGCCCACGCACAGTGACCTACGAGAAGCTTCACTTTCGCCAAAACGAGCAAGACGATGGTTCCCGAGCTACCGATAGCCTCGCGGAAGGGCGCAAGAAAGTAATCGCGCACGGAATTGAAAGTCTTGCTGAGTATCGCGACGAGTACGCAGAGCTTCTCGAAGAGCCGGACGGTCGGCGCATGATTGAGCCTGCAATCAGGCAAGCGTTTGATTCGCTCGGCGCGCGCATTGAAATCACGATGCCACGAATTACCGAAGTGATTGACAGCCTGACCGCACCGCTCGAGAAGGCGCGCAAGCTCACAGACGGCACAAGGAAATCAGCGTCAAAATCGGCCCGGGGCTCCTATCCGGCATTGGGCAACGCGCACGCCTCCGGGCAAACAAAGATGAAATGCGATTACGGTTATATTCGGCCCAAAGGCGTAGACAGCGGCGAGCGCGTGGACACGTTGCGTCGGTCCGTGCAAGTTCGCCGAACGTCTCAGTTGGAAGTCGATCGACTCAAGCATCCTAAGAAATTGTCAAGAACTGACGAGCAGAAAGTAATGCTCGGTTTTCTTACGCTCGGCGATGCTGTGGCGGCCTATCGCCCACTACGACAATCCGCCCTTTCTTGGGGCAGGTGCGCGTGCCCTTTTCGGCGATTTCGCAGCGTTCGTGCTCGACTCGGCAAATCATAGCGGCGCAATAGTAGAAAGCGCTTACGTCGTGCAACGCTACCGGTTCGGGACCGCCCCGACTACGAGGGCGTTTATGAGAAGTCGCAACCGAAAAGGAAACGAAAGCAAGCCGCAGAAGGCGCAAAGCCCTCGGCGCAAGAACAGCGGTAAGTATGGTTTCCATGGTACTGCGCCGGCAAAGCCCACAATTCGCTTGCGTCATCTGCAAGAGTGGGCTCCTATCCGCGACGCTAAGGAAATGGGGAAACAACTCGGGCAGTGGGCTGCGAGATCCATAGATCAAAGCAGGCAAGGGAATCGAAGTCGCGGGGCACAAGTACCTGATGCGCCGCCCTAACAGGCGAAGGGGGCTGGAAGTGCGGCTGCGACAAGCCTCCCGCTGAGCATCAGAAGCAGCGAGGGGTTTTTGATCCCGTTGTGCTTAAGCGCGCGATCGACACGCCCGCAGTCGACGGGCGCAGCCATCCCTTTCTTATACCACATGATGGTTAAGGTTTACCTTGG
>CAWAEN010000014.1:0-307472 GCA_963781035.1 uncultured Acidimicrobiia bacterium | reverse complement strand
GGCAACGACAGGATTGGATGCGGTGCTCGAGCTCACGACCCTCGGCCGCGATCTCTCCGAGATGCCGGACGGGATCGAGACCATGGTCGGTGCTCGCGGACTCCGCCTGTCCGGCGGGCAGGCGCAGCGGGTCGCCACTGCGCGAGCCCTCCTGACCCACCCCGAACTGCTCGTCGTCGACGACCTCTCGAGCGCGCTCGACGTCACGACCGAACGCGAGCTGTGGGACCGACTCGACGACATCGGGTCCACCACCGTCATCGCCGTCTCCCAGCGCCAACTCGCCATCGATCGAGCTGATCAGGTCGTGACGATGGCCGGCGGCCGGATCGAGTCGATCCTGGACCGCCGGTCAGATCCGGGAGGCTCGGTCGAGGAGGTGTGAGGCGTAGAAGTCGTGCACGAGGCGGAACCGTTCGACCCGATGTTGCGGTGAGCCGCTGCGGGACAGTTCGTGGTTCTCACCGGGGAACCTGGCCAGCGTGACATCGACCCCGTTGCGTCGAAGCACGGCGAAGAACTGTTCGCCTTGTTCGATCGGGCAGCGCCAATCCTCTTCTGAATGGACGATGAGGGTCGGGGTCGCCACGTTGTCTGCGTAGCTCATCGGCGACATCGCCCGAAGTGCATCGAGCCCCGTGTGCCAATCGGCATCGACCAGCATCGGCAGGAACCAACTCCCGATGTCGCTGGTGCCGGCCATGGTCTCCCAGTTGGTGACGGCTCGTTCGACCAGGGCCGCCCGATAGCGGTGGGTGTGGCCGATGGCCCACGAGGCCATGAAACCTCCATAGCTGCCGCCGCCGATACCGATGCGGTTCTCGTCGACGGTGTCGAGGTCGGCGAGGTGGTCGGTGAGTGCCTGGACGTCATCCCAGTCCTTCTGCCCGAGCGCACCGGTGATCGAACTGATCCACTCGTCGCCGTACCCGTCGGAGCCCCGAGGATTGCCGGCGATCACCGTGTAGCCGTCGGCCGCCGCCATCTGGAACTCGTCGAAGAACGACTGTGTGTAGGCAGCCATGGGTCCGCCGTGGACATAGACCAGACCGGGTCCCGGTACGTCGGCCGCCGCTGACGACGGTGGCCGTACCAGCAGCGCCTCGACCTCGACACCGTCGGTCGACGGTACGGAGACGAGTTCGGGGACGGCGAGGTCGAGTTCGGCGAGCAGGTCGTCGTTGAGGGAGACGAGGACCTGCGCACCGGCGGGCGCTGAACTCCCACAGCTCGGCAGGGCGTGTTGCTGTCGTGACCGCGGCGATGATGCGTTGGCCGTCGTCGAGCAGGTCGAACGACTGTGATCACGAACGGCCCCTCGGCGACGGTCGTGATGTCGCCGGTGGTGTCGTCGTAGCGGTCGACGCTGACGGTGCTGCGACGCATGCCGGGCATGAAGATCGACCCTGGGGCGGTGCGAGATCCGGCGCTGCCGCCGATGGTGGCGGCGCTGTTCACGTCGTGGGGACCGAGCACCTTCGGTGGGGCGCCGGCGGCCAACAGGTGGGGGCGGGACAGTCCGGGCCGAGTTGGCGACGGTTGCCCGCAGGCGAAGGGACGGCCGTCTGTTGTGAAGCCGACCGATTCCCAGCGGCCCGGCTCCGGCGTCAACAGGGTGGGATCCGAGCCGTCGAGCGTCCACAGCCAGACGCGGGTTCGCCCCGTGATGTCGGCGTCGTCGTCGGTGGAAGACACGACCAGTACTGATCGGCCGTCAGGTGAGGCGGCTGCGGCGAGCTGGTCGATTCCGGTTGGCGTGATCGGGATGATCGAGCCCGTGGCCGTCTCGACGATGTCGACCGCGCCCCGCGCGTGGAGCGTGGTGCCCCGACCGTTGAACCGGAAGTCGAGCCGGCGCGTCACCGAGCGGTCGCCGTTTCATCTCGTCCGCGTCGAGTCCGGCGAGCTCCTCCGGTCGTTTCGTGGCCCGAATCAGCAACCGGTCGTTGCCGACCCAGTCGACCTGCAGGACCGCCTCGTTCTCGTAGCCGGGGACGATCGTGACGGCGCCGGTTTCGATGTCACAGATGGCTGCTTGTGCCTTGCCCTCGGGCTCGGATCTGAGAAACGCCACTCGTTCCCCGTCCGGCGACACCGTCGGCGCCGCGTCCCGGTGACCGTCGGTGAGAGCGCGGCCGCTGTCGCCCTCGAAGAGATGGAGGGTCGAGCGGTTCTCGTCGGTTTCCCGATCGGGCCAGGTGATGGCGTAGACGATGCGTTCGCCCGAGGTGCTGACTGCGCTGATCGATCGCAAGTCGAACAGGTCGGTGGCTCGGATCGTGCGGGGCATGGCCGGAGGATACCGGTACCTCCGGAACGCTTCGAATGCCCTCGACCTTGCCCGGTTCGGTCAGCCGAGGTCGTCGAGGAACTGCAGCGTTCGGTCGAGAATCTGCTTCGCGATCTGGGCGTCGTAGTCTGCGCTGCTCACGTCGGTGACGAGATGGCGGTCAGTCTGGTAGAGGTGGAGCGTGCCGTGCTCGGCTCCGCCGGCGATTTCTTCGGCCGCGACGAGGTCTTCCTCGGCGAGTGGGTCGTCCGCTCCGATGTGTATCTGGACTGGCACGGATGCCGGCCAGGAAGGGTCATCACCGTCACCGAAGAACGACAGCGGTACGGCGCCGTGGTAGAGAACCGCGCCGATGACGCCGGCCCGTTCCTGTGCGATCTTCTGGGCCGGCAGGACACCGAGAGAGAACCCGGCGACGACGAGTGCGTCGCCGCACCCGTCGGCATGTCGGGCTCCGAGTTCGGCAATGGTCTCGAAGCCGATCTCGGCGGCATGGGCGACACCGGCGTCGATGGAGTCGAAGGTGGCGCCGTCGAAGAGATCGGGTGTGGTGACGTCGTGGCCGGCGGCGGCGAGGGCGTTGGCGAAGGCTTCGACCCCGGTCGTCAGCCCGAGTACGTGGTGGAAGAGCAGTACCTCGGCCATCAGGTGCCTTTCGAGATTGCGATCGAGCGCGTCACACAGCGCAGCAGCGTCACACAGGAAAGCATCGCACGATCTCGGCGATCCACGCTCGAACATCGGGCTGGAGTTCCGTCGGTGTCTTGCCGAGACGGACGACGACGAGGTCGCGGTCCGGCACCACCAGGGTGTACTGCCCCTCGTAGCCGTGGGCGGCGAATCCGTTGATGTCGGCGACGGGGAAACCCGGCCCGTCCGGCCCCGGATCGCAGTGGTGGTCCCACAGCCACCAGTGGGCGCCGTACCAGTGGCCCTCGGCCACTGGCGTCGTGACGGCGGTTCTGGCGTGAGTGACCCAGCCTTCGGGCAGCAGCCGTTCGCCGTTGGCGGTGCCGTCGTCGAGGTAGAGACGGCCGAAGGTGGCGAAGTCCCGAGCCGTGGCGAACACGAATGAGGAGCCGATGAACGTCCCGGTGTCGTCGCACTGGATGGTCGCCGAATCCATGCCGAGAGGATCGAAGAGCCGTTGGCGGAGAAAGGATTCGGTGCCGTCGGCCAGCCCGTTGGCCTTGATCGTCCGATCGCAGATCGCGCTGACGATGTTGGTGGTGCCGCTGGAGTAGTTGAAGACCGTGCCCGGTTCGTGGATGAGGGGGAACGACGCGGCGTACCCGGCGACGTCGCCTTGGCCGTCGCCGAACAGCATCTCGATGACGTGGCTCACCTGGTCGTCGACGTAGTCCTCGACGAACTCGAGTCCGCTGTTCATCTCCAAGAGCTGTTGGAGGGTGATGGCGGCTCTGGCGTCGCCGGTCCACGCAGGCACCTGGGCGGGAGCGTCGAGGTCGAGCAGACCCTCGCCGACGAGGAGGCCGACCAGCGCGTGGGTGATGCTCTTGGCCATCGACCACGAGATCAGGGCGGTGTCGGCGTCGGTGGTGGGCCCGTAGCGCTCGGCCACGAGCTCGCCCCGATGGACGACGGCGAGGCCGAGGTGGAGTCCGAAGGGTGCATCGGCGTCACCGCCGTGAGTGTCGGCCATCGCCAGCAGCTCGTCGAGGCGAGCTGTGTTGATCGGGGCAGTGTTGATCGGGGGAGTGTTGATCGGAGCAGTCTCGTCTGTCATGACACACGCTCGAAGTCGACGGTGCGGGCGACGGGGTCGACGCTGCGCAGGCGAAGGTCGATCTCTTGGGCCAGGTCGAGGCCGTCTGGGTTCATGTGGATCACGACCGCAGGATCGCGCAGTTGGATCGTGGCTCGCTCGCGGCGATCGTCGAGGTCGACGACGAACCCGGCGAACACCTCGCCGATGTGGGGTGACAGGACCATGGCTTCGGCGAAGTCGATCATGCTGCGTTCGAGCGCGCTCTCCTTCGACTTTGCTCGACCCATCAGGGACGGCAACTCGTCGAGGGCCTCCACCGCCCACGCCGGGGGAGCCTCGCCGGCATGCAGCGCCAGCAGGATCTCGTTGCCGAAGCGGTCGACCAGGCGTCGCAGCGGCGCCGTGACGTGGGCGTAGATCGAGGCGATCGCACCGTGTTCGGAATGTTCGGGCCGATCGCCGTCGAAACCGACGTAGCCGGCGCCCCGGAACGAGCGGGCGGCCTTGAGCAGAAAGGCGTTCGTTGCCGGTGTCGTCGGTTGGATGGTCCGGATGAAGCGGGCGTAGTCGAGGTCGTCCGACCACTCCACGCCGAGAGCAGCGGCTTGGCGCCGGAGCGTGCGCAGATCCTGGTCCCGAGACGGTGGGAGCGTCCGGAGGATGCCGACGCCGGCGTCGTGCATGGTCAGACCGGCGACGATGCCGGTCAGGAGCGAGATCTGCGCGTTCCATCCCTCGACCGGAAGTGCAGCATCGTATTCGAGCGCATAGGTGCCGTCCCGCTCGACGACTTCCTGGGCCGGAAGGTTCAGGCTGACTCCGCCCCGCTGCGCCTCCTGCTCCTGACGCAGCCGCCCGATCGTGCGCAGGAGGACGAGCGAGGGGTCAGATCCGGCATCGATCCGGGCGGCAGCCGTTCGATAGTCGATCGATTCGGCGATCCGAACGGTCGCCCGTTCGATCCGGTCGGCGACGGGAAGTCCGTCGCTGTCGAGATCGATCGTCCACACCAGGGCCGGCTTGTCGGTTCCGGGCAAGAGGCTGGCCCGGTTCTCCGAGATGACCTCGGGATGCAGGGGGGTCCGGGTGTCGGGCGAGTAGAGCGTGGTGCCCCGGCTCCTCGCCTCGAGATCGACAGGGCCGCCGGGCTCGACAAAGGCACCGACATCGGCGATCGCATAGAACACGCGGTAGCCGTCACCTCGACGCTCGGCGTGGAATGCCTGATCGAGATCGGTGGCGCCGGGCGGGTCGATGGCGATGAAGCCGAGGTGGCGGGCGTCCACCCGGTCGACCGCCGAGTCTCGGGCCGCTTCGGCTGCCTCGAGGACCTCGTCGCCGAAGTGTGTGGGGACGTCGAGTTCGGCGCGGATGGCGGCGAACCCAGACTCGAAATCAGCCGGTGCACGGAGTCTGATGGAGGCCACGACCAGCGACCATAGCGGTCCTCCGTGGCCGGCAGGAGTGCCGCTGGAGTGGGCGCTTCCGCGCCGCGACTCTGATCGTGATCCGACGAGCCGAATCGTCATGACTCGGCCTGAATCGACATCTGGGGCCGAGAAGTGAGTACGGTCAATTGCCGTGAGTGACGAGACGCCCGCGACGCTGGATCCGATCGAGATCGAGACGGGCCTGATCATCCCTGTCCCGGCGTTCGAATCGTTCATCCGCCACCATCGGACGATCAACAGCGCCGTCTCGCCGGAGGGTGTTCCGGCCCATCTGACCCTGCTGTATCCGTTCCTGCCTCCGATGGGCTGCAAGGAGGCCCATGCCGAGGTGTCGTCGTTCTTCGCCGAGGTCGAGCCCTTCGAGTTCGAGCTGACGAAGGTCGGTTGGTTCGACGACCGCGTCGTGTTCCTGGCCCCCGAGGATCCGCAGCCGTTCATCGACTTGACCGAAAGGCTGATCGATCACTGGTCGGTGTGCATTCCCTACGGCGGACGTCACGGCGGTGCCCACGTCCCCCATCTCACGCTCGGCATCGAGGGCACACCAGAGGAGATGGCGAGCCTCGCCGAAGCAGCAGAGCAACTGCTCCCGGTGCGATGTGTCGCGGAGCAGGCGTGGTTGATGATCGGGACGCCGCGCCCTGCGCAGTGGCAGATCGCCTCGAAGTTCTCCTTCGGCAAGGCTGCCCGTCAGCGTTCCGAGGAGCCGGACGAGCCGTAGAGGCCGAGGGCTTCGGTCAACTGATCGTTGGCGAGGTAGGACTCCTCCGTCGAGGGGAACGCTCCGGACCGAGTGTCGTCGGCGTAGCTGGCGATCGCTGCCACCTGATCCTCGAAGGCCGTGCCGTAGCGGCGAACGAACTTCGGCTTGTAGCGGTTCTCGAGACCGATCACGTCGTGGTAGACGAGCACCTGGCCGTCACACTTCTGCCCGCGCCGATGCCGATGATCGGGATACCGACTGCCTCGGTCACCATCTCGCCGACGATGTCCGGGACGCCCTCGACCACGAGCGCGAAGCAACCAGCTGCTTCGAGGGCCTTGGCCGCGTCGACCAGCGACCGGGCCTGGCCGGCTCGTTTGGCCTGGATCTTGAACCCGCCCATGACGTTGAGCGACTGCGGCGTGAGGCCGACGTGGCCCATGACCGGGATCTCGGCAGCCCGGATCGCCTCGATCATCGGGATCCGCTTTCGGCCGCCCTCCATCTTCACGCACTGTGCGCCGGCCCGGATGAGTTTGGCTGCGTTGTTCAGTGTTTCGTCTGTGGAGACATGGAAGCTCATCCAAGGCATGTCGCCGACGATGACCGCATCTGGCTTGGCCCGAGCCACGGCGCCGACGTGGTACGCCATGTCGTCGATCGTGACCTGGAGCGTGTCCTCGTAGCCGAGCACGACCATCGCCACGCTGTCGCCGACGAGGATCATGTCGACGCCCGCCTCACTGGCGGCGCGAGCCGACGGAGCGTCGTAGGCGGTGACCATCACGAGCGGCTCGGCCCCTCGTCGGATCTTGGACGCCTGGATACGGGGAACCCCGGTCAGCTTGCTCATGGCGTGAGTGTTGCACCTGTGTTGTCGAGCAGTCGAGGTCGGCCGACCTGCGCTGCGATGATGAGGCGGATCTCGCCGGTGAGTTCGTCTGGTTCGGCGAGGGTTTCTGCATCGACGGCGGCCGCGTAGTCGAGGGTGACGATGGGTTCGCGGGCCACGACGGCTGCCATGGCTTCGGCGATGGCAGCAGCCGATCGCTCGCCGTCGGCGAGGCACTCGAGGCCTCGGTCGAGGGCTCGGCGGAGGACAGGGGCAGCAGCCCGCTGCGCCGGGTCGAGGTAGGAGTTCCGGCTCGACATGGCGAGTCCGTCCGATTCACGGATGATCGGACAGCCGACGACGTCGATCGGGAGCGAGAGATCGGCGACCATTCGCCGGATGATCGCCAGCTGCTGGAAGTCCTTCTCCCCGAAGTAGGCGGAACACGGCCCGACGATCGACAGCAGCTTCGCCACGACGGTGGCGACCCCGGAGAAGTGGGTCGGTCTGGTGGCGCCTTCCCATCGGCCGGCGAGTGCGTCGACACTCACGGTCGTCAGTACCGGACCGAACGGGTACATCTCGTCGACAGACGGTGTGAACATCAGATCGGCGCCGGCGGCGGCGGCAAGAGATCTGTCGTGCTCGAGATCCCGTGGATAGTCGGACAGATCCTCGTCGGCGGCGAACTGGAGTGGATTGACGAAGATGCTGACAACGACGACGTCGGCATCGCGCCGCGCCGCCTCGATGAGGGAGACGTGCCCGGCATGGAGATACCCCATCGTCGGCACGAACCCGACCCGTCTGCTGTTGGCTCGGGCCGCGTCGAGGATCGATCGCAGCTCGGCGATCGTCTTGATCAGTGGCGGAAGGGTCATGTCGGCACCTCGGCGGACGACACCAGGTCCGGCGGGAGCGATCGGTCGACGAGGGCTGCGCAGGCCGCTGCCAACGACCGGTAGAGCTCGTGCTCCTCGTTCGGCAGCGCAGCGAGGTGTGACCGAACCGTGCCCCAGTCGGCCCTGGCGACCGGCCCGGTCAAGGCTGCTCGGGGCCCGAGCCGCTCGACGTTGTCGAGCACGGCTCGCATCATCTCGAGGAACGGACCGATCGGTAGGCCGTCGGCCGAGGTGACACGGTCGATCTGACCGACCAGTCCGACCAAGTGATTGGCGGCGATCGATGCCGCAGCGTGATACGTCGCCCTGCGCTCGTCGTCGACGACAAAGGAACGCGCACCGAGCCGGTCGGCGAGGCTGCGGATCTCGTCGAGGACATCGGGGCTCGAAGCAGCGATGGCGATGTTCGGGTTCGCCTGCAGGGCCTCGGCTCCGGCCGCGGCGCTGGGCAGCGAGACGAGCGGATGGAGCGAGCCGCAACGATCGTGGTGAGCGAGGAGGGGGGCGAGGCTGGTCGCCCCGGACACGTGCACCACCAGCGGCCCGCGTGGAACCGCCGCCGCCACTTCGGCGATGGCGCCGTCCGGCACGGCGATCACGACGAGGTCGAGCGAGGCATCGAGCGTCGATGGATCGTCGCTTCGACCGATGCTCGCAACCGCGGTGGCGCCGGTCGCCTCGAGGGCGAGCTCGAACGCTCCACCTGCTCGGCCGGGGCCGACAATGGCGAACCGCATGCTCAACACTCACCTCGAGCCGGGCCGACCAGCTTCGACAGGATGCGGTGCAAGGCGTCGAGATCATCAGCGTCGAGATGCTCGAAGAGCAACGTCTGAACCCTGTCGACGTGATGGGGAGCTGTCGCCACCAGGTGGTCCAGCCCGGCCGGGGTGAGGCGGGCGATGACACCTCGTCGGTCGCCGCCGGCGCCTTCGCGGGTGACGAGGCCCTGCTTCTCGAGGCGGTCGACGCGGTAGGTCAGGCGACTCCGGGAGATGATGGCTCGCTCGGCCAGTTCGCTCATGCGGGCCTCGTGCGACGGCGACTCGGAGAGCGTCACGAGGATCTCGTAGTCGGCGCTCACCAGCGACGAACACTCCTGGAGGTCCTCGTCGATCGCAATCATCTGGCGTTGTACGACCTCGAGCCAGAGGCGCCACACCGTCTGCTGCTCTTGGGTCAACCACTTCGTCATTCGCCCGCTCCTCGCCGGATCACTACCGCTGGCATGCTACGCACCAGACCGTCGAGCGAGCATCGATCACCCGTGACCGGAGGAGCTCGCCGCACCGCAGGCAGGGCAGGCCGGCCCGGCCGTAGGCGGCCAGACCGTGCTGGTTCTCACCGCTGCCACCGTCTGCGTTGCGATAGTCCCGCAGCGTGGTCCCGCCCATCTCGATGCCCTGTCCCATGACCGTGCGAACGGCCTCGAGCAGTCGGCCGGCTCGATCGAGGCCGAGCGAGCGTCGGATCGGGTTGATCTCGGCGAGCCACAGGGCTTCGTCTGCGTAGATGTTGCCCACTCCGGCGATCGGGCGTTGCGACAGCAGCTGGGTCTTGATCGTGCGCCGACTGGCTCGGATGCTGTTCCAGAAGCGCTCGTCGGTGAGGTCGGGATCCCACGGTTCCGGGCCCGCTGTGGCGAGCGTCGGGATCGTTCGGTAGTCGCCGGTGGGGACGACTCGGAGGCGGCCGAATCGACGCGCATCGACGAACTCCATCGTCTCGTCGTCGTCGAGTTGCCACCACGCTCGAAGGTGGGGATGGCTGTCATCCGGCGTACCGGGGCGGAACTGCACACGCCCGGTCATGCCGAGGTGGACGACGAGTTCGCGATCGTCATCGAGACCGAGGAGGAGGTACTTGCCCCTTCGTCCCACTTCGGAGAATCTCGCCCCGGTGACGGCGCGGGCGGGGGTGAACTTGGACGACGGATGGGAACCAGCCTCCAAGACCAGCCTGTCGAGCAGGCGCGGGCGCAGCTGACGTCGAATGGTCTCGACCTCGGGGAGCTCGGGCACGCGGTGACCGTACCGGTGCCGGAGCCGAGCGGGAGCGGGCGAGCCAGGTGGGACGGTTGCCGGGCAACGAAGGGGTGCTGTCGTCAGCGATGAGGCACACTGAGTGTGTGCCGCACCACGACCGAGCGATCGATCATCTGAGCGACGATCGCGTTGCGGTGGCTGCAGCCGGCGAGCTGATCGACCAGCTCCAGCGACGCAACATTCGTGACGGGCTCGTGGTCGATCTGGGCTGCGGTTCCGGGCTGACAGCTCAGCGCCTGTGCGAGGCCGGATACGAGGTGCTCGGTGTCGACATCTCGCCCGAGATGATCGCCTTGGCGAGGATCAACGCCCCGGATGCGACGTTCGTGGAAGCCTCGCTCTTCGACGTCGAACTTCCGCCGTGCGCCGCCGTCACTGCCATCGGCGAATCGATCAACTACGCCATCGGATCCTCCACGACGCGCAGCGACATCGCCGGGTTCGCGCAGCGGGTGTTCGATGTTCTCCTGCCGGGCGGTCTCGTGATGCTCGATGCGGCCGGTCCGGGCCGGATCGAGCCGGGGGCGCGCAACGACGCGAGGTTCGAGGGCGATGACTGGGCGCTGTTCGTACGGACCGAAGGAGCCGACGACGGCCGCTCCCTGATCCGCGAGACGATGCTGTTCCTCAGGGAGGGCGAGATGTGGCGGCGCTCGGACGAGCGGAGTCAGCTGGACCTCTACTCACCCGAAGACGTCACCGAGCAGCTGCTCGTCGCCGGCTTCGACGTGGTGGTCATGTCCGGTTACGAGGACCTCACGTTCCCCGAAGGGTGGAACGGGTTCCTCGGTCGGAAGCGCCGCTAGATCGGCGAGATCGAACGGATCGCCGCTTGGGCTGCTGCCCGTCCGGAGCCGATCGCACCGTTGAGCGATGCGTCGCGACGGTGATCGCCGGCAAGGAACATTCCGTTTGCCTCGACGGCGGCTCGGGCGTCGTGGCCGGGGAGTTGTCTTCGGTTGGGCCTTCTCGATGCGGTCGACGCGAAGCTCTGCGTAGGTGTCGGCGACGGGGCCGAACCAGTCGACGAGCTGCTTGCGCATTGCTGCGGGCGCTCCCTGATCGATCGTGGGAGCAGACACGACGATCAGGTGATGGCCGGACGGTGCGTAGTCGCTGCTGACATGGCTCATGGGTGCCAACGAGTTGATGGCGCCGAGTCCGGTGCCATTGAGGGCGAGGATCGGCTCCTCGATCGGTGCGACCGGTGAACTGAGCCAGATGCTCGTGACTCCGTTCCAGCCCGGGTCCTCGGTGCCGGTGAGTCGAGCGGATTCCGAGGCGTCTGTGGCGACGATGACGGCGTCGAACGAGGCTTCGTCGCCGTCGGTCACGGCGATCGTCGAGGCGGTGACCCTGTCGACCCGGCTCCGAACTGGAGGGAACCGGTTGGCAGCGCCGCTGCGAGCTGATCCGAGATGGCGCCCATTCCCTTCGCCGGAACAGCGGCGTCGCCGGCAGAGAGCATGCGGAACACGAAGTCGACGACCTGGCTGCTGCCCTGGAGCTCGGCATCGAGCGTGATTCCGGAGAAGAGCGGCCGGAGGAAACGCTGGATCATGCGATCCGAGAAGCCGAGCTTCTCGAACCGATGTGACGCCGTGGTGCCGATGCCGTCCCACATCGACTCGATCGAACCGCGCCCGACCTTCAGCCGGTACGCAAGGATTCGCAGCTTGTCGAGCGGCGTCCCGATCGGCGCCGTGAGCGTGGCCTTCAGCTGGCGAGGCTCGCGTAGTGGGTCGCCGACGCGGTGGAAGGAGTCTGCGACGCGGACCAGTGCCCCCGGCTGGAACGTCCGGAGATCGAGACGGTCGTAGTCGAGCATCTCCTGGCACTCCGGATAGGCCGTGAGCATGATCTGGAATCCGCGGTCGAGGCGGTAGCCGTCGACCAGATCGGTACGGACTCGGCCGCCCGGGCCGTCAGCGGCTTCGAAGACCACGATGTCGTGGCCGGCAGCCGTGACTTCCTTCGCAGCCGCCAATCCGGCCAGCCCTGCTCCAACGATTCCGACGCGCACCGGTTGTTTCTACCCGCTGTTGTCCGACTCTGCTTCCAGGAGGGGCGAGTTGCTCGTCGGCCGTGCGCGGTTCCGGAGCATTCGGCCGGGGCTGCCCGGCGTCCTCGGCGGCGTCGGCCACGAGGGTGTGGAATCGGCGGGCGAGGGGGAGCGCGTCGACGTTGTCCGGTGTGTGGGTGAAGATCGACGGCGCACGTCCCTCGGTCAGCCAGCGGACGATCGTGGGCACCCACTGAGTCCAACGCTCGAGACTGGCATCGAGATCCGAGCTCCCGATGAGCCTGACGATCGGGCGAGTCGACGTCGCGATCGGCCGCACGGGGAGGCGGGGTTTCTTGTCCCAGGCATCGATCTCCTCCTCGGTCACCGCCCGACGATCGAAGAGCGCTCTGGAGTCGAGGATCACCCGATTGATCCCGCGGCTGCGCAGGAGGTCGTCGACCGGGCGCTCGTACTGCCCCGCCGACGAAGAAGTCGGGATGGCGGAGCTCGACGGCCCAGCCGGAATCGCCATCGAGCGAGGGCAAACGGGCGAGCATGGCGTCGAGTGCAGGTAGGTCGTCACCGCTGAACGAAGGGGGGAGTTGGATCTGGATCGGGCCCGAGTCGTTCGCCGAGCGGAGCGATGCGCTCGCAGAACTCGTCGGTCAGATCGGCCGCGTTACGAAGCCGCCGCTCGTGGGTGATCGTGCGAGGGAGCTTGAAACAGAACTGGAAGCCGTCTGGCGTCTCCGCCAGCCACCGGTCGATGGTCGTCGACGGAGGGGTGGCGTAGAAGGTCGTGTTGCCTTCGACCGTTTCGCACCAGGTCGCATATGCCGCGAGTTCACCTCCGGTGCGGACGTCGTCCGGGCAGGTGGCGTCCCACCCAGTCGCGGTGGGCCCACATCGCACAGCCGACCCGGAGTTGGGGTTGTACTGCGGCATCGGTGATCCCGTACGTTGGTTGGGTCTGAGGAGGCGTCATCGTGGGTGGTTCAGTGAAGCTCGGCCGGTCGAGAAACGTGTCGAGAAACCGTGAGTTTCGCAACTGGGCCGGCAACCAAGTGTGCCTTCCTGCCGGACAGCATCGTCCCAACTCCACGGCCACGGTCTCCACCATCGTGTCGCGAGCTGCGGAAGACGGCCAGACGGTGAAGGCGGTGGGGTCGGGTCATTCATTCACCGCCGCAGCATGCACGAGCGGACAGATGCTCTCGCTCGATCGGATGAACCGGGTCGAATCGATCGATCACGAACGCCACCGGGTGACGGTGCAGGCCGGTATCACGCTGGCCGAACTGAACGCCGAGCTTGGCTGCGGCCGGCCTGGCCATGCCGAACCTCGGCGACATCGCCTACCAGACCGTGGCCGGCGCGATCGGCACGGCGACGCACGGCACGGGGCTGCTCCTCGGGAATCTGGCGACCACGATCGTTGGTATGGAGATCGTCGCCGGCAGTGGTGAGATCCTCTGGTGCGACGAGCACACGAACCCGGAGGTCCTGGCGGTGGCTCGGGTCGGTATCGGAGCCCTCGGCGTGGTCACGAAGGTCACGATCCAGTGCGTTCCTGCGTTCAACCTCCACGTGCAGGAGAGCGTCGAGCCGCTCGACGATCTGCTCGACGGGTTCGCCGACCATGCGGCCGGCAACGACCACTTCGAGTTCTTCTGGGTGCCAGGGACGCGGCGGGCGATGGTGAAGCGCAACAACCGGACCCAACGGGCGGCGAACCCGGAGTCGAAGCCGGCCTACTTCATGAACAAGATCGTGAGCGAGAACCTCGCCTTCGGCGCGATCTGTGCCGTGGCCAAGCGGTGGCCGACCGCTGGTCCCGAAGGTGGCGAAGGTGATCAGTTCGGCCGCCGGCGAGCGGGAGTTGGTGGATCGCAGCGATCGGGTGTTCGCCTCACCTCGCCTCGTGAAATTCTGCGAGATGGAGTACGGCATCCCGATCGAGGCGCTGCCAGAGGCGTTCCGTCGGGTGCGTGACTTCGCGAAGGAACTGGGCGAGCCGATCGTGTTCCCGATCGAGTGTCGGGTGTCGGCGGCTGACGACATTCCGCTGTCGACAGGGCAGGGTCGCACCAGCGCGTGGATCGCCGTGCACCGGGCGAAGGGCGTCGACTACACGAACTATTTCCAGGGCGTCGAGAAGATCATGGACGACTACGACGGTCGGCCGCACTGGGGGAAGCTGCACTTCCAGGACGCGGCGTCGCTGGCACCGAGGTATCCGGAGTGGGACCGGTTCATGGAGACGCGGGAGAAGCTGGACCCGACCGGCGTGTTCAAGAACCCCTACACCGACCGCGTCCTCGGCTGACGCCGCATCAAACCTCGGGTTTGTGCCCCACAGAATCGGGGGTCACAGCCTCGGGTTGGGACTCAGCGGCGGGGTCGGATCATGGTGACGCCGTCGCCGATCGTCAGGATCACGGCGTCACAGTCGTCGCGCTCTGCGACATCGTCGTTGAACGCCCGGAGGGCTTCGGTGTCCGGCGACGTGTCGGTGTCGTCGATCACCCGGCCGCTCCACAAGACGTTGTCGACGAGGATCACGCCACGATCGGTGAGCCTCGGGAGGAGCAGGTCGAGATAGGTCGCATAACCGGTCTTGTCGGCATCGATGAAGGCGAGATCGATGTGCGGGGAGTCATCCATCGTCGCTGAGACTGGCTCAGCTGCCGGTCCGAGGCGAACCTCGATGCGGTCTGCGACACCGGCGAGCGTCCAGGCGTGCTTGGCCGTCTCGAGGTACGTGTCGACCAGTTCCAGGCAGATCAGCCGGCCGTCGCTCGGCAGGCCACGGGCCAGCCACAGGGCTGACATGCCGGTGAAGGTTCCCACCTCGACCACCGTCTGGGCGCCGCTGAGCTCGACCAGGGACTGGAGGAACTGCCCTTGGTCCGATCCGATGTTCATGCCGGCGCGTTCCGGGAACCGCTCCCTGGTCGCTTTCGACAACCACGACGTCGCTGGGTCGTCGTGTGGATTCGAATGTTCGAGGACGTAGCGGTGGATGTCCTCTGGGATTCCGAACGATCTCATCATGCTCCTCTGTTCATCACGAACCCTCTGTGCATGCCGTCTGATGTGAGTGACAGACGCGGCCCGTAGGCCGGTGCCTTCCCGGAGTCCTTGGCGAGGCGTACGACGCGCCAGCGGTGACCGGCATACGGCTCGAGCAGTTCGAGCATGCGCTCGTCGGTTGCTCGTTCCTCACGTTCGAGGAACCAGGCGACCGTGTTCGGGATGTGATAGTCGCCGACAGGGACCGCGTCTGCGTCCCCCATGGTCACTGCGGTCACCATGTTGGCTGTCCATGGCCCGATTCCCCGGATGCGTTCGAGCCTGGCTTTCACCTGCGCCGGTGCGGAAGTCTCGGTGAGGCGCGGGAGACGTCGCAGTTCCTTGGCGACTCGGATGAGGATGTCGGCTCGTTTGCGTTCGACGCCGAGCGGGTGGAAGTCGAAGTAGGCCATGTCGGCGACGGTTGCCGGGCTGGGCAGGATCCAGCCGCCGCGTGGCCCAGGTGCCGGTTCACCGAAGCGCCTTGCCAGTTGACGGCGGCTCTGATGGGCTCTGGTGACTTGGACCTTCTGACCGAAGACCGCGCCGACGAGTGCATCCCACGGCCGGTCGGTCCGGGAGAGAACGAACGGATTGCGGGCCCACGCGTGGGCAACGGGGCCAGCGGGCTCGAAACCATCGAGGTCGTCCAGGTGTCCGAGGAGTTTCGGCGCCTGCTCGAGCAGCCAGGCCGAGCCGTCACCCCATGCCTCGGCCAAGACCTCGGTGTCGGTGGATCGGGTGAGGCGAAGGGTTCCGGTGCCGTCCGGGGTGCGGGTGCTCCACCACGATTCGCCTGGGCCGACCATCACCGGGTCCTTGGCTCCTCGTAGGGTCGCCTTGAGCCGTAGCGCTGCCGGCACGACGACGGTGCGACGTGCGTCTGGCTCACCGGTGCCGGCCATCGCGCCAACCTACCGACTCACTCGCGTGGCGTCACGACCACAGCCCTCAGGACGAGGGCCCTCATGACCACAGGGCCGTGAGCATCGAGTCGACTTCGTCGGCCACACCGACACCGTCGATCATCGCTGCGTCGAGATCGACGACCGCGTCGCTCGCGATGGGCGATGTCTCGTCGAAGAGCTCGCGGACCGGTTCGATGAAGCGGCTCATCTGCGCGTACAAGTGGCGATCGTCGCTGCCGTGACGGTTCACGTGGTAGCGGAGCGGCACATGAACGGAGAGTTCGTCCTTCGCCCGAGTGAGTGCGACGTAGAGAAGGCGGAGCTCCTCGGCGAGCCCGGCCTTGTCGCCGATCGCCATGTCGGACGGGATGTTCCCGTCTGCGGCGTGGAGGAGATGGACGGTCCTCCACTCGCAGCCCTTCGCCGAGTGGATCGTGCTGAGCGTGAGCCAGTCGTCGTCCTTGTGGGGAGGGCCGGCCAGATCACCGGTCTTGCCGGGAGGGTCGAGCGTGAGCTCGGTGAGGAATCGGGATCGTGACGGGTATTGGGTCGCCGTTGCCGCCAGTTGATCGATGTCGGCGAGGCGGGCGGCAGCGTTCTCGTATCGATGGGGGAACACGGCTGCGCAGTATTGGTGGAGCCGGTTGATCTGTTCGGCCGGTGGGAGATCGGATCGGCAATCGTCGAACGACGACCGCAACTCGGCTGCATGCTCGAGCGATGCGCTGGGGAAACGTATGTCGCCGGAGAGCAGCCGTTCGACCGAGTCGACCTCGGGGTCGGCGATCGCCAGCTCCTCGGCGAGTCGGCGAGTGGTGGCCGGGCCGACACCTTCGATCGTGTCGAAGACCCGGTGCCAGGCGAGTTGGTCGGCTGGATTCTCGAGAACCCGTAGGAGAGCGAGCAGATCCTTGACGTGGGCGGCTTCGAGATACTTGAGGCCGCCGTACTTCACGTACGGGATGTCACGCCGGGTGAGTTCCAGCTCGAGGTGATCTGCGTGATGGCCGGTTCGGAACAACACCGCCTGTTCGCGCAGGTCGATCCCTCGTTCGCGGGCATCGAGGATTCGTTCGGCGACGTCGGTGCTCTGGTCGCCCTCGTCGTGGTGGACAGCGAGGACGGGTTGCCGGCCGCTTGTTCGCGTCGACCAGAGGTCCTTGCGGAAGTGGGTGTCGCCTCCGGTGTCCTGGTTGAGGACGGCGTTGGCGACGGCGAGCACCGGCATGGTCGACCGGTAGTTCTGTTCCAGGGTGATCGTCGTGGCCCCCTCGAATCGTTCGCCGAAGCGCCACATGTTCTCGACGGTGGCAGCCCGGAATCCGTAGATCGCTTGTGCGTCGTCGCCGACCGCGCACACCTGGGTGTTCGGGCCGACCATGCCGGAGATGATGTCGACCTGAATGGGGTTGGTGTCCTGATATTCGTCGATCAGGATGTGGTCGAAGAGCGTGCGGAGTCCTGCCCCGGAACCGCTGCCGGCGATGCCTCGCCAGAACAGCAGGAGGTCGTCGTAGTCGAGGACCTGGTGTTGGCGTTTCCGAGCGGTGTAGGCGGCGAAGATCGTGCGGAAGTCGTCGGCGTGATCTGCCACCCACGGGTAGTCGGTCTCGAGTACGTCGTCGAGCTTGGCCTGGCTGTTCACCATGCGGCCGTAGACGTTGGCGATGGTCTCCTTTCGGGGGAATCGCTTGCCCCGTTCGCCGAAGCCTTCCTCGTTGCGGACCATGCCGAAGAGGTCGACGCTGTCGCCTTGGTCGAGCACGGTGAAGTTGGGGGAGAGGCCGGCGCTCTGGCCGACTGATCGGAGGAGTCGGTTGGCAGTGGCGTGGAACGTGCCGCCCCACACCTGGCCTGCGGCGCGATGGGTCGATGCCGCCTTGACCCGGCCGAGCATCTCGGCCGCCGCTCGACGGGTGAAGGTGAGGAGCAGGATCCGATTCGGGTCGACGCCGTCGTCGATCAAGCGGACGACGCGGCTGACGAGAGTCTTGGTCTTGCCGGTGCCGGCGCCGGCGATGATCAGCAGTGGCGTGCCGTCGTGGTGGACAGCTGATCGCTGCTCGGGGTTCAGGTCATCGAACATACGTTCCCAGACTAGGCCGGCTGAAGGTCTCGCACCGGTGAACCCGAGGCAATCACCCCCGATTCTGTGGGGCTCAAACCCGAGGTTTGGGGCCCCCATTCTCGGGGGTCATCGCCTCGGGTTGCGTCAGCCGGCGTAGACGATCTCGTCGAACACGATGCCGGCCTCGAGCGTCTTGTGGACGGGGCAGCGCTGCGCGATCTCCATCAGCCGCTGGCGTGTGGCCTCGTCGAAGTCGCCGTCGATGTAGATCCTCGATGTGACGCGATCGATCATGCCAGAGTGGCTGTCGTCGCACTGCTCGCAGTCCTTGGCGTGCACCTTCTCGTGGGAGTACTCGACCGAAAGCGACGTGATGTCGATGTTCTTGCGCTTGGCGTACATCGACAGCGTGATGCTGGTGCAGGCCGCCACCGCGCCGAGCAGCATGTCGTACGGATTCGGACCGGTGTTGTCACCCCCGAGGTCGACCGGCTCGTCCGCTCGCCAGGTGTGCGTTCCGTTCGTGATGTCAACTCGGTAGTCGGACTGGAGTTCTGCGGTGATCGATGCCATGCGTTGTGCAACACCTCACCGAGGTCGCGAGATTCCCCTATCGCACGGCGACTGCCCGTTGCACCGGGGAAGGAGTCGACCCCTCCAACCCGTGGGCGGGCATGTGGATCGTTTCGCCGGCGACGATCACGTCCGGGTTGCCGGACCTGACGTCGTTCGCGTCGATCACCAGACGCCAGTATGACGCGATCGTCGACGCCGACGGATCGGCGACGCCGTGTCGCTGCAGCGTCTCGATGCTGAGTGACCAGAGGTTGTCGCCGCGACGCACGATCAGGTCGTGGGCGAGGACGGAGCCGACCTCGCCCACGTCGTGTCGGTCGTTCGCAGCCTCCACCTCCGGAGTGGTGTTGGTCGGTGTCGGTGCGTGATCCAGCGGCGCCGGCTCGGCTGGTGCAGAGTCGGCTGCTGCACGGTCGACTGGCCGTGGCGCCGTGCTTGTCGCCGTACTGGTCGGAATGCTGGCAGGCGTCGTCGTCGGTTCGACCGTCGGACCGGCCTCGCCTTCGATCAAGACCATCGTCGGGGATTCGTCGGCCTCGGCAAGACACGCCGTGCTCAACGACATGGCCAACAGGACCTGCGCCAGGCGACGTGTGCCGGGCAGCGTGAAGCGGTGGAGCGTGATGCCGCGACGCAGGGCGACGGTCCACGACATCACATTGACCATGAACCACCCGACGAACACGCAGAGGATGACGGCGGCCAGGAACACGACCACGTCCTCTGGCTGTCGAGGAAAGCGGCTCCCGAACAGCACGTGTCCAGCACTCGTGCCGCCGGCAACTGCGCTGGCGAAGGCGGCGAGCGTGGCCAGACCCGGTGTGGGTGATTGGCCTCCGTCACTGATTGCAGAATGGTCGTGAAGATGGAAATCGTGCACATTTGAAAGTAAACAAGCGGAAAGACAAGCTGTCAAGATGATTCAGGAAGGACGGCTCTCGGCCGATGGGTGATTCGATGGACGACACTGAACGCACAATCCGGCGCTTCCGGGTCGACGCTCGGGCGATGCAGGAGGACGCCGAGGCGGCCGTCGCGGAGCTGGCGATGGCCACGCGAACCTTGCGGGATGCCGTGCTCGATCACGCGCGATCGGGGGCGACGATGCGGCTCGAGATCGGCCCCGCCGCACTCTCGGGCCGAGTCCTTCACGTCGGCAGCGAGGTGGTGCGCCTCGCCGTGGCCGACGGATCGCCGATCGATGTTGCACTGGAGGCGGTGTCGCTGGTTCGGATCCTTCCCGCGGAGGCCGGCCGAGCCGCAGTCACCACGGGACACCCGGAGACCGTGCTGGCGCGCTGTCGCGAACTCGTACAGGCCAACGCAGAGGTGGAGATCGGGCTCCGGACAGGAGGAACGTCGACCGGGGTGTTGCTCGCCGCGACGTCGACCCACCTCCAACTCGAATCGTCGAACGGCGGAGTGCTGCTGATTCCGATGGCGTCTCTGGCCTGGATCGGACCCTCCGACCGCTAACGGTCGAGAGTCTCCTCGGCCGGCACGACCCGGTTCGACTTGAGCGTGGTGATGATGTCCTCGAGCAGGAAGTGGAACTTCCGCGAGTCGGCCAGACGACTGGCGGGCAGGCGCCCGTCGTTCGCCATCGCAAGGACCGTCCGTGTGTTGAGATCGAGGAGTTCTGCGACCTGGGCAGTGTTCAACAGCGGGGGATAGGCCGCTCGAACCGCTTCGTAACCGTCTCTTGATTCCTGCATACTGGCCACAGTAGCGGTTCTTTTCGCTCAGCTCATGATACTGTCGGCCAAATCCCGTCGATCGGTCGACTTCGGCGGGGGCCTCGCGGCTCTTGCCGCCGATCCTCGTCGCTGCTTTCCTTCGCTTCTCCTTCCGGATCTCGCCGGTTGGTGGGCGAGGCGAACAGCACCACACACGTTCGAGATTGGCGGAAGCAATGCAAGCACGATCGACATTCGGGCGGACCTCCCGTGCGCCGGTTGGCAGAGTCGGGCTTCCCCATGTGCTCATGGTCGTGGCCGGACTCGCCACCTTCGTCTTGGTCGCATCGGTGCTTCGAGATCGGTCGGCCACCGAGTCGGTGTGGATGGTGCGTCACGATCTTGCGGCCGGCGTGACGCTGAGCGTTCCCGATCTCGTGGCGGTCGACATCGAGGCCGATGCTGCCCTGCTGCCCTCGCTCCTCCGAGTCGCCGACGGCGTGCCCGTCGGTCGAGCTCGGTACGGGTTGGCCGGCGGGGAGCCGCTGCTCGCGAGCGACCTGCTCCCGAATGACCTCGCCGCCGTCGGGCGCACGTTCGCGATCCCGATCGACAGCTCGGTGATCGACGGTCTTGGTCTCCAGCTCGGCGATCGTGTGGACGTGATCGGCACCGACGCCGACGGGTCGATGCACTACGTCGTGGTCGATGCCGAGGTCGTCCGCTTGCCCTCGGTCGCGGGTGGAACGGCGTTCGCCGCCGCGAGTTCACGGTCGGCGTGGGTCACGGTCGGCATCGACGACCGCGAGGCCCTCCTGCTGAGTGGGGCCCTCGGACGAGGCCCGGTGGAGCTGGTGCGATCGACCGGGTCTGCGCCGATCGAGATCGCGACGACACCGTTGGCATCAGCACCGATGCCAACTGAAGACGCTGGATCCGGGGAGGGCTCGTGACGGACACAATCGCATTGGGACTGGCGCTGAGCACCCGATCGTGGCGAGGCACGCTCCAACGGCACTGTCGTGATCACGTCGCCGACATCGATGCGTCGCTCCTGAGAGACGGCATCGACGCCGCGGGCGGTGACGTGTCGGTCGTGATGGTCGACGACGACACCAGTTGGTTGTCGCCGCCGGCAGTCATCCAGATGCGCGAGGCCGGTGTTGTCATCGTCGGCCTGTTCGATCCGGGTGAATCCGACGGTCACGGCCAACGTCACCTGCGACGGCTCGGTGTCGACGTCGTGATGCCGTGCTCACTCGATGTCGAGCAGCTGGTCGAGGTCGTTCGCTCGGTCGCTCCCGACACCGGATATTCCGAGCGATTCGTCGAGCTCGTCGAGGCCGAGAGCGATCGGATCCCGAAAGGTGATCGTCAGGTGATCGCCGTCGGTGGGCCCGCTGGTGCCGGCGCCACCGAGGTCAGTATCGCCCTGTCCCAGCTGTGGGGCGGGATCCGTCCGCTCCTCATCGACGTCGACGAGACGCACCCGTCCCTCGCCAGACGTCTCGGCCTCGCCATCCATCCTCACATCGTCACCGCCGTGGAAGCCCACCGTGGTGAACAGCTCGCGTTCGGTACCGATCGTGATCGCATCGAGAAGTGTCTTGCCCGCTCCGTGGTCGGGGGCAGTTCGCTCCCGTTCGATGTGATCACCGGGCTCGCGTCGCGTGACGATTGGTCGCTGCTCCGGCCAGACGACGCATCGGGGCTGGTCGAGGAGCTTGCCGCCCGATGGCCGTTGGTCGTCACCCGCCTCGGTCCCAATCTCGAAGACCTCGCTCGCCACGGGAACCGCTTCGGTGTGTCGCGTGCGGTCGTGCAGCGCGCCAACCGCGTGCTGGGCGTCTGCGACGGAAGCTCGGTGGGAGTGCTTCGGTTCGTCGACTGGCTGCTCGATGTGACCGCGCTGGTCGGGGACACCCCGATCGACGTCGTGGTCAACCGGTGCCCGTCGTCGCCGAGTGCGCGAACCCAGTTGGTTCAGCAGCTCCGAGAGATCGCCGGGCCCCGCATCGGCGACGTGGTCGTCAGCGGTCACGACAAACGAGTGGAGCGTGCGGCATGGGAAGCATCGCTGGTGACTCGCGGCAGCTTCCTGAAGGCGATCAGCCGACTTCCATTCGACTCGACCATCGCGGTTCGGCCGAATGCATCGCCGGTCGACGAAGCAGACGACTCGGCCGGCGGCGGGCTCGCGGCTGATGGCGGGCTCGCGACCGATGGTGGGGTCGCGGCATGACCATCACGCCTCCGGCGCTCGACGCCTACGAGCACCTTCGATATGACTGCCTCGACGAGCTGCGCCGCCGTGGCCTCGACACGAGCGCCCAAGGCGACGTGCAAGCGATGGTCCGCTCACTGGTCGATCATTATCAGGTCGAAGCGACGTCGAGTGGCGGCCGTCGTCCTCTCCACGACCCGTCGGCGATGGTCGAACGGCTCTCCCGATCGCTGCTCGACTTCGGGCCGCTCACGCCCTTTCTCGACGGCACGATCGACTACGAGGAGTTGATCGTCCACGGCCAGGAGGTCAGCTACATCGACACCACTGGTCGTCTCGTGGCCCACGACGAACCCGTGAGTGAACACGAAGTCGAGCACATCGTCTCGAAGCTGCTTGCGGGGGTGGGGGCATCGGTCGACGAGGGGCACCCGATTGCGCAGACGCAGATCCTCGACGGATCCGCCCGGCTCGGGGTCGTGATCCCTCCCATCGCCGACCGGATCGACGTCACCATCCGCCGATACCTCGCCAAGCGTGAAACGTTCGAGGAGCTGATCGAGTGGGATGCCATCTCTCCGGCGGCCGCTGCGCTGCTGACACTGTCACTTCGCACACCCACTGGGGTGATCGTCACCGGTCAACCGGGATCGGGGAAGACCACGATGGTCAATGCTCTCCTCCGTTCTGCACAGCCGAGCCTGCGGGTCATCGTGTGCGAGGACACGCCCGAGCTCTCGGCCGACCATCTCCAGGCCGCCCGGTGGCGGACCCGGCCTGCGGGGCCGGACGGCAACGGTGAGGTGAGCCTTCGCCACCTCGTACGTATGTCGCTCGGCATGCGACCCGATCTGATCGCGGTCGGAGAGGTTCGCGGAGAGGAAGCGTACGAACTGACCAGAGCGGGCAACGCCGGCTGCGGCATGTTGTCGACCATTCATGCCAACAGCGCTCGGCAAGGTCTCCAAGCTCTGGTGTCCACGGCATCGATGGCCGGCCCGAACGTGTCGCCGGATCAGATTCGTTCGGTGTTCAGCTCGATCATCGACCTCGTCGTCCACACCGCCAAGGAGCCGACAGCTGCCACCGGCACCGGGCGGGCCGGCCGTCGTCAAGTGATGGAGATCGTGGCCATCCCGCCGATGCAGGCGGCCGAGGTCGACTTCACGGTCGAACCCATCTTCGTGCGCGAGGACTTCGGTGCACCGCTCGTGTGGACCGGCAGCCCACTTCCATCGGAGCTCGAGGTCCGCCTCGGTCGTGTTCTGCGTCCGCACGGGATCTCGGTGACCGAGCTGCTCGACGGATCGAGGAAGTTGTGATGCGCCTCCTCGCCGGCCTCGCCGCAGGTGCGCTGGTCTACCTGTCGCTCGGTTCGTTGCTCGGTGTCACCCCGGCATGGCTGCATCGCCCCTCGGAACGACGTCCGGTCGGAGCGTCGTGGCGCGAATGGTTGCAGCAAGCAGGTGCCGAAGTCACGCCGCTGCAGTTCGTGATGGTGTCGCTCGGGCTGGGGGTCACGGTCGGCCTCATCGCCGCTGCTGTGGTCGGTGTTCCAGCCCTCGGCGTCGTGGCGGGGACGGCCGCGTCTGCGGTTCCTCGCAGCGTGTTCGCTCGTCGACGTCGTGCGTTCGTTCAGGCGAGGCTCGCTGCGTGGCCGGATGCGCTGCGCGACCTGATCACCCACCTGCGGGCGTCGTTGTCGATGCACGCAAGTCTCTGCGAGATCGGGCGCTCCGGCCCGGTGCCGCTTCGCTCGTACTTCAATCGCTATGCCGGGCTCTCCGGGGCGCTCGACCAACGAACGGCGTTGGAGGTCGTTCGTGAGGAGCTGGCTGATCCGCTCAGCGACCGCGTGATCGAAGTACTGCTCGTGGCGTTCGAGCAGGGTTCGTCGGTGGTGATCGACATTCTCGACGATCTCGCCTCGTCGTCGGCCGAGGACCTTCGGCTGCTCGACGAGATCGAGACGCTCCAACTCGAGACCAAGCTCGAGGCCCGAGGAGCGGCCGTACTCCCGTTCGTCGTGCTGGCGATGCTCTGCGTGTTCACCCCTGGGTATCGAAGCTTCTATGCCACGTCCGCCGGATGGTTCGTGATCATCGCCGGGGCGCTCATGAGCGTTGGTGGTTTGGTGGCGATCACTCGGCTGGGTCGGGTGCCGGTCGAGGAAAGAATCCTTTCTGTGGGAACGCCGACGTGATCACTCAGTCGACGCTCGCGGCGATGCTGGCGGCGCTCACGGCAGGCCTCGGAGTCGGCGTCCTGGTGCCACCGCGCCGAGCGCTGGCCCAGCGCCTCCGCCCTTATGCCGCCCTGTCGCGGTCGCGGCTCGGCACGGGTTACGCCGACGTGTCCGTCGTGGCGCTCACGGTCGTCGACGACCGGTCGGTGGTCGGTCGTGTGCTCGGCCCGATCTTCGAACGACTGGCGGCGGGGCTGGGTCGACTGATCGACGCTGCCGATTCCGAGACGATCAGCACCCGACTTCGGCACGCCGGTTTCCGAGATGTCGAGGCGGAGCAGTATCGGATGCGTCAGTTGACCTTCACCGTCGGTGGCGTGGCGATCGGTGCAGCCCTGGGTGCTCTCTTCTTCGGGTCAGTCTCGATGACCTTCTTGATGATCGCCTGTTTCGGATTCCCAGCGGCGACAGTCCAGCGCAATCGCGTCGAGCGAGCGATTCGGGAACGGCGGGCCCGAATGCGGAACGAGTCGTACACCGTCGCCCAACTGATCGCGGTCCACATCCGCAGCGGGCACGGCCCGGTCGACGCCGTCCGGTCGGTGTGCGAACTCGGTCGGGGCCCGGTGATCGAGGAACTGCGAGACGGCTTACGGTGGATCGGTGGCGGGACAAGCCCTCAGCGGGCCTACGACAAGCTGGCCGAGTCCACTCCCGAACCGGCGGCCGCTCGGCTGTACCGATTGCTGTCGGCTTCGTCGAGAACCGGTGGTGACATCGGCGGTGCCCTTCTCGCCGTGGGGTCCGATCTGCGTGCGGAGCGCCGTGAGGAGTTGGCTCGGTGGGCGGTCAAACGCCGCACCGCGATGCTGCTCCCACTGCTGCTCTTCATCGCGCCGGTGATGGTGCTGTTCGTCGGGTCGGCCCTGCCGTCCTTGGTGATGGGGCGATGAGCCTCGTTTCGATTCCGGTCGGTGCCCTGTCGCCGACCTCGACCGTGTGGAGAACACGATGAAAGAAACAAGCGACAATCAACCGGTCACTGTGACGGTCGACCGGAGTGGGGAGCGAGGTGCGGGCGTCGTCGAATGGCTCGGCATCAGCGCCCTCTCGATCGGCATGCTGGTCGTGTTGTTCACGGCGATGGAAGCGCTGGGTCTGGACGTGATCGCCCAGATCCGTGGATCGCTCGGCCTCTGATCCGTTTGCGGACACGTTCGTTGCGGAGACGATCATGGCGAACACGGAGCTTGCGAGCCGATCGCCGCACAGGGCGCGCGCCAGGAAACGAGCGCGGGTCCGCCGCGATCACGACGCTGGTGGCCTTCGGCATGTTCATGGTCTTCTTCACGTTGTTCGCCCAATTCGCGGTGTGGCAATACGGGCGGGGGGCGGTGCGGTCAGCCGCGCTCGAGGCGGCACGAGCTGCCAGTCCACTCGACGCCGTCCCTGGCGCCTGCGAGCGGCGCTTCGCCGACGTGGCTGACGGATTGCTCGGCGGGCCGCTCGGTTCGCAGGTTTCGGCGCCTCGGTGCGTGGTGGGTGTCGATGTCGTGACCGTCGAGTCAGACGTCAGGTTCGAGCCGTGGTTGCCGATCTCGCCCGAGTGGTCGTTCACGGTGACGGCGACAGCGGTCCGGGAGGTGGCGCCGGAATGAGGCGCATCTCCGGACGGAGCGGCCTCCGCGGCAGACACCGCAGCGAGCGAGGGAGCGCTCTGCTCGAGTTCCCGATGGTGTTCGGTCTGATCCTCGTGCCATTCGGGCTGCTCGTGATCTCGGCCCCGACGTGGGTCGAGCGCCAGACTGCGGCCCGGGATGCAGCCGGCGAGGCTGCGCGGTCGATCGTGGTGGCCGGCCCCGACTCATCGACGCCGGAGCAGATCGTGCGGAGCATCGAGGCCGGCTACGGGCTCGCCCCGGGCTCGCTCGACGCCTCGATTCCGGCCGGTGGACACTCACCGGGATCGTCGGTGACGGTTGATGTCGCGGTCGAGATCCCGGCGCTGTCGCTGCCGATCTTCGGATCTGTCGGCTCGGTGTCGTGGACGGCATCACACACCGAGCGGTATCCGGACTACGGGGCCGACAGATGACCGGTCGACGGCGATCCGATGACGCCCGCTGTTCGGAGCGGGGCACGATGACGCTGCTCGGGATCGGGTTGTCGGCGATGCTGCTCTTCGTCGGTGGGTTCAGTCTGGATCTGTGGCGGGCCCACAGCGAGCGTCGCTCGTTGGCCGAGTTGGCCGATGCGGCTGCGGCCGCCGGCGCGAATGGGATCGACACGGCGGTGTACCGGGAGACGGGCGAGCTCGTCCTCGATCCCGGGCTGGCCGAGCAACTGGCGTGGGAGAGCATCGCTGGTCAAGCGGATCAGCGAGCGCTGGTCGGCGCGCCTCAGGTGGTGGCGGGTATCGATGTGGTCGTGGTGCAGGTCGAGGGGGAAGTCGAGATGACGCTGCTGCGGGTGCTCTCGGGTGGTGAGCCGTTCACGATCCAGGTGACAGCCGAGGCCGCTCCAGTGCGCGGTCTGAACCCCTGACCCCGCCCGTTCTGCGGAGTCTGACCACCAGAAGTGCGGTTCTCGTGCCGCAGAACAGGAAGGGTGTTCGTTCTGCGGAGTCTGACCACCAGAAGTGCGGGTCTCGTGCCGCAGAACAGGGGGTGCGAGCGGATCAGACCAGGGGCCAGGGGTAGCGCTGGCCGCCGGTGTCGTCCTCGGGGAAGCGTCCCTCGTCGAGGATCGCCCGGGCCCGGCTGAGCATGGCGTCGACCTCGAACGTGTCCAGCAAGCGGCAGAGCGAGTCGCGCGGGCCCGTCTCCGACGAACCGTTCGATTGCCTCGAGGCTGTCGTCCGGAATCGGCCTCGTCGACGAAGTCCCACATCACCGTCCGCAGCTTGAACTGCGCGTGGAACGCAAGGCCGTGGTCGATTCCGTACACGCGGCCGTCGCCACCGAGCAGGCAGTGGCCGGCCTTGCGGTCGGTGTTGTTGGCGATCAGGTCGAGCACGCACAGCCGGCGGAGATCGTCGCCGCCGACACCTTCCTCCATCAACGTGAAGTAGTGCTCGGAGAAGTGGGCGTTGACGAACGCCTGAAGCGAGCCAGGCCCGAGCTCGCTGTCGACCAGGAGCGTCGGGTGGTACGACCTCGAAGCCGAGCTGGTCGGAGAGCTCGTACATCGCGACCTCGCGCTTGTAGAGGCCGTCAGGGAAGTCCCACAGCGGGCGCTCGCCTCGGCTGTGGCTTGTAGATCGCCCGGTGGCTGCGGTCGCCTCGGCTCATCACGACCAGCAACGTCGCATTCGAGCTGTACGGCATCCGCCCCTCGATCTCCATGTCGCCGGTGGCGAGCAGTTCGACGAGGTCGTCGTGAGGAAGACCGAACGCGGTGTTGTCGCTCGGGGGTTCGATCGTGGCCATGCGTGACCTCAGTTGAGGCGAGGACAGGCGTGACCGCCGGGGCTCTCGGGCTGACCGCACAGCCGGCACGGCGGCCGGCCGGCAGACATCAGCGCCTCGGAGGTGGCGATGAACGCTGCTGCTTGAGCTGCGCTCAGATGGATCCGCAGCGATGCGGTGTCCGGTTCGCTGAACGGTTCGTCGATCGGGTTGCCCTCCTCGTCGAACTCCTCGTCGATGGCGATCTCCTCGACGACGAGCACGACCTCGCTCTCGCTCTCGTCGACGCCGACGGCGATCTGGCCGACGACCCACTCGGGAAGGGCCGGCTCGATCAGCGGCACCGGCTCGGTCGCCTCGGGCTCCGGCGAGGGGAGGTCGGCCACGACGGTCTGGAGGAAGGTGGCCAGCGCCGACACCTGTTGCTTCTCGATCTTGACCGACACATACCGATTGGCATCGCCGGCTTGGAGGTAGAACGTCGCGCGCGCCCGGCTCGCCGATGGCTCCGGCGGTGAAATGGGTGACCTCTCGAAATTCGAAGGACTCGCTCATGGCACTTCTCGTTCGTCTGGAATCCGGGGGGCGCTCAGCTCGGAACCAAGCTCGAGAGATCGTCACCCATCGAGTTCACGGCGAGCACGACCGGCCCGCCGCTGGTGTAGAGGATGGCAGTGATCGAACAGGGACCCACCACGATCCGTTGGAACAGATCGAGGTGAGTGCCCAAGGCGTGGGCGACTGCGGCCTTGATGGTGTCGGCGTGGGAGGTCGCCACGATGGTCTCACCCGGGTGGGCAGCCACGAGGTCTTGGATGGCGCCGACCATTCGGGTCTGCATCTCGGGGAACGACTCGCCGCCCGGAAACCGGAAGCCGCTCGGATAGCGCTGCACCTGCGACCACTCGGGGAGCTTGTTGAGCTCGGTGAGCTTGCGGCCGGTCCACGTGCCGAAGTCGGCTTCGATGAGTCCCTTGTGGGTGCGGACCCGTTTGCCGACGGCCTTGGCGATCGGCGCCGCCGTTTCCTGCGTCCGCTCCATGGGTGAGGCGTAGACGGCGGCGATCTTGTCAGGCCCCAGTCCAGCGATTCGTTGGGCGGCGTTGTTGGCCTGGGTGATGCCTTCGTCGCCGAGGTGAAGGCCTCGGGCCCGACCGGGAAGCACCTTGCCCGTCGTGGGAGTGCGGCCGTGGCGCACCAGGAGTACGAGCGTGGGCTTGGGCGCCTCGGTCTTGGACGAGCGCGTTCGGGTCGACCGTCTTCTTGGCGGGCGCCTTCTTCGCAGTGGCCCGCTTCGAGGTCGACTTCTTCACTGGTGGTGCCATGAAGCTCTCACGGTATCTACGGTGCGAGCATGACGGCCCACCGGAAGCTCGCGCTGATTGCCGGTGAGGTCGCCGACTGTCGGCGCTGCCCTCGCCTCGTCGCCTGGCGGGAACAGGTGGCGGTCGAGAAGCGGGCTTCATTCCGAGACGACGAGTACTGGGGTCGTGGGGTTCCCGGCATTCGGCGACCCCAACGCCGACGTGGCCGTGATCGGATTGGCGCCGGCAGCTCACGGGGCGAACCGGACCGGGCGAATGTTCACCGGCGACCGTTCCGGTGACTGGCTGTACCGCGCCCTGTACCGAGCCGGATTCGCCAACCAACCCGAGTCGATCGACATCGATGACGGGCTGGAACTCACCAACGCCTTCGTGACCTCGCCGGTGAAGTGCGCCCCGCCGGCCAACAAGCCGACACCATCCGAACGCGACACCTGTCGTCCGTTCCTCGACCGGGAGATCGACGTGGTGGACCCGGTGGTGTTCGTCGCCCTCGGTGGCTTCGCCTACCAGGCGCTGGCTCGGTACTTCGGCATCACGCCACGTCCGAAATTCGGTCACGGAGTCGAGGTGCCGATTCCCGACCCGGCCGAAACGAACAGGTCCGAGCGGACGCGGTCCGAGCGGACGATCCTCTGCTCGTATCACGTGAGTCAACAGAACACGTTCACCGGCCGCCTGACCGAGCCGATGCTCGACGCCGTGTTCACCCGGGCCCGGGAACTGTCTGCTGCCAAACATGAGTGAAGTCGAGGCGAAGGGTTCGGAAAGCCCATTTGGGCTCCGACGCATTCAGGTTCTGGCCGAAATCTGCCGAGAAAGAGTCCATGTTCAGCACGGCAGGAAGCCACGAGGATGTGAAACCAGCAGTCGTCGACGGGCAGGTCGTCAGATTGCCGACCCTCTCCGGGCTGGTGAACGGGACACCAGCGGCCGCGGGGAACGATTCCCGGCAGCTCTGGAATGCGCTGGCCGCAGCCGTTCTGGCCGAGGACGCGTTCGCCGACGTCGACAATGATCCGTCCAGTCCGCTGGCCGAGGTGATCGACATCGGGAGTTACCGGACCTCACACGAGATCTGAGACCACGGCGGCTGCCGACGAGCGGCTACCTTCGGCGAGGTGAGCCTTCGCATGCGTATCGGCGCCGGACTGGCGATGGTGTGCCTCGGCACGCTGATGTCCTGCGGTGTCGACGAACCGACTGAGTACAGCGACGAGAACCGCGAAGCGTTCCTGGCGGCGTGTACCGACGCCGACACCGACGGCCTCTTCCAGCAACGGGTGTGTCAGTGCGCCTATGACGAGGCCGAAGCCACGCTCCCGTTCGAGCGGTTTCGTGAGATCGAAGCGGAGTTGCTCAACTCTTTGGAACCGGCCCTCCCGGAGGATTTCTTGGATCTTCTCGCCACGTGCATCATCGAAGAAGGTGATCTCTGATGGACCGGAACTCGTTCCGGACCCGGACCCCGGACTCGTCTCGGCTGAGGCGAACCACTACCGTCGCCCCATGACCGACACCGCTGCATCCCCGGCTGCGAAGAAGGAACGCTGGACCCATCAGTGGAAAGAGCTCTTCGAAGAGGTCATCACCTCCGGGCTCTGCACCGGGTGCGCCGGATGCGTCATCGCGTGCCCCCACGACGTGATCGGCTACAAACACGAGCCGGGTCAGTACAAGCCGTTCCACCTCGAAGAGGAGCTCGGTGAAGCCAACTGCATCCACGGCGAGAAGGGCTGCACGTCGTGCACCCGGGCCTGCCCGCGCTTCCGGGCCTGGGAGACCGAGGCCGACGAGCACCTCTTCGGCCGGGTCCGTGGCGCCGACGAGGTCAGCGGCATCTACAAAGACATCATGCTGGTCCGAGCCAAGGACGATCACGTCTACGACAAGGGCCAGGACGGCGGACTCGTGTCGGCCATCCTCATCTGGTGCCTGGAGAACAACATCATCGACGGCGCTCTCGTCTCGATGCTCGAAGGCGGTACCGAGGGTGGCGGCTGGAAGGCGATTCCCGGTGTCGCCACCAATGCCGAGGAAGTGCTCGCCGGAGCCGGCAGCCGCTACACCTACTCGGCCAACACCATGGCCTACGACGAGGCGATGGAGAAGGGCCTCGAGAGCCTTGCGCTGGTCGGCATGAGCTGCCAGACCTCGATCGCTCCGGTGATGTGGCACCGCAAGGTCGGCAAGGTCTCCAAGCCGATCAAGCTCAACATCGGCCTGCTCTGCTCCAAGAGCTTCGACGACTCGATGTTCGACGAGCTGTTCTGGCTGAAGTACGGCCTGGCCAAGGACGACATCGTCAAGATGAACATCAAGGGCGTCTTCCAGGTCTGGATGAAGAACGGCGACTACCACGAGATCAACCTCAAGGAGTGCCACGCCTGGACCCGCGAGGGCTGCAATCACTGCCCCGACTTCGCCGCCGAGCACGCCGACATCTCGACCGGCGGCATCGGCAACGAGACCGACTGGACGCTCACGATCGTCCGCACCGATCTCGGTCGGGCCGTGATCGAGGCGATGATCAAGGACGGCGTCATCGAGACCCGCCCCGGCGACGACGACCCCGCCGCCATTGCCCTGATGCACCGGCTGGCCGAGAAGAGTCGGAAGCGCTGGCCGGACTGGGCGAATCCCTCTGCGGCGATGGTCGAGCTCCCACGGCCAAGAAGTAGTGCACGGGCCGCCCGCTCTCGGTCCAGGCACTCCTCGCGCACCCAGCAGCCGCCGAGGTGGTCGTTGACGATGCCCATGGCCTGCATGGCGGCGTAGGCCGTGGTCGGCCCGACGAATCGGAAGCCGAGCTTCTTGAGTCGCTTCGCAAGCGCCGTCGACTCGTCTGTCACCGCCGGCGACGTCGCCCATCGATGTCGGCACCGGCCAGTGGGCCGGTTCGAACGACCAGATCACGCTCGCCGAGACTGGTGCCGGCAGGCGTGCAATTCGACCAGCCGTCTGGCGTTGTTGATCGTCGCCTCGATCTTGCCCCGGTGGCGGATGATGCCGGCATCGCCGAGGAGGCGCTCGACGTCGTCGTTCGCGTAACTCGGCGACCGCCGTCAGGATCGAAGTCGTCGAACGCAGCCCGGAAGTTGTCGCGCTTTCGCAGGATGGTCAGCCAGCTGAGTCCGGATTGGAAACCTTCGAGACAGATCTTCTCGAACAGCGTTCGCTCGTCGACGGTGGGTCGGCCCCACTCGGTGTCGTGGTAGTCGGCGTAGTCGTCGGTCGAGACTCCCCAGCGAACACCGAGGTCGGCCGTCGTCGTCCGATCACGAGCGAGTCGTTCGTCATGGAGACGAGTCTTGCAGACGCTCGATACGGCACGGATCGTCGAGTTGGCAAAACTTGACCGTTGGGTCAAGATTGCGCCCATGGATCTGACGTACCCGGCCGAAGCAGAAGCGTTCCGCATCGAAATCAGGGAGTGGCTGGCCGAGAATCTGCCGAGCAACTGGTCGGGCAGTGTCAGCGACATGAACGACGACGAACGCGAGGCCTTCAACGTCGAATGGCCGAAGCGAGCTCTTCGAAGGCGGCTGGATCTGTGCCTCGTGGCCGACCGAGTACGGCGGCAAGGGCCTCACGACGATGCAATCGGTCGTCCTGAACGAGGAGTTCGCTGCGTCCGGAGCGCCGATGCGCGGCGACTTCTTCGGCGACACGCTGGTCGGCCCGACGATCCTCCAGTGGGGCACCGAGGAGCAGAAGAAGGAGTTCCTGCCCGGCATCCTCCGGGGCGAGACGCGCTGGTGCCAGGGCTTCTCCGAGCCCGAGGCCGGGTCTGACCTCGCGGCGCTGCAGTGCAAGGCCGAACTCGACGGTGACGAGTGGGTCATCAACGGCCAGAAGGTCTGGACCACCCAGGCCCAGCACGCCGACTACGTGTTCCTGCTCGCCCGCACCGACCAGACTGTGTCGAAGCACGCAGGCATCTCCTACCTGCTCGTCCCGATGGACCAGCCCGGTGTCGAGGTTCGCCCGATCCAGCAGGTCGACGGTTCCGGTGAGTTCAACGAGGTGTTCTTCACCGACGCCCGCTGCCCCAAGGACAACGTCGTCGGCGGGGTCAACAACGGCTGGAAGGTGGCGATGACCACGCTCGGCTTCGAGCGAGGCACCAGCGCCACCACCTCGCATCGTCGGTTCGAGCTCGAGCTCGATGCCATCATCGCCACGCGCCAAGGCCAACGGGAAGATCGACGACCCCGTGATCCGCCAGCGGCTCGCCGCTGGCGCATTCGAAGGTGCAGATCATGCGGATCAACGGCCTGCGCAGCCTGTCGGCCACGGTCAACAAGAAGAAGGACCTCGGCGTCGCCGCCATCGGGGCCACCAACAAGATGTTCTGGTCGGAATACCACCGGGACACGATGGAGCTGTGGACCGAGATCGCCGGCATGCAGAGCCTCGTGCTCGACGGCGACTTCGACGAGAACAGCTCCAACCCCAACCGTCGGCGGGGCATGGCCGGCTACCCGGTCAACGCGATGCAGGCGGCCTTCTTCTTCAGCCGGTCCGAGACCATCTGGGGCGGCACGGCCGAGATCCAGCGCAACATCGTCGGCGAGCGAGTCCTCGGTCTGCCGAAGGAACCCAAGCCAGACGCAAAACCCAAGGTCTGATCACACCAGCCGACAGCGGCGCGGAGGAGCGAGCTCGGCTACTTCGTGGCAGGGAGTTCGTCCGGCATGATCGGGGTTCCCGACTGTCGTTGAGCATCGATCAGGTCACGATCGCAGACCCAGCAGAGGTATTCGGGCCGGGTGCTCATGATCGACAGTTGTGTGCCGCGACTCTTCTCGAGAATGGCAACGGGCACCGGATAGAGATCGCCGGCTCCGCAGCGGGGACAGCGCCGTTCGCGGTCGCGTTCCCAGACGTTGTCGCAGGCGCCACACGTGATCGTGATCGTGCCTTCGACGTTGACGCCCTCGAGGTCGTCGTCCTCACCGCACGACGGGCACCGAATCTCGTCGCTCATGATCGCCTCAACCGTAGCTGGGGTGGCCGCTTCGGTGTCGGAGAGGCGGCGCTAGCGTCTTCTGGGTCATGACCGCAGGACAGCGCCCGCCCATCGAGATCATCGACCATCCGGAGCGACCCGTTCGGCGGCAACGGGGCCCGCATCGCAGCTGGGTCGAGCGATCTGCTGCTGACCTTCGGTGTGATCGCAACCGTTGGTTGTGTGCTCTCCGCCAGCGTGCTGGCCTGGGCGCTACAGCAGTTCGAGAACATCGAGACCGTCGAGATCGCCAGTGTGGAGCAGGCGGCAAAGGGTGAACCGGCGAACTGGCTGCTCGATCGGTACCGACAGCCGTGACGGCATCGATGCCAACGATCCGAACGCCGGGGTCTTCATCGGTGGTGACCCTTCCGAGCTGCCCAGCGGCAAGCGCACCGACACGATGATCATCGCTAGAGTCGACCCGAAGAACCAGACCATCGATCTGCTCTCGATTCCCCGTGACCTCTACGTCCCGATCGCGGGCACCGGCGGAGAGTCGCGGATCAACACCGCGTTCAACGCCGAGAACGGCGAGACAGCGTCTCGTCGACACGATCGAGGCGTACTTCGGATTCGAGATCAACCACTACGCCGAGGTCAACTTCGTCGGTTTCCAGGACATCGTCGACGAGCTCGGTGGCGTGCCGATGTGGTTCGACCGGCCAATGCGCGACGACAACTCCGGGCTCGACGTGATCGAACGCCGGATGTCGGGTCCTCGACGGATTCCAGGCGTTGGCCTTCGCCCGGAGTCGCCACCTCGAGTACTTCGAAGACGGGAGCTGGCAGACCGATCCGACCGGTGATCTCGGTCGAACCTCCCGCCAGCAGTACTTCCTTCGGCGAGTCGTCGACACCGCTGCGGCTCAGATCGATCTCACCTCGCTCGGCAAGATCAACTCGCTGATCAGCGTCGGTGGAGCGAACCTGGTGATCGACGAAGGGGTCGAGCCCGGAGATCTGCTCGGTCTCGCCCAGACCTTCGCCGACGCCGGCAGCGAACGCATCGCCGGGCATTCGCTGCCGGTGTTCGACTTCCGGACCCGGATGGTGCCGCCGTGCTCGGCCTCGACGTTCGAACAGGCGCAGCCGATCCTCGACATCTTCCGGGGTCTTGCCCCGTCAGCGGTCGCAGGGGCTGCTCCGGGCGACGGCGAATCGTCACCGACCACGACGGCGCCCGCTCGAGGGTCGCCACCGTCCTCAACGGGAGCGGGGTCGCCGGACAGGCAGGTCAGACCGGCTCCGGCCTCGAGGCGGCGGGTTTCGTGGTCGAGGTCGGCGACGCCGAGCGTCGGGCCGAGACGATCGTCCGCTATCCCATCGTCGCTGGCATCGGTGGCATCCGAGCTCATCAGCCTGCTGGCGCACGGATCCCGACGTCGAGATCGACGAGACACTCGATGAGGTCGTGCTGATCACCGGCGAGGACTTCCTCGGGTCTGGCCGCCGAGCAGCGGCCGCTCACGCCGCTCGGCACGGCCGTAGAGGCCGACAACGACCACGGAGACTCCGGCGACCACCGAACCCCCCGGAATCGTGCCGGAAGCGTCGCCAGAAGGCACCGCCTGCTCCTGAGCCGAACACGGCCAGGATGCCCGAAGGCAGGGTCAGAGCTGGGCGATGAGCTTGGCCGCGATGCGCGGCGGCCGAACCGTCGTCCGGCGTGACCCGATACTCGGGGTGCTCCGGCGCCTCGTATGGGTCGTCGATCCCGGTCATGCCCTTGATCTCGCCGGCCCGGGCCTTCTTGTAGAGGCCTTTCGGATCGCGGGCCTCACAGACCTCGAGCGGAGTGTCGACGAACACCTCGACGAATGGCAGATCCGCGGCCTCGTGGATCTCGCGGGCCAACTGTCGAGCGGCTCGATACGGCGAGACGAGCGGAACCAGGGCGATCATTCCGGCGTCGGCGAACAGCCGGGCGACGTGGGCCACCCGGCGAACGTTCTCGTCGCGATCCTCGGCGGAGAAGCCGAGGTCGACGTTGAGACCGAATCGCAGGTTGTCACCGTCGAGGAGGTACGCGGGGCGACCGGCCGCGATCAGCTGCTTCTCGAGCTCCACGGCGACCGTCGACTTGCCGGAACCGGAAAGACCGGTGAGCCAGAGGGTCATGCCCGGAGGTCCCCGTTGCCGCTGCCCGCACGTCGCGGGCGACGGCACTCGGGTGCCATCGAATGTTGGTCGATACGGGTTCGCTCATCGCAAGCTCCGGATCACGAAGCGCCGACGATCATGCCGGCACGCGACCGTGACGTTGGATGCCTCGTCGATCAGGATGAAGCTGCCGGTGTAGCGGTTGCGTCGGTACTCGTCGAAGAACAGCGGCTGAGTCGTGCGGAGCCGAACGCGACCGATCTCGTTGAGTGTCAAGGACTCGGCGTCTTCGTCGCGGTGCAGCGTGTTGATGTCGAGGCGGTAGTGGAGGTCCTTCACCAACGCTCGCACCGACCGGGTGGTGTGCTTCATCGCCAGCTTCGGCGTTCGGCCGCAGCTCGGAGAACTCCGACATCCAACAGACCATCGCCTCGATGTCCTGGCCGACCTCAGGCTGGTTGTTCGGACGACAGATCATGTCGCCACGGCTGATGTCGATGTCGTCTGTCGAGGCGAACGGTGACCGCCATCGGCGGGATACGCCTCGTCCAGCGGGCCGTCGGCGGTCTCCACGGCTTCGATCGTGCTGGTGAATCCCGAAGGCAGCACGATCACGTCGTCGCCCGGCTTGATCACTCCGCCGGCGATGGTGCCGGCGTAGCCCCGGTAGTCGGGGTGCTCGGCCGTCTGGGGCCGAATCACGTACTGGACCGGGAATCGCACGTCGACCAGGTTGCGGTCGGACGCGATGTGCACCTCTTCCAAGTGGTGGAGGAGCGTCGAGCCCTCGTACCACGGCATGTTCTCCGACCGGTCGACGACGTTGTCGCCGTTGAGCGCGGACATCGGGATGAAGGTCAGATCGGTGACGTCGAGCTTGGTCGCGAAATTGGTGAAGTCCTCGCGGATCTGCTCGAAGACGGCCTGGTCGTAGTCGACGAGGTCCATCTTGTTGACGGCCAGACACGATGTGCGGGATGCGGAGCAACGACGCGATGAACGCGTGGCGCCGGCTCTGCTCGAGCACACCCTTGCGGGCATCGATCAGCACGATCGCCAGATCGGCCATCGATGCGCCGGTGACCATGTTGCGGGTGTACTGGATGTGGCCCGGCGTGTCGCCGATGATGAACTTGCGCTTGGGCGTGGCGAAGTAGCGATGGGCAACGTCGATGGTGATGCCCTGCTCACGCTCGGCCCGGAGGCCGTCGGTGAGCAGTGCGAGGTCGATGCCTTCGGCGCCGCGGGCGAGCGGTGGTGGCCTCGATGGCTTCCAGCTGATCCTCGAAGATCGACTTGGAGTCGAACAGCAGGCGACCGATGAGGGTGCTCTTGCCGTCGTCCACCGATCCGGCGGTGGCGAGTCGAAGAAGTTCCATTAGACGATTCCCAGATTGTTGACGAGATGAGTGTGGTGGCTGCCGCCGCTGATCCAGATGGGGGCTGTGAGCATCAGAAGTAGCCTTCCTTCTTGCGGTCTTCCATGGCCGCCTCGGTGCGACGATCGTCGGCCCGGGTGGCACCTCGTTCGGTGATCCGGGTGGCGCCGACCTCTTCGATGACCTTCTGGATGTCGTCGGCGGCCGAGTCGACGGCGCCGGTGCAGCTCGCGTCGCCGATCGTGCGGAAGCGCACCATGCGCTCTTCGATCTCTTCACCCTCCATGCGGCTGATGAAGTCGGTGTCGGCCAGCCACATGCCGTCGCGTTGGAACACCGGACGCTTGTGGGCGAAGTAGATGCCGGGGACATCGATGTCCTGATCGGCGATGTAGTGCCAGACGTCGAGCTCGGTCCAGTTCGAGATGGGGAAGATACGGAAGTGCTCGCCCTGGGCGTGGCGGCCGTTGTAGAGGTTCCACAGTTCGGGTCGCTGGCCCTTCGGGTCCCACTGGCCGAACTCGTCGCGGAAGCTGTAGACGCGTTCCTTCGGCTCGTGCCTTCTCCTCGTCGCGGCGGGCGCCGCCGAAGAGAGCATCGAACTTGTGGGTCTCGATCGCTTCGAGCAGGGCCGCAGTCTGGAGGCCGTTGCGGCTGGCTCGAGGACCTGTCTCTTCCTGGACGAGGCCCTTGTCGATCTGTTCCTGGACCGAAGCGACGATCAGGCGGACGCCGGTTTCGGCGACCCGACGATCGCGGTATTCGATCACCTCGGGGAAGTTGTGGCCCGTGTCGACGTGCATGATCGGGAACGGCACCTTGGCCGGGGCGAATGCCTTGATGGCCATGTGAAGGAGAAGAATCGAGTCCTTGCCGCCCGAGAAGAGCAGCGCAGGACGTTCGAATTCCGCCGCTACCTCCCGAATGATGTGGATCGCCTCTGCCTCCAGGGCAGCAACATCAGTCAACTGATAGGTCATTGCAGTCCTGTCGGTAGTAGTCGCGTTTGAGTTTAGGAAGCATGACCGAAATCGGACGCTCTCCCTCTGAGAAGGTGTGCCCCTCCCTGAAGGCCCTTTGACTCAGCCGCCGAGGCCCCGAAGTTTGAGAGAGTGGGAGGGTTCAATCGGCTCGTGCGTCGACCGATTGATCTCGCTGGACGGCGATGTGCCGTTCCCCTTCAGAAGGTCGTTTCATGGCATCCACCAATCTGGTCGGCAATTCCAACGTTGTGTCGGTGTCGGAATACACCTCTGCGTTGCGGCGCCATCTGCCGGTGATTCTCGCGGCCACGATCGCCGGCTGCCTCGTCGGTGTGCTGCTGACCCAGCTCCAGACCGGGACCTACGACGCTGAAGCTCGAGTCGAGGTTCGGCCGCTGCTGGCGGCAGGCGACGATCCGAATCTCGACATCAGTCGTCAGGTCAACACCACCAACGAGCGGCTGATCGCCTCGTCGCAGCGGGTCACCGAGCGCGGTCTCGCGCTCCTGCGGGCTGCGGACGACCTCGGCACGTCCGATCTCGATGATCCAGATGTCGAGGAGGCCGCCTTCGCAGTCAGACGTGAACCAGGACGACGTGCTGGCTGCAGCCGAACTGATCGACGTCACGGTGCCGACCGACTCGCAGATCCTCGTGTTCTCCGTCTCCGCCGGCGACGCGGAACGAGCTCGCGACCTGGCTGATGCTTCCGCCCACGCCTATCTCGACTTCCGGGAGGAGTCTGGCCTGATCAGCACGCAGCAGTCTCGTATTCAGCTGCTCGAGCGAGAGTCGCAACTGATCACCGATCTCGATGCGTTGTCGGCCGAGGTCGCGGCTGCGGGTGAGGATCCGGCGCTGCTTCGCTCGTTGAGCTATCGCGAGGTGTCGAAGACCCAAGAGCTCCAGGGCATCGGGGCCAAACTGGCGAACCTCAACGGCATCAGTATCGACCCTGGCGTCGTCCTCGACAACGCCGACCTGCCTGATTCATTGAGTGGTTTGTCGCTGCCGATCGGTTTCGTCGGCGGTGGTCTCGTCGGGCTCCTCGGTGGTCTCGGATTCGCCTATCTGCTCGACCGTCGTGATGATCGATTCCGTGACACCGGCCGCGAGCTGGCGTCGATGGGTGTTGATGTCCTCGGTGAGGTGCCGGTGGGATCCGGCCTGTTCAGACGCGGCGGCGAGGCCGGCATCGCCGAAGTCAACTCGCCCCGTGGCGAGGCCTATCGTCGGGTCCAGGGCAGTCTGCTGTTCCAACTCGATCAATCGGACAAGTCCGTCGTGCTGGTGGCTGGTACCAACAATCCGCAGTCGGCCACGACGGTGGCAGCCAACATGGCGGTCGCTGCGGCCAGATCTGGTCGTCGAACCCTGCTGATCGGTGCTGACATGCGTCACCCGAGCCTTCACGACCGATTCGGACTCGCCAACGAGAAGGGTCTGAGCGACGTCCTCCTGCACCATTCCGAGATTCAGCGAGTCGATCGTCGTCAACGCGGCCAACCCCGGCCTCGAGATGCTGTTCGCCGGTTCGAAGGTCGACCAACCGGCTCGGAGCTGCTCCAGGGACAGGCCCTCGGCGAGCTCATCGACCGAGCTCGTGACCACTACGATCTCGTCGTGGTCGAAGCACCCCGGTTCTCCAGGTCGCCGACGCCAGTGATCTCGCTCGTATCTGCGAAGGTGCGGTCGTCGTCATCGAACCGTCGCGGGCACACGCGACGGAATGCCGCCGATGCGATCGAGCAGCTCCGTCGAGTCGGCGCCGTTGTGGTCGGAACGGTCGTTGCCGAAGGCGACCCCGACTGATGCTCAGGTCCAGTGTCGACCGCGGAGCGCTCCGCTCCGAGGTCGATGCCCCTCTGCCGTTCTGGCCGATCACCCTGATGGTGGCGTGGTACCCGCTCTGGTTCATTCTCGGGCTCAGCGGCTTCATGTGGGTGGTGCTGGCCCTGCCCATGGCGGCCTCACTGCTGCGTCGACGCGGGCTCGTCGTTGCCGAAGGGGTCCGGGTGGTGGCTGATCTACCTGGTCGCCGTGGTTGGCTCGGTCCTCAGCCTCGACTCGGTGGCCAGACTTCTTTGGTTGGGGTCTGCGGTTCGGCTACTACATCGGAGCCAGCGTCGTGCTCCTCTACATCCTGAACGGCGTGAGAGGGCATCGACGTCGTTCCGCACGATCCGTATGTTCACGATTCTCTGGATGATTGCCATCGTCGGCGGCTACCTCGCCTTCGTTCTCGGCGACCTGTCGTTCAGGGCGCCCGATCTACTACGTCACGCCCGGAGGTGCTTCGGGAGAACGATCTCATCAAGGCGTGGTTGGAGCCGAGCTTCGCCCAGCTCCAGGACATCATCGGTGTTCCGGTGCCTCGGCCGAAGGCACCGTTCACCTACACCAACGAGTGGGGATCGATGATGGCCCTCCTCACACCGTTCGGTTTCATCGCGCTCTACGACCGCAGGGTCGGTTTCTCGGCCAAGCTGATTCGGGTGATGATGATCGCAAGCGTTCTGCCTGCCGTCATCTCGCTTGAATCGTGGGCTCTGGCTCAGCCTCGGTGTCGGGCTGATCTACGCCGCAGTCCGTTTCGGTGTCGCCGGTGAACGCAAGCTGATGATCCAAGGCCTCTGGGCCATGCTGGTGCTGGTCGTCGTGCTGTCCATCACACCACTCGGCGGGATCATCGCCACTCGCATCAACACCGGCCACTCCAACGAGGACCGCACCAGTCTCGCCGTCTCGGCGGTCGAGGGTGCGCTCGAGAAGCCGGTGTTCGGCTGGGGAGCTCCTCGACCCGAACGAGCGAAATCTGCCTTCGATCGGGACCCACGGCCAGCTCTGGTTCGCCACGTTCTCCCACGGTTTCCTGGGGGCGGCCGGGTTCCTCGGAACGATGTTGAGCCTGGCGTGGTACACGAGGCGCCAGCCGTCGACTGCCGGACTCTGGGCCCATGTGGTCATCATCGTCGCCATCGTGCAGATGCCGTACTACCTGATGGTGCCAGACCAGCTGTTCACCGTCTTTGCTGCCGCCGCGCTCGCACTCAGGCTCCAGAACGAGGGCACCGTCAGAAGTGCAACGAGCTCGGGCAGCGAGGCGCTCTCCCTCGCGTGAGCCGACACCTGATCACGGCGCTGATGGCTGCCGCCTTGATTGCCGGCTGCACCTCCGGCGACGAGGAGACCGTCGTCCCGACGAACAGCGAGCGCCAGGCCGGCGCTGACGCGACCACGGCTTCCGGCCCGGCGACCACCGGCATCCCGGTCGCCACGACCGTCGTACCTCCGCCTGGGCCGCTCATCGGCATCGCCGTCCCAGAAGCTCGGATCGAGACCATCGAGGAGATCGAGTCCGAGGTGGAGCATCGGCTGCACCTCGTTCGCGTGTTCCTGCGCTGGGACGACAAGGTCGCTGAAACCGACATCGGGGCCATTCAAGGGGGCGGCCGGGCGGTGCATCTGAGCGTCCGTCCAGTTCGCTCGGATGGCTCGCCGATTCCGTGGGCTGCGATCGCTGCGGCACAACCCGGCTCGACGTTGCACGACGAGATGACCGCGTGGGCCGATGCGATTGTCCTGCTCGGGCCCCAATCTGCGATTCACGTTCAACCATGAACCCGAGACGTTCGAGAGTGAGCCGAACGGTGATGCGCTCGAGTATCGAGCGGCGTGGCGGGCGATGGTCGACCTGATCCGCTCGAGGGGAGGGGAGCAGACGTCGATGGTGTGGACGGTCGGGGTCGACGTCATGTCCAGTGCCGACGGCGAGCGCTGGTATCCCGGCGACGACGTCGTCGATGTCATCGGAGCCGACCTGTACAACTGGTTCACCTGCCAGGGCACCGACCGCCCGTGGCGCAGTTTCGAGTCGTTGATCGAACCGGCGATCGCGTTCGCCGCGGCGCGGGGCAAACCTCTTGCCCTTCCCGAGTTCGCATCGGCGGCCGATCCGGACGACGAGACTCGGCGAGCCGGATGGATGGATGCCACGGTCGACCACCTGCTGCAGCTGTCGGCCGCGGGGGTCGACATCGACTTCGTGGCGTGGTTCGACGTCACCGCTCCCGGCGGGACCCATCCGGACTGCCGTTGGTCGCATGCGACCGATCGCGAGACGGAACGGGCATTCAGTCGGATGGTGCGCGACCTCGTCGGACAGTGAGCGGCAGATCGACACCGAAGACGGTTCGGTTGAGGTAGATCCCGCCGAGCAGGACGATGCCGGCGATCGCGGCGGTGATGACCAGCGCCAAGAAGTCGTCGCCGGTGACGAGGCTGATCGGCACGGTGGCGATCAGCGACAGGCCGATCGCCCGCACCCAGGCCGGACTCGGCACCGTGATGCCGCTGTACCGGCGGACGAAGTAGCTGGCGATGAGGTTCTGGGCGACGACGCTGATGGCCCACGCCCACGCGGCACCGGCCAGCCCGAAGCGAGGAGCGAGAACGAAGAGGAGTCCGATGTCGACGACGATGGCGACCACGATGCCGGCGAGGCTGAGCCTGCTCTTTCCGAGCATCAGGAGAGCAAGATCGATCGGACCGGCCGCAGCGCTGACCATCATGCCGAGGGCGAGGATGGCGAGGATCCCGGCATCGGGAACGAAGTCGGAGTTCAGCAGATTGGCGAGCGGCTCGGGCTTGAAGGCCACGATGACGAAATAGGGCCAGGCCACCAGGACGAGCCACGCGGTCGTCTGTTTCAGGATCGCTCCGGCCCGACCGAGGTCGACGGCGGCAATGGCCCGTCGGAGCGTGACCGAGACCGCTTGGGCGACGGCGAAGATCAAGAAGTTGCCGGCCGCGATGTAGCGCGTGAGTGCGCCGTAGATGCCGGCGGCATCGGCTCCGAGGAGCGCCTGGACGAAGATGACATCGATTCGTTCCAGGGCGATCTGGAGTGAGTTGGCCAATGCCCGCGGCCTGGCGTATGCCCAGAACTCCGTCGAGGACACGGCGCTGGTGCCGTCGCCGGCAAAGCCATGCAGTCTGGCGACCGACACGATCGCCGCCAGCATGGCGACGACAACGGGGATCATCCACGCGAGTCCAACAGCCAGGGCAGACGGTGATCCCTTGATGCTGGCTGCGCCGAGGAGCACGATCTGGCCGCCCGGTCTGAGTACCTGGCTGACGACGACCGTCGGTGTCATGGAACCGAGTCCGCGGGTGGCGCCGAGCAGGGTTGCCGTGATGGCCCAGGCGGGGATCGCAGGGGCGAACGTTCTGACGAGTGTCGTGATCTCTGCGACTCGTTCGTCTGACACGAGATCGGCGAACCAGGGGGCGAGCAGCAGTACGACGACTGCGATGAGCGTTGATGCCAGCACGACGGGCCGAAGTGTCTGGAGGATCAGCCCACGCTGGGACGGCCGGTCGCCGGTCAAGGCCTCCGGCATGAAATAGACGAGCGAAGTCGGCGTCCCGAGGGCCAAGCTGTTCCCGCCGATCGTGGCGACAGCGGTCGCGGTGAAGAACGCACCGGCGAACCCGGCTGATTCCTTCGATACGAGGTACGCAACCAGGAAGCTGGCAAACGTCGTGACCACCGCTCCGACGACGGCGACCGATGACGCAGCAGCGTTCGACTGGAGCTTCGGTCCGGACGGAGCGACAGCGTTCACTCGAGCCTCTGACGCAAGAGAGCGGCTGCGTGGGCTTCGAGCGGCCCGAGGTCGAGCGGCTCCCATCCCTCGCCACGCAGGCGCGCTTCGCGCATCATGAGTTCGCAGAGGTAGAGGTCGAACGTGGCATCGACGGCTTGTCCCGTCGGCTCCAGCACCGCCGCGGCACGAGCAGCGACATCGCGCAGCGCGTTCGCCTCGTTGTGGGAGGCCAGGCGGCGGACCGACTCGAATGCCATGTGGAGGAGGTCGAATCCGACCGGCCGACCGTCGTCGGCGAACTCCCAATCCCAGACCTGCGAGGTGCGGCCGATCGTCGCCGTGTTCCATGGGGTCAAATCGCCATGCCAGAGGCCGAGTTCCAACACGGTGTCGCCGTGCCGGTCGAGAAGTCGATCGACATCGATGAGCTGACTGACGCGTCCGGATCGGATGAGGCTGAGGTGGGGGAGGTCCGCCACGCGACGTCTCACCGTTCCGAGCGATCGGGCCAACTCGGTGATCGTCGTCGACGAGAGCCCACCGTCGATGCCGGACCGACGTGAGGTGGTCAGGGCCGAGGTCACGATCATCGTTCGTTCGCCGTCATCGATGCGGGCGAGCACGGTCGGGATCTGAATCGTGTCCGGCACACCGCCGTCGAGCTTCTCCAGCCACGTCGCCTCGTTCTCGACGAGTGTCTTGGTGAACGGCGACCAGCCCACCTTGGCAAAGCCGACCGAGCTGCCGTCGCGACGGGTCAGTTGGACGACCGGCTTCCGGTTCCGTCGGCGAGGTCCGAGAGTGATTGCGATCTGGACGTCTGGCTCGTCGAGCACTTCGGCGGCGCGTTGGACAAGAGCGAAAGGCCCGATGTCGACGACGTCACCCGGAGCGAATCTGAGAGCGCCCAGTCGAGCGAGAGCGATCGCTCCGAAGGTGATGGTCCGTTCCCTGCGGCCCTTGCCGTCGTGGTAGCGGTGCAACGAGGTGGCGCCTGCGGCCCTCGACTCGAGCGGTAGCAGGAGTTCGGGAGCAGATGCCGATGGGCGAACGAGCATGCGCCGACTCGAACCCACACCCGGTCCACCCAGAGCGTCGAGGAGCCAGTCGAGGTCCTCGTTCTCGAGTTGGATCTGGCTCATCGGAGCTCGCGGTCTGGGGTCGGACACGAGCTCGCACGACTCGTTCTCACCTGTTCTACAGGAAGGCGGGTCTGGAACGCACTGAGGTGTGCTGCCAGGCGGTGGGCCGGACGGCCCTGGCCCTGCTGGGCAGATTCTCCGCGACCAAACCTCGGTTCGGACGTCTACTGTTGGCATGGTGCGAACGGGTGTCACCCGGAACGCATCGGAGGGCGGGCGCCTTCGTCATGCAAGAGGCAGTCAAGACGGCGACGTCGAGACTGATGTGGAAGGCGTAGGAGTTTGATCACAGAACGCACAGCTGAGGGATCCCGCCACCGATTCGATCAACCGCAAGATGGCTCGAACCGCTCGTCGGTGTCGTTGCCGTCCCTCGATGTGTGGACACGGGCATGACGATGATCCTCGACAATGGTCGCCGGCACTCGGCGAAGGCCTTCGAGCCCGAGCTCTTCGACTCGAAACGGCGGGTGCTCTTCGTGTCGTCGGCGGGCGGACACCTCTCGCAGCTCCTGCAGTTGGAACCGTGGTGGCGGCACCATCATCGCCGATGGGTCACCTTCGATCTTCCCGACGCCCGCTCGAAGCTCGAGGGCGAAGAGCTCGTGCCGGCGCACTACCCGACCACCCGCAACCTGTTCAACATGGGTCGCAACTACCTTCTCGCCCGACGCCAGCTCGACGAGTGGAAGCCTGATGTGGTGATCTCCAATGGTGCGGGGGCAGCTGTGCCGTTCTTCATGGAGGCCAAGCGCCGGCACATACCGACGGTGTATCTCGAGGTGTACGACCGCATCGATTCCCGAACCCTCACGGGCCGTTTGGTGCGTCGATTCACGACCGAGTTCTGTGTGCAGTGGCCCGAACAACAGGCGCTCTACGAGAACAGCACTCTCGTCGGTCCGCTGTACTGATGACCACCGTCGGACGAGGAGCCGAGGTCGCCCAGTATCGGGTCGTGGTCTCGGTCGGGACCGACCACCACCCATTCGATCGACTGGTCCAATGGGTCGACCGGTGGGCTGGCCTACATCCCGATGTCGAGCGTGTACGTGCAGTCGGGAACGTCCTCGCCGCCCGAACGGGTGAAGGGCGCCGACATCGTGGCTCACGACGAACTGCTTCGCCTGTTCTCTGCCGCGGACGTGGTGGTCAGCCACGGTGGACCCAGCACGGTGATGGATGCTCGAAGTTCTGGTCGTCTGCCGATCGTGGTTCCACGTGACCCAGCCAGAGGTGAACACGTCGACGGCCACCAGATGCGTTTCGCCGACCATCTCGAACTCCACGGTCTCGCCCGCCTCGCCGGTTCCGAGTTCGAGTTCCGCGAGTTGCTCGACGAGGCGCTCGAGCATCCGTCCACGTTCCGCATCGACCGCACCCAGGCTGTTGCCCCATCGGGTGTGGTCCGATTCGGAGCAGTCGTCGACGGCCTCCTGGGAGTCACGACGCCCATCGACGACGATCCTCGATGACCGAGGGAATCGATCGATCGGTCTCGGTCGTCATCGCCACACGCGACCGCCCCGAGCTGTTGCGTCGAGCGATCGCCGCCGTGCTCGCTCAGGAGCACCCAGCCCCGTTGGAGATCGTGGTCGTCTTCGACCGGAGCGATCCGGATCATTCGCTGGCCGATCACCCATCGGTCGTCGACCGAGACGACCGACGCATCGTGGTCACGACGAATGTCCGTTCGCCGGGACTCGCCGGAGCCCGCAACAGCGGGGTGGCCATGGCGGAACACGAGTGGATCGCCTTCTGTGACGACGACGATGAATGGCTCCCCGGCAAACTCGCCGGCCAGTTCGTTGCCATCGATGCCACCCCTGGAGCCCGGGTGGCGACCACGGGCGTGTACATCCACTTCGAGGGCGAGGACACCGCCCGCATTCCCGATCCGGCCCGTCTGACCTTCGAGGGTTTCCTCGACGATCGCATGACCGAGGTCCATCCGTCCGCAACGCTCGCTTCGGCCGACCTCGTCGCCGAGCTCGGTGACGTCGACGAGACCATTCCCGGTGGATACGGCGAGGACTACGACTGGCTGCTGCGTGCGGCCCGGCTGTCGCCGTTCGCTGTCGCCGCCGAACCGCTGGTGCGAGTGCATTGGCACGGGGCGAGCTTCTTCTTCGAGAAGTGGAAGACCATCGACGAGGCGCTCGAGTTCCTCGTGCAGAAATATCCGGAGTTCCACGACCAGCCGGTCGGCCTGGCCCGCATCCGCGGTCAGCAAGCGATCGCCCGGGCGGCGATGAAGCAACGAGGCGATGCGGTCAGGACCGCGATCGAAGCGGTCAAGCTCGAGCCGACCGAGAAGCGGGCGCGGCGTGGCGCTGCTGATTGCCGCCGGTGTTCCCGCCTCGAGGATCCTGAAGACGGCACACAAGTTCGGCAAGGGGCTGTAGCCCCGAGCCGGTCGAGGGGTAAGCTCACCTGACCCTGCCCTCGTAGCTCAGGGGATAGAGCATCGGCTTCCGGAGCCGTGAGCGGAGGTTCGAATCCTCCCGAGGGCGCTAACCAGATCGTACGTCTGGCCAGGCAATGCAAGCGGTGGCCCTGCCGTGTCTATCGCGATGGGTTCGTGATCTGGCCGATGAACAAGGTTGCGCCGCTTGCGTCGTCGACGATGCGGTAGAAGAACGGCCGGTCGAGGACGACCGTGACCGGCGGTGATGCCGGGCCACTCGTTGCGGAGACGAGTACGACGGTGGCTGCAGCCGCCTCGGTGCCTTCCTCGTCCATGGCCACGAACGCTTCGTGGATCACCTGATCGATCGCCAGCCGCGGATCGTCGGCGATTCCCAGCAGGCCGCCGTTGCCGTAGGGAGCGGTCAGGCCAAGCGCGTTCAGCGCAGGGCTGAGTTCGGTGCTGGTGCGGGTTTCGAAGCGGGGTACAGAGAGCTCCGCCCCGCTGGTGCGATTCTGCTCGATGTCGGCCAGGACCACCGACAGATTCGAAGCGATCTCGTCGAAACGGCCTTCGTCCGGAAGGATGAACTCAGCAGAGAGACCACCGACATAACTCTTGGTCGCTGCCACCCAGCCATCACCTGCGGCCGATGTCGAACTCTGGCCGTTCATCATCGTCGTGTCGATCTGGCTGCCGTCGAGCAGCGTGAACGACGCTTCCGTTGTGGCCGCCGTGTCGAACGGCTCGAGCCAAGAGGCCCTGAGATAGACGGCGTTCACGAGGGCGAGAATTGTTTCGGGCTTGATGGTGCCGTCGGCGATGAGGTCGACGATCTGGTCGTTGGTGACCTCGGCGACGAAGTCGTTGATCTCGTGAGCCACGCGGTCGGGGTCGGTCCCGAAGTCGACTTGCCGAAGGACCGGTCCGTAATACGAGCCGACCGTTTCGAGGTAGTCGGCCTCGAAGGGATAGCCCTCCTGCAGGTAGGCGGCGTTGGCGATCTCGACCGTGACCTCACCCGGATCGTCCTCGTCGCCGAAGCTCCCCGGCGATCGAGTTTCGAGATCCTGCTCCAAGGCATTCATCGAGGGGTGGAACGCACTCGAATCCTCGATGTGGAGGAGCGTCCGCATCTGTTCCTGGGCGGCATCGACGGTGCCCGGCTCCAGCATGGCCAGCGCGATCGCCACGCTCGTGGGTGACACCGTGACGTTGGTTTCAGTGTCGCTCGAACGGGCTTCGGCGAAGAGGTCGAGGCCGAACTGCGTGATCGCCACACCGGCCACGCTGGTGTCGCCGGCAGGAGCCGAGCGTTCGGACACGGGCACGAGAACCGAACGCTCGGCGTCCCCGTCCTCGGGCGCAATCAGAGTCGGGTCGGGAGGATCCGTTGCCGCGTCGCCGTCGCCGGCACCGCAGGCTGCGATCGGGGCCACGCAGGCAAGAATCGCGAGAAGGACCGAAGGGCGCATGAGGCTCATGATGGTTGGACGATCGAAGCGATGTCCAGGTTCCCATCTACGTACTGGCAGCAAGGAATATCCGTCATCTGACCGATGCGGCAGCCGATCTTCCGTGCGAGGTTGAGGGCACGGCTCCTCCGTCAACGTCACTCGCCCGACCACGACGGAGGAGCCAACCCTCTTTGTTTCTCGCGAGGTGCTCGAGGCGTTCGGTTGGCCGGTGAGCCGTGTCTTCATCAGTGAATGGCTCGACCATCCACACGACGTGCTCGACCGGCTCGACCAGCTGCTTCGTTCAGCTGGTCCTGTGGGCTGATCATCCCAGCAGGTCCGGTCGAAGGAATCCGCATCGGGTGAGGACCCGCCGGTCGGTGTCGGTGAAGGCCGTCCGCCCGTGCATCACCCGTGAGTTGTCGATGGCAATGACATCTCCGGCTTCGAGCGCAAGCGTCGTCGATGTCGCGTCGACCACCTCGAGCAGCTCGGAGATGAACCATGCGGGCATCGGTTCCCCGTCCCGCATCATCTCCCGCTCGGTGTCGCCGACCTCACCGAACGGGCGCCGCGAACAGCACGTTGGTCCGCAGCGTCGGCTGTTGCCCGAACGTGGTGACTCCGGTTTGGGGTGCGTCGAAGGCGTAGTGAAGCTTGCCTCGAGCGTCCAGCGACCAGGTGAGCCCCTGCACGGCGTCAAGGATCTGCCCGAGATGTTCGGTCGAGGTCACGTCGTAGAGGTTCTGCCACTGAGCGGCGCTGAAGACCAGCTCGTAGTGGACGGGTTCCGCTTCGGCGAACGTCCGAGCTCGATCGGAGAGGTTGGCCAGCGCCTCGACCCCGTCACACAGGATCGTGTCGCCTCCGTCGCTTGCCGGCTGACGGCAGTAGAACCACACGAGGTCGGGGAAGGCCCCCGGGATGTAGCTGTTCTCGTTGTGGGCGTTGATCCCGTACGGCTGGAACGGCGCCGATCGTGTGCCGTTGCTTCGCCGAGCGGTCAGCGCCTTCGGCATCTTGTCGAGCAGCTTCGCGAACTGTCGAGCAGCATCGCCGATCGTGTCGTTCCTGACCTGGAGCTGTGTCCCTCGGATCTTGGCCGGGTCGCAGGTGAAGCGATCGCTGAGCTGGTTCGTGAGGTCGCTGAACGTCTGCTCGTTGACCGCGAAACCTCGCAACAACGCAACACCGTTCGCGTGAGTCCGCTGAAAACCAAGTCGGCATCGGACGCCCGCAGGCTGTTCCCGGTTCCTTCGATCGTCGTCAGCATGTGGTCGGTCGTCCTGTCTCGTGGGATATGCACTCGCCTGGCAAGCTATTCGAAGACGAGCGCACCGTCGTCGAGGTCGGCGAGTGGCAGCTCTTTCCGCTCAGACCAGTAGTCCTGCGTGTGGCGCCAAGGATCCTTCGTGCCCTGCATCGGCAAGCAGATCGAGGCCGCGCATGATGTAGCCGGGGTTGAAGTTCTCGGGGTCGACCCATGGAAGGAGCGCCATGTCGTTGTCCTCCGGCCGCAAGTGCGGCACCACGACCGATGCGCCTTTGTCGTCCATGTGTTTCAGAAGGCGGCACACGAAATCGCCGATCATGTCGGCCCGCAGCGTCCAGCTCGCCCGGAAGTAGCCGAACACCCAAGCCATGTTCGGGATACCGGTGAACATCGTGCCTCGGTAGGCAACGGTCTCGTGGAAGTCGAGTGGTTCGTCGTCGATCGTGAACGCGATGTCACCCAGCACATTGAGGTCGAACCCGGTCGCCGTGATGATGATGTCGGCCTCGAGCGTCTTGCCCGACTTCAGCAGGATCCCTTCCGGTGTGAAGCGCTCGATGTGGTCGGTGACCACCGACGCGTCGCCCCGGGCGATGGCGTGGAAGAGATCGCCATCAGGAACCTTGGCGATGCGTTGACGCCATGGCAGGTAGTGCGGGGTGAAGTGCTCCTTGATCAGAGCCTCGTCGTCGATGACTTCCTTGATGCCATCGAAGAGCATCTGCTTGAGGGCCTCCGGGTCCTCGAAAGCCATCTCGGTGATGAGGTTTCCTTCGGCCAAGGTCTGGCGCCGCACGATCTCGTGGATCCAGGTTTCGTCGATCTCGAGCTCACGAAGTGTGTCCGCCATCTCATTGACGTTGCGCCCGGTCGAGAAATAGGTGGGGGAGCGCTGCAACATCGTGATGTGGCCGGTCTCGCCGGCCATGGCAGGGATGAGCGTCGCCGCTGTCGCCCCGGAACCGATGACCACGACGTTCTTCCCTGCGTAGTCGAGGTCATCCGGCCACGTCTGAGGATGGATGATGGTTCCCTCGAAGTCGTCCATGCCTTCCCACTCTGGGGTGTAGCCCTTCGAATGGCGGTAGTAACCCTGGCACATCCAGAGGAACGAAGCGGTGAACTGGACCGCCTCGCCCGTATCGGTTCGCGTTCCTTCGAGGGTCCATTGCTTCTCTTCGCTCGACCAGACGGCTGAGGAGATCGAGTGGTCGTAGCGGATGTGTCGGCCGAGGTCGTTGTCCTCGATCACCTCACCCATGTATTTGAGGATCTCTGCGGCAGAAGCGATCGGCGCATCGGTCCACGGTTTGAAGCGGTAGCCGAAGGTGTAGAGGTCGCTGTCGGAACGAATCCCCGGGTAGGTGTGGGTCCGCCACGTCCCCCCGAAGTCGTGTTGGGTTTCGAGCACCACGAACGACTTGTCCGGACACTGGTCTTGGAGGTGGTAGGCGCCACCGATGCCGGAGATGCCGGCGCCGACGATCAACACGTCGAAGTGTTCGACGGCAGTGGCTGCAGTGTGGTTGGTGGCGTCGTTTGTCGTGTCGGTTGCCGTCATCTGACCCCCCTGTGTCTGGGTCAGTCTGGCAAAACGGCTGTCGAGGGTGAAATCGGTGTGTCGACGTGGAGACCGGCGAGGTAGTCGGCGAGGCGCGGAAGTAGTCGACGCCACGCACGACATTCGCGACGGTCTTCAGGAGCTTTCGGGGTCGGCGGAGCTGAGGACTCGGATTCTGCAGGAACCACTTGAGGCTGTCGGCGGCGGTCAGATGGCGCTCGCTCGGTCGGGGGAAGATCGAGAAACCGATCTGTGTCGTCCCGAGTTCCTCGCTGAGTGCTCTGGTCGTGGCGGCGTGACCGTGGACGACCTCGCCGTCGTGCGGGGCGAGGTCGAAGAAACCCAGTGCGTCGATGGCCCGGTCGTTCTCGATCTCGATGTGTCCGATCGAGAACAACGGATGATCCATGAAGTAGCGACCGACGAGGTCGTGCTCGTTCCCGATGCCGCCGTGCTCGCGATCCGATGCCAACAGCAGCCTGGCATTCTCGATGGCGCCACCGGCCAGCACGACCCGTGGTGTGGCCACCGACCCTGCCCCGCCATCAGCCGAGCGATATTCGACCCGTTCGATCGGGCCACCGACTTCGGAACGGATCAACCTCGTCGCCGTCGTCGCCAGTTCGATTCGAGCCAGCGGGCTGGCCTCCAGTTCCTGGACCAGTTCGGCCCGGTAGTGGTCGCGCAGGCCGAAGCGGAACCATCGTGGGTCGAAATCGTCGTAGAAGTCGTCGCCGAACGCGGCGGGCTTGACGTCGACCGGCGGGTCATAGCTGTCGGCCCCGATGGCGAAGTGTTGGTGAGCCGATGTAAACCACGGAGCGGCGTCGGCATGGTCGATGGGCCAGCCGGAACCCTCGATCCACGGGCGCACCGCGAAGTCCTGTTCGTTCAGAAGCCCGTAGCGCAGGCCCATCTGAGCGTCTTCTTTTCCGCCTGCCGTCTTCACCACCCAGGCATTGGCGTTGCCGGCCAGCCGTCTGGTTCGGTTCTCGACGAAGTTGAACGCATTGATCGGATCGCCGGTGAGCTCGCCCGCTGACAGCGACTGGAGGTCGGGATCGTGATGGGCCCGTCCACTCTCGAGCAGAGTCACGCCGATGCCCTGCCTGATGAGGCCAACAGCGACCACGAGGCCGGCCGGGCCACTCCCGATCACGCAGACCGGCGACGGTTCGCTCACGTCCAGGACCCAATCGTTGAAGGGAGCAGAGACGGTTGACGGCGAAGTGGGGGACGACATGCTGCCTCGAATGAGCGGTTTGTCGGAGCAGCTTGCCGCATTCCGGAACCAGGTGCGCGACATCCACGGACGTTTGAGTAGATCTGCCTGCCGGGTCGTGCAAGTGTCTGCTCCGCCATGCCAACGCAGCGGTCCACGGCGCGTCGATGGTCGCCGTATTCGGCAGGTGGCAGCGTTGGCCCGGGTTACCCTCACGTCGGTGATTCGTGACGATCTCCTCTCCGCCGTGCATGCCGCTCTGTCCGCCATCGGCGTGGCCGAGATCCCGGCGGCGGTCGTGATCGAACGGCCGGCGAACCCGGACCACGGCGACTGGAGCACGAACGCTGCACTCGTCTGCTCGAAAGCGCTCGGGCGGAACCCGAGGGAGATCGGTCAGGCATTGGCCGATCACCTGTTGGCCGATCTGCCGGCCCACGTCGAAGCCGTCGAGATCGCCGGTCCGGGGTTCGTCAACTTCCGCCTCGCCAACACCTGGCTCCACGACGTGCTGGGCGAGGTCGTGTCGGGCGGTGTCGACGGCTATGCCAGCCCGTCCATCGGCGACGGCCTCCGAGTGAACGTGGAGTTCGTGTCGGCCAACCCCACCGGACCGCTTCACGCGGGACACGGCCGCTGGGCTGCCTACGGCGACTCGCTCTGCCGGGTTCTCGCCCGCTGCGGCCATCAACCGCACTCCGAGACCTACGTCAACGATCGGGGCGTACAAATCGAGCACTTCGCTTCGTCGCTCGCCGCTCGGAAGCGGGGAGAGACGCCGGCCGACGACGGCTACATGGGCGCCTACATCACCGAGTGGGCGGCGGAGATGCCAGACGACGCCGACCCCACGGCGTGGGGCATGGCCTATGCCCTCGACGACCAGAAGCGGGCCCTTGCCGCGATGCATGTCGTGTTCGACACGTGGTCGAGCGAACGGGAATCGGTCGATGCCGGCCACATGACATCAGCGCTCGAGCGGTTGCAGGCGGCGGGTCATGTCTACGAAGAAGAGGGGGCGACATGGCTTCGCACCACCGACTTCGGCGACGACAAAGACCGCGTCCTCGTCAAGTCCGACGGGAGCCATGACCTACCTGCTCCCCGACATCGGCTATCACGAATCGAAGTTCGAGCGGGGCGACCTGATCATCGACATCCTGGGGGCCGACCACCACGGCTACGTGCCTCGCATGAAGGCTGCCCTCCAGCTCCTCGGGCACGCCGCCGACAGCTACGAAGCCATCATCGGCCAGAACGTGAAGCTGATTCGTGGCGGCGAGGAAGTGAAGCTCTCGAAGCGGACCGGCACCATGATCGAGCTTCGGGAGCTCGTCGACGATGTCGGTCCGGACGTCGCCCGGTTCGCATACCTGATGCAGTCGATCGACACCTCGCTCGTCCTCGACATCGACCTCCTGCGTCAGCAGTCGTCCGACAACCCGGTCTTCTACGTCCAGTACGCCCACGCTCGTATCCATGCCATCGGACGGATGGCCGATGAGCGAGGCATCGAACGCAAGCCGATGGCCGAGGCCGACCTCTCCCTGCTCGACCACGAACGTGAGCTCCAGCTGCTGCGAGAACTGTTCTCCCTGAACGACGTGTTGATTGCGGCATGCAACGAGCGGGCCCCGCACAAGGTCAGCACCTGGGTGCGAGAACTCGCCTCCGCCTTCCAGGGCTTCTACCACGACTGTCCCGTGCTGCGAGACGACATCGCGCCGGAGGTCCAGCAAGCCAGATTGTGGTTGGTCGAGGCCACTCGCATCGGTCTGTCGATCGGGCTCGACCTGCTTGGCGTCGATGCACCGGAACAGATGTGACCACGGGAACCACATGAGTTCGGCACCACTTCCCTGGCACCTGCTGCCTGACAACGCCTCGATCGGCGACACCGGCCAACTGCTGATCGGTGGTTGCGACACCACCGAGATCGCCGCGTCGTTCGGCACGCCGGTGTTCATCTACGACGAGGAGCACCTCCGAGCCCGCTGCCGCGAGGCGGTCGCTGCCTTCGGTCACCACGCGACCTACGCCACCAAAGCCTTTCTGTGTGTGGCCATGGCTCGTCTCGCCAACGAGGAAGGCATGAGTCTCGATGTGGCCACTGGTGGCGAGCTCCACGTTGCGCTCGCGGCCGGGCGTACCTGCCGAGTCGGTTGGTGATGCACGGCAACAACAAGTCGACAAGCGAACTCGCCATGGCGCTCGATGCCGGAGTCGGCCGGATCGTCGTCGACAGTTTCGACGAGATCGACCGCATCGAGGCACTGGTCGGTGCCGGTCGACCAACACCGAGGGTTCTGCTTCGAGTCACGCCCGGAGTCGAAGCCCACACACACGAGTACATCGCCACCGGACAGGACGACTCCAAGTTCGGCTTCACCGTGTCGACCGGCGTGGCCCATCGCGCCGTCGAGCGAGCGGCCGCATCGCCGGCCATGGAGCTGGTCGGCATCCACGCCCACATCGGTTCGCAGGTGTTTCGAGCTGCGTCGTTCGCTGCGGTCGTCGGTGTGCTGGCGGAATTCACGTTGCCGCTCGGCCTGCCAGAGCTCGTCGTCGGCGGGGGCCTCGGCGTCGCCTACGTCGAGGGAGAAGAAGCTCCCACCATCTCCCAGTGGGCGAAGATCCTGCTCGAGGCCGCAGCCGATTCCGGCATCACCGCCTCGATCGGGATCGAGCCCGGTCGTTCGATCGCAGCGGGGGCTGCGATCACGGTCTACACCGTCGGCACGATCAAGGAGCTCGACGGCATCCGAACCTACGTCGCCGTCGACGGTGGCATGAGTGACAACCCTCGACCCGTGCTCTACGGCTCCGGCTACGAGGCGTTCATGCCGGCCGCGGTCGAAGCGGCCCGTGAACGCTCGGTGCGAGTCGTCGGCAAGCACTGCGAATCCGGCGACCTGCTGGTCCGCGAGGCACACGTCCCCGAGCCACTCGGCGGTCGGCGATCTGTTGGCGACTCCCGTCACCGGTGCGTACGGCCATTCGATGGGATCGAACTACAACAAGGTGCTGCGACCCCCGGTCGTGTTCTGCCGAGACGGTGATGCCCGACTGGTCGTCCGACGCGAGACCCACGACGATCTGCTCCTCACCGACCTCGGATGAATACGATCCAACGACAGCTCATGACCAACGACGCGATCACTGACACGATCACTGACACGATCACTGACACGATGACGAGGCCCCAGCAATGACCGAATCTCCAACACCTGTGAAGGTCGGGCTGCTCGGCTGCGGCATCGTCGGGGGCGCTCTCGTGCACCTCCTCACCGAGCGGGCTCGACGCGATCGAGGCCGCGGCCGGCGTCCGGCTCGAGGTGTCCGCCATCGCAGTCCGGAGCACGAGCCGCGATCGTGGCGACGGCATCGATCCGACCGCTGCTGACCGCAGACGCCCGAGGGCTGGTCATCGACGACGACGTCGACCTCGTGGTCGAGGTGATCGGTGGCATCGAGCCGGCCCGGGAGCTGATCCTGGCGGCGCTTGCCGCCGGCAAGCCGGTGGTCACCGCCAACAAGGAACTGCTGGCCAACTGCGGCGCCGAGCTCTACGCCGCGGCCGACGCCGCCGGAGTCGACCTGCTCTTCGAGGCGGCCGCCGCTGCTGCCATCCCGATCGTTCGCCCGCTGCGCGAGTCACTGATCGGTGAGGACATCCGCCGGGTGATGGGCATCGTCAACGGCACCACCAACTTCATCCTCACCAAGATGACCGAGGAGGGCTCGAGCTACGGCGACGCGCTGGCCGAGGCCCAGGAGCTCGGATTACGCCGAACGCGATCCCGACCGCCGACGTCGAAGGCTTCGACGCCGGGGCCAAGGCCGCGATCATGGCGTCGATCGCGTTCGGATCCCGCGTCGTGGCCGGCGACGTCTACCACGAGGGCATCTCGCAGGTCACCGCGGCCGACATCGACTTCGCCAACCGGCTGGGATACCAGATCAAGCTGCTGGCGATCGCCGAGGTGTTCGACGGCGACGATCGCGAGATCGGCGTGCGGGTGCACCCGGCGATGGTGCCCGAATGCGCATCCGCTGGCATCGGTGCGGGACAGCTTCAACGCGGTCTTCGTCGAGGGTGTCGACGCCGGTGAGCTGATGTTCTACGGCCGCGGTGCCGGGGGTCGGCCGACGGCCTCGCGCCGTCCTCGGCGATCTGATCGACGCTGCGCTCAACCTCACTCGTTCGACCCATCGCACCGTTCCCGGGGCCAACGGCACCGATGTCGCGGCGATCCGGGCCATCGACGACCTCGAGAGCGCCTACTACGTGAATCTCGAAGTGGTCGACTCGCCCGGGGTGCTGTCGACCGTGTCCGGCGTCTTCGGACAGCACGGAGTCTCGATCCGCTCGATGGAGCAGGAGGGGCTCGATGACGAGGCCCGATTGGTGTTCGTCACCCACCGGGCCGTCGAGCGCAATCTCCAGGCCACGCTCCATGATCTTCGCCAGCTCGATGTCGTCAACGGTGTGCGCAGTGTGATGCGGGTCGTCAGCTGATCCGATGATCTCCTACGAGTCGACTCGCGGTTCTGCCCCTGTCCTCGGCTTCGCCGATGTTCTCCTGGCCGGCTTGGCGACCGACGGCGGTCTCTATTGTCCGCAGGAGATCCCGGGCTTGCCGGATCTCGACCCGTCGATGAGCTACGCGGAGGTCGCAGAGGCGGTCATGTGGCCCTTCGTCGACGGGACGATCGAGCGAGAGGCTTTCCATTCGATGGTGGTCGACGCCTATCGGCCCTTCCGCGATCCCGACGTCACGCCCCTGTCCGACCTCGGCGATGGCCAGTTCCTCCTCGACCTCTCGAAGGGCCCGACGCTGGCGTTCAAGGATGTCGCGCTGCAACTCGTCGGACGGTTGCTCGAACACGAGCTCGGTGTGCGGGGGGAGCGGTCACGGTGTTCGCCGCCACCTCGGGCGACACCGGCTCGGCTGCGATCGAAGCACTCGCCAACCGCTCCCATCTCGCCGTGGTCGTCCTGCATCCCCTCGGCCGGGTGAGCGATGTCCAGCGACGGCAGATGACCACCGTCGACGCCTCGAACGTCATGAACGCAGCCATCGGGGGGACCTTCGACGACTGCCAGGACCTGGTCAAGGCGGCCTTCAACGACCCGGCGATTCGAGGAGAACTCCGGCTCGCTGCGGTGAACTCGATCAACTGGGGCCGGATCATGGCCCAGATCGTCTACTACGTCGTCGCCTCGCTACGGATCAACGCCATGAGCGGGCCGATCAGTTTCTCGGTCCCGACCGGCAACTTCGGCAACGTCCTGTCCGGCTGGTACGCCAAACACATGGGTGTGCCGATCGATCGTCTCGTGGTGGCCAGCAACCGGAACGACGTCCTCACTCGGTACTTCGAGACCGGCTCGCTCGAGGCCAGGACGGTGGCCCCCTCGCTGAGCCCGAGCATGGACATCCAGGTGTCGTCGAATTTCGAACGGCTGCTGTGGGAAGCGAGCGGACGCGACGGTGAGGCGGTCACCCGACTGCTGGCATCGTTCCGAAGTACCGGCAAGGTCGACGTGCCGGCCGAGTGGAACGCCACGATCGCATCGGAGTTCGACGCTGGCCAGGGTCGATGACGACGAGACGCTGGCCGAGATCGCCAGGATGCACGACCACCTCGGCATCCTCATCGACCCCCACACCGCTGTCGGCACCAAGGTCGCCCGCGACCATGCCGTCGCCGGTGTACCGATGGTCACGCTCGGCACCGCAGACGCGGCGAAGTTCCCCGATGCGGTCGAGAAGGCCACGTCCGTCCGGCCCGAGCTGCCACCGTTCCTGTCCGAGCTCTTCGAGCGACCGGAACGGTTCACGGAGTTGCCGAACGATCTCGATGCCGTGGCCATCGCGCTGAAGGCGTTTGCCGGGCAGCAATGAAGTGGAAGCTGATCCGGTACGCTCCTGACAGCGGATCGCACGGCCTTCTCTGCCGGTGATCCAGCTCACGGGCCTCGGTTTCGACAATCGGGGGCCCACGCCATCCGGCGCTGACCGACAACAGCGCCCGTAACGCCGGCATTGGCCGGCGCTCACCCCTGAGGAGTGTGTTGTGAGCGACAACCTGACCGTCGAGCGCGCCGATCTGCAGAAGAAGGACAAGTCCGAACTGCAGACGATCGTGATCGCCCTGGGCGGCAAGCCCGCCAGCCGGGCCACCAAGGCCGATCTGGTCGAGTCCGTCCTCGTCCTGTCCGGGGCGATGGACAGTGCGGCGTCCGATGCCGCCGAAACGTCCGACGCTCCTGACCAGGCCGATGGATCCGCCTCCCGGGAGTCCTCCGTGCCCGCCGGGTCGACGACGCCCCCTGCGGCACAGGGGCCCGGTGGCAACACGTCCGGCAACCGAGCCCGATCGTGGCGCCTCGCGACGCCAGGCCGGTCAGAAGGCCGACGACGGCGGAGCCCGCGGTGGTCGGCCCCGTCGTGGTCGCAAGAACGCGGAGCCCCCGGCGGAGTGGGAGACCGAGATCGAAGGCGACGCCTCTCCAGGACGGTCCGGCCAGTCCAATGCCGGAAGGTCCGGTGGTTCCAAGGCCGGCTCTGCCACGAGCGGCTCTGACAAGGCCGGCTCGGCCACGAGCGGCTCGACAAGGGCGGGCGCAGAACAGACTCGTACCGACCAGAACGGCGGCGACAAGTCCAGTGCCGACAAGGGTAATGGCGACTCCAAGAACGGCGACAACCGCAACGTGGCCGACGATGGCGACGGCTCGAATCGCCGTCGCCGCCGACGGGGTCGGGGTCGGGACCGCGACGACGAGCAGCTTCCGGCGCTCGATGCCATCGCTGCGTCCGGATACCTCGATCTGCGTGATGACGGCTACGGATTCCTGCGGGTCAACGGGTATCTCCAGTCGGCCGAGGACGTCTACGTGCCGGTCAAGATGGCGCGCCTGCACGGCCTGCGCAAGGGCGACCTCGTCGAGGGCACGGCGCGCCCGGCCAACCGCAACGAGAAGAATCCGGCGCTGCAGACGATCACGTCCGTGAACGGCGCCGATCCCGAGGCCAGCAAGGATCGCCTCCGCTTCGAGGACCTCACGGCAATCTCGCCGTTCGAGCGCATGCGCCTCGAGATGGACGACCGGCCGACCAACTCGGCTGCTCGGCTCGTCGACCTCGTCGCTCCCATCGGCAAGGGTCAACGCACCCTCATCGTGGCTCCGCCGGAATCGGGGTCTCTGGAACTCATCAAGCAACTCGGCGCCGGGATCGAGGCCAACAACCCCGAGAGTCACCTCATGGTCCTCCTCTTCGACGGGCGCCCCGAGGACGTGGTCGAGGTTCGCCGCTCGCTCGAGTTCGGCGAGGTCGCAGCGGCATCGTTCGACGCTCCCCCGGAGGAGCAGTGCGCGCTCGTCGACTTCACGGTGGAGCGGGCCAAGCGCATGGTCGAGGCCGGCGAGGACGTCGTCATCATCGCCGATGGCCTCACCAGCATTGCCAGGGCCTACAGCCTCGGCGTGCAACCGACCGGTCGCACGATCACCGGCGTCGATGCCGCTGCCCTGCACCCGACCAAGCGATTCTTCGGCTCGGCCCGCAAGCTCGAGGAGGCAGGCTCGCTCACGATCCTGGCCACCATTCGCGTCGGTACCGGCGCCATCTTCGACGAGGCCATCTTCGAAGAATTCCAGGGCACCGCCACCTCCGAGGTCCATCTCGACGCGTGGCTCGCAGACGAAGGCGTGTTCCCCAACATCGACCTCGAGCTCTCCATGACTCGCAACGCTGATCTCCTGGCCGAGCCGGACGATCTCGCAGCCGTCGACACCCTTCGTTCGCTGATGGCGGCGGCCATCGACGAAGCGGACGGACCAGCAGTCGACGCCGCCCGTCGCCTCGTCGAGCGCCTCGAGGGCAGTTCGTCGAACGAGGCCTTCCTGTCCGACATCGCGACCGCCACGTCGCTCTGACATGTCCGGTAACTCCTGTTCGAGGTTTCACTCGGCGTTTCCAACCGCCAGAATGGTCCAGCTATGAAGACCGACATTCATCCCAACTATCGACCGGTGGTCTTCTCCGACCCCAGCGCCGATTTTGCCTTCCTCACGCAGTCCACGATCCAGACCAGTGAGACCATCGAGTGGGAAGACGGCAACACGTACCCGCTCCACAAGGTCGAGATCTCCTCGGCCAGCCATCCCTTCTTCACCGGCCAGATGAAGATCGTCGACACCGCAGGCCGCGTCGAGCGTTTCGAGCGTCGCTTCGGTCGCCGGAAGAAGACCGATGGCGGCGACGAGTCCACCGACACCGAGAGCTGAACCCCTGGCTCAGCAGAACGACCCCGATCAGCGACGACGTCTGATCGTGGCGAAGCTCAAAGGGCTGATCCGGGGCCACCTCGACTCGGAACTGACCATCGACGAATCCCTCGGCCGAGCCGGGGGATTCGTCGCGTCCGAGCCCGGCCGGGAAGGTCAGCGCCGCGGCGTCTTCTATGCAGAGGACGAGCGTATGGTCGGCCCGGCGGTGGCCTGGGCTCTTCGTTCGAACGTCGATCCGCTGTACATCGTTGCGGAGGCCGAGCACGCCGGGGCGCTGGCACGCCGGACTGCCGGGATGGTGGGCCTCCGGGTCGAAGTGCTCGAGGTCGACGGCACCGAGCTGAAGCCGGCGACACCGACCGAGTTGGCACCGTTGCCGGTCCTCGATCGGTCGGTGTGGGAACTGGCACCGATCTTCAGCGAGGCCGGCGCCCGAGCCGTTGATGACCACGGGAGAGTCGTCGCCGAGGTCGCCGGCCTCGAGGTGGCACGGATCGTCTCGCCGACGGGCAGCGGCGAAGCGCCGATCGAGGCGGCAACGACAGAGGCAGCACGGATCGAGGTCGGCGTCGGTGAGGCCGACCGCGAACTCCACACCCTCGTTCACAGCTCGATGAACAGCGACACCGCGGTGCGCAGGGCGGTCGCGATGGTCGCAGTCGAGCGGCGCCGAGGGTCCCTCCATCCGCTGTCACGTATGGCGAGGGAGCGTTGGCTCCGGTCAATGCTGCTCGATGATCCGGGCACCATCGGTTTGTCGACCTTGCATGCGGTTCCACCGCTCCGGCCTCGCTCGACGGTCCTGGGTCACGTGCCGATCGCCGCGCTCGGGACCCGCCAGGACGGCTCGGATGTGGTCGTGGTGTGTTCCACCGGCATCGATCTCGACGTCGTACCCGAGGCAATGGACTATCGCCGCCGGGATGCACCCGATGCCGACCTCGTCATCGTCGTTCCCGAACGCGACCGACACGCGGCCACGGTCGCACTGGCTGCGGTCAGCCCCCGCACAGAAGTGGTCGGCGTCGTCCCGCCCTGGTGACGCAGCGCCGGTGCCCGGACCCGCTCCCTCGCTAGTCTCGGCACGATGCTCGACCGGATCGCCGCCATCGAACGCGAACACGCCGACATCGAGGCGCGTCTCGGCGACCCGGACATCGCAGCCGACAACAAGCGCTATGTCGAGGTGATGCGGCGATACGCCGAGCTCGGGGAGATCGCCGCTGTCGGTGCCGAGCTCCGAAGCGCCACCGGAGACCCTCGACGTTGCGAAGATGCTCTACAACGAAGCGGCGGCCGAGGAGCGAGAAGAGCTCCGGGGCGAGATGGCCGAGGCGGAAGCTGCCATCGAGTCATTCGAGCAGCAGATCCGCATGCTGCTGCTGCCGAAGGATCCCAATGACGGTCGCAATGTCATCATCGAGATCCGAGGGGCCGAGGGCGGTGAGGAAGCAAACCTCTTCGCCCGAGACCTGTTCGAGATGTACAAGAGTTTTGCCCAGATGCAGAAGTGGAAGATGGAGATGCTGGGATCACATCCCTCCGATCTCGGCGGGTTCAGCGACGTGACCTTCAGCCTCGTCGGCGAGGGTGTGTGGACCCGGATGAAGTTCGAAGCCGGTCCACACCGCGTGCAACGAGTCCCGGTCACCGAGTCCCAGGGCCGGGTGCACACCTCGTCGGCCACCGTCACCGTGCTGCCGGAGGCAGACGAGGTCGACATCGACATCGACCCGAACGACCTCCAGATCGACACCTACCGTTCTTCCGGCGCCGGGGGTCAGAGCGTGAACACCACCGATTCCGCTGTCAGGATCCTCCACCGGCCGACCGGCGTCATGGTCACGATGCAGGACGAGAAGAGCCAGATCCAGAACCGGGCCCGAGCGATGGTGGTGCTGCGATCGCGGCTGCTCCAGGCCGAGCAGGAGCGGGTCCAGGCAGAGAGCTCGGCCCAGCGCCGCGATCAGGTCGGTGGTGGGGGCCGCTCCGAGAAGATCCGGACCTACAACTTCAAGGAGAACCGCGTCACCGACCACCGCATCGGGCTCACGCTCTACAAGCTGGACAAGGTGCTGGCCGGCGAGCTGGTCGAGGTGAGCGACGCCCTGGTCCAGGACGAGCGCACCCGCCAGCTGCAGGAGGAGATCGAATCGAACGGCATTCACGAATGATGCTCGGCGGGCGGCGCCCATCCGGGAGTCGGCAATGGTGACCTGGCGTGAACTGTTGATCGAAGCAGGTGAACGGTTCGCGACCGCGGGTGTCGATGAACCCGAGGTCAGCGCCAGGCGCATCGTCGAGGAATGCTCCGGGGCCGATGGCAGTGAACTCGCCCTGGTTCTCGGCGACGCCGTGACCGAGCGTGGCATGGGCTCGTTCGAGCGACGGGTCGAACGTCGCATGGCCGGCGAACCCATCCAATACGTCGTCGGACGCTGGGGATTCCGCGCACTCGATCTCTTCGTCGATCATCGAGTGTTGATTCCGCGGCCCGAGACCGAGATCGTGGCCGGCGCGGCGATCGACGAGGTCCGGCGGCTGCTCGCCGAAGGCCGCGATCCCGCTGTCGCCGACCTCGGTTGTGGAAGCGGCGCGATCGGTCTCTCGATCCTGGCCGAGGTCGCATCGGTCGACGTGTGGCTCACGGATGTGTCCGATGACGCCATCACCGTCGCACGGGGAAACCTCGCCGGTCTCGGCAGTCGAGCCACGCGTGGACGCCTCGCCGTCGGTTCGTGGTTCGACGCGCTCCCCGTCGAGGTGAAGGGGCAACTCGGCGTGATCGTGTCGAACCCTCCGTACATCGCCGCTGGTGAGGCACTCCCTCCGGCCGTTGCCGCATGGGAGCCGACGTCGGCGTTGATCTCGGGGCCGAGCGGAACCGAATCGCTCGATCTGATCGTCGACGAAGCCGGGTCATGGCTGCTCGAGGACGGTGCTCTCGTGCTCGAGATGTCGCCGTGGCAGACCGACACAGTTGCCGAACGAGCCGCCGCCCGTTTCGCGAAGTCGAGGTGATCGACGATCTCCAGGGTCGGGCGAGGGCCATTGTCGCGAGGCGTATTCGATGACACATGGCTCGTTGGGTCGGAGCGAGCTAGTGTCCGGCGGACGGAAGCAGGGAGTCCTCACATGTTCGGACGGAACGACAAGCTCGATACGGAATGGCTGGCGGGTGTCGCTCTGTTCGACGGATTCAGCGACGCACAGCTGGCCCAGGTCGCCGGGCTCGGTGAACGGGTCGACGTCGAAGCAGGAGCGCAGATCACGGATCAGGGACGCGTCGGCAAGGAATGCTGGGTCGTGGTCGAGGGCACGGCGAAGATCGTCATGAACGGCGAGTTCGTGGCGACGGTCGGAGCCGGTTCGATGATCGGCGAAATGGCCCTGCTCGAACATCGACCCCGCAGCGCCGACGTCATCGCCGAGACGCCAATGGTGTTGGTGTCTTTCGACATCAAGGGTTTCCACAAGATCCTCGACGTCAATCCCGTGGCCAAGGATCGCATTTCGTCGATTCTCACGAGCCGCCTCAGCGCGAACATCGATCGCCGATCAGGGGAGCACTGAGGTGCGGATTGCAGTTGGGTCAGACCACGCCGGCTTTGCGCTCAAGGAGATGCTGGCGGAGCATCTGCGGGCAGAGGGTCACGAGGTCGTCGATGTCGGGGCCCATTCGGCCGACTCGGTTGACTACCCGATGTTCGGCGCTGCCGTCGGCCGAGCGGTGGTCTCACGAGGGGCAGAACGCGGTGTCGCCGTGTGCGGGAGCGGCATCGGGATCTGCATGGCGGCCAACAAGGTGCCGGGAATCCGCGCCGCCACGGTCCACGACGTGACATCGGCGACCTTCACCCGCCTTCACAACGATGCCAACGTGATGTGTGTCGGCGAGCGGCTCATCGGTCCGCAGGTGGCTCTCGACGCACTCGATGCGTTCGTCGCGACGGCGTTCGAAGGTGGCCGGCACGCCCGTCGAGTTCAGGCCCTCGACGATCTCCTGCCCTGACCGGGCGACGATAGAGTCGACGCTTCGTCCCGGGACCGACCCGGCCGAACTGTGCGGAGGTCGCCGACATGCCATGGCCCGATATCGCCGATGACGCGGTGTTCGCCCTGACCGAAAAGAGGTCGAGCGTCAGAACACGGCGCTCCAACTGATCGCATCCGAGAACTTCGCGTCGCCGGCGGTGATGGAAGCCACCGGATCGGTCTTCACCAACAAGTACTCCGAGGGCTATCCGGGCCGCCGCTACTACGGCGGCAATTCGGTGGTCGACCAAGTCGAGAGTCTCGCCATCGAGCGAGTCTGCGAGCTCTTCGGAGCCGACCATGCCAACGTCCAACCCCACTCAGGCGCCAATGCCAACATGGCCGTCTATCAGGCGCTGCTCGAGCCGGGCGACACCGTGCTCGGGCTCAGCCTCGATCACGGCGGTCACCTCACCCACGGCTCTCCGGTCAATGCGTCCGGCCTCTTGTACGACTTCGTCGGCTACGAACTCGGGGGCAGCGACGAGCGGATCGATCTCGACCAGGTCGAGCGTCTGGCCAAGGAGCACCAACCCAAGCTGATCGTGACCGGTGCCACCGCCTACCCCCGCAACATCGACGCCGTTCCGTATCGGCGCATCGCCGACGAAGTCGGCGCGCTGCTCATGTTCGACGCCGCCCACGTCGCCGGCCTGATCGCTGCCGGGGTGCACCCCAACCCCGTTCCTCATTGCGACATCGTCACCTTCACGACCCACAAGACGCTCCGGGGCCCGCGCGGAGGCTGCATCCTGTCCACCGAGGCACTGGCCAAGGCCGTCGACAAGGCAGTGTTCCCCGGCCAACAGGGTGGTCCGCAGGAGCATGCGATCGCGGCGAAGGCGATCGCGTTCGCCGAAGCGGCAACTCCGGAGTTCGCCGTCTACGGAGCCCAGGTCGTGGCCAATGCATCTGCGCTCGCCGAGACCCTGGTCCAGGAAGGTTTCCGCCTCGTCTCGGGTGGAACCGACAACCATCTCCTGCTCGTCGACCTCCAGACCTTCGATGCCGACCTGACCGGCAAGGAAGCGCAGATCGTGCTCGACGAGGCGGGAATCACACTCAACCGCAACTCGATCCCGGACGACCCGCGCTCGCCGTTCGTCACCTCCGGTGTTCGCATCGGTACCCCGGCCGTCACCACGCAGGGCATGAAGGAACCGGAGATGGCGACCATCGGCCGGCTCATTGCTCGCACGCTGCGGCAGCGAACCGACGCCGATGCCGTTGCCGCCATCCGGGCCGAAGTGCGCGACCTCTGCACACCGTTTGCTCCCTATCCGGATCTCATCCGACCGGAACCGGTGCCCACCGCCAGCTAGGTTGCTGTGCCGTGAACCTGGCACCATCGCTGTCATCGCATCTCATCGTGATGGCCATCGCGTTCGCGGTCACGGCGCTCTCCGTTCCACTCGTCCGGGTCATCGCCGTCTCGCGGGGCCATGTCGTAGCCCCGGACGAGCGCCGGGCTCACGAACTCCCGACGCCCACCCTCGGCGGTGCGGCGATGTTCATCGGCTTCGGTGTCGCCATGCTGGCGGCGTGGACGTCCGGGAGATTCGACATCATGTTCGCCGGGTCGAGCGAGGCGCTCGGGATCGCCGGGTGTGCGCTGATGGCCTACGCGGTCGGTTTCATCGACGATCTCCGTGAGATCTCGGCGCCGGCCAAGCTGGCCGGCCTGGTGCTCGCGGCGACGACGCTGGTGGTCGGCGGCGTGTCGATCATCCAGTTCCGTATTCCGTTCTCGTCTGTGTTCATCCTGCCGCTCGACATGAGCTACCTGATCACGGTCGTCTGGTTGCTCGGCATGTGCAACGCCGTCAACTTCATCGACGGCCTCGACGGGTTGGCCGCCGGCGTCATGGGTATCGCCTCGCTCGGTTTCTTCTTCTACGTGTTGAAGCTCGGCGACTTGGGCCTGCTGGCGGACTCGAACATCGGCTCGCTGATCGCCGTGATCGTCGTCGGTATCTGCGCCGGTTTCCTCCCCTGGAACTTCCACCCGGCGAAGATCTTCATGGGAGACGGCGGTGCGTTACTGCTCGGAGCGCTCATGGCGGCGAGCACGGTGTCGGTCGGTGGTCGAGTCGAGGATCCCTTCAGTGGGCAGACGTTCTTCTTCTACGCCCCGATGGTGATCCCGCTCCTCATCCTCGGGGTGCCGATCCTCGACACCACCTTCGCCATCGTGCGGCGAACGGTCAGGCGTCAGGGTCTGGCGACCGCGGACAAGGGCCATCTCCATCACCGGTTGATGGACCTGGGCCACGGTCATCGGAGAAGTGTCGCCATCCTGTGGGCGTGGACCGCGCTGCTGTCGGCCTTCGTGCTCTGGCCGGTCTACAACGACCGCCAGGGCGACGCGATCGTGCCGTTCGGGGTCGCCGCCTTCGGCCTCCTGCTGTTGTCGGCTTTCAGCCCCGGCTTGGCGGTCCGGCGAGCGTCGTTCGATGCAGACGCGGTGGCGCCCGACGAGGAAGGCGAGGCCACCCCTGGTGCCGGTGACGACCCCGAACCGTCAGACGGTGATGTCGGCGGGTCGAACGTGCATCATCTGGACGAGGCCCGTCGAGCACGGTGATCCGCCCCCCGATCGGGGTCGGAGCTTCACATTCACAGCTCACCCGGCGACCGTGCCTCTGCGACCTCGGCCTCGACGGCGTCGCCGTCCGGGTTGCCGGACCACAGGCCGGGCGAATAGGGTCGGCGGCAGGTTCGGGAGGAGAAGCGGTCATGGGCGCCGATACGGAAGCCACATCTGAGTCCCTTGCCGCCACTCGTCGGTTCGACCTCCATCCCACGGAGAGCTCTGGCTCCTACGAACTGGTGCTGGGTGCCGTCATCTTCGGGCTCTTCGGTCTCGCTGATCGACCGCTGGCTCGGCACGACTCCGCTGTTCATCCTCACCTTCACGATCGCCGGATTCGCCGGAGCAGCCATCTCGATCTACTACCGCTACAAGCACCGCATCGCCCAGCTCCAGGAAGAGTCAGCCGCCCTTCGAACCGCGGCGAGGCCGGACAGCACCGGCAGGCCCGTCGTCATGACCGACGATCCGCTGGCCATCAACCAACGTCTCGAAGGCCCGTCGCCCGCTGCGTCTGTCGCACTCGACATGGTCAAACGTGGCCTGCCGCTCCTGCCCGTCGGCATGGTCATCGGGGCCGTGTTCGCCGAACTCGACGGGGCGTTGTCGGTTGCGTTCGGAATGGCTCTCGTGCTGCTCAACTTCGTGTTGTCCGCTGGGCTGCTCAGCTGGGCGTCGAAGATCTCCTTCGCCATGGTGGCCTCGGTCGCGCTCGGCGGTTACGTCGTGCGCCTCGCACTGATCTTTCTCGCCGTCTGGTTGGTGAAGGACATGTCGTGGGTCGCCATGGTTCCGCTCGGAATCACGATCATCGTGACCCACCTCGGCCTCTTGTTCTGGGAGATGCGTCACGTTTCTGCGTCGATGGCGAATCCGGGGCTCAAACCCAAGATCTCGAAGAAGGGTCCCCGTCCCGTGGCGGCCGGGCGGCGGCACGGACGGTGACCCAGATCGACCGCGAACCGACGAACGAGTGCATCGTCTCTGAGGTTTCAGTACCGAAACGCCAATTTTCCTACTAGCTTGCATCCGGCGTCGGAGCCCCGACCCGGACTACTGAAGGAGTCGCTCAAGTGTTCGCACTCGAGTTCCCCCCAATCGACAACCTCGTGAAGTGGCCCGCCTACTTCGGCGAAGACACGTTCTTCGCTTTCAACAAGATCGGTGTCATCAGCTTGCTCGCCATGCTGATCCCGACTGCGATGTTCCTGTTGTCGAAAAAGGAGCTCGTTCCCAGCGGCCTCCAGAACGTCGTCGAATCGACCGTGCAGTTCGTCGAGAACCAGGTCGTGATGTCCGCCATCGGCGCCGAAGGTCGCAAGTACCTTCCGCTGCTGCTGTCGATCTTCCTCTTCGTCTTCTTCGGCAACATCTTCGAAGTCATCCCGACCTTCCAGATGCCGGCCAACGCTCGAATGGCCAACCCGGTCATCCTCGCCCTCGTCGCCTGGGCCACCTTCATCGCCGTCGGTGTGAAGTCGCAGGGCTTCGGCGGCTTCATGAAGTCGTCGCTCTTCCCGCCAGGCGTGCCGAAGGCGCTCTACCTGCTCGTCACCCCGATCGAGTTCCTCTCGACCTTCCTGCTCCGCCCCTTCGGCCTGGCCGTCCGTCTCTTCGCCAACATGCTCGCGGGCCACATCCTCCTCGTGACCTTCGGTGTGCTCTGCATCACCCTCTGGCAGGCCTCGCCGCTCGTCGCCGTGTTGCCCTTCAGCTTCGCCACGCTGGTCGGCCTCACCGGCTTCGAGGTCATGGTCTCGTTGATCCAGGCGTTCGTGTTCAGCCTGCTCACCGCCGTCTACATCTCGCTCTCGCTGCACCCGCATCACTGATCCGGTCACCGATTCCTCGAGTCCATCATAACCCGCCAAGTCTCGCCCTCGGGCAGAACACCAAACCGCCCCATCGGGGCAACGAAACAGGAGAACACCAATCCAATGAGCTTCCTCGCAAGCACCGCAGCTCAGGTCGTCGAGTTGGCCGCTGAGGCTGACACACCGTCGCCGATCCGAAGGCAACAGCCGCGGCCGGCTCCGCCGGCTTCGCCTACGGCCTCGCCGCCATCGGCCCTGGCATCGGCATCGGCTACCTCGTCGGTCAGGCAGTGCAGGCCATGGCCCGCCAGCCCGAGTCCGCCGGTCAGGTCCAGACCACGATGTTCCTCGGCATCGCCTTCACCGAGGCGCTCGCCCTCATCGGCTTCGTCGTCTTCATTCTCCTGAAGTTCGCCTGATCCCGTGTTCGCACTCCTGCGATTCGCCGAAGAAGGCGCAGCGGAAGAAGCATCGAATCCGATCCTTCCCGTCGTGTCCGAGATGTTCTGGGGAGCCATCGCGTTCTTCAGCCTCTGGGCGCTGGTGAAGTACGTGTTGTTGCCGCCGGTCAAGGCGGCGATGGATGCTCGCGCCGACAAGATCCAGGTCAGACCTCGATGCAGCAGAGATCGCCCGCTCCAAGGCGGGTTCTGCGGTTGCCGAGGCCCAAGACCAGCTGTCCGGTGTCCGGGCCGAGGCCACCGAGATCATCGAGGCAGCCCGAGCCGAAGCCGAAGCCGAGCGCGGCCGATGTGATCGCCGCCGCCGAGGCAGAAGCAGCACAGATTCGTGCCGCCGCCGCCGCCGAGATCAGCGCAGCGCGGGCCGACGTGATGGCCGGGGTTCGCCCGCAGGTCGCCGAGTTCGCCACCGATGCTGCATCTCGAGTCATGAACCGTCCGATCGCGCTGAGCGACGCTCAGCCCGTCGTCGACCGGTTCCTCTCCAACCCGAACTGAGAACCATCATGCTTTCGATCTTGGCCAGCGAAGAACCCAACGGCGTCCATCTGGCGTCCGACATCAACGAGGTCATCTGGGGCTCACTCGCGTTCTTCGTGCTGCTTGCCCTCATCGTGTGGAAGGCCGGACCGGCGATCAAGGCGGCGATCTCCGGCCGCACCGATCGCATCCGCGACGAGCTCGCAACGGCCGAGGCCGAGCGATCCGATGCTGAAGCAGCGCTGACTGCCAAGGCAGCCGATCTCCCTGACGTCAGCACCGAGCAGACCCGCATCCGGGCCGAGGCCACCGAGACCGCCGCTCGCCTCAAGTCCGACATGGCAGCCAAGGCACAGGCCGACGCCGCGGCGCTGGTGGCGAGAGCCAACGGCGAGGTCGTCAATCAACGAACGCCAGGCGCTGGCCGACATCCGCGAAGAGGTCGCCCGCCTCACCCGAGACGCCACCGAGGCCGTCGTCACCGACTCTCTCGACGACGCCGCTCAGTCCGCCCTGATCGATCAGTACATCAGCCAGGTCGGCCAGAGCTGATCAGCTCACGCTGATCACCTCGACCGCAGCCACACCAAGACAAGGATCGAAGCCCTTCATGGATGCACACACCGGATATGCCGAAGGCCTCTTGGCCATCGCACGAGCCGAAGGTGACGTCGACACGACCAAGAACCAGCTCGCCGATGTCGCACGAGCCGTCGCCGGAAACGAAGAGCTCCGTTCGACGCTGTCGAACAATCTCGTTCCCGCTGCGGTACGGGGCCAGATCGTCGACGACGTCCTCGGAGGAAAGACCACCGATGTCGTCCGTGGCATCGTCGGCATGATCGTCACCGCCGGTCGCGGCGGACAGCTCAACGAGATCGTCCAGGCCTTCATCGGTCTCGCCGCCTCGTCGTCCGGAAGGGCTGTGGCGACGGTGCGATCCGCTGTTGCGCTCACTTCCGGCCAGGAACAGCAGCTGGTTGCTGCCCTCAAGCAAAAGACCGGAGCCGACGTCGAGCTCCAGGTGGTCGTCGATCCCTCGGTGGTCGGCGGCGCGGTGACCACCATTGGTGACACCGTCATCGATGGTTCACTCCGTACTCGTCTCGCTCAGATGCGCGAAGCCCTCTAGGAGCTTTCATGGCACTCACATTCGACCCCGCTGACATCACTGGGGCACTGAAGAAGAATCTCGAAAGCTTCGAGTCCGACGTTTCGAGCAAGACCGTTGGTCGTGTGCTCGAGGTCGGCGACGGCATCGCCCGTGTGGGCGGTCTGCCCGACGCAGCGGTCAACGAGATGCTCCGCTTCGACGACGGCACCATCGGCCTCGCGCTGAACCTCGACGAAGTCGTCGATCGGTGCCGTGGTGCTCGGTGATGTCGACGCCATCGAAGAAGGTCAAGCGGTCGAGTCGACCGGCGAGATCCTCTCGGTCCCCGTCGGTGACGGCGTGCTCGGCCGTGTGGTCAACATGCTCGGCGAGCCGATCGACGGCAAGGGCCCACTGGTCAACGTCGAGACCAGTCGTATGGAGATCCAGGCTCCCGGCATCACCGGCCGCAAGCCGGTGCACGAACCGATGCAGACCGGCATCAAGGCCGTCGACTCGCTGATCCCGATCGGTCGTGGCCAGCGAGAGCTGATCATCGGCGACCGCAAGACCGGCAAGACCACCATCGCCATCGACACGATCCTGGCCCAGAAGGGCCTCGGCGTGAAGTGCATCTACGTGGCCATCGGCCAGAAGGCGTCGACCGTCGCCCAGACCGTGGCCCTGCTCGAAGAAGCAGGCGCCATGGAGTACACCGTCGTGGTCGTCGCCTCCGCCGGCTGACCCTGCTCCCTTCAAGTTCCTCGCCCCCTACACCGGCTGCGCGATGGGTCAGCACTGGATGGAGAACGGCGAGCACGCCCTCGTCATCTACGACGATCTCTCCAAGCAGGCCGAGGCCTACCGCCAGGTGTCGCTGCTGCTGCGTCGCCCCCCAGGCCGCGAGGCGTACCCCGGCGACGTCTTCTACCTCCACAGCCGCCTGCTCGAGCGGGCCGCCAAGCTGTCCGACGCAAATCGGTGCAGGTTCGCTCACCGCCCTGCCGGTCATCGAGACCAAGGCCGGCGACGTCTCGGCCTACATCCCGACCAACGTGATCTCGATCACCGACGGCCAGATCTACCTCCAGGACGACCTCTTCAAGTCGGGTATCCGCCCCGCGGTCGACGTTGGTATCTCGGTGTGCCGAGTCGGTTCCGCCGCTCAGATCAAGGCCATGAAGAACGCCGTCGGCACGCTCAAGTCCGACCTCCAGCAGTTCCGTGAGCTCGCCGCCTTCGCAGCCTTCGGTTCCGATCTCGATGCCGTGTCCCAGGCCCAGCTCGATCGTGGCTACCGCCTCACCGAGCTGCTCAAGCAGGGCATCAACGCACCGGTGCCGGTCGAGGAGCAGGTCGTCGTGCTGTACGCCGGCACCCGTGGCTACCTCGACGGAGTCGAGGTCGCCGATGTCTCCCGCTTCGAGCACGAACTGCTCGAGTGGTTCCGCAGCGTGCACGGCGACAAGCTCCAGCACATCGTCGACACCGGCCAGGTGGAAGACGAAGAAGCGCTCGAGGCTGCGATCGGGGCCTTCACCGACCAGTTCGTCGGTCATCGGACGACGGCGGCGGCGAGCCCGGCATCGAGGCACAGGCCGCGGCCGAGAAACGCATGGTCGACGCATCGAACACGTTGCCAGAAGAAGACGTCAGCCGAGCGAGGAACTGATCCATGCCGGGTGGAGCTGAACGCATCCTGCGCCGCCGCATCGGCAGCGTGAAGAACACCAAGAAGATCACGCGTGCCATGGAGCTCATCGCCGCAACCCGCGTCGCCCGTGCGCAGCAACGTGCCCGCGCAGCCCGTCCCTACTCCGAGCAGCTCACCGGTGTCATCGAGAACCTCGCCGCCGGCGGCGCCGATGTCGACCATCCGCTGCTGCGTCAGGCCGAGAAGGTCGAACGAGTCGCCTTCGTCGTCTGCGCCGGCGACCGTGGCCTGGCCGGTGCCTACAACTCGGCTGTCATCAAGTCGGCCGAGCGGGAGATCCAGGCCCTGCGGGCCGAAGGTGGCGACTACCGGATCATCTCCGTCGGCAAGAAGGTGCGGGACTACTTCACGTTCCGCGGCTTCGAGATCGACGCCGACTTCGAGGGTTTCACCGACAACCCCACCTACGAGAACGCTCGGATGATCGCGCGAGTCCGTCCGAGATCTCTTCGACTCCGGCGAAGTCGACCAGGTCGAGCTGATCTACACCGAGTTCGTCAGCATCGGCACCCAGCGACCGGTCGTTCGCCGTTTCCTGCCGCTCGAGTCGACCGAGACCATCGCCGAGGCCGGAGGTGGCGGCGACGCCGCCGCGCTCGCCGGGTTCGACTTCGAACCGTCGGCCGAGGGTGTGCTCGAAGACCTGCTGCCTCGCTATGTCGAGGCTCGTCTGTTTGCCGCCCTGCTCGATGCTGCGGCGTCCGAGCACGCCAACCGGCAGCGGGCCATGAAGGCCGCCACCGACAACGCCGAAGAGCTCATCGTCAAGCTGAGCCGCATCATGAACCGGGCTCGCCAAGAGTCCATCACGACCGAGATCATGGAAATCGTCGGCGGTGCCGAGTCACTTGCCGCCGGCAACGAAGTCCGATCGACGATCTCCGCTCCCGGCCAGTCTCCAGCTGGCCGAGGCCAACTAGGAGCACTGCAGATGACTGCCACCGAACCTCAGCTCAAGACGGACGTATCGTCGGCATCGCCGGTCCTGTCGTCGACATCGAGTTCCCACCGGACGCACTGCCCGAGATCAACAACGCGGTGCGCTTCGACGTCACGATCGAGGGTGAGACCACATCGGTCATGGCCGAGGTCGCACAGCAGCTCGGCCACAGCCGGGTTCGAGCCATCGCCCTGAAGCCCACCGACGGCCTCAACCGCGGTCAGGCGGTCGCGCAACCTCGGCCACGGCATCCAGGTGCCGGTCGGCGACGTCACGCTCGGTCACATCTGGAACGTCATCGGCGAGCCGCTCGACGTGCCGATCGAGACGTCGACATCACCGAGCGGTGGGAGATCCACCGCCCCGCCCCGGCGTTCGACACGCTCGAGCCGACAGAAGCAGGTCCTCGAGACCGGCATCAAGGTCATCGACCTTCTCACTCCGTATCTCCAGGGCGGCAAGATCGGCCTGTTCGGCGGTGCCGGCGTCGGCAAGACCGTGCTCATCACCGAGATGATCACCCGTGTGGCCATCGAACCACGGTGGTGTGTCGGTGTTCGCCGGTGTCGGCGAGCGCACCCGTGAAGGAACCGATCTCTTCATCGAGATGGGCGAAACCATGATGGGCGACGGCAAGACCTCGGTGCTCTCGCAAGGCCGCCCTCACCTTCGGCCAGATGGACGAGCCGCCTGGCGTGCGTCTTCGTGTTGCGCTCTCGGCGCTCACGATGGCCGAGTACTTCCGTGACGTGCAGGGCCAAGACGTGCTCCTGTTCGTCGACAACATCTTCCGCTTCGTCCAGGCCGGTTCCGAGGTGTCGACCCTCCTCGGCCGTATGCCGTCCGCCGTGGGCTACCAGCCAACCCTGGCCGACGAGATGGGTATGCTCCAGGAGCGCATCACCTCGACCGGCGGCAAGTCGATCACCTCGCTGCAGGCCGTGTACGTGCCTGCCGATGACTACACCGACCCGGCGCCGTTCACCACCTTCACCCACCTCGATGCCACCACCGAGCTGAGCCGTGACATCGCCGCTCTCGGTATCTACCCCGCCGTGGATCCGCTGGCCTCCACCTCGACGATTCTCGCTCCCGAGGTCGTCGGCGATCGTCACTACAACGTGGCCCGTCAGGTGCAGGAGGTGCTCCAGCGCTACAAGGAGCTCCAGGACATCATCGCCATCCTCGGTCTCGATGAACTCTCCGAAGAAGACCGCATCACGGTCGACCGGGCCCGTAAGGTGCAGCGGTTCCTCTCGCAGCCGATGTTCGTGGCCAAGGTCTTCACCGGCCTCGACGGCAACTTCACCCCGGTCGAAGAGACCAGTCGACAGCTTCGAGGCGCTCCTCAACGGCGAACTCGACGACCTCCCCGAGCAGGCCTTCCTCAACGTCGGTGGTGCCGACTCGGCCCGCGAGAAGGCAGAGCAGCTCCGCAAGGATGCCGGTGTCTGATGGCGTTCGCGGTCGAGTTCGTCTCGCCGGAGACAGTCGCTGTACTCGGGCGAGGGCACGCAGGTCGTCGCCCGTACCCGTGGCGGTGGCGAGATCGCGTTCCTCGCCGGTCACGAACCGTTCATCGGCAGCCTCCAGGTGTCAGAGGTTCGGGTCACCGAATCGACTGGCACCGTTCAGTCCTTTGCTGTTCGTAGCGGCTTCGTCTCGGTGACCGGCAACAAGGTCACCGTTCTGAGCGACGAAGCAGTGCCGAGCAGATCCATCGATGCCACCTCGGCCCGCGGTGATCTCGATGCGGCCAACGAGGTCTTGCGGGGCGACGCCCACAACTCGTTCGCCCTCGACGACATGAAATGGGCCGAGCTGCGGATTGCGGCTCGCCGGCGACTGAATCCACGAACAAGACCCACCGGTTCTGCGGCACCGCACCCTCAATTCTGAGGGTGGAGTGCCGCAAAACGCAGGGGTGCCGGGTTCAGGTGTCATGGTGGGCCGAGATCGGTCGACGTAGTTACTGATGGGCGGTCTGTGCCGCCTAGTCTCAGCAGTACGTCCCTCGACTCACGGTGATTCCATGACTGATCGCATTCGTCCTGACCGCAACCTCGCCCTCGAGTTGGTTCGCACCACCGAGGCTGCGGCCATGGCCGCAGCCCGCTGGCTCGGCCGAGGCGACAAGCACGGCGCCGACCAAGCAGCTGTCGACGGCATGCGAGCCGTGCTCGACGGCGTCGAGATGGATGGTCTGGTCGTCATCGGTGAGGGCGAGAAGGACGAGGCCCCGATGCTCTACAACGGGGAGCGCATCGGCAACGGGCAGCCTCCGCAGACCGACATCGCCGTCGACCCTGTCGACGGCACGACCCTCACCGCCAACGGCCAGGGTGGTGCCATCGCCGTCATCGCCGTGGCCGAGCGGGGCTCGATGTACAACCCCGGACCCGTGGTCTACATGGACAAGCTCGCCGTCGGCCCAGCCGGCGCCGGCATCGTCGACATTCGCCTCCCCGTCGAGCGGAATCTCACGGCGTTGGCCAAGGCCAAGGGCGTGTCGGTTCGTGATCTGACCGCCGTCGTGCTCGATCGTCCTCGCCACGATGAACTCATCGCCACCATTCGAAGCACGGGGGCCCGCATCCGTCTGATCCGTGACGGTGATGTTGCCGGCGCCATCGCCACCGCTCGCCCCGAGAGCGGTGTCGACATTCTCTTCGGCATCGGGGGGACTCCGGAGGGTGTCATCACCGCAGCAGCCATGAAGTGCATGGGCGGCGATCTCCAGGGCCGCCTGTACGCACGCGACGCCGAGGAGAGGGCAGCAGCGGAGGCCCTCGGACACGACTTCGATCAGGTGCTCACCATGGACGACATGGTCCGCTCTGACGACTGCTTCTTCGCCGCCACCGGCATCAGCACCGGCGATCTGCTCCGAGGCGTCACGTACTCGAAGAACCGCGTGCACACGCAGTCGCTCGTGATGCGTAGTCGCTCCGGCACGGTCAGGGTGATCGAAGCCGATCACTCCATGGAGAAGATGGACGCGATCATCTAGATCACTCGATCACGATCTGGTCGAGCCCCTCCTCGGGCTCGGGGTACTTCATGCCGAGTCCTTCGAGCGTCTGAACGAGGATCTCGAGCACGGCGATGTTGCGGTACCACTTGCGATCCGCCGGGATCACGTACCAGGGAGCGTGTTCGGTCGACGTCTCCTCGAGCGCTTCTTCGAATGCGGCCATGAAGTCGTCCCACTTGGTGCGCATGGCGAGGTCGCCGGTTTCGAACTTCCAGTTCTTCTCCGGAACGTCGAGGCGATCCTGCAGACGTTCCTTCTGCTCCTCCTTCGAGATGTGGAGGTAGATCTTGACGATCGTGGTGCCCTCGTCGTGGAGCATTCGTTCGAAGTCGACGATGTGCTCGTAGCGCTTGCGCCAACGCTTCTCCGGGACCAACTCCATGACCCGAACCACGAGGACGTCCTCGTAGTGGCTTCGGTTGAAGATGACGATCTCGCCGTCGCCAGGCACCTCCTTGTGGACCCGCCAGAGGTAATCGTGGGCCATTTCCCTGCTGCTCGGCTTCTTGAACGCCGGCGCCCGTACCCCGGACGGATTGACCCCGTCGAAGACGTGACGAATCGTGCCGTCCTTGCCGCCGGCGTCCATTGCCTGGAGCACCACCAGCACCCGCTGCTTTCCCTCGGCGTACAGCAGTTCCTGCAGGACCTCGAGGCGGTCGTTGAGCTCGAGGACCTTGGACCGCCCGCCTTCTCGGTCGTCCTTGTCCCATCCCGGTGTCGAACGGGGTTCGATCGAATCGAGACGGAGATTCTTGTCTGGCTTCACCCGAAGGGCATCGATGTCGAACGTCATGCGAGGATCTTGGCATGGCTCGACGGTCTGTCGGCGAACTCCAAGCTTTTCTGATGGTGCCCGGTGCAACTCTCCCCGGGTCGTTCCGGTAGGTTCTGACGGTGATTTTGGCCGAGTTGGAGATCTACCACTCCAGACCGATCGCGCCGACTCGGCGAATCGCGCTGGGTCTGCGGAATCTCCCGATCGACCCCGCTCCCGGTGCCGGCGGACTGCTGCTCGCTGCCATCGTCGCTCGTACCGGCCCCTCGGTGGAGCCAGAGCTGCGCGAAGGTCTGATTCATCTCATCGACGATCTCGACCGTGGGGCCCGCATTCCGCAGCCGCGGGTTCGGCATCGATTCCAGACCGACCGAGTCGGCCTCCTTCGCAGTACCCACCGGCTCGTGGCTGACGGCAACAGCCTCAGCTTCGACTTCGACGACGAGTACGGGCGCCCCGTCCAGCAGGCCATCGGCGCCATCTATGCCGCCGGGTCGCTTCCCGCCGCGGCCCGCTCCATCGTGTTCGACGTCGTTCGTAGCTCGCTGGTCTGGGGACGTCCCGTCGGCGCCTCTTTCATCAGCTTCGTGATGGGCGGTGACTCGGCCAGCCTGGCCGACCTGAGGAGCTGGAACGATCCCGTTTCCTGGGCCCTCGAGATCTTCGAGCTCGAGGGCTCGCGGGACGATGCGCCGAGCCGTCGAGCAGTCCAACGCCGATACCGGGCACTGCTCCGTGGTGCCCACCCCGATCACGGAGCAGAGACCATCGGTGCCGCCGATCGCATTGCCGAACTCAACGAGGCTCGGCGAATCCTCCTCGACGCCTGATGGCCGGCCGTCGCCGCAAGGAGGTCGATGGGCTGGTTCTCTTCCACGGCGCCGGCGGAGACCGAGATCATCGGTTGTTCCTCGCCCTCGAAGACGCGCTCGACGTTCCCGTCGTCGCCCGTTGCGAGTTCCCGTACCGGCAGAAAGGACCCGGTCGCAGACCACCAGACCGCATGCCGGTGCTCCAGACGTCGGCCGTGGAACAGGTCGAGGCAGCAGCCGTCGACTGGCGGACCTCCACTGATCGCCTGGTGATCGGTGGGCGCTCCATGGGTGGCCGAGTGTGTTCGATGGTCGTCGCCGAAGGGCTCGAGGTCGCCGGACTCCTGCTGTTGAGCTATCCGTTGCATCCCCCTGGCAAGCCGGACAAGCTGCGGACCGAGCACTTCCCCATGATCGAGTGCCCGGTGCTCCTGGTGCAGGGCTCGAGCGATCCGTTCGGCAAGGAACCCGAGTTCGCCACCCACCTTTCGGCCATTCCCGGCCCGGTCGAACAACTGTGGCTCGAGCGCACGGGACACGATCCCGTCGCGCGCTGCGACGCCGAGATCGTCCAACGAACTCAGCTCTGGGTGACCGGCTCTCGGCTGAAGCGGATCGGGGTCGTCCGGGTTGAAGATCTCCAGTTCCAGCGACGCCGTTTCCGGATAGACGGTGACGATCAGCACGACGACGATCGCCGGAGCGACCGCCATCAGCGCGATGGCCGACCCGAGCGAACCCCATCTCTCCGACAACTCGCCGACGGTCAACAGGCCGATGGCGCTACCGGTCACCGTGATCAGGTCGATCCATCCTCCCACCCTGGCCCGAGCTCGGGTCGGGAAGAGTTCGGTCTGATAGCCACGCAACGCAGGGAAGGCGCCGGCCAGCGTCCAGAATCCGAGCGTGCCGATCACCCACAGAGCAGCGCCACTGGTGAAGAACATGAGCGCACTGAAGAGCACCCCGAACCCGAGACCGAACCCACCGATCGGTTTCCGGCCGACCCTGTCGGCGGCGATCCCGGCGATCAGCACGATGAGCCCCGCCGGTGTTCCCGTGAGGAGACGGAACAGGCTGATGGCACCCGCCGACATGCCCTGCTCGTCCCGTAGGTACTCGTTGAGCAACTGAGAGGCGGGGGAGAGGAACAGCGCGGACGCAAATGCCGAGAACGCGATGAGGGTGAAGCGTCGGCGATCGACCGGGGCCGGAGCAGCGACTTCTGATGCACGATCGAAACGGCGCGTCTCGGGCAGCCGACGGGCAACCCACAGCAGCGCCGGGACGAACAGGATCGGAGCGATGTAGGTCCAACGCCACGCCCGCGGACCCAGGTCCGCCACCGGCAGCACCCACAGGACCATCCCGGCCCCGAGCCCGCTGCACATGGTCATCAAGCTGATCCCGAGCGCTCGAACGCCGGCCGGGACCTCCTCGGTCACTGCCAGGGTGAGCAGCGTCAGCAGCCCGGTGGTGAAACCGCGACTGATCGCCTGGAAGAAGCCGAGTTGGACGAGGCTCGACGCGCTGGCGCCGAGGAGGGTGAAGGCCAGGGCGCCTGCGGTGAAGCCGAGGAGGAGGGGTCGGCGGCCGATGCGGTCGGCCCGTCTGATGATGATCACCGACACGATCACGCCGATACGAAGCGCGGCGAGGGTCCGGCCCTGGCTGGCATCGTTTGCGCCGAACTCCTCGGCCGCGAACGTGATGGTCTGCCCGACCAGGACTCCCATGTAGCCGGCGATGATGGCGAGCACACTGAGAGCGCCGAGGAGGCGGGCGCTCACCGCCGGCAGCACCTCGGCCGGCCACCACCAGCGACGATGACCCGAGCGGTAGGTCTCGGCGAGAGCCCGCTTCATCAGGGGGTGGAACACGGGTGCCCACAGCGGGACGTCGAGTCGGAATGTCGTGCGCTCGTGGACGTGGGTCTGCCCGTCGCCCAGATCATCCAGGAAGATGCGGCGCTCGTAGGCCCGGAACGGTCCGTCGACCTGCCGGTACACACCGTCGTCGTCGAACCGTTCGACGAGCAGATCAGATCTCGGTCGATCGAGTGCTTGTGCTGCTGCTGTGTCGAGAACCGAGTCGACGACCGCCTCGGTCACGAGTGAGGCGGGGCGTCCGGATCGCCACGCTCAGCGAGTTTGGCATCGACGCGCCGATTGGCGATGTAGAGGAGGCTGGCGATGAGCAGCAGGGGAGCGGCCACGATTGCGATCTCGTCCCAGCCGCCCTCGTGTGCGAACAGTGGGAACAAATCGAGCACCCCCGACGCTGTCAAGACTTGTCCCAGCTTCATCCCGTGAAGCGTAGGGCGGTACTCTGGCCGACACGTTGTCGGTCTCGGCAACCCAAGCCAGCACAAGAGCCAGCACAGAAGTGAGTCCATGTCCGAAACCCTGCTCGAACGGAAGGTGGCCACGGTCATCGAGGTGATTCGCCCGGCGATCCAGGCCGACGACGGTGACATCTTCCTGCGCGGTGTCGATGCTGCAACCGGGGTCGTCTCGGTCGAGCTGACCGGGGCCTGCATCACGTGCCCGATCTCCACCGTCACGCTGAAGGACGGCATCGAACGCATTCTCACCGCCCGGATCCCCGGCGTGACCTCGGTCCAACACGTCGGTGCCGAACTGGTAGGAGAAGCTGACGACGGCACGGTGGTGACCATCGGTGGGGCAAAGGTCTCCCCTCTCGCTTCGTGAGCCACGCCCAGATCTCGACGCCCAGATCTCGACGCGATCGACCAACTGTTCGAGGCGGCCGTTGCCGGTGAACGTCGACCCCTCGCTCGGTTGCTCTCCCACATCGAGCGGGGTGGGCCCGAGGCCCAACGCATCGGCAAGCGGGCGTTTCCTCATGCCGGCTCGGGCTACACCGTTGGCATCACGGGCGCTCCCGGTGCCGGGAAGTCGACGCTGACGTCGGCCCTGGTCAGCGAACTTCGAGCGGAGGGTCTCAAGGTCGGTGTGTTGGCCATCGATCCTTCCTCGCCGTTCACCGGTGGCGCCATCCTCGGCGACCGGGTCCGGATGCAGGATCACGCCCTCGATCCAGAGGTGTTCATTCGATCGATGGCCACACGAGGTCATCTGGGTGGGCTGGCACTGGCCGCGCCGGCGGCGGTGCGGATGCTCGAAGCCGCAGGGCGTTCGTGGGTGCTGCTCGAGACGGTCGGTGTTGGCCAGGTCGAGGTCGAGATCGTCGGAGCGGCCGACACCACGGTGGTGGTCGTCAACCCGGGGTGGGGTGACGCCATCCAGGCAAACAAGGCCGGGCTGATGGAGATCGCCGACATCTTCGTGATCAACAAGTCGGATCGGGTCGGCGCCGACGACACCAGACGCGATCTCGAGCACATGCTCGACCTGTCCGGGCTCGGTCACGACGAGCGTTGGCGCCCGCCGATCGTGGCGACCGTGGCCAACGTGCCCACCGGTGTCGGCGATCTGTGGAAGGCGATCACCGACCACCGGGCCTTCATCGAGGCCGACGGCCAGCTCGAGCAGCGCAGAGTCGATCGCACCAACGACGAGCTCGAACGAATCGTGCGGGCTCGCCTCGACGCCAAGATCCAAGAGCAGCGCCTGTCCGGAGCGTTCGCCGAGGCGCGGGCCGAGGTGGTGGCCAGGCGACTCGATCCGTGGGAAGCCGTCGACCGCATGCTCGGCCACGAAGCCTGACCCCTGGGCCATCGCTCCGGGACTCCGACTCGCGAACACTGCGACTCGAGAACACTGCTGCAAAACGGACGACGCCCCGCCTCGAGAGGCGGGGCGTCGAGCGCTCGTGATGAGCGGCTCAGAGAGCCAGGATCACTTGGCGAGGTTGTCGCGGATCTCGGTGAGGAGATCGACTTCGCTCGGGCCTGCTTCTTCTTCGACCTTCTTGTCCATGTTGTTGTAGGCCTTCACCAGCATGAAGATCACCAGGGCGATCAGCACGAAGCTGATGATCGTGTTGATGAATGCGCCGTAGCGGATCGCTGCTTCTTCGCAGATCTCGAGGCCGGTGGCGGCGTCGACCGAACACTCTTCGCCGCCGAGGCTGATCTTCAGGTTGCTGAAGTCCGGGGCACCGAAGATGCGGCCGACGATCGGCATGATGACGTCAGCCACCATCGAGTTCACGATCGGGGCGAAGGCGAGGGCCAGAATCAGACCAACGGCTGCTTCGAAGACACCGCCCTTGTTGACGAAGTCTTTGAATTCTTGAATCATTGTTGTTCCCTTTGTTGTGTGAGTGCTTCGCACCCGCAGCCGGTGACAGTAGCGGGTGAACGAAAGCATCTATGTGACTGCTCTAGTGGGGACGCTCGGCCCGGCGGAAAGTCGCGAGGTTCTTCGTTTACGACCGCTTTCTGAACCTTTGGCTACGGTGCGTGGATGGTTGCCGATGACGCTGTGTGTTACCGCCACCCCGATCGGCGAGCCGCCGTCGGCTGCCAGCGCTGTGATCGCCCGATCTGTGCGACATGTATGACCCCGGCTTCGGTCGGGTTCCACTGCCCGGAGTGCACGAAGTCCGGCGCCCAGCGGGTGTACCGGCCAGGCGATCTCGTGTCGAAACCGACCCTGGTCTACGGAGTCATCGGGTTGTGTGTGGCTGCGTTCGTCGCCCAACTCCTCACCGGTGAGGGTGATTGGGCCCGGGGCGAGGTGACGAACAACGGCCTGCTCTTCGGGCCCCTCGTCGGCGACGGTGAGTACTGGCGAATCGTCACCTCCGGGTTCCTCCATGCCGGTGTGATCCACTTGGCGTTCAACATGTACGCCCTGTACATCTTCGGCCCTGCCGTCCAGCGCGCAGTCGGACTCGCGAGGGCGATCATGATCTATGCCGGGGGCCTCTTCGGAGGGTCGGCCGCAGTCTTGCTCTTCAATTGGGACCAGGCCACGCTCGGCGCTTCGGGTGCTGTGCTCGGGCTCGCCGGTGGTCTTGCCGGCATTCTCTGGTCGCGCGGCATCAACATCACCCAGACGTCGTTGGGGGGCATCTTCCTGCTCAACCTGGCGCTGCCGCTCTTCACCAACATCTCGTTCTGGGGGCACTTCGGTGGGATCGCCGGAGGTTTCATCGTGGCGATGGCCATGGCCACCATCGACAAGGGCCAGCGATCGTCACCCCTTTCCATGCAGGAGAACAGCGGCGTCTCGCCGGCGCTGGCGGTAGGTGGAGTGTTGGTCGTCGCCCTGGCCGCGCTCGGTGTCCTCGGCGCCCAACTGGCGTTGAACTCCATTCTCTGACTCAGACCGGCCGATAGACGGACACGTGTTTGTCGCTGTCCTCACTGAACGGCCGGCCATCCCAGTCGCCGTAGCGCTCGACCAGGAGCAGGCCGGCGTCGACGGCGATGGCATCGAGTTGTTCCGGGGTGGTCCAACGAAGCAGCCATGGACGCAGCTTGATGCCCGTTGCCGTGATCTCGACATGTTGACCTTGGATGGTCTGGGTTGCCGCATCGACCACGGTCGCCGACAGAACGAGGTCGTCAGCGCTCATGCGCGACACACCGACGGACTGGCTGGGCGCACCGGGCAACGCTGCCCCGGTGATGGCTTCGATCACGAGATGTCCGTCCGCTGCCAACACGACGCCGATCCGAGCGAGTAGGTCGCCCTGGGCGTCGGCCGTCGGCAGGTTGAACAGCGTGTTGAAGGCGCAGATCGCCCCGCCGACGGACGCTGGGCGGCCGAAGGGGAGATGGCCGAGGTCGGCTCGGACCCGGCCGAGATCCGTCTGGCAGCGACGCAGCATCTCGTGGCTGGCGTCGATGCCGATCACGGTGCATCCTGCTCGTCGCAGCGCAGGTACCAGCCGGCCGCTCCCGACACCGAGTTCGAGGAGGGGGCCGGTGCCGCATCGGGCCGCCACGAAATCGGCGGTTGCCTCGGCATCGGTGATCGAGCCGTACCACTGGTCGTAGACGTCGGCGAAGCCATCGCCGTAGGTGGACGGCCCGAATCCCTGCATCCGCTATTCGTAGCAGGGGCGGGGTCGGATGCTGCAAGCGCGGCCGGCCGAGCCCGGTCGCTAGCCTTTTGCCATGCACTACCTCGATCACGCCGCCAGCACTCCCGTGCGACCGGTCGCGATCGAGGCCATGGTCTCGATGCTGACCACGGAATACGGCAACCCGTCTGGAGCGCACCGGCTCGCCCGCTCGGCCAATCGGGCGCTCGACGACGCTCGCGAGATCATGGCTGATGCGCTCGGCGTCGAACCCGGTGACATCGTGTTCACCAGCGGCGGTACGGAGGCGGACAATCTCGCCGTCAATGGCGTGATCGGGGCCAGCGGTGGCCTACCGCTGTGTGCCGCGACCGAGCATCACGCGGTCCTCGAACCGGTCGAACACCTCGGTGGCATCGTGGCGCCGGTCGACGCCGCCGGTCTCGTCGATCTGGACGCGCTGGCGTCGCTGCTCGATGCTTCGCCGTCTCCTGTGTCGTTGGTGTCGGTGATGCTGGTCAACAACGAGACGGGTGTGATCCAGCCCTTGGCCGCGATCCGCGACGTCATCTCTGCTCATGCCCCCGAGGCACTTCTCCACACCGATGCCGTGCAGTCGCTTCCTTGGCTCGACCTCGCATCGGTGGCCTCCGTCGCCGATCTGATCTCGGTGAGCGCCCACAAGTTCGGCGGGCCGAAAGGTGTCGGCGTTCTGGCGGTGCGCAACGGGATCACGGTGGAACCCCTGCAACGGGGTGGTGGCCAGGAGAAGGGTCGTCGCAACGGCACGCAGAACGCTCCCGGCATCGTCGCCATGGCTGCCGCCGCCGCTGAGGTCCTTGCGACGAGAGCAGCCGAGATCGAGCGGATCAGCGGACTACGCGATCGTCTGGCCGACCGTCTGCTGGCGTCGATCCCTGGCACTCACGAATCGGCGATTCCTGCCGGCGGTACCCGAATCGGGAAGTCGGCCAACATCTGCCACCTCGCCTTCGAAGGCATCGAGTCCGAGGCGCTGCTGTTCCTGCTGGAGAAGCACGACATCATGGCCTCGGCGGCATCATCGTGTTCGAGCGGTGCCCAGGACCCGAGCCATGTGTTGGCTGCGATGGGTGTGGGTCGTGAGCTGGCGGCCGGCTCGCTGCGGCTGTCGCTCGGCCACTCGTCGACCGAAGCCGACGTCGATGCCGCGCTCGAGGCTGTCCCCACTGCGGTTGCCCGTCTCCGCGACCACGCGGGGTTCGCGGCGGGAGGACCATCCGATGGCTGAGGTGTTGGTCGCCATGTCCGGAGGGGTTGATTCGTCTGTCACCGCGGCCCTGCTCAAGGACCAGGGCCACGACGTCGTCGGTGTCACCCTCAAGCTGTGGGGCGGCGAGAGCGACTCCGGTTGCTGTTCGGTCTCTGACGTCGACGATGCTCGACGGGTCGCACAGCAGCTGGACATCGACCACCACGTCTTCAACTTCGGAGACGACTTCGACCGGCACGTGATCGACCCGTACGTCGCGGCCTGGGATCGAGGGGAGACCCCGAACCCCTGCGTCGAGTGCAATCGTCACATCAAGTTCGACAAGCTGCTCGACCGGGCGGATGTGCTGGGATTCGATCTCATCGCCACCGGTCACCACGCCCGCGTCAGCGTCCACGGCGACGGCACGCGGCGGATCGCCCGCGGCGCCGATCCGGCCAAGGATCAGTCGTACGTCCTGCACATGCTCGGCCAGGATCAGCTCCGCCGCCTGCTGCTGCCTGTCGGCGACATCACCAAGGAGCGGGTTCGGGAGCTGGCGACCGAGCTCGGTCTTCGCACCGCGTCCAAGCCGGACAGCCAGGACGTCTGTTTCATCCACTCGACCGGTGGCCGCAAGGCATTCCTCGGTGATCGAATTCCCCTTCGTCCGGCGACCATCGTCGACACCGACGGCGCCGAGGTGGGGCGGGCAGAAGCCGTGCAGCTCGTCACCATCGGGCAGCGGAAGGGGCTGGATCTCGGCGGTAGTCCCGAGCGTCGATTCGTGGTCGACATCGATCGTGTGAACGACGTCGTCACCGTCGGCCCGATCGAGGCCACGCTGACCGACACGCTGGCCGTCGGTCGGATCGAGTGGAGTGCCCGAACCGTTCGATGGCGACGTCCTGGTCCAGACCTCGGCCCACGGCGCACCGGCTCATGGGTCTGCTGACGGGCACATCGATTCTCTGGACCGAGCCGCATCGTCGGGTTGCTGCAGGGCAGTCCGTCGTCTTCTACGTCGGCGACGAGGTCGTCGGCGGCGGCATCGCCGAGTGACATCCGATACTGCACCGAGTCACGCCTCGTGATCACGCAGCGCATCGCGCCAGTCGACGCCGAACTCGCGGCCAGGATCCTGGCAGACGGCGGCACGGTCGCCATCCCGACCGAGACCGTGTACGGCTTGGCCGCCGATGCCGCTGACGATCGGGCAGTCGCCAGGATCTTCGCGGCAAAGGGCCGCCCGGCGGGTCATCCGCTGATCGTGCACGTCGCGGCGTACGACGCCGTGTCGGTGTGGGCCGATGTCTCGGATCCCCGGGTGGCGGTGCTGGCCGAGGCCTTCTGGCCCGGTCCGCTCACGCTGATCCTGCCGCGAACGGATCGGGTCTCGTCCCTCGTCGTCGGTGATCGGGCGACCGTCGGTGTCCGTGTGCCAGACCATCCGGTGGCGTCCGCTGTGCTCGAGCGCCTTTGCCGAGATCGGGAGCGGAGGAGTCGCTGCCCCGTCCGCCAACCGATACGGGCATGTGAGCCCGACCACGGCCCAGCACGTACTCGACGACCTCGACGGACGCATCGATGCCGTCGTCGACGGCGGTTCGACCTCGGTCGGTGTCGAGTCGACCATCCTCGAGCTCGTCGGGCCCGAGCCCACGTTGCTGAGACCCGGTGGGGTTTCGCGGGCCGGCATCGAAGCAGGTCCTCGGGCAGCGCGTGGTCGACGGTCGCAGCGGGCCGTCGCGGGCGGCGGGCATGATGTCGTCGCACTATGCGCCTCGCGCCGACGGTGCAGGTGGTGTCGGCCGAGCATGTCGTCGAAGCTCTCGACGGCCCTGGTCCGGTCGCGGTGATCGGCCCCGTGCACGACCTCCATGTCGGCGGGGCCATCGAACTCTGGTTGCCAGAGGAATCGAGCGGGTTCGCTCGTGGCCTCTACGACGCGCTGCGAACCGCCGATGCCCTTGGTGTGGTCCGAATCGTCGTGGTGCCACCGGTCCGCGGTCCGCTCGTCGAAGCTGTGCTCGATCGCCTGGCCAAGGCGGCGAGCCCTCGGTAGATTGGTGTATCGCGAGTTTGGGGGGCCCGATGAGACAGATGTGTGTGAGGTCGTTTGCGGCGTTGGCAGGCCTGCTGCTGGTCGCCGGGTGTGGCGGGAGCGACGACTCGATCGAAGATGCGACGAGCGATGTCTCCGAGGCGATCGCCGGCGGTGACGAACAGGAAGCTGTCGAGGCGATCGACGACCTGGTCGACGAGCTGGAGGAGACGCAGGCCGCCCAGGGTGGTGGATCCGCATCGCTCACGGTGGCTGGACAGACCTACACCTTCGACTCCGTGCTCTGCGCATTCGGTCCGGACCAGATCGGTCAGGAGGGCGCCGAGTTCGTCCTGTCGGCAATCCAGGACGGCACGCAGCTCTATTTCTCCATCGACTCGTTCGGTCACGGGGTGTCACTCGATGACATCGAGGACTTCGAGAACCCGAGCGTCAGTTGGTCGTCTGTCGGCGACGGCTTCATCGAACTCGACGGGACCTCGGCCGACGGGTGAGGCCGGGTTCATCGACGGCACCACCGAGAGCTTCGAGGAGCAGCCCGGATCGTTCGAGGCCACCTGTCCGTGAGCGCCGATGAGCCGGTGCGGGCCTCGGGTCTAGGCTGCGAGAATGGACACTCACTACCCGCCGGTCGGCGACGAGCCGATGGACGCCGTCCGGTCGATTGCTGGACGAGCGGGCCCACCGCAAGACCCAGTGCGCCATCGGCTACCGCATCTTCGGCGCCAATCGTTGGGGACAGCTGGGCGACGGTCATGTCAGCGCCCGCGACCCCGAGTTCACCGATCACTTCTGGGTGCTCGACTACGGCATTCCGTTCACCGAGGCGACGGTCGGTCGTCTGGTGCTCGTCGGCCCGGACGGCCGGGTGGCCGAAGGAGTCGGCGGGTCGCCGAAGGGCGCGTCCGAACACGGCCGGCTACAACATCCACTGGCCCGTCCTGGCCGCGAGGCCCGACTGCGTCAGCGCCGCTCACACGCACACGGCGTACGGGACGCCGTGGTCGGCCAACGTCGAACCGTTCCGGGCGCTCAGCCAGGAGTCGACGTCGTTCGTGTTCGACCAGTCGCTGTTCGACGACGAGGAGGTCGAGGTGCTCACGGTCGAGGGCGGCGAGCGCATCGCCCACACGATCGGTGCCACCAAGCTGTGCATCTTGCGCAACCACGGTCTCCTCACGGTCGGCCGAACGGTCGAGGAAGCAGTCGGCTGGTTCGTCGCTGCCGAGCGAGTGGCCGAGGTCCACGTCAAGGCCCCGAACGGCAAGGCGATCAGTGATGAGGCGGCCAAGGTCGCAGCCGCGACGATGGCTCCGCACGATGTCGGATGGCGAAACTTCCACTGGTTGGCCCGTGCCCTCGTTCCCGACCCGAGCGTCGTCCAGGACTGAACCGTCCAGAGCTGAGTCGTTCGGGCCCGCGCCGCAGACGCCGTTGCCCGGGCGGCTGTCGTGTGGCTCGCGTACCATCAGCGCATGGTCGACGTCGTCTTCGCCAAAGCGTTCCAGCGTCACGTCGATTGCCCGGCGGCCTCGATCGACGGTGTCACGATCGGTGAGGTGCTCGACGCCTACTTCGCCGATCATCCGCTCGTGCGGAGCTATGTGCTGGACAACGGCGGAGCCATCCGCAAACACGTCGCCGTCTTTCACAACGACGAGCTCATCAGCGATCGAACGAACCTCTCCGGCGATGTCGGCGACGGTGATCGAATCCACGTGTTCCAAGCGCTTTCCGGAGGTTGAATCATGACCCACGAATTCGGTTGGCGATGCCACGGCGCTGATCGGCACTCGTAAGGGTCTGTTCACGCTCGACGTCGTCGATGGCCGTCCTGCGCTCTCCGGCCCGGCGTTCGCCGGTGTTCCGGTCACCAACGCAATGCGTGACCCTCGCGATGGCGCGTGGTACGTCTCGCTCGATCACGGTCACTTCGGTGTGCATCTGCATCGCAGCGACGACGGGGGTGCGACGTGGATCGAGATCGCAGCGCCGGAGTATCCGCCCAAACCGGCCGATGTGTCCGAGATCAACCCGATGTCACAGAAGGAGCTGGTCTGGGCCACGCAGCTGGGCTGGGTGATCGAACCCGGACATCCTGACGACCCAGGCGTGTTGTGGTGCGGCACGATTCCCGGTGGTCTGTTCCGCTCGGACGACCGCGGCGATTCCTGGCAATTGGTCGAGTCGTTCTGGAACCTTCCGGCCAGACAGAAGTGGTTCGGTGGCGGTTTCGACGATGCCGGTGTGCATTCGATCAGCGTCGACCCGCGTGGTGCCGGGCGGCTCGTCGTCGGCGTGTCGTGCGGGGGAGCATGGCGAACCGACGACGGTGGGAGCACCTGGACGGTTGCGGCACACGGCATGCGGGCGAACTTCGTGCCACCCGATCTCGCCGACGACCCGGACACGCAGGACCCACACCGCATCGTTCGTTGTGCCGCGTCTCCTGATGCGTTGTGGACGCAGCACCACTGTGGCATCTTCCGCTCGATCGACAACGGCACCTCGTGGTCCGAGATCGGTGACGCCGGACCGTCGACCTTCGGATTCGCGGTGGCTGTCCACCCGTCCGACCCCGAGACTGTCTGGTTCGTCCCGGCGGTGAGCGACGAGGTGCGAGTGCCCGTCGACGGCCGGTTCGTGGTCACCCGTACCCGCGACGGTGGTGCGTCGTTCGACGTGTTGACCGAGGGGTTGCCAGATGCACCGGCCTTCGATCTGGTCCACCGCCACGGTCTCGACATCGATGCCGAGGGTACGAGGCTGATCATGGGATCGACGACGGGAAACCTGTGGTGGAGCGACGACCGGGAGATTCGTGGATGACCGTGTCGTCGAATCTGCCGCCGATTGCCTCGGTGCGATTCTGTTGATCGTTGACGAACAGGTAAGCCATCGCTAACGTATTCGCGATGGACCTCCTCGATGCGATCTCCGAACCGCGCCGACGCGAGATCCTTGCCCGCCTCGCCGAACTCGGTGAGGCTTCGGTCAGCGCGATCGCCGAGACCTTCGACATCACGCGACCAGCGATCTCCCAGCACCTCAAGGTGTTGAAGGAGGCCGGCATCGTGACCGAACGCAGGTCTGGGCGTCATCGCCTGTACCAGCTCGACCCGGACGGGTTGAGCCGAGCCAGGGCGGCCATCGAGGTCTTCCTCGTCAATGAACTCGACGACATCGAGTCGTCGGCCAGAGCCATCAAACCCAGCATTTCCGAACCCAGCACCATCAAACCGAAGGAACCCCGCTCATGAGCAACGCATCTGTCGACACCACCTCGATCTCGTACGAACGACTCATCGACGTCATCGCCGGACGAGGCCTTCGGCCTGTTCACCCAGCCGGAACGCCTGCGCCGATGGCAGGCCGTCAGCGCAGCGGTCGATCTTCGCATCGGTGGCGACTATCGCTACACCATGGTGCCGGGTCACATCGTCGGCGGCACCTTCACCGAGATCGAACCTGGGAAACGGGTGGTCTACACGTGGGGTTGGGTCGGCAGCGACGATCTTCCCCCAGGGGTCGTCGACCGTCGTGGTCGAGTTCGAACCCGTCGGCGACAAGACACGAGTTCGACTCACCCATCAGGGACTGACCGCGGAACAACAGGCCTCTCACAGCGAAGGATGGACGCACTTCATGGACCGCCTCGATGGCGCAGCCACCGATGGTGATGCCGGCCTCGACCCGTGGGCGAGCGGCGGCGACGAGCCGGACCATCTGTCGGCAGCCGAAGCGAGCTGGGCGCTGTGTCGGCATGTGATGTCGGCCATCACCTCGGAGGATCGTGAACTGCCGACACCGTGCAGCGAGTACACCGTCCATGAGCTCGTCGAGCATCTGATGAGGAGCCTTCGTGGTCTCGGTGGTATGGCCGGCGCCGAGATCCCCGAAGAGATCGAGGCAGTCTCGGCCGAGGACTACATCGCTCAGGCCGCCGAGTCGGCGCTTGCCGCATGGCGTGCTCGAGGAATCGAAGGAACGGTCCCGTTCGGTGGCGGCGATGCTCCGGCCGCAGTGCCGGCAGGAATCCTGAGCCTCGAGTTCTTCATCCATGCCTGGGACTTCGCCAAGGCGACGGGCCAAACCTTCGAAGCCCCGGAGCCGCTCACCGCGTTCGTGACCGGTGTCGCCGAGCAGATCATCCAGCCGGACAATCGGGGCGAAGGCAAGGGTTTCGCCGCCGTCGTCGAGGCGACACACGACGACGCCGTTGCCAAGCTGATGGCCTTCACCGGTCGAGCGACCTGACTTGATCAGGCGATCGTGATACCTCGTACTCGTGCCTCGTGCAGGAGCTGTCCCGGCAGGGTCGGCGTGAACACGAGGCGGTAGGCGCTGAAGGTGTCGACGCCCTGTTTCGCCCGAAGGGCGAGCGGTAGCTTCTCCTTGGTCTCGACCAGTAACGCCAGGCCGAGCGCGCCGCCGCTGAGGTCGAGCAGCTCGCCCTTGTCGAGGGGCGCCGGTCCGAGGCTGGCGATGTCGCTGCGGCGAATCAGCAGCGACTCGGCCAGCGACCAGTAGTCGTGGATGACGAACCCGGCCGGGACGAACACGATCCATCGGCGGGAGAGCTGATGCAGCGAGCGCCCGCCCCGCCAACAGGCGGCCAGCCCGACGAGCAGGAGTGGCACACCGACCAACGCCTGCCGGGCGGCGATCAGCATGGCGCCGGTGGCGGTCGCCCCGAACATGAGGAACCAGGTCAGCTGGATGGGCCCCAGCAACAGGGCCGCAGGTGGTCGCAGGGCGAGGCGACGTTCGGGACCGTAGGAGGATCCATTGACCATCGGATCGCCGGTCTGGGGAAGCATGACGGCAACCAGCACGAGTGAGGTGGCGGCCACGGCGCCGACGGCGGCCGCGGTCCAGTCGCCGAGGGCGACCGTGCCGTAGAGGGTTGCTGCCGCGATCGAGGGAGCGGCGAGGCGGAGCACGGTCAGTCCGATTGTCGATGGCGCGAGCAGAGCGACGAGGCCGGCGAACCACATCGCCCACAGCCCGACTTCGGCGACGGTCGCCACCGGCGTAGAGCGAACGTCGAGGAAGGCACGGATCCCGGGGCCGGCCAGGAGCGGCAGCGCCAGCCATGCGACCCGCATGGGCCACAGGCCGAGCGATTCGATCAGCGGGGAGGTCGGGCGTGCCATCGGCGAACAGTGTGCCGGGAACCGCCGCCGACTGGGAAGCCCGCGTCTCACCCGCTGGCTACGCTCGCTCGCGTGAGCGAGGACACCGACCAGGCGGAACGACGGATCGACGAACTGCGGGTCACGATCGCCCATCACAACCGGCGCTATCACGAACTCGACGCGCCCGAGATCCCCGACGTCGAATACGACCAGTTGGTGCGTGAACTCCAAGCACTCGAGGCCGAGCACCCCGAGCTCGCCAAAGATGATTCTCCGACCTCGCTGGTCGGTGGGGCCCCATCGGCCACGTTCGCCCCGGTCGAGCACACCGTCCCCATGATGAGCCTCGACAACTCGTTCGACCACGACGAACTGCGCTCCTGGGCCGACCGTGTCGCCCGGGGTCTCGAGGTTGCTCCTGATGCGGAGATCGGGTTCATGTGCGAACTCAAGATCGACGGAATCGCACTGTCCATGCGTTACGAGAACGGCGAGCTCGTGCAGGGAGCCACTCGGGGCAACGGCCGTGTCGGCGAGGACATCACGGCCAACATCCGCACCATCGACGTCATCCCGAAGACCATCACCGGTTCGAACGTCCCTCAGATCCTCGAGGTCCGTGGCGAGGTCTACCTTCCCGTCGCCGAATTCGATGCGCTCAACGAAGCACAGGAGGCGGCCGGCCAACCTCGCTACGCCAACCCTCGCAACACCGCAGCAGGCTCGCTGCGGCAGAAGGATCCGGCGGTCACCGCCAGCCGGAATCTCGCCTTCTGGGCGTATCAGCTCGGTCAGGTCGAGGGAGGGCCGGACCTGCCGACGCACGGTGCGGCGCTCGACTGGCTCGGGGAGCTGGGGTTCCCGGTGAACCCCGAGCGTCGTGCGGCCGCGACCATTGCCGATGTCGTGGCGTTCACCGAACACTGGGAGGAACATCGCCACGATCTCGGCTACGAGATCGACGGCGCGGTGATCAAGGTCGACTCACTGACCCAGCAACGCATGTTGGGGTCGACCGCACGTGCGCCTCGCTGGGCCATGGCATTCAAGCTCCCGCCGGAAGAACGGACCACGAAACTGCTCGACATCCAGGTGTCGATCGGTCGGACCGGCAAAGCCACCCCTTTCGCCGTGTTGGAACCGGTGTTCGTCGGGGGGTCGACGGTCCAGATGGCGACGTTGCACAACGCCGATCAGGTCGCAATCAAGAACGTTCGCCCCGGCGACACCGTGATCGTTCGCAAGGCGGGTGACGTGATCCCCGAGGTCCTTGGTCCCGTGCTGGCAGAACGGCCAGGCGACCTGCCGGAATGGCACTTCCCGGTGGTGTGCCCAACGTGCGGCCAGACGCTCGTCAGGCCGGAGGACGAGGCGCACACGTTCTGCGTGAATCCGCTCTGTCCGGCCCGTCAACAGACCCAGATCGAGTACTTCGCCAGCCGCTCGGCCATGGACATCGAAGGGATGGGGGAGAAGGTCGTTTCTCGCTTCATCGAGGAGGGCATCATCTCCGACATCGGCGACGTGTTCCTCATGGACTTCGACCGGATCGCAGCACTCGAACGTTTCGGCGAGACGACGGTCGACAACCTGCGCAACGCCGTCGAGGCCGCTCGGCATCGGCCGCTCGCCTCGCTCCTCGTCGGGCTCGGCGTTCGCCACTTCGGGCCGTCCGGCGCCGAACTCCTCGCTGCCCACTTCGGGCATCTCGACGCCATCGCCGCTGCCTCCGCCGACGAGATCGCCGCCATCGACGGGGTCGGTCCCGTGATCGCGGCGAGTGTTTCGGCGTACTTCGCTTCCGAGAAGGCGCAGTTGCTGGTCGACAAGTTCCGGCGGGGCGGGGTGAATCTGCAAGGTCCGGATCGGTCAGATGTCGCCCAGGTGCTCGACGGCAAGGCGATCGTGGTCACCGGCTCGCTCGAGGGTTTCTCGCGGGACTCCGCGGCGGATGCCATCAAGAGTCGAGGAGGCAAGAATCCGGGATCGGTGTCGAAGAAGACGTTTGCCGTGGTCGTCGGTGAGTCTCCGGGAGCATCCAAGGTGACCAAAGCCGAGGAGTTCGGGATCCCCATGATCGACGAGGCCACCTTCGTCGCCGTTCTCGAGACCGGCGACCTCCCCGCCTGACGACCCCAGGTCAGAAGTCGAAGGTGTCGGGACGGGAGCGAGTCCGGCAGTTCTCCGGTCCTTCCTCGACCCGGTAGATGCACGCCGTCACTCGGTTGTTCGTCGGGCGAAGGATCGTCCCGAACGGACAATCCTCTTCCGGGCCCCAGGTGACCTGACCCTGGGAAGCTCCGGCCGAGATGGCGGTGGCGTCTGTCGTGCCGTCGCCGTTGCTGTCGATCGAGACGAGCTGATTCGTCTCCTCGGCCGGGATGGCGATGCCGTTGATGGTGAGCAGCGCCGAGTAGCCGGGGATGAGGTCGACCCCTACCGGTTCGCTGCAGGCTGAACCCTCACCGGCGAGCGGGAACCACCGCTCGATCGGGTTGACGTCGAGCGTGTCAGTCGGGGCGTTGGGGTCATCGATGCGCTCACCACCGCCGTCGACCGGGCTACCGCTGAAGGTCGGCCCGGCCACCGAGGTGTCACCGGAATAGGCAATGGCAACGCCGAGGCAGGCGAACGCAACGAGCACGGCGGCCCCGACGATGATTCGCTGGCGAACGGTCACCGACCAAGTGTGCCCCGATTGATCGGTCAACGGGCAGTCGGGTGCACTGGCTCCTCCGCCCGGGGGTACCTGCTACCGCACAGCGTGGTCGGTACCATTCCCTCCGTGTCCGTGGAGCCATCGTCCTTGCGCGCCGATCAACGCGCCGATTCAGCCAGTCAGACGGTGCTCGGTGCGCGCTACGTACTCGGCCGCCTCGTCGGGCAGGGCACCTCGGCTCGGGTCTACACCGCCACCGACCGTTCTCTCGGCCGCAAAGTCGCCGTCAAGCTGCTGCACGAGGGGCTGGCCGCCGACGGGCCGTTCCGTCGGCGATTCGAGAGTGAAGCACGTCACGCCGCATCCTTGAATCACCCGAGCCTGCTCGCCATCTACGACTGGGCCGAAGGCGATCAGGTGTACCTGGTCACCGAGCTGCTCGAAGGTGGCTCGTTGCGGGCACTGCTCGACGAAGGCCACCTCCTGACACCCTCCCAGGCCGTGCTGGTCGGGCTCCAGGCCGGAAGTGGCCTCGCCCACGCCCACAACGAGGGTTTCGTCCACCGCGACATCAAACCGGCGAACCTCATGTTCACTGGCTCCGGGCGCCTCAAGGTCGCCGACTTCGGCATCAGCCGGGCGGTGGCGGAGGCCTCGTGGACCGAGCCGGACGGGGCGTTGATCGGAACTGCCCGCTATGCGGCACCAGAGCAGGCGTTGGGGCGAGGCATCGATGGTCGAGCCGACATCTATGCGCTCGGTCTCACCCTGATCGAGGCGCTCACCGGCGAGGTCCCGCTGGTCGGCGCCAACCCGCTCGCGACGATGGTCTTGCGGCAGGATTCCGATGTCGAGGTCGATCCTGCGCTCGGTGCGCTTGGCGAGGCCTTGGCCAGAACCGGCCGTGCCAGCGCCTCCGACCGACCCGATGCGGCGGAGTTCGTGACGCTGATGGAAGCGGTTGCCTCGACTCTGCCGAGACCGGGTGATCTCCCGCTCGCCGGGCTGCCGCCGGAGGCAGACGATGACGACGTCGTCGTGTTGGGCTCTGAACGCGACGAGCTGGTGTTGGTCGATCGGGCGGTCGTCCACGGGATCGAGGCCGACCCGACCGTGCCGATGCCGACATCGGAGGGCAACGTGGCGAGCGACTCGGCCACCGCGCTGCACGAGACCGCGCTGCACGAGACGCGCTGCACGAGACTGATTCAGCCACCGCACCGAACGAGACTGCGTTGAACGGGACTGGGTCGATCGACACGCCGCCGTACGACGACGATGCCGACTCGGATCGACCATCGAGGGGTCGGGCACCGCTGGTGGTGGGCGCTCATCGCATTGTTGACCCTCGGTGGCGTGGCGCTGGTGCTCAACGCCACGGGCGCTCTCGATGCGGTGTTCGAGGAGGCCATCCCCGAGCCGGTCACCTTCCCGGTGGGAACCTACGTCGGCCGTGACATCGACCTCGTCACTGCCGAGATCATCCAGAACGGTTGGACCGTCGAGTCATCGGTCACCAGGGCCGACGACTCCGTTCCCGGCGAGGTCCTCACCCAGGCGCCCGCCGCCGGGGTCCAGCTCGAAGAGGGCAGCGTCGTGGTGTTGCTCGTCTCCGAGGGACTGCTGTTGCACGACGTGCCGGCTCTCGAGGGGCTCCTCCTGGCCGATGCAGAAGAAGCGCTGGCAGCGGAGGATCTCGTCGTCGGAGCCGTGGAGCGCACGTTCGACGAAATCGTCCCGGATGGGACCGTGCTGAGCTCGTCCGCGGTGCCCGGTGAGCAGGTCGAGACCGGCGAGCGCATCGATCTGGTCGTGAGCGCTGGCCCCGAACCGCGCGTCCTGCCCGCGCTCCCCGGCCGGACGCAGGCGGAGGCAGAAGCGGTGCTCACCGAGCTCGGACTTGTCGTCGTCGTGGCCGAGGACTACTCGGAATCGGTGGCGAAGGGCCTGGTCATCGGCAGCGATCCCGTGGCCGAAACCTCCGTCGAACGAGGGAGCAGCGTCACGATCGTGGTGTCGTTGGGTCTGCCGTTCATCACCGTTCCCGACGTTTCGGGGATGTCGGCGGCCGAGGCTGCTGATCAGTTGGCTGCCCTCGGATTCGTGGTGAGCGACACCGATGGACCGCCGAACCGTGACGTCATCGCCACCGATCCACCGGCCGGCGACGTGCTGCGAAAGGGCTCGGAGATCATCATCTTCACCCGTCGACGCTGATTCGTCGCCTTTGCTGATCCGACCTACCGTGAAGCCACGTGACTCGCCGCGACCCACTCCCTCCTCGCGCTCGAGCGCGACGGTACAGACGAGGAACGCTTCAGCTCGCTCACGCGATTCGGATCGGGGAACTTCCCGGTACCGATCCTGCCCTGGGGGCTGCTCGAGACCAGACGCCGGGTGGCGAAACGAGCGCAGGCTCGTGACAGCTTCGCCTCCATCGCCCTCACGGTGGTGCTGACCGCCATGTTCATGGTGAACCTCAGCGTCACGGCCATCGCCGTCGCCGTTCCGAAGATCGCGGACGAGTTCGGGGCAGCGCAGTCGACCATTGTCTGGGCCGTCACCGGACCGATTCTGGTCAGCGCCGTTCTCGGCCCCACGTTCGGCAAGCTGGGTGACCAGCGGGGCCATCGCTCGGTCTTCCTCTTCGGACTCGTGGTCAACGCGTTCTTCACGATCCTGATCGCCGCGTCGTGGTCGGCCGGCTCTTTCGTGGTGTTCCGCCTGCTGGCTGCGGTCGGCGGGGCGGCCATCGGTCCGTCTGCCCTCGCGTTCATCAATCGCCTGTTCGCTCCCCGGGAACGCGCCGTTGCCCTCGGCTGGTGGTCATTCGTCGGCGCCGGGTCACCGGTCATCGGTGTGGTCGCCGGCGGTCTGATCATCGACAAGATCGACTGGCGATGGGTCTTCATCGGCCAGGCACCGCTGGTGTTCCTGGCCGCTGTTCTGGCCGGCTTCATCCTCCCGGAGACGACACGGCAGGCGACCGCGGCTTTCGATCTGCCGCGGAGCAGCGACGTTGGGTCTCGGAGTCGGGGGCATCCTGGTTGCGGTCACGCTGGCGGCAGACGGACCCTTCGAACCGATCGTGCTGGCGTTCGCCATCCTCGGTGTCGTGGCGATCGCCGCGTTCGCTCGGATCGAGCGTCGCAGCGACCATCCACTGATCCCGCCCCACTACTGGACGATGCCCGGATTCGTCGTCCCGACCGTGACGTTGGCCTTGTTGTTCGCGGCCTACATGGGCAGCTTCGTGCTGGCTCCCCTGATGCTCCAGAGCGTGGCGTTCGGCGCGACCGCCGCGGTCACGAGCCGTGTGATCATCGCTCGTCCGCTCATGTTCTCGCTGACCGGACCTGTCACCGGTCGACTCGTCGAGCGCGTGGGTGAGCGGATCCTCGCTGTCGGTGGTGGCCTGTCGATCGCAGTGTCGATGGTGCTGCTGAGCAGCGGAGCGTCCGGTGGTTCCCTGGTCATGGTCGCGTTCGCGCTCGGTCTGGCCGGTCTGGGCATGGGAGCGGCTGCCCCGATCCTCACGGCGACGGTTGCCAACAGCGTGAGCGATGAGGACCTCGGCGTGGCCGGCGCAGCGCAACAGATGCTGCAGCAGGTCGGGCTGGTGGTGGGTGTCCAGGTCCTCCAGGCCGTGCAGGCGAGCATCGAGGGGGATGGGCGCACCGGGCCAGCCCAGGTCGCAGCGGTCGTCGACAGCTATCAGGTGGCCTTCCTGATTGCGGCCGGAGTCGCCGTGCTCGGCGTGCGGCGTGTCGATGACGCTGCCGAAGCGAGGTCAGTCGGCCGAGGTCATGGCCGAGAGTCGCTGATACATCTCGATCGCTGCGCCGTTGGGGGGTCCGGGCTGCAGTGCCATGAGGCGGGACACGTCGCCATCGACGAAGATCTTGCCGGCGAAGAAGGCTTGCATGACCGCTTGTGGATCGCGTGTGACGAAGGCGGCCTTCGCTGTTGCGTAGTCGACGGTGATCGTCAGCTCGGCATCGTCGAGGTGGCCCTTCTCGACGATGAGATCGCCGTCGGAGCTGTCGATGTGGCCGTGCAGAGGGCCGTCTGGCCGATGGCCGATGTCGGTCACGATGACGTTCATCCGCACCGCGATCGGCGGGACGGGGATTTGATCGTCGAACTCGGCACGAAGAGCGCGAGCATTGTCGATCCAGCGATCGGAGAGAAAGGGTTCGGGCTGTGTCACGCAGACTCCGGGTGGACTCGAGAGTGCCTGCACGCTACATCCGGCGAGCCGTTCGTGGCATGTCGAGGTCCGGCTCGTCAGCGACTCATTGGTCGGTGTTCGCGGGTCGGCTAACGTCGCCGCATGGCGTCGCCGGACTCTCCACCCGCTCAGCGGAAGACGGGTCGCCAGCATCGGATCGAGACTCGCGAGAGGAACCCGGTCTGGAAGAACCCGCCGATGATGATCGACATGATGGAGTGCATCAACTGCGATGCCTGCCTTCGTGCCTGCCCGAAGCCTCTGGGTGCGATCTTCAACCACAGCATCGACGTCGTCATCATCCCCGAGCTGTGCTCCGGCTGCGACAAGTGTCTGCCGGTGTGTCCGGTCGATTGCATCCACCCCGATCCCGACTGGGTGCCGGCTCCCGCTGATTGGTGGCAGGAGCCGCTCGACGACGATCCGTACTCCTGAAGAAACGTCCTCGGTCCTCGCTGGATCGTCGATAGCTTTGCCCAGATGTCTGATGATCGAGAACACGTCGGGTTGACCGCTGATGATGTCGCCAAGGTCGCAGATCTCGCGATGCTCGAGTTGACCGATGAGGAGCTGGCGACGTTCACCGGGCAGCTGGCAGCCATTCTCGAGCATGCGGCTGACGTCGAGGCCCTCGACGTCGGCGATGTTGCGCCGACCCATCATCCGTATCCGCTGCGGAACGTCTTTCGAGATGATGTCGTGGAGGCAGTCGATGTCAGCGACGAGGCGCTGGCGGCTGCCCCGGACTCCGAGGCGCACCAGTTCAAGGTGCCGCCGGCACTCGGGGAGGAGATGTGATGTCGGACGGTTCGAGCAGCCACGGTCTGCCGACCACAGCGGTCGGTATCGCCGCCGCGGTCAACGCCGGGGAGATCCGCGCCGCCGACGTCATCGACGCTCACCTCGATGCAATCGAGCGACGAGAATCCGAGATCCACGCCTTCAACTGTGTGTTGGTCGACTCGGCCAGGGCCGCAGCGAAGGCCGTCGACGACCGCATCGCAAGGGGTGAGCGTGCCGGCCCGCTGGCCGGTGTGCCGATCGCGTTGAAGGACAACCTGTGCACGCGGGGCATCCCCACCACCTGTTCTTCGAAGATTCTCGACGGGTGGAAGCCGCCGTACGACGCCACGGTCGGTCGAGAAGGTGGCCGCGGCCGGCGCCGTTGCCGTCGGCAAGACCAACCTCGACGAGTTCGCGATGGGCTCCTCCACCGAGAACTCCGCCTTCGGCCCGACCAAGAATCCGCTCGACACGAGCCTGGTTCCCGGTGGCTCGTCTGGCGGGTCGTCGGCGGCCGTGGCGGCCGGATTCGCGCCGATCTCGCTCGGGTCGGACACGGGCGGATCGATTCGCCAGCCTGCCGCGCTCTGCGGTGTGGTCGGTTTCAAGCCCACATACGGCGCTGTGAGCCGCTATGGCCTCATTGCCTTTGCGTCGTCACTCGATCAGATCGGGCCGTTCGCCAGGACCGTGGCTGATGCCGCCACCCTGTTCGACGTGATCGCCGGTCATGATCGGCGCGACTCGACCTCGATTCCTGAAGTGATCGAACCGACGCTGCCTCATCTCGACGACGGTGTTGCCGGTCTGCGGGTCGGCATCATCTCCGAGCTGGCGGGATCCGGCGACCTCGTCGATGGGTTCGAACCCGAAGTGCTCGCCCAGACGATTGCTGCGGCTGAGGCTCTTGCTGCCGCGGGTGCAACCGTCGGCGAGGTCTCGGTGCCATCGACGATCTACGGCCTCTCGGCGTACTACCTGATCGCACCGGCGGAAGCGTCGTCGAACCTGGCCCGCTACGACGGTGTTCGCTACGGCCATCGGGAATCTGGCGCAGCCAACACGGCAGGAATGATGAAGGCGTCTCGCACCGCCGGTTTCGGTGCGGAGGTGAAGCGCCGGATCATGCTCGGGACCTACGCCCTGAGCGCCGGCTACTACGACGCGTTCTACGGCAAAGCGCAGCGGGTCAGGACGTTGATCATCGACGATTTCGCTCGGGCGTACGAGAACTTCGACGTCCTGATCTCCCCGACGTCGCCCTGTGTCGCGTTCCCCTTCGGCACAAAGGACGATCCGCTGGCGATGTACCTCAACGATGTCGCGACCATTCCGTCGAACCTGGCCGGTCATCCTGCCATTTCGGTGCCATTCGGATCGGGTCGAGAGGGACTCCCGGTCGGTGTGCAGGTGCTGGGCCCGTTGTTGAGCGAGTCCAGACTCATGGCCGTCGGTGCGGTCCTCGAAGCGGCTGATGCGAGCCGTCGATCGGAGTTGAGGTCATGAGCAACCAGGAGCAGGCCATCGAACAGCCGGTGTCGAGCACGCTGCTCGACACCTGGACCGTCGACTCGACGGTTCAGCGCGAAACGACGTCGCTCGACGAAGCATGGGAGATGGTGATCGGACTCGAGGTCCACGCCGAGCTCGCGACCAAGACCAAGATGTTCTCGCCGGCCCGCAATCACTTCGGTTCCGACCCGAACACGAACGTCCATCCGGTCTGTCTGGGGTTGCCTGGCACCCTGCCGGTGGTCAACGGCAAAGCGGTCGAGCTCTCGATTCGCCTCGGGCTGGCCCTCAACTGCACAGTGCAGCGCTGCGTGTTCGCCAGGAAGAACTACTTCTACCCCGACATGCCGAAGGACTACCAGATCAGCCAGTACGACCGACCGCTGAACATCAGCGGCTGGCTGGAGCTCCCGTCCGGCTATCGCGTTCGGGTCGAACGGGCCCACATGGAGGAGGACACCGGGAAGAGCACCCACATCGGTGATTCCGGTCGCATCCACGACGCCGGCTACTCGTTGGTCGACTACAACCGGGCCGGGGTCCCGCTGCTCGAGATCGTTTCGCATCCCGACATTCGGGGCCCAGAGGAGGCCAAGGCGTACGTCGCCGAGCTGCAGCGAATCCTCATCGCGACCGAAGTGTCGGACGGCAAGTTCGAGGAAGGTTCGCTTCGGGTCGATGCGAACATCTCGGTTCGTCCTGCCGGTTCCGACGAGCTTCGGACGAGATGTGAAGTGAAGAACGTGAACTCGTTGCGCTCGCTCGGCCGAGCGATCATGTACGAGGCCAAGCGGCACGTCGACCTCTACGAGTCCGGTGATCGGCCGGTCCAGGAGACCCGTCACTGGGATGAAGAGGGTGGCCGAACCCGGGCCGGGCGCTCCAAGGAGCAGGCCGAGGACTACCGCTACTTCGCCGACCCTGACCTCGTCCCGGTCGACCCATCGCCGGAATGGATCGAAGAGATCCGGGCGTCACTGCCGGTGTTGCCCCGTGAACGACGGCTGGGCCTGGTCGAGCGGGGAGTGGCCGCCGAGCAAGCGGCGCTCGTCGTCGAGAAAGACCTCGACGGTCTGGCGATCGCGGCAATCGAGGCCGGTGCCGAGGCAGGTAGAGCAGTCAACCACGTGATCAACAATCTGTCGGTCGATGAGGGTGCCGGTTCGCTCGATCCTGCCGCGTTCGCCGCTCTCGTCTCGATGGAGACCGGTGGCGACTTGACGTCGACCCAGGCGAAGACGGTGCTGGCCGAGATGGTCGGCTCAGGTGGTTCGCCGGCCGACATCGCGGCGGCGATGGGTTTCGAGGCGATGGACACATCCGAGCTCGAAGGGCTGATCGACAACCTGATCGCCGAGAACGGCGACGAGTGGGAACGTTTCGTCAACGGTGACGATCGTGAGCGAGGCAAGATGCAGGGCTTCTTCACCGGTCAGATCATGAAGGCCACCCGCGGCCAGGCCGACGGCAAGGTCGTCAACCAGATCCTGAACTCCCGCCGCTGACCCCCGCGACCCCGGTCTCAGACGGCGATGGGGGAGGCGGGTACGGAGGCGAAGGTGCCACCACGTGCGGCGAGCTGTTCGATCAGGGCGGCCGGCTTCCAGAAGTCGCCGTACTCGGCTTCCAGAGCCCGAAGCCGTTCCAGCACCTTGTCGAGGCCCATCTGGTCTGCGTAGAACATCGGGCCTCCCCGATAGGCGGGCCAGTTGTATCCGGTGATCCAGATCATGTCGATGTCCGATGACCGAATGGCCTTGTGCTCCTCGAGGATCTTGGCTCCCTCGTTCACCATCGGGAGGACCAACCGTTCGATGATCTCCTCCTGGGTGAACGCCGTGTCCCCAGAGCGCGGTTCCTTGCCTGCCTTGGCCGCGAACTCCTTGACGATCTCCTCGGTGATCGGAGAGGGCGTCGGGGTCCGGTTCTCGTCGTAGTCGTAGTAGCCGGCACCGTTCTTCTGGCCACGCCGATCGAGCTCGCACAGGCGATCACGGATCGTGAGTCCCTTCGAGGTCTCCTTCGACCAACCGATGTCGAGACCGGCGAGATCGCTCATCTGGAAGGGCCCCATCGCGAACCCGAACTCGTAGAGCGCACGATCCACCTCCCACGGCATCGCCCCCTCGTCGAGCATGGCCTGCGCCTGGACTCCTCGTTGGAAGAGCATCCGGTTGCCGACGAAACCGGGGCAGACCCCGACCAACGCGCCGAGCTTGCCGATCTTCTTTGCCGTCTGCATCGCCGTGTTGATGACCTCCAACGACGTGTGGTCGGCCCTGACCACCTCGAGGCAACGCATGACGTTGGCCGGCGAGAAGAAGTGCATGCCGATCACGGATTCGGGTCGACTCGTCGCCGACGCAATCTCGTCGATGTTCAACGCGCTCGTGTTGGTGGCCAGCACAGCGCCCGGCTTGCAGACCTCGTCGAGCTTGCCGAAGATCTCCTTCTTCACACCCATGTTCTCGAACACGGCCTCGATCACCATGTCGACATCGCCCAGGTCGTCGAGCGACAGCGAGGGGGTGATCATCGCCATACGACGGTCGACTTCTTCCATCGGGAATCGGCCGTTGCGCGAGCTCCGCTCGTAGTTGGCCCTGACCACGCCGAGGCCTCGGTCGAGCGCCTCTTGCTTGGTCTCCACGATCGTCACGGAGATTCCGGCGTTCACGAAGTTCATGGCGATGCCGCCGCCCATGGTTCCGGCGCCGATGATGCCGACCGACTCGACGGGCAGGACCGGCGTGTCGCGGGGTACGTCCGGGATCTTCCACGCCTGACGTTCAGCGAAGAAGACATGACGTTGGGCCGCGCTCTCCGGGCTCGTGACCAGCTCCGTGAACAGCTCACGCTCTCGGGCGATCCCTTCGTCGAAGGGGAGCGAGACGGCGGCCTCGACCGTCTTGATGATGGCTTCGGGTGCCTTGAAACCGCGGAACTTCCTGGCCGCCTTCGACTTCCGGAAGTCGGCGAAGATCTGCGGATCGACGCCGGTCACCTTCTCGTCGTTCTCGCTGACCTTCTTCAGTGGGCGGCCCTCGGTCACCAGTCGGTTCGCATACGCGACGGCATCGGCGAGGAGGTTTCCCTCCGATGCCAACTCGTCGACGAGACCCATCTCGAGACACGCCGTGGCCGGCACATGGGTGCCTGCGGTCATGAACTCCAGCGCCTTCTGCGGACCGACGATTCGTGGGAGGCGCTGCGTGCCGCCGGCCCCGGGGAGGAGTCCGAGATGCACCTCCGGAAGGCCACACTTCGCGCTGGGGACGGCGATCCGGTAGTGAGCGCAGAGTGCAACCTCGAGGCCGCCTCCCAGCGCGGTGCCATGGATGGCTGCCACGACCGGCTTGGGGGAACTCTCCATGATGTCCTGGACCTCGTGTAGTCCCTTCCCGGTGTTGGCGCCACCGAACTCGGTGATGTCGGCACCGGCGATGAAGGTGCGTCCGGCGCAGATCAGAACGATCGCGGTCGCGTCCGACTCGATCGCCTGACGGAACCCCTCCCACAGCCCATCGCGAACCACCGCACTGAGTGCGTTGACCGGTGGGGAGTCCAGCGTGATGACCGCCACATCGCCGTCTCGCGTCAATTCGGTCACGTCGTTGATCGTGGTCATGGCGGTCTTGTTACCGCGCCAGCGGCCGAGGGGCAAAAGGGACGCAGTGGTCGACGGTCGCAGTCCGTACGAAAAGCGAAGTCTCGGGTCGCTCCGGCGGGCAGACTCTCCCGATGGGCCTTCGCATCGTGACCCCCGAGAACTACGACGAGTGGCGACCGTTCGACCAGCTCGTTGCTGCGTCCTTCGGGGCGATGTGGGAGGAACCGAAGCCCGAGGAGCGGGAACGGGTGGAGCAGGAGGTCCCCTACGAGTTGTGCATCGGCGTGGCCGACGGCGACGACCTGCTGGGTTCGTGCGCTGCCTACGAGTTCGAGCTCTCGTTGCCGGGCGGGACGTCGGTGCCGGTTGCGGCGCTGACCGCTGTCGGCGGCGACATCACCAAGCGGGGGCGGGGTGCGCTCCGTGCGATGATCAACGAGCACCTCACACGGTCCCGGAAGCGGGGGAGCGTCGCCTCGCTCCTGAATGCATCGGAGTCGAGCATCTACGGCCAGTTCGGCTACGGCCACGCGACCACGGTGGTCGGCTACGAGATCGATCCCGATCGTGCGGGTCTCCGCGAGCCGCTCGATGATCCCGGAAGCATCGAGCTGGTCGGTGACATCACACAGGCCATCGAACCCTTGCGAGCGGCATACGAGGCGTGCGCCGCAGTCGTGCCGGGTACGGGGTCGCGAAACGAACTCTGGTGGCAGCGTGTCTGTGGTGCCAAGGCGACCTGGCGAGGCGGCGGCAAGCAGATCGCCATTGTTCATCGCGACGCGCACGGCCACCCGGACGGCTACCTCCTCTACTCCGTCAAGGAGAAGGGAAGCTGGGTCAACGACGACGTCCTCACGATTCGCGAGCTGCTCGGATCATCGGTCACCACGGAACTGGCGTTGTTCCAGTTCGCAATGGGCGTACCGCTCCAACGCAACGTTCGCTGGCCGGAAGGGCCGGTCGACTTCCCAGCTCGTCACCGACTCTTCGATCCGCGCCAGTTCCATGCAGTGGACGAGCACGATCTGCTGTGGCTCCGACCGCTCGACGTACCGAGCCTGCTGGCCGCTCGCAGCTACGAATCTGACGACACGTTCGTGCTCGCCGTCGACGATTCGCTCTTCGATGATCAGCGGGGTCCTTGGCGGGTCACGATCTCGAGCGGCGCTGCACTGGTCGAGCGGGTCGATGAACCAGCGGATCTCGAGCTGTCACCGGGTCACCTCGGGATGATCCTGCTCGGCGATCACCGCCTCTGCGAGTTGGCCCGCGTCGGTGTCGTGCAGGCGGACCCAGACATCGTTCGCCGTGTGGATCGAGCGTTCCTGACGGAACGGCGACCGTACAACCTGTCGAAGTTCTGACACGTCGGTAAACCGAACAGCGCCGCGAGGCGTCTGTATCGAGCATGAGGGTGTTGGCCTTGGAAGACAACGGAGTTGGGAGAAGCCAGTCGACGCGGTCGAACCGAACTCCGCGTTTCCGACGACCCCGCGCCGGTCAGGCCGAGGCTGGACGCCCCGACCTTCGTCTCGTACCGGATCGTCACGGGGATGAGCTTCGTGCCGCATTGCCCGACCTCTACGAGCAGCACTATCGATCACTGGTTCGACTCGCTTCTTTCAGCGTCGACGACCAGGAAACGGCCGAGGAGGTCGTGCAGGACGCGTTCGTGAAGCTCGTGGCCGGCAACTACGCGATCGAACCGGGCAAGGAGGCGGGCTACCTCCGCTCGATGGTGTTGAACGGAGCCCGGTCTGCCCTCCGCAAGCGGCAGGTCCGCCGGGCGCACACGCCCGAGACCCCGAGCCCGGTCGCCGCGGCCGAGGAAGGCGGCGTCGCCGGGGCCGAGCACGATCGCATCATCTCTGCGCTTCGCCGATTGCCCGAGAAGCAGGCCTCGGTGCTGGCCCTGCGGTACTACCTCGACCTGTCGGAGGCCGACATTGCCGACACGCTGGGCATCGCTCGTGGTTCGGTGAAGTCCCACGCTCATCGCGGCCTCAAGAAGCTCGCCGACCTGCTCGGCACTGACGACATGTCAGGCGATGTGTCAGCCGATGGGTCGGGCGATGTGTCAGCCGATTTGTCAGCCGTGAACCTCAACGACGAGAACCCATCATGACCATCGAACACGATCTCCGAGACGCCCTCCACTCTCACGCCGAACGAATCGAGCCGTCCGCCGACGGACTGAAGCGCATCGAGGCCCGATTGGCCCCGACCTCGTCTGGACCTCGGCTGTCCATCCGCCTGATCGTTGCCGCTGCTGTTCTCCTCGTGATCGGCGGCGTCGGGGCGCTGTCCCTTCGCGGCGGCAACGACGGTGACGTCGTTGCCCTTCCGTCCTCCTCCACCGATCCGAACGGAGCGGCGGCCATCGAGAACGAGCTTCCGCCCCTCGACCAGAACGCCGACGCGGCAGCGAACGAGCCGTCCTCGACCCAGGTGTCCGAGGCAACTCCGGACTCATTCGATCTCCCGGCTGCGCCGGCCGGAATCCTCGGTCCGCGGGCTTCGACACCTGGGGGCGCGGTGCAGGGCTTCCTCGAGCTGATCCAACGTGACGGCGAGGACGTTTCCTGGTCGGTCGAGGGTTCTCTCGCCAGGGTCACCCGCATTTCCGAGAACGGCGAGATCGGCGATGTGACCGTCCTCCAGCTCGGCTCGGTCGACATGGACGATGGTTCCCGCGGTGTCGTCGTTGTCCAGGCGCTCTCCCCACGGGCGGTCATCGAATCGCCGTCGTTGCTCTCGACGATCAAGGGCTCGACTCTGACGGTGTCCGGTCAGGGCGAAGGCTTCGAAGAGATGCCAACGGTGAACGTCGAACTGTTCTCCAGCCGTGACGGTGTCTGGCTGGCCCGCCGGTCGGCGATGGCCGGCAACTTCGGAGTCCTGGCCCCGTTCTCGGTCGATCTCGAGGTCTCCGGGCCCGGGCCGGCCTGGGTCGTCGTTCAGGCGTCCGGCGGCACCGAGACCCGCCTCGAACCCGTTCTCGGCCGTGCCCGTGGTCATCGACGCACCGCTGGCCGGCCCCGACCATCTCGTCACGTCCATCTCCGTCGATGACCCAGACGGTGGACTGGTCGTGCGCAGTCTCCCCGGCACCGACGGCGAACGGCTCGATGTTCTCCCCTCGGGCCAGAGTGGTATCCGCAAACGTGCTGCTCTCTCGGCGTTCGTCGGTGACGGGGAACCCATCTACGGCGAACAGGCAACGGTGAGCGGCGAGGAATGGTGGAACGTCTGGCTCCCGGAGCCGCTCGACGACGGGCGCCAGTGGGGCTGGGTCAACGCCCGGTACCTGACGATCGACGCCGAAATCGCCGATGACGACCTCCGCTCGATCGGCGATGGTTTCGTCGCCGGTCTGCGGGGCGACGACGGTGCCTTTGCCGCCCTGCCATGGAGCTCCCGCGGTGTCACGATCGGCCTGCAGAGTGACCTTCGGTCGGGTTCCGGCCGGGACGCTTTGCCGGTTCGACTTCTGGAAAAAGGCGGACGAATGGACGCTGCCGGCCGACCTCGTCGGCCCACTCGAAGCGACAGGACGAGAGCTCTTCTCACCGACACAACGACTGCTCGGCCAGTCCAAGGTCTCCGTCGCACTTGCTCGATGGGTTCGAGGTGTCCCCGTACGGAAATCAGAACGACATGTTCGCCAGCCGGTTCGCCGGTACCTCGGTGGTGCAGCTCACCGATCCGAGCAACGACGGCAGCGGGTGGCGGACGGTCAACCTCTTCGTCGCCATGGGTGCGAGCGGCCCCGAGATCGTCGGCGTGGTCGGCGTGGTGTGGGTCCCGTAGCCTGAGCAACAGCACTTCCCCCGAAGCTCGACACCGCCCCGATGGGGCGCACTTCGAAGGATGTGCTCATGACAGCTCGATCGATGGTCTTCCTCGCGGCGATGGTGGTGGGGTGCTCGACCGCCGCGACACCGCCGAGCCAGGGTCTGGCTCCGGGCGATCCGCCGCCGGCGACAGCGACCAGCCCGATGGGCTGTGAGGCGACTTCGGTCGAACTGGCGCCGCCAGACCTGGTCGCTCGGCCAGACCTGGTCGCACGGCCCGAGCTCGCGCCGCGCGAACTGGTCGTAATGCTCGAGCAGGTGGTGCGGCCCGAGTGTCGGCCCAGGGCCGATGTCGATCCGATGTGTACCGATTTGTTCTTGATTGCGGCCACTGATCCTGTCGTTGCCGCCTCGCTCGGTTTCGCCCCCGACCTGGTCGACCGGATGCTGTCGCTCCACGTCGAGGCGTTGCGAGGCGCGGTCGACCGATCCCGGCAGCGGTCGGACGAGGCGCTGGCGACGGCGTTCGAGGCCGTGATCGCGCTCGACGTCGGTTCGGCCATCGGATCGGATCGGAGGCTCGCTGCCGTCGTCGTGGCCCGCGGGGCCCCGGCCATCGTCGAACCGATCCGCGTCGCCGAGGACGGCTGTCGATGATCGAACAAGCGCAGTTCAGGCGCCGGTCACCAGCCAGACATCGTTTCGCCACCGACTCCACATGAACGCCGCCCGCAACAACATGAAGACTCCGAGAGCGGCCCACAACCATCCGAGCCCGGCGCCGGTCAGGAGGACCACCGTGGCCAGTGCAGCGAAGATGACCGTGGCGATCACCATGGTCTGTGCCAGGTACGTCAGATCACCGGCGCCGATCAAGATGCCGTCGAGAGCGAACACCACGCTGTTCACCGGCTGTTGGACGGCGACGAAGACGAGGATGAAGGCCGAGGCCGAGATCACGTCCGGGTCGGTACTGAACAACTCGGCGATCGGCTGACGAGCTGCCACGATCGCCACGCCGGCGAGGACACCGAAGACCACGTCCAGCTCGATCATTCGTCTGGCTGCTCCCCGAGCACGCTCGACTTCACCTGCTCCGAGGAAGTTGCCGGTCAGCGATTGGCCGGCGATCGCAACGGCATCCAAGCGCGAGGGCGAGTGTCCCCCATACCTGCAGGACCACCTGATGGGCCGCCAATTCGGCCACCCCGATCCGGGCCGCCACCGCGGCGGACAGCGTGAAGGATCCTCGCAACGCGACGGTTCGAACCACGAGGGCCTTGCCCGCGCTGAGCAGCTTCCGCATCGTCGGCCAGTTCGGCTGAGGACCCACACCCTCGGTGGCCGACCACCGCACCACCAACCAGACCGCAACCAGAGCTGTGCCGATCTGCGCGATCACGGTTGCCAGCGCCGATGCGCCGAGCCCGTAGCCGAATCCGTAGATCAGGACGACCTCGATGACCAGATTGGCGACCGCACCGGCCACTGCGATCACGAGGGGAGTCACGGTGTTCTGTCTGCCGTAGAAGGATCCTCCGGCGCTCATCATCAAGAGCAGGAAGGGGAACCCGAAGATGCTGATGCCGAGGTAGAGCTGGGCCGCCTCGAGCACGTCACCCTCGCCGCCGAGGAGCCGGAGCAGCGATGTCCCCGTGACCATGATCACGGCGATCACGGCGATGCCGAATCCGACGGCCAACCACAGGGCCTGGATCGAACGGTCGGCCGCATCGCCGACCTGTCCGGCACCGATCAGACGGGAGACGGCGGCCGTCGTCCCGTAGGCGAGGAAGATGAGGATGGCGTGGGCCGTGAGCAGCACCGTGCTCGCCAGAGCGAGCCCTGCCAGTTCGGTGGTGCCGATGCGGCCCACGATCGCGGTGTCGGTGAGGACGTAGAGCGGCTCGGCGATGAGCGTGCCGAGGGCAGGCACAGCGAGCTTGGCGATGACGGCGTCGTGCTCGGAGCGGAGCTTCATTCTCGGCGGCTCATGCGCGCGAACCGTCTGCGTAGTAGCGAGAGGCCCAGATGCCGGTACCCGGCTCGTCGCCGACGGGCATCCGCCAGGTGGTGACCCTCGCCGTATCGAGGTCGACGGCGATCAGTGCTCGTGGTTGATCGTGGGTCGCAGCCAGGTACCGGTCGGCGCCCTCAGCGTCGAGGAACCGGCCGGCGATCTCGCGATAGACGTCACGCCAATCGTCGTCGTGGCCAACGTCGTGGACGACACGAGCCGAGCCCTGGACCGAGACCTTGCGGTACGGGAGCGAATCCTCGTCGATCGACGAGCGCGATGCGAGGGTCGCGCCGAAGGTTGGTGAGGAACACCGAACGCTCTCGAGGGGTGAACAGGATGGAGCCGAGCCCGTGGCCGTCGACCCGATGCGTGCACCAGACAGGGGCGATGCGGGGCATCCCGTCAGCATCGACGGTGGCCAAGCGCAGCAGATGGCCGGGCTCAGCGAGGAATTCGAGGATCTCGGGCGACGACAGCTTCGGCATTGCCCAGCACGCTACGTCGTCGGTTATGCAACATCCATGCGGTCGGAGACGCCACGCCGTCAGGCCGACGGCGACGAAACCGATCGCGAGGCTGACCACGATGCCGGTGGTGACCGAGCTGTCCGCCAGACGAATCTCGACGTCGGTCATTCTGGCCAGGATCGAGGTCGGATAGGTGCGGATCGAGAGTTGGGCCGAGCCGCCCCCGACGCTGGCGATGAACAGCTCCCAGATGAACAGGTAGACAAGGCCCCAGATGAGCGCGCGGCGGAGCAGGAGCCCGACGAACACGAACAGGGAGCTGTAGGCGAAGGCGGCGAAGGTGGCCGCCAGCGCGGTCGCCCAGGTCGCCGTGGTATCGCCGGACGCGATGTACGCCGCGATCGCCAGGGGAATGGCGGTCATGGGGATGGCGACGCTCGACGCCGAGAGCGTGCCGGCGAGCGCCAGTTTCCACCGAGCGACCGGGCGGTGCCACAGGTAGACGAGCGTTTCGTCGTCGACCAACTCGCCGAAGGTCGACGATCCGAGGACGAGCGAGATGATCGGCACCATCAGTGCCAGTCCGAACCCCGAGAGGAATCCGACGCTGTCCTCGATCCTCGTGATCCCGTCGGTCCGCCCGATGGCGAACCCGACTGCGAGGCCGAGCGCGCTGAAACCGGTGACCAGGGCCAGCCGGCCCGTCGTGAGCTGCTGACGAAGCAACATGCGGTAGGTGGCGAGGACGGCGGTCACGACACGCTCTTTGCCGGTCCGCCCACCAGGTAGCGGAACACGCTCTCGAGATCGTCGTCGAGCGGGTAGACCTCCTCGAGGCGGATGTTTCGCTCGTGGCACACCTGACCGATGTCGCGACGGAAGCGTCTGATGTCCTCGGTCACGAACTCGACCTGGCGGTCATCGGCGAGCCGGCAGCCGACCACCGACCCGGCACCGACCATGGCAGACGACACCGCCCGGGCATCGCGCACACACCACACGGACCCGGAGCGGCTGGTCCTCCATGAGCGCACGAATGCTGTGGAAGTCGCCCTCGGCTGCGACGCGGCCCTTCGCGATCACGACCACGTTGGACCCGAACCGCTCGACTTCTTCCAGCACGTGGCTCGACACGATCACGGTCTTGCCCTGCGCCCCGAGGTTCTGGAACAGGCCGATCATCTGTCGCCGCTGCTTGGGGTCGAGTCCGTTGAGGGGCTCGTCGAGCATCAAGACGTCTGGATCGTGGACGAGCGCCGCAGCGATCTTCACCCTTTGGCGCATGCCCTTCGAGAACGCACCGACCGGGCGCTCGATCGACGTGTCGAGTTCGACCGATGCGAGCGCCCGTCTGGCGGCTCCTTCTGGGTCGGGGATGGCGGAGAGGATCGCTCCGAGCTTGACGACATCGAGCAGATTCTCGCGTTCGAACACGCCATCTTGTTGCGGTACGAGGCCGATACGCCCGCGGGCGTCGGCATCGACGCGCGGATCGCCGCCGACGACCCAGACCTGCCCGGTGCTCGGCTTGGCCTGGCCGGACATCATCCGGAGAAGGGTCGACTTGCCCGCCCCGTTCGGACCGAGGAGCGCCGTGACGCCGGGCCGGAATGCAAGCGTGACGTTGCTGACGGCCACGAGGCTGCCGAAGGACTTCGACACGTCGTTGACCAGCAGCGTCGTGTCTGCCGGCGGCCACACCGGGGGAGCGGGTGTGCTCCTCGGCGGACGGCGGTGGCGATGTCGGCGGTGGTGATGTCGGCGGCGAATCGGTCATCGGCGGACCAGGAGCCTTCGATAACGGAACCAGACGAACGACAGCGACACGGTCACCCAGGCCACGGCGGCCAGGTAGATGGTCCAGGTCGGATTGGCTGCCGAGCCCCACAGGCCGCGCTCTCCGTGGATGCGGTAGATCACTTCTCGAGGCAGATTCGGGAGATTCGCGAGTCGGATGTAGGTGGGCAGATCGGCCTCGTCGACGAGGACGTCGGTGGCAACGGCGGACGCGGGCATGACGGCGAGAATTGTTGCGGTCGCCACGACGATGCGGTCGGTCGACGCCGATATCGCCAGCCCGATCGCAGCGAAGACAACGCCCATTGCCGCCGAGCCGGCGAAGATCTGACCGAACACCTTCACCCACTCGACGAAGCCATCCGGCCCGCTGTTCTCGAGTGAGAAGGCGATCAGCATCAGCAGAGGCGGGCCGAACGTGACGATCAGCAGCAGGAGGACCACGGCGATCGCCTTGCCGAGCAGGTAGGTCGCCCGATTCAACGGAGATGCCAGATACACGCCCAGCATCCCCGTCCGGCGGTCGGGGGCGAGCAGTTCTGGCGTGATGAATCCGGCCAAGAGGTAGATCGCGGCGATCACGTAGCCGTAGTAGCCGGCGTAGGTGGGGAGGAATGCCTCTTCGAGGTCGGTGTCGGGAATGAGGGCTGCGATCCCGATGAACACGGCCGCCGGGAGATAGGCCGACACGATGATCAGGACGGGGATGACCTTGTACTTCGCGCTTCGGCGCAGGCCGAGGGCGTGGGCTGCGCTGTGGGAAACCAGCGTGCGAATGGCACCGACCACGCCGGTGCGCTCGCCGTCGTACTTGCGGTACCCGCGATCGTAGATGTGGGCCTCGGTGGTGCTCATCCCATCCGCTCCAGGAAGACGTCCTCGAGCGACAGACGACGTCGCTGGAGACGGGCGATGCCGATGCCCGCCTCGGCGCATGCGTCTCGGGCGACGTCGAACACGGCCTCGTCGTCGCCCTCGATCAGCAGTCGATGGCCGTCGAGGGTGACGACGAAGCCGGTCTGGTGCAGTTGCGCCACCAGTCCGGCCGCCTCCTCGTCTGTGGCGTCGATGTCGATGACGACCCCGATCGAATCGGGGTCGCGAAGCTCGTCGAGGCGTCCGGAGGCGATGGTGACACCGTCACCGATGATCGTGATGTTGTCACAGACCGCCTCGACCTCGTCGAGCAGATGGGACGACAGGATCACGTCGATCGAGAATTCCTCTGCGACGTGTTTGATCAAATCGAGCATCACGTCGCGTTGCACCGGGTCCAGGCCGTCGGTGGGTTCGTCGAGCAGGATCAACTCCGGATCGTGGGCGATGGCCTGGGCCAGCTTCACCCGCTGCCGTTGCCCGGTGCTCATGGTGCCCATCGGCCGGAACCGCTCTTCGCCGAGGCCGACCAACCACAGGGCGTCGCTGGCTCGGGTGTTGGCCTCGGCCTTGGGCAGACCGTGGAGCTCGGCCACGTGGCGGACGAAGTCGGCGGCTCGCACGTCGGGCGGCAGCTGGTGGTGCTCTGGTGCATACCCGAGGCGTTCGCGCACCTTGGAACCTGCCGACCACGGATCGTGACCGAGGACGGAGATCGTGCCGGCGTCGGCGTGGTGCAAGCCGATCAGCATCCCGAGAATGGTGGTCTTGCCCGCGCCGTTGGCCCCGAGAAGCCCGGTGATGCCGTGCGCGATGTCGAGGTCGACGCCGTTGAGAGCGGTGTAGGAGCCGTATCGCTTCACCACACCTCGGGCCGTCACCAAGTCCACGCCGTGAGTGTGGCACGGCCGGCTGCATGTTCTGGCGCCGACCCGGCGGATCCCCCGGCACACTGGGTCGTTCCATGGCTGGCTCCACCCTTCGACTTCGACCCTGGCAGCGCCGGGCGCTCGACATCTACGAAGCGGAGGAGTCGCCAGATTTTCTGGCCGTGGCCACCCCCGGAGCGGGCAAGACCACCTTTGCGCTCACGGCGGCGCGGCTCACACTTCCCCGACTCGGGGGACGTCTCATCATCGTGGCGCCGACTCGGCACCTGAAGGAACAGTGGGCAGACGCGGCCGAGCGATTCGGCCTCATGCTCGACACCGACTGGTCGCCGACCGACGGCATCCGTTCAGACGTCCACGGAATCGTGACCACCTATCAGCAGGTCGGGTCGTCTCCGGAGTCGTTTCCGCCGCTGGTCGAGGGCGGATTCGTGATCCTCGACGAGATCCATCACGCCGGCGAGGAGCGATCGTGGGGCGACGGCGTATCGCTGGCGTTCGAGCGGGCGGCCCGGCGCCTCTCCTTGTCCGGTACGCCCTTCCGCAGTGACACTCGTTCGATTCCCTTCGTGCGGTACCACGACAACGAGGTCGTGCCGGACGTCGAGTACGGCTACGGCGATGCGCTCGGCGACGGCCGCGTCGTCCGTCCGGTGTTCTTCCCCCGCTTCGGCGGGTCGATGGAGTGGATGGCCCCAGACGGCGCTCATCTCGCGGCCAGTTTCGACGATCCCTTGGTTCGGACGCAGGCCAACCAGCGTTTGCGGGCGGCGCTGAGCCTGGAGGGTGAGTGGTTGCCGACCGTGCTCGGGCATGCCAACGCCGAGCTGATCAAGATCCGGGAGAAACATCCCGAGGCGGGTGGCCTCGTCATCGCAATGGACCAGGCGCATGCCTGGGGTATCGCCGACCATCTTCGCCATCGGTACCGGATCAATGCGACCGTCGCCGTGAGCGAGGACCCTGATGCGTCGGCGAAGATCAGTCGTTTCGCGACGGGGAACGCGCCCTGGATCGTTGCCGTCCGCATGGTGTCCGAAGGGGTCGACATCCCGAGGTTGCGGGTGGGCGTGTATGCAACAACGACCACGACCGAGCTCTTCTTCCGTCAGGCCGTGGGTCGGATCGTCCGCTGGTCCGCTGGACGGGGACGGCAGCGTGCCTACCTGTTCATGCCGGACGACGCTCGGCTGCGCCATTTCGGCTCGGCCATCTCCGAGACCCGCCGTCACGTCCTGGTGAAGAAGAGCGATGCCGAGACCGACGGGTTCGAGGAGCAGGAGAACGAAGGACTCGACGCGTTACGCGACGAAGGCGAGCAGATGTCGTTGTTCGCCGTGCTCTCGGCAACCGCCGACGGGTTGCCGGCCGATCTCGACATCTTCTCCGATGACGACGACCCCGACTTCGACCCGGATGCAGAGACGGCCGAGGAGGCATTGGCCGACGGCGATGAACAGCTGCTGATCGACCTCTCGTTGCTTCCGCCTGCTGGGCCCGCTGGGCTCAACCGTCGTGGTCGGAAGGAGCGAGACCGGCTTGCGGGAGCTGAATGCCGAGCTTGCCCGCGTGCTCGTCGACCTGACGGGCAAGACCCACGCAGCGGTGAACTTCGAACTGAATCGCCTGTCCGGTGTGTCGAAGGTGGCGGAGGCGACCATCGATCAGCTGGATCGCCGTGCCCGGCAGGGTCGAGGCTGGGTCGAACGCATCCAGAAGCTCCAGCGCATGAAACGCTTCGTCTGATCCCCGACCCGCTGACCGGCTCAACCCGAGGCTATGACCCCCGCTTTTGTGGGGCGCAAACCCGAGGTTTGGGGCCCACGATCGGGGTCATGGCCCGGGTTGAGGGCTCGTTTCAGGAAGCCGATCGTTCTCGACCATGCCAGGTCGGCTGCTTCGGGATCGTGATGCTGGCCCGGCTCGAAGAACCAGTGCCCGGCCTTTTCGTAGACATGGAACTCTGTGTCGTTCTCACCCAACCGAATGAACGACTCGGTCACCACCCGGTCCTCCTCCGAGACCAGATGATCAGCGTCGCCGAAGTGCCCCATGAAGGTCGCCGTGGCGTCGTCGAAGTCGATGGACTGCGCCCCGTAGAACGTGACCACCGCGGCAACCGAATCGGGGAGCCTGGCCGCCAACCACAGCGCCATCGAGCCCCCCATCGACAATCCGATCACTCCGATCGGTGCGGTCGGATCCTTCGCCACCGCTCGCAACGCATGAGCGGAGGCCAGCACGATGCCCGAGATGTCGTCCGGGCTGACCTCGGCCAACGCGGCCTCGCCCTCCTCGGCCGTCGTTGGTCGGCGCCCGCCCAACAGGTCGGGTGCCACGACGGTGTACCCCTCGTCGGCGATCCGTTCGGCCAGGTCCTTGACCTCCTCGGTCAGACCCCACCAGGAGTGCAGCAGGAGCACCCCTGGCCCCTTCACGCCGCCCCGAGGGTTGACCAGGAACGCCTCGCCTGCGGGGGTGCCGGCGTGGCCGGAATCGTTGCCGCTCATGAGACTCGACCGTACCCGTCCTCGGTCGAAGGCCCGACGGTCAATACCCTGTACCGGTGACCAATCCGATCCACTGGCTCCGCACGGCCTGGACCTTTGTGTTCGATGTCGCGAAGCGTTGGTATTTCGGCGGCATCGGCGACCTCGCTGCCGGTGTCACGTTCTGGATCCTGCTCTCGCTCCCCGCCGTGATCCTGGCCATGGTGTCGGCGCTCGGTGTGCTCGATTCCTTTCTCGGACGAAGCCTTTCTGCGGAGATCGAGGAGGACATCACCGGCTTCGTCGAGCGTGTCTTCACCAGTGAGGCTCCCGGCATCGCCACCGCCGTGAATCAGCTGTTCTCCCAGAAAGAGCTCGGCCTGCTGACCGTGTCCGTTGCCTTGACGCTGTGGACGATCAGTCGCGGTTTCGCCGGCATGATCCGCGCGCTCGACGGCGTGTACGAAGTCGACGAGAGTCGCCCCTGGTACACCACCCGAATCGTCGCTCTCTTCCTCGGACTCGGCAGCCTCCTCGTTTCGGTGCCGATCGTGCTTCTCGAGCTGTTCGTCTGGTCGCGGTTCCCTGACGGGGCGATCGAGTCGATCCTGCGAACCGTGGTGGCCGTGCTGATCCTGGTGTCCTGGGCTTCGATGATCTTTCACTACGGACCCGTCGATCCGGACCAAGTGGCGTTGGGACCTGCCAGGCTCCATCGTGGCCGCCACCTTCTGGTGGATTCTCACGGTGGGCTACCAGTCCTACATCGATCTGGCCAGCGGGCGGAACGGCGTGCTCAGCGCCATCGGTGCGTCCCTGCTTGCGCTGACCTGGGTGTGGCTCGCGGCGCAGGTCTTGCTCATCGGCGCCGCAGTGAACGTCGAGGTGGCCACGATCACGGGGATTCAGCGCAGTCGGCGAGAGTGGAAGATCCCCGACGTCCTGCGAACCGGTGAGATGAAGAAGATCAACGCCACCGAGACTCGACCTCCACGCCGCCAGGCCGACGATCCCGACCGCCTCACCGAGGTGTGGGGCGATCGGACGGACTCCTGAAACGAGGAGCCCTCGGGCTCACGCGGCCGGTGTCAACGCCCACTCGAGGACCTGGCCGATGTCCTCGGCGAGATGCACGGTCAGCTGATCGAGCACATCGGCGGGAACGTCTTCGAGGTCGTCGCGGTTCGCAGCGGGCAGTATCACCTCCGTGAGGCCGGCCCGATGGGCGGCGAGCACCTTCTGTTTCACGCCGCCGATGGCGAGCACTCGGCCCTGCAACGTCACTTCGCCGGTCATTCCGATCGTGGGCTTCACGGTTCGGCCCGAGAGCAGGCTGACGAGGGCGGTGGTCATGGTGACACCGGCCGATGGGCCGTCCTTCGGGACGGCGCCGGCCGGGAAGTGCACGTGCAGCCGCTTGTCGGCCGGAAGTGCCACGCCGAATCGCGTCGCGGTTGGCGCCGACGACCGAGCGGGCGATCGATGCCGACTCTTTCATGACATCGCCCAGCTGTCCGGTGAGGACAGTCTCGCCCTCCCCGTCGACGAGAGCCGTCTCGACGAACAGCACGTCGCCGCCGGCGCCGGTGACGGCGAGACCCGTTGCGATGCCGGGCCGGTCGATGCGCTGTGCAACGGTCTCGCTCGGGATCGGACGCCCCAGTAGGTCCCGGAGGTCACCCTCCGAGATCACCACAGGAGCCACGGCGGTGCCGATCGCGAGCTTCGTTGCCGCCTTGCGAACGGCTTTGTCGAGCAGTCGTTCGAGCCCGCGAACTCCGGCCTCACGCGTGTAGTCGCCGGCGATCGTGGCGATGGCGGCGTCATCGATGGTCACGTCGCCCTCGCCGAGTCCGTTGTGGTCGACCAGCCTCGGAAGCAGGTGACGTCGAGCGATGGTTGCCTTCTCCCGCTCGGTGTAGCCATCGAGTCTGATGATCTCCATGCGGTCCAGGAGCGGGCCCGGGATCGTGTCGAGGACGTTCGCGGTCGCGAGGAAGACGATGTCGGAGAGGTCGAGCTCGAACTCGAGGTAGTGATCCCGGAACGAGTGGTTCTGGGCCGGATCGAGCACCTCGAGCAGCGCCGCAGACGGATCGCCCTGATAACCGCCACTGACCTTGTCGATCTCGTCGAGCAGGACGACCGGGTTCATCGTTCCGGCTTCGTGGAGCGCACGAACCAGCCGGCCGGGGCGGGCGCCGACGTAGGTGCGGCGGTGTCCACGGATCTCGGCCTCGTCCCGGATGCCGCCGAGCGCGACCCGAACGAACGACCGGCCGAGAGCGTGGGCCACTGATTCCCCGAGGGAGGTCTTGCCGACACCAGGGGGACCGACGAGCGCCAGGATGGCGCCACTGCGTCTGGTGGGAGGTGTGCGTTCGGGCACGCCTTCCTCGTCCGTCCGCTCGGCCCGCAGCTTGCGTACCGCGAGGTATTCGATGAGGCGGTCCTTCACGTCATCGAGACCGGTGTGGTCGTCGTCGAGGATCGTACGGGCCGCCTCGAGGTCGATCGGTGCGTCCGACCGCTGGCCGAAGGGCAGTTCGAACACCGTGTCGAGCCAGGTACGAATCCAGTTCGCTTCCATCGACTCGCCGCCGGTTCGCTCGAGGCGACCGATCTCTCGCTCCACGTCGGTTGCGATGGCCTCGGTGATGGCCTCGGCCTCGATCAGGGCTGCGAGTTTCGACCGGTAATCGGCGATGGCATCGCCGTCGCCGTCTCCCAGCTCGTCGTGGATGGCCGAGAGCTGACGCCGCAGCAGGGCCTCCCGCTGGCCCTTCTCCAGGTCTTCGCCGACCTCCTTGGCGATCTTCTCCCGAAGGGCGAGATCGGCCAGCGTCTCCTTGATCCACGACGTGGCCAGTGCCAGCCGATGATCGACATCGACGGCCTCGAGGAGTTCGACTCGCCGAACCAAGGACAGCTCGGGCCAGTAGGCGATCGAGTCGGCGAGGGCCCCCGGATGCTCGATGTCACGAAGGACCCCCGTCATGGCCCGGCCACCGATCTTGTCGAGCAGGTTGGCAGCGGCAGCGCGATAGTCGACCGCTGCGGTCTCCTGGTCGGCCGTGGGGTCGGGGTCGACCAGATGCTCTGCCTCGACCCACAGCCCCGCGCTGGCGCCGATCACACCGGCACCGACTCGTGCTCGATGCAGTGCGCGCACCGTGATGGCGGGAGTGCCGTCCGGCAATTCGCCACGATCCTCGATCCGACCGACCACACCGACGCGGGCGTAGCGAGCGGCACCGTCACCGTCGGAGACGGAGATCTTCGGCACCATCAGGAGGCGGTCGGTGCGGGCCGCCGCGATCGCCGCCGCGGCCTCGTCTGACTGGATGGCGACGGTGATCACCATCTCCGGCAACACGACACCGTCGGGGAGCGGAAGGACGGGCAGTGTCTCCGAGCTCGGTCTCCGACCGGGGTCTCGGGGTGAGGGGAGGTCGGGGCGTCGGATGGCTGGGGTGGTCGGGTGGAAGCATCGCTCATCTGCGAATCCAGCTTTCGGTACGAGTTCCTTGCGGAAATTACGGAATTACATGTAATGTACGCAAACGCACAGGCGATCACGTCTGTTCCCCTCGATCCTGCGACAGGAGTCACACCATGGCCGAGCGCCCCCCATGCGATCCCGACGAGGTCGCCGCCTGGTTCGCCGGCGTCGTTCCCGACGGCTGGTTCGACGGCACCGATGTCGGTCAGAGCGGACCGTGACGAGATCATCGTGACCGGGACCCTTGCCACCCCGGCGAACATTCCAGCCGGCAAGGATGCCCTTCGCCTCGCGGCGCAGGCCCGCGTGTCGGCGTTTCGGGAAGACACCCGGCCGGCCAGGATGAAGATCGCCGAATCGGCGCAGTTCCGCTGGCAGCGGCACGTGTCGTGGGCGGCTGTCTGCGGACCGGTCGAGTCGACGTTCACCAACGCCTCGGTCCCGGTGATGACCAGACTCCGTTTCGATGAGCGTCAGGTGTTGGACACCCTCATCGACACCGGCGTGGCCCGGAGCCGATCCGAGGCCATGGCCTGGTGTGTCTCACAGGTCGCCCACCACCAGAGTGAGTGGATCGAGCGCCTCCGCGAGGCCATGACCGAAGTCGATCGAATCCGGGCCGAGGGCCCAGGCTGACGGACTGGCCGCTTCCCGATCGACCGTCGGCGGTCAGCCGGTCCCAGGAGGCCCAGTCGAGGCCAGCCAGCGGTCGTAGCGTTCGGGATCGAGCCATGCTCCGGTGCGTTCGGCGAAAGCCAGAGCTGCGGGCAGCATCACGCCGATCTCACCCGATCGAGCGCTGCTGCTCGACACCGAGCCGAGTCGGTCGTCGATCTCGAGGGTGAGGCCCATCGGCACCGCGTGGGGCGGGCGAGGCGCCACGGCGATCGGAGGCAGGTCGGCGATCGCGGCATCTCGCGCCCGTTCGCTCTCGTACCAGCGCAGCTCGTTGATCTGGACCCACTTGTCGGCCCCCATCACCAGCAGGTCGAAGCCGCGTGCCACCTCGACCAGCAGCTGCGCATCCGTGATCTGGACCTCGAGCCACTCGTGCTCTGACGCCACGTGCTCGAGCACCTCGACCCGATCGACGAACCGAGGGTGATCGACGTGCTCCTTCGCCAGCGCGACCCGGCTGACCGACCACACCATCCGGTCGAGGCGGTGTTGTCGGCGAGCGGCGTCGCTCAACTCGAGATGGGCGATGGTCGGCGGGTTGAACGAGCCGGGGTAGACCCCGACTCGAGGCTTCTGCTTCATCGGCGAGCCCCCGACATCACTCGGCCGGTGTCAGCGTCGGCATCTCGCGATCGAACAGCCACATCTCGACGGTGTCGACGGCGGTGGCGCCCTCGCGCCGCCTGACCAGATCGAGGAAGTCATCGGTCGATGCCGTGCCCCCGCCGTAGGTCACCGTCCACGCGTTCAGCAGTTGGAAGAAACGGTCGTCGCCGATCTGGCGGCGCAGGGCTTCCAGCGTCAACGCACCTCGCAGATACACCGCGTCGTCGAACATGGAGATCGGTGTGACCTCGGTGGGCGGCCGGAGGTCGAGGGCGGCGGCGTTCGCCGCCCGTTCGTCGAAGGTGGTGCCTCCGTCGAGCTCGGTCCAGTAGTGATCGGCCCACGATGCGAAACCCTCGTTGAGCCAGATGTCGGCCCAGGTCGCAGGCGAGACGTCATTGCCGAACCACTGGTGGGCGAGTTCGTGAGCCAGCACGTTCTCGACGGTGCGACGCCGAAGGGTCGAGGAACTCGGTGTCGAACAGACTCAGTGTCTGGTTCTCGAGAGCGAACGTCAGGGGTTCGGGGATGGCGACGACGCCATACGACTCGAATGGATACGGGCCGAAGATCCGCTCGAACACGGCGAGCATCTCGCCGGTCGATGCCAGGGCGGGAAGGAGCTGAGTTGCTCGTTCGGTGGGAAGGACGTTGCGGATGACGGGACCGTCGGTCTCGGTGTTGGTGATGATGGCGAAGTCGCCGGTGACGACCGATGCGCTGTAGGTGGCCATGGGATCAGCTGATGCCCAGACGAACGTCGTGCGAGTGGCGGTCGTCGTCTCCGAGATCAGCACGCCCGGTCCGGCGGCGACGCGACCCTCGGGCACCGTGATGCGGATGACGAAGGTCGCTTTGTCGGTGGGGTGGTCGTTCGCCGGGAACCAGGTCGCCGCCCCGAGCGGCTCGGCGGCGACGTAGGTGCCCCACTCCTCGGTGTGCCAGCCGAGGGCAATCGGCCCGGAGGGGTCGGCAATGGGGTCTGGTGTGCCCCGGTACTCCACCTTGACGGTGCGAACCTCGCCCTGTGGCAGTGTGGTCGCCGGGGTGATGATCAGTTCGCGCCCGTCCCGCTCGAACTGGGCCTCGACACCGTCGACGAAGACACGATCGACGACCATCGAGACCAGGTCCAGGTTGAACGACGTCAGTGGCACGTCCGGGATCAACTCGAGGTTCGCCTCCGCCCGGAATTCGTCACCGGACACGTCGATGGCGATGTCGTAGTGCCGAACGTCGTATCCCGAGTTCCCGAGACCGGGAAACAGCGGGTCTCCGACGTCGGCGCCACCAGCCCGCGGGCTGGCGGTCTCGATGGTCGTCGTGGTCGACGGACGAACGGTGGTCGTCGAGGCAGCAGCGGCGAGATCGTGCTCCTCTTCGCTTGAAGCAGCGTCGTCGTCTGGCAGCAGACTGCAGGCGGCGGCGAGGAGTGCGCAGCCGAGGACGACGAGGAGCTGCCGGATGATGTCGGAGGGGTACGGAAGCGGCACGGGCTCATTGGAGCACGTCGAACTCGCCAGAGGGTGCCAGGCACCGATCCCGGCGGCCCGGGCGGAGGGCGGTGCCCCGTACGCTCCGGTCGTGGACGAACTCTCGCGTGTCTTTGCCGCTCTGCATCCGACCATCATCGTGACGGACGGGATCGCGTCCGGATCGTTCGAACCCCAGCCGGAACATCGAGGGAATCCGGGGTGGCTCCACGGCGGCATGGCTGCGACGGTGCTCGATCATCTGTGCGCCAGGACGGCATCGTCCGCCCTCGGCGGGGTGCGCGTGGTCACCGGAACCCTCGATCTGCGCTACCCGCGGCCGGTTCCGCTCGATGGCGGCCCGTACGAACTGTGGGCCGAACACGACTCCGCTCGCGGACGGATGGTGCGGGTCCGGGGCGCCATCATCGGTGCGGACGGCAAGCCGATGGTCGAGGCAAAGGCGATGTTCGTCGCACTCTGAAACCCGCTATCCGGCCGAGCGGACCAGTTCCCGCATGAGGTCGAGGCCGATCGAGCCGACCGACAAGAGGTCGGCGTGGAAACGCTTCGTGTCGAAGCCGTCCGCCTGTGACAGTTCGTCGCGGAGATCCAGGATCGCCTTCTCGCCTACTTTGTAGCTGATGGCCTGACCGGGCCAGCCGGCGTATCGAGTCGCCTCGGACTCGGCGAACGACGCTTCGATGAAGGCTGCGTCTCGCAAGAGTTCGGTGGCGAGATCGAACGACCATGCCTGGCCCGGATGGAACGACTGATCGTCGGGAATGGTCAGTCCGCAGTGCCATCCGATGTCGATGACGACGCGCGCCGACCGGAACAGCTGCGACGTCACGAGCCCGATCTCGTAGGGGACCTCTTCCAGAAACCCCAGCTCGCCCATCAGGTGTTCGGCATAGAGGGCCCAGCCCTCGCCCGAACCCGGATACCACACGAGCAAACGGTGGAATCGGGACAGCTCCTCGCCCATGGCGGCCTGCCAACCCACCTGGAGATGATGGCCGGGGAAACCCTCGTGGTAGGCCGTCGTCACTTCGTCGTACAAGGGGAAGAACGTTCGATCCCCGATCGGGTACCAGACACAACCAGGCCGGCTGAAGTCCTCGGAAGGCTGGCATGTAGTACGGGGCGAGCGCACCCCCGGGAGGCGCCGCCTTGACCGCGATCTCGCGGACAGGCGGCGGGACGTCGAAGTGGCTGCCGTCCAGCGCCTGAAGTGCCTGGTGTTGTCGCTCCTGCATGATCTCGATGAAGTCAGCTTGGCTGGAGACGCCAAAGGCGGGATCGGACTTCAAACGCTCGACGACAGTGGCGGGCGAGGCGTCGGGGTCGATGCGACGCACACAACTCGACGAGGCGCTCGCCGAGCCTGGCGAGCTCGGACCAGCCCCACGCGTAGATCGGCCTCAGGATCGATCGACTCGCCGAGGAACTGCTCGGCCGAGGCGACGTAGCGGTCTCGGCCGACGCTGTCGCCCTCGGGAGCGTTCGGCAGGTAGTGCTCGGTGAGCCAATCGGTTGCCGACGCGTACGCGGCCTTGGCGTGGACGATGGAGCCATCGAGATCGGCCTGCAACTCATCGCCCAGATGCTGGGTTCTCGGTGCGGACAGAGGCGAATCGTCCGACGAGCTCATCGAATCCGCTCTCGCTGCCGGAGGCGACGCGACCCTGCTCGATCGCGGTGGCGACCTGGCGTCGAGCGGCCATCAAGCCCTTGCCCATTCCCTGCTCGAGACAGCTCCGGTAGCCCTGGAGCGGCTGATCGATCGTGCGTAACCGTTCGATGATGTTTCGCCACGCCTCGACGGTGTCGTCGGGCATCGAGTCGAAGAGGTCGCGGAGACTCCTGCCACGGCGAAGCGATGTTGTTCAGATCGCTGAGATGGCGCTCGAGCGTCGATGGAACCGAGCTCTCGTTCGGCCTCGGCGATCAGCACGGCCTTGGCGACGCCGTCGGCCCGCGACTCGACCTCGCAGGATCGAGCCTGTTCGAGCACGTCGACCCAGAACGAACGATCGGTCTCGAATCCGGTCGGGCTCGCGGTCACTCCAGAGGTGGTCCTGCCCGGGAGTCCGAGCGCAGTCGACACCTCGGGGTGGAGCTCGGCGAGTCCGGTCGACGACGTCGGACGAGAGGCTGAAGATGTCAGGCACGATGGGGCTCCATCTCGGTGACCGTAGGCCAGGCGAGGTCGATCGCGAGAGCCGCGCCGACGGCGCCGCCGGTGCTCGACAGGAGAAGGTCGCCGATGGTGTCTTCGTAGGTCAGGTTCGAGGCCGGCAGTCCCCATCTCCTGGACGAGGAACTCCGCCGCTTCCCACCAGATGATGGCCAGGCCGCCAAGGCCCCAGCTGAGGGTCCAGGCGTTCGAGCCGGCCGATGCCGGTGCGGGCGAAGCCGAGCGTGACGCCGGCCATCAGGAGGACCCAGTTCAGGAAGTGGAGGACGTCGTCGGTGCGGTCGTAGTTGTTGTAGAAGTTGAAGACGTTGCCGAGCGTGTCGACGAGGAACGGCGCCACGACGAGCGCGTCGACCAGATACGGGTAGGGCCGATGTGAGCCCCGGAGCCGCCACACGATCGGAACGACGATCGTCGGCAGGAGGTAGAACGGCGCCCGGAACGCCATGCCCTTGCCGTCGAACTGCTCCCAATCCGGGAACGCAACCGACACGGCCAGTGCGATCACCAGCGCGGCTCGAACCCCGAGAAGCAGGACGTACGTCTGGGTGGTGTGTTCGGTGGTCACGTCGTCGCTCATCCGAGTCATCCTGATCGGCTCCGGTCTCGCGACCGCGGACCCGACCGGTATCGGTCGTGACGACGTGGCGCTGTCGTGACGACCTGGGACAGACGGCCGTAGCCTCTGCGTCATGGCTGAGTACCGCTCTCGCACGACCACCCACGGCCGCAACATGGCCGGAGCCCGCGCTCTCTGGCGGGCGACGGGCATGACCGACGGCGACTTCGACAAGCCGATCATCGCCATCGCCAACTCCTTCACACAGTTCGTGCCCGGCCACGTGCACCTCAAGGATCTCGGGCAGCTCGTCGCCCGGGAGATCGAGGCGGCCGGTGGCGTGGCGAAGGAGTTCAACACGATCGCGGTCGACGACGGCATCGCCATGGGCCACGGCGGCATGCTCTACAGCCTCCCGAGCCGTGAGATCATCGCCGACTCGGTCGAATACATGGTCAACGCCCACTGTGCCGATGCGCTGGTGTGCATCTCGAACTGCGACAAGATCACGCCGGGCATGCTCAACGCCGCCCTCCGGCTCGACATCCCGACGATCTTCGTCTCCGGCGGGCCGATGGAGGCAGGCAAGACCCAGCTGGCGGGGACCGAGGTCAAGGTCGATCTGATCAGCGCCATGATGAGCGCCGGCGACGCCAACGTCTCGGATGACGACGTGGCCGCCATCGAAGAGTCGGCCTGTCCCACCTGCGGATCGTGTTCCGGCATGTTCACCGCCAACTCGATGAACTGCCTGACCGAGGCCCTCGGTCTGTCCCTTCCCGGCAACGGCTCGACGCTCGCCACCCACTCCGATCGCCGCGAGCTGTTCCTCGAGGCCGGGCGGCGCATCGTCGATCTCGCTCGACGCTACTACGAGAAGGACGACGACATCGGTTCTGCCGCGCAACATCGCATCGGTGGGCGCCTTCGAGAACGCGATGGTCCTCGACATCGCCATGGGCGGGAGCACCAACACGGTGCTGCACATCCTGGCTGCGCGCCGAGGAGGCCGGTCACGACTTCACGATGACCGACATCGACCGCATCAGCCGTCGTGTGCCGAACATCTGCAAGGTGGCACCGTCGACCGACCGCTACCACATGGAAGACGTGCATCGGGCGGGTGGGATCATGGGGATCCTCGGCGAGCTCGACCGCGGTGGACTGCTCGACACATCGATGCCGACGGTCCATTCCGAGACCCTCGGCTCGGCGCTCGACCAGTGGGACATCATGCGTCCGACCGCGACCGACCAGGCTCGTGAGTTGTTCAGCGCCGGTCCGGCCGGCATCCGCACGACCGAAGCCTTCAGCCAGAGCACTCGCTGGCCGTCGCTCGACACTGACCGCGAGGACGGCTGCATCCGCTCGGTCGAGCACGCCTACTCGGCCGAGGGTGGGCTTGCTGCTCTCTACGGCAACATCGCCGTCGACGGCTGCATCGTGAAGACCGCCGGCGTCGACGAATCGATCTACACCTTCTCCGGCCCGGCCAAGGTGTTCGAGTCGCAGGAAGACGCGATGGCCGGTGTCCTCGACGAGGAACAGGTGGTTGCCGGCGATGTCGTGATCGTTCGCTACGAAGGACCGAAGGGCGGACCCGGCATGCAGGAGATGCTCTACCCCACGACCTACATCAAGAGCCGGGGACTCGGCAAGGAGTGCGCACTGCTCACCGACGGTCGCTTCAGCGGCGGTACCTCGGGCCTGTCCCTCGGTCACGCATCGCCGGAGGCGGCGGCCGGAGGGGGCGATCGCTCTCGTGCGCAGACGGCGACATCATCGAGATCGACATCCCGAACCGCACGATCAACGTGAAGTTGACCGACGCCGAGCTGGCGGCCCGTCGGACCGAAGAGGAGCAGCGTGGCGTCGATGCGTTCACCCCGCACGACCGCGATCGTCAGGTCAGTCAGGCGCTGCAGGCGTATGCGGCGCTGACCACGAGCGCAGATCGCGGTGCGGTGCGCGACGTGTCACAGCTGTCGCGCTGATCCCGCGGGGTCGTCGATCAGCGTCATGACCTCTTCCAGTGGCTTGCGCCGCAGCGACGGCACCAGGACGCCGTCGAGTGGGAGGCCGATCGGGAACAGGACGAACGGCCGCTCGTTGTTGGGTCGGCCGAGCAGCTTCGTGAGGAACGACATCGGTGACGGCGTGTGGGTCAACGTCGCGAGCCCCGCATGGTGGAGGGCAGCGATGAACAGGCCGGCCGCGATCCCGCAGCTCTCCTTCACGTAGTAGTTGTTGCGCTTCGACCCGTCCGGCTCGAGACGAAAGCGTTCCTCGAACAGCACGACGATCCACGGGGCGATCTCGAGGAACTCCTTGTGATGGTCGGTGCCCAACGGGGCCAACGCGGTCTGCCATTGCTCGTTCATCCGGTTCTCGAGGTAGTTGACCCGCTCCTCCTCCTCGGCCGCAGCGCGAATCTGCGCCTTCACCGCTGGGTCGCCGATCACCACGAAACGCCACGGCTGCAGATGCGCCCCCGATGGAGCGGTCGACGCCGTTCGGATCGCTGTTTCGATCAGTTCGAGCGGCACCGGCTCGTCCGACAGCATGCGGACGCTTCGTCTGCGGTCCATCTCGGCGAAGAACGCATCGGCCCGGGCGCGCATGGTGGCGTCGTCGTGTCGAGTGAAGTCGAGCGGCTCGAACGGATATTCCGCCAGGGTTTCCGGACTCGGGTAGGGGTGGGCGTACTCGGCGGTCATGGGCTCATCGTCGCTGACCAAAGCCTCAACTGCCAGCTTCGCACGCACCCTGGGGTGCGCGCGAAGCTGGCAGTTGAGATTGATGCGGGCACACTGTCGGCCGTTCGTGACACCAGGAGGTCAACCGTGAGCCGAAAGATCGAATCCGTCGCCGTCCTCGGGTGCGGCACCATGGGCTCCGGTATCGCGGCAGCAAGCGCTGCCGCCGGCTGCCGTGTGCTGATGCTCGACGTTTCCGACGAGGCAGTGCAGCGAGGGCTGTCCGCTGTCGACGAGGCTGATCGTCACCTCGTCGAGGCGGGCACGTTCGAGAACGACTTGGGTGCGATCGAGTCATACGACTGGATCTGCGAGGCGATCGTCGAGGATCTCGAGACGAAACGCGATCTGTTCGAGAAGGTGGAGCCGCTCCGCAAGGACGGATCGGTGATCAGCTCGAACACCTCCGGCATCCCGCTCAGCGACATCAGCGCAGGGTTCCCGGATCGGTTCCGGTCCGACGTGGCCATCACGCACTTCTTCAACCCCGTCCAGGTGATGCGACTCTTCGAACTGGTCCCCGGCGAGGACACAGATGACGAGGTGATCGCGGCCTTCGCCGAATTCGGTTCCACCAAGCTCGGCAAGGGCGTGGTCCACGCCAAGGACACCGTGAACTTCATCGGCAACCGGATCGGCTGCTTCTTCATGCTCTCCGGCCTCCACCTGGCCAAGCCGTTCCTCATGAACGGCATGAAGCAGGAGACGATCGACGCCGTGCTGGGCAAGCCGGTGGGGCTCCCTCCGACCGGGCTGTACGGACTGATCGATCTGATCGGTCTCGACGTGATGGATCTGGTCGGGAAGAACCTGGCCGCCAACTTGCCCGCCGATGACATCGGCCGCGCCTACACCGAGTTCCCCGAGATCGAGCAGAAGATGCTCGAGCGCGGGCAGTTGGGGCGCAAGGCTCGCGAGCTCGGTGGTTTCGGCCGTGTTGTCAAGCTCGACGACGGCGAGAAGCGTCGCGAGAGCTACGACCTGAACGAACTCGAGTGGCGAGAGGCAGTCGCCCCCGATCTCGAGGGTGTCCCCGCTGATCTCGGCGCGGTCATGTTCGACGACTCGATGCAGGGCGAGCTTGCGTGGCAGATCTTCGGCGGCACGCTTCGTTACGCGGCCGATCTGGTGCCGGAAATCTCCGACGACATCGTCAACATCGATCGTGCGATCCGCTGGGGATTCAACTGGGCGCAGGGCCCGTTCCAGTTGCTCGACACGATCGGACCGGAACGAGTGATCGCGAAGATCGAGTCAGAGGGTGGTGAGGTTCCCCGGATGCTCGAGGCGCTGCGGGCGAGCGCAGGTTCGACCTTCTACGGGTCAGACGGATCCACCTACCTCGGTCTCGACGGCGAGTACCACGAGGTTCCCCCGGAGGCCTGACCCGTCAGTCGAACCATCCGGCTCGGGCAGTCTCGTCAGTCGAACCATCCGGCTCGGGCGGTCTCGTCAGTCGAACCATCCGGCTCGACCTTGGACCATCGGGGTCGGCGAGTCCACCACGATCCACCAGACATCGTCGCTCAGTGCGAACTCGAGGTAGCCGAAGTCGGACGTGAAGACGATGTTGTCGTAGTAGTGGTAGTACCCGGACGGGATCACCTCTTCGACATCGACCTGCGGGAAGGCGAAGTCCGGGTCGTACGACGTGATCGTGTAGACCTCCGACGTGCGGGCTCGGTTCTCGAAGAAGAGGTCGGAGTAGCTGATCCCTGGTTTCATCTGCACGGTGGCTGCGCCCGATCCGCACGACCAGGTGGTTCCGGCGGGATACCAACCGAGGTACCCGGCCAGAGGCAGCACGGTCTGAGTGCTGCTGACGAACTCTTCCGATTCGCTGAAGAACACCATGACCCGGCCGCGCGACATACGCCCGGACTCGAGTTCATCGGTCCAGAACTGGCGGCCACCCTCGTCCGGCTCACGGTCGTGGATGTTGCGATAGATCAGTTCGACGTAGGTGGCGTCGTCGAGGGTGCCATAGGTGTCGACGAACTCGTCTGACATCGAGAACTGCTCGGACATCCGACCCAGGTTCCAGCCGTCCTGACTGAAGGCTCGGACCCAGAACTCGAAGCCACGCTGCTCTGGCTGGCGGTTGAAATAGGCGTTGTACAGACGAGTGATCGAGTCGGTCATCTCGGGACACGCGGTGTCGGTCCACGGGGGACGGTCCACCAGGGCTTGGTCGGTCACCCGATCAGCGACAGCGCCGTCGATCGCAACGTCGCCGGCCGCAGGTGGGTCGTCGATGCTCGCTCCGGCCGGCCCGGCAACGAGGGACCCGAGTGTGAGCAGAGCGATGGGGACCCCGAGAAGGCGGCGGCGAAGAACCATGCCCCCGAGAATGTGCGATCAGCGCCTCGGGTAGAAGAGCTGATTCCCCTGGTGGTGTGGGCCGTTCGCCTACCTCGGGATGGGGCCGTTCGAGCTGCGCTCAGGGTGTGCGAGCGCGCACCGCCTCCAGGATGGCCGACCGAACCGCACGGGGGGCTTCGGTCATCATCGAATGGCCGGTGGCGTCGAGCTCGATGATGGTCGGGTCGGTCAACAACGCCGCCAGGGCTCTTCCGGCCTTGGGAGGCGTCATCTTGTCGCCGGACCCGATGATGACCGTGCCCGGTGCGCCGATGGCGGTTGCCGCGTCAGCCGCACGTTCGTACGCAGCGCACGCTCGGAAGTCGGTGGCGAGGACGCCTCTGTCGCTTCGCTCCACCAGCGCTCGTGCCCCTCCGGTCATCCACATGCCTGGTGTGGGGTTCTGGCCGATGTGCGCCGGCTTGGCGTGGCCCCACGCGGCCATGAGTGCTGCCGCCGCGGGAAGGTCGGCCTCGGCATCGCTGATGAGCTGTGGGTGCACGGGCATGGCGAGGGCGGCGCCCATGAGCGTGACAGAGCTGCAGCGTTCGGCCAGCGTGGCCGCCGCCTCCAGTGCGACGAAGGATCCCATCGAGTGCCCGACGAGATGGGCGTTCTGCCAGCCGGCAGCGTCCATCAGCTCGACGACGAACGCACCCATCGCCTCGATCGACTCGAGCGGTGGCCCTTCGGAGCGTCCGTGACCCGGGAGGTCGACGGCGATGGCCTGGAGGCCTCGGTAGGCGAGGTAGCGGGTCTGGAGCTGCCAGATCGTGCCGTCCATGCCGGCGCCGTGGAGGAGAAGGACAACGGGATCCTCCGGCGAGGGATCGACTCCGCCGGTCGCCGCGTGGATCGATCGTGATCCGACCTCGATGATCACCGCTGGCTCGACTTCAGGGCTCGCTCGAGATCCTCGATGATGTCGGCCGGGTCTTCGAGACCGACCGACAGCCTGATCAGGTCTTCGCTGATACCGGACGCCTCCATCTCCTGCGGGCTCAGCTGGCCGTGAGTGGTGCTGCCGGGGTGGATGACGAGCGTCTTTGCATCGCCGACGTTCGCCAGATGCGATGCGAGTTGCACGGACTCGATGAACTTCCGCCCCGCTGCCCGGCCACCCTTCACCCCGAAGCTGAGAATGGCGCCGCACCCCTTCGGGTACAACGCCTTGGCCAGCTCGTGGTCCGGATGGTCGGCCACCCTCGGATGTTTGACCCAGCTCACGGCGTCATTGGCGACGAGCGCGTCGACCACGGCGTCGGTGTTGCTCACATGTCGCTGCATCCGGAGTGGAAGTGTCTCGACGCCCTGGAGGAGTTGGAACGCATTTGCCGGGCTCATCGATGCACCGAAGTCGCGCAGACCCTCGGCCCTGGCCCGCATGCCCATCGCGGCCGGTCCGAACTCCTCGGTGAACACGATTCCGTGGTAGCCGGCGTATGGCTCGGTCAGCGTCGGGAACTTGCCCGATGCCTCCCAGTCGAAGCGGCCTCCGTCGACGAGCGCCCCGCCGAGGGCCACGCCGTGCCCGCCGAGGAACTTGGTCACCGAATGCATCACGATGTCGGCGCCGTGCTCGATCGGGCGGATCAGGTATGGGGTGCTGAACGTCGAGTCGACCAGCAGCGGCAGCCCGTTCGCATGGGCGATGTCGGCTACAGCGGAGATGTCGAGGACCTCGATGCCGGGGTTGCCGAGTGTCTCGGCGAACAGGACCTTGGTGTTCGGTTGGATGGCGGCTGCCCACGCGTCGTGGTCGCGCGGATCGACGAAGGTCGTGGTGATGCCGAAGCGGGGCATCGTGTGGGTGAGCATGTTGATCGAGCCGCCGTACATGTTCTTCGAGGCCACGACGTGGTCGCCGGCGCTCAGCAGCGTGGCGATGGCGAGGTGGAGTGCCGCCGTGCCGCTCGCCGTGGCGACGGCGCCGACGCCGCCTTCGAGGGCCGCCAGCCGTTCCTCGAGCACGGCGACCGTCGGGTTCGAGATACGACTGTAGATGTGGCCGGGCGCCTCGAGATTGAAGAGCGCGGCGGCTTCATCGGTGTCGGGGAACCTGTAGCTCGTCGTGAAGTAGATCGGCACCGCCCGGGCGCCGGTGGTCGGGTCGGGCCGCTGACCGGCGTGCAGGCTCAGCGTGTCGAAGCGGAGGAAGTCTGGCTCGATCGGCATGCTCGGGACTGTAGTGGCGAGGCTGGGTCAGGTCTGCGGCTCGGACGGCCGCGGTTGCCGCTGCTGCTGCCAGCACGGTGACGAGAAGGGGCAGCCGCCGCCACGCACAGCCGGCGGCGACGGCGAGTCCGACCAGACGTGGCATCGATGGCGAGCGCACGATCGGTGGTGACCGTCTGGAGGACGACGACCGCAGCGACGATGGCGAGGGGCAAGGGCGGCGAGCACCCGTTGTCGCCGAGCGTCGAGCGTGCTCGTGTCGACCGAGGTGGCGCCGATCACCCGTTGCCCGTAGACGCCGATCGCCAGCAGGCCGACCACGGCCCAGGTCAACACGGAGACGCCGCGCCGTCGGCGCGATTCGGTTGTCGGGCCGCCGCTCCCACAGAGCGAGACATGCAGCGCCGCCGGCGAGGAGTTCCGGGACACCTCCGGGCGTGAAGCCGACCAGTGCGAGCGCGATCAGCGCAGCAGCCCCAGCGACCAGTTGGCCACTCCGCTCACGGAGCTGCGGCCACACGATCGCAAGAAGCAGTGCGGGAAGAACGACATCGAGGCCGAGTGCGTCGGTGTCGCCGAGGTGCTCTGCGATCAACACGCCGATGACGGCGGAGGTCCACCAGGGAACGCAGAGCCACAGACCAGCGGCGAGGAACGCCCGGCGAGCGTCTTCGTCTGACCGCTCCCGCAATGCGAGGGTCACGCTCGGATCGAAGGCGAGGTGGGCGGCCGCCGCTCGCCGCCATCGTGCCGGCCACAGTCGAGGAGCGAGCGCGGCAGTGAACAAACCGAAGCGTGTGGCCACCAGCCAACCGCTCAACACGCCTGCCACCGTCGACCCACCCGTGGTGGCGACGGCAGCGAAGGCCAGAGTGGACGTGGCCGAGTTCACGATGAACGCCGCGGCCACGACGACCAAGGGGTCGGTGCCCTGGGTGACGTGCAGCACCGAGACGGCGAGACCTGCGGTGAAGTACGTGAAGGCGAGGGTGATCGCGTCGCCCCGCGAGAAGACCAGCCCGGAGGGGACGAGCGAGCGTCGCCCGGGCAAGTCGAGTCAGTCTTGCTTCGCTCGCCACTCGGCGAGGTTGGCGGCCTCGGTGCCGATGACGGTCGAGTCGCCGTGACCGGTGTGCACCGTGGTGTGTTCCGGAAGGACGAACAGCTTGTGCTCGATGGAGTCGAGGATCACGTCGTAGCTCGAGAAGCTCCGGCCGGTGGCTCCCGGACCGCCGTTGAACAGCGTGTCGCCGCTGAACAGCAGACCGTCGGACGGCAGGTGGAGACAGCAGCCGCCGGGGGAGTGGCCCGGGGTGTGGATCACGGTGAGCTCGGCGCCGCCGACCTCGATGATCTGACCGTCGGCGAGGGAGTCGTCGATTCGGCGATCCGGATAGACCACTTCCCAGAGCATGGCGTCGTCCGGGTGGAGCAGGATCGGTGCGCCGGTCTCGTCGGCCAGGTCGGCCGCGGCGTTGATGTGGTCGTTGTGGCCGTGGGTCGACACGATGGCCCGAAGCGTGCGCCCGCCGAGCCCTTCGAGGATCGCCCGATGGTCGTGGGCGGCGTCGATCACGATCGCCTCGCGATCGTCACCGATGATCCACACGTTGTTGTCGACCTCGAAGTCGCCGCCGTCGAGGGAGAAGATGCCGGATGTGATCACTCGGTCGAGTCGGGCCATGCGGCGAATGGTAGGGCGGGAATGCTTCGGGGCGCTGCGGCAGCTGACCCTTCCCCTCCACGCCAGCGTCACACGTTCCCCCGGGTGCGTGTGACGCTGGCAGTTGACGAATCAGCGAGCCCGATGCTCGGTTCCGGCGCCGGCGGTGATGAACAGCACCTCGGGCTCGCCGTCGACGACGTCGGCGGTGTGCCAGACGCCCGGTGGGTTGATGGCGTACTCGCCGCCGGTGATGGTGGTGGCCACCTCGGCACCCGTCGATCTCCTGGATGAGCGTCACCGTCCCCGACACGCACAGCACGACTTCGGCGCCGACCGGGTGCATCTCCCAGACGTCCCACGACGCGTCGAACGTGTGCATCGTCACGAGGCGCGCCCTCCGCTCCGTCGCCGGCGTGGCGCTCGCTGTAGCCGCCGTACCACTCCATCTCGCCCGTGAACTCCGGCTCGACCTCGGCGGTCGCGCCGAGGCCGAGATGGATCGGGATTGGTCGAGATCGGTGGCCGCCCATCGATCAGATCACCACGACCGAGCGCAGCACTCCGCCGCCCTCCATCTTGTGGAAGGCCTCTTCGACCGAGTCGAGATCGATCGTCTCGGAGACGAACCCGTCGAGGTTCAGTCGGCCCTGGAGGTACAGGTCGATCAGCATCGGGAAGTCGCGGCTCGGCAGGCAGTCGCCGTACCAGCTCGACTTGAGCGCCCCGCCCCGTCCGAAGATGTCGATGTAGGGCAGCTCGATCTTCATCGTCGGGTTGGGCACGCCGACCAGCACGACGGTGCCGGCGAGGTCGCGGGCGTAGAACGCCTGCTCGTAGGTCTGGGGCAGGCCGATGGCCTCGATGGCGACGTCGACACCGTTGCCGTCGGTGAGTTCGCGAATCGTCTCGACCGGATCTTCGTTGGTCGAGTTGATCGTGTGCGTGGCGCCGAACTCCTTGGCCCACTCGAGCTTCGTGTCGTCGATGTCGACGGCGATGATGATGCTCGCTCCGGCCAGCCGAGCGCCCTCGAGCGCGGCGTTGCCGACGCCGCCGCAGCCGAACACGGCAACCGAGTCGCCCCGGCCGACCTCGCCGGTGTTCATCGCCGCACCGAGCCCGGCCATCACGCCGCAGCCCAGCAGGCCGGCGGCCTCCGGGCGGGCTGCCGGATCGACCTTGGTGCACTGACCCGCCGCCACCAGTGTCTTGTCGCAGAACGCGCCGATGCCGAGGGCAGGTGAGAGCTCGGTGCCGTCGAGCGAGCGTCATCTTCTGGGTCGCGTTGTGGGTGGCGAAGCAGTACTGCGGTTTGCCCTTCTTGCAGGCTCGACACTGGCCGCAGACGGCCCGCCAATTGAGGATGACGTAGTCGCCCGGCGCGACCTCGGTCACGCCCTCGCCGACCGACTCCACGATCCCGGCCGCCTCGTGGCCGAGGAGGAACGGGAACTCGTCGTTGATGCCGCCCTCGCGATAGTGCAGATCGGTGTGGCAGACGCCGCAGGCCTGGATGGCCACCACAGCCTCGCCGGGCCCGGGGTCGGGAATCACGATGGTCTCCACCGTCACCGGCTCGCCCTTGGCTCGGGCAATGACTCCACGGACTTCTTGCGGCATGACGGACCTCACAGGTAGGGATCGTGAACGTGTTTCGGCACCGTAGTTGCTCGGAAATCGCTGGCGCCTCGGCAACGGCGAATCTAGGGTGAGCAACAAGTCACCGAGCCGAAGGGAGGTCCTGCAGATGACTGTTCGATCCGCAGCACACCACCCCGGCCGCGCCCGCTGAAGCGACGTCTGTTCGTTCGCCGTGCGTCCGGGTCGTCCAATCGATCCCTTCACACGAGAGTGCAACGAGCCATGCATCAGTTCACCGGAGACGCCGATCTCCCAGACACCACTTCCATCGACCCATCCCATCCGACGCGCCGGCGACCACCGGATTGGCTGATACCTGCGCCATACGACGACGTCGATCTCGGCGTGCTTCGCACCGGCAAGGAAGCCCAGATCAACCTCGTCGAGCGCTCGCCATTGCTCGTCCCTGGGCAGCCCGCACGTCCGAGCATCCTGCTCGCCCAGAAGCGCTACATGCCGCGCCACGTCAAGAACAAGGGCCAACTCGAAGCAATGGGCGTGCAGAAGGCCTCCACCTTCCGGAACGACGCCGCCTATCGGGAGGGTCGCCAGTTCCGCAAGACCCGTGATCGCCGCGCCGTCGAGCGGATGTCGGCCCACGGCAAGCGACTGCTGCAGTCGCGCTGGACAGGCCATGAGCACGACGTCATGGCCGTGCTCTGGGCCAAAGGCCTGCGGACGCCATACCCCGTGGCCTACGGCGACGATGTCTTCCTGATGGAGTACGTCGGTGATCGCGAGGGTGCGGCTCCCCACCTCGCTCGTGCTCGGCTCGACGCCGGACAGCTGGCGTCTGCGTACGAGCAGCTGGTCGACGGGCTCTTCGTGATGACTGCCGCCGGTTGGGTGCACGGCGACCTGTCGGCGTTCAACCTGCTGTGGTGGAACGACGAGCTCTGGTTCATCGACCTCCCTCAGGCGATGGAGCTCGCCGCGAATCCGCAAGGCCTGAACTTCGTTCACCGAGACGTGATGAACGTGACCGCATGGTTCGGACAACGCGGCCTCGATGTCGACGGCGAGGCCCTCTTTGCCGAACTGCTCGCCGTGGTGTGAGCGGCGTCAGCTCGATCGCTCAGCCGGCTGACGGACTCGACGGCAGCCCGCGCAGGTGCTGGTCGATGGCACGGATGGCACCGTCGAGATCGCTCGGGTGCACGGTGGCGATGATCACCGCGTCGTCTGGTCGGTGCCACGTCGGGTCGGACACCCCGGGGCGCTCGACCAACACCGTCGGCAGACCGGCCGATCGGTAGCCCTCGACGATCACGAGGTCGGCGTCGGCGAAGAAGAGGTCGACGAGCGCGGTGAGCGGCGGTGCGACACCGGTGTCGCTCATCCAGGCCAACTGGTTCGACCCCACCAGCAAGGTGTCGGCTCCGGCCTTCCGCATCCGCCAGGAGTCCTTGCCCTCGGTGTCGAGCTCGATCCGGTGAGCGTCGTGTTTGACGCCGGCGACCCGCATGCCTCGCTCGCTCAGCGTCTTGATGACCCGTTCGACCAGCGTGGTCTTCCCGGTTCCGGACGGAGCGACGAAGGAGATCATTGGAGGCGCCACGGGCGCAGTCTGCCTGCGGGTGCGCTCGGTTCATCGTCGCAGCAACGCGTAGGCTCGCCGCCAACGTCCGGCGAAAGAGGAGCGTGCTCTCCATGTCCGAGTATCAGAAGACGGTCTGCATCCTCTGTTCGTGCAACTGCGGCGTCGAAATCCGCGTTGAGGATCGCGAGTTCACCCGCGTGCGCGGCAACAAGAGCCACAAGGCCTCGCAGGGGTACACCTGCGAGAAAGCGCTGCGTCTGAACCACTATCAGAACAACACGAGCCGCTTGACCTCGCCGATGAAACGCATGGAGGACGGCACGTACGTCGAGGTCGACTGGGACACCGCCATCGCCGACGTCGCCGCGGGGCTGCAGGGTGTGATCGATCGTCATGGCGGAAGCAAGATCTTCTACTACGGCGGTGGCGGCCAGGGGAACCATCTGGTCGGCGCCTATGGATCGGCGACACGGCGAGCACTCGGCATCACCCACCGGTCCAACGCACTCGCCCAGGAGAAGACGGGCGAAGCGTGGGTCGACGGGCGGATGTTCGGCACCCACCTCCACGGCGACTTCCACCACGCCGAGGTCTCGATCTTCGTCGGCAAGAATCCGTGGCACTCGCATGGGTTCGATCAGACCCGGCGCGTGCTCAAGGCCATCGCCGCCGACGAGGGTCGGGCCATGATCGTCATCGATCCTCGGCGCAGTGAGACCGCCGATCTGGCCGATTTCCACCTCCAGGTGCAGCCCGGCACCGACGCCTTCTGCATCGCCGCGCTCGGTGGTGTCCTGGTGCAGGAGGGCCTGATCGATCGGACCTGGTTGGCCGAGAACACCGTGGGTCACGAGGCCGTGATCGAGTCGCTGTCCACGGTCGATGTGTCCGACTTCGCTCGGCGATGTGGTGTCGACGAGGAACTGCTTCGTGCCGCTGCTCGCCGGATCGGGTCGGCCGAGAGCGTGTCGGTCCTGGAGGATCTCGGCATCGAGATGGCCCCGAACTCGACACTCGTGTCCTACCTCCAGAAGCTCCTGTGGGTCCTGGTCGGGAGTTTTGCGAAGCCCGGTGGTGTCACCGCCCACTCTTCGATGGTGCCGCTGTTCAGCTATGGAGCAACGGGCTCTGAGCCCAGCACCCCGGTCACGGGCGGAGCGATCATCAGCGGCCTCGTGCCGTGCAACGAGATCGCCGACGGCATCAACTCAGACCACCCGGACCGATTCCGTGCACTGTTCATCGAGAGTGCCAACCCCGTGCATTCGCTCGCCGGTTCCGCTGCGTTCCGCGATGCGATGGCCACCGTGGAGTTCTCGGTCGTCATCGACGTCGCCATGACCGAGACGGCGCGGCTTGCCAGCTACGTGCTGCCGGCGTCGTCGCAGTACGAAAAGGCCGAGGCCACCTTCTTCAACCTCTCGTTCCCGGAGAACGTGTTCACGGTGCGTGCCCCGATCGTCGAACCGTTGCCGGGGACCCTGTCCGAGGCCGAGATCCATCGGCCGACTGCTGTTCGCTCTCGGCGCGCTCGACGATGCAACGCTCGAACCGTTGCGGGCCGCAGCCAAGGAGAGCCGCCAGGCCTTCGCCGCGGCGATGATGGCGGCCGCAATGTCGGATCCGGTGCTCGCCGGTATGGGCTCGGTCGTGCTCTATGACACCCTCGGACCGACCCTGCCCGAGGGGATGGCCGAGGCAGCTGCGCTCTGGTTCAGTGCACAACAGGTGGCGCTCCGGTCCGGCCCAGCCGTTCGGGCCGCCGGCATCGAGGGGGCAGACGGTGAGCTCGGTGACGCCCTCTTCGATGCGATGATCCACGATCGGGACGGGGTCACCTTCACCAAGCACGACTACGAGGACTCGTGGTCGATGTTGCGCACCGCCGACCAGAAGATCCATCTCGAGATTCCCGAGTTGCTTGCCGACCTCGCCGCGCTCGCCGACGGTCCGACGGATCACCGCTCCGACGACTACCCGTTCATCCTCGCCGCCGGCGAACGACGCAGCTTCACCGCGAACACCATCGTTCGCGACCCGTCGTGGCGGAAGAAGGACCAGGAAGGAGCGCTGCGCATCACCCCTGGTGATGCAGCCGAGGTCGGTGTCGTCGACGGCGGCCGCGTCCGGGTCACGACCCGCGGCGGGACGGTTGTCGCCGTCGTCGAGGTGAACGATTCCCTCGTCGACGGATTCGTCACGCTCCCGAACGGAATGGGGCTCGACTACGCACCGGCCGGCGGCCACCCGGAAGGAACCGGCGTCTCGCCGAACGAACTGACGACCACCGATTGGCGGGACGCATACGCCGGCACGCCGTGGCACAAGCATGTGCCGGCGCGATTGGAAGCCGTGAGCTGACCCGTCAGTCCGGGAGGACCTCGAGCGCGTCATTGTCGAGAATCGCCCGCACCGATCGGGCGAGGAACGTCGTGAGCAGATCTCGCTGGCGCTCGTTCCAGTGGTCCCAGGACGCGAAGCTCGCCACCCCGTAGATGAAGCAGTGGGCGAGGACGACCCGGTACTTGTTCCATGCCTCCTCGAATGAGTAGTCGACACCATTGGCCGACAGCACCGACAGGTAGTGGCGAACCAACTCCTCGTCGTGGCCGGACCGAGTGTCGCTGTCGACCGACTGTCCCAGGAAATAGCCGACGTCGTAGACGCCGCACGCAAACCCGCTGATCTGGAAGTCGATCATGGTGATCTCGTCGCTCATCGCCGTAGAACACGTTGTCGGCTCGCCAGTCCCCGTGGACGAAGGTCGCTGGTGAACTCATCTCCTCCAGAAGCCACGGCACCAGCGAGCCGAAGCGATTGCCGAACTCGACGATTTCGGGCGGAAGGAGATCAGCCGCCGACTCCTGGCATCGGCCCCATCCGCCATCGAACACGCCGGGGAGCGCGGCCAGGTACACGTCGTTCTTGACCGGCAGGAAGGTGCGGATGAGGGCCGGGATGTCGGGGTGCTCCCACCAGGCCGCATGGAACTCGGCCATCTTCGCTGAGCACCGTGCGGGTCTCGTCGAGGGGCACCCCGTCGCGCTGATCGATCGTGCGGAGCCCTCCGGCGTCTTCCATGACGAGCACGAAGTCGGTGTCATCCGTGTTGATCTTGGAGCCGTAGACCGCAGGAGCCCCGAACGGCGCACCCGGTGCGATCTGGTCGTAGAAGGCGAGTTCGCGGGCGTAGAAGCCGAGCACGTCAGCGGTGAACCGTTGGGTCTCGTCGTCGATCGGGAGCTTCACGATCGCCGTCGCCGGACCCGTGCCTCCCTCGTAGGTCATCGTGACGCGGAACAGTTCGCTGAGCAGACCGCCCTCGGCAACGAGATCCTTCGCTTCGAGACCGGTGACGATGGTGCGGTCGTCGATCGTGCCGGACGATCGCAAGACGGCGGTCATCCATTCAGGCGTCAGCCCGCTCTGGTCCTTGATGATCTCGAATGACATGTGTTCTCCTCGACGTCGTCGAGCACATGCGTATCACGACGCCGCCGGCCGCGAACTGGGTCAGTCGAGGTCCAACGGCCGGCAACCCGTCGATCGACGCGGCGTTCTTCTTCGCCCAGTACGCGGCCAGGTCCTCGTCCGACTTGTTCCTCGACCACTTCGTGAGCGTGTCGCGTTGCTCGACGAAGTCCATCTTGGGAACGGCGAACCCGCACGAACTCGAGGTTCGGTCGATGTCGGCGGTGATGATCGAGCGCACGCCGTTCCGCTCGCCGAAGAGCGGTGCGAGCTCGGCGAACGCGGTGTCGCCCGGACGGTGCACCTCGCCCTTCCCGTAGAAGCGAATGATGTCCGGCTTGCCGTCGAAGGCACAGAACATGAACGTGATCCGACCGTTCTGGCGGACATGGGCGATGGTCTCGGCGCCGCTACCGGTGAGGTCGAGATAGGCAACGCGGTTGGGCCCCAGAACGCGGAAGGAATCCAGCCCCTTGGGCGACAGGTTGACCCTGCCGTCGTCCCCGCTCGGAGCGGTGGCGACGAAGAAGAGGTGTTGGCGTTCGACGAACGCACGCCATGGCGTCGGTGATCGATTCGTATGCGGTGGCCATCAGGACGGGTCCTCTGCGTTCGGGCTGTCTTGTGTCGTCGAGACGGTGCGGGGTCGCGGGTGCCGATACTCGCGTTCGACGGTGGCGATCCGGACGCGGTAGTCGGCGTACCAACGTTCGATGCCTTCTCGCTGAGCGGCGAGGTGCTCGGCCACGGCCTTCCATGCCGTGGCGTCGTCGTGGGACTTCCAGTACGACACCGTGATCCCGGTCCGCTGGTCGGCCGACGACTCGATGCCGAGGTATCCCGGTTGCTGGGCGGCGAGATGTTCCATCGATGCGGCCATCGCTGCATACCCATCGGTGTCGCCGGTTCTGACCGACCGGAAGATCACCGCGCTGTACGGCGGCTCCGGTGTCGAGGCAAGAAGATTCTGCTCGTCGGCCATCGGTCGAAACTAGCCGAGCCCGCTCACGATCAGAGGCGAAATGCCGATGGGACATCGTGAAGATCCGTTTCATTGCCGCGTGCTGCATTCTCCTCGTTGGAGCATCGTGTGGCGCCGCCGACGATGTCGCCTCTGACGAGGGTCCCACGTCGATCCCGATGCTCGACACCGTCGACGAGGCGTCGACGTCGAGCGAGTCCGTCGCAGAAGCGACCACGACGACCGAAGCCGCTGTCACGACAACGACGAGCCCGTCCTCGACAGCGGGTGTCTCCTCGACCACTGCGGCGCCGACCACCAAGCCGCCGACCACCAAGCCGCCGGCCACATCGCCTCAGACGACGATTGATCCTTTCGCCCCCTATTGCTCCTCCTACACCCGCCTGTCGGGGATCGACACCGCCCTGAACCCGAACGATCCCGCCGGTATCGAAGCGGTCTTCACCGCTCTCGAGGCGGCCTGGATCGACGCAGAGTCGGTGGCACCAGCGGTGATCGCCGGCGAAGTGAAGACGATGGGCACATTCACCGTTCGGCTTCGTCAATTGCTCGCTGCGAACGACTATGACCTCGGAGCCGTCATCGCCGAGGCATCCGAGCTCGAACAGGAGCTCGGGGCCGACACCGCACAGATCCTGGTCAAGCAGTTCGGCTACCTCGAGTGCGACATCGACCCTGATCTGCCCGCAGACGAGACGGCGGTCTTCTACGCAAGCCTCCTGAACACCGCCGAACGTCGGGGTGTTCTCGCCGATCTGCTCAGCGAAAACGGCACCTTCTCGACCGCGGGCGCAGCGTGTTTCGCCGATCGGGCCTCGGCCGAGGTGATGTTCCCGCTCGTCGACGCGCCGTCGACGGACGACCAAGAGGCAGCGCTCTCGCAGGTCCTGGGGATCTGTCAACTCTCGAAGGGTGGTTCGTGATGATCGACCAGCAGCCGTGTGTCGAAGACCAACCGTGGGTCGACGACTCAGGGCTCAACGACAAACGGGTCGGTCCCGTGGCTCGTTTCGACGAGACGCACAACGTGCTCTGGATCGGTGACACACCGCTGCCGTTCCGGCCCGGCACCGGACGTGACGCGGAGCTGATCGAGCTGCTGGGTGTCTCGATCCGTGCGCTGAGAGGTCTCGAATCAGACGAGCCGTGTCTGCTCCGTCGCTCCGAGTTCAGCGTCGTGGCCGAGCTCCTCGATCTCGACGATCCGGACCTGCGGAGCCACTTTCGCACCCATCTCGGACTCAGCCGACGGCAGGCGGGCGACACCGCGATGCAATTGCGGCGGACCGCGGCCGAGAGCAGCGTCGAAGTCGAGTCGTGACCTTCGTTGGTATCTGCCGCGCGACCTGCTTGACTGGTCGACTGTGACGTTCCGCCGCGACCTCCTCGTAGTACTCATCACCTAGCGCACGCCTTCCTTCGTCGTGCGCTGAGCCTCCCTCTCGGGGAGGCTTTCTTGTTTTTCCTCGTCCTGTCCGCCAGACTGCATCCGCCCACATTTCCACCGGAGTACCCATGAGCAACCCAGAGCGCATCAACGGAGGCGAAGCCCTCATCCGCAGCCTCGAACTCGAGGGTGTCGAGGTGGTGTTCGGCTACCCGGGCGGCGCGATCCTCCCCGTCTACGACCCGATCATCGGCTCACCGATCCGCCACGTGCTCGTTCGTCACGAGCAGGGCGCCGGCCACATGGCCGAGGGCTACGCCCACGCCACCGGCAAGCCCGGCGTGTGCATGGTCACCAGCGGGCCGGCGGCCACCAACATCGTCACGCCGCTGGCCGACGCCATGCTCGACTCCGTCCCGATGGTCTGCATCACGGGTCAGGTCGCCCTGTCGGCCATCGGCACCGACGCCTTCCAGGAGTGCGACACGACCGGCATCACCCGCTCGATCACGAAGCACAACTTCCTGCGTCACGAGAGCCGAGGACATTCCGCAGACCATTCGGGAAGCGTTCCACATCGCCACGACCGGGCGGCCCGGCCCGGTGCTCGTCGACGTGCCGAAGAACATCGTCGATGCCAACAATCCCGACGCCTACTTCGACTGGGAGTGGCCACAGCGAGTTCGACCTTCCCGGCTACGAGCCGACACACCACGCCGGAGGCCGAGTCGATCGCCGATGCGGTGGAGCTGATCGCTGCCGCCGAGCGTCCCGTGCTCTACGTCGGTGGCGGTGTGCTCAAGGCCCGTGGCGCGGCCGACTCTGCTCGAGCTGGCCGAGACTACCGGCATCCCGGTCGTCACCACGCTCATGGCCCGCGGAGCGCTTCCCCGACAGCCACGAGCTGTGCCTCGGCATGCCCGGCATGCACGGCAACTACACCGCCATCACGGCCATCCAGCAATGCGATCTGCTGATCGCCATGGGCAGCCGGTTCGATGACCGGGTGACCGGCAAGGTCGGTGCCTTCGCCGCCGGAGCCAAGGTCATCCACGTCGACATCGACCCGGCCGAGCACGGCAAGGTTCGCATGCCGGACGTCCCCATCGTCGGGGACTGCCGCATCGCGATGGAGCTCATGCTCGAGGAGTTGAAGGCCCAGGGACTCGGCGATCAGCCAGACCTCGCGCCGTGGCGCCAGCAGATCTCCGGCTGGCAGGAGAAGTACCCGCTCACCTACGAGCAGTCCGAACCGGGTCAGCTGCTCAAGCCGCAGTACGCCATCGAGCGGCTGCGCGATCTCTCGCCGGACGACACGATCGTGTGCTCCGGCGTCGGTCAGCACCAGATGTGGGCCAGCCAGTACTGGCACTTCGATCATCCCTACACGTGGATCAACTCCGGCGGGCTCGGCACGATGGGCTTCTCCATTCCGGCCGCCATCGGCGCCAAGGCCGGCATGCCCGATCGCACCGTCTGGGCCATCGACGGTGACGGCAACTTCCAGATGACGGCGCAGGAGCTCGTCACCGCCTCGGTCGAGAAGATCCCGATCAAGGTGGCGCTGATGAACAACGCCTATCTCGGCATGGTGCGCCAGTGGCAGTCGCTCTTCTACGAGGAGCGGCTCAGCGAGGTGTACCTCAGCCACGACATGCCCGACTACGTGAAGTGGGCAGAGGCCATGGGCTGCGTTGCCTTCCGAGTCGAAGATCCAGACGAAGTCGATGCCGTGATCAACAAGGCCAATGAGATCAACGACCGTCCGGTCGTGGTCGAGTTCCGATGCCACAGCGAAGAGAACGTCTATCCGATGGTCGCCGCCGGGGGTTCCAACGACGACGTCATCGTCGATCCGAGCCAGCAAGCCGAGCTCGACGCCGAACGAGCCGGCGGCAAGCCAGGGGAGTTCGCGATGAACCGGCCAGGAGATCTCGCAGCAACATGTCCTTGCCGTGCTCGTCGAGAACAAGGCCGGGGTCCTGGCCCGGGTCGCCGACCTCTTCGCTCGGCGCGGCTACAACATCGTGTCGCTCAACGTGGCGCCCACCGACAATGACGAAGATTCAGTCGCATCACCATCGTGGTCGACGTCGAGAAGGCGCCACTCGACCAGATCGTCAAGCAACTCTTCAAGCTGATCAACGTGGTCGAGATCGCTCGAGATGATCCCCGAGTCGTCGCTCGTTCGTGAGATGGTCGTGCTCAACGTCCAGGTCGACGATGCCCAGAAGCCCGATCTGCTCGCAGCCGTCGACAAGCGGCACGGGCGAGTCCTCGCCGACGCGGATGGCCATGTGATGGTGAGCCTTGCCGGCGAGCCGCACGAGATCGACGCCATCGAACACGAACTCGTTGCGTTCGACATCGTCGATATCCAGCGCACCGGCAAGGTGGCGCTGCGCATCGTCGGGAGAGACGTCCCGCTCACACGAGCCTGACCTCGTCAACCGACTCGGATCCACCGGCACTTCGGTGCCAAAACCATGACGCAGGACTAGCGTCGCCAACGCACAAGCGCCCCAACAGGAGAAACCCGTGGCCAACATCTACTACGAAGCCGACGCCGATCGTTCGCTGATCGCCAACCGCAAGGTGGCGGTGCTGGGCTACGGCTCGCAGGGCCACGCCCATGCGCTGAACCTCAAAGAGTCCGGCATCGATGTGCGCATCGGTCTGCGCGAAGGTTCGTCGTCGAAGGCCAAGGCCGAGGAAGCCGGCCTGAAGGTGCTGTCGATCGCTGACGCGGTCACCGAAGCCGACGTGATCATGATGCTGATGCCGGACACCGAGATGGGCGCGATCTACACCGAGTAGGTCGAGCCGAATCTCTCCGACGGCGACGCTCTGTTCTTCGCCCACGGCTTCAACATCAGATTCGATCTGATCTCGCCGCCGGACAACGTCGACGTGTGCATGGTGGCGCCGAAGGGGCCGGGTCACCTCGTGCGCCGCACCTACGTCGAGGGCGGCGGCGTCCCGGCGCTGATCGCCGTCGAGAACGACGCCACCGGCAACGCCAAGGGCCTGGCACTGGCCTACGCCGACGCCATCGGCGGCGCCCGGGCCGGCGTCATCGAGACCACCTTCACCGAAGAGACCGAAACCGATCTCTTCGGCGAGCAGGCCGTCCTCTGCGGCGGTACCACGGCGCTGGTGCAGGCCGGATTCGAGACCCTCATCGAGGCCGGCTACCAGCCCGAGGTCGCCTACTTCGAATGCCTGCACGAGCTGAAGCTCATCGTCGACCTCATGTACGAAGAGGGCATCGCCGGCATGCGCTACTCGGTCAGCGACACCGCCGAGTGGGGCGATCTCACCAGCGGTCCCCGTGTCATCAACGCCGACGTGAAGGCCACGATGAAGGACGTGCTCACCGAGATCCAGGACGGCACGTTCGCCCGGAACTGGGTCGAGGAGAGCCGATCCGGTCGGGAGACGTTCACCGCGTTGGAGAACGCCGGCCACGATCACCCGATCGAGGTCGTCGGCAAGAAGCTGCGTTCGATGATGCCGTGGATCAGCCAGGGCAAAGCCAGCGTGCGGGAAACCTCCGGCGGACAAGGCTGATCACGCAGCGCCTAGGCACCCATGTTCGGTCCACCGAGGTGGCTGAACAAGAACGCCCCGGTCTGAGTCCACGCCGTGGCGGCAGCCTTCGGGTTGGAGAAGTGTGGTGCGAATCGGTTGTCGAAGGCGTGCCCGGCGCCTGCGTGTGTGTCGACCACGACATGGTGGTTGTCGACCGCAGCTGCCTTGACGGCATCGACTGCATCGTTCGGGATGAACGGGTCGTCGTCGCCGAAATGCAGGAGTGTCGGGCATTCGATGGTGTGGAGGTCGTCGAGATGGTCGGCTACCCCGGAGCCGTAGTAGCAGACGGCACAGGTCGGGTCGAAGGCCTGCGCCACCCGGAAGGCCTGTGTCCCACCGAAGCAGAATCCGACAACGCCGACGGCCCCGGTCACTTCGGGTAGTCCTTGCAGGTGGGCCAACGATGCGCCCAGATCGGCGAGCCCGGTGTCGGGATCCCATGCGCCTGCCACTTCCATGGCGGGTCCGATGTTGTCCTGGTCAGCGGAGTCGAAGCTGATTCCGGGCTGCTGCCGCCAGAACACGTCTGGAGTGAGGACGACGTGACCGAGTTGAGCGAGCCGGTCGGCGACGTCCTTGACGTAGTCGTTGATACCGAAGATCTCCTGGATCAGCAGTACGCCTGATCGATGCATCCCGGTCGGGAGCGTGACGAGTGCATCGAAGGTTCCTCCGTCCGGGGCCTCGATCGTTTCGGTTCGAGTCGTGTGCATGGTGCTCCTTTGAACGAGTCGGTTCGGAACTCGACTCTCCAGGGAGAGGATTGCCGCCGAGGGGCCGGCCGATCAGAGACAAAGGTCCCGCCAGGCGGCACCGTGTCGAGGGCGTTACCCGGTCGAGAGGGTCTAGAAGCCGAAGGTGGCGTTGATCTCGGCCATGCCGGGGTCGGCCCCGAGGTCGTCGCGACGGGTGATCATCGCCACCTTCGTCCGGCGCCGCAAGAGGTCGTCCGGCCGCACGATCATCTCCCGCTCGGCCATCAACGGGAGTTCGGCTCGCAACAGATCGCTGTTGGCGAGCACCGGCTCGGCCAGCGTCGGGTCCTCACGGATCAGCTCGACGACGTGGTGGGCGGCCGTGCCGTGGCGACGCCACACGACCTCGGCCATCGTCTCGGCTCGTTCGACCTCGGGCGCGCGATCGAGACCGACCGACGCAGCAGCCAGCTGGAACACCTCCCACTCGGTCTTGTCCGGCTCGCCGAACCATCGACCGGCGGCCTTGTGGCCGTGCACGCCGAGTGACTCGAGTTCCTCGGCGATCTCGTCGCCGACGTTGAGGCAGTCGGTGAGTTTGCCGCCGAAGATCGTGACGACCCGCTTCTGCTTGTCGGTCTCGATCTCGTGCTTGCGGGACAGCGAGGTCCAGTCGACATCGGTCTGGTCGTTCCCGTCGTTCTTGACGACGAGCGGCCGGACTCCGCATCGTTCGCTGATGATGTCCGCCTTGGTCAACGGCGTGTCGAGATCGAGCCGGACGTTGATCTGTTCGATCAGGAAGTCACGGTCCTCGTCGAGGACGCCCTCGTTCGGGTTGTCGGTGCGAGTGTCGGTCGTGCCGATGACCGATCGATGCGCCATCGGGATGACGTAGAAGAGACGGCCGGTGTCGTCGAAGAAAGCAAGGATCCGTTCGTTCTCGGTCAGCTTCGGGACGATCAGATGGATGCCCTTGGAGTAGACGATCCGGTGCTCGGTCTCGAGGTCGATGCGGTCGTTCAAGCTGTCGACGAAGGGGCCGCCGGCGTTCACGATCGCAGACGCGGTGACCTCGTGCGAGGTGCCGTCGGTCTGGTCGGTGACCCGGACCTTCCATCCGTCGCTGGTCTGTTCGGCAGCCTCGACTGCGCAGTAGTTGACTGCTGTCGCCCCGTGGTCGAGTGCCACTCGCACGTAGTCCCACACGAATCGGGCATCGTTGTCAGGCAGGTAGGCGTCTGCGTAGCGGATGCCTCCCATGGCGGTGGAAGTGTTGACCACCGGTTCGGCCTTCTCGATGCCTTTCGCTCGGTAGAACCGGGGTGATTTCGTGGCGAAACGTCCGATACCCCAGTAGCCGACCGAGCCGAGGGCAGCCAGGGCCAGCGGGAAGGGAGCGGTCTTGTCGAGCGTCGCCAGGAAGTCGATCTCCTTGATGCGGGTGGGGTAGCTCTTCAGCATCAGATTTCGTGACGTGCAGAGGTCCCACACGAGCTTGAGCTCGTAGTTCTCGAGATACTTGAAGCCACCCCAGATCAGGTTCGACGACTCCTGACTCGTGAAACTCGCGAAGTCATTTCGTTCGACGACGGCAACCTCGATGCCGCGGGCGGCCAGCGCCGCGGCGCTGACGGCGCCGTTGATGCCGCCACCGACGATCAACACGTCGAAGGTTCCACCGCTGAGTCGGTCGAGATTCTGCTGCCGTAGTTCCACCCGATGAACGGTAGCGACGGGCGCCGGATTTCGGCCCTCTGCCCGAGCGTCATCGGTGGCCGGCGTGACCGCGGGCAATTGACCAGATCTTGAGATCGCCTGAGCCCGCTCTGGAGGTGGCTGCCACAGGATCGACATCGAGAGAACAACTGAAGGAACAACGATGTCTCGAATCCCCACTCCAACCGGCCAGAACGTGCGACTGATCGTGGTTGCCGCCCTCGCCGGGATTGCTGCGATGACCACGATCACGAATGCGGCCGATGCTCCTGCAGATCTCGTCGAGTCGCCGCCGACGTCATCCTTGTCGGTTCTTCCGAGCCTCGACCCGGCACCCTCGACCAGCTCGATCGCGCCCGTGCCGACGGTCCCCTCTGAACCACCTTCGACGGAGCGCCCGCAGCAAGCGACCACAACGGCCGCTCACGACAGGATCGGGGTCGTCGAGGTCGTTGGCGATGCCGGAAGTGCGTCCTTCGGCGACGCCCCGATGACCAGCGGCAGTGTCGTAACTGCATGTTCGCCGATCGATGCTCCGTCAGCGGTTGCCGACGAAGCTGACGACGGTCCTTTCTACCGTGACTCGTTCGCAACGGCTGCTGCTTGGGACGGTCTCTCCGGCTCGTGGTCCATCGCCGATGGGGCCTATCAACAGGTCGACGCTTCGGGCTACGACCTGATCACACAGCTGCGAGTCGATCCACCGGAGCAGTACCGGGTCTCGGTCTTGTTGGAGGCACTCGGTGAGGGCCTGGGTGGTGGTGTGGTCCTCGCGCAGCCTCGGCCATCCGAACGATCCGGGTCAACGGTCGTTGACTTCACTGACGGTGGCGCCTTCCTTCGTTGGGGCCGCTACGACAGCACGACAGGTCAGTACGAATACGTCGGGGGTGTCTCGATGGGGGAGAGCTTCGATCCCGGTGCCCCGCATGAGTTGACGGTCGACGTCCGCAAGGAACGCACGATGGTGATGGTCGACGGCGTCGAAGCTGGCACGTTCGAGCCGCTCGGTTTCGGTCGCATCGGTCTGGTGACGTCACGCTCGGCGGTCGCGTTCGACGACGTGAAGATCGTCGAGGTCGGCTCGTGACGACCACGTATCTCGTCGCGGACGTCCCTGGGTCGAGGCGACGAGCACGACCGACATCGGCGCCGGCACGATCCCGGTGACCTGGCCGAGGACATTCACAGCACCCGAGCGACGGCACCACGCGACAGCTTCCTCGACGTTCTTCGAGCCATCGCCCTGACCAGGGTGATCATCTGGCACACCTTCGGCTTGGCGATCCTGTCGTGGATCGTGGCCACGATGCCGATCATGTTCTTCGTCGCCGGCACGCTGCTCTATCGATCGCTCGACGGTCGTGACGCCGTCGCGGTCCTGAAGAAGCGGCTGAGACGACTCCTCATACCGTTCTGGTTCTTCGGAGCCACCGTCCTTGGTGCATTGTCGCTGCTCCACATTGCGCGACCGTCGGAGGCGACCAGGCTCGAGGTCGGACAACTGGTGGCTTGGTTCGTCCCATTCGTGAACCCGACAGCGTCGGAGTGGGAGGCCGGGTGGGCTTCGGCCCCTCTCTGGTATCTGCGTTGCTACTTGTGGATCCTGCTCCTGTCGCCGCTGTTGCTCCGTGGCTGGCGGCGCTGGGGCTACGGACTGCTCGCCCCTTCGGCCGTCATCGTCGTTGTCACCCAGGCCGTTGCTGATCGCATCATGCCGGGCGGGAATCATCCCATCTGGATTCTCGGCGACCTCGGCCTCTACTCGATCTTCGTTGTCCTGGGCTTCGCCAACGCTGAGGGCCGCCTGTCCAATCTCTCGAGGCGCGATCTCGTCGAATGGGCGTTGATCGGCGCGAGCGGCGCAGCTGTTGCGTGGCAGGTGTTCCCCTCGCCGGACGGTGTTGCGAACCACAGCTACCCAACGCTTGCGTGGCTCGGTATCGCCTGGTTGGCCGCCATCGCCCTTCTGCGTCCTTGGCTGTCCTGCGCCGACGAGATTCCCGGCATCGGGTGGGTCGTCCGCTGGATGACCAGCCGAGCGATGTCGATCTACCTGTGGCACAGCCCCGTCATCGTGCTGAGCTATGTGTTCACCCGTTCCCTCGGCGTCGATCCCTCGCCGGTCGTGTTGTTGGTTCTGGTAGCGGGCGGAGTCGTTGCCATGTCGACGGCAAACGGCTGGATCGAAGATCTGGCCGGCGGTCGACCGGCCCAACTGTGGCCTGGCCGCCGCTTGTCCAACTCCTTGTTCGCAGCAGGTGCGGGCCCTCGCACCACCGCCGTCCGTACCACGCTCGCCGGATTTGTCGTGGCCACGATTCTGCTTGGCCTGATCGTCCGGCCGACGACGATCGACGACGTCGCCGGTGAGCCGGTAGCGTCCGACACCGTGTCGGGCCTCGGTCTTCCGCCTGCGCCATCAGGTCGTCCGGATCCAACCGCGGCCGTCGAGCTGGTCGGCCCTGCGTCGTTGCCGCTGGCTGCGTCGGTCGATGACGAGGCGCTGGCCGCTCTCGTCGATCAGTGGCGTACAGAACATGGTGTGGCCGGTGTGCGGCTTGGCCTGTCCATCACAGGCGGTGAGCGGCGAACGCTGGTGTCGGGAGCGAATGAGGACGGTTCGGCTATCGCGATCGACGACGTGGTCCCGGTGACCTCGATCACCAAGACGATGACGGCTGCTGTCATCCTCCAGCTCCGAGACGAAGGGCTCCTGGAGTTGGATGACCCGATCCCCGGCCTGCAGGCCGATCCCGACTTCGGTCACGCCGGCGTGCTCACCTATCGCCAACTTCTCGACCACTCGAGCGGCTTGGCTCCGTACCAGGAGTCGATCGGGTACGACCCGAGCGTGGCCCTCGACCCCGTGATGGCGGTTCGGCTCGCCGGCGCCACACCGCTGCAGTGGGAGCCGGGCACGGTCGGCGGATACTCCAACTCCGGCTTCCTGACGCTCGGTAGGCTGATCGAGCAGCTCACCGGCGAGTCGTACGATCGGGCGATCCAGAGTCGCATCCTCGGACCGCTCGGTCTCACCAGCACCCGGATCGAGACGACTCCCGTGGCCGGTTGGGTCGGAGACTCGGCCGGCGGCATCGTCTCGAACGTCGCTGACCTTCTGACGTGGGGAGATGCGCTGTACCGAGTCGGCGAGATCGTTTCACCGACCAGCCTCGCCGAGATGACCCGGATCGATTCCGAGCTGGCCAGTGGACTCGGAACCTTTCCCGTTTGTCCCTGTATCGAAGAGGGCGGCACGCTCCAGGCGACGTCGATCGGGCACAACGGAGGCTCGGTGGCCCTCCAGTTCGCGCCGTCGAGCGACACGCTCATCGTTGTGTCGTTCACGGAATCGTTCTGGACGAACGATCTCACACAAGCGGATGTCTACTCGCTGCTCGAGAGCCTTCGGGCCTCGGTGACATCGTGAGGCGGTGGGTCTCGATCGGATGTTGGTGCGCTGCCGTATCGGCTTGGTCGGCCGCCATCTTCGGCGTGGTCGGCACGGTCGGTCCGTTCACCGCCATGGCCGTTGCGCTCACGCCGGTGATCACGCTTGGTGGTCACCGTCTCGGTCTTCACAGCAGCACTGCTTCGTCAGTGGTTGCCGGCAGTGGCATCGGCCGGTGTGCTGATCTGGGTCGTGGGCCCCGGACTCTTGGCCGAGTCGGAGCGTGCGGTCTCGACGGTCTCGGTCGACGGGGTCGTGATCGTGTCGAGCAATGTTCGGGCCGGAAACGAGCACATCGGCGAACTGGTCGAGCAGCTGATAGCGCAAGGCCCCGACATCATCGTGCTCCAGGAGATCGAGGGAAGCGGATTGGAAGCCATCCGGAACACCGGTATTTCAACGCAACCGGTCACCACGCCGAGCTGCGAGCGTTCGCCGATGTCGGATCGGATCGAGGAATGGCGGCGTTCCGTTCGTTCCCCGCGGCGGGATTGATGCCGCCGGTCCTTTCGCTCGACCATGCGTTCGCCTCGGGTGGCGCGTGTCTGCTCGAAGTCGTGCGGGTCGCCGAGAATCCCGGCAGCGATCACCGGGCTCTGAGAGCGACGTTGGCAAGTCCCTACACTCTGGATGCTGCTTGTCGATAGTTTGGACAAGGAGTGCCGAGAGTTCGGAACGAGATGTCGACGCAGAAGACAACAGTGCTGGTGGTCGAAGATGCGCCCGAGTTCCGCCAGATGGTCGAGGCCATCTTCGAGCGGGAGGAGTGCCTACGTCGTGGAGAGCTGCGCCGACGGCATTGTTGCTCTCGAGCGGGCTCGTGAGATCAACCCGGATGTGATCATTCTCGATGTCGGACTGCCGGGGATGGACGGCGTGTCCGTCTGTCGCGAACTCCGTACCTTCACCGACGCCTACGTGATCATGCTGACGGCTCGGGACGAAGAAGTGGACCGCCTCGTCGGCCTCGCGGTCGGAGCCGACGACTACATGACCAAGCCGTTCTCGGCTCGCGAGTTGGTGGCCCGTGTCCAGACCGTCCTACGACGCCCGAGAGCGGCGAGCGCACAGACCACAACGGTTGCCACCGACGGTGCGATCGAGCTGGGCGATGTACGCCTCGACCGGCTTGCCCGGGAGGTTCTGGTCGACGGAGAGTCCGTTGAGCTCACCAAGATCGAGTTCGATCTGCTCGAGACCCTGATCAGCCGTCCCGAGATGGTGTTCTCTCGACAGCTTCTGCTCGAGTCCGTGTGGGGAGACGACTGGTACGGCGACGATCACATGATCAGCGTCCATGTGGCCAACCTTCGAAAGAAGCTCGATCGGCGCGGCACGAAGCACATCAAGACCGTCCGCGGTATCGGGTACCGGTACGCAGCGCCGACGAATCAATGACGAGGCTCGCTGTCCGAATTCAGTGACGCGCCGGTTGGGTCAGGAGGTCGTACCGGCCGAAGGTTCCTGGCCGTTCGAGAGCAAGTTCGACCGTGACGGTCGACGGCCCGACGTTGCCGATCAGGATCCGCCCTCCGAGTCCTTCGGCGATCTGCCGCATGAGCACCAGCCCCAGAGCGGCCGAACCGTCGCCCTGCCGTTCGAGATCGGCGCGAACACCGAGGGACGCTGCCGTCTCCTGTGTCGCCGAATCGATCCCCGGGCCGGCGTCGGTCACGTCGACGGCAATGGTGGCGTCATCGACGGCGCGGACCCGAACCTGCACCGGCCCGGGTCCGGCGTGCTCGACGACGTTCGAGAAGAGCTCTTCGAACAGGTCCGAGAGTTGGGGCGGTGCTGCCACCCAGAGATCGTCGAGACCGGTCAGTTCGAACAGCGGAAGTTGGCCGGCACGCAGCATCGGCTGGTGCCATTGCGTCTCGACAGCACCGAGCACCTCCCCGAGTGCTCGGATCGGTGCGTCGTGGCGAAGGTCGACACCATCCACCTCGACAAAGGACAGGAGCTGACGAGCCAGGCGGTCGAGGCGTTGCGCCGAGCGCAGGGCGGAGGCGTGCCACGCTTCCTGATGTTCCTCGAATTCAGCGTCTCCGAGCAGCTCGAGCATGCCGACAACCCCGTTGAGGGGGGTCATCAGATGGTGCGACATGTGGGCAAGGAACGCCGTCTTTGCTCGGCTCGCGACCTGTGCCTCGTCGAGTGCTTCATCGAGTTGCGCTGTTCGCTCCAGGATCCGCCGATCCAAGTCACGGTTGGCCAAGTAGAGGGATCGCATTCCGTCCTCGGCGATCCGCTCGGCTTCGAGCCGAGCGTTGCGTTCGCGTTGCACGCGCCGTTCGAGTCGCGCCACCTGCTCAGCAAACGCGTCGGGGTCGCTCGACGGCTCGGCGGCGTCTGTCATGGCTCGATCGGTCACGAGGAACACCTCGTGCTCACCGTCGACTGCGGTGACGGTCATCGGCGTGTCGAAGCGATCTCCGACGCCAACCAGCAAGCCTTCGGCGAGCGCCGACAGATCACGCTGCGAGTAGTAGCGAACGAGCATGCCCTCGTCGGTTCGTCTGGCACTCGAAGATCGGAGGTACCGAGCCGGGGTAGAGCTTGAGGACCTCGGGATGGATGATGCTGTTGACGCGCTCGATGAACGTCATCGGGTCGGGAGCGCGGGTGACGTCGTCCGGAACGCGTTCGCAGAGTTTGGGAAGGGCTCGGCGACCGATGATCCGGAGCAGGTCTTCCCGCCCTTGTCCGGTTGCCACGCAAGCTGCCGCGACGATGTCCTCGAGTTCGTGATCGCCGTAGTTGCCGAGCGTCGTGTAGCTGCCATCGACCTTGGCCTCGTCGAGGAGATGGTCCCAGGTGTCCGCGTCGAAGAGTTCGGTGACGATTTCCTCGACGACGTTGAAGACGATGCCCTTCATGTACCGCTCCTCAGATCCTCGAACTCGGACACGACGCTCGTCGCGGTCGCTGCCGCGAGTTCGACGAGTTGCTCGAGCAAGGATGGCCCAACTGGCTCGCCCTGTCGGGCCAACCGCTCGATTTCGCGTGCGAGGTCGTGCAGCAGCGTGGCGCCGACGATCGAACTGGTCGACCCGAGCACGTGAGCGGCGCTCTCGACCGACTCGGGGCTCTCGGCATCGAGAATCCGACGGACGCGACCGTCGAGCTCATCGAGATACGTCGACACGATCGAGGAGACGAGTTCGACATCGCCGAGATTGTCGAACAACGACACCATCGCGGCGCGGCTCGCCAGTCCGTTGTCTGCGGCCGATTCGTGCTGGCTCGGGCCGTCCTGCGGTCCATCGATTCAGGACGCTCCGAAGCGTGTCGAGGCTTGCCGGCTTGGCGACGTGGTCGTCGGCGCCGGCGTCGAGGCAGGCTTCGACATCGGCCGCCATCGCTCGGGCGGTGAGCGCAATGACCGGGACTCTGGGCGCGTTGTTGGATGCTTCGGTGCTCCGTAGGCGCCGGGTCGTCTCCAGGCCGTCCATCCCCGGCAGGTGCCAGTCCATCAGCACGGCGTCGTAGGGCTCGGAAGCGAGGAGTTCGAGCGCTTCGAACCCGTCGGGTGCGATGTCGGACGTGAAGCCGAGCGATTCGAGCTGAGCGGAGGCCAGCAACTGATTCTCGAGGTTGTCCTCGACGATCAGAATGTGCTTGCCGGACGTCGAGCTCGAATGCTCTCGCTGCCGCTGCGGCTCGCCGACGTCGATACGCGGTGTTGCCTCCGAGAGCGGAAGGCGTAGGTCGAATTCGGCGCCACCGCCGTGGAGGTTCGAGACGGTGAGCGTGCCCCCGAGGAGAGTCGCCAACCTGCTCGCAATGGCCAGTCCCAAGCCGGCGCCGGACTCGGAGCGTGAGAAACGCACGAACGGTTCGAAGATCGTCTCCAGCCCTTGCTCGGGGATCCCGGGACCGGTGTCACGCACTCGGAACCGCACCAACCGATCCGGATCCAGGTCGACGTCGAGGGTCACGCCGCCCCGGGGAGTGAACTTGACCGCGTTCGATGCGAGGTTGACGAGGATCTGCCGCAGTCGTCCTTCATCGCCCGCGACGTGAACCGGAACTGTCTCAGCCACGTCCACATCGAAGCTGAGCCCCTTCTTCGTCGCCATCTCCGCAACCGTCTGTCGGATGCGATCGACGAGCGAACGAGTCGAGAAGACGTCGTCCTCGAGTGTCAGCCGGCCCGCCTCGCTGCGACCGATATCGAGGAGATCATCAACGAGTCGAGTGAGGCTCGTGGCTTCCCGGAGGATTCCGGCCGCCTGCTGGCGATGCTTCATCGGGATCGGGGCCTGGGTCAGGAGTTCGCTGGTCCCACCGATGAGATGCAGCGGATTCCGAAGTTCGTGACTCACCTGCGAGACGAATTTCGACCGGAGTTCGGCCTGCTCGGAGAGATCGCGCAACAAGTCATGCTGGGTCTGGATGTCCTCGATGATGCCGAGGAGGAGCCGCCGGCCGTCGAGCTCGACGACGGTCGCCGTCAATCGACCCCAGAAGATCGACCCGTCGGCCCGCACGTAACGCTTCTCGATCGATGGGCTCGGCTCTGCGCCGTCGAGCAACTGATCGAGGTAGATCCGCGTTCGCTCTGCGTCGTCGGGATGTGTGAGCTGCGCTGAGGACGTCATCGCCCCGGCCGGGTAGCCGAAGAGTTGGGAGAACCGTCGATTGGCCGCGATCTGAACGAAGTCGGTGTCGAGCACTGAATAGGCGACAGGCGCCAGCTCGAAGAGGGGGTTGGAGGCGAAATCGTGCACAGCGGGGCCTTCAAGGACGAAGAGTGTTCTTGTCGGCACGAAGAACCACCCGCTGAGTCGGGAGCGGAAGGACATCGGCGAAGCTGAAGTGTGCCTGACGTTGGCCGATGATCGCCACCATCAGGCCCGCCATCACGACGATCTGGAGCCAGATCATCGATCGGAAGCCGTCTGCGAAGAACACCAGCACCAGGGATTGCGCCACGGCGCCGACCAGCATCATCCACCCGGACCGGCAGTCGCCACGCCCGATGTCGCTCGTGACCAAGAGATTGATCACGGCGAAGAGCGAGGCAGCTGCAGCGTACGGGCCGAGGAGTCCAGCAGCGTCGATGTAGGTGGCGCCGAACAGGAGGCCTGCGATGGTCCGGCCGGCAATCGTTGCCACCGCCGTCGAGGCCAGCCCGAAGCCTGCGATCGCGATCGCGGCCTGGTTGACCAAACGGGTGGAGTCGGCCCCACCGGCCGCGACCGACGGGAACACCACTTGAACGGCGGCCCAAGAGACGAAGAAGACGGCGCGTCCCACCAAGGACGACCGCGGCGTAGAGACCTGCATCTTCGGGTGAGAAGACCAACTTCGACAACAGAACGTCTCCGTTGTTGATGATGACCTGAGCGCCGAGAAGGAGAGCCATCGGCCCGAACGCTGCTCTGCGGAGATCCGGATCGATCGACAACGCGAGTTGTTCGATCACTTCGTCGAGGTGCGACGACCAGCCATGACGCGCCGAACGAGAGTGCCAAACCCCACGTCGCGCCCGACACCCCGAACCCGGCGACGACGAGCGCCAACCCGGCGCCGACACGGACGGCCGCCTCGGCCACGTAGCTGAATGCCAGCCGTCCGAAACCCATTCGGGCCTGAACCACCCCTCGGTCGACGGCTTGTCCGAGATACAGCGGGATCCCGAGCCCGAGGATTCGGAACGGCCAGGATGATCCGGTCTGCAGCGTCGACTGGAGTGTCTCAGCCGAGATCCAGAGGCAAGCGCAGATGCCGACGCCGATGCCGACGGCCGGCCTCAGCAGTCGGCGGCGAAGCTCTCGCACCTCGGTGTCGTTGCGCCCGGCGACGGACGCCACCGTGACGAGCTGGAAGGCCACGACGATCGCGGTGAGAGCCAGCATCCAGGTGACCATCAGCGAGGCGTCTCCGAAGCTGCGTTGGTCGAGGAGCCGCGCAAGGGCCAGGTTGAGGAGGTAATTCGATCCACTGGCGACGAGCATCGCTGCGCCGAGTAGCGCTGAAGCGGCGGCGAAACCTGACGTGTGAGAGCGGGTCTTCACAGGATCAGCGTGGAGATCGAAACGCGGCTGAGTGTTCGTCGAGCGGCGTAGCCGCCGGGCTCGACCATCGTGAAGCTGCCCATCGTGCGGCGAACGCTCCACGCCCCGGCCACGATGGCGGCAGCGGCTGCCGGATGGAGCGAGTCGACGCCGGACAGGTCGAGCGTGACGTGAGGCCGTGGCATGTCGGCTGCTCGGACGAGCTCGTCTCGGAGCTCGCGGGCCTCGATGGGCCCGAGGTCGCCGTGTCGTGTGATCGTGGTCATGCCGCCTGCCCCAGGATCTCGTTGCCGAACAGGGTGGACGCATCGTCGATGTCGAGCACGAGCTCGAGCGCAATGCGGAGTGTCGTGCTGGAGATGACACGGAGGCGAACGCCCGAGTTGGCGGCCCGATCTGAAGCATCGACCAGCGCCAGGATGCCGGCGTTGTCGACGTGCATGACGTCTTGGGCGTCGACGAGGACGAAGCCTGCCCCCGTTCCCAACATGTTGTTCAGGACGGTCTCGAACGCAGGCACCTGATGGATGTCGAAGCGATCCGGAAGAGTGATGAGGTGCGGTGAGTTGGCTTCGGGAGCGGTGGGAGCGCCCCGGCCCTCGAAGAGGTCGATGATGGTCATGGTGTTGCCTTTCGGTTCTTGGTTTGGGTGTTGATTTGGGTGTTGAGTGATTCGGTCGAGTTGGTCATGCGGAGATCAGCGTTCGATCACCGAGCGAAGGTGGGCGACATGCCAGTGGGCGATGTCGGCGAGCGGGAGACCCGTAGCTGCGGCGTGGTTCTGTCTGCCCATGGTCTCGAGGGCTTCCGGGTCAGCGAGCAGATCGGCGAGTGCGGTGGCCAGGGAGTCGGGTGACCCCGGCTCGAAGGTGGCGGCAGCGAAGCCTTCCTCTTCGATCAGGCCGACGAAGTCGCCCAACCGGGGAGCGACGACGGCTCGGCCGTACGAGCCGGCCTGATGCAGTGGACCGCTGCTACCTGTGGTGGCCGTGTAGGGGAACACGACCACGCTGGTGTTCACGAACAGGTCTGCAACGTCCTCCTCGGCGACGTACCCCGTGAAGTGCACGTGGTCGAGGTCGGAACAGCGGGCTTGCGCGCCGTCGAGATATCCGGGGGTGACGGGGCTGTCGGTCCCGGCGATGACGAGTTCGACGTCTGCGTGGTCATCCGTTGCTTGGAGGAGGCGGAAGGCCTCGATGAGCTCGTCGACTCGCTTGTACGTTCCGAACTTGCCGAAGGCCAGAATCCGCCGAGGGCCACTCCATGGCTCGGGCAGTTCCACCACCTCGAATGCGCCGTGAGGTGTGAGGCTGACGTTCGTCGCTGCGTAGCGCTCACGGAGGATGTCGACGTAGTCGGGCATCGTGGTGCAGACATGGTTGGCGCACAGCACGAACTTGGTGAGGAGTCGCCCGATCCATCCCAGAACTCGCTTCTGCAGTGGGCTGTTCGAGTAGCCGGCGGCGTCGAGATCGGTGGTGTCGACGAGATTGTGGAGCAGGACCACGGTGGGCACGCCGAGCACCCGCAAGACGGCGGGGGTCAGGAGGCCGAGGGCAGCGGCGACCTTGCGGCCACCGAACGAGGTGAAGTGAAGGTTGAACATCACCGCATCAGGGCGGACACGGCGGACCGACCAGATGATGCGAGGCATCGACAGGATCGAATCGAAGGTCCACACCGGCCGAGCGCTCACCTTGGTCGTTGCGGTGGGAATGCCGAAGCTGTCCTCGGCGAGGATGACCACCTCGGCCACCTCCGGTACGTCGGCCAGGCGATGTGCGAGATGGAAGCCGTACTCGGTGAGCGTTGCCTGAGACGGTGGAACGGCGGTCACCAGGGCGATCCGCATGCCGGATCGAGGCTGCTCGACTCGGGGGTAACGGCCCATGAGGGCGGCGAGGCGGACCAGCATGAGGTCCTTGAGGAAGTGCAATGAGGCTTCGAATGCCTTGACCTTCGATCCGGGGGCATCAACCCAGCGGACGGGGAGCTCGGTCACCCGCATGCCCAGGCGGTTGGCCAGGAAGAGCACCTCGGCGTCGAAGCTGAAGCCGTCGATGCGCTGCATGCCGAAGAGGCGGTTCGTGGCCTCGCGGCGGAAGAGTTTGAATCCGCACTGTGTGTCGAGAATGTCGATGCCGAGTGCTCGCCGAGTGACGAACCGGCTGATCCCGCTCAGCACCGTGCGAAGCATGGGCTTGTCACCCTCGTCGGCGCCGCCGGCAGCGCGGGATCCGATCACCACGTCGACGTCGAAGATCGCGTCGATCATCTGGGTGATCTCCTCGATCGGGGTCGAAAGATCGGCATCGGTGAACAAGACGAGTTCGCCGCGGGCGGCCATGACACCATCTCGTACCGCGGCTCCCTTGCCTCGGTTGATTCCCGGATCGAGCACCGACAGATTGGCGAGTGGCAGACGTCGGCATCGCTCGGGTGTGCCGTCGGTCGAGCCGTCGTCGGAGACGATGATCTCGAAGCTGAGATCCTGGGTCGACAGGTAGCCGGCGACCGATGCGATCGTCGGCACGATGCGATCCACCTCGTTGTAGGCGGGGATGACCACCGAGATGAAGGGATCTTCGGTCAGCGGCGTCCGGGTGTGTTGTTCGAACTGGGTGTAGCTCATGTCGAGCAACCTAGAAATCGAAGTTCAAGCGGATCCTGCGAGGAAGATCAAGAGTCGATCAAGGTGCTTCAAGACTGGATCAAGCTGTCTGTTCGGTTCAGGGTGACGACAACCCAGCCACTGTCGCCGTTGGCCAGGACGGCTTCGTAGGTGTCCACGGTCTCGAGTTCCCCATTGGAGAATGCTCGCTGCAGCGTGACGTCGGCCGTGATGGCGACGACCTGTCGGTTCCGGCTCACCAGGTCGATGGTGATGCGATGTTCGATCACCGTGAATGGGCTCCAGCCAGTCGTTTCGTCAGCCTCGAGCGATCGGGTGATCGTTGGGTCGAAGCGACGAGCGAAATCGACTGTTTCCCCGTTGGATCGCCGTTCGATCAAGGCGACGGCGTCGGCCCACCCATCGGCGAGGCGGTCCGCTTCGAGGGTTCCCAGCTGAGCTGTGTCGGTTCTGTCAGTCCAGCTCAGCTCAGCGGAGATCGAGGTGTTCCCGAGGTCGGGTGCTCGAAAGGCATCGGTTGGATCAGCGCCACTCCCCACGAGTACGAGCACCGCTGAGATTGCGGCGAGGACGGCAACCAGTCCCAGTGCAGAAGCCAAGGCGCTGACGGTCACGAGTAGACGCTTCAGCCGCTTCATGAGATCTCTCCCGGGACGCCGAGGACCGTGATGCGGGGCATCGGTCCTCCCGGCGGCATCGGTGCATCAGCTCGCCCATCGACCAGCACAGCGGTGTGGTCGCCGATCGTGACCGTCGTGCCGTCCGGGAGCAGCCCGCCGTCCGGCCCGATGACCGGCCCGACCACGACATGCCGCTGACCGCTGGACATCTCGAAACTGATCGGGAACGGAAGAGCTGCCGGTGCGAAGTCGAGAACGAGTGCTGGGCTCGTCCTTCCTCGGACCTCAGCGGTCACGGTGAGCGATCCGGGTTCGGCCGGTGCGACGAGGGTGGCCCGCACCACGCCGTCGACCACCTCGCCCAGGGCGGATCCTGGTCCGCCGGGTCCGTCCACGTTCAGGACGACGTGGGCGCCGTCGGCAACGACCGAGCCGTTGCTGTCGATCAGGCCCGAGGAACGCAATTCGACAATCGACCGTGCGTCGGCGAGGAGCGGATCATCCGAGGCACGGACGAGATCGAATGCAAGGGGAGCGCCGGACTGGACGATGACATCGATGGCTGGGCTGAACACGGCGGCCGCGTTCATGGCGATGGTGAACCGCTCACTGTCCGCATCGCCGGTGATGTCGAGAACCGCCAGCCCACGACGGGTCGACAGTTCGACGATCTCGGATTCGGTGTCGCCCTGCGTGATGGTGGCGCGGAGCGGCGAACCATCGGCAACAGGATTGCCCCAGGAATCAGTGAGAAGCCCGACGGCCATCGCTGCTTCGGAACGGCGAATCGAGGTCGGGCCGACGTTGAGGTCGACCAGCAGGCCACCAGTCCCGGCAACGACCTCTATGGTCTCGAACAGCGGCCCGGCACCGAAATCGAGTCCCAGCGTGATCATGCCGGCTCGAAGCGTGTGCGGCGGGCCAAGCAGAAAGCGGCGATCGTCCAGGATGTCGATCGTCGATCTGGTCGAGCCGGCGGCGCTGATCACCAGCACGTCCACCGTTCCGGTGGAGCTCGCGGCACTCAACTCCAATTCGACGACCGCCCCGGCTTCGACCGAGCGGGGAAGCGGCGCCCCGACCATGGGGAGTGATGCCGGCTCGGGTGGAGCCTGATCGGACCACTCGATGAAGGTGAACGGGAGCACGGCAAGAGATGCAGCAACGACGAGGGCTGCTCGGATCGGCCGGAGGGGGTGCCGCCGACTCATTCGATTTCCGTTCTGCGGAAGCCGAAGGCCTGCACCGAAAATGTCGACTCGGGTACGTCGGACGAGTGGATCGAGCTGGACAACGACGAGGTCTCGGTGACATCGTCGGCAAAGGCGTTGATGGGCGTGCCCGTCAGTCGGGCGCGTTCGGCCGGTCGTTCGAGCAACACGCTGAACATGGTGCGTTGGCCTGGTCGCAGCGCATCTCGAATCCACAGATCGTGCACCCAGGTGATCCGGCCACTGTCGTCGAGCACCGCTACCAGCACGCGCGGGATCGTGACGGTGAGCGCTCCGGCGTTGATGAGGTTGCCCGAGAACGTCGCTTGGTCGCTCCCCGTGATCTCGAGCTCCTCGAACTGAAGATCGCGCTCGAGGCCTCGCGTTGCCACCACGGCTCTGGCGGCGACATCGAGCGACGCCGGCTCGGTCTCGACGACCGGCGAGACTTCGTCATCCGGGTCGAAGTCGGTGGCTGGTTCCCCAGCACCCACTCCGGTCCGAGGAACGATGCGAACGGCCGGCACGAGGAACGGAATGGTCTCGCCCGGTCGAGCGGTGTGCGCTGTGGCGTCCGACGGACTGACGGTGGCCATCGCTTCACCATTTGCGTCGCGAGCCGTGATGTCGATCGTGACGTACGCCGGGCGGTCGTCGATGTTGGTGACCTCACCGACCACGTACCATTGGTCGTCGACGGCAACGATCCGAGTGGGACCGAGCTGCACTCTCGGCCGGTCGGCCGACGCAGGAAGCCGGCGGTTCGGAGCTGTGGACGCGTCGACCTGGTAGGTCGTTTGCTGCGTTCGAGTGAGGGTGTCGGTGCTCGGTGCGAGCTGATCCGGTGGGTCGGCCACCAGACCCCACCGTTCGCCGTCCCACCGCACGACGTGGGTGATCGTCCGTTCGATCGTCTCGACCGAGGTGAGATAGCGCACGAAGACCGTGACAGCCGCCTCGTCCGATGTCTGCTCGACGTCGATGATCTCGATGGACTCGAGCTTGGCGTAGCCGTCGAGGAGTCCGTCCCGAAGCGACAACGTCGTGAGGTACTGGTCCAGGGTGGGGCGAGTCGAGGCGTCGAGTTCAGCCCACGCCTGCTCGAACCGCTGGAAGTCGATGTGCTCGTAGTAGGAGGCCACGGCTCGGTCCGGCGACGATGGTTCGGACTGGATCAACGGGAGGGCAACAGTCGCCACCGTGATGAGCGCCAGCGCAGCGAAGCCTCGGACAACCGCGACGTCATGGCGGTGCAGCCAGCCAAGATCGATCCGGAATCCGTACCGGACGCGGCCGGGTCGCAGCTGCATCGTGTCCAGCTTCGCCGCTCGTCTGGCGAGCCAACCCTCGAGCATCGTTGGGTCGGGCAGAGGTGTCGGACTCGGCCGCTGGCGAGCAAGGGCCAAGAGGGCAACGGCGGCGGCGAAGAGGGCCGTCAGAGGCAGGATGCCCCAGAGCAACCGTTGCCAGGAAGGAATCTCCGGGCGAGCTTCGTGAGCGAGGAGCGGCGGCACGTCCGGTCGCTGCCACACGATGATGTCGTTGTCGAGGGCTCCGACGCGCTGCCATCCCGACGCCCAGAGCATCGGGTCGTAGAACGAGTCGTTGGAGAAGACGAACTTCAGGTTGTAGCGGCTGGGTGTTCCGATGAACTCCTGGAGACTGCCCAGGCCGGGAACACCGCGGAACTTCGCTCCTTCGAGTCGCTCTACCGAGTGGCTCGTCAACTCGGGCAGGCGACGAGCCGAATGGTAGTTGCCATCGACGGTGCGAGCCGTCGTCCGGGCCGAGACGTTCGCCATCTGATCGCCGAACCCGAGCATCAAGTAACGCCAGCGATCGTGATCGTCCTTCTCGAGGAACGCCACGATGGGATCGGGATCGATGGGATCGGGTTGCGTTGGACGAAAGTTGGTCAGGGAGGACGCGAACAGTGTGCTGACCGTCGCGATCACAGCAAGAGCGATCAGCATGAGCCGTGGAGCATGGCGCCCCAGCGACCGCTGGATGAGATCCGATGGTTTGCTCGTGATCAGGCGCTCGATCACGGTTCCGGCCAGGGGCAGCACGGCGAACGTGGCCCAGATCGTGAAGCGGTCGAGGGTGAGGATGTCGAACGCTCCTCCGAGGAGGATGCGGGGGACGGGTGTGGTGCCCCCGGTGCCGAGCAGCGTCAACAACATCACCGATCCGGCGAGCGGCCAGGCTCGACTGCGCAGGCCCGCTGCTGCGGCAAACGGCAGAAGCAGGATGCAGGAGGCCCACGGCACCACCCAGAACACGAGCCCGGTGTTGGGCCGGCGGAGGAAGTTGTCTCGACTGCCGTGGGGAATCGGTACTTGGGAGATGGGATCGCTGCTGCTCCACAGCCAGTACGGAAGGATGACGACGACGAGCAACGAGACGGTTGCGACGCCCAGCACCATGGTACGTCGAACAGCAGCGGTCACCCGGAGCGTGCGCCGAGCGCTCAGCCCGATGATGGTTCGTCGCGTCACTTGCTGCGTGTGGCCCGAGCGCTCGTGCCTGCTCGGCGTGTCGAACCTGTCGAGCAATGCCCGGATGACCATGGGGCCGGTGAAGAAGACCGAGCCGAAGAGAGTCGTGACGTGGTGAACCGACGATGTCGCGGCGAGCAAGGCGAGGGCGGTCAACAGATCGCGCCTGCGGCCTTCGACGATCCATGCTCGGATGGATGGCTGGGCATTGAGTAGCAAGGCCAGTGCTGCCGTCGTCGGGAGCTGGCCGAACACATGGATGACTTCGGCGAGCGAACTGGACACAGCAGCAGCGAGCGCCGCCCACCCGGCTGCTCGTGGACCCTGCCACACGTTGGCGAATCGATAGACGCCGATCACCAGGAGCACCGCCGCCGACAGTTGCACCACGACGTAGCCGTTGTCGGTGCCGAGCAGTCGCCCGAACACGGCAAGCAGTTGGTGGGTGCCCGGCGGATAGCTGATGGTGGGGAATCCGGTATACCAACGCGGGTCCCATGTGCTGAACCAATCTCGCCGATAGTGGTCGGCGAAGAACAGATGCACGAACGCGTCGTAGGTTCGCCGATGGCTTCCCGTTGCCAGAAGACCGCCGTGGAAGAGAACTGTGATCGCGATCGCGGCGAGCAGTCGAGGGTCGAGGCGATTGCCATGCTCGGCAAGTCGGGGAGAGGTCGGCACGTCGACAACGTACGAAGCGAGCCTCTCCTCCTTCTTCAGCATTTCTCAAGGTTCGGTCAAGACGGGACCAGCATCACTGCTGCGGCGTAGCTGTCGTGCCGGTTGGCTCGCGACACTTCGCCAGCTGCCCGTTCTTGTGCTATTCCACCCATGCGCAGCTGCCGCATCCCTCGAAAGGATCAACCATGGGTGAGTTCGTCAACATCGAAGAATCCGGGACCGACAAGGTGGCGATCCTTCGCCTGGATCGGCCGAAGGTCAATGCCCTCAACCTGCAGGTCGGCGTCGAGCTGCTCGCAGCGGCCAAGGACTTGGCCGGTCGGGATGACATCCGAGGTGTCGTCCTCTACGGCGGCGACCGATTCTTCGCCGCCGGTGCCGACATCGCAGAGTTCCCGATCGAGGGCGATGTTCGCGACCCCTCGCCGATGGTCGACCCTCTGAACGATGCGATCTTCGCCATCGAGAACCTTCCGCAGATCACGGTCGCCGCGGTCAACGGGTTCGCACTCGGCGGAGGCTGCGAGCTCGCCATGAGCACCGACTTCCGGATCTGTGGAGAGGGAGCCAAGTTCGGCCAACCCGAGATCCTGCTCGGCATCATTCCCGGAGCCGGCGGAACGCAACGACTCACACGTCTCGTCGGAGTGACGAAGTCCAAGGAGCTCAACTACACGGGCCGCATGGTGAACGCGGCCGAGGCGCTGGCCATCGGTCTCGTCTCGGCGATCCACCCTGACGAGGCCGTCCTCGAGGAAGCCGTTGCGATGGCGGCGTCCTTCGCGAACGGGCCGGCCGCGTTGCGTCATTGCAAGAAGTCGATCATGGACGGCCTCCATGTCTCGCTCGAGGAAGCGCTGGCGATCGAGAAGCGGGAGTTCGTGGCCTCCTTCCAGACCGATGACGCAGTGACCGGCATCACGAGCTTCCTGGAGAACGGGCCAGGCAAGGCCACCTTCAGCGGAACGTGAGCGCCCTCATCTCCTGGGAGTGACCTGGTGAGGTCCTCGTGAGCGCCGCCTGTGGGATGGGATCGGCGGGCAGCGGCGGCAGCTATCCTCGCCCCGATGCCCGCTGACCGCCCGGCTCGGGTCTGACCGTGCTCTTCAATTCGGTCCAGTTCTTCCTGTTCTTCGTGGCCGTGCTCGTCCTGCATTGGGGAGCGGCACCGCGTTGGCGGAATCCGATCCTGCTCGCGGCGTCGTACCTCTTCTACGGCATGTGGGACTGGCGTTTCCTGGGTCTGCTGTTGGTGTCGACCGTCGTCGACTATTCGGTTGCCCGTCCTGCTCGACGGCGATCGACCACAGCCAACGCGCCGCGCCCTGCTGGCCACGTCGATGGTCGTGAACCTGGGGATCCTCGGGTTCTTCAAGTACGCGAACTTCTTCGCCGACGGATTCGTCGATCTCGCCGGATCGGTCGGGCTGGCGCCGGGTCGGTTCACGCTCGAGGTCGTCTTGCCGGTCGGCATCAGCTTCTACACGTTCCAGACGATGTCGTACACGATCGACGTCTACCGGCGGCGCATGGAGCCGTGCCGCAGCATCATCGACTTCGCGACGTACGTGGCGTACTTCCCGCAACTCGTCGCCGGTCCGATCGAGCGGGCTCACAACCTGCTGCCGCGCCTCCAACGAACCGATCGCGTCCATCGGTCGGGCCGAGATCGAGTCCGGACTCGGCCTCATCCTGCTCGGTCTCGTGAAGAAGGTGGTCCTCGCCGACGGTGTTGCATCGGTGGCCGACAAAGCCTTCAGCGATCCATCCGGCCTGCTCGTTCGTCGCGGTCGCAGCAGGTGTCCTGGCGTTCTCGATCCAGATCTACGGCGACTTCTCGGGCTACACCGACATCGCTCGGGGCGTCTCGCGGTTGCTCGGCGTCGAGCTCCTCGTGAACTTCAGCCAGCCGTACCTCGCTCGCAACATCACCGAGTTCTGGCGGCGGTGGCACATCTCGCTGTCGAACTGGCTTCGCGACTATCTCTACATCCCCCTCGGTGGCAATCGGCGAGGGCGCGTCCGCGACCTATCGTGAACCTCATGGTCACGATGCTGCTCGGCGGGCTCTGGCACGGAGCCTCGTGGAACTTCGTCGTCTGGGGCGGCCTGCACGGGCTCTACCTCGTGATCCACCGCGTCGTGCGTTCCGGACGTGTCTCCACCGCTCAGCCGACCTGGCGTGACGTCCCCGCCATCGGTCTGACGTTCGGGGTCGTCTCGATCACGTGGATCTTCTTCCGGGCCGCTGATTTCGGGACGGCGGCCGATGTCTTCCGAGCGCTTGCCTTCCAATCAGGGTTCACCGACCGAGGTGACCTGCTCCTCGTGGCTCTGACGCTGATCGCAATGGTCGGCGTTGATGTGACGACACGATTCGATCTCGTCTCGCCCGCTCTGCTCCGTCAGCGCCCATCGCTGACCGGAGCCATGGTCTCGACCGCCCTCCTGTCCCTCCTGCTCTTCTCGGGTGGGGTGCCCCGCCCCTTCGTGTACTTCCAATTCTGATGCGTCGGCCCTGGTTCTTCGCGAGCGGTCTTGCGGTACTCCTGCTGGCCGCTGCCTGCTCGTCCACGGACGACGCAGCTTCCTACGCGATGGCCGATGAGATCATCGCCTCGATCGACCAACCGATCACTCGCGCCGTCGCCTCGGACGATTGCACGCGAACCGTCGTGATCGACGAGTACGGATTCGAAACCGAAACCGCCGTCTGTGTACCGATCGAGCCGGACTCCGAGGCTGACGTCGATGCCGACCCTGACCCGAGCATTCGGCCCACGGACGGCGCCGAGTCATCGATCGACGTCGACGCACTGTTGTCAGACGGATCGACCCTTCCGCTCGACCTGTTCGCCACTCTCGTCGTCGACGTTCCCGACGACGATCTTCGCAGGCCGTTGAGCGCCCTTTCGCTGCTCCTCGACGATCTGGATGTCTCGTGCGGCACCGACCCCGCGGGGTGGACCGAAGGGGTCGAATCCGCAGCAGCCGAGATCCAGGAGATCGCCGTTTCCTTCGAAGCAGCGACCACGGATACGGGAAAGATGGAAGACGAGATGGCCGCCTACGTCGGGTCATCGTCTGCCCGGTTGCTGGCACGCGCCTTGCTCGAACGAGCGCTTCTTCTCACCGGGTGCGCCGGGGGTCCAGCCGTGCCGCTTGCCTCGGCGAGTGGGACAACGCTCCGCCTCAACGTCGCCACGGCAACAGTGGCCACCGCGGTCGAGCACCTCGGACGGGTTCTTCGCGGCACCGGCACTGATCCGCTCTTCTTCCACCCGGACGAGCTCGCCCACCTCCGTTGGATGCGCACCACGTCGGAACCGGTCGAGTTCGTCGTCGTCGGCACGTCGCAGGCCACGCACGGCATCTCCCCGATCCAATTGGGCGAGGCCAGTGGCCGGGTGGTCGGGTCGGTCGCGATTCCGGGGTCGGTGGCCGAGGTGCAACAGCACTGGTTGCCAACGGTGTTGGATGGGGTCGATCCCGGAACGATCATCTGGGCAATCGGCCCGATCGATCTCGTCGTGGGTTGCGTCGATGACGGGAGGGGAGCGACGTTCGTCGACGGGGCTGTTCGTCTGGCTTCGTCGTTCGAGCGGTTCGGATGGCTCAGTGACCTTCCGCCGATCGACCGAGTCCTCGGACCCGTCGGCAACGAGGTGTATCTGGAGACCCCGATCGGTCAACTGGCTGCGGATCGCTACCCGAGCAATCGACTTGGCGAGGCGGTGCGACTCGGGAGCATCTCGGAGGTCGCCATCGAGGAACACCGGGCCGGCTTCGGTCCGGCGTTCGAACGAGGCGAATACTGCGAGGATCGTGCTGCCTTGATCAGGTCGATCATCGAAGACCTTCTGGCCGATGGCCGCGAGGTCGTGATCGTCGGTATGCCCATCTCGCCTGACCTCGTGCCGTTCTACCCGGGCGGCAGTGTGGCCCTCTCGCAGGTGATGGAGCGCTTCCGAGTCGAAGTCGCCGAGCCGACGGACGTCCCGTTCGTCGACCTGACCGGGGCCATCCAGGAGGCGCGTTATTGGTCTGATTGGGTGCACCCCGTCACCGAGGGTTCGACCGAGTTCACCGCAGCGATCGCCATCGCATTGGCGGAGCTGGGGGTCTGGTGACGTCGAGACGATTCTTCTCGAGGTGGCTCCTCACCGCACTCGTTGTCACCGCGTTGTTCGAGGGTGGGGCTCGGCTGGCCATGGCCGCCGCCGATCCCGTCGTCTTGCGCTGGCACGACCACACAGCGCAGTTGAAGATCCAGCAGATGGAGACGCGGGGAGAGGTCGATGTGGTCGTGATCGGAACCTCGATGGCACAACAGGACCTCATTCCCGGCGAACTCCTCGGCCGGCTCCCCGAAATCGGCTCGGTCTACAACGCAGCACTGAATGCCGGCGTGCCGGAGGTCATGGAGTCGTGGCTGCTCGACCAGGTGGAACCGCGGCTCGCCCCCGATGTCGTGGTCTGGGGACTGTCGGCGCTCGACTTCTCGAGCGTGTACGGCGACGCCGTGGTGCAGGCGTACGAGCGTGCTCCGGCGACCGCAGACGGAGTCCTCGGAGCGCTCGACCGAAACGGATCCGAACTCTCGGAGCTGGTCAGGAACCGTCGGGTCCTGCGCAGTCCATCGGCGATCTTCGGGCCGGAACAGGAACGAATTGCCGAGGCTCGAGATGGAGCCCTCGCTGTCCTCGGCGCTGATGGCGAGCGTCGCGACTTCACCGCCGTTGACGATGAGGCGCGACGGGCCGAGGTCGCCGGTCGAATCACCCCGTTCGAACTCGACCGGGATGACGTCGCCGCGATCATCCGCACGGTCGGCGTGTTGCGGGACCGTGGCGTCGAGGTCGTCTTCGTCGAGCTGCCGACGCCGAGACGATTCCGTGCGCTGTTTCCAGCTGGTCCAGAGCAGCAACGGGTCGTGGCCGAAGCACTGACGGGTCTGAGCGACGAACTCGACGTCCCGCTGATCACGCTCGACATGGCTGCCGGCAGCTCGGTCGCTCCTGGCCCGTTCCGGGATGGGGAGTTCGTCGATTTCACGCACCTGAACGCGGAGGGTGCCATCCGCTTCTCGCGACAGATCGGCGATCAGCTCGACCTGGTGCTCGGTTGAGTCCGACCGGTCGTTGCGCCACCGGATTCCGCTGTTCGTGGCGAACAGCCCGTAGGCCTGGCAGGGTGGTCGGGTGAGCAGCCCTTATCCCCCTGAAGGCGACATCGGCGAGATCCTCGTCAGCGCCGAGGAGATCCAGCGCCGCGTCGCTGAACTGGGTGCCGAGATCACCAGCGACTTATGCCGACACCACGCCGTTGCTGATCGGTGTGCTGAAGGGGAGCGTGATCTTCGTTGCCGACCTGATGAGAGCCATTGCCGGTCCGGTCGAGATCGATTTCATGGCGGTGTCCTCCTACGGGGACGCAACCGAGTCGAGCGGCGTGGTCAGGATCGTCAAGGACCTCGAGAGCTCCATCGCAGGTCGTGACGTGATCCTCGTCGAGGACATCATCGACTCCGGGCTGACCATGGCCTACCTCGTCGACTATCTCACCGGGCAGGGACCGAAGTCGCTGCGGACCTGTTCGATGCTGGTGCGGGAAGGACGGACGGCGCCCGGTGTGAGGCTGGACTACGTGGGTTTCGAGCTCCCTCCGGCATTCGTCATCGGCTACGGGCTCGATGTCGGCCAGCGTTATCGCAATCTGCCGTTCATCGCGACCTACTCTCCGTCTGACGAGCCGTCATCCTCAGACGACGTCTCGGCATCAGGCTCGGCGAGCGAGTAGCCGAGGTACGGGCCGACCTCGTCGGCGAGCCAGATCTTCGGCACCGTCGGCTCTCCGGGTCTCGGGCAGCGAGGCGCGAGGTACTCCCATTGGCCGACCCAGTCGCCGTTGGACGAGATGACCGCAGCGGTGATCGGGCAGCCGGAGGGTGGAGCCTCCGGTCGGTCTGAGCCGTCATCGGTGTCGGCCTTGCGCTCCCCGATGGGACGCAGCAGCTCGAGGTCGGCCGAGGGGATCAGACACATCACGGCTTCGGCCGGCCGATCGTCCGAGGCCATCCAGCCGTCCGGAAGAGGATGATTGGTGGCGGGTCATTCCCCAGACCGTGGCATGGAGCGAGCGCCCGACGGTGGGTGGAGTCGGCGGGTCGGCAACCACTGACTCGTCCGCTGAGTCGTCCTGGGGGTCGTCTGTCCGGTTCGCCGCAGCGCGACAGGCCTCTTGTGGGTGGGGGATCGTCGTGTACGGAGCACCGGCTGCGTCGAGCCGGTCCTGGGGGAGCGGCGACCACGAGCCGTAGTTCTCGCCACCGGCAAGGATCACGAGCTCCTCGCAGGGGAGCAGGGAGCGGGCAACGCCTGAGTCGGAACCGAGCACGGCGCCGTCGCTCGATCGCAGCACGCGATACGTCCAGGACACCGAACGGCGGCTGATGACGCCGGATGCCGTGGGGCACCGGTCGATCTCTCCGTCGTCGGCCGTCTGGAGGCACCCGACCAGCGGGGGAACGACGGAACGGAGCGTCTCCTGATCCGCTGAGCCGACCCAGTCATCCCGTCCGTCCTGCTCGGCGATCACGATGTCGTTGAAGATGGCAGCCGAGGGGGCCGAAGCCCTGGCGATCATGAACTGGTCGCCGCGACACATGCGTGCCGCCTGCTCTGCGAGGTCGACCCCGATCGGCGTCGCGCCGCCGGTCAGGGCCGGCGGAGCAGCTTCCGTCGTCGGCGGTGCGGCCGTCGTCGTGGTGCGGTCGATGAGCGCCACCGCATCGGGGCGTTCGGGAGGCGACTGGGTGACGATGCTGTACGCAACGAAGATCACCGCGGCGATGGCTGCCGCGACGAGCGGGATGACGACGAGTCTCGAGACGGTGTCGTCGTCGGCGGTGGCCGGCGCTGCAGCCGGCGGTGGCGGTGAGGAGTTCCACGGGTTCGACTCCGGACCGGCACCACCGGTGAGGTGCGCGAGATCGGCGGCGGTCACGAGGTTGGTGTCGTGTGGTTCGACTTCGGTTTCTGGCTCGACCGGAGACGGGAACAGATCGACGTCGTTGCCCTCAGCAGCTGCGGCGAGGGCATCGAAATGCTCGTTGTCGCGCCGTGGCGGGCGCGACGACGGGAGCGAGGTCTGATCGACAGAACGGACACACGCTCCATTCAGTTTCGCGACACGCACCACAGGCGTCACACAGCTGCATTCGGTTCTATCGGTCGAAGCGGGCGGTGTGTGAGTCGGTGAACGGGGGAGTGACCGAGCGAGCGAGTGAAGAGGACTGCGTGGAGAGGACTGCGATGCGAGCAGCCGCGATTGTCGAGTGGACAGGTCGGGAATCAGGGCTACTGTCTGGAACGGCAATCCGCCGGCCAGACCACGCAACAAGGGGAACAAAGATGAGCAATTCCGACTGGGGATTCGAGACTCGACAGATCCATTCCGGTCAGGTGCCGGACAGCGCCACCGGATCGCGAGCCGTTCCGATCTATCAAACCACCGCGTATCAGTTCCGCGACTGCGGCTCACGCCGCCAATCTGTTCGCTCTCGGTGAGCCGGGCAACATCTACACCCGCATCATGAATCCGACCCAGGGAGTGCTCGAGACTCGCGTTGCCGCCCTCGAGAACGGTCTGTCCGAGACGGCTGCCGGAGTGCCCGGCGCTCTTGCCACTGCGTCCGGTCAGGCGGCGGAGACCCTCACCATCATGAACATCGCCGAAGCCGGCGACCACATCGTGGCCGGCGCTGCGCTCTACGGGGGCACGTACAACCTGCTGCACTACACCTTGCCCAAGTACGGCATCGAGACCTCGTTCGTCGATGACATGGATGACATCGACGCCTGGCGAGCTGCCGCCAAGCCGAACACGAAGCTGTTCTACGGGGAGTCCATCGGCAATCCCATGAACAACATCCTCGACATCGAGGCGGTCGCTGCCGTCGCCCACGACGTCGGTGTCCCGCTCGTGATCGACAACACCGTCGCCTCGCCCTACCTGATCCGGCCCCTCGAATGGGGCGCCGACATCGTGGTGCACTCGGCCACGAAGTTCATCGGCGGCCATGGCACCTCCATCGGCGGCGTGATCGTCGACGGCGGGTCGTTCGAGTTCTCCGACGCCGATCGCTACCCCAACTACAACCAGCCAGACCCGAGTTACCACGGGCTCACCTACTGGCCGATGCTCGGCCATGGGTCGTTCATTGCCAAGGCCCGGGTCCAGCTGCTGCGCGACCTCGGCCCGGCCATCAGCCCGTTCAACGCCTTCCTGATCCTGCAGGGACTCGAAACGCTCTCGCTCCGGATGGAACGCCATGTCGACAATGCACTTGCGGTCGCGCGAGTGGCTCGAAGCTCGCGACGAGGTCGAGAGCGTCAACTACGCCGGCCTGCCGTCGTCGCCGTGGCACGAGTCGGCGAAGAAGTACACCCAGGGCCGGGGTTTCGGCTCGGTTCCGTCGTTCGTGATCAAGGGCGGCAGAGACGCAGGCGAGCGTTTCGTCAATGCGCTCGAACTGCACTCACACGTTGCCAACATCGGTGACGTGCGGTCGTTGGTGATCCATCCGGGATCGACGACCCACAGCCAGTTGACGCCAGAGGAGCAGGCGACCACCGGCGTCGAGCCAGGCCTCATCCGTCTGTCGGTCGGCCTCGAATCCCTCGACGACATCCTCGCTGACCTCGACGCGGGGTTCCGGGCCGCCAAGGGCGACTGAGGGCGACGAATCCGTCCGGCGTTGGGTACCCCCACTCCGGGCGGGTTCGTGGAACACTGCATGTCACTCGACATCCAGGAGTTCCACTGTGCCCGAATGCCCCGCAATCGACGGTTCCAGCCCGCGTCAGACCTCGTTCGACGGTCCATTCGACATGTGCATCGATCCGTCGAAGCGCTACACCGCCGAGATGGTCACGAGCGTCGGTCCGCTGACCATCGCCCTCGATCCGGCAATCGCCGCCCAAGACCGTCAACAACTTCGTGAGCCTCGCCCGCTATCACTACTACGACGGTCTCACCTTCCATCGTGTGATCCAGGGTTTCGTGCTCCAGGGCGGTTGCCCCGAAGGGCTCGGGCCGCGGTGGTCCGGGCTACAAGTTCGAGGACGAACTGCCCAAGTCCGGTCGGTACGAACTCGGCTCACTGGCCATGGCGAACGCCGGTCCGAACACCAACGGCAGCCAGTTCTTCATCATCAGCGGTCCGAGCGGTGTGGGCCTGCCGCCTTCGTACTCGCTCTTCGGCAAGGTCGTGAAGGGTCTGGAGTTGGTCGACCAGATGGAGAAGGTCGCCACCGGCTCCGGCGACAAGCCGGTCGACGATCTCGTCATCGAATCGGTCACGATCACCGAACACGACGACTGACAGCAGGACTGACATCGCCAGATCGACAGCAACGTGACACCGACCCCTCGGCTCGTGACGCTCGTGGTCGACGAGCCGAGGGGAGCGTTGCCGCCGTTCACCGTCGAATCGCCGTGGTGGATGGAGAGCGGACCCGTCGTCGAAGCAGCCCGCCGACAGCTCGGGCTCGACGTCGTGATCGTTCGCCTGCTCGACGGGGACCGGTTTCCCGGCGGTCCGGTCACCTACCTGGTCGAAGTCGACGCGGTCGATCCGGCCGATCTCGAACCGTGGCCGCATGCGCTCGCCCTTGATCCGAGACGACCGGACTTCGCCGAGATCGGCGGAGTTGCCGCCCTCACCGAGTGGGCGACCCCTGCTCTCGACGCTGCGGGCATCGAAGCGACTGGTCCGGTCGAACAGGTGCGAACGTGGAACCTCTCGTGCCTCTTGCGGTCTGCCGACGAACGACGGCCATTTCTGGCTGAAGGCAGTACCAGACTTCTTCCGGCACGAGGCGACCGTGGTGACCGCATTGGCCGGGGTCGATCCGACGCTCGTGCCGGAACTGATCGCCGCCCGCCCCGGAGCGATGCTGATGCGTCCGGCCGGCATCGGTCGACGGGTACGACGTCGGGCCAGACCGCCATTTCACCGCCGTTCGCCGGCTGTGTGAAGCCACGAACAACCGGGGTCTGGCGCAGGCCGGCTTCGATCGTCTGACCGACGTTCCTCGATTCGGACCGGACGACTGCGTCGGCGCCCTCGAGGACCTGGCCGATCGCCACGGCGCCGAACTCTCGAGTGATGAACGACGGAGGCTGGTGACACTCGTCGACGAAACGAACGATCGGTGGCGACACGGCGGGCTGGACGATCGGCTGGTACACGGCGACCTCCACGGTGGCAATCTTCGGCTGAACGACGGTCGCGGACTTCGACGTGGTCATCGACTGGGGCGACGCGTCGATCACCAACCCTCTCTTCGAGCTCAGCGTGCTCGACAGCTACACCCCGGACTGGCCGGCCGAGGCGACCGACCGCTGGCTCGACCTGCTCGGTGTCGACCGCTCCGGTTGGTCTGGCGTTCCGCCCTCTGGCGTCGATTCGCCTGGCAGTCGTCTACCGCCGCTTCTGTGATCGGATCGAAACCTCGGAGCTCCCGTACCACGAACACGACATCGTGCCGGCCCTGCGGCGAGGGCTGGATCTGCTCTGACCGTCGACCATCTAACCTTGCTCGGATGCAGGACATTCTCGACGTCGATCTCCTTGCCTTCGAGAAAGGCACACGTGACCAACGGGCTGCCGTCGTCGACGGCGTCATGAAGAGTCTGGTGAACGGGTTCGTCTTCACCAGCCACGACGTCAGTTCGGGATTGCTCGATGATGCGTACGGTCTGCTCGAGCGGTTCTTCTCACTCCCTGCGGAGGCGAAGGCCAAGTCAGCTGCCCCGGGGACCCACGGCCAGACCGGCTACACCGGGCTGCTGGTGGAGACCGCCGCCGTCAGCGACGTGCCGGACTGGAAGGAGATGTTGAACTGGGGTGCTCCGATACCCGTAGGGCACCCGCTGCGGCGCAAGTACCCGTCTCGGTACCCCGATCGTGTTCTTCCCGAAACTGAGGTGCCGGGCATCACCGACGTTCTCGCCACCTTCCATCACGCCATCGCCGACATCCAGCGTCGCTTCCTGCGGATCATTGCCGTCGGCATCGGATGCGACGAGACCTTCTTCGACAAGATGACCATCGACGGCACGACGCTCACGAGGGCGATCCACTACCCAGCGATGGAAATGGCACCCGGTGCATCACACGTGTGGGCAGCCGAACACGCGGACATCAATCTCATCACCGCACTGCCCCGAGCCTCAGCTCGCGGGCTCCAGGTCCAGATCGATGGTGATCGCTGGGTCGATGCCGTACCTCCCGAGAACGGCATGATCATCAACACCGGGATCATGCTCGAGCACATCACGAATGGGCTGATCCCGAGCGGTTGGCACCGAGTGGTCGCCGACCCGGATCAGCCAGGCGAGCGGTACTCGGTGGTGCAGTTCCTCCACCCGACGCCGTGGACCATCCTCGACCCGGTGTCGAGCTGCATCACCCCGGAGCGGCCGCAACGGTTCGCCCCGATCGAGGCCGGCGATCGACTCGACGAGGTGATCTACGAGATCAACCTGATCGAGGACGCACGGCGGGTCGGCGACTGAGCGTGCCACTCTCTCGGGTGCTGGCGAGGCTGAGAACATCTGCGAAACTCGGGAACGCATCCCACGACGGAAAGGTTGATCCCGGCATGACCAACATCCATTCAGGCGAGAAGTACACCGAGGAAGAACTGAAGGCGCGCCTCACGCCGGAGCAATTCCAGGTGACCCAACACGCCGGCACCGAACGGCCGTTCACCGGTCAGCACTGGGACGTGTGGGACGACGGCACGTATCACTGTGTGGTGTGCGACGAAGAACTCTTCGTGTCCGACACCAAGTTCGACGCCCACTGCGGTTGGCCGAGCTTCGATCGGGCCATCGGCGACGACAAGGTCGGTGAGATCGAGGATCGCACGCTCGGGATGCGACGGGTCGAGTCGGTCTGTGGCAACTGCGGTGCGCACCTCGGGCACGTCTTTCCGGACGGACCGACCGAGACCGGCCTCCGATACTGCATGAACTCGGCTTCGTTGACCTTCAAACCGGCTGCCGCCGACCAAACCGGCTGAGGTCGACTGAGCGCCGACTCGCCCTTCGAGGCTTGTAACGTCCAGCTGTGACGACCGCAGTTCGAACCATGGGTGAGGAAACAGTCGAGCGACCCGTGAGCCCGCTCGCCGGCGGCTGGTTCGACGTGGCGCTCGGTGCGGTCATCGGATTGGTGATGGCCTGCGTCATCTACGATCGCTCGTTCTTCTTCGGAGACGACGCTCTCGTCACCGGCATTCTCGGTGACGCAGGGAGCAGTTTCGCCGGGTTTCGTGCCTACATCGCCGACGGTTGGCACTTCCCACTGCTCGAGACACATCTCCTCACCAACGGTCAGGGTGATCCGACCGTCATTGCGTTCACCGACAGCCTCCCTCTCCTCGCACTCACGGCCAAGGTCTTCGGGTTTCTCGGTCTGAGCGCCAACACCTGGATCGCCGTCTGGTACTACGGCAACGTGGTCGGCCAGGGGGCGGCGGCCGGGCTCGTCGCCCGGGCGTTCGGTGTGTCCTCGCGCTGGACGACGGCGGCGATCGCGGTCATGGCCGTCACGGCGCCGGCCATGATCATGCGAGTGTGGCACCCGGGTCTCTACGGGCACTTCGTGATCCTTCTGGCATGGGCCGCCGCCGGGAATCTCTGGCATCGCCGTTCCGCAGCGGCTGCGTGGTGGTTCGTGCCGGTGATGGTGCTGAGCCTCCTCGTTCATCCGTATTTCTTCGCCATGAACGGTGCTCTGATCGTCGGAGTGATCTGTTCTGCGGCCTCGCTCAGGTGGATCGGAATCGGCGAGACGTTGCGCTGGTTCGTGGTCACCGGGGTCGTGTTGGTGGCCGCGATGTACCTGTTCGGCTACCTGCCGAGTGACGCCATTCCCCCAGGCGGCTACGGGGCGTTCGCGATGCCCGTCGTCTCACCCTTCTGGCCGCAGTGGTCCGGGCTCTGGCCGGGCAACGAATGGATCCTGCTCAACCAGAACATGTCGTTCGAAGGCATCAACTACCTCGGTGCCGGCGGTGTCCTCGCAGTCCTGCTTGCCATCACGGTCTCGTGGCGTCGGGTCGGTGGGTTCGTCGTTCGTCAGCAGGTGCTGATGGTCTTCCTCGCCGTGCTGACCGTTGTCGCCGTCACCCACAAGGTGTACTTCTGGACGCAGAAGCCACTGGTGCCACTCGGTGAGGAGCTGTCGGCGATCAACAACCGCGAGCGGGGCCCGATGGCCGTGCTCGCCGTCATGGCACTCATCGGATTCGCAGCGTTCGTCTGGAGTTGGCGATCGGAACGAGGCCGGGTGATCCGGCCGGCAACGACGACGCTGGCGGTGATGAGCATCGGTGTGTTCGTGATCACGGCGCTCGATCGGCGCTTCTTCTGGGATCAACTCCAGCAGTTCCGAGCGTCTGGCCGCTTCTTCTGGGTCATCGGCTACGGCATGTCGATGGGCGCCCTCATCGCCCTCGATCGGTGGTTCGGGGCGAGGCGCGACCGCTGGCGTCAGGGGCCGGCACTACTCGGTGTCGCCATGATCGTCCTGGCCGGTGCGCAGGTGGCCGACACGGGCAAGTACCGCGATTTCGTTCCCGAGATGTTCGGTGCGACCCCGGAACGGGTCGAGCAGATCGATCTGCTCGCCACCGTGGTCGCTGCTCATGACGACGTCCAGATCACGCCGGACTGGTTCTGCACCGCCACAGTGAACGAGGCGCTGACCGAGTTCCAGGACACGGTCATCGCGGCGACGATGACCGAGGTGCCCATCAACGGCTACTACGGGGGACGCACCGACACCGACACCGCGTGTCCGACGACCGCATCTGCCCCGGGCGGGTCGGTCCTGACCGTGGTCGTTCGCCCCCTCAGCTTCCCGGAGTTGATCGATGCCGACCCGTCGGTGGAGTGTCGGTACTCCCAACACATGGCGCTGTGCTCGAGCAACTGGGACTCGATCGACCCGTCGGTGCGCGATCGATTCGCGTTGATACCGCTCCCATGGGGGCAGTGACCGCGACTCAGGTGAGCTGGTCGATGACGAAGTCGATGCTGGCCGTGAGCGCGCGCATGTCGCTTGCCTCGATGGCAGGGAAGCAGGCGATGCGAAGCTGGTTTCGGCCGAGCTTCCGGTAGCCCTCGGTATCGAGGATGCCGTTGGCCCGGAGCGCGGCCGCGATGTCGTCGGCGCTGACGGCATCGTCGAAGTCGATCGTGGCGACAACCGGGGACCGTTCGGCGATGTCGACGACGAACGGCGTGGCCATCGAGGACGCATCTGCCCAGTCATAGACGATCGAGGAGAGCTCGCTGCTTCGACCGGCGGAGAAGGACATGCCGCCGTTCTCGTTGAACCATTCGATCTGGTGGTTGGCGAGGAAGAGGGTGGCCAGGGCCGGCGTGTTGTAGGTCTGGTTCTTCGTGGAGTTGTCGAGCGCGATCGACAGATCGAGGCCGGCCGGGATCCAGCGCGGGCCGGCTGCGATGCGCTCGATCCGTTCGATGGCGGCCGGTGAACAGCAGGCGATCCAGAGACCGCCGTCGGAGGCGATCGCCTTCTGGGGGGCGAAGTAGTAGCAGTCGACCTCGGAGGGATCCCATGGGATGGCTCCGGCAGCCGACGTGGCGTCGACGGCGACGATGGCGGTGCCGCTCGGTCCCGGCCGGACGCTTCAGCTGCATCGCGACACCGGTGGACGTCTCGTTGTGGGTGAGGGCGTAGAGGTCGACCGAAGGGTCGGCGACCGGCTCCGGGTGGGTCCCGGTGTCTGACGTGATCACGATCGGGTCGGCCAGGAACGGGGCCCCGGCGACGCCGCTCGCGAACTTCGACGAGAACTCGCCGAAGCTCAGGTGCTGAGAGCGCACGTCGATCAGCCCGAAGGTCGCCGCGTCCCAGAACAGGGTCGTGCCACCGTTGCCGAGCACCACTTCCCAACCATCGGGCAACTGGAACAGATCGGTGAGGCCGGAACGAAGACGACCGACGATGTCCTTCACCGCGGGTTTGCGATGCGACGTGCCCAGCAATGTCGGTGCGGCATCGGCGAGTGCCAGCACCCCTTCCTGGCGAACCTTCGACGGGTCCGGAGGCGAAGCGTCCGTCGGCGGGGCGGAGCGATTCGGGGATGACGATCGAGTCTGGGGAGGTGGTCACGGCGAAAGGATCGCATCTCGGGGCGGACTCGGGAACCTCATTTGCAGAAATTCTCGGCATCCTTCGAGCGGACGTGGCAACGTCCGCTCACCTTCCGAACCCTCGATGATCTGGAGTCCTCATGGCAGCTGGCCGCATTTCGAAACGAGTCGGGTCGATCGCCCCGTCAGCAACGCTCGCGGTGACCAACAAGGCCAAGGCGCTCAGAGCCGCCGGCGAGCCTGTGATCGGCTTCGGCGCCGGCGAACCCGACTTCCCCACGCCGGACTACATCGTCGACGCCGCCGTTGCCGCCTGTCGAGACCCGAAGAACCATCGATATGGCTTGGCCGGCGGCACGCTCGAACTCAAGGCGGCCATCGCAGCCAAGACCAAGCGGGACAGTGGCTACGAGGTCGATCCGGCGCAGGTCGTGGTGACCAACGGTGGCAAGCACGCCGTGTACAACGCACTGGCCGGCGTCGTCGATCCCGGCGACGAAGTGCTCATCCCGACGCCGTACTGGACCACCTACCCCGAACCGGTGCGTCTCGCCGGTGGTGTGCCGGTGCCGGTCGAGACCGACATCCGCAGCGGCTTCAAGGCGACGGTCGAGCAACTCGAGGCGGCGCGAACGGCCAACACGAAGGCGCTGATCTTCGTCAGCCCGTCCAACCCGTCAGGTGCCGTGTACTCGAAGGAGCAGATCGAGGCGATCGGCCGGTGGGCGGCCGAGCACGAGATCTGGGTCCTCACCGACGAGATCTACGAGCACCTCGTCTACGACGACAACGAGTTTCATTCGATGCCGACGCTCGTGCCCGAGATCGCTGATCGCTGCATCGTGCTGAACGGTGTGGCGAAGACCTACGCCATGACCGGTTGGCGCGTCGGTTGGCTCATCGCTCCGCTCGACGTGGCGAAGGCCCTCACCAGCCTCCAATCCCATCAGACCTCCAACGTGGCGATGGTCAGCCAGGCAGCGGCACTCGCTGCCGTCGAGGGCGATCTGTCGGCGGTGCACATGATGCGAGAGGCCTTCGATCGCCGACGCAAGACGATGTTCGCCATGCTCGACGGCATGGCCGGTGTCGAGTGTCTGTTGCCGGAGGGAGCGTTCTACAGCTTCCCGAGCTTCGAAGCGGTCCTGGGTCGGACGATCCGGGGTACGACCATCGACTCCACCCTGACGCTCGCCGATGTCGTGCTCGAGCAGGCCAAGGTGGCGTTCGTTCCCGGCGAGGCATTCGGAAGCCCCGGCTACGGGCGCTTCTCGTTCGCACTCGGCGACGACGATCTCGGCGAGGGTCTCACTCGATTGGGTGATCTGCTCGGCGAGGCGTGAGGATGGCCGCCTACGGATCGTGGCCGTCGCCGCTGTCGGCAGACCTCCTCGCCGCCGGTGGTGTCGGGGTCGGCGGGGCCTCGAGTCGTTCGGGAGCAGACGGTTCCGTCGAGATCTGGTGGAGCGAGGCGCGTTCGACCGAGGCCGGGCGTATCGCGCTCGTTCGTCAGTTGGCCGACGGCACCACGGTTGATGCGCTCGTCGCTCCGTGGTCGGCCCGGACTGCGGTGCACGAATACGGGGGCGGGGCCTGGTTCCACGGTCCCGATCACGTCTACTTCTCGAACTGGGAAGATCAGCGTCTCTACCGAATCGAGGACGGCGGTGCAGACCCCGAGGCGGTGACTCCGGAGCCGGAAGAGGCCAGAGCGTGGCGATACGCCGACGGCCGAGTGAGCCCGGATGGCAGCTGGATCGTCTGCGTCGGCGAAGATCACCACTCGGCTGTCGTGGCCGAGCACGGCGAGGCGGTCAACTCGCTCGTCGCGATCCCCACCGATGGCGGCGAGCCGATCGTGTTGTCGTCGAAGACGGATTTCGTTGCTGCGCCGCGGTTCTCACCCGATGGACGATGGTTGAGCTGGTTCAGCTGGAATCATCCGGACATGCCGTGGGATGCCACCACGCTGTGCGCCGCCCCGCTGTGGCAGACCGACACCGAGCTCCGCCTCGGCAACGTGAAGGTCGTTGCCGGTGGCATCGACACCGCCGTTCACGGAGCCGACTGGACCTCCGCCGGTCACCTCGTCTACTCAGACGATCGATCGGGTTGGTGGAACCTCTATCAGTGGGTGCCGGGCGACGACAGCGATCAGGAGCTCACCACACTCGACGACGGTGAGATCGGAGGGCCTCATTGGGTGTTCGGGGTCCAGCACTGGACCGAGACCGCTGACGGTCGCATGTTTGCCACGGTCACTCATGACGCTGCCGACTCGCTGGCCGAGGTCTCCGGCGGTGGCGTTCGGCTGATCCACACCGGCGCTGCCGGCTTCACCAGCATTGCCCCGGTCGGGGACCAGCTGCTGGTGACGGCGACCCACCACGATGGTCTCCCCACCATCGAGATCATCGATCCGGTCGACGGCGCCGAACGCATGGTCCGTCAGGCCGATCAGCTCGGTTTCCCCAGCGGCTGGTTCTCGCACGCTCAGGCGATCTCGTACCCGTCGAACGGACGCGTCGCCCACGCGTTCTTCTACCCGCCGGCCGGTCTCGACGTCGACGGCAACTCGATCGAGATCAGCCACGATCCAGGCTCGGAACTCCCCCCGCTCGTGGTCGTCGGCCATGGCGGCCCCACCGCGCACACCGATCCGTCGCTCAATCTCAAGGTCCAGTACTGGACCACACGGGGTTTCGCCGTCGTCGACGTCAACTACGGCGGCTCCACCGGTTTCGGTCGTGACTATCGCAAGTTGCTCGACCGCAACTGGGGCATCGTCGACGTGGAGGATTGCGTCAACGCCGCACTGTTCCTGGCCGACCAGGGCCTGGTCGACCGAGCACGTATGGCCATCCGAGGCGGCTCTGCCGGCGGCTTCACGGTGTTGGCTGCGCTCACTGGTACCGACGTGTTCTCGGCCGGCACCAGCCTCTATGGCGTTGCCGACCTCGAGGCGCTGGCCGCCGACACCCACAAGTTCGAGTCTCGATATCTCGACGGGATGATCGGCCCGTACCCGGAGGCCAAGGAGATCTACGAACAACGTTCGCCGATCAACCACACCGACGGGTTCTCGTGTCCCTTGCTCGTGCTCCAAGGAGCCGAGGACGAGGTGGTGCCGCCCAATCAGGCCGAAGCAATCGTTGCCGCCGTGGCAAAGAAGGGGCTTCCTCACGCCTACGTGCTGTTCGCGGGCGAACAGCACGGCTTCCGTCGGTCGGAGAACATCGTGCGGTCCCTCGAAGCCGAGCTCTGGTTCTACGGCCGGGTGTTCGGGTTCGAGCCGGCCGACGCGATCGAGCCCATCGAGGACGCCGTCGGCCTGTGAGTGACAGACTCTGAGGATGATCGGTCGGAGGGACCAGTGACGCGAACGGCAGGCGAAGGCGGCTCGGCGCCGTCCAGCACGCTCGTGCTCGGCGTTGGTGGGAGCGGGCGCACTCACCGTCTGCGCGAGATCGCCGAACCCGATGCCATCTGGATCCCTGCGACGTCGTACCGCCCGCTGACCGCAGACGCGGTGCGGGGAGCGGTTGCCGACGGACCCACGATGATCGTCGTCGACGATGCGCAGTGGAGCGAACCCGACGCGCTCGACGCCCTGATCGATGCCGCCCGATCAGTGCCGGTCGCGGCCAGCATGCGACCGTGGCCGTCCGGACCCGCCCACCGGGCGTTCGTCGAGGCCATGAATGCGGTCGGCACGGTCGAGCGACTCGATCGGCTGGACGAGGTCGGTGTTGCCGGTGTCGTCAGTGCCGTCACCGGGACGACGACGTCGAGCGATCTCGTTGCCACGCTGCTCGATGTGAGCGGGGGAGTGGCGGCGTGGATCGCCGATGCGGTGAACACCGGTTTCGGTGGCGACCTCGACGATCTGCCTGATCAGACGGCGGCTGCTGTGGTCGACCGCATCCAGCGGTCCGGCGACGATGCGCTGGTCGTGTTGGAGCTGGCGGCCGTGGACGCCGATCCAGGGCGCGACGTCGGGGTGCATGCTGCTGCCCTCGCCGATCCCGATGCCGGTGAGGCTGCGGCGAAGGCGAGCGGCGCAGTCGACGTCGGTGGCTCCTGCTGCGCGATCGTCCGGCGTGCGCTACGGCAGTCGTTGACCAGCCAGCGTCGCCGCGAGCGTCACGACCAGTTGGCCAGACTGCTGCTCGAACTCGATCCGGCTGCGTCGGCCGAGCATCTCCTGAGCGGCTCGCGGACGATGGTCGACCATGCCGAACTCCTGACTCGGGCGGTGACGAAGGTCGCCGTCGTCGATGCAGATCGCTGCCTCGATCTGCTCGAACGAGCCGCCGAGCTCGGACCGCTCGGTCCCGATCTCGAGGTGGTGGAGGCAACGGCTGCGTACTGGGCGGGACGACACGACGTCCTCGGTCGGCTGAACCCGCCGAGCGACGCCAGCCGGGCTCAGCTGCAGCAGTTGCACCTTCTCGGGTTCGGCGTCGACGTGCGAGACCTCCGCTGGGCGACTGCTTCGGAACGACCTGTTGACAGCGTGTACCGCGATGTTGCTCGTGTCTGCATCGGCGAGGCGGTCGACACGACCGATGCCGTTGGGCTCGGTCGGCTCGTGAGCGGTCTGGCTGGGGTCGTCCACGGGGATGCCGAATCCGGACTCGGTCAGTTGATCCTCGTGGCCGATGATGCCGATCGCTCCCCATGGCAGACACCGTTGGGGATCACGCCGCACGCCTTGGCTGCACTCGCCGCCACATGGGTCGGCGATCTACCGGCAGCATCGTCTGTGCTCGACCGTGCGATCGAGCTCGGCAGCGGTGGCGAAGGAGAGGCCCGAACCCACCGAGCTCCTCCATGCCTACGTGGCGCTGCTCGCAGGTTCGTCGAGTGATGCTCTCGTGATCGTCGAGACCGGCGACGAGCCGACGTGGCCGCAACGAGATCGTTTGTTGGTCGCTGCCATCGATGCGGCACTCGCCCGTCGATCTGGTGACACGCAGCGCCTCCGTGATGCCTGGGCCCGCTCGGAGTTCGCCCTGCTGCGCCCCAGTAGTTCGTGGCTCCTGTTCGATCCGGTGCTCGAGTTGCTGACGGCGGGTGCTCGGCTCGGCGACGAACGGCGAGTCGGCCCTGTCGCTCTTGCCCTCGGTGAACAACTGCGGGCGATGCCGGAAACGGGAGCGGGACCGGCCACCGCTGACTGGCTCGACGTCCAATTGGGTCTGGCCAGGCGTGACGACGCTGCGGTCCGGGTCGGCGCCGAGGCGATGGCCGCCCGTGAGGTCGCTGATCCCCGCAGCCGGGCCCGGGTCGCTGCGGCCCGGCACTGGGCCGATCTCGGATCCGGGGTCGTGGACGAAACGGCCGCAATGGCGGCGATGGACGCGCTCGTGCCGGTCGGTGATGGCTGGGAGGCGTCCCGGCTCCTCGGCCAGACCGCCCTGGATCATGATGATCCACAGGCTGCTCGACGCCTGCTGGAGGCCGCCCGCTCGCTCGCCAACGACCCAACAGACGACAAGGCAAACGAGGGGCTGGTGTCGCTCGGACTCAGCGAACGCGAGGCCGAGGTGGCGGTGTTGGTCACAGAAGGCAACACCCACCGGGAGGTGGGGGCGACCTTGTTCATCTCGCCGAAAACGGTCGAACACCACGTGGCGAAGATCCGCCAGAAACTGGGCGCTGAGACCCGCGCCGAGATGATGGCGATTGTTCGGCGGGCCACTTCGGGTGATACGGGCTGATCATCTCCCGGCGGGAACCCACTGTTGGAGCGGATTCGACGCGAATACGTCAAACCCGTTTACAGCCCCCCCGGTCGCCCCCTATGTTGCCATTGAGGGACTGGGGGTACCCCCGATACGGGTGCGGATCGTCTGATTTATCTTGTCCCTTGTCAACAACACAACAACCGGAACAATCCGGTCTCGAGAGCCCACGGGCTCAACAGGAGGGAACAGAACAATGGCAGCCAGCGATCTCATCAGCGACGTACTGCGCAAGATCTTCAGTGATCCGGCAGAGGCAGAAGCCTATTCAGAAGCACCCGGCGACTATCTCGTCGCCGAAGGACTCGGCGACATCGACCTCAGTGGCATCGACATGGGCGAGCAGGTCGCCCAGGTCGCCAACGAGCTCGCCCTCGACAACAGCGTGACCACCACGCTGATCGAGGTCAGCGAGCCGGTTCCGGCCGGTCCGGTCCTGGCTCCTCTGGCTCCACCGGCCGCAGCACCTGCCCCGGTTCCCGCCGGAGCGTCCAGCGGTGGAGGCGGCGGAGGCTCAGCCCCGGCCCCGGCCCCGGCCCCGGTCCACGTCCCGGCCCCGATCTCCTCGATCGAGGAGCTCCAGCAGATCGTCAACAACTACACCACCGTGGTGTACGAAGGCGACGAGACCATCACCAACAACCTGTTCGACAACTCCCAGACGCTCGAACTCGACTTCAAGGACGTCGAAGGAGACATCGACCTCGACCTCACCCAGGAAGCGGTCAACGCCAACGGCCCCGGTGCCGTTGCCGCCGGACATGACATCGAGAACAGCAACATCGCCTCCGGCGAAGGTGCGGTGGCGTTCGACGGAGCCAACAACGGTGTCGTCAACACCGGTGAGAACAGCGGCGTCATCGCCGACGGCAACGTCGACGACACCATCATCGGCGACGGCAACACTCAGGTCGGCGACGGCGACGATGCCACCGTGGTCTCTGGCGACGGGAACACCGTCAACCAGGTCGACGGCAGCGACAACGTGATCCAGTCCGGCGACGGCAACGAGAACACGCAGGTCGACGGCGACGATGCCACGCTCATCGAGGCCGGCGGCGACGTCCAGAACACTGACATCGATGCCGAGAGTGGGGCCGAGGTCAACTCGGTCAGCGGCAACGACAACCAGACGGTCCAGGGCGACGACAACAACACCGGCTTCGGCAGTGGCGATGTGGCCGACTTCGGCGAGCACAACGACTTCGGAGAAGCGCAGATCGGCTTCGGCGGATCGGTCAACCAGGACAACGACGTCGCTGACTCGGGGAACACCGCCATCGATCAGTCGGACAACAGCGTCGACAACAGCTTCGACGACCACAGCGACAACAGCTTCGTCGACAACAGCGACAACAGCGTCGTCGACGTCGATGACAACAGCGCCGTCGACTCGTTCAACGACGAGAGCGACAACAGCGACAACAGCGTCGAGGAATTCACCGCCGAGGTGGACATCACCGAATCGGACCACGCAGACGTCGACGATCTGATCGACGACTGAGCAACTAGCACCGCCGACACAATTTCGGCAACCATGATGGGCCCCGGTTCGCCGGGGCCCATCGAGCCGTTTTGGGGAGGGTGACTCCCGAGAGGGAAATCAATGACGACCAGCATCGACGACACGACCAACACGATCGGCGCCATGCAGACGGCGCTGCGCACCGGACTGCAGGCCACGACGGCATACGATCGGCCCGATCTCGGTGACCGGCTCGAGCGGGCTCTCGAGTCCATCGTCGATCCGTCCATCAACGTGGTGGTGGTCGGCGAGTTCAAGCAGGGCAAGAGCTCGCTGATCAATGCCCTGCTCAACGCCAAGACCTGTGCGGTCGACGACGACATCGCCACTGCCGTTCCCACGGTCGTTCGCCACGGCGACGAGCAGCGGGCCTGGGCGCTGACCCGACCAATCGATGCGCCGACGGATGTCGAGGCCACCAAGATCGCAATCCCGTTCTCGAACGTTCCCGCCTACGAGACCGAGGTCGGCGCATCGGACAGCAGCATCCAGGTCACCGGTGTCGAGGTCGAGATTCCCCGGCGACTGCTGGAGGACGGGCTGGTGCTCATCGACACGCCCGGTGTCGGCGGCCTCGGTTCGGCTCACTCGACCGCGGCCCTGGGAGCGTTGTCGGTGGCCAACGCCGTGATCTTCGTGAGTGATGCGTCGCAGGAGTTCACGCGGGCCGAAATCGATTTCCTGAGCCAGGCCCTCGAGCTCTGCCCGCACGTGCTCTGCGTGATGACCAAGATCGACTTCTATCCGGACTGGCGTCGGGTGCAGGAGATCAACCAGGGCCATCTCCAGAGAACCGGCTTCGACGTGTCCATTCTTCCCGTCTCGTCGACGCTCCGTCTCGAGGCCGCCCGACTCCGCGATCGAACCCTCAACGCTGAGTCCGGCTTCGTCGATCTGATCTCGTGGCTGACCGACGACGTCGTCGCCAATGCCAACACGCGGGAGCTGCACAGTGCACAACGCGATCTCCTCGCGGCGTGCGACCAGCTGGCCGGGCAGTTCGGGTCCGAGCTCGAGTCGCTGAAGGATCCGGCGAGGGCAGCAGAGATCGTCGAACAGTTGGAGGCGGCGAAGACCCGGAGCGACCGCTTGCGCAGCCAGGTGTCGAAGTGGAACGTGACCCTCAATGACGGCATCGGTGACCTGAACGCCGAGGTCGACTTCGACTTCAAGGGTCGCATGCGGCGGCTGACCCAGGAGGCGGACATCGCCATCGACGAGACCGACCCGATCGACACCTGGGACGAGTTCGAACCGTGGTTGGTGAACCGGGTCAGCTTCGATGTCGTGACCAACTACCGCTACCTGATCGAGCGGGCGCAGGAACTGAGTGCCAAGGTGGCCGATCATTTCGAGATCGAGGGGGCGGAGCTCAACGACGAATTCGACGTGCACAACCCGATGAACGTGTTGTCGAAGGTGGCGATCGAGCCGTCCGTCGACCTCAACGAGATGGGGTCCGGCCAGAAGGGTTTGACCGTGCTCCGCGGCTCCTACAGCGGCATCCTGATGTTCACCATGATGGGATCCATGATCGGGGTGGCGCTCGGTCCGGTTGCCATCGGTGTCGGCCTGCTGATGGGACGCAAGGGGTTGAAAGACGAAAAGGAACGCCAGCTCAAACAGCGGCGGTCGCAGGCGAAGATCGCCCTACGGCGCTACAGCGACGAAGTGAGCTTCCAGGTGACGAAGGACAGCCGGGACACGCTCCGCCGAGTGCACCGACAACTGCGAGATCACTACAGCTCGCGAGCCGAGGAGCTCCACCGCTCCACCACTGAATCGCTGAAGGCGGCCAGCGACGCGGCCAACCTCGATCAGAACCAACGAGCGAGACGCACGAAGGACGTCGAAGCCGAACTGGCCCGAATCGAGCGACTTCGCACGATGGCGCTGCAGGCGGTGGCGTGATGACGCTGGTCGCCGAGGCGAAGCAGGTCCTCGTCCAAGCCGAAGGTGTCTTCGGCGACGCTCCCTCCCTGGAGGCCGTTCGCCATGCGCAGGAACGCCTCGATGGACCGTTGCGGGTGGCCATCGCCGGCAAGGTGAAGGCGGGCAAGTCGACGTTGTTGAATGCTCTGGTCGGCGAACCCTTGGCGCCGACCGACACCGGTGAGTGCACCAAGATCGTCACCTGGTATCGCGACGGTCACACCTACGAGGTGCTGGTGCATCCGCGTGATGGATCCGACGCCACCCAAGCCCGTTTCCACCGCGATGAGGGCGCCATCGAGGTCGATCTCGGGGGTCTCAGCGCGAACGAGGTCGACAGGATCGAGGTCACGTGGCCGACCCAGGGCCTGAAGACCATCACGCTGATCGACACACCTGGTGTCGACTCGCTGACCGAAGGGGTCGCCGAGCGAGCCTTCGAGTTCCTCGATCCCGAGGATGCAGACACTCCCGCCGACGCCGTGCTCTATCTCATGAAGCACATCCATGCGTCCGATCTCCGGCTCCTCGAAGCGTTCCACGACGACTCGGTCGCGTCGCCGAATCCGATCAATGCGGTCGCCGTGCTGAGCCGTGCAGACGAGATCGGGGCCGGACGCCTCGACTCGATGGCATCGGCTCGACGCATCGCCAATCGCTACGGGGACGACCGTCGGCTACGACGGCTGGCACAGATCGTCGTGCCGCTCGCCGGCCTGCTCGCCGAGACGGCGGCGACGCTCACCCAAGCCGAGTTCGGCATGCTGCGGGCGCTCGCCCAGGTGCCCCCGAAAGAACTCCAGCCGGTGCTGCTCTCGGCCGATCGTTTCGTCGAGGCCAGGCCGGAGACGCCGCTCACGTCGCTCGAGCGGGCAGCGTTGTTGCAGCGCTTCGGGCTCTTCGGTCTGCGCCTTTCGATGGCCCTGCTGCGACGCGGTGTCTGTCAGACCAGCGTCGAGCTGGCAGACGAACTCACCGAACGCTCAGGGCTCACCGAGCTCCAGACGATCCTCGCGACGTTGTTCGTCGATCGATCCGATGTGTTGAAGGCCCGGTCTGCGCTCCTCGTCGTCGAACGGCTCTGCACCGAACAGCCGACGGCTCCCGGTTCCTCCGCACTGTTGCTCGAGGTCGAACGAATCATGGCCGGGGCACATCCATTCAACGAGCTGACCACGTTGGCCGCACTCAGGAGCGGATTCGTGAGCGGCAAGCAGAAGGATCTCCTCGATCTCGAGCGGGTGCTGGGCTCGCAAGGGACCACCGCATGGCAGCGTCTCGACCTGCAACCGGCTGCCGACGACGAGGTGGTTCGCTGCGGCGGCCATGACGGAATTGGGGCGCTGGCAGAGGTTGGCGGAGAATCCGTTCACGAAACACGACTTGTCGGTCGCTTCACGAGTCGCCATCAGGACGCTCGAGGAGATGATCATGAATGCGTCGCCACGAACGGACGCTTTGACCAGTGACGGTCTGACCGGCCCGCCTCAGAAGTCGAGGTCGAGGTCGGATGGGTCGTCGCCCGTGGCTTCTGGTTGGTGGTCGAAGAGATCCTCGAACGTGTCGGCTGCGTCTGTCCCGTCGGTGTCCTCGAACGGATCGGCGAAGGGGTCATCGTCGAGGTGCTCCGGCCTCGGCACTGCCTGGATCGTCGAGCTCTCCATCCGTGGTCGTTGCGTCATCGGGTGCGCTGTCGTCGGTGACTCCGTCGACGGAAGCTCCGTCGTCAGAATGATCGTCGTCGGAAGGGTCGTGGTCGGTGGACTCATCGGCCGGAGTGCCGAATCCGTCGACGACGTCCTCGAGATCGTCAGCGGCGAGGACGGGAAGTCCGAGAGCGAGGCCGTCCATTCCGTCGAGATCGGGTCGGGCCGCAAGCGGGTGCTCCTCGAGTACGGCGAACACATCGGCCGGGTCACCCCCATCGAGTTCGGTGAGGATCGGTGTGAGGACGTCGGCTTCGGCGATCGGGGCCGTGTCGGCGTACGACGCGAGTGCCTGGCCGAACATCTCGGCCGGCAGATCGCCGAATCCTTCGTCGGCCAAGAGGGCCTCGGCGTCGTCTGAACCACGCAAAAGCCCCTGGATCACTCCTCGCAGGGTCATGCTGAGACACTAACCCCGCGGCCGCCCATGCGAATGGGGGATCTCCCTGGTCGTGTTCGGGGCCCGCCGTTCGGCCTACGATGGGCTCGGTTCGTCTGGCCGCCATTGTCCGCTCGAACAGCGAAATCTCTGGAGGGGAAATCAGCCTGTGACATACGAAGTCGGCATCGACTTGGGCACGACATACACCGCTGCTGCGGTTCATCGGGACGGTCGTTCTTCGATCTTTCCCCTCGGCTCGCGAGCCGCTGCCATTCCCTCTGTGGTCTATCTCAAAGAGGGCGGCGAGGTCCTCACGGGTGAGGCTGCGGTCCGTCGGGCGATGACCGAACCGGAGCGTGTCGCTCGGGAATTCAAGCGGCGGCTGGGCGACACGACACCGGTCATCGTCGGCGGAACCCCGTACTCGGCTGAAGCGCTCATGGCGCGGGTGTTGCGAGCCGTGCTCGATCAGGTCGAGAGCCGCGAGGGTTCGCCTCCGTCGCGCGTCGCCATCTCCCATCCGGCGAATTGGGGCCAGTACAAGCTCGACCTCCTCCATCAGGCGGTTCGCCTCTCCGAGGTGGAGGAGGAGCGGGTGGTGCTCATCAGCGAACCGGAGGCTGCCGCGCTCTCGTATGCCTCGCAGGAGCGGATCGACCCCGGTGAGATCATCGCTGTCTACGACCTCGGTGGTGGAACCTTCGATGCCGCTGTGTTGCGGCGAACCGACGACGGTTTCGAGATCCTCGGCAAGCCGGAAGGCATCGAGCGTCTGGGTGGTATCGACTTCGATGCCGCTGTTGCCGCCCACGTGGCCCGATCGCTCGATGGGGCGCTCGACGGTTTGGACGACGACGATCCGTCCTCGGTCGCGGCGATGTCGAGGTTGCGTCAGGACTGCGTGGATGCCAAGGAAGCCCTCTCGTCCGACACGGATGCCAGAATTCCTGTGCTCCTCCCGGCGTTGCAGACCGAGGTCCGCATCACGAGAGCGGAGTTCGAAGCGCTGATTCGGCCGTCACTCGTCGACAGCGTCGGTGCGATGCACCGCGCCGTGAAGTCGGCCGGCATCACCTGGGATGATGTCTCGAAGGTGCTGTTGGTCGGTGGTTCGAGTCGCGTACCGCTGATCTCGCAGATGGTGTCGTCCGAACTGGGCCGCCCCGTCGCCGTCGACGCCCACCCGAAACATGCGGTTGCGCTCGGCGCCGCCTTTGCTGCGTCGTCCCATGCGCCTCTGGCCCCATCGAGTCCATCCGAGCCGACACCGGAATCGAACGTTCCCGAGCCCTCGGTCGCGCCAACCGTTCCGGCGGCGCCGACTCGGCCGGCCACCGCCGGTGCTCCGACCCAGCAACGACCCCTCGATCCACCGTCGGCGCCGCTGGCTCCGCCGGCGTCGAGAGGCGCCGACGCACCGGCCGCGCCAGTACCGCCGGCGGTGTCCGAGCCGCTCTCGACACCCGCTCAGCAGCCGGCTCCAGCTCCGGCTTCGGCTCCGGCTGCGGCGCAGCGGCCGAGCCGTGAGCCGTCTTCGCCCGTTGTCGGTTCGTCCTCCGATGAGGCACCGAACCGCCTCCCGCTCATTGCCGCATTGGTTGCCGTGCTGGCCGTCGTCGGGATCGGGGCGTTCATCGTGCTGAGCAACGGTGGCGACGAAACCGCAGCTGCCACCGGTTCGACCGAGGGGCCGAGCTCGGTCGATGACTCGGTCGATGACTCCGTCGTCGACACCACGGAGGCATCCACGACCACCGAGGCCACGGCGACTTCAGCGGCGCCGCCCAGCACCTCCGATGTCGAGTCCGCCCTCGCCGGAGTCGTCGATGAGCAGTTCTCCACAGTGGAGGCATCGATCGCCGGCGACGTGGTCACCTTGACCGGGAAAGCGTTCGACGAAGACGAACAGGCTGCTGCGGTTGCCGCGGTCGAGGCACTTCCCGGTGTCGGGTCCGTCGACGACCAGACCGAGGTCCAGGCCGACGACGAACGCTGCACCGAGATCGTCCGGTCCCAACCCAACTGGGCCTGTATCGACAGTGCGGTGTGGGACGGGACGAACATCACTGCTACGTACTACTCGTCTGTCGACGAAGGTGGTCCTGCGTTCAGCATCAACAGCGGACTCCATCTGCACGTGTACGCGAGCACCTTCGAGCCGACTGCGGTCGGTACCGCAGGTCCGTTCTCCGACGGCTCAGGCAATTGGCAGGTGTGGGACACGCCACAGACCATCAGCGTGTCCCTCGGTCAGATCGGCGTCTCCGAGGTCCCGGAGAAGCTCTGCTCCTTGATCGCCAACCAGATCCACACGATCGAGTCGTTGAACAGCGGTACGTGCTGGCCAATCGAGGACGCTGCCGGTTGACCTCCGGTTGGCACCCGCGCCGCTCGGTTGTCATGCTGAGTCGGTGAGCGACGTCCCAGAACCGATTTCTGTTCCCTCGACCGATGGCGTGGTCGTGTCCGCCCATGACTTCGGCGGAGATGGACCACTGCTCGTGCTGTGTCACGCGACCGGATTCTTGGGCGCGATCTGGGCACCGATCGCCCACGCCCTCACCGACCGATTCCACTGTGTTGCGCTCGATTTCCGTGGCCACGGGCGCACCGTTCGGCCTGACGGTGTCGAGCTCGCGTGGGAGGGAATGGGCCAGGACCTCCTCGCGGTGATCGACGAGTTCCGTCGCCGTCGAGGAGAGAACGTCGGTGACGCCGTCTACGCCGCCGGTCACTCGATGGGAGGAGCGTCGATCGTCCTGGCAGAGTTGGCGAGGCCCGGCACGATCACCAGTGCGTGGGCGCTGGAGCCGATTCTCTTCCCCACCCCGAGCGAGGTCGAACGCGACGAGCACGGGATCGTCGTTCACCAGTCTCCGCTTGTCGCCGGAGCTCGCCGTCGTAGAGCCGAGTTCGAGTCCAGGGACGCCGCTTTCGATCGTTATGCGAGCAGGCCACCGTTCAGCGAGGTCGACCCGGGAGTGCTGCGCATCTACGTCGATGAGGGATTCGCCGACCTCGCCGATGGGTCGGTTCGGTTGCGGTGCGAACCGGAGAGCGAAGCACAGACCTTCGAGTACTCACTCTGCGGTGCCTTCGAGCACCTCGGTGAGATCGAGTTCCCGTTCCTCGTCGCCGCCAGCGGCGACGGTCAACCACCCGCTCTCGTCGTCGACGACGTCGTCGGTCGGAATCCGAAGTTCGTGCGGGGCGACTATCCGGACCTCACACACTTCGCCCCACTGGAGGACCCCCACCGGATCGCGAAGGACATCGGGGATTGGTTCACGTCGACCTCGCGGCCCTGATCCGCTCGGATCAGATCAGCTCGATCTCGTCATCGGATGTCAGCAGTGTCCTCTCAGCGGGGAGGACCGTGAGAACGTTCGCGATGTAGTCGGTCGTCGCCTCGGGCAGCCCGACGTCCTTTCCGGCTTCCTCTGACATGAACCACAGATGGTCGAGCACCTGGTGGTAGATCTCGGCGTCGACGAGCCTCGTGCGGAGCTCATCCGGGATGGCTCGAATGGTCGGTTCGTAGCGTTCGGTCAACCATCGGTAGGCGGCGACCCCTTCGGGCAGGATGCGACCGGTTTCCTCACCGAGGAACGCTCCGTAACCGTGGATGGCGTCGAGCAGGCGCCTCGCTTGATTTTCCTCCGCTTCGATCCCCGTGAGACTCAACAACTTGCGTTTGTGGTGACCTTCCTCGACGATCGCCGGTCGGAACATCACCACTTGGGCGCCGTCTCGCTCCACCAGTTCGAGTTCGGCGGTGTCGAATCCGAGCTCGTTCAGGCGCTTGAGGCGATCCCTCACGCGCCACTGCTCGTCTGCTCTGACGAAATCGGTCCTGGTGAGCTCCGCCCAGAGTTCGTCGTACCGGATCTGGAGTAGATCGACGAGAGCGACCGGATCCACGGCCTCGCCCAGTTTGCCGAGCACCTCCAGTTCGAAGAGGCCTCCGGCGATGTTGTCCTTGGCAATGTTCAGATCGTGTTGGCGCTGGCCGTCTGACAACTGCTCGTGCTGTTCACTCGTTTCGGTGTCGACGAGGTAGGCCACGAGGTTTCCCGCGTCGCGGCGGAAGAGGGCATTTCCGAGCGAGCAGTCGCCCCAGAAGACGCCGGCCAGGTGGACACGTACGAGCAGCACGGTGAGCGAGTCGATGAGGCTCTCGTGGAGATTCTCGGCTCCGGCTCCGGCGAACAGGTGGAGATAGGGAATCGAGTACGTCAGGTGTCGCGTGATCAGCACCGACTCGAGTTGTTCACCCTCCGAGGACACACGTTCGTGGGCCACGCCGACGAGATCGACGACCGGGAGGCCTTCCTCTTTGAGATAGCTCAGGAGTTCGAACTCGCGGTTTGCGAGCGGCGGAGGGAGTTCCTTGAGGGCGAAGTAGCGCTCCTCGTGCTCGATGAATCGCACGATGTGGCGGTGGCGACCGCGGGGGAGCCGAACGGCGAACTCGTCCGGCCATGCATCGAGTGGTGTGGACCACGGCAGCCCGAGGAAGTCGGGTTGAGGTTCGTTCGACGTCTTGAGGCGCAGGGCAACCATTGGCGCCACCGTACTGGCCGGGCCGGTCCGCAGTGAGCAACTCGGTACGGAAGACACTCGTGGGGAATGATGGGGTCGTGAACGACCGAGGAACCTCCATCCGCTCGCTTCCCGATGCCCCTGGGACGACCGAGCCGGAACCTCTTGCCGGTCCGGACCATCCGATTCGCAAACTGACCCGTCAGGTGGCCTTCGACGGGGCATGGGACGCCGTACGGGCGGGCAAGATGGCGGCGCTGTTCGACTCGATGGCGGCCGACTGGGCCGAGACCCACGTGAACCAGACGAAGGCAGCACCCATCCTGGATGCCGTCGAGCGCGGCGGGCTGCCGAGTCTGGGACGGTGGCTCGAGCTCGGGTCTGGCACGGGGGCCGGCACCCGGGTCCTGCACGATCGCGTCGAGGCGCTCCTGGCCTTCGATCTGTCCGGTGCAATGCTCACTCACGCGCCGGGCGAGCTGGCACCACGCGTGCGAGGGGATGCCTCGCTTCTCCCCTTCGCCGACGGGACGTTCGACGTGGTCGTCATGGTGAACATGATCCTGTTCCCGTACGAGGTGGACAGGGTCGTGGCGCCCGGTGGTTCGATGCTCTGGATCAATACCTTGGGTGACCAGACACCGATTCACCTACCGGTCGACGATGTGGTTCGAGCGATGCCCGGGTCGTGGACCGCCACCACAGCACGAGCCGGCACCGGTTTCTGGGCCACTCTCCAGCGTGTGGTCTGACGCGATTTCTACGGGCGACGGCCCGACCGCTTCAGGAGGTCGGTCCAGGGGTCACGGGTTGCGATCCGGGCCACGACGCGTCTGGTGATGACCCGCTTCCACGCCGGTTGTGCTTGCGTCATGCCTTCGCCGACTGCGAGATAGAGACGGTCCGGACTCGCCGGAGCGAAGTCAGCGATGCTGAGGTCCCACGCATGGAGATTCCACTCGGCGGCCGCGATGCCGGCGTGGCCACCCACGGAGGAAACACCGTTGGCGAAACCGTACGGCAGGTTCCACCGTCCATCGGCGGCGATCGTCTCGAGCCGCTCGCGATACGCCGTGGCCCGTTCGGCGAAACGCTCGATCGCCTCGGGGCCGTCGAGGTGGTCGAGGTCGAGGACGGCGAGTTCGTTGCGGCCGTCGAGATGTTTCGCCTGGAACGGCGGTGACGCGTCGCCTGCCTCGGCTCGGTCGAGCCACTCGTGGTACCAGTCGCACACCGCCACGAGGTGGCGTGCGAGTTCGTGGGCCGACCACTCGCCGACCACGGTCTTGTGCCATGAACGATCCTGACGCTCCGCCGCAGCTGCGACGACGGCGTCGACGCCCTGCTCGAAGAGTTCGATCACCTCGCTTGGCTGGAGTCGTTTCACGATGCCGACAACACGGCGTCGGCCGCGGCCAGACCGGAGAGGAAGGCCCCCTCGACCTTCGGTCCCCCGAAGGCGTCCCCGGCACACACAATCGGACCGGGTCTCGTTGCGACAACGGCACAACGCTCGGGCCACGGGTCGACCGGGCCGGCGAAGCGCCACTTCTTGACCTGGATGTCCACGATGGTGGCATCGCCCAGCATTGCCGCGGCCTGTGGGCGGAGCACCTCGAGGATCTCTGCGTCGGTTCGCTTCCAGAGGTCGGACGAGAGTTCGTGTGCGACGTGGAAGGTCGCAGCCGGCGAGGGACTGATTCCCTTGATCGAGTTGTCGCAGCTGAAGGTGAAGACCGGGTCGTCCGGCCGCTGAACAGCCCCCGACGGGCCGAACGAGGCGGTCCGGTCGAGGTTCGCCAGCAGAGCGATGACCGAGTGGTAGGTCAGATCGCGGACGCCGGCCTGATCCGGATCGATGCGGAGTCCACCGCTGTCGAAGAGCTCGAGCGTCTGCGGCATCGGCGCCGTGCAGATCACGGCAGTCGATTCGTCCGGGGAGCGAATCGCTCCGTCGTAACTCACCGCGAAACCGTCGGCCAGCGGGATGATCGACGACGCTCGATGGGAGGTCAGCACCTCGACCGAATCCGGGAGCGCGGTCCGTAGGTGCTTGGCCAGCTGATTCATGCCGCCCACCGCTCGATAGCGGGGATGGCCGTCGCCTTCACCCTCGAAGCCTCGGCACCACTCCTCGACCACACCGTCGTCGATCCATTGCTCGACGGCGCGTCGAAAGTCGTCAGAACGTGTCGTGAAGAACTGGGCGCCGTGATCGAGAACAGCCGTGCCCATCCGCCTGGTTGCCAGCCGACCGCCCACGCTCCGTCCCTTGTCGATCACTCGGACCGAGTGCCCCGCCTCGGCAAGACGTTGCGCCGCGACCAAACCTGTGAGTCCGGCGCCGATGATGTGGGTGTTCACGGACGGCAGGTTAGCCAGATCGCCGTCACCTGCTTTTCTGTGGATGCAGCAGAAACTTCTGTCGTGTGGTTGGTCAGTCGACTTTGGCAAGGAATGCTTGTCGGATGCATCGGATTCTGGTGACCGAAGAGATCTCTGACATCGGCCTCGACGTGCTTCGCAGCGCTGGTCACGAGGTCGACATTCAGTTGGGCCGGACGCCTGAGGAGTTGGAGGCCATCATCCCCGGCGCTTCCGGCCTGATCATCCGATCGGCCACGACGGTCACCGAGGAGCTCCTGACTGCCGGGACCGACCTCATCGTCGTCGGGCGAGCCGGGATCGGCCTCGACAACGTTGCTGTCGAGGCGGCAACCAAGCAGGGCGTCATGGTGGTCAATGCGCCGCAGTCGAACATCATCTCGACCGCGGAGCAGACCATGGCGTTGCTCCTGGCCCAGGCCAGGAACACCCCGCAGGCCGACGCGGCGTTGAAGGCGGGACGGTGGGAACGGTCGAAGTGGACCGGGACCGAGATCCACGGCAAGACCCTCGGCATCCTCGGGCTCGGCCGTGTCGGTGCGCTGGTTGCGCAGCGAGCGGCCGCATTCGGGATGCACCTCATCGCCTTCGATCCGTACGTCTCGCCCGAGCGGGCCCGCCAGCTCGGCGTCGAGCCGGTCTCCTTCGACGAACTCGCCGAGCGAGCAGACATCGTCACGGTGCATGTCATCAAGACGCCGGAGACCATCGGTCTGATCGGCGCCGACTTCTTCGCGAAGGCGAAACCCGGCGTCCGCATCGTCAACGTGGCGCGTGGCGGCGTTGTCGATGAAGCGGCGCTCGACGTTGCGCTCACGAGCGGTGCCTGTGGCGGTGCCGCCCTCGACGTGTTCGACACCGAACCCAAGACCGAATCTCCGCTGTTCTCCCATTCGAATGTCGTGGTCGTGCCGCACCTCGGAGCCTCCACCCACGAGGCGCAACTCAAGGCCGGCGTCACCATCGCCGAGCAGATCAACCTCGCGCTCGCAGGCGAGTTCGTTCCGTTCGCCGTCAACATCGACGCAGCCGAAGTGAGCGAGACCATGCGTCCGTATCTCCCGCTGGCCGAACAGCTTGGTGCGACCTTCGCCTCGCTCACTGGCGAGCTCCCCGCCGACATCGAAATCCTCTTCGAGGGCGAGATCGGCGGCTACGACAGTCGGCTCGCGACGCTCGCTGCGGCGAAGGGCCTCCTCTCGGTCGGTTCGGACGAGCCCGTTTCGTTCGTGAACGCGCTGAGCATCGCGGCCGAGCGGAAGATCGTGATTCGCCCGGTCTCCTCACCCAGCCCTCACGACTATGTGAACCGGCTCGCGATTCGCGGCGGCGGCCGTCGCCTGGCGGCCACACTCATGGGTTTGCGCAACGAGGCGCGGATCGTACGCGTCGATCAGCACGAACTCGATGTTCCACCGAGTGACAACATGCTGTTCCTCCGCAACGATGATCGTCCCGGGATGGTCGGTCGTGTCGGCCGAGTGCTCGGTGACGGCGGGATCAACATCGATGACATGGCGGTCGGTCGCCATCCATCCGAGGACGCGGCGCTGATGGTGATCTCGAGTCGTCAGCAGGTGAGCGACGAGCTGGTGTCAGAGTTGGCTGCCATCGACGGCATTCTGAGTGTCGATCGGATCAGCCTGGGCTGACGCTGATCAGCCTGGGCTGGCGCTCGCGTCGATCAGCTCGACGATCGTGTTGATCACACCGTCTTCGAGCACGATGGTGACGTCGATCGGGGTGGCGCCGCGGCTGACGTAGTACACAGCGGCCTCATCGCCGATGTAGGTGCCGCCGTCGATGACGAACTCGCTCAGCCGCGTGTAGCGCACGGTGCGATCGATGGCGGCCGCATCGACGAGGTCGGCTCCGGTCGCGGGGAACGTCTGGCCGGGGAAGCGACCGGTGAACAACTCGCCGAAGTTGTCGGGGAGATCCGCGGCCAGGAACAGACACTTCAGGTTGAAGTCCATCGTGCGGTCGTCGTTGATGACGACGCTGCCGTAGTAGGTCCCGTCCGGCAGCCTGTTGGTGCCCGGGGTGCATCCGCCTCCGGCCGCATACACGAACACCTCGCTCGACGGCGTTGGTGGGAGAGTCGAGCGAAGGGTCCCGCCGTTGGCCGGCGGCATGGTTGTGGTCGTCTCCTCTGCCGGAGCGAGCAGGGTGGAGGGAGCAACCGCGTCGACCGTGGAGTCGTCTGACCGATTCTGAGCCAGCGAATAACCGGCAGCGCCAACGAAGACGGAGATCGAGGCGAGGAAGAACATCAGTCGGCGGTCCATGTCACCACGAGCGTGCCAGCACCGAGGACGAGGGTCAACGGCCTTGGTGCTTCCACCTACGAAATGGGTCGTATGGCCTACGTGCGTTCTTCGGACACCTCGACTTGCTCGCCGAGGCTCACACGTCGCGTGTGCCTGACGGGGGGCGCTAACGCCAGTGGCGAGGTCGGAGGAGGGCGATCACGAAGCCAAGCGCTGCGCCGACGACGAGGCTCGCAGGCGAAAGCACCTGCGCCACTCGGTGGCGAGGTGCGTCGCTGGTTCTGTCGTTGTCGTTCGCCTTCGTCATCGTTGGGTGAACGGTACCCAATCGATGGTCTCGAGCGAAGCCAGATCGTTCACCTGGAGTCCGAGATCGGACACGGTGTAGAGCGAGTCGCCGATGACGACCGAACGCTGGATCTCGGGCTGGTGGGTCCAGCAGTAGTCCTCGACGATCGGTGCGGCCTCGGGCTCGATGGCGTCGCTCTCGACGAACTCGGCCTCGGCGTCGGTGCTGCCCTCTTCACGGGGCACTTCCTCGGCAGGAGGGGCATCGTCGAGTGGCTGGACCCCGAACCGCTCGCAGTCGTTCGACACGGGGTGGCCGATACGGCCCAGTTCGGTGAGGGTGCCGTCGTCGTCGATTCGAACCAGTACGGCCGTGCTGGAGTTGCGCTCTTCGCCCGATTCCTCGACGTAGTTCCAGGCCGAAACCGGAATCACGGCGAGGTTGCTGTCTGCCCAGAAGAGAAAGGCCTTGGGGTCCCACTCGACAGCGGAGTAGCTGTTGTTGCCGAACGTGATCTGGTCCGAGCGGACTGGGTTGGTCAGATCACGAACATCGAACAGCGAGACCTGCGCACCGGTTGTGATTCCTTCGTCGGTTGCATCCTGGCCGACCCCGAGCAGCAGCCCGTCGCCGACAGGATGGAGGTAGGTCGAGAAACCGGGGATCTTCAGCTCGCCCATCACCCTCGGGCTGTTCGGATCCGAGAGGTCGACGGTGTAGAGCGGGTCGGTCTGGCGGAAGGTGACCACATAGCCGATGTCTCCCATGAATCGGACGGCGAAGATCTGTTCGCCTTTTCCGAGGCCGTCGACGAGGCCGACCTGGACGAGGGATCCGTCCCGCTCGGCGAGGACCGTGATCATGCTCTGGCTCGACTCGCTCCGGCCCCAGGCCGAACCCTCGGTCGTGGCCACTCTGAGCATGCCGTCGTACTCGCTCAAGCTGTACTGGCTGAGCAGGCTGCCCTTGACCGAACCGGAGGCGACGTACTCCGTCCGGCCGACATCGGTGATGTCGAAGCTGTGGAGCGAGGTGGTGTAGGTGTCATCACTCTCGATGATGTCGCCTGTCTCCCAGTTCCACTCCGGGTAGCGGTTGCTGGCGACGGTGAGGCGATCGGTCGATGCGTAGACCGTCTGTCCGTCGCTGAGAACGCCGAGCGAGTCGTTGATGCGAAGTCCGTCGTCGATGTCGACGGTCAGCACGCTCAGTGCGCCGAAACCGGCGAACTCGTTCGGGAGGTACATGTCCTCGCAGTCGAAGACCTGGCCTTCGGCGACGGCTCTGCCATCGAGCGTCTGGCGGAACGTCGGGATCCATTGCTCGATCGTCGACTCCTCGATCAGGCGCCGGTTGGCCGCGATGGCGGCTTCCTCAGCTCCGGAGTTCGATGGGTAGAGGAAGGCGAAGCTGCCGAGCCCTGAGCTCGTCACGATCCGGATCGATCCATCGACCTCGCGGGCCGAGAGGTAGTTGCCCTCGATCTCGATGGTCGCTTCGATGTTGCCGGTGTTCAGATCGACCTCGATGATCTTGGAGGTCGGGGAACCGTCAGGTCGGCTGATGCCGAGATCGTCGGCCAGGAACGGCCCGGGGGCCCAACTCTGTGAGAGCAGCAGCACCTTGTCGCCGACCAGGAACATCTCGCTTCCCCAGGCATCGTCGCCGAGCGAAATCGTGCGCTCGAGCTCGGGGCGGTCGCCGGTGACGTCGAACACCTCGACGGCGTTGTGTCGCATGATGATCAGGCGTTCACCGTCGGTCTTGACCCGGTCGGCCTCTTCGACGCCGATCTCCTGGTTGTTGGTGCCGGAGAAGTCACCATCGCTCCCGCCTGCAGACTCACCTTCGGTGGCTGGTGCACCGGCGTCGTCCGCCATGGTTTCTTCCATGACGACAGGACCCCACCAACCGTTGTTGCCGAATCCGTACGGGCCGACCCGTTCGACGCCCTCGGCGATGAGGTGCTCGAGCAGCGCATCGCAGGAATCGGCGGTCTTCAGCCGGGCGGAGGTCAGCACGACGTTGTTCGAGGACAGGTCGGTCGGCGCGGCGTCGGTCGCGGCGTCGTTGGAGACGCAGGCGCCGGCGAGAAGGGTCAGGGCCATCGCCCCGGGGAGGACTCGCGCTCGGAGCTGGCGGAGGTGGGTGGCAGTCATGGTCACTCAGACGACCGATCGGCCGTTCTGGTTCCCCGCGGCCATGGGTGTCACCGAACCGCAACATGAGGGGTGGGGCCCTCGGAGGTGGAGGGCCGCACGGAGGCGAGGGCGTTCAGAGCCAGGCGGGACGTTTCGCCTCGAAGTCGTCGATCTCGTCGGTGTGTCGCAACGTCAATCCGATGTCGTCGAGGCCCTGGAGAAAACGCTCGCGGGTGGCGTCGTCGAGGGGAAACGATTCGACGAGGTCGATGGCGGGAACCTCGATCGTTCGCCGATCGACATCGATCACGAATTCGAGCTCCGGGTCGGCCTCGACGGCGTCGATCAGTCGGCGGCCCACTGCTTCGCTCACGACCACGGGCACGAGGCCGTTCTTGGTCGAGTTGTTGCGGAAGATGTCGCCGAATCGCGGGCTGACGACCGCCTGGAAGCCGTACTGCTGGATGGCCCACACCGCATGCTCACGGGAACTGCCGACGCCGAAGTTGGGCCCGGCGATGAGGATCTTGGCTGCGCTGTACTGCTCCTGGTTCAGCACGAAGCTCGGTTCGTCGCGCCACTCCGAGAAGAGGCCCTTCTCGAAGCCGGTGCGTTCGACCTGCTTGAGCCAGTCGGACGGGATGATCTGGTCGGTGTCGACGTCGGAGCGGTCCAGGGGAACGGCCCGGCCGGTGACGATTCGTACTGCTTCCATGATGCGTGCTTTCGGTCGTGGGCGAGCGGTCAGTGGAGATCGGCCGGCGTGGCGAATCGGCCGACGATGGCGGTGGCTGCGGCCACCTCGGGCGAGACCAGGTGGGTGCGGCCCCCGCGGCCCTGGCGGCCCTCGAAGTTGCGGTTGCTGGTCGACGCCGATCGTTCGCCGACAGCGAGCTTGTCCGGGTTCATGGCGAGACACATCGAGCAGCCGGGCTCGCGCCAGTCGAATCCTGCCTCGATGAAGATCGTGTCGAGGCCCTCTGCGATCGCCTGCTGCTTGACGGCGAACGATCCGGGAACCACCAGGGTCCGGATGCCATCGGCGACGGTGCGACCCTTCGCGACCGCAGCCGCAGCTCGTAGATCCTCGATCCGGCTGTTGGTGCACGAACCGATGAAGACGGTGTCGACCGGGATCTCGCTGAAGGGCGTGCCGGGGGTCAGGCCCATGTACTCGAGTGCTCGTTCGGCGGCGTTGCGCTCGGACGGATCGCCGAAGGTCGCGGGGTCCGGTACCGACGCCGAGAGGGGAGCGACCTGGCCGGGATTGGTGCCCCAGCTCACATGAGGCGTGATCGAGGCAGCGTCGATCACGACTTCCTTGTCGTACGTGGCGCCGGGATCAGACGGCAACGTGCGCCAGTCGGCGACGGCGGCGTCCCAATCGGCTCCCTCGGGAGCGTGCTCCCTGCCTTCGAGGTAGGCGAAGGTCACGTCGTCCGGTGCGATCATCCCGGCCTTGGCGCCGGCCTCGATGCTCATGTTGCACACCGTCATCCGGCCCTCCATCGAGAGGTTTCGGATGGCCTCGCCCCGGTACTCGACGATGTGGCCGATCCCGCCGCCGGTCCCGATGGTGCCGATGATCGCCAGGATCAGATCCTTCGCCGTGGCACCCTCACCGAGCGGATCCGTCGACGGTGATGGCCATCGTCTTCGGCCTGGTCTGGGGGAGCGTCTGCGTCGCCAAGCACGTGCTCGACCTCGCTCGTCCCGATGCCGAACGCCAGTGCTCCGAATGCGCCGTGGGTGGCGGTGTGGCTGTCGCCGCAGACGACGGTCATCCCCGGCCTGGTGAGCCCCTGCTCGGGTCCGATGACATGCACGATGCCCTGTCCTGGTGATCCCATCGGGTGATTGGTGATGCCGAACTCCGCGGTGTTCACGCGGAGCGTGTCGATCTGCTTGGCGCTGACCGGGTCGGCGATGGGCTGATCGATGTCGGCGGTGGGGACGTTGTGGTCCTCGGTGGCCACCGTGAGGTCGGGTCGCCTGACGGTGCGCCCGTTGATCCGCAATCCGTCGAATGCCTGGGGGCTCGTCACCTCGTGGACGAGGTGCAGGTCGATGTAGAGGAGGTCGGGCTCGCCGTCGGTGCCTCGGTGGACGAGGTGGCGGTCCCAGAGTTTGTCGGCCAGGGTCTGGGGCCGAGCAGCATCGGAAGTGTGGGTCACGGGTGCTCGATTCGTCGGTCGTGCGTTTGTCGTCTCATATAGTGGGCATGTAGTCTCACTAGATGAGCAACACCGTAAGCGGCGTCGGCGTGATTGACAAGTCGATGGCACTCATCGATGTCTTGTCGGAGGGACCGTGCACGACGGCTCAGCTCACCGAACGCACCGGCATCACCCGGGCCACCGTCCACCGGCTCGCCTCGGCGCTCGAGCTCCACGGCATGGTTCGTCGCTCCACCGATGGTCGCTTCGCTCTCGGCTATCGATTCGTCTCCCTGGCCCGCACCATCGATGGGCTCGATGCCCTCTGTGATGCGGCTCGCCCCCACCTGCGGTTGCTCAGTGAGCAGAGCGGGGAGAGCGCTCAGCTCTACGTTCGTGACGGCGACGATCGCATCTGTGTCGATGTCGCCGAGTCGGCTCACGGGCTCCGCACGATCGTGTCGGTCGGGGCCAGACTCACCTTGGCGTTGGGATCGGCCGGACGGGCGTTGACCGCTCCGTCGCTCGGACTCGCCACGTCGGTGGGGGAGCGAGAAGCCGGGTGTGGCCTCGGTGAGTGCACCGATCCTCGACCAGCGGGGGGACGTGGTCGCTGCGATCAGCGTGAGCGGGCCGATCGACCGCATGACGATCGCCCCGGCCGAGCGCTTCGGACCGCTGGTGGAGGCGGCGGCGGCGGCCGTCGCCGATGACCTCGGTCGCTGACGGTCTCGATTGCCGGGCGGGTCTCAGGTCTCGATGGTGACGATTTCGACCGTCATCGATCCGCCGGGAGATTCGTAGCTGACCGAGTCACCCGGCTTGGCGCCCATCAGCGCCCGTCCCATCGGTGAGCCGGGCGACATCACGAGCACACCGTCGCGGCGTTCTTCGATCGAGCCGATCAGGTATCTCTCGACGTCGTCGTCGCCGGCGTACTTGACGGCGACCACACAACCGGCTCGGACCTCGTCGGTCCCGGCGGCGGTATCGACGATCGTCGAGTTCTCGATGAGGCTGGCGAGATGGATGATCCGGCCCTCCATCTTGCCCTGCTCCTCCTTGGCGGCGTGATAGTCGCCGTTCTCGGAGAGGTCGCCGAGCTCGCGGGCCGTTTCGATCTTCTTGGCGATCTCGATGCGACCGCGGGTGGTCAGATCGTCGTGCTCGGTCTTGAGGCGATCGAACGCGTCTTGGGAGAGTTCGTGTGAAGCAGGCATCCCGGACAAGGCTAGGAGGTCCGCTCGTCGCTCTGCGACCAGTGCTCAGCGGCGCCGCTTCACCCGTCGTGCGGTGAGTGCGAAGCCGGTCTGCAGATTGGCCACCAAGCCGAGCAACCAGCCGAGCATCGTCATCGGCTGGGTCAGGCGATCCCGCACGAGTTCGGTCTGGAGTTCGGTGAAATCCGGACGCCTTCCGAAGACGAGCAGGTAGTCCCGTGACTCGATGAAGAAGGCCACGACGAAGACGGTCAAGATGTAGAAGATCAGCGAGATCGTGGCTTTGACGTCGCCGTGATTCGCACCGGTGCCGAGCCGAACGGCGATCGCAATGAGCACTCCGACGGGAATGGCGAGCCACGGCGTGGTGATCACGTCTCGGCTCTCGTAGAGATACCAACAGAGGCCGGTCATGATCGACATGCAGAACGCGGCCACCATGCCTGTCAGGACGTCAGCGTCCTGGCGGATCGGAACGACGCTGACGGCGCGCTCCTTCTTCAGCGGCGTCGGGTCGGGTAGTCCGGCCTCGGTCTCCGCCTCGCGCCACGAGTCGGGGACAGTCTTCATCGAGAATGTGTTGGAATCGATGTTCGTCATGGCGACGCTCCTTCTTCGTGCATGTCTACGGTCGAAGCGCGAGACGGCTTGAGAAGCAATTTCACCTGCGTTCCGACCGGCGGTTCTGTGCCGCCTCGTTAGGCTCGGCGCCGCACGCCGCAGATCGGAGCACCATGGCTGACAACACACATCGCATCGGAATCGTCGGTGGCGACGGCATCGGACCAGAGGTGATCGCCCAGGGCCTCGAGGTGATCGCCGCCACCGGTGTCCAGATCGATCCCGTCCACTACGACCTCGGCGGGGCCCGGTACCTCGCAGACGGGACCGTCCTGCCGGACTCGATCCTCGACGAGTGGCGAGATCTCGATGCCATCTATCTCGGTGCCGTCGGTGCTCCCGGCGTGCCACCCGGTGTGATCGAGCGCGGCTTGCTGCTCAAGATGCGATTCGAGCTCGACCTCTACATCAATCAGCGTCCGTTCAAGCTCGCGTCGTCCGCCGACGGGCCAGGACACGACTTCGTCGTCATCCGCGAGAACACCGAGGGGACCTACGCCGGCGAGGGCGGGTTCCTGCGGAAAGGCACACCGCACGAGATCGCGACCCAGGGTTCGGTCAACACCCGAATGGGCGCCGAGCGGGCCATCCGCTACGCCTTCGAGCTGGCGACCCAGCGGTCAGAGCACCTCACACTCGTGCACAAGACGAACGTGCTGACCTTCGCCGGCGACCTTTGGGAGCGCACGTTCAACGAGGTCGCAGTCGAGTATCCCTCGGTCGAGACCGCCTACAACCACGTCGACGCGGCCTGCATCTACTTCGTCCAGGATCCACAGCGCTACGACGTGATCGTCACCGACAACCTCTTCGGTGACATCCTCACCGATCTCGGTGGCGCCGTGTCCGGCGGTATCGGCCTGGCCGCCTCCGCCAATCTGAACCCTGCCCGCACCGGCCCGTCGATGTTCGAGCCGGTACACGGTTCGGCTCCCGACATCGCGGGTCAGAACAAGGCAAACCCGATCGCCGCGATCGTGAGCGGAGCAATGATGCTCGACTTCCTGGGTGAGTCGGACGCTGCTGCCAAGATCCGTTCCGCGTGCGATGCTTGTGTGGAGCTGACGGGCTCGACGACCGAGATCGGGGCGGCGGTCGTCTCGGCTCTCGACAGCTGAATCGCTCGCCCGACCGCAAACGCCAGGCTGACACGCCCCGCATCGACAAAGAGGACGCTCTCATGATCACCAATCCCACCGGCGCACCGGACGATCCGTTCGCTGCCCCGTTCGGCTCGCTCTTCGGTGACCGGATGACCACGGCGAGGCTCGCTGCCGGCGAGTACACCTACGAGGGGTCGGCAGAACCTCTCGCCGAGCTCACCCTGCATCCGGCCACCCACGCCCTGCACTACGGCAGCGCCTGCTTCGAAGGTCTCAAGGCACATCGCCAGGTGGACGGCACGTTGGCGATCTTCCGGCTCGACGATCACGTGGCTCGTCTGTGTCAGAGCATCGGTCGCCTCCGCGTGACGCAGCCTGATCCGAGTCTGGTTCGTCGGCTCATCATCGATGCCGTCGAGGCCAACGCGTCCTTTGCTCCCGATCCTCCCGGGTCGCTCTACATCCGGCCGACGTTCATCGGCACCCTGCCGAACATCGGGGCCGCCGCGGCACCGAGCAGCTCTGGGCTCCTGTACGTGATCTGCTCACCGGTCGGCGACTACTTCGCCGGCGGCGTTCGCCCGCTGACGCTCTACGTCGAGACCAAGATGCCGCGCACGACGCCCCAGTTCGGCATGGTCAAGAGCGGAGCCAACTACGTGATGGCCCTTGGCCCCACGCTCGATGCGAAGGCCAACCACGGCGCCGATCAGGTCTTGTTCGCCAACCACGACGACATCACCGAGACCGGTGCCGCGAACTTCTTCCTGGTCGAGGACGGCCGCCTCATCACGAGACAGCTCGACGAGTCGTTCCTGCATGGTGTCACTCGCAGCTCGGTGCTCGCCATGGCCGCCACTCTCGGATACGAGATCGAGGAGCGGCCGATCACGATCGCCGAACTCACCGACTGGGCTGGCCGAGGTGAGATGTTCCTGTCCGGTACGGCTGCGGTCCTGGCTCCGGTCGGCACGATCGTGGTCGGCGATTCGTCGCTGATGGTCGGCGACGGGCAGCCGGGGCCGAACACGCTGCGACTCCGAACTGCGCTCACCGACCTGCTCAACGGCAAGGCCGCAGATCCTTTCTCGTGGCGCACCGTGGTCGCCGGCTGATGGACATCTCCCGCGAACCAGTACGGGATCCGTCGTGGCCGGAGTCGGTCGAGATATTCGACACGACCTTGCGGGACGGGTCCCAATTCGAGGGCATTGCGCTGACGACGGACGACAAGTTGCGCATCGCGGCACAGCTCGACCATCTCGGTGTCCACTACATCGAAGGCGGGTGGCCGGGATCGAACCCCCGCGACGACGCATTCTTCGAGCGAGCTGCAGCCGGTGAGCTCAGACTCGAGGCATCCACACTCGTGGCGTTCGGGTCGACCCGTCGACCGAAGGGGAAGGTCGACGAGGACGAGACACTCGCCAACCTGATCGCCGCCCGGACCCCGGTCTGTTGCATCGTTGCGAAGAGCTGGGACTATCACGTCATCGAGGCGCTGCGGACCACACTCGATGAGGGCGTCGCGATGATCAGCGATTCGGTTGCGTTCCTACGGGCGAATGATCGACGGGTCTTCGTCGACTTCGAGCACTTCTTCGACGGCTACAAGCGCAATCCCGAGTTCGCGCTGCGGGCTCTCGAGGCGGCAGCCATCGCCGGGGCCGAAACGCTCGTGTTGTGCGACACCAACGGCGGATCGCTGCCGCACGAGATCGAGGGAACCACTCGACGCGTGGTCGAGATGTTCCCGGAGCTCACGATCGGGATGCACACCCAGAACGACACGGGCTGTGCGGTCGCCAACGCCGTTGCCGGCGTTCGGGCCGGCGCTCGCCACGTCCAGGGGACCATCAACGGCTACGGCGAACGCACCGGCAACTGTGACCTCACGACGTTCGTGCCGAATCTCAGCTTGAAGATGGGCATTCGAACGCTGCCAGACGGGTCGATGGAGCGCATGAGCAGCGTGAGTCGTCACGTGGCCGAACTGGTGAACCTGCCGCCGAACGACGCATTGCCGTATGTCGGCAAGTCGGCCTTTGCCCACAAGGCCGGGCTGCACACCTCGGCGATCGCTCGTCGAGCCGATGCCTACGAACACATCGATCCTGCGCTGGTCGGCAACGGCACGCGGTTCCTCGTGTCGGACCTCTCCGGCCGATCCACCGTCGAACTCAAGGCCAAGGAGCTCGGTATCGAGCTCGAGCCACAGCAGCTGAGCTCGGTTCTCGAGGAGCTGAAGGCACTGGAGAACGCCGGATACCACTTCGAGGCGGCCGATGCATCGCTCGAACTCCTGATGCGACGGGCCACGGGCTGGCGGAACCCGTTCTTCGAGATCGAGTCGTTCCGGGTCACGGTCGATCACCGTCCGGGCGAGAAGATGGCGCTCGACATCAATCCGCTCGGCCACTACGGCGGGGTCGAGACGCAGGCAACCGTGAAACTGAACGTGCCGGTCGAAGGTGATGCCTCGGAAACCGAACGCATCATCGCGACCGGAGAGGGCAACGGCCCCGTCAACGCGCTCGATGCGGCCCTTCGATCCGCGGTGGGCGACCGGTACCCCGCATTGGCGAAGGTGAAGCTGTCCGACTACAAGGTGCGCATCCTCGATTCGCAGAGCGGAACCGGTGCGATCACGCGAGTGCTGATCGACGCAACAGACGGCGAGCGCCGCTGGACCACCATCGGCGTGTCGGAGAACATCATCGAGGCCAGCTGGCAGGCCCTGAGCGACACGGTGGTCTACGCCCTGTCGCTCTGATCGAGCTGTCGCTCTGATCGAGCTGAAGCTCGATGCTGACCCGCATCCGGCTCATCGCGTCGAAGCGTGCCTCCTCCGTCTGCACGCGTGACATCCCAAACCCCGGGTTTCTCGCCCTCAGTTTCGCGGCTCTCAGCCCCCGGTTGGAGTCACTCGTGAAGCCGCGATGTTGTGAGCGCAGCGAGCAACTCGGGGAACGCCAAAGGCCGCCAGGCCGACGCGTTCACGTGAGCGCAGCGAGCAACTCGGGGAACGCCAAAGGCCGCCAGGCCGACGCGTTCACGGTTGCCAGATCATCAAGACAAGAGCGATCACCAGCAGCAACTGGGTGAGGCCCTCGCCGAGCGCGAGCCTCTTCGCCAGACCGACGACGGCCGGATCGTCGGTCATCTTACGGTCGGGTCCATTCCCTCGGCCTTCTCGGTGAGGGACCGAACCGCGGGCTTGACCAGCCCGTGGGCCACGCCGACCAGCAGGAACCAGACGACGAACGATGCCGAGATCCATGGCTCCCCGAAGCTGATCCCGCCGTCGCTGACCGCAACCAAGACGATGCCGAGCAGCGAACACGCCGTAGATCGCGTAGTGGGCCAGCGCCGTGACGAGCTGGGTGGTTCTGAGCAGGAGCACGGCGGCGTCGCCTGCCGTCCCCCCGAAGGCCTTTGCGTTGTAGGCGCTGTGGGCGATCACGCCACCGAAGCCAACAATCGCGGCGGCGATGTGGAGCAGCAGAACAATCTGATAGATGACGGAAGGGTCGACCATTCCGGGCACGGTAGTCTCCTCGCGTGGCTGCGCCTGACTATGTCCCGACGGATCCGACGGAAAAAGTCCGAACGTACAGTTCGCCGCCTCGACGCGGTGACTGCCTGGATCGGCCGATCGGCCCGGTGATCTCGGTGGGCCGCAGCCAACCGGCACCCGTCTCGGTGCGCAGGGACCCGATCAGGGGTATGCCCTCACGCTGGTGTCGTCTCTTCGACGACTCGGCTGCATCTCGGGAAGGTCCATCACGACGACGCCGTTGCCGGCTGTGTGGCCGTCGCCACCAAGCGATCGGCCCTCTTCGGTCGGGGACCGGTCGTTCACGATCTGACAGCGGCATTCACCCTCTTCGGATTCCTCGATGCGGAGCCGTCAGAAGAACTCGTTGCGCTGCGTGAGGGCCTCTTCGGTCAGGTGCATTCTCACCATCACTACCGGGAGCGTCGAGCGATCGCCGATCTTGTCCCGGCGGCAGCACTGCACCGGCCCCATTCTGCAATGGAGTCCGACTATCGCAGTGACTGGCGGCGCAATCTCGCGCGTGACCCGAGCACGAGTGACTCGATCGCCTGTGACAGAACGGCAGCTTGCTGAACAGTATGGCCGAACGGCTGTTGGGCGCCGCCAGTAGCATCGTCGAGTGACCGCAGATCATCCGTCCGTGTCCGGTTCTCGCCAGCCCCGACCGGCTACCTTCACGTCGGGGGCGCCCGCTCGGCGCTGTTCAACTGGATGTACGCCCGCCACGTGGGCGGGACCATGATTCTGCGGGTCGAGGACACCGACGCCGATCGGAGCCGCCCCGAACTCATCGAAGCCATCTACGACAGCCTCGGTTGGCTCGGTATCGACTGGGACGAGGAGTACCGCCAGTCCGATCGATTCGATCTGTACCGCGCCTGCGGCGCAGGCAATGCTCGACGACGGTCTGGCCTACCGCTGCGACTGCACGCAGGACGCCGTCAAGGCCCGGGCCGAGGCAGTCGGATCCAAGGACGCCGGCTACGACGGTTTCTGTCGTCGACCGCGACGTACAGGCGGGCGAAGGTGTGGTCGTGCGATTCCGTACGCCGGACGAGGGCATCACCGGATGGGACGACCTCATCCGCGGTCGGGTCGAGTTCGAGAACGCGGTCCTGGAGGACTTCATCATCGTCCGGTCGAACGGCGTGCCCATGTTCCACGTCGCCAACGCCTACGACGACCTCGACACGGGTATCACGCACGTCGTGCGGGGCGAGGACCTCGTCAACACGACGCCACGTGTCCTCCTGCTCCGTCAGGCAATGGGGGGCATCGGCCAGCCGCAGTACGCCCATCTTGCCGCTGATCGTCAACGAGAAGCGGCAGAAGCTCTCGAAGCGACGAGACGACGTTGCGGTCGGTGACTATCGGGCGAAGGGATTCCTGCCGGACGCCATGCGCAACTACCTCCTCACGCTCGGTTGGGGTCCGAAGGACGGGGAGGAGATCCGGCCGATCGCCGAATTCATCGAGGTCTTCGAGCTGTCCGACATCAACAAGTCGCCCGCCTTCTTCGACCTCAAGAAGCTCGAGCACTTCCAACGCGAGTACGTGCGGGCGATGTCCGTCGATGACTTCATCGCGTGGTCGTCCTCCCACGCAGGCGAGATCGATGCCGACCTCTACCGTCGGCTCGCTCCGGAGGTGCAGGGTCGTGTGACGCTGCCCAGCGATGTCCCCGGCCTGCTCGACTGGGTCGTCGGGGACGCGCCGGAACCGTCCGAGAAGGACTGGAAGAAGGTGATGTCGAAGGACGGGGTGGCTGCAGTCCTCGACGCGGTCATCGAGCGATGCGAGACCTGCGAGTGGACGCCCGATGCACTCGAGGAGGTCGTGTTCGGTGTCGGCCGGGATCTCGACGCCAAGACACAGTTGCCGGTGCGGATGGCGGTCTCCGGATCTCGATCCGGGCTCCCGCTGTTCGAACCAATGGCCGCCCTCGACCGCGCCGTCGCTCTCGAGCGGCTTCGTTCCGCCCGGTCCCGGTTGTAGGACGAATGATGCGGCGGTCCACGGCGGCACACGACGGCGGTTCGTCGTTGCCGAAGGTCTCCAACCGTCCGGCACTGATTCGACGGACTCTGGCGTTGATCGTCGTGCTCGCCGTGGCGTACGGGTCGGTCACGTTCGTGCAGGTCTGGTGGGCGAGTCGCTCCGATCCGGACGCTCGCGTGCAATCGACTGCTGCGATCGTGCTCGGAGCCGCTCAGTACAACGGAACGCCATCACCGGTGTTGCGAGGCCGCCTCGATCACGCAGCCGAGCTCTATCTCCGCGATGACGTCGAGATCATCGTGGTCACCGGGGGCGGCCAGCGCGAGGACACCACGACCGAGGCGAAGGCTGCCTACGACTACCTCCGCTCCACCATCGGGATCGCCGACGAGCGGCTTCGACTCGAGGTCGACGGAACGTCGACCTTCGAGCAGTTGGCGGCGGCTGCTCGATTCCTCGAATCCGAAGGGATCACCCAGGTCGTGATCGTCACTGATCCGTACCACGCGAGGCGAGCACAGCTGGTGGCTCGGGAGGTCGGTCTCGACGCATCGGTGTCGGTCACCGAGGCCGGCGCACCGTTCGGCCGGCTCGTTCGGGAGACCGTTGCCGTCAGTCTCGGCCAGATCATCAGCTTCCGACGGCTCGAACGCCTGGCCGACGAGCTCTGATTCCGGAGCGAATTCGGGTGTTGGCGCACCGAAGCCGCCGCTAACCTGACGGCTCCACCTTCGGAGGTGGTGTAATCGGCAACACATCTGGTTCTGGTCCAGACATTGGGGGTTCGAGTCCTCCCCTCCGAACAAACGAGCGAAGGCAGTGGTCCGGTCCGCGGGTCGCTAGGCTCCGCTCGCTCGCGGGTGCTTCGGCATCCGCACAGGCCCCGTTCGTCTAGCGGCCTAGGACGCCGGCTTCTCATGCCGGTAGCACGGGTTCAAATCCCGTACGGGGTACGAACACAGAACTCGCCCTCTGGGCGAGTTCTGTTGTTTTTGGCGGAGAGCTGTTCTCGGTGAACAGCGTTTCCGTGTGTACTGTTATCGTTGGTTGTTCATCAACACATGCACGGAGTGATCATGTCGGCATCAGAAGAAGCAGTTCGTTCCTATTTGCGTTGGTTGGAAGATCCGTCATCTGTGCGTGATCACGAAGCAATCACACGCGCCACCGAGGAGTCCGAGTCTGCGGCCGATCCTCTCGATCGCCTCAAGGCACTGTCGCGTTTGCAGGCGCTCCAGGCGGTCGACGGTTCGCATCATCGCGAGCTGTTCATCGTGCACGCCTCAGGGTGGGCGAGCGAAAACGGGGTGACGCCGGAGGCGTTCGTCGCATTCGGGGTTCCCGCCGACGTCCTCGTCGACGCCGGCATCGTGCATGCCAAGACAGCCGGCCCAGCAAGCGGGGGCAAGCGTCGGCGCCGAGTCTCACCAGACGCCGTTCGGGCCGCGATTCCCGATGGCATGTTCACCATCGCCGAACTCGAGCGGCTGTCCGGCGCATCGACGGCGACCGTCCGCAAGGTGATCGGCGAGATGACCGACGCCGGAACGCTGAAGGACCACGGCCCCGACCAGAAGCACACCGGGCGGGGCCGGGCCCCATTGCTGTTCAGCCGGGCGTGACCGTTCCCTGGCCGCGAACCGCGCGGTCGGCCGCAGCCTCCTCGAGTTCTGACTGCAACGTCTCTTCGTCGTAGCCGAGGAACAAGAGCGCTGCGATGCCATAGAGCGCGACGCCGGCCAAGCCGGACAGTCGGATGCCGAGGTCGTCGCCGATGTCGCGCCCGAACGAGGTGAGGAGCGCAAAGAGGATCACCCCGATCGTCTGGCTGATCTTCTGCATGAACGTTCGAGCGGCGAAGAACATCGCAGCCGATGCCTCGCCGGTCGTGTTGGCTGAATGTTCGGCGATGTCGGTGAGGATCCACGACGGGATCACGCTGAGGATGGCGAACGGCACCGAGAAGATCACGATCAACAGCACCGCTTCGAGCCAGTTGGGGAACGGGTAGTGGCCGAGGAACACGACTCCGATGAAGTCGAACGCGGCGATGGCGAATGCGAAGACCACCAAACGTTTTCCGCTGTGTGACTTGGCGACCGAGTTGACGGCTGGATACAGCAACATGGCGACCACCACCATCAACAACAGCAATGGACCGGTGAGTTCTTCGTCCAACTCGAGAAGCACCGTGACGTAATAGAGCAGACCGGTCTGGATGATCATCAAACCGCAGAAGTAGGCGAGGTCAGCGGCGACGTAGTAGCGGAAATAGCGATTCCCGAATACACGGCGTAGCGATGTCGCCAGGGGTGCCTGTGCCGGAGCATCGCGAGCGGCCCAGACGCGCTCGTCGATGGTGAACCTCGGGACGAGCATGCTGACGGCGGCAACGACACAGACCAGGACCACAGACATCTGCCAGGCTCGAACCGTTGACAGTCCGGCGTCGGCGAACACCGTCGACAGGAATGGTGTTGTTGCTGCGATCACGATCCCCCCGGCCCAGGCGACTGATGTCCAGGTCGCGAGGTCGAGCCGCTCGTTCGGTGTGCGTCCGAGATCGGCCACGAGTGAGAAGGCGGGGGTGACGTACGCGGTGAGGGCGACATACAGCAGCAGCTGGACGCCGAGGAGCCACACGATGTTCCACCCGCTGGTACGAGTGAACGGCGGAGTGAACATGAGTGCCGTCAGGACTGCAGCCGGAACGGCGGCCAGGGTCATGAACGGGATCCGGCGGCCCCTCGGATGCCGACTCCGGTCGGAGTAGACCGCGATCAGCGGGTCGGTGATGGCGTCGGTGAGGCGACCGGCGGCTGCGACCAGGACGATGGCGTTGAGCACGAAGAGGAACGTCGCGTCTGTGACGAGTTGGGGAAGCCCGGCCGACGCTGGTGGGAGGTAGAAGAACACCAACAGAATGCCCAGGAGATTGATCAGGATCGACATGCCCCCGTGCCCGATGGACAGTCCGACCACCACCCGCCGAGGCAGGGGCAGGAGGCCGCCCGCCGCGCTCCCATCGGTCGGCCGCTGGGCTTCGTCGATTTCCACCACGGCACCGTAGCCACCCCGACCGATGGCATCGGGTTCCACCTCATATCCTCTCCGAATGGTTGCCGTTCGGTCACGCACGCTTGCGTCGCTCGCGTTGTGCATCGCGCTCGGCGCCTCCTGCACCAGCGAGTCGTCGTCGCCCATCGATCTCGATGCGACCACCACCACGGCCGTGCCGCCGACCGTGCCGGACGAGGACCCGAACGCGCAGGCTCGCAGCCAGCTGGTCGAGTTCGCAAAGGAGCAGTGTCGACTGCATCCCGAGCGCGAATTCGGCGTGGTCGTCATCGCCGACACCGACGGGAACGAAGTCAACCGCTTCGAGTACCCGTGTGCCGAGCTGGATGAAGCGGGGCAGGAGTAGCAGAGGGCTTCGCAGCTCAGCTCAGCTCAGCTCGAGTCCGATCCATGCTGCGCCCACCCCGGCGACGAGGGTCGCCATGAGATACGCAGCGGCCTCGACCCATCGCCGCTCGCGTCCGAGTTCGGCGAGTTGATTGGCCAGCGTCGACCACGTCGACAGCGCGCCGAGGAGTCCGACACGAATACCGGCTCCGAGTACCCCGTCGAACGTCACGGCCCATCCAAGGAGGAACGCAGCAGCCACATTGACAGACGCCGTTGCCAACAGAGGCGGGAGTCGTTCGGCGACGACGGCCCTGATCACGGCGCCGACCGCACCGAACACGAACACGGCAGCCCAGATCATGAGGCCGGAGTGCGATCGAGTGCATCGAGCAATCGATGGCCGGCCATGGCGGCCGCAACGCAGAGCACGCTGGTGACCCCGAGCGAGACGGCACCGTCTGCCCATCCGCCGTCGGCGATCCGACCAGCCACCTCGACGACGTGGGTGGAGAACGTCGTGAGTCCGCCACAGAAGCCGATCCCGACGAGGGCTGTCCATCGATCCTGGGGGCTGTGCGCACCACGGCGCGATCGGTGGGCGACGAGCGCACCGAGCATCGCCGATCCGACCACGTTGACGACCAGGATCGTGAGCGAAGGACTTCGGTCGAGCGACACGGCTCCGTAGCGCACGCCGCTGCCGACTGCTCCACCGATGCCGACGGCGCCAAGCCGCTCGAGCGACACCACCGTCGCCTGGCGTGCTGCGCTCGTGGTCCCCGAGGATGACGTCATCGGCCCAGTCTGCTCGGGAGATCGCGTCGATGCGGCCATGGGTGAGAGCCGTCGGCGTCTAGTCTGATGCGGTGCCGACCTCAGAGACCGAACTCTCCGCAACCACTGACGGCTTCACCCAGCTTCGCCGGCATTGGCGGGCGGAGGCACCACGAGCAGCGATGCTGATCGTGCATGGCATCGGGGAGCACTCCGGCCGATATGAGCATGTCGGCGCGTTCTTCGCCGCACGTGGCATCGACACGCTGGGGTACGACCAGCGTGGGTTCGGGCAATCCGGGGGCCGAAGGGCGTTCGTCAAGTCATTCGACCAGTACCTGGACGACGTCGAGGTACTGGTGGCCGAACGACGGTCACTCGGTGTTCCGGTCATCCTGTTCGGCCATTCTCTCGGCGGTCTGGTCGTCACCTCCTATCTCGTGGGCGATCGACCCCAACCCGACCTCGCGGTCATCAGCGCCCCTGCGCTCGAAGCCGTGGTCCCCGTGTGGCAGAAAGTGGCTGCGCCCGTGTTCGGCCGGTTGATGCCGAAGCAACACATGCCGTCGAAGATCGAGGGCGAGTTGCTGTCTCGCGACGTTGCGGTCCAGCGGGCCTACCTCGACGATCCCCTGGTCATTGAAGGAGCAACCGCACGTCTCGGCAACGAGATCTTCAGGACCATGACGGCAACGGCCGCGTCACTCGATCGCATCCGAGTACCGGCCTACGTGCTGCACGGGGCGGAGGATCAACTGGTTCCGCCGTCGGCATCCGAGGGGCTGGGTCGGCTGTCAGGAGTCACCAGAAAAGTGTGGGACGGCTTGCGGCACGAGTGCATGAACGAGCCGGAACAGGCTGAGGTCCTCGCCGCCATCGTCGACTGGATCGACCAACAGTTGCCGGGCTGAGCTCAGCCTCGGTCGTCGGTTCCAGGCACCAAGCCGAGCTGCGTTCTGAAGAAGTCGAGGACTCGCTGGACGGCGTCATACGCGGGGTGGCCAGGAGTTTCGACGACCTCGGTCGTGACCACCGAGTGCGCACTCCGGGCGAATCCGTGAGGGTTGCCCGGCGAGGAGTCGATCTCGATCGCGATGAAACCATCGCCCAGCACCGATCGGAGCGTGTCGAACCGGGTGCCGACAGCCCTGTCCTCGGTGAACCTCAATCCGAGCACCGGGCAACCGCCATCGACACGCCGTTTGACGATGGCGAGGTCCTCCGGGGACACGCCGAGGTCGCCCGCTCGTTTGCTCCCGATGGCCAGGGGAAGGCTCGGCTGACTGAGGACCGGGGCGACGACGACATCGTCGACCATCATGGCCAATGCGAAGCCACCGGTGAAACACATGCCGATGGCGCCGACTCCGGGCCCGCCACACTCCTCGTGGAGCGATGCGGCGAGGGCACGCAGCCACACCGTCACCGGTGAGGCCTTGCCTGTTGCCAAGGCGTGGAACTCACTGCTGATGCAGGCCCTTGGCATCGTGGTGACCAGAGCTCGATTGCTGAGCGGGCGGCCGTCGGTCCCGAAGAGGGACGGCATGGCAACGGTGCACCCGATGTCGACGACGCGTCGTGCGAAGTCGGCGACCGTCGGGGTGATGCCGGGCATCTCCGTCATCAGCACGACACCAGGACCGGAGCCCTTCCGGTACACGGTCTTGGTGATGCCGTCGTATGTGGCTTCGGTGCGCTCGAAATCGTTCAGCGGATCCATGGCCGAACGGTAGCGACGCTCAGGTCGGCCTGCTGGCCGGCGGAATCGTCGGATCATCCGGATCGACATACCCCCGGCCTTCGATCCAGATCGGTTCGCGTGCCGGAGCCGTCTGAGCCTCGCTCGGTCCGGCTGCGTACGAGTCGACCGTTGGCATGGCTGCTGCAGTCGGGCCCGGACGCGCGGTCGGCTGCTCGGAGACAGGCAGCGACTGGACGACGGTCTGGTCGATCGGTTGACGACGCACCGGATGCCCGTATGACTCGACCGGGGGAGGGGTGCGAGCGGCACCGAGCCGGGTCGCAGTGGTCTTGGCGCCGGTGCCCCGCGGGGCACGGGCCGGCTGGGCGACGCGGGCCGGTTGTCGAGCGGCAAAGGAGTCCCAGAAGATCGAGACGGCGAACGAGGCCGACTCCGGTGGCCGCCATCGCGATGGCCGGTGGGATCATCGCTCCGAAGAAGACATCGATGGCCGCCGTGATCAAGGCGGAGGAGGCGGGACCGATGAGCCCGGCGAGGAACGGGACACCGAACGCGACGATCAACCAGAAGAGCGATGCACCGAACGCCCAGAATGCGACCCGTCGAAGGACGGCCGGACGGTCGCTGGTGACGACCAACGCCGTTGCCGCCCCGATCAAGGCCACCAGGCCGGCGAGAATCGTCGCTTGGTCGACGAAGCCCTTCAGCGAGCCCAACAGATTCAGGCCGGTGGTCGGCAGTTCGATGCTGGCAGCCGGCAGCTGGGGAAGGACCGCCTCGAGATTCGGATTGGTGGCCACGAGCGAACTTCGGAGGGTCTCGCTGAGGATCGCGCTGTCGATCACGACCGGTTGGACATCGCCTTCGAGAGCCGGATCGGTGAGTGTCGACGATCGCTGTCTGTACGAGGGCCTGGACCTCGGGGTTGTCGAGGGCCAGCGATGCTGCGGCCTCGAGCGTCTGGCTCGGCACCACGACGTCACCCGGCAGCGCTGCCCCGAGGCTCTCGGCGAGTCGCGACACGAGCACGGATCTGAGCTGCTCGTTCTCGAACATCTGCACCGACAGGCGCTCGGAACGACCGGGGTCGAGCACCGTTCTCGACATGATGAAACCGGCCCAGCTGATGGATGCAACCACCAGCGACAGGCCGAGGATGAGACCGGCTAAACCTCTACGCATCGAACCAGTGTCGCGCAGGCTGCCGCTCGAGAGTGTGTGCCCTCGTCCGCGAACCTCTGACGACTACAGCGCCCAGAACGGGTGGGTCGACGTGTCGGTCGGGGTGGTGAGGATCTCAGGCCCGTCGTCGGTGATCAGAATGGTGTGCTCGAACTGGGCGGTGCGCCCACCGTCGGCGGTGACAGCGGTCCAGCCGTCGTCCCACATGCGGGCCCGGTAGCTGCCCTGCGTGATCATGGGTTCGATCGTGAAGGTCATCCCGGGCTCGATGACGTCGGTGAGGCGCGGGTGGTAGTAGTGGCAGATCTGGAGGTCGGTGTGGAACTGCTCGCCGATGCCGTGGCCGACGAAGTCGCGCACGACCCCGAAACCGGCGCCTTCGGCGTACTGCTGGATGGCACGGCCGATCTCGTTGATCGGGTTGCCCGGCTTCGCGGCCTCGATGCCCTTCATCGTTGCGTCGCGGGTGACGCTGGTGAGCCGCCTGGAGTCCTCGTCGACCTCGCCGACGAAGAACGTGGCGTTCGTGTCGCCGTGTACACCCTCCTTGAACAGCGTGACGTCGAAGTTGACGATGTCACCGTCGCGGAGCGGACGGTCGTCCGGGATGCCGTGGCAGATGACCTCGTTGACCGAGGTGCAGAGCGACTTCGGGAAGGGGTCGACGCTGCCGGGGTACATGAGCGGGCTGGGGTATGCGCCGACCTCGATGGAGCGGGCGTGACACGCAGCGTCGATTTCCTCTGTGGTGATGCCGGGCTCGACGAGGGTGCCGAGGTAGTTGAGCGTGTCGGCGGCGAGGCGACCCGTTCGCCGCATCCGTTCGATGACGTCCGGTGACTTCACCCAATCCTCGTCCCAGCGCTCGTTCGGGTTGCCGCCCGCCCACATGGGCTGATCGATGGTCGAAGGCACGTCGCGCACCGGGGTGAGGATCCCGGGCCGGATGGCTTCCTGGGAGTACTTGTGGCAACGCTTGAACTTCTTGCCGCTACCGCACCAGCAGGTGTCGTTGGCCTTCGTCAGGGCTCGCATCTGATGAGGATAGAGCGCGTGGCCTGTTCCTGCGTGGTCGGGTTCTGGCCCCGACCGAGCCGAGGTCCTACGATCCCAAGCCATGTCGACTCGGGTTTTGGTGGCAAAGGTGGGCCTGGACGGCCACGACCGCGGTGTCAAGATCGTGGCCCGGATCCTGCGCGATGCCGGCATGGAGGTGATCTACACCGGGCTTCGGCAGACGCCGCAGATGGTGGCGGCGACGGCGATCGACGAAGACGTCGACGTGATCGGGCTGTCGATGCATTCGGGCGCACACCTCACATTGGCGCCGAGAGTGGTGGAGTTGTTGGCCGAACAGAAGGCATCGATCCCGGTGGTGGTGGGTGGCATCATTCCGGAGCGGGACGTGCAGCGGCTGCTCGATGCCGGCGTGGCCGCTGTTCTGCATCCCGGGTCGTCGTCCGACGAAGTTGCCGCCGCCGTGCAGGCCGTCGTCACCTGACCGGTCGCGATTGGGGGGGTCAGATGCTGAGGGGCTCGGTCCAGCGACCGAACTCGGCCTCGAGCGCTCCGACGATCTCGCCGACGGTGGCGTAGGCCCGAACGGCGTCGAGGATCACGGGCATGGTGTTCGCCGTTGGATCAGCAGCAGCTGCGGTCACCGCGGCCAGCGTTGCCGCCACGTCAGCATCGCTGCGGTCGTGTTTCACGTTCGCCAGCCGCTTGAGTTGGCGCTCCTCGACCTCCGGCCCGATGTACAAGATGTTGGACTCGCCGCCGTCGCCTTCGGTGAACTCGTTGACGCCGACGACGATGCGGTCGCCGCTGTTCACCTTGCGCTCGAAGCTGTAGGCCGAATCGGCGATGCGTCCCTGGAACCAGGCGTCGTCGATGCCCTTGTAGACGCCTTCGAGAATCGAGCCGTCGCCGAAATCGTCGAGCGTGTCGAAGATCTCGCGGGCCTGTCGCTCCATCTCATCGGTCATCGCCTCGACGAAATGGCTGCCTCCCAGTGGGTCGGCAACATCGACGACGCCGGTTTCATGAGCGACGATCTGCTGAGTGCGAAGGGCGATGCGGGCCGCCTTCTCCGTCGGCAGGGCCAGGGCCTCGTCGAAGGAGTCGGTGTGCAGACTCTGGGTTCCACCCAGCGCGCCGGCCAGGGCTTGGATCGCCACCCTGGCGATGTTGTTCTCGGGTTGCTGGGCCGTGAGGGACACTCCAGCGGTCTGTGTGTGGAAGCGCAGCTTCAGCGAGCGTTCGTCCTTCGCCCCGTACCGGTCTTGCATCGTGGTGGCCCAGATCCGGCGAGCCGCTCGCAGCTTGCCGATCTCCTCGAAGAAGTCGATGTGAGCATTGAAGAAGAAAGAGAGTCGCGGGGCGAAGTCGTCGACATCGAGTCCTGCCGCCAGGGCCGCTTCGACGTAAGCGAAGCCATTGGCCAGTGTGAAAGCGAGCTCCTCGGCTGCGGTCGAACCCGCCTCACGAATGTGGTAGCCCGAGATCGAGATCGGATTCCACCGAGGCATCTCGGCCGAGGTGAACTGCACGAGGTCGGTGACGAGGCGCATCGACGGCCGTGGCGGGAAGATGAACTCCTTCTGAGCCTGGTATTCCTTCAGGATGTCGTTCTGGAGCGTGCCGGCGAGTTGGGCCCGCTCCGCTCCGTTGCCCTCGGCAACCGCGATGTACATCGCGAGCAGGATCGGGGCCGGCGAGTTGATCGTCATCGACGTCGACACCGACGCAAGGTCGATGTCGGCGTAGAGATCCTCCATGTCGGCGAGGGTGTCGACGGCGACACCCGCCTTGCCCACTTCGCCGAGCGAGAAGTCATCGTCGGAATCGCGGCCCATCAGTGTCGGGAGATCGAACGCGGTCGAGAGCCCGCCACCACCGTTGGCCAGGATCTGCTTGAACCGGACGTTCGTGTCCTCGGCGGTGCCGAAACCGGCGAACATGCGCATCGTCCAGAGACGGCTGCGGTACATCGACGCGTGGATACCTCGCGTGTAGGGGAACTGCCCTGGGAAGAGCCCGTCGTCGTCGCCGTAGACCGCCTCGACCGGAACACCGGACATGGTTTCGAACGTCTCCTTGCGGAGGTTCGTGGCGTCGTACTCGGTCTGCCAATCGTCGCGTGCAGTCATGGCAGGCATTCTTCCACGGGGACGCGGAGGACGCCGAACGTCAAGTCGGGCCGTGAACGATCCGATGTCTTGTTCATGGACATGTACGACCTCGTGCAGAGGAAGCAGATCAAGTCGACCCAGGCCGCGGCCGGTTTCGCCGCAGACGAGACCGTGCGTCAAGCGCGACGAGCCGATCAACAGATCCACGACCTCGAGATGCGGCTCGAACGGCTCCTGACGTTGAACGAGGCGCTGTGGCAGCTGGTGTGCGAGACGACAGGTCTGACCGATGCCCACCTCGCCTACAGGGTCCATGAGCTCGACGTGGCCGACGGGGAACGCGACGGACGCAAGAAGGTCCGTGGATCGAAGTGCAGCTGTGGTGCGATGGTGGTGGCCAGCCTCGACAGCTGCCAGTACTGCGGTGCTGCGGCTCCTGACCGCTCGCCATGGGAGAAGGTCTGACCCTCGCTAGCGTTTGCGCTCATGACCGAGCGTGGACCTGCACAGACCTTCACGGCCGCCGACGTTGCCGCCGCCATCGACCACACGTTGTTGTCGGTCATCGCCACTGATGCAGACGTTGCTGCATTGTGCGCCGAGGCCAACCGTTTCTCGGTTGCCGCCGTGTGCATCTCGCCCTCGCGCCTTCCGCTCGCTGCCGGCCTCCTCGACGACGGCATCCACCTCGCCACCGTCTGCGGATTCCCGTCTGGCTCGCATCAGCCGGTGGTCAAGGCGTTCGAAGCCGCACGTTCGATCGAGCTCGGCGCGACCGAGATCGACATGGTGCTCGATCTCGGTCGGGTCAAGGCCGGCACGTGGGACGCCGTGATCGACGACATCGCCACCGTCAGAGCGAGCGTCGATGCTCCCAACGTGTTGAAGGTGATCATCGAGTCGGCGGCGCTGACCGATGAGGAGATCGTCAAGTGCTGCGAGGCCGCAGAGACCGCCGGTGCCGACTACGTGAAGACCTCGACCGGATTCCACCCGGGTGGAGGTGCCACCATCGCTGCCGTCGAGCTGATGTCGGCAACGGTCGGCGGTCGCCTCGGTGTGAAAGCGAGCGGAGGCGTGCGGACGTGGGACGCTGCAGTGGCCGTCATGCAGGCCGGTGCCACCCGCATCGGGACCTCGTCGACCGAAGCGATCCTCGGTGGCTCTCCGCCGTGAGTCTGTCGCTCAGTGGCCAGTTGTTGATCTCGCGACCTGCCGTGCATGCCGATGCATTCGACGGCACCATCACACTTCTGCTCGAGCACAACGCCGACGGAGCGCTCGGCCTGATCCTCAACCGTCCGTCCGAGCTCCTGGTCGAGGACGCGTTTCCCGCTTGGGCCGATCTCGCGAGTCGGCCCGGTGTGGTCTTCGCCGGCGGTCCCGTCGAGCGGAACTCGCTGATCGCACTCGGCGCAACACCCGATGCTGACGGGGAGCTGATCCTCGGGCTCCACACCCTCGACCTGGATCGGCAACCCGAACTGGGTCCGGCGGTCGATCGAGTGAGGGTGTTCGCCGGGTACGCCGGCTGGGGTGCGGGTCAGCTCGAGGGTGAGATCGCCAACCAGGCATGGTGGGTCGTCGACGGTCTGCTGGCCGATCTCTTCTTCGATGATCCGCTGGGATTGTGGGCCAACGTCCTGCGACGAAACGGCGGTGAGCTGGCATGGTTCGCTCACTTCCCTGACGACGCATCGCTGAACTGACCCGCCCACCTGTGGGGAGGTCCCACCCCGAGTTTGCGACGACAGGGTCGGTGGGCTAGCACGTACTGGAGCGGCAAAACCAACAATGCGAGAGTCGAGCCGTATGAAGCGTTCGTCGAGGCCGCCGGCCGAGCCCGAGATCGAGTTCTTGGGTCGAGAGGTTTCGTGTGGTGTGTTTGCGGCGATGCTGCGGTCTGCCGACGAGCATGACGTCGATGTCGACTGGCTCGTTGACGGCACCGGGTATTCCGCCACCCATTTCAGGGACCCGACGCAACGTGTGTCGTGGTCGGCGCTGCAGACGCTGACCGATCGTCTGGGCGAAATCTGGGACGACGACCAGTTGCGAGCCGTCGGTGCCCAGAGCGTGCTGGCGGAGCACTTTGATACTCACGTCCTTCTGGCCCGGCTGTTCCTGCGTCCCCCCGAGGCCTACGCCTTTGTCATTCGCGGTGATGAGCGTGGTGACTTCGCCTGCCTCGTCGCCGAGACCGTGGTCGATGGCCTACACGTGTCGATCGACGTGACCATCGCCGAGGGATACGGACATTCCCCGGCGTTCTTCACGGTGCTGGCCGGTGCGGCCGAGGGGCTGCCGACGATGTTCGGCCTCCCGTCGGCCACCGTCACGATGACCCTGACCGATCGTGGTGCGAACTACTCCATCGAGGTGCCCCGCGGGGGCTGGCGTCGCCCCTGGCTCCGGGTTCTCCGCCGAATGTCCTGGGGGGCAGGGCGGACCGACCAGGTCGCCGAGCGACTCGCTCGTCGGACCGAGTCGATCGAGGCTTCGGTCGCCAAGCGCCTCGCCGCCGAGGCCGGCCTCACCTCGGTCTTGCGCCAACACGAACGGCGCCTGGCCAGTTTGAACGATGCCGTCGTCGAGCTCGGTCCTGACGGTCGGGTGAACTTCGTCAGCCCCAATCTCGAGACCGTTCTCAGGATGGCCGAGGCAGATTTCGTCACCGACCCTCTCGCCCATCTCCAGCCCGTCGACGAAGACTTCGCTGCCGCCTGGATCACTCGGATCGCTGCGACCAATCGTTGGGTCGAGGTGAATCCGAGCCGATACGCAGACGACGACGGCGCTGCTCTTCTTCTCGTGATCCGTGACGTCACCGAACGAGTACAGCTCTCGACGGAACTGGCCACCTCGCGCCGGCTCGAGAGCCTCGGTGTGATGGCAACCGGGGTCGCCCACGACTTCAACAATCTGTTGGTGCCGATTGTCGCCAACATCCACTCGATCCTCGATGAGCTGCCATCCGACTCGCCGTTGCAGGAGCGGGTTCGTGCTGTCGAGACCGCGGCTCGGTTGTCCGCTCAACTGGTCGATCAGATTCTGGCGACCACCGGTCGGTCGGTCGTCGTCGACGATCATTGCGATGTCGCCGTGGTCGTTTCGTCCATGGCTCCTCTGCTCGCTCAGATGGTCGACCCAGAAATCGAGTTGCGCGTCAGGACACCAGGACATGCGCCGGCGGCAATCGGCAGAGATCCACTGGGTCAGCTGTTGACGAACCTCACACTGAACGCTTCGGAGGCGATCACCGGGCGTGGGACCGTCTCGGTGACGGTCGAGCAACCCGATCCGGACCACGTGGTGCTCTGCGTGACCGATGATGGCGCCGGGATGACCGGCGATCAAGCGGAGCGAATGACCGAGCCATTCTTCACCACGCGCCCGAGCGGGCGCGGCCTCGGACTCGCCGCCTTGGCGGGACTGCTCCATTCCGAAACGGCGACGCTTTCGGTGATCACCGAGCCGGGACGAGGGACCGAGATCCGTGTGTCGTTCGCATCTGCACCCGACGCGATCGATCTCGACGTTGATCGGCCCTCGGTCGCTGACGGCTTCCGGGACGCTCGGCTCCTGCTCGTCGACGACGACGATCTCGTGAGGGGCACCCTGGAACGCACCCTGTCCGAGGTGTTCGATTCGGTGACGAGCGTCGGCAGCGCCGCAGAGGCACTCGACATGGCAGTCGAACCCTGGGCATTCGACTGCCTCGTGACTGACCTCACGATGCCGACGATGCGCGGTCCGGACCTCATCGTGGAGCTTCGGCGAACCAGGCCAGAACTGCCTTGCCTGCTCTTGACCGGCGCTGGGATCAATGCGGCTCGAACCGAGGTGGCCGAGCGTGGACTGTCCGATGTGGCGATCCTCGCCAAACCGTTCACACCATTCGAGCTCGTCGATGCCGTTCGGGTGCAGCTCGCACAAACCGTGAGGCCCGGCGGGTAGGGGTGTGTCAGGCGGCGCTCATGTGGGGGATCCCGTCGTCTGACCACCACACGGAACCGACGCTCTCGTCGAAGCCGGCACCGTCGTTGTGGCCATGCTCGATGACGGCCCGGATCGCCGATCTCGGAACGGTCATGTTCGAGACCAGCTGCGGATCGACGCCATGGACGTCGGCCGCGAGCTCGAGCCAAGTGGCCTCGATGATCAACGTGTAACTGCGCTGATGATTCCTGACGACGACGACACAGACCGGCCGATGGTCCGATCCCAGGTGGGCGCGAATCTCAGCCGGCAACTGGAGGTCACCGATCATTGCCCGATGGGCACTTCTGACGACGGCATGGTGGGCCATCCGTCCGGCGTCGGCTCCTGCCGATTCAGCTCTGTGTCGTTCGAACAACTCTCAGCACCCGTCCGGCCGGGCGACGCACCCTCTCTCTGGATGCGGCCCTCACCAACCAGAGTCTTCCAACAACGCAGCAGTCGCGTGTGGTCGAAGCCAGTCCACCGTTCTGATCAAGATTGATCAGTCGACGACTCGTGTGGGCGCCGACGATGGCAGCCTGAGCGACGTGAATGCTACGTTCCTGGCTCGGCGAGACCGCTGGGGTTGGGTATGGAGCACGTGAGCAGATCCGATGGCGAGCTGGATCCCCGGTGGATCGACATTCGCCACGAGCTCGGCAACGTGTCGCTGCTGATCGATGCGGTCGTTCGTGTGTCGGCGTTCGATGACGACGGGCGGAGGCTGCTCGAGGATGCAAAGCGGCGTATCGATGCGCTGATCGTCGATGGCTGGTCCACAGGCGCCTGACGGCGCAGCTCAGTCAGCCACTCGAGGAAGCCGACGCCGGCTGGGAGTCAGACGGTGGTTCGATGAGGCCCAGCCGAATTGCCTTGACGACGGCCGCCAGTTGGGTGGTGACAGCGAGCTTGCGCCGAATCTCACGAGTGTGGTTCCGGACCGTGTGTACGGAGACGTTGAGTTCCGCGGCAGCCTCGCCAGAGGTGATGCCCTGCCCCAGCAACTCGAGGACCTCGAGCTCCCGAGTGGTGAGGGAATCGATCGAGTCGATGCCACCGTTCCGGCGACTCAACGCTCTTCGCGGAAAATGGATCGAGCCGTTGCTGGCAGCGCGAACTGCCGACGCGAGCGAGTCGACGCCCGAGCGTTTCTCGACGAACCCGACACAGCCTGAGTCGACGATGTCGTCGAGCACCCGATCGCTGTCGAGCGCGCTCATCACGACCACGGCAGCGGACGGATCACGCTCGATCACGTCCCGAGCGAGGTTGGCACCAGAGTCCTCGCCGATGCGATAGTCGACGACCAGCACGTTCGGCTCGAGGGCGCAGAAGCGTTCGAACCCCTCGCTGCGAGTGGATGCGGTGCCAACCACTTCGATGTCGGGTTCCTGATGTAATGCCAAGGCAATGCCCTCGAGCAGCATCGCATGGTCATCCACCAACAGAACCCGGATCACGGCCACAGGCTAGGTCGGCACCCGAACGGGAGCAGCACCGGGCGACGAGTGGTCAGGTTCCGGCCAGGAAGGCGACCAGCTCCGGTCCCCGCCGCTCGACTCGTCGTCCGGCGAAGGAAGTGGCGAGGTACCAGACCGCGAAACCGTAGAACGGCGCGGCGCCGGCCACGACGGCTCCGGCGCCGGTCAGGTCCCGTGCCTGGGCGAGTCCGTACAAGATGGGTCCGGACAGGACGAGTCCGACGACCACACCGGTGAACGTGATCACGGCAGGGAAGCAGCCGGACCCGGGCGCGGATGTGGCGAACGGGTTGGTCGATGACTCGTCCGGGTAGAGGCTCGGAGCCAGCACGGAGGTGACCGCTCCGATCCCTGACCCCGTGAACGCCATACCGACGGCTGCTCCCAGCGCGGCCGGCGCGAATTGCCAGCCCCCGGTCCACATCGACGATCCGACGGTGAGGGCGAAGGCGGCACCGACGCCGAGCGAGGCGAAGGTCAGCGATCGGCCGCGGAGCAGAGGGGTCAACGACGGCAAGGCCAGGTACTCGGCCCACAGCGCCCGGCCATCGGGGCCCAGCAGGTTGGCGCCGGTGACTCCGGCGGTCAGCGCCGGGATACAGCCGAAGAGCACGGCTTCGGGATCGCGTCGGATGATGGCTCCGAGGAAGGGTGCCCCGCCGAGGATCAACACCGTTGCCTGTGACATGACCTGCACCCGGTAGCGGGGATGCCGAGCGAAGTATCGTCGCTCCTTCACGAAGGTCGTCACCAGCGCCGAGACCGGACCGCCGGTCTCGACTGCGATGAGCGGCTCGGTGCTGGTGGACTCGTCTTCGTGTTCTGCCACTTCGGTGAGGGCTCGTTCCAACAGGCCGGCCCAGAACTTGACGGCAACGATCAGCACCGCGGCGGTGCCGGTCAGTTCGACCAGGGGAATGAGCAACGCTCCGGTGGATGCCCGACCCAGCGCATCTCCCGGCCAGCCGAACGGGGTCAGACGTACGACGTCGGCGATGGCGGCCAACGAACCGAGTTCGAGCACATTGCCGTAGACGGCGAAGACCTGGAGTCCGACGGCGATTCCACCGATCGCGAGACCCGTTGCGAGCGTGGCGAGGTCGCGCGATCTGCGTCGGCGGAGGCCGGAGCCGAGCGCAGTGAGCAGGACGCGGCGAGAGCGTCGTCGCCAGCGCAACGGTGGCAGCGCATGCGACGAGGGCGAGTGTCAGAGAGGCGATGTCAGGCGCTCGGGTGGCAGCACCTCCCAGCGCGATGCAGCGCAGCCACGGGACCGGGACCGATCAGTGCCTGGACGGCCAACCCACCCGCGAGTCGGTCTGGGTCGAGAGGGAAAAGTGCGAGGCGCGTCGTGTCGATCGTCTCGTCGCTGTTGCCGAACAGCACAGGACCGAACGCCCAGCTCATGACGAAGCCGGCGCCGATGACCGGCATCACGATGATCCGCTCGAGATCGTCTGACCACCGCAGGGCCTGACCGACCACGACCCCGATGCCGAGTGCCAGGATCGAGAAGACGACGAGACCTGGTCCCCCCGAGGTGCGCAGGACGTTCCGGAGAAGCCGCAGCTTCAGCCGGATGAAGATCATCGTCATCGGCCAGAGGCTCGGTGTCGAACGATCACGGCGTCAGCCAGGATCACGGCGTCAGCCAGCGAAGATCAGCGGTCGTGTCGAGGGCCCCCACCGTTTCGACGAAGACGTCTTCCAGACGACGGCCGGCGCAGAGTTCGGCCGTGACGCCGCCGGCAACGACTCGACCCTGATGCATGACGGCGACGTGATCGCAGAGCCGTTCGACCACTTCCATCACGTGGCTGGAGAAGACGACGGTGGCGCCGCCTGCGACCATTTGTTCGAGGAGGTCCCGAATGAGCCGCACCGACAACGGGTCGACCGACTCGAACGGCTCGTCGAGAAACAAGACCCTCGGTTGGTGGAGGACTGCAGCGCCGAGCGCGATCTTCTTCCGCATGCCGGCGGAGTAGTCGATCACGAGGCGACCGGATGCTTCCTCGAGCCCGAGAAAGCTCAAGAGTTGACGGCCGCGATGGTCGGCTTCCTGGCGATCGAAGCCGCGCAGGAGGCCGACGTACTGCAGCATCTCCCGCCCGGTCAGTCGTTCGAACAACCGGAGGTCCTCGCCAACCACACCGATGCGGGTCTTCAGCTGCCGGGGGTCTCTCCACACGTCGATGCCGTCGACCACAGCCGTTCCGGCGTCCGGTCGCAGTAGCCCGGTGGCCATCTTGAGGGTTGTCGACTTGCCGGCGCCGTTGGGGCCGACAAGACCGAAGAACGTGCCCCCGGGTACATCGAGATCGACGGATTCGACGGCGACCTTCTGGTCGAATCGCTTGTGGAGGCCCCGTAAGGAAACCGCCGTGCTCACAGGTTGGAGTCCCGGAGGGTCGCGTAGCGGGGCTTGATGATCTCGTTGATGATCCTGAGACGCTGCTCGAACGGCCAGAACGCACTCTTCATCGCATTCAGGGTGAGCCATTCCATGTCACCCAGGCCGTAGCCGAAGGCCTCGTGGAGTTTCGCGAACTCGTCCGAGAGCTGCAACGTTGCTCATCAGTCGGTTGTCGGTGTTGACGGTCACGCGGAAACGGAGTCGTCTCAGTAGGCCGATGGGATGCTCGGCGATCGACGGGGCAGCGCCGGTGTTGACGTTCGACGTCGGACACATCTCGAGCGGGACGCGGGTGTCGCGGACGAACGCAGCGAGGCGTCCGAGCTCGGCCTTGCCGTCTGGGTCGACGGCGATGTCGTCGACGATGCGAACGCCATGACCGAGCCGTTCGGCTCCGCAGTAGCTGAGCGCTTCGTGAATCGACGGCAGACCGAAGGCTTCGCCGGCGTGGATCGTGATGTGGAAGTTCTCCCGCATGCAGAGCTGGAACGCGTCGAGATGACGGGTGGGAGGAAAGCCCGCTTCGGGTCCGGCGATGTCGAAACCGACGACGCCCTCGTCGCGATGGCGGATGGCCAACTCGGCGATCTCGAAGCTCCTGGCCTCCTGGCGCATCGCCGAGCAGATCACTCCCAGCGTCAGGTCGGTGTCGGCGGCCCCGGAGCGGAATCCTCGGAGCGATGCCTCCACCACCTCGTCGAGGGTGAGACCTCTCTGCATGTGTTGCTCCGGGGCGAACCGGACTTCGGCGTAGACGACGCCGTCCGCCGCCAGATCCTCGGCCGCCTCGTGTGCGGCTCGCTCGATGGCGTCCGGTGTCTGGGTGACGCCGACGGTGTGGGCGAAGGTCTCGAGATACAGCTCGAGCTTGTTGCGGTCGGCGCCCCGGCGGACCCAGGCGGCCAGGTCGTCGACGTCGGTGGTCGGTAGGTCCTTGTAACCCGTCTCCGCAGCCAGTTCGACGACGGTTTCGGGTCGCATGCCGCCATCGAGGTGGTCGTGCAGGAGGACCTTCGGCGCTGTGACGAAGACCTCGCGGTTGAGTTCAGCCATGCCACAGCCTAGGCCTCGTCCGGATGAGCAAGTAGATTGCGATGATGGTGGAAACCGTGGGGTTCGATGCCGACGACACCCTCTGGGAGTCCGAGGTGTTCTTCGCCGTGACCCAGGAGCGATTTGCGGCGCTGCTGTCGCCGTGGTGTGCGTCGGCCGACGTCGCCGCCGCTCTCCTGAGCACTGAGCGGTCGAATCTCACACACTTCGGCTACGGAGTGAAGGGGTTCACGCTGTCGATGATCGAGACGGCGATCCAGCTCTCCGAGGGGACCATTCCCTCCAACGCCCTCGCCGAGATCATGGAGTGGGGCCGGGAGATGATGGCGCATCCCGTGACGCTGGTCGATGGCGCCTCCGACGTGCTCGACACATTGGCGGGTCGGTATCGCCTGGTCCTGATCACGAAAGGTGATCTCTTCCATCAGGAGTCGAAGGTCGCCGAGTCAGGCCTCGGCGACCGATTCGACGCGGTCGAAGTGCTGAGCGAGAAGGACGAACGTTCCTATCAACGGGTGCTCGACCGGCTGGACGTCGAAGCCACTGATTTCGTGATGGTCGGCAACTCCGTACGTTCCGACATCGAGCCGGTGGTCGCGATCGGCGGGACACGGGTTCCACGTGCCGCATTCCATCACGTGGGAAGTCGAGACCGGATCGGCGGGATTCGAGCCTGACGGGCGGTGGTCCACGCTCTCGTCGATCCGCGACGTGCCCGAGCGTGTCGAGGAGTTGAAGAGAACAGCGTTGCAACGAACGGGAACCGAGCAGACGTGACCGACGGTGAGGAGTTCCGGGCGGTCGAGTTCCTCGGCGTGGCCGAGATGGAGGTGAGTGAGACCGTCGAGGTCGTCGGCACCGGTGGCCGACCCATGGGGAGATGGTGGGTCCTGATCGCCGCCGCTGCGCTCGGTGTGTGGATTCTCGGCCCGGGCGGTTCTCGAGTCGACGACGATCCAGCACCCGGCCTTCCGGTGCCGACCGTTGGCCCGATCTCAACGCTGCCCGACAGCGATCAGGCGATCGGCGGTGTCGACGCCACCTCGGGCGAGTCGACCGAGGCAGGGTCACCGACCGATGTCGTGCGATGGCCCGCGCCTCCCCTCGATCGTGACCCGTATGTCGTGCGGATCCCGGGTAGCGACGCGGTGCCCGGTCTCGAGAAACTCACGATCGTGTACGTCAATTCGGCCGGTGATCCGACGGTTGTCTCTTTCGCCACCGGCGATGTCTACAGACTCGATGTCGCTGCCATTCGCGTGCACGAGACCTTCGCCGTCGAGGACGGAGAGGTCCGATCGCTCGAAGGTGCGAACCCGGGACTACCTGATGCCACCGAGGCTGCGGTGGTCTTTCACACCTATCGCGACGTGGATCCGCCGGGGGTGGGAACGATCGGCGACATCCAGGGGCGGGGTCGTGGTCCGGAGCTGTGTCTGTCCGATCGGTCGTGCGCAGATCCGAGCCAGGCGCAGATCGGCGGTGTGTTCGGTGGCGTTCTCGTCGAGCGATTCGACGCGACTCGCCACCCTGCGATCGCTGAGCTGTTGAACACCTGGGATTCCGACGATCGGTGGATCGTGTCGCCGTCCGGATTCCGCGTACCGACGCCGATCGACTTCATCTGGGTGCTGACGCGACTACCCCTGTGACAAGCGGTCGGTGTCGAAGCCGCCGGGCAGGATCTCGGCCACGGTGCGGATCGTGCCGTCGCCGTCGACGAGGCACTCGGGGCCACCTTGTTCGAGAAGGAGTTGTCGGCAACGTCCGCACGGCATGCAGGGCTCGCCAGACCCGGAGACGCAGACCAGGGCGACCAGGCGTCCACCTCCGCTGCGATGCAGCTCCGAGACCACGCCGCACTCGGCGCAGAGGCCCAACCCGTACGAGACGTTCTCGACGTTGCAGCCGTCGATGATGCGCCCGTCGTCGACCAGTGCTGCCGCGCCGACATGGAAGTTCGAGTACGGCGCGTAGGCCCGCCCGCTGGCGGCGATGGCTGCCGCCCGTAGTTCGTCCCATGGGATGTCGGTCACGATGCATGCTCCCGTCATTTGGTTCCGTAGATGCGATCGCCGGCGTCGCCGAGTCCGGGAACGATGTACGCGTTCTCGTCGAGTCGTTCGTCGAGCGCGGCGAGGGTGATGGCGACATCGGGATGGGCATCGTGCACGACCTTGACGCCTTCGGGGCAGCCGATGATCGAGATCATCAGGACCTCGGTGACTCCGGCGGACTTCAGATGATCGATGGCGGCAACCGCACTGCCGCCGGTCGCGAGCATCGGATCGACCAGGATGACCGGTGCGCTCCGCGATGTCGGTCGGCAGCTTGTTGTAGTACTCGACAGGTCGATGTGTTTCGGGATCTCGGAACAGGCCGACATGGCCGACGCGTGCGGTCGGCAGGAGCGTGAGCATGGCATCGACCATGATCAGGCCGGCCCGGAGAATGCCGACGATCACCGGCGTGTTGCCGGCGAGTTGGCGGCCGTCGGTGACGGTGATGGGGGTGGTCACCTGTCGTGTCTCGGTGGGGAGGTCGCGAAGGGCCTCGTAGGCGGTGAGGAGAGTGATCTCCTGACACAGTGCGCGGAACTCGCTCGAACTGGTGTCGACGTCGCGCAGCAACGTGATCTTGTGGTCGACCAGTGGATGGTGGATCACGGTGAGCGATGGTGCGTGTGCTGGTGAGCCGGTCGTCATGGGTGCCTTCGATTCATGAGCGCAGCCTCGGCCCGTTTGGCCATGTCCCTGGCCTGTTCGATGTCGTCACCGAGTGCGGTGACGTGCCCGAGTTTGTGGCCGAGGCTGGGCCGCTTTCCGTAGAGATGCACGTGGACTCCTTCGATCGCCAGCGCTTCGGCGAGATGGTTGGTCGGGTCCACCGACTCCGGCCCGCCGATCACGTTGACCGTGACGGCGGCAGGAGCCAACGCCCATGTCGGCCCGAGTGGGAGGTCGAGCACGGCCCGCACGTGGTTCTCGAACTGAGAGGTCGGCGAACCCTCGATGGTGACGTGGCCTGCGTTGTGCGGTCGAGCGGCGATCTCGTTGACGATCAGCCCATCGGTGGTCAGGAACAGCTCCACGGCAATGAGGCCGACAGCGTCCAGATCGTTGGCGATCTTGGTGGCGATCTCCTTCGCTTCCGCCGCGATGCGGTGGCCGACGGGTGCGGGTGAACGGATCTCGCTGACGACTCCATCGGATTGGATCACCTCGGTGAGGGGATAGCAGCGGCTGCTGCCACCGGGACGTCGTACGACGAGGACGACGAGTTCTTTGACGATGGGCTGGAAGTTCTCCGCCATGAGGCTTCGTCCGCCCTGCTCGGACATGACCCGCATTGCTTCGGCCTCGTTCTCGACGATCCAGACGCCTCGCTGGTCGGCTCGTCCGCTGCGGACCGACTTGAGTACGACCGGGAAATCGAACACGGTCGAGAAGTCCATGAGATCGTCTGGGCCTCGCAACTCGGCGAAGACCGGGACGGGGAAACCTCGGTTGAGCAGGACCCGCCGCTGATGCAGCTTGTCGAACGCAGCCCGGAGTGTCTTGGTGCCGGGCCTGATACAGGCTCCGGATTCTTCGAGCCGTTCGAGGAGTCCGATGTCGATGCGCTCGTGCTCGACGGTGAGGACCTGACACGACTCGGCGAAGGAGTTGATGGCGTCGGGATGGCGGTACACGGTGTCCGGGGACGCCATCGCAGCTGAGTCATCTGAGTCCTCGGCAAACAGGCGAGGGGTGATGCCGAGCTTCACCGCCGCCTGATGCGTCATCCGGGCGATCTGGCCAGATCCGATGATGCCGAGGCGATAGAGGGCAGGCAGGTCACTGGACACGTTGCGGAGGGTAGTCGGCCGGTGTCGAAGCCGGGCCGACGGTCTCCCGACTCGGATGCGATGAGCGTGAGGCGGCAGCCGAACAAGGCAGCTGTGTCACACTCGCCCAGCATGATGCTGGTCATCAGCGGCTTGCGCCCTCGTTGCAGCACATCATCCGAAACGAGTCGCCATGTCTTTGTTGTCCGCCAGCCACGTCCGTCGTATCGAGCGCGCCCTCTCGGCGCCCCGGACCGTCGCTTCCTCTTGTGATGAGCGTCCCCCGCTCGAGCTCGTGATCGGCCAGGGAGATCTCGCCGTCAGATCCCTCGTTGCCGGTGACCTTCCCGGCCCTTGGATTCATCGTCCGGTGCCCGCTGGTTGCGCGGCGATCGGGCTCTGCGTTCCGCTCGCCGATCACGGTCATCTCGGCTCGATCGTGGCTCGGAGCGGTCGAGCACAGTGGTTCGCGGCCGTCGACGGCGTCGTCGGATTCGACTCGTCGCCGTCGTGCCGGCTCTTGGACGATGCTTGTCGTCGGCGTCTCGGCCTGGAGACCGAACCACCGCTCATCGGCACTGACTGGTATTGGATCAGTCGATGGTTGCTCGACATTCGGGCGACCCTCGATCTGCTCGAGCCCGGGGTCGGTGTGTCGCTCCTCGACCTCGTCACGGTGGCCGGTCTCCACCCGGCAATCGAACCTGACGAGTTCGCAGGTCTGGATCGGCGTGGCATCACGAGGCTCGTGATCGAGCGACACCGAGATCATGCGTCGGTCGCCGATTGGGGGTGTGTCCGACTGGATGCCCTCGCCGACCGCCATCATCTCGGGCATCGCCTGGCCACCAGCCTCGACGAGGGGGCGTTCAGCCGCTGGATCAGCGCATGTTCGGTGCCGCTCAGTCTGTTGGCCGAGCCGCTCATCGTTGGTTGCTCGCCTCTCGGACTCGAACTGATCGGCTCGGTGATCGCCGATGTGGTGGTGCGCCGCGGGGTCGGGAGCTCGTGACGGCAATACCCTGCTTCGGATGCCAGGTCGCCCGCCTCCTCCTCCGTCCAATCCGAGGCGGCGTATTCTCGTTGCTCTCGGATTCGGCGCGGCCACGGCCGGCATCGGTTGGAAGCTGCCCGGAGCTTCGAGTGTTCTCGCTGGGTCGACGGCGGCCGACGTCGACCTGACCTCGGCCGGCACGGCCGAACCACCCACCGAGACAACGACACCCTCCTCCACGACACCCTCGTCCACGATTCCCGGACCGACCCTCGATGAACCGCCGGCCATGGCCGATGCGGGGCCCGAGGTCGATCTCGCCACCCACGTGTTCGACGTCGTGATCCGCGGCGGCCGGGTGATCGATCCCATGTCAGGTTTCGACGGCGTCATCAACGTCGGTCTGAATGCCGGCGTCATCACGGCGATCACTGCTGGGAGCCCGCTCCCGGCGGAGGTCGAGATCGACGGGACCGGACGCGTCGTGAGCCCCGGCTTCATCGATCTGCTCTCCTATGAACCGAACCCGTTCGGGGTGTGGACCAAAGCAGCCGATGGTGTCACGACCAATCTGGCGATGCACGGAGTCAACAACTACGCGCAGGCGTTCTTCGAGCGGTACGACGGTTCATCACCCATTCATTTCGGCGGTGCATTCCACCAGCACTTCTTGCGGGGCCACGACCTCGGTGCCCGTCCGGACGTCGAGCTCGACGAAGCCCAGATCGCCGCCTTCGTTGCCCTGGCCGAAGAGAGCCTCACGGCCGGGTTTGCGGGAATCGCCTTTTCTCCCGAGTACTCGCCGGCCACGTCCGCCGCCGAGATCGATGCGCTTGCCGCGGTGGCCGCCGACTTCGGGCACGTTGCGTTCTTCCACACTCGCAGCAGCGACCCCGAGACCAGCCTCGCCGGCATCGTCGAAGCGCTTGATCTGGGTCGCCGTTTCGGCATCGGCATCCACATCTCGCACTTCCACAGCACTGGCGCCACCAACCACATGGCCGACGCCATCGCCGCCATCGAGTCCGCCCGGGCCGACGGGGTCGAAGCGACGGCTTGCGTGTACCCGTACAACTTCTGGGCGACGACGCTGCAGAGCTTCCGTTTCGTCGGCGACTGGCGCACTCGCTACGGGATCGACTACGGCGATCTGCAGGTGGCGGGTACCCCTCAGACGCTGACCGAAGCCAGCTACGACACTGCATTCGCCGACAACAAGCTCGTGGCCGCCCTTGGATCGATCAACCAGGACGAAATCGATCTGGCTCTCGCCCGACCGTGGGTGATGATCGGGTCAGACGCCATCCTCACCGACGATCTCAACAATCACCCGCGAGCCAGCGGTACGTTCAGCCGCCTGCTCGGAGGGTATGTGCGCGAACGTGGCGTGCTCGATCTGCCGACGGCGTTGGCCAAGATGACCAGCGTGCCCACCATGCGGGTCGAGGCGATGATCCCGGCGATGCGACGGAAGGGTCGCCTCCAACGAGGCGCCGACGCCGACATCACGATCTTCGATCCGGCAACCGTGATCGATCGGGCGACCGTCGCCGACCCCGCCGCGACCGCGCTGGGCATCGAGCATGTCTTCGTGGACGGGCGCCGCGTGATCGCCGACAGCGAACCCCGTCGTACGGTGCTGCCGGGACGCCCGCTGCGATCCGGCTGAGATCGATCCGACGTCAGCGAGTCCCAGCGGTGGCGAGAATCAGTGGTCGAGGAGTTGGCCGAGCGAGGCGCGCACCTGGTCACACAGGTGCTCGGAGCACCGACCCTCACCGCTGAGACCGTCGACCAACGCCTGCACGATGTGCATCATGAACGGCTCGTGCAGCTCTCGTTCGATCGCCGTGATGCGATCGATGAAGGTCGGCGATTGGAGGCATCGGTCGATGCCGTGCAGCAGGTACTCGGCGAGTTCGGGTTCGATCGATTCGGACCAACGGAACTCCTGGTCGTCGCCGAGGGCATGACGCTCCCAGTGATCGATCAGGTCGGTGCAGCGATCGAGGAAGTCGGGCGTGGCGACGCCAACGAGATCGACAGGATCGACTCGGAGTTCACACACCATGCGACGGGCGAACCGCGTCCACTTCTGAACGGCCAACGCATCGACCGGACCCAGCTCCAACAGCATCGCTCGGCAGGCTACAGAGCCCGGAGCGGCATTGTCGTGTCGAACGCGTGTCGATCAGGTGCCGACAGCTCTTTGCCCGCCGGCTCGCCGGTCGGGAAGTCTCATTGCCCCGTCGGAAGGCGGTGTCCAGGTGGCTCGCTCCGGCATGCGGTCGATGTGTCGCCTGGCTTGGGCCCAGCGTCGTTCGGCCAGGACTCTCGCAAGACGCGCATCGCGTGAAGGATCCCGGGGGACGAGATCATCGGCAGGGGGAATCATCGATTCCGGGTCGAGCTTGCTTCGCATCGGATTCCACCAACGGTTGCTTGCGTCGTAGACCCGTCTGAGCTCGAGGTGTTGATGGCTGTACCAGTCGCTGCACCAAGGATGGGCGAGATCGACCAGCACACTGTCCGGAGCCGGACGGTGATCGGGTCGCAGGCGAAGCCCGCACTCCAGCCCGACCCGCTTCGCTCGTTCGGCGAACAGCGGGAAGTCGAGAATCGAACCCTGCCAGGACACGACCACCCCGGGTGGCAGCACGGCGAGGCGATGATCGACGAGGTGCAGGATCTCGCCCTCCTCACCGTCGTAGATCTCCTCACCCGAGGGTGTGCTCAGCCCGATCTTCGTGATCCGGTGGACCGTCGGGTCGATCGAGGAGGTCACCGTGTCGGTGCACAGGTCGAACCCGTAGACGAGCGGCTGGGGCACAACGAACTCCGGAGCGGCGTGAGGGCAGGGACAGCCGTCAAACTAGGCGCACATACGAGGTCGCCGGTGGATGGCGGTTTCCACGACGCGGCGCACGGCCGTCCGCTTCAGGAGTGGTCGATGGCGGCGAGGACGCCGGCCACCACCGGCGCCTGGCCTTTGTGGAGCTTGGCCGACGCCTGGTCGATGGGGCACCACTCCACCCTGTCGACCTCGGGGAACTCGACCGTTCGATCCGATCGTGGTGGCCACGTCATCGTCACCAGGCTGCGATGGCGATCCTCGGGGTCGATGGAGGTCGGATCGAAGTCGCCCTCGACGGCGAAGACGTGGATCGTCTTTCGTCCGGCCCGGAACGGTGGAATCGTCACCGGAGGGCTGGTGGTCGTATCCGGGGGAGCGATGCCGAGTTCTTCTTCGTACTCGCGCCGGGCGGCGTCGACGGCGGCCTCGACGTCTGGATCGAACTCGCCCTTCGGGATCGACCACGCGTGCTCGTCCTTGCTCGCCCAGAAGGGGCCGCCCGGGTGGACCAGCAGTACCTCGAGCGTCGCTGAGCGTCGACGCCACAGCACGATTCCGGCCGACTGGGTCATGGCGCGACGCTAGCGTGTGACGCATGTCGACAGATCTGACGATGGGTGTGCTCGGCGCGGCAAAGATCTCCGGCCACGCATTCCTCCAGCCTGCGCTCGACACGGCCGGCGTCGCCGTCACGGCGATCGCGGCCCGCGATCGGTCGCGCGCCCAGGCGCAGGCCGATCAATTCCAGATCCCCCGTGTCTTCGACTCCTACCGAGATGTACTCGCGAGTGATGTCGACGCCGTCTACATCCCGCTGCCGATCAGTCTGCATCGAGAGTGGACCATCGCAGCTCTGGCCGCGGGCAAGCACGTGCTCTGTGAGAAGCCGTTCGCCTCCAACGCAGCGCAGGCGCTCGAAATGGTCGAGGCAGCCGACGTCGCCGGTCTCGTGCTCGTCGAGGCATTTCATTGGCGATTTCATCCGCTTGCCGATCGGATTGCCGAACGGCTCCCCGAGATCGGCACCGTGCAACACATCGAGGCCCGGTTCACAGTCGAGATCTCGCCGAGCGACGACGTGCGGCAGAGCTACGAGCTGGCCGGCGGTGCGCTCATGGACCTCGGCTGCTATCCGGCGCAGTGGATTCGTTTCGTCGGGAACGGTGAACCGACCGTGGTTTCCGCTTCGATGACCGAGGGACGGCCCAACGTCGACATCACGACCGATGTGGATCTGCGGTTCGACGACGGTTCGACCGCTCACCTGTACACGGCGATGCACCCCGGATGCGAGGCGTCGGCGTCGCTCGAGGTGCAGGGCGATGCCGGTGTCTTGCGGGTCCAGAATCCGATTGCCCCCCATCGCGGACACCTGCTCTCGGTCCGATCCCTCGATGGCATCGAGAAGTCCGAGACGGTCGGGGGTCTGACCACCTATCACCACCAGTTGGAGGCATTTCGCGACGCCGTGGTCGATGGTGTCCCCGTTCCCACCGGCGGATCGGATGCGGTCGCCAACATGCTCTTGATCGATGCGGCCTACGCCGCGGCCGGTCTGCCGGTGCGAGGCGTCTGAACGATCAGTACACGATCTCGGCTCTCCGGCCGGTGGCGTCGACCTGGTCGCCGAGCCGCCGTTCGCTTCCGCAGACGACGTGGGCCGCGGTGATCAGCAACACGATGGCGTCAACGAGATCGATCACGGGTGCAACCCGATTCGCCAAGGTGTGCGTCAGCTGATCGGCGTCGAATCGGCCGCTCCGCCGGAGCAGGCTCGTTCTGAGGACTCTGCCGTCGGTGGTCGACTTCGCATGAACGAGGGGTGCGCCGCCGTTGAGCCTCACGAATGCGCACTCCGGATGTGCCTCGACGATGTGGTTCTGATCGGCGGCCTCGATCAGCGAGTGCAGCTGGCGAATCTTCGGCATGAGGTTCCACGCCTGTTTCGAGATCGCCTTCCCGCAGGCACGGCGTGATCGAGCGCAGGCGTCTTCGTAGTCGGCGGCCGCCATGACGACCGAGAGTGGCGTCGGAAACACCGAGGAGCGCCGTGGTCCGAGGATGCGTCTCGCCTCGACGTCGGCGGTTCGGGGGTGGACGTCGAGGAGTCCGATCGGCATGTCGATCGCCAGCGAAGCCAGTGTCCCCGCTCGTGTCATGGCGACGAAGGCGTCGAGCCGGTCGGTTGCCACGGCGCGTAGTGCACGACATCGACCGTCATCCGGGTCGAGGTCGGCGGTGGCAACGACCCACCCACCGCGACACCCGTCGGCTCCAGCGATCATCATCCGGTCGAGGGTCGATCGTCAGAGGTCGTCGATCAGCTTGAACACCTCGGCCATGGCCACGCCGGTGGCGGCGCCGGCCGTCGTGAGTTTCGCCTCGACCCTGGCCCGGAAGGCGCTCAGCTCGTCTGAGTCTTTCGCCTTCATCGTCGATTCGAACTGGCTCGAGTGGGCCAGCAGCGCCGCGTACTTCGCGTCGAAGTAGCCGGTGACATCCTCCACGTGGTCGGGCTCGTCTGCCTCCCAGAGCAGCAGCGAATCAGGCCGGTGGTGCGGGAGGTTCTGTTCGGGGAAGAACTTGGGGTCGCGAGCGGCGACGATGCCATCACAGGCGAGCCAGCCGGCGTTGCGATGGTCCGGGTGCAGGCGGTAGCGCTTCCACGGATCGTGGCCGAGGACGACGGTCGGACGTAACGTGCGGATCCAGTACGCCACCTCCCAGCGTTGCCTCAGTGATGCGTCGAGCTCACCGTCCGGCCAACCGAGGAAGACGACCTCGCCCGTCGCACCGAGTGCAGCGGCCGCCGCTCGCTGTTCGATCTGCCGGGTCGCGACCAGCTGTGCCGTGTCGGCGGTCGGATCCCAGGTTCCCTTCGAGCCGTCCGTGCACACCAGTGCACTGACCTCGCAGCCGTCGGCTGCCCACTTGGCCAGCGTTGCTCCGCAACCGAAATCGACGTCGTCCGGGTGGGCGCCGATGGCGAGTGCCCTGGCCGGGGTGGGCAGATCGCGGCTCGACACAGAGATCGAGACGGCGGCGGGGGTCAACGGATTCTGCGCTGCGGTCACGAGCGATCCTCGGTGGTCGAGTCGGATGATGTGTCGGGCTTGTCCGATGGCGGGTTGCGCATCGGAGCGTCGTCACGATTGCTGGCAGTGTCGCGGAATGCCGACGAGCACGGCGAGATCCTCCGGAAGGTCGACGTCCCATCCGAGCCGTTCGTCGATCACGACCTCGATCGGGAGCCCGCAGCGCTCGGCTTCGGCGGTGTGGGCTGCCGCTGACCCTGGCCCGTAGTGAAAGGTGAAACCTCGGTTCAACGGGATGGAAAGGACGTTCGACCCGTCGTTGCGACGATCGGGGACGAGGACGACGGCGTGAGGATCGCCGGGCACGAGCACGGAGAAGTCGCCGGCGAGCGGGAGGTCGGCGTGAGCGATGATGGCCCGGTCGAACCCTCGCGATGCGAGAGCTCTGGTGCCGTCGGAGATCGCTCGGTCGAGACCTTGCGGTGGTCTCCAGATCACGTCTGCCCCGTTTGCTCTCGCGAAGTCGGCGACATCGTGATCGCCGCACACGACCCACGCCGGAAGGTCCTTTGCCGCTCGAATCACGGTGGCCGCCATCTCGCGCGCCAACGACGCCCGCTGTGCCGGTGCGATCGCCTCGGCCAACCGACCCTTCGCCAAGTCGAATGACTTGATCGGGATGAGAACGGCGACCGGCGACACATCGGCAGCGTACCGAGCAGGCCGAGGCCCGCTGGGTGTGGCAGCCTGGACCGATGCAGCAGGATGTGAACGCCACCGAGTCACCAGATCGCACAGAGCCGACGGATCGTACGGAGTCGCCGATCCGTGTCACCGTGCTGGGCGGTGGCTCCTGGGGGACGACTGTGGCCCACCTCTGTGCCCACAACAGCCCGACGTTGTTGTGGGCACGAGACGAGGAAACGGTCGCCGATGTCAACGAGCGACACCAGAACCGCAAGTATCTGCCCGGCTTCTCGCTCAATCCGTCGTTGGTGGCAACGTCTGACTTCGCGGCGGCTGTGGCCGACACCGACCTGTTGATCATGGGGGTCCCGACGGGAGCGTTTCGGGAGACGGCTCGTCGTGCGGCACTGCATCTCCGTCCGTGGGTTCCCGTGGTGAGTCTCGCCAAGGGGTTCGAACAGGGAACGAACATGCGGATGACCGAGATCATCGAGGAGGAGCTCCCGAGCCGACCCGTCGGCGTGCTCACCGGTCCGAATCTCGCCAAGGAGATCCTGTCCGGCGACCCGGCCGGTGCCGTCATCGCGCTCACCGAGTTGCACATCGCCGAACGGCTGCAGTCTGTGTTCACCACGGTCAACTTCCGTGTGTTCAACCACCACGACGTGCTCGGATGCGAACTGGGTGGGGCGCTGAAGAATGTCTACGCGGTCGCCGCAGGTGTGATCGAGGGCGGCGGAATGGGCGACAACGCGAGGGCGACGCTCATCACCCGCAGTCTGGCCGAGCTGATCGCCCTCGGCACCAAGATGGGCGGGGAACCGCTCACACTCGCCGGCCTGGCCGGCATGGGTGACCTCGTCGCCACCTGCATCAGTCCCCAGAGTCGCAACTCTCACGTCGGTCGACAACTCGGTGCGGGAAAGTCCATCGACGAAATCCTCGAGGAGATGGACCAGGTGGCAGAAGGAATCAAGGCGGCGAAGGTCGTGCGCGAACTCGCCGCCGAACACCAGGTCGAGATGCCGATCGCCGACGTCGTGTATCGAGTGTGTTGGGAGGGCGAACGCACGATGCGGGCCTTCGGTTCGCTGGTCCGAGGGGCCGTCGGCCACGAATGACCGCGGGCGATTCGGTGCTCGTCGCCGTACATTGCGGGAATGCCAGATGGTCTGTCGCTCGGACCTCGCTCGGTTGAACGTCCTGCCGACGCTGGGTTCACCTTCGTAGCAACCCTCGATTCCGAGGAGCCGGCCCGCGTCGACGCGGGTGGACTCGTGCAGCCCTTCCAGACGGCGTGGTCGGTCGACTGGCTGGTCAGGGCAGACGATCGTTGGTACCTGCCGGCCAAGGAACCGTCGGTTCGTCAGCGGCGGATCGGCGCAGGTGCCGTGCTCGAGACGGCCGTGCGCATCCCGTCCGGCGACGCCATCCAACGCGTGTACTCGGTGAACGCACCCGGTGGGGACGCACTCGTCATCGAGATCGAGAATGCGTCCCCGGTACCGATTGCACTTGCGGTTGCGGTGCGTCCCTACGACCTCAGCGGCTCGTCGGCGCCGGCGGACATGGAGATCCACGACGATCGAGTGACCGTCGACGGGCGGACGGCCCTGATCCTTCCTCGGCCCCCGATCGAGCGCCAGGCGTCGGCGGGTGTCGACGTGGTTGCTCGGCTGGCGGCCGGCAACGTCCTCAACGGCGAGGCGTCTGCTCACGGAGACGAGCCGACAGCGGCGGTGGTCTACCCGTTGCCTCACGGCGCAACACTTCGATTCGTGGTGCCGCACCCATCGGCACCGTCGAAGATCGGGCCGCTCCCCGACGTCGCGGCTGTCGCCCGAGGTTGGTCGTCCGTCATCGAGCGCGGCGGCCGCTTCTCGTTCCCCGATCCGGGCATCACTCAGCAGGCGATGGCGGCTCGCGCCCGTTTGCTGGCCGAGACACCGGGACTGCCGGCCCGCGTGGCCGAGCTCGAGCGGGGCGCCGGGCGATTGCTCGAGGCGCTGGCGCTCAGCGGAGCGGTCAGCGAGATCATGGGGTCACTCGGCGCGTTGGCGGGAACGTTCCCGACCTCACTGCCGGGGGATCCCTCGGATGCTGCCGCCATCATCTCCGGCGTCGGCCGTGCGGCTCGTCTCGTCGACGATCTCGCCGTCGCCGAGGCCCTGCTCGAACCGGTGGCGCAGCTCACCTACCTCGTCGAGAAGAAGGGCACGCCGATCGACAGCAACGAAGCCTTGATGGGCTTGAGTCGCCTCCTGATCGCCGCAGGACAGCGCGATGTCGCCGAGGAATTGCTGCCCAGAATCGTCGACCCGAACGCCCTGGCCGGCGTGCCGCGAACGATCGAGGAGCTGACCGCTCTCGCCGAGCAGGCGAGCCCCGCTGGCAGTTGGGGTGGTGACGATGTCGTGCGTGCTGCGGAGTTCTGGCTCGGGGCCAGGAACATCGTGCTCGGTGGCGACCCCCAACACTTGGCACTGCTCCCGTCGTTTCCCGGAGCGTGGATGGGTGGCGAGGTCGAGATCCACAATGCGGTCAGCACACACGGAAGGATCTCGTTCGCCATTCGTTGGCACGGCGCCCGCCCTGCGCTGTTGTGGGATCTCGAGGTCGCAGACGATCACGGACTCGGTCCGATCGAGATTCGCTGCCCCGGTCTCGACCCTGACTGGTCGACCACCGAGCCGCAGGGTGATGCCCTGCTGGCCGGTACACCGGAAGGCCTCGAGCGGCCCCCGGCAGAGGGCGACAGCTTCGCCTGAGCGGCGCCGTCGGCGTTGGCCGGCGGAGGCTCAGTCAGCGGTGGCGAGGGTGTCCGGTGGTGGCTGCGGGACATAGCGAGCGGTCGGTCGGAACCGCAGCGGTTGTTCGGTGAATTCCTCGCTTCCGTGGGCGATCCAGCCGACGACGCGGGCGACTGCGAAGAGCGCTTCACCCGCCCACTCGGGCGACTGCATCAACCACGTCATGGACCCGAGGGCGAAATCGACATTGGTCAAGACCCCGATGTGCTCGGCGATTTCCGCCCGCATCCGGTCGACGAGGTCGAGGCGCGGATCGCCGATCCAGGCGAGTCGAATGGCATCGGTGAGCAGCATGTCGCGGGGATCGACGGTCCGATAGACGGTGTGGCCGACGCCGGGGCATCGATCTCCGGCCGCCAGAACCGACCCGAGTGCCTGGGCCGGGCCGACGCGGTCCGCCTCGACGAACAGCCGGTGTACTGCGAGGGCTCGCCGCGCCGTGGAGCACGCCCCCGATCGGGCCGAGGCCGGCCGACACGATCGAATAGGGATCAGCCCGAACCGAAGCTGCGATGCGAGCGCTGAACGTCGACGCCGCGAGGCCGTGGTCAGCGAGGAGGATCAGCGCCCGATCCACTGCAGAGCGTTGCCCCTCTTCGTCGAAGTCGTCGCGGTTTCGGTCATCGGTGCCCCCGAGTGCTCGGAGTGCTCGTCCGGCGACGCCTTCGGCGGCCGGCCTCCTGCGGTTGGTCTTCGGTCGGACCCAACGATGCCACGGCAGCGTTGATGATGGATCGGCCGGCGTTGGCGTGGGCCGCCGGAGAGGGGTTGGAACGCATCGGGTCAGATGCCGAGGCCACGGCCGTGGCAACCCGGAACCGATCGAGCATCGACGCAGTCGTCGGAAGGGCACCGATCGCGCAGTGCACGGCCGTCATGAGGTCGGGGTCCGGGGTCCACGATCCCTCGTGCTGCCAGATGAGATCGGCCACCGACTCGAACGAGTCATCCACCAGCTCGCCGACGGGGCGAGTCCGGTAGCGGTGGCCGCTCTCGTCGAGCTGCGTGATGCTCGTCGTGATCACGGTTCGCAGTTCGCCCTGGGCGCTGCGGCGACTCGTGCGACGAAGTGCGTCGATCTGCGTCGAGTCGAACAGGCTCGATCGGCCGTCGAGCGAGAGCGTGCGGTCGAGGAGTCCGCGGCTGACGTACGCGTAGAGCGTCTCCCTCTTGACGCCGAGGCGGGCGGCGGCCTCGGCGGAGGTGAGATGAGTGGTCATGCCCTCGAGCCTGACGGTCGTGGTTGCCACCGTCAACGTTGATCAGATCAACGTTGATCAATGCAGGGCGCAGAGCGCAGGATCATGGCATGACGACCACGCAGATCATCGCTCCTCCAGGGCTCAAGGGAGTCATCGTCGCCGACACCGAGATCGGGGAGGTGCGCGGTGATGAGGGCTTCTATCACTACCGGGAATTCGACGCGATCGAGCTGGCCCGCACCTCGACGCTCGAACAGGTCTGGCAGCTGTTGATCGACGGCGAACTGGTCGGTGTCGGAACGCCGGACCATGACCGGTTCGTTGCTGCTGTGGCCGAGGCCCGGAGCAGGGTCGAGCTGGCCGGCCCCTTGCTCGACGAAGTTGCCGCCGCAACCACCGAGCACCACGCCGGACTCATGGCAACGCTGCCATTGGTGCTCGACCACTCGGTCGCCTCGCTGGATCAAACACGCGAACAACGTCGGGCCGATGTCATCGCGCTCGCCGCGTCCATACCGACGTTGCTGGCCTCCCTGCACGCACGACGTTCTGGACGGGCGGTCACGCCGCCGAACGCGGATCGCAGCCACGCTGCCGACTGGCTGCACATGGCCGTGGGTATGGAGCCTTCGCCGGAACAGGTGCGCCTCGTCGAGACGTACCTCGTCGCCACGATCGACCATGGCTTCAACGCCTCGACCTTCACCGCGCGAGTCATCACCAGCACGGGAGCCGATGTCGCAGCGGCGTTCGCCGGCGGGATCGCCGCCCTGTCGGGCCCACTGCACGGAGGCGCCCCTGGTCGGGCGCTCGACATGATTCACGAGATCGGGGCGCCGTCGAACACCGAATCGTGGGTGACCGAAAGGCTTCGCAGCGGGCGAGAAGATCATGGGTTTCGGCCATGCCGTGTATCGGGCTGACGATCCGCGGTCGGTGCTCCTGCGTGACCTCGTGGTCGAGTTGGCAGCCGAGGTGGGCGGGGTCGAGATCGTCGAGCGGGCACTCGAGGTCGAGGCCAGAACGCTCGATGTCCTGCGTCGCTGGAAACCGGACGCGGTGATCGTGACCAACGTCGAGTTCTATGCCGGTGTTGCACTGCACCTCGCCGGGCTCCCACCCGAGTTGTTCACGCCGACGTTCACCGTGAGTCGTTCGATCGGGTGGTCGGCCCACGTCCTCGAACAGGCAGTGAGCAACAAGATCCTGCGACCCAGCGCTCGCTACACGGGCCCCGAGCCCGTTCGGGGTGGCTAGATTCTGGTCCGTGGCAGCGACGACGGTTCCCAAACTGAGGAAGGCGTTGCGGAAGCGCCCTCCCGGTCTGGTCGAGGAGCGTGCGTTCTGGGATGCGGGTGCCGAGGTCGTGGTCGGGATCGACGAGGTCGGTCGCGGAGCGTGGGCCGGCCCGCTGACACTGGCCGCGGCGATCGTGCCGAAGGATCGCAGGTTGAACAAGGTGCGGGACTCCAAGATGCTGACCGAGGCCGAGCGGGAAGCCATGTTCGATCGTGTCGCCGACTGGCTCGACGGGTTCGCTGTCGGCCACGCAACGGCGGAGGAGTGCGATCGACTCGGGATGTCTGCTGCGCAGCGGCTCGCCGCCCGCAGGGCCATCGACGGTCTGGGCGTGCCGGTCGATGCCGTCATTCTCGACGGCAAGTGGGATTTCGTCGGTCATCCGAGAACTCGCAAGCTGGTGAGGGCAGATGCCATCTGTCTGTCGGTCGCCGCTGCGTCGATCATCGCGAAGGTGACCAGAGACCGCATGATGCGGGCCGATGCCGAGTCCTTTCCCGGTTTCGACTTCGACACCAACAAGGGGTATCCGTGCCCTCGGCATCAGATGGCGATCCAGGCCTACGGGCCGACCTCGATCCATCGTCGGTCGTGGGCGTTCATGGACAACGTGGCATGGTCGGCCGTTCGGCGTGTGACGCCTGCTGCACAGCGAACTGAAGTGCCGGGCCAGGTTTCGTTTCTCTAGCGCTCACACCGGCAGCCGCGACCCTGTCCCACCTGGGCCTGCGTACGATGATTCGAATGCCTCCCCGTCGCCACACCGCTTCTCTTGTCGTGGCAGATGGCGACCATCGCGGTGGCGCTGGCCGGCTGCGGCAGTGAGTCCGAGCCCGAAGCTCAGTTCTGCACAGACGCCCGTGCCTTCGTCGACTATCAGGCGGGACTCGGTCTGGCCGTGTTCGTTCCGGACGAGACCCAGACGTTCTTCGCCGGATCGGTCGAACGCATCACCGCCCTCGCTGACATCGCCCCGCCGACGGTTGCCGACGAGGTGGCGGTCGTGCGTGATGGCTTCGTGCGACTCGATGCCGATCTCGCTGCTGTCGAGTACGACGTCACCGCCCTCACCGCTGAGCAGCTCGACACGACCGAGAGCGATGCCGCAGCGGACGTCATCGACGAGTTCCTGGCCACGGCATGCCGTCGAGACGGCGACCCGTTCAGCGGATTCGCCGATGATCCGTTCGCCCCGCTGGTGCTGAGCCCGGCCGAGATCGAACAACTCGACGAGTCGGTGGTCGGGCAGGAAGACGATCTGGAGGCCCTGGTGGCACTGCAGCTGGCGGAGGAGTTCGGGATTCCGCTCGAGCAGTCGACCTGCATCGTGGAGGGTCTCGGCATGAGTTTCCTCGCGTCGTTCACCGGTACCGGTCTGGTGTCCGAGGCCGACTCCGAGCGGTTCCTCTCCGAGCTCGACGCCTGCGGAGTCGACCTCGACGACGTGGTCGGTGGATCATGACCGGCATGCGATCACCCACTCATCATCAATGGTTGCTTGCGCTCGGTGGTTGGACCTTCTTCGTCTGGTTCCAGCGCATCGGCAACGTGTTGAACGACGACGAGCTCGCCGGAGCTGCGCAGGTGTGGCGTCTCGCCGTTGCGGTGGTGTTCGTCGTGGTGGCGGTCGTGCTCGTGGTCGGCGTCTGGCGATCTCGGGCCGGCCAGTCCGGTGAGGGCGGGGGCGAGTGGACATCGACGTTGGGGGTCGGCCTTGCCGCCGTCGGCTCCGCGTGGTGGATCGTGCGTGGCGGACAGATCGTGATCGGCGACTGGGATGCGTCGTTCAAGCTCGTACACACCGTGCTCGCGATGATCGTTGTCGGACTCAGCGTGATGGTGTGGCGGACACGCGGCTACGATCGCCTGCGATATGGGTGAACCAGTGAGCGTCATCGAGAAGCCGTCGGCCAACCACGGGGTGGTTCGGTTCGAAACCAACCGTTCGTTCACGGGTATGGGCCATGAGCGGTACCTGTCGACTGACGTGATCATCGACAACCGTCCGCCTGATGTGATCGCCCGTCTGCTGATCGCCACCGGCAAGGTCGACAAGGTCCACGTCTACGCCCAGACCATCACGGTGACGCTGCATCAGGGAGCGACGAGCGAGGGTCTGAAAGAGATCATCGAGGGGCTGTACATCCACTACAAGCCGGGTGTCCCCATCCCAGACGAAGCCTCCTTCACCTAGCGCCCGGCAAACACCTAGCGCCCGGCAAACCTCGGGTTTGTGCCCCACAGAATCGGGGGTCATAGCCTCGGGTTTGATCCTTGGGCGAAGAGTAGGTCTTGATGCAGCATCGTGCGCCGGCCAGAGTCGGCATCCTGGGCAACCCATCGGACGGGTATGGCGGCCGCACCATGGCGTTGGCCGTCGAGGCCTTCGCGGCAACGGTCGATCTGAGTGTCGTCGACGGCGACGAGATCGTGCTGGTTCCTGAGCCGGCCGATCTGACCAGATGGCGAGATCCCGACGACCTCATCGATCGGATCGACCGTTTCGGCTACGGCACCGGGCCGCAGCTCCTGGCCGCTGCAGTTCGCACCTTCATGGACGTCTGCGATTCGGTCGACCACCCACGGCCGTCTGGGTTCCAACTCCGCTACCAGAGCACGATCCCTCGACAAGTTGGACTCGCGGGGTCGTCGGCCCTGGTCGTCGCTGCCATGCGGTGTCTGGCTGACCACGCCGAGCTCGACGTGCCGGACGAGGTGATGCCATCGATCGCCCTGCGGGTCGAGACCGAGCAGTTGGGGATCACGGCAGGGCTCCAGGATCGTGTCGTCCAGACCTACGGCGGCCTCGTGTCCATGGACTTCGGTTCGATGGAAGTCGACGGGCGGTTCGGTGTGGCCCACGGCCACTACGAGCATGAGGATGTATCGGCGTTGCCGCCGCTCTTCCTTGCCTATCGGGAGGGTGCAGCCGAGCCCAGTGGTATGTACCACGCCAGTCTGCGTGCCCGGTTCGAGGCCGGTGAGGCTCTGGTCCGCGACACGATGCGGGCCTTGGCCGGTGTTGCGTTGGAGGGCAGGGCCGCGCTGCGTTGGTCTGCTCGGGAACAGTTCGGTGAGCTGATCGGGGAGAACATGCGCCTGCGTCGTCGACTCGGACCACTGCCGGTTGAGCAGCTGGAGTTGGTCGATGTGGCGCAATTGCACGGCGCGCCATCAACCTTCACGGGGTCGGGCGGCGCGGTCGTTGGTGCATACGACGATGATGCGCAGTTGGCAGATCTCACGAGCGCCTTTGCCGCGGTCGACGCGATCTGCCTCCCGATCAACTGAGTCACCGAGTCATACCCGAGGCTGTGACCCCCGATTTTGTGGGGCACAAACCCGAGGTTTGCTGCTGCCCGAGGTTGCTGCGGGCGGTGGGTTGCCAGTATCGAACAAGTGTTCGATACTGGGTTCATGGCGGAAGCAGCACGAGAACGGCCGGCGTTGGCAGCGGACCTCATCGACAAGATCCAGCCGATCAACCTCTCGGGCCAGCGCGTGCTGCCGGTCCCAGACGTACTGACCCCCTTGTTCCCCTGGGGTGGCATCCAGAAAGGCACCAGCCTGAGTGTCGGCGGCAACGGAGGTTGGTCGCTTGCCATGGCCATCATGGGGGAGGCGCTCGGCGCCGAGGGCTGGCTCGCCATCGTCGGCGCCCCCGATGTCGGTCTCGTCGCGGCTTCAGAGTTCGGTGTCCGCCTCGATCGCGTGGTGGTCGTGGAGACCCCACCGCTTCACCAATGGCCGACTGTCGTGGCCGCTCTCCTCGAGGCCGTCGATGTGGTGGCCATCGCTCCCGATGGACGAGTGGGACCGCGCGATGCCCGTCGCCTCGGTGCCAGGGCCCGCGAACAGGGATCGATCCTGTTGCACCTCGATGCTGCCTCGACCTGGCCGACTGCAGTCGATGTCGGCCTCGAGGTGCAGATGGACCAGTGGCATGGATTGGGGGCAGGCCATGGATGTCTACGGGCTCGACAGGCGACCATTTCTTCTGTCGGTCGACGTTCGGCGGCTCGTCGCACCGAGGTCTCGGTGTGGCTTCCTGGCATGGATGGTCGCCTGGGGCCGCTGGCGGTCGAGCGCGCTGCGGTCGAGCCGCTGGCGGTCGAGCGCGCTGCGGTCGGCTTCGTTCATGGTCCACGAGTTGTTGATGGACTGAGCGTCCCCGTCTGATGAGAGAGGCCACCCGCATGGCCGTGGTGTGGTGCCCGGACTGGCCGGTCGTGGCCTGGGGGATCCCGCTCGATGAGCCGGCCGTGGTCGTGGTCGGCAATCGGGTTGTCGCGTCGTCGCCCGCGGCGCGGCGCGAGGGTGTGGCACTCGGGCAACGCCGTCGTGATGCACAAGGGCGTTGTCCTGATGTCGCCGTTCTCGAACGTGACCCTGACCGTGAGGCACGGCTCTTCGAACCGGTTGCCGCTTCCCTCGAGGGGCTGACACCGCGGGTCGAGGTGGCCGGCCCTGGTCTGGTTGCCTTTCCGACTCGTGGGCCGTCCCGCTTCTTCGGTGGCGATGAGGCATTGGCGGCGCGGGTGCTCGATGACGTCCTCCCGGTGATGGCCGGGCGCGGCGAGGTTCGTGTCGGTGTGGCGGACGGGATCTTCGCTGCTCGGCTCGCCGCTCGTTCGACCGACGCCGTCGATGGTCCGGTGATCGTGCCGGTCGATACCAGCGCCGACTTCCTGCGGGTGTTTCCGATCACGGTGCTGGAACGGCCGACGCTCACCGATGTGTTGGTGCGGCTCGGACTCCGAACGCTCGGCGAGTTCGCCGCGCTCGCTGCCGCCGACGTGGTCGGACGTTTCGGTCGTGACGGCCGGCTCGCCCACCGGTTGGCGGCCGGTGTCGACGATCACCCGCCCGACCTTCGCCGCCCTGCCCCCGATCTCGCGGTGACATGGATGTTCGAGCCGGCGGCGGAACGCATCGATCGTTGTGCGTTCGCGGCGAAGGCATTGGCAGACGAGTTGCACGCCGCTCTCTCCGCCGACGGGTTGGCGTGTATTCGTATTGCCATCGAGGCCGAGACCGAGAATGGCGAGGAACACACGCGTCTGTGGCGCCACGAGGGTGCGTTGTCTGCGGCGGCCATCGCCGATCGGGCACGATGGCAGCTCGACGGTTGGCTGGGATCAGCGGCTCGACGGGTGCCAGAGGTCAACGCGATTGCCGAGTCCGGCCATGGCATCCGCCGCCTCACGTTGATTCCCGATGAGGTCGTGCCGGCGACTGGCCGCCAGCTCGGGTTCTGGGGCGGTCGGGCCGAACGGGCCGACGATGTCACCCGAGTGGTGGCACGGTTGCAGGGCCTCCTCGGGCCCGAGGCGGTGTCGGTGCCAGAGTGGCGAGGCGGCCGAACCCCGGCCGAGCAGATCACGCTCATTCCGGCAGCTGCGGTCGATCTCGGGGAGGAGCGTCCGGCAACGGCGCCGGCGTGGGTCGATGCACCGTGGCCGGGCCGACTGCCGACCCCGTCACCGGCGAAGGTGTTCGCCGACCCGAAAGAGGTGCGGGTGGTCGACGCCGCCGACCGAACGGTTCAGGTGTCGGGGCGTGGTGAGTTGTCTGCTCCCCCGGAGCGAGTGATCGCCGACGCTCAAGGACGAGGAAGGGTGCGGGCTCGCGCCGTCACCGCGTGGGCCGGGCCGTGGCCGGCAGAGGAACGATGGTGGGATCCGTCGATGGTCAGACGTCGAGCTCGGCTGCAGATCGAGCTCGACGACGGTTCGGCGCACCTCCTCGTGTTGGAACAGGGCGCCTGGTTCGTCGAGGGCAGCTATTTGTGACATCGGTCCACAATTCGATCGGTTCCCGCCGACCGGTATAACTTCGACTCTCGAAGTATGACGTCGCCCCGAAGGATCTGAGAACAACCATGAGCGCAGCACGAGCAGAGTTTCGAGCGGCCTTCGTTTCGCTGAAGATTCCCGAGTATCGAACCCTGTGGTGGGCAGGTCTGTTCTCGTTCATGTCGGTGCAGATGCAGTTCGTACTGCGAGGGATCCTGGCCTGGGATCTCACCGAACGCGAAGGCGCTCTCGGTTTGGTGTACTTCTGCTTCGGGCTCTCGATGCTGATCTCGACCCCGTTCGGCGGTGTGGCCGCCGACCGTTTCCCACGACGCACCACACTGCTCGTCACTCAGGCGATGATCCTGGCCGGTGCCGCCCTCATGGGCCTCGCCGTCATCACCGATCTCATCCAATTCTGGATGGTGCTGGTCGCAGGAGTGATCCAGGGCGTTGCCTTCGGTTTCTACGGCCCGGCTCGAGTCGCGTTCGCGGCTGACCTGGTCGGACGCGATCAGCTCGGCAACGCCATCACGCTCTCATTGTTGAGCATGAGCGGCACCCGCGTGTTCGCACCGTCCCTGGCGGGTGTGCTGGCCGGTGTTGCGTTCTTCGGTGTGGGCGGCGCCTACCTGATCTCGTCGGTGTTCTCGTTCTTCAGCCTCGTCGCCATCTGGCGCCTGCCCTCGATCCCGATCACGAACCCCTCGCGACGCAAGCCGGTCGACGACATCAAGCAGGGTGTTCGTTACGTGGCCGGCAAGCCGTCGCTGCGTCGTCTCGTGTTCGCCTCGGTGGCGATCATCATGTTCGGGTTCAACTACGTGGCGTTCATCCCTGCCATGGTCAAGGACGTCTTCGGTCTCGCCGAGGACCAGGGCAACACGTGGATCGGTCTGTTGAGCATGGCGTCCGCCATCGGCGCCGTGACCGTCTCGATTCCGCTGGCGAGTCGAGCCGACAGCGATCAGGCCAAGTGGCTCATGGCCATGTCCGGCTTCTTGTTCGGCGGTTCCGTGATTGCCTTGGCCGGAGCGCCGAGCATCGTGATGGCGTTCCTGGTGATCATCGTCATCGGTGCGGCAACCACGACGTATCAGTCACTGTCGAACACGCTCGCGCTGCAGATGGCAGACGATGCATACCAGGGCAGAGTGCAGTCGATCATGCAGCTCTCGTTCGCTGCGTTCGGCATGATGGCGCTACCACTCGGCGTCCTCGCCGAGGCGATCACACTGCGTTGGACGATCGCGGTGATGGGCGCGGTGGCGGTCGCTGCATCGGCGGTCTATTGGTCGCTCGAGATGGTGGCCGGTGCAGACGACGACGCTGACGATGCCCCGGCGCCCACCATCGACATTGCTCCGGAGTCGATGATCGAGCGGGTCGTCAGTCGAAGCTGATCACCGAGCGGGCGACGTTGCCCGCCTTCATGTCGGCGAAGCCTTCGTTGATCTGGTCGAGCGTGATCGTCTTCGAGATCATCTCGTCGAGCTTGAGCCGACCGTCGAGGTACATCTCGACGAAGCGGGGCATGTCGGTGCGGAACTGGTTGGAGCCCATGTTCGATCCGGTGAGCACCTTCTCGTCGAGCAACTCGACGCCATGGATCTCGATGGAGGTCCCGACGGGGATGAGGCCGATGACGGTGGCCTGACCCCGTCGACGCAACATCTTGAACGCCTGCTCTGCGGTTGGTTTCATGCCGACGGCTTCGAAGCTGTAGTGCACGCCGCCGCCGGTGAGGTCCTTCACCGCTTCGACGGCGTCGGTCTCCGATGCGTTGATGACATGGGTGGCGCCGAGGCTCTGGGCCAGCTCGAGCTTGGACGGGTTCATGTCGATGGCGATCACCTTGTTGGCGCCGGCGATTCGTGCGCCCTGGATGGCCGAGAGGCCGATGCCTCCACAACCGATGACGGCCACGGTGGTGCCGGGCTCGACCCTGGCCGTGCGGAACACGGCGCCGAGTCCGGTGGTGACGCCGCATCCGATGAGCGCGGCCTGTGCGAAGGGCATCTCCTCGTCGATCTTCACCAGCGCGTGTTCGTGGATCAGCATCTTCTCGGCGAAGGACGACAGATGCAGGAACTGGTGCACGGGTTCGCCGTTGCGGGTGATGCGCGGCGCTTCGCCCGGCTGACGGACCAGTTCGGTGGCCTTCAGCTCGCAGGTGCTCATGTGGCCGCTCAGGCACTGCTCGCAGTGCCCGCAGAAGGCCGACAGGCACGTGATCACGTGGTCACCCGGCTTGACGTAGTGGACGGCGGAGCCGACCTCCTCGACGATGCCGGCCGACTCGTGGCCGAGCACGGCGGGGCACGGATGGGGATAGAGCCCCTCCATGAAGTGGAGATCGCTGTGGCAGACGCCGGCGGCAACCGTTCGCACCAGCACCTCGCGGGGCCCGGGACTACCGAGTTCGATGTCTTCGATGTCGAGTTGGCCAGGGACGGAGTTGAGAACGGCTGCTTTCATGCGCCCGGACCGTAGTGGGCCGGATTCGGCTCGTCACGTCGAGGATTGTTCGTCTTCGCTGTCGACGTAGTGGTCCACCGCCGCGACGAAACGCTCGAGGAGATCCGCCAGCTGGTTCTGCTCGGTCTCGCTGAACTGGCCGAGGATCTGGTTGAGCCCGGAGTTGATCTGCGCTGCGATGACGTCGTAGCGAGCCTTTCCGTCATCGGTGGCCGACACCAGGATCGAACGAAGGTCATCGACGGCTTTGACCCGTTCGGCGAATCCGCGGTCGACGAGGCAGTCGACGGCTCGGGTCGCGGTGGCCGGTGTGATGTGCAGCGCCTCGGCCAACTCGCCCATTCGCATCGGTCCGTTCTGTACGAGCACGCTCAACGCGTCGGCGAGCGCCATGTCGATGCCGTCCGGGCCGACCCCGTAGAAGAGATCCTTGATTCGGGTGGCGGCCGCGCCCCGCCGGATCTCTCGCCATGCCCGACCGACGCGGCGACGGGTCGCCACGGGAACCTTGGAGCGGGGGGTCGCCGACGCGGTCGCCTCGTTCATGAAAGCATTCTGTCGGCCGTCGTGCGGTTTGTCAGGTTCGCTCCCAGGCAAGCCGGGTTTCGAGGTCGAGCCGTCGCACGGAGAGGCCGGTGGCGGTCGAGGCGGCGACGAGGTCGTCGAGCTCGGGTTTGGCCGAGTGGGGTCCGACCTTCACCCGGATGGTGTGGCCGCGGATCTCGACGTCGTGAAAGGTCCGAGGCAGCACATGTTTGGTCGCTTCGACCGTCCGGCAACCGAGCGAACCGGTGTCGCTCAGGAGGAGAGCGACGAGCTGGTCGTGGTGTTGGTGGTCGGTGAGGACTCGGATCTCGCCGGCGGCCCGACCCTTCTTCATCACGATCGGCACGATCCAGGCATCGGCCGCCCCGGCATCGAGCAGACGCTGCACCGTGTGGGCCAGGACCTCGGGAGTGACGTCGTCGACGTTGCACTCGATGAGCAGGGCGGCCTCGACCCGCGCCTCCTCGATCCCCGATGTCGGTGTGGCCGCGGTGGTCACGCCGACCACCGTGATGACGTTCGGGTGGGTGTCCGGATCCCGCCCCCCGGCGCCGCGGGCGGAGCCGGCGATCACGCCGCTCGGTAGCGGACCCCATCGATCGGCGATCGACACCAGGAGCGCGGCGCCGGTCGGGGTGCAGGTCTCGCTTTCGATGTCGAGGCCACGGGTCGGGGCACCGGTGAGGAGCCCGATCGTGGCCGGGGCGGGAAGTGGGAGGGTCCCGTGCGCCGCCCGTACGGTGCCGTGTCCGAGACCGACAGGTCCGACGGTGATCGTGGCCGGCCCGATGGCATCGAGCAGGATCCAGGTGCCGACGATGTCGACGATGGCGTCGACCGCGCCGACTTCATGGAAGTGGACCTCCTCGAGGTCGACGCCGTGTTGTTCGGCCTCGACCTCGCCGAGGCGTCGGAACGTGGCTCTGGCACCGTTGCGGACCGCCTCTGGCAGGTCGGCGTCGGCGATGAGCCGATCGATCTGGCTCCAGTGTCGTGGTGATGATGTCTCGTCGGTCTCGACGTGCATCCTGACGCTGGAGAGACCGCAGCGGACAACCGGTTCCATTCGTAACGAGTAGCCGTCGATGCCGAGTTGGTCGAGGTGGCGGAGCTGCTCGATGGCGGTTCCCGCCGCGCCGCCGCTCTGTGAACCGGCATGATCGAGGTAGCCGGCGAGGGCGCCGAGGAGCATGTCGCCGGATGCGCCGAAACCGGGATCGATCCAGAGGTGGAGCGACGCCGAGGCGACGGTGTTCGGATCGGTCATCTCGCGATCGCCGACAACAACCGGTGGGCAGCGCAGGCAGCTCCGTAGCCGTTGTCGATTCCGACGACGCTGATGCCTGGTGCGCACGATGCCAGCATCGAGTGCAGCGCCGTCATGCCTTCGAAGGCGGTTCCGTACCCGACCGAGGTCGGAACGGCCACGATCGGATGGGGGATCAAGCCGGCGAGCACGGTGGGAAGGGCGCCCTCCATTCCCGCGATGGCGATCACCACGTCGTGATCGGTGATCTCGGGAAGGGCGTCGGTGAGGCGATGGAGCCCGGCGACGCCGACGTCGGTGATGGCACTGACTCGGTGCCCCATCGCCGCGAGGACGAGACGAACCTCGTCGGCAACCGGGAGGTCGCTGGTCCCGGCACTGACCACCGACGCCGATCGCCCGGAGTTCTGGCGGTGGCGCCACGTGAACGTGGATCCGGCGTGATCGTTCGGGGCCAGCGCGGCCAGCGCGTGCTGCTGGTCTGCGGTTGCCCGAGTGGCGATCACGGCGTCGGTCCCATCGGCCAGGAGGCTGCCGACGATGTCGACACATTGATCCACCGACTTGCCGGCGCAGAAGATGGCTTCGGGCAGGCCGAGTCGTTCGGTGCGGCCGAGGTCGAGTCGGTGACTGGGGTTCGTCTGGGTCATCGGATCCGTGATTCGGTCATCGGGTCCGTGTCTCGGAGAGTGCGCCATTGAGATTTCCGCTCCGGAGGCCGGCGAGATCGAGGGTGACGTAGCGGTAGCCGGTGTTGCGGACCGCAGCGTCGATCTCGACGCTCATCTCTGCTGCCAACACGAGATCGGCCGCCGGCAGTTCGATGCGTGCGGTGTCGCCGTAGTGGCGGACTCGGACGTCGTCGAGACCGAGGGCTCGGAGCGCGTGTTCGGCGCGATCGATTCGGCTCAGCAGCGGAACGGTCACCGGAGTGCCATAGGGGATACGCGACGAGAGGCAGGGCATGGCCGGTCGATCCCACACCGGCACCGACCAGTGATGGGCCAAGCGGCGGATCTCGGGTTTGGTCATGCCCGCCATCACCAGCGGGAATCGAGCGCCACGTTCCCGCGCCGCCTCCTGCCCTGGTCGATGGTCGCCGAGGTCATCGACGTTGACACCGAGCACGACCGTGGCCGAGCGTTCGGCGGCGATCGGTTCGAGCTGATCCATGAGTGCCGACTTGCACCAGAAACATCGGTCCCCGTCGTTTCGGAGATACCGCTCGTCGAGCAATTCCTCGGTGGCGGCCGCCTGCCATGCCACTCCGTTGGCGGCGGCGAGGGACCGGCAGTGATCGAGTTCCCCATTCGACAGTGATGCCGAATCGGCGGTGACGGCCAGGACGTCCTCGGCGGCCAGCCGTCGGCCGGCGGCGGCGAGGACGAGCGCGGAGTCCACTCCGCCGGAGAACGCGATCACCATGGGGCCAACGCTGGCGACGGCGTCGAGGACGGCAGTCTCGAGGTGTCCGATGGGTCGTGCGGCGACGTCCTCGATCGTGGAGTCAACTGACATTCCGCCAGGCTAGGGCGACCAGCCGCTTCGTTCCTTGCCGATTCCGCACCAGGTACGCACCGCCGAAATGCGTCACATACGGTGTGCGAGGACCGATGATGGTCAGAAGAAGAAAGCAATCGAAGCCACGAACTGCCGTCACGGCGGCTCGCGGTCGATCGAGGAGGGTTCGTGATGACTGGTATTCGACGACTGGTTCTCGCCGGAGTCTGTGCCGTTGCGTTGGCTGCATGCGGGAGCAGTGGCGACGGCACGGTGCGCGACGCCAACGGCAACGTGATCGAGGGCGGCGACATCAGCGTGTTTGCGTTGAAGGTCGGCGACTGTTTCGTCGACCTGCCGACCGGTGAGGTGTCGACGGTCATGGCGGTGCCGTGCGCTGACGATCACCGATTCGAGATCTATCACGAATTCGATGTCGAGCTCGCAGAGTTCGACGAGGCCGGCGTGCAGGCCGCCGCCAACGACGGCTGCCTCGGCGCCTTCGAGCCGTACATGGGTGCTGCCTACGAACAGTCGTACTACGACTTCGACGGACTGCAGCCGTCGGCGGGGTCGTGGGAACAGGACGACCGCGAAGTGATCTGTCTCGCGACACCAAAGGACGGCGGCACGACCCGCGGGACGGCACGAGGCGCTGCGCTGCTCGCTCAGGGCGGCGGTGACGAGGAGGCGATCGCCGACACGACCACGACGACCGCCGCCACGACGACCACGGCTGCCGATTCGACATCCAGCACGACCGCTGCCGCCGGCGGCTCACAGAGCGTCTTCGATCTCTCGGTCGGGGAGTGCTATCTCGAGCTGCCCAGCGTCGATCTCATCGAGGAGGTCGAGGCGATCTCGTGCGATGAGCCGCATGGCATCGAGATCTTCCACGTGTTCGATGTCGATCTGGACGCCTTCGACGCCGCCGCCGTCCAGGCCGCGGCCGAAACCGGGTGTTTCGATGCGTTCGAGGCCTATGCCGGAATCAGCTACGCCGAGAGTTGGTACGGGCTCGATGGTCTGCTGCCGACGGCGGAGACCTGGTTGGACGGCGATCGCGAGGTGGTGTGCTTCCTCGAGCCGTACGACGAGAACATCACCGAATCGGTCGGCTCGGCCCGAGGTACGGGGCGAACCCTCGACAGCTGATGACACCGGTCCCGAGTGCACGGCGATGACACCGAGCCAGAGTACGTGGCTGGATGAGATCGATCTCGATCCCGAATCGATCATGGCTGCGCATGGGGACCCGTGCCCTCGGTGACCGACCCTGGCTGACCGGTGACACAACCTGTCTTCCTCTCCGCAGGAAGCTGATGAGCGAACGGCCGGACGACGTGCTCATCGTGCCGGTCGCAGCGAGCGACGCCGTCGTCGAGCTGGCGGCGATGGTCGGGGAAGCGAGCGGTCATGCCGTGCCGGTCGACTCCGATTCCGATTCCGCCGACGATCGAGATCGAGCCATGTGGTCGTGGCTCGGCACGTCGGTGGCGGAGGATCTGTGTCTGCTCCGGCGCGGACCGCTCGAATGGGAACTCGAGGGAGGCGTGCTGTGTTTTCCGTCGCGATGGCGTTTCGCCGATCGCGTGGGTCGACCGATGCGTGAGGTCCACGGCCCGGTGGTGGCATACGACCAGGTGTTGGCCGATCGGATCACCTCGCTGCTCGATCGACTCGGTGACCGCGTGGTGCTCAGGCGAAACTGGTTCGTTCACCCGAATCCCGATCTGTACCAGCCCGATCGACCGGTCGACGGCGATCCGCTGATAGCCGGTGCGGGCGTGCTCGATGGTCTGTTCGTCCGCAGCGAACGGCAGACATTGCGGGCGTTGCCGCAGAGCGGGCGGATCGTCTTCACCATCGCAACGCAGCAGTGCTCGCTCGCGACGTTCGTGGCCGACGGTGATCGCCGGCGCCGGTTCATCGACTACGTGCGGTTGGCGCCGGGCGAACAGGTGGCCCATCGGGGGATGGGGGCCGACCAGGCCGCTGAGGTTCTGGCTGCGCTCGACGACTGATCCCCGGCCCTGGCGCGATCGAACAAGTGTTCGATACAGTTGACCCATGGGGTTCGGGAATCCGCCGGTGCCGTGGCGCACCATCGAACAGACACTCAGCGACTCGGTGAACCCACCCGCACGTCCGGAGGGGGCCGATGGTGGGGACAGTCCCGCCTGGTCCCGTAAGCGCACACCGTACGAGGCTCCGGCGTTGGTTCGTCGACCGAGTCGCCAGCGATATGCCGAGCTCCACTGCCACACCAGTTTCAGCTTTCTCGACGGGGCGTCGTCGCCGGAAGAGCTCGTCGAGGAGGCCGCTCGTCTCGACCTGAGCGCTCTTGCCGTCACCGATCACGACGGGTTCTACGGCGTGGTCAGGTTTGCCGAGGCAGACGCGCAACGTCGGCCTTCCCACGGTCTTCGGCGCCGAGCTCACGATCGACAAGCTCGACATCACACCAGGACAAGCCGACCCCGATGGTGGCCATCTGCTCGTGCTCGCCCGCGACCCCATCGGGTACGCCGCTCTGGCCAGGGTCATCAGCGAGGCGCAGTTGGCGGGGGAGAAGGGCGCTCCTCGGATGAGCATGTCGAGTCTCGATCGCTGGTTGAAGCCGGGCGAGGCCGACCACTGGATGGTGCTCACCGGTTGTCGGAAGGGTGCTGTCCCCCGAGCGCTCGAACGTGAGGGCCCGGCAGCGGCCGAACGTGAGCTCCATCACCTGATCGATCGGTTCGGCCGGCCCAACGTCTCGGTCGAACTCTGGGATCACGGTGCGCCGCTCGACAGCGTTCGCAACGATGCGTTGGTCGAGATCGCCATACGGGCCGGGGTCGATGTGCTCGCCACCAACAACGTCCACTACGCCTTCCCGGCACGACGCCGACTCGCCACGGCGATGGCCGCGGTCCGGTCCCGGCGCAGCCTCGACGAAGTCGAAGGTTGGCTTCCCGCTGCGTCCGGTGCCCATCTCCGTTCCGGCGACGAGCAGACCCGCCGTTTCGTCCGCTACCCCGGCGTGATCGAACGGGCAGCCGAGCTCGGTCTGGCCTGTGCGTTCGATCTGCGGCTCATGGCTCCCAACCTCCCGCCCTTCCCGTGCCCACCCGATGCCTCGGGCAACCCGGTCAGTGAGATGGTGTACCTGCGGCAGTTGGTCGACGAGTCCGGGGTTGCTCGATACGGCCCACGCCATGACGAGTACGTCCCTGGCGCGTGGGCGCAGCTCGACCACGAACTCGATCTGATCGAACATCTCGACTTTCCCGGCTACTTCCTCGTGGTGTGGGACATCGTCGAGTTCTGCCGCAAGGCCGGGATCCTGTGCCAGGGCAGGGGATCGGCCGCCAACTCGGCGGTGTGCTACGTGCTTGGCATCACGAAGGCCGATGCGGTGAGCCTCGGGTTGTTGTTCGAGCGGTTCCTCGCCCCGGAGCGTGATGGACCACCCGACATCGACCTCGACATCGAGTCGGACCGACGGGAGGAGGCGATCCAATACGTCTATGAGCGGCACGGTCGCCGTCACGCGGCGCAGGTGGCCAACGTCATCACCTACCGGGCGAAATCGTCTGTCCGGGATGCGGCCAAAGCGCTGGGGTATGCCCCTGGCCAACAGGATGCATTCTCCAAGAGCCTGTCCGGATGGAGCTCGCTCACCAGCCAGGACAACGAACTCCCGGACGACGTGATCGAGCTGGCCGTCCAATTCGAGGATCTGCCCCGTCATCTCGGCATCCATTCCGGCGGCATGGTGATGTGTGATCGGCCGGTCATCGAAGTGTGCCCGGTCGAGTGGGGGCGGATGGAGAACCGCACCGTCCTGCAGTGGGACAAAGAAGACTGCGCCGCGGCCGGGCTGGTCAAGTTCGACCTGCTCGGTCTCGGGATGTTGTCGGCCTTGCACTACAGCGTCGACCTCATCGAGGCCCATCACCCGGAAACACTCGAGGCGCTGGGGATGGCCGATGTCGACGGCACACCAACCCTCGATCTGGCTGCGCTCGAACAGGACCCTGCGGTCTACGACATGTTGTGCCGGGCCGACTCGGTCGGTGTGTTCCAGGTCGAGAGTCGGGCCCAGATGAGCACGTTGCCTCGACTGCGGCCGCGCACGTTCTACGACCTCGTGGTCGAGATCGCCCTCATCCGACCCGGTCCGATCCAGGGGGGATCGGTGCATCCGTACATCCGCCGGCGCAACGGGCAGGAGCCGGTCACCTATCTCCATCCGTTGCTCGAGAACTCCCTCGAGAAGACGCTCGGGATCCCGCTGTTCCAAGAACAGTTGATGCAGATGGCGATCGACGTCTCCGGCTTCACCCCAGCCGAGGCAGACGAGTTGCGTCGGGCCATGGGGTCGAAGCGGAGCCGGGCCAAGATGGAACGGCTCAAGTCCAGGCTCTTCGACGGCATGCGGGAACGTGGGATCACCGACGACATCGGTGAGGAGATCTGGCACAAGCTCGTTGCCTTCGCCAACTACGGCTTCCCCGAGAGCCACTCGATCAGCTTCGCCTATCTGGTCTACGCCTCGTCGTGGATCAAGCTCCACTATCCGGCAGCGTTCTGTGCTGCTCTGCTGAACGCTCAGCCGATGGGGTTCTACTCGCCGCACTCGCTGGTGCAGGATGCTCGTCGGCATGGCGTCGTGACCTTGCCGCCGTGTGTGAACCGCTCGGGTGCCGAGGCGGTGTTGGAGCGGTCGGCAGAAGGACTCACACCACCGCCGATCTCCGGCTTCGGTGACCCCGAGGGAGCGGCGCAGGTCGAGCGGGAGCGTTGGGACCATGGTTGGTCGGTTCGTATGGGCCTCGATTCGATCCGTCACGTGGGAGCAGAGGTGGCCGAGGCGGTCGCCGCCAACGGGCCGTACGAGTCGATCGAGGACGTTGCTCGGCGGGGTTGCCCGGAGCGGCCCTTGAATGTCGAGCAGCTCGAAGCGATGGCCACGGCCGGTGCCTTCGATGGGTTGCCTCGTGACGAGCGTTCGCTATCGGGTGGTGATGGCCGGAGCGGTGGTGGCTGGAGCGGCTCGCGGCGGCGGCAGGATCTGTGGACCGCCGGTGCCGTGGTGCACGGCGGTGACGACAAGCTGGCGGGGATCGTCACCGGCATGGTCGCCCCTCAGCTTCCCGGCATGAGCGAGCAAGAGGAAGCGATGGCCGATCTGTGGGCCACCGGAGTGGCTGCCAATGGCCACCCGACTCGGTTCCTCCGCGACCGGCTCGCCGAGATGGGGGTGATCCCTGCCGATCAACTCCACCTGGTCGAGCATGGCACGAAGGTCCTGGTGGCCGGTGTGGTCACCCACCGGCAGCGCCCGGCGACGGCGTCCGGGGTCACGTTCATGGGCATGGAGGACGAGACCGGCCTGATGAACGTGGTCATCTCGGTGGGGTGTTGGACCCGCTATCGACGAGTGGCCAGGAACGCGGTTGCCCTGCTGGTGCGAGGGCGATGCGAGCGGCAAGGGGCGGTGGTGAACATCGTTGCCGAGAAACTCGAACCGCTCCCGGTGGCGAGCGGTCCGATGAGTCGGGACTTTCGGTGACAAGGACCTCGCTGACCGGCATCGGACACACCATCGGCCGATCGGACCAACTGTCACCTTCGTTCTCAAGACAGGGGGTGTACCTGTCGATGCTGGTCGCATGAACATGGATGCTCACACCCCAGGCCGATGGATCGGTCTCCTCATTGCCGGCGCGCTCACCCTCGGAGCCTGTGGTTCCGGAACGGAGTCGCCGACAGCCGCTCTTGTCGACGAACCATCGGACGGGGCGACCGAACTCGCCCTCGTCGAAGACGATGCCGTCGAGGCGCCTGCTGACGAGCTGCCCGAGCCGGTCGAAACCGAAGCGGTGACGATCGATCTGGATGACGTCGACAGTTTCGACGATCTCGCCGGTGTCGAGATGACCGAGGAGCTGTTCGAGGCGATGCGTGCCAGCGAGGTCATGCGTCCAATCGTCCTCGAGGAGATGACATCCCAGGGCCTGACCGGGGATCAGGCCGTCTGCTTCTTCGACAACGTGTCTCCCGGGCTCTTCGTCGTGTTCGGTGAGGGTGACGCCCCCGATGACGACCAATTCGCCGAGCTGATGGACCTGCTGGTCACCTGCGACATCACCTTCGCTGCCGCACCGTCCTGACACCTCCAGCGCCCGGCACTCATTGAATGAAGTGCCGGGCCGTGTGGGAGGCTCGGCGCCGTGGAACGACGGCCAACCGAGGTGAGGGCAGAGCTCGATTCGCGGGTCGCCTGGGTGCAGGTCGGCGCCGCCATGGTGTCGATGCTCACGGTTTTCGGTGTCGGTTACAGCTTCGGCGCGTTCTTCGAGTCGATCACGGCTGAATTCGGTGCCGGCAGCGGCGCCACGGCCTTGGTGTTCTCGATCACCATCAGCCTGTCGTTCGCGTTGGGTCCCTTCACCGGAGCGCTCGCCGATCGAGTGGGTCCGCGGCCCGTGCTGCTGCTCGGTGCCGGGGCGCTGAGTGTCGGCCTGCTGGTGACATCGCAGGCAACGAGCATCGTGATGGCCTACATCAGCTATGGCGTTGGTGTCGGGGTCGCCATTGCCTGTGGTTACGTGCCGATGGTGGCCACGGTCGGCGGCTGGTTCGTGCAGCGGCGGGCTCTTGCGCTCGGGATGAGCGTTGCCGGAATCGGTCTGGGGACGCTCATTGGTTCACCGCTGTCGGCCGCCCTCATCTCGGCGACGTCCTGGCAGACGACCTTCGTGATCTACGCGATCGGTGGTGGCGCGCTCCTCTGTGGGTGCGCGTTGGTGGCGCGACCCGGCCCGGCGGCACAGCCGTCACCCGGATTGCGGTCGTTTCGCGACCTGATGCGGATCGGCGATTTCGCCACCCTGTACTTCGCGACGCTGAGCGTCACGTTCGGCCTGTTCGTCCCCTTCGTGTTCCTTGCGTCGTACGCCGAGGACCAGGGCGCTGCCCCCGTGGCCTCGGCAACGCTGGTCGGCGTGATCGGAGGCATGAGCGTGCTCGGCCGGCTCGGACTGGGGAGCCTGGCCGATCGGACAGGTCCGATGCGGCTCTACCGGCTGTCCTACGTGTTGATGGCCGCCAGCCACCTGGTCTGGTTGGTCGCCGGCGACCGTTACTGGCTGCTGGTCGTCTACGCCGGTGTGCTCGGCATCGGCTACGGCGGGTTCATCGCCATCAGCCCGGCCGTGGTCGCGGTGCGGTTCGGCATGGAGGGCATCGGGGGTGTTCTCGGCACGCTCTACACCTCGGCCGCCGTCGGCAGTCTGGCCGGCCCGCCGCTCGCCGGCGTGATCATCGACGCAGCCGGTTATCGCTCGGCCATCGCCGGAGCAGCCGTGATGAGTGCTCTTGGCTGGGTGATGCTGCTCAGGGTGAGCCCGGATGAGCCGGCGCTGGGCCGTTCGGCCTCGTCTGTTTGACCCGGATTCGCTACCCTTCGGTCGTACCGGAGGTGCAAGGTGTCCAGGCGGAACGACCGGAGCGTGAGATCATCGAGCAAGGGCGCGACTCTCGTCGCCGCCCTCGCGGTGTTCGCCGCGACCCTCGGGATCGTGACCACGCCGGCCGCCCCGGTGGAGATCGGTGCCGGCCCGGTCAGCTGTCAGTTCGCCGATTCGCCCGATGGCGTCGTCGTCACATGGGCTTCGGTGGCGAGCGCGGCCGAGCAGGTGGTGATCGAGCGGTCCGTTGCCGGTGTCGAGCAGTTCGAGCTGCGGGGCGAGACCGCTGCTTCGAGCGGTGTTTGGACCGACACCGACCTCGCCGGGCTGGTTCCTGATGAGGAGGTCGAGGCGCCCCTCGATCGAGCTGCCAGCACGCTCGAGTATCGGGTGGTGATGGTCGGCGACGGTGAGGTCCTGGCGACCGTGCCCTGCACGTGGGGTCGGGGTAACGGCGGCCGATTCGAGTGTGCCGTCGACGTCGAAGACGGCGGTTATCGCATCGAGTGGACGGGTGGCCCGACGGGATCGGGTCTCGACTACGTCGTCGAGCGGGACGTGAACGACGAGGACGTCTTCCACTGGCGTGCTCGGCGATTCGACCGCGAGTTCCTCGACGAAGGCTCGAGGCAGCTCCCGACGTATCGAGTCACCGCACGGTTCGACCGTGAGGCGGCGGTGTCGACGCTGTGTGCACTCGATGGGATCGTGGCGACGCTGGCTCCCGATGCGGCGTTCGTCTGTCCGGCACCGGGCTCGAGCTTCGTCGACACCTTCGGCGCCGACCGTGACGGTGGCGCTCGAAGCCACAAGGGCGTCGACATGTTCGCCGCGGTCGGATCGCCCGTGGTCGCTCCTGAGTCGGGTGATCTGGTGCTGTTCTGGAACGAACTCGGGGGCATGTCCTTCGGTCTCTACGGGGATTCGGGCACCTTCTACTACGGAGCCCACCTCGATTCCTTCGTCGGCGGGGACCGGCGGGTGGTCGCCGGTGAGCTCGTCGGGACGGTCGGCAACACCGGCAATGCCAGGACAACGCCACCCCATCTGCACTTCCAAGTGCACCCCGGCGGTCGGCGGACTGCGGCGGCCAACCCGACAACGGCGACCATTGAGGCCTGTCGCCAGACATGAACCGGCCCTGCTAGCGTTCCTCTGGACGACGAGGAGGGAACCATGTCTGTCGAGCGAGGGACACGGCGCGCACGCGGTGCCAGAGCTGCGTTCACGGTGGTGATCGGTCTGGTCATGATCTCGGTTTCGGGTTGTGCGGCCGTCGAGGACGCCCTCGGGTCCGAGAGTGACGACACCGTCGAAGAAGCGGACACGACGACCACCACGGTGGCCACCACGGCGCCCGTATTCGATCAAGACGTGTACTGCTCGCTGAGCCACGAGGCGGATCAATTGAACGCTGCCTTCAGCGACTTCGACGATCCGGTCGCTCTCGAAGGTTTCATCGATGATCTCGTCGGGCTTCTCCAGCAAGCGTCGCCACCGCCGGAGATCGAGCGTCAGTTCGTGGTGCTGCGAACGGCCTACGTCGACCTCCGCACCGAGCTCCAGGCCGGCGGCTACGACTCCAGTGTCCTGGTCACGTCCCCGATCCTGAGTGACGCAACGGTCAACGGAGCGATCACGGCGGTCGAGGAACATGATCTGGCCCTCTGCGGGCCTGCCCCCATCATCGATGACGGCGGAGGCGACGACACGGCCGCTGGTGACGACGCAGCGACCGATCCATTCTCCGAGGCGATCGCCAGCGGTGACTTCTCGGCAATGGAGGAGATCCTGCAGACCGAGGTCGGCCGCCAGGCCTTCATCGAGGGGTTCATTCGCACCTCTCCCGGCGTCAGCGCCGAGCAGGCGGCCTGCTTCCTCGACAACACTGACATCGCGGTTCTCGCCGAGATGTCGGTCAATCCGGACGAGCTCAGTCCCGAGGCGGTCGCCGGTTTCCTCGCGACGCTGGAGACCTGCGACATCGCGTTGTCGGCCTTTCAGACCGAGTAGCTGTCGATCCCTCTCCGCCTGGCCGACGAACACCGCCGGTCGATCCCACGGTCCGGAACCTCTCCGGGCCCACACCAACAGAAGGAATCAGTAATGAACAAGCGTTATCGCATGCTCCCCGTCGTTCTCGTGGCCGCAGGTCTGGCCTCGGCTTGTTCGGGTGGCTACGACCGCGCCGGCGCCATCGACGATTTCGTCGAGGGCGGGCTGACCACCGAGCAGGCCACGTGTGTGGTCGACGGCCTCGAGGATCAGATCGGCGAGGACCGGCTCGACGATCGCGGTTCGCTCACACCGGAGGAGGAGACGATCGTGACCGACCTCGCCTTCGCCTGCGTGCTCGGCGAGGGCTGAGGCTCCGTCTCGCACAACGATCTACCCGTTCTGCGGCACACAGCCCTCAGAAATGAGGTTCAGGTGCCGCAGAACGGGTTCGGGTCAGGCGTTCTCGGCTTGGCGCTCGGCCTTGAGCTGCTTCTGGCGTCGGGCCCGCTCGTGCGGGTCGAGCTCGACCTTGCGGAGGCGGGTGTGGTTCGGCGTGACCTCGACACATTCGTCGTCCGAGATGAACTCGAGCGACTGTTCGAGGCTGAGGATCTTCGGGGGAGTCAGTTTCACCGTTGCGTCCGAGGCGGCGGCCCGGTGGTTGGTGAGCTGCTTCTCCTTGCAGACGTTGACTTCCATGTCCTCGGAGCGGCTGTTCTCGCCGACGATCATGCCGTTGTAGACATCGGCGGTCGGCGAGACGAGCATCTGGGCCCGTTCCTGCAGCGCCATCAGGGCGTAGGCGGTGACGGGGCCCTGGCGGTCGGCGATCAGCGAGCCGGTGCGCCGGGTGCGGAGCTCGCCGAACCACGGCTCGAAGTCCTCGAACGTGTGGTTGATGACGCCGGTGCCGCGGGTCTCGGTGAGGAACTCGGTGCGGAAGCCGATGAGACCGCGTGAGGGCACGAGGTAGTCGAGGCGGACCCAGCCGGTGCCGTGGTTGACCATGTTCTCCATGCGACCCTTGCGGGCGGCGAGGAGCTGGGTGACCGCGCCGAGGTGTTCTTCCGGCACGTCGATGGTGACGCGCTCGACCGGCTCGTGGATCTTGCCGTCGACTTCCTTGATGACGACCTGTGGTTTGCCGACGGTGAGCTCGAACCCTTCGCGGCGCATCTGCTCGACGAGGATGGCCAGCTGGAGCTCACCACGAGCCTGGACTTCCCAGGCGTCCGGGCGGTCGGTGTTGAGAACCCGCAGGCTCATGTTGCCGACGAGTTCGCGGTCGATGCGGTCCTTCACCATCCGGGCCGTCAGCTTGTCGCCGTCCTTGCCGGCAAGCGGCGAGGTGTTGGTGCCGATGGTCATCGACAGGGCGGGTTCGTCGACGGCGATCACCGGCATGGGGCGGGGATCCTCGGCATCGACGAGGGTCTCGCCGATCAGGATGTCGTCGATGCCGGCAATGGCAACGAGGTCGCCGGGGCCCGCCTTCAGCGCCGGCACTCGCTCGAGGAAACGAGTGAGGTACAGCTCGGAGATCTTGACCCGGCTGACCGAGCCGTCGACCCGGCTGAGGGCGAGTGATTGACCCTTGGTGAGCGTTCCGTTCATCACCCGACAGAGGGCGAGGCGGCCGACGTACGGGTCGGCGTCGAGGTTGGTGACCCAGGCCTGGAGCGGGTGTCCCTCGATGTAGCTGGGTGCCGGGATGTGGTCGACGAGCAGGTGGAACAGGGGCTCGAGGTTCTCGCCCTTGCCTCCGAGTTCGGTGGTGGCCCAACCATCGCGGGCCGCGCAGTAGACGATCGGGAAGTCGATCTGATCGTCGCGGGCGTCGATGTCGAGGAACAGTTCGTAGACCTCGTCGACGACGGCCTCGACGCGGGCGTCCGGGCGGTCGACCTTGTTGATCACGAGGATCACGGGAAGGTCGCGGGCGAGCGCCTTGCGGAGCACGAAACGGGTCTGGGGGAGTGGGCCCTCGGCGGCGTCGACCAGCAGGACGACCCCGTCGACCATGGTGAGCGCTCGTTCGACCTCGCCACCGAAATCGGCGTGGCCGGGAGTGTCGACGATGTTCATCGTGATGTCGTTCCACACGACCGACGTGTTCTTGGCGAGGATCGTGATGCCCTTCTCACGTTCGAGGTCGCCGGAGTCCATGACCCGGTCGGTCACTTCCTCGTTGGCCCGGAAGGCACCGGATTGATTGAGCATGGCGTCGACGAGGGTGGTCTTGCCGTGGTCGACGTGGGCGACGATCGCCACATTGCGAATGTCGGATCGTTCACGAGTTTCAGTCACCCAATGAGGCTAGGGGGTTTTCGCCCCTGTTCTGTTGTTTCACCCCCCGTTCTGTGGTAGTGAGCCCGCAGAATTGCGGGTGAGGTGCCGCAGAACGGGTGCCACGGACTCAGAAGCGGACCCAGCCGGACTCGACCTCGAGTTCGGCGGTGTCGTAGCCGTCCTCACCAGGCAGGACCACTCGATACTCACCGGCCGGGTCGACCACGCGCACCCGCTGGTACGGGCGACGCTCCCCGGCGGCCGCCATCACCTGGTCTGCGGTTTCGTAGCGAGTCAGGCACTCGACCATGCGCACCGTCGGTGAGATCATCTCGAATTCGCCAGCCCGCCAACGGCGGAGGGCGTCACCCGGTTCGACCCACTCCCAGGCGACGATCTCGCCCTCGTCGTGATGCGGTTCCTGCCCGTCGGGTGGGTGAGCGACGAAGAAACGGGCGTCGAATCGACGTGGCGATCCGTTCGGGGTGATGAACCGGGCCACCTCCTCGATCAGGGTGGCGTCGATACGCAGTTCGTGTTCGACGAGCAGATCGACGAAGACGCTCTCCTCTTCTCGCACCCGGTCCCGGAAATCGATGATGTCGACGTGGTCGAGGGCGTCCAGATTCGATGCCAGGAGCAGGCCGGCCTCCTCGAGCGTCTCTCGGCATGCAGCGATCCACCAGGCGAGCCCCCCGTGGTCGACGTCGAGGATCGACGAAGCCTCGACATCGCTGAGACCGTCGCAGATGTCGTCGAACTGGTCGGAGTGGTCGTCCGGATCGACCCGGCCGCCGGGGAACACCCACGCCGCAGGGGCGAACACCAATCTGGCCGTTCGCTGCACCATCAGGACATGGAGCGTCGGGGGCGAACCGTCTCCTACGGGTCGATCGTCGACCAGCATCACGGTGGCTGCCGGGAGCACGGGCACCGTGTCCGGATCGAAGGGGGCGACGCCGGGTGCTGGTCTCGACGGATCGTGGGTCGGAGGTGGCACGACCGGACAGGTTGGTCGCTTGGCGGGCCGGCCGCAAAAGCCCTAGACACTGGGCATGGCTTCACCAGACGTCGCCCGCCCGCTGGCCGGTATCCGAGTGATCGAGGCGGCGCAGATGATCTCCGCTCCGATGGCGGCGTCGTTGCTGAGCGATCAGGGCGCAGACGTCGTCAAGGTCGAGGCGGCGAACGGGACCGGAGACCGGATGCGCGGATTGGGCAACATCCGCAACGGGATGGGCTCGGTCTTCCATGCCTGCAACCGTGGGAAACGCTCGATTGCACTCAACACGAAGATCGATGCCGGCCGGAGATCTGCTGATCGACCTGATCGAGGGCGCAGACGTCTTCATCCAGAACTTTCGACCGGGGGCGACCGAACGCATGGGCGTCGGACCCGAGGCAATGCTCGCGAGGAATCCTCGGCTGGTCTACGTGTCGGTCAGCGGTTTCGGGGCCACCGGGCCGTACGCCGACCAGATGGTGTACGACTTCGTGATCCAGGGCGTCACCGGGCTCGCCGCCTTCGAGGGCGGAGGTGGAGCGCCGCAGTTGACGAAGAACCTCACCATCGACAAGGCGACGGCCTTGACGGTGGCCCAGGCCGTGACGGCAGCACTCCTGCATCGGGAGCGAACCGGGGAGGGACAGCACCTCGAGATCGACATGGTGAGCGCCGGCCTCCAGTTCGTCTGGCCGGACGGCATGTGGAACCACGCCCTCCAGGGGGAGGGGATCACCGTGACCCCGCCCATGTCGGCGAACTACGAGGTCCGCCCGACCAGGGATGGCTACATCACGCTGAACCTGGCCACCAACAGCACCTGGCCCCGCTTGTGCGCGGCGATCGATCCGGCGTTGGCCGACGACCCGAGGTTCGCCACCTATGCCGATCGGCAGCTGAATGCGGCGGCGCTGGCCGAGGCGGTGGACGCCGTGTTGGCCGAGTTGACGAGTGCCGAGGCGTTGCAGCGGCTTCGAACGAACGACATGCCCGGTGGACCGGTGTTGTCGTTGGGTCAGGTCCACGAAGACCCGCAAATCGTCCACAGCGAGAGTCTGGTCACCTACGACAGCCCCAGCATCGGCTCGATTCGCGAGCCGCGGCCGGCGGCCCGCTTCGGGGCCGAGCGCTCGCCGGACCCGGCTGGTGCGCCCCTGCTCGGGCAGCACACCGTGGCGGTGCTGACCGAGCTCGGGCACGACGAAGCGAGCATCGAGGACCTGCTCCGCCAGAGCGTGGTGTGGGCTCCGACCTGAGCTAGCGTGTCGCCGGGCGGCGCCAGAGATCTCATGAGAAACGTGGAGGGACGTGGACATGACGGAGTGGAGCGGGAATTCGGTTTGGGTCGGGCACCAGTGAGTCGTGCATGGTCATCCGCCGCGGCTCCGGCGACAGGCCGGACCTCAGACGTCGAGGCGGTACCGGCGGTCCCGCCACCCGTCGATCCCCGAGCTGGCCTCGCTCGAGGGCGAGCTGGTCATCGATCTCCGATCGGAGCCGCCGACGCTGCTGGTCGCCGGGGTCGAGCATCAACCGCTCTCCACCGAGACGCCTCGCTGGTCCAGGCGGTTCGCCGTCCGGACTCTCGATCTGACGATCGCCATCCCCGCCTTCGTCATCTCCGTGCCGATCGTGTCGATCCTGCTCGTCGCCGTTCGCTTCGACTCGCCCGGCCCGTCGCTCTTTGCCTCGCAGGCGAATCACTCGAGATGGTCGCTTCTTCGACATGTGGAAGACTCCGCACGATGTCAACCGACGGGGACCGCATCCTGGACGAACACTTCCGGCAGCACCCGGAGGATCGGGCCGAGTTCGAGGCATGTATGAAGCTGGAACACGACCCCAGGGTCACGTCACTCGGTCGTGTGCTGCGGCGGTGGAGCCTCGATGAGCTGCCTCAGTTGTTGAACGTGATTCGAGGCGACATGAGCATCGTCGGCCCCCGCCCGCTGCTGGCAGAGGAGGCCGAACGCATGGGTCCGGCCTTTCCCACCGTCGTTCGGGTCAAGGGCGGCTTGACCGGGTTGTGGCAGGTGTCGGGTCGGAGCTCGCTCACGTTCGAACAGCGGGTCCCGCTCGACGTGGAGTACGTCAACGGACGCACGTTTCGCGGCGATCTGCGGATCCTCGGCACCACGATTCGCCAGTTCTTCAGCGGTCGCCCGGGGGCGTTCTGACCGGACGGCCTGAGCGGCAACGGTAGAGCTGCCGCTGACGCGATCAGGGCGATGGCGGTGGGAGTTCACGCCACGGAACCATGAGCCACGAGAACGTGGCCGACAGGTCGAGTTTGCCCACCAGGAGAGTGTGCACCATCTGCGAGACTGGCGCCGTGGAAACCCCTCGGCCGAACCGCGTGTTGTTGGCCGTGCTGGTCGTGTGGGTGGTCTTCGGTTCGTGGTCATTGTTTCGGACGGAGGCAGGCGAGGTCCCCGGCCTGGAGCCTGTCGTCGGCCACGTGGTCGTGTTCTTCTTCGTCGCCCTCGCCTTCCTCGCGCTGGTGGCGCAGCTCCTCGGTCTGAAACGGGGCTTGGGCCTGGGGATCGCCGGAATCGTGGCCGTCGCCGCGTATCAGCGAATGGTTGCAGCCGATCCTGACCGAGACCCGTCAGGCTCAAGGCTCGGATCTCGCCGGAAACCTGCTCGGTATCGGTGCTGCTTCGATCGTGGTGCTGATCTCGGTCCGGCTGCTCCGCGACCCGTCGCTCCGAGCGTGGTGGACGGCGGGGTTCTGCGCGCTCGGTCTCGTTGGTTCTGCTGTGGTCACTGCCATCGGACTCGACGAGGTGCAGAGTGCCATCACGTGCCGCGACTCGGGTTATGACCGCATCGAGGCGATCGACGGCGGGCCGATCATCGCAGTGGAAGGGCAGATGGTCCAGCTCGGTTCGGCCGACCCGCAGCCGCTCGGGGACGGGTTGGTGTCGGAGGACTCGGTCGATCTGCGATGCAGTCTGCTCGGCGGCGATGGGTACACCTCGTGGCCACGGTGGTACCGGATTCGATCGGATCCGGTGGACCCACCAGGATCTTCACGTCGTCGGCAGGCACGGACCTGTCGCTCGTCAACACGCACATCGGGCAGGAACTGGATCAGCTCAGTGTGCGGGTTCGCACCAGTGCAGAGCTGCGGTGGGAACTCGTTCCGGGGGTTTTCACAGCCGGCCGCCGAGTGACGGTCGCCGTCACCGTGACCGATGGCGATGGCCGTGTTCGTCGACGGCGAGTTGCGTACGACGTTCGCCGTTGCGGGGCTGTCGTTCAGTGAGTGGGATTCGTCCTTTCCCGTCCTCGTCGGAGACGAGTACAGCCGGGACCGGCCTTCGAAGGCGTCATCGAGCGAGTTCTGGTCTTCGATCGCGTGCTCTCCGCCGGGGATCCAGCCCTCGGTTGATCGGTTGGGCAGGTCGGCCCAAGCAAATCACCCGTTGCATCATGGAGTTCGGGTGGACGTCGTGATATCCATGGGTGAACTCGGAGGGAGTGTCGGTTCTGAGGCGGAAGAAATCGTGGATTGGTGGACCGTGGGAACGGAAGATCGGTGGACTGGTGACGAGGTCGCTCTCGTTCTGCTGTTCGGACGTGCCGCGTGAACACAGGAGCTGTCTACGAATGGCGCGGAGCGAAGGATCCGGTGAAAACGCCCCTCGAGGGCGGTCTGATCCTGGACCTCACCGTCGACCCGCCGCATCTGGTGGTCGGTGGGTCGACGACGCACCCGCTGCTCGATCAACCGCTTCCTCGGTCTCGGCGAGCCGCCACACGCATGCTCGATCTCGCTGTTGCCGTACCGCTGTTGATCCTGACGACACCGCTGATCGTGGTGCTCGCCGTTGCGGTGCGACATGACGTCGTCTGGGCCGGCGTTCTTCGGCTCGCATCGAATCACCAGAGGTGGTCGATTCTTCACGATGTGGAAGCTGCGGACGATGTACTCGGACGGCGGGTCGACGTTGGCCGCTCATTTCGCGTCGGACCCGACCGCGTCTCGAGGCCTACCGCGAGCGGATGAAGCTGGTCGACGATCCACGGATCACCGGGTTCGGTCGCTTCCTCCGGCGATGGAGTCTCGACGAGCTTCCGCAACTGCTGAATGTCGTCCTCGGACACATGAGCATGGTCGGCCCTCGGCCGCTGCTCATCGAGGAAGCCGAGCGGCTCGGCGCCGTCTTCCCGTCCGTGGTCACGGTCAAGGGGGGCCTCACTGGCTTGTGGCAGATCTCCGGTCGCAGTGACCTGACCTTCGCACAACGGATTCCGCTCGACGTCCGCTACGTCAACGAGCGGTCGTTCTTCGGTGATCTGAGGATCCTGCTCGTCACGGCGTGGCAGTTCGTCAACGGCCGTCCGGGGGCGTACTGACATGGCGCTGACCGACGACCGTCCGCACGATGCGGCATCCGAGTGGCAGGTGCTGGATCGCCGAACCGTGTACGCCTCGTGGTGGGTCGAGCTCCATGTCGACACGGTCCGTCTGAACGACGGGCGCGTGATCGAACACGAAGTGGTCGTGTCGCCGCAGGACGCAGCGGGCATGGTCGTCGTCAACGATCAGCGCGAGCTGCTCATGATCTACCGTCATCGCTTCATCCCCGACACGTGGGCCTGGGAGCTGCCGGCCGGTCGGGTCGATCCCGGGAGAGACGCCGATCGAGGGCGCGGTCCGGGAATGTCTCGAGGAGACCGGACATTCAAGTCGGCTGACGTCGAGCCGTTGACGTCGTGGTTCCCGAGCAGCGGCTTCTCGAATCAGCGCTTTCACGCCTTTCTCGCCAGGACCGTGCTCGGTGTGCAGGAACCGACCGAGCTGAACGAGGCGATCAGTATCGAGTGGCGCCCGGCCGAGGTCGTGGCCAAGGAGCTCATCGCCGGCGAGCATTCCTGACGGTTTCGCTCAGGTGGCATTGATGCGTGCGTTCGCACAATTGGGGTGGGCCTTCCACGGCGGAGGGCTGGACACCGACGAAGTTCGACAACAAACAAAGGCTGGAACATGAAGGTGGGGATATTGGCAGGCGGCGTTGGCACTCGCCTGTCGGAAGAGACGACGGTCAAACCGAAGCCGATGGTCGAGATCGGTGGTCGTCCGATTCTCTGGCACATCATGGAGTACTACTCGAGATTCGGCTTCGACGAGTTCGCGGTGGCGCTCGGCTACAAGGGCGAGTTCATCAAGCGATGGTTCTTCGACGAGGTCAATCTGACCGGTGATCTCACCGTCAAGATGGGTGCGCCCAGGGGCGAGGTCAGCCAGCACATCGACCACTCGGTCGACTGGGAAGTCCAGCTGATCGAAACCGGCCGCGACACCAACACGGGGGGTCGGATCAAACGACTGATGCCCTACCTCGGCGAACGAGACCTGCATGCTGACCTGGGGTGACGGCCTCTCGACGGTCGACCTCCACGCGCTGCTCGACTTCCACCGGTCCCACGGAAAGCTCGCCACCATGACCGCCGTGCGACCACCGGCCCGTTTCGGCCACATCGACATCGCCGAGGACGGTCGTATCCAGGAATTCTCCGAGAAACCGCAGGCGGCAGAGGGTTGGATCAACGGGGCGTTCTTCGTGCTCGAGCCCGAGGTGGCCGACTACATCGATGGTGACGACACCTTGTTCGAGCGCGAGCCGCTCGAACGACTGGCGAAGGATGGCGAACTGATGGCGTACCGACACGAAGGCTTCTGGGCGTGCATGGACACGTTGCGGGACCGGGTGCGGCTCGAAGAGTTCTGGCAATCCGGAACGGCCCCATGGGCGGTGACGTCATGAAGGTGCTCGTCACTGGTCACGACGGCTACATCGGAACCGTCCTGGTTCCGATGCTCAAACGGGCCGGACATCACGTCGTCGGTCTCGACAACTTCTTGTTCCACGGGTGCGTCTTCGGTGACGAGGCGTGTCGCCCCAGACGAGATCATCGACATCGACATCCGCGACGTCGAGGCTGAGCACTTCACCGGCGTCGACGTCGTGATGCATCTGGCCGGTCTGAGCAACGATCCGGCCGGCGATCTGAATCCGGAGGCGACCTACGAGATCAACCATCGCGGAACCATGCGGGTGGCCGAGGCGGCGAAGGCTGCGGGGGTTCGCCGCTTCCTCTTCTCCTCCTCGTGTTCGATCTACGGCGCTCACGGCGACGATTTCCTCGACGAGTCGGCCGAGTTCCTGCCGGTCACGCCGTACGGGGAGTCCAAGGTGTTCGCCGAACGCGATCTGCTTGCCATGGCAGACGACACGTTCTCGCCGACCTTCCTGCGCAACGCCACTGCCTACGGTGTCTCGCCCCGGCTGCGGGGTGATCTCGTGGTGAACAACCTCACCGGTTACGCGGTCGCCAACTCGACCGTCTTCCTGAAGAGCGATGGCTCGAGCTGGCGCCCGCTGGTCCACATCGAGGACATCTCGCGTGCGTTCTGCGCCCTGGCGGAACAGCCGATCGAGAAGGTGCACGGTGAGGCCTTCAACATCGGCGCCACCGAGGAGAACTACCTGATCCGCGATGTGGCCGAGATCGTGGCCGAGGTCGTCGGGTGTCCGATCACCATCTCCGACACGGCGTTCGACGACCTTCGGAACTATCGAGTCGATTGTTCGAAGTTCGCTGCGCTCGTGCCTGACGCCGTCCCGCAATGGACGGTTCGCCGCGGAGTGGAGTCCCTCCTCGAGGCCATGCGTTCGTTCGAACTCGGACTCACCGTGCTCGAGGGCTCGCACCTCCAACGGGTGAAGCATCTGTTGGCCGGCCAGGCCGCGGGTCGCGTCACCGACGATCTCCGCAATCTCGAATCCGGGCTTCACCTCGACAGCATTCGGACCGAGACTTCGGCCGGAAGCGCTGCATGACACTCGCCGGCCTTCCCTGCCGTTCGTGTGGTTCGACCGGGCTCTTGGCCTTCCTCGACCTCGGCCACACCCCCTTGGCCGACGCTCTCGTCACCGTCGACCAGCTCGACGAGCCCGAGGCTTCCTTTCCGCTCGAGGTGGCGTTCTGTCCGGACGTGCGCCCTGGTGCAGATCACCGAAGAGGTCCCGCCGGAGGTGCTGTTCGTCGACAACTACCTCTACTTCTCGTCGTTCTCCGACTACTGTGATGGAACACAGTCGTGCCCATGCGAAGAACCTCATCGCGTCACGCGGGCTCAGCTCGGACTCGTTGGTGGTCGAGCTGGCGAGCAACGACGGCTACCTCCTGAAGAACTTCGTCGACGAAGGTGTTCCCGTTCTCGGTATCGATCCCGCCCCCGACCAGGCGGCGGCTGCTCGGGCTGCCGGAGTGCCGACACTCGAGAAGTTCTTCGGCCTCGAGTTGGCCCAGGAGCTGCGCCGAGAGGGCAAGGCAGCAGACGTCATCATCGCCAACAACGTGATGGCGCACGTTCCTGACCTGAACAGCTTCGTCGGCGGCATGGCGCACCTGCTCGCCGACGACGGGGTGATCACGGTCGAGAACCCGAGCGTCTGGGACCTCATCGAGCGCTGCGCCTTCGACACGATCTACCACGAGCACTTCATGTACTACTCGTGCCTGTCCATCGATGCACTCGTTCGTCGCCACGGCCTGTTCCTGAATCACGTCGAGTACTTCCCCGATCTCCACGGCGGGACGAACCGCTGGCACTTCGGCAAACGTGAGGAGCCCACCGAGTACGTGCTGGGACGGCTCGAGGCGGAACGATCGGTTGGTCTCGACCAGATCGACTTCTATCGCGACTTCGCTCGACGGGTGTCCGAGCTTGTCCGCGTCGTTGCGCTACTCTGGTCGAGGAGAACGTCGCTGCCGGGAAGACGGTCGCCGCCTACGGTGCGGCAGCGAAGGGGGCGACCATGCTGAACACGGTCGGGCTCGGGACCGATCTGGTGAGCTACGTCGTGGATCGCAACGTCCACAAGCAGGGTCGTTACATGCCGGGGACGCATCAGTTGATTCGGGACCCGTCGGCACTCGTCGAGGACCGGCCCGATCTGGTGCTGATCCTGGCGTGGAACTTCGCCTCCGAGATCATGGAACAGCAGTCCGAGTATCGGAATCTGGGCGGGTCGTTCATCGTCCCCGTCCCCGAACCGGTGGTCGTTCGCTGACCGGGTCGACCGTGGCCGTGCCCCGCACTGCTCTACGCTGCGGCAGATGATGGCTGCGCGGAGTAGTCGACAAGCTCGATCGGCGACGACGTCGATCGCCGTACTGTTGATCGCTGCGGCTCTGCGTGGCGGTGGGTGCGCTCGTGTGGCGGAGTGCAACGGCGACCCAAACCGAGGTGGTCGCTGCGTTCGGGCCGTCGCAGCCGCTCGACCCACCCAAGGGATCGAGTTTCGTCACCGACGGTTTCTCCGACGATGTGCTGTCCCCGGCGTGGGTCCCGACCGATGCCGATTCGGCAGTCATCGCACTCGTCGATGGGTCGTTGATGATCGATGTGCCGGCCGGCACCGAACACGAAGCCTGGGGTGAACTCGATCGACCTCGTATCGGGCGTGCGGTCGACGACGAGGACTTCGTGATCGAGGTGATCTTCTCACGGCTTCCGGGCGAGCTCGGCCAGACGGTTGGCCTGTCGTTCGAGAAGAGTCCGGGGGACTGGGTGACGGTCGACATCGATCGAGGGGTCGGTCTTTCCGTCCAGGCCAAGAGCACGAGGGGCGGGCAGACCACCATCGTCGGAGTTGCATCGGTCGCCGGATCGCCTGAGCTCCTCACCTTGCGTGTCAGTCGGATCGGCGACACGTGGAACATCTGGTACCGGCCTGACAACCGAGAGCTCATCGAGGTCGCAGCGTTCGAGCGGGATCTCTCGATCGCGACGTTCGCGATCGGAGCGGGGGCTGCGGCGAACGCCGACGGGACGGTGCCGGGCGTCGTCGCGACCGTGCTCGGCTTGGCCAACGTCGGATCGGGCGACGTTCCCGGGTGGACCGAAGGTGGTCGTCAACGTCGTTGGCGACGGCAGCTACACGCTCGACCCACCGCTCGAGCAGCTTGCATTCGGCGACGTCTTGATCGTGCGGGCCCAGCCGGCAGCCGGCTGGGAGGTGTTGGGCTGGTCTGGGCCCGGGACCTCGGAGGGGACGACCCGTCGCATTTCGGTCGACAGTGACCTGGAGTTGACTCTGGAGTTCGGCGCGGTCTCGACCGACACCGTGATCGACATCTGGTACGGGCTCGATCAGACCTTCGGCGTCTACGGCAAATCCCAGAACTTCGCCAACGTGCTCGGGAATGTGCGTGATCCCGACGGCCTCGAGAGCCTCACGTACACCTTCAACGGTGGACCGGAAGGAACGCTCGGCATCGGGCCCGATCAGTGGCGCCTCGGCGACGCAGGCGATTTCAACATCGAACTGCCGTGGGGCGATGTGGCTCTCGGCGAGAACACGGTGGAGATCACCGCCATCGACCTGCTCGGCAATGTGACCAGTGAGTCCGTGGTGGTCCGTCGAATCACGGGGGACCCGGCACTTGCGCCCGATCACCATCGACTGGGCTGACGTGGAGAACATCCAGGACGTCGTGCAGATCACCGACGGCCATTTCGAGATCCGCGGCGACACGCTCGGAATCGTCTCGCCCGGATCGCGATCGCTTGATGCTGATCGGCAACCAGAATTGGACCGACTACGAGGCCACGATGGTGGTCACGCCGCGGGCCCTCGACACGACGTTCGTCAACCCCAATCCCGGTCCGTCGAACATCTTCTTCGCCGGTGGTTGGCAGGGCCACGTCGACTGGGGAGGCCGACAGCCCCAGATCGGTTACTGGCCGACTGGCGCCTTCGCGCTCGTCCTGTGGCCGCCGCTCGAACGGATTCAGCTGACCGGCAACGAGGTGAACAACGAGGTCATCGGCCCGACGACCAGACTTCGCTTCGGGGTCCCGTACAACATGAAGTTCCGGGTCGAGACGCTCCCGGACGGCGTCGACTATCGGTTCAAGATGTGGCCGCAGGGCTCGCCGGAACCAGCCGTGTGGGATCTCGAGATGCTCGAGACGACCGGACCACGGTCCGGCTCGATCGGGATCGCTGCTCATCACCTCGACGCAGTCTTCGGGCCGATCACGGTGACACCCCTGTGAACGTCGCGATGCCGTCGATTCGTCTCGATCAGATGCCGGTGATGCTGCTGGCCCTGGCCGGTGCCGGTGCCGTCGGATTCCTCCTGCCGAGCCAGGCGGCTCTTGCCTACGCGCTTGCCGCGATCCCCGTGGTCGTGGTGCTGCTCGCAGCTCGGCCCTGGGTGCTGGTGATGCTGGCCGTCCTCTCGCCCTGGATTTCGCGATCTGTTGACGACGACCGGCCTCGCCCCTCGATTGTTCGATTTCGCCGACTTCGGACTCGTGCTGCTCCTCGTGATCTCGGCCGTTGTCGCTCGTCTCGGATCCGACAGTCCGGTGCCGCCCGAGCGGGTGCGGATCCTCAAGGCGAATCGGCGGTTTCGCCGGTGTGATCGTCTTGTCGGCGCTCGTGAACGGTGCGCCGGCCGAGCGTCTGCTCGCCGGACTCCTCCTGACGCTCGAGCCCTTCCTGCTCTTGGCTGCGATCCTGCTGGCAACCCCGGATCGAGTCGGCCGACGTTTCCTCATCGGAACGCTCGCCGCCGTCTGCGTCATCCAGGTCCCGTTCGCTGTCGTCCAATCATTGGGCAGCACGAACCCTGACGATGTCAAGGGAACGTTGTTGGGAGCCGGGGCCGGACATCATGTGATGGCCGGCGGGTTGATCATCGGCCTGTTCGCCGCCATCGCCCTGGTGAAACGCCCGATCCTCGTCGTGGCCATCGCCGCTGTGGTGCTGCTCATCGGCGTCCTCGCCGACGCCAAACAGGTGATGTTTCCGGCCCCGATCGCCTACGTGGCGGCGACGATCTTCGCTTCGCGGAGCAGCTTCGACGCCCGGCGCATCCTGACAGCGCTTCTCTTGGCCGCGGGGTTCGTCGTGGTCGTGCTCACGATGGCGCCGGTCGATTCGGCGCTTGGACATGGTGCAGCGAACGAATGACACCGGCGGGGGCAAGCCGGCCCTGACCAGGCTGATCTTCCGCGACCTGCTGTCCGATCCGCTCCAGGGAGCGTTTGGTTTCGGCCCGGGGGAGACGGTGTCGAGGTTCGGCTACCTCACGACGCTGCTCGAGTCCGAGGGCAGCCCGACCGAGGCGATCGGGCTCGAACCGGGTTCGCTCACCGAGTCGTACGATCGGGCCCTCGCCGGGGCCGGGTACATCGCCGACTCATCGTTCTCCTCGGGGCAGTCCTCCCTGCTCGGCATCGCCGGCGACTACGGATTGCTCGGTCTCCTGGCCGCAGGGCTGGATGATCTGGTCCATCGTCGATGAACTCCGTCGGCTCGGGACCGCCCTGGCCCAGTCGGCGATCGCGGCCTGGGTGCTGGTCATGCCGCTGGCCTACATCTTCGACTGGCTCGAGCAGCCACCGTTCATGCTGCTGGTTGCGTTGGTGACCGGCTTGGCTTTCACCGAGGCGCACACGGCGGCTGTCTCAGAATCGTCGAGCTCGTTGCTCACTCCGATCATGCACCAGGCTCGGGCCCACGCATTCGTGGTGCTCGGGGCGGCCACGATCGCCGTGTGTGGCGCATGGGCGTCGACTCATCGTCAGCGGGATGAGGTGGTGGCGTCCCTCCAGCTCGTGATTGTCGACGATGCTGACGCGCTTGGTCAGATCATCGACGGCGGGAATGCAGACGGGCGTCTCGAGTTCGTCGAGGCGATGGCCAGATCGGCGGCGTTCGTCGAGGCGACAGCCGACCTCGAAGCGATTGCTCCTGTGTCAGTGGAGGTAGGCGATTCGCTCATCGAGCTCTCGGTGGTCGGCGGAATCGATGAGGCAGAGGCGTTGATCCAGGCCTACGCCGACGCGCTCATCGCGGTGATGCAGGGGCCCTACGACGACCTGGTACTCGAACAGGTGGCAATGATCGATGGTCGGGCCCCGGTGTCTGACCCGATCGGTGTTGCATCACTCACTGTCGAGCGATCGCTTCTCGCTCGACTCCTCGCGCTCGAGGAGCGTCGGGAAGAGCTGCTGACTCGTTCCCGCATCGTCGGAACGTCGGTGATCCGTGATGGTTCGGTCCTCGTGGAACCGGCATCGACGACGCCGAGGGTCTTGCTGCTCGGGCTTGCCCTGCTGCTCGGGACAGGTTGGAGTGTCTCGCTGCTCTCGATTCGTCACCTGGCGAGCGAGCGTGTCTTCTCTCTGGATGATCTCTTGCGGTCATATCGCGACGTCCAGCCCATCGATTGGACAGCCGGCCCGGTCGATGCGGACAGTCCTGCGGTTCGCGCCATCGCTCGCCGCCTCATGAGAGATCTGCCCCTGCACCACGGCACCGAGGTCACGGTGGTCGAACTCGGTCGCTCTCGAGCGAGGTCGCACATGGTGGCCGAGCACTTGACCCGTGCCTTGGAGCTAGAGTCCGGAACTCGAAGTCCGATTCGGGTGTCGAACTCGACTGGACGAGATTCGGATCGGGGCGCTGCAGGCCTGGTGTTGCTGGTGGAAAAGGGTGAGGTTGCCCTCGTTGAATTGGACCGGTTGGTGGCAGAGTGGACGGCCACAGGAACGGCACTGATGGGTCTCGTGCTCTATGGTCGAACGCCGGCGTTACAGAATCGCGATGGGGGACGAGTTTCATGAATCGAACTGACCTCACTCGTTACACCGAGCTGATCCGACGACGGTGGCGACTCCTGGTGATCGTCATCGCCCTGGCGCTCAACGTGTCGATCGTTCAGTCGCTCGTCTCGGATGAGACCTTCGAGACGACCAGCCGCATCGTGATCGTCGAGCGTCCGGCGGGGGACCTCCTCCTGAATCGCGACTCCCGCGATCTCGATCGAGCGCTCCAGACGGAACTGCGAGCGCTCGAGGGCTCCGAGCTGCGGACCACGGCCAACGAACTGCTGCGTTTCGAGCCGGCCGTCGAGTTCGACACGGACGAACCAGATCTGCTGCTGGTCACGGCGCGCTACAACACGGCGCAGGGTGCTGCGGTCATCGCCAACACCTACGCCTCGACCTTTGTTGCCATGCGTCAGAACGAAGAGATCGAGCGGCTCCGTCTGGCACAGGGCCAGGTCGAGAGCCAGTTGGACACCCTGCAGCTCGAGATCGACGATCTCGAGTCTCAGCTGGCACTGGACCCGGCGGACCTCCGCGCCAGCGTCCGACTCGACGCCCGGCTCTCTCAGCAGAACGAGCTCCTCGGCCAGATCGATGACATCGATTTCCTGATCGCCTCTGATCCGGCCGGTGTCGAACTCGGCGAGCCGGCGACCGAACCGAATGATCCGATCAGTCCGAGGCCGGTTCGGAGCGCCATCTTCGCCTTCGTCCTGGGGAGTGTCCTGGCGGTCGTGATCGCGCTGATCGCCGATTCGCTCGATGACACGGTGCGCAGCACGAGCGACCTCGACGCGGCGGGAACCGGGGTACCGGTCCTCGGTGCCATTCCGCCCTGTTCACTGCGCCCCGGGAAGGTGGCGTCCTTGGAAGATCCAGAGTCGGCCACGGCGGAGGCCTACCGAACGCTTCGGGCTTCTGTTCTGCATTCACTCGGCCGCAAGCCCAACCTGCTGATCCAGATCACGAGCCCTGGGCGCGGCGAGGGCAAGACAAACGTGGCCGCCAACCTCGCCGTCAGCTTCGCCATGATCGGCCTCAAGACAGCAGTGATCGACGCTGATCTCCGGGCCGACGACGGCTTGTCGAAACGATTCGACGAGATGGCGGGCACCGGATTGGTCGAGCTCCTCATCGGCGAGCGCGACCTCGATACGCCGCTCGTGCGACTCGGGCTCTCCTCGACGTTGCGGGGCCTCCCTCGGGGATCGGTGACCGTCAATCCGGCCGAAGTGTTGAGCATCGATCGCGCTCGTTCGGTCTTCCGTCACTTCAAGGAATCATTCGACGTCACGATCGTCGACACCCCGGAGGTACTTGCGTACGCCGATGCCACCGTGATGTCCGGTCTTGTCGATGCAACGATCGTGGTACTGCGAGCGGGGGCCACGAAACGGAAGACACTCGGTCAGGCGTTCACCAACCTCGGTCTCGTCGATGCGCACGTGCTTGGGACGGTTCTCGTCGACGCAACGGACGGGCTGCATCGATCCGATGCCTCGGCCCCCGGGTTCGTCTCTTTCGACGAGCGAATGTTGGCCCTCGGGGTCGGTCCCCCGCAGCTTCCCCCGGCAACGATGGTTGTCGACGAACGCGAGCGAGCCGCCAGCATTCTTTCGGGGTTCGACGACATCGACGAGGAGCGCGACCCGATCGAACTGCCCGCTGCCGACGACACCGATATCGACGAGGCGGACACAGAGGTAGCCACCCCGCCGCAGAAAGCGACGACTCCGCCACAGGGGGATCTGCCGTACGACCGCGAAGCGGTCGAGCAGCAGCGTCGGAACGCCGATCGCCGACGGGCCAACCGAGCGGCGGCCGCGATGCATGACCTGCCCTCGCCGGCGACCCGGGCTACGTCGGAACGCAAGTCGGCAACCCAGACAAGGGATGCCGAGCAGCCGACCCCGGCGACGACGAAGGCAGGCAACGCGAAGCAGGCCCGGTCAGCTGCCAAGGCCGGGTCATCCACCACAGCGGAGGCATCCAGCAAGGCCGAGGCGACCAGCACAGCCGGCGGGGCCGAGAAGTCGCGTGAACCCGCTCGGCGATCTCGCATGGGTAGCGGCTCCAAGCCGGGTGACGATCCGGACGCGGCGACCGACTCGCCAGACTGACGGTCCAGCGTGTTGTTCGGCCGATCGAGGGCGAGAACCGTGCTGCTGGTCGGACCGGACGGCACCGGCAAGAGTACGACGGCGCAGCTGCTGGCGTCCTCTGAGTCCGCCGGCGTCCGCATGATCGATCACTACCGACCCGGGATCCTGTGGAAGCGCCGCAGCGAGGCGATCGTGACGCCGCATGCAGAGTCGGAGAGAGGCGTTCCGGCCGCAGCGGTCAAGCTGCTGGCCGTCTTCGTCGACTTCGTCCTCGGGTATCTCGGTCCCTGGCGTCGGAGCGGTCGTACCGGCATGATCGTGCTCGAACGTGGTTGGTTGGATCACCTCGCCGATCCGGTTCGATATCGGATTCCCGACAGCCTCCGCCGGCTCGTCGCAATCCTGGCCCGACTGCTGCCGAAGGCCGACCTCGTCGTCGTGCTTGCTGGTGATCCGGCGTCGATCGTCCATCGCAAACCCGAGCTGACCGAAGGTGAGGTCGAGGCCCAGCTGCAGCGCTGGGCGGAGCTCGCGCCCCGTGCCGGTCGAAGAGTGATCACCGTCGACACCGTGGCAGCGACCCCGGAACAGGTGGCGGGCATCATCGAGACCGTCGATCGACGACGCACCCGGTCGGTGGATCGCTGTCCCGTCGACGCCGCGCCGGAATCAGATCTCGGCGATGGCGGGCGCTGACGGCGTCGCCGCCCTGAAGATCTACCGGCCGAACTCGCGACCGGCCAGGCTCACGACGCCGATTCGGTCCTTGGCAGTTCGGCTCGGGTGGGGACGCCGGATCGCCGTTCCCGATCCGGTGCTCGCAACGCTTGCCGGTGTCTCCGGTCTGTGACGGATCGCCCTCGATGGCGGTCATGGTCTCGACGGGCAGGGACCGTCTGATCGTCGGCCTGGCCACCGGCAGTGAACTGCGGGCGGTTGCGAAGGTCGGATCGTCCGACGATGAGGGTCTACGAAACGAAGCTGCCGTACTCGAGCGGTTGCAGGCGCTCGTCTCACCCGTGCGCACACCCCGTGTGCGGTTCGCCGGGCCGATCGAGGACCGTTTCGTGTTGGTCGCCGACGCCGCGAGACACTCGGGAGGTCCGGTCGTTCGAGATGAGATCGACCCACTGCTGGCTGATCTTGCCGAGGTGGGCCTGGTCCACGGGGATCTCGCGCCGTGGAACCTCGTGCGTGAGGCCGATGGACGGCTGGTCGTCCTCGACTTCGAGCACGCTCGGTGGGGTTCGGATCCCGGCTTCGATCTGTGCCACTTCCTGGTGCAGTGCGGCGCGCTGCTCGGGTCCGGCTCGGCGGAGGAGGTGCTGGACGATCTCGGCTATTCGGTGAGTGCCGAGCCCGGTCCGATCGTGCGCCACTACTGCGAGGTTCGACGAACCCGAGCCGATGTAGGCGCAGACGAGCAGCGATTCATGAGCGAACTGGAACGGACCCTTTCGGTCCGGGACGACCAGCAGCGACGGAGGAACGATGGCGAGTGACGGCGAGGGCGAAGTGGGATCGACGTGTGTCGTGTGTGGCGGGACGAACACGGAGGAGGTCCTTGCCATCCACGACGTCCCGACGCTGCCGAACCAGCTGTGTTCGACCGTGGAGGAAGGTCTCGGCGTCGAGCGGGGTGACATCACACTGCGCTGCTGCGTCGAGTGCTCCCACATGTTCAACTCGTCGTTCGATCCCGCCCGCCTCGAGTACGACGCCACCTACGAGAACTCGCTCCACTTCTCCGATGTGTTCCAATCGTGGATCACCGAGCGGGCGTCGTGGCTCGTCGCCGATCACGGCCTGAGCGGCGGTGTTGCTGCCGAGCTCGGTTGCGGCCCGGGCGACTTCCTGGAGCTGCTGTGTGAGGCCGGGATGAGCCAGGGGAGAGGATTCGATCCCAGCTTCGATCCTGCCAGGCTGGAGGCCGTTCGTCATCCGGCTGTCGAGGTCTGCGCCGATCCGTTTCCCACCGACGGATCGCTGGTTGCCGATCTCGTGTGTAGTCGGCACGTCCTCGAGCACCTGGTCGACCCCGTGGGCCTGGTGCGGGCGAGCACGAACGCGCTTCGGGCCGGGGGCGTGGTCTACCACGAGGTCCCGAATGGTGATCTCATGGTCCGCGACCTGGCATTGTGGGACCTCGTCTACGAGCATGTCTCGTACTTCACGTCGGCGAGCTTGCAGCGGCTCTGTCGCGAAGCCGAGCTCGAGATCGGGAGTGTCGACACCGGATTCGGTGATCAGTTCCTGTCCGTCGTCGCGTCGCCCCGGACTGCTCCGTCCGAGGACGCACCGGCAGAACTCGAATCGATTCGAACCTTCGGTGCTCGGGCGACCGCCCAGATCGAGACCAGTCGTGAGCAGCTCCGCGAGTTGGCGGATCGCGGCCCGGTCGTGGTCTGGGGGGCCGGATCGAAGGGGACCACCTACCTCAACGTGGCCGACCCCGATGGTCTGGTGGCCGGGGTCGTCGACGTGAACCCGAGGAAGCGGGGCACCGTGGTCGCCGGAACAGGGCACGTGATCGTCGACGCCGATGGGACTGGTCGGAATCGACCCCGCGACGGTCCTCGTGGCCAACCCGATCTACCTCGAAGAGATACGCGAGTCGGTGGCGACGCGGTGTCCCAGGGCCGCAATCATGTCGCTCTGGTGACGACCGTGAGGGTTGCCTCACTGGTTCAGGGTCGCCGACTAATGTTGGAGGATCGCGATCGTACGGTGAGCCGTGCGCGAGCACTGGAGGGTTTGGTGCGAGAAGCACAGGCGGACCACCACAGCACGGCCGGCGGGCGGTGATGTCGAACGAGATGAGACGACGGGTCGAAGTGATCCAGACGCGCGTTTTCCGTCACCCCGCGATTCGCTCACTCAATCTCGGTCTTGCTCGGATGCTCCGGCCGCGGCTGGAACGCTCGACACCCGATGCCACCGAGGCCCTCACCGCCGGTTCTGCCCTGATCGTCGCCCCCCATCCGGACGACGAGTCGATCGGGTGCGGAGGCCTGATCGCAGCCAAGCGCGCCAGAGGCGAAGCGGTGTCCATCGTGGTCGTCACCGACGGAGACCGGTCCCATTCCTCCGACCTCATCGATCCTGTCGAGTTGGCCTCCATCAGGCGAGCCGAGCTGATCGAAGCCGCTTCGACGCTGGGAGTCTCGGCTGACGACGTGCACTTCTTGGGTTTCGCCGACCGATCGGTTGCTGATCGGTCGGCCGAACTCGTGGCCACGCTGCACGGGCTGATCGAGGCTGCAGCCCCTGACCAGCTCGTGATTCCCTCCGATCTCGACGCGAACACCGACCACCGGGCCGTGTGTGCGGCCGGGTTGCAGGCAGCGGGTGCAGCCACGAAGACCCCGGAAGTGCTGTCGTACCTGGTCTGGTTCTGGACGCCCGAGGCCTGGGTCGATCAGGGAGCGTCGTCGTTCCGGAAGATCGGACAACTCGTCACTCGGATCAGAGCCTTCGTCGCATCCGACCGACTCGCATTCGATCCCGGAGACCACGCAGCCACCAAGGCCACCGCAATCCGGTGTCATCGGAGTCAGCTCGAGAATCTCACTGGTGAGCCGGGCTGGGCCGTGATCGAGCCCGAAGTTCTCGACCTCTTGGTCGGTCGACGCGAGCTCTACGTGAGGCGAACGAATCTGTCTGACCTCTCGCCCGAGCTGCTGCTGAACGGTGCGTCGCGGTGAGCGCCGATCGTGATCGTCTCCCCGGCCTGCCATCACGGCGGCTTCGCGTGTCGATCTCGGCGTACTCGTGTGAGCCCGGAGGCGGCTCCGAGGACGGTGTCGGCTGGACATGGGCGAAGGCGGCGGCCGTCGACCACGACGTCTGGGTCATCACGAGAGCCAACAACGCCGCCCGGATCGAGGCAAGTCTGCGAGCCGAGGATCGCGAGCACTTCCATCCGATCTACCTCGATCTCCCGGCGTGGGCTCGGTTCTGGAAGAAGGGTCTGCGCGGCCACCGTCTCTACTACAGCCTGTGGCAGTTGCTCGTGCGACGGAAGGCGCCTCGGATCATCGCCTCGAACGAGATCGATCTCACGCACCACCTCACGTTTGCGTCGGATTCGCTTCCGGCCGGCATCGTCGGGGCGGGAGGCGTGCCCTCGATCTGGGGCCCGGTCGGTGGGTCGCAGGTCCTGCCCCCCGGTTTCGGGCAGTGGGTCGGGCGCCGCGGGGCCGGGGTGGAACGATTCAGAACGGTCTGGCTCGGGCTGCTCCGTCGAGTCTTCGGTGATCGGGCGGCCAGACGAGCCACGCTGACGGTGGCCCTCAACCAGACGGTCGCCGATCGGTTCGCGTCGTCGGCTCGTCGAGTCGTGCGGCGGCCGAACGTCGCGGTGGATCCGGGCGAAGTCCCGGCGCAGTCCGACTGGACGTCCGGTGAGCCGCCGGTGGCCGTCTTCGCCGGTCGGCTGATTCCGTGGAAGGGGCTTCGGATCGCCGTCGCCGCACTGGCTGAGCCGCTCGGCTTCCCAGTGGCGGCTCGACGTCTACGGCGAAGGGCCGGACCAAGGGCCGGCTCTCGATCTGGCTCGTGAGCTCGGCGTGGACGACCGGGTCACGTTCCACGGCCGGGTCGAGCGCAGCCAACTCATGAAGCACGTCGCAGAGGCGGACGCGCTCATCCATCCGGCGATGCATGATTCGTCGCCGTGGAGCGTCGGGGAAGCGCTCTCGCTCGGGAACGCCGGTCGTGTGTCTCGATCATGGCGGGCCGCCGGACATCATCGGGTCCGACGGCGGAGTGGCGGTGCCGCTCGACGGCTCGGCTCCTGCAGGTTTTGCACGAGGTCTCGAAGAGGTCCGTGGACGTCGAGTGCCGATCGACGGTCGATGGTCGACCGAGCGGCTGCCCGAGGTCTTGTCTGATTGGTACCGCCAGTGTTTCTCGGAGGGAACGGCATGAGGGTGTTGCAGGTCCACAATCGCTATCGACGGCTGGGTGGCGAGGATCAGGTCGCCGACCTCGAGGTCGAACAGCTCCGACGTCGCCGGTCACGAGGTCGATCGATACCTGACGAACAACCCGCCATTCGAAGCGAGCGGCGGTCCGTGACCTCGCCATGGCTCGCCGTGGAATCCGTTCCGAGCCAAGGATCTGGCCGCTTATGTGGCCGAGACCAAGCCGGATGTCGTCCATGTCCACAACACCTGGTTCCACCTGACCAACGCAACGCTGGGAGCGATCAGGCAGGCGGGTGCACCGGTGGTGGTGACGATGCACAACTACCGTTCGGTGTGCCCCAGCTACTCACTGATGCGCGACGGCGTGGTCTGCCAGGATCTGTGTCGACAAGCAGAGCCCATGGTCGGGTGTCCGCCACGGTTGCTACAACCACTCGCGAGTCTTGACATTGGCTGCCGGCGCTGTCCATCGTGGTGGCCAAGAAGAAGGCGGTGTGGCACAACGACGTCGACGTGATCGTGGTGTTGACCGAGTCGGCGAGGGACGTCCTCGGGCGCGGTGGGCTCCCCATCGACCGCATGATGGTGAAGCCGAACTTCGGCGTGGACCCGGGGGAGCGAGTGGACCGGCCGTCGTCGTCCAAGCGCCTGATGTTCGTCGGCCGGCTGACGGAGGAGAAGGGAATCCGTCCGCTTCTCGAGGCATGGGATCAGCAATCGGCCCGAGGGTCTGACGCTCGACGTCGTGGGCGAGGGGCCGCTCGAACACCTGCTCCCTGCCGATGATCCGACCGTCGAGTTCCACGGGTGGCTCGATCAAGGTGAAGTGCTGAAGCGCATGCTCGATGCGAGAGGTCTGGTGTTTCCCTCCCAGTGGTTCGAGGTATTCCCCCTGACCCTGGTCGAGGGGATGGCGTCCGGCCTTCCGATCCTGTCGACGAAGATCGGTTCGATGGTGTCGGTGCTCGGCGCCGATCACGCACTGTTCAGCGGTCTCGACGCGGCCGAGATCGGGGCTGGGCTCCAGGCGTTCCGAGATGACGAGCTCGTCGATTCGGTCGGGCGGCTCGGTCGTCAACGATTCCTCGAGCGCTACACCGCCGAGGCCACGATCGAACGACTGCTCGAGATCTACGAGGAAGCGATCAGGCGCCGGAAGCAAGAGCGGCTCTGACCGTTCGGCTGCTCGCCGACCACCACAGCAGCGCAAAGGCGGCCGTCACCGCGGCGTCGGTGCGGACCATGGCCCCGACACCTCCCAAGGCGGCCGCCGCGAACGTCGCGCCCGACATGAACGGGGTGGTTGCGAGACGAAGCCGTAGGCCGCGTTCGACGGCGCCGACGGTCCGAATCCCGGCGACGGCGACGTTGATGAGGGCGGCTGACGGGAGTGTCAACGACACCCAGAGCAGGAGCTTCGAGGAAGCGGGCCAGGTGTCGCCCAGCAGTCGTTCGCCGATGGCGTCCGGTAGGGCGGTCAGGGCAAGGATCCAGATCAGCGACGCAGCGACGAGGAGGCCGGCAGCGGCTCGCAGGAGTGGTTGCAGGCGCTCCGGCCTGGTGCGAAACGCGAGACTGCCCTCGGGAACGATGAACGACGAGGCACCCGTGAACAGGATCGTGAGCGGTCCGACCAGCAACGTCGCTCCTCGGTAGGCGGCGAGCGCTTCGAGGCCGAGGACGATGGTGACACCGATGTCGGTGACCCTGGCGAGCCCGTGCGAGGCGGCCCAGTCGCCGAGGAGGTGGCCGCCGCCGAGCCGCAGGTTGCGGACGGTCCAGCCAATCCCGCTGATCGGCGAGGGGAGGGCCATGAACTGGAAGCACCCGATGCCGAGAGCGAACCAGGCACTCAGACCCCAGACGAGGATCAGGAGCGATGCACTCGGCGACCCGATGGTGATGATGATGCCGATCGGGATGAGTTGGGCGAGGGCCCAGGCGCCGTCGTTGATCGCCGCTCGCTTCGGCGCTTGCTGGGCGAAGAAGACGTACCGCCAGGCGTCCTGGCCGAGCAGGCCGGGGAGAGCGACACACAACATCAGCAACGAATCCCGGAGGGGTCCGGTGGATCGCAGCGCCACCGCGACCACCGGAATGGCAGCCAGGACGCCGGCCGCCATGCTGGCTCCGACGGCGTTTCTGGCGATGGTTCGGTACGTGTCCGGGTCGCTCGCAGTGTGGCGGATGGCGATGATCTCGGTGATCGCCGCGCGGGCGGCGCCCATCGCCAGCAGATACGCGAGGAACGCTGCGCCGAACGCGCCGAACTCTTCTTGCGGTGTCGACGACGCAACGGCCAACCCGACCAGCAGGTTGGTGAGGCTCGAGATGCCTTGGTCGATGAGGGTCCAGCTGATGCGCAGCCCGGTGGCGCGCCGCCCGTCGTTGGTCACCTCGCTGGTCACGTCGTGCTGTCCGGTCCGGCCATCCGATGCTCGTAGGCCGCAGCAACGGCACCGGCGTAGCGTTCGATCGTGAAGGTCGACGCTCGGGTGTGGGCGGCGGCGGAGCAGGTGGCTCGCAGCTCGGCGTCCTGTGCCAGCTCGATCATGGCGCCGGCGAGCTCGTCCCGAGCGACGAGCCGACCGACCGAGTCATCGATGAACTCGCGGAAGACGGGAATGTCGCATGCGACAACGGGGAGCCCGCAGGCCATCGCTTCGACCGGGGCCATGCCGAAACCCTCGAGCTGGGTGGCGGTGACGAAGACGTCGCATTGGTTGAGGATGTTGGCGACGTCGGAGCGCTGCCCGAGCAGGTGAACCGCGTCGCCGAGCCCCAGCTCGGAGATACGGCTCTCGAGCCGGGCTCGCTCCGGGCCGTCACCGACGATCAGGAGATCAGCACCGGGAATGATCGCGCGGACCTCGTCCATCGCGTCGACGATCAGCTCCATGTTCTTCGCCGGAGTGAGCCGGCTGACGGATACGAAACGCATCCGGTCGGCGGTCTCCCGGGGGAGATCGGCCGGTGCCTCGATCGCCCCGGCGAAGTCGCCCACGGCGATCCCCGGATGGATCACCGTGACCGCATCGTCCGCCAGCCCGAGTGCGTCGATGTAGAGCCCGGCCACGTGATGGCTGACGGCGGTGTATGACACTCGCGAGCTCTTGCTCAGCAGGCGGTTCACCGATCGCCGTACTCGGCCGAGCGGCCCGGTGTGGAGTGTGGGCAGCGAGTGGAACGTGTTGATGACCGGCCGGCGGGCCACGGTCGCCGCGACCTGACCGATGAGCCGATCAGCCGGCGTGTTGTTGGTGTGGACCAGATCGACCCGATGGCGTCGAGCCAGGGTGCCGGCCCGTCTGGCGGCGCCGAGGGTCGACGGGCCGACCACGTGGACCGCCGTGGCACTGTTGTCGAACGCGGCACGGAGGTCACCGTCGCCGACGGCGACGACGATGTGGCCGAAGTCGTCCAGCTGTTCGATCAGTCTCAGGAGGAGCACCTGCCCGCCACCGAGTCGGAGATCTGGCAGTGTGTGAAGGATCGTTGCCCTCTGCATTGCCGCCCTTCGCCGGTTCCTGGTGATCGATGTCCGTGCGATTGCCAACTCTAGGTCTCGAGGGCGACGCGATGCGTGGGTGAAGGTCCATGTCGGGCCGTTTCGGAGAGTGCATCGCAGCGCTGGGTTGGCTACGGTCGAGCCGCGGAACGGAGGGCAGCGATGGATTCGATTCGGTGCAGTGGACGGGGGACGAGCTTGAACGCACATCAGCTGTGCCGATCGTGCGGATCGGGCGATCTCGAGGTGTTCTACGAGGAGGCGGGGATCCCAACCAACAGTTGCATCCTCATGGACTCCGATGGCGAGGCGATGGCGTTTCCCCGGGGCGATCTGGTGCTGGCGTTCTGCAACGCATGCGGTTTCGTGTTCAACGCGGCCTTCGTCGATGAACAGCCCGAATACTCCCAGCGATACGAAGAGACGCAAGGGTTCTCGCCTCACTTCATGGACTTCGCTCAGGATCTCGCCAAGCGGTGGGTCGAGAAGTACGACCTCACCAACGGCACGGCGCTGGAGATCGGTTGCGGCAAGGGTGAGTTCCTGGTCGAAATGGCCAAGGCCGGGGCCGGTCACTGCATCGGTATCGATCCCGGCGTTCATCCGGAACGAATCGAGGTTCCCGAGGGCGCGTCGATGGAGTGGATCGTCGACTTCTACGGGCCGGAGTACGGCCACATCGATGCCGACGCGGTGATCTGTCGCCACACGCTCGAGCACATTCCCGATGTCGGCGACTTCATGCGGAACATCCGAGCCGCGATCGGTGATCGGCCCGACACGGTGGTCCTGTTCGAGCTGCCGGATGTGCAGCGCATCCTCGACGAGGTCGCCTTCTGGGACGTCTACTACGAGCACTGCTCCTACTTCAGCCTCGGTTCGTTGGCGCGGCTGTTCCGTGCGACCGGCTTCGAGGTTCTCGATCTGTCGATGGAGTACGACGGCCAGTACCTGTTGATCGAGGCCAGACCATCGACGATTCCGGCCGCCGGCGAGCTGCTTCCCCTCGAGGACGACATGGAGCTGCTTCGCCGAGGCGTCAGGGAGTTCCGGCAGGGATACGAACGACTGGTCGACCGGTGGCGCACGACCCTCGATGATCTGCGAGCGTCAGGGCAGCGGGGCGTCATCTGGGGCAGCGGGTCCAAGGGTGTCTCGTTCATCTCGAATCTCGGGATCAGCGACGAGATCGTGGCCGCGGTCGACATCAATCCGCACAAGTGGGGCAAGTACATGGTCGGTTCCGGACACCCGATCATCTCCCCGGCCGACCTCACCGGCGTCGCTCCCGATCTGGTCGTGGCGATGAATCCGATCTATCTCGACGAGATCGGGGCCGAGCTGCGCTCGGTCGGCGTGGAGACGAAGCTCGTTGCTCTGTAGCTCCCGGCCGAGGGCGTGATCGTGGGCACCACGAGCGCCGATCTGGCAATGCGTGTTCTGGACGAGCTCGAACGGGTCGAGCCCCGATTCGTGGTGCTCCATGGTGAGGCCGCGCTGAGCCGAGGTGAGGCGACGTCCGACGTCGATGTCGCCATCGGGCGCGATCCGGTCGACGTCGTCGCCGACCTGTCCGAGCTGCTCGCCGAGAACGGCGTGGCCCCGATCATGCTCTGGCCGTACGACCGCAATTCGCTCACGATCTTCTGGTCTGATGGCGATGGCGATCGGGGGGTCCAACTCGACCTCGTCTGTGATCCGGAGGGGCAGGGGCGATATGGCTTCCGGACGGGGGAGCTCATCGCTCGAGCCGGGCGGGGCGAACGTTGGCCTCGGCTCGACGCCGCCGATGAGCTCCTCTATCTGATTCGCAAGCGGCAGGTGAAACGGAACGAGGCCGAGACCGTCCGCCTGCTGAGCTCGATGCCGGATGGAGACCAAGCTGCCGCGTCGACCGGGCGAGGCAGGCCTTCTCCGAGCCGGCCGCCACACCAGATCGTCGAGATGATCTCGTCCGGCGCCTACGTCGATCCGAAGGGTGCGGCGTTCGATCGCCGTCTGCGGAACGTCGTGTCGAATCTCGGTTTCTACGGCTCGCGATTGACGCAGAAGGTCGGCGCATGGGTGAGCGTCAGCGGTGCGACGGTCGCGCGAGATCGAGGCTGCATTGGCGCCGTTGCGTGACCTGCTGCCGTCGATTCGGGTTCGCGAGGGTGTGCGACTACGAGCCGAGGCCAGGCCTCACCAGTTGCGAGCCCGTCTGCTCGTGACCGCAGACCACGATGGTGTCGATCTTCGAGCCGATGTCGGTGTCGACGGATCAGGGTCGGCAGCCGAGCTTCGACGGGCCGTGGTCGGTGGCCTCGCCGGGCGGTTGGCGGCGAAGGGAGGGCCGGGCGTATGACCGACGGTCTGGCGATCTTCTACGCCGATGCATTCCAATCGGGGGGAGCCCCGGTCGGTGTCCAGCACCTGGCCCGTGCGTTGTCGCCGTCGGCGCCGGTCTCGGTGTACGGCCGGCGGTCCGATGCCGTCCTCGATCTCGGGACGGCTCGCCGCTGCGAGTACGACTCGGTCACCGAGCTGTCATCGTCTCTCACTCGTTGGTTGGAGGAGGATCGCCCTGCGCTCCTCGTCGTCATCGGGTTCTTCCTGCCGCACAACCCGATTGCGTTCCACGTCGCATCCAAGCTGGGTGTGCCGACGGCGATCCACCCGATGAGCCAGATCGCCGACGCCATCCTGACCGATCGAGTGTTCACCCACGGGTGCGACGTCTCCGACCTGGAGCAGCACACGCTGAACGTCGAGCGGACCAAGGATCGAATTGCGGCACGGGTGAGTCCGATCGCGAAGCGAGTCTTCTGCGCAACGGCCGGTCGCTACATGATCTCGAGGTCCCAGGCGCTGGCTGTGTTGTCAGAAGAGGAGGGTCGTCAGATCAGGGCGATGTATCCCGGTGCGCCGCCGATCTCGCTCTCGATGCCGTGGGGGACCGACGTCGAGTCGATCCCGGATGAATCGAGCGACCACTTCTACCGAGATGAGATGGGCCTCGACGATGGTCGGGCCAACCTGGTGATCTGGTGCCGACTCGACTACCGCTTCAAGGGGCTCGACCGGGCGATCGAGGGGATGCGGTGGCTCGCCGCTCGAGAGGGCGTTCGGGGCGACGACGGGGAACTCCCGGTTCGACTGTTCCTGTGCGGCCCGGACTATCGAAGCGGGGTCGTCGCCGCTCGGCGCCACATCGCCGAGGCGGGGCTCGAGAACGATGTCTTCATCCTCGGGCCGGACCAGTATCTGCCGGGGAGCAAGAAGCCGTTGCGGGATGCGGAGGCGACGGTGCTGTTGTCCCGCTGGGACGGATCTCCACGGACGTTGCGTGAAGCAGCCCACTACGGAACACCGATGATCGTGTGTGAGGAGACCAACTTCGCCGATCTGGTTCGTTCCTGTGACGCCGGCTCGGTGGTCGATGGTGATGATGCGTCGGCGGTGGGCCTGGCATATCTCGAGATGGCCGATCCTGCCGCTCAGCAGCGAGCGGCGAAGGGTTCACGCGCTCTCGGCGAGCGATCGACGTGGGAGTGCATCGGTGCCGATCTGCTGCGCCAGGGGCGATCAGCCTTCTGAAGTCGATGCTTGCGTCGGTCGTGTCAGGGTCGGTCGTGTCAGGAGTCATCGGAGCCGGGCGTGATGCCGATGAGCTCCTCGACCATGAGGGTGAGGCCGAGCATGGTGGCGTCGCGGCTCCTCAGCGTCCCGCTCGACCTCTCGCCGGCGTCGAAGGGGCGGGTGACGTCGTCGTCGACGATCTCGAGCAGGCGTGCGCCCTCGACCAGCGCCGACGAGGTTCGGGCCAGCAGCCGGAACGCGTCGTCCGGCTCGATGCCGATCGTCTCGTCGATCTCGGCGCCGAGCCGGCGCATGACGTCGCGATAGCGAGTCTCGTTGTGAGCCATGCGATGCATGAGGTTGGCCCGCACCGCTTCGGCGATGTCGTCTGCGGTCGCTGGACTCGATGAGAGTGCTTGGGCGGCAACGAAGAGATCGAGTTGGCGATCCACGCCGGCGTCGGCTCGGGTGGCGCCGATGCTGGCCTCGACCCACGCCTCGATGATGTCGCGCAGCTCAGCGGCATCGCGGCCGTGCGGTGAGCTCGGCCACGAGCTCGTCGACCTCGGCGGAACCGGGGAGTGTGTCGGCGATGGTCGACAGGACCACCTCGAGTCGGTACGCATCCTGGTTCTCCCAGATCCGGCCGTGAACCTGCGAGCGGTGGAGCTTGACGCCTCTGGTCTGTTCCAGGTGGTCGAAGACGTTGGCATACGTGAGGCTGGGCGGATCGAACGCGAGGCCGCGGCGGCGAACGAGTTCACAACCGGCGTCGATCATCAACGCTCGGAGTTCGTCGCTCGTTCGACGGCTCACGAGGTCGCCAGCTCTCGATCGCGGAAGAGGCTTCGAGCCAGCAGCAGGTTTGCCAGCCCGAAGAAGTTCCACGGTGACGAGATGCCGTTGGGCGACCGGACCTGCACGACCTCGCTGAGTGCCGGATCGTGGCCGAGGCGGATCGTCTGCCCGTAGCCGAGCGCCAGAGTGGTGGCGCAGTAGGCACGGATCGCTTCGGTGAGGGTGAGCCCGTGGGCCGGGTTCGCACGAAGTTGGAGGTAGTCGGTCAGGGTCGTGATGTCGTTGACCAGCTTCGCGCTGGTCTCGGCCTGGAGTTCTCGCAGGATCTCGCCGAGACGATCGTGTTCCGGAAGGTCGTCTGCCGATGCCTTCCAGGCAGCGACGAGTGTGGGGAACAGGCGGTGATCGGGATTGGCCAGCCCCTGTTCGATGAACACGAGCGAGCCGACCCGAGCTGTTTCCCAGAACACATGGGTGCGTTCTTGGATCGTGTCGATCGGGAGGGCAGCAAGCCGTTCGGCGATGGCGACGGCGACTGCTTCTCGGCGGGTGGCTTGTGTCCGACGCACGTCCTCACTCAGGACGTCGAGCTGCCATGCCAGCTGCGATGACCAGAGGCGTCCGTGCACCGAGCCTCGGGTGATCTTGATGTCGTGCTCCTCGGCGAGGAGAGCGAACACGTCCGGATAGCGGACGGTCGATGCTCCCATGCCGATGCCGTCGCGTAGTAGCACCTCGATACCGGCCTCGATCATGAGCTGTTTGGTTTCGTCGCGATTGCGACGGGCGGCGGACAACCGAAACTCCTCAGGATGGAATACGTGTCATTTTGCGACGACGAGTACACTTCGTCGCTGGGTTGGGGTTCGTCAAGGCGGAAGGCACCCCAACCCAACCTCTTCGTTGTCTGCTACATGCCGCGTGCGTCAGACTGGTGTTCGATGAACCACTGGTAGGTGGATGCCACACCATCGCCCAGATCGGTGGTGTGTTTCCACCCCAACCCGTGAAGTTTTCCGACATCGAGGACTTTGCGGGGCATGCCGTCTGGCTTCGTCGGGTCGAACACGAGCTCGGAGCCGGGGTGGACGATCGTCGCGGATCGTCTCGGCCAGGGATCGAATGGAGAGGTCTTCTCCGGTGCCGACGTTGATGTGGGTGTCGCTCGAGTAGTCGGTCCATGAGGAAGAGGCAGGCCGAGGCGAGGTCGTCGACGTGGAGGAATTCACGCATGGCCGAGCCGGTGCCCCAGATCTGGACTTCGTTGTGGCCGGCCAGTTTGGCTTCGTGGAACTTGCGCATGAGGGCGGGGATGACGTGGCTGGCGGTGAGGTCGAAGTTGTCGCCGGGGCCGTAGAGGTTGGTCGGCATGGCCGAGATGAAGTCGGAGCCGTACTGGGTGCGGTAGCTGGAGCAGAGTTTGATGCCGGCGATCTTGGCCAGGGCGTATGACTCGTTGGTCGGTTCGAGCGGGCCGGTCAGGAGCTGGTCTTCGGTGATCGGTTGGCTGGCGTGGCGGGGGTAGATGCAGCTGGAGCCGAGGTAGAGGAGTTTCTTGGCCCCGGACTCGTGGGCGGCGTGGACGACGGTGCCGTGGATCATCAGGTTGTCGTAGAGGAACTCGGCGGGACGGGTGGAGTTGGCGTAGACGCCGCCGACGGTTCCGGCGACGAGGTAGACGTACTCCGGTCGGTTGGCGGCGAACCAGGTGTCGACGGCCGACTGGTGGCGGAGGTCGAG
>CAWAEN010000013.1:0-44617 GCA_963781035.1 uncultured Acidimicrobiia bacterium | reverse complement strand
GCCCTCGAACCTGCGAATCTTGCGGAAACTGCAGTGGCGGTTGGTGGCCCGGGCGGCGCGGACTGACAGGGTGGACACGGTCATCGACCGCACCGTCACCACCATGACCGGCGTCGACCGCGAGGCCATGAAGCGACCCGACGTGCGGGCCTGGTACCGGACGATGTTTACCGAAGCGTTCGATCAAGGCGCCGCTGCCGCCTCCTACGAAGCCGAGCTCTACCGGCAGCTCTGGGGCTTCGACCCCGAAGACATCACGACCGAAACCAACCTGTGGCACGGCGCTGCCGACCAGTGGGTCCCGATCTCGCTGGCGAGATGGCTCGCCGACCGGATCCCGAACGCCCATCTGATCGAGTGGCCCGATCACGGGCACGTCTCGTGGTCTGGCTCCGATGAAGCCGCAGACATCGTGGCGGTCACGGCTGGCGAACGGGCGGGACCAGTCCGATGAAGCGCCACGAGAGGGCCGGCCGAACCGTCGAGTCATGCGAAGCAGGCGGGCTGCAGTGAATGTGCTCTGGGGGGTCGTGGTCACGCTGCTCTCGCTGCTGGCCTGGGGCGGTCAGGCTGTCGCCTGGCTCTCACCTGTCACTGCCGTGCGATGGAAGCCTCGCGGAGACCGAAGAAGATGTCGAACCGGCATTCTGGGCCGACGGCCGAGGCGAGGCGCGCTGGGACACCCTGACCTTGTGGACGATGGTTGTGGCCGGGGTGTTGTTGATCGCCGATGCCAGTTCGTGGGCCTACTTCGGACTAATCGGGGGCGGCATGTACCTCTACTTCGGCGGCCGGATCATCTTCACCCGCGTCGCCATGCAACGCCGAGACCTCCGGATCGGGGCACAACAGAACGTCCGACTCGGCTACATCTTCGGAGCCGTGTGGGCCGCAATGGCGCTCATCACCATCGTCGCTTCTATCGCATCACTGGAAGGCTGAACTATGAGCGGACCCTGTTCGGAAGGACGCCATGAAGACCGCAATCGACGAACAGATCGGCAGCAAGGTCCCGGGACTGGCGATCGTTGCGGTCGACGCTGATGGGGTGCTCTCTCTGAGGGTTTCGGCCGCGCTGACCTCTCCACCGGTCGACGGATGACTCCGGACACGGTCTGCAACTGGTTCTCGATGACCAAGCTGGTCACCGCCACCGCAGTGATGCAGCTGGTCGACGAGGGGCTGCTGGACCTCGACGCTGCCGGTCGGAGCTGCTACGAGGCCATTCAACATGAATCGCCCAGCGTCTCGAGCCAAGGCTGCGACGGTGCGCCACCTGCTGTGCCACAGCTCCGGCCTCGCCAACCCCTGCCCCTGCGGTGGACACACCTCGCGACCGATGCAGGACCGATCCGCAGCGAGTTCGTGAGAGCCCTGATCGAGCGGCACGTCGCCTCCGTTTCGACCCCGGCACCCGGGCCGCGTACTCCAACCTCGGCTATCTCGTGCTCGGCGAGATCATCGAAACCGTGTCGGGCGCCACCTTCGAGAAACGCATCCAACATCGAATCCTGGAACCGTTGGGTATGACCCACACCGGATTCGTCGCCGACCCCTCCAGCGGCTGGGCCACTCCCTACCAGCGACGCCGCAGCCCGCTCGGCGTCTTGTTACCAGTCCTACTCCCACCGCAAGATCATCGGTCCCACGTCCGGGCCCCGTACCGGTCCCTGCGTCACTTCTACGTCGACGGTGCCCCGTACGGCGGCCTGTGGGACCAGCGGCCGACGCGGCACGGTTTCTCCAAGCCCATCTCGGAGATGGTGCGCTGGACGGCGCCCGGATCCTGTCAGCCGAGTCGGCCCAAGCGATGCGACACGTCATTGCCTCGGGCAGGAACCTGCAGGTCGGCCTCGGCTGGTTCCGGCGAGGCCGGCACCCCGACGATCGCTTCGTCGAACACCTCGGAGGCGGAGCCGGATTCTGGAACTGCATGCGCATCTACCCAGACCAAGCGTTCGGCGTCGTCATCATGGGCAACGCCACCACCTACGACCACCACGCCATCGCCGAAGCCCTACTGCGGGAGTTCCGATGAACCTCAGCGACCGACGTGAGATCTATCGCCAGACCAGCCCCGATCCGAGCGATCACAATCGCCACGGACACGAGCAGAACCGAGCCCACTCATGGTTGACCCCACGTCGCTCCGAAAGCCATCGGTCACCACGGTTGGCGAGACGCTGGTCGGTGCTGGCGCAGTGGCGGCAACCGTCGCGGCGTCCCCGTTTCTGCGACGCCGATTCAACCGTTGGGGTGCCACTCACGATGAGGTCGCCTCGGCCATGCCGGGCGACGACCTCGTCACACAACCGAAGCTCGGCTACACGCGGGCCATCACCATCAACGCGCCACCCACCGACGTGTGGCCGTGGCTCGCTCAGATCGGACAAGGCCGAGGCGGCCTGTACAGCTACGACGGCCTCGAGAACCTCGTCGGCTGCAACATCCATAGCACCGACGAGATCCTCACCGAACACCAGCAGCTCGCTGTCGGCGACCTCATCCGGTCAGGTCTCGACAACTTTCCCTGCTGGATGGTCATAGGGGTCCAGCCACCCGACCACCTCGTTCTGCTCGGCGCCGGCACCCCCGCAAACGTTGCAGTACCCAACACCCCTGTAGAAGGCATCCCGCCGAAAGGCGACGCAGCCGCCACATGGCAATGGCAACTGCGACCCTACGCCAACGGCACCGCGACCCGACTGATCGTGCGACAACGCCTCACCTACAGCCCCGGCCAGGCCATCACCTGGCGACTCGTCGAACCCATCAACTTCGCCATGGAACACAAGATGCTCAACGGCCTCAAGGCCCGCGCAGAACGTCCGCCGACCCACAGATGAAGAGCCAGTGACCAAACTCGGAATGAGAATCTATTCCGCCACACGACACGCCCGCACCGAAGGTCCTGAATAGCCACGCCAAGCATCCGGTGTCTGCCGATAGGAGCGGGTCGTCCACCACACTACGGCCGGGCGAACATATGTTCGATCTGTGTCGGAGGGGGTGTGCTGGTTCAGGACATAGGAAACTGATGAGTCGAGACATCGGAAACTCTCGAACAGTCATCGTGGGTGATGTCAAAGGCTCGAGTGATCATCCTTGCTGTCGAGATCGAAGGACTCACCCAGTCTGAAGCAGCAGCTCGCTACGAGGTCTCCAGAGGCTGGGTCTCCAAGCTCATGGCCCGCTACCGAGCCGAGGGCGACACCGCGTTCGAACCTCGATCACGCCGACCACACACCTCACCAACAAGGGTTGCCGATGTCCTGAACGAGATGATCGTGAACCTCCGCGTCGACCTCGACTCCCGAGGCTTCGACGCCGGCCCCGTGACGATCCAATGGCACCTCGAACGCAACGGCCACGACGTATCGGTCTCGACGATCCGGCGCCGCCTTCTCGACGCCGACCTGATCGAACCAGCACCCAAGAAGCGACCGAAGTCGTCCTACACCCGGTTCGAAGCCGAACTACCCAACGAGACCTGGCAATCAGACTTCACCCACTACCGACTCGCCAACGGCGCCGACACCGAAGTCCTGGTCTGGCTCGACGACCACTCCCGCTACGCACTCTCGGTCACCGTGCATGACCGTGTCACCGGCGACCTGGTGGTCGCAACCTTCGATCAATGCGGTGCTGACCAGGGGTTTCCCGCGTCAGTGCTCACCGACAACGGACTCGTCTACACCACGAGGTTCGCCGGCTACCCCGGCGGCCGCAACGGTCTCGAGACCCGCCTCGCCGAACTCAACATCCAACAGAAGAACTCCCGCCCCAACCACCCAACCACCTGCGGCAAAGTCGAACGATTCCACCAGACGATGAAGAAATGGCTCACCGCACAGATCCCGCAACCCGCCTCGATTCCCGAGCTTCAGACACTGATCGACACCTTCGTGGATGAATACAACCACCGGCGACCTCACCGATCACTCGGCCGCGCAACACCAGCCGTCGCCTACAACCGGCTCCCCAAAACCGGGCCAGCAGGCTCCAACGTCGGACCGCACTACCGGATCCGCCACGACCGCATCGACAAAACCGGCGCCGTGTCACTCCGACGCGGCGGACGCATGCACCACATCGGCATCGGCCGCGCCCACAAAGGCCAAGCCGTGATCCTGCTGATCGACGACCTCGACATCCGAGTCATCAACACCAACACCGGCGAACTCCTCCGACACCTCCAACTCAACCCCAACACCGGCTACCAACCACGCTTCAAAACCAAGGAAACCCCCGAACCGGGGGTTCGAGGGTTTCCTGATGTCCTGACACAGGACAGCTGGTGCGCGAGGGGGGACTTGAACCCCCACGTCCGTTAGGACACTGGAACCTGAATCCAGCGCGTCTGCCAATTCCGCCACTCGCGCAGTGGTGATGGGAGACCCATGTGGTCCGACGAGCGTAGCCGAGCCGTCAGCGGCTGCGACCCCCGATGTGGTTTGGGCGCCGTTACTGTCTGGCCATGGTGTTGCGGGACTTCGAGGATCGCTTGGAGAGACTGGTCGAGGGCGTGTTCGCTCGCGTCTTCCGTACCGGTCTGCAACCGGTCGAGATCGGCCGCCGCCTCGTGAAGGAGCTGGATGCCAATCGCACCCTCGATGTGAGGGGGCGTCCGATTGCGCCCAATCGGTTCGTCATCAGACTCGCCCCGTCCGACCATGAGCGATTCGCTCAGATCCAGGAGTCGCTGATCGCCGAACTCCGGATCGTCGTCCGGGGTCACGCCACCGCCGAAGGGTTCCGGTTCCTCGGCCCTGTTCGCCTCGAATTGGTCGAGGATCCTGCCGGGACGGTCGGCATGTTCCGTGTCGGATCCACGTTCGACGAGACGCCGCCGACGGAACATCACGGGTATCTCGAACTCCCGGACGGTCAACTGGTCGGACTCGGCGTCGAGCCGGCCACGTTCGGGAGGGTGCCCGAGAGCACGATCGTGCTGAGCGATCCGAACGCCTCACGCCATCATGCCGAGCTGCACCTCGACGGCGACAGCTTCGAGCTGGTCGACCTCGGTTCCACCAACGGAAGCAAGGTCAACGGCACCCCGGTGTCCCGCCAGCTCCTCGTCGACGGCGACGAGCTCACCTTCGGCACCATCCGCCTCCGTTTCCGCCTGCGGTGAAGAAGCTTCGGATGCCACGCGTCGGTCCACATCCTCTCGTACTGTCTGACCGTCGTGTCTGAAGCCCTCCTGACCCTCCTTCGATGGTGCCTGCTCGCACTCATCTACCTGTTCTTCTTTCGTGTCCTCCAGGCCACGTGGTTCAGCACCGTCGCCGGACGTCGTGTCGGAGGTAAGTCCGGCGGCTCGGCGACGGCAACGAGATCTGGGTCATCGCACCAGACCCCGAAGCGAGGTGATGGACGCAAGCGAGTCGGCAGGCAGCATCGGGCCGACGTGACGCCGACGCTTTCGATCGTCGAACCGGCGGCAGTTGCCGGCCAGCGCTACCCGGTGACCTCGACCGCTCTCCATCGGCCGAGCTGCGGGCTGTGAGATCACACTCGACGACACCTTCATCTCCCAGGTGCACGCCCGCGTCACGCGCACCCAGAGCGGGGTCGTGATCGAAGACCTCGGATCGACCAACGGCACCTACCTGAACCGCAAACGAGTGACAGCGCCCGTCGTCGTACAAGCCGGAGATGTGATCCAAGTCGGCAGTACGGTCTTGGAGTTGCAGTGAACGGACGCCAACCCACGATCTCGACGGTGTCAGAGGAGGTGAGCAACCGATGCTGAGGATGACGGCCACGTCGGTCACCCACCCCGGCCAGATCCGAAAGACGAATCAGGATCGTGCGTTCTCCTCGCCCGTCATCGGGGCCGTCGCCGACGGGATGGGTGGTCACCAGGGTGGCGAACAGGCAGCAACCATTGCGATCGAGTTCCTCAGCAGCTTCACCGATCCCATCTCCAGGGAGCGGCTCGTCGAGTCGGTACGCGCCGCGAACCACGCAGTGTTCGAAGAGGGTGACCGCCCCGAACTCCGAGGTATGGGTACCACGCTCGTGGCCGCTGCCATCCATCCCGAGGAGGGTCGGGTCACGATCGTCAACGTCGGCGACAGCCGTGGCTATCGATTCCGCGATGGCGAACTCGAACAGATCACGGTCGATCATTCGCTCGTCGAAGAGCTGATCCAGCAGGGACGCATCACAGAAGAGGACGCTCGTTCGCATCCGCAACGCAACATCGTCACTCGAGCGCTCGGCCTCAGCGGCGACGTCGACATCGATGTCTTCGACCTCGAGATCGAACACGGCGATCGTCTGCTCCTGTGCAGCGACGGACTGTTCAACGAAATCAACGAGGATGCGATCGCCGATCGGCTGGCTGCGGTCGCCGACCCAGAGGAGGCGGCCTCCGAACTGGTGGAGCTGGCGGTCAAGAGTGGTGGTCGCGACAACGTCAGTGTGGTGCTGCTCGACATCGTCGACGACGCCGATCCGACGGCCATCCGCGATGCGGCCGAGGCGGCCAGGAGACCGACGCCCAAGGCAGCGGCAACGGTGTTCGACACGATGGTGATCGAGCAGGTCGACGCCGACGCGAGCGACCTCGCAGACAGCGATGTCGGTCACGAGTCCAGTGACCACGACGGGCGCCGATGTCCTCCCGCTGTCTGACCTCGATGGCCGAACGGTCGAACCGGCTTCGGCTGCGCCGTTCGCCGATGCGCCGGCAAACGGTGCCCCCATCGCAGACGACCGCGACACGCGCTGCGGTCGAACGAGATCGCGGTCGTGTCCGATGGGTCGCCGTTGGTGTGATCGCCACGTTCCTCGTTGCCTTCCTCGGCATCAACTGGTTCGCGGCGAGCGCCTACTTCGCGGCCGAACAGACCGGAGAGGTCGTGATCTTCAGGGGGCGGCCGGGTGGGATTCTCTGGATCGATCCTGAGGTCGAGCAGACGACGGGGGTGGCGGTCGAGGATCTGGCTCCAGCGGGTGTGAAGAAGCTCGAGCAGGAGCTCGAGTGGACGAGCCTCGAGGACGCCGTCGATTTCGTCGACCAGCTCGAACGGGTCGACACGCTCGAATCCGAGAACTGACGTGCGGCCCCGCACCGTCGAGCTGGGTCTGCTCCTGCTGACGTGCCTGATCACCGTCTCGGCCTACGGGCTGACCAGCCTCGGTCGTGCCGCAGCCCTACCGGCCGACATCGTGCCGTTCCTCTCGATCGTCGTCGTGCTCCTGCTCTCGGGCCACATCGTCGTTCGTCGGCTCGCCGTGCATGCAGACGGTCTGCTCCTTCCGTTGGTCGCGCTGCTCAACGGCCTCGGCTACGCCATGATCGCCCGGCTCGATCCGGCATCTGGCTGACAGTCAGTCGGCCTGGACGTTTCTCGGGCTCATCGGGTTCACCGCTGACGCTGGCCCTCGTTCGTGATGTCCGAAAGCTGGCGCCCTACCGCTACACGTTCGCCCTCATCGGCGTCGTCCTCCTGATGTTGCCGATCGTCCCGAAGCTCGGTGTCGAGATCAACGGCGCTCGGATCTGGCTTCGAGTCGGCCCGTTCTCGATCCAGCCTGGCGAGTTCGCCAAGGTGGTGCTGGCCATATTCCTCGCCGGCTATCTGGTCGACAAGCGAGAGCTCCTCTCGATCAGCACGCGACGTCTCGGGCCGCTTCATCTGCCAGACCTCAAACACTTCGGTCCCCTTCTGTTGGCGTGGGGCATCGCGTTGATCGTGATGATCGCCCAACGAGATCTCGGGTCGTCGCTGCTCTTCTTCACCCTGTTCGTCGTCATGGTCTACATCGCGACAGGGCGAGCGGCGTACGTGGTCACCGGCGTCGCCCTCTTCGCTGCCGGCGCCACTCTCTCGTACCAGATGTTCGGCCACGTCCAGAACCGGGTCGAGATCTGGATCGATCCATTCGCCGACCCCAAGGGGGCCGGGTTCCAGATCGTCGAGGCCGCCTTCGCTCTCGCTGATGGCGGCCTCACCGGCACGGGACTCGGCCAGGGAACACCGGGCAAGGTGCCCTTCGCCGTCACCGACATGATCTTCGCCGCGATCGGAGAGGAGCTCGGTCTGTTGGGAGCCACCGCGATCCTCGTGACCTTCCTGTTGTTCGTCGGCGCCGGCTTCCGGGTGGCAGCCGAAGCGAAGAGCACCTTCGAAAAGCTCCTCGCCGCCGGTCTCACCTCGCTCCTCGGGTTCCAGGCGTTCGTGATCATCGGCGGTGTGCTTCGGGTGCTGCCACTCACCGGCGTGACGTTGCCGTTCGTCTCATACGGCGGATCCTCGTTGATCTCGAACTACCTGATCCTGGCGCTGCTGATCCGGATCTCGGATCGCTCCCACCGACCTGCTGTCAGCCCTGCTTCTCAGGCGGTCGTGGCATGATCGACCGGTCGATTCGGCACGTTTCGATCGTGCTGATGGCGTGTTTCGTCCTGCTGTTCGTCCAGCTCAACCGAGTCCAGGTGTTCGACGCAGAGGCGCTGCGGGAGAATGCGGCCAACACCCGCACCATTCAACGTGACTTCGGGCGGGCCCGCGGCTTCATCTTCAGCAGCGACGGTCAGGTCGTGGCGCAGTCAGACGACATCGACGGCCCGTTCGAGCACCTGCGGATCTACCCACACGGCGACCTCTATGCCCACACCGTTGGCTACCTGTCGTTCAACATCGGGGCCGAGGGAATCGAGCGCAGCTTCAACGACGAACTCACGGGCCGCACCCCGGGTCTCCAGCTCTCGGGGATCTCGGACCTCCTGGCCAACACTCCGCCCACCGGTGATCTCGTGCTGACCCTCGACCATGACCTCCAACTCGCGGCCAAGGAAGCTCTCGGCGAGCGAAGAGGTTCGATCGTTGCGCTCGATCCGGGAACGGGCGCCATTCGAGCGATGTGGAGCTGGCCCAGCTTCGATCCCAACGTGCTGTCGTCCCACGACGGTGTGGCAGTGAATGCCGCCTTCTCCGATCTGATCAACGACGAGGGCAACCCGCTGCGGGCCAGCGCCTTCCGAGACATCTTCTTCCCTGGCTCGACGTTCAAGATCGTCACTGCGGCGGCTGCGCTGGAAACCGGGGCGGCAACGCTTGCCAGCCCCGTCTTCGCCGTCACCAACGACTACACGCCGCCGCTCACGTCCCGCCCCATCGCCAACTTCGGCAACTCGGCCTGCGGTGGCGATCTCGAGGAGATGATTCGCGTCTCCTGCAACACCGGCTTTGCCCGCCTCGGGGCCGAGCTCATCGGGCCGAGCGGAATGATCGACGAGGCCCAGGCCTTCGGCTTCAATGTGGTTCCGCCGTTCGATGTCCCCGGAGCGGTGGCCTCGGTGTTCCCCACCGACTACGGCGATGAGATCCGATCGCCGAGCGTCGAGATCCCGGCCGGTGTCTTCGAGAACACGCCGTTCCTCGCCCAGGCGTCCATCGGGCAGAACGATGTGGCTGCCACGCCCCTGCAGATGGCTCTCGTGGCAGCCGCCGTCGCGAACGAGGGACAGATCATGGAACCGTTCGTGGTCGCCGAGGTGCGCGACGTCAGTGGCGATCCGGTGTCGACCCCGAACCCGCGGGTGTGGCTGTCGCCCATCTCGCGGGCGAACGCCGGTGAGCTGCGCAGGGCCATGATCAACGCCGCGGTCAACGGAACCGGTGGTCGGGCCATTGTCCCTGGGCTCGAGATCGGCTCGAAGACGGGCACCGCTCAGCTCGGCACGGATCCACCGCTCTCTCATGCCTGGACCATCGCCTTCGCCGGGTTGCCGGGAGAGGCTCCCGAACTCGTCGTTGCCGTACTCGTCGAGGCCGATCCGGAGAGAGGCGATCAGACCGGTGGTCGGGAGGCCGCCCCGATCGTGGCCCAGCTGTTGGCCACCTACTTCGCCTCCTGACATGACTTCTCCTTCGACCCGACTTCTCCGCTGTGACTGGCAACCTCGACCGCCAGGCGTGCCGGCGGGACACGGCAACGCATTTCCATCCCGACGACTCACTAGTCTTAGCCCGCTGTGAGTGACGCACCCACCTCTCGTCCGGTTCTCAACGACCGCTACGAACTCCATCGCCGCATTGCGCGAGGGGGTATGGCCGATGTGTTCCTGGCCCGCGACGTTCTGCTCGACCGCCCGGTCGCGGTCAAGGTGCTCTTTCCGCAGTTCGCCGCAGATCCGACATTCGTGGCCCGATTCCGCCGCGAAGCTCAGGCGGCAGCGAACCTGAATCACCCCAGCATCGTCGCCGTCTACGACTGGGGCGAGCACGACGACACGTACTTCATCGTGATGGAGTACGTCGAGGGTCGCAGCCTGGCAGACGTGCTTCGGGCCGAGGGCCCCTTGCATCCCGACCGGGCGGCTGAGATCTGTACCGATGCGGCGGCTGCTCTCGGCTTCGCCCATCGCAACGGCACCGTGCACCGTGATGTGAAGCCGGGCAACATCCTGATCACGCCGGACGGCCAGGTGAAGGTCACCGACTTCGGTATCGCCCGCGCCTTCGGCGGTGGAGACGAACTCACCCAGACCGGCTCGGTCATGGGTACGGCCACGTACTTCTCACCAGAACAGGCCCAGGGCAAGGACGTCGACCCTCGGAGCGATCTCTATTCACTGGGAATCGTGCTCTTCGAGATGGTCACCGGGAGGCCGCCGTTCATCGGTGACTCACCGGTGGCGATCGCCTACAAGCACGTCCAGGAGGCGCCGCCGCGTCCGACCTCGCTGAATCCGGCGATCCCGAAGCCGCTCGAATCGGTGATCGCCCGACTCCTGGCGAAGAACCCGACCCAGCGTTACCCATCGGCGGAAGACGTTCGCACCGATCTCCGCCGATTCCGCCAAGGCGAACCGTTGATGAACGCCTCCGGCAGTGCTGCGCCCGCCGTCGCCCCGGCGGTGGCGGCGCCGGCTGCGACGTCGATGCCGACCGGGCAGCAGCGAGCGGTGATCGACACCACTCGGGCCATCCCCGCAGCCCAGGCCGCTCACTATGAACCGGCCGAAGAGGAGTACTACGAACCACCGAGGCGCAACGGCGTCTTCTTCGGGATGCTCGCCGTCCTGCTGATCGCCCTGGCCGGCATCGTCTTCTTCATCGCCAATGCACTCGACACCGGCGACGAAGGCGCGGTCGAGACGGCCACCGTGCCGCTCGTGGTCGGCATGGAGCAGGAGGAAGCGGTCCGCGAACTCGAAAGAGCCGGGTTCGAAGCCGACCCGACCTTCGAGGAGAACCAGGGGATCGAGGCAGGCATCGTCTTCGACCAGAGCCCGACCCAGAACTCCGAAGCCCCTGTCGGGTCGACGGTGCAGATCAAGGTGAGTCAGTCAGACGAGACGGTCTTGCTCCCCGATGTCCGTGGGCTGCAGGAGGCGGAAGCGATTGCGCGTCTGGAGGCCATTGGTCTCCGGGTCGACCGGGTGCTCGAGGCCTCCGACCAGTTCGACCCCGGCATCGTGATCGGCATGACTCCCGAGCCGAACCAAGATGTCAACAGCGACGCGCTGATCACGCTGGAGGTCTCGACCGGTCCGGCCGAGGTCAGGGTCCCCAATGTCGAGGGGCTCACCCTCGAGAACGCCACGGCGCAGCTCGAGGCGTTCGGGCTCCCTGCACCGCAGTTCCGTCGCGAGTCGTCCTCCAACGTCGACGAAGGTCTGGTCATCCGGTCGGATCCCCAGGCGGGGACTGCCGTCTCGATCGATCGTCAGGTGATCCTCTACATCAGCAGCGGACCCGAAACCGAGCTCGTGCCGTCCGTCGTCGGGTTGACGAAGGCGGCCGCCGAGCAGGCAATCACGAACAAGGGTTTTCTTCCGGTCGTGGAGTTCCAGGATGTTGCTTCTGGTTCTCCCGATGCCGGCAACGTGATCTCTCAGGATCCGCCGGCCGGCGAGGATCTGCCCGTCGGCGCTGAGGTGAGGATCAGAGTCGGAGTCGAGGTGGCGGCAACGACGAGCACGACGGCACCGCCCACAACTCAGGCGACGACGAGCACGACGGCGGCGACCACCGCGTCGACCGGAGCCTGACCGACGCTCAGCAACGTTCCAGGAAATTGGTGAGCATGTGTTTGCCGCCCACGGTCAGCACCGACTCGGGATGGAATTGCACACCCTCGACGTCGACCTCGCGGTGACGCATTCCCATGATGATGCCGTCACGGGATTCGGCCGTGATCTCCAGCACGTCCGGCAGGGTGGAGCGGTCGACGATGAGCGAGTGGTATCGCGTTGCCTCGACGGGCGTCGGAAGACCGGCGAAGACGCCGAGATCGCGATGGTCGATCACCGAGGTCTTGCCGTGCATGAGCTCGGGGGCCCGAACGACGTCGCCGCCGTAGACCTCGCCGATGCACTGATGGCCGAGGCACACGCCCAACAACGGGACCCGGCCGGCGAAACGCTCGATCACCTCCATCGACACCCCGGCATCGTCTGGCGTGCCCGGCCCCGGTGAAATGAGAACACCATCGGGAGCCATCGCCTCGAGCTCGTCGACCGTGGCGGCATCGTTGCGAACGACCACGGGTTCGGCACCGAGCTCTCCGAGGTATTGCACGAGGATGTAGACGAACGAGTCGTAGTTGTCGATCACGAGGATCTGCCGAGCCATTGCAGGAGGGTATATCGTGTCCGCTTCATGGCACGCCACGACAAGAGCAAGAGCCGAGTGACCCCGAAGGGCACGACCCCGGTCAATCCGACAGCCGGTCACGAGGCGGTCCACATCGATCCGCCCTCCCCGACGTGGGTGCCTGTCCTGATGTTCGCGTTGTTGGCGCTCGGCACGATTTTGATTCTCGCCAACTACACCATCGAAGTTCTCGGCATGCCCTCGAACTGGTACCTGCTGGGAGGCCTCGGGATGGTTCTGGCCGGCATCATCACCGCAACGCAATATCGCTGATTCCGAACCGGCGAATCGCTGGATCAGATGCGGCGGATCGAGCCCGTCGCTCCGTTACGAGTCAGTGACGCGTTGTTCGTTGTCCACATGCTGTGGACTGCTTCGCCGTTTTCCACAGGCTTTCCGTCGGCTCTGCGAGCGGGATCTCACGATGTGGAAGCCGCGCCCCTGTGCATGACTGTCCATGTACAAACAGTGACTACAGGATGTCCTCCAGGTTGGTGACGAGGTCCATGTCATCGGCACAATGGCGCGGGGGAGAGGGCACGGTGTCGTTGGCCAACGTGAGTCTGAGCTCGGTGCCGCAGGTCGAACATCGGTAGGTGAGTTTCACCCGTCTCAGCTCACCCGGTGGTGGTGCATCGGGGATCGGGCGGGCGAAGGCGCCGAGGACCTTGATGCCGGTTGCGAGGAGGAGGTATCCGCTCGCGACGGCGATCAACGTCCGGATCAGGGGGTAGCCGGCTGCGATGAGCGCGATGAAGGCAACGACCGTGAGCACCCGTAGACCGATTCGGCGTTTGCGCTGGATCGCGGCGTCGCGGCGTCCGGCCTCGGTCATCGGGGTGTCGTCGTCGTCGATGCTCTCGGGGAAGTCGGTGGTGGGCTCGAAGTCGCTCACGGCAACGAGTGTAGGGATCGTGGCGGCCACAGGGCTCCGATGCGGTGATCCTGCAAGGATGTCGTAGCATGGACAAGCAGGTGGAGGAAGACTGCGAAAGGCATGCCCATGGTTGCGATTCGTCCGTTCCGCCTCGAGGACATCTCGGGATATCTCGCGATCCAGGAGAGTGCATGGGACGAAACCATGTCGGCTGCCGAATCGAAACTCGTCGAACGATTCCGCATCTTTCCTGACGGCCTCCTCGTCGCCGAACACGACGGTCTCGTCGTTGGCTGCGCGACCTTCATCCGCATTCCTGACTACGACGAATACGTCAAACCCTCGTGGGAGGACACCACCGATCAGGGTTGGTGCACGACCCACACTCCCGACGGATCCGTCCTCTTCGGTGTCGATCTGTCGGTCGGAAAGGGCGCGCCGCGGCTGGCGGCTCCGCTGCTCTTCATGGCGGCCATGGAGTTCGGCATGTCACTTGGCGTCGAAGCGATCGTCTGGGGAGGCCGGATGCCTCGCTACCACAAGGTCGCCGACACGATGACTGCCGAGGAGTACCTCTTTTCGAAGACGAAGAACGGCCGCTATCGCGATCCTGAAGTGCACCTGTACTCGAAGATTCCCGGGGTCGAGATCCGCGGGGTGATCCCCGAATACTTCAAGGACTTCGAGAGCCTGAACAACGGCGTTCTGCTCCGTTGGGGCAACCCGATCGCGCGATTCCCCGTCCTGCGCCCGTTCGCCCGCCAGATCACCGGGCTGATCTACCGGCTCAGCCGCGGCACCGTTCGGGTTCCCGACCGAAGAAGGGTCGCTGCCGTCGTAGGGCCCTGAGCCTCAAGATCGGGGCAGTGAAGCCGAGCCTAGGTTCATGAGAGCCCTGCACGATCGGCGTTTTTGGCGTGTCGTCGCCGTCGCGATCAGTCTGCCGGTGGGGTCGCTGCTCTTGCCCTCTGTCATCGGTGAGGCAGTCTGTGCGCTGCTGGTCGTCGGAGCGGTGGTGGTTGTTGCCCGCCGTCGAGCATGGTCGATCACGAGCCTTCGCTTGCTGTCCATCGGCTGCGTGCTCATCGGTCTCGCCCCCGTCGCGTCGGAAATCCACCAACTCGTGTTCGGTGACTCGTCGTTCAGCAGCGGTGATGTCGTCGGGCTCAGCGGCTATCTGGTGTGTATTGCCGGCCTGCAGCGCCTGGTGAAGGTGCGCACCGTCGAACGGCAGCTCACCGTGGTGGTCGACGCGCTGTCGATCACCGCATGGCTCGGTCTCGGCATGGCGTTTGTCACCGTCGAGGATGTCCTCGATCAGTTCTCGGGATTCGATCGGATCCCGGTGCTCGCCTACCTCCCGTTCACTCTGACCCTGGTGTTCATGCTGCTGCGACTCGGCCTCGGAGCCGGTGAACGTACCGCGGCGTTCGGTTTCCTCGCCGCCGCCGTCAGCTCCGCCGCCGTCTCGGAGATGCTGTTCCTCGAGGCGGCCACAGGCAGCGAGCTGTCGAGCCGCGTGGCCGTCGTGGCCGCGACCATTGCCATCGTCTCGTTCGCTGCCGCGTTCGTGCATCCGAGTGCCGAGAGCCTCGAGCGGCCTCGACCCCCGGTTCTCACTCGCTCTTCACGGCTGCTGGCCGTCCTCCTCGGCGTGTCGTTCGTCTCCGCGATCCTGATCGCCACCCTGGCGCCGCTGTGGCCGTTCGAACGGATTCTGCTTCTCGTCATCGGGATGCTGACCGCATTCCGATCGGTGTTGATCGTGACCGAACGCGACGTCTGGTTGTCGTTGCAGCGAGTCATCTCCGATGTTTCCGGAGATCTTGCCGAGCTCGATCAACCCGATGCCATCCGGGCCGAGGGTGTCGTCGCTGCCGAACGGATCCTGGCTCGCAAGGACGTGCAGTTCGTCGAGATCGCCGACAGCGAGCAGGTACTGGCCGATCTCGACGCCCCAGATCCATCGGGTGCCGAGGTCAACGAAGTCGGCGGCGATGTGTGGCGAGCTCTCCACGAGGGTCGGCCGCAGCGATCCGAATGGCTCGTCGAGTCAGGACGTTCGCGTTGGGCCTCCCGACTCGTCGTCCCCATCGACGGCGGGCCGGGTGGCCGGAGCGTTCTGGTGGCCGAGGTGTCTCCGGTGCTGTCGACCACGGAGATCTTCCATCTCGAGCTCCTTGGATCCGCCGTCGGTGCCGCCATATCGAGCGCTGCCGGTCGGCAGTTGCAGTTGTCGGAGAAGGCAGACCGCCGCTTCCGCTCGTTGGTGCAGGACAGCAACGACGTCGTGATGCTCGTCGATCGCGAAACCTTCGAGGTGCGACTGGTCAGCCCGACCATCCAACGGCTGCTCGGCTACAGCGAGGGCGAGTGCCTCGGGGCCCACCCTCTGCAGTTCGTGGTGCTCGAGGACGGCGGTCACCTCCTCACGTCGCTCGAGTCGGCTGTGGATCTCGGGCAGGCAAGCGACCTCAGGCTCAATCACAAGGACGGCTCGGTTCGCTGGTTCGGCGTCACGGTGCGTTCCCTCGACGACGATGAAGAGCTCGACGGCCTGATCGTCAGTCTGACCGACATCCATGACCGCAAGATGGCCGAAATCCAGCTCGGAACATCAGAGCGTCGGTATCGAGGTCTGATCGAGACGTCGAGGGACATCTTCGCGGTCGTCGACGAAGACCTGATGATCACGTTCGTCAGCCCGAACGTGGAACAGCTCTTGATGCTCGCCCCCGCCGAGCTCATCGGCACGAGCATTGCCGCACTCGTTGCCGAATCGAGCGCCGATCTCATGGCGGACCTCATCGCGATCCCACGCGATGACATGGATGGCCGATCCGTCGAGCTGGAGGTGGTGAACGGTCGGGGTGAGCCTCGCTGGTTCGAGGTTGCTCTTGCCCACGATGCGAATGAGGGGAACGATCTGGTCATCACCGCCCGTGATGTACACGCTCGGCGCGAGATCGAGCAGAGCATGAGAGAGGCGAGCCTTCACGACTCGTTGACGGGCCTCTACAACCGACCCGCCCTCCAGTTCGAGCTCCACCAGGGTTTGCAGGGTCTGGCGAGTGGTCAGTCGCTCGGTGTCATTCATCTCGATGTGCGCGACTTCAAGGTCGCAAACGAGAGTCTCGGTTTCGATGCCGGCGACCAACTGCTGATCTCGATCGGCGCCCGGATCCGATCGGGGCTTCGCAGTGGCGATGTGCTGGCCCGATTCGGCGCAGACTCCTTCGGCGTTCTCACCGCTGTCGCCGATGTCCACGAAGCCCGCGTCGCGGCAAGACGGCTCCAGAAGTTGTTCGAGGAGCCGTTCGACACGGGCCAACGTCCGTGGTCGGTGTCACTGGCAATCGGCATAGCCGTCACGGCGGACAGGCGCACCGCTGCGGTCGGGCTGCTCGAAGACGCGGCGATCGCCGTTCGGCAGGCCAAGGTCGACGGTGGCGACATCGTCGTGTTCGAGCCCTGGATGCGAGAGGTTGCCGACGAACGTTTCGTGCTCGAGTCCGATCTGCTTCCCGGCCTGCGGGCGGGGGAGTTCCACGTCGTCTACCAGCCGCTCCTCGGGCTCTCGACCCAGCGAGTTCGATCGGTCGAAGCCCTCCTGCGTTGGAACCACCCGGAGCGTGGTGCGGTGTCCCCCGCGAGTTTCATCCCCGTGGCCGAACGATCGGGAGCGATCGTCGAGCTCGGACGGTGGGTGCTGGCGGAGAGTTGTCGCCAGCTCAAATACTGGCACGACGAACTGCCGGACGGCGATGGGCTCGGGGTCAGTGTCAACATGTCGGTCAGGCAGCTGGCGGACGAGTCCGAGTTCGAACGCCTGAAGAGCATCATCCTCGACAGCGGCGTCGATCCTCGAGCCCTCACGCTGGAGCTGACCGAGTCGCTCGTGATCAGCGAGGTCCCGACCATGCGAAGGGGCGTGGAGGATCTTCGATCGATGGGTATTCAGATCGCCGTGGACGACTTCGGATCCGGTACGGCCGGGCTCAACCACCTCAGAGATGTCCCGTTCGACATCCTCAAGATCGACAAGTCGTACGTCGACCCCCTCGGTGTGAATCCCGATGCCTACCAACTGCTGTCCAGCATGGTCGAGCTCGCCCATTCGATGGAGGCCACCGTGGTGGCCGAAGGCATCGAGACCCACGAACAGGCGGCGCTACTCCGCCAGATGGGGTGCGACGTCGGTCAGGGGTTCTACTTGGGTCGTCCGATGGATCCGGTCCGCTTGGAGGAGTGGTTCGCCGAGGGACGCTCGGGGGCGACGGCGTCCCAGATCGCTCCATCCCGACGCTGAACCCGCGGTACCGTCGCCGGGATGCGTCGACCGGCCCACCACCTCCGTCACGGTGTCATCGTGGTGGCGTTGTTGGCCTGGCTCGTGGTCGGCTGTTCGGCCGACGATGGCCTCGATTCGGCGCAACGGGCCGAGGCTGAGACGCTGATCGATCAGTTGGCCGCGACCGGGATGATCGAGCTCAGCGACGAAGATCGAACCTGCGCCGCAGGGGCAGTGAACATCGCCGATCTCGAGGGACTCCGAGCCGAACCGCCAGAACTGCAGGCGGCGGCGGAAGCAGTGGTCGAGTGCGTCGGAGAGAACGTGATCGGAGCCTCGGTGCTCGAATCCCAGGCCGGCTCTGTCTCACCGACATCGCTCGAGTGCGCCGTCGACGAACTCGATCGGCGGTTCATCGTCGACCTGGTTGCCGGCCTGATGGCCGAAGCTCCGCCCCAGGTCCAGGCTGAGATCGAGGTGGCTCGCGCCCTGGGGCTGTGCCTCGAACTCGACGAACTCCTGCGTCAGTAGCCCAGCGCCCGGTCGACGAGTCCCGGGGGGACCTCGCCTCGTTCGAGCGCCAGGAGATTGTCGGCGAAGCGAGAGGCGATACGCCGTCGGTAGTCGGCGGAGGATCCGGCCGTGTGCGGCGTGACGAGGAGGTTCGGGACGTCCCACAGTGGATCGTCGCTCGGGAGCGGTTCGGTGGGGAACACGTCGACGGCGGCGGCACTGATGTGCCCGGAGTCGAGTCGGGCCACGAGCGCATCGAGGTCGGTGACGTTGCCCCGAGACACGTCGACGACCACAGCTCCGGCAGCCAAGGCGTCGAGCTCGGGACCACCGACGAGTCCCCGCGTCTCCTCGGTCAGCGGGGTGAGGACCACCAGTGCGTTCGACCCACGAATCACGTCGAGCCGATCGCTGGGTCGTACCACCACACCGACGCCTTCGATCTCCCGGCCGCTGTGTCTGACGCCGACGACGTCCATCCCGAGCGCGGCCGCTCGCCTGGCCACGTTCTGGCCGATCGTTCCCAAGCCGACGATGCACAACCGACTCCCGCTCAGCGGGCGGGCCGGTACAACGGGTCGCCAGCGATGTTCTCGCTGCTGGTCGACGATCCGGGGAATCTGGTAGGTCGTTGCGTGCAGCAGGGCGATGACGAACTCGCTCATCTCGGGTTCGTGGGCTCCGCTCGCATTGCAGATCATCACTCGGTCGGGAAGATCCGGTTGTCCGATGATCGAGTCGACGCCGGCACCCGGGATCTGAACGAGGCGCAGGTTCTCGGCCCCGCCCCACACGCCGCTCGGCAGGGCAAAGCCGACCAGGACCTCGATGTCCGGCATGGCGTCGACGAGCTCTTCGTCGTCGACGAGCACGACGAACTCCCGGTCGGCGAGACGTTGTTCCCCAGGGTCGATCGCGTAGCCGGCCAGGGCGGGCAGATGCACATGGATTCGTTCGAATCGCTCGCTCATCGGGCCTGAAACCTCCCGGGGCCGACCTCGCGAGCCTCGTCGCGTCGAATCATTCGTTGGACGTGGAGGTGAGCGCTCCGACGTTCGACGTTCTCGGCGAAGACATGCTGGACGTGGGGTCGGTAGATGAAGCGGTGCTCGACCATCTCGTCGAGCGTTCTCGGTTCGGCCAGGAACGCCAGCATCGCCTGGTGGCGTCGATCGATGACGGCGATGAAGTCGTCGATCATGGACAGGAAGGTCGGCCGGCCGTCGATGATGCCCTTGTGGTGGAAGGTGACGTAGACGTCCGCTTCCTCCTCCCGCACCTGCAGGAGGCTCGCCTCGAAGTCCTCCAGATCGCTCCAGACGTCGCCGTAGTAGGGGCCGAAACCCGTCAGGTCGATGTCGGAGAGGAAGAAGACACCACCGTCGATCCGGAAACCGCTGTGACCCCGCGTGTGTCCGGGTAGGTGCACGGCCTCGACCGCGACCCCGCCGAGCTCGAAGCGGTGACCGTCGACGAATCCCTTGGCATCCGGTCGCGGTGTGTAGTGGAACTCCTCGAGTATCTGAGCGGTGAAATCGGCCCGTGGTTGGCCGGTGAGGCCGTAGACGTCCATCAGCCCCTCGATGCTCCGGGCACCCGGGAGATCCGCCTCGTGGATGTGGACCCTCGAAGTCGAGAACAAACCGTTGCCCGGCATGTGGTCCTCGTGGCTGTGGCTGTTCACCACTGCGTCGACGGGCAGGCCGGCGCCGCCGCGATCGACCACCGTGACCGATGGATCGATGATGAGCGTTTCGCTGTCGCCGCGAACCAGCAGCGAGTTGCCGGAGGGATAGGCACCCTGGTCGGTGCCGATGAGGGCGGTGACTCGATCGGTCAAGTGGAGCGCTGAGTCGCCCCACAGATCGTCGACCGTCGAGATCGATGGTTTGGCCATGGATGGCGACCCTACTCAGACCCGTCTCGTGATTTCCTCTCCGCCGTGCGATCCTTCAAGTGATGTCCGATCTCAAGTGGTTGACCGTGCCGCCGTTGCGCCGACCCTTCCTGCTCATGTCGTTCGAGGGACTCTTCGACGCCGGCGGGGCGGCGACGGGTGCGCTGGCTCAGATCCGCGAGCGATCGGACACCACCGAGATCGCCGAGATCGAAGCCGAGGACTTCTTCGACTTCTCCCAGCAGCGACCGATGGTTCGTCTCGTCGACGGGTCCCGCTCGATCGAATGGCCGTCGACAACGGTGTGGGCGTGTCGAACAGACGGTCCCCGAGACCTCGTCGTGATGAGCGGCATCGAGCCGCATCTTCGGTGGCGAGGTTTCGCCGATCACATCGTCGAAGTCGTGCGGCGAAGTGGGGCCGAGCTCTCGGTCACGGTCGGGGCGATGGTGTCGATGGTCCCCCACACGCGTACGTTCGGCGTGACGGGTTCGACCGCCGATCCCGCGCTCGGCGATCGCCTCGGGCTCGATCGACCCTCCTATCAAGGTCCGACCGGTGTGGTCGGTGTGATCAACGAGCGCCTCGACGCCGTCGGGTTGGCCGTGATGTCGCTTCGGGTCGACGTGCCGCACTACGTCCCTGCAGCCCCGAACCCGAAGGCGGTACAGGCGCTGTTGCGACGGATCGAACAGGCAACCGCTGTTCCGACCGGATTCGAACGGCTCGATACGGACGCTCAGGAATGGGTGCGGCGGGTGGATGCGGCCGTGAGTTCGGACGACGAGAGCCGATCGTATGTCGAGCGGCTCGAGCGTCAGATCGATTCCAATCCCGAGCTCCTGCCGACCGGAGATGACCTCGCGGCCGAGCTCGAGGCGTTCCTGCGGGACCGATCGGACGGCGGCGAGTCCGGGGGCGGCGAGTCGGGCGGCGGCGAGTCCGGGCCGGACGACTCCGATGACGGCCGATGACGGCTCCGATGACGGTCCAGGCGACAACCGTCGCGATTCTGAATAATCTTCGGCGTTCGAGGGAGAAAGGGTCGGTAGCGGGCGTGTGACGGAGCGAACGAGTCGAGCGTCGTCCGGAGGCGTTCCCGCGGGATTGGCCCGAGACGTCGCGTTGCTGCGCGCCCTGTCAGACGTCGAGCGCGAGACCGGTGAGGGCCTCGGTGTGATGCAACTGGCGGCGAGGACCGGACGCGACAAGAGCCAGGTGTCGAGGGCGCTGCATGCGCTGGAGAAGGTGGGATTCGTCGAGCGGGATGCGGTCTCACTCCGCTACCGCTTGGGATACGGCCTGTTCGTGTTGGCCACCCGCGGGATCGACCGGGATCTGATCACCATTGCTTCGCCGTTCCTGTCGGATCTGGCCGCCGAGGTCGGGGAGACCGCGCACCTGTGCACTCTCGCCGGAGTCGGGGTGCTCACGCTCGAGTCCGTGGCACCCCCGCAGCACGCATTCCGCGCTTCGGGATGGGTGGGCCAGACCGTCCCGGCGCAACAGTGCGCGACCGGGCGCGTGCCTGCTGGGTGATGCCACCCGCGACTTCGTGTTCCAGCGTTTTGCGACCACGCGGTTCCGCTCGGACGCGCCGAGCCACCTGATCTCGAGCGTTCGCGACTTCTGGGCGCAGATCGAATTGGCTCGTGACCGGGGGTTCGCCACTGAGGACGAGGAACTCGAGGAGGGCCTGGTGGGAGCGGCGGCACCGATCTTCAACAAGCTGGGGAGAATCGCCGGCGCGCTGTGCGTGAGCGCCCCGAAGGAGCGTCAGGGGGCCGACCTGGATGCCTTGGGCGCAGCGACGAGAGATGCAGCGCTGGGCGTCTCGGTTGCGCTCGGCTGGGTGCCGATCAGCCAGGCGTAGGCGGATCGAACGCGGTGGTCGCCGTTTGGCGCAGCCAGTGGTCGGCCAACACCAACAACGCCATTGCCTCGACCATCGGGACCGCCCGCGGCAGAACACAGGGATCGTGTCGGCCCCGAGCGGCGAGGGTGACGGCCTCCCCGTCGACCGTCGTGGTCTGTTGCTCCGAAGCGATCGTGGCGGTCGGCTTGAACGCAACTCGGCCGACGATGTCGGCACCGCTCGAGATACCGCCCTGGATCCCTCCCGATCGATTGGTGACCTGACGGGGAGCGCCGTCGGTGCCCGGTTCGAATGCGTCATTGTGGGCGAGGCCGGTCATACGTGTGCCGGCGAATCCGCTGCCGATCTCGAATCCCTTCGTGGCCGGCAGCGACATCATCGCCTTCGCCAGCTCGGCATCGAGTTTGTCGAAGACGGGCTCGCCCAGCCCGGCCGGGACGTTCCGGGCGACGAAGGTGACCACCCCGCCGAGCGAATCGCCGTCGCTCCTGGCCTGCTCGATGGCGTCCGTCATGGCCGCCGCGGCCCGAGGGTCAGGGCATCGGGTGGGGTCGGCTTCGACGAGGTCGAGCGTGACGGTGTCGATGTCGACCTCGGCGTCGATGTCGTGCACCTGGCTCACCCAGGCCAGCACCTCGATGCCGAGCGCTTCCCACAGCATGGTTCGAGCGATGGCGGCGGCGGCGACACGCCCGATGGTTTCTCGGGCCGAGGCCCGACCGCCGCCCCGATGATCGCGAAGGCCGTACTTGGCGCGGTATGTCCAGTCGGCGTGGGAGGGTCGGTAGATGTCCTTGAGATGGTCGTAGGCGCCGGAGTTCTGATCGGCGTTCCGCACCAGCATCGCCAGCGCCGTTCCGGTGGTGACGCCTTCGAACACGCCGGACAGGAACTCGATCTCGTCGCCTTCCTTGCGCTGCGTGACGAGGCGGCTCTGACCGGGGCGGCGCCGATCGAGATCGTGCTGAACAGCATCTCGTGAGACGGGCACACCGGGAGGGCAGCCGTCGAGCACGACACCCACGGCCGGGCCGTGTGACTCGCCGAAGGTCGTGACGCGGAAACGTTCACCGAAGGAACTGGACACGCCAGCAGACTAACCCCAGGGGGCTGGCCCGACTCGTTCCGGTCGGGGTGGCCACGGCTACCCTGGGACGATGCAGGACGCCTCGGTGGAACACGCAGCACCTCGCCGTGGATAGCGGGAACGTGCAGCGACTCCGTGTGTGGATCGATCAGGATCTCTGCACCGGCGACGGGATCTGCACCGACCACGCGCCGGAGGTGTTCACCATCCTCGAGGACGGCATCGCCTATTGCTCCGAGGGCACCGGGGTCGACCGTAAGGTCTTCAACGATCCCGGAGGTTCGGCCGAGTTGGCCCTGGTGCCGTTCCATGCCGAGGCGGCCGTCATTGCATCCGCGACCGAGTGCCCGGGCGAGTGCATCTTCCTCGAGTTCGAAACGTCCCCGGAGCTCACTGAAGGCTCCTGAGCAGTAGCCTCGGCGGTGCCGTCAGCGTCCCTCGAGCTGTGCTGGACGACGACGATCGGTTCCGTTCGGTACAAAGAGGTTTCGTGAGCGACATCCTGCACGACGACAACCAGCACGGCGATCGTTCGCCTGCCGAGGGGCCGGCCGGCTCGTCTGACGCTGTGGCCACGGCCGTCGACGGTGGCTCGGGAGCGTCGGCCTCCGGATCTGGGTCCTCGGGCCCCGATGGCGGTGAACGAGCGGGTTGGATCTATCTCGTCGTGATCGGGGTCGTCGGCCTGCTGGCGCTCGGACTCGGCCTGACCGGTCGAGATGACCGTACCTCGCTGGCGATCGACGCCTCGACGACGCCGTCCAATGAGGCGACGGGTCGATCCGTCGAGCTCGAAGTGCTCGTCGACGGCAGCACGGTTGCCCTGTCCGGTGAACTTCCAGACGATGGGGCCGTTGCGCAGGCGGTGGCACTGGCGACCGCTCGTTTCGGCGAGGGGAACGTCACCAGCACGCTCGTGGCGAACCCGTCGGTGTCGCTGATCGGGGGTGTGGTCAACGTGTCCGGCGTGGCGGAGCAGGGTGACACGGCTCCGAACGGGCTGCAATCCGATCTCTCGGCTGCCTTCGGGATCGAGGCCGGCGCGTTCGACGTCACCCTCACCGAGGCAGCCCTCACCGCGGTTCGGGCCGATGCCGTCGTCGGGGCGGGGACGATCGAGCTGTCCGGTGCCTTCCCCGATCAGGCCTCGGTCGACCAGTACATCCTTGCCGCGGAGTCGATCTACGGAGCCGAGAGCGTCCGGGCGGCCAACGTCACGATCGATCGAGACACGACGCTGACCGGGGCCACGTTCGGTATCTCCGGACTGGTCGACGCGGGAGACACGCGGGCGACGGAGTTCCAGGGCACCGTGCTCGCGTTCTTCGGCGGGTCGAACGCCGACACGTCTGGTCTCCAGATCGACACCAGCCCGGAAGCGTTGGCTCGGTTGGAGGAGCGCCTGCGCAACGAGGTGGCGCAGGAGCCCATCCTGTTCGCATCGGGCCAGGCGTCGATCGACCCGGCGAGTGATCCGATCTTGGTGCGCTTGGCCGAGGCCATCAATGCAACACCCGGAATCGACGTGGAAGTCGTCGGCCACACCGACGGTGAGGGCGCGGTCGAGGTCAATCAGGACATCTCGGAACGTCGGGCACAGGCGGTGCTCGACCGGCTGGTGGAGCTCGGCGTCGATCCTGCCCGTCTGCGGGCGAGGGGTGCGGGTGAGTCCGAACCGATCGGTGACAACGAGACGGAGGAGGGTCGAGCCCAGAACCGCCGCATCGCCTTCGAGTTCGACGGCGCCAACTGATGCCGCAAACCTCGGGTTTGTACCCCACATTTCCGGGGGTCACAGCCTCCGGTTCGCAGCTCACGAAAGAGGACCCATGAAGATTGCACGATTCACGGTGAACGGCAGCGAGCCACAACTCGGTGCGATCGATGGCGAGGACGTGGTGAGCCTCGGTTGGCTCGGCCTCGGTGACGATGTGGTGGCTGCGGCGATGCTGGAGTCGAAGGAACGTGATGACGCCGCTGACGGGGCAGACCGATGGCCGATCGCAGGATGTCACGCTGCTGGCCCCCGTCCCGAGGCCGTCCAAGTTCCTGGCGATCGGGTTGAACTATCGGGATCACATCGAGGAAGGCAATCGACCGGTTCCGGAGTTCCCCGTCGTCTTCAACAAGCAGACCTCGTGCATCAACGATCCCTTCGCCGATGTGCCGATTCCCTCTGCTGCTCCTGATCAAGTCGACTACGAGGGTGAGTTCGGCATGGTGATCGGCCGGCGTGCCCGTGGCGTGTCTCGCGCCGACGCTTCGTCGATCGTTGCCGGCTATCTCGTGGTCGACGACGTCTCGGTTCGCGACTGGCAGGGCAAGTCGCCCACCATGACGCTGGGAAAGAGCTGGGACGGCCATGGTCCGATTGGACCGTGGCTCGTGACTGCAGACGAGATCGGCGATCCTCATGGGCTCGAAATGAAGACATGGGTCAACGGCGAACTCCGTCAGAGCACGACCACCGATCAGATGGTCTTCGATTGCTGGGATCAGATCGAGACGATCAGCACGGTCTGCACGTTGGAGCCCGGCGACATCATCGCAACCGGCACCAGCAGTGGCGTGGCTGCGTACTTCGATCCGCCGAAGTTCCTGAAGCACGGCGACGTTGTCCGTATCGAAATCGAACGGATCGGCGTCATCGAACACCGCTTCGTGGACGAGTCGAATCTGCGACCCCGTCAGTCGAGCGAGTCGTAGAACACTCGCAGTGTCTCGAACGCCAGTTTCTTCTCGCCCTCTTCGCTGACCAGGCCCTTCCGGTTGTACCCGTCCTGGATGCCCGGCAGCACCCTCATCGGGGTTCGGAAGTCCTTCAGGATCCACGGCGACAGCCCGGCGCATTCGGTTTGCTGCTCGATCATGGCGATCTGTGCTTCGTAGACGGCGGCCTGGAACTCCTCGGTCCAGATCTCTCCCGGTTGCCCGTGATGTCCGACCTTTGCCCCCGCCCCGAGCTCGCTGAAGATGATGGGCTTGCCGAAGGCGGACGTCCACCGCACCCCGGCGATGTCATCACGGTTTCCGTAGTACCAGCCGAGGTACTGGTTGACCCCGATCACGTCGACCTGCTCGCCGAGCGGGTCGTCGATGTGCACATTCGGATCGTTGGACGGCAGCGTCAACAGGGCAGCGGTGACCAGTCGAGTGGGATCGAGCAGTCGGAAACGATCGAGCAACGCAGTGATGAACCGGTTGCGATCGACTCCCGGCAGCGTCTCGTTCGCCGCCGACCACAGGATCACGGAGGCCCGGCTTCGGTCCCGAACGACCAGCTCATCGCCCTGTTCGAGCCCATTGGCGAGCACGGCCTCGTTCCCGAAGTCGATGCCCCAGTAGACCGGCAGCTCGCCCCACACGAGCAAGCCGAGTCGGTCGGCTTCGAGGACCATCGCCTCGTCGTGCTGGTAGTGGCCGAGCCGGACGAAGTTGGCGCCGAGCTCGACCGCCCATCCGAGGAGGGTCGCGGCGTCGGCGGCTCCGTGGGCTCGTTTGCCACCGGTCGGGCCTTCGCCGTGGATCGAGATCCCCTTGCAGAACACGGGCCGGTCGTTGACCAGGATCTGTGTTCCTTCGGTCCGAACGGTGCGGAAACCGACCTCGTCGGTCACGAGATCGACCTTGTTGCCACCCACATCGATCAGGCTGAAGTACACGGAGTGGAGGACGGGCGCACCCGGATTCCAGCGTTCGAATTCAACCGTCCCTGGGCCACCGACGAACTCGTATGCCGCCTCGGCGGAAGCTGAATGCCCGTCTTCGACGGTGATCTCGTCGATCTCGACCCGCACCGTCAGGCCGTCGAGATCGCCGTCGGCCGAGACCCCGCCGACGATGTCGCCGTTCGGGGCCATGGTGATCCAGGCGTCTCGAATGAAGGTCGCCGGAACGGTGACCAGCTCGACCGATCGCGTGATGCCCCCGAAGTTCCACCAGTCGGTGCGCATCGCAGGGATGCGGTCGGCCTCGCGGCGATTGTCGACTTGGACCACCAGCGAATGCGACCCGACGGTGAGGCGGCCGGTGACCTCGACGGCGAAGCCTCCGAAGCCGCCCACGTGGGTGGCCAGTTCCTCCCCATCGAGGAAGACCCGGCTCGTGTGGTTGACGGCACCGAAACTCAGAAAGCTGCGCTCGCCCGCGGTCGGTGCCTCGTCGACATCGAACCTTCGGCGACACCAGACCGTGCCTTCGTAGTAGAGCAACTCGGGATGCTGTGTGTTCCAGTCACCGGGAACCTCGAGCTCGAGGGACGTGTCGAAGTCGTACTCGACCCGGTCGCCCTCGTGTCGAGGCTTGAAATCGCGGAAGAACCCGGCCTTGTTGCGTTCGCCGAGGATGTTGACGTACCCGGTGTCGTATGGGTCGATGATCGCCCGCCACGTGCCGTCGAGTGATCGGACCTGCCCCGCATTCCGACGGGAGCGGAGGTTCGTGAGCAGCGTCGTGCCGCTGGTTGTTGCCGGTCCGAGTGGGTTGCCCGAGAGCTCCACCGATCAGGCCGTCTCGAGCTTGCGAAAACCCTCGGCGAGCCGACCTTGCTCCAGGCCGCCCTCGATCGCGACGCGTTCACCCCATTCGCGAATGAGTGCGGGGATCCGACTCGGATCCTGCATCTGGCTCTCGTGACACAGCAACGCTTCGATCTTTGCGTCAAAGGTGTCGGTGATGTCAACGTAGTGGTTGGCGTCTGGGCGGCCGATGAGCCACACCTCCGGAACCGAGTGAGGAGCGTGGCCCTCGGTCATGAGTCCGACATGAGCGAACTCGTTTCGACTGTCCGGATACACCGCACACAAGGTGGCTTCGCCGGCGGCCAGATGGTCTGGATGAGCGCCGTAGATCCGCTCGAGATCGCGTTCCGGCGACTGCGTCACGACGACATCCGGTTTGACCTGCCTGATGACCCGGCTGATGGCCTCTCTCAGCGGCATCGTGACCTCCACGGCACCGTCGGGAAATCCGAGGAAGTGCAGTTCGTCGACCCCGACCACCTTCGCTGCCCTCGCCTGCTCCTCTCGGCGGATCTCTGCCATCCGCTCCCGGGAGATCGTGTTGTCGAACCCACCAGCCTCGCCGTCGGTGACGAGGCAGTACACGACTCGATGGCCCGCAGCCGTGAGAGTGGCGGTGGTGCCGGCGCACCCGAAATCGAGATCGTCTGGATGCGCGGCGACGTGCAGGAACGTCGTGCGTTCGGTGGGATCGGTCATTCGGAGACGTTAACCGCTGCGCTCAATCGACCACGAGTGGCGTGGCCGACAACGCAGATCACGTGATCCGGAAAGGGAATCAAGACATCGTCTCTGGGTCTCGCCGCTCGGATGGGCCATGATGGAGCGATGGCCACGATGAGCAGAGAAGAGCGCGAGGAATACCTGAGTCGACCGCATGTCGGCATCATCTCGATCGAGCAACCGGGGCGAGGTCCCTTGGCTGTTCCGGTCTGGTACGCCTACGAGGAAGGCGGCAACGTCGAGGTGCTCATGGGGGCCGATACGAAAAAGGCACGCTTGATCGAGGCAGCAGGTCGCTTCACGATGACCGTGCAGCGAGAGGCGTTGCCGTACAAGTACGTGATGGCGGAGGGCCCCGTCGTCGACACCCGCACGGCGGAAACCGAGGCTGACACTCGCCCGATGGCCCGCCGCTATCTCGGCGACGAGCTCGGCGATCAGTATGTCGACGACGGCACTGACGAGCCCAGCGTGGTGGTCGTGATGAAACCGGAGCGGTGGTACTCGACCGACTACGGCAAGGCCTGACGTCTCGAGGTCGGCCTCGGCGTCAAGTGATGAAGGGCAGCGCTGTCAGCGTGGCCGGTCGCAACTCGCCCGACACCAACTCGACGGACGCCGACATGCCTGGCTCCTGATGAGCGATGTTCATGATCGACAGCGCGATGTTCTCCTGCAGGCGCGGTGAGTGGCAGGCGCTGGTCACAGTGCCGATACGTTGGCCCTCGTCGTCGAGGACCCGCCACCAGCGGCTGTTGCCGGCGATCGGTTCACCCCCGATCCTGATGCCGATCTGGCGTTTGGTGACACCGCTGGCTCGGATCTCGATGAGAGCCTCCTTCGCCAGGAAGTCCGCTTCCTGATCGAGGGCGCAGTATCGACCGAGCCCGACTTCGAACGGGTTGTTGTGGATCGTCATGTCGTTGCCGTAGGACAGCAATCCGCCCTCGATTCGCTCCATGGCGGACGGTGCGCCGGGCTGGATGCCGTATGGGGCGCCGGCTTCGGCCACCCGCTCCCACAGTTCGGTGCCGAACGCACGGTCGCGCAGGTAGAGCTCGAAACCGCCCTGCTTGCTCCATCCGCTTCGGGCGATGACGAGCGGGATGCGTCCGAAGTCGAACTCGCGAAACCAGAAGAACTTGAGCTCTCGAACCCAGTCTCCGAACAGATCGGCTGCGACGTCGTTCGCCAACGGTCCCTGGATTGCGAGCGGTGACACGTCCGGCTCGGTACACACGACGTCGAAGCCGAATCCACGGGCCAGACCCATTGCCCAGAGCAGCACGTCTGAGTCGGCGATCGACAGCCAGTAGTGGTCCTCGGCCAGCTTCAGCAGCACCGGGTCGTTGACGATGCCGCCGCGTTCATCGCACAGCGGCACGTATTTGCATTGCCCGATCTTCATCGTCGACAGATCCCGAGGCGTCATCAAGGTGACCAACGCCAGTGCGTCGGGGCCGATGAGCTCGACCTGTCGCTCACCCGCGACGTCCCACATCGACACGGCGTTGATGATGGGCCAGTAGTCCTCTTCGGCGCTCTTGTAGACCGTCGGGAGGAGCATCTTGTTGTACACCGTGAAAGCCTGGACGCCCGCGGCCCCCGTAGCTTCGAAGAACGGCGAATGACGGGTGCGCGTACTGAAGGTCAGATGTGAATTGTCCATGTCGGACTCCCGTGTGGCGGACCTGGGCGGGGTGTGGTGCCGCCGGAAGTTAACTCATCGAACGAGCCGGGACAGACCGTCTCGCCATGCGCAACACGATGGCCGATCCGGCCCGATTCGCGAGCTCGAACGGCGAGGTCTCCTAGTAGATCGGCGCGATGCGTCGGAGCAGACCCAGGAGGGGGATTGCGAAGGCTCCGACGGTGGTGAGCATCACGATGATGATCACACCGGCACCGAATTCGTCGACCAGGAGCCCCGTGATGGTCGGCACACCGATGGCTCCCACGTTGGTGGCAAGCAGTTGTCGCCCGGCCATGCGAGCCGCCATCACGTCGCCGACCCGTTGTGCGGTCCGGGCGTAGAGCGTGGGCACCAACGGGCCGAGCATCAGTCCGGTGAGGCACAGAGCGGCCACGGCCGCCACCGCCGGCAACACCGCCGTCGCTGCGAGGGTCACGAAAGAGGCGGCAATGAGAACGACGGTGCCCAATCGGTCGACGGCGGCGGCGATCGTGGGGCGGGCGAGCAACAGGCGACCCACCATCAGGCCGGCCCAGAACCCCGACACGCCAACGGCCGCCAGGTCCTCGTCGATCGAGCGGTGATCGGTGAAGTAGGTGAAGACCCACTGGCCTGTCGTGACCTCGAGGGCCACCAGGGCGGCGAAGGCACCGAGCGACCCGGCAACGGCGAACCGTGGGATGACGGGCGCCGGTGCGTTGGTCCGGATCGGTTCAGGTGGAGCGGTGGGCGGCCACTGACGGCGAACCCTGGTTGCGAGGATGAGCGCGACCAGCACGGCGAGAGCTGCGGCGAGGGCCGACCACCGCCATCCCGGGGCCAGCACCACGGCAAGCGGACCGATCGTTGCGCCGAACCCGTACATCCCGTGGATCAGCCCTGCACTGCTCACGTTTTCGCTCGCAGTGATGAACACCGCCCCGAGTGAGTCGAGCGCGCCGGAGGCGGCTCCGACGGCGGCAATGGCCGCCAGGAAGACGGGCCACGTCGGAGCCGCGGCCACGAGGAGGCACGCACCGACGAGGGCGGTCAGGGTCGTCACGAATGCGGTGCCGATGCCCAGTCTCGACACCAGCCGCCGGCCGGTGAGAGCGGTGCTCATCCTCGCCAGGCCATAGGCGAACGACACCATGCCCAAGTCGCCGAGCGATCGATCGAGATCACCGCGAGCGTCTGACCAATAGACACCGACCATCGAGATCGGAATCGCAAACGAGGCGTAGGTGATGGCTGCGGACCGGACCGCCGAGCGGTTGCCGGACGTCATGGCGACGAGGGTAGGGGTGGACGCAGCCGACTCAGCCGTTCCGGAGCGCAGCGATCGGTTCGGTTGCCGAGGCTTTCCACGCCGGGTAGGTGCCGGCGACCAAACCGATCAATGCTCCGAGGAACGGGGCGGCAAACGGTAGCCAGGCGTCGAGGATCGGTGTCCATTCTCGGTTGGCCGAGACGGCCACGATCGTGAGAATGCCGAGGCTCGTGCCCAGTAGTCCGGCGAATGCCCCGAGCACAGCAGACTCGAAGATGAACTGCGTGGCGATGTGTCGTCGTGTGGCTCCGAGCGCTCGGCGAAGTCCGATCTCTCCCGTTCGTTCGAGAACCGACACGAGCGTCACGTTGGCGATGCCGATGGCGCCGACGAGCAAGGACACACCGCCGAGCACCAGGAAGAGGGCGTTGACGTCGTCCTCGACGGCCGAACGAACCCGGCGCGGTGACGGGGGAAGACTCACCCGCACGAGGTCCGGATCGTTCGGGGAGAGAGCGATCGCAGCCTGCGAACCGATCAGCTCAGCCGCTCCGATCTCGACCTCGATGTGGACCTCGTCCGGGACGGTCAAGAAGAACCGTTCTCTGGCGTAGCCGTCCGGAACGATGATGGCATTGAGCAGTTCGGGTTCTCGAGAGACGTCGTCGAGGATGCCGATCACGGCGAGTGTGTCGTCGCCGAGGAAGATGGCCGGCGAGTTGTCGACTCGGCTCACGTTCAGCCGAGTGGCAGCTCCGGGACCGAGCACGGCGACGTTGTCGCCCCGCAGGTTGTGCCCCTCATCGAACACTCTCCCCGTGGATAGTCGAGCCCGTACGGCGTCGAAGAGACCGGGAGAAACGGCGATCACCGGGATCTGGAACTCGGTCTGGCCCTGCGGATCGATGATGGGTACCGATCGCGACAGTGCCTCTCCGACGGCCACATCGCTCTTGGTCCCGGCCGCGATCACGCCATTCAGCCGCTCCAGGCGGTCGCCGGCGTCCCACGGGATCCCGTTGATGGCCTCAGCATTCGGGTTCTGTGACTGATTCCGGGGCGGCCGGACCACCACTTCGGTTGCTTCGAGCTCGTCGAATCGAGAAACGATCTGGCTGCCCGCGGTCTTGGCAAGGCCGAGGGTCGCGACGAGAGCGGCCACGCCGAGCACGGTGCCGAGGGCTGTCAGAACCGTGCGAGCCGGACGTGCTGTGAGTGCGATGGCCGCCTCGTTGACGAGGTCGCGCCAGGAGAGGTGTGAGGTCGGGATGGCGGCCTGTTCCTGGTGGAACTCGACGTCCTCGGCCGCGGAGAGAGTCTCAGGCACCGGTGAGCAGCCCGTCCATGATCTGTACTTTTCGTTTCGCCCGCTCGGAGACAAGGTCGTCGTGGGTGATGACCGCCAGTGTCAAACCTTGTTGGTGGAGGTCGTCGAAGAGGTCGAGAATCTGTGCACTGGTCTTGGAGTCGAGGTTGCCGGTTGGTTCGTCGGCCAGCAGCAGGCTCGGCTTGCCGACCAGTGCCCGCGCCACGGCCACGCGTTGCCGTTCACCCCCGGAAAGGGTGGTCGGGAACGAGTCGAGTCGATGGCCGAGGCCCACCATCTCGAGGGCGGCGATGGCCCGCTCGCGTCGGTTCTTGCGAGAGCCGGGACGATAGATCTCGGCCAGCATCACGTTCTCGACCGTGCTGCGGTGGGCGAGGAGATGAAAGGCCTGGAACACGAAACCGATCCGGGCGGAACGCACCCCGGCTCGTTGGGCATCGGTCAGCGAGGCGATGTCGATCCCGTCGAGTCGGTAGACGCCGGAGCTCGGTGTGTCGAGCAGGCCGAGGAGGTGGAGCAACGTCGATTTGCCCGACCCCGACGGTCCGACGATGCCGATGTACTCGCCGCGATCGATGGTCAGATACGTGGGTTTCAACGCCTCGACGGGCGGAGTACCGGGAAAGACGCGAGCTGCACCGTCGAGCTCGACGACCGGGACGGTCATCCGCCGTCTGCTCCGTCGTCTCCGGTGTCGGGGTCGATCGTGTCATCGGGGCTGTCCGACTCGCTGCTCGGCGATTCTCCGGTCGACGTCGTTCCCTCGCGTCCCACGATGACCCGGTCGCCGGCTGCGAGGTCACCGTCGAGGGGACGGATCTCGACGAGGCCGAGGGACCTGGCGAGCAGCCCGGTCTCGACCACCACGGTGTCCACCGTGCCGTCCGGCCGCTCCACCTGCACCCGAGAGGAGCCGTCGGCGCCGGCGGAGAGGGCAGCGACGGGGACGGCGAGAACGGCCCCGTCGGTTGACTGGAACGGCACGGTGACGCGGAGGTTCTGGTTGATGGCCTCCTCCGGGAGATCCTCCAGAGGTTCCAGCCGAACGCCGTAACGACCCGAGCCGACGTTCTCGCCCCCGGGAGCGTCGGCAACGAACGCCACCCGCACCGGAACGCTGATCCCGAGGCCGGTGTCATCCATGACGCCTTCGACACCCTCGGCGATCAACGGTCGGTCGGCGGCTGAGACAGAGGAACGAATCACCACTCCCGCGCCCGTGACCGTCATCGCCGATCCTTGCGGAGTGTCACCGGTCTCGACGTTGACCCGTTGCACCACGCGAGGAAGAGCGGGAAGAAAGAACAGCTCGTTCGTGGGGATCGATGTGCCGATCTGAGCGTCGAGAGCGGTGAGTGCTTGGTTGGCATCTGCCAGCTCGGCTTGGGCCGCGGCCACGAAGTTGCCGGTGACCGGGTTCAGGGCCTCGGAGCGGCTTGCCCTGGCGATGGCGAGGTTGGTCTGGGCGTCGACCACCAAGCGGTCCTGTTCGACCTTCAGGGCGGCTTCTTCAGCGACGGCGACCGGCGTCGCCGCTACGGCAGCCGCCAGGCGATCGGCGGCTTCGGTGTTCGCCATCTCGAATTCGGCGAGCTGTTCCGGTGTGATGGGATCGCCGGTCTCAGGGTGTGTGCCGCCCTGTGCTGTGGCGAGGTTGGCTGCTGCGAGTTCGGCGGCGGTCCGAGCCGCCTGCTCCTCGAGCTCAGCCGCTTCGCGGGCAGCTGTTGCCGCGCCGAGGAGGGCGGCGCGGTCGTTGGTTGCATCCGTGAGCTGCCGTTCTGCCTGAAGGACTTGCTGGTCGAGCGAGAGCCTGGTCGATTCCGCGACCCCGCTGTTCGCGGCGTCGGTGCGGGCTTGGGTCAGTTGCGTGTTGGCCGAGCGCACTCGATCTCTCGCTGCTTGGAGTTGTGCCAACTCGTCGCTGGTGGGTTCATTCGGCCGGTAGCCGGCCGCCCGATAGAACTCGGCGATCGCATCTTCGGTGTTGTTGTCGAAGACCTCGTCGACCTCGCCGGGTTCGTAGCCGAGGCGGGCGAGGGCCGTTTCCAACTGGCGAACGTCTGGGCCCTCCACGCCCGGGGCGAGGGGCCGGAACACCGGGAGTTCGCCTTCGAGCACGAAGAGCGGACGCCCCGCGACCTCGATGGCGACGGCTCCTTCGATCAGCTCGTCACCGGTGGCCAGCGGTACGTTGGTGATGATCGTGGAGCCCTCCACTGACGGGTTGACCGGTATCTCGGCGACGTCGTCGAACTCGACCTGACCGCGGAGGACGACGCTGGTCGAGAGCTCCCGTTCCTCGACCGGCACCGTGATCAGCGAGGCCTCGGGAGCCTCGGTTTCCGCCGCGATCTCTGCCGGCGACTTGATGCGCTGGCCGGCGAACCAGCCGATGCCGGCAGCGAGGATCGCCACCGCCGCGATGACGGCCAAGGCCGTACGTCGATTCACTACACCACCCCATCTCGCCCCATGGGGCCGAGCTCAGTTGCCGAACACGCCCTCGAACTCTGCCAGGCGATCGGCGTTCTCCGCCAGGAACTCCTTCTCGATCTCGATGCGTACGTCGGCCAATTCACGCATTTCGGCTTCCCATCCTCCGCCACAGTCCCGAATGGCGACCGCGGTTGCGATCTCGGAGGCCTGCAGCTCGGCGAGAGCGGCGAGTTTGTCAGCGGGAAGGAGCTGGTTGGCCGATTCCTGCCAGATGCGGTCGTAGTCCTCCTCGGTGAAGCCGGTCGTGTCGAGGCCCTCGAACGGGTCGGGTTGATCCTCCCACCCGAGCCCGGCCGCGCTCATCTGCTCCTCGAAGTACTCGTAGGCGTCCTGCTCGGTGAGGAACTCGGCACCGGTTTCCTCGACGCAGGCCCGGATGCCGTCTCGATGGGCGATGACGTCGGGATGGCTTTCCATTCGCTCCTCCATTTCCTGGAGTGCGTCACCGAACTCGGCGTCGAACGACTCCCACTCGGCCTGACCGCCGCTGTTGAAGATCTCTTCGTAGGCGATCGGTTGACAACCGCTGGGTTTGTAGGTGGCCTGGAACTCCTCGTCGTAGGCCTGCATCTCCTCCTCGGTGGGTTCGCGCCCCTCTTCCTCCCAGATCGGCACGATGTAGTCGTCCTGGCCGCCGTAGAGCGCCTCGTAGTAGGCGTCTCGTTCGACGTCGCTCAGACTGTCGACGTACTCCTGGTTGGGATCTGGGAGGACCTCTGGTCGGAGGTGACGTCCCAGTTGGACCCGACGAGGTCGGGACCGACCTGGGCCTGGGAGAACCGCTGGGTGGTGATGCCGAAGCCGTACTTCTCCGTCCATTCGTCGGTTCCCCATTCGAGGTCTCCGCAGCTCTGTTCTTCCCAGAATGCCTGCTGCGCAGTGGTGTCGATCGGCAGATACTCGAAGCCCTGCTCCCGCATACATGCAGCGATGGCCTCCTGCGACCTGGCGCTCCTGTTCGGCGCACTGAGCGGTGGCCGCTTCCTCGTCGAAGTTCGCGTCTGACCAGCCGAGGAACTCGCCGAGGGGTGATTCGTAGACGAACTCTGTGTCGTCGCCGGTCTCGCCGGCACCATCGGTCGAGGTGACGTCGGAGGAACCGCATGCACCGACGAGCAGGGCGCCGGCAGTCAACAAAACAAGGGGTCGTGTAGGCATTGGGTCACGCCGATCGTTCGGAGGGATTCGACGATAGTCAACAGCAAAATGGCGCCCAGCGGACATCACCCGAGAACTTTGGCTAATCCCCGGCCACACCGTCGCCATCTCGGGGTACGCGAGCGTCGGCGAACAACTCGGGGTACGCCGTTGGCGTTGGTGTTCGCGACGTTGTGAGCGTCGAGCTACCCACCTCGGGATGTTTGGCGAAGCCAAACTCCGTGAGTGAGCGGAGCGAACGACGTGGAGCCAGGGAGAATCGAACTCCCGACATCTTGCTTGCAAAGCAAGCGCTCTACCAACTGAGCTATGGCCCCCGGGTGGGTGCGGGCGAGGATAGCGCTGCGGGCACCTCGCACCGACGTCACGGCGACTGCTGACGGGTCAGCGCCGGTGGGTGGACCTCAGCCGATGGCGTAGAACGTGCCGTTCCGACTCCCGACGAAGATCTGACCGTTCCAGACGGCGGGCGTCGATTCGATGCATCCACCGAGTTCGATCGTCCAATGCTCCGTCGGTGTCGGACCGGAGATGTCGAATGCGTGGAGGAACCCGTCGCAGTCACCTTGGATCAGGATGTCGTCGACGACGACCGGGCTCTGCCACAGCGGGCCCGGCAGATTCAGCACCCAACGTTCGGCGCCGTCTGATCGTTCGAGCCCGAGCACGCGCCCGTCGTCGGTGGCAACGATCACCAGATCCTTCCAGAGGGCAGGTGTGGCCCAGACGCCGGTGTCGAGTCCCTGGCGGGCCTCACGACTCCACACCACGGGATCGTCCGGTTTCGACGGATCGAGCTTGATGATCTGGCCGAGTTCCTGACCCCGGCCGTTGCCCCGCTCGTATTGGGTGCCGACGTAGAGCATGCCATCGTCGTCGATGACGATCGTGGCGTCGGTGTCGTCACCGGTCCAGAAGCGGAACGTGCGCGTCGGTTCACCGCCTGGCGGTGAGATTCGTGATGTCCCAGCCCTGGACGAGTCCGCCCGAGTTGGCGAAGTAGACCGTGTTGCCGCTGATGGCGACGGAGTTCTCGATCGAGACGTTTCCGCCGACGGCAGCGGTGAGTTCGTCGTCCCAACCCGGAGCGGAGAACACGATCTCGGGATCGACGGAGACCAGCCCGTCGTCGCCGATGGCTCGGTTCAGCTTCACGATGAAGAAGCGTGAGTTCTCGCCCCCTTCGAACAGGTAGTCGTCGATGATGAGCGCCGAACCGTCCCAGTCGTTGTTCCACTTGGTCGGCTGCACGGCCTCGGCATCGAGCTTCCACAGCGCCTCGGGCTGCGGCCGGTCGATGGCGACGACGTGGAAGTTGTTGTCGCGGCTGCCCGTGTACATGAGCGGGAAACCGTCTGGGTCGATCGTGATCGATCCCTTGATGATGTCGTCGGTCGCATACGCCGGATATGCCTCGGCTCCGGTCGCAGGGTCGAGGAAGTTGACCTTGCGGTCGTAGCCGCCGAAGGCGAGCCACCAGTCGTCTGAGGCCGTGGTGCCGGGTGGGTGGAACACGCTCGGCTGACCGGTCCAACCGGAACCACACCAGTTCTTCGGTTGACCGCCGACATTCGAGTTCGAGCAGCCGATCTCGAAGCTCCACTGGATCGTCGGCGCCGATGGAACGGGTCCCTGCCCATAGAAGCTGCGGGTGGGATTGCCTCGGAACGTGAGCAGTCCCTCCACCGCTCCGATCGTCGACCATGGGTGCCCCGATGATGCCGGGTCGACCCAGCCGTCGTATGGCGGGGCAGTGGTCGGTGGTCGGCGCTGTGGTGGGAGGCGCTGTCGTGGGAGGCGCTGTCGTGGGTGCTGTGGTCGGAGGGGCTGTGGTCGGGGCAAGGACCGTCGACTGGTCTCCGTCCTGGGGTTCGGCCCCGAGTCCGGCGGCCGACTCCTGGTCGGCTCGGCCGGCGACGAACAAGAATTCCGCCGAGAATGGCGGCGAGCACCACGATCACAAGGCCGAGCCGCTTGCTGTCACTCGCCTTGTCGGCCACGAAGGTCAGTCTTTCACGAACCGGCGCCGTCACGGCGACCAGGTGCTCATCCCTCAGTGCCGTGCGAGGAAGGCTCGGATCTCCCGGTTGGTTGCCGAAACGTGCTCAGGCTCGCGCCAGTGCTCGATCAGCGTGGCGTTCGGCGCCACATCGACGATCTGTCGGCTGGTGGCCGCCGGATGGAACACGTCGTTCCCCATGGCCACCAGCATCGGCGTTCGGATCGTCGCCACCTCGTCCGGCGTGGCCGTGAGCACGAACTCGCCGTCCCACATGGTGCTCTTGAACTGCTCCCAATCGGCAGATGTGGCCTCGGGGTGATCGTCGGCAATCGCCGACGCCCAGGTGTCGAACATGCCTCGGAGCTCGGCCCGGTTGTTGTCGATGCCGACCGGCTGCAGGAGCACGGCGCTGGCAAACCTCTCGGGATCGGCCAGGAGGAGGCCGAGGATGTACGGGCCGCCGATGCACATACCGATCACGTGGCATCGCTCGACGCCGAGATGATCGAGCAGCGCAAGCTGATCGTCGGTGTAGGTCTGCCATCCGTCCGCTCCCGAGACCGGCGCCGTCGAGGCTCCGGCGTTGCGCTGGTCCATGCCGATCACCCGGTAGTCATCGGCGAGTCCACGTGGGTCCCACGGCTGTCCCTCCCACAGCGCATGCGCGGAACGCATCCCGCCGGGAGCGATCGTGAGCACAGCGTCGCCGTCGCCATCGATCTCGTAGTGGATTCGTCGACCATCACGTTCGAAGAAGGGCATGGTCCTAGTTCTAGTCCGCTCTTCGTAGACGAGTACGAAGCAGGTGCCAGTCCCACGCTGCGAGAGCCGCCGGGAGGAGCGTGACGATGCCGAGCAGGAGCATCGAGTGGACGGGAAGCTTCTCGAGGTGGGGCACTGTCCCGTCCTGGGTTCCGAAGTCGAGCGCCTCGATGATGATGGGGAAGAACGCCACGATGGCGAGCCGGACGAGGCCGACTCGAAGGCCTTCGGCCGCCGATCGGCGGACGGTGGTGGCGCCGAATGCGGCGGCGCCCGCCATGGTGAGCAGGCGGGCGCCGGGCATCGTGCCCTCGATCATGCGGGCGAGGTCACCTGTCGGGCGAAGGGTGAGTCGATGCCACGAAGTGAAATGGTTCGCCATCAGCGCATCAAAGCTCCCGGTGGCGAAGGCGAGCGCCACGACGGCGGCGACCACGAGTCCGACGATGGGGACGTGGACGCGGTCTTCTCCGTCGATCACGAGCGCTCCCTTCGGGAAGACGAAAGCCCCGACATCAGCCCAGTCCGCCCTCGGCGATCATGCGCTCGAGCGTGAGCTCGGGGTGGTCCTGGAGGACTCGGTCCATCCAGTAGCGGCTCTCGAAGAGCGCCAGATGGGTCCCGTCGTCGCGTTCGAGGACGTCGACTCCCTGCATGGCCCGGAGGGCGGGGGTCGACTCGACATCGGTCTTCCGAGCGATGGTGTAGCGGGTTGCCGTCAATTCGATCGGAGCGCCGAACTCGTTCTCGAGCCGGTGGGTGGCGACCTCGAACTGCATCGGGCCGACCGCGGCCAGAATCGGCTGCGAGTCTCCGGTGTGTTCGTCCCGCAGCACCTGGACGGCACCTTCCTCGTCGAGCTGAGCCACGCCCTTGCGGAACTGCTTGAACTTGGAGGTGTCCTTGACCCTGGCTCGCATGAAGTACTCGGGTGCGAACGCCGGGAGCGGCGGCCACTCGCACGGCTGGTCCACGTAGACGGCATCACCGACGCGGACATCGTTGGCGTTCACGAGGCCGAGGATGTCGCCCGGGTAGGCCTTGTCGATCGTCTCGCGATCCTGGCCGAACAGGGTTTGTGCGTACTTGGTCGAGAACTGTCGGCCGGTACGGCCGGCAATCGCGGTCATACCCCGATCGAACTCGCCGGAACACACTCGGACGAAGGCAATGCGATCGCGATGGGCCTTGTCCATGCCGGCCTGGACCTTGAACACCAGGCCGCTGAACGGAGCATCCAGGGCTCGACGAGTGCCGTCGGCTTGCACGCGAGGTGCGGGGGACGGGACGAGGTCGACGACTCCGTCGAGCAGGAAGCGAACTCCGAAGTTGGTGAGCGCCGAGCCGAAGAACACGGGCGTGCTCTCGCAGGCCAGAAATGACTTCTGGTCGACGGTGCGCCCGACCGCCTGGAGCAACTCGGCCTCTTCGTGGGCGGCGGTCCACCACTCGCCCTCGTCGATCGCTGCCTGCTCGGCGCTGACCTCTTCCTCCGGCGCGATCGTGGAACCGCGCGCCGTGCGTTCGAAACGGGTGTAGATGCCGGTCTGCTGATGGATGACCCCGCGGAAGTCGCCGGGGATACCAACCGGCCACGTGACCGGGGTCGGCTCGACGATGAGCGTTTCCTCGATCTCGTCGAGCAGTTCGAGCGGGGCCTTGCCCGGTCGGTCCCATTTGTTGATGAAGGTGAGGAACGGGATCTCACGCTCCCGGCACACCTCGAACAGCTTGAGGGTCTGAGGTTCGATGCCCTTGGCCGCGTCGAGCACCATGATCGCGGCGTCGGCCGCCGCCAACACGCGGTAGGTGTCCTCGGAGAAGTCGCGGTGACCCGGGGTGTCGAGGAGGTTCATCGTGCAACCGCGGTGCTGGAACTGCAGGGCGGCGGAGGTGATCGAGATGCCGCGTTGCTGCTCCATCTCCATCCAGTCCGAGGTCGCCGAGCGACGGCCCTGGCGGGCCTTCACCGTGCCCGCTTCCTTGCCGAGCGCGCCGCCGTAGAGAAGGAACTTCTCCGTCAGCGTGGTCTTGCCCGCGTCTGGGTGCGAGATGATCGCAAACGTTCGCCGATGGGAAGCTTCGGCTTTGGGGTCGGCACCTGACATCGGCCCAACGCTAGGGCGTTCCGGCAACGATGGCGGGCGAATTCGCCCAGGGGTGAACCGCCAGGGTGCCGCGACTCGACAACAAGGCATGTCACCACACCTCACTCGACGATGCTCCCGGGCACTCGTGGCTCCGATCCTGGCCGTTCTCGCACTCTCCGCCTGTGAGCGGACCGAGGTCGACGGCATCGGCTCGTACACGCCGGACGATGCAGCGCCGCCTCAGCTCGACGTCGCCTTGGGAAACTGCACGATCGGCGAGTGGGGTTGGGTGACAGGAAGCGGCACCGTGGAGAACGGCACGGACGATGTCGCGACCTACGAGGTCGTTGTCGGTTTCAACAGCGGCGACGTGCGATCGGGTCAAGGATCTGCGTGGATCAGAGATCTCGGCCCGGGCCAGGTGGCCACCTTCTCCGCTTCGAGACATCTGGGCGATCGGTCGCAGACCATGTCCGGGTGTGAGGTCATCACGATCAACCGCTGGGGTGCCGAGACACGGCCCGGCACCTAGTCTCAAGCGGTGCTCGCCGAACACCCGAATCCGTACCCGGGGGCCCAACGCCCCGATCGTGCCTGGACCGTCGACAGTCACGGGCTTGCCATCGCCGCCTACCAGTGGGGCGACGACGGCGGACGCCCGTTGCTGCTGGCCCACGGGGGCTTCGACTTCGCAGGGACGATGGACGGGTTTGCCCCGTTGTTGGCGGCCGAAGGTTGGCGCGTGATCAGCTGGGACCACCGTGGCCACGGGGACAGCGAGCATGCAGCGCTGTACAACTGGGAGGCTGATCAGCGTGACGCGTTCGCCGTCCTCAACTCGGTCACCGATCAGGCGGTTCCCTTTGTCGGCCACTCCAAGGGCGGCGGTGTGTTGATGGCGCTCGCCGAAGTCCGTCCCGATCGGGTCGCCGCCATGGTCAATCTCGATGGCCTCCCCTCGGCCAGAGCCGTACCGGACGTCTCCGACAGGGAACGGCGCCGTCTCATGGCCGCCGAGCTGGCGGAGCGGCTCGATTATCGACTCGTCGGCCCACGAGGGGACCCGCAAACCGGGCACGCTCCAGGAGCTGGCTGCCCGTCGGCAGAAGATGAATCCCCGCCTGCCGATCGAATGGCTCGAATACCTCGTGCCGATCGGGGCCGCCGAGAGCGACGACGGCTGGCGGTGGAAACTCGACCCATCGATGCGATTCGGTGGGTTCGGTCCGTACCGGCCCGAATGGAGCCTGTACCGACTGCCCGGCTTGCGGGCCCCGTTCCTCGGGGTGCTCGGCATGGAGGAGGATGCCATGAGCTGGGGCACCGAGCCAGAGGACGTCGTGCATTGGCTGCCGCGCGGTCGTCGTTTCGAGACCCTCGACGGCGTCGGTCATTTCGTGCACATCGAACGTCCGCGTCAGGTTGCCGACATCGTCCTGGAGTTCCTGTCATGACGGCTCCTCGAATGCTCCGCCACAATCGGGTCGACATCGCACTGCACGAGCTCACCTCCGGTGATGGAACGCCGCTCCTGGTGCTCCATGGGCTCGGCGAGCAAACGGCACTCCCACGGGAGCCGTGGTCTGCGTGGCCGGGGCCGGTGTTCGGCATCGATTTCACCGGGCACGGAGCAAGCACGGTGCCGGCCGGTGGCGGCTACACAGCCGAGGTGCTGATGAGCGATGTCGATGTCGCTCTGGCCGAGATCGGTCCGGCCGCGATCCTGGGTCGTGGGCTCGGCGGCTACATCGGGTTGTTGATCGCCGGTGCCCGTCCCGATCTGGCGCTCGGTGTGGTCATCGACGATGGACCCGGCCTGGCCGGTGGAGGATCCGGCCCACCGTCGGGTACCTGGTATTCGCCGAGCGATGTCGATGGTTCGAGCCCCGACCCCTTTGCCCTCTTCGAGCTGTCCAACGATGTGCGCCCTGGCGACTACGTCACGGGATTCGTGCACCTTCTCATGGCCAACTCGGCCATGGATCAGCCGTTGATCGTGACTGCCCGCAACCGACCACCGTGGCTCGCCGCGGTCGCGGCCGAGCCCGGCGTGGTCGTCACGTCGGCCGACGCCGCCTTCGCTTCGATGGCGCAGTAGCTCCGATGGATGACACCCGATGAACGGCCCGGCCGGTGACCGTCGAAGCTTCGTGATCGACACCGACACCGCATCCGACGACGCAGTGGCCTTGATGCTCGCCACCGCGGCCGACATCGACATCGCTGCCGTCACGGTCGTCGCCGGCAACGTCCCGCTCGATCTCGCCGTCCGCAACGCAATCGTGACCCTCGATCTCTGCGGCGAAACCGATGTGCCGGTCTACGCCGGTGCCGCGAATCCGCTGTCCCGTCCGCTCGAAACGGCTCAGTTCGTTCACGGCGACGACGGCATGGGTGGTGCCTCGTTGCCTGCGCCGTCACGGAGCGCAACGGTCGGCGATGCCGTCGACGTACTGATCGAGCTCGCCGACGAGTCGCCTGGGCAACACACGTTGGTGACGCTCGGGCCGTTGACGAATGTGGCCCGTGCGCTGGCGCGCGATCCTGATCTGCTGACCCGGTTCGCCCACACGTTCATGATGGCGGGGTCGCCAGACGGAGTCGGCAACGTGAACGTCGCCGGTGAATACAACGTGTGGGCCGATCCGGAGGCGGCGACGGTCGTCCTGGCCGCCGCGGGACGCAAGACGATGATCGGATGGAACATCAGTCGGCGGTTCGCCGTGGTGACACCTGCCGAGAATGAACGGCTGATCGCCGCCGGCCCGCTCGGCCGGTTCACCGCGGAGATCAACGCCGATGTCGACCGCTATTGCCGCGAGGTGTCCGGTCTCGACGGATATGACCTGCCGGATCCGGTGGCCATGGCGGTGGCCATCGACGAGTCGATCATCACTGAAGCGACGGTGGAGGCGATGGTGGTCGGCCTGGACGAACCCAGTCGGGGTGCGGTGCTGCTCGATCGACGAGCCGAAGGGGCGGCACCGAACTGCCGCGTGGTGTGGGCGGTCGACGAGGTTGCGTTCAAGACCCGGTTGCTCGACGCCTGCCGCCCCCGCTGAACCACGGAGTCCGAGCGGCACCAAGTACGGTCGACCGATGGTTGCCATCGTCGAGATCCAGGGACTCCGCAAGGTCTACCAGCGGGCTCGGCGGCCGGACGTGGTTGCCGTCGAGTCGCTCGATCTGACCCTCGGGTCGCCGGGGACGGTTCACGGCTTTCTCGGTCCGAACGGCTCCGGCAAGACAACGACCATCCGTTGCCTGCTCGGCCTGATCCGCCCGACCGCCGGCGACGTCAGAGTCTTCGGTGTCGACTCGACCACCCAGTTCCACAAGGTGGCGTCGCGCGTCGGCGCCATCGTCGAGAACCCGAAGATGTTCCCCGCCTTCTCCGGCCGCTTGAACCTCTCGCTTCTCGCTGACCTGGCCGGCA
>CAWAEN010000012.1:0-11910 GCA_963781035.1 uncultured Acidimicrobiia bacterium | reverse complement strand
CGATCGATCGGCGACGTATGCACAGCGCCGGCCGGTCGGATCGATGCGGGTGTCGAACAACCCGTCGGCGGCATCGAGGGTCAGCACCTCGCCGTCGGCGAGATCGACCACCACGATGGAGCCGCCGAGCTCCATGACGGCCCGCTCGACCAGATCATCGGTCGAGTAGCGGACGATCCCGGATGCGCTTTCCCTGGCCCGCTCGCGCCGTGCCCGCTCGGCCGAGGAGAGATCGGCGGTGTCACCGCCGAGATCCGCCGGATCGAGGAGCAGTCGTTCGGTCGACGTCGCCACGTCGAGGGCCCAGAACACAGGACAGGGTCCTGACCGTGTTGCGACCGGAGGAAGTAGATCGTGGATCCGTCCGGGCTGATCGTGATGTTGCGTGGTGAACCGAGGGTGAAGCGACGAGTAAGGGCGTGTTGGCGGGGGAACGAAGGTCGTCGCCAGGGCCGTTCGGCGTGGCGGCTTGGATGATCGTGGGTTGCTCGGTGGGGTCGGTTCCCGGCGTCGACATGAGCCGAGATTAGCGAGGGACGCCGACGACCCCGAAGGAGGTGAGCGCTGTCCTCAGATCGGTTCGGAGTTCGACGGAATCGATGCCGGTCGCCGGATCGATGTGGAGACCGATCGCGGCGTCGTCGCCGATCGACAGCAGGGTCGCGTTCCATGCGGTCCCGGCAACCGGGCCCACGGGGCGAAGTGAGAGGATGCGTCGGCCAGCGATCCACAGTGGAATGGCGGGTCCGGCGAGGTTGGAGGTCGCGAAGTCGATCCGTCCCGTTTGTTGCAGTGCGAGGGACGCGGCGATCGAGGTCGGGAGGAGGTTGGCCATCGCGCCGAACGCGCCGACCGCATCCGCGGTGGTGTTCACGGAGTCCCGCTTGGCCTGGACCTGGGCCCGCAGCGCATGGAGCCGATCCTCTCTCGAGTGCCCGGTGCCGGGGAGGACGAGGGCGACCGGTATCGCGGCGTTGCGAGCTGCGGGGTCGTCTGCGGTCCTCGTACTGATGACCATCGACGTGTGGATCTCCGGGAGAGCGACTGCGGCTCGCTCGTGCTGCGTCAACGCGGCCTCGGCACAGGCGGAGACGAAGAGTTCGTTCACCTTCATCTCGCGCTTCTCTGCTGCCGCCTTCAGCGACGCGAGCGCGAAGGCAACGGTGGTGAGTCTGCGGTTGCCGGACCGGCCGGCCCAGAGCGGCGACCTGGGCCCGGATTCGGACGACGGCAACTGGTCGGCGAGCTGCTTGACCGTGGCACCGGCCTCGGCCGCACGCTGGGGGTTGGTCAATGCACTGGCTGCCTCGTTGAGGAAACCGGCGATTCGTTCTGCACCGAAACGGAGAGAATCGCTGAGCGTTGCCGGTTCGGGGTCTCGGGGCGATTCGTCTGCCAGCGCGTCGAGCACGTCGGCGACGCTTCCGGGCTCCGGCGGGGGAGCGTCAGCCTGGAATTCGAGGAGGTTGGCTGCGAGGGTCAGGGCGCCTTGTCCGTCGGCTATCGAGTGGTGCAGCTTGATCACCAGAGCCGAGCGTCCTCGTGGAAGTCCGGAGACCACGTCGATCTGCCAGAGCGGTCGCATGCGATCGAACGGGTCGTTGATGATCCTGCAGGCCAACGCCTCGAGGGCCGGCAGGCTGGCCGAACCCGACATCCGTGTTGCTCGCAGGTGATGGTCGAGGTCGAGGTGCCGATCGAGAACTCGTTCCGGCGGCACGAGTGGGATGCCGCTCGGTTGGACGCGTTCTCGCAGTGCCGGGACGTTCCGCAAGGCCTTCACGATCGTGTTGCGCAGACGCTCGAGATCGACCGCTCCGTCGAGGAGAACGACCGCCCCCATCGTCGAACGAAGCCGAGGATCCTGCTCCACATTCCACATGAGCGATTCGGCGTCTGTCATGCGGCTCGGCATCACGTCATGATGCCACCGCCGACCGGCTGCGCACCCGGGCCGAGGCGAAGGTCACCCCGGGAATTCGCTGCCGGCGGGTGCGGCTGGTTCCGGTCTCCCAGCCGCCGACAGGATCGATCGGCGCTCCTCGTCTGCGTAGTCGGGAGCCGTCACGGCCTGAGCGGTATCGCTGGTGGCTGTCGGCACGGTCACGAATCCGACGATTCGATGCCCCTCCATCACGACCGTGGTGTCGGAAGTCGCCAATCGAGCCTTCATCTGGGCGAAGGTCTCGACCGGTGCCCGGCTCGAGGTGCCTGTGGTGGGTGGTGCGACGGCGGCCAGCCGATCGCCGAGCTCGGCCTGTTGGAGCGTGTAGAGCTCGCCGGCGTCGGCCAGGTGGGCGGGCCGCGCCGTGAAACGAACCGAATCGGCTCCGGGGGCAGCGGTTCTGATCGGAGCCGGTGGCGGCGGTACCGGCTCGGGCGGCGGCGGCGGACGGTTGGCGAGGACGGCACGGTCGGTTCCCCAGACCTCGAAGTGGTACCAGACGGCTCCGACCACGGCGAGCGCCCAGCCGATGGGGTAGGCGAGATCTTCGACCGTTTGCCGACTGAGTACCCCGTCGAGCAGATCTCGCAGGAAGACGAACACCACCCATGTGAGTGCGATGGCAAAGACGAGGCCGCCGATGCCGAAGCCGGTGATGAGATAGAGCTTCCTCCAGAACGAGTCGCTCTCCTCGATGGGTCGGCCCACCCGCTCGATCTCGATGTGGTTCCAGTAACGCCACCAGACCAGAGCGCCGACCACCAGAACCGTGAGGATGATGATCAGTGCATTGTCGGTCCGAGACGACCCGGCGAACGTGGATCGCGCGATGAGGACGTTGATCGACAACGCCACCAGCGACGCTGCTGCCGATACGACGGCGATGAGTCCTGCTGCGACGGCTGCGTAGTCGTGGAATCGAATCGATTCGTTGCGCTCGTCGCCGCCGTGGCGTTCGAGTTCCCAGCGGTGATAGGCCCAGGTCACGACGGCGATGAACGCTGCGGTGATGAGTGCGGGGGCCGGCTCGAAGTAGTCAGCCGCGTCCTGGTCGGTCGTGCCGATGAACCAGATCAACAGTCCGCTGATCATCACCGTGGTGGTGAACACGATCGCAACCAGCCCGGGGAGAGTTCCGGCGACCACCACGGTGAGGAACCAAAGGGGTGAACCTCGGCGGGCTCCTTCGACGGTGCTCCCGGGCTCGGATCGGTTGAATGTGAGCACCCAGTGTCCCGCCCACACCACACCGCCCGTGATGGCGATGATGACCCAGAACGCAATGTCGATCGACGAGGTCAACGTGTCTTCGAATGCCGCGTCGTAGCCGTCGGCGAGTAGTCGGTACACCACAGCTCCCAGGCCGGAGAGCAGCCACGAGAGGCCGACAACCGTGCCGATGGCGAGGTGGGCATCGCCACGCACCCGCAGCCACGGGCGGAGCACGAACCAATGGACGCACCAGGCGGCCAGCCAGACGAAGAGTTGCATGACCTCGGTGCCCTCGACGCTCTCGGTGGCGTCGGTTGCGTCCGAGGCGATCTGGGCGATCGACGCCAGCGAGCCGATCAGCGTGGTCGTCAGGGCGGCGACCAGGTACACCGACCAGCCCCGCGAGGGACGACGGCCTTCGCTCGTCCGGGCGAGCGAGCGTCGGCTGATCGAGCGAAGAAGCAGTGCGCCAGATGGCACGGCGACGATCAGAAGGGACAGTCCACGGGCCAGATCCGTGTTCGCGCCGGCGAGACGGTCGCTTTCCTCGACCAGCGATTGCAGCACGTCGATCATGCCGACGATCGAGGCGATCAGTGCGACGTAGAGGCCGACATGGAGGGCAAAGGATTTCGCCGCCTCCGAGGCGTCGATGGGATCCGACGGATCCTCGGCCACGCTCCTGAAGCCGCTGACGATGGCGAAGACGAGGCCACCGAGGATGATGAGCGGCAACAGAACGCCGAACAGGACTTCGGAGATGGCTTGCATCAGTTCACTCCACCAGTGCAGCGCTCCAACGAGTAGGGCCATTCGGCCCGGTCGATCCGCCATCCGGCTGCGGTGTCGAGCAAGTCGAACCGCCGGTCGTAGTCCCACGACGAGCCGCCGAAGGGATCGTCGTCGCCACCGTTGCGGAACCGTACGATCGCCGTGGCCTTGTCGCCATCGACGTCGATGTCGTCGAGCGCGGCTCGAAGATCACCTTCGGACCACCGATCCCCGTAGACGTTCTCGTCTTCGATCTGAGTTCTGCATCGCGACTGTCTCTCGTCGGTCAGCAGCGCCAGGACGGCCTCCTCGTCGTTGTCGAGCGCGGCGGTGATGAACGTCTGGAGTGTCGCTTCGGGGCTGCCCTCTGGGTAGCTGGCCGGTGATCGCCCGGCCATGATGGCGAGGGTCAGCAGGGTCACCATCGCGATCACCACCGACATGATGAGGAGCGGGAGCCGTGAGACACGTCCTGCCGAATCGCCGGCGGTTGAGTCGGCGCTGGAGGACTCGGCGCCGGCAGAGTCACCGCCGGCAGAGTCACTGGGAGACATCGTCGGTTCCTGGCTCGTGAGTACACATGTCTGCAGTGTGGTGCAGGGAACGATCGAGCGCTGTGCGGACAATCCCCCAGATCGGGCTGGGGATCTGTCGCCCGTCACAGAGGTTCTCGGCGTTTGAGTTCAGAGATTGGCCCTACCGCCCGATAGGATTGGGTCCAGTGTCCCTGAGCGGCGCACGTGCGCGTATCGCTCGAAGTCGGGTGTTTCGCTCGTCTTGCTGAAGAAAAGGTGTCCCACATGGTCAAAGTCTGGATCGATCAAGATCTCTGTACCGGAGACGGTCTCTGCGCCGAGATCGCCCCCGATGTCTTCTTCGGAATGGACGACGGCCTGTATTACGTCAAGGAAGACGCCGGGAACTTCGGCACCGAGAAACTCTTCGACGGCACCAACAATCCGGCTGGCGCCGAAGGCATGGCCCGGGTCCCGGACGACGGTCTCGAGCGAGTGATCGAGTCGGCCGAGGAATGTCCCGGCGAGTGCATCTTCATCGACGTCGATTGACCACTCCGGCAATCTGATCGTGTGCTGACGAACTGGGCCATATGGCTCAGTTCGTCGCAGTTTTGGCCGATGGGACGGGATGCGTGCCGTCAAGCTCGTTCTCCTCGCCGCCCTTGTGGTCGGCTGGTGGCAGCTCTGGAACCAACGCGAGTTCGTCACAGCGGCCTACACCGAGGAGCGCGACCCGCTCGCGCTCGAGCTGGGTGGCGTCAGCGCTGTCCCGATCGCGGCCGACACATCGGCGTCGCCGTACGCCCTCTCTCCCGTCGGGCTCGGCCGGGCGCCGACCTACGTCGCCCAACCACCAACCGACGACGCCGAACCACCGGCGGTGGAACTGACCGGGGGAACGGTCAGGCTCGACGGCGCAGTTCTTCTCCCTGACGGCACACCGGTGGCCGGCGCCACGATCCGCATCGAGCGGTTCACCACTGCCGGCCATGCGGTCGGCGAAACGGTCAGCGACGAGGAAGGCAACTGGGAGGCAACGGGTCTCCAGGCTGGTCGACTCCGTGTTCGGGCGTTCGCTCCGAACCTCCTTGCCTCCGTCGACCCGGTCGTCATCGTGTTGAGCCACACCGGCTCGGCCACGATCGCGCTGCAGGTCCAGGCACCCGCGCCATCCGTCAAGTACGAGTTGGTCGGGCCCGTCGGAGTCGCCATCGGCGCAGAGGCGACGGTCGCCGTGGTGGTCAGTCGTGAGCTCGTTGACGAGAGCGGCCGGCTCATCCAGGTGCCGACGACGAACCAACCGTTGCTCATGTCGGTCCCGGCGCCGGCTCGGTTGTTGTCGGCCGATCTCGTGACGACCGATGCGGGTGGTGCCGCCCGCTACCTCGTCACCTGTGATGCCGTTGGCACTCCTGCCGCGAATGTGCTGTTCGAAAGCGAACGACCGACGTTGGCGCTGCCTCCGTGTCTCACGATCGAGGCGCTGGCCGAGTTGGAGGCTGCGGCATCGGCCGATGCCGAGGTCGATGTCGAGGTCGACCGATGAATCGAGAGCACGGCAGGAATCGTGAGCGCGGCGCCGCGAGCGGTGTCGGCACGCTGCTGCGCGTGATCGTTGCGCTCGCCATCTCGGCTGTGATCGTGCCCCCGGTCGCAGGAGCGGTCGCAGGTCTGACGCTGCTGCGAGCTCCGCTCCCCGGTGACCTCCCCGATGAACGCCCGCAGATCGAAGCCATACCGTCGACGGTCTTCGATCGTTCCGGCAACGAGATCGCGGTCTTCCGTGGGTTCGACAGAACCGTCGAGGTCGACATCGACGACATTCCCGAAATCATGAACCTGGCTGTCGTCGCGATCGAGGACCAGCGGTTCTACGAACACAACGGTGTCGATCTCGAAGGTGTGGCTCGCGCCGCACAGGTCAACCTCGAGCTGGGCGAGATCGTCCAAGGTGGCTCGACGATCACCCAGCAGTACATCAAGAACGTCTATCTCACCGGCGATCGGACCTTCGAACGCAAGTTCCGCGAGGCGCTCCTCGCTGCCGAGCTCGAGGAGCAACTCAGCAAGGACGAGATCCTCTTCCGGTATCTCGAGACGAGCTACTTCGGGTCCGGCGCCTACGGCATCGGGGCCGCGGCTGAGGTCTACTTCGCCAAGCCCGTGAGCGAGCTCGACATCTCCGAAGCGGCGACCCTTGCCGGGATCCTGCAGGCGCCGTCCCGACTGTCCCCTCGCGTCGACATCGAGGCTTCCGACGACCGGCGGTTGTTGGTGCTCCAGGCAATGCTCGATCAGGACATCATCACCATCGACGAGCACGCCAGGGAAGCGGCGAGGACCCTGTGGTCGGCCACCGATCCGAATCACCCAGGCGGCACCGTCACCCTCGTCGCTCCGCCTCCGCCGAATGGTGCACTCGATCATCCGTACTTCGTCGACTGGATCGAAGCCCAGCTGGTCGAGGACCTCGGACCGGACCTGCTCTACCGAGGCGGGCTCGAGATCCACACGACGATCGACCCCGCGCTGCAACGCGCCGCCGAGAGGGCCGTGGCCGCACGGCTCGAGGGCACGGAGTACCCGGTCGAGATGAGTCTCGTGTCGCTCGAACCGGTGACGGGACATGTGGTGGCGATGGTCGGCGGCCGTGACCACGACGCCAGTCAGGTCAATCTGGCCACCGGTGGAACGACAGGCTTCCAGCCGGGCAGCTCGTTCAAGCCCATCGTGTTGGCCGAAGCCTTCTCCCAAGGCATTGGCCCTGACACGATCTACCCGGCGCCGGCAGAATGGATCGTGCCCGGATGTACCGGTTCGCAGTGCACGTTGAGCAACTACGACTTCGCCGACCGCGGCGAGATCACCCTTCGCGAGGCCACCCGGGCGTCGGTCAACACGGTGTTCGCAGAGCTGATCACCGACGTGTCGATCGAACGAACGGTTGCTCTGGCCCAGGCGCTCGGTCTCGAACGCCTCGACTCGTCGGTCGACTACGGGCCGAGTCTGGCTCTGGGTTCAGCGGAGACCTCCACGTTGGAGATGGCGTCTGCCTACGGGACCTTCGCCAATCTCGGCGTCAGGGTGGCTCCGATCGGAGTGCTGCGAGTGATCGACCCGAAGGGCAACGTGCTCATCGATCGGATCGCGAGCGCCGGTACGCAAGTGCTCGATGCTGCGGTCGCGGCCAACGTGACAGACGTGCTCGTCGACGTCGTTACCGACGGAACCGGCACCCGCGCTGCGGTGTCCGGCCATCCGATCGCGGGCAAGACGGGCACCGGCCAGGAATATCGGGCCGCGTGGTTCGTCGGTTACACGCCGACTCTGGCGACGGCGGTCTGGATGGGCCACGCCGACGGTCTCGCTTCGCTCCGGAACATCAACGGTGTTCCTCGAGTGACCGGCGGCAGCCATCCGGCGATCGCCTTCAGTGACTTCATGACCGCGGCGCTCGTCGGAGTGTCACCTCAGGCCTTCCCACCTCCGCCCGAGCTCGTGCAGTTCGCTACTTCCGATGAGGTCGTGGCCGTGCTCGAGGAGAACGGACCCGGCGTCCGTGGTGCGGTCGATGTGATCGATCCCGATTGCGACGGCACGTGCCGGGTGGACGGTGTTCCCGACCCGACCCTCGACCCACCGGCGCCGACCACAGTCCCACCGACGACGACGACTCCGTCGACGACCGCTCCATCATCAACCGATCCGGCGGGGCCGACCGTTCCGGCACCGCCGACCTCGGTCGGACAGACCACGAATTCGTCGACGACTCGCCCGTCGTCGACCACGAGCACGACCGAGAAATCCGGAGGCTGACCATGGCCAAGACACCTGCGCGCACGAAACGACGATCGGAGCCGACCGACGTCCTCGATGAAGCGAAACAGCACTTCGACGCGGTCCGGTCGAGTGACGTCGCATCAGACGCGGATGACCCGGTCGATACTGCTGATCTCGCTGCTGCTGATGTCGCTGAGGTCGCCGAGGCCCCGCAGAAGAAGTCGGCGACGTCCCGACCCGCAATGAAGGTTCGGCGCCGTACGGTCGGAGGGGTTGCCCCGTTCGTGAAGCCGCCCAGTCGTTTCAACCGGTGGCGTCACATGAACGGGTGGCGGCGTCAGGGTTTCGTACCGCTCAGCCCGGGCCGGGAAAAGCGGCGCCATCGAATCCTTCCGAGAACCGTGATCGGCATCTGCACGATGCTGATGTCGGCTGGGATCGGCGCCGGCTTCTCCGGCGCAGCCTTCTATGCGTACTACGACGATCGTCTGGCTGAGAACGAGGAGCAGGTGGCGGGGTTCGTCGAGACGTTCGACACTCAGTTCGCGGGCGCGGCGCTTGCCATCGAGGGGCAGCGCGACGCCGCCCTCGAGGACGTACGAGCCGAACTCCTGCCGCTCGAGGCCTATGTGGCCGATGCCAACGGCGTGGCCACCCTTCCCGACATGGCCGGTCCCTCGGTGTGGTCGATTCGATCCCTCGACGACGACGGCCGCCCGACAAACGGCACGGCGTTCGCCTTGGTCGAACACGAGGGTGGCGTCGGACTCATCACGCAGTTCGACATCGTCGGTGCGTCGAGCGTTGCCCCTGCGCCACCGATCGAGTTGGTGAAAGGCGACCAGGTGATCGCAGCGACGCTGTGGTCCTGGGACGAGGCGAACGGTCTCGCTCTCGTGGTGACAGCAGAGAAGATGCCGCTGCTCACGGTGGCTGACTCAGACGAGGCCGATCTGTTGATCGGGCGGTCGGTGTTCGCCATGAACGGATTCGGCAGTCGCGGATCGATCGCGTCGCCCGGCGTGCTCCTCGATCGGTCGAAACTCGGCGTTCAACACACTGCGGCCACCGGTCCGCTTTTTGCCGGCGGTCCGATCGTCGACGGTCGGGGCCGGGTCCTCGGTATGACAACGGCGCTCACCGGCGCCGAAGGTGGGCAGATCACGACCGCCATCGACGCATCGGTCTTCTGCGAGCGGGTTCTGCGCTGCGTCAACGGCCTCGAAGCCCCAACCAACTGACCCTCCCGATTGGGGTCGGAGCTTCACATTCACAGGTCGCCTGGTTCAGGCCAGTAGGGGACCTGCCGTGGCGGCCCATGCGGCGACGGTCTCGTCGAGGCTGTCCATCGCCGTGTCCAGCACGTACAGGCCGCGAGTCGGGACCGACGCGCCGAGCTCGACCAGAAGCGGTCGCAAGTGGACCTCCGGGGCCAAGGCGTGGTTCGGCGCTGCCCCGACCATGACCGGCACCGCCTTGCAGCCGGCGAGGCCGTCGTTGCCGTATTGATCGAGGAACGCCTTCAACAGCCCGGTGTATGTGGCCTTGTAGGTGGGGCAGGCCGTGATGATCACGTCGGCCGATGCGACCTGTTCGGTCAGGGCTCTCACGTCTTCGTTGCCCCACTCGAAGAGGTGGCCGGCGATCGTGGCCAGTTCGATCGTGGTGACCTCGTCGCCTCCACGAGCGGCAGCGACCGCAGCACCCACTGCCTCGCCGACCGTGGTGGTACGACCGCCCGGATTCGGGTTTCCGATGACGACGACAACGCTCATGAGCGGCTCGCCATCAGCGGCATGACCTTCTCGCCGAACTCCTTCGTGGCGACCGGATAGTCGTCGAACACGCACATCGTGCCCTTGACCCCTGGGATGGCCGCCACCTCGTCGAGCTTCGCCGCGATCGTGGCGTGGCTGCCGACGATCGGTCCGATGTTGAGGTTGAACGCGCCCTGCATCTCGGTGATCTTGTCTGCAGTGGCTCCCGCAGTGTCGAGCTCGGCCTGGCCGGTCATGAACTTGATCGCCTCCAGATCGGCGCCGTCCTTGTAGTGCTGCCACTTGGCCTCGGCCTCGGCATCGGTCTCGCCCATCGTGATCTGGAAGAGGACGTAGATGCCGACGTCGCGGCCGGTTTTCTCCGAAGCAGCAACGAGCCGAGCTGCGTCACCTCGAACCACGTCGAGGTCGCCGGTGCCGATGATGAACTGGTAGTCGCCGTAGGTGGCGCAGAACTCCATGCCTCGATCGGATTGGCCGGCACAGACGAGAGGGATCGTGCCGGCGGCAGGCGGTGGGCTGAGCCGACAGTCGTCCATCTGGAAGTACTCGCCCTTGAGGTCACTGACGCCGGTGGTCCACAGCTCCTGCATGATCTTGACGTACTCGGTGGCGTAGTCGTATCGCTTGTCGTAGTACCAGTCGCCGGGCCAGACCCCCATCTGGCTGTATTCGATCTGGTTCCATCCGGACACGATGTTGATGCCGAACCGACCGCCGCTGATGTCGTCGATCGTGGTTGCCATGCGGGCCACCATCGCCGGCTCCATCGTGGGCAGCGCGACCGATGCGAAGAGGCCGATCTTCTCGGTGGCAGCGGCCAGCCCGGCCATGAGCGTGAACGACTCCAGGTTGTGATCCCAGAACTCGGTCTCGCCGCCGAAGCCTCGAAGCTTGACCATCGACAGGAGGAAATCGAACCCCTGCGCCTCGGCCTCGAGTGCCGTTGTCTTGTTGAGGTCGAAGCTCGGCATGTACTGCGGAGCGTTCTTCGACATCATCCAGCCGTTGTTGCCGATGGGAATGAAGATGCCTACGTCCATGAGTGCCCTCTCGTGTGCCGCTGCCGATGGCAGCCAGTCGCGGACTCTGATTAGCACTCTTGGTCGAGTCGGCGCCGAGCCGACCGGCGAAAATCAGGACCGAAGTCGCTCGAGCACGGCGTCGAGCCCCTCGACATCTGCGTACTTGGCGTCGAGGTCGAACAAGCTGGCCTCGTGGACCGCCGCCGTTCGGTCGCCGCAGGCCTCGGGCACGACGATCGGGACGAGGTCGTGCTGGCAGGCGTCGAGAGCGGTAGCCCGCACGCACCCGCTGGTCGACACCCCACCGATGACGACCGTGTCGACGCTGTCCTCTTGGAGCTGTTCGGCCAGATCGGTACCGAAGAACGACGATGCCGATTGTTTCGTGATGACGAGATCGTGCGGCTCCGGAGTGAGCTCGGGCAGCCAGTCGCCCAACGGATTGCCGCGGTCGAACGACGAAAGTGCCCCGACCTTGCGATAGAAGACGCCACCGTTCGCCCCGCCCGGTTCGTATTCGACGTGAGTCCACACGACGGGCACCTCGGCGGCCCGCGCCGCGTCGACCAGGGCAACACATCCGTCGATGGCCGATCGGTCCCCGAGGTCGAGTGGCGAGCCCTCGGTGAAGTAGGCGCGGCACATGTCGACGATCACCACGGCGGGACGGTCGCCGAAACCGAGTCGTCGGTTGAACGCACTGACGGATGCTGATTCGGCCGATACTGAGTCGTCGGTCATGGAGCAATCATCGCACTGACAGCACGGCACTGGGAAGCGAGCCACGTCTGGGCAACAAGTAGGTCGTCCGGAGTCTGGACGGTGGGCAAACCACTAGCTTGCGTCCATGGCTGACCTTCTTCGCCCCCGGACCAGCGGTC
>CAWAEN010000011.1:0-8068 GCA_963781035.1 uncultured Acidimicrobiia bacterium | reverse complement strand
TTTGGGTGGTCCACCAGTGAGGTGAGTCCTCCGAGAGAGGCTGTGGGTCTTCCACAACTCACTCACCTTCCCGGAGGACTCGATGAATCACGCTAGAACCCAGCACCCCAACGCGCGGTTGACCCCACGCCACCGCCGCAACATGGTCGACTGCGTCATCAACCAACGTTGGACAATCGAAGCGACCGCTGACCGGTTCCAAGTCGACGCCAAAACAGTCCGTAAGTGGCGTGACCGGTTCCTCGCCGAGGGCGACACCGGCCTGTTGGACCGTTCATCACGACCAGCGTCGTCACCCAATCAAACACCCCGACCGATCTGCGACCGGGTGGTCGAACTCCGCCTTCAGCATCGTTGGGGTGCTGACCACATCGCGTTCGAGACCGGCATCGCGGCGTCTACGGCCCAACGGATCTTGAACTCCGAAGGCGTCGGCCGTCTGGATCGTGGTGACCGGGTAACAGCAGAACCTGTCCGCCGGTATCAACGCGACCGCCCAGGAGAGCTGATCCATGTTGATGTCAAGAAGATCTCCGGCATCCCAAACGGTGGTGGTTGGCGAATTCATGGCCGCGGCAACGATGGCTATCAACGCCGCTCCGGTGTTGGCTACCGGTTCATCCACACCGCTCTCGATGACCGCACCCGACTGATCTACTCAGAGATCCTCGACAACGAACAAGCCGTGACAGCGGCCGGGTTCTGGCGGCGGGCGGCCGCTTGGTTCGACGCTCACGGCGTCGTGTGTGAACGGGTGATCACCGACAACGGGTCCTGTTACCGGTCTGGCCTCTGGCATTCGGCCTGCAACGCGACGAACACCACGGTGAAGAAGACGAGGCCTCGTCGCCCGCAAACCAACGGGAAGGTCGAGCGGTATCACCGGACCTTGCTCGAGGAATGGGCGTACATCCGGGCCTGGACGTCAGAAGACGAACGAGTTGCCGGCTACGCCGGGTTCACACACTTCTACAATCACCACAGATCACACGGCGCTCTCAAATGGGCGACACCCGCTGCGACCCTCGCCCACCTCACCGAGGACAACCTCCCCGAAGATCACAACTAGTCGCGTCCGCGGTGTCGAGCCTCTTCGGCCGCACGAGCGACGCCAACAAACGCCCCCCGCGCTCGTGAGAGGGCCACCCTTCCGCGCAGCGTGCGAGCCTCATCCCCGAAGGCGTTCCCAATCGCCACCGATGCGAGTCCCGCGGGTATCCGACCAAACGCACGTACCAGCATCCTGAGTGCGAAAAGCGGACCGATCGGAGCATGCGCCCTGATGTAGTTCGTCATCGCAGCCTGCGATCGGCTCTCGACCCATTGCGTCGTGATGCGTTCGATCGCAACGTCTTCGTAGACGATCGCCGATTCACACCAGCGGAGATCGAGGCCGCGTCGTTTTGCCAAGACGGAGAATCGGACGTCTTCGCCGCCCGTCAGGCCGAAAGCATCGTCGAACCGCACACCTTCACGTCGCACCAGCGCGAGGTCGATCGCCAGATTCCCGGATCTGAGCCAGTCCTCATCACTCAAGTGCGGGGGGTCAACTCTGTCGAAGACTCCGATCGCCCTGGCCCAGTCAGGAGTCTCATCAGGCAGGATCGATCGCACGGGGCCACCGACCAGCGCCGCCCCTGTCTGATCCATCACGTCGATCAGGCCATCCGGCCAGTTCGGACCTGCGTGCTCGTCATCGTCGATGAAGACCAGGCGATCGCCGATTGCCTCGTCGAGGGCTCGGTTGCGGGCAGCAGCGACTCCGGAGCGAGGCTCGTGAACGTAGCGGACGAGGCCCTTACGCCGTTCGCTCACCGCTCCCTCGGCCGAGCCCGAGGGATCGTTGTCGACGACGATGATCTCGGAGACGTCGACGTTCGAGTCGGCCCGGTCAGCGACGGCGATCAATGAATCGAGAGCCTTGCTCAGGCCTTCTGGTCGCCTGAACGTGAGAACCGCGATGCTGACCGAAGGTGAGTGGCGCACGGCGTGAGCGTAGATCGTCGGGGTCGGGAGAGCGGTCCTGCCTTCGCGTCCCGCCCAGATTGGTCAGCGCCGCCAGGTGATGTGGCGGTTCAAGTAGAAGTTGCCGGTGGTCGCAAGCACGATGCCCACGATCTGAATACCGATCGATGCGGTCGGGAGGTCGGCCGGTTCGTACCCGGCGAAAGCGGCGACGCCGGCCTGCACCATCAACCCGTGCAGGGCGATGATCTGGAACGGCACGAGCCCTGTCCAGGCTCGAGCTCCGCGACGTCGTTCCGGAGCGAACGTGAATGAGTTGTTGAAGGCGTAGTTGGTCAACACGCTGACCTGGAAAGCAATCAAGGCAGCCCACTCGAAGCCGGCAGCTCCCAACACCAGCAGCACGACAAACCGCACGGCAACGCCCAGAAGGCCAACGAGGGCGTAGGCGGTGAAGGTGGCGGACACGACACGACCGACGAAGAGGTCGATCAGTGCGACGAGGTAGGCGCCGACGACGCTCGAGGTCAAATTGGACTCACCCGCTATGCGTTCACGGAACCGGTACCCGACTTCCGTGACGCGGGGCCGCGGACCTCTCGCAACGAATTCCAGCAGGATCTTGAACCCTCGGGGGTTCACGTCATCGGCGACCTCGACGTATCGCTCCCGGCTGACGGCGAAGAAGCCGCTCATCGGATCCGACACGGGTATGCCGAGGAGCTGCCGGGCGAGTTGAGCGCCGCCCCATGAGACGAAACGGCGGAACTTCGACCACTCGCCGTAGCTGCCGCCCTCGGCCTCTCGGGAACCCACCGACACGTCGGCCTCGCCGTCGAGCACGGGCGTGATCACGTCGATCAGCGCGTTCTCGTCGTGCTGGAGATCGGAGTCCATAACGGCGAGGACCCGACCGGAAGCCACTTCCATGCCTGCCATCACCGCCGAGCTCAGGCCACGGTCGTTCAGGCGTCGGATCGAGGTGATCCGTGACGACTCGGCTGCGTACCGGTCGGCGATTTCCCAAGTCAAGTCCGGTGAGTTGTCGTCGACGACGATGATCTCGTAGTCGAGATCTGCGAGCAGCACGACCAGACGATCGAGGAGGACCGGAAGATTCTCTGCTTCGTTGTAGGTCGGGAGGATGACCGACACGGACCGTGTCGTCGAGGAGCGTCGGTCGTAACGCGCCGTCGTGGCTCCGCCGATCGACGGCGGTGGCACCGATGGCAGAGGGTTCGCGGCGCGTGGCGGTGGAGGAATGGGTCGGCTCGACACACCCTTCCATCGGCCGTCCGAGCCCGGAGGTGAGTTGTCAATCACTGGCCCGCCGAGCATCGGTCGGTGGGTGCGGTTCGTCCTCTAGCGTTCAAGGGGTGGCGACCCAGGCGCAGGCTGACGAGCCCGACACCGCACCTTCAACCGACGCGTCGAGCGTAGGTGGTGCTCCGACGCCCCGATCCACCGCATCACGGGTCGCCCGTTGGTTGTTGGTGACTCTCGGCCTGTGGTTGCTCGTCGCCGGCTATCTCGTGTTCGACTCGCAGCGCCACGCAAGGAACGCCGAGGATTCACTCAGACGGGTGGCCGACATCACCCAGGGGGATCTGAGCGGGGTCGATTTCGCCACCGTCCAGACCGACCTGGCTGCGGCAAGCAAAGACCTGTCGGCGGGTCGTCGATCGATCATGTCGCCCGTGGTCCGCATCCTCGGACCGGTGCCGATCGTCGGTCGCCAGCTCGCCGTCGGCCCGAGCATTGATCACGACCTCCGACGATCTGGCGATGCGTTGACACCGCTTGGTGGCATCGGCCCGAATCGCCCAGGCAGAACCGAACGCTCTCGATCGGGTGGCTTTCCTGCAGGACACGAGTCGTGACCTCGCCGACCTCCGCCGCGTCATCGACGGGGCCGATCTCGGCCCATCCGATCATCTCTTCGGCCAGCTCGCTGACGCCCGGCTCGAACTGGCTGAACGCCTGGCCGACGTGAACGACGACGCAGCCTCCTACGAGGTGATCACCCGTGGGCTGGCGAGCTTCTTCTCCGACTCCACCTATTTGGTGCTCGGTGCGAACAACGCCGAGATGCAGATCGGCGGTGGAATGCCGCTGTCGGTGGGAAGGGTCGTGATCATCGACGGCGACTTCGAGCTGCCGGGCCTGGCGCCTTCGTCGAGCCTCTTCCCCGTTCCCGCCAACCCGGTGGTCGACCCTGACGTCGAGGATCGTTGGAGTTCACTCCAGCTGACGAACGACTACCGCAAGTTGAACTACTCGGTTCGCTTCGACGAGTACGGCGGCCCTCAGGCCCTGACGATGTGGGAGGCGGACACCGGCGAACCTCTCGATGGCGTGCTGTTGATCGACCCGTTCGTCCTCGACGCCATTCTGAGCGTCGTCGGCGCCGTCGAGGTGGAGGGCGAGACCTACGCCGGGGGAGACACACTGATCTATCTCCTTCGCGGCCAGTACGAAGTCTTCGACGACGGGGACGACGATGCCGGCGATCTCACCGAAGAACGCCAGGACCGTTTGTCGCTCATCGCAACCGCTGCGGTCGAGAAGCTGTCGACCTCCTCGTGGGACCCGCTCGAGCTCATCGAGGCCCTGCGTCCCCTGGCCCGGGGCCGCCATCTTCTCGGCTACAGCAACCGTCCAGCTGAACAAGCGGCGTGGGCTGCGCTCGGCATCGATGGTTCGACTTCGTCCAACAGCACCGGCGTTGCCCTCGTCAACATCGCCGGATCCAAGCTGGATCCGTTCCTTTCCGTCGAGGTCGACGCCTCGGTCGAGTCAGACGGCGAGGAGCAAACCATCTCGTACGCGATCCGACTGTCGAACCTGGCACCCTCCGAAGGGCTCCCTCGCTACACGGTCGGTCCGTGGCGAACGATCGGAACTGGCAGGTCCCGGTAGCTATCGGGGCCAGCTCGCTGTCTATGTTCCGGGCTATTCGACCGAGGCCCGCTTCGACACGCCGATCGGTCTCTCGGCCAGCGGTCCGGACGGTGATGTGTTCCTCAACGTCACCAGACCGTTCGAGCTCGCCTCGGGCGAGACGCGCACGTTCGACTTCCACTACACCTTGCCGGACACGGGCGTGCCGCTCCGCCTGATTCCGTCTGCCCGTTTCCCTGCAACGACCTGGACGTGGAGCTGGCGAAACCTTCACGGACAGCGTTGTTCGTCGACCTCGAGTGACGATCCGATCATTTGGGCCGAATGGCTCATCAAGTTCGTGACCAATACCCTTCCGAAGCTTCAGGAATACGACTACGGTGCACCACATCACCTCTCTCAGGACGGCAAGCATGATCAAGCGTTCGGCCCTTACGTTCATCTTCTCCGCAGCCATGGTGCTCGGTCTCGGCGCAACTGCTGGTGCCCAGACGGACAACGACGTCTGCAATGCGTCGCCGCTGCCAGACACCTGCCTCGACTCCGGCGTACTGCCGTCCACCCCCGACACTGCGGTACCCACCACCGGCCGGCCCTGCGGTCGCCGCACCGACGGTTGTCGTCAACAAGCAGACTCTGCCGGTCACCGGTTCGGAAACCGCTGCACTCGCCCTCGGCGGCATGGTTCTGGTCGCCGCCGGTGGAGCACTCGTGTGGCGCTCGAACCGGGCTGCTGCCTGATCGAGCATCGAGTGGACGCCGCGGCGTCTGATCGCAAACTCAACGTGTGGACGACCCCGGTGCTGATGCACCGGGGTCGTTTGACCTACAGGATCCGGCCACTTGGTGCCGATTACTCTCGCATGATGACTCAGCGTCGGATCCTCTTCGTGTGCACGGCGAACATCTGCCGCAGCCCAGCCGCTGAGTACCTTGCCCGCCACTTCGTCACTGAACAGGACTATCTGTTTCGGTCGGCCGGGTTCATGTTCGACGGTCGCACCATCACCGAGAAGATGGATGAGGCGATCCAGAAGTTCGGCGTGACCGACGCCCACAAACACTCGAGTCACATCGTCGATGGCGACACGATGCACTCGGCGGAACTCATCCTCACCATGGAGTCCCGCCACCTGCGTGACCTCACGGTCAAGGATCGGGGCGTGTTCGAAAAGACGATTCCGTTCAAGGAAGCGGTCACGCTCATCGATCGACCCATGTCGCTCGATGAGTTCCTCGCCTCGATTGCCGACCGCCAGGCTTCCAGCTACTTCGACGAGCGGTGGGATGTCGAAGACCCGTACAAGCGCAGTACGAGGAAGTACAAGGAAGCATCTGAGGAGATCAAGGATCTCGTCACCGGCTTCTTCACCAACCTCAAGCCTTGAACGCAGCGAGTATGCCGGCTCAGCCTTCGTAGTAGCGGTACACCACGGCGGCGACACACGACGGCTTCGCGGCCCCTTCGACCTCGAACGTCGCTTGGAACGTGACTTGCGCTCCTCCGGCGATTTCGGTCACTTCGAGGACCTCGCCCCCCAGGCGTAGCCTCGAACCGACCGGGACGGGCGACGGGAAGCGCACCTTCTCGCAGCCGTAGTTGACGCCCATGACGAAGCCGGTCGCGTTGATCACTTCCGGCAGGAGCCGAGGGGTGAGCGAAAGAGTGAGGTAGCCGTGAGCGATCGGCCCACCGAACGGCGATTCGGCCTTCGCCCGCTCGACATCGACGTGGATCCACTGGTGGTCACCGGTCGCCTCGGCGAAGGTGTTGACCATCTCCTGAGAGATCGTGATCCAGTCGCTGTAGCCGAGGTGTTCGCCAACGACGCTCTGGAGTCCTGCTATGCCTTCGACTGTGGTTGCCATGGTGACAGACGCTAGCGGCCGCACCGGCGCCGTCGAGAGTCGTGACTGGCTACAAGTGCTCGACGTTGTCGGAGTCGAGACGATGTCGGGCGTCGAAGATGTACGTGGAGAGATCGGTGACGAGGTCGTAGTCGATGTCGTCGTGATCCGTGACGACGACAACGGCATCCGCTCCCTGCACTTCGTCCGGTGAAAGGTCGACTCGCGTCATGCGGTCATCGAGGAAGTACTCCTCGACGTGTCCGTCGTGGACCCGTACCTCGGCGCCGAGCTTGAGGAGACCCTCGATGATGCCGGTGGCCGGAGTCTCCCGAGCGTCGTTCGAGTTCTTCTTGTAGGCGATCCCGATGACGAGGATGCGGCTGCCCTTGACGGGCTTGCTCTGCTCGTTCAGTCCGAGCTGGACTCTGCGAACCACCTCGGCCGGCATCCCGTCGTTGATCTGGTTGGCGATCTTCACGAACCGGCTCACGGTGCCGAGCTCTCGCTCGAACTGCCAGCTCAGGTAGCTCGGGTCGATCGGCAGGCAGTGGCCGCCGACTCCAGGGCCAGGGAAGAAGGGCATGAATCCGAACGGTTTCGATTTCGCTGCCTCGATGACGTCCCAGAAGTCGATGCCGAGCCCGCGTGCGTTGATCGCGATCTCGTTCACCAAGGCGATGTTCACATGGCGGAAGGTGTTTTCGAGGAGTTTGGTCAGTTCGGCCTCACGCGTTCCCTTCGTGGCGACTGTCGTGTCGACGAGCCCGTCGTAGAACGACTGAACGGCTTCGAGCGATGCGGCGTTGATGCCGCTCACGACCTTCGGAGTGCGTTGGAAGTTCCAGGTGTCATTCCCAGGATCGATTCGTTCCGGCGAGTACCCGAGTTTGAAATCGCGCCCGGCGGTGAGGCCGGAAACCTCTTCCAGGATCGGTTGCACGAATCCGTCAGTGGTTCCGGGGTAGGTGGTCGACTCCAGGATCACGGTTGCGCCGGTGCGGAGATGAGCGCCGCACACCCGAGCGCCGGCTTCGATGTAGGACATGTCCGGAGCACCATCGCGAAGTGGTGTCGGCACCGTGATGACAGCGATGGCGTAGCCGTGGAGGTCGGCCTCTGACGATGTGGGAAGGAACCGGCCGGTCGCGAGGGCCGCTTCGACGTCAGCGCCCGTGATGTCGTCGATGTGGGTTTCGCCCCGCTTCAACCCGTCGATCTTGCGCTTGTCGACGTCGTAGCCGACGACGTCGTGTCCGACCTCGACCGCTCGCATGGACACCGGCAGCCCGACGTATCCCTGGCCGATGACGACGACTCGTTGCTGTTCAGCTTGGGCCACGAGTGCGCCTAC
>CAWAEN010000010.1:0-16323 GCA_963781035.1 uncultured Acidimicrobiia bacterium | reverse complement strand
AGCAGTCCCAGGGCTGAGCAGCATGAGCCATCATTCACGAGCTCTCTCCTGAGAATTCGGGAATCTCCCTGCAGATCGCTGCGCCGGACCAGCAAAGCTCCACTTGGCACACCGATGCTGGCATCGAGCTCCGCTGAACCGTAGGGGACCGCCCGGGCAGCAGATGGTGCTGGGCAGCCTGCCGCAAAGGCAGCCTTTTCGAGAGCCAGGGCAGCGCTAGCGTCAGCGCCGTGACAACGGCAGAGAATCAACCATCCCTTGCCGCTCGGCTGGCGGCCGTCCTCCGCTCGGCCGGGGCCGACACGGTTTTCGGCTTGCCCGGCGGCGGGCCGAATCTCGACCTCGTCGGAGCCGCCTTGGCTGAAGGAATGCGTTTTGTCCTTGCCCATGGCGAGACAACGGCGGCCATCATGGCCTCCACATACGGTCGCATCACCAACCAGCCTGCGCCCGTTGTGGTCACACGGGGCCCTGGGCTCGCGTCGGCTGCCAACGGCGCGGCCCAAGCCACACTCGACCGATTCCCGCTGGTCCTGATCGCCGACACCGTCTCGGCCGCACAGGCTGCTTGGGTGCTGCATCAACGTCTCGATCAGCGGGCAATGATGACGCCACTGTCGACCGTCTCGGCAACCATCACGGACGCGAGCGCCGACGAAGATCTTGCCGATCTGGTTCGTCGGGCAATTGCCTGGCCATCAGGAGCCGTGCATCTCGATTTCGATCCCTTGTCCACTGCGCCGACCGAGGTCACCCAGACGCCTCCATCGACGGTGGCGGATCCGGCAGCCTTCGAGCAGGCTCGAGTCGCTATCGACACTGCCGACCGGCCGTTGGTTCTCGTTGGCTTCGAAGCAGCGGTCTGGGATCGCTCGTTACGCGAGGCACTCGCTCGATTCGGGTGTCCGGTGCTCACCACCTACCAGGCGGTCGGCTCGGTCCCGACAGAAGGCGACCTCAACGCCGGCCTGTTCACGAATGGTGCGCTGGAGCGCGACGTCTTGCTGCAAGCTGATCTGATCGTGGCGCTCGGCCTCGACACAGTCGAGCCGATTCCGGTGCCATGGACGATCGAGGCCCCGGTGGTCCGGCTGTCAACGGTGCCGCAGGAAAGCTCGTACTTGCCCATCGAGGTCGATGTGATCGCACCGGTCGACGATCTCCTCGGTCTCCTCCAACCGACGACGACGTTGTGGGAGCCGGACGCAGCCATCGTCGCTCGCAATGCGCAACGCGAGGCGTTGCGCACAACCCACGAGACGTTCGGCCCGCTCCAGCTGGTGAGGACGGCCGCGGCCGCACTGCCCGACACGATCACCACAACGGTCGACGCCGGCGCCCACTTCCTTGCGGTCATGCCCAACTGGACGGTGTCTGAACCGCTCCGGTTGCTGATCTCGAATGGTCTGGCCACCATGGGCTTCGCCGTCCCCGCCGCGATCGGTGCTGCTCTCGCCCGTCCCGGCCAGCCGGTTCTTGCGTTGACCGGCGACGGTGGCTTGTCGATGGTGTTGGGCGAACTCGAGACCATCGCTCGGCTCGATCTCCCGATCACGGTGCTCGTGTTCAACGACGCGGCGCTCAGCCTGATCGAGATCAAGCAGACGGCCGATCACGGCGGCGAACAGACGGTCCGGTATCGCCAGGTCGACTTTGCGGCCATTGCCATCGGTTCGGGCATGGAAGCAACGATCGTCACGAACGAAGACGAGCTGGCCGAGGCACTTGCCGGAGCGTGGGATCGACCTCGCCTGATCGACGCTCGTATCGACCCCACCGACTACCACCACCTGATGAAGGCAACTCGAGGCTGACCATTCGGCCCGCCTCGATCAGATCTGATAGACACTCGATCGGGTCGAAAACACCCGACCGTCCTCCACTTCAGCGAACGAAAGTAGGTCGTTTCATGGTCACCGTTGCCAAGTTCCTCGACGTCTCAGCCGGCGTGCAGCCAAACCAGTTCTCGGTCGGTTCGAAGGAGGAAATCACGAGCATCAGCGACCTCGACGAGACGTACAAGCAGCTGATGGACAAGCCACTGCGCCTGCGTGATGGCGGTGATGGGTGGCGACGGTCGGCCCAACCTCACTCCGATGTGGTTCGACTACGAGGGCGACAAGGTGCTGATCAACGTGCGCCAGCCAACGCAAGAAGACCGACTGGATCCGGAACAACCCGCAGGTGTCGCATCCTGATCATGAACCCCGAGAACATGTATCACTGGATGAGCCTGAAGGTCACGGTGGAACGAGAGATCTCTCGAGAACGATCCGACCGACGGCCCCTGGGTGACCGAGCAGCTGAACCGCATCTGGCAGAAGTACGTCGGCGAGGGCGACGAATACGGCTTGCGCGATCCGTCGTTCGAAGAGCGCCGCATCCTCTTCGAGTGCCGGGTCGACAAGATCGCCACCTTCGGCCAGCCGGGCTGACTCGACGTTGAACCGTGCCCGTGTTGCCGTCGTGGGTGGGTCGCTCGGCGGCCTGACGGCCGCCTGCCTGCTGCGGGACAGTGGCCACGACGTCACCATCTACGAACGTTCGCCCCACGAGCTCGAGCAGCGGGGCGCCGGGAATCGGCCTCCTCGAAACCACGTCCCGCTATCTCGTCGAGCGGGCTGGTCGTCGACTTGACCAGGTGAGCATCGCTACCGATCACATCCGCTATCTGCATCGCGACGGATCAGTTGCCAGTGATGCCGAGCATCGCTACCTCTTCAGTTCGTGGAACACCGTCTACCGGCGGCTGCTCACCGCACTGGGGCCGCGATCGTTACCTGCTGGGCCACGAGATGCTCGATTTCCAGCAGGACGATTCGTCGGTCGTCCTTCGTTTCACCGACTCGACCGTCGAGGCTGACCTCCTCGGTGTGCGCCGACGGCGTCAGCTCCGCCAGCCGTCGAGCGCTTCAGCCCGATGCCGCCGAGGCCTACGCCGGCTACGTGGCGTGGCGAGGCATGGTGCCCGAGGCTGAGCTGTCGACCGAGTCGTCATCCCCATTGACCGACTCGATCACGTACTACGTCTACGCCAACAGTCACATTCTCGTCTACCCGATTCCCGGCCTCGACGGTTCGGTCGAGCCGGGCCAGCGGCTGATCAACTTCGTGTGGTATCGCAACTACCTCCCCGGCGGAGACGTCGACGATCTGTTGACCGACCGCAACGGCGAGCGTCGGGACTTGTCGATTCCCCCCGGCTTGGTTGCTGATCATCATGTCGCCGAGATGCGGGCCACCGCCGCGGCTCGGCTGCCTGGCCAATTGGCCGAGGTCGTCGAGAAGACCCAACAGCCGTTTGTGCAGGTCGTGTACGACATCGGTGTCGAGCGAATGGTCTTCGGTCGTGCGTGTCTTCTGGGCGATGCCGCGTTCTCCGCCCGTCCCCACGCCGCAGCGGGAACGGCCAAGGCCGCCGACGATGGTTGGGCACTCGCCGCCGCCCTCGAAGCCGCCGGCGAGGTCCCCGCCGCGTTGGCAGCATGGGAGCCTCGTCAGCTCGAGGTTGGTCGCAACCTGCTGGAGCGGACACGACGGATTGGTCGCCGCTCTCAGATCGACAACACATGGGAGCCCGGTGATCCCGACTTCATTTTCGGTCTCTATGAGCCAGGAAGGTAGAGCCGTGGTTTCTGAGGGGTCGACGGTCCGGCGGGAGATTGCCAGGCGAATGGCGGAGGCGGCGATCCTGCTGCTCGACACGTTCGACGCTGGCCAGCGGGAGCAGGCCGTGCTGCCGCTAGATGCCAGTTCGCCGTCGGCCGATGCCGAGCGGCGAACCTGGTTCTACACGCCAGCCGATCACGGCGGGCTGCCACTGTCGGCCATGTCGCCCGATCAACACCGACGAACGCATCGACTGCTTTCCACCGGCCTCTCGCGGGCCGGGTATGTCACCGCCGCCACCATCATGGGGCTCGAGAACGTGCTCGATCACACCGAGGGATGGGTGGCCAGCTTCGGTCGTGAGCGGGGACGAGACCCGTTGCTCTATTGGGTCACGCTGTTCGGGACGCCCGGCGAGGACGCGTGTGGGCGTGGCGCTTCGGTGGGCATCACGTGTCCGTTCATTACACGATCGTCGACGGCGAGGTGGCGTCGTCGACGCCCAACTTCCTCGGTGCCGACCCCGCAACGTCGCCATTGCTGCGGTCCCCACCTCCTCCGGCGTTGGCCGCGGCAGAGGACCTCGGCCGGGAATTGGTTCATCTGTTGACTCCCGAGCAGCAGCAACTCGCCGTCGTTTCCAACAAGGCTCCCATCGACATCGTCACGGTGAACCGAAGGCGACTGTCCGACGGCGACAACGTGCTGCCGCTCCCGTTGCTCTTCCGAGGACGCCTACCTGATCCTTACGATCAGTTGATGGCGTCGGCCCATGATGCGGCCGAGGCCAAGGCGGCGCTCAGCCCAGCGGAGGCCGACGCTCTCGCGTTTACGAGGAAGCCGAAGGGGCTCTCGGCATCGGCGCTCTCCACCGATCAGCACGGAAGTACTCCGAGCGCTCCTCGATTCCTATGTCGATCGACTTCCGGATGGGCTGGCAGATCTTGAGAGGGAGAAGTTCGCAGGCGACCGCGTCGCCGACCTCTCGGTTTTGTGGGCTGGGGGCCTCGAAACCGGGGAGCCTCACTACTACCGCATCCAGGGATCAGATCTCCTCGTCGAATACGACAACACCCAGCGAGACGTGAACCACGTCCACACTGTGTGGCGCGATCTCTCGAACGATTTCGGTGGCGACGCCCTGGCCGCCCACTACCGCGATCATCAACACGACTTGGCCCATCAGCACGGCGCGCCGCATTCCCACGACTAGGGCGCATCCGCTGGCTGGGCGGGATTGTGGGATCGACCGTTCAAGGGAGAGGTCGAACTGGGGGTGGCGGTTGCACCCGATGCACGGATTCGGGGCAGTTCAGTGCGCGGCAGGACCTGGCGAACGCTCGGCTTCGATCCGCTCCCGGCGAGCGCCCGCGAGTGCATTGCGGATTCGGAATCCGCCCATCATCTTCGCCGCCGCCAGCATCCCGAGTGCGAGCTGGAACGCGACGATTGTGACTTCCATCCCGGCGCTGAACGCGAGGATGGTAGAGCGGGGGGCCTCGCCGGCGAGAAGAACGACGATGAGTGCCTGTTTTGGCCCGACTCCACCAGGGGTCACGAGCAGAACCGTGCCGACACCCTGGACCAGGACAACAATCAGCGCGCTCGGGACGCTCGGCTCGATGCGAAAGGCGTCCAGGAAGAACCATGCCGTGATCACTCGAGCGATCCATGCGCCGGCCTGGTACGTGACGACCGACCGTCCGTACGCTCGCGGGCTTCGCAGGATACGAATCCCATCCTCGATCTGATGCCATCTCTTCGCCAGGCGGGCTCGGTGCGTCAGCCCAAGTGCAACGGCGCCGCCAGTCAGCAGGATGATGATGGTCGCAGCCACGGTGGGGTGTCGGGCGGCCCACGAGATCTCGAACGCCGCCAGGCCGGGTAGCTCGGGTGCGGAGGGCAACCGCTCGGTCCGCCAGGCCCAGATCATCAGGAGCAGCGCCATCGCTGCGTTGAACAAGGTTTCGGCTACCAGGCTCGAGACCAGCATCGGGTAGTTGGTGCGAGGGAGTCGTCTGTGGATGAGGAACAGCTTCAGGGCATCTCCGCCACGTGCGGGTACGACGCCGTTGAGCCCGACCCCGGCCAGAAGACCACCGGTGACTGCGCCGAGCGGAGTTTCGGCGCCGCCCGATCCAGTTCTGATGATGTTGCGCCACGCAACGGATCGAAGCAGCAGGCCCAACAGGTGAAATGCGAGGGCAACAGCAACCAACGCGAGGTCGACAGAACCGAGCGCTTCGCCGAAAGCCACCACCGCCTCCCAGAAAGACGACAGGGAGCTCACGTCGGGGGAGAGTAGTGCATCCTCTCGGGGTGACCCTTCAGACCTTCACGTGTCGTTGGGTGATCCTGGGGCTGCTTCCGGTCACGTGGTTGGCACACCGCGCCCCCTCGGGGCTGCGCCGAGCGCTCTGCCCATCGGTCTGCATCAGCGGTGAGGATGCGCCCCCGTTCTGCCGCGACCGCGATCTCAGCGTCAATCTTCATGCGTGGGCGCGAAAGCCAGCGTTTAGCTGACCTTGGTGAGCCGAGAGGCATCGAAAGTCGCCCACAAGCAGCCCTCACGACCGTTGGGGCATGTGGAAACTGCTGCTCGCGATCGTCATCGGAATCGGCCTCGTTCCTGCCAGCGCGGAAGCGCTGGCGCCTGGCACTGCACCTGCACCTGCACCTTCATTCGTGGACGTCGAGCTCGAAGTGGAGATGGTGGACATGCCTGAACACCTCGATGCGATGGCCAACTGGGCCGTCGATCTGTTCGAGCAGGCGGGGCTCGACCTCCCGAAGCTGCGGTTCGTGCACCACGGTGGCTCGACCGAGCCATGTTGGGGTCGGGCGGGTCTGCACCACAGGGTCGATGGTGTGAGCGTCATCCTCGCCGGCGGTTCGGCCGTTGCCGCTCGAACGTCGTGGTTCGAAGGTCCCTTGTCGCTCGTCAGCGATCCACCGCAGTGTGCGTTCACGGCGCTTCCATCGTTCCTGCCAACCGTCGTTGGTCCGGCCGCAGCCGGCAACGTTGCCGTCGCCGACTTCCCCGTGCTCGACCCGGAGTTCGCTGACTGGAGGGTCGGTGGTGGCGAATTCGCGATCGCCATCACCGACCGACCGGAGGTCCGAGCCGTGATGGAGTTCATCACCTCACCCGACTTCGGCTCGGCAAGAGCAGCTGCCGGCATCGGCTTCGTCCCTCCGAGCGTCGACTTCGATCTGGACGACATTGCCGATCCAACGGATCGGGCCGTCGCCGAATTCGTCCGCGATGCGATGGTGAATGACACCTTCCGATTCGGTGCCTCGGATCTCATGCCGGCGCAGGTCGGCCAGGGATCGTTCTGGTTCGGCATGGTTGATTGGTTCAGCGAGGGACCGAGCTCGACCCAGCGAGTGTTTGCCGAGATCGAGGAGACGTGGCCAAGCGATGACGATGCAACACTCGACGGCCTTCCGGTCGGAGAGATTCTCGAACCCGGACGATACGAGTTCGAGTCGCTCGGTATCCCCGTCGGCCTGATGGTGGACGGCGCATGGCGGGTGCAGCACAATCAATCTGGTCACACGTCGCTGAGCCACCCCGACAGTGACCGTCCTGGTGATCGCGATCTCGTGTTCTTCCGCCCGACCTTTCTTGCTGATCCGACGCGACCTGAAGCCGACATGCGTCAGCAAGCTCCGTGGCCGCTCGATGACATCGACGGGTGGCTCGAGAATCTCGTTGACGGCATCGTTGCCGACGCTCCGGAGCGGGTGGTCATCGGCGGCCGGGAGGCAACGTACTTCGAAGCCGAGATCTCGGATCAGCAGGTGTGTGGTGCCTTCGGCTTCTGCGTGGGTTTCATCGTCAACCAGATCTTCCCCGACCCGGTCGGGCTGAGCGGTTGGTCGTTCGAGCCGGGTTTCCATCACCGGATCTGGTGGGTCGACGGCGGCGATGAGCCACCGCTGGTCATCCTCGCCACGACCCGAACGGCTGACGCCGACTTCCAGATGGTCGCCGACGAGGTCCTGCCCAACGTGGTGATCGGCGAACCGGGGCCGCATCCCAGTCTTGACGAATGATCCTGCCTGACCAGGAAGCGCGTCTGATCTCTCAGTTGTGTGGTGGCTGCTTGCATCCATGGCAGGATGATCGGCATCGTGACCGAGACTTCAGATGGCACCGTGATCGGCTACGCCGAGTTCGGAATCTGGTACGACACCTACCGAGTGGCTGTCCTGGAGCCGGCGCTGGACGTGGCGTCGGTGTCTCTCGAGCAGCGCGCTTGTCGAGCTGCTCAGTGATCGAGACCGCACCCGGATACGCAGCACCAGTGGTCGGGTGAAATCGAAAAGCCGTACGTGGCGAAAGATCAATCAGCCCCGCTACGAGGGCCGGATCTCAACCGTCGACGACATCCCGGGTGTCGTCGACGACCTGGTGGGTCTGAGGGTGACATGCATCAACGTGCGCGACATCGACATGGTTCAGACCGCGGTCGATTCCCTGCCTCGGGTCGTCGGGAGACGGCCTCTGGCTCGATCCGTCGTCGGAACGCGACTACGTCTCCGAACCCAAAGAGTCGGGCTATCGAGGATGGCACGTGAACCTCGGCATGGCGGTCGACGACGTTCCGGTCTCGTGCGAGCTCCAGGTTCGCACGCTGCTGCAAGACAGCTGGGGCGAGCTGACCCACATCGACACCTACAGCAAAGACGGAGAGCTGCCCCCTCTCGTCGACGTGCTCAGCACCCGAATGGCTGACCTCCTTTCCATCTTGGACGACATCGCCGAGGACCTTCGTACCGAACTCGACCGCATCGATCAGGAGATCGTCTCGGAGTCCGATGACCGAAGTCTGGTCGCCGAGGATGCCTTGGCCGGTCAGGCCGCAGACGCTGCCGAGTTGCTGCGGAGTCGTTGGAGATCCCTCGACCGCCCAACTGATCTTGCCGCGCTGGCTTGGGCGCTTCAACGCGAGTTCGGGGCCGAGGTGAGTGACGACTGGTTCGGCCAGGGCAGCTTCAAGCGGTTCTTGCGCCACGCAGTTCCCGATGGCGAAATCAGCACTGGCCGCCAGGCCTACCTTCTGCCCATTGTCGCCAGCGATGCACAGAAAGGGGCAGTTGAGTCTCAGACAGACAGCGACAACGGCCCCGACGGTGACGGGACCGACGGCTCCGCAGCTCCGGGCGCCGCTCGCCAATTGAGGCGCATCGAGCCGGAGTTCCCGCTGCTGGAATCGGTGGCATGGCCGGTTCTCTTCGAGCACCTGGCCGAGGCATGGCGACGGGCCAAGCCGGCCAAGGCTGATGCGACAACCGTGAACCGCCTCACGCGGTCGGCCAGAGACATGTCTCGCTCCGCTGGCTCTTCCTTCTCGCGACGCAATCTGGAATATGTGGTGAAGGCGCTCCTGGCATCGGAAGACACCTGGTCGACGCGGCACTGCGCAGACGATCGCCGGATCGGATCTCGCTCGGACCTTTGCTGACCAAACCATCCAGCGGATGCTCGAACTACGGATCCTCGATGATGCGTCGTCGAAGGCAGCGACTCGCGTCGGGCGTTGGATCATCGGCGCCGAGTCGAGATGACTGACGGTTTCGCTGGGGCGACCCGGCTAGTTTCGTATCGCAGCGACTGCGTAGCGAGAGGAGCCGACATGGCCGAAGGCAATGGAACAAAGGAAAGCCCATGGGTGCTGCGAACGCCCCCTCACAGCTCGTCGTTCGAGATGTATCGGGATACCGAGCACGACCCGCCGATCCTCGTCTGCACGGTGGGCAAGACGGTGCTGCACTACGACCTCCGCATCGTCGACGACATGCATGCGATGTTGAAGACGCATGGCGACTGGATGCCGCTGGGCAACGCCGACGAGCAGAAGCCCGCCAAAGACGGCACCGTCGAGGCGTGGGCTCGCTCATCGGACAACCCCATCGGGGGCTGGTACGGACTGAAGAAGGGCCTCCGCGGCCGGGTCGGGAACTACGTGACGCCGGTGCTCGAAGAGCTGGGTTTGGTCGAGCTCGAGCACAACGCCCGCAACAACCAAGCTCGCGCAATCTGAGGACTGGAGTGTTGGTCTGTCGCAACAGCGTGGGCGACATCGACCGGACGTCGAGCCCGGTGCACAACCCGGCACTCGCGGCCGGGGAAGACTGACCGGGCGGGTCCGCGACTGAAACGTTCGGCAACGCGCCGTGACTCACTGTGGGGTCGGTCACAGGAGGGGACAGCCACGATGGAGCGCTTCGGTGCGGTGCACCTCGTGTGCAACAACGCAGGCGTCGGCGGCGCCGGTGACCCATGGGTCGGCCCGATCGAAACATGGGAGTGGGTCATCGGCGTCAACATGTGGGGCGTCATCTACGGCATCCGGGCGTTCCTTCCCCACATCGTGATGTCTGGCGGCGGCCACATCGTCAACACCGCCTCGATCGCCGGCCTGTATCCCGGATTCGCACCGCCGTACGACGCCAGCAAACACGCGGTGGTCGCGATCACCGAGGGTTTGTACACCTCCCTGCAGGCAGCAGCGATGCCGGTTGGTGTGAGTTGCCTCTGTCCGGGCTGGGTCAAGACCGGGATCGCAGAATCCGACCGCAACTGGCCAGCAGAACTCGGCGTGATGCCGGAGCGCGATGCGGCGGGCGAAGTCTCGCTCGGTTACCTCAAGCGGGCGATCGACGAGGGCATGGCGCCGGCGGCCGTTGCCGATCTCGTGGTCGACGCCGTCGGCAACGACCGGTTCTGGGTATTCCCCCACGCCGACTTCTTGGAGATCGCCATGGAGCGGTTCCACACCATCGGTGAAGGTCTGAACCCCGAACCCCCTGAAGAGTTCCCCGGCATGCCGCCGCGCTCGCAGATGATGGCCGAGATCATGGCCGCCATGTTCCCGCCGGAGTAGGGGCGGAGCAGATCGCGCTCGACTGGATGGAACGACTGATCCGGGGGCGTTGTCGAGATCGGCCTACCATGCCGCCGTGGCTGTGGAGACGGGATTCATGCCAGGGACCGATCCGCGCACTCCGGTCCCGTCCGGCGAGGTGACGTATCTCTTCACCGATGTCGTTGGCTCGTCGCGAGAGTGGCAGCGGAACTCTGTCGACATGCATGAGGCGCTCCGGATCCACGATGACGTGATTCGGACCGTGTTCGCCCGGCACGGCGGGTACGTGTTCTCCGTCGCAGGAGATGCGTTCGGAGCAGCGTTTGACAACCCTTCGCGTGCCGTCGCGGCCGCTGTCGACATCCAGCTCGGTCTCTCTCAGGCCACCTCCGGGGCGGTGGCCATCGCCGTGCGCGCCGGCCTACACACTGGTGACTCCCTCGAGCGCGACGGCAACTACTTCGGGACGAATGTGAACCGCGCCGCCCGGATCCAGGCGATGGGCCGGGGCGGTCAAGTGCTCCTGTCCCGACGATGCGCCGACCTCGTGTCCAGCGAAGTGCCAGACGGATGCTCGATCGTTTCGATCGGGGAACACGTTCTGCGGTCGTTCGACGATCGTGAGGAGCTGTTTCAACTCCTCGGTGACGGGCTGTCTGGCGACACCTCCATCCAGAGCAGCGCGGTCGCTGACAACCTGCCGAACCCAGCGACCCGATTTGTGGGGCGTCTCGACGATGTCGCCGGCGTGAGCGAGGAGCTCCGCCCGGGCACACACGTCACGTTGGTCGGCCTCGGTGGTCTCGGAAAGACTCGCCTGTCGATCGAGATCGCCCGGAGCGTGGCGTCGGATTTCAGCGATGGCGTCTGGTGGATCGATCTGGCCCCACTCACCGACGCCGCAGCGATCGCTCCAGCGATGACGGCGCTGCTCGGCGTTGGTCAGCAACAGCCTGACGCCATCGAGGCCTTGATCGACCGGCTCGCCGGCCAGCGGGTGTTGCTCGTTTTCGACAACTGCGAGCACCTGGTCAATGGCGTTGCCACGTTGGTGTCGTCGATCCACCGTCAGTGCCCTGACATTGCGGTGTTGGCCACCTCACGAGAGCCGCTGGGCATCAGTGGCGAGCGAGTCTGGCCGGTTCGCCCGTTGTCAGCCTTGGACGAAGCCGTCGACCTGCTCATCGATCGGGTCGCCGAGCGCGACGCGAAGCTCGACACGACCGGATGGGATCGCAACGATCTGGGTCAGTTGTGTGCCCGGCTCGACGGGATGCCGCTTGCCATCGAGATGGCGGCTGCCCGCCTCTTGACGATGTCGCCCCGCGATGTGCTTCGGCGACTCGAGGACCGGTTCCGCCTCCTGCGCAGTCGGCAACGAGACGTGTCCGACCGGCACCAGACGTTGTTGGCGGCGCTCGATTGGTCGTACGACCTGCTCGATCAGGAGGAACAAGTCCTTCTCGATCGGCTCAGCGTGTTTGGTGGGAGTTTCGACCTCGAGGCGGCCGAGCAGATCTGCTCCGACCAACTCATCGACTCCTACGACGTGATCGATCTCATTGCGTCGCTCGTCGACAAGTCATTGGTGACGGTGCTCCGCGTGGGTGACTCGACTCGTTATCGCATGCTCGAAACGGTGCGACAGTACGCCGCGACGCATCTCGATCCAGAGGACATCACCGTGCTCCGCGGCCGGCACCTCGGCTACGTGTCGCAGCTCATGGCGCAGACGAACGTCCGGTGGAACGGTGGATCGCGACGAGACTTCGACACCGCATGGAACACCTACGCCAGCGAGTGGGACAACGTGCGCGATGCCGTCGCCTGGGCGGTCACCGTCAACGACACCAACCAATGCGGCCAGCTCCTCGAGTCGGTCTGGACCTACGCCTTCGAGTCGTTCCACTTCGAAGTGGGCGACTGGGCCAGCGAGGCGCTCGATATGCGCCCACCGCCGGCCGTCGCATACGCCATGGTCGCCCTCAAGAGTCGACGCCGTCGGGGTCGCGAGCTGATTGCCGAAGCGCTGGAGATGATCGGACCTCTCACCGAGCCGGTCGGTGGGGCAAGCCTGATCTTCCAGGTCGACGAAGGCATGAAGGCGGCGGCCGGTGACCGCAAGGGGGCCGCAGAGGCCGCGGCGCTTGCGCTGTTCCATGCTCCGCGTCTCGGACCCAACGACGTGGCCTTCCAGGAAGCGGCGCTCGCTGACTACTTGGCCGTCGATGACCCGACGCGAGCCGCCGACTGCGCCGCATCGGTACGCCGCTTTCTGAATGGGTCAACCAACCCCATGCGAAGCATCGTCATGGGCCCGCTTGGTCTCTACGAGGCTGCAAGTGGACGACCCGCCGAGGGGTACGAACTCTGCGCAACGGGCGTTCGTCTGGCCGGCGAGGTGGGGCTGGATTGGACCGAGTCGATGGCGGCAGCCGCGCAAGCACGGATTGCCATGCAGCACGGCGTTGGTGATCCTGACGCGGACGTGAGCGCTGCTCTCCGGCTGCACCGGCAGAAGCGGGCCTGGTACGCGCTCTGGTTCCTGGTCAGCGAGATGTTGCCGTGGCTCCGGTCAAGTGGACGCGTCGAGGTGGCCGACACGATCGAGCAGCACCTCTCCGCCAACGACATCAGAGTGGGCGACGCTCCACCCGTGCCTCCGACCATGAGCAGGGACGACCTCATCGACGTGGTTCTCGAGGATCTCGACGACACACGCGCACCGCTCGTCGGCTGACGTCGAAAGGGGACGAACCCTCAGCGAAGAGCTCGCGCCAGATGTTCGCTCAACGAGACACTTCGACGAGCCAGCTCGTTCAACAGGTGATCCTGGAGTTCGAGCGCAAGGTTCGGTTCTTCGCGACGCAGCTGGTCGTAGTCCTCGGCGGTGACCTCGAGCACCTCGACGGCCGACTCGGCGGTGATCCCTGCGGAGCGCGGGGCGCCCAGCAGAAGAGCATGCTCGCCCACGATGGCGCCGCTGCCGATCCTGCGGAGACGGTGGAGCGAGCCGTCGCTGTCCTGCCGTGTCACCACCAGATCGCCGGAGAGGATCAAGAACATCGCAGCCCCGGTCGATCCTTGCTCGACCAGAGCTTCTCCTGGTGCAATGGAGCGACGAGTCAGGTGCGACACGAGGTTCGCAGACAGAGATGCGAACGGCACCGTCGCAGTCGGTTGGCCAGCGTTTGGTGCAGTCAGAAGACGGTTCTCCGCATGCTCGATCGCGAAGTCCAGCCCTTCGATCAGAAGTGGTTCCTTGCTACTCAGCTTTGCCGACAGGCCAGGCTGGAGGTCGCTGAGTAGGAGCTGGATGTCGAGTTCGGCCAGATCGGCCGCAACCTGGTCGAGCAGTGCGAACGCCGATGCATCAACACCGGTGACATGACGGAAGTCGAGGACGACCGAACTCAGCGCAGGGTCCGCAGCTTCAGCCCGAGCCCGCACCCGCTCCGCCACGGAGGCGAAGGATCCGAAGAACTGGTAGCCGGTGAGCTGGAACACAGCGACGCGGTCAGCTGTCTGCGCGAGGTATTCCGCATCCGCTGCTGACCGCACCACGCGGCTCGGAATGTCGAGGGCCGTTGCCTCGCGTTTCACCGGATCGATCCTGCTGTATCGCACGACGAAGATCAGGCAAGCAGCAACCAGACCGAACGTGATTCCCTCGAGGATCCCGACTGCACCGATCAACACCAGGATCGAAATGCTGAGGATGCGCTCGACCTTGCTCGGCGTCGCTTGCATCGAACTGACCCAATTGATCAACAACGCCAACCCGACTGCAATCAGGAGGCCACCGGCGATGATGCGAGGGGTCAGGCCGATGAGTTCGCTCCCGAACCAGGCCACGACGGTCGATATGGCGGCAACGCCGATTGCCACACGATTCGTTCGAGCTCCCATCTGGTGGGCAAGTGCGGTGTCGCCGAGGGCGTGAAAGCCGGAGACAGACCCGAGTGGGGCGATCAGGACGTTGGCGATCCCTGCGGTTTGCAGCTCGCGCTTGGAGTCCGGCCGATCGCCAGTCACCGCTTCCATACCCGAGAGGTTGAGCAGGACGGCAACGAGGGCGACGGCAACCGCGGCCACGATGCCACCCGGCCGACGAAAGACCTCCCGCCAATCGACGTCGCCGAGCTCGGACGGTGTGAGGGGAGTCGGGTTCGTTCCTTCAGGGAACGGGCCGATGAACCAGTTCGCGTCCTTGGCCGCGTCGATCGACGAGAAGGTGAACACGACGGCGAAGAACAGAAGCAATGAGCCGATGACGGCCACGCTCAAGGCGCTGGACGGAACGCGGGGGAAGAGACTCAGTGTTTGGATCAACGCGCCCAGCGCCGCACCCGCGAGCCAGTACTTGGCGAGCTCGGGCCGAAGCATGGTCGACAGGTCGCCGAGACCGAGCGTCTCGTCGACCATGACGTCGAAGCCGCCCTTTGTCAGGAGCCATCCGGTGCCGGCGATGAACCCGCTGATCACCGTGGTGGGGAAGAACCGGGCGACTCCGCCGACGCCCAGATGGCCGATGACGAGCATGCCGACGCCTGAGAGCAGCGTCGCAAGGGCGATCAGCGCCAGGACATCGAGGACCGGGTTCTGAGTAGATGAGCTCGCAAGTCCCGCAGCGAGAGTGACGAGCACGACAGCCGGACCGTCCTGGAGCGCACCGATCGTTGGTTTGAAACCGCCGCGGACGCCGACGACCAGCGAGACGACAGCCCCGGCGAGAATGAAATTCGTCGTTGCTCTCGACAGGCCATCTTCCAGTGGGCCAGTGAAGATCAACGCTGCCAGGGCGATGGCCAGACCGATGCCTGAGATCGCGGTGGCGACCGCAGCAGTAGCGGTGCCCAAAGGGCCCGAGCCGTCCGACGCCGGTGCTAGCCGCACCCGTGTTTCTCTCTTCTCACTCGAGCGTCCGGCACCACGCATTCGCTCGAACCTAGTGTCGCCTCGGCGGCGCAGCTGCAGCCACGCTGACCTATTCTCTGCCGATGGGACTGATCAGCGAACTCCACTACGAGGTGAAGGACGCAAACATTGTGCAGCGCTTCACTCAGAGCGTGGCATCCAGCGGACCCGGTTCGTGGGTCTTCCAGCGCACCCTGTACCCGATCGACAAGCAGCTGTATCGCCTGACAAAGGGCCGACTGACAGTCCCGGGTTTGATGGCCGGGCTGCCCGTCATCATGCTGACCACCACCGGCGCCAAGACGGGCAAGGACCGGACGATGCCGCTGGTCGGTATTCCGATGGGTGACGACATGGCGATCATCGGGTCGAACTACGGCCAGGAGTCGACACCGGGGTGGGTGTACAACCTGCGGGCCAAGCCCGAGGCCACGGTTGCGCACGGCTCGGAGTCGGTCGAGGTGATTGCTCGCTCGGCAACCGAGGCCGAGACCGAGCGGGCGTTCGAGGCCGGGACTGCCTTCTATGGCGGCTTCTCGAAATACCGCGAGCGTGCGTCTCACCGGGAGATCGAGGTCTTTGTCCTGGAACCTCGATTGCCGTAGAAGGCCCGGTGAAGTCCGGGTTGAGGCGTCGTAAGCCGGGCTGAAGTTCGCCGATCGACCTTGTCGGCATGACAAACGAACAGACACACGCAGGCTCCGCGACAAAGACCGCTCTCCGGGAGATGCCGCCAACCAGCTCGAAGCCATCCATCGAGCCCCGTCGGCCCCGCAACAGGCGGAGGTGGATGAAGGTTGCAGCAGGTGCTGCCGTTGCGGCAGCAGTGGTCGTCACCATCTCGAACGTGCGGCGATGACCCGCCCGAGGCGGTCCCACCTTCCACCGTGCCGATCGATGTTGCGGTGGTGGAGACCGA
>CAWAEN010000009.1:0-629204 GCA_963781035.1 uncultured Acidimicrobiia bacterium | reverse complement strand
GTCGAGTTGGCAGCTGGGCTACGCACCGGCCGTGATGTTCGCGGGGCTGGTCGTGTTCGGCCTCACGAACCGCCCGGCCGTGATCGCCGCAGCCACAGGGGCGGCAGTCTGTTTCGCCACGATCGGCCTTCCGAATCGAATTCGGCCTGCTGATTGGAGCGGTGTGCGGTGTGGCCGCCGGCTATGCCGCCGAGGTGTTGTCCGAGCGCCGTACGGCGGCAGAAGGAGCATTGGCGTGAGTACGACGACGGCGTTGTTGGCCGTTCTCGGGGTTGGCATGATCACCTATGCGATGCGCGCCGGCCTGATCTTGGTCCTCGCCGACACCGAACTACCGGCGCCTTTGCTCCGAGCGCTGCGTTTCGTTGCTCCGGCCGTGTTGGCTGCCCTCACGGTGAGCTTGCTGGCGAACCCAGACGCCCCGAACCGGGGGATCACGCTGGCCGAGATCGCAGGCCTGGCCGTCGCCGTCGCCGTGGCGGGGCGAACCAAGAACCTGATCGTCACCCTTGCGACCGGCATGTCCACCTTCTGGCTGGTGCTGGCGCTGGGTTGAGGACAATCGAGCCGATCGCTCGGTTCCTCATACAGGTTGTGGATCTGCTTTATTCTCTGTGTGGTCCTGCCGATCAGCAGAGGAGGACAACCGTGAGGGAAGTGGCATGAATCCGATCTTGTTCCAGGCAGGTGGCGTTTTCCGCCGCTATCGCACTCATCGGATACACCATCGTGTCGTTCCTTACTGGTGCTGCCTATGCGAATGGCGCCGTGGTACGAGAAGGCATCAAGCCGCTGCTGGAGTCGATCAGAGCAAACAGCGACAAGAGCCGATCGGATCTGGCTGACGCGACACTGCTTGTTGCGGTGGCCTTCTCAGCTGCCGGGATGCTGACCGACAGCCTTTTCCGGGCGGCGCATTCGCCGTCTTGCTCATGGTCGGGCGGACGACCGTGCAGAAGATGACGAGCTCCGAGCATCCTTTGATGTCACTAGGCTCTCAGTTCAGCGCCGACCTCATCATCGGTGTGGTCGTACCGATGGCCCTCGCCCACATCGTGGTGGGCAACTGGTTTCTCGCGGCGTCGCACTTGGCCGTATCGCTCTCGCTCAGCTGGCCGACCGGTGGGCCGGGCCGTCGAGCGGGCGAGTGGAAGCCGAGCTGGGTTGGAGCCTGACGGTCTCTTGCTATCAGAGGTCGACGGCGACTTGGTCTAGCTCGTAGAGGCCGTCGCTGTTGAAGGCGCCGTCCGGGCGGAGTCGGAAGCTGCCGAAGTCCTTGACGAACTCCAGATGGATGTCGTTTCGCCGCGGCGGTTCTTCTCGATGGAGAGCAAGACCTTGGTCTTCGCCTCCTCCATCTTCAGCAGGTCGTATCGGAGGTGACGATCGGCGGTGGCATCGACCTTCTGATTGAGGATCATCGCAACGTCGCACTCATGAGCGAGCGCATCGGCACCCCGGAGGTGGTCGAGCCGTAGACGTCGTGCCGAGATTCCCACCTCGTCTGCGGCGGCGATGGCAAGAACGGCGATGTTTGCAGTGACGGCGAGGTCCTTGAGGTGCTCGGTCGCACGCATGACTTGGTGTCGTAAATCGGGTGCGCCTTGTACGGGGATCTTCTGGATGTAGTCGACGACGAGCAGGCCCCCCGGTTCGAGATGATCCGTCGCCACCTGCTCGAGCCAATTGATGTCGCTCCACAAAGTTGATGCTCGAATGAGGGACAGGGCTCCGGCATTGTCGTACAGCGAGTTGATGGCCTCTTTGAGGACCGGGTGAGCGTCTGCCAGCTGATTGAGCGATGTTTCGCCGCCCGTCATCAACATCCGCACATGACTGCGGAGTGAGATCATCAGGGTCGAATCCACCGACTCGGTCGCTGCGATTTCTTGGATGATCAGCCTGCCTACCAACGCAACTTCGTCGTGCTCGTAGCAGACGAAGGCCACCTGCCGGTTTGAGGCTGCGGAGGCTCGCGCCCATTGCAGCGCCGTGAGCGTCTTGCCAACCCCAGGTCGCCCACCCAGAAGAACCAACTCCTGCGGGAGTAGACCACCGTCCAGAGCCAAATCGAGAGGGTCGAACCCTGTCGGCGCCGGCGGAAGCCCGCGTTGCGTCGTGCTGAGAAGCAAGATCGTTCAAGATCGATTGCACAGAATGATCTGCTCGGAGACCCTCTAGTTGTGGTTTGTCGCTCGCCATCACTGTCTCCTCATCCGAATGCTTCCATGATCTGCAGGACAGCGGGGCCAAGCAAGACGATGAAGATGGCGGGGAGAATGCACAATCCGAGCGGGAACACCAGCTTTACGGGCAACTTGTACGCCGCCCCTTTCGCTCGAAGGCGACGCTTGGTCCGCATCTCGCTGGACTGGATGCGGGCGTTTTCGCCAGCGGAACGCCCATCTTCTCGGCTTGGCGGAGGGCTAGAACGAAGTGTCGCACCTCCGAACTCCCCGTTCGCACGGCCAGGCCGTCGAGCGCTTCGATTCTGCTCATCCCCAGCTTGATGTCCTGCATCGCTCGAGCAAACTCGAAGGACAGATTGCTGTCTCCTTTTTCGCCGATTCGTGCGATTGCTGCTTCGAAGCCGAGACCGGCCTCGACGCTGACCGTCAGTTGATCGAGGATGTCGGGCAGCTCTTTTTCGACAGCCTGCACGCGGCGATCCCCTCGCCCGCTGATCAGTGCATCGGGGACGAACCACGTCATGGCCAGCACGACCACGAAAGCGCCAATAGTCATCATGGTCGGGTTCTGAGCGATGACGGCGCCGAACAACACGGTGGTCACCAAGACCAGCAACATCTTCAGGCCCGCAACCTGTTCACTCCGGAACCGTCCGAGCAGGCCGGCCTTCGCAAGGCGGTGGTCGACCCTGGCAAACCATTCGGTCGGAAGGAATCGTCTACCAAACGATGCCAGCTTGTTCAGGATCGGGTCGAGGACGCGTTCTGATGCTGGTCGATCGAGGACCCGCGATGCGGTAGCTGCCCGGCCTCGTTGTCGATGCAAGGTTGCTTCGGGTTCGTCGGGCCTGGGAGCGGTCCGGGCTTTGGAGTGACCACCATGCGATAGGCAGCGAGCTGGCGAGTGCCGCCGCTGCAAGCCAGATGGAGATGGGCATGGTTCAGCACCTCCTCATCAGTAATCCAACCGGACGAGATTCCGGATCCAGAGGGAACCAGCACCCATCGCTGCGATGCCAAGGCCGAGCATGATGAGACCTGGTCCTCTGATCAGCCGCCCGCCGTAGTCCGGGCTCGCGATCTGGAGATAGAAGAACAGCAGGACCGGAATGATGATCAGCACGATCGCCGAGAGTCGGCCCTCGGCCGCGAAGCGCCTTTACATGCAACCGCATTTTCGCTCGGTCCCGCACGAGCGATCCGATGTTGTCCAAGACCTCGGCGAGGTCGCCTCCCAGCTCGCGATTGATGCCTACAGCCTCTGCCAGCCAACGAAAGTCGATGTTGTCCATTCGATCGGCGACGCTCTGCAAAGAGTCTGTGAGGTCTCGCCCGATGCGGGACTCGATGATCACTCGCCGGAACTCGTCCGACGTCGGGGAGTCGGCCTCTTGGGCCACCAGGTCGATTGCTTGTGGTAGACCCCGTCCTGCACGGAGTGCGCCGGCCATGATGTTCAGGGTGTCACCCAGCTGTTCGGCGAAGTTGTCGCGCCGTCGCCGCAATTTGGACGAGACGACTGCCCAGGAGACCCCAGGCACGATAGCGGCTGCGAGGATCCCTACAAGTGGTGTGCTCGCCCAGCCGACAAGCATCGAAACGGCCAGCATCGAGGCGCCGGTGAGAACCACGATCTCGCCCGGGCGGATCTCCATACCCGCGGCATCGAGAGCGGTGTCGAGGCGACCCCCGCTGTCGCTGCCGGCCATGAAGCGCTCGGCCGAGGTCGAGAGGCGTTGCGTCAGGCCACTCACGTTGTCGCGGTTCGGCGCCGCGCTGGCCATGCGGACCTGGACGGCTGGCCGCAGCATCACGAAGGCGATGACGGCGAGGGCCACGAACAGGAAGCCGGTGCCCACCCAGAGGACCCAGTTCTGGCCGATGCCGGTCACACCGGGCGCAGTTCGCGACCCGAGTTGCGAGGGCCAGTTCTGGGCGACGAGTTCTTCGTCGACAACTGCCTCGGGCGTTCCGCCGAGGTCGATCACTTGCCTGGTCACGCCGAGGCCGCCCTCGGTCGCCACGGAGAGAATCACTTCTCGCTCGCCGGTACCTGCAGCGTCGAACGTGATTCGGTAGCGGTTGTTGAGACGATCGGAGAGGTCCGTGAACACCTCGGCCAGGGCTCCGGTGCCGTCAGCAGTCCGGAATCCTCCGCCGATGTCGTCGACAACGGACTCGAGCTCGGTGAAATCGGTCGCTGCGGTCTGGAGGCCGATGGCGTAGATCGAGGCACCGGCTTGTTCCAGCGCCAACACAGCGTCAGCCTGCTGTGCCGAACCTCCGTCGTTCGTACCGTCGGTGAGGACGACGACGAAGAGGCTGGACTGCGTATCGGCATCGAAGAGATCGGAGGCGGCAACCAGTGAGTCCCACAGAGCCGTGTCGCCCGAGAAGTCGAGCGCCTCGATGGCGTCGATGGTGGCGCCCTTGTCCGTGGTCATTGGCGCAGCGACGAGGACTTCGGAACCGAATCCGACAACACCGACACGGGCTTCGTCCGGGAGGCTTTGGATGAGCTGGCTCGCAGCCTGCTTGGCCACGTCGAGTGCGCCGTTGGGGCGCATCGAGCCCGAGGTGTCGATTGCCAGGGCGACCTGAATCTGGTTGGTTTCGGCCACGACGGCGGCCGGTTGGGTGATGCCTTCTTCTGCGAGCAAATCGCCACTCAGTGCGTGCCGACGTTGGGCGGGATCGCGACGCGCAGCTCGATTCGCGGATGATCGGTATTGTCGACCTCGAGGATCTGGATCTCACCTCCCTGCGCCGCGGCAGCCATCGGCAGCGCGAGCATACAGACGAGACCCCCGACGAGCAGTCGGCCCACGGACGCTGCCACCTTCGTCATCGGCGCGAGCGCCGAGCGCCGATGGCGTCGTCGAGCGAGATGCCGAGGAGCTCGTCGGGAATCGTGATCCCGTAGTGCGAGAGTTCATCCGAGAACATCGGGCGAAGACCGGTGGCAGTCAGCTCTCCGATCAGCCGTCCGTCGTCGTCCGTGCCGGCGTCGAAGTCGAACTTGTACAGATCGCTGAGCGTGATGGTGTCGCCCTCCATGCCGACCACCTCGGTGATCTGCGTGACGCGACGGCTTCCATCACGCATCCGTGAGAGATGCACGATCAGATCGAGCGCAGAGGCCACCTGCTCACGAATCGCCCGCATCGGCAGTTCGATTCCCGCCATCAGGACCATCGTCTCGAGTCGGGCCAAGGCATCGCGCGGCGTGTTGGCGTGAAGGGTCGTCAACGAACCTTCGTGGCCGGTGTTCATGGCCTGAAGCATGTCGAGGGCTTCCCCGCCGCGAACCTCGCCGACGACGATTCGGTCCGGGCGCATGCGGAGGGAGTTTCGGACGAGCTCTCGGATTGGAACCGCGCCACGGCCCTCGAGATTGGGTGGACGTGCTTCGAGCCGAATGACGTGGCGTTGTCCGAGTCTGAGCTCGACCGCGTCCTCGATGGTGACGATGCGTTCGCCCTCGGGGATGAACGACGAAACGACGTTGAGGAGGGTGGTCTTGCCGGTTCCAGTTCCGCCGGAGATGAGGATGTTGCGCCGGCCCCGCACGGCGAGATCGAGGAAGGTCGCAGACCCCTCGCTCAGCGATCCGAAGTTGATCAGGTCCTCGGCGGTGAACGCTCGCTTGGAGAACTTCCGGATGGTCAGTTCCGAGGCCCGTCGACGGCCAGCGGCGGGATGATGGCGTTCACCCGGGAACCGTCTGGAAGTCTGGCATCGACCAGCGGTGATGACTCGTCGATGCGGCGGCCGACGGCCGACACGATGCGCTCGATGACTTGGCGAAGGTGTTCGAGCGAGACGAAACGGGCGTCGGTCAAGTGGAGCTGTCCGTCTCGCTCGATGTAGATCGCATCGTCGCCGTTGACCATGACCTCGGTAACTTGATCATCGGCGAGGAAACTCTCGATCGGGCCGAGGCCGAGGATGTCCGCGCTGATCGACTGGACCAGCTGGTGCCGTTCGTCCGACGAGAGCTGGTGCAGCTCGCCTTCGAGCACAGCGTCGAGCTCCTGAACGACGTAACCGTGAAGCTGGCGCTCGTCAAGTGAGGAGTCGAAGAGTCGACTCCCGAGCCTCTCGGCGAGAGCTGTGTTGGCTTTGACTTTGATCTTTGCCAGGGGATCCTCCCGTCGCACGTGCGACGTGGGAACGGCCTGCTCGAACATGGCGCTCTGTGGCAAGAAGCCGTCATCGCTCCCTGAACTTGCTCGTAGGCGGCTACCGATTCCCATGGTCAACTCCTCTTGAAGAACCGTCGTCCGGTTCGCTCAGACGGCCGAGGCGGGCGGTAGCCATCGACGATTTCTTGGAAGGCGCGGGTAACAGAGTCGGAGTTGCCCGATGAGAGCACGGGAACCCCTTGGTTGGTCGAGAGCGGGACTGATCGCGAGCTCGGGATCTCGTGGTTGATCTTAAGCCCGATTGTTTCCTCGATGTCGGTGCGCGAGAGGCCCACGCGAGCATCGGCCCTATTGAGGATGAGCGTCCGATACGCCGAGGTCATGCCCAGTCGGTCGAGGGCATCGATCTGCTTCTTCGTAGCCAGAACACCGGGGACGTCCGTCGTCGTAACGAAGAGGAAGTCGGTCGACAGCTCCATTGCCAGGAGCGAGAATTCGTCGATCCCAGCGCCGGTGTCGACGACCACGAAGCCGTACTCCTCGTGGAGCAGGCCGAGTAGGCCCTTAATCCCATCCGGATCGATGTCTTCGGCGAATGCCAGGTCGTCCGGCGGAGTCAGCAGACTCAGGCCACTGGGGAGCCCGTCAAGAACACCTTGAGCGTTGTCGAATCGATTGGCCCGCGACCGACGGCATCAACCAAGGTGTGGTCCGGTTCGGCACCGAGCGCCGAGGCGACGTCGCCGAATTGCACATCCAGATCGACCAGGACGACTCGGCCCGGGGCCCGCCGTGCCAAACCGGTGGCAAGATTTGTCGCCACGGTGGTCTTGCCCGTTCCACCTTTCGGGCTCAAGACGGTGATGAGCCGGTGGCGATGCTCATCGGGCGGGCGTTCGAAGCTGGCCTTTCGTTGACCCATGACGCGAAACACGCCGTCGAGAACATCGAGGACCCGGGAATCCGACCAATCAGTTTCCAGTACATCACGGGCACCCATGCGGAGCAGGTCGACCGTTTGGTCGGCGTCGACATCTGAACGAAACACCACGACACCGATGTCTGGGCGGCGCACGTCCAACGCTCGAAGAAGGGTGTCGATGTCATCGATCAAGAGATCGTCGCCGAGGGCCACGACGCTCGGACTGGCTGCGGCGATCGTTTCCACCGCGTGAGTGGGATCCGCCCATGCCTCCCACACGCGACGCACGGCTTGCCGACCTTCGAGAAGGGGAGCGAGTCGAGTAGCGAGTTCATCGCTTTCGGAAACGATGGTGAGGCCACTCATCTCAGTTTGGCTCCGACTGATAGACGTTTCCTCGGGTGATGATGGGATCGTCGGTGTCAGGAACGGTCGACCGTTCAGCGCCGAGCCAGAGCAGACCGAACTCGGCGGCAAAGATGATCCGCTCGGCCTCACTCGGGTCTACAGCGAGCGTGATCAGAAGCTCGCTTTCGGGAGATTCGGTGAGCACGTCGCGCTGCTCGTCATCGTTGAACGAGTTCGACACGTCCTCTTGCACCGCCGTCACGAGGATCTTCTGCAGCAGAAGATCGGTGGTGTTGGGGGTCTTTGCTTCGGTTGAATCGGCAACTGAGTCGGGGAGCGGTACCTCTTCGCCGTCGACCTCGACGACATTTGCCTTGAGGTCGAACGGGTCAAAGGACGCAAACACTGCAACGGTGTCGCCTGGCAGGATTAGTCCTCCGATGGCTCGCTCTGGGTCCAGAGCGATCGTGATCTCGATCTTGTCATCTGGGACGTCGACGCCAAGGATCCGATTGGCGAAGTTCGCTCTCGTCACGAATCGCGACTCGAGGAGTTGCTCACCGGGTACGAGTTCGACGCCAACCACTTGACCCGCCAGCGCCTCGAGGTTGTCCACCGCATTGGTGGGGCGCACCTTGGCGCGGTACCTCCTCGACTCGAAGGAAGCTCTCGACCTGTTCGGCCGGCGTTCCGGCCGGGATCAAAGCGTCCACGACGTAGACCTCGACGAGTTCCTCGCCTTCTCGTGCACGTTCTTCAGCCTGTGAGACGTACAAGACCAGCGCCACCGTTCCGATGGTCGCCAGCACGAGTGCAAGCAGAATCCCAATAACGCTTCTACGCATCTTTCCCTCCAGATTCGATCATTGTGTCGCCCGTGTTCAATTCACGAACTGCAAGAAGCGTCGACTTCTCGATTGTCTATCGCGAATGGCTGCACGACGTACACATTGTTGGGCCCGCCGCTGGTGTCGCAGCAGACGCCCTCAACTAAACCAGGCCTGAACGTGACCTCGATATAGGCTTTCTGGCCAGTTGGTTGGAACTCATTGATCACGAGATGGGCAAATCCCATGATGTGCATCTGGGCATTCTGGCCGTTTTCGTTGACGATCCAGTTCACCACCGGCAGAGTAATTTCTTGGCCGAGAATTTGTTTGATCTCTTTCTTCACCCCAGGCAGCGCGTTCCGGGCTCAGGCTGGTAGCAGGCCCACGGTTCGTCATCGGGAGCGCACGTTCCGTTCGGAGTGCCGCCCTGAACGAGATCGGGGTAGCCGGTCAGAATCCATTCTTTACTGTCGTTGTTGCCTCCAGCGATGCCGTTGAAGTCCATCATGCCCCACGTGCCAGGGACGCCGTTCTGGCCGCTGTCGCACTCGGGGTGGTCGCCGTCCTTCGTGTAATCCACCCGAACGGTCAGCTCCTCCTGGGGGTCGTCCAGCCATGATTCGATGCCAAAGGCCTTCGCACACAGCGAAAGCGGGCGGAGCCCGCCAACAGTCCTCGTCGTGCCCCAGCGTGCCGTACTCGCCGACGATACGTCGTAGTCGCCGGCGCCGATAACGCCCGCGAACCGCGTGGTCACGTCGACATCGGCGGTAACCGTGACCCAGCCGGCCCCGGGGCTTCCGCCCAGAACGCAGCTGACCATGGTGGCGTCGGCGAAGTTGTTGTTGACGTAGGTGGCCGCCTGGTTGGTGCAACCGTCGAGGTCGATGGCGTAGTCCTGCGCCGCAGCGAGGGCGGCGGCGTCCGTGGCGGTGACGAGGTGGCGTCGGCTCTGCCACCCGTTGCCGAGATCGATCACCAGCGGCCATACCAAACAAGACGACCACGACGATGGCGACGATGACCATCGTGGCGCCTCGTTCAGTTGGACGGTCGAGTGTTGGCTGACCAAGATTCTGTCGATTGCGCGTCACTCGCATCGGAACACTCCTCGTCCAGTGAGATCGACATCGACGTTGGGTAGGAGCGGGATAGCAATCGTGTACTCGCCGGGGACCTCGACCTCTATCGGGAGGCCTCTGTTTGTGGCGCAGCCACCGGGAGGATCGACCACCGGAGGGTCGTAGTCCGTGGTGACGCCGACCATCGCGGCATCGACACTCGTTTCGACGTCGTTGTAGTCGTTGCTCGGGATCGACGCCGTTCGTGCACCTTCTCGAGCGGCGGCATGGAATCCCTGCAATCGATTGAAGGCGATTCCGAAGTTGATGATGCCGAAGACGAGCACGATCAGAAGCGGCAGGACGATGGCCATTTCGACCATCGCAGCCCCCGTGTTCTCGATCCCGGTGTCGCTGCGTTTTGATGGTGACCATTCCGTTTCCTCCGCCTGGAAATGCCAACGCTCGGAGCGAATCTAGCAGATTCACTCCGAGCGCTCGCTGGGTAATTGATCTGTCGATCAGACGGTCCCGCCGGGCCCGTCCGTCAGCTTTGCGTGTTCATCACCATATGACGCTGAACAAATCTCGCGTCGGGAGCCCGAGGGTTTCCACGATGACGAGTGACACGGTGCAGATCAGCGCCACCATGACGCTGTACTCGACCATGGTGGCTCCGCTCTCACTCCGTCTTGTTCGACGGCAGGTTTCGGGCGGATTCCCTGGGATCACGGCATTCCGGCACTCGTGTCGGTGAACGCTGCCAGGACCTGCTGGCCGAGGGTCCCGATGATCACGATGCTGATGGCTGCGATCAGGGCGACCATGACGCCGTACTCCACCATGGTGGCTCCCCGCTGCGAGGTCTGAGCGTGGACGTAGGACTTCAGGAAATGGGTGTAGAGCATGGATTCCTCCGTGGGTTCCGCCGGTGTCTCCGGTTTCGTGTCCGTCATCCTGGTCCGCGGTATACGGGCTCGACTCATCCCCCATTTGAGGGAATCGGCGATGTATAGGTCGTATCGCCTCCGGGGTGGGTGGAACCACGCGGCCCCTGGGCGGCGCCGATGTGATGGGCTACTGTCGGCCCTCTTGCTGCCCGGAACTTCCTGCGCGAAGGGAGGAAGCGGGTGTTGGAGGACCATGAGCATCAACGCCGAAACTCAGGACCACTCGGCGGTTGAACGTCTGTTCGCCGGCAGCGGAGCGCGTCCGTCGCGCCCGGTTGATACGGTGCTGCCTCTCGGTCGATCAACGCCAGGCCTCGGTCTGGGCCTTCCCTACTTCCTTGCAGCGCTGGCCTTGGCCGTCGGCGCAGTCATTGCCGTCGGTCTCGCCACCTGGTCGCCCCTAGCTCCCGAGCAGAGGCTGGTGTTGTCGACTCTTGCGCTGACAGCAGCAGTCGCGAGTGCGGTTCCATCTGCTGCACTATTGGTGTCCCATGGTCGGATCCGGGGCCGGCAAAGCCGATCTTGCTGCCGGCCTCGTCGTGATGCTGGTCGGTTTGGGTCTGCTCGTCCCGTTCCGATTGTTGCCGACGATTCTGTCCCGCCCGTCCGATGCCGGCGCAGCGATCGGTCTGGGCGCTGTCGCGGCGATCATGATGCTGGCACGGCTGCATGCAGACGGCCGTGTCGGTTCAAGGAGCCCAGATCTGGTGAGGGGCCCTGCGTTCTCGTTCGTCGTCGTCTCGTCGATCGCGTTGCTGGCCTCGGTCATCGACGCAGTCGATGCTCGCGGCGATCGGGCGGGTTCTGGGGAATCTCGGGGTGCTCGTCGGAGCTTTGGTCTTCCTCGTTCGTGGCTATCGGCGTGAGCAGTGGTCGCTGGTCGTCATCGGAGTGCAGCTCCTGACGCCCGCGTTCGGTGACTACCTGGTTGCAGATGACATCGCCGTAACCGGCGGCGCCTGGCTCGGTGCCAATGTGCTGGCGCTGATCGGCGCCATCGTTGGGACCGCAGGGGCGCTCGCCATCGACCGGGCTGGGTCGATCGACGCGCAGACTCAAGCCGTCGAGGCGGCGCTCGATCGCGTTCGAATGCTCCACGATCATGCTCACGACGCTGAGACGCTGCACGATCTCCGTTCCGGCCTGCTCGGCGTGGAGGCGTTTGCCGGTTCCTTGCTTCGCTCACCAGCCCGTCGAAGGCGTCGATCTGGTGGTGTCGGAACTCGCACGGCTCCGTGAGTTGGTCGCAGAGGTCCCGGGCTGCGCCGACGCTCCGCTCACTGAGATCAGCGACCTTTCCGCAGGATTGCATCAACTCGTTGCAGCCCGCATTGCGATGGGCGACACGATTGCGACGGACGTCGAGCCCCGTGTCGGCGTTCTCGGCGAGCGTTACAAGGTGCTCGATGTCGTCCAGAATCTCATCGACAATGCTGTGCGGCACGGCGAACGCACGCCGATCGCCGTCGTTGCCCGTCTCGAGGGCCCCTCGGTCCGGGTGACAGTGACAGACGAAGGTCCGGGTTTCATCGAGGAGTTGCTTCCCCGAGTCTTTGAGCGGTTTCACGACAAGCCCGATCGGCAGCGGCCTCGGGCTGCATATCGTTCGTCAGCGAGTCGAGGAGCTCGGGGGGACGGTCGCAGTGATGAATCGGAAGACCGGCGGCGCGAGAGTCGACGTCACGCTTCCGGCCCGCCGACTTGCTGGACATGGTGGCTGAACGCCCAGTGGAGGTCGGGCGACCACAAGAGGGCGACGAAGTCGCCTCGTGCGACGTCGTGCTAGTCGACGATCATCCCATGCTCGCCGCCGGTCTCATCAGCGGCCTGGGATCCCGCGGCATCACGATGCTCACGACACCTGTGTTGGAGATCCCCTCCGTGCTCGATTTCGTCGACGATCATCAGCCGCAACTCGTCTTGCTCGACTTCCATGTCCCGCCAATCGGGACGTCTGAGGTCTTTTTCGAGCCGTTGACCGCCCGCTCGATCGGCTATGCCATTCTCACGGGTCACTTAGACGAGGCGCTCTGGGGTCGACTACTCGAGAGCGGAGCGAGGGGAGTCGTGAGCAAAGCGAACCGCTCGACGATGTTCTGGATGCGATCGGCGCCCTCGTTCGCTCTGAGCCGTTCCGGCCTGCAGCCATGGAGCGGTACCGAGCGGCGTGGCACCTCGACCGAGCTCGGCGGGCTGAGCGCCTTGCTCCATTTCGAACACTCACCATTCGAGAGGCAGCTGTGCTCCCGCATTGATCGACGGCGACGGCCCGGCGGAGATTGCAGCGCGCGACTTCGTCGCGGTGTCGACGATTCGCTCGCAGTTGAAGAGCCTCTATCGCAAGCTGCAAGTTCGTTCCCAACTGGAAGCCGTGGCCTCGCGCGAGAAGCACAGTGGAGCGTCGGAGCGAGCAGCGACTGAACGGATTGCGACATCATCCTGGTGAAGGGAGCCGCTCGAGTAGGAGATCGGCCAGCGGGTTGAGAAGCTCGGAACTTCGACGGACTGCGCTCAGGCGACGGTGCCGGATCGGCTCGGCACGGACGCGGGTGAGTGCGTTCTCGACCTCTTCAGCCTGGGCAACGGGGAGCACCGTCCAACCGAGGCCGAGCGACACCATCTGACGCAAAACCTCCGGTTGATGCGACTCGGCAACGAGTCGGTACTCAACTCCCTCATCCCGCAGCGCGGTGGCGATGAGTTGGTGCGTGTGCGAGCTCGGCGGGAATCCGACCCACGGCCCCCATTTCGATGTCGGCAGATTTCGCGCATCCAGGTGGCCCGTAGACACCGAGGGGTTCGTCGATCAGCGGCGTGACGTCGACGCCGTCCAGATCGTGGCCAGGATCGACGAGTACGGCGAGATCGAGCTCGTCCGACCGGACGCCGAGTAGGAGCTGCGTCGAGGGTGCAACGGAGACTCGGAGATCGATTCCCGGTCGTTCGTCGACGAAGGCCTGAAGCGTGGCGGCGAAATGGTGGGTGATCGCGATGTCGATCATTCCGAGCCGGAGACGACCTTCGTCGCCCGTCGTCTGTGCGTCGACCCAACGAGAGACCGCAGAAGTCGCGGCAAGCACCGGAACGCGCGTAGTCGACGACCGGTCGGCTCGAGTCGGCGATCACGCGCCGCGGCCGACCCGCTCGAACAGGCCGATGCCGAGTCGCCGCTCGAGCTCGGCCAGCCCCTGGCTGAGCGCAGATGGCGTGACGCCGAGTGACGCTGCCGCCTCGGCCCACGTCGCATGGTCGGCCACGGCAACCAGATAGTCGAGCTGCTGGATCGTGAGTTGGGGGAGTGGGCGCTCTCGCATGATTGTTCAGTATTGCTGAACAATTGACCCATTGAGCGCAGTGACGCTTATATTTGCCACATGGCTGAAACTCGAGGACTCGACATCGCCCCCGCCACCGGAAAGCTCGGTGTGCTCACCCCCGGAATGGGCGCCGTGTCGTCCACCTTCATCGCCGGCGTGCTCAAGGCCCGCCAGGAGCAGAAGGCTCCGCTCGGCTCGGTCAGCCAGATGGCCCACATCCGTCTCGGCAAGGTCGAAGAAGGCCGAAGCCTGCTGATCAAGGACTTCGTTCCGCTCGCATCACTCGACGACATCGTGTTCGGCGGCTGGGACCCGATCTCCTCCAACGCCCTCGAAGCGGCGATGACCTGCGGTGTGCTCGACGAGCGAGACATCGCTTCCATCTCGAGCGAGATGGAAGGCATCGTCGCCATGGAGGCCGTGTTCGACCAGAAGTGGGTCAGCCGCCTCGACGGCAAGCGGGTCAAGAAGATCGACAACAAGTACGACCAGGCCATGGCCCTCATGGCCGACATCGAGAACTTCCGCACCGAGAACGACTGCGACCGTCTGGTCATGGTGTGGTGCGGTTCCACCGAGGCCTACCAGCAGCCCAGCGCCGTCCACGACACCGTCGCTGCCTTCGAGCAGGGCATGCGGGACAACGACGACAACATCTCGCCCATCCAGCTCTACGTCTACGCCGCCCTCCAGTCCGGCGTGCCGTTCGCCAACGGCGCCCCGAACCTGTCGACCGACCTTCCCTGCATGATCGAGCTCTCGAACACGCTCGGCGTGCCGATCGCCGGCAAGGACTTCAAGACCGGCCAGACCCTCATGAAGACCCTCATCGCTCCCGGACTCAAGGCCCGGATGCTCGGTCTTCGTGGCTGGTACTCCACCAACATCCTCGGCAACCGCGACGGCGAAGTCCTCGACGCCCCCGAGAACTTCAAGACCAAGGAAGAGTCGAAGCTCGGCGTGCTGCACAAGATCCTGCAGCCCGAGACCTACCCGGACCTCTACGGCAACATCGATCACGTCGTCCGCATCAACTACTACCCGCCGCGTGGTGACAACAAAGAGGGTTGGGACGCCATCGACATCTTCGGATGGATGGGTTATCCCATGCAGATCAAGATCGACTTCCTCTGTCGTGACTCGATCCTCGCCGCCCCGATCGTGCTCGACCTCGCCCTGTTCATGGACCTCGCGAAGCGTGCCGGCCAATCCGGTGTGCAGGAATGGCTGAGCTTCTACCTCAAGGCGCCACAGGCCGCCGGCGAAGCAACCGCCGAGCAGGATCTCTTCATCCAGCAGACCAAGCTCAAGAACACCTTGCGTGAATGGATGGGCGAAGAGCCCGTCACTCACAGCGAAGCCGGCTGAGCGAAGCGAGACGGTGAGCGTTGTCGCCCCAACCGATTGAGCGAGCGCCATTGCGTAGCAATGGCGCGCAACCCAGGGGTTGCCGAGAGGCTGGCTGCTGATCTCGGGCGCGCCGATTGACGATGATCCCCCCGCCGAGTCCCCAATGGCTCCTCTCGGGGTGCGTGACTAGGGTCACAGACCACGCAACGAGAGGCCGAATCTTGGTGAACCTCGAGCACCAACCTGACAACGGATGGGAGGGCGCGATCGACCACGCCCTCGCACGACGTCAGTGGGTGTTGGTGCCGAGTTTCCTCCTCGGACCGGAGTCGTGGCGTGGGGTTGGCCACACGCTCGAGCGACTCGGCCAGTCGGTCGTCATCACCCCAACGCACCGAACGACTCCCAAGGACGACGACCACATCACTCCCTGGCTCGACTCGCTCCTCGATGCCGTGCCGCCTCCGGCCGGGCTGCCCACGGTCGTGGTCGGACACTCGGCGACCTGCCCCCGCCAGCCGTTGATCGTCGATCACCTCATGGCCGCCGGCCACGACGTGTCGTCGATGATCATCGTGAACGGCCGCATCCCCGAAGACGGCGTGATCCCCACCGAACGGGACTCGCCGTTCATGGACACCCTCGACGCCCTGGTCCGGCCGGACGGCTACCTCCCGCCGTGGCATCGCTGGTGGGGCCCCATGATCGAGGACATGCTCCCAGACGACGAGGCCCGCGAACGTGTGCTCAGCGAAGCCAAGCCCGTGCCTCGCTCCGTGTTCGACCAGCCCATTCCCGCCCCGAAGCTGCCAGGCGAAGTCGGTCTCGCCTACCTCGCCCTCGGCGAGATGTACCGACCATCGTTCGGTCAGGCCAGGGCCGAGGGATGGGCAACGACGCGTCTCGGCGGCGAACATCTCCACATGGTCGTCGACCCGGTCACCGTCACCGGCGCCCTGCTGAGCCTCGTGGGCCGATCGATTCATCGTTGGTGATCGGGAACGATTCGATGCTGCCGTTCGACGGTGGGGCATGAACACGAACGATGCGTTCGAGCAGATGCTCGAGCAGGAGATGCAACGATCCGCCGCCGTCGTCGACCCGAACGTCGAGGCGGCCCTTGCGCAGGTCCGCGGCTCGGCCAGTCGAGCCGACCACCGTCACTCGAATCGACCACGATCCCATTGGTTCCTCGCCGTCGCCGCCGCCATCGCGATCATCGGTGGCGGTGTCTTCACTGCCGATCGCCTCGGCGAGGTCGACCCGGACGAGGTCGTGGTCGGCGATGGCGGTGACGTTTCGACGACGGTCACGCAGGAGCCTCCTGTCGACGAGACGACGGCCACCACCGGCCCCGTCACCACGGCGGCCACTGCTCCCGAGACGACGACGAACGAGTCGCAGCCGACGACGACGGTCGATCCGCCGCAAACCACGGTGCCCGGCTCCCAAGGTTTCGAACTCGTCGACGACGGGTTCAACGCCATCGATGCAGAGACGGGTGAGCTGACGTTGGTCCCCTTCGGTACGCCGCGGGAAGAAGTGCTCGAGCTGATCGCTGCGTCGATCGGCGAGCCGCTGTTCGACAACCCCCTCGACCAGTGCGGCCGTGGTCCGACCGATTCGATCAGTTGGGGTGGGCTCAGCGTGTACGTCGACTCCGACAGCGGAACGGCCGTCGGTTGGCTACTGGGCGAAGCAGGTGAGGGTCCGACGACCATCACCGGAACCGAGATCGGTCTCGGCTCGACGGTGGCAGAACTCCGGGCCGCTCGGCCAGGCGTCCAGTCAGACGAGGGCACGCTCGGCTGGGAGTTCTGGGACGGCACCGCCGGTTGGTTCACCTCCGGCCCGAACGACAGTGACATCATCGAAGCACTCTGGGGAGGTGAGATCTGTGTCTACCGCTGAGCCGACGACGAACCAGCTTGCCCCGATCGAGCTCTCTCGCACTGACGCCGCGGCCTTCGACGATCTCTTCCGATCCGACTACCGGGGCCTCGTTCGCCTGGCCTACCTGATGGTCGGCTCCCAGGAACGAGCCGAGGAGTTGACACAAGATGCGTTCGCTCAGCTCTTCGCCTCGTGGTCGAGAGTCGAGCGTCCCGGCGGCTTCGTTCGCACGGTGCTCGTGTCACGATGTCGCGACGCTCAGCGGCGAGAGATCAGAGGCCGGGCAAAGCTCCGGCTGGTCACTCCCAAGCCGGAGGACACCCCGGAGTCGCACTATCTCGTCGATGTGCTGGCCGACCTGCCGAGCAATTGGCGGGCGATGGTGGTGCTTCGTTACTACGGCGGCCACACGATCCCCGAGATCGCCGAGATCATCGGCGATCCGGAAGGCTCTGTGAAATCGGGCCTGCACCGTGCGCTGGCTCAGCTGAAGACACAGCTCCAGTCCTAGTCTTGGAGTGTGTTGATCGAGCCACCGTCCGCCATCGTCGATGTCGCCGGCCCCGTCGATGACTGGGAACCGGTCCACCAGACCAACGATCGACCGGCTCACTCGTGGTTGACCGAGCGCCACGCCATCAAGACCGTGCCGATCAGTCGACGCCACGTGCTCGACGCCGAGTCCGACAACAGCATCTGGCTTGCCCGCCACGTCCTCACCGCCACGCCCGTCCTCAGGGTCGACGAAGGCGACTGGGCCTGGCTCGTGAGTGAACGGCTGCCCGGCGTCCCAGCCCACCGGCCCGACCTGCACGGCGATGTCGGCTCCCTGGCCGAGCTGGCCGGGACGGCGCTGCGGGCCCTGCACGCCCTCCCGATCGACGCCGCCCCCGCATCGATCGAACGAGGCTGGAAGGCACTGGCCGCCGTGGCCGAGGCCGCGGTTGCGCAGGGACTCGGGGTCATCGACGAGGCCTACCAGCGTTACACCGGCGACGAACTCCTCTCGATCTGGTGCGCCGGTCGACCGGCGGCCGAAGATCTCGTCGTCTGCCACGGCGACCCCGCCCTTCCCAACCTCATGGCCCACCAGGGGGCGTTCACCGGCTTCGTCGACCTCGGCTCGGTGCGAATCGCCGATCGCCACCTCGACCTGGCCCACGCCCACGTCAGCATCCATCGCAACCTCGGTCCCGAAGCGGTCTACGTGTTCTACGAGGCATACGGCACCGATCCGGACCTCCTCCGGCTCGATCACTACTTGCTGGCCAAACAACTGATGCCGTGAGCCGGGCACCACTGGCCCTGATCGGGCCGACCGCCTCCGGCAAGTCCTCGCTCGCACTCGAGCTCGCCCGTCGTTCGATCGATGGCGGCATGCCGGTCGAGATCGTGTCGGTCGACGCCATGGCCGTCTACGCCGAGATGTCGATCGGTACCGCGGCGCCCACGGTCGAAGAACAACGAGGCGTCCCTCACCATCTCATTGCTGTCGCCGATCCCTCCGAGGACTACACCGTCTCGAGATTCCAGGCCGAGTGCCGGGCCGCGATCGACGACATCGAGAGTCGAGGTGCCACCCCGCTCCTGGTCGGTGGCACCGGGCTCTACGTGCAGGCCGTTGTCGACGATCTGCAGATCCCCGGCCAGTATCCGGACGTGAGGGCCGAGATCGACGCACGGCCGGACAGCCACACCCTGACCATGTGGGCCCAGTTGCGCGACCTCGATCCCGTGGCCGCCGGCCGAATGGAGCCGAACAATCGCAGACGCATCGCCCGTGCGCTCGAGGTCTGCGTGGGATCCGGCCGACCGTTCTCCTCGTTCGGCCCTGGCATGGATGCCTTTCCACCGACCCGATTCCGCATGGTCGGTCTGCGCATCGATCGTGACTTCATGGATGCACGGATCGATCAGCGCTACGAACAGCAGATGGCAGCCGGCTTCCTCGACGAGGTGCGGACGCTGCTGGATCGGCCCGGCGGACTCTCGCGCACCGCACGACAGGCCCTCGGTTATCGCGAACTCATCGCTCACCTCAACGGTGAACGCTCACTCGACGAAGCACTCGACGAGGCCAGGCGCCGTACGCGACGGTTCGCCAGACGCCAGCAACGGTGGTTCGGTCGAGATCCACGGATCCATTGGATCGACATCGACCGTGACCGTCCGGCATCGGATCCGTCGGTGCTCGACGAGGTCGAACGCCACTGGGTTTGAAACGCTGGGGCTGAAACGTGGCGCCAATTCTCGGGATTGGTGCGACAATGGGGGACTTGACCTCAGCTTCCACGGCCACTGCGACCGAAACGCAGACGATCACCGCCACGAAACACCACGGACTCGGCAACGATTTCCTCATCGTGGTCGACCCGGCGCGAGCCCTCTCCGCCGACGACGCCCGCCGCTGGTGCGACCGACGACGCGGCATCGGAGCCGACGGACTCATCAGCGCCACGCCGCTCGCCGACGACGCTCTGGCAGATGATCCTGTGGAACAGCGATGGCAGCCGGCCGGAAGTGTCCGGCAACGGCCTTCGGTGTCTCGGACAAGCCCTGGCCCTCCACCTCGGCACCGGTGAACCGACCACGTTCACCGTGTCCACCGACGGCGGCGTCCGCACCCTCGACGTGGAGCCCGGTGATCCGATCGCCCAGGTCAGGGTCGACATGGGGCCGGCCACCGAGGCCGGCGAGCTCTCGCCTCGATGGGCGGAGCTCGGCGTCGACGTTCGACGCCAGATGGCGATCGAGATCGGCAATCCCCATCTCGTTGCCCTGGTCGATGATGCCGCCGCCCACGACGTCACCGTCGTCGGTCCCGCGGTCGAAGCCGACTATCCGAACGGCATCAACGTGCACCTGATCGACGTGATCGATCGCTCGACGATTCGGCTCTTCGTCTGGGAGCGAGGCGCCGGCTACACCGAGGCGTGTGGCTCCGGGGCCTGCGCTGCCGGCTGGGCCGCTCACGCATGGGGCCTCACCGAGGCATCGGTCGACGTGGTCATGCCCGGCGGTTCGGCTCGGATCGATGTCGTCGACGGTGACCATCCGACGTCCTGCTGACCGGCCCCGCCGAATTCGTCGGCCGGGTCGTCCTCGAGGACCGTTCATGAGCGATCGCTCACCGGAAGACAACCCCGACCTCGACAACGAAGCGCCATCCGACGACCCGTTCGATGACGGCAGGTTCGATGACGGCGCTGTCGATGATGACGCTGTCGACGATTGGGGCACCCCGGACGACGGGCGACCGGACCAGCTGGTCGTCGACGGTGTCGGTACTCACCGTGGCGGACTCGAGGACTTCGGCCGCGACGCGTTCGACGACGAAGCCGGCTTCCTCGATCGCAGCTTCCGGGAGCGCATCGTGCTCGTCGGCATGACACTCGGCGGCCGCTCCGAGCTCGAGACCCACGCCTCGCTCGACGAGCTCGCGCTCCTGGTCGACACCGCCGGTGCCGATGCCATCGATCGCCTGACCCAGAAGCGCGATCGCCCCGACCCGGCCACCTTCGTCGGCAAGGGCAAGGCGTCCGAGATCAAGGAAGCAGCCGTGGCCATCGACGCCGACACCGTGGTCTTCGACGACGAGCTGACCCCGGCCCAGCAGTTCAACCTCGAGGGGATCCTCCACCGAACGGCGCTCGATCGCACGGCCGTGATCCTCGACATCTTCGCTCAGCACGCCACCTCGACCGAGGGCAAGACCCAGGTCGAGTTGGCCCAGTTGCGCTACCGACTGCCTCGGCTCCGGGGCAAGAAGAACTACAGCCAGCAGGGCGGCGGCATCGGCACCCGAGGCCCCGGTGAGACCCAGCTCGAGGTCGACCGTCGGCGTCTGGTGCGGCGGATGCACAAGCTCGAGCGGGACCTCGTCGGCATCTCGGCCCGTCGCGCCACCCAACGCAAGGCACGCCACCGCTCACCGTTTCGAACCGTCTCGATCGTCGGGTACACCAACGCCGGCAAGTCGACGCTGCTCAACCGGCTCACCGGCGCCGACGTGCGCACCGAGGACCGGCTCTTCGCCACCGTCGATCCGACCACCCGCAAGACCCAACTCCCCGGTGGCGAACAGATCCTGCTCACCGACACGGTCGGTTTCGTCCGCAAGCTGCCTCATCAGCTGGTCGAGTCGTTCAAGTCGACGCTCGAGGTAGCCGGCGATGCCGACCTCCTGATCCACGTGGTCGACGGCACCGCCATCGATCCGCAAGGCAACATCGACGCCGTTCGCACGGTCCTGTCGGAGATCGACGCCGAGGAAGTCGCCGAGCTGCTGGTGTTCAACAAGGCCGACGGCCTCGACGCGAAGGCAACCCTGGCGCAGCCGAGCGCCTGGCCGGGCAGAACCCCGGCTCGGTGGCCATCTCCGCTCACACCGGCGAGGGGATCGAAGCGCTGCTCGACGCAATCGCCGACAAGCTGCGGGAACACAGCACGGTGTACGAGCTCTTCGTGCCGTGGTCGAGGGGCGACATGCTCGCTGCGGTCCATCGCGAGGGTGAGGTCATGACCGAAACCACCGAGGACGACGGGATGCGGGTGATCGCCCGGCTCGAAGATGCGTCGGCCAAACGACTCGGCGACTTCATCGAACACATCGTTCCCGAGGAGGATGGCCAATGAGGGCTGAACCGTTCGTCCCGCCGCCGTACCCGTACGACCGGCTCGACCCGATCAAGGCGCTCGCGGCCGAGCACGAAGGAGGTGTCATCGACCTCTCGATCGGCACGCCGTTCGATCCGCCACCGCAGGCCGTCATCGATGCGCTCGGCTCGTCGAACGCCGAACGGGGTTATCCGGCCGTCGATCGGCACGCCCGAGTTCCGCGAGCGCCGCCGCGTCCTGGCTCAATCGGATCGCCGATACGACGATCGGGCCAGACGACGTCAGAGCCACGATCGGCTCGAAGGAGGTCGTGGCTGGTATGCCCCACTGGCTTCGTCTGCGTCGCCCCGACCTCGACACCGTCCTGTATCCGGCCGTCAGCTACCCGAGCTACGCGATGGGGGCCCGGCTGGCCAACTGCCGGGCCGTCGCCGTTCCCGTCGACGACGAGTGGCGGATCGATCTCGACGCGATCGACCCGGCCGATGCCGCTCGTGCGCTCTGCCTCTGGGTGAACACCCCTGGCAACCCGGCCGGAGGCATCGACGACCTCGAGGCGGCCGCTGCTTGGGGCCGAGCCAATGGCGTCCCCGTGTTCAGCGACGAGTGCTACATCGAGTTCACCTGGGACGGCCCGCCCCGCTCGATCCTCGCAGCACGGCACCGACGGCGTCGTCGCCGTCCACTCACTGTCGAAGCGCTCGAATCTCGCCGGTGCCCGGGCCGGCTTCTTCGCCGGCGACGCCGACCTGATCCACTACCTCGGCGAGGTCCGCAAACACGCCGGGTTCATGCCTCCCGGTCCGGTCCAGGCCGCCGCTGTCGCTGCGTTCGCCGACCAGGCCCACGTCACCGAACAGGCCGAGCGGTATCACCGACGACTCGAGCTCGGCATCGAGATGCTGGCGGCCGTCGGTGTCGAAGCGCCGATGCCCAAGGGCGGCTTCTACCTGTGGGCGCCGGCTCCCGACGGCGATGCCTGGGCCCTCACCGAACGGCTCGCTCGTGAGGCTGGTGCGCTCGTCAGCCCCGGTGAGTTCTACGGCGAGCAGGGTGCCGGCTACGTGCGGGTCGCCCTGGTGCAGCCGGACGATCGCCTCCAACTGGCCGCGTCCCGCCTCGGCCTCGGCTGATCCACCCCACCCCACGCCACCTCTCCACCCAACCTGGGTCCGATGTGCGCGTCAGGCGCGCCGATCGGACCCAAGAACGGGGGTGGGACGGGGTCGGGCAGCGGGGTCAGCGGGGGACGGCCAGGCTCGGCAGACTCGGCGTGATGCGGATCACGCGGTCGTCGCCTGTGCTGGTGGTGACGTAGATCGAGCCGTCGGCCGACTGATGCACCGCTCGGAGGCGACCGAACTCGCCGTCGATGATCGTGCGCTGACCGAGGTAGAGGCCATCGTCGTTGAAGAAAAGCAACCGCAGGGTCTGGTTCTTGAGCGCGGCAACGGCGAGCGCGTTGTCCCACGCCCCCCAGCCGGCGGTGTTCGTCCAGTCGCCACCGCTCAGGGCCAGCGTCGGCGAACCGGTCGACCAGGCGGCGCCGAACACATCTCCACCGAGGCGGGTGTCGGTCATGGGTACGGCTTGGTTGTAACCCGGTACCGGATTCCACCCGGCGTTGCCACCGGGCCTGACCAGCCGGTTGACCTCGTCGTCAACGGACGGACCGTGTTCAACCGACCACATCTCGTTCGTGCCCGGACGCAGTGCCAGACCCTGGACGTTGCGGTGTCCGTAGGTCCAGATCAGTCGCTGGTCGGCGTTGGCTGCTCCGAAGAAGGGATTACCAGGCGCCGCTGCACCGCTCTGCGGATCGATCCGCAGCACCTTGCCGGCGAGCGATGTCAGGTTCTGGGGAAGGGACCCGACCGCGGCATCGCCGGTCCCGATGTACAACCAGCCGTCGGCGTCGAACTCGAGTTGACAGCCGCCATGAATACGCGAATCCATCGGGATGCCACCGACCAGCGGATCGGCCACTCGTGTCGCCGTCCGTCCTTCGACGTCGAGCGTCCAGGCGATCACCTGGATCTCTCGCGGTGCGGTGTGACCCTGGCAGGTGTAGATCCGGCCGTTGTCGGCGAAGCCGGGATCGATGGCCAGTCCCAGCATTCCGATTTCACCGGACCTCCACAAATCGCTCACATCGATGGCAATGGATGCCACTCCCGCACCACCACCGGGCGGAATCAGGCTCAGTCGACCCGCCCGTTCGGTGACCAGCAGTGAACCATCGGGCAGCGACTCGATGTCCCAGGGAATGGCGAGACCATCGGCGATCACCTCGGTCGCGAGGAAGGGGGCGACGGCAAACCGCGATCGATACTCCGGCAGGGCGAGGACGTTGGCCACGAAGGCGCTCAGCGGCAGTGCCGTCGTCGAGCCGGCCCGTCCAGAAGGCGAAACCGCCGGGCTCCGGGGTTCGTTGCTGGAGGCCGAGGTACACGAGCGTGGTGACCACGGCGCTGTCGGTGAGAGCCTTGTGTTCCGGCGACTCGGACACCTCGACGATGAAACGGTCGAGGGTGAACTGACCCGATTCGATGCCGTCGGTCCAGAAACGCAGCCCACCGACGTCCGGTTCACGTCCCAAGCGAACGTCGATAGACCGCAGCGATGTATTCCTCGGTCGTGGTGGCAGCAGCCAGGTCGTCGAACTCGGCGCTGGCGACGAAGTGCGACGCCATCCGTTCCAGCGTCATGCCGGCCCGCCGCTGCGCGATCCAGAAGCGCAGACCGTCGGCGTCCGGCCGTCGATCGAACACCGACGAGTACAGCCGGACCACAGGGGCGATGACGCCGCCGAACTCGGGGGAGAGGAGCAGCTGCTCGACGAACGCTTCGGGCGGCAACCCGGCACGAATCCGGTCGGCCCAGAACGTCATCCCGCCGGCATCCGGGCCGCGGCTCAGGAGATCTCGGTAGGTCTGGTCGACGAATGCCTCCTCGGTCGGGAAGCGCCCGTCGACCACCTCACCTGCGGCCGCAGGAGTGGGCGCGGTGACCAGCGCCGCGGCGGTGAGAGCGAGAACGAGCACGGTCGAGACCATTCGGCGCATTCGAAGAGGGTAGATCGCGACTCCTCAGCCATCGGCGCGGCCCTTGTAGCCTGTCCCGGTGACCGACCTCCTCGCCCTCACCGCGACGCTCGTCGACCATCGCTCCGAGTCGTTTGCCGAGGGACCGTTCGTCGACTGGCTCGAGGCGAAGCTCCGAGCGCTGCCCCACCTCGATGTCGAACGGATCGGCGACAATCTCGTGGCCCGGACCGACCTCGGCCGCGACCAGCGGTTGATGTTGGTCGGCCACACCGACACCGTTCCCGCAGTCGAGGCGGCCGACCTCGTCGGCGGCACCAACGCCATCGCCAGGATCGAGGGTGACACCTTGTGGGGTGTCGGCTCGACCGACATGAAGGGCGGGCTGGCCTGTTTCCTCGAGATCGCTCGCACCGTCACCGAACCTTCGGTCGACCTCACCTTCGTGTTCTACGCCAGGGAAGAGGTGGCGCAGGTCCACAACGGCCTCCTCGAGCTCTTCGCCGATCGCCCAGATCTCCTTGCCGGCGACTGCGCCATTCTCGGCGAGCCGACCGACGGGGCGATCGAAGCCGGGTGCCAGGGCACGCTCCGATTCGAGATCACGTTCGCCGGAGCACGAGCCCACACGGCGCGGCCGTGGATGGGTCGTAACGCAGTGCATCGCATGGCCGGGGCGCTCTCCGCCGTCGCCGGCTACGAGGCCCGCCGCCCGGTGATCGACGGTTGCGAGTTCGTCGAGTCCCTCCAAGTGGTGCACATCGAGGGCGGCGTCGCCGGCAACGTCGTTCCCGACCGGGGGATGATGCGTATCCACCATCGGTACGCGCCAGACCGCACGGTCGACGAGGCGGAGGCATGGGTCCGGTCGCTGCTGGCGGAACATCTCGACCCGGACGACACCGTCGAGGTGATCGACCGCACGTTGGGCTGCCCGCCGTCGCTCGAGCATCCCTTGCTCGGGCGGTTGCGCGACGAGAACGGGCTCGAGGTGCGAGCCAAACTCGGCTGGACCGACGTCGCCCGCTTCGCCGAGCACGGCATCCCGGCCACCAACTTCGGATCGGGCGATCCCACGATCGCCCACACCAAACACGAACACCTCGAGCGGGCGTCGATCGAACGCACCTTCGCCGCGTTGCACAGACTCGTCACTTGAGGCCGGCTGTGGGGTCCTCCGGCCATGCGTGTTTGGGGTATCGGCCGCGGAGGTCGGCTCGCACCGCGGCATAGGAACCTCGCCAGAACCCCGGCAAGTCGGTGGTGGTCTGTGCCACTCGCCCGGCCGGCGACAACAGCTCGATCGTGAGCGGCTCATCGGCTGGGCCGATGGTCGGGTGGACATCGAGGCCGAACAGGTCCTGGACACGAACCGCCCAGACCGGACGATCACCACTCCAGTCAATTCGCCTCGTGCGACCGCTCGGAGTGGCCAGTTCGAGCGGGGCAAGATCGTCGAAACGGCGACGCTGATCCCAGTCGAGCAGGTCGAGCAGGCGGGCGCCCACATCGAGTCGGCGCAAGCCGTCGACGTTGCGGATCCTCGACAGGTCGAGCCATCGGTCGAGTGTTGCCAGCAACGCCTCGTCGCTGACGTCGGGCCATGACCCATCGCTGCGGTGGAGCCACTGCAGTCGCCGCCGCACCGACTCGCTTCGCTCCGACCATCGGAACACGTCGAGGCCGTTGCTGCGGACCCCTTCCTCCGCGGCGCGCTGCACGTCGGCCGGGTCTGGATCGGCGAAAGCCTCGGAGTGAAGGACGATTGCACCATGACGCGTCTGCCGTTGAGCGAGGATGCGGTTTCGGCGTCGATCCCACTCGACCGAGACGTGCTGAGCGGGGGAGTGGAGCCTGGTGATGGCGCTCCGCTCGAGCGGTACGGCCCGTCGCACCCGTCCGCTCGCCTCGACCACCGTGGTGTCGACGATGACGAAGGCCTCGGCCCGACCGAGCGAGGAACCTCGATCGAGCCCGACTTCACGGCCGGACGCCATCAACAACCGATGGGAGTCTGCGGTCCGCCGCACCGCGATCCGGTCAGGCCAGGCCAGCGCGAGCAGCTCGGCCAGCGAGTTCGGCGTCGGCTGGTCGGCGGGAGGAGGTGGAAGTCGGGCCGCATCGATGGCATCCCGCAGCCGCCGAACGGAACGTTCGACGTCGCGGTCGTTCCGAGCTCGCTGGACCTCGGCTTCGAAGTCATCCGAGGTGGGAAAGCTCGATTGGTCGAGCACGGCGGCCGCTCGAAGTCCAGTTGCCGCCAGGGGATCGTTCGCCGGCAACGTCCGGCGGATGGTGGCCAACAACGCTCCGACTCTGGGGTGGACAGGCAGCTTGACGACCTCGCGTCCCAGTTCTGTCAGGTGAACCGCGTTCGTCCCCTCGTCGATCTCGGTGAGTCCCCACCAGGCCATCGTCCGACGGGCAACATCGAGCCGCTGGGGATCGGGGTGATCGAGCAACGGAAGGTGCAACGCATCCGGATCACCCCAACGGAGGAGCTCCGCGGCGACCACCAGCGGATCGCCGTCGACGATCTCGGGGAGTGCCTGATCGATCAGCAGATCCTGGTCGATGGCCGACCACATCCGGATACACACGCCGGGACGAGTTCGGCCGGCGCGGCCACGACGCTGATCGGCCGAGAACCGACTGACGTGTTCGGTGACGAGGTGGTTCGTGCCCGTTGCCGGATCGAACCGGGGACGCCTCGTGAGACCGCCGTCGACCACGGCCTCGATCCCCGGGAATCGTCACCGAGGTCTCGGCGATACCGGTGGCGACGATGATGCGGCGGTCGCGAGACGGTTGGAGCACCTCGCGATGCACCGCCGACGGGCTCGAGCCGTGGAGGGCGATCACCCGGGCCGAGATGGCAGACGGGAGTCGGCGGATCACATCGTCGATCTCGCCCCTTCCAGGGGCGAACACCAGGACATCGCCGGACACTCGGCCGGCCAGCTCGGAGGTGGCATCGGCGACCGCGGCGGCCCATCGTTCGCGCACGGGACGATCGCGGTGTTCGGTTTCGACGGGAAAGACGCTGCCTTCGACGTCCATCACGGTGGCGTCGCCCAGGAGTGCTGCGATCGGCACCGGATCGATGGTGGCCGACATCACGACGATGCGGAGATCGGGACGGACGGTGTCCCGGGCCTCGATCGCCATGGCGAGGCCCAGATCACTGTGCAGATTCCGTTCGTGGAACTCGTCGAAGATGACGGCACCGACGGCGGACAATTCGGGGTCGGCCTGGAGGCGCCTCGTGAGGATCGCCTCGGTCACGACCTCGATCCGGCGCCCTCGCTTCCGTTCACCTCGCATCGTGAGGCCGACCGACCGGCCGACCGGCTCACCGAGGAGTTCGGCCAGACGGGCCGCGGTGGCCCTGGCAGCCAGGCGTCTGGGCTGCAGGAGCATCACGCGCCCGGCCTCCGAATCGATCCGTCTGATCGCCTCGTCGACCGCAAGCGGCACGAGGCTCGACTTGCCTGCTCCGGGAGCGGCCGTCAGCACCAGCGAGCCGGCGACGACGGCGTCCTCGATGGCGGGCAACATCCGGCTGACGGGAAGATCCGATGCCGGATGCTGGGGCCCGGGATATGGCATCGCTGATTCCTCCCGTAGTACTCTGCGAGCCTACGACGCCGGGGGACCAGCACATGCGCAAGAACATTTCACCGTCCGCGCTCGCTCGAGACGATCGTTTCCACCGCCAGAACTCCGAGGAACGATTCAACGATCACCGGAACCCGCTCGAGGTCGGCAACGTCAACCCCGAGGCCGAAGACGTCGCCGATCGGGCTCGCCGCCGGATGCACGGCATCTTCGTCGGTGAGATCCAGGCGCTGGAAGGTGCCGGGCGCACGGCGTTCGACTTCTCGACCGATGAGGTCCCCTACGAACTCAAGCTCGACATGGCCCGTCAGTGTTGGGACGAAGCTCGCCACTGCGAGATCTCCATCAAGCTGGCCGAACACATGGGCGGCGAACTCGGCGAGTACGTCGAGACCACCACGCTGTTCGAAGCGGCCTGCCACGAGGATCCCGTCTTCCGATTGGCCGGCGTGAACCGCGCCCTCGAAGGCCTTGCCATCGACGTGTTCACCCAGATGCGCGACTTCGGTGACGAGATGGGCGATCCCATCATGAGCTACTGCGAGGACTACATGTTGGCCGATGAGGTCACCCACGTTCGTATGGGCTCGAAGTGGCTCCGATCGGTGACCGAGAACGACCCGGAACGGCGCAAGGCCGCGCTCGAGTTCCAGAAGGTCGTCGACGGACTGTTCAACTTCCGCGGTCAACGGGGCGAGGAAGACGACTCTCCGATCCGTCTCGCCCGCCAGTTCCGGCGGATGGCCGGCTTCACCGACGAAGAAGTCGACTACATCGCCGAGACCTCGTTGAAGCAACGGGCCGAGGCACAGGCCGAGCGCATGGCCGTGAGCATCCTCGGAGATCAGCAGACCTGACGGGCCGACCAACCGGCCTGACGGATCAGAGGCGTCGCATCACGGTGACGACCTTGCCGAAGATCTGGACATCGGCCGGATCGAATCGCATCGGCTCGAGCGCGTGGTTCGACGGGAGCAGGACCACCTGGTTCTTCTTGGAATCGAAGCTGTAGGTCTTGACCGTGGCTTCCTCGCCGGGGATGCCGGCGACGACGATGTCGCCCTTGCGGGCGTCTGCCTGGACCCGGACGATCACGTAGTCGCCGTCGAAGATGCCGGCATCGATCATCGAGTCGCCTCGGACCTTCACCATGAACAGATCGCCGTCACCGGTGAGGTCGGCGGGAACGGGGAAGGTCTCCTCGATGTGTTCCTGCGCCAGCACGTCGGTACCGGCGGCCACGGTGCCGACCAGAGGCACGTGGCGGACGGGCCGGCGTTCGACATCGGCGGCGCCGGAGTTGGAGTCCCAGCGCACTTCGATGGCACGAGGTTTGGTCGGATCGCGGCGCAGATACCCCGCCTTCTGCAGGGTGGCGAGATGGGAGTGCACGGTCGACGGTGACGTGAGGCCGACCTCGGCGCCGATCTCGCGGACCGAGGGCGGGAACCCACGATCTCGCATCTGCTTCGAGATGAACTCGAGAATTGCGAGTTGTCGGTCGGTGAGCTTGTGATCTCCCACGATCGCCTCCTGCTTTCCGTTTGCGCCGAGACGCCACCACGGGTGGGCCTCGACAGGCGGTAGTGCCGACCGTTCGGTCGAACGTGTGTTTGGAGAGTATGGCACGTCAGTACGTACAAGTGTTCGCTTTCGTCGAAAATTGCGCTCACGAACAATTGTTCGATGTTCGGGGTTGCAACCGAACGGGTGTTCGTGTTGAATGTGCGAACACTCGTTCGGTCGGAGCGCTGGGGGCAGCAATTCGAGCGGGGTCGGGATGGCTGCACGTCACGTCGGCCATCCCGACCCACTCGCCCACGAGTTCGTCACAGTCGCCGCCCACCGCGGGCTGTCACACCCTCCGCTGTCACACCCCCGCGTCACACCCACCGCTGTCACACCCACTGAGGAAACTGTTCACATGGTCGCTGCACTCCGCTCACCCGCTGCAACATCTCACCGCCCAGTCGAAGGCCGGGCGACACTCCGCCTCATCGAGGGCGGGCAATCGACCTCGGCGACCTCCTCGGTCGCCGTCAACGCGGGGTCGATACTCGCCATCGTTGCCGTCATGGCCACCGTGATGCTGGTGCTCGTGGTGCGTGGCGTGCAGGGAGCGCCACCGGCGAGCGACTGGGCCACGCTGGCCCCCGCATCGGCAGCAGTTCAGGCAACGTCAGCTGTTCGAGGCAACGTCAGCCGTCGACCAGGCCCCGCTGGTGGTCACCGTCGAGGCCGACGACACGTGGGCAAGCATCGCCGCACGGGTTGCCCCCGGCGCCGATCCGGTCGAGGTGGCCAGACGCATCGCCGCCGAGAACGGCGGTTACGCGCTGCGTGAAGGTCAGCTGCTCACCATCACCCCCTGATCGCCGCTCCCTGATGGACACGTGATGATCGGTTCGATGCACAGGCGCCAGGCCGGCCAGCGGTTAGGGTTTCCGCCGATGAAGTGCCGATCCTGCGACGCCGATGACACGCGAGTCGTCGATTCGCGCGCCGCCGACGAGGGTCGGGCCATCCGACGCCGGCGGGCCTGCGGCGAGTGCGGCCACCGCTTCACGACGTTCGAACGCTTCGAGCACGCCGAGTTGGTGGTCAGCAAGCGTGATGGGCGCCGGGTCGACTTCGACCGGAGCGCCATCGTGCGGGGCATCAGCGTGGCGGCGAAAGGCGGTGTGCTCGACGAGGCCGCCATCGAGGCCGTCGCCGATGCGGTGGAGGAAGAGGTTCGACTCCTGGGCGACATCGTGTCATCCGAGGAGATCGGAAAGGCCGTGCTCCACCATCTCCGCCGACTCGACGAAGTGTCGGCGCTCCGCTTTGCCAGCGTCTACAAGGGTTTCCGAGGAGTCGAGGACTTCGAGCGGGAAATGTCGCTGATCAAGCGGGAACAGGCACCGGCAACCAACTGACGTCACCGGGCTGAAACTGGGAGATCCCGCTCAATACCGACCCCTTTCGGGTCGATGGTGTTGGGGTGTTCTTCTTCCGGCGTCCCGAACGCGGCCCGTCTTCTCGCATCTTCGGTGTGACGCATGACGATTCTGGCCCTGCTCGCGTCCTCGGTGACCACCGTGGGAGCCCAGGAATCCGCCGTCGACGACGCCGAGTTCGAGTCCGCTCTGCCCGAGTACTCGCTGGCGGAACTGCTGCCCGATTCGCAGATCTTCCATCCTGATGTCCTGAGTCAGGTGATGCCGACGTCGAGTCGGGTGACGAGTGTGCGGCTCGAGCTCACCGTGGCCATGGCCGATCGCGACGACGCCGACCTGCGCCGTCTCGATGCCGGTGTTCCGCCGCAGCGAGGCGCAGCGCGAGAGTTGGTCTCAGCGCGTCGTGGTCGGGGACCGGGTCGACGTCGAGACGGTGGCCTCCGACCTGGTTGATGCTCGTTTCGACGAGCTCGGGGCCTTCGCCGTCGACAGTTTCGTCGGTTCGGAGGCCATCGACCTCGCCCGATTGAGCATGGCCGGGCCGACCAGCCCGCTGCCCGGTCTGACCGACGGAGCCGGAGTGGTCATCGAGCAGCGCTACGAGTCGGCGAGGGCGGCGTTGGCCGATGCGCGTCAGGCCCGCGTGGAAGCCGAGGATGTTGCCGCCGCCATCGATGCCCGTATCGACGTCGCCGAAACGGACCTCGGGGTGGCGCTCGTCGACCTCGACGATGCCGAGGTGCGAATCACGTCGTTGCGACCTCAGCTCGAGGCTGCGTTGATCGGACAGACGGTGCCGGGCACGGACCTGAGCTTGGTCGTCATCGACGCCTACTTCCGGGCCTCGGTGGCAATGAGCGAGCGTCGGCCGGCATGCGGTATCTCGTGGGACCAGCTCGCCGGCGTCGGACTCATCGAGTCCCGCCATGGCCAGTTCGGTGGGAGTTCGGTCGGTCCTGACGGCCAGACCACCGGTCGGATACTCGGGCCTGTCCTCGACGGGGAACCGTTCTCCGCCATCGCCGACACCGACGGAGGATCCCTCGACGGCAACGTCGAGTGGGACCGGGCCGTCGGCCCGATGCAGTTCATCCCGAGCAGCTGGAAGATCTACGGACTCGACGGCAACGACGACGGCGTCGTCGATCCGCACAACCTCTACGACGCGGCCTATGCCGCAGCCGAGCATCTGTGCCGAGGGCACTCCGGCCTGCAGAACGATGCGGCCTACCGCCAGTCGCTGCTCGGCTACAACCGCTCGACCGTCTACGGCTCGGACGTGATGGCTGCTCGTCGTCGCTACGAGGCAGCCGTCGATCTTCGACCGACAGCTGACGGGCTGGCAGAAGACCTGGCTCGTCGGAACGGGTCAGCGGCGCGGACCACCGACGGCTGATCCCGGCCGAACCCAACGGCAGAACAGCGCTGTCGAGCCGTACCAGCATCGTTCGAGTTCGAAGGATCGGAGTTCGTCCGGCGAAGGCCCGTGTGCCGGCCTGGCGGCGTCCCCGCTTGCCAGGAGCGGCGAGAGGGTGAGGTTCCATTCATCGATCAGGTCGTCGGCGATCAGTTGACCGTTGATCGACGGCCCGCCCTCGCTGAGAACCGTTCGGTGGCCGGTCGAGAAGAGATGGCGAAGCGCCCGGCCGAGGTCGAGGTGTTCGCCGCTGCCGATGCTGACGACGTCGGCGACGTGCTCGAGTCGGCGACGTCTGGCGGCGGGTGCATCATCGGTGGTGAAGACGAGTGGTCGGTACGACGGATCGCCGAACAGTTCGAGCTCCGGGTCGATGGACAGCGACGCCGACACCACGGCCACGAGGGGTCGGGGTGCCCGCCCGGCCTGTGATCGGGCCCGATCGACGGCATCGGAGCGTTGAGGGGTGCGGTACGACTCGACATTTGCCGTCCGGCTGCCCACGAGGATCACGTCGGCCGATGCTCGGAGCGCCCGGAACATGGCGTGGTCGTCGTCGTCGCCGATGGCGCCGGACACGCCGTCGACCGAGGTTGCGCCGTCGAGTGTCACCGCCATGTTGGTGAAGACCCACGGACGGTCGGCAGGGCAGGGGCGTGACTCGTTGGGGACAACGGCCAGAGGATCCATGGCGAACGAATCGTCGGCCCGGAGTTGGTGGAACGTCATGTCGCCATCGTGACAGACCATCGTGACAGAGCGGTGCGTGGGTGCGCCCACACCGTCTGTGATGATTTGCGTATCATCCCCAGAAACCGGTCGGAATCCACAAGAAAAAGTCCAAAGACACAGGTCTTTCCACTTTTGATCCACAGGCAGACGTGTCTACGTTCTCTGGCAAGCGGCCGGTCGACCCGGGGTAGCGGTATGAGGGCACGGCTTCGTGCTGATGGGCGAGTTGTGTGTGTGGCGCGTTGTCTACACACGCTGGCGAACCTGGACCCAGCTATCCCGGGCCGTCGGTTCCTCCGGATGCGCGCCTGCACGTCCAGAGATCTGTCAGCAGATTTGCGGTTGCGTGAGCCGAGAGTCCAGTGATTCTTTTCGAGAATCGTTGACATCGTCGTAATTACGATGATGTAATCATCAATCCACATCTTGTGCGCCTCTCGGGGCCACCTGGTTCTCGTGGCACAACATCTAGTGGCGACATCGTCGGCTCAGCGAAGCGTCGACAACGAACAGTCAACGGAAGACCCGACGAGCGAAGGCTCACCGGGCACAGGTTTCGGCCTCTTCCGCCCACGAAGTCGTGTCGAGGATCGGGAGGTTCGAAGCGCAGCCGACGGCGGAACAAGATGCGAGCCGTCAACGTTCTACGTAACACCCGCACGACTACGAACACACGCACGAAGCTCACCTCTCGCACGGTTCGCATCCGAACGCAGTGCGCGTTGGTTCACCACTGTGAGCCACGGTTGTCGGTGGATTTCGTGCGCCCTCACATCCACGTCATCACAACCAAACGTCATCACAACCCACGTCTTCACACGGAGTACCCATGGCCCTTGCACCTGAACACACCGGAATCGGAATCCGCCGCCACTTCACCACTGCCGGTGTTCATCCCTATGACACCGTCACCTGGGAGAAGCGTGATGCGCGGATCGCCAACTGGAAGACCGGTGAGGTGGCCTTCGAACAACTCGGTGTCGAGGTGCCGAGCACGTGGTCGGTGAACGCCACCAACATCCTGGCCCAGAAGTACTTCCGTGGCACGCCAGGGCACCGCCGAGCGCGAGACCAGCCTCAAGCAGGTCGCCGATCGCGTCGTCGACACCATCACGACCTGGGGTCGTGAGGGCGGGTACTTCATCGACGAGGAAGAGGCTCAGGCATTCTCCGACGAACTCAAGTACCTCGTCATCAACCAGCGGGGAGCGTTCAACTCGCCCGTGTGGTTCAACATCGGTGTGGCCGGTGTGCCCCAGCAGGGTTCGGCCTGTTTCATCCTGTCCGTCGAGGACAAGATGGACGACATCCTCAACTGGTACGTCGAAGAGGGTGTGATCTTCAAGGGCGGCTCCGGCGCCGGCATCAACCTCTCCCGGATCCGTTCCAGCGCCGAGATGCTCAAGGGCGGCGGCACTGCGTCAGGCCCGGTCAGCTTCATGCGCGGTGCCGATGCGTCCGCCGGCACCATCAAGTCCGGCGGCAAGACCCGTCGTGCCGCCAAGATGGTCATGCTCGACATCGATCATCCCGACGTCGAAGAGTTCATCTGGTGCAAGGCCACCGAGGAGCGCAAGGCTCGGGTGCTTGCGCGAGGCCGGGTTCGACATGGACCTCGACGGCGCCGACAGCCACTCGATCCAGTACCAGAACGCCAACAACTCGGTCCGAGTCACCGACGAGTTCATGCAGGCCGTCCTCGACGACGGTGACTGGAACCTGCTCGCCCGCACCACCGGTGAGGTCGTGCGGACCGTCAAGGCCCGCGATCTCATGCGTCAGTTCTCCCAGGCCACCTGGGAGTGCGCCGATCCCGGCATGCAGTACGACACCACGATCAACCGCTGGCACACCTCGGCCAACACCGGCAAGATCAACGGATCGAACCCGTGCTCGGAGTACATGCACATCGACAACTCGGCGTGCAACCTCGCCAGCCTGAACCTGCTGAGCTTCCTCAACGACGACGACACCTTCGACGTCGACGGATTCGAGTCGGCGATCGATTGCTTCTTCACCGCCCAGGAGATCATCGTCGGCCGGGCCGACTACCCGACCGAAGTCGATCGGCGAGAACTCCCTGAAGTTCCGTCAGCTCGGTCTCGGCTACGCCAACATCGGCGCCCTGCTGATGAACCTCGGCCTGCCCTACGACTCCGACGAAGGTCGGGCCTACGCCGCGTCGATCACGGCGCTGATGACCGGTCGTGCCTACGAGACCTCCGCCGAGACCGCGGCTCGGATGGGTCCCCACGCCGGCTATGCCGAGAACCAGGAGCACATGCTGCGAGTGCTCGACCAGCATCAGGAAGCCGTGGCCACGATCGACGAGGAACTCGCTCCCCACGACATCCTCGTGGCGGCACAACGAGCCTGGGACAACACCGTCGAGATGGCGCCGTCAGGTCGGTGTCCGCAACGCTCAGGCCACCGTGCTGGCTCCCACCGGCACCATCGGCCTGCTCATGGACTGCGACACCACGGGCATCGAGCCCGACCTCGGCCTCTGCAAGATGAAGAAGCTCGTCGGTGGCGGCACGATGATGATCGTCAACCAGTCGGTGCCACGGGCGCTGCGTCGCCTCGGCTACACCGAGACCCAGGTCACCGACATCACCGCCTACATCGACGAGAACAAGACCATCCTCGGTGCGCCCGGTCTCGACCCTGATCACGTCGTCGGTGTTCGCCTGCTCGATGGGTGACAACCCGATCCACTACCTGGGTCACGTCAAGATGATGGCGGCGGTCCAGCCGTTCATCTCCGGTGCCATCTCCAAGACCGTCAACATGCCAGAAGAGGTCACGGTCGAAGAGGTCGAGCAGCTCCACATCGACGCCTGGCAGATGGGTGTCAAGGCCATCGCCATCTACCGCGACAACTGCAAGGTGGCCCAGCCGCTGAGCATGGCGAAGAAGGGTGACGGCGAGGAAGCGAACTCCGATGCCGGCGTCGCTGCGGCTGCAGCCGAGGCCGTCACTGCTCAGGTGACCGAGGTCATCGAGAAGGTCGTCTACAAGCCGGTCCGGGAACGCCTGCCCCGCAACCGTCGCAGCCGCACCTTCGACTTCCGGGTCGCCGACTGCAAGGGTTTCGTCACCATCGGCGAGTACGACGACGGTCGTCCGGGCGAGGTCTTCATCCGGGTGTCGAAGCAGGGTTCGACCCTCGCCGGCATCATGGATGCGCTCGCCATCAGCCTCAGCCACGGTCTGCAGTACGGCGTGCCGCTGCGCAACTACGTCGAGACCTTCACCGGCATGCGATTCGAGCCGGCCGGCATGACCGACGATCCCGACATCCGGATCTCGTCCTCGATCATGGACTACCTCTTCCGCAAGCTGGCCGTCCTCTACATGGATCCGGCAGAGCGGGCCGAGCTCGGGATCTTCACCACCACCGAACGCACCCAGCAGACACTGCCGGGCGTCGACGAGACCGTCACGGTCCAGGGTCACGAGATGGCATCGGATCCCAAGTCGATCGACAGTGCCGACGAGATCCTCACCAAGATGGAGGCCGCTCAGGCAGCACCGGAGCCGACGGCGACGGCGTCGGTTGATCCCCATGCGCCGATCTGCATGCAGTGCGGCATCACGATGAACCGTTCTGGCAGCTGCCATGCGTGCCCGAGCTGCGGAAACACCAGCGGCTGCAGCTGATGTGAGTTCGCGCTGAACCGCCAGTGCGAACTGCATCTGTCCAGTTGCATCGAACACGCGGAGAACCCGTCGCTTCCGGCGACGGGTTCTGGCGTACCCGAGGGCGAGCGGCCATCGGGGCCATCCAAGGAGCGTCCCCCGTGTCCGGCAAGATCCGCCGATCCCTCACTTCGTGCCCGTCGTGCTGATTGCCATCACCGCCATCATCGGCGGCGTGATCGTGCTTGCGTGGTCAGCCGATCAATTCGTACTCGGCGCCTCGCGTGTCGCGCTGCTCCGGAACATCTCTCCGCTCCTCGTCGGCGTGGTGATCGTCGGATTCGGCACCAGCGCACCCGAGCTCATCGTGTCAGCGATCGCAGCGGCCGGCGGCGAACCCGAGGTGGCGATCGGCAACGTCATCGGATCGAACATCGCGAACCTGTCGCTGCTGCTCGGCCTCGGGGCAATCGTCGTGCCGCTCACCGTTGTCTCTCGCACGGTGAGGCGAGAAGCACCGCTCGTACTCGGTGCAGTCGTGCTCTTTGCCGTTGTCGTCCAGGGGGGCGGGATCAGCCGTCTCGAAGGTGCCGTGCTGATTCTGGCGATGGCCGGTGCGTTGATCGCGGTCACACGAGGATCGACCAACGACCCGATCGAATTGGATGTCGTGGAGCTCGCAGAACCGTCCGCACATCGGGTCGGCCACGAGGCCGGGCGGACGATCGTCGGCCTGGTCGGAACGATCGGGGCGGCGCAGCTTCTGTTGTGGGGGGCGCTCGAGGTCGCTGACCGGGCCCAGTTGTCCGAGGCGTTTGTCGGGGCCACCATGGTTGCGGTCGGAACGTCGCTGCCAGAGCTCGTCACCGTGATCCAGTCCGCCAGACGACGGGAGACAGATCTCATCGTCGGCAATCTGCTCGGATCGAATCTCTTCAACGCGCTCGGCGTCGGCGGTGTGGTCGGGCTGATCGGCGCGCCGGGAATCGACAACACGACCCTGACGACCGTTGGTGCCCTTGCCGCAGTGGTTGTTGCCGCCTCGGCGTGGCTGGCAATGAGGACATCACACACGATCAAACGGGGCGAGGGCGTGTTCTTGATCGTGGTCTACATCGCTCTTGTCCCACTGCTCGCGTAGACGGGACCGAGCAGGCGCTCGATCACTTGCCGAGTCGCTGCGATGTCGAGCGGTCGCGCCAGCGTGGCGTCGGCTCGGACGAGGGCGGCGTCGGACGCTGCGTCGACGTCTGCGCTGGTCAACAGGACCAGGGTGAACTCCTCTGTCTGGAGGGATCGCACACGTGCGATCAGATCGACGGACGAGGTGTCGGCAAGGGTGAGATCGAGGACAACGAGGTCCAGGCGATGTCGGCCTGCAATCTCGATGGCGGTGTCGCCGTCCGCGGCGACGTGGAGATCGACCCCATCGTGGGCGGACACCACGTGTTCGAGGACGATCTGGTTGGCTGCGTTGTCCTCGATGAGAAGGACATGTCGACGTTCCGATCGGGCGAGGGGCGTTGTCGTCGCCGTCGGAGTCAGCTTTCGCGCGGGCATGTCCAGCTCGGACGGGCCGGTTCTCGCGCCGATCGGAAGATCGAACCAGAATCGCGACCCCGAGCCGAGCGTGGAGCGAACCCCGATGCTGCCGCCCATCTCCTCGACCAGCTTCTTCGTCAGCACGAGCCCGAGACCGACGCCTTCGATGGTCGACTGGGCAGCGGCCAGGCGGTCGAAGGGCTGGAACAGGCGGGAGATGTCGTCCGATGAGATGCCGATGCCGGTGTCGATCACCGAGATGCGCACGGTCGTGGAGCTGATCGGTGCCATCGAGATCGTGGCGGTGCCGCCCGGCCGGTTGTACTTGATGGCGTTGCTGCAGAGGTTGAGCAGCGTCTGGCGGATTCCACGCTCGTCGCCGATCACCCACGCGTCTGCACCGCGGAGGGTGAGTTTGATGCCGCCGGCCTCGGCGGCCGGTTGCAGGAGCTCGATCACGTGGCCGGCGACTCTGCGAACATGGATGGTCGTCAGGTCGATCTCGATGGAGCCCGTCTCGATACGCGAGATCTCGAGGACGTCGTTGATGAGCTCGAGTAGATGCTGGCCGGCGTGCTCGATCTGATCGAGACTTGCCTGTTGTGCCGCCCTCGGCTCGTCCATCTTGAGGAGTTGGGAGAAGCCGATGACGGCGTTGAGCGGCGTGCGCAGTTCGTGGCTCATGCGCGACAGGAACTCGGACTTTGCGTCGTTGGCCTGCTCGGCTCGCAGGCCGGCCGACATCGTGGCCAGGAGCAGAGCGATGGCACTCAGACCGCCGATGAGGACGATGAACGGCAAGACGACGGCGGCTTGGGTGCCGGACCCCGGTCGGGTTGCGACGATGGTCCACCGTTGGCCGTCGATGTCGACCACGGTTCGTTCTTCTGGAGCAGCGGTCGAACCCGTCAGCCGCGTCAAGCGGCTGTAGATCAGGGCGTCTGGATCGAGGCTGCCGATGTCGCTGTCGAGCGGCTCATCGGCCGGCATCGAGTAGATCTCGAGCACGTCGTTCGATCCGGTGTTCACCACGCCGTTGACGAGATCACCCATGCGGAAGGCGGCGTAGACAACGCCGGTGAACTCTGCTCGGCGTTCCTCGACCGTCGACGGGGTGATGCCGCCGCGATAGAGCGGAACCATGACGAGGAACGCGTGCTGGGATTCTGTCTCCTGAACCAGCGTGACCGGTTCGGTCGCCGAAGGAAGGCCGGTGTCCCGCGCTTGATCCGCTGCGTTGCGACGGATCTCCTCGCTGTAGAAGTCGAGACCGTACGCGTTCTCGTTTCCGATGATCGGGTGGACATAGGAGATCGGGAGGAGGAGGTCGTCAGAGGTTTCGGGGTAGATCTCGAAGGTCGGGTACTGCCCGCCGGCATCGACCTCGCTTGCGGTGATGTCGTTGACGAAGGTGGAGAGGTCCGAGCGATCGACGAGCGGAGCGATCCCGACAACCTGAGCGCCGGGGTAGCGCCGCTCGAGATCGAGTGATCGCATGTAGGCGTCGAACTCGTCGTGGCCGAAGGCGCGGGTCGGGTCTCCACTGTCCAGCCCGGAGACGACGGCGCCGCGGAGGCCGTACAACACCTCGTCGTAGGCAGCGACGCGCCGACTCAACGCCGTGGCGACGACGTCAGTGTGATCGGTCGCCTCTGCGGCCTCGGTTCTCGACGCCGTCCGCCAGAGCGACACGCTGGCGCCGACGGTCAGCAACAACAGAAACGACAGCCCGGCGATCCGCCGTCGTCCGAGCGCTCGGAACGCACTTTGGACGCGTGACGGAAGAGTCGAGACCACACCGCAGCTTCGTCAGCCGGTGCAGTGGTATGAGCGGGTCGACTCGATCAGGCCGTGATGTCGTCTGATGCCGGCGGCGTCGCGTCGACGGGAGCTGGCTCGTCGGCCGGTTCCTCGAGGTCCTCGACCGGGGCTGGGTCATCGTCTGTGACACCGGCGGACTCCTCGACGGGCACGGTCGGCGTGGTGTCGTGGTCGGGGGTGTTGTGGTCGGGGGTGTTGTGGTCGGGGGTGTTGTGGTCGGGGGTGTTGTGGTCGGGGGTGCTGTGGTCGGCGGAGTTGTGGTGGTGCCTGTGTCGTCAGGCACCGTGCCGCCGATGACGTTGGCGCTGCTGCCATCGGTCGTGTCCGTGGTGCCCTCGGTGCTGGAGGTCCCGGCAACCGTGGTCGACGGTGTGACGGCGGTCGTGGTCTCGGGACACAGATCGGTGGTCGACGAGCGGTCAGCAGTGTTCGTCGGCGTGGGGGCGCACACGACGGTTGTCGACGGCGTGCTCGTCGTCGGCGGCGGGGGAGTGACAGGTGCCGAGCTGATGGTCGTGCTGGTGATCAGGGGATCGGTGACCGTCGGGCCGGACGGGGTGGTCGGTGACGTGATCGATGTCGTCGACCTCGAGGTTTCGATGGTCGTCGGCCGCTGCACCGTCGGAGGCGTGGGTCCGGGGCCCGTGCTCGGCGGTGCGACCGATGGAGCGACCGATGGTGGTGATGTCGGTGCCGGCGGTCTCGGTGTCGGCGGTGGCTGGGTCGGCGCGGTCGCAGTGGGTCCGGCGGCCTCGGCCCACGTCTCGACCGTGGTGGTCGGCTGATCGACCAGCGAGACAGATGCCTCTGGATCCTCCTCGACGGGGGACGGCATCGACGACACGGGAAGCGCACTGTCGAGCGCGACCTGCTGGCTTCGTGCATTCATCGCCTGATAGCCGATGGGGCCCGCGACGACCAGAGCTGTCAGGGTCGAGAGCGCGATGGCGAGACCGAGGCGAGGAGAGCGGAGGGCGAGAAGAAGATCTGTCATCGGCGGGGCGGCGCGCAGCGGGACTGCGTCAACCGATGTCTAGCGAATTCTCGGTGCTGGTTGGGTGTTCAGGGTGGTTTGACCCAGGTCGTCCTCACTGCTGGTGGTAGGGGTATCACCTCCTGTCGCAAATGACCGACAAAAGCCCCCCGCCGGGTCTCGTGACTAGGATCGATCGTCAGTGGATTCCGACGACATCGCTGCCGCCAAGAAGCGTCTGCGGTTGCAGGCTCAGCGCAACCGGTCAGACCTCACCGTCGATCACCGTCGGTTGTGTGCCGGCATCCGGCGCTTCCTCGCGACGCGAACCGGCGCATGGGTGGTTTCATTCGATCCGATGCCTGGCGAACCCGATCTCCGATCGTTGTTCGACGACGTACCCGCTCGTCGACTCGCCATCACGCGCACACCGGTTCACGGTCGCGACCTCACCGTGCACGATGGGCGTGGCCCACGTGAACGGCATCGGTTCGGCTACGAGCAACCCGTGATCGGAGCGCCTGCGATTCTCGACAGCGAAATCGATGTGGTGCTCGTTCCCGGACTGGCCTTCGATCGCCACGGCGGGCGGCTGGGTTTCGGAGCCGGCTACTACGACAGGTTCCTCGCCCGCCTCGCACCATCGGTCGCCCGGGTCGGCGTGAGTGACGGGTTCATCGTCGACCACATCCCCGTCGACACCTTCGACATCCCGATGACCCATCTCGCCACCGAGATCGGTGTGGTCCCCCTGCCGCTCTGACACGATCGCTCCGGGACCTCCGCTCTGACACGATCGCTCCGGGACCTCCGCTCTGACACGATCGCTCCGGGACCTCCGCTCTGAGTTGGTTCAGCCGACCCGGCGTCAGGACTTCAGCGCGGCGAGGTCGGCGAGCACCTCGGCGGCGTGACCGCTCGGATCATCGACCTCGTAGCTCTTGGCGATGATCCCCTCGGGATCGATCAGGTAGCTGATGCGTTGCGGATAGTCGGCGAACGGGTCATCCGGCTGGCGGAGCACGCCGTAGCTGCTCCCGATGGATCGATCGATGTCGGACAACAGGTCGAACGGAAAGCTCTGGGCTGACCGAAACGCGGAGTTGTCCTCGGGGGTGTCGAACGAGATGCCGACCACGCGGCAGTCGGCGTCAGCGTACATCTGGGCCTGATCACGCAAGCCCTGTCCTTGCAGCGTTCAACCGGGAGTGGCCGCCTTCGGATACCACCAGAGCAGCAACCAGTGTCCTCGCTCGGCCGACAGGTCGAAGGTGCTTCCATCCTGGTCCGGAGCGGTGAACGGTGGTGCGGGGATGCCGGTGTCCAGCATGAGTGGTCTCCTGCGTTCGAAAGGTCGAGACGCATCGTAGCTGCCCCGTCTCATTCACTCCGGCGTGTCACGATGGATCGATGTCCCCTCGCAGCTCGGCCCGTTCGTGCGGCCTCGTCATCGTCGTCGCCATGATCGCAGCAGGCTGTTCCTCCGAGCCGACGGCCGATGCTGCCATTCCTGCCGACACCGGCTCCGAGACCACGGCACCGGTCACCGACGACAGCGTCACCACGGCACCGGTCGCCGACGAAAGCACCGCCGGCGACAGCACCGCTCCCGCCACCGAGGACAGCGGCGCCATCGATGGCACGACCACCTCGACCTCGGAGGATCTGGCGCCGTTCCCGCCACTGGGTGATCAGACCGCAGCGATCGCTGTCACCGGGCAGCCGCTCGACCGCATGCCATCGCAGATCCCGGTGACCGAACCGGACAACGACCCCGCCATCGGCCAGACGGCGCCGGAGATCTCCGGTACCGACTTCGCAGGTTCGCCGGTCGAGATCGTGGCTGACGGAACCCCTCGGGTCGTCATGTTCGTGGCTCACTGGTGTCCGCACTGCCAGCGGGAGGTCCCTGCAGTGCTGGACCTCATCGAGTCCGGGGCGTTGCCGGACGGGATGGAGCTCGTGATCGTGTCCACTGCGGTACGCCAGGACGACGAGAACTATCCGCCTCAGACCTGGCTCCAGGACGAGGGATGGCGTGGTCCGATCATTCGCGACTCCGAAGAATTCGACGCTCTGCTGGCCTTCGGCGCCGGTGGGTTCCCCTTCTCGGTCTATCTGAACGCTGATCACCAGGTCGTCACCAGGTCGGCCGGTGAGATCCCTCCTGACATCATCGAGCAGCTGTGGTTGGCGACGGCGACCGGTTGAGCCAAGATGATGGCCATGTCTGATACCGACACCCTTCTCGATGACGTCGTCGACACGTCGCTCAGCGACCCTGGTGACCATGACCGCTTCTCGCACTATGTGAAGAAGAAGTCCATCATGCCGAGCGCGATCGAGGGGACCCCGCTCGAAGCACTGTGCGGCAAGAAATGGGTACCAAGCCGGGACCCGGAGAAGTTCCCGATCTGCCCGGAATGCAAAGAGATCTTCGACGCCTTGAAGTGATGGCACGAACGGGGCGACTCGGATGAGCGAGATCCTGGTCATCGGGAGTGCGAACCTCGACGTCTCGGTACCGGTCGAGCATCTGGCGCTGCCGGGCGAGACCGTGCTCGGCGGCGACGCCTTGTGGTCGCCCGGAGGCAAGGGTGCCAACCAGGCTGTTGCCGCGGCCAGGCTCGGGCGTTCGGTGGCCTTCGTTGGCTGCGTCGGCGCCGACGCAGCCGGTGAGCAGTTGCTCGCATCGCTCGATGGTGCCGGTGTCGCGTTCGCCGGGCGCGTGCTGGCCGACGTGCCGTCCGGCCTGGCGATGATCGCGGTGTCCGCCGACGGAGAGAACTCGATCACCGTGAGTCCCGGCGCCAACGCTCGTCTGTCTGCCGAGGACGTCGAGCGGGCGCTGGTGGCAACAACGCCGTCTGTGCTCCTCGCCCAGTTCGAGGTGCCATTGCCCGCGATCGCCGCCGTCGCCGGTTCACCCGGCCGGCTGATCCTGAACCCCGCTCCGGCCCGAGGTCACTCCGAAGATCTCGAGCGAGTCCTCGCCCTGTCCTCGGTCGTGGTGCCCAATCAGGGTGAGCTCGCCATGCTGGTCGGGGCCGAACGTGGCCAGTCCATCGATGATCTCGTCGACCAGGCCCGGCTGCTCAGCTCCGTCGATGCGGTCGTGGTGACGCTCGGGGGCGACGGCGCGCTGGTCGTCGAGGGATCGACGGTCGAGGTCGTTCCCGTCGTATCGGTGGCGGTCGTCGACACGACTGCCGCCGGCGACGCGTTCTGCGGTGGTCTCGCCGATGGTCTCGCCGCCGGCTCGTCGGTCTTGGACGCGGCCAGATGGGCGGCCCGAGTTGCCGCCGTTGCTGTCACCAGACGAGGCGCCCAGGCGTCACTCGGAACCCGCGAGGATGCGCTCGCCATCGGCTGATCGGGCGATCGCTCCCGGACTCAGCTCTCGCCCGGTTCTCCTTCGAACCCGTGCGGATGTTTCGACTGCCACCGCCAGGAGTCGCTGATCATCACGTCGAGATTGCGGTCGGCCCGCCACTCGAGCTTCTCGTTGGCCTTGTGCGGGTCGGCCAGGGAGGTCGCGATGTCGCCCGCTCGACGACCGACGATCTCGTAGGGGACCGGCTTGCCGCTGATGCGTTCTGTTGCGTGCACGATGTCGAGCACCGAGGCGCCGGTGCCGGTGCCGAGGTTGATCTCTTCGCAACCGGCCTCGATGTGATCGAGTGCGGCGAGGTGGCCGAGAGCCAGGTCGACGACATGGATGTAGTCGCGGACCCCGGTGCCGTCGGGCGTGTCGTAGTCGTCGCCGTAGATACGGAGCTTCTCCCGGCGTCCGACGGCCACCTGCATGACGAACGGGACGAGGTTGTTCGGCTGGCCCAGCCGGATCTTCGCCGATGTCGCCGCTGGCGTGGGCGCCGACCGGGTTGAAGTACCGGAGCAGGCTGATCCTCCACCTCGGATCGGATGCGGCCAGATCTCGGCAGATGTCCTCGACCATCAGCTTGGTTCGACCGTACGGATTGGTCGGACCGGTCGCTGCGCCTTCGGGGATCGGGAGGATCTCCGGGTCTCCATAGACGGTGGCCGAGCTCGAGAAGACGAAGTCCCACACGTCGTGTCGCATCATGGCGTCGAGCAGGTTCATGGTCGATCCCAGATTGACCTGGTAGTAGCGCAGGGGCTTCTCGACCGACTCGCCGACGGCCTTGAGGCCCGCGAAGTGGATGACAGCCTCGATCGGATGCGCCGCGAACACCGGGTCGAGCACGGTCGGGTCGGTGAGATCCGCCTCGATGAAGGAGACGTTCCGCTCGGTCAGTCGTTGCACCGCCTCGATGGACTTCTCCGAGCTGTTCGACAGGTCATCGACCACGACGACCTCGTGCCCCTGCTCGAGCAGGAGGAGGACGGTGTGGCTTCCGATGTAGCCGGCGCCGCCGGTCACGAGGATGGTTCGGGTCATGGCTTCTCCATCGACAGAGGATCGCAGCATTGTGAGCTGCAGCACCCATTGTGAGCTGCTGCAGCCATGGTCGTGAGGTGACTATCGCGGCATGGTCCCGTGATGGTGACTAAGGTCTCGCCAGCTCGACCAAATGGAAGGGAATGGCATGAGCGACATGGGAAGTGAACGTCCAGCTGGCTGGTACCACGCGGAGGGAGATCCTCCGGCACACTCAGCGGTACTGGGATGGATCAGCCTGGCAGGGTGGCCCGCAAGCGGCTCCCGGTGGGGGCCTCGGCGCCGGCCTCGGCGGAGGTGCAGCCCAGGCCATGACCTCGATGCCGGGCATGGGGGGAACCGATGCCGACTACAAGGGTTTCTTCCCCACGCTGTTCGACTTCAGCCTCAGCTCGTTCCTGGCGCCGAAGGTCATCAGGATCTTGTACATCGTGGCGGTCGTGCTGATCTGCCTCGGCGGTGTCGGTTTCCTGCTTGTCACGCTGGCCAGTGGTGGAGCGGGCATCATCATCGGACTGATCCTCGTGCCGCTGTTCACGCTGCTCTACCTGATCATCGTGAGGATCCAGACGGAGTTCGTGATCGTCGCCTTCCGCACCTACGAAGAGGTCAAGTCGCTCAAGGCCGACATGTGACGAGTACGTCAGCGGATCGTTCCCCGGAGGCGCAGGCATGGCCTGCGCCTCCGGCGTGTCTAGCCTCGGTACATGGCCAGACAGAACAAGGGTGGCGGGCGAATCACCACACCCCGCCCCACCCGCGACCACAACGACGAGATCCTGCCACTTCGACGACGGAACCCGCTGATGTTCTGGTTCGTGATTCTGGCGGTCGTTGCGATGGTGGCCACCACGCTGACCGGCTTCCTCAGCCTGCTGTAGGAGGGTTCGGCCGGCGCCCGAGCCCGCATCGCAAATGCTACAATGGGGGGTTCTGCCCGCCCTTCCGGCGGAGCCGTTGTGAGGAGATCCATGACCTTCAAGTCCGGAGACCGAGTGGTTTACCCCCACCACGGTGCGGCCATCATCGAAAAGACCGAAACCATCGAGTTCGGTGGTGAGAAGACCAAGTACTTCGTTCTGAAGACCGCCCACGACGATCTCACCGTGCGCGTTCCCGTCGACAAGGTCGACGAGGTCGGAATGCGCCCTCCGATCAGCCTCGAAGACGTCGAGGATCTCTTCGTGCTCCTGGCCAAGAAGGACGTGCGCGAGCCGGCCAACTGGAGCCGTCGCTTCAAGAACCACCAGGAGAAGCTGAAGTCCGGCGATGTCTATCAGGTGGCAGAGGTCGTGCGGAACCTCGCACTTCGTGAGAACGCCAAGGGGCTCTCGGCCGGCGAGAAGAACATGTACTCCAAGGCCCGCAAGGTGCTGGTGTCCGAGTTGTCGTTCGCCCTCGACGTCTCCGAGGACGACGCCATGGAGCAGGTCGACGCCCAGCTCGTCTGAGGCGCCCGTCCCACAACTGCTCCGCGCCGCCGATCAACGGGTCAGCCGAGTCCGAGCAGCGACAGCATCGCGGTCGGAACGGCGTGGTCGCCCCGCGCCAGGCGAGCCGCCCGTTCGGTGTTGATCGCGTCGAACTCGGGATTGGTCCAATCATCCCACGGGCCAGGCGCGACATCGGCGCCGTCGGCGGCGACGCACGCATCGAGGTAGTCGGCGAGCGTCTCCACGTCGCCTCGACCTCCGACCGTGCCGTGGCCCGGCACGAAGGTGGTTGCCAGCGTGGCGAGCCGGCGGAGCTCGGCTGACCACACGGCGGGGTCCCCGGCGAACGCCAGTGGGCGAACGCCGAAGCTCCCGAGGGCGCCGAGGAAGATGGTGTCGACGCCGGGAAGGTGCGCCACGAGGTTGCGAGGGGCCTCGCCTGTTGTCGGTAGGAGGCGGATCGATGGTGTCAGCCACGCCTCCTCGTCGACGGTGTGTGTGATGGGTCGAGTCTCGAAGTGGTCGTGGTAGGCCGGGGCCAACTGAGGGAGCAGCCGACGGATCGCTCCGAGGTTCACCGGCTGGTCGAGCTCGTCGCTCGCGACTTCCGTGCCGTAGAAACCGGCGCGCCAGAAGAGCGCCGACCCGCCGGTCTGGGTGACGCGGCTCGAGGTGATCACGGCTCGTTTCAGCGGAACATCGATCTCGCTCGTCAGTGCCTCGATGGCAGTCCGCGCCGTCCTGCCTCGCACGGGCGTCGAACCGGTATCGATGACGGTGAGGCCATCGGCGTCGATGACGAGCCCGATGGAGCTCTCACCGAAGCCGATCTCGTTCCGCACGAGTGCGAAGACTCCGGTGCCGAGCTCGATCAGGTTGGGTTCGATCTCGTCGCCAGGGGCGGCGACCAGTCCGGTGGGTTCGGGGTCCGAGTGATCGAAGTGGTACTCGCCGTCCGTCATGGTGAGGACGGTAGCGCTGGCCGATCGAGTCAGGGGCGAGCGACGCCGAGAGTCGTCCCCGGTGCCTTCGTGGGGAACAAGCTCGACACACCGATGCGAGTGGCAAGGATCTCTTCGAGGCCCTGTCGGTAGTCGGTGAGGACTCGGAACGCACGGCGGTTGTTGCTGTCCTCTTCGACGATGTCGGGGTAGTCGTTGCCGAACACTCCGCCCTGGACTCCGCCACCGATGAGGAACATCGTCCCTGCTCGACCGTGGTCGGTGCCGCCATTGCCGTTCTCGTCGACCGTTCGTCCGAACTCGGAGATGACGGCGATGGTGGTTTCGGCAAGACCGGCGGGACCGAGTTCGTCGATGAAGGCTTGGATGCCCTGGCCCAGGTCGGCCACCCGGCGGTAGAAGCGCCCGTCGGGGTCGACCGCGGTTCCCAGCTCATCATGATGGTCCCACCCGCCGGTGTTGACGACGGCGCTGACCAGGCCGATGTTGGCCTTCAACATCACGCTGACGTCGCGCAGGTCTCGGCCGATCCCCGTGTTGGGGAAGTTCGTGCCGTCGGTGGTGAGGTCCTGCAACAGGCCGCTCACGCTCAATGTCGAAGCACCCTCGACGTTCACGAGTCCGGTGCCCGAGTACATCGAGCGCAGCGCAGTCTCGGCCCTGGTGCGGTTGCGGAAGCCGTTCACCCCGAAGCTGTTGAGATCGTTGACGTTGAAGCTGTGGCGCGAACCGCGAAGGATCTCGTTCGTGTTGCCGTCGGCTGCGACCCCGGCGACCGGTCCCGGTGCGTTGAGTGCCGCTTCCAGTCTGGCGAGGAAGCCGGTGCGTACCGAAGGACTCGCCGATCCTCGTTCCCAGAACTCCGATGCCTCGAAGTGGCTGCGGGTGCGACTCTCGGCGTCGGGAAGTCCCGATGCGGGGAGCACGGCCATCTGGCCGGCGGCCCACACGCTGTCGTAGAGCGGCTGGAACTGAGGGTGCAGCCCGATGACGCCGTCGAGGCCCTGAGGGAACGAGGCATTGACGTTGGACGAGTCGAGGGGGAGCGACTGGTCCGGCGTGATGGCAATGGTCGGCCGAATCGCGGCGTACGAGTCGTAGGCGGCGCCGATCGGGGGAGCCAGTGAGAGGCCGTCGGCTCCGCCGCGAAGGAAGATGACGACGAGCGCATCTCCGGCAGCCGGGTTGGATGGCGTTGCGAAGGCGAGTTGTGGCCGGAGGGCGAGGGTCGACGCAACACCGGCGGCGCAGGCGGATGATCGGAGGAAGGAGCGGCGCGAGGTGCGTCTGACACCGGCGGAAGGGGCCGAGGCGGTGGCGAGAGGGGTGGTCGTCATCGTGGAGTTCCGATCAGCGAAGCAGGAAGAGTGGGTGGGCGAGGAGGAAGGTCGTGAGCTCGATGAGGGAGTCGTCGTCGACGTCACCGGCCGGTGTGTCCGGTCCGAGTTCGAGCAGCGCAAGGAGCCCGTCGCGGAGTTCCGCGGGGAGATCGCCGATGTTGCAGCGGAAGGTGAGTCGGTCGAACAGTTCGGCGGCAGTGGAAGCGTTGCCGCGAAGTGCCGCCAGGTCGGTCACGAGCGGCGAGTCGTCGTCCGGTCGTGTGAGCTGGTCGCGGGCGAGGCGGCTCGTGAACTCCCACCCCAAGAGGAGGGCGTTCGAGTTGACCCACGGCAGTGCCTCGTCCGGGTAGCCATCGGGCGTCTCCCACCGCCACGGCTGATGGCCCATTCGTTGGAGGGCCCGGATCAGGTCCTCGGCGCCGTCTGACTGGGGATCGATCGGGACACTCGTACCGAGCGATCGCATGGCGGCCGCCAGCAGCTCGAACGGCCGCCGCACCTTCTGGCCGCCGGACGTGGCGAACTCCGGGCTGTTGAAGATGTGACGCAGGACGGGAACGATGGCGGTGTCGTTGGCGAGGTACACCGACGCCGCTGACGCCACGAGCGCGGCCGGTGGGGCATCGGCCACGAATCGTCGGCAGAGCTTGAAGCAGACGTATTGGGCGGTTTGCGGATGGCGGGCGAGGAACTGCAACAGACTGTCGCCTGCTGCTTTTCCGGCGAGGCCGGCATTGGTCCACTGACCGCCCAGGAGGGAAACGGCGTCGGTCGAGTGGTACTCGGGCCGGTACAGGAACTGGCCGTAGTTGGCGCTGTCCCGGCTGCCTTCTCTGGCCCAGCCACTCATGACATGGGCGGCGCCGACGACGTCGTCCTCGCTGTAGATCTGGTTGCCCTGCTCATCGATGCCGAGGGTGTGGAGCTCGAGGAGTTCACGGCCGTAGTTCTCGTTGATACCTCGCCTGGCATCGGAGTCGGTGTTGTCGAGGTACTCCATCATCGGACCGGACTCGGCGGTCGCCACGAGCAGGTCGGCGAAACGGCCCATCGCGTTCGGTCGGATCACCTGCTCCTGATAGGCGACCGTGTAGGCGTTGCTGTCGCCTCCGAAGCTGATGTTGAAGTGGTCCATCCAGAGGTGGGTCATCATCTCGAACAGCTGATGCGAGCTGTAGCGGGCTCGAATCAGTTGCGCGTGGGTGATCTCTCGTTCGTTGTCGGACTCGGCCCTGATCGCGTCGTAGGCCTGCTTCGGGGTGCCGTTGAGGATCTGGTAGCCGGAGAAGAGGTTCTCGATTGCCGGATCCGGCCGGTTCTTCGAGAGTTGGTCCTCGATCCATCCGCCGATGCCGAGAGCGATGACCGATTGGTCGACCTCGGGGGTGATGCCGAACGTGAGGCGGGACGTCACGAGTCGGGCACTGGCAGCCGGCGGGGGTGGGGGTGGGACCGTTGTCGGTGGTGCCGTGGTGGGTGCGGCCGTGGTGGGTGCGGCAGTGGTCGGTGCGGCCGTGGTGGGTGCTGCGGTGGTCGGTGCTGCGGTGGTGGTGGGTCCTGCCGTGGTGCTCGGGCGGGGAAGTGTGGTGGCGACGGCTGCCGTTGTGGCCGTCGTTCCGCCGCTGCTCCCGCCTCCGGTACCGGTGCCGCCGTTCGATCCGCCGCTCGTGCCGTTGGTCCCGGGTTTGCTCGTCGTCGTGGTCGACGAGCCGGCTTTCGGTTCGTCCTGATCGCCGACAGCGACGAGGGGTCCGTCCAGCGCCGGTTCTGTGTTGCCGTTCCCGTCGTCGACGAGCGGCTGCCCGTCGAACATCGACAGTTCGGCCGGATCTCCCTCCGCATCGCCGGCGGCAGTTTCGTCGCCCCCGCCGAGTGGGTTGCAGGCGGTGGCGACCAGCGCCGTGCCGGCCAGCAGGAGGGCCCGACGCGACGTGGGCATCGCTTTCGGGTCCGTGGTTGGTTCGGTTGTCGTAGCAGTGTCAGGCACGGTCGTTCTCCGGGTGGGCGCAGCTATGTCATCGGTCGATCCGTGTGCAAAAACTTGAACGGCTTTGTGACACTGATGGGCGGCACGAACGAACCGCGGCTCGTTTTCCGCCCCAGGAGCGACGTCGGTAGGCTCTGGTCCGTGACTGACTACGCACCGCCCCTCCGCGACATCCGCTACGTCCTCGATGAGGTGTCTGGTTTCCCAGATCTGCTCGAGACCGACAGATTCGGTCATGTCGATCAGGAGACCGTTCAGATGGTGCTCGGCGAGGTGGGGCGCTGGATCGCTGACGTTGTTGCGCCCACCAACGTCGACGGCGACACGATCCACACGACGTGGCACGAGGACGGGTCGGTGGTGACCCCGGACTCCTTCAAGGCCGCCTATCGGCAGTACGTCGAGTCCGGCTTCGGTGCAATTCCCTTCGAACCGGACTTCGGCGGTGGTGGTTTCCCCTGGGTGGTCGGGCTTGCGATCCAGGAGATGTTGACCAGTGCGAACATGGCGTTCTCGCTGTGTCCGCTGCTCACCCAAGGCGCCATCGATGCATTCCTGCATCACGGGTCGGACGATCAGAAGAACATGTTCCTGCCGAAGATGCTCACCGGTGAGTGGGCGGGAACCATGAACCTGTCCGAACCACAGGCCGGGTCCGATGTCGGCGCTGTCGCCACCAAGGCGATCCCGGTCGGCGACGGCTCGTATCGAATCACGGGGCAGAAGATCTGGATCACGTACGGCGAGCACGACATGGCCGACAACATCATCCACCTCGTGCTGGCCCGGACCCCGGGTGCCCCTCCCGGCACGAGGGGAATCACGATGTTCGTCGTTCCCAAGTTCCTGATCAACGACGACGGAACGCTCGGCGAACGCAACGACGTCCAGTGTGTCTCGATCGAACACAAGCTGGGCATCCACGGCAGTCCCACGTGCGTGCTGTCCTACGGTGACAACGACGGTGCGATCGGGTGGCCGGTCGGCGATGAGTTCACCGGTATGCGCAACATGTTCACGATGATGAACAACGCCCGGCTCTCGGTCGGCTTGCAGGGTCTCTCGCTCGCTGAGCGGTCCTTCCAGGATGGTCTCGACTACGCCATGGAGCGTCGACAGGGAACGGCTCGGGGAGCGGAAAAGGGGACCCAGAGTCCGATCATCGATCACCCCGATGTTCGTCGCATGCTGATGACCCAGCGAGCGTGGATCGACGCAATGCGACTGCTGACGTATCGCAATGCCGTTGCCATCGACCGGTCGTCTGCTGCAGCGGACCCAGACGAGCGGAGTGGTGCTCAAGAACTGGCCGACCTGCTGATTCCTCTGTCCAAGGGATTGTGCACCGACCTCGGCAGCGAGTTGACCTCGATCACGCTCCAGATCTACGGCGGCATGGGATACGTCGAGGAATCCGGGGTCGCCCAGCACTACCGCGACATCCGCATCGGCCCGATCTACGAGGGGACCAATGGCATCCAGGCCGCGGATCTCGTCGGTCGCAAGCTGTCGATGCGAGGTGGCGGAGTGATCTTCGACCTGCTCGCCGAATTCGAGGAAGCGGCGACCGAGTTGAGCAAGAGCGAACGCACGGCGCAGTTCGGGGCCAACCTCGTCGATGCGTGCCTCACGGCTCGTCGCGCCACCGAGTGGTTGCTCGGGGTCGGCGATCCGGACGACGCCCTGGCAGGATCGTCGCCGTTCCTGCGATTGCTCGGCACGGTGGTCTGCGGCGGGTTCATGGCCCAGTCGGCGTTGCACGCAGCGGAGCGGATGGCATCCGGCGCAGGTCCGGAGGACTCGGACTTCTACGAGTCCAAGTTCGTGGCTGCGGTGTTCTTCGGTGAGCAGATCCTGCCGACGGCCAACGGGCTGTTGGGAGCGGTGCAAGCAGGAGCCGACGACCTGTTCGCACTGACCCCAGACCAGTTCCGCTGACGCCGCAGCTGGAGCTGCCAGAACACCGTCGGGAACAGAACCCGGTCGCCGGTAGTTTCTGAACCGTGCCCCTTTCTGTCGTGATCGCCTCGATCCCCTCGCCATCGAGCAACGGTTTCGATCTCGGACCGCTCACCTTCCGCTACTACGGCCTCATGATCGCCTTCGGCGTGTTGGTCGCAGTCGAGATGGGCCGCGCCCGCTGGGTGGCCAGGGGTGGCGAGGCCGACGATGTGATCGAGGTCGCCAAATGGGCGGTTCCCGCCGGTCTCATCGGCTCCCGGGTCTACCACGTCGCCACCGACTGGAAGCGCTACCAGGGCCGCTGGCTCGACGCATTCAAGATCTGGGAGGGCGGTCTGGGCATCCCGGGCGGCCTGCTGCTGGGTGTCGCGGTCGGTGTCTGGTACGCCCGCTCTCGAGGGTTGAGCATCACGAGGCTCGTTGATGCCGTCATCCCCGGCATCCCGGTCGCGCAGGCCATCGGCCGACTCGGGAACTGGTTCAACCAGGAGATCTACGGTCGTCCATCCGACCTCCCGTGGGCGGTCGAGATCGACAACCCGTCCCCCGAGTTCGAGGGGTTCTCGACCTTCCACCCGACGTTCCTCTACGAAGGCCTGCTCAATCTCACGATCGCAGCCATCCTCATCTTGGCCGACCGCCGCAAGTGGCTGAAGCCCGGCGCCATGCTTCCGCTCTGGATCGCGATGTACGGCGTGGCTCGATTCATCGTCGAGGGCATGCGGACCGACGAGGCCTCCCTCATCGCCGGTATACGCGTCAATCATTGGGTGAGTGGTGCGGCTGTCTTGATCGGTGGGCTCTGGTTCATCGCGCTACAGCGCCGCCCGGCGGTCGACCCGGCTGCCACGAGCAACGACGAGGACGACGGCGACTCCGGTCCCGACGCCGACTCCGGTCCCGACGAGACAGATCCGACGACGGCATCGGCCCGAGCTACGTTGGGCACTCATGACGATGCTCGATCCAGCGACGATCACTGAACACGCCAACGACTCATGGGACGGCATCCTGCCGATCCTCCACGACTACATCGCCATTCCGAACGTCTCGCTCGACTTCGACCCGCAATGGCGCGAACACGGTCACATGGCCGAGGCGGTCGAACTGATCGCGGGCTGGTGCCGAACGCGCCCGATCCCGGGGATGACGCTCGAGGTCATGGAGCTTCCGGGTCGAACACCGATGATCATCATCGAGATCCCGGCCACCGCGGCAACGGCAGACGCGAGCCAAGGAGGCGTGGACACCGACACGGTGTTGTTGTACGGCCACCTCGACAAACAACCCGAGATGGAAGGGTGGCGCGAGGGGCTCGGCCCGTGGACCCCCGTTCTCGAAGGAGATCGGCTCTATGGACGCGGCGGAGCCGACGACGGCTATGCCGCGTTCGCCAGTCTCGCCGCCATCGAGGCCGTCCACGCCGCCGGTGGCGCCCACGCCCGGTGCGTGGTCTTGATCGAAGCCAGCGAGGAGTCCGGCTCGCCCGATCTCCCCGCCTACATCGAAGCCCTCGAGCATCGCATCGGAACGCCGAGCCTCGTCGTGTGTCTCGACTCGGGCTGTATCGACTACGACCGGATGTGGGTCACCACGTCGCTGCGGGGCATGGTCATGGGCAAGCTGACGGTCGAGATCGTGACCGAAGGTCTGCATTCGGGTGATGCGTCGGGCATGGTGCCATCGTCGTTTCGAATCGCTCGCCAACTCCTCGAGCGCATCGAGGACTCGGCAACCGGCCGACTCCTCCTTCCGGAGCTGTCGGTCGAGATTCCACCGGGCCGCTTGGCCGAAGCGGCCGCCACCGCGTCGGAGATCGGCGCCATCGCCGACCACTATCCGTTCGTCGACGGGGCCGGACCGACCAGCGACGATCCGGCGGAGCAGCTCTTGTCGCGAACGTGGCGGGCGACGCTGAGTGTGGTCGGCGCCGATGGACTTCCGCCTGCGAATCGGGCAGGCAACGTCCTGCGTCCATCGACGACACTGAAGCTGTCGTTCCGCCTCCCTCCGACCGCAGACGCCGGAGCGGCAGCCGAGGCCATCAGGCAGACGCTCGAAGCCGACCCGCCGTACGGTGCGCGTGTTTCGTTCTCGGACGTCGACGGCACCGACGGCTGGAATGCTCCGGCGACGGTCCCATGGCTGACCGACGCACTCGACGACGCATCGACGGCGGCCTTCGGCAGCAGCGCAAGGAGCTTCGGCGAGGGCGGCTCGATTCCGTTCATGGGCATGTTGGGTGAGAAGTTCCCAGACGCGCAGTTCGTCATCACCGGCGTGCTCGGTCCCGATGCGAACGCTCACGGTCCCAACGAGTATCTCCATCTCCCGACGGCACGGAAGCTGACGATGGCGGTCGCCCACCTCCTCGACGCTCACGCCCGACGCTGAACGTCAGCCGAGGGGCAGCTCGGCCATGTGAAGGCGATACCCGTTGGTGGTCGTGACCACGGCCAGGATCTCCGCCTCACCGGCGACGAAATCGACCCGAACTGCCGTGTCCCCGAACAGATCGGCGAGCGTGTCGACGGCCCATTCCGGTGGGTCCCCGCCCGCCCAGAGTGCGGCGGCGACGGTCGGAGACGGCTCGACGGGGCCGAATGCGCGATTCGACGCGAGCCACTGTGTCGACGCCGAGACCGAGGCGATGATCGTCCCGTCGTCGTCGACGATGTCGATACTCCCGTCGTAGGGGTCGTACATGACGCCGCTCCCGACGGCGCCGATCGTCCCGGTCGACACGGCCCCGGAGCTGAGCTCGGTCAGGACGAACGCAGAGCCGTCAGGGGCGAGGTTCAACTGGTCTTCGGTGATCGTCAGGAGATAGCCGTCGGCCTCGACCTCGTAGGTGAGCGTCGGGGCGGGAGCCGTCCGCTCGGTCATCACGATGTGGTTGTCGGGCCGCGGTGAGGTCGAACTCGCGGAGCGGACTCGGTGTGCGCTCCCAGGTGGACGCGCCGTCGGTCGAGCGGGCCACGATGTCGGTCGTGAGCAGGATGCCGTAGATCGAGTTGGCGTCGCCGGCGACTCGTCCGATGCCGGAGAAGTCGCGAGGTGGCGCCCAGGACCGGCCGGTGGTCGAGGTCGACACGAAGGCCGGGGGAGTCGAGGTGTACCACTCGAGAACGAACCTGTCGCCGGCGACATGGAGCGATTCGACGGCATCCGGCACGATCCCTGCCGGGCCGATCGAACCATCGGTCAGGTCGACGGTGTACAGATCGACCTTGCGATCAGTCGTCCCGGCCATTGCCGACCGCTCGGTCGCGGTGAACGGCACGTCATCGAAGGCGAACGTCGATGGCCTGCGGCGGGTTGCCGGGGGCTCCGGCCTCAGGATCGAGAGTCGGTCGGGGAAGGAGCGCACCCCGAGCACGTCGCCGAGCGGCAGGCCCACGGCGCTCGGACAGTGCAGCTCCCGATCGACTCGATCCTCCTGGTGGACGGCAACGACAGCAGTGTCGCCGATGACGGCCACCTCGAGCCGATGGTGCCGGGTGACGAGTTCGGTGACGGAGGGATTGGTCGGCAGATCGACTCGAGTCTCGGCACCGTCCTCCGCGACGACCAAGAGATGCCCCGGCTGCTCTTCACGGGGTGCGAGGACGCGAGCGCCCTCGGCGTCGACAATGAAGTAGTCGGGGCGGTCGGTCAACACGCTCTGGCGCTGACCGATCGTCGGGCCGATGCTGCTCGGTGTGACACGCCACTCGGTCGTCCCGTCGTCGCCGACGAACGCACCGTTGATCCAATGGAAGTCGTTGGTCCCGATGTTCCACATGATGGGGTCCCATCGCAGCTCGGGGCCGACCCCGATCCTGGCGGTGTCGAGGCCGGGCTCGGGCTCCTCGAGGGGCACTGGTTCGGTGGTCGGAGGTGGCGCAGCCTCGTTGCCGGCTGGTGGCGAGGGCCCAGGCGGCAATGGCGGCGATCAACACGGCGGCAAGGCCGACGACACGGGAATGCTTGCGCCGGCTGAGTTCTCCTCGAGGCTGAGGTCGGGTGTCGGCACCCACCTCGACCACCGAACCCAGGACCTCGGAATCGATCAGTTCGATCGAGTCGGTCGCCATCGAGGTCGTCAACTCCCAGACCTCGACGCGCCACGCGGGTCAGACCTCGGTCGGCGTTGGGACGTCAGCCCGCTTGATGTCGAGCCCGAGTGCACTGAAGTTCTCGATCGGTCGGTTGTAGCCCCGATCGAGGTGATGGGTTCCCGTGATCGTCGAGGTTCCTTCGGCCGCCGCTGCGGCCAGGACATAGGCGAATCCGCCGCGGATGTCGGGGACCACGACGTCGGTGCCCTTGAGTCGGGCCTTCCCGCGAACCACGACCGAGCACGGTGTGCGTTGCTCCCGACGAACCGAGAGTCGATGCTGCCGAGCGCATGTTGTACATCTCGATCTCGGCGCCCATCTTGTTCAGGGCCGGCACATACGTGAACCGGTTCTCGTAGACCGTCTCGTACATCACCGACAAGCCGTTGCACTGGGTGAACAACGCAACCATCGGCGACTGCCAGTCGGTCATGAAGCCGGGGTGAGTGTCGGTCTCGACGGCCGTCGGGACTGAGCGTGTCTGCCCATGCCGACACGGACGAATCGGTGATCTCGAAACGCGCGCCCATGCCGTGGAGGGTGCTGATGGCGGTGACCAGACGTTCCTGGCTGCACCCGTGAACGCGGACCTCGCCTCCGGTGATGAGTCCGGCAACGAGGTAGCTGAACGCTTCGATGCGGTCGCCCTTGCAGACGGTGTGATGCTCCGACGAGTTCGTCGACACCGTCGATGATGAATCGCCGGTTCGGGCGCATCTCGATGCGGGCACCCATGCGCTGGAGGAACAGCGCCAACTCGATCACTTCGGGTTCGGTGGCTGCGCCATCGAGGACGGTCCGACCCTTGGCCAGGGATGCGGTCATCAGAACGGTCTCGGTTGCGCCGACCGACGGGTAGGGGAGTTCGATGTGAGCGCCGCGGAGTTGGCTGGCCTTGGCCTCGAGTCCATCCTCGGTGATGGTGATCTCGGCCCCCATCTTCTCGAGCGCGCTGACGTGGAAGTTGATCGGGCGGGCGCCGATGTCGTCACCACCGACGAGCGGGACGAAGGCCTCGCCAACGCGGTGGAGCAACGGGCCGACCATGAGGATCGGAATGCGGTTCATGCCCGAGAATCGGATCGGCACGCGGCTCGAGGCGATCGGGGATGGATCGACGGTGACGCCCTCGTCGTCCTTGTTGACGACACAGCCCAGCGCCTCGAGCATCGAGATGGTGATGTCGACGTCGCCGACGTCGGGGGCATTGGTGATGGTCGACGGGGTCCTGCCGAGCATCGAGGCGACCAGGTGCTTCGTGACTGCGTTCTTGGATCCCCGCACGGCGACGTCACCTCGCAGCGGGCCGGACGGGTCGACGATCCACGCTGGTGTCGTGTCGGAAGCGGTGTCGGTTGCGGTGGCCATCGGCGGCCAGGCTAGTTGCCCTACTCGGTGACGAGGGGTAGGTCGGCCTGGAACACGAGCGACCTCAGCCGATTCTCGAGTCGGTTGAGGGGATGCAACGGTCCGAGCTTCTTTCTCGAGCCGAGGTCTGGGTGAGCGATCAGCTCGTGCAGTTCGAATGCGATGTCGATGACGAGCAGCCGGTCATCGAGGTGGGGGGTTTCGAAGAGGTCGGGAAGGTCGGCGGCCAACCACGGCCAAACATCCTGGTAGTCCTCGGCCCGTTGCTGCTGGGACGCAGGCGGCGGCACGTGAGCGAACGGGTATCTGCAGTAGCGGGCGATCGAGTCGAGGTCGAGCTCGGCCGGGCCCCCTCGGGACCACTCGAAGTCGAGCAGCGCGGTGATCTGGCGCCCGTCCCACAGGATGTTCTCGAAGGTGAGATCGCCGTGAACCAGATAGCCGGTCGAGAACGACTCGAACAGGTGGGCTCGCTCGGAGGTCGATGACTCGATGAGGTCGATCAGCCGTTCATCGGCGAGCTTGTCTCGCCGTATGGTGCCGATCGCTTTCCAGAGCGGGCGGAGGGTGAGACCAGGGCCGTCGTCGAGCAGGTGCGTGGTTCTGGTCAGACGAGGCACCGACCGAGGTGTCGGTGTCCGGTGCAGGTCGTCGAGAGCTTCGGCGAGTTGGGCGATGGCGAACCGGCGATCGCGCGGTGTCATGGTCGGCCAGCATCGGGAGAGGGGTTGTCCGGGTCTGCGAGCAACGATCAGGTAGTCGGCGCCGATGTCGCCGCCGTGGCCGAGAACTCTCGGCGTCCAGGTGCGAACGGGGAGTTCGGCGACCAGTGCCGCTTCGCGGCGCAGACGCTGATTCGGTTCTCGATTGACTCGCACGACGTAGTCGCCGCAGATCAGGACTTCGTTGCGGGTGCTGTTCGCGGCGACGACCTCACCACTGAAGGGGAGTCCCGCCTGTTGCAGGGCGCGGCGGGCCCGGGTGATGGCGAAGGGGTCGGTGACACGGTCCATGGTGAGAGTGAGCGATTGGGAAGCCCGCACGGTCACACGCGCTATCGGCAGTTCCGTCGCTGTCTTGACCACCGCCGTCATGAAGGCACCGTTCGGAACGCCAGAATCAGGATTCGAGCACGGCGTCGCTGAATCGGGGCCATGCCTCGGCAGCCCACGGTCCGAAGTCGCGATCGGTGAGGACGAAGGCGCCTCGTCCGGCGGTCGGATCGATCCACATCATCGTGCCGGCCCGCCCGAAATGGCCGAAGGTCGCCGGGCTGTTCGACGTGCCGGTCCAGTGGGGGTTCTTGTGGCCACGAATCTCGAAGCCGAGGCCCCACGGGTTCGGATCCTGTCGTCCGAACCCAGGGAGCACTCCACCGATGTCTGACCACTGTTCCGAGGTGGCCAGTGCGAGTGTGCGCGGGTCGATGAGCGACGGAGCGAGGAGTTCGGCTCCGAATCGCAGGAGATCGTCGACGGTCGACACCGCAGCAAAGGCCGGGGATCCTCTGAGCTCGGTGGCCGACATGGCCAACGGTTCGAGGACCGCTCCTGAGAGGTAGGACTCGACCGTGAATCCCGTCGCATCGGCGAGGAGCGCACCCAACATCTCGAATCCAGCGTTGGAGTAGATGCGTCGTGTGCCGGGCTCAGCGATGGACTCGGCTCGATCGGGGTCGACCCCGCCGGCGTGGGCCAGGAGGTGGCGGACGGTGACGCCGGGGAGTTGCGCCGGGGTGTCGAGCGACAGCGAGCCTTCCTCGATGGCGACGAGAACGGCGTACGCGAACAGCGGTTTGGTCACCGATGCCAGCTCGAACACGAGATCGGTCCGGCCGTTGCGGCTCACGCCGCCATCGGGTCGGATCCACCCGGCGGCTGCGGTGGAGACGGGCCATTCGCTGATGAGGTCCAGCGGGTCATGGACAGGGGGCACGGGATGACCGTAGCGTTCCGATTGGCTGGGCTCGTCGGTTTGTGTCGCTCCCTGTGTCGGCCCAGATCTGGTCGATCGGCACTACCCTCGAGACAATGGTGGCACGGGTTGAAGGCGGTTCCGATTTTCCCTCGAGCCGTGTTCCCGCGACCACGTTCCTTCGAGCCATCGCGTACTCCGGACCTTCGGTTTCATCGACATCGGTGGGTTCACGACCTACGCCAACCTCGAAGGCGACGATCGAGCCGTGGAACAGCTCAGCAAGTTCCGGGCGATCGTGCGGGCCGTCGGATCGGGAACCGGGGTGCGGGTCGCCAAGTGGTTGGGCGATGGCGCCATGCTGGTCTCGCTCGAACCGGTGTCGATGGTGTCGGCAATCCTCGACATCATGCGTCGGATGAAGCGGGACGAGCTCGCCTTTCCCCTACACGCCGGTATGGCGCAGGGACACGTGATCCTCTTCGAAGGCGACGATCACATCGGCTCCACGGTCAATCTGGCGGCCCGTCTCGCCGAGTTGGCCGGTTCGTGGCAGATCTTCGCACCGCTCGACACGCTGCCGGGTCTGTCCAAGTCCGAAGCACCCATCGGAGCGGTCGCCGTCCCCGGATTTCCCGACCCGCTCGAGGTGGCGGACCTTTCACGAGTCGAGGCGCTGGTCGGCGCTCTGAATCTCTGAACGGCATCCTGCTGGAGCGAGCCGCCGCTCGGTAGCCTTGACAGCTCTATGACACGACTTTTCGCCGAACTGGGCGTCGCTCCTCCGATCGTCGAGGCGCTGGCCGCTCGAGGGTTCGACACGGCTTTCGCCATTCAAGATCTCACCATCGAAGACGCCATCGCCGGCCGCGACATCTGCGGAAAGGCGCAGACCGGCAGCGGGAAGACACTCGCCTTCGGCATTCCCGCCGTACAGCGCCTTGCCGACGGTGATCGTGGCCGGGTGCGTTCGCTGATGCTCATGCCGACCCGTGAGCTGGCAAACCAGGTGTTCGACGAGCTCGCTCCGCTCTGCAAGGCCATGGGCCTCACGCCGTTGGCGATCTACGGCGGGGCCGACATCGACAAGCAGATCAGCGCCCTCGAAAAGGGCGTCGACATGGTCATGGCCACGCCCGGCCGCGTGATCGACCTGCTCGAACGGGGAGCGCTCTCGATCGAGGGCGTGGAGATCGTCGTGCTCGACGAGGCCGACCGGATGGCCGACATGGGGTTCATGCCTCAGGTCGAGTGGATCCTGCGTCGTATCGACGGGAATCACCAGACGCTGCTCTTCTCGGCGACCCTCGACGGCGCGATCGACACGTTGGTCACTCGCTATCAGCACGATCCCGTGCGTCACGAGGTCGAGGCCGACGAGGTCACCGTCGAGCAGATGACCCACCGCTTCATCACGGTGCATCAGATGGACCAGGCGAAGGTCGCTGCTGCGATCATCAAGGCTTCGAACCGCACGCTGGTGTTCTGCAACACCAAACGCATGTGTGATCGGCTCGCTGACGATCTCGAGTCTCAGGGCGTGACGGCCGAACCGATCCACGGTGATCTTCGGCAGCGTCAGCGCGAGAAGGCGCTCAAGGCGTTCTCGGACGGCAAGATCCAGGCTCTCGTCGCCACCGACGTCGCTGCTCGTGGCATCCACGTCGACGACGTCGATGTCGTGATGCACTTCGATCCGCCGGACGATCACAAGACCTACCTCCACCGTTCCGGTCGCACGGCTCGGGCCGGCGGTTCCGGTCTGGCCGTCACCTTCGTCCTGTGGAATCAGGAGCTCGACGTGAAGCGCATGCAGAAGCGTCTCGAACTCGACATCCCGATCGTCGAGATGTTCTCGAACGACGAACGTCTGCAGGACCTGGCCAACTGGGATCCGACCGAGACCTGACCGTGCCGGGGGAGCGCGATCCCTGGGAGATCATGCGGGCCGACGAGCTCGCAACGCCCACGTCCGAGCGTGGCGAACGAGGAGCGTGGTACACACCGCGTGAGGTGGCGCAGGAGATCACGGCGCAGGCGTTCGCCTGTCGACCCGATGAGCTGCCGCGCCTCGTGGTCGACCCGACGTGCGGCGGCGGCGCCTTCCTGCTGACGGCGCTCGACGCGATGGTCGGTGCCGGTCTGGCTCCCGATCTTGCGCTCGGCCGTGTGGCCGGGCTCGACATATCCGCCGCTGCTGTCGACACCACTCGCCGGGTCCTGGCTCGGTGGGCGGCGCAGCACGGGGTCAGCCCCCGGCCCGATCGAGTGCAGGTCGGCGATGCGTTGGAGCCGTGGCCGTCGATGTGGGCCGCGCCGGACCTGGTGCTGGGGAATCCACCCTTCGCATCGCCGCTTCGTTCCGCCGCCGGTGCCGACGGTCTGCCGGCAGCGGCGGAGTCGTTTCGTCTGCGCCATCGGACCGAGTTGGGGCCGTACGCCGACCTCGCTGCGATTCACCTGCTGAATGCGGCGCATCGAGTCGACGAGGTGGCGGGCAGGATCGCCTTGGTGCTGCCGCAGTCGGTACTGGCCGGCCGAGACGCGGCACCGCTTCGGGAGTGGCTGGCCGAGCGGTTCCCGCTCGCCGGTCTGTGGATCACGGGTTCGAAGGTGTTCGACGCCAGCGTGATGGTGTGTGCGCCCGTGCTGGATGGCCGGTCGAGCCGAGGCTCGGCGAATTGGGCGGCGACGGCCGCCTCTGCCATGGGTGTGCCGGATCCGGGAATCGATGTGACCGACGATGGGTCGGCTGTCCTTGGTTCGATGGTCGAGGCAACGGCCGGGTTCCGAGACGAGTACTACGCGTTGGCCGAGGCGTGCGTCGAGGGGGTGGCCGACGATGATCGTTGTCGGCTGGCGACCGTCGGCTCGATCGATGCGCTCGAGTCGTTCTGGGGGAGCCGCCCGACGCGTTTCGCCAAGCAGACGTGGACACATCCGGTGGTGGACGAGTCGTTGCTTCCGCCGGCGGTCGCCGGGTGGTTCGAGCGCCAGCGGCGTGCCGAAGGTGCTGGTGCCGACGCAGGCGAGAACGTTGGAACCGTTCGTCGATCGAACCGGGTGTTTCATCCCGGTGACGCCGCTGCTGTCGGTGACGGCTGCGCCGGATGACCTCGACCACGTTGCCGCCCTCCTGCTGGCGCCGAGCGTGGCGGCATGGGCGTTACATCGCACCTTCGGTTCAGCGTTGTCTGTTCGCGCGGTCAAGCTTCGAGCTCGAGATGTTCTCGAGATACCGCTCCCTCCTGATCGCGGTGCCTGGGATGCGGCTGCAGCCTTGGTGGCGGAGGGGCCGACGGCCGTCGGTCGCGTCGGCCGGCTCATGGCCGAGGCGTTCGGCGCCGACAGCACCGTGCTCGACTGGTGGAACGAACGTCGGGGCCCGGCCCGGGGGATTGGGTAGTCTCGGGCGATGTTCGACCCCGACTTCCCGCTGCGGCGGCCCGCTGTCGTCGGCGACCCGCCGCCGGCCACGGGTGGTTGGCGTCCGGGGATCGATCCGCCGGCGTGGCGTCGCATCGTCACGGTCTCAGAGGGACGACGTTTCGCGCTCGAGGGTGGTGGCCGCCTCGACCAGGTCGAGGTTGCCTACGAGAGTTGGGGCTCGCTCGATGCGTCTGCATCGAACGCGATCCTGGTCTGCCACGCACTGACAGGTGATGCCCATGCGTCCGGACCATCGGGGCCGGGTCAGCGGAGTGCCGGCTGGTGGGACGAGATGATCGGTCCCGGCAAACCGCTGGACACCGACCACTACTTCGTCGTGTGCGTCAACGTCCTCGGGGGGTGCGGCGGATCAACCGGTCCTCTGTCACCACATCCCGAGGACGGCCGACCATATGGGTCCCGATTCCCCGTCGTCACGCCTCGCGACATCGTCCGATCCCAGGCGATGCTGGCCGATCATCTCGGTATCGCTCGTTGGTTGTCGGTCGTCGGTGGGTCGATGGGCGGCATGCAGGTCCTCGAGTGGGGTGTGATGTTCCCCGATCGAGTGGCCTCCCTGGCGGTCATTGCCAGCACGGCTGCGGCGAGCGCGATGCAGATCGGATGGAGCGAGACAGGCCGCCTCGCCATCGTCAACGATCCCAACTGGAACCATGGCGACTACTACGACGCGGCCGACGGCGATGGCCCGCACGAGGGATTGGCTCTGGCCCGTCGGATCGCGCAGCTCCACTATCGGGCCGATGCGTCGCTCGAGCAGCGTTTCGGCCGGGCCGAGGCCGATCGTTTCGACAGCATCGGTTTGTGGAATCGGTTCCAAGTGGAGAGCTACCTCGATCATCACGGGATGAAGCTGGTGCGACGGTTCGACGCGAACGCCTACCTGGTCCTGAACAAGGCGATGGATCTCCACGACATCGGACGGGGACGCGGTGGCAGAATCGCGGCGCTGCGGCGGATCAACTGTCCGATCCTGATCGTCTCGATCGACAGCGACATCTTGTACACGCCGCGTCAGCAGCACGAGCTGCGGGATGACCTACTTGCCATCGGCGACGTGCCCGTCACCTACGAGGAGATTTCGTCAGTCCATGGACACGACGGATTCCTCATCGAGTTCGATCAGCTGGGTCCGATGGTCGACCGATTCGTCCTCGACCAGTTCAAGGCGGGACGGGACTGATCCGTGCCCGAGGGCGTCGAGATCGAGATCTACCGTCGGGCCGCTGAGCGTGCGCTCCATCGGACGATCGCCTCGGTGGTGGCAGACGACGAGTGGTTCTGCAAGGACGGAACCACGCCGCATGCCTTGGTCGACGCGCTCACCGGGGCGTCGTTCTCCGCGGCCCGGCGTCGCGGCAAGCTCCTGATTCTCGACGTCGACTTCGACGAAGACCCATCGTCGGATGCGGACGGTTCCGGTCGGCTCGGTCTTCGTTTCGGCATGACCGGTCGCCTCATCGTCGATGATCTCGCACCGATCGACTCGCTCGAATACTCGAGCGATCGTGACGATCCCGCTTGGGATCGCTTTGCGGTTGTGTTCGCCGACGGCGGATCGTTGCGCATCCGAGACCCGCGACGTCTGGGTGGGGTGAGTCTCGAACCGAACGAGGATGCACTCGGCGTGGATGCGTTCGTGATCACTCCGGCTGAGCTCGATCGTCGAGTGTTCATCGGGGACGTCCCGATCAAGGCGCGCCTTCTCGACCAGGCGCGGATTGCCGGGGTGGGAAACCTCATCGCCGATGAGACGCTGTGGCGAGCAGGGATCGACCCGGCGAAGCCGGCCGGCTCGTTGGACGGCAAGACACGGCGCCGACTCCTGCGCCACCTCCGATCGGTGCTCGGCGATTTTCTTCGCGATGGGGGGTCGCACACCGGGCGCCTGCAACCCGCTCGGACCCGGGGTGCGACCTGTCCGAAAGATGGTGAGCCGCTCGATCGCCGCACCATCGGGGGCAGAACCACGTTCAGTTGCCCACAACACCAGCGATGATCCCGCTAGCTTCCTAGGCGTGGTCGTCTTCGCACAGCTCAGTACGTCGGTCAGTGACGGGCAGATCCGCCTGATCATCGTGGCGCTACTCACGGTCGCCGTCCTGCTGGCGCTGCTCACGACGTGGTATGCCATCAAGACGAGCCCGCGGCGGCGAGTCGTGGCCTCACAGGCTCGACGGGCCTCGGCTCCGGAATCGGCTCACCGGCCCGATGCCGCGGGTCGGCGACGGCCAGACCATCGGCAACGACAGCCCCGACGACGGTCCCGACGGGGACACAGGCGGGGACACACCGTGTTGTCGACCCGGTCTCGCCGATCGTCGACGACGATGACGACGATGAGTGGACCCGCCTGACCGCCCCACAACCGCCGCAACAGCAACGGTCCACCCGCGGCTGAGTTCGCCGATCGCCGCGATCTCTCGGTGGATTTCCGAGCCGTGTTGTTATCCTTGCCGATCGCTGCGGACGTAGCTCAGTTGGTAGAGCACAACCTTGCCAAGGTTGGGGTCGCCAGTTCGAATCTGGTCGTCCGCTCCACGTAATACCTAGAAGCGGCCCACCATTTGGTGGGCCGCTTCTAGGTTCCGGTGGCTGAGTTTTGGGTTGTGTTTCGGTCGGTATCCGACGCGAAAGAGACCTGGGAACGTTGAGGAATGAGTCAGTTCCAGGGGTTCGTCACGCGGACGTTGTCGAAGCGTTCGAAGTCCTTGGTGTTGCGGGTGATGACGGTCATGCCGTGGTGGAGTGCGGTTGCGGCGATCAAGGCATCTCGAAAGGGTGCTGGATCGGGCACGTGGGGTGCGGCGGCGCAACGGCTGATCTCGGCATCTACTGCCAGGAGGCGTCCTTCAAATGCTGGAATCACACTTGTGTCGGGCCATGTTCGCAGCACGGAGCCCTTTATGTGGTCGTTGCGTTCAGCGAGGAGTACGCCGTGTGCGAGTTCGTGTAACGAGATGACGGACATGAACATCGAGGCGGTCGGCACGCTGGCTGCCGAAGCAGCTACGCCGGCGTTGGTTTGGCCTGCGGCTGCTTTGCGTAGCTCGGAGACAACGTTCGTGTCGAGAACGAACATCAGTCGAAGTCGGCAGGTTCGGCTGTGCCTGGGGCAACCGGAGGATGGAAGGCCACGTCTTCGATGCCGGGTGGCTGGGCGAGTCGTTCGGCGATGCTTGGTTGGTTGGACGTCAGGCGTAGTAGAGCGCTCTACTGACAGGGCGGACTGAGCCGGACGTATCAGCGCTAGCTGGACGTCTGGTAGACCTTGCCAAGGTTGGCGTCGCCAGTTCGAATCGATGGCTCGACACGACGGCCGGGGAGGTATTGCGGCCTTCGTCGAGAAGCGAGCGGCGGAGTTCGAATGCACCTGAACTCAGGCGCTGAGCTCAGGTCCCCTGGAGTTGTGGGGCGATGATCAGTCGCCCGGGCGAACGAGGATTTTGACGTGTTGCTCGGGATTGGCGAGATCGACGAAGGCCTGTGGCGTGGCGGCGAGATCAACCGAGCCGGTGATCAGCGCGTCGATGCCGGGGAGCGATGCCGACGAGATCTTTTCGAGCGTCGAAGCGAACTCGTTGACCGAATACCCGAGAACGAACTGGAGCTCGAGTTCTTTGTTGATGCCGACGAACGGCTCGAATTGGTCGGACTCCATGCACACGCCGACGACGATGACGCGGGTTCCCCGCTGGGCGCCGCCGGCCACGCGGGCGATCATGCCAGGGACCCCGACACACTCGAAGATCACGTTCGGCTTGGCGGTGATACCGGCGAAGCCGTTGAACGGATCGTGCCGATCGACACCTTCGGGCCAACACATCGTGGCCCAGGTGTCATAGGGCGACTCGGCGCCGGGGTCGATCACGAGGTCGGCACCCAGGTGCTCGGCGAGCGCCCGACGGGTGGGGGAGAAGTCGCTGGCGATGATCGGTCCGATACCGCGAGCTCGAAGTGCAACGATCACGGCCAGTCCGACCGGTCCGCAGCCGACGACGAGCGGCACGGTGTCGGGCTGGAGTCTGGCCTTTGCGACCGCGTGCTCGCCAACGGCCAGCGGTTCGGTCAGTGCCGCGAGCTCGGTGGGTACGTCGGTCGCAATCGGGAGGCACATTCGGGCGTCGACGGCGATCCGCTCGGCGTAGCCGCCGTTCATTTCGTTGGAGTATCCAACCGTTTGGAACACGCCACGAGCGATCGACATCGGAAGCGAGGCGACACGATCGCCGATCTTCAGCGGTTCACCGCTGGCCGATACGTGATCGTCTCCGGGGCCGAGGTCGATGATTTCGAGGCAGTACTCGTGCCCCATCACGAGGTCGCGTGCCGGGTCGAGCATGGCCCGCTTGGGGCTGGGATTGCCGATGCCCTGCGCGGCAAGGCCATCGATGTCGTTCGCTGCATGGAGGTCACTCCCGCAGATCCCGCAGGCCAACACCTTGGCCAGGACCTGACCGGCCGTCGGCTCGGGCTCGGCGATGTCGCCGACGATCAGTTCTTTGTTGCGTAGTACGGCGGCTTTCACGGCTTCCTCCACGATCGGTGACGGTGGGCGCGGCTCATCGAGGCAGGCCTCATCGGCCTGAGTCGCCATCCAGGGTTTTCAACATCCGGCGCATGACCTTGCCGGTGCTCGTCTTCGGGACGTCGTCGACGAACTGGACGAGTCGTGGCACCTTGTATGCCGCGAGCGTCTCGCGGCAGAACTCGATGATCTCGACCTCGGTTGCGGTGGCGCCGCTCTTCAGGACCACATAGGCCTTGGCGAGTTCGCCCTTCAGCTCGTCATCGACACTGCCGACGGCCACCAGGGCGACGGCAGGATGCCCGGCCACGACGCGTTCGATCTCGGCGGGGTACACGTTGTACCCGGCGGTGAGGATCATGTCCTTCTTGCGGTCGACGATGAACACGCAGCCGTCTTCGTCCATGCGGCCGAGGTCACCGGTGTGGAGCCAGCCATCGGGCTCGATCGTCTCGCTGGTCTTTTCTTCATTGCCGAAATAGCCCTGCATCACGATCGGACCACGGACCATCAGCTCGCCGACCTCGTCGGGCGGCATGGTGATGGCGGCATCGTCCACGTGAGCGATGCGACACTCCGTGTAGGGGATCGCGATGCCGATCGAACCGTGCTTGCGCGGCCCGTACGCCGGGAACGTGGTGCCGAGGCCGCCGATCTCGGTCATTCCCCACAACTCGATCAACGGGCACCCGAAGCGCTCCTCGACCTCACGCATCTTCGGTTCGGGCATCGTCTGGCCGCCGACCGCGCACAGGCGCAGCGACGACAGGTCGAAATCGTCGAACTTCGGGTCGGCGAGCATCACCATGAACATCGTCGGAACGCCGTCGAAGATCGTGGCTCGGTAACGCTCGATGAGCCCCATGGAGTCGAGGGGATCGAAGCGGTCGTTCAGCACCAGCGTGCCGCCGAGGAAGAAGGTGCCGTTCATCACGACGTTGCCGTACACGTGTGCACAGGGCAGAGCGGTGTAGCAGACGTCGTCGCTGGTGCGGGCGTGCATGTTCGCGGTCATGGCGCTGTTGAGCACGATTCCTCGGTGGGTCAGCATCGCACCTTTGGGGTGCCCGGTCGTGCCGCTCGTGTAGCCGATCGTGGAGGTCGACGACGGATCGATATCGACGTCGTCGAAGTCCGGTCCAGCATGAGCGATCAGCTCGTCGAAGGACGTCGCGCCGTCGGGGATGTCGTCGCCGAAGAGCACGATGTGGTCGAGCGGCGTCTCGCTGCGGCGATCGATGATCGGTGCGCCCTTGTCGAGCGAAGCGAGCAGGGCTTTGGCGCCGCAGTCTCGAGTGACGTAGACGACCTCGTCGGGTGTCAACATCACATTGATGGGGTTGACGATGGCACCGAGTCGCAGCACCGCGTAGTAGCTGACGATCCACTCCCAGCGATTCTGCGAATAGAGCGTGACGCGGTCACCGGACCCGATTCCGAGGCCGGCGAGTGCATTCGCCAGTCGCGCCGACAACTCGTCGAGTCGACGATACGTGAACTCCTCATCGTGGAACACCAGCGCCACACGATCGCCGTACTCCTGTGCTCCACGCGCCATGACCTGACCGAGATGTTCGTACATGATGTCCCCTTTTCCACCCGTCGCTCTGCGGATCGAAGCTCTGCAGATTGAAGCTCTGTAACCGAAGCAACAATTGACGTGTCGGTCGTATTGTATGACAATCCATCTCACGGGGGCAATGCCGATGGGGTAGCCGCCGTGCGAAACGGGGAACCACATGAGCAATCTGTTCGGACCGATCAGGCAGAACGGCATCATCGTGTCGTCGCTCGACGAGGCGCTCGAGTACTGGACGCAGACGCTGCGGATCGGACCGTTCTTCCGGATGGACCACGTCGAGATGGAGAGCTTTCGCTATCGCGGTGAGCTGTCCGAACCCGACGTGAGTCTCGCACTCGCCAACTCTGGCGACATGCAGATCGAACTCATCGAGCAACACAACGACGCCCCGTCGCCGTATCTCGACTTCCTCAACCAGTACGGCCCGGGACTGCAGCACGTTTCGGTGTGGAGCGAGAACTTCGACACCGAGTTGCAGCGATTCGCCGACGACGGCGCGACGTTGCTGGCCGAAGGAGTCATGGCAGGCACCGGCACGCGCTTCTCGTACTTCGAAGGCGGCGACGACGGCCAACCAGTGATGGAAGTCGCGGACCTCACGCCCGACTTGAAACAGGTCTTTGCGATGATCCGCGACGAGGCGTCCGGCTGGGACGGAAGCAACCCGGTGCGATGACCGCCGCTACCGCACGATCCACACAGTAACGATTTACACAGCAATGATTCCCACTACAAGGAGAACACAGATGAAGGCCGACATTCGACTACTGACGCTCGCTGCAGACACGCTGCTCGAGACGACCACCAACCCGTTGCACCGACGCATTCTGGAGAATTACCGCCTCCACGCGATGCTCGAAGTCAGCGGTCGCTACCACGAGATCTTCGTGCCCGAGATGACCGTGGAGCAGCCGTTCTACCGGCTGGCCACGACAGAGGGGACGATCGAACTCGACGGAGAGGAAGCCGTCAAGGGCTTCTACCAGAGCTTGTCTGACGCCGAGACGACCGTGATGCTGCTCGAACACGAGAGTCTCTCGGTGTCGGACTGGGGTTTCGGTTCCGAGGCGCTCTACAACGTCTACATGACCGGTGCCACCGCAGCCGCCCGCGGCCACGAGGTCAGCAGCCCAGATGCGAAGTACATCGAATCGCTGTGGCTCTGCATGATGTGGCCGTACGACGAGCAGGGCCGGATGATGGGCGAGCGCGTGTATGGCGCTCCGACATCGACCATCCGCGAGATCCCGGAAGACGAGTTCATCAGCCTCGAAGACGCACGAGCGGCGTTCGATCCGTTGATCGAATCGGCCACGCTGACCGACCTCTCGCTGCAAACCGCCTGATCGACATCGTCCGATCGGGTTGCGTCGACTGACGTCGTGCCCGAACCTGGATGACGGTGCAGGCGTCCGCTGTCAGTTGCGGAGTCCGAGGATGGAGCGGTAGTTGGCGACGCCCGATACGCCCACGTTGAAGAAGCAGCTGAGGTCGGCGTCCGTCTGGAGGTTGCCGAGAGCCCGGGCGGCTGAGGCGTCGAATGGCAGCGGGTCGGCCCGCGGATCGCACTCGAACACCATTGGTACTATTGTCTGACAATACCTTAGGCGGCCGGATCTCGCCGGAGGGAGCCGCCCGGAGCCGAGCGAGAGGAACTGCCGTTGATGTCGCCTGAAGAGTGCATCCAAGCCGCCCACGATCTCGCTCCGCTGCTGCGTGAGAAGGCTCGTGAAGCCGAGATTGCTCGCCGTCCGCTCGACGAGGTGATCGACGCCGCTCGTGACAGTGGCTTGTTCTCGATGATGGTGCCGAAGCGGTACGGCGGCTACGAGCTCGACATCGACACCTTCTTCGAGGTCGTGTTGATTCTGTCCGAGGCTGACCCGCCCATGGGCTGGATCATCGGCTTCTACATCGAACACGCCTTCTGGCTCGCCGCCTTCCCTGAGGAGGTGCAGGATCATGCCTACGGCGATGATTCGTACGTCCTTGCCCCCGCCGGTTTGAACATCGGAGGCGGTACCGCCACAGCAGTTGATGGGGGTTACCGCGTGACCGGTCGCTGGTCGTGGGGTACCGGCATCGTCCACGCCACCTGGGTGCTTGCCGGGTGCCTGGCCACCGACGCCGATGGCGGAGTGGAACCGCTGATGTTCTTGCTCCCGCGAGGCGAGGTGGAGCCCATCGACAACTGGCACATCGCGGGCATGTGCAGCACCGGTTCGATGGACTTCGCCGTTGACGATGTCTTCGTCTCGAGCGACTACGCCGTGCCTTTTCTCGGCCTCATCGACGGCAGCCTTGGCCTCGCCGATCGCTATGCCGGCGACCTTGTACACAACCCCGCTCATCCCGGTGCTTTCATTCGCCGCTGGCCTTCCCTGCCTTGGCGCTGCTCGGGGAGCTCGAGCGGCATTCAGCGAGCAGGTGAAGGCGAAAATCGAGGCGACCGGCACGGTGAAGGGCGAGGGCAACTTCGGCCTCATCGCTGAGGCGTCGATATCGATCGATGCAGCCGAACTCCTGATGCGAGACGTGCTCACCTCGATCATGGCCAACCGCAGGGAGGCCACTGCCGAGGAACGAAGCGCGTGGGCCAGCCGAATGACGCACGCCGTGTTCATGTGTCGCGACGCTACGAACTCGATCGCCTCGCTCATCGGCGCAAGTGGAGCGATGCTCGACAACCCGATCCAGCGTTTCGCCCGAGACATCAACACGGCTTCGAATCACGTGATCTTCGAGCGCGAGTCCCGCTACGGCGACTCACACCCGCCAACTGTTCGATCAGCCAATCACCAACCGGTCTGATCTGAACCCAGCGCAGAGGTCTCCGCAAGGAGTCACACACCATGGCAGAACCAACACCAACCACGCTCGAAGGGTTCACCCCCGGGTGGATGACCGAGCAGCTCCGGAGGTCGAACACCATCGGAGCGGACTCGACGGTGACCCAGGTCGACCGCCGGATTCTCGGCGAGGGCGAAGGCTTCATGGGCATTGTCGCTCGTCTGTCGCTGTCCTATGAGGGCCCGGCGGGGCCAGCCACGGTCATCGCGAAGATCCCGACGACGGTTCCGGAGAATCGCGCCATGGGCAAGGCGATCAGCGTTTATGAGCGGGAGGTCCGGGTCTATTCCGAGATCTTGCCGGCCCTCGATGTTCCGACTCCGCAGGTGTATTCCGCCATCTACGAAGCGGTGGGCGATGAGCACAAGCAGCAGAACGCGATGATGAAGGCGGATCGCCTTCCGATGTTCCTGTTGAAGCCGCTGACGAAGAGGGCGCAGAAGAAGGGCGCCCGAGATGCCTACGTGCCCCCGTGTTTGGTGCTCATCGAGGATCTCGACGGTGTCGCTGACATCGGGAACCAGGTCGAGGATGCATCGATCGAGAAGCTCACGGCTGGTTTGGCGGTGCTCGCCAGGTTGCATGCTCAGACGTGGGAAGCAGATCGGAACCCGAGCAAACACTGGGAGATGGGGCCCCAGTCCATCCCGAAGGTTCTTCACGCTCTGTTTCTCAATGGTTGCGACGACTTCGTGGCCGCGGGTGGTGCCAACTTCTCATCGCACACGCGGGAGCTACTCGCGGCGTGCAAGGCCACTGGGGTGAAGCGGGTAGACCGCTTCTATCGGGACGCGCCGTGGTGCCTGTCGCATGGCGACTTCAGGCTCGACAACATGTTCTTCGGCCCCGACGGCTCGGTCGTCTCCATCATCGATTGGCAAAATGCCACGCCAGGTCCGGGGATGATCGACGTTGCGTACTTCCTTGGGTCGTCGATGCACGAGGACTCGCCCGAGTCAGACGTTGACGACCTGTTGGCCGGCTACCACGCCGCACTCGTTGCCCATGGGGTGAGCGGGTACTCGATCGAGCAGGTGAAGGCTGAATATCTTGACGCGTTGTTGATCGTGCTCGAGCGGCTGCAGGGTCTGACCGACTCGGAGATGGTGGACATGGGCGACGGCCGGGGCGTCGACCTGATGGAGACATGGTTGCGGCGATACAACGCTCGCCTCCAGCGCGTCCCACTCGATTTCGCCAAGAGCTAGACCGAAGAGGCACCATGAAGAACAGTTGGATCCATGTTCACCGGGGCACGGTGGCGCGTCAGGCTCGCGTCGGCGTGGCCGACCTCAATGAGGAGCACTACAGCCGAGGCGGCTTCTTCGGGCCGGTGTCGATGCTCTACCACTCCCGCAAAGCGGCGGACCCGGTGCGGGTGGAAGGGCCGCTGTCCATCGCTGTGGCCGCCGTTGCGAGCTTGGCCTCCAGCGACGAAGATCACCCGGCTGGCCTGCCCACCGAGCTGCTGACCAACGACGAGCTGTCGATCTCGATCAGTCATCGTTCGACGGCGATGCCGCACCTGCTCCGCAACGTCGATGCCGACACCCTCTACTTCATCAACGAAGGCGAAGGTGTGTTCGCCACCGAGTTCGGTCCGATCGAGTACGAGCCCGAGGATCTCATCCTGATCCCGAAGGGCACCACCTACCGCCACCTGCCGTCGTCGCCGACGACCGCAAAGGTGGTCGAGTCGATTGCCCCCATCAGCTTCACCGAACATCAACAGATCGGCCGCCATTCGCCGATCGACTTCGGTGTGCTCGGCATTCCCGAGATCACCGAGTACGACTGGCCCGAGCAAGAGGAGTGGGAGGTCAAGCTCAAGCACGGGGCCGAGATCACCTCAGCGTTCTACGCCGAGCTGCCGTTCGACGTGATCGGATGGAAGGGTGACCTGTTCCCCTTCAAGCTCAACCTCCGAGACATCCGGCCGCTGACATCCGAGCGGATCCACCTGGCCCCGTCATCGTGGTCGATCCTCGAGTCGACCAGCTTCATGTGTGTGCCGTTCCTTCCCATGTCGGTGGTCAGCGACCCCGAAGCCGAGGAACTGCCGACCCGGCACCGCAACGTTGATTCCGACGAAGTCATCCTCATTCGTCGAGTGAATGGGGCGACGGTGAACGCTCTCGGACACTTCCCTCAGGGCGTGACCCACGGGCCGGCAGGACGCGAGCGCGATGCGTACCATGCGATCTACGAGCCAGGGATGCAGCGAATGCTCGAAGGCCTCAGCATCGACTCGTATCACCGCCTCCACCGAACGCCAGCATTCCTCGCGGCTCTGCTCGAACGCCGGAGGCTGACGGCCATGGCAGCTGAACCCGGTTCCGGCATGCGACCGGTGCGCTGCTCGCGAGAGTCGATCATTCCTGTTGATCGGGGAGCGGGGTTATCCCCACGAGCTCTACCCGCCGGCGGTCAATCAAGCCCGCAGCGTGCGAGTCGACCTGAGCGAACCCAACGACGAGGTCCCGGCGCACAAGACCGCTGCGGTGTTCACTCACCCCGTCGTGGCCACCGCGGGGTTCTACATCGTCGACCCGCTCGTGAAGCTCGGTCTGTCGACCATGACGGTGCAGACTCGTTTCGTCGGCAGCGATGCCACGCTGCTCATGGAGCGCTGCGTGCAAGATGTGGGAACCGCTGTCCGTTTCCTGAAGGAACGGGGCTACGAACGCATCATCCTGCTCGGCTTCTCGGGCGGCGCGTCGCTGCTGTGCTCCTACCAGGCACAAGCCGAGAACCTGACCGCAACCCATCTGCCCGACGGTCGCCCGAGCCGGCTCGAGCAAGAACAGCTGCCGCCAGCCGACAAGCTCGTGCTGTTCGGTCATCACCTCGGCCGGTCGCAGACACTTCGCAACGTGCTCGACGCGGCAATCGTTGACGAAGCCGATCCGTTGACCCGCGATCCGGAACTCGACGTCTTCGACCCCCGCCACGGTCCGCCGTTCAGCGACGAGTTCATCGCCACCATCCGCGCCGGGCAAGCGCGCCCGCATGGAACGAATCACGACCTGGGTGCGCGATCGGCTCGCCACGTTGGAGGAGCTGTACGGCCCAAACGCCGACGAAGCCTTCATCGTCCACCGGACCAACGCCGACCCCTTCATGTTCGCCGAGACGAGCGACTTCGGCGGCGACGTCGACAAGATCCGCGAGTTCAACGAAGCCGGCAACGGACTCGGGCGATTCACGAGTCTGCGATCCTGGCTCAGCCAATGGGCGACCGGCGTCAGCCAGGCCGATGGTCCGACCGATCTCGCTCGCACGACCATCCCGGTCCTGAGCATCGTTCAAAGCGGCGATCATCGGGCCCACCCCGACTACATGGCGCAGTGGGAAGAAGCCCTGGGCGATCGCTTCACCGGTCATCACCGATTCGACGCAACCCACTACATGGACCCGAAGGCGCAGGTCGAGATGGTGACCGAGCTTGCTCAGCTCATCTTCGACTTCGCCATGCAGTAGCTCCGTCCCCGATCAGCCGAATCAGAGAGTGAGCGTCCCCACCGATGTCCAGACTGCAGAACAAGGTAGCGATCATCACCGGCGGGAGCGGAGGAATCGGCGCTGAATCGGCTCGCCTCTTCGCCGTCTGAGGGTGCCTCGGTCGTTGTCGCCGACATCGCCGAAGATGCCGGGCGAGAGCTGGCGAGCAGCATCGTGGAGGGTGGAGGCAGCGCCGCCTTCTGTCGAGCCGACGTGACATCGTCGGAGGACTGGGACGCGCTCGTGAGCTTCACCCTCAGCACGTTCCAGAAGCTCGACGTTCTGATCAACAATGCCGGGACAAGCAACCTGGGGCTCGCCGATCCGACGTCGATCGCTGAATGGAATCGGCTCATGGAGGTGAACAGCACCAGCGTCTTCCTCGGCACGAATGCTGCGGTGGCGGTCATGATCGAGACTGGCGGTGGCTCGATCGTCAACGTCTCCTCGGTCTACGGCATCTTGGGATCACACGGCCACCCCGGCTATCACGCCTCGAAGGGTGCCGTTCGGGCGCTGACCAAGGCCACGGCTGTGAGTCACGGGCGAGCAGGGCATCCGCGCCAACTCGGTGCACCCCGGCGTGATGCCGCCGATGCAGTCGGGCGGAACCACCGACGACCGAATGCTGGAACTGCGTGGCCGTTTCGCCAAGTCGACACCGCTCGGCCGAATGGGGTCATCAGCCGATGTGGCCAACGCCCTGCTGTTCCTCGCATCCGACGAGTCCAGCTACATCACCGGCGCAGAACTCGTCGTCGACGGCGGACTGATGGCTCAGTGATGACCAACACAAAGGAGTGAGTGCGATGAGCGGCAGCATGTTGTTCTTGATCGAGTCGGAGATCCTTCCTGGCAAGGAGGCCGAACTGCGAGAGGTCGTGAGCGAGCTCGCTGAGCACGTGGCAGCGACCGAACCGGGAACGTTGCGATACGACTGGTTCATCGACACCGAAGCACAGACCACTGCGCCTGGTCGAGGAATACGACTCGTTCGAGTCGGCGATGTTCCACGGCAAGAACTACCGAGACGTTCCGCATCAGGCTCGACGAACTGCGGGTCGTCACCAAACGGACGATCTGCGGCGACGTCTCCGACGAAGCAAAGGCGATCCTGGCCCCGCTCCAGGCCGACTACTTCGAGAGCATGTAGACCAACGCTCTCGGCGAGATCGAGTTGCGTCGCCCGTATGAGTCCAGGCACTCAGTCCCTTCGGGCGGGTTCGACCGGCTGCTTCCAGCGGTTGAGGTAGGTGACCTCGTGGGCAGGGCGCCGGGGCGCCGGGGTGAAGGTGTCGCCGGTGTAGTACGCGACGGGCAGAAGGCAGACCTGGGTGACCGTCGGCGGGATGCCAAGGATGTCGGCGACCTCGGCCTCGTGTTCGAGATGGAAGGTGGTCCAGGCTGACCCCAAGCCGCGGGCGCGGGCGGCGAGCTGGAAACTCCACACACCTGGGAGAACCGACCCGTAGTAGGCGGCGGTGGAACCGAGCTGCTCAGCGGGTGGTGGGCGATCGAGGCGCACGGCCAGCATGAGCGCCGGGGCATCGGCAAGGTGATCGATCAGGAACTTGCCGGAATCGATGACCCGTTCGGTGCGCCTGTCTTGAGCGACGCTGGCGTGACCCTCCAGGTAGGGGCGGCCGACCCGCACATAGCGCTCGGCGATCTCCTGCTTGGTGTCTGGGTCATCGATGATCATCCACCGGTTGCGTTCGAGGTTGCCGCCCATCGGCGCGTGGTTGGCCACGTCGATGCACTCGAGGAGGAGCTCGTTGGGGACGGGCTGGGTGAGGTCGAGGCGGCGACGGACCTGCTTCGTGGTCTTGAGCAGGCGGTCGGCCTCGGCGAGGTCGAACCCGGTGCGGGGGTGGCGGTTGCTGGTATCGGTCATGGTTGGCTCCTACTGTCCTGTGAAGTTGGGTGGCAATTGTCAGTGGTGGGTTGGAGGCGATCACGTGGGCTCGCTCGAGTGCGGTTTCGAGAAGTTGTTCGGGTTCGACCAGTACTCCACGGTGTTCCAGTCAGAGCTCGAACAGGATCTTGAGTACGCCGTCTTCGCGAGCGTCGAACATGCGGTATCCCTCGGCGCCTTCGGAAAGCGGCATGCGATGACTGAACAGCCCCTCGGCTCGAAGGCGTCCGCTCTCGAGGAGCGGCAGCAACGAAGGCCAGAGTTGGGGCACGGGAGCGATGCCGGCCCGAACGGTGAGACTGCGGTAGATCAATTGGGCCATGTCGAGGCCGGTGCCGCCCTGAGGTAAACCAATGAACGAAGCAGTGCCTCCGCTGCGCATCAGGCGCGGAACCGAGGTGATGGCCGGGGCTGCGCCGGAGGCTTCGAAGCAGCGGTTCACCATCGAGCCATCAGTGGCTTCGCGAACGGCCCGTACGAGGTTCTCGTCGGGGGCGAGCGAGGTGGCCCCGAGGTTGGCGGCGTGAGCCCGCCGTTCGGCAACGGGGTCGATGGCAATGACCTGTGCTGCGCCGCTGATGTAGGCAAGTTCGACACCCAGCAGCCCGATTGGCCCGAGGCCGACCACGGCAACGGTGTCGCCGGGTTCGATTTCGCAACGGTCGATGCCGAACTTGGCGGTGGCAAGGGCGTCGGTCAGGAGCAGCGCCTGCTCGTCGGAGAGGTACTCGGGAATCTTGCGAATCGTCCGGTCCGCATTCGGCACCTGCACGAATTCGGCTTGTCCTCCTTGGAGGCGAGCCGAACAACCGAAGGCGAAGGTTGCCGGGCAACGGCCGATGCCAGACCGGCACGCCGCACAGTTGCCGCAGCCAGCGCCGCCGGCGACGAAGACTCGATCGCCAACGCTCGAGTTGTGCACCATCGGCCCGGCCTCGACGACCTCGCCGATGAACTCATGGCCGACACAGAACGACTCGAGGTCTTTGCCGTACTCGACCTTTCCGATGGCATCGCCGTGGTAGATGTGCAGATCTGATCCACAGATGCTGCACATGGTCACCTTGATGATCACGCCGTTGTCGACCGTGAGCGTTGGGTCGGCGTACTCCTCGTAGCGAATGTCACGAGGACCGTTGAAGACGAGTGCTTTCATGAGATGCCTTTAGCTTTCACGGATGAGTCGGTTGGCCCGACGGAACAGGCCGAGGGCGATCGCATGGAGCATGTCGCCGGTTGCCTTGGGCGCCTTGCCAGCAATCGAACGGGCGTAGGTGCCTTCGAGGATGATGCCGGTCTTGTAGCAGGCAAGGACGCCGTACCACGAGGCGGCCGAGACATCGTGGCCCGACCGCTCGCCGTAGCGGGCCACGAGCTCGCTGACCGGTGGGAAAGCGGCGATGAGGGCGCCGCCCGGGCCGAAGCCGCCCTCATCGTCTTCTGTGCAGAACGCAACGATGAGGCCGAGATCGACCAATGGGTCGCCGATGGTGGTCAGCTCCCAGTCGATGATGGCAGCAAGCTGGGGGCTGTCGTGTCGATACATCACGTTGGCGGTGTGGTAGTCGCCGTGGATGATGCCGGTCGTCGAGGTCTCGGGACGGTTGGCCCCGAGCCAGTTGCCGACGTCGTTGACGCCAGGAAGGTCTGGCTGCCAGTCGTCGGAGATCTCGTGATAGCTCTCGAGCTGGCGGCTCCAGCGTTCGACCTGACGTTCGAGGTAGCCGTCGGGCCGACCGAAATCGCCGAGTCCGACCTCGACATGGTTGACCGTGCCGAGCACCGCGGCGCTGTCGACAAGGGCAAAGCCCATCTCGGCCTGCATGGCCGGGTTGGAGCGATGGGGCTCGGGCAGTGACTCCGAGGCGTTGAACCCGTCGACCGACTCCATCAGGTAGAAGCTGGCGCCGAGCGCCTCGACGTCGGGCTCACCAGCGATGAAGCGCGGGTGGGGGACGTCGGTGTCGGCCAAGGCGGCGAGAACGCGAGCCTCGCGACGCATGGTCTCATCGCTGTTGGCCCGCTTGTGGAGCGGAGGGCGGCGAAACACGTAGTCGCTGCCGGATCGCCGGAAGCGAAGCAGAATGTTCTGCGTGCCACCAGTGAGTTGCGAGACGTCTTCGAGGTCGCCAGAACCGAGCGAGCGCTCGTCCATCCACTGACGGAGTCGATCGAGATCGACCCCGTCGAGGGTGTCCTGCTGTGTCATTCCTGGTGCCGCCATCAGTAGTCGGCGGCTTGGAGGTCGAGGTAGTCAGCGAACTTCGCTCGAGCCGCGGCCTTGAGGGCAGGGAGGTGAGAGGTCGGCCAGAGTCCGTCGATGGCCTTGTGTTCGCGCAACACCTGCCGGGCGACCGTGGTCTTGTGGACCTCGGTGGGACCATCGGCGAGGGCCATGACTTCCGAGGCGATGAGCATCCGGGTGAACGGCATCTCGTTGGAAACGCCCGAGGGCCCCGTGGAGATGCATCGCCCGCAGAACAACGTCGTGGTACACCTTCGGCATCGCAACCTTGACCGCCGAGATGTCTTTGCGCACCTTGCGGTAGTCGTTGTATTTGTCGATACGCCACGCCGTCCGCAGAACGAGCAGCTTGAACTGCTCGATCTCGATCCACGTGTCGGCGATCTGTTCCTGGACGACGCCGAGCGAGGCGAGCGGGCCATTGCGGGTCTCTCGTGACAGGGCTCGCTCGCACATCATGTCGAAGGCGGCCTCGACCTGGGCGATGGTGCGCATCGCGTGGTGGATACGCCCGCCTCCAAGACGGACCTGGGCGATCGCGAAGGCCGAGCCTGGATCGCCGAGCAGGTTGTCGTCGGTCAGCCGGACGTTCTCGTAGCGCATGTAGCCATGGCTGCCCTCTTCCTCTGGTTCAGTGCCGATGCCTGTGTTGCGAATGATGTTCACGCCCTCGGCCTCGGCCGGCACGATGAACATCGACATGCCCTCATAGGCGCTGACGTCGTCGTTGGTGACCGCCATGACGATGAAGAAGCTGGCGAACTTGGCGTTGGAAGAGAACCACTTCTCGCCGTTGAGGATCCACTCGTCGCCGTCTTTGACTGCCTTGGTGGTGAACAAGGTGGGATCGGCGCCGGCGTGAGGTTCGGTCATCGAGTAGCAGGAGCTGATCTTGCCGTCGAGGAGCGGCTGCAGGTAGCGCTCCTTCTGTGCCTCGCTGCCGTAGTGGGCGAGGATCTCGGCGTTGCCGCTGTCGGGGGCCTGGCAGCCGAACACGGTCGGAGCGAAGCGTGACCGGCCGAGGATCTGATTCATCAGGGCGAGCTTGAGCTGGCCGTAGCCGGGCCCTCCGAGATCGGGGCCGAGGTGGCAGGCCCACAGACCGCGTTCCTTCACCTGCTCCTGCAGCGGCACGACGAGACCCATGGCGACCTCGTCGGACTTGTCGTAGGGATCGCCGAGCACGTGGTCGAGCGGCTGGACCTCATTGGTGACGAAGGCATCCATCCAGTCGAGGTGCTGTTGGAATTCGGGGTCGGTTTCAAAGTCCCAAGCCATGGTTGGCTCCAGTCAGGGTTGGCGGTTAGAAGAACGGTTTGGCCGAAACGGCTCGCGAGATCAGAGGCCGAACGCGACCTTCGCACGGGCGGAGTCGAAGTACTCGTCGATCCTGATGACCTGACCGTCACTGATCGACAGGAAGATGGCCACGGCGAGATCAGCAGTGCGCCCGTTGTGGTGCGTGAGCCGAAGAGTGTGGCGCTGGACGAAGCCTTCGGCGGTTGGGTCGCGGACGATGTCTCGGTACTCGACCGATGCGGTGTTCTCGATCATCCAGCCGATCGTTGCCAGGTTGTGCGCTTTGTCCTGCACGACTTCGTCGTTGCTGTGCCACACCTCGATGTCGTCGGCCCACAGCCGGCCGAGCTGCTCCAGGTTCCCGCGCTCGATCGCCCCGAAGACGGCGTCGGCAACGTCGTCGGCTGCTGCGTTGTTGTTCATCGTTGCCGTTCCCCCTGTTTGTTCTCAGACGTCGCTGTCGCGTCGCTGTACTCGTCTTCGACCCAGCCGAGCACTCGTCGTCGGAACAACAGGCCGGCCTTGTCGCCGCCGATCACGAGCTCCTGGTAGTCGTGTCTTGTCGTCGTCCAACAGCTTCTGCATGTGGGCAACGGCCCACGCGTCCTCGCTGAACACCTTGTCGAAGGCAGCGGTCATCATCTCGTTGACCTCGGGAATGTTCGGTGAGTAGTCGTCGGTCACCGACCACCAGTAGTGGTGGGTCGTCGCCGTCTCCGGCGTGAGGTAGTGCATGATGTACCGGTTGAAGATCTCGACATCGTCGGAGTCGGGGTCGCCGACCTTGATCGGGGCGTCGCCCTTGAACACGCCGGGCGAGATCGCCACGCCGCCGTCCCACTGCTCGACCGGGCGATCGCCGATACGGGCTTGGACATCGGGCGGCAAGAACTTGCCGGCCTCGGCCGGGTCGCGTTCGCACGCGGTAGCAGCTGACGCCTTCGGGCGTCTCCTCGGTGAACGGTGGGGAGTTCGAGGAACGCGTCGTCGAACCCGGCGCTGTCGTGGTGGAGATAGGCGAAGTGCGTCAGATCGTTCAGGTTCTCCTGCATGAGCAGGTAGCTGCCGTCGAGATGGTGCTGCCCGTGCAGCGTGAGCATCTCGGGGTTGGCCAGGAACGGGAAGTCGGGGAGCCGTTCCATGTCGGGAGCGTCTTCGTCGCCCATCCAGATGAACACGAACGGGCCCTGCTCGACCACCGGGTACATGCGCAGCTTGCGGTCGGGGCACTTCTTCTGGCTCGGGACACGCGAACCATCGAGGCCCTCGGGGTTGTAGCGGATGCCGTGGTAGCCGCAGACCAGTTCGTCACCGTCGAGCTTGCTCTCGCTCAGCGGAAAGGCGCGATGCAGACAGCGGTTCTGTGAGGCGACGAGTTGCCCGTCGGTCGTGCGGTAGAACACGATCGACCGCTCGAGCAGTGTTCTGGCCTTCGGATCGCGGTCGAACTCGTCGCACGTTCCGGCGACGTACCAGTGGTTGTACAGCAGCGGAAGTCGGATGTAGTCCTCGACGTGTTTGATGCTGTCGGCGTAGTCGGTCATGCGTGTACCTTTCGACGGTGCGATGGCTGGGAGTGTCGGTCAGCTGAAGCTCGCCGGGAACGACGCGAATCCGGCGAGCATGTTGCTGGGGAACGGTGTGGGGTCGCCGACCTCGATCGTGGTGACCTTGCGAACCATGGCGTCGAGCAGGCATTCCATCTCCAGGTTGGCGAGGTGTGCGCCGGCGCAGCGATGGACGCCGAGCCCGAAGGCGACGTGGTCCTTGGCGTCGCGCTCGATGTCGAAGACCTGCGGGGTCGGGGTAGTGGCGTTCATCGTGATTGGCCGCTGCGTAGAGGATGACGACGCGATCGCCGGCGGGAACGAACACGTCGCCCTCTTCGATAGTCGGTGTCGGCCAACCGGGTGAACGCACGGACCGGTGAGCCGATGCGCAGCGCTTCGTGGACGGCGCTCGCAGGATCAGCGACGGGTCGTTCTTGACCTTGTCGAACTGTTCGGGGTTGCGGCCGAGTTGGTGGAGCATGTGGCCGGTGCCGAGGATCGTGGTGTCGAGACTGGGAGCGACGTAGTCGAACACGAGCATGCGCGGCCTCGTCGACGGTCGATCAGTCCGTCGTCGACGGCTTGGTAGAGGCCCGCCGCCCAACCCTCGGGGTGCAGCGAATCGTTCGGTCGAGGCCGGTGATGTACTGGATGCCCTCGATCAGGTCGGGCATCGGCCATCTGGCCGCGCTCGTTCATCGGTCCGAGCGCGTTGAAGCCCGCAGCTGCCCAGTGGAGCATTCGTTCACGACCCTCCTCGGGCAACCCGACGAAGACCGACACCATGCTGACGGGCAGGTGCTGAGCGAAGTCGGTCATGCCGTCGAAGCTGTCCTCGGCGAGCAACCGATCGACGAGCTCGTCGGAGAGTCTCCTGCATCCGGCCGCGATGTCGCGCAGGGCGCTGGGCATCATCGGCTTCATCACCGCCGTAGCGCAAGCGCTTGTGGTCGTCGCCGTCGCTCACGAGCGAGTTCTGGCCGCCGGTGTCGTTGAGCGCCGCGTTCACGGCCACACCGCGTGCCCGACAGCAACGTCGAATCGGCGCGGAGCGCGGCGCGAACGTCGTCGAAGCGCGAGATCGCCCACATGTCGTACTGCTCCAGCCAGACGACAGGGCCTGCATTGCGGATCTGTTCGTACAACGGATACGGATCGGCGATCGCCTCGTCGGAGAACAGGTCGAGGTCGAGGGAGGGCGATTTGGTTGTCATGATTTCTTTCGGTGTCAGACGGGTGTGGCGTCGCCGGCCTTGTCGGTGTGGGCGATCATCGTGTCGGTGAGCTGCTCGATCGAGTTCGGCGCGCAGCTTCGGGTCGCGTCTTGGCGAGGTTGGTGCGCTCGTCGTCGTCGGTGCCGAGCTCGTAGAGCTGGTCCTCGCCGGTGGTGTAGCGGGAGTACCGGTGGGTCGGGGTGATCAGCGTGCGGATCGACGTGGGGAAGACCGGTGGGCAGGGCCATGTCGATGTCGTCCTCGATCAGCACCGCGTCGCGCACCGACGCTGGTCGGGTCGTCGAGCACCGGCGTCTGGCTGACGCCCTGCATGCCGTGGTAGCCGTCGATGTCGCACAGGTCGAGCAGGGTCGACGGCAGATCGATGCTGCTGATCGAGCGACGACGTGCGGCCCGGTGACCGGCGCGGGTCGGCGATGACCATCGGCACCTGGGTGCAGCCGCGGTAGTGCATCATGCCCTTCAGGAGCAGGTGGTGGTCGCCCATCATGTCGCCGTGGTCGGCGGTGAAGACCACGATCGTGTTGTCGGTCTGGCCGAGACGTTCGACGGCGGCGAGGATCTGGCCGACGCGGTCGTCGATCATCTCGATCGTGCCGTAGTTGGCGGCGATGGCGGCCCGGGTGACCTCGGGGCTGGTGGCGCCGATGAGGTCGACCCAGTACCGCATGTCGTGCGACCGACCGCTGCTGGATCATCTTGCAGGAACGCTGGGGCGCCGTCCATCGGGTCGTCGAAGGTGGCGGGCAACTCCATGTCGTCGGGGTCATGGCGGTCGTACCACTGACCCGGGCGGAGTGAACGGATGATGCGGGTCGGGGAACGACGCCCACGCCAGCCACGGTGAGTCCTCGGCGGCGGCCTCCTCGATGAAGTTGATCGTGCGGTCGGCGACGAACGAACTGGAGTGGAACTCCTCGCCGTACGGCGGGTCGTACACCTGCCACCACGGGTCGCCACCCCGGCCTGCGGGTTGTCCGCCGTCTGCGGGACGACGAGATCTTCGTGGCGGGCACCTCGCTCGATCGCCCACTGGTAGTGGTGTCCCTCGACGGCTGCGCCGTGGTTGAGCGAGAGTTCGGCGGTGTCGAAGCCGTAGAAGTCGTCGGGCCAGTCGAGGGATGCCCGTCGAGGTAGTGCTCGGCGAATTCGAGTTCGTTCCAGCCGTCGGGCCACGGCGTCGAACATCGCCGGCTCGAGCTGGCTGTCCTGCGAGGTGAGCCGGCTGACGCCGTTCTGCAGGTGCGACTTGCCGAGCAGGCCGGTGCGGTAGCCCTCGGCTCGGAAGCGACGGACGTAGGTGTTTGCGCCCCACTCCAACGAGCGGTCGTTGGTGATCACGCCGTGGCTCGACGGCATGCGGCCGGTCATGAGCGTGCTGCGGTTCGGCATGCACACCGGGTTGCTCACCCAGGCGCTCTCGAACACCGTGCCGCGGCTCGGCGAGCGCGTCGAGGTGGGGCGTGCGGACCACGTTGTTGCCCATGAAGCCGACGTGGTCGGCACGGTGCTGATCGGTGATGATGAACAGCACGTTGGGGCGGTGGTCGGGTCGGACATGGGCTCGGAGCATCGGCGGTTCATGTTCAGGATTCGGGAGGCAGCGAGTGAGCGAGTTCGACGATTGGTTCGATGTGGTCGCCGAGCTCGCCGAGGCGTTCGTCGGTGCTGTCGCCGGCGACGAATCGGTGGTGGAGTTGTTTGAGGACGACGGCGTGCTTCCAGAGCGCGAACGCCTCGTACCACTGGATGTGATCGACGTCGTGGCCGGCCGACGGCGTAGCGCTCGACGAGTGTCGTCGTGCGTGGAAAGCCGGTCATGTCGAGGGCGATCGTCGGTGCTCGGTCGACCTGGTCGGTTGGCTCTTTCCAATAGCCGAGGAGCGTGCCGAGGTCGACGAGCGGGTCGCCGAGCGTGGCCATGTCCCAGTCGAAGATCGACGACACCCGGTCGGGTTCGCCCGGCGTGAACATGGCGTTGTCGAGCTTGTAGTCGTTGTGGACGATCGAGACTCGGGCGATTCGACGGTTGGGTCGGCACGAGCTGTTCGTGGACCTGCGTCGAACGAGCGTGCGCTGCGAGCGCCGCGCATGTCCGATCCGGTGCCAGCGGTCGTGCCAGCCGGCGAGCTGTCGCTCGACGAAGCCGTCCGGTCGACCGAGTCGCTCCGAGCCCGACGTCGCTCGGCGTCGATCGCGTGGAGTTCGGCGAGGGCATCGACGAGTGCCATCGAGATCCGGCGAGCGGCATCGGGGCCGTCGGCGAGCCCGGCGGGGATCTCGTCGCGCACGACGAGACCGCGTGCGACGTTCGACGACGAGGAACGGCGCACCGATCACCGACACGTCGTCGCAGAACGCGAGCGCCCGAGGCGCCCGATCGAACACCGGCCCGAGCCCGTGCGAGCACCCGATACTCGCGAGCCATGTCGTGGGCGCCGGGAGCGATGTCGCCGAACGGCGGTCGGCGCACCACCAACTCGGTCGCGCCGAAGGTGACGCAGTAGGTGAGGTTGGCGTGGCCGCCGGTGAACTGCTCGCACGCTCAGCGGGCCGTCGAGGTCGGGCACGTCGCTCGCGCGGAGCCACGCCTCGAGGGCGGCCCAGTCCTGTTGGTCGGCTGACCGGCGACGTGTCGGTCGCCGGCGGCGAGGTCTGGTCGTCATCGTGATCGTCATCACATCAGGGTGATGCCGCCGTCGACGAGCAGCATCTGCCCGGTGATGTAGCTGGCCATCGGCGAAGCGAGGAACAGCGACGGCGTCGCCCATCTCCTCGGGTTCGCCCCAGCGGCGCATCGGGATGCGCTTGATCGTCGCGTCGTAGACGTCGGGGTCGTCGTGGCTGCGGCTGGTCAGCTTGGTGTTGACGAAACCGGGGGCGACGCCGTTCACCCGGATGCCGTGCTTCGCCCACGCCGCAGCGAGCGACTTGGTGAGCGTGACGAGTGCACCCTTGCTCGCCGAGTAGGCGGGTTGGCCCGGGGTGGCGATGAAGCTCGAGGTCGATCCGATCATGACGATGCTTGCCGCGTCGGACTCGGTGAGCTGCGGTCGGAACGCGGTGCACAGAGCCATGACGCCGTTGAGGTTGACGTCGATCGACCTGGCGGAACGTGTCGATGTCGTACTCGGCGCCGCCGTAGGCGACCGTGCCGACGCTCGGCACGAGCACGTCGAGATCGCCGAAGTCGGCGGCGAGTGTCTGCTGCCGCTCCGGGATCGGCGACGTCGAGTTGATGGAACTCGAGTCCGTCGAGATCGCTGTCGGGATAGTCGCGCAGCGGCTGGCGCGCGTGCCGGTGACGTGGACGTCGGCACCGGCGCGCTCGAAGCGCCGAGCGGTGCCCAGCCCGATGCCGCTGCTGCCGCCGGCGACGAGCACGGTCCGGCCGGTGAAGTCGATCACGGTCGAAGTGATCAGTCCTCGACAAGGACGGGCGGAGTGTTCTCGCTCATCTGTGCGGTGACGACCTCGTCGGGCATCGAGATGATCGCCTCGTACATCTCCTGCGGGATGCCGCGCTGCCACGGAAGGTCGGGGTCGAACGCCGGCTGCGGAACCGGAGTGTCGGTGGCCTCGTAGGTGACCGGGTTGCGGTAGCGCTCGAGTTCGTCGGCGGAGATGCCGGCCAACTCGACGACCTCGGGGTCGATCCAGGCCCGACCGTCGATCGGCTTGTCCGAGGTGGCGATTTCGAGGCTGAGATCCTCGGGGCCGGCGAAGTAGATCGAGTGGCACATGCCGTGATCGAGCGGACCGAAGACGGTGATGCCGCGCGAGCGGATGCGATCGCGCATCGCGAGCAGATCGTCGAGGGTGTCGACGTTGAACGCCACGTGCTGCATCGTGCCGCCGGCGCACGGCCCGCCGCCGCTGCCGGCGTGGGTGACGCCGATGGTGCGGTCGATCCCCGTGATGTCGGGAGTCTCGACGAACGCGATGGAGCAGGTGTCGTTGAGCTTCATGAAGCCGTGCCAGGCGCCTTCGACGCCGTGCATCCAGTAGAGCGCGACGAGTTCGCAGCCGAGCACGTCGTTGAAGAACTCGATCTGTGTCTTGATGTCTTTCGGTGGCGATCGCCAGGTGGTGGACGCCGTTGTGTAGTGGTCATGGGGCTTCTCCGTTGTCGTGTGGCTGGTTGGTTGCTGGTCGTTAGATGGTCTGCGGTGACGGCGTCGTCGAGGTCGAGTCCGGCGAGTTCGCAGCCGCGCTTGAAGTCGACGAAGTGTTTGGTCATCCAGTCCTGCGCCGTGTCGGCGTCGCCGGCTTCGAGGGCGTGGAAGATGCGGCTGTGGGCTTCGAAGAGCCGGCGCCCGGGCCCGATGCGTCGGATCACGGTGCCGTACGCCGGGAAGAGCAGGGCGCCGAGCGGCTCGCGGGCGAGCAGCAGCGCATGGTTGCCGGCTGCCTGGGCGACGAGGTCGTGGAACTCGACGTCGGCCTCGGCGAGCGCAATCGGGTCGTCCAGGCAGTCGGCGGTCGTGTCGAGGTTGACTCGCAGCTGCTCCAGGAGCTCGGCGGTGATGTTGGTCGCGGCCAAGCGGGCGGCGAGCGGCTCGACCGCCGTCTGGACCTCCCACAGTTCGCGGTACGAGATGCCGTGGAGGACGATCGCCTCGTGCATGGCGTTGGTGACGACGCTCTTGGCCGGGGCGGTGACCGCCATCCGTCGCCGGGCGCCTCGCTCGATGAGCCCCGCCGACTCGAGGGATCGCATGGCCTCGCGAACGGTCGGTCGGGTGACGCCGAGCTGGTCGGCGAGGTCGTGCTCCGGGGGCAGCAGTGTGCCGGGCGCGAGCGACGCCGTCGAGGATCCGTCGTCGGATCGTCTGCTCGGCGACGCGATAGGCCGGGAGTCGCTCGAGAGTCTCGAAGACGGCGTCGGTCATTGGCTTCATCCCTTCGCTCGCAGCACGTTGCGACGGATCTTGCCGGTGACGGTCTTGGGGAGCTCGTCGGCGAAGGCGATCGCCCGCGGGTACTTGTACGGCGCCGTGGTCTGCCTTGGTGTGGGTCTGCAGCTCGGCGACGAGATCGTCATCGCCGACGTGGCCGTCGGCGAGCACGACCCAGGCCTTCACGATCTCGCCGCGGTCGGCGTCGGGCACGCCGACCACGGCGCACTCCTGCACCGCAGGGTGACGCGACGAGCGCGTTCTCGACCTCCTGCGGGCCGATCCGATAGCCGGCCGAGTTGATGATGTCGTCGGCGCGACCGGTGTAGAAGACGTAGCCGTCGTCGTCGATCTCGACGTTGTCGCCGGTGGCGAACCACTCGCGAGCCGTCGAGGGTGATCGTGGCCGACTCGGTGCGGTCGGGGTCGTCCCAGTAGCCGAGCATCAGCTGCGGGATTCGGGAGCCGGATCAGCAGTTCGCCCGGCGCCGATGGCTTCGGCTGTCTCGTCGGCGGTTCGGACGGCGACCTCGACGCCCGGCAGCGGACGCCCCATCGAACCCGGCTTGACCGGCCGGCCCGGCCGGTTCGTGACCGTCATCAGCGTCTCGGTCTGGCCGTAGCCGTCGAGGACGGTCGTGCCGCTGATCTCGCGCCAGCGGTCGATGATCTCGGGGTTCACCGACTCGCCGGCCGAGACCGTCGAGCGGAGCTTCGACAGGTCGAAGCCCGACGCATCTTCGAGGATCAGGCGACGCAGCTCGGTGGCCGCGGCGCAGAAGCAGGTGACCTCGTACCGCTCGAGCAGCCCGAAGCGCTCGGCGGGAACGAAGGGGCCGTCGTAGAACAGCACCGACGCGCCCTGGCTCCACGGGCCGAACAGGATGCTCGTGCCGGCCTTCGACCAGCCGGTGTCGGCCGTGCACCAGATGCGTTCGTCCGGGGAGAGACCGAGCCAGTGGATGGCGGAACTCGACCACGCCCACAGCGCCCGGGCGGCGTGGGTGACGCCCTTCGGCGGCCCGGTGGAGCCGGACGTGTAGTAGAGGATCGCCGGATCTTCGGCGGCGACCGTGGCGGGCGCGAAGTCGGTGGGAGCGGCGTCGGCGTCGGCGATGCTGACCCAGCCGTCGGGCGCTTCGCCGACGGCGACTCGCGACCGTCAGCGCGTCGATGCTCGTCGAACTTGGCGCAGTCGTCGGCGAGGCAGATCACGCCGACGGCGCCGCTGTGCTCGACGCGGTAGGCGAGATCGGACGCGGTGAGCATCGTGATGCAGGGGATGGGCACCGCGCCCATGCGTGTGGCCGCGACCATGGCGATCTGCCACTCGGCGATGCGAGGCAACATGACGACGATGCGATCGCCCTGTCGCAGACCGAGCTCGGTGAGCAGGTTCGCCAGGCGGGCAGCGGCGGCGGCGATGTCGGCGTAGGTGAAGCGCTGTTCGTCGCCGGCGTCGTCGACGGTGATCAGCGCGAGGCGCTCGGGGTCGTCGGCCCAGCGATCGACCACGTCGGCCGAGAAGTTGAACGTGTCGGGCACGTCCCACTCGAAGGTGTCGTCGATCCGCTCGTTGTATGTCGTCAGCGTCAGCCGTCATGTGCGTTCATCCTGGCTTGTGATGTCGGTCATATTGTATGACAATGCCTTTGGCTGTCAACACGGCACACGACGACAGGACACGCATGATCGATTTCGAACTGACCGAGCAGCAGACGGACCTGCGGGATCGCACCGTTGCGTTCGTCCGCGACGAGCTCATTCCGCTCGAACACAGCGGGTGAGCCCGATCCGGATCGACGACGAGTTCCGTCGCGAACTCGTGGCGCTCGGCCACGACGCTGGGCTCGTCGCACCGCACGCTCCGACCGAGTGGGGAGGCCTCGGCCTCGACCACGTGTCGATGGCCGAGGTGTTCATCGCCGCCGGCTACTCGCTGCTCGGCCCGCTGGCGCTCAACTGCTTCGCCCCCGACGAGGGCAACATGAACCTGCTGTCCAAGGTGGCGACGCGACGAGCAGAACGAACGCTGGCTGCGGCCGCTGGTCGCCGGCGAGATCCGTTCGTGCTTCGCCATGACCGAGCCGGCGCCAGGCGCCGGCAGCGATCCACGAGCCATGCAGACCACCGTCGCCCGCGACGGCGACGAGTTCGTCGTCAACGGCACCAAGTGGCTGATCACCGGAGCCGACGGTGCCGAGTTCGTCATCATCATGGGGCGCGAAGCCGACGACGAGACGCGGCCGACGGGCGACGATGCTGCTGGCCGACATGGACACACCTGGCATCTCGATCGAGCGTGATGATCGCCACGCTCGACCGCAGCTTTCCCGGTGGTCATCCCGTCGTGCGCTTCGACGACGTGCGCGTCCCGGCCGAACATGTGCTCGGGCGAACCAGGGCGAGGGTTCGAGTACGCGCAGGTTCGTCTTGCTCCCGCTCGGCTCACGCACTGCATGCGCTGGCTCGGCGCCGCCATTCGCGCCCACGACATCGCCACCGCGTACGCCAACGAGCGCCAGGCCTTCGGCAAGACCCTGCTCGAACACGAGGGCGTCGGCTTCATGCTCGCCGACAACGAGATGGACATTCACCAGTGCCGCCTCTCGATCTGGCACACCGCATGGCTCCTCGACCAGGGCGAGGCCGCCGGTCGAGAATCGAGCATGACCAAGGTGCTGTGCTCTGAAGCGACGGATCGGATCGTCGACCGCTCCCAGCAGATCCTCGGCGGCCTGGGCTTCACCCACGAGACCGCGGTCGGCCAGATCGCCACCGAGGTCCGGGCATTCCGCATCTACGACGGCCCATCCGAGGTGCACCGTTGGAGCATCGCCCGGCAGCTCGGCCGCCGCTAGGAGGCGGTGGATGCACTCTCGATCCTTCGAGTTCCTGCGTCTTGATCGCACCCACATCGCCACGCCGCTGGCCGACGCCGTCATGCGATGAGGCAGAGCTGCGAAGCGCTCAGCGCATTGCTGTCGTGTGCTCCGGGACGCTGTCGCGGTCGACTCCTGTGATCGACGACCTGGAAGCGGTGCTCGGTGAGCGGAGCGTTGGGCGGTTCGATTCGGTCATCGCCCATGCGCCGCGCGAGAGCGTGTTCGCAATCGTCGAACATCTCCGAGCCACCGAGGCCGATCTCGTCGTGACCGTCGGTGGCGGTTCGCCTCTCGACGCGGTCAAGACCGCCTTGGTTGCCCTCGCTGAGGGACTCACCGAACCCGACCAACTCGAGGCGTACGCCATCACCACCGGGTCCGAACGGCGAACGCATCACACCTTCGGTTGGCTCGCCACCGCTTCGTCAGATCGCAGCGCCGACCACGCTGACCGGCGCCGACTTCAGCGACCTCGCCGGATGCGTCGACGAGGCAACGCAGCGCAAGCAGCTGTTCAGCGGTGCAGAGATCGGTCCGGCGGCGATCATCCTCGACCCATCGATCACCGTGCACACGCCGATGGACCTCTGGCTGTCGAGTGGGATCCGTGCCCTCGACCACGCCGTCGAGACTCTGTGCTCCAGCGCTCCGGAACCGCTCGCTGACGCCGGGCGCTCTCCACGCCATCCGGCTCCTGTCGAAGGGACTGCCGGCCACCAAGGCCGATCCTGCCGACCTCGAGGCCCGGCTCGAATGCCAGCAAGCCGTCGGCCTGGCCTGTGCCGGGCTCAACCGTGTGCCCTACGGCGCAAGCCATGGTCTCGGTCACCAGCTCGGTGCCGTGTTCGGCATGTCGCACGGCCACACCAGCTGCGTGATGATGCCCCACGTCATGGCCCACAACCTTCCGGCCACCGCTGAGGCCCAGCAGTTGATTGCCGAGTGCCATGGGGCGGCCGGACGTTCCCGCCAGCGTGGCCGTTGGCGAGCTCATCGCTGCGCTCGGCTTGCCGACTCGCCTGCGGGATGCCGGCGGCACGCTCGACCAGCTACCGACGATCGCCGATGGCAGCATCGCCCACCCGTGGATCACCGGCAATGCCGTGCCGATCACCTCGTCAATCCAACTGCTCGCCTTGCTCGAGCGTGCGTACTGACTCTTCCGTTCATCACCACCGTTCTCATCACCACTGCCAAGGAGTGACCATGCAGGTCGAAACCCACCGCCTCAACGAGTTGTACTGCTTCCGCTATCCGGCCGACGAATGCGACGTATGCCCTCGTCGATCTCGCACGGCCTCGGCGGTCACGGCGGGATCTACGACAAGTTCTGTGAACACCACGTCGCCAAGGGCGCCGAGCTGTGGTGCTACGACGCGCCCGGACACGGGCGCTCCACGACCAACCGCCCGCGAGGCACCTGGACGATGGACGAGTGGGCGCAGGCCAGCCGTGACTGGGCGACCCACGTGCACGAACTCACCGGGCTACCGGTCTTCACCCTTGGCTCCAGCCTCGGCGTCGCGCCCGCGATCTCAGCGATCGACTCGCCGGCGGTGACCGGCGCGATCCTGATGGGTTCGGCTGCGGTGCCGGGAAGCCCGATTCTCGCGGCTGCTTGCCGAGCCGTGGAGGAGTCACTGAGGTCGCTGCGGTGCTCACCCAGGTCGGTCGAGGGGCACGGCTCGACATCCCGACCTTCTTCAACTTCGACGTCGACTACGGCTTCCAGGGGGCGACCGAGCAGAAGAAGCTCGACCCGTACAACACCTGGTCCTACGACCTCGCCTCGTGGGCCTCGTTCTTCCAGTACGAGCCACCGCAGCCGCTTGCCGACAACACCAAGCCAGTGCTCTACGCCGTCGGCGACAAGGACCCGAACGTCACCCCGGAAGTCGCTCAGATGGTGGCCGACAGCATCGGCGGAGACGGTGCGGGTCGAGATCTTCGCCGACGGTCCACACCAGCTCATGCTGTTCGAGACCGAAGCCTTCTCGACGCTCGTCCACGAGTTCTGCACCGGCGTCGTCGGCAACGAGTAGGCGGGCCAGGTAGTAGAGCGCGTCACTGAGCGGGGCGGACTGAGCCGGACAGGGCAACCCTCAAACCGGACGCAATGGACTCAGCCGGACGCATCAGTACCAGATGAACGATTGGTAGGACCTTGCCAAGGTTGGGGTCGCCAGTTCGAATCTGGTCGTCCGCTCCACGTAATACCTGGTCAGCAATGGTCAATGAAGAGGCCCACTTCGGTGGGCCTCTTCCGGTTTTCGTAGTCGACTGGGCTACTGAGGCGATTCTGTTGAGGGACGTGGCCGAGCGATGAGTTTGTCCGGTCTGAGTTCGACCATGTCGGCTTCGTCGAATGCGCTGACGATTGTTGCGAGATGTTGATTGAACGCTGCCATCAACTCGTTGTTGGTGATGTTGCCGGTCGCAACGACGAGCAACTGCCTTGGTGTCCCGCTGAGGATGTGGCCGTCGCGAAAGTCTCGGTCTTTGGTGACAACGACTCGATCGTCAGCATCAGCGAGGGATGTAATCTCGGAGTCGCCGGTTCGGTTTCCGTCGGGGAGTGCGTTGGTGTGTAGCGAATCGTGGCCGTGCTCGCTGAGCCAGGTGGCGAGCCGTGCAGGCAGCTGTGCGTCGACGAGGAATCTCACGCAGATGCGAGGGGGATGACTCGACCGCCAGAAGCTGACAAGGCTGCGAATTCCAGCGCAGCGAGAATGTCGTCATTCGTCAGGTCCTCGTAGTCGGCGAGTATTTCCTCATTCGTCATCCCCGAAGCGAGAAGCTCGAGGAGGGACTCCACGGTGTGGCGTGTGCCGTGAATCGTCGGTTGGCCGTGGCAGATCTCTTGGTTTGAGGTGATCCGTTCCAAGCGCGTCATGCCCAGATCGTAGACCGGATTCGTTCGCTGCTGGGCCGGTTCGACTTCACGGCTGGTCATCGAGATGGGGCGCAGGAGATGCCGTTGTCCACAGTAGAGCGCTCTACTGGCAGGGCGGACTGAGCCGGACAAGGCAACACTCGAACCGGACGCATCAGCACCAGATGAACGACTGGCAGGACCTTGCCAAGGTTGGGGTCGCCAGTTCGAATCTGGTCGTCCGCTCCACGAAGTTGTTGGCTGGACCCGGTCAGTCGCGGGCGTTGAGTGCTTCGTGGAGCAGATCGGCTATGCCGAGTTCGGTCGCCCAATGCTCCAGGTAGTCGATGTCGAGCTGTTGGCGCTGGACTTGGATCACGGCCACGACGTCGCGCATCTGCCGCTCGGATCCGGATCGGTGGGACCACTCAAGCTTGGACAGGATCGTGTCTTCGGCACTCGCGACACAGGTCGCAACTCCGCCGATCACCACTGGGACACGGCGACCGAACTCCTCAACACTGAAAGGTCGATCCTTTCGGACGATGAGGTCGACTTTCCACCCTGTCGTGACGTCGATGACGTTGAACATGTCCCGCTGTGCCGTCGCCGCGGTGGCGTCGTTCATGTAGAAGATTGCGGGGTCGAACTGTTCGGCGAACAAGACGATGCTCGTCTCGTCGGGGTCGATCACGACATCGATGTCTCGTGTCATCCGTGGTTCACCATGGAAGGTGCTGGCGAACGAACCGGTCACCATGTGGTTGATTCCGGCCGCATCGAGTGCCTCGACGACCTTGGCGAGTAGCTCGTGCTGCACCTAAGAGCTCTCAGCTGAGCTGGCTGGAAAGGCGGGAAGCGAGTTCGCCATGCAGTAAGTGAAGCCATGCCGCCTGGATACCTGGCTCATCCATGGTCGGATGACGGGATCGGATTCCGTCGATCGCAATGGCCTTTGCTTGTTCGGCCATCTCGGCAGCCAACATGATCTTGTCGCCACCGGGCATCGACGAATAGGACTCGAGTTGCCGCCGTCGGGCTTCGTCGGTGGTGTCGGTCAGAGTCACCCTCGCAGTGTAGGTATCAGCGGTCACCGTGTCGCCTACGACAGCGTGCGTCGAAGCCCGGAGATAGTAGAGCGCTCTACTGACAGGGCGAACTGGGCCGGACAGGGCAACACGCGAACCGGACGCAATGGACTCAGCTGGACGCCATGAGTGCGTAGCGGCAAGTGCTGCAGGACGGAGTCCGAGGCCCAGAACATCGGTTCGGCGTGAAGCGGGCTCAGGAAGGGTGCGAGCCTGTTCGGCAACGCTCGAGCAGTTCTCGGTTCGTGGTCATTCTTCCTCGGGCGTCTAGTGGTAGGGGAGGTAGTGGGCACATTCGAAGGCGGAGAGTTCGTCGCCCTCGATGGAGTGTCCGCCTTCGATGAATCGTTGTGCTTCGTGGCGTTTGTTGGCGATGAAGTTGGCAGTGACGCCGTCGCCGATCGCGTTGCGGAGATCGGTGTCGGCTTCGAGGTGGTCGAGGGCGAGGGCGAGGGAGTCGGCGCTGCGGGGGCAGCCGCCGCCGTCTTCGAACCCAGCGCCGGTGTAGGCGGGCGGGGGTGTCGAGCGGCTGACCGCTCCGAGGCGGGCTGCTTCCAGGACGGCGGTGACGCCGAGGTGGACGTTCATGGCGCCATCACCGAGCCGGTTTTCGATCCGCATGGACGAACCGCCGTGGGCAGGGATGCGGTTGGTGACGTTTCGGTGATCCACACCCCAGTTTGCCCAACAACCAGCGAGCGTTCCCGGCTGCAGGCGCCGGTAGGCGTTGACCGTGGGCGCCACGATCGCGGTGAGTGCCTGATGATGCTCGACAAGACCGGCGACGCACTGGAGTGCGAGCTCGCTCATGCCGTGCTCATTCGTCGGGTCGGCCAGGGCCGGCCGATCGACGTCGTCGAGGAAACTGAAGTTGATGTGAAGGCCCGAGCCGGAGACTCGAGGGAACGGCTTGCCGAGGAACGTGAAGTCGAGACCGCGTTCGATCGCCAGTTCACGGACCATCACCTTGAACACGAAGATGTCGTCGACCGCTTGCAGGGCATCGTCGTACTCGAGCGTGAACTCGAATTGGGACTCATCGAACTCCACGTGGGCCGACTCGACGCTGAACCCGCAGTGTTCGGCTGTGAACATCACGTCGTCGAGAAACCCGGAGGGGTCACCGAGCGGGCCCGTGCCGTACACCATCGAATGCGGGTTGACGTAACGTTCCCAACCGCCATCGCCGTCGGGGTGGAGCAGGTAGCCCTCGAGCTCGATACCGACCTTGGGCCGACAACCGAGCTCGGCCCACTTGGCGATCGATCGTTGGAGCGCAACGCGACTGGACGCCTCGTAGGGCGCGTCACCGAGGGTGAGGTGGGCAACGGCGACGCCGGTGCGATCGTCTTCCCACGACGGCCGCATCGTGTCGACGTCGAGATGGCCGTGCACGTCTTTCAAACCGTCGACGAGATACGCATGCGGAGCGTCGATCAGATCACGGTCATACGACATGGCGAACGTGGTGACACAGAACGACGAACCCCGGTCAGCCAATCGCGCCGGCACGTATTTCCCCCTCGCCAAACCGAGATGGTCCGGCCACAGCATCCGGATGCGGGAGTAGTCAGAGAAGTGGTTGCTCACGCAAGATCCGATCGGAGTTGGCCGGCAGAGACGACGGGGTCTCCGTCGAGGGCGACGGTGCAGTTGCGCATCGGTAGGTCGAAGTGGCCGCGGCAGAAGCGGCCGGCGACTTCGTTGGCTCCGGTCGAGTAGACGACGTTGCCGGCGAACGCTCGGAGCTCGGTGCCGTTGAGCGCTGATTTGTCCCACATCGCGAGGCTTTCCCAGCGGGCCGCAGTATTCATTCCCCAGCCGACATGGCTGACCGCGTAGGCCTCCGTTTCTTCGAAGGCGGCGAGGTAGGAGCGCATGAGTTCGGCGTCGTGGCCCTCACCCGCAATGTCGACCACGTAGTCGTCGACGACGGTGAGGGTGATCGGATCGCGGATGTACTCGTTGAACGTGAGATTGATGTCGCCCGTGGCCAACACGACTCTGCCGTTGACGGTGTTGGCTGCCGGGAAGGCGAGCACGAGGCCTCCCGGCCAGTGCGCGATCGTGCCTGGTTCGGTGCACCAGCCATAGGAGCCGGCCCGGAATGCGCCGTCGAGATCAACGGTCAGATCCGTTCCAGCCTCGGACGTGATGGTCATCGTCTTCGCCGCCTCGATGAGGGCAACACCACGCTCCACCTTGTCCTTGAACGCAGGGTCGTGGGGCCAGCGCTCGGCGTTCTGCGGGTGCTCAGCCGAGATCATCAACACACGCGCGCCGCCGCCCAGGATCTCGCCCAGCTCGGGGGCGTGGAGCAGACCTTCGGCCGTGCAGTCGACCACGAAGTCAGCCGACGACAGCGCAGCGATGGCCGGCCGGTGACCGGCGATGGCTTGCGACGCGCCGGTCGACTTGATGGGAAGCGGGCCGGGATTGGCCGGGGTTGGCATGCGGATCTCGGCAACCGCAGCGCCGAGCATTTCGAGCGCCATGCGGGCCGAGTTCACGATCTCGGGCTTGCTCGACGCTTCATACAACAACACGGCGAACTCGCTGGGTTGCAGTTCACACGCCCGGAACTGCTCGGCATACCGATCAACCCACCGCCACTCGGCTTCGCCGCTGTTCATCAGCTTTCTCCCTCGGATGGATCGAACAAGCCGTAGCGGCCGAGACGAAGGAGCACCACCTCCACGCTCCACGGCAACATCGTGGCCCCGCATCGGGCGTCGCGGAATGCCCGTTCGAGGTAACTCGGGCGCAGCATCGAGCGGCCACCGCAAATCCGGATCGCCGTCGAGGCCATTTCCGGTGCACCTTCCATCGTCGTGTAGAGCGACACCCAGGCCCGCTTGATCTGCTCGGGCGTGGGGTCGATGCAGGAATCGGCCAGCACTCGGTAACACAGCGACTGGGCCTGCTCGTAGCGAATGTTCATCTCCGCCCAACCCTGCTGTTTGATGGCGTGGTCGCGGCGCCCACCGCTGCTTCAGGTACTCCTCGGTCGCATCGAGGATGCCTCGCATCATGCCGAGGTAGGAGAACGACAGCGTCATGAAGAAGTACGGGAATCGATCGGCGGCCTGATTGAACACACCGGGCGGAAGCCACTCGTGCTCGTTCGGAACGAAGACATCCTCCATGACCAGATTGCGCGAGTCGGTGCCCCGCATGCCCAGCGGGTCCCAACCTCCCACGATCGAAACGCCCTCGCCCCGGTGAGGTACGCCGAGGAGTCGCAGACGATCGTCGCCCTCGACCTGACACAACACGTTGTGGTAATCACACGCACCGGCGAGCGAAGCGAAGATCTTCTTCCCGGTCACGAGATAGCCACCGTCGACCGGCTTCGCCCTGGTGGCGTAGCCAGCCGTTGCACCAGCCTGCAATCCTTCGGAGAACGGTTGGCTGTGGATGTGGTTCTGCTCGACGACGCCGGCCCAGAGCTCCTGCCGGCTGGGTTCGAGCATGGCCATCGCATCGTCGTCGAGGTCGAGCATGTCGGCGATCTGACCAACCAACAGCGTCGTGGCCACGTGCATGTTGAACGTCAGCCCGGTGGTGGCGCAGTGGCGTCCCAGCTCCTCTGATGCGAGCGCGTAGGCGACGAAGTCACCGCCGAGTCCTCCGGCGCTCGACGGAATGGCGATGCCGAGAAGGCCGGCAGCCTTCAGGTCTTCCCAGTTCTCGTACGGAAAGGCGGCGTCTCGATCGACGGCGTCAGCGCGCTTGGCGAACAGCGGCCCGAGCTCGGCCATCTTGTCGACGATTTCCTGGCGTTCCGGTGTGTGGAGGGGAGTGCTCATCCGGTTGGTCCTTTGGCGGTTGCGGTGAGAAAGCTCATGAGAGCGGAATTGAACTGTTCGGGATCCTCGGCTGGAGTCAGATGGCCGACGCCGGGGAGAATTCGCAGTTCGCTGTTTCGAATGCCATCTGCGAGGAGTTGGGAGTAGGCAACGGGGGTTTCCTCGTCGAGTTCGCCGACGACGACCAACGTGGGTTGGCTGATCTCGCCGAGCCTGGCCCGCACATCGTTGGTTGGCAAGCAATCGACGGCGGCTCGGAAACCTCGAGCCGAAATCCGACCGAACGACGCAATGGTCTCTGCTCGAATCTCACCACTCAGAGGAGCAGCCGTGATGGCATCGACGACGATCTCTGCTGCATCGGCTGGCGAACCTCCGGCGTCGATCGGATCGAGGCGGTCTCGCGTCCACTCTTCTCGAGTGGTGCCGTCGATACCGAAGGCCGGACTGCTGTCGGCCAGCACCAAGCGGGCGACGCGGTCCGGGTGTTCGAGCGCAGTGTGGAGTGCGTGCATGCCTCCGAATGACAGCCCAACGAGCGTGGCTGCCCCGATGTCGAGAAGATCGAGGAGCTCGACGAGTCGGTCAGCGATGCCTCGGAACGTCAGCGGCTCCAGCGGTGCAGACGCCCCGTATCCAGGCATGTCCCAGGCAATGCAGCGGAATCGATCGCAGAGTCCGCGCAGCTGCGGTCCCCACGACGTGCGCGTGCCGCCGAGTCCATGGAGGAAGACGATGGGTTCACCTGTGCCGGCTTCGCGCCAGGCAATGGAATCGCTTGCGTGATCGGTTGTCGTGGCTGAGGTCATGGCATTCCCAGGAGTAGCCGTAGAAGACTGTCCCGTTGGCGAGCCGAACGTTGCTTTCCAGGCGTCGATGCGATCAGCGTCCCGTGATTCGTACGCTGCTACGGCGTCCGCCAGTGTCGGGTCGAACGATCGTTCCCGGCCCTCCGCGATTGCGGTCATGCGCATCGTGTACCAAGCCGTGATCCCTCCGGCGGGTGGCGAGACGAATGCAGGAAACTCTGGATCGGTCGAGGCCGGGCCCAGCCATGTCGAGGCGAGCTCCGGATCGAGAACCATTGCCCTCGCCAACCCCACGAGATCGACATCGCCGCTTGCGATGAGGCTCGCTGCCTCGCTCCGTGTCTTGACTCCGCCGGTCAACATCAGCGCCGAGTCGGTCACGGTGCGTGCCTTTCGGGCGAAGTCGGCGAAGTAGGGGCCGGTCGAGACGCGATCAGAACTCGAAGCGGCCCCAGGAAAGTATGTGCCACCGCTGATGTCGATCACGTCGACCGACGTCCTGCCGAGGAGTCCGATGGCAGCGAGTGCGTCCTTCTCGGTGAGTCCGCCGTCGAGTTGGTCAGTAGCGTTGATCTTGACGCCGATCGCGAAACCGGTCCCGGTTTCGGCGCGGATCCGATGAACGATGTCCACCAGGATCTGGCATCTGTTTTCAATCGAGCCGCCGTAGCGATCGGTTCGATGGTTGAACAGCGGCGACAGGAACTGGCTCAGCAGAAACCCGTGTCCGGCATGGACTTCCACTCCGGTGAATCCGGCATCGAGAGCTCGACGAGCAGCGCGTGCATACGTTGCCGGGAGTTCCTCGATGTCGACGAGGGAGAGCTCGGCGCAGGTGAGCCCCTCGACGTCGAGTGCTGACGGGCCGGCGGGTCGAGAGATTGGCTCATGAGCCAGGGCACCGGCGTGGCCGAGCTGTGGCCAGACATGGCCACGACTCCCATCGCCGAGCGAAGCCAAACGGCGGAGAGCTGACTTCGAAGCCGAGGCACCGAGGACGAGATTTCCCGGCTTCTCGGGATACCTCGGGTCGACCTGCATCTCACCGACGATCGCGAGTGCTGCGCCTCCGTCCAACCATCGCTGATACAGACCGAGCTGCGAGTCCGTGGGGTTTCCCCGGCCATCGCCCAACGAGTCCGACATCGCGGCCTTGACGAGGCGGTTCGGCAACACGAGGCCGCACGCCAACTCCAAAGGAGCAGCCAGGATGCCGACCTCGTCTCCTTCTTCGCAAGCCACGATCATCGTCAGGCCACGCTACGCCTCATTCACCGCTCGAGCTGCGGCCGACGGGCGGAGAGCGACAGCGGGACGAGATGTTTTCGTGTGATGGGCCGTGTCGCGCGCCACACTGCAGGAGCTGTCCAGGAGGAGCACATGACCATGACATCCCAATCCGATTCGAATTCGACCCCGAGCGACCCCGTTCTCGGCGAAGCAACCTCGACGGGCCGTGCCGCCAAGCGGCTGCGGCTCAGTGCCGTGTTCGTCGCCTTGGTGCTGGCGGCGGCGGCGTGTGGCGGAAGCGACGATGCCGTCGACGAGAGCGCTGACACGACCGAAGCGGATGACACCGCTGACACGACCGAAGCGGATGACACCGCTGACACGACCGAGGCCGAAGCAACCGAAACAACAGAAGCGCCTGCTGACGACCCCGTCACCGCAACCATCGGCATCGCGAACATCGCTCCTGTCGCTGCGCTCGAACTGGTCAAGGATGGATTCACCGACGGCATGGCAGAGTGTTCCGCCGTCGACGCAACGCTCGACTACCGCAACGCAGAAGGTGACGGGTCGCAACTGGCGCCGATCATCGCTTCGTTCCTCGACGCAGACGTCGACTTGATTCTCGCCATCTCGACTCCGGTGCTGCAGGCGACCGTGGCGGCGAACGAAGCAGACGGCCGGGAGACCCCGGTGCTCTTCGGTGCGGTCACCGATCCATTCGCTGCCGGCGCGGCAGTCGGCCCCGATGACAAGCCGTCATGGCTGGCGGGTTGGCAGGCGGACGCTCCCGTCGAAGGCATGTTCGACATTGCCGCGGAGATCAACCCCGATGCCGACACCATCGGCGTGGCTTACGATCCGTCCCAGGTCAACAGCGAGGTCGCTCTCGCGAAGATGGAGGCAGAGGCCGAGGCTCGCGGCTGGACCGTGGAGACCGCCACGATCGGCGACTCGAGCGAGGTCGGCACCGCAGCCAACTCGCTCGCCACCCGTGGCATCGACTTCTTCTTCGTCCCGACCGATTCGATCCTGGTCAACGGATTGGGTGGCATGGTCCAAGTGGCGGACGACTTCGACATCCCGATGATCGCTCAGGACTCCGGCATCACCCAGGCCGGGGCTGCGATCGGCACCGGGCTCGACTACTACGGTGATGGTCAGCGCAACGCTGACTATGCGTGTCAGATTCTCGCCGGGACGGCGACGCCGGCTGACTTCCCGATCCAGCAGTTCGAGAACGAGCTCGTTCGCTACAGCACGTCAAACGCCGAGGCACAGGGCTTCGAGATCCCGGCATCGGTCATCGACGTCGGTGAAGACATCGACTGATCAGCCGATCGAGTCGCCCATTCGATGACCAGTACTGACGCACTCGCCCGACCAAGTGTCGATCACGACACGATCGGCCGTTCGCCACGACCCTCGTTCCTGGGGGTCGTGGCGATCGTCGTCGCTGCGGTCATCGCGATCGGTTTCGTGCCGACGTTGTGGGGCGCATTCACGTCGATGGGGTGGCCCCAGTGGCTGGAGGCGCTGGCGATCGGGTTGATCTTCTTTCCAGCGGCGGTCGGGGTCTACATCACGTTCCGGGTGCTGGACTTCCCCGACCTCACCGTCGACGCTTCGTTTCCAGCGGGAGGCGCGATCGCAGCTGCGTTGATCTCCAATGACGTGTCGCCGTGGCTGTCGCTGCCGGCAGCCATGGCGCTCGGTGCTGCACTCGGCGTCGTGACGGGTTGTCTGCACATCTACCTTCGGGTCAACTCCCTGCTCGCGTCGATCATCACGCTCACGGGGGCCTTCACGGTCAATTTGCGGGTTCAGGGGTCGGCGAACATCTCGTTGCTGAATTCCGAGCGGATCTTCACGCCGTGGTTGGAGCCCATCAAGGATCAGTTGGAGGCGTGGTTCGGCGATTCGGGCATTCAGGTCCACCGGGCCGTGACCACCTCATTGATGACGGTCCTGCTCGTGGTGGCGATGATCATGCTGCTTCGCTGGTTCTTTGCAACCGAAGTCGGTCTGGGGATGCGCGCCACCGGAGCGAATCGTGAGATGAGTCAGTCGCAGGCGATCAACACCGCGCGTTATCTCGTTGGCGGTGTGGCCGTGTCGAACGCGCTCGTTGGGTTGAGCGGAGCGGTCTTCGTTCAACACGCCGGATTCGCCGACATCAACTCCGGCTCTGGACTCATCGTCTCCGGCCTTGCTGCGGTGATCATCGGCGAGGTGCTCTTCGGTGCGAGAGCACGGTCGACCATGGCGAAGTTGATCGCTGTCGGTTTCGGCATGATCGCCTATCGGGTGGCGATTGCCCTGGCGCTCAACGCCGATCTTCGGTTCCCTGGCACAGATGGACTTCGTTTGGAAGCGAGCGACATCAAGCTGGCGACTGCGGTGGTGGTCGTGGCGATGCTCGCCGTTCCACGCCTGCGGGAAAGCCGTGACGAACGATCGAGGCGGCGGCAGCGCACATGAGCATCGTCCATCCCAAGCTCTCTGTCGAGAAGTGTTCACTGACGTTCAACGCCGGACAGCACAACGAGGTGCGGGCGCTCGACTCGGTTGACCTCCAGGTCGCGACCTCGGAACACATCGTCATCGTCGGTTCGAACGGGGCGGGCAAGTCGACACTGCTGAACTTGATCTGCGGTCGGCACCTGCCCGATGTCGGCCGCGTCTGCATCGATGGTGATGCGGTGACCGACCAGCCCGAGCATCAACGGGCCGCCCGGATCGGCCGGGTGTTCCAGGACCCCTTGGCCGGCACCGCAGGTTCGATGACGATCGAAGAAAACCTGGCCCTGGCCGAGCGTCGATCCAGTGGCCGACGCTTCCGCAGGATCCGTCGCGGCGAGAACGAGAAGCACCGCGAGCAGCTGTCGCGGTTGGGGCTCGGGCTCGAAGACCGTCTCGGCGATGAGGTCGGCAGCCTGTCCGGCGGTCAGCGCCAAGCGCTTGCACTGCTCATGGCCACCGTCAGCAAGCCCGACCTCCTCGTGCTCGACGAACACACCGCTGCACTTGATCCCGGCGCGGCAGAGCGGGTCCTGCGACTGACCAACGAGTTGGTTGCCGAAGAAGGGCTGACGGCGTTGATGGTCACGCACAACATGGAACATGCGGTGACCACCGGTGACCGCACCGTGATGATGCATCGCGGGTCGGTGCTGTTCGACGTCGCCGGTGAGGTTCGATCGGAGATGACGGTCATAGACCTCGTCGATCGGTTCCGCAGCTTCGGCGGCGTCGTCAGCGACCGTGCGGCGCTGGGGTGACCAATGCCGGAGCGACGCGTCGAGCGGCGCTGTGCGCCCGTGACCTTGGTCCCTGTCACCCGGAGCCGGGGGCACAGACGATGAGGCCATGCAGTCAACTGAACGTGGTCCAGCCACGTGTGGCCGTTCGGTGGAACTGACGAGGGGCATGAGCCCGTTCGAGGCGGTGAACTACTTCTTCACCCGTGCCGCCGCGATCAGCGGCGTGTCGGCCTCCAACCAGACGGTTCTGAAGACGCCGCAACGCGAGCTGCGTGTCGAGGTGCCGGTGCGGCGCGACACCGGCGAGCTCGAGATCTATCTGGGGTACCGCGTGCAACACGACAACGCTCGCGGACCATTCAAAGGCGGTGTGCGTTTTCACCCCTCGGCTGAGATCGACGAGATGCGGGCATTGGCCTCGCTGATGACCTGGAAGACCGCCCTGGTCGACGTCCCCTTCGGCGGCGCGAAGGGTGGGATCGAGGTCGATGTCAGCGGCTTCAGCTCGAACGAACTGGAACGCCTGACCCGCGCCTATGTCCGCCGGATCAGCAGGATCATCGGACCGACCACCGACATTCCGGCACCCGACATGTACACCGACGCCCAGGTGATGGCCTGGTTCCTCGACGAGTACGAGCAGATCAACGGTTTCGCCCCTGCTGTCGTCACCGGCAAGCCGATCCCACTCGGCGGTTCGCCTGGCCGTAACGAAGCCACCGGCCGTGGCGCGATCGTGGTGCTGGCGGAAGCGATCCGCGATCTGGACCTCGCCCCTGCTCGGACCACGGTCGCGATCCAAGGGTTCGGCAATGTCGGCTCCTGGGCCGCCCGTCTTGCCGCCCGCGAGGGTTTCCAGGTCGTCGCCGTGTCGACGAGGGAGGGGTGCCTCTACAACGGCGATGGCCTCGATGTCGAGGCCGTCACCGCACACCGGGCCAAGTACGGCACCTTCAAGGATTTCGACGGTGCCGAGGTCATTCCTCGGGACGACATCCTGGCGCTCCCCGTCGACGTCTTGATCCCGGCTGCGATCGGCGGCGTGATCCATGCCGGAAATCACGAGGAGATCGAAGCGCACGTCATCCTCGAGGGGGCAAACCACCCGGTGACGCCCTGGGCCGATGCCCGGCTGGCGGAGCGGGGCGTGCTGGTGATCCCCGACATTCTCGCCAACGCCGGCGGCGTCACCGTCAGCTACTTCGAGTGGGTGCAGAACATGCAGCACTTCCGGTGGACCGAAGCCCAGGTCAACGAACAGCTGAGGAGCCGACTCATCGATGCGTATCAGGCTGTCGCGAACGTGGCCGAGGCTCGAAGCTGCACGCTGCGGGAGGCGGCGTTCGTCATCGCAGTCGAGCGCGTCGCAGAGGCATCAGCGTTGCGCGGCATGCTCTAGCAGGTGGTCGGGACTTCGGCCCCTGCGATGCAACGGCTTCACCGACGATGATGGAGTGCCCGCACCGCCGACCGCAGACTGGAGCTGTTTGTCTCCCATGTCCAATTCGCTGCTCGACGTCGTGGTGGTGGGGGCAGGCATCGTAGGAGCGGCCATCGCCCACGAACTCAGCCGGTACGAGCTCTCGGTGACACTCCTCGAACGGGAGGTCGAAGCGGGATTCGGAACGAGCAAGGCCAACAGCGGCATCATCCACGGTGGTCACCACACCGACACTGAAACGCTCAAGGGGCGCCTGGAATGGTGGGGCAACCAGCTGTGGGACCCGCTGTGTGAAGAACTCGGTTTCGGGTTCGCCCGTGTCGGCGAACTCACCGTCGCCCTCACCGAATCCGACCTGGCAGCGCTCGACGACCTGACCGACAACGCTGAGGAGAAGGACATCGCCGGCGTGGAGACCTGGTCTCGGGAACAGATCTGTGCGGCCGAACCCCAGATCACCAGAGGCGTCATCGCCGGGGTCTTCTCACCTCACACTGCAGTCGTCAACCCATACGAGGCGGTGTTCGGGCTGGTCGAAGCGGCTGTGGCCAACGGAGTCCATTTCCAGCCCCACAGCCCGGTCGTCGACCTCAGCCACGATGGCGAAACATGGACGATCACCACACCCACTGGCAGGCTCGGTTCGCGGTTCGTCATCAACGCCGCCGGCCTCGGCGCTGCCGCCATCGCCAACATGGCCGGGGTCGACGGCTTCGAGATCCGGGGCCGGAAAGGTGAGGAGTATCTGCTGGACAAGCGCCTCCGCCACCTCGTGCGCCACGTCATCTACCCCTGCCCGACCCCCGTCAGCAAGGGCACCCTCGTCATCCCCACCTACGACGGCACGATCATGGTCGGGCCCACGGCCGACCATGTCGACGACCTCGACGACACGACAACCACCGCTTCCGGCGAATCCAAGGTGTTCACCGAAGCCCGTCGGCTCGTGCCCTCCCTCAGCGAACGAGACATCATCGCCCAGTTCGCCGGAACCCGGGCAACGATCGAAGGCGACGATTTCCTCATCGGCCCGACTGAGGCGGCGGGATTCATCAACGTCGCCGGCATCCAGTCACCCGGGCTCACCGCCGCCCCCGCCATCGCTCGCTATGTCACCGACCTTCTCCAACGCGACGACTTGGCGATGACGCTGCGACCACACCTCGACCGGATCGAGCGGCCCGTCCACTTTGCCTCCCTCACCACCGACGCCCAACGAGCTCTCGCCGACGACGACCAGCGCTACCGGCGAATCGTGTGCCGCTGCGAGTTCGTCACCGAAGGCGAAGTGTGCGACGCCATCGAACGGGGGGCCACAACCATCGACGGGTTGAAATTCAGGACCCGGGCCGGCATGGGTCGATGTCAGGGCGGCTTCTGTGCCACGAACTGCCTGGAGCTTCTTTCGAACGAACTCGGGATCAGGATGTCAGAGGTCACGAAACGGGGCCCGGGCTCATGGCTGGTTCTCGACCGCCCCGACGACACCACCCCCAGTGCCGATGCCGGCCCGTCGCCGGCCGAGGATGCGTCATGATCGACGACCGACCCCACGTCCTTCACCCGAAATACGATGTGGTTGTTGCCGGTGGCGGGCCTGCCGGTCTGGGAGCCGCCATGGCAGCCCGCGACGCGGGGGCGGAACGCGTTCTCGTCGTCGACCGTGAAGCCGACGCCGGTGGAATTCTGCTCCAATGCATCCACTCCGGGTTCGGTCTCCACCATTTCGGCGAGGAACTGACGGGGCCCGAATACGCCCAACGCGTCCTCGAGAACGCACTCGACGACGGCGTCGATGTGCTCACCAACGCCTACCTGCTCGACATCGACAACGACCAGAACCTCAAGTTGCTCTCCACCGAGCACGGTGTCTCCATTCTCGACACCCGAGCGACTGTGCTGGCCATGGGTGCCCGCGAACGCACCCGAGCCGCCATCCGGATTCCTGGCGGACGCCCCGCCGGCATCTTCACCGCCGGCGCCGCCCAGCGGTTGGTCAACCTGAATGGTGTCCTGCCCGGCCGGCGGGTCGTGATCCTCGGATCGGGCGACATCGGGCTGATCATGGCTCGCCGCCTCACCCTCGAAGGGGTCGAAGTGGCCGGGGTGTTCGAGCTGATGCCCCACGCCAATGGCCTGAGCCGCAACATCGTGCAGTGTCTCCACGATTTCGACATCCCCCTGCACCTGTCCACCACCGTCGTCGAGATCCACGGGCGGGATCGGATCGACCGGGTCACCGTCGCTCCGGTCGACGATCACCTCACGCCGGTGCTTTCCAGAGCCTGGGACGTTCCGTGCGACACGTTGCTGGTATCGGTGGGACTGATCCCGGAAAATGAACTGTCGCGCGAGCTGCGGTTGCGGCTCGACCCGACGACGTCCGGACCGATCGTGTCGAGCACGATGGAAACATCTCGTGACGGCGTGTTCGCGTGCGGCAACGTGGTGCACATCCATGACCTGGTCGATTTCGTCAGCGCCGAAGCCGAGTTGGCCGGGGGCCACGCCGGTCGATTCGCCTCAGGGGTTCGGCCTCCGCACGACAACGTGCGGCTCCAACCGGGGGCCAACGTTGCCTACTGCGTGCCCCACACCGTGACCACCGACCAGCCCCACACCGTCTACCTACGGGTCCGCAAACCGCTGGAGAAGAGCATGCTCCGACTCCGGGACGCCGACGGTGTCGTGGTCCACGAGCGCCGCCTCCGGTATGTGGTACCGGCTGAAATGGTCGTACTGAAGCTCCGTCCCGGTGTGCTCGACGGGTTCCAGGGCGACGCCCTCCAGGTGGAGGTGGTGCCCCGATGACCGACCACGACACCACCACCTACGCCTACCTGTGCATCGGCTGCCCGCTCGGCTGCCGGCTCGAAGTCGACGAGGACATCCACGGTGACATCATCGAGATCCGGGGATCATCCTGCCGGAAAGGCGATCGTTACGCCGAACAGGAACACACCGACCCCCGTCGCAACGTCACGACCACGGTGGCGATCAGCGGAGGGATCTGGCCGCGACTCCCGGTCAAGACCAATGGTGAGATCCCGAAGGATCAGGTGCTGGCGGCGTGCGCAGAGCTGCGGCGGGTACGGCTACAGGCTCCGGTCAAGATGGGCGACGTCGTGCTGGACGATCTGCTCGGCACCGGTATTGCAGTGATCGCCACCCGCGACATGCCCGAAATCGACTAGCCAACTACTCGGAGTCGGCCGGGTGGCCGACCGGGATCAGGTAGAGCACCTCTTCACCTGGTTGGAGCGCCAGTCGACGTGCGACCTCGGCCGGCTCGAACCCGCCAACGGGTACGGCTGCAAGGCTCAGAGCGGTCGCTTGCAGCAGAATGTTCTGGGCCACGTGGCCGGCTTCTCGATTCATGAGGTCGCGGGCGACGGCTCCGTATTCGGCCTCGGTCCGCGATCGGACCCCGGCGATCACGAGCACCGTCGGGGCGTCGTTCACGAACCCTTGATCGAATGCGGCGTCGGCAAGGAGATCCAAGGTCCGGGTGTCGGGGCGCTGTTCGATCCGGTGACCGTCCGGCAGATAGTGCATGAACGTGGTCGCTGTCAGGGCATACAGCTCGATCGGGTACGTGGCCCCGGCGGAGGGAGCGGTGCGGTGGCCTGCATCGTCTGTGATGCCCTGTCCGGCCCACAGCAACTGACCAATGGTCGACATGTCCAGTTCTGCGTTGCTGAATTCCCGGGTCGAGCGTCGGTCCGTGAGTACCTGTTCCAGTGAGATCGGCCCGGACTGTTTCGGGTCATCGAGTGTGATGCTTTCCTGGTAGCGCAGTGGCTGCTCTCGAACACTCGACGGCGCCGTCGACGCGCAGCCCATCGCGACCAATGTCGCTGCGACGAACAGGAGCGTCGCGCTACGCATCGTCATGATCCCTGACACGCTCACGCCGGGGGAGATACGAACCGAGCAGGACGAGTGACCGTCCGATCACGAACAATGCGATGGTCGGCATCAACACGATGAGGCCGACGACGACCACGACGAGGCGATCCACGTAGAGAAAGAGCGTCGAGTCGGCATCGGCAACGAGGACCACGATCGCAGCGATGCCGGCGATGCTGAGAAACGCTCCCGTCCACGACGTCGCTCGCCCGAGTCGAGTGATCTCGTCGGCAGACAGCCCATCTGAGCGACGGGTCACTCGCCCGCCGGCCGCACGGAGCCACGCGAGCATTGCCGACACAAGTCCGAGTACGCCGACGATGGACGCCAACACGATCCGCTGGTTGATCGCGGCTGGGCACAGGTCGGTGCGAATCAGCGTGGTGCGCAACCCTTGGTCGGGTTCGTCGAGATCACGAGCCCACCACACTTCCCAGCCAGAACGATCGGCGATGGCATCAAACGCCGAACCGCATGTCCTGGTCGCCGCCTCGACATCGCTGGTGACGGTGGCCTCGAGAACCAAGATCGTGACCGATCCCACCAACGCCAGCCCTGCCACCAAGGCTGGTCCCCATACCCGTCGATCGGAAACGGCCGACGACGGGCTCACATCAGAATCGGCCGATGACGTCTCCATCACCCCAGCCTCGGCCCACTCGCGAGCCGCGGGCAGGGTCATTGGTCGGAATGTTCCCGAGACCTCTCAGTCGGCCGTCTTGCGTCGACCGGTTCGCCGGAGTTGCGGCCCGATGCGCTGCTTGACCGGAGGGTCAGGCGAGATCTGGCCGGGATGGCTCGTCGTGACCGGTCCGGGTGGGCCGTCGTACGGCGCTCCTCCGTCGACACCGCTCCACACCACCACCTGGGGGAAGGCGATCGTGATGCCGGCGGCTGTCAGGCTCTGGTGGACTGCGATGGTCAGATCGGTGCGAGCGGCCAACTCGGATGGAACGTCGCTGTTGTGCCAATAGAGCAGTGAGAACCCGATGCTCGATTCTCCGAACCCCGCGACGGTGACGAGCGGAGGTGGGGTCTCGACCACACGCGAGACGCGGCTGAAGCTCGCCTCCAGTACGGCGAAGGCCCGCTCCAGGTCTGTGTCGTATGCGACGCCAACGTCGAGCGTGCTCCTTCGGACTCCCTCGCGGGTGAGGTTCACGGTGGTCGACGAGACAACGGTTGAGTTGGGGATCCGGATGTGAGTTCCGCTCAGGGAATGAAGCAGCGTCGTGCGTGAATCGATGTCGGCCACGATTCCCACCGAACCGTCGATTTCGACGGTGTCGCCGATGGTGAACGGTCGCCGAGCTTGCAGGATGATGGACCCGACGAAGTTCTCGACGAGGCCCTGAAGGGCGAGAGCGACGACGAGTCCGCCCAATCCCAAGGCACCGAGAAGTGGCCCTACCCGCACGCCGAGGGAGGACAGGGCATAGAAGAGGCCGACGAGGAAGACGGCGTAGCCGGTGAGGCGCGCCATCATGATCGATGCGAAGCCGGGGCCGATCCCGTGGGCGAGTACACGGCGGAGAAGTCGAGAGACGATGGTTGCCAGCACGAGGCTCCCGACGAGGATTCCCGCCGCCGTGATCCAGTCGGCACCCGTGAGTGCGCCGCTGACCAGAACCTCGGTCGAATCCTGAGCCAGTTCGACCCGCAGCAGTCTCGTCATGTGGTGACCCTCGAGCGTCACGATGGCTCATTCGGGCGCTTGCGGCGCGTCACCGAGCGGAGCGGCATCGTCGACATCTCGAAGACGGCACCGACGATCTGCGCAGGAGCCAGAGCAGCCTCGACCAGACCATGACCGAGAGCGGAGCCGGCGTCCTTGCCGGACGGGCGTCGAATCCACCCGAGAGCGACGAACATCCCGAGCGAAACCAGAGCCAGGGCCGCCATTGCGGCGGAGACGAGGATCCAGCCACTTTCCCGTCCGGTCCACGGGAGGTTGTCGAAGTTCATTCCGAAGAATCCAGCGATGAGAGACAGAGGGAGCATGATGGCTGCGTACACCGTCAGCACCTTGCTGACCTCGGTCGCCTTTCGCGCTTCGGCGCCTCGGTAGGCGTCGAGTGCCTCCGCCAGGGCGGTGCGGGCTGCGTCGACACCTTGGGTGGCGCGTGAAGCCACATCGAACACGTCGGAGAAACGGCGCCTCGAACCATCGGACAACAAGGGCGAAGTGGAGCGGCGAAGCAGATCGAGTGCCTCGCGTTGGGGGACCACGGCCCTGCGAAGCACAGAGACATCGCTTCGCACGGCCGTGACCTCTCCGACCAAGGCGGGATCCGCCCGCAATGCGCTGGCAATCAGCTCTTCGAGTCGGTTGTCGAATGTGTCCAAGACGGACAGGAGTCGTCGAGTCATCACGTCGGCGAGGCGGGCGGCGAGCTCGTCCGGCCCGCCGCTCGCCAATTCTGAGCTTCGCTGGACCTCGGACCACAGCGCCTCGACGGACGGAGAGCGTTGGAGCCGAACGGTCACCAGCACGTTCTCCTTGAGGAAACAGTCGACCTGGTAGGTCGCGATGCGGCCCTCGGCGAGACCATGAAGCACGATCAGCAGCGATGATCCGAAGTCATCGATCTTGGGCAAGTCGAGGTCGTTTACCGTGTCGCGGACCGCGAGGGCATCGAACGCGAATCTCGACGCGAAATCGACGAGGTCTTCGGTGTCGCCGACGGAGGCCTCCACATCCACCCATATCCAGCGGGCGTCAACTGAAGCGTCCTCCGGAGATGCGATCACTGTGGCCGCTGAACCGTCATGCGCTTCCAGCACTCGAATCTGCATCGGTGTGATCAGACCTTGTCGATCAGGTCCACCAGGTCTATTCCCTGGCGTACTCGCTCGATGCGATAGTGGCTGTCGGGGCCATTCAGGAAGTTGGGTCGTAGGAGCGGCGGCTGGAGGACTTCGCGCCGCTGCAGTTCTTCGATGACTGCGGTGTGCTCCGGGGCGATCTTGCCGACGAGCAACGTGTCGAGGCGGCCCCCCTGGTGGAGATAGTCCACAACTCCTTGGAGCCCCCGCAGATACACGGCGTCCTTCACGAGTCCGCCGCCTCGGTGTACTCGCATCGCCATCATGAAGGCAGGACGGCTTGCCAGGCCGACGTCCTCGACGAGCAGCCGGTAGGTGTCGATGAACTCAGCACCATCAGCGACGGCTCGGGCCGCGACGACCCGCGCCGCCAGAGTGCGCAGTCGTGCCGGCGTGAGACCTCCGACGAGGTACTCGGCGAAGACGGCCAGACCCTCTTGGAGCTCGTCGTGCCGGGCGAGTCCGCTGGCGAGGAGGCGAAACGGCTGGGCGCGACCATTCCAATAGGTGACGACGTGTGTCCCGACCTCGTGTTGGATGAGCGCCTCGACTCGGTCGGCCGGTATCGACATGTTCCGCCCGACCAGGAGGTTCCCTGCGGAGACCATCAGCGAGGACACATCGTCGCGGAGTTCGATGCGCGGCGCGACGGAGCTGTCGACGGCGCGGTATCGAGCGAGTTCGATCTCCGCCGCGGCAGCAAAATCTGTGCCCGAGATTCCCCTCGACTGCTTGGTCTTCCTGGAGGTGTCGAGGCTGGCGAGAACGGTTCTGGCGAGACGCGACGGACTCGTCGGTGACCCTTCCGTACAAGGCCACGCTCGTCGGGAGGAATCGGCTGCTCGACCGATCACCGATCAGCGACAGCTTGAGCTCGAGCTCTCGCCGCTTCTCCCGAAACAGCGTTTCGAGGGTGGGATCCTCGACACGTTCGATCTTGATGTTGAAGAGCTTCCGCTTCAGCAGCGAGGGATCCACCGTGTGGGGGCGGTATTGAAACCTCGGCGCCTTCGTGTGGCCAGAGCGTTTGAATCTCCGGAAGGCGCTTTCGGCGTTGACCGGCGTGACGGTGAGGAGGAGGTCGAAGGATTCCGCGACCTCCGCAAGTTCCTTGTCGATCTGCCGCACTGCCTGGACGACAGCGCGACGGCCGAGGGCCTGGTAGTGCAGCGGTCGGGACAATGTCTCTTCGCGGGCGAAAACGAAGGCCGCCTGCGCCAACGCACGGGAGACCTGGTGGATCATCGCCCGCCGAACCAACGGGTACGTCTCCCCGGTTTCGGAGGACTGCCATGTTGCGTAGGCGGCGACTCCCAGGGCGTGAGTATTGGTGCTCTTGGCAACGGCGGCCGAGATCATTCGCCGCTCGTGCTTCGGAGCAAGAGGGATGGAGGGACGAACGACGACATTCGCCTTCTGGCCCAGAATCCGCACCTTTCTCAGACCGTCGACCAAGGCATTGACCGACGGGGTGTCGGCCATCTGGCGCGGAATGGCGACTTCGAAGTCAGGCCGGATGTCGTCTGCGACGGAATCGGCGTCTCCCGTATCGGGCTGGACCCACAACTCGATGAGCAGAAAGCCGCCGAACACCTCGGATTGGAGCTTCACGATTCGTTCGATGAGTTCGTGGGTGAAGCTTCGCCACTTGTGGTCGGAAGGGGCGACGACATAGGACGCCTGGCTGGAGACGAGCGATCGTAGGGCGAGGTCAGATTTTCCCGCTGGTGGTCGATAGACGATCAAGAACGGCAGCTGTCGATCGATGTGCACCCGCCCGTCGGGCGGCAGAGCACGACGCACCTGCAAACCCTGCTCGACCCGGCCCGCGATCTCGTCGAGCATCGCTGCGCTCGGCTCCGTCTTGCGTCTTGTGGCCATCTGGTCCTCGTCGTTCTGGCGGTGGCAGCGCACTGTACTGAACTCCAGCAGAGGTTCTAGCGTTCGTCGCTCGATGCACGATCGGATGGGTGTATTGTCTGGTCTCCCACCAACCCGCGTGGGAATCGCGCCTGCCACGTCGGCGGCGGAACAGGAGCTGCAATGCGCATCGGATTCGTCGTCAACGACATCAAGACCGAAGAAGCTGGTTACACCACTACTCGGCTCTGCGTCGCTGCTACGAACCGGGGGCACGAGGCGTGGACGATCAGCGTGGGCGACCTCGGTTACGACCCGGACGAGCTCATCAAGGCGAAAGCGACCCGACCCCCGAAGACTCGTTACAAGGACGGAGTCGCGTATCTCCGCGACCTGCACAGCAAGAATGCGATCACCGAGAGGATCACCGTCGACGATCTGGACGTGCTGTTCCTCCGCAACGTGCCCTCGGACGAGAAGGGAAGCCGTGAGTGGGCGAAGGCGGCAGCCATCGATTTCGGTCGCGTCGCGATGCGTCACGGTGTGATCGTTCTCAACGATCCGAATGGTCTTGCCAAAGCAGCCAACAAGATGTACTTCCAGCTGTTTCCGGAAGAGGTCAGGCCGCGGACGCTGATTTCTCGAGATCGTCAGTTGATCCGTGACTTCGTGCTGGAAGAAGGTCGGGCGGTCATCAAGCCGCTCAGCGGATCCGGTGGCGAAGGCGTGTTCCTGGTTCGGGCCGACGATCCCGCCAACTTGAATCAGATGATCGACGCGGTGAGTCGAGATGGCTACATCATCGCTCAGGAGTACCTGACCAAGGCCGAGGACGGCGACACGCGTCTGTTCTTGATGAACGGCTTGCCTCTCCGCCACAAGGGCCGCTACGCGGCCTTCCGCCGCATCCGAAGCGGAGGCGACATGCGTTCGAATCTCCACGCCGGTGGGTCATTGGCCAAGGCCATCATGACCGACGAGGCGTTGGAGTTGGCCGAAATCGTGCGGCCGAAGCTGGTCCAGGACGGCATGTTCCTGGTGGGAATCGACATCGTCGGCCACAAGTTGATGGAGATCAATGTGTTCAGCCCGGGTGGGCTCGGTTCGGCCCAGAAACTCGAGGGCGTGAACTTCAACGAGGCGGTCATCGACAGTCTCGAGCGCAAGGTCAGCTACATGGGCTACTACCGGCGAGACTTCAGCAACCCGGAAATGAACTCCCTGTGAGCACACCTGAATGGCGAGTCACCCGTGGGGACGATCCGATCCTCGTGACGGCAATCCATGCCGGCCACGAGTTGCGGCCCGAGGTCTCAGCACTCATGGCGCTGACCGACGAGGACCAGCTTCGAGAGGAAGATCCCTTCACCGACCAGTGGGTCAGGATCGCGAAGAACTCGATCGTCGTTGATCGATCTCGCTTCGAAGTCGATCTCAACCGACCACGAGATCGGGCCGTCTACCTTCAGCCAGAAGATGCCTGGGGCCTCGACGTGTGGAGTTCGCCGCCCCCACCCGACCTGCACCAGAGGTCGCTCGACGTGTATGACCGCTTCTACGAGGAGCTTGGTTCGATGTGCGATGAGCTGGTCGCAGCTCACGGTCACGTGTTGGTGCTCGATCTCCACTCGTACAACCACCGCAGGCGTGGACCGGACAGTCCGGTGGACGATCCGGAACTCAACCCCGAGATCAACCTGGGCACGGAGTCGATCGACGCAGCGTGGGGGCAGGTGCTTGGCAGCTTCGCCGACACACTCCGCGACGTGCCCTTCTTCGATGGCTCGCTCGATGTGCGCGAGAACGTGAAGTTCAAGGGTGGCCAGATGACGCGGTGGATCAACGAGCGCTACGGCAAGAACGGATTGTCGATCGCAGTCGAGATGAAGAAGATCTTCATGGACGAGTGGACCGGCGTTCTGGACGAGTCCATCAGCGCCACCATCGGGCGCAGCCTCGAAGCGGCGGCCGACGCGGCGCGAAGCAGCCTGTCAGAACGAGGGTAGTTACCGCGATCGAGACCGGAGTCGTCGCCGATCCACTCAGCGGCTCGGCGACGACACGGTGATCGGCTCCTCGACCCCACGCGTTCTCGAGAAGTTCCTGAGGCGCTGGACCAGCGTTTCGGTGATGTCGGAGCCGGCCTTGACGAGCAAGTTGCCGCTGGGAGTGACGATGTCTCGTTCGGCGATCATGCCGACGACGAGTTGCGCCAGGCCGACATCGCGTACGACCGCCTGGTCGTCGGCCCCATCCCAAGTGGCGAGCGCCTTGACGATCGACTCCGGATGTGTCGGCGTCATCCGTGCCAGTGCCTTCGCCACGCCGAGACCGAGAACGAGAGCATCATCGAAGTCGGCGACGGAGCGAACGACAGCGGCAGCCGAGACGTCGGCGCCCGGGCCGCCGACGCTTTCGTCGCGGGCTGAATCCTGGATGATGTTTGCCACCCCGTCGAGCCTGGGAATCCGAGTGACGAGGCGAACGGTGGTCTGCAGTGCGTCGTCGAGCATCGTCGACTCGTCTGGAGTGGGACGTGCCCCAGCCAAGCGGTTGGCGACGACCTCGTCAGGAAGGGCGACCCAGCCGATCCGGAGCAGGAGCCCAGCAAGGGCGACCTCCCACACCGGCTCGAGGCCGAGCTCGATCGCAACGTGACGGCACGCTGCTTCGATCCTCCTCGAGCGCGAAAACGCAACGGGAGAAGCGATCTCGAGCGCTTCGATCAACGTTTGTGCTGCACCATGGAGCGTTTGTTCCAACAGCACCCGTTCGCTGCGAATCAGCTGCCATTGTCGGAGACCGTCCTCGACGGCCGCAACCAGCAAGTCGGGCGGAATCGGCTTGGTCAAGAACCGGAAGATGCCCCCGTCATTGACGGCACTGACCGTGTCGGACACCTCGCTGAAGCCGGTGAGCAGCATTCGTGTGGTTTCCGGGCTGATGATCCGGGACTTGGTGAGGAACTGCGCGCCGTTCATCCCCGGCATCCGCATGTCCGAGATGATCACCGAGCAGTTGGCGTGTTCGGCCAGCAGGTCGAGGCCGGCGATCCCGCTCGTAGCGGTTCGCACCTCGTAGTCGAACCCGAGTTGGAGCTCGAGGCCGGAGAGCAGTTTCTCGTCGTCGTCGACGCACAGAACCCAATGGTCGTCGCTCATCGGACATCCTCGGCGACGATGGTTCGGGCGTGATCGACCAGGGTGTCGTCCAGCCACGATGGCGTCGGTCGGTCGGGAGAGAGCGCCGCATCAGCGGCAGCCATCGCGTGAATGATTCGTTGTGCCTCTGGCGAGGCGGGGGTGAGCGTCCTGTGGTGGAGGACTGACTCGACGACAATCGGGTCGACCTTCCACATTCGCAGTACGTATGCACCGACCTCGCAGTGGTTTGCTCCGAACAGCCTGAGTTCACCCTCGTCATCGGGCAGACCCGTCGCCCTGAAGTGTTCTTGGATCGGCTGGTATTCGTCACCGAGGCAGGTGATGAAGACGACGACTCCGATGCTTCGCATCAGGGCGGCCAAACTCGCCATCGGAACCTCGGCGCCGATCATCTTCCTGACGATGCGAGCCACGTTGGCCGACAGGTTGTTGAGGTTCTCCAGATCCTGCAGCAGATCCGGTGATGCCCTCGATGCGAGCTCGGCATTCATGGCGATGCCACTGACGGCATCGGACCCGAGCCGGCTCACTGCTTCTTGAACCGTGGTGGCCTGGTTTCTGAATCCGTAGAACGCGGAGTTGGCCATTCTGATCACCGAAGTCGCCACCGCGACGTCCGATTCGACGACCTGGGCGATGGAACGCAGGCCCTCGTCACGTTCGATGCACCCCTGGATCTCACTGAACACCCGAGGCTGGATCGGCAGCGTGTCGAGTGAGCCGACGAGCTCGGCGATTCTCGGACTGTCGAGCGAGTGTGATGCGGTGCTGACCCGGTCGATGATCTCGAACAGGTCATCGGGGTCGCACGGTTTGGACACGAATTCATGGGTGAGCGGCATTGCCCGTTGGGCGAGGTCCGGGTCACACTCGCCGGACAGCACGATCCGGACCATTGCCGGCCGATGTCGGCGTGCGTGGGTGAGGACGTCGGCACCCGAGATGCCCGGCATCTTCATGTCGGTGACCAGCACATCGAACGGTGCGTCTGCGAGGTAGGCGATGGCTTCTTCACCGGAGTTGGCGAAGCAGGTCTCCCATTCATGGTCGGCAAAGAGCAGCGCGTTCTCGATGCCGCTCAGGACCAGCGGCTCGTCGTCGACGAAGAGGACTCTCATGTTTGGTTTTCTGTTGGGGTGGGGGGTTGGGTGGGGAGGGTGATGGTGAAGGTGGTGCCTTCGTTTTTGGTTGAGTCGACGGTGAGGGTGCCGTGGTGGGCTTTGGTGATGACTTGGTGGGCGATGGCGAGTCCTTGGCCTGTGCCTTTGCCGACGTCTTTGGTGGTGAAGAAGGGGTCGAGGACTTTGTCGAGGTGTTCTTTGGCGATGCCGGCGCCGTTGTCGGTGATGGTGATGGTGACGTGGTTGGGGTCTGGGGTGGTGGTGGTGATGGTGATGTCGCCTTTGGTGTCGCCGTGGCGTTCGGTGAGGGCGTGGGCGGCGTTGACGATCATGTTGAGCCAGACTTGGTTGAGTTCTCCGAGGTGGCCTTGGATGGTGGGGATGTTGCCGTAGTTGGTGGTGATGTCTGCTGCGTATTTCCATTCGTTGCGGCAGACGGTGAGGGTGGTGGCGATGGATTCGTTGAGGTCGACGGGGGCGAGTTCGGTGGTTCCGGGGTGGGAGAAGCGTTTCATTGCGGTGACGATGCGTGAGACGTTTTCGACGCCGGTGAGGGCGTCGTCTGCTGCTTTGGGTGCTCGTTCGGTGAGCATGGGGAGTTTGGATTTGGTGATGAGTTGGGTGAGGTGTTGTTGGTCGGTGGGGGTGGCGTCGGGTTGGGTTGCGGTGTCGGCTGCGTGGGCGATGGCGAGGAGTCTGGTGACGGTGTTTTTGAGGAAGTGGGTGTTGTCGCCGATGTATTGCATTGGTGTGTTGATTTCGTGGGCGATGCCGGCGGCGAGTTGGCCGACGGATTCGAGTTTTTGTGCTTGGACCAATTCGGGCTTGTGCCGATTCCAGGTCCCGGAGGCGGTTCTCAGCGAGCTGCTGCGCCTTCTCTGACACGTTCCACTCGACGATGAGCACCAGCACGAGACCAACGACGTATGCCGCGTGGAGCATGCCGTATTTCACCGGATTCGCGATCGCCGCCGGGTGGTTGTAGACCGCTTCGGGAACGATCACGCCGACGACTGCGTGATGGAACACGACGAATCCGATGGCAAGCAGCGAATGCCTTGATGTCTTGGTACAGGGCGATCAGGGGCAGGAGTACGAAGAACAGGAAATGCGACTCGATGAGTCCATCTGTCGCGTGGACCAATCCGGCGGCTGCGAACATCAGCGTCGCCGACCCGGCCAATGCCGCGACTGTCTGGGTCCTCGCTCGGTTGGCGACGATGAGGGCCAGCGTGATCGGTGTCAATTCCAGGGCGCTGTGCGACGAGGTTGGACTCGGATCCGAGCGCCATGATCACCAGCATCGCCAACAGCCCACCGGCCACGATCCGAGCCAGGCGATGGCGGGCCGAAAACGCCTCGGAATCGAGGCGATCGCCCAGCGGGAGCTCGACGAGAATTCGTTCGGACAACGACGGGCGGCTCGTTACTCGGCCTGTCGCTGGTGAGGGTGATGATGAAGGTGCTGCCTCGGCCAGGGCGGCCTGGCCTGTTGCTTGTCCAAGCATGTGGGTCCTGTTCGTCCTGGGGCAAGTGTCGGCGAGGCGAACTCGCACGTGAGCACCCCGGGGTCCGAGGTCACAGGGGGTGGGGCAGAGCGAGTAAAGTCCGCACTCTCCCTCGGGCGGACTCCACCACATGCAGCAACCAGACCAAACCAACAACGACTCCAAGAAGCTCGGTACGTTCGGCGGAGTCTTCACGCCGAGCCTGCTCACCATCCTCGGCCTCGTCCTGTTCCTTCGCCTTGGTTATGTGACCGGAAGCCTCGGTTTCGTACAGATGACAGCGGCGTTCATGCTCGCCACTGCGGTGTCGGTGCTCACGACCGTGTCGCTTGCGGCGATGGCGACCAACCTCAGGGTGGGCGGTGGAGGTGTCTACTTCCTCATCTCCCGGACTCTCGGAGCCGCATTCGGAGGTTCGATCGGTCTCGTCCTCTACCTGGCGATGTCCGCGTCCGTTGCCTTCTATGCGATCGGCTTCGGGGAAGCGCTGGCAACGTCGTTGGGATGGACCAACGGTCACATGCCGCGGATCATCGCCGCTGCCGTGATCGTCGCCCTGCTCGGCCTCGCATGGTTGGGAGCCGACATCGCGACCAGGCTCCAGTACGTCGTGATGGCGTGTCTGACCGTCGCACTCGTTGCGTATTTCGTCGGCGTCGTGCCCGACCTGAGTCTTCGATCTCTTCCGCGACAACCTTGCGAGGCCGGCCGGCGGCGAAGGCTTCTGGGTCAGCTTCGCCATTCTCTTTCCTGCCGTGACCGGTTTCACGCAAGGCGTCGCCATGTCCGGCGACCTCCGAACCCCGGGCCGCAGCATCACGACCGGCACATTCGGGGCGATCGGTGTGTCGTCCCTCGTCTACATGGTCGTCATCGTGACGTTCGCCATGGCGGTGCCATTGGACGAACTCCGGGGCCAGACCTCGATCATGCGCGACCTTTCCGTCGCTCCGTTGCTCATCGACATCGGAGTCATTGCCGCCACCCTGTCGTCGGCGATCGCGTCGATACTCGGCGCTCCCCGGACGCTCCAACGTCTCGCCGGCGATCAACTGGTTCCGCCGTTGAACTCGTTCTCGAAGGGGGCCGGCGCCGAGAACAACCCGCGTCGAGCTGCGATGCTCACCACTGTCATCGCCCTCGCGACCGTTGGTCTCGGCGACCTCGACCGGGTCGCTCCGATCATCTCGATGTTCTTCCTCGCCAGCTACGGAATGATCAACTACGCCACGTACTCCGAGGCCCGTTCTGCCAATACTTCCTTCCGTCCCACGTTCCGGTGGTTCGACTGGCGGTTGAGTCTGCTCGGCACTGCCGCATGTATCGGCGTCATCATCGCCATCGATCCCTTGGCCGGCGCCGCTGCCGGCCTCGCAGTGTTCTCGCTGTACCGCTACCTCGTCGGATCCGTCGAGCACGTCAGGTGGTCAGACAGCACCCAGAGCTTCCATGCAGCCGAGGTCCGAAGCCACCTTCGGTCAATGGCACAGCGGAGTGACTCGAGCCGCGACTGGCGGCCGTACACCGTCGCCTTCGCCCCCCGCGATCCGTTGAGGAGAGAGCGCCTCACAGCCGCCGCGACGTGGATCGAAGGTGGCGCCGGTTTCACCAGCGTCGTTCGCATCGTGGTCGGACGAGGCCCCATGATCCGAAAGCATGGACAGAACGTCGGGAACAAGCTCGCCGGCGAACTCGCCCGCCAGCACCCCGGCGTCTATCCGCGATCGGTCGTCGTCGGCCAGTCTCGCCAGCGGTGTTGCATCCGTGATCCAAGCGAGTGGCCTCGGCCCACTCAAACCCAACCTGGCGCTCTTTCACTGGTACCAGCCAGACATCCGATCTCGCCGAACCTGACCGCGACGAGATCGCAATGGTGCAAACCGCTCTCAGATATGGATGCAACACCGGGGTCCTCATCGCCTCAGACGACGCCTGGTCTCGTGTTCCCGCCTCCCGGCGAGACCCAGGCCGGATCGTCGTGTGGTGGACCGATGACCAGACCGGACAACTGCTGACCATGCTCGCCTGGATGTGCACCAGAGACTCCGCCTGGGTAGGCGCTGACATACGCGTCCACGTGGCGTCCACCGAGCCCTCGGAGGCAGCACGTGTCTCGGCCCTTCTCGACGAGGCGCGATTGCCCGTCGAGGTGGAAGGCATCGCCGATCCCAGCGCGTTTGGCTCCGTATCCCAGCACTGCGATCTGTTCCTCGGCCCGATGCGAGTTCGACGGGGCGAAATCCTCGGGCCGGCCGACTCGGTCGTCGACACGTTCGCCGACACGTTCCCTGTCGCACTCCTCGTCCAAGTTGCTGCGCCCGATCGAACTCGACGTGCAGCCTGACGACGGTGAGATCGCAGCGCTTGCTGCCGCCCGAGACCGAGCGCTCAAGTCGACAGCGAGAGCGGAAGAACTGGACCAGGCTGCGAGCGAGCTCATGGTCAACGCAGAGATGGCTCGCCTCACATCATCGACCGAAGCGGCGATCGAGCAGGCAGCGCACGCTGCCGCTTCGGCCCACCGGCAGTACCTGGACGCCCGAGCTCGAGCGGACGAAGCGTGGCGTCTCGTCCGCGAAATCGATCCAACCGAGACCGGCAGCGTCGACGAACAGATCTGGATCGAGCCAACCGTCCACCGTCAGTGACCGACTGCGTCGTCGGATCTGGACCGCTGCTTCGTCCCGCCGCCGAGGCGACGACCCGGCGATCGGTTCCTCGACCCTTGCGAAGTCCGAGTGGGCGCCCACATCGAGGTCGTCCGTGCGTGGCAGACTTGCGCGGTGACTGCTCAAGAAAAGTCGACTGCTGACGAGAAGTCGAATCGACTCATCGAGACCATCCGTGCGTCGGTGATCGGCCGAGACGAAGCGGTCGACGGCCCGTTCGGGCCACGCCCGGTGATCTACGCCGACTACACCGCCTCCGGCCGATCCCTCTCGTTCATCGAGGACTACCTCCGGCGGGCTGTCCTCCCGCTGTACGCAAACACCCATACCGAATCATCCGGGACCGGATTGCAGACCACCCGATTCCGAGAAGACGCCCGCCGGATCATCGCTCGCTGTGTCGGTGCCACGGACGAACACGCCGTGCTCTTTGCCGGGAGCGGCTCCACCGGGGCGATCGCGAAGATGATCGGAGTGATCGGCATCCGGCTTCCATCGCAACTCGACGACACCTACCGATTCTCGGCGATGATCCCCGAGGACAAGCGTCCGGTTGTCTTCATCGGTCCGTTCGAACACCACTCCAACGAGTTGCCGTGGCGTGAGTCGATCGCCGACGTGATCACGATCGCCGAAGATGCCGACGGCCACGTCGACCTCGCCGACCTCGAGCGCGCGCTCGAACGATTTGCCGACCGGCCACTCAAGATCGGCTCGTTCTCCGCAGCATCGAATGTCACCGGCATCGTCACCGACACCGTCGCTGTTTCGAGCATGCTCCATCGTCACGGGGCGTTGGCGTTCTGGGACTTCGCCGCGGCTGCACCATACGTGGGAATCTCCATGGCGGGGCCGGCGAACGACCCGGACGGCTACCTCGACGCCATCTTCATCTCTCCCCACAAGATGATCGGCGGCCCGGGGACCCCTGGAGTCTTGGTCGCCCGCCGGGAGCTGTTCCAGAATCGTGTTCCCGTCGTCCCCGGCGGAGGCACGGTCAACTTCGTCAACCCCGCCGAGCACGACTATCTGGTCGACGTCGAGCATCGCGAAGAAGGTGGGACGCCGGCGATCGTCGAGTCGATCCGCGCCGGTCTCGTCTTCCAACTCAAAGAGGCCGTAGGTCTCGACACCATCCGAACCAAGGAGGAGCACTTCGTTCGACGGGCCATCACCCACTGGGAGGCGAACGACCGAATCGACATCCTCGGAAGTCACGATGCCGAGCGGCTCTCGATCGTGTCCTTCGTGGTGCGCTACGACGACGGAGGGCCGGACAGACCCCGCACCGAACGGCGCTACCTCCATCACAACTTCGTGGTGGCCGTGCTGAACGACCTCTTCGGAATCCAGGCCCGCGGGGGTTGCTCGTGTGCCGGTCCCTACGGTCACCGTCTCCTCGGCATCGACCTCGATCGCTCCCACGAGTTCGAACGAGAGATCGTGAACGGCTGCGAAGGCATCAAGCCGGGATGGGTTCGGGTCAACTTCAACTACTTCGTCGAGGATGTCGTCGTCGAGTACATTCTCGCCGCGGTCGATCTCGTCGCCAGCCGGGGGGCTGTCCTTCTCCCGTACTACCGGTTCGATCCCGCTTCGGGCCTCTGGGTCCATCGGGACGGACGCCGGACACCACCGATGTCGCTCGACGACATCGACTACTCGAGCGGAGAGATGGTGGCGACCCCGACCCGGCTGGAGGTCGAACCATCCGATCTGTCTCAACACCTGGCTGATGCCGTCGAGGTGCTTGATCGCGCCGCAGCATCACCGCCCAGTCCGCTTGGTCTTCCCGCAACCTCATCCGACTTCGAGCACCTTCGCTGGTTCCCGTATCCAGACGAGGTAGGGCAACGACCGGCATCCGCGGTGTGAGCCCCTTTCTCGGAGCTGGAGGGCTGATCGTCGACGATGCAGGAGCAGTCCTGCTCGTCCTCGAGTCGACCGGGTCGAAAGCCGGCAAGTGGTCGTTTCCTGCGGGCAGGGTCGAACCAGCCGAGTCGATCGTCGATGCCATGGTGCGTGAAGTCCGCGAGGAGACAGGCATCGTGGCCGAACCGGTGGACCTGCTCGGCGTCTACCACTCGCTTGCCACTTCAGAGGACTCCTACGGCCTGAACGTGGTGTTCCGCGCTGTTGCGGTCGGGGGTGTGGCGAAGCCGTCGGACGAGCATCCCGAGGTCAGGTTCATCGATCGTGCTGAAATCGCCCGGATGTCCGCCGATGGACAGTTTCGAAGCGGCGAGCTCGTCGATCTCGTGCTCGCCGACCTCGATGCGGGCCGCTCGTTGCCCGTGTCGACGATCCGTAGCCTTGGAGCAACATGAAGCAGCGACCATGGATGACAGTGGCGGCGGTGCTCGTCGTGCTGCTCGCAGGGACGCTCGCGTCAGGCGTCTGGCTTCGTGGTCGCCTCGATGATGCTGCCGAGGTGCTCGACGCCGCAGTCGACCCTGCTCTTGCAGAGCGGATCGGGTCGACCGATGACATCGGAGTGCCGGTCTGCGACGACCCTGCGGCCGTGGCGGAAGAGATCCGCGCCTTTCACGCCGCGGTCGATGGTGCCCGTGCCGAAGCAGAATCGAAGAACGAATCCACACCGGACCTCACCTCGACCCGCGCTTCGTTCGATTCCTTCCTTCTCGAGTCGGCGATCGCGCGGGTGGCGTCCGGCAAGCATCAGTTGCTGGTGCGTGCTCGTCCAGACGGTGACGGCTGGTGTGTCGACGACGTGGTGTTCTCGACAGAAGAGTGAGCTCAGCCGAGAAGTGACAAGCGTCCCTCGGCTGACGTCCGCCGCAACCGATCTGCTACACCATCGGCATATGAAGCGTGAGGATCTCATCGACGAGTTCGAGCTGCAGGATCAAGACGGCCATTCCGTGACGTTGTCGGATCTGGTTGTCGATGGCCCGACCGTCCTCTACTACTTCGTCAAGGCGATGACGCCGGGCTGCACGGTCGAGTCGACGCACTTCCGGGATCTCCGCTCCGAGTTCGCAGAGCACGGAGCAACGATCGTTGGTGTGAGCGCCGATCCGGTGGATCGGCACAAGATGTTCGATGTGCAGAACAAGCTCGGCTTTCCGGTCCTGTCCGATCCGGACAAGACGGTCGCTGCGATTCTCGGAGTCAAGCGGTTCGGGCCGATGCCGCCGAAGCGAGCCACGTTCGTCATCGGCACGGACAAGCGACTGATCGGGTCGATCGCGAGCGAGACCAACATGAACAAACACGCCGACGATGCCCTCGCCATGCTGGCATCGATGGAGTCCGAGAACAGCTAGGACACGGTTGTGGTCAGCTGTCTGGCCAGCGCCTCGCCGTCGACTCGGTGATGCTGGCGTTCCTGTCGCCGTGCGTACTGTGTGCTCGATGGAGCGAACACGAGGACCGGCTTCCCCGCTCGAGTCCACGGCTGGAGCTCGGCTGCGAGCTGGTGACGACCGAGAGCGGACACGATCGTGCCCCCGTCGGTGGTGACCAGCGGTGCGATCACGATCAACACGTCGAGCAGGGCAGGGTCGGCGAGATCGGCGTTGGTGACCGACCAGACGGCGCCGTCGACGTGCAGGGCGCCGTCGATCTCGACTGCCTGAGCTCCGAACGGGATTGCGGCCGATGCTGCGATCTCACGCTCGGGATCCGAGGCGTCCGCGATCGAGCTGACTCTTCGGCGAGGCGGCAGCCGTCTCACCGAGCACACCTGTGCTCGGGTCTCGGGGTGAATCGTCTCGACCCATGTGAGCGGATCTGGGTCACCGGGGCGACTGAGTGCGGCCACGCCCTGGCCGCCGAGAGCTCGAGCTGCCGCGAGGAAACCACCGATGGGTCCCTGGCGGCGCGGGGGAGTGGCGGTGGCCAGGAGTGACCGCACCGTCGACGCCGCCGGAGCCTCGAAGGGCCCGATGCCGGCCGCCCGGATCGCCCCGATCGACGTGCCGATGAGCGTCGACGCGTGTTCCGGCCGGAAGCCCGTCGTGGCGGACAAGCCATCGAGGACTCCTCGAATCCACTGTCCGCCGGCACCGCCGCCGGCTCCCAGGACGAGACCGACTCCGCCCTGTCCGCTTGCGTTCTCCGTGCTGTCCTCCGCCCCGGTCATCGCCCCTACGGTATGCCGGGTGTCGGTGACGGAGGGCCCCGGGACAGGACTGCGGGAGAGTCGGCGAGCCGGGCTACCATCGCCTGCACTGCGCAGATGCCCGAGTGGTCTAAGGGAGCGGCCTGCAAAGCCGTGATTCGCGGGTTCAAATCCCGCTCTGCGCTCCACTTCGAGATGGTTCATCGTCGCAAACCGATGCCGGAGCCGAAAGAAGGAGGTATCGGGTGCTCGCTCCCGCTACTCTCATCGCTTCCGGGTTCGTCCCGGTCGCATCCTGGGCCGTTAGCTCAGTTGGCTAGAGCACTACCTCGACACGGTAGGGGTCACTGGTTCGAGTCCAGTACGGCCCACTCAGGACGAAACCCCACCTTCGGGTGGGGTTTCTGCGTCATGCGGCCTGTTCGGCGAAACCCGGTCGCAGCGACAGGTCGGCACACGCTGCGCAGACGGTCTCGGGAATCAGCCCGATGCGCATCAGCCGGGAGAAGATGGTGCAGCCGAGGCAGAATCCCACGAAGCTCTCGAGTGATGCGGCGACCGTGATCATCGCCACCAGCGCGTATGCGACGGCGGGGACGCCGCCGAGGTGGAGGACGAGCGCTGACACTGACAGAACCGCACCGATGCCTTGGGCGAATCGTTTGGGTGGTCCCGCGGTCGGTCGTTCGGCCAGTGGTAGGCGTGGCACGATCACTCGGGTCACCAGTTGCCCGATCGGGCTGAGCGTCGGTCCCGTCGCCACCCTGGCAACAAAGCCGTAGGCGATGAAGGCCAGGATCGGCATGCTGCCGGTGACCAAGAACACCGTGGTCAGAGCGACGACGAACCCGGCCACGAAACGGGCCGCGATCTCATTGACCGGATCGGGGAAACGGAAGACGTTGTGCATCACGGCGATGATAGCTGACAAAGCCGATCAACTATTACGGGATTCGGTTCCACTCCGTCGAACCTGCCTCGTACGACTACGATCACTCGGGTGTCGGAACCTTCCCACCCGGATGCCTACCCGTTCGAATGGGAGACCGCCGCCGTCCTCAGCGACGGCTCGGTGGCGAACATCCGCCCCATCCGGCCGGATGACCGCGAACTGCTCGCTGCGTTCCACGAACGGCAGAGCCAGGAGAGCATCTACTTCCGGTACTTCCGATTTCGGCCGGAGCTCTCCGACACCGAGCTCGACTACTTCACGAACGTCGATTACGACAAGCGCATGGCGTTCGTTGCCACCGTCGGCAACGACCTGGTCGCTGTCGCCCGCTACGAGAGCGGCGATGTGGAGACCCGGCATCCCGAGGTCGCGTTCTTCGTCGACGACGCTCACCACGGCAAGGGACTCGCAACGCTCATGTTGGAGTACCTCGCTGCGGTGGCCCGGCAGAAGGATCTCGACGGATTCACCGCCACGGTCCTCGCCGAGAACTACGGCATGTTGCGGGTGTTCAGGAAAGCCGGATTCGATGTGTCGTCGAAATTCGCCGATGGCGTGATCGAAGTGACCCTCGGCATCGAGATCACGAAGGCTGCGGCCGAGGTCATCGAGGCGCGTGAGCGGAGGGCTCAGGTCCGATCCATGGCCCGCCTGCTCGGGCCGGCAGTTGTCGTGCTGATCGGCGCCAGCCGTGAGGAGAACTCGGTCGGTCACCGCCTGGCCGAGGCGATCGCTGGGCGTCCCTTCGCCGGGAGCGCGTTCGGTATCAACCCGGCAGCCGTGGCAGAGGGCATCACGGAGATCGCCGGTCTGCCCCTCGTGGGATCGCTCAGCGAGATCGAGCAACCCATCGATCTCGCCGTCATCGCTGTCCCGGCGGCGGCGGTCGAAGGTGTGGTCGAAGACTGCGCCGCAGCCGGTGTAGCCGGCCTGCCTCGTGATCAGTGCAGGCTTCAGCGACGAGGGCGCGGCCGGGTCCGAACGTGAGGCTCGGCTTGCCCAACTCGCCCGCTCGCACGGCATGCGCTTGATCGGGCCGGCCTCGTTCGGTGTCGTCAACACCGACCCCGAGGTGGATCTGAACGCCATGTTCCTGCCCGTGCGCCTGCCCGAGCCCGGCAGTGTCGCGGTGCTGTCGCAATCCGGGCCGCTCGGGCGGAGCGCTGCTCGAGCAGTTGGCCGGCTCGGGTGTCGGTCTCTCCTCGTTCGTCGCCATCGGCCAACGAGCCGATGTCTCGACCAACGACCTCCTCCAGTTCTGGGCGGCCGACGAGCGAACCGCTGCGATCTGCCTCTACCAACCGACGATCGGCAACCCGCGGAACTTCGCCCGGATCGCAAGAGACGTGTCGGCCGTGAAACCGATCATCGCTGTCCAGCCCGAGGCCGAAGAGCTGACCGGTCTCCTGCGCCAGAGCGGCGTGGTCGTGGTGCCTCGGGTCAGTGAGCTCATCGAACAGGCCGAGATGGCAGTCGACCAGCCGCTCCCGGCCGGCAATCGAGTCGTGATCATCTCCAACACAGCCTCGCTGGCCTCGCTCGCCTCAGCGGCCTGCCGGCGAGCGGGTCTCGAGGTGGTGGTGCCTCCCGGCGTCGTCGACTCCGTCGTGGCCGACGCGCTTCTCATCGGTGACGCCGACACGCTCTCGCTGCCGAGCGGCGCCGATGCGGAGGTCTACGAGCAGGTCGTGGTCGCGGCTGCGGTGAGCGAGGACGTCGACATGACCCTCATCGCGATCGTGCCGACGCTGACGCTCACGATCGAGAAGCTGGCGGCGTTGTTGCGCCGGGTGAATCGGGGGATCGACAAACCGATGGCGGCGACCGGGCTGGTCGATCCATCACTCTTCGGCGTCGACGGCGTGCCGTCGTTCACCTACCCGGAGCAGGCGGCGGGTGTACTCGGTCGTATGGCCACCTATGCGGCCTGGAGGCGGCAGAACCGCGGTGCACCGATCGAGGCTGATCCCGATTTCCGTCAGCACGTCGACCGTTGGATCGGGGAAGCGCTCGGTGACAAGGACGAGCTGACGCTCACGATGACCTCGAGTGGCACGGCCGAACTGTTGGCAAACCTCGATCTACCGGTGGCGCCGTTCCGTACCGCCGGAAGCGCGGCCGATGCAGTCCGTCACGCAGACGAGCTCGGGTACCCGGTCGTGTTGAAGGCCGGGGGCGTTCACGACCGGCGGTCCGGTGAGGCCGGCGGCACCGCGCTCGACCTACGATCGGCGCGTCAGGTCGAGGCGACCTTCGAGCGGATGAGCGAGACCTTCGACGACGAGTTCCTTCCGGCGATCGTGCAGTCCTCCGCTCCGACCGGGGTCCACCTGGCCGTCGAGCTCGAGCAGAACGCCACCACCGGGTCACGGCTGGCCATCGGGATCGGCGGCGCATCGGCCACGTCCATTTCGGCCATGTCGTCTGTCTTCCTGCCGGCCAGCGAGAGCGACCTCGATCGCCTGCTTCTCGAACCGTGGTTGGCTGACCTGCTCCCGACCGGCTCGGCGAGGTTCTCGTTGCGGGATCTGCTGGCCAGACTGGCCACGGCGGCTGATGCTTCACCCGACATCGCCAGCATCCGCTTCAATCCCGTGCTCGCCGGCAACACCGACACCATCCCGGTGGAGGCGTCCGTCGTTTTGCGGCGCTGGCCACGAGATCCGCTGGCAGGCGTCCGCCACCTCGCCGGCTGATCGTCAACGGCATCCGGCGTGCAGGTCACTCACCGAAGGCACAGAACTCGACGGCGCCACCGTCGAGTTGGCAGAACACGGTGACCGTTGGTTCCAGAACCAACGAGAGCGTCGAATTGTCGGCGTCGAAGTCAGCCGTCGCCTCCGGATAACCGGTCCAGTCGAACTGGACGATCACGTTCGTCGGGGCCAGCCGCTCGGCCCGCCCGCGGTCACCGTCGCGGAGGGCACCGACAAACGCGTCGGCGGCCGTGGCGTTGTCTGCTTCCGGGACGATCGTGCTGCGGAACCGGCCCTCGCAGATGGGCAACACGTAGCCGTCGATCGAGTTCTGTGCCGCGAAGAACGCCTCGACGTCGTTGTCCGGGTTCTGGAGTGTGGCGAACGCTGCCTGGATCCCAGACGGTGCGTCCGGCCCGAGAATGGCGGCGAGTTCGGCGAGGCCCTGGTCATAGGTCGAGGGTGTGATCGAGGCGAGGTAGGCGGCACATGTCGTGCCGACGTCTGACTCCTCGCTCACCTCGGTCGTCTCGGCTCGCCGTCGGTGTCGCCGGCCTCGGTCGTCTCGGTCGTCTCGGCGGTGTCGGCGGCCCGGGTTGTCTCGGCGGTGTCGCTGCTCTCGGTCGTGGAGGTCTCCAGAGTGGTCTCGGGGCCGGTGGTGGTTGCGGCCTCGTCAGAACCACCACAGGCGGCGAGAGGGAGCAGGAGAAACAGAACTGGGGTGATGCGATGCATCACCCCAGTCTCACATGGATCGGTTGGTCGGTTCGGTCACTGAACGGGTTCGAAGCCCGATAGTCGTCAGCGATCGCCCAGTGCCACGTAGTCGCGCACGTCCGGCCCGGTGTACAGCTGGCGGGGCCGGCTGATGCGCTGATCCTGCTCCAGCATCTCCTGCCAGTGTGCGAGCCAACCCGGCATGCGACCGATGGTGAACAGCACGGTGAACATGTCGAGGGGGAAGCCCATCGACTGGTAGATCAGGCCGGTGTAGAAGTCGACGTTCGGGTACAGGTTCCGGCTCTTGAAGTAGTCGTCGTTGAGGGCGATCTCCTCGAGCTTGAGTGCCATGTCGAGCAGCGGGCTCTTGCCCGTGACCTCGAAGACCTTGTCCGCCTGCTCCTTGACGATGCGAGCCCGCGGGTCGTACGCCTTGTAGACCCGGTGACCGAAGCCCATGAGGCGGCTCTTGCCGGCCTTCACCGATTCGACGAACGGCTCGAGGTTGTCGTAGCTGCCGATCTCTTCCAGCATGTGGATGACCGCCTCGTTGGCTCCGCCGTGGCGAGGCCCGTAGAGAGCGGCGGTTGCCGCCGATGCCGAGACATACGGATCGGCATGGCTCGAGCCGACCACACGCATCGTGGTGGTCGAACAGTTCTGCTCGTGGTCAGCGTGCAGGATGAGGAGAACGTCGAGTGCCTTCGACAGGACAGGGTCCGGCTTGTACGCCGGCTCGGCGACCCGCCACATCATCGACAGGAAGTTCTCGGCGTAGCTGAGGTTGTTGTCCGGATAGACGAATGGCATCCCGAGGCTGGCTCGATACGCCATCGCGGCCAGCGTCGGTCCCTTGGAGATGAGCCGGTTGATCTGCTTGTAGCGGTTCTCCTCGTCGAAGATGTCCTTCGCTTCCGGGTAGAAGGTGGAGAGAGCAGCGATCGCCGAGGTGAGCATGCCCATGGGGTGGGCGTCGTAGTGGAAGCCCTCCATGAAACGCTTGCGCATGTTCTCGTGGATGAACGTGTGGTACGTGATGTCGTGGACCCAGTTCTCCATCTGCTCCTTGTTCGGGAGTTCGGAGAAGAGCAGGAGGTAGGCGACTTCGAGGAAGGTCGAGTTCTCGGCCAGTTGTTCGATCGGATACCCGCGGTAACGGAGGATGCCGTTGGTGCCGTCGAGATCGGTGATCTCCGAGGTGGTCGAGGCCGTTCCTCCGAATCCGGGGTCGAGAATCCAGGTGCCCGGCATCAGCTTCTGAATGGCGGCCATGTCGACGCCGCCGTTGTCGATGGGGATCTCGACACTTTCGCCGGTGCGATTGTCGGTGATCGTTACGGTCTCGGGCACGGCGTGTCTGCTCCTGGTTCGAGGCTTCGTTGCGGATTCGACACGCCATTGTGCCGAAGGACTCTGCGAGTGGCGGTCCGCTCGGGAGCGGGAACGTTCTGACTGGCAGCCTGTCCGAATCTAGCCTCAATCAGAGCCGAAGGTCACAACGAGCGGCCGGTTCGTCACAGGGGTGAGTTGTCGTGCTTGCGTGGGCGGAGGCGCTCTCGCTTGGTGGCCAGTACATCGAAGGCCGCCGCCAGCGTCGCCCGGGTTTCCACGGGGTCGATGACCTGCGAGATGGAACCCCGCTCCGCGGTGGGATAAGGGGTGAGGTAACGCGCGTCGTAGTCGGCCTCGAGGGCCGCACGTTCCTCGGCAGTCACGCCGCGGTGCAGAATCTCGACGGCGCCCTTCGCCCCCATGACCGCCACCTCAGCCGACGGCCAGGCGATCATGATGTCGTTGCCCATGTTCCGCGAATCCATCACGATGTAGGCGCCGCCGTACGACTTGCGCAGGATCAGTCCAACACGGGGGACCGTGGCCCGGGCGTAGGCGAACGCCAGTTGGGCGCCGTGTCGTATCATGCCCCGCCATTCGAGATCCTTGCCGGGGAGAAATCCGGACGTGTCGACGAGCGTCAGGAGCGGAATGTTGAAGGCGTCGCACCACGCAACGAACCTCGCCCCTTTCTGGCTGGCCGGGATGTCGATGCTGCCGGCGAGTGCCTGACTCTGATTGGCGACGACGCCGATCGAGCGGCCGGCGATCGAGCAGAAGCCGGTGACGAGATTCGGCGCCCACGAGCCCCGCAGCTCGAGGAACTCGCCGTCGTCAGCGATGTCGCGGACGATCGTGCGGACATCGTAGGAGCCGGTGGGGTGGTCCGGAATGGTGGTGGCCGACATGTCCGATGGCCGTTCGGCGGGATCGTCTGTGTCGATGCGGGGCGCCGATGTCGTCGACGTGGTCGGGGAGGTGGCTCAGGATGGCGCTGACGAGGTCGAGCGCAACAACCAGGTCGGCGGCCACGAGTGCGGCAAGCCCGCTCGATCGAGCATGAGTGCTCGTGCCGCCGAGGCCGTCCTTGGTGATCGGCACGCCGGTGAACGATTCGACCATCGCCGGGCCGGACACGAAGGCGTGGCTGCCGTCGACGAACACCACGGCGTCAGCGATCCCGAGCAGGAGCGCCGGACCGGCGACCATCGGGCCGTTGACAACGAACAACGTCGGCACGACGCCAGAGGCATCCGCGAGCGCCTTCGCTGCCCGACCCCACGCGACCACGGCATCGAAGCCGTCGTCGATCGATACGCCGTTGGTGGACACGACGGCGACGATGGGCAACCGCTTCTCGCGTGCCGTGCGGAAGCCGGCTTCGAGCGTCATGGCATCGACGGTGGTCAGGCCCTCCGACTCGGCGAGATCGAGAGTGATGCGCATGACTCGTCGGCCGTCGAGGTCGGCAAGACGAGCCGAGGCGCCGCCTCCGGCGGCATCGCGGACGCCGACACCGTCACTCATGGGCAGGGCGTGGGCGAGGTGCCATCTGCTCGTTCTATCGGATCGCGGGGGATCGCGGGGAATGAACGCACGGTTCGCAGATCCCAGCTCACCGAGGTGCGGTGATGGGATGGATGCCGGCTGCCGGCTCGGCGTGGCTGCTGATCACGTCGCTGATGAGGCGGCTTGCCGCTTCAGCGGCGGCCGACGGCAGGCCTCGGCGTCTGGTGGCCAGGCCGACGGTTCGCCGCCCCAGGCCCGGCATGGAGATTCGTCGCCATGGTCCGGTGACCCACGACGGCGCGGCCGTCGCCGGCAGGATCGTGGCACCGAAACCCTGGAAGGCCAGCGACGCAAGCAGCCGAAGTCCATCGATCTCGACCTTCGGCCTGAGCTCGAGGCCGACCGCAGCGAAGATCTCGTCGATCTCGACGCGGAACGTGGTGCCCGGTGCGGCAAGGAGGAGTTCGTGCTCCGCGACGTCGGCGAGCGTCGGTTGGCGACCGAGCTGGACCAGCGGATGGTCATCCGGGGCGATCAGCTCGTTGGACTCTTCGAAGAGTGGACGATGGACGATGTCCGGATCGGGATTCGGCAACGAGACGAGCGCGAGGTCGAGTTCCCCATCGAGCAACCGGAGGAGGAGCGACGTGGTCGAGCCATCGGCGATGAGAAGGCGCAGGTCAGGTGTCTGTTCGCGGCTCGGTCGACGAGCAGTGGCGTCAGCCAGCGCCCGGTGGTGCCGATGCACGCCGATGCGAACGACGCCGCGTGGGCTCCCTCGGAGCGAGCTGACGTCGGCCTCGAGTGCCGTGAGTTCGTTCTCGATGCGCCTGGCTCGAGCCACGACCGCGTCGCCTTCGGCTGTCGGAGCGCCGGACGCACGGTCGATGAGCACCGCATCGAGCTCCCGCTCGAGCTTGGCGACATGGGCCGAGATGTTGGACTGAACGGTGTGGGTGGCGCGAGCGGCTGCGGTGAAACCACCGTGGTCGACGACGGCAAGCAGCGACTGGAGCTGGCGAAGATCCATGGTGCATGTTGACACGTCCGGAGCCCGTGCACGCGGTCATCTCTCAAAACGATGTCAACTATCACACACACCTGTTCGACAGATTGCGCGGGTGTCACTATAGTTGGCGTGCACAACGAGTTGGTTCACCGGTCCCCCTCGGGCGAACCAACATCAAGGTGTGTCGAACGGTCCCCCTCGATTCGGCCACCAGCGAGACCCAGCCTCGGCTGGGTCTCTGTCTTTTTCCAGCTCTTCTTCGAGCTCTTCGAGCAGAGACTTCTTCGGACGGAGAGGTAGCGTTCCGACATGGCACAGTCGGCGGCGTTCTTCGATCTCGATCGCACTCTGCTCCGAGGCGCGAGTGGGCCCATCATCTCTGCCGCCCTCCGCAAGGAGGGTCTCCTGGGAGGTGCCCCTGTCCGGGGCGAGCGGGCCCTGTTCGGGTTGTTCGATCTGGTCGGCGAGACGCTGCCGGCGATGGTGCTCACGCGGCAGGCCGCCCGTGCGGCAAAGGGATGGTCGGTGGCGGCCATGAAGCGGGCCGGCGCACGTGCCGCCGCCGACCTCCTCGACGCCGTTGAACCCTTCGCACGAGAAGTGATCCAGGACCATCGGTCCGCCGGCCGTTCGCTCGTTCTGGCCACCACCACGCCGTACGACCTCGTCGAGGCGTTCGCCACGCAGCTCGGTTTCGACGACGTCCTCGCCACCCGCTATCGGGTTGGAGCGAACCAACGCTACGACGGCACGATCGATGGCGAGTTCGTGTGGAATCGGGGCAAGGCACGATCGGTGACCAACTGGGCCAGGGCTCATCGGATCGAGTTGGTCGATTCGTACGCCTACTCCGACAGCTTCTACGACCTCCCGATGCTCGGTTCGGTGGGACACCCGGTTGCGGTGAATCCCGATCCTCGTTTGTGGGCCTACGCCGCGCTCCGTGGGTGGGAGACGGTCTGGTTCTCGGCTCCGCCCGGGGTGCCCAAGCCGTTGGGCCTCGAACCCCAACAGCTCGTGACGGCGCTGGCCAGACCCGAGTTCCTGCCATGGATCGACATCGAGGTGGACGGTCTCGAGAATCTCCCGACCAGCGGCGGGGCGCTGGTCGCGGCAAACCACCGCAGCTACCTCGATCCACTGGTCGTCGGATATGCCGCCAGCAAGAGCCACCGGCCGGTTCGGTTCCTGTCCAAGAAGGAGATCACCGATGCGCCGATCGTCGGACAGATCACCCTCGCGCTCGGAGCCATCAGAGTCGATCGCGGAGGAGACACGGCGTCGTCGATGGTCGAAGCGGCCCGCGCCCTCCGAGCCGGCGAGATGGTGGCCGTGTTCCCGCAAGGCACGATCCCGCGCGGCGAGGCCTTCTTCGACCCGGAGTTGAAGGGTCGCTACGGCGCCGTTCGGTTGGCGCTGGAAACCGGTGCACCCGTCGTGCCCATGGGCGTGTGGGGGACCGAGGCGGCCTGGCCGCGAAACCGGTCGCTGCCCTATGTGCTGAATCTGGCCGACCCGCCGAAGGTGACCGTGACGATCGGGGAGCCGTACCTTCCGTCCACCGACGATCTCGACGAGGCGACCGCCGAGCTGATGCAGCGGATCGTTGCGCTGCTCCCCGCCGAGGCACGAACGCGACGGACCCCGACCGCGGACGAACTGGCCGCCACCTACCCATCCGGACATGTTCCGGAGCGTGCGACCGAAGCCGACCCTCTGTAGGTTCGTCGCCGTGATCATTCACGTGTGGAGAGGCGCTGGTCGACGTGTTGCCCAGATGGTCGTGCTGTGCCCGGCGGCGGCCCGATGAACGCCGCCATCGCTGCCGCCCGTCTCGGTGCCCCCGCAGCCTTTCTGGGGCGCGTGTCGACCGATGCTCACGGCGACGCGATCTGGTCGCACCTCGAGGCGAGCGGTGTCAGACTCGACGCCGCTCAGCGAGGACCGGAGCCGACCGCTCGCGCGATCGTCGAGATCGATCCGGTGCAGCGCTTCACGTTCGAGGGCGACGGAACGGCCGATGCGTCGATGACCTCCGCCGATCTCTCCGGGTTGGGGCTCGACGTTCCTGGCCCTCACCCGCACCTGCTGCACGGCGGGACCCTCGGCATCTTCCGGGGCTCGACCGCTGATGTGCTCCTCGACGTGGCGGCGTCGTTCGAAGGCATCGTCAGCTTCGACCCGAACGTTCGCCCATCGATCATCGAGCAAGCGGGCGCCGACCGCTGGTGGCACTACGCCGACCGGTGGCTGGCTCTCGCCGACCTCGTTCGGGGGAGTGACGAGGACTTCGATTGGATGGGTGTCTCGGTCGAAGATCTGTTCGATCGTGGGGCCAGGGTCGTGATCGAGACGCGCGGGGCGAAGGGAGCGGCCGCTCACCTGGCCGACGGTCGGTCGGTGGCGGTCGGGGCAGCACCCATCGATTTCGTCGATGCCGTCGGCGCAGGCGATTCCTTCTGCGGAGCGATGTTGACCCGATTGTGGACCGACGGCTGGCCGGCTGACCACGACGGGTGGGAGTCGATCCTCGCCTTTGCCGTGCGGGTCGCCGGTATCACGTGCTCCCGTGCCCGGGGGCCGACCCGCCCTGGTCAGCCGACCTCTGATCTCAGCCGGCGAGGTTGCGCCGGATCACGTTGAGCGCCGAGCCGGCCTTGAACCACTCGATCTGATCGCGGTGAGAACGTGTGGTTGGCCTGGAACGTCCAGGAGTCGCCGCTGGGCGGCTGTGACCTCGACGGTGACCGGTTGGCCCGGAGTGAGCTCGGCCAGACCGCGCACCGCGATGCGGTCGTCCTCGCCGATCCGGTCGTAGTCGGCCGGGTCGGCGAACGTCAGCGGCAACATGCCCTGCTTCTTCAGGTTGGTCTCGTGGATGCGGGCGAAGGAGCGGGCGATGGCCACCAGACCCAGCCGGAAGCGGGGCTCCATGGCTGCGTGCTCGCGGGTGGAGCCCTCGCCCATGTTCTCGTCGCCGATGACCACCCAGGGCTGACCGGCCTCGTGGTAGGCCTTGGCGATGTCGGGGAAGGTCTGGGTTTCGCCGGTGAGCTGGTTCTTGCCGATAGCCGACCTCGTATCCGGTGTAGGCGTTGACCGCACCGAGGTAGAGATTGCCCGAGATGTTCTCGAGGTGGCCGCGGTACTTGAGCCACGGGCCGGCCATGGAGATGTGGTCGGTGGTGAACTTGCCCTGCGCCTTCACCAGTACGGGCAGGTTCTCGTAGTCGTTGCCGTCCCACGCCGGGAATGGTTGCAGCAGCTGGAGTCGGTCAGAGGTTGGCGAAACGGCAACCTCGATGCCCGAGCCGTCGGCCGGCGGCGCAACGAAGGTGTCTTCGCCGGCATCGAATCCCGCGGCTGGGAGCTCGATGCCGACCGGCACCGACAACGAGACCTGCTCGCCGGCATCGTTGGTGAGGGTGCCGTTGACCGGATCGAAGTCGACCGTGCCCGGCCAGCGCCAGCGCCATGACGGTTTCCGGTGAGGTCACGAAGGCCAGCGTGGCTGCGTCGCCGTCGTTGCGCTTGGGGAAGTTGCGGTTGTAGGACGTGACGATCACGTTGGGGATGCCCGGCTGGCGCTCGTCGGACCGATCCCACTGGCCGATGCACGGACCGCAGGCGTTGGCCAGCACGGTTGCGCCGAGCGCTTCGAAGTCGGCCAGCAGACCGTCTCGTTCGATCGTGGCCCGAACCTGCTCGGAGCCCGGCGTGATCAGCAGCTTGGTCTTGAGCGTGAGTCCCTTGGCCGTGGCCTCCCGGGCGATCGAGGCCGCCCGGGTGATGTCTTCATAGGACGAGTTGGTGCAGCTGCCGATCAGGCGGCGCTGATCTCGAGCGGCCAGCCCTCGCGCTTCGCCTCGGCCCCGAGGGCGCGTGACCTCGCGGGCGAGATCGGGTGTGTGGGGCCCGTTGATGTGGGGCTGCAGGGTGGAGAGGTCGATCTCGATGACCTGGTCGTAGTAGTCGGCCGGGTTGGCCAGCACCTCGTCGTCGGGACGCAGGTGATGGGCGACCGCGTCGGCGGCGTCGGCAGTGGCTTCGCGGCCGGTGCTCTTGAGGTAGCGGGCCATGGCGTCGTCGTAGGCGAAGATCGAGGTGGTGGCGCCGATCTCGGCGCCCATGTTGCAGATCGTGGCCTTGCCGGTGGCGCTGATGCTCTTGGCGCCCGCGCCGATGTACTCGACGATGGCGCCGGTGCCGCCCTTCACGGTGAGGATCTCGGCCACCTTGAGAATGACGTCCTTCGGTGCCGACCAGCCGCTCAGCTCGCCGGTGAGGTGCACGCCGATGAGCTTCGGGAACCGCACGTTCCAGGGGAAGCCGGTCATGACGTCGACGGCGTCGGCGCCGCCGACACCGATGGCGACCATGCCGAGACCGCCGGCGTTCGGGGTGTGGGAGTCGGTGCCGATCATCATGCCGCCGGGGAAGGCGTAGTTCTCGAGCACGACCTGGTGGATGATGCCGCTGCCCGGCTTCCAGAACCCGCCGCCGTACTTGGCCGAGATCGATTCCAGGAAGTCGTAAACCTCCTCGTTGGTGTCGATGGCCCGCAGCAGATCTCGCTTGGCCTCGACCTTGGCCTGGATCAGGTGATCGCAGTGGGTGGTGGTCGGCACCTGCACCTCGGTCGAGCCCGGCCGTGTCGAACTGGAGCCACGCCATCTGGGCCGTTGCGTCCTGCATCGCGACCCGGTCGGGCCGGAAGTCGACGTAGCTCTCGCCGCGATCGGCGTCGGCCCCGGGTCATCGAGGTGGTTGGCCAGGATCTTCTCGGTGAGGGTGAGCGGCTTGCCGGTCGGCTCGGAATGCGGCGACTCGTTCGTCGAGCGTGGCGTAGACGCCGTTGATCAGTTCGATGGGGGTTTCAGGTCCGACGGCCATACTGGCTCCTGTCTCGTAGACGTGATACAACCTTAATACAAGTGAGGACGTTTCGCTATCACCAAATCGCAGATGATCTGCGCATGAGGATTGCCGACGGGGAGTTCCCGCCCGGTCGCCTGCTGCCCAGCGAAGCCGAGCTCGGTTCGGCCTACGAGGCGAGTCGGGTCACAATTCGCAAAGCCCTCGAGGTTCTCCGCGGTGAGCGAGTGGTGGTCCCACACCAGGGCGTTGGTTGGTCGACGGCCGCCGATCGCCTTCCCCAGACGCTGGCAACGCTCGCAACCATCGAGGGGCAGCTGTCGTCGTCTGGCCGCACGTCGGAACGGCGCGTTCTCGATTTCCAGTTCGTCGAGGCGCCACCACATGTGGCTCCCTTGCTCGGCCGGCGCGTGCTCGAGACCCGTCGGCTCAGCGTCGCCGACGGTTCACCGTTCGCACGCGTGACCGTGTGGTGCCCCGATGCGATGGGGTCGTCGCTGTCGCTCGCCGATGTCGAGCGCTCCAGCTTCTATGACCTGCTGCCGATCGACGTCGGGGGAGCAACGCAGACGATCGGGGCTCAGATCGTCGCTGACGATGACGCCGCCCTGCTCGACATTCCGGTGAACAGCGCCGTCCTGGTGGTGAAGCGGGTGACCCACGATCGCAGCGGGAAGGCCGTGCTCGTGTCCGAGCACGTGTTCCCCGGCCACCTCACCGAGTTCGTCGCCGAACTCGCGTCGGCCGAGGATCACTCGTCGCCGGCAGGACTTCGCCTCGTCGACTGATTTCGGGGCCTCCGCAGCGACAGCGGAATCAGCGCCGCTCGAGGTGTTTCGTGGCCTCGCGGATCGACAGACCGGACAGCACGTCCCGTCTGGCCTCGACATAGCCCAGCACGGCCTCGGGGTCGGTGCGGGCGTACTGGCGGAGCGCCCAGCCGATGGCCTTCCGATGGAAGAACTCCGAACTCGAAGCATGCAGGTCGCAGTAGTCGAAGAGCTGGCGCTCGTCGGTGGCTTCCTTGAACAGGAGTTGATGGAGGATCGCTGTCCGGTTCAGCCAGAGGTTCTCGCTGGTTGCCCAGCGGTCGATGGTGTGGCGCAGCGATCGGTCCGCTCGGACGAGGTGACCAACGGGATGGGTGGCCAGCGCGTCGACGGTGTCCCACCACGAGTTGGTCGTGATCAGGTGGCCGAGCCAATCGATGTCTTCGCCGGCCAGCACCCGTTGCCAACGCCGAACGATGTCGACCGCGCAGAGGTGGAACTCACGTTCTTGCATCGCCCAGAGGTGATCGACGGCATCGATCAGCTCGGGGTGTGACGGGGCGACGGGTCGTCGTGATCGATGCCTTGACCGCCGCCCGCCGCTCGGGGGCGTTCACGCCGAGGAAGGGGAACCGATGCCCGAGATAGGCGGACATTCCCGCTGCCCGCGTCTCGTTGCTCATCGAACGAAGACTCGATTCGAGCTCGTCCATCTCACGGAGCAGCACCATCGTCCGCACCGTAGTTGGCCCGGTCCGCTCGGCGTTCCCGTGGACGGCGCCGCTTGCCTTTGCTAACCATCCGGGTGGGCAGATGTGCAACGAGCACAAACGGGAATGGAGACCCACATGAGATTCAAGGGAATGTCGCGTCGTCTTGTCGGCGCAGTACTCGCTGCGGCGATGATCGCGTCGCTGGCGGCGGTTTTGCCGGCGGGCGCCACCGATCCCGACCGCGGCGACGGTCGTTCTGCGGCCGCCGTCAACGAAACGGTGGGCAAGATCGAACGGGCCTACATCACGTTGCTCGGTCGGGATCCCGATGACGGTGGTCTGCGCTACTGGCTCGACCGACAGGCCGACGGCCTCTCGTACGAGCGCATCATCCAGTTCTTCCTCGATTCGCCCGAGCGCAAGGACAAGTACCCGGCCGGTCAGACCGACCGCGAGTATCTCGAGCAGCTCTATCGCGACGCGTTCGGCCGCTCACCCGATGCGGGTGGTGTCACCTACTGGCTCAGCCGTCTGGCTGACGGACTCACCCGCGACCAGGTCGCGCTGTTCTTCGCCGATTCGGCCGAACAGCGTGCTGCGACCGGTCCGAATCCGATCTTCGAGCTGAACATCTTCCACATCAACGATCACCACTCGAACCTGGACGAGAGCGACATCGAGTTCACCCTCGGCGGCGTGACCACCGAAACCGAACTCGGCGGCTTCCCACGGGTCGTGACCAAGTTCGACGAGCTCGAGGCCGAGCACGCCGGCGAGAACAACTTGAAGTTGCACGCCGGTGACGCCATCACGGGAACACTCTTCTACACCTTGTTCGACGGTGAGGCGGACGCAGATCTCATGAACGAGATCTGCTTCGATGCGTTCGCACTCGGCAATCACGAGTTCGACGGCGGCGATGCCGGCCTCGTCACCTTCCTCGACTACCTGGCCGAAGGCGACTGTGACACCCCGGTGTTGGCAGCCAACGTCGAGCCTCAGCGAGGCACCCCGCTGAACCCGGGCAACGGCCAGAACTACCTCCAGGCCTTCACGATCGAGACCTTCGGCGACGAGCAGGTGGGCATCATCGGCCTCGACATCGCTCAGAAGACCCAGGTCTCGTCGAGCCCGTTGAAGTCGACGACCTTCCTCGACGAGGCGGAGACGGCACAGCGCTACATCGACATCCTCGAAGGAATGGGGGTCGACAAGATCGTGCTCCTCACCCACTACACCTACGAGGGGGACCAGCGGCTGGCGCGGATGGTCACCGGTGCCGACCTCATCGTCGGAGGCGACTCCCACACCTTGCTCGGTGATCTCGAGGACGTCGGACTGTCGTCCGGTGGCCCGTACCCGACCAAGACCACCGATGCCTCCGGCTTGCCGGTCTGCATCGTGCAGGCGTGGCAGTACAGCACGGTCGTCGGCGAGTTCACCGCCTCGTTCGATCAGTATGGTCACGTTGCCAGCTGCGGTGGAACGCCGCACCTGCTGCTCGGCGACGGCTTCACGAAAGAGGTCGACGATGAGAGCGTTCCACTGACAGCCGGTGAGGAAGCCACGGTCCGCGCCGCGCTCGACGGCATCCCAGGTGCCGGCATCGTCACTCCCGATGCCGATGCTCAGTCGATCCTCGCCGCCTACAAGGCTGAGGTCGACGTCTTGTCAGCGGAAGTGATCGGAACGGCCACCGAGGACCTGTGCATCGCTCGCATTCCCGGCGAGACGACCCGCACCGTGATCCCCGCCTGCGCCGCAACCGGTACGCCGAACGGTGGCGACATCCAGCAGTTGGTGGCCTACGCCTTCGCCGACCGGGCCTTCGATGCCGACTTCGCACTCCAGAACTCTGGTGGCGTGCGCATCGACATTCCTGCAGGTCCGATCTCGATCGGTGATGCCTACACGCTGCTCCCGTTCGCCAACACCATGGTGAATCTGGAGATGACGGGTGCCGAAGTGAAGCAGTCGTTGGAAGACGGTGTCTCGAACATCCTCGACGCCGGCGGTTCCAGCGGTGCCTATCCGTACGGCGCGTATCTCCGTTGGGACATGGACTTCACACAGACGGCCGGCAACCGGGTGTCGAACCTCGAGATCCGGGCCAAGGCCGACGGTTCCGCTTGGGGACCGATCGACCCGGCGGCCAGCTACACGGTGGTGGTCAACAGCTTCATGGCGGGTGGCGGTGACGGCTACTCGACGCTGGAGACGGTGCTCGACAGCGGGCGAGGGGTCGACACCTTCATCGACTACGCACAGGGCTTCGTCGACTACGTCACCGACGATCTCGGCGGCACGGTCAGTCGGGTGGACCCGGCCGACTACTCGACGCAGAACTTCACCCCGGCTGCCGGCTAGGCAATCGGTCGGCGCCGAGGCGCAGGAAGAGCACACGCGAGAAGGCCCCCGGGGGAGGGATCCCGGGGGCCTTCTCGCGTAGCGTATGGCGGCTTACGGTCTGTGTCAGCTCGCCGGGGGAAGAAGCACGGCATCGATGACGTGGATGACACCGTTGCTGGCCTCGACGTCGGCAGTCACGACATTGGCGCCGTTGACCTTGACGCCGTCGCTGAGATCGATGGTGATCTCAGCACCGTTCAGGGTGGCGACCGGGCCGTCGACGAGATCACCACTGGTGACTTCACCGGCGACGACGTGGTAGGTGAGGACCGACGTCAGCAGTTCAGTGTTTCCAAGGAGCTCCTCGGCGGTCAGACCGAGATCGTCGAGCGCAGCAGCGAACGCATCGTCGGTCGGGGCAAAGACCGTCAGCGGGCCCTCGCCGGTGAGTGCGTCGGTGAGTTCGGCAGCCTCGACCGCGGCGAGCAGCGTGGTGAACGCACCGGCTTCGGTCGCGACCTCGGCGATGTTGCCGAGCTCAGCGTCCTCCATTGCATCCTCCTCCATGGCGTCTCCGCCCAAGCCGAGGCTCGGAGGCAGGAGGACGTAGTCGATGGCGTGGATGACGCCGTTGCTGGCATCGACGTCGGCGATGACCACGTTGGCGCCGTTGACCTTGACGCCGTCGGTCAGGTCGATGGTGACCTCTTCACCCTGGACGGTTGCCGCGGTCTGGCCGTCGCTCAGGTCGGTGGAGAGCACCTCGGCCGGAATCACGTGGTAGGTGAGGATGGTGGTGAGCAACTCGGTGTCGGCGAGGAGGTCTTCGGCGCTCAGGCCGAGATCTCCGAGCGCAGCGGCAAAGGCCTCATCGGTGGGGGCGAAGACGGTGAAGGGACCGTCGCTGCTGAGGGTGTCGACCAGGTCTGCGGCTTGGACGGCAGCGACCAGCGTGGTGAACGAACCGTTGGCGACGGCGACGTCGACGATCGTGCCTGCTTCGACGACTTCCTCCATGGTCTCGTCCGTCACCTCTTCGGCAACCGTGGTGTCGACGCTCTCTTCGGCATCATCGGATGCGCAGGCGGAAGCGCCGAGCGTGAGTGCCATGAGAAGGGCTGCAGCCTTGCGAGTGGTCAGTGTCATCGTGAACTCCTTGGTGTGGGCGATGTGTTGACGGGTGCTTCGACGGGCCGGTGGCGATTGGATGCATCGATGTTTGTGTCGATGGTCACGCCGCGTACGTCCACCCGCGCTCAACGACGACCCACTCGCTGCCGATGGAGCTGCGATGTCCTACCTGACGAGAAGCTCCCGCTCCGGGCGGGTCGGCGCTCCACCGCGCACCGCGCTCCTGCTCGTCGCGTTCATCGCGGTCGGTATTGGCGGCCTGCTCTTCCACAGAACCCGTGGTCGTTTCGGTCACCGAAGACGAGGTCGTGCTCGCGTACATCGATGACGGCACCGATCCAGATGTTGCCGACTGCTTCGTCGGGCTTGGGCCAACGCGAGTTCGATCTCGATGTCCTGCTTCCCGGTGCCGCTCCCGAGGCCGACCGCCCACTGATCGACGAGATGTTCGCGAGCTGCCTCGACGCGGTCGCGAGCCTGAACACAGACGAACCCCCACCCCGTCAGTCCTTCGAGGTCGGGCCGTTCAACATCGGTGACGACATGTACCTCGACGTGCTGTGGGTCGCATGCGACCGCGGCGATGGTGTCGCGTGTGATTCGCTTTGGGAGGAGTCGCCGATCGGCAGCGTGTACGAATCGTTCGGCGTGACGTGTGGGAACCGGCCCGAGATCTTGGACTGTTCGACCGAGCTGACACTGGAGTCGGTCGACGAAGCCGAGTCTGACGACGAAACGATCGTCGAGTAGCGGAGCGTCAGCCCCCGGACGTCGAAACGGCCCGCCGAGCGGTGATCTCGACGGGAGCCAGCGTCCCACGACCGAGACAGGCGCGAAGGTTCCCGAACATCACCGGCCAGTCCTCGCCCATGAGATGGCCGAGATTCACACTCGGCGGGTTCGCCTGCGCCGATCTGACCGCGTCAGTGACCAGATCTGATCGGTCGATCGAATCATCGACCTCGAGACCGGCGGCTCCAAGCGCCGACCGATACGCGGCGGGCGACTCGACGAAGCTGGTTTCGTCCTTGCTCGACCACGGGACGGGGAACTCGATTGCGCCGTCGCCGACTCGCATGATGTCGTAGATGTGAAGTGTTCCGCCTACGCCCACGACTCGTGCCAGCTCGGCGAAGAGCGCTTCCTTCTCCGCCACGTTCATGCCGACGTGGATCATCGTGATGGCATCGAACGTGCCATCATCGAACGGCAGCGACAACGCGTCAGCCACAGCAAACGCGGTCCGGCCCGCGAGCCCGACCCGCGCACTCAGCTCTGAGGCGGCGGCGACGAAGGAGGGCGTCAGGTCGACGCCGGTCACGTGGCAACCAGCTGTCGCTGCGATCGTGCGTGCAGCGCCCCCGATGCCGCAGCCGACGTCCAGTACCCGTGATGCCGGCGACAACGGAACCGATCGGATGAGCTCGACGGTTGCCATCTGACCGCCGAGATGGAACTCGTCGACGCCGGCAAGGTCGTGGGGCTCGAGTCGTTCGAGGTCATGGCCGACCGCCAACAACCGTTCGCGGATCCGAACGATCGGACGGTCGCGGTCGTAGTGGTCGATCACCTCGTCGCCGGTCGGCACGGGCGCAGTGTCGCGCGGATCGGTCAGTGATCCTGCATCTCTTGTTCGTGCCGCTTGATCATTCGCTCCTGGATACCCCTCCCGTCGATGTAGTAGGCCAAGGCGTGGAAGGCGAGGGCGATCGCCCAGAAGCCCATCACCCATTGAGCCCATTGGATTCCTTCTTGGCCCAGACCGAAGTCCATCGCCCAGAAGAACAGACCGATGATCATGAACGTGCCGATGTGCCACACCAGCCCGGTCCAATACATCGCCAGACGTTTGGCCTGCTCCTCCGGTGTTCGTGTTTGGTCGCGTGCCATGTTCCTACCTCCTCGCCACCAAGCGTCGAACGGGTCGAGCAGGCGGCGTAGGGCCGTAGGTCATCGGTGCGCGGAGACCTCAGACGAGTGGAGAGCTCAGAGGTTGGGCCAGCGAGGCTGTCCTGGGCGTCGCCGCGCCTGGCCCGGTTTCGGGCCCATTGCCCAACGTCGACGCCACGCGCCACCTTCCGGCCCGTTGAGGTCCGGTGTGTCACCGCGGTGGGCCTTCTTGCGGGCCTCCCACCAACCGCTCGTGAACTCGTCGGCCAGCTCGTTGACGGCGGCCTGGATCCGCTTTGCGTAGTCCCGCACGTCCTCGTCGGCTTCGATCTGCATCGGCGAACCGAACACCACTGCGCATCGTGACCGCTTTGGCCAGTTCTTGCCCTTCGGGAGGACCGTGCCGGTGCCGTCGAGGTAGACCGGCACCACGGGTGCGCCGGTTCGCTTGGCCACGAACGCCGCACCCGGCCGGTGTTCGCGACTCCAGCCATCGGGGCTGCGCCCGCCTTCTGGATAGATGAGCAGGCTGCGGCCCTTCTCGATGGCGCCGACGGTGTTCTTGATGGAGAGCTTCGAGACCTTCTGCCGTTCGATCGGGATCGCACCGATGAAGAGCGACGAGAGGATCGCGGCGAATCGGTTCGGGAAGAAGTAGTCGGCACCGGCGGCAACCGCCAGCTTGCGTCTCAGGTGGCGGGGAATGGTGGCCATCATCAGCGTGGTGTCGGCGTGGCTGTGGTGGTTCGCAGCGAAGATGACGGGCCCTTCGACCTCGGTGAGGCGGTCGGTGCCGATCACCCGGGGTGAACCGTAGATGCGGATCGCCGGTTTCATGAAGCCGTAGACACCGGCCTCGCGCACCGCTCGTGCGCCCCACCCGCGGCTCCACTCGGCGTCGTAGTAGACGCCGATGGTCGGCTCGCTCTCTCGCTTCTCGACACCTTTCGGTGTCGTCGGCGAGTCGGTGATGAATCGCAGCCAGCTCATGGTGCTCCGAACAGTAATTCACGCATCGGTCAACTCACGTCCGCCATGAGAATCGGCGGGTTGTGGAGGTGGGTGATGGTGGGCTGCGGGCCGACCGTGTCCGATGGCCATCTCGAGCGCATCCTGGAGGGTCGAGGCCGGCTTGAATCCGAGGCGACGCACGGCGCGGGGATCACCGCCGACCACGATCACGCTGCCGAGGTACTCCATCGCGTGGGCGCACCAGTACCACATGTAGAACGGGTGGACGCCGTGATAGGCGTAGCTGGTGCGGTAGAGATGGCGATACCACTCGTCTTCTGCGTACTGCTTTTCGTACTTCTGCACCTCGACCGGATCGGTGCTGATCGAGAGCACCTGCTCGAAGAAGTCGATGTAGCTGGGATGATGGACGGGGTGGAACTCCCACGGTGTCGGGTGGCTCATGATGAGCACGCCACCCTCCTTCACCACTGGCTTGTTTCGATACAGGTTGAAGAAGTAACCGAGACCCTGAACCGCGACCAGGATCGGGTTCATGATCGAGTTCACGTTGTACGGGCAGAGATACGGGAGCCCCATCGTGACCACGTCGGTCTGCCCCTCGACGGGAACGAGGTGCTGCTTGTAGACCATCTCGGTGGTCTTGCGGTGCACGGCCTCGACCTCACCGGCTTGGACCGAGGTGAGTTCGTATGGCGACTTCCACGAATGGAAGACCTTGCGTCGCTGCGCCCCGGTCATTCGCTTGAGGCCGGTGTTGAGCGCAGTGAAGGCAGCCCGGTCCTTGAGGCCCCACTCCCACTCGCGTTTCTGCAGCATGGCCAACGGGCCGTCGTGACCGAAGGTGTTGGTGTTGATGGTGGTCTCGACCTGGAAGATGCGCGGTCCGTGGTTCTTGATGACCTCGCCCTGGCGCCAGTTCGAACGGTGCAGTTCGGATTTCTCCTGATCCATGAACGAGGTGCTCTTCACCATCGTCTGGGGATTGTGGTGGGCTTTGACACCCTGATAGCCGGACAGGCCGGTGGCGGTGCTCTTCCAGCCGCCGTCCATGCTGACGATGTTGATGTTGATGTAGACGACGAGGTCGGACTCGGCCGCCCGCTTCGACATCTGGACGTCTTCGTCGTGTCGCGTCTTTCCGAGGATGACCATGCCGTCTGGGTCCTCGGCGTCGTGGTTGTAGAGGAGGCCATGGGGATGGAAGGCCTCGAAGATGCGGTCGCCGACGGCGTGGCGGAGCTCGGGGTCGGTCATGCGTCGATGGAGAGCGAGTGCGGCGATGATGTGCACGTCGTCGACGCCGGCGGCTGCCGCCATGTCGAGCACGGCTTCGATGAGGCGTTGACGAACGTCCGGCTTTGCCATCGGGGGGAGTGGTAGCGAGATGTCGTCGAACGCGATCGTCAGCTTCATGCCAGGAGTGAGCAGCACCGGCAGCGGATCGTCGTCGATGGGATTGGTCAGTGCGTCGAGGATGGCGCCGTCCGGATCCTTCAACCCTTCGAGCGGCTCGCTCGGATAGATCACCCGGCTGCGTCCGACCGGCAGCTTCTCCATGCGGAAGCCTTCGCCGTGATGGAACAGGATCGGAGGCGTCTGCCGGTCGACGTCGAGGACGAAACCGGGGCGAGGGTTCGGGCGTGGTGTCGGCATCAGCGTCGGCTCTTTCGGAGGTGCGGCAACGGGCCGAGGGGCAGGACGCGGTCGGTGCCGCCCGGGGCCTTCGTCCAGTGTTCGGTGAGCCAGCCTCGTTTGATGGCGATCGAGGCCAGGCGGGTCTCGGGGTTGACCGCGACGGGGAACCCGACAGCATCGAGAAGCGGGAGATCGGACGAGGAATCGGCGTAGGCCACCGACTCTCGCAGGTCGATCGAGTGCTCGGCGGCGTAGTCGCGGAGCGCCTGGGCGCGCACCTCGCCGGTAGGGGGAACGGTGAGCAATTCGCCGGTGTAGCGACCGTCGCGAATCGACATCTCGGTGCAGATCACGTCGTCGAACAGCGGACGCAGCGGGTCGACGACGATGTTCAACGCACCGGTGATCAGAACCGTTCGGTGCCCGAGGCGGCGGTGTTCCCGCACTCTTCGCAGCGCAGCGGGGAAGGCCTTGGTGAGGATGTGGTCGGCCAACATTTCCTGACCGAGCTTCTCCATCTGGGCGACGGAGGCGCCGTCGTATCGGCGATAGAAGTGACGCAGGAAGTCGGTGCGGTCGCGGGCGTCGAGTGCCAACAGGCTCGGTGCCTCGGAGAGCGTCTTGAGCGTGAATCGCACGCGGTCGGCAGGGCCGAGATTCCGAGTGGCCAGCCAGGCGTAGCTGAACACCACGTTGCTGGCGATGATCGTGTTCTCGAGGTCGAACGCCGCCAGTTGGCGGTCCGGGTCGAGCACCCGCTTCTTCAAACGCTTGGCCCTGGCGTCCGGGTCCGAACGCTCGCCCGTGGTCTTGACCCTGGCGTGTTCGACGACCGAAGGAAGGTGGATCTGGGTGACGTAGTGAGCCCAGTCGACGATGGCTGGGTCGCACCCGAGTTCGACCTGATCCGACTCGGTGAGGTTTGCGTGGAGTTCGACCAGGTGCTCGACCCCGTACAGGGCCTCGCACTCGGCGTAGGCGCCGTAGATCTTCACGTAGCCCCTCGCTCGCTCGACCTGCTCCATCTTGTCCTCGACGTCGGCGCTGATCATCGCCTGCTTGCCCCGAAGCGGCAGGAGCTTCAGCGCCTTGTCGGCTCGTCCGAGGTTGCGGAGGGCACGATCCAGTTGACGTTCGACCGCCCCGCGTCCGGGGAAGCTGAACTGGGCGACGGCGATGGGTTGACCTTTGCGGTCGTAGAGCGGGTGCTCGGAGAACCAGCCGCTGACCAGCTCGACGAGTTGTCGGTAGCGCAGCGGGTTGCGGGTGCCGGATGCGACCTGCGTGATGTCGACGGCTGCTCGTTCGGCTTCGGTGCCGTCGGCGTGGCCTCGAGCGGCGACGTTGATGATTGCGGCGACCACGAGGTCGACCGGGATGACGTCGACGACGCCCTCCGGAACACCGGGGAACTCCTTCAGGAGGCCTTGGGCGTAGCTGATCAGGATCGGCTCTGCCATCCGGAAACCCTTGATCCATCCCGGTCGGGGCTCGGACCACGCCGACTCGATGATCGACGGGCGAACGATGCTGACCGGAACGTCAGCCCTTCGACTCGAAGAGCGCTCGCTCGCCGAGGGCCTTGGTGTAGGCGTAGGCATCCGGCCAACCGAGCGACGCGGCCCGGGCCCGTCCGGCTTCGACCAGTTGTTCGCTCAGCCATCGCTGGCGGGTCTGCTCGGTCTTGGCCGCCAGGAGGGGAGTGCCGGCCGCGCCCAGTTCGTTCTCGGCCCGGGCTCGGAACTCCTCGAGACGGTCGGCGGTGCGGCTCTCGGCATCGAAGTCCGACCGGGCCCGACGGGCGGCTTTCACCTCGGCTCGCCAGTCGACGTCGATGTGGAACGGGCTGTCCATCAGCAGCTGTTCCGGTGCCGATCCCCGCCGGTTTCCGGCGACGTAGCAGGTCGAGACGGCGATGAAGTGGGGGCTGACCCCGAGCTCGGTGAGCGTCTCGACGATGCGGGTCGGGCCGAGCAGGTTGACCTCGACCGCACCGTCGATGGGGGCGTCGAAGCTGACGGTGGCCGCCGAGTGGATCACGATGTCGCAACTGGCCCAGATCGCTCGATCGTCGTCGTCGAGGCCGAGACCGTCGGTGCTGACGTCACCGCCGACCACCTGAACCCGTCGGTCGACGTCGGCCCAGAACTGGTCCTTGCCGACCTCGTCGATCAGGCGGTGGAAGGCGTCATTGCGGAACACTTCGCGCCGGGCCCGTTCGGCCGGTGTCGACCGCTTGCCGGGACGGACCAGCAGGACCAGCTCACAGTCCGGAACGGATCGCATCAGCCGTTCGACCAGAGCGGTTCCGAGGAATCCGGTGGAGCCGGTGATGGCGATTCGCTTGTTCGCCAAGCGCTCAGCGGAGCCGGCTGGGGATGTTGTGTCCATGCGAGTCGACGATTCCTCTACCATTTGGTAAGTCATGACTGTAACCGATCCTCTTCCCGTGCGGCACGCCACCGCGAAGCGTGCGGTCGAGACCGCGGCTGCGGCCTTCGCCGAGCGTGGGGTGGCGGCGACGTCACTCGATGACCTGGCCAGGACGATGGGGGTCACGAAGCAGACGATCCTGTACCACTTCAAGTCGAAGAGCGGTCTGCTGAGCGCAGTGTTGGACGACGCAGCCGAGACCCTCCGCTCCGAACTCGATCGACGAAGCGAGGCGAGCGCCCCCGGATGGCCTCGGGTCGAATCGACCGTTCGGGCCGCGTTCGGGCTGGCCGTGCGACGGCCGGAACTCCTCGGTCTGTTGCGCGAGGTCGGGCGGTTGGGCCCACCCGTTTCCGATGACGTGATCGTCCTGCTCCAGCCCATGGTCGATCGGGCGGTTGCGTCGCTGGAAGCGGGCATGGCCGACGGTCACTTCCGCCGTTCCGACCCTCGCCTCGTGTTGGTCTCGTCGTATGCCGCCGTCACCGGTGTCGTGTCCGATCCCGAGATCCTTCGTGCCGTTGGGCTCGAACTCGACCTCCGGACCGCGGCCCTCCTGCGTCGGACCGTCCTCGATTTTCTCGAGGCCGCGCTCGTCATCTGACCCCTACGCCGGGTGAGGTGGCGGGAGGTAGCGTGCCGTGATGCGCCGATCGCTTCGCATCACGACCCAGCAGCTGCCTTCTGTTCATGATGGCGCTGTCGCTGGTCTCGGTCCTTCTTGCCGGGGGCGCAGCGCCAGGAGCGAGTGCACAAACGTGCGACGCCGTGGTCGACGAGACCTCGTCGATCGACCCCGGCGAGGTCGAGGCGGCGGTGGCCGATCTGGAGGGGGCGGCCGACGCAAAGGTCTACATCTTCGACTCCGTGCCAGGGGGCGACATCGACGCTGCCGTCGAGGAACTGATCGCCCGGTGCTTCGCCGACGGTCCGAGCGGCCGACAGTTCGACCTCGTGCTCATCGCCGTGTCGCTCGGCGACCGACGCACCACGATCCAATACGGCGGCGAGCACAACGTCGAACTCGACGGACCGAGTCGCCGCCATCCAGTCAGATGACATCAATCCTCGCTTGGCTGACGGCGACATCACCGGCGCGATGGTCGCCGGTCTCCGCGCCATCGGCGACGAGTTGGCCGGAGATCCCGGCAACACGGATCCTGGCAGCACCGATTCGAGCAGTAACGACTCCGGCAACGGCGGAGAACCGCCGGCGGTAGGCGCTGTCATCGGGCTTGCCGCCCTCGGGATCGCCGGGGGTGCAGGTCTGGTGAGCGCCGTCAGTCGACGTCGCAAGCTGAACGATGCCCGTAATGCCCTCGAGGCGGCGTCGCAGCAGCCGTTGGTCGACGTCGGCATGGCGAGGGAGCGTATGGCTCAGCTCCAGGCCCGGACCGAGGTGTGGGACCGGATGGTGCTCGGCGAGGCGCGCGACCGTCTGGCCGAGCTGCGGTCGTCTGCCGCGAAGGGATTGGCCGGCGTCGATGAGGCAATCGCCAACTACACCCGCTCGGTCCAGGGCGGCATCGGCGATCTTTCGCGGGACGACGTGCGCTCGGCCGAGGCCAGACTGGAGGAGCTGCGCACATCGCTGAAGTCAGCGCAGACGGTCATGGATCGTCTGCAGCAGTTCGGCGATCGGGTCGAGCTGCTCCGCGTGACGATGCCGGTGAAGCGGGCTCGGATCCTGAGCGACATCACCGAGTCGCTGGGGTTCGCCGACCAACGGGAGAACGAGGGTTGGACCGTGGCCGAACCGCGACGACAGCTGCACGAGACCGAGGACGAACTGTTGTCGCTCGATCTCGACGCACTCGCGGTCGACGCCCTCGCTGCCGAAGCCGTCATCGAAGGTGGCGAAGCGGTCCTGTTCGCCTCCCGCCACGACCTCCAGACGCTGCCGGATCGCAGGGCCGGGCTGCTCGAATGGGCGGGTGAACTGCGCTCGAACCTGGACGCGGAGCGCTCGCGGGCGGGCATCACGCGAACACAGTTGTCCGCCCTCGAGGCGCATCACGCGGCGGAGTCGATTGCCCGGGCCGGCGATCCCGACGACGTCGACCAACGGCTCGAGCGGTCCGAGCGCGAGCGGCTCCTCGGCGAACAACAGATCGAGAGCCAGGCGTGGGAGGCCGCAGCCGCCAACCTGGAATCGGCCGGACTGTGGCTGATCCGGGCCGACGATCTCCTCGATCACATGGACACCCTGATCATCAGCATGGAGACCGCCCGAGATCAGGCACCGGCCCTGCTGACCGAGATCGCCACCGAGATCCGCGAGCTCGAGGTCTTCATACGAGCCAACGATCCCGATCTACCCGAGAGTTTCGACGTGGAACCCGAGCAGGCAGCAGCTGCCTACAACGGTCTCGTTGCCGAGCTGAACCGTCGTCGCCCCAACCATCTCCGAGTGGCGGAGTCTGGCAGTGCGCTCGCTCGTCGTATCGATTCGGTGCTCATGGCGGCCACACACGAGCGCGACCGTGTCGTTGCCCTGCGTCGCGAGGTCAGCCGTGAGCGGGCCCGAGCGAGACGTGAGATCGAGCGAGCAGAAAAGACGCTGGGCTGGCAGCTGTTCGAGAGCGACGACAAACGCACACTGCGAAGCCTCGAGCGCTCGCTCGACGACTCGTCGGGAAGGCTCGAGTCACAGCTGGCCACTGCGGCCGACGTTCGCACGCGCGCCGCACGTATCCGAGCCGAGATCCTGGCCGAGCGGAAACGCAACAGCGGCTGGGTCGTGTTCGGCGGCGGCGGCGGATTCGGTGGAAGCGGTGGCGGGTGGCGGGGGCTTTGGCGGATTCAGCGGTGGCGGCGGTAGTTTCGGCGGTGGCGGCAGTTTCGGCGGTGGCGGCAGCAGCTCCAGCTGGTGAGCCGTCAGGCGGTCGGTCGCTTGGCAGCTCGGCGGGCATGACGCTCGATGGCAAGGCGGACCAGCTCATCGATGAGGGCTGCGTACGAAAGGCCGGACGCCTCCCACAACTTGGGGTACATCGAGATGGGGGTGAAACCGGGAATGGTGTTGAGTTCGTTGAGCAGAGGACCTCGACCTCCTTCCTCGACGAGGAAGTCGGCTCTGGCCATGCCCTCGCATCGCAACGCCCGGTAGGCCTGTTCGCTCAACTCCTGGAGTCGGCTGACCACGTCGGCATCGAGGGAAGCAGGGATCAGCAGCTCAGCAGCGCCGTCGAGGTACTTGTCGTCGTAGTCGTAGAAGTCGGCCGCCGGTTTGATCTCGCCCGGCACCGAGATCCGGATCTGGTCGTTTCCGAGTACCGCCAGTTCGATCTCGCGGGCGACGACTCCTTCTTCGAGGACCAGCACGTCGTCGTAGGCGAACGCGGCATCGACACCGGCGCGAAGCTCGTCGAGTGTGGTCGCTCGGCTGACCCCGATCGATGAACCCATGTTGGCCGGTTTGACGAAGATCGGGAATCCGAGGTCGTCGGCGATCGCCGAGAGGGCAGCGTTCGAGGTGTCGTCGTGTTCGAACAGACTCACCCACCGGGTCTGGGGGATGCCGGCGGCAGCGGTCACGGTCTTCGCCATGGCCTTGTCCATCGTGACGGCCGATCCGAGCACTCCGGAACCGACGTACGGCACGTTGGCCAGCTCGAGCAGGCCCTGAATCGTTCCGTCCTCACCCAGTGGTCCGTGGAGGAGAGGGAGAACGACCACCTGCTGATCGGCGGCCACCGGAACCACGGCTGTGGCGAGATCGGTGGAGGTGCCTTCGGCCGTCAGGGCGGGCGGCAGCGCCTGAGCACCCTCGGCGAGGGCTCGCATGGCGTCATCGGCCCTGACCACCTCTCCGGTGCGCGTGATCGCGATGGCCTCGATCGAGTACTTGGACGGATCGGCGGCGGCGAGGACGTGGCTGGCGGTCGTGCAGGAGACGGCATGTTCTGCCGACTGACCGCCGAAGACGACGACGAGGCGTACGGGCTGCATCCCTCGACCGTAGTCGGGCCGGATCGCACCGAGAGCGCTGGTTGCGGTGGTAGACCTCCGGGGTGATCTTCACAGCAACCGAGGTGGCCGAGCTGGTCCGTGGCACGGTCGGTGGACCACCGGCGCGTGTTCTCCGGAGCGTCGATCGACAGCCGATCGATCAGCGGGGGTGAGCTGTTCGTCCCGATCGTCGCCGAACGCGACGGTCACGACTTCATCGAAGCAGCGCTCGCCAACGGCGCATCCGCCTACCTCACCTCCGGGCCGACACCGGCCGGAACGTGGATCGCAGTCGCGGACACCGGCCGAGCGCTCACCGAGCTCGGTGTTGCCGCCCGGAGTCGCCTCACCGGCCCGGTGATCGGCGTCACCGGGAGCGTCGGCAAGACCTCGGTCAAGGATCTCCTCGTCGCCGCAACCGGGTCGGCTCGACGGACCCACGCCAATCCGGCGAGCTTCAACAACGAGCTGGGTTTGCCGCTGACGCTCGTGAACGCGCCGGACGACACCGAGATCACCGTGCTCGAAATGGGCGCTCGGGGCATCGGTCACATCGCCGAGTTGTGCCGAATCGGGCGCCCGACGATCGGGGTGGTGACCCGCGTCGCCGGCGCCCACACCGAGCTGTTCGGATCGCTCGACGGTGTGGCCAGCGGCAAGGGCGAACTCGTCGAGGCGTTGCCGTCGAACGGGACCGCGGTGCTGAACGCCGACGATCCTCGTGTTGTCGCGATGCGGGAGCGGACCGACGCAGGTGTCGTCACGTTCGGGATCGAGGGCGACGTTCGGGTCGTCGATCTTCGCCTCGACGGGGCGATGCACCCGACCTTCAGGGTCGAGACACCGTGGGGCGACGCCGAGCTGACGCTGCAATTGGCCGGGGCGCACATGGCCTTCAACGCCGCAGCCGCCATCGCCGCCGGCGGATCGGCTGGTGTTGCACTCGATGCTCTCGTCGGTGGGCTCGAGGCTGCTCGATCGAGCGCCTGGCGAATGGAAGTGGCATCGACGCCAGGAGGGGCCACGGTCATCAACGACGCATACAACGCCAATCCCACCTCGGTCCGGGCGGCACTGGCCGCGCTTGCCGCCGCTGATCGAACTCGGCGCACGGCGGTCCTCGGCGTCATGGCCGAGTTGGGGGACGAGCACGACGCCGAGCACCGAGCTGTCGCATCCGAGGCGGTTGCCGGCGGCATTCGGGTGATCGCCGTCGACGCAGACGCCTTCGGCCCGGATGCCGAACACGTGTCGTCCATCACCGAGGCACTCGATCGGCTGGGAGTCCTTGGCGCCGACGACGCCGTCCTGGTCAAGGGAAGCCGTGTCGCCGGGCTGGAGCGGCTGGCCTCGGTCCTTCTCGGCGTTGCCGAGGCGGAGTAGGTTCGATCGCCATGTCGCACGCTCACCCCACCACCGCCTCGACCCCAGCGGCGCCAGCCCCGACCGCTCCGCCATCAGCGCCTTCGCCGACGTCTCTCGCCGATCGGCACATCTCCGGTTGCGTGTCGTGCCGAGGTGTCCCGCTTCGGCATCTTCACGGAGTGTCCGCACTGCGGCGGTGACATGACGCCAGAACATGCGCACTACCGCTGCGGTTCGTGCGGATGGCGCGACTCATGTTGCGACTGACACCCACATCCGGGGCGTCGTGACCGTGACCAATCGTTGGATCGTGGGCGCCAGACCGAAGACGCTGCCCGCTGCGGTGGTGCCGGTCGCACTCGGAACCGCCGCCGTGGGCACCATCGACGACATCATCTGGTGGCGTGCCGCGGCCGCGTTGATCGTTGCCCTGTCCTTGCAGCTGGCCACCAACTACGTCAACGACTACGCAGACGGCGAACGCGGAACCGACGACGACCGAGTCGGTCCGGTGCGCCTCGTCGGGTCCGGCCTGGCCACTTCACGCGAGGTCAAGATGGCGGCCTTGGCATCCTTTGCCGCTGCGGGGCTCGCCGGCGGAGCGCTGGCCCTCGTCGTGGGGCCCGAGCTCCTGGTGGTCGGAGCCGCGTCGATGATCGCCGGCTGGGCCTACACCGGTGGTCCTCGGCCATACGGCTACCTCGGCCTCGGTGAGGTGTTCGTCTTCGTGTTCTTCGGGCTCGTGGCCACGATGGGATCGACCTACGTCCACGTCGAGACGCTCGCCGACGGTGCCGTCGTCTGGCGTTCGGCGACGGCGGCAGTGTTGGCGGGTTGTCTGGCTGTCGCGCTGCTGGTCATCAACAATCTCCGCGACATCCCCGGCGACACCCGAGCCGGAAAACAGACCCTTGCCGTGCGCCTCGGTGACGCGGCCACGAGGCAGTTCTACGTCCTCCTCTTCGTCGTCGCCGGCGCCGCGATCGTCGTTCTCGCCTTCCGTCGCCCGCTCGCCGCAATCGGACTGATCGGTCTGGTGTTGGCCGTGCCGCCGATCACGGCCGTGCGCCGGGGCGTCCTTGGCTCAGACCTGATTCCCGTGCTCGGCCAGACCGGCCGTGTGCAATTGGTGTGTGGAGTCTGCTCACCTCCGCCGGGCTCCTGCTGGGTTAGAACGGTTCAACTGATCGCAACAACGGCCGATGTATGACCTGTGACGGCAGCCTCGGCCAAGCGTTCGAATCGAAGGAAGTCGACGGGACCCGTCGCCGCGCCCAGTCGTATGCGATCGAAGCGTCAGCAGCAGATCGTGGCGATGGTGAAGGGTTACGACTCGACGTTCACTCTCGCCCTGGCCCTCCGGAATCTCTTCCTCGTGTGGACGCTCTACGGGTTGGCCCAGATGGTCTTCGGGTTCATCGCCTTTGCCGCGAATCCCCTGAGCTCGTCAGGCGACAGCGCCGAGCGGGCCTTGCAGGCCGTCCACACTGGTGGCTGGGTGCTCCTGCTCGTCACGTTCGTTCTCTGCGGCGCCTGGGTTGCCAAGAGCATTGCCAACGTCCGTCGCCTCGGCCGCAAGGTCTCGATCGGTGTGCTCGGCCGCATTCGTCGCCACATCCTTGCCATGTGTTTCGGGTTCGTCGCCGTGATGTTCGGGCTCTTCATCCCCAGCTTGGCCCTGGCGCTCTTCGTCGTCGCTTTCGTTCTCTTCTTCTATTCGCAGATGTGGCTTCACCTCGTCGTGCTCGACACAGTCAAGATGCTGTGGCGCGGTTCGTCACCGCCGAATGGCCAGCACGAGGACGTTGATCACTACGTGCTCATCTGGTTCTCGTCGTGGGTGTTGTTCTTCTCGTGCCTCGGCGCCGACGTGACCGGCGCCGACCTCGCCCCCCGTACCTTCGCTGCCGTGAGCATCATCGGTGGTGGCGCATGTGTCGTGTCGGGGATCCTCGCCAGCCGGCTCGTCATCGAGATCTCTCGGCGCCAGGACGCTCGCCTCTTCGCGATCATTCGCGAGGTCGATGACGAGCAGTACGCGCCACCGGTCACCGATGAGGACATTGCCTTGGCATGGAATCGCTCTGCCGGGATGCTCGACATGCCCCGCTGACGCCGGCTCAGGCCACGACGCCGGCCATGAGTTCGAGGAGCGACGGTGGGCCGCTGACCACCAGCGTGTTCACGCACGACTCGTCCCACTTGGCCAGATCATCCCGGATCTTCTCCGGCGGCCCGATGAGGGCAACATCTTCGACCATGGCAGTGGGGACGGCAGCGATCGCCGCCTTGCGGTCACCGGCGAGGTAACGCTCCTGGATCTTGTCGCAGGCGTCGGCGTATCCCATGCGAGCGAACACATTCAGGTGGAAGTTCGCCTCCTTGGCCCCCATTCCCCCGGCGTAGAGGGCGAGCATGGGACGAACCATGTCGGCGGCCTGCTCGATGTCATCGCCAGGGACCACGGGGACGACGGCAGCGACGTCGAAGGTGTCCGTCGAGCGCCTGGCTCCCTCCCGTGCGAAACCCTCTGCCAGGTGGTCGACGTACCACGAGTTGTCCTTCGGGGCGAAGAACAGCGGAAGCCAGCCATCGGCGATCTCAGCCGACATGGCGACGTTCTTCGGTCCTTCGGCGCCGAGATAGATCGGGATGTCGGTCCGAAGAGGATGCACGGTCGACTTGAGAGGTTTGCCGAGGTCGGCACCGCCTTTGTACGGGAGGTCGTAGTGCTCGCCGTGGAACTCGACGGGCACGTCACGGGCCACGATCCTGCGGATGATCTCGACGTACTCACGGGTGCGGGCGAGGGGTTTCGGGTATGGCCGGCCGTACCAACCCTCGACCACCTGGGGACCCGACGCACCGAGTCCCGAGGCGGAATCGACCGCCGCTGAGGTGGTCCATCGTGATCGCCGCCATCGCCATGGCCGCAGGTGTGCGGGCGGAGATCTGGCAGATCGACGTACCCAGGCCGATTCGTTCGGTCGCCGAACCCCACCAGGCCAGCGGAGTGAGCGCGTCGGACCCGTAGGCCTCGGCACTCCAGATGCTGTCGAAACCGAGGTCCTCGGCGGCCGCGATCTGATCGACGACGCCGGGTGGAGGGCCGGCTGCCCAATAGCCGATGCCGAGAGCGAGTTCCATGTGTCCTCCGATGCAAAGCGTTCGTCGATCCGGAGTGCCGGGACGATCCGGTACGCCCGAGTCGGTGTAGCACCTCTAGCCTCGATGTCGGAATCCCCGCGATCTCTGGAGACGCCGACATGGCGACGCACTACAAGACACTTGGAGTCAGTACCGACGCCTCTGTCGAGGACGTGCGCAAGGCCTACCTCCACGAGGCTCGGCAGTGGCATCCCGATCGGTTCGCCGGTCGAGCTCCGCTCGAAGAGAAGCAGGCCGAGGATCGGATGCGGAAGCTCAACGAGGCGTGGGCCGTCCTGGGTGACAGCACACGCCGTCGTCGATACGACCTCGAGCTCTCGAACCTCGCCGGTGCTGCCACCACGATCGGCGAGGCAGTGAGCAGCGAAGAGGGTGTCTCGCGCATCGATCCCCGATTGCTCGACCCGGACTTCCTGGCCGCTCGCAGGCGTTTGATGGAGGACGACACCGACGTCCGACATTCAGGCGTACTGCGGGTCATCACGGTGCTGGGGTTCTTCGGCCTGCTCATCGGCATCTTCATCTTCACCGCCTATGCCCAGGGCTCGTCCGGCACGGCACCGATCACGACCTTCCCGGCGCCGGATCTCGGGATCGGTATCGACGCCGGCTCCTGCGTGCGGCAGACGTCGGACGGCAGCCTGCAGGAACGTTCCTGCGACGATCTCAACGATGGGCGCGTCGTCGGCGCACGCGAGCTCGACGGCAGCTGTCCTGCACTCACCGAGCGAGAGCTGCTGCTTCCGAACGGGCTGGTTGTCTGCCTGGCGGATTGACGGAGCGGTCGGGGTCTACATTGCCGACATGGACTTTCGTGAACACCGGATCACCGAGCTGGCAGCAAGGGTTCGCACCCGCGAGATCTCGGCCCGTGAACTCACCTCCGCTGCATTGGACCGAATCGCCGCACTCGATCCCGACTTGAACGCATGGGTCGTCGTCGACGGGCCACATGCGCTGATGGAAGCCGACTCGGTCGACGACAGATTGGTCGCCGGCGAAGCAGTCGGACCGCTCGCCGGCATCCCGCTCGGAGTGAAGGATCTCGAGGACGCCGCCGGGTTCCCGACCCGCTACGGATCCGTTCTGTCCGACGACACTCCTGCCGTCGGTGATTCCGTCCTCGTCGCCCGGCTGCGGGCCGCCGGCTGTGTCGTAATAGGGAAGACCACGACACCGGAGTACGGGCACAAGGGGGTCACCGACTCACCTCTCACCGGGATCACCCGCAACCCATGGTCCACCGAGCGGACCCCGGGCGGTTCGTCAGGAGGATCGGCGGCTGCCATCGCCGGCGGCATGGTTCCGCTCGCCACTGGATCAGATGGCGGAGGGTCGATTCGCATACCTGCCGGGCTGTGCGGGTTCTCGGGGATCAAGACCACTCAGGGCCGCGTGCCGCTCGGCGGACCGAATGCTCCCGGATCGGGCAACTTCACGGTCAAGGGACCGATGTCGCGTCTCATCGCCGACACGGCGTTCGCGCTCGATGTGTGTGTCGGCCCTCACCCGACCGATGCGTTCTCGTTGCCCCGATCGGGCTCGCCGTGGTACGAAGCGGCCGAAGCCCCTCGGCTTCCGAGCCGTGTCGTGTGGTCACCGACCCTCGGATATGCCGATGTCGACGCGGAGATCGCCGCAGTCTGCGAGGCGGCCGTCGCCCAGCTCGAGAACGCCGGGGTCGAGGTGATCGTGCTCGACGATCTCTGGTCCGAGGATCCTGTCATGTCGTGGTATCTCACGTGGGCGACGCTCCGGGCCAGGGCCCAGGGTCACCTGGTCGACACCCCGTCGTGGGAGCAGATCGATCCGACACTGAGGATTCAGATCCAGCACGGTCTCGAGACGTCCGGCCTCGACATCGTCGCCGGCATCGATGCTGTCCATGATCTCAACCTGAAGCTCGACCGGGCCTTCGAGGAGGCGCCGATCCTGCTCACGCCGATGTGTGCCGGTCAGACACCCGTGATCGGGCACGACGGCACGATCAACGGTCAGGAGAGTCAGGGGTGGGTTGCGTTCTCGTACGGTTTCAATCTCACTCGCAACCCAGCGGGAACGGTTCGTTGCGGCTTCACCGGCGACGGCATGCCCGTTGGTCTCCAGGTGGTCGGGCGCCAACTCGCCGATGTTGCCGTGCTCCAGACGATTGCGTCGTGTGAAGAGGTGTTCGGTACCAGCCAGCACGCTCCGATGTAGGTCAGAGCGCGGGTGTGACCCGAACGTGGTGGTTCGGGTCGTTGCCGTTCGCTGCGCTCACTAACGGAGTTGCTCGCTTCGCTCTCAACTCCCGGGTTCCACCACGCCGTTCGCTGCGCCTCGGACTTCGCACCACCCCCGGTTCAGGGGGTGGTGGTTTGTATTCGTCCGTCGGTGTCACGCCAGAGTTGCCAGCCTTGCTGGTGGATCATGGTGTGATGGCGACGGCACAGCAGGACGAGGTTGTCGAGCAGGTCCCAACCGCCGTCTTCCTTCGACCGAAGGTGATGCACATCACACCATTTCCAGTGGCGGTCGCAGCCTTTGAATTGGCAGTGTCGGTCTCGTCGTTGGACGGCTCGGCGTTGCGAACGGTTGATCTCGGGTTTGGCGTGGGTGTAGTCGAGGACCACGGATCCGCCGGCGGTGATGAGGGTTCGCCATGACGCGTCGCAGAAGAACTGCTGCATCACCCGGCGTGGCGCCGGCCCGGTGAGGGCAAACGATGCTTCGATCGATTCCCAGTCGACGTCACCATCATCGGTTCGGTGGTCGTCGAGGTCGAAGTCGGCGCCCACGAGGGTGGGGAGGTCGATGATGACGTCGACGGTTGGTCGTGTCTGTTGCCGTGCCCCTTGCTCGCCCGACGTCGGCTTCGGGATCGTGCGAGTCGTCGCGGCGTTGGCGGCGAGTTCGACGAGGCGGTCGGCCTGACGTTGGGCGAGGGTGCGGGCACCCTCGATGCGTGTCGAGTGGGATCGGGTCGGGTCTGCAGGGCGTCGGCTCGACGATGGCTGCTCCGGCGGCGTCGAGTTGGAAGTTGCCTTTCGATGCCGCCGAACAGGCCGCGCTGCGTGGTGAGGGATCGATTGTCGTAACGCAGCGTCGAGATCCTCATCGGTGATCTCGGGCTGGATGCGCCAGCGCCAGGTTCTGATGCGGTCGCAGAACACCGTCAACTCCACACCGACCGCTGCATGCAGCAGATCAGGCAGGGCATCGGCGAACTCCGTGCCGTCGACCTGGGGAGCGAGCGTCATCAAGGCGTCGCGCGTGATCGAGGGTGATCCGGCCTTCCGCCAGCTGATCCGCGACCAGCGGATGGCTGCCGCAGAACCCGATCAGTCTCACCAATCGGCTGGCCTCGGCCTCGGAGAGGCCGGCAGCGTCGATGAGCTGGCGTTGCGCAGTCAGGTAGCCCTCGGTGACGTGACCGTTGATCGCATGGAACTCGACCAGCTCAGCGACGGCGAGAGCTCTGCTGCGTTCGGCCTCGGCGAGGAGTCGGACGGCGCGAAGTCCACCGGCGCGGACATCACGAATCGATCGCCGCCCGCATGTCTTGGGTGTCGGCAACTCCGCCAGAGCCATACACAAAACACTACTCAGGGGGTGTGACACTCGATCAGACGCGGGCGGCTGCTGGAGCGGCGGTGGTTCGAACGATTTCGAGCAGTCGGTCGAGCGCCGCGCTCGGCGATCTGGCACGATCTCGGTACACGAGCGCTCCACTACCGGGCGTTCGGCGCCAGAGCGGGACAAACCGCTCGATCTGACGAGGAGACACCACATGGAGATTGCATCCGTAGCCGACATCGTTCGGGTTCACTCCGCCGAGCGAGGCGACGCAACGGCGCTGATCGACGGCGATCGATCCTTCACCTGGAGCGAGCTCGCCGATCGTGCCGCTCGGACCGCTCAGGCTCTGGCCGCCAGCGGAGTTGGTCAGGGCGATCGGGTGGTGTTCTTCGACAAGAACAGCGCCGAGCACTTCGACGTCTTCTACGGCTCTGCGATGCTCAATGCGGTGTGTGTCGACCCGAACTGGCGGTTGGCACCCCCCGAAGTGCAGTTCATCATCGACGATTCGAGCGCCAAGGTGGTCGTGGTCGGTGCCGAGTTCGCCGACCTCATCGACGGCATCGCCGACCAGCTGCCGTCCGTCGAGAAGATCGTGGTGATCGGCGATCACCCGACCCATGACTCCTTCGAGGACTGGATCGGCGGCTTCGATCCCGTGGACCCGCAGATTCCGTCATCTGGTCCCGACATCGCCTTCCAGCTGTACTCATCCGGAACCACGGGTCGGCCGAAGGGCGTGATGCTGTCGAACGACAACTTCTTCGGCCTGCTTCCCGTGGCGAGGGAGATCTGGGAGCTCGACGAGAACTCCGTCAATCTTGCCGCCATGCCGCTGTTCCACATCGGCGGCGGGGGATGGGCAACGGCGGGGATGTGCTTCGGATGCACCACCGTCATCATGCGCGACCTCGATCCGATGGCGCTCGCCGCGCTCATCGAGAAGCACCGGGTCACGCACGCCTTCGTCGTCCCGGCCGTGTTGGCCTTCATGCTGTTCACGCCGGATCTCGATGCCAGCCAGCTGTCGTCGATGGAGATCGTGGTCTACGGCGCCTCACCGATCTCCGAGGACGTCTTGAAGCAGTCGGTCGCCCTCTTCGGATGCAAGTTCTGGCAGGCCTACGGCCTCACCGAGACCACCGGCGTCGTGTTCAATCTGCCACCGGAGGATCACGATCCGGACGGACCCAACGCCCACCGCCTTCGGTCCTGTGGTGTCGCCGGCCCCTCGGTCGAGGTCCGCATCGTCGACGAGGCGGGCAACGACGTCGCCAACGTGGGCGACGTGGGTGAGATCCTGATCAAGTCGCCCCAGGTGATGGCCGGCTACTGGAACAATCCGGCCGCCACCGAGGAGGCGATCCGGGACGGGTGGTTCTTCACCGGCGATGCCGGCTACCTCGACGCAGACGGCTACCTCTACATCCACGACCGGGTCAAGGACATGATCGTGTCCGGTGGCGAGAACGTGTACCCGGCCGAGGTCGAGAACGCGATGATGGGGCACCCCGACATCCAGGACGTTGCCGTGATCGGTGTGCCGGACGACAAGTGGGGAGAAGTGCCGAAGGCGATCGTCGTCCCGGTCGCCGGCTCGGAGCCGGACGCCGACGCGATCATTGCCTACGCCCGGGAGCGGCTGGCGGGGTTCAAGACGCCGAAGTCGGTCGACTTCGTCGACTGAGCTGCCGCGTAACCCCACCGGCAAGATCCTCAAGAAGGACCTGCGGGCTCCCTTCTGGGAAGGCCGCGAACGCTCCGTCAACTGAACCTCGAGCCCGGTGCTCCCAAACCTCGGGTTTCTGCCCCCCATTTCCGGGGGTCACAGCCTCGGATTGGGACCGCTGAGTTCGCCGTGGTGGCGGCGGCCGACAGCACCGTTAGGATCCTCGATTCGGGACCGTTAGCTCAGTTGGCTAGAGCGCTCGCCTCACACGCGAGAGGTCACAAGTTCGAGTCTTGTACGGTCCACGTTTGGCCTTCGGCCAACCCGAGTTGCTCGCTGACGCTCACAACGTCGCAGCCCACGTTTGGCCTTCGGCCAACCCGAGTTGCTCGCTGACGCTCTACCGGAAACCGGCGAGCCGCTCGTCGGTGTCGGAGATCGGGTAGTTGGTGGCGGCTTCGTAGGCGAGTCCGTCCTCCAGGCCGAGTCGCTCCGATGCTGCATACAGGTCCTTGTAGGCGGCCAGCGACCCTGCGCTGTTGGCGACGATCGTCGCCGCCAGCTCGCTCACCACGCCGTCGAGCTCGGACGCCGGAACCGAGCGACAGGCCATACCCATGGTCCGCCGCCTCGACCCCGGTGAATGTACGAGCCGTCATCGACAGCTCTCGAGCGCGTGCCCGGCCGACGGCGAGCGGAAGTCGTTGGCTCATGCCCCAGGTCGGGCGCAGGCCGAACTTGGCGTGGGTGTCGCCCAGCTTGGCCTCGTTTGCCGTCACCATCAGATCGCATGCCAGGGCGAGCTCGAGCGCACCGGTGAAGCAGTAGCCGTTGACCTTGGCGATGCTCACCGTCCCCATGGTCGAGAGGCGGTGGGTGACCCGCCGGGCCGGAAGATCGAGCAGGTCGCCGACGATGCCGTCGGTGAGGTCGCGATCGCCGAGTGCCTTCAAATCGACGCCGGCGCTGAACGCCCGGCCAGATCCTGTCAGGATCAGGACACGAACCTCTGGGTCGTCGTCAGCAACGGTCAAGGCAACATCGAGATCCTCGAGCATTGCCGGAGTGATGGCGTTCAGTGCGTCAGGCCGATGCAACGTGATCGTGGTGATGCCGTCGGCGGTGTCGATGAGGAGCGGAGACGTCATGATGTGTTGTCTAGTCGCCGCGACGCATTGGTGTCCGCTCCGTGCTCTGATGTGTCGTCCGAGGGCCTGCATGCCCGCTGTTCGAAGGATCCAGATGTTTCTGTCGCCACGTGTACGAACCGCACCGAATCGAAAGGTCGCGGCCATTCCCGTGATGTTCATGGCAGCTGCGGTCGCGCTCGCCGCGTGTAGTTCAAATCCCACCGTCGAGGCGACCGACACCACCGATCCCGACGCGTCGGTGGTCGAATCGACCGATACCACCAATGGTGACGATGGGTCAGAGGAGCTTCTCGTCGAGAGCGAGGAGTCGGCGATGGGTGAGGACGACGACGACACGACTGCCACCACTGCGTCCGATGACGACAACGGCACCGACACGACGGCCGGTCCCGATCTCGGGTCGGCTGACCTCGAGGCAGCACTGATCGCCGGCCAGTCCGAAGACCTCAAGCTGCCGTTCCTCTACATCACGGCCGACCAGAACTGCCCGGGGTGCGCGGCAACCGTCTCGCTCTACTACGTGCCGGGCCCGGAAAAGGCCAGCGACCTCGTGTTCAGCTCGGCATTCGTCAACGGCGCAGCCGTGGAGCTCAGTGCGGTCGACCCGACCCTGCGCGATGGTGATCCTCGACTCGTCGCTGAACAACTCGCGGTGGCTGATGCGGCGGGCACGCTCGACGACTTCTCGATCGATTCTGTCAGCGGGATGGTCACCAGTTGGACCATCGACGGCGACACCGTCACGCTGCGCTGCCTCCAGGTCGACACCCGACCGATCGACCTTCGGTCCGAGGTGTGTCGCGACAGTCTGATCGGCTGAGCATCAGCCAACCGGCAAGGTCGATCTGCGAGCATCGTTCGCTCAGGCCTGCGTTGGAGGACGACGTGACGAACATCCGAGCGAACATTCGCGGGCCTCTCGTGGCCTGTGTCCTGGTGGTCTCCACATTCGGGTTCGTGACTCCGGCTGCCGCCTCGTGCGGCGACGCGCCGGCGCCTGGGGTCGACTGGTCGAACTGCGGATTGAGCTTTGCCGACCTGGCTGACATCAACGTGGCTTCCGGTGACCTCAGCGGTGCCGACCTGAGCTACGCCATTCTCTTCCGAGCCAACATGGCCGGGGTCGATCTTCGCAACGCCAACATGCGAGATGCGTACCTCATCGGAACCAACCTCAGCGGGGCCAATCTCACCGGTGCCGATCTCTCCGATGCCGACCTCGTCGGAGCGAACCTGAACAACGCCATCCTGGTGCGTACGGATCTGTCCCGGTCAGACGTCGACTTCTCGAGCGTGGCCGGAGCCAGCTTCGTCGGCGCGGATCTCGCCCTCGCCGATTTCAGCGACGTGCAAGGGGCGAGCACCGCCGTCTTCGGGCTGGCGCCGAGAGCTGTCGCCGACGCCGTCGTCACTTGGGAAGACCGGGCCGTGGCCACCTCCTTGCTCTCGAACGACGACCCCGGCAACACCAACCGATTCGCCGATCAGCGGGTGCAGATCGTCGATCAGCCGATCCACGGCAGTCTGCGAGACGGCACCTTCACCTACGTCCCCGAGCCCGGATTCAGTGGGACCGATGAGTTCACGTACCGCGCGGTCGACCGGCTCCAGTGGCTCAATCTTCCGACTGGCGCCACCAGCGAGTTCTCGAGTCAAGTCGTCACCGTCACCGTGGAGGTCAAGCCCACCGTCGATGTCCTTGCCCCCTATGCCGGTACCAGCGGTGTCGAGGGAGAAATCGTTCGGCTCTACGTCGCCCTGCTCCGCCGGGTTCCCGACAGCGGGGGCTTCCGATTCTGGGTCGATCAACGTCTGGCCGGCCGATCGCTGGCATCGGTTGCGCGATCCTTCCAGTCCTCCTCCGAGTTCTTGGATGCCAATGCGCAACTCTCGAACACCGAGTTCGTGACCCTCCTCTATCACAACGTGCTCGAGCGACAGCCCGACCGAGCCGGGCTCGTTTTCTGGGTCGGCCAACTCGATTCGGGCGCTCGAACCATCGACGGTGTGGTGCTCGCCTTCACCGAGAGCGCCGAGTTCAAGAGGCAGACCGGCACATCCTGACCCCACCTGGAACGCACCTGGAGCGCACCGGACCTTCGTCGGCTAAGTTCGTCACCTTCCAATGGCGACAGGAAAGACGGAACACACATGGCAAGCATCGAAGCGATCGAAGGCATCGGCCCCGCGAACGGGAAGAAGTTGCGAGAGGCAGGCATCAGATCCTGCGAGCGTCTCCTGACCATGTGCTGTGACAAGAAGGGCCGCTCCACCGTTTCCACGAGCACCGGGATCGGCGAAGCCGTCCTGCTCGAGTGGGCCAACCGGGCCGACCTCATGCGAGTCAGGGGCGTCGGGTCGGAATACAGCGATCTTCTCGAAGTCGCCGGTGTCGACACGGTCAAGGAGCTCCGCCGCCGCAACGCGGCAAATCTCACCGCAGCGATGGTCGAGAGCAACGACGCACACATGAAGAAGACCAAGAAGAGCATCGTGCGTCGAACGCCGTCACTGAGCGAAGTCACGCGCTGGATCGAGCACGCAAAAACGCTCGAACCCGTCATCACGCACTGACCAGTCACGACTGATCAATCACGCACTGACCAACCGCCCGAGGGCGAGTTGCAGCAAGGGCGACGGGCTCTGAGGGGCCGAGGAAACAGAAGCTCAACTTGGTCGCGCCCGTGCCGACAGGTTGGTCATGAGTACCACGGCGACAATGACGTCTCCACCTCGGTATCGCCGATCCGGTCTTCGAATGAGTTGCCTCCGTTGTGAGGTGGCGTGGACCGGGTCGGCAGTTTCGACGTGTTGGGTGTGCGACGGCCCTGGCCTGATGGGTCCTCCGCCTTCGGTCTATCCCTCGATGGATTGACGATCAGCGACGACTGAAGCGTCGTCTCGTCCCGGCCCGACCGCCGCGAGCCCGTATTCGTCCGCGATCAACTCATAGGAACGGATTCTGGCAACGTGGTCCCAGACGATGGTCACCACCATCACCTCGTCTGCCTGGTACTCCGCGGCCAGCGCATCGATGCCCGCTCGCACCGTGGCCGGCGAGCCAACCACCATCGCCGGCCGGCCGCCGTTCACTTCGATTCGGTGGTTCACCGACGGCGGACCGGCGACATCGTCGGGGTGTGGAATCGGACCGCGCAACCCTCCTGCTCGCCAGCCCTCGACGCTGCGTGCGAGCCGCCTGGCCTCCTCGTCCGTCTCGGCGCAGATCACCCCGACGGCAATGCTCACCTCCGGCGACGGGTGCGGCACCGACGGCGTGTAGGCCCGGCGATAGCTGTCGACGATGGCGACGCCGTCACCGGCGCCGAAGAAGTGGGCGTAGGCGAGTGGTCGGCCGAAGTGAGCAGCGAACCCGGCCGATCCCGGTGAGGACGCCAACATCCAGACCGGCGGTGACGCTGCTGCAGAACCGGGCAGCGCTCGGACGCGACCCCGAAACGGGTTGTCGGCGTCGAGGTCGTCGTCGAGGAAGCCGATGAGTTCCTGGACCATCGACGGGTAGGCGTCGACGGGAACCGGCTGTCGATTCGTGGCCAGGGCATACATCGTGACCTGATCGGACCCCGGCGCCCGACCGATGCCGAGATCGATCCTGCCCTCGAACAACGCGCCGAGCGTGCGGAACGTCTCGGCCACTTTGTACGGCGCGTAGTGGCTCAGCATCACGCCTCCCGAACCCACCCGGATGCGTTCTGTCGCTGCCGCGATCTGGCCGATGAGCACTTCGGGCGCCGACCCGGCCAACCCGTCGGAGTTGTGGTGCTCTGCGACCCAGAAACGGTGATACCCGAGGCGGTCGGTGTGGCGGGCGAGGTCGACGGTGTTGGCGAACGCTGTCCCGGCATCGCTGCCGGCAGGAATCGGAGACTGATCGAGCACGCTCAGGCGGAACGGAGCGGCTCCTTTCGGCTGGACGCCGCCATGGCCCGTCCGGCTGCTCATGCCCGCCCGGGAGTGTCGGTCGTGCGGCCCTCGGGTATCCACGGCGCATCACGCCGCTCACGGAACGCAGCGATACCGGCCGCCGCCTCGTCCGATCGGAACAGGGCCGCCGAACGCGCTGCCGTCCAGTCGAACGCCAGATCGGTGTCCATGTCGGGGACCTTGGCGATCAGCTCCTTCGCGGCGGTCAACGCCCAGCGGACCTCCTCGAACGATCTTGTCCACGAATCCGTCGATGACCGAGTCGATCTGATCGGGAGCGACCGCTCGGTTGATCAGGCCGACCTCGACCGCTCGGGCGGGGGTGAATCGTTCGCCGCTGAGGAACAGCTCGCTGGCATCGGCTCGCCGCATCTTGGGGAGGCACACCACCGAGATGACGGCGGGGGCAACACCGAGTCGCACCTCGGTGAAACCGATCTTGGCGTCGTCGCGCATGACCGAGATGTCGCACACGGCAGCGAGACCGACGCCACCGCCGGTGGCGTGACCGTCGATGCGGCCGATGACGGGTGTCGGCGACGCCTGGATGATGCGGAACAGGTCGACGAACGAACGGCCGCCTTCCTGACTTCCGGGAGTCTGCGCCGAGAGGTCGGCCCCGGCGCAGAACGTGTTTCCGGTGTTGGTCAGCACGATCACCCGCACCGACGAATCGGCGTTGCATGCGTCGATGTGGTCGGCGAGCGCATTGACCAGGACGGGCGACAAGCTGTTCTTCTTCTCCGGCACGTTGAGCGTGAGGGTGGCAACACCGTCGTCGATCTCGACCATGACCGGCTCATTCGAAGGGCTCTGCATCGACTCATCCTTTACCATCACTGCTCATGCCGTCGATTTTCACCCGAATCATCCAAGGCGAGATTCCCGGTCGGATCCTCCACGAGGACGACCAGTGCTTCGCCATGCTCGACATCCGCCCCCTGCACCCGGGTCACACGCTGGTGATCCCCAAGGACGAGATCGACGAATGGACGGACCTCCCGGCCGATCTCGCCACCCATCTGATGTCGGTCGCCCACCGGATTGCGAAGGCGCAGAAGCAGGCGGTTGATTGTGAACGCATCGGTCTCATGATCGCCGGCTTCGAGGTGCCCCACACCCACGTCCATGTGGTGCCGCTTCGCTCCATGGCCAACCTCGATTTCCGCAATGCCGATGTCTCGCCAAAGGCCGATGAGCTCGACGCCATGGCCGACCTGCTCCGCTCGACACTGACCGAAGCCGAAATCGTGACCGAGGTCGTGGTCCGAGCGCCGGATCGAGCAGAAGCAGACGCTCTGCACCGGCTGATGACCACGATCCAGCGACGTGATGGTCTCCCGATGGTGACCGACCGCGACGAGGTCGACGACTTCTTCGACTCGCCGGACATCGATCCGCTCGACGATCATGCGTGTCTTCGAAGTCGACGGGACACTGGTTGCCTACGGCATCGTCGATCACACTCCATCCGGTGAGCGGCACGAGCGAGCGACGGTGTTCGGTGGGGTCCACCCGGACTGGCGCGGACGGGGCCTCGGCCGGCGTCTCCTCGAGTGGCAGGTCGAGCGCGGCCGAGGTCGTCTGGCGGCCACCGACCACGTCGCTTGCCGCCCATCTGCACACCCATCCCTACGAACTCGAGGAGGCGACCGTCCACCTGCTCGAACGCAGCGGCTTCGAGCGGGCCCGTTTCGACCACGAGCTCGGACGACCGCTGACGATCTCCCCGATCCGTCCGTCCTCGACGGCATCACCATCCGGCCCTGGCTGCCGGAGGACGAAGAGCCGACCCGGCTCGTCTTCAATGCGTCGTTCGCCGATCACTGGGGCTCGACGCCGACGTTCGGTCGAGTCGTGGCGGCACACGCTGCAAGCCGCTGGACAGCGGCTCGATCTCAGCTTCGTGGCCGTCGATGATCGCAGCGGCGAGGTGGTGGCGTTCGCGCTGAACGGTCACTACCCGGACGACACGGACGTGACGGGTCGAGTCGACGGCTGGATCCAGACTGCTCGGCACGCTCCGCAGCCACCGCAAACGTGGGATCGCCTCAGCCCTGGTGCATCCACTCGTTGCAGGCCTTCGCCGACGTCGGCTTCGATCACGCCATGCTGGGTGTCGACAGCGAGAACCCGACCGGCGCCTACGGCATCTACGAGGCGCTCGGATTCGCGCAAGCTGCACACCGTCGTCACGATGCAATTGACGATCCGGCACCGGCGCCTGACTTCAGGCGGTTGTCGAACCTGGTCGATGAAGTCGGTGACGGCGGCCATGAACGCGTCGTTCTTGTCGCCGGCGATCATGTGGGCCGCATCGGCGACGTCCACGTACTCGGCATGCGGGACCATCTCGAGAAACGCCGCCGCCTCGGTCTCGGTGACGAGATCGCTCAGGCGACCGCGGACGAGCATCGTCGGCAGGGTGAGTGCCCTGGCGATCGACTCGGACCGAGCGTGGCGTCCCGCCTGCTGCGTCATGCTGTTCGGGCTGGTGACGAACGCAGGGTCCCAGTGCCACCGCCAACGGCCGTCCCCTCCCTGACGGAGGTTCTTCGCCAGCCCGCTCGTGTCGGCCGGTCGCCGCCGGTGAGGTTGGTACACAGCGATGGCGTCTGCCGCTTCGTCGAGATCGGCAAATCCCGATGCCGCCGTCTCCGCCATGAACGTCAGGATCCGATCCACCCCGGCCGCTGCCGGCGCCGGGGTGATGTCGACCAGCACGAGACTGATGAACTGTTCGGCAGAGGCGCCGACCGTCTCGAGCCCTGAGCTGCCACCGAGCGAAGCACCGACCCAGTGCACGGGTTCGCCGATCCAATCGATCACCGCGAGGTGGTCTTCGACGAAGTCGTGCATCCCGTACTCGCCGTTTGCTGCCCACTGGGAATCGCCGTGTCCTCGCAGGTCGATCGACATCACCCGATGACCACGATCGGCGAGAGCGGCCGCGGTTGCTCCCCATGAGTGGCGCGTCTGGCCGCCGCCGTGGGCCAGCACGATCGGCTCCCGCTCACCGGTCCAGTGATCGGCGACGAGCGTGAGACCGCTTGGAGTCGCGATCGTCACCGTGGAGCGGTCGGCAGTGGCCATCGGAAGAGCATGTTCGGCATGCGTCCGGCAATCCAATCCGCGGCCTACGGTCGCGTCATGCAGCTCACCGCCGAGGAGATTCGTGTGCTGGGAGCGCTGGTCGAGAAGGAAGCGACCACGCCTGACCAGTACCCACTTTCGACCAACGCCCTGACCAACGCCTGCAATCAGAAGACCAGTCGCGACCCGGTCGTTTCCTACGACCAGCGTCTGATCTCCGAGACCATGCTGTTGCTGCGGCCTGCCGGTCTGGCCAGAACCGTCATTTCGGGCCGAACCGAGAAACACCGGCACGTGCTCGACGAAGCGCTCGGACTCGAGCGCGGCGAGCTCGCGGTGATGGCGGTCCTGATGCTGCGGGGGCCGCAGACGCCGGGCGAGTTGCGAACGAGGACCGAGCGGGCCCACGGCTTCGATTCTGTCGAAGCGGTCGAAGCGACCCTCGCCGCGCTGGCGGCAAGGGCCGAACCACTGACCCGGAACCTGGGCCGTGGCCCGGGTCAGAGCCAGGATCGGTGGACCCATCTTCTCGAAGGCCAGACGGCCTCGGTCGCTGCCCCCGTCGGTCAGAGCCCCGGGTCATCGTCGGTCGAGGCCCCTACGTCCACCGCGCATGTGTCCAGCACCCATGTGCCCCCCGCCGTCGATGACCGGAGTTCCTCGCTCGAGCTGCGGGTCGGCGAGCTCGAGCGGCGGATGGCTGCGCTCGAGTCAGAGCTCGGTCTCTGACCGTCGATCTACGACGCGTCCTTGGCCGCGAGGTCGCCCATGAGTGCACCAAGAGCGGGAAACACGACGAGCCAGATCGAGGCTGCACTCGCGATGACCACGCCGAGCCCCTCGGTCGGACGCAGGAGCAGCGTCGAGCCCAGGAGCGCACAGCCAACGCCCGCAGCCACCCCGTACGGGGCGAAGGCCCGCTGTCCGGCATCCCAGGCCGCATCGGAACGCATCGTGGAGCGGAGCCGGAGTCCCATCACTCGATTCCGCCCGATCGACCCGGATGCCAGTTTCCGACTCAGCCAGGCGACGAGCAGGCCGCTCACCATGAAGAGTCCGCCGAGCAGCGCAGCAGATCCCATCGGCATTCGCTCGGCGGCGAGGAGTCCGAGGGGCGGACCGAACGGCGGTCTCGTGAGGAGGAGAACCGTCGTTCCCAGGGATTCGGCCATCATTCGAGAGAACCTACTTTCCTCGCCCTACGATCCGAAGCCGTGCCGGAAACTGTCGTGTTGTTCAGCGGAGGCGACCCCATCGCCGCCTGGCATCGCACGCTGCTGCCCGCAGACGCCACGATCATCGGTGTCGATTCCGGAATCGATCGTGCCCACGAGGTCGGGGTGAGGGTCGACATCGCCGTCGGCGACTTCGACTCGGTGACGGCCAGCGGTCTCGTCGCCGCGGAACGGGCCGGAGCAACGCTGATCCGACACCCCACGGTCAAGGATCGGACCGATCTCGAGCTGGGGATCGATGTCGCGATCGAACGCAGACCCGAGCGCATCGTCTTCGCCGCGATGTCCGGCGGCCGATCCGACCACGAGCTCGCGGCCATGATGCTGCTCAGCGACTCACGTTTCCGCACGATCGATGTCGACCTGCTCCTGACCGACGCTCGGGTTGCGGTGGTGCAGGAGCGACGCACGCTCACCGGCAACGTCGACGATCTCGTTTCGCTCGTCCCGATAGGCGGCGACTGCATCGGCGTGACCACCAGCGGACTCAGCTATCCGCTGGAGGACGAAACCCTCTTTGCCACGAGCGGGAGGGGAGTGAGCAACCTGATGGTGTCGCCGGTTGCCGTGGTCTCGGTTCGGTCTGGAACGCTGCTCGCTTTCCAGCCTCGTCGAACGACCGCTCGGGCTGAGAGGTCCCAGGCGTGAGCTCGGGTCTCCGTCGGAGCTGGGGCCAACGGGCGGTGCTCACGGTCAACTCGATCGGTATCGCAGTTGCGCTGCTGGTGGCCTTCGCCCTCGATGCCGGTGATGACGTCACCTCCTCCATCAACCGGGTCGAGTTGAGCGGATCGCTCACGCCGGTCGGGCCGGATGTCGACGGCGAACTCTCGGCCATCAACGTTCTGCTGGTCGGCTACGACAGCGCGGCCAATCTCGATCCGGACGACCCGGTTGCGATCGGGCGGCAGGGAGAACGGCTCGGCGATGTGATCATCATCGCCAGAGTCGATCGAGCGGCGGAGACGGCGACGATGCTCTCGATTCCCGCGGGACCTCTGGGTGTCGATCCCCGGCCATTCGGACAACAAGATCAACGCTGCGTTCCAGCTCGGTGGACCCGGTCTCCTCATCGACACGATCGAGGCGCACCTCGACATCCCGATCAACAGCTTCGTGAGCGTCGATCTCGCCGGCTTCGCCGGACTGGTCGACGTGGTCGATCACGTCGATCTCTTCTTCGAGTATCCGTCCCGGGACTTCAACCCCAGCCCGCCGAGCGGGCCGCCACGGTCGATGAGCGGGTTCGCCGTCGACGGCACCGAATGTCAGTCGCTCGGGCCCGAGATGGCGCTCGCCTTCGTTCGTTCTCGCAACTTCCAGATCCTCGTCGACGGCGAATGGATCGACGACGGCCAGCGCAGCGACCTCGAGCGGATTCGCCGTCAGCAGCTCTTCGTCGAGTCGTTCCTGGCCAGAGCGATCGACCTCGGCGCCCGGAACCCGCTGGTTCTGCGAGAGTTGGTCACCGCCGCGATTCCACACCTCACGCTCGATCAGGAGTTGACGCCCCAGACGCTCATCGATCTCGGCCGGACCTTCGATTCCTTCGACGCAGACGAACTCGTTTCTTTCAGCCTGCCGACCGAATTCGGCGAGGAGGGCAACGGCACGATCAGCGTCGTGCGAATGCTCGAGGACGAGGCTGCACCGGTGTTGCGGCTCATGCTCGGTGCATCCCCCGAGGATCCGAGCACGGTCGGCATCGCGTTGGCCTCGGCCGATGGTCGACGCGACCGCACCGACGCCCTCGTCGACGTGCTCGAAGCCGAGGGGTTCGACCTCGATGAGCCCGGAGTCGGCGGTCAACTCGACTCCGGCGTCACGGTGCGGTTCGGGCGTGATGGCGGTCAGGCGCGAGATCTCGTGGTCGATCGGCTCGCCGTCGCTGGTGTCACGGTGGACCGGACGGTCGCGGACGACTCGCTCCCAGGGCGCGAGATCGTTGTCGAGATCGGCCCGGATCCCGTCGACGCCGGCAGTGGGGAAACAGCGGACGTCGACGATGACGAGACCGAAACCGACGGCTCTGGCTCTGCCTCGGCCACCACGACCACATCGGCGGCCCCGGAAGTTCCATCGCTCGATGTCGTCGAGGCAACTGATTCAGCCGATCTCGCCTCCGTCCGAGCTTGCCCCTGACCTGATGGTTCGCTCGGCGGGCGGAGCTAGCCTCTGATTGGTCGGGAATCAAGGAGTCGCAATGGCAAACATCGCAGTGATCGGTACGGGCTACGTGGGATTGACCACGGGAGCTTGTTTCGCCCATCTCGGTCACAACGTGATCTGTGCCGACATCGACCCGGTCAAGATCGAGCGCTTGAAGCGGGGTGAGATTCCGATCGTCGAGAAGGACCTCGACCGTTTTGTCATCGAAGGCATCGAATCCGGACGTCTGAGCTTCGTGCTCGGGGCCCAGAACGCATCACGTCATGCCGAGTTCCACTACCTGTGCGTGCCGACGCCGCAGGGACTCGACGGCGCCGCCGACCTCAGCTACCTCCAGGAGGCCGCCGCCGAAATCGCCCCGGTGCTACCCGCCGGTTCGATCGTGGTGAACAAGTCGACGGTTCCGGTCGGCTCGACTGAAGTCGTCGCTCGCGTCCTGGCGAGGTCCGACATCTCGGTGGTGTCGAATCCGGAGTTCCTGCGGGAAGGCACAGCCCTCGAGGACTTCCTCAATCCCGATCGCGTCGTCATCGGTTCGAACGATCAGGATGCCTCGGTGAAGGTCGCCGGTCTCTACGCGAAGGTCCGGGCTCCCATCATGGTGACCGACCCTGTGTCGGCCGAGACGATCAAGTACGCCTCGAATGCGTTCCTGGCCTCGAAGCTGTCGTTCGTGAACTCGATCGCCACACTCTGTGAGGCTGTCGGTGCCGATGTGAACGACGTCGTTCTCGGCATGGGATACGACACGCGGATCGGCTCGGAGTTCATGAAGCCGGGACCTGGATGGGGCGGCTCGTGTTTCCCCAAGGACACGATCGCCCTTGCTCGTATCGCCGAGGACGCCGGTTTCGACTTCAGCTTCCTGAAAGAGGTGCTTCGGGTCAACGACGAGCAGTTCGATCGCACGGCGCAGAAGGTCCTCGACGTCCTGGGCAACGACCCGGCCGGTCGCTTGGTCGGATGCTGGGGTCTCACGTTCAAAGCAGGCACCGATGATCTGCGGCAGTCGCCGGCCATCGAAGTCCTCAAGCGAGTCACGGCCGCCGGCGCCAAGGTGCGGGCCTACGATCCTGCCGTCCACGCGCCGATCCCCGAGCTGCCGGACGTCGAGATCGTCGACGATCCGTATGCCGCGGTCGAAGGGGCCGAAGTGCTCACCGTGCTCACCGAGTGGGACGAGTTCCGCTGGCACGACTTCGACAAGGTTGCCGACGTCATGAGCGGTCGCAACATCGTCGACGGCCGGAACCTCCTCGACCCTGCGGGGCTCAAGCGACGAGGCTTCCTCTATCGCGGCATCGGTCGCTGAGCGATGGCACGAGTCGTCGTCACCGGCGGAGCCGGCTTCCTCGGTTCACACCTCTGCGAGCGACTTCTCGATCGAGGCGACAGGTGGTCTGCATCGACAACCTGCAGACCGGCCAGGTCGAGAACATCGAGGGGCTGTTCGGTCGTGACGGCTTCGAATTCGTCCGACACGACGTCTCGAATCACATCTGGGTGCCCGGTCCCGTCGACGTCGTCATGCACCTGGCGAGTCCTGCCTCGCCTGTCGACTTCAGCCGTATCCCGATCCAGATCCTGAAGGTCGGCAGTCTCGGCACCCACAACTGCCTCGGTCTGGCCAAGGAAAAGGGTGCTGTCTTCCATCTCAACTCCACCAGCGAGGTCTACGGCGATCCGCTGGTGCACCCCCAGCCCGAGACGTACTGGGGCAACGTCAACCCCATCGGTCCGCGCAGCATGTACGACGAGGCGAAGCGGTTTGCCGAGGCGATCACGCTGGCCTACCACCGGGCCCACGGCCTCGATGTTCGTATCGTTCGCACCTTCAACACCTACGGGCCGAACATGCGCCCCGACGATGGTCGAGTCGTGTCGAACTTCATCAACCAGGCTCTCGACAACGATCCGATCACGATGTTCGGCGACGGTTCGCAGACCCGCAGCTTCTGCTATGTCGACGATCAGATCGAGGGGCAGCTCCAGCTCTTGGCCAGCGGCTACAACGGGCCGGTCAACATCGGGAACGAACACGAGTTCTCGGTCCTCGAGCTGGCCCAGGAAGTGATCCAGGCCACCAACTCCAACAGCACGATCGAGTTCCTGCCTCTTCCCAAGGACGACCCCACCAGACGCCAGCCCGACCTGACGCTGGCCCGTGAGCTGTTCGACTTCGCTCCGACCGTCGAGTTACGCGAAGGCATCCTTCGCACCGCGGACTACTTCTCGTCGATTCGATAGGTCTCGGTGGGCCGAACCATCGCCGTCGTCGTCGAGCACGGTTGGCATGCTGTTCCCGGGGGCACCGCAGTGGCCGTCGATGCCACGGTGCGGGCGATCGCGGAGAGAGGTGATGTCGACCTGAGAGGCATCGCTGCCTTCCATCGCACGCCTCCGGCGACCGCCCTTCCCATTCCCATCCATCACGAGCGCGTACCGCGACCGCTGTTGTACGAAGGCTGGCACCGAATCGGGCTGCCCCGGTCGGGCTCGGATGCCGACGTCATCTGGGCGCCGGCCATGGCGGTGCCTCCTGAAGTCCAAGCCGCTTCTCGTCACCGTGCACGACGTCGACTTCCTCGAACACCCGGAACGTCTGAGCCGTCGAGGGGCGAGCTTCTTTCCCCGGGCGTGGAGCGTGGCGGTGCGCAGGGCCGACCGCATCGCCGTTCCGTCTGAGGTGGTGGCGGGAAAGGTCGTTGCCCACGGCGTTGATCGCAGGCGAGTCCAGGTGATTCCCTGGGGTGTCGACCAGTACGTCGTCGAGGCTCGGCCACGCGATCACGTTGCACGTCGCCTCGATCTTCCGGATCGATTCGTGCTGTGGGTGGGCACGGCCGAACCGCGCAAGAACCTGCCCGGCCTCGTGGAGGCCATGAACTCACCGGCGCTGGCCAACGTGCCACTCGTGGTCGCCGGGCCCGAAGGGTGGGGTCTCGATCGAGCGGCCACGCTGGCGCCGCTCGGGGATCGGGCGATCGTGCTCGGGCATCTCGACCGGGCCGACTTGCTCGCCGTCTACGCTCTGGCCACCGTGTTCGCGTACCCGTCGTTCGATGAAGGCTTTGGCCTGCCCGTGCTCGAAGCCATGGTGCAGGGAACCCCCGTCGTGACCTCGGCGTCCACGGCGACCGAGGAGGTTGCGGGTGGCGCGGCGACGATCGTCGACCCGCTCGACACCGACGCCTTGGCGCTCGCCATCGCCGCCCTGCTCGACGACGAGAATGGTCGCGCCGCGGCATCGGCCGCCGGGCGAGCCCGCGCCGCCGAGATGACCTGGGCTCGCACGGCCGAGCGCTACGTCGACCTGTTCGATCAGCTCGCGGAGTCCAGCCCGTGATGGCCTCGGTCGTCGGCGTCAACCTGCTCTGGCTCGTGCCTGGTGTCGTCGGGGGGAGCGAGGAGTACACGGTCCGTTTGCTCCGCGCCTTCGACCGGCTCGACCCCGAGGATCTCGAACTGAAGCTCTACGCTCAGCCGGCACTCGCCGAGGCGTACCCGGACCTCACGAACCGCTTCGAGACACTCGTGGCGCCGAGGGCGTTGTCGAACAAGGTGGCCCGAATCGGCGCCGACGCCACATGGCTGGCATGGGTGGCGAGGCACGACGATCTGGTCCACCACGCCGGGAGTGTGGTGCCGTCGACCTCGCCTCGGCCCTACGTGTTCACCGTCCACGACCTGCAGCCCCTCGACATTCCCGAGAACTTCTCGCTCATCAAGCGCAACTGGATGAAGCGGATGCTCCCGCCATCGATCCGGAACGCCACCCTCGTGTTGTGCCCGAGTCGGTTCGCCGCTGATTCGATCACCCGGCACGTCGAATGGTCGGTCGACCGCATCCGGGTCGTGCCCCACGGCCACGAACCGGTCGAGGCCGGTGTCGCCCACGCCGACGTCGCTGCCGATCTGCGTCGGCGGTTCGGCCGCTACCTACTGCTGCCTGCCATTGCCTACCCGCACAAGCGTCACGTCGACCTCATCGATGCCCTCGCGCGTCTGGCCGACGACTTCCCCGACCTGTCCGTCGTCTTCACGGGAGGGGCCGGACCGGAGACCATGGCGCTCGAGGCGCATGCAGCGTCGCTCGGTCTTGCTCATCGCGTGCATCGTCTGGGTCGGGTCTCGGAGTCTGAGCTCGACGATCTCTACCGCTCGGCGACCGCGCTGGTCTTCCCGTCGACGTATGAGGGTTTCGGCAATCCGGCGCTCGAGGCCATGGCCCGAGGGTGCCCGGTGATCGCCAGTCGAGCCGCCTCCATCCCCGAAGTCGTCGGCGATGCGGGTCTGCTGGTCGAGCCCAAGTCGCCGGAGGCGATCGCGGCGGCCGTTCGCCGGCTGCTGTCAGAGGAGGGTCTCGATGCGCAGCTCCGCATCGCCGGGCCCGAGCGAGCTGGCGCGTTCGGTTGGAAGGCCGCCGGCCAGGCCCTGATCGACGCCTATCGCGATGCGCTCGTGATCGAGGGGCGTTCGTGAAGCTGCTGCTGCTCTGCCCACACTTCGAGCCTGACCTCCATGCGGCCACCGGCGAGGTGATGACGACGTTGGTGCACTCGTTGGCCGACCGTGGCCACCACGTCGACGTCGTCACGAGCTTGCCCTGGTACCGCGGGCACGCTGTGCACGAGGGATGGCGCGGTCGACCGTGGCGAGTCGAGGACGCCGACCACGGACGGATCATCCGGGTCTGGCCGTTTCCGGTCGACAAGAACAACATCCCGGCCCGGGCCATCGGATTCGGAGGATTCACCACCCTCGTGGCTGGAGCTGCGCTGACGCTCGATCGACCGGACGTCGTGATGGGAATGTCGCCACCGATCTTCCTCGGTGATGCTGCCTGGTTGGCAGCGAAACGGTGCCGGGTGCCGTTCGTGTTCAACGTGCAGGACATCTTCCCCGACGTCGCCGTCGACCTCGGCGCGCTGAACAACGAACGAGTCATCGATGCGGCCCGCGCTCACGAGCGGTCGCTCTATCGACGAGCCGATGCCATCACGGTGCTGTCGACGGACCAGCAGCGAAATGTCCAGTCGAAGCTCGATCCGGCCGATGGGGACAAGGTGCGCATCATCCACAACTTCGCCGACACCGAGAAGGTGCGCGTCGTCGACCGGGAGACGCCCGTACCGGGCCGAGCACGGGCTCGGCGACAAGCAGGTCGTGATGTACTCGGGCAATGTCGGCCTGAGTCAGTCGTTCGATCTCGTTCGAGCGGCCGCCGACCGTTTCGCCGATCGACTCGATGTCCACTTCGTGATCAACGGCGAGGGGGCGGCTCGCCCATCGGTCGACGAGTGGGCGGCCGAACGGCCGAACGTGACGGTCTCGGACTTCGCTCCCCGAGAGGCCGTCAGCGATGTCCTGGGTGCCGCCGACCTGCACCTGATCCTGCTGAAGCGTGGTTTGGCGCAATCGAGCACCCCGTCGAAGATGTACGGGATCCTGGCCGCCGCCCGCCCGGTCCTGGCCTCCATCGACGAGGGTTCCGAGGTCGAGCTCACGATCGATGCCGCAGGGGCAGGCCGGGCGGTTCCCCCGAGGACGAAGCGGCTTTCCTGGCGGCGCTCGACGAAATGCTGGCCGATCCGGCTGCGCTCCGGGAGATGGGGCGCAGCGGGCGCGCCCATCTTGCCGAGTCGTACAGCCCCGCAGCGCAGGCGGCCGCGTTCGACGACCTGTTCACCGAACTCACCCGATCCGGAGCACGATGACCGACCTGTCCCACGCGTACGCCGTCGTCCTCGCCGGTGGGTACGGCGAACGATTCTGGCCGGCCAGTACTGCAGCCAAACCGAAGCAGCTGCTGTCGCTGCTCGGCGATCGCACGATGCTCGAGATGGCCGTCGACCGACTCGACGGACTGATTCCGGTCGAACGGGTGCTCGTGCTCACGAGCGCCGACCTGGTCGACGCCACCCGGTCGGCGACGCCGGGGCTCCCGGTCGGCAACGTCATCGGCGAGCCGATGCGTCGCGACACCGCGGCCGCAGTGGCACTGGCTGCTGCGGTGGTGAAGGCCCGCGACCCCGATGGTGTGTTCTGCATCGTCACCGCCGACCACGTGATGGGAGATCTCGACCGATTCCGACGAGACGATGTCCGCCGGCCTGGAACTGGCATCGGTCGAAGACGTCCTGATCACGATCGGGATCACGCCTCGGTACCCGGCGACCGGGTACGGCTACATCCACGCTGTCGATCGTCTGTCGGCATCGGACGCGGTCGAGTTCCGTTCGGTCGACCGATTCGTCGAGAAGCCGGATCGGGCCACCGCCGCCGGCTACGTCGACTCGGGCGAATTCTGGTGGAACTCCGGCATGTTCATCTGGTCGGTCGACGCCGTGCACCGTGCGTTCGCTGTGCATCGACCCGGAACTCGCCGCGTTCATCGACGCGTTGGTTCCGGCGGTCGACACACCCGCCTTCGCCCAGGCCCTCTCCGACGGCTTCGAGCCGCTCGACAAGATCTCGATCGACTATGCGTTGATGGAGCGGGCCGACAACATCGTCATGGCCGTCGGGACGTTCGCATGGGACGACGTCGGCAGCTGGCCTGCGGTGGGCGACCACCTCGAACCGACGCGGACGGCAACGCGGTGCGAGGTGAACTGGAGACCCTCGATGCGACGTCGAACATCGTGGTCGGCGCTGACGGCAGGCTCACCGCGCTCATCGGGGTCAGCGATCTGATCGTCGTGCACACCGAGACCGCCACCCTGATCGTGCCCAAGGATCGGGCCGAAGAGGTCAAGTCCCTGGTGGCCCGTATGCGAGCCGATCCCGGCCGCAGCGACCTCGTCTGACCCTCGCTCCCTCCCGTTCTGCGGCACCCCACCTCAGTTCTGCGGGCTGAGTGCCGCAGAACGAGGGGAATCAGGCTGGACCGATGTCGACGAAGCGGAGGACCGCCTTGTTCTGCTCGCCTGATGCCTCGATGTCGACGAATGCCGTGATCCGCCATTCGTCGTTGCCGTCGGGATCCTGGATGATCTGCACCACAGACTGGTCGACGGTGGGGTCGTAGAAGAACCGTCCGGGGCTGCGAGCCCCGGCATCCATCACGATGTGGTCGTACTCGTCCCAGTAGTCGGCCATCGTCTGAACCAGATCGTCGACGGTGCCCCAGACGTCGGGATCGGCGGCAGCATCGACGATGACGTCGTAGCCCCGCTTCGTTGCCAGACGGTTCAGCCAATCGAACGCCTGGTTCCTGACCATCACTCGGAACGCCCGCGGGTCATCGACGATCGACGGCGGCTCGTCGTTGATCGGTCGGATCGCTTCCTGGGGATCGATCGTCGGGGTCGATCAGCCGCTCCCACTCGTCGATGAGGCTGGAGTCGACCTGGCGAACGAGAGCACCGAGCCAGGCGATGAGATCGTCGATCTCATCGGTCTTGAGATCCTCGGCGATGTTCTGGATGAGCCCCTTGTAGACATCGGACAAGTAGCGGAGCACCACGCCTTCCGACCGCTTCAGCCCGTGGTACTGCACGTACTCGCCGAAGGTCATCGCCTTCTCGAAGAGCTCGCGAACGATCGACTTGGGCTTGATGTTGTCCTGTCCCACCCACGGGTGCTTCGACCGGAACGCATTGAAGCTCGTCGTAGAGCCACTCGGCATTGGGCTTCGGGGCCTCGACCTCGGCGAGTCGCTCCATCCGCTCCTCGTACTCGACACCGCGCATCTTCATGTCGGCCATGAGTTCGTCCTTGGCCCGATTGACCTGGGCGGCGATGATCACCCCCGGGCTCTCCTGCACCGACTCGATGACGGTGAGCATGTCGATGAGCGTGCGGGAGTTCGGTCTCTTCCTCCGGCTCGGGCAGTTGGCCGAGCGCTTCGAGGGCCCACAGCGACAGTGGTTGGTGCAGACGCGAACTCGTCCTGCAGGTCGAAGTTGACCCGTACCCGCCGCCCGAGCTCATCCGGCTCGTCCGGGAACTCGAGCAGGTTCGGCGTCGACCAGCGACCGGTAGATCGCGATCGATCGCCGGATGTGGTTCCGACGACGATTCTTGGTCTCGTGGTTGTGCTGCATGAGATCGTCGGGTGGCCTCACAGCCGTCGACGCCGCCGATCACAGGGCGGTCGAGCAGGCTCATGACCATCTGATGGTTGACCTGGAAATGCGAGCGAAGCGGTTCGGGGTCGCCGTTGATCATCTTGGTGAAGGTGTCCTCGGTCCAGTGTGAGTACCCACGCTCGGGCGGCTTCTTCTTGACCACCTTCTTCTTGCCGCTCGCGGCCGCCTTCTCCTCGGCCTTCAAGTTGTCGACGATGTGGGGAGGAGCCTGGGCCCACACGGTGCCCTGATCGTCGAAACCCTTGCGCCCGGCCCGGCCCGAGATCTGCTGGAACTCGCGATTCCGGAGGATCCGGTTCGACTGTCCGTCGTACTTGCAGAGCTGGGTGAACAACACCGAGCGGATCGGGACGTTCACGCCGACCCCGAGCGTGTCGGTGCCACAGATGATCTTCAGCAGTCCGTCCTGGGCCAGCTTCTCGACCAGCAGTCGGTACTTGGGTAGCAGCCCGCGTGGTGCACGCCGATTCCCGCCGCTGATGAACCGACGAAGATCCTTGCCGATCGGCGAGTCGAAGCGGAAACCGCCGATCGCCTCCTTCAGCTGCGCCTTCTCGTCCTTGGTCAGGGGATCGAGCGAGAGGTAGCCCTGGGCCGCCTCGGTCGCCTCGCGCTGGGTGAAGTGCACGAGATAGATCGGGGCTCGTCCGGTGTTGAGCAGCTCTTCGACACTGGCGTGGAGCGTGGTGCGGCGATACTCGAACTCGAGCGGGCACCGGGCGGGTCACCGAGCTGACCACGCGGTCTCGACGCCCGGTCCGCTTCGTGAGGTCGCGCTCGAAGAAGTCGATCGACCCGAGCGTTGCCGACATCAGGAGGAACTGGGTGTGGGGGAGTTCGAGCAGCGGGATCTGCCACGCCCAACCTCGCTGTGGATCTCCGTAGTAGTGGAACTCGTCGACGACGGCGACGTCGACCGGGGTGTTCGCTCCGTCCCGCAGGGCCCAGTTGGCCAGGATCTCGGCCGTGCAACAGATGATCGGTGCGTCGGCATTCACGCTGGCGTCGCCGGTGATCATGCCGACGCGTTCGGACCCGAACTCACGACACAGGGCGAAGAACTTCTCGCTGACCAGCGCCTTGATCGGCGCGGTGTAGACGCTCCGCTTGTCGGCCGCCAGTGCGGCGTAGTGGGCGGCGACTCCCACCAGCGACTTGCCCGACCCGGTCGGCGTGTTGAGGATCACGTGGTTGCCGGCCAGCAGTTCGAAGATCGCTTCTTCCTGAGCGTCGTAGAGCTCGAGCCCCATTTCGTCCGCGTATGCGGTGAAACCGTCGAGCAGCGCACCTTCGTCCGGTGCGGGCGGGAGATGCCGGATCAGCGGTGGTAGCGATTCGACGGACCCGGTGGCAGACACGGCGCCACACTACCGGCGAGCCGAACCCCGGCCAGGCGTGACCGTCCCGTCGGTGTGGCAGCACCGACGGCACAGCTACCGTCGTTTCGGTGATCCGTTATCGCTATCTCACCGGCCCAGACGACTCGAGCTTCTGTGACCGGGTCACCGAGGCGCTGAACGATGGTTGGGAGCTGCACGGCAGTCCCACGCTGGCGTTCGACTCCGACACAGGGCAGATGACCTGCGGGCAGGCCATCGTGCGGACGGGGCACGCCGATGACGCGGCCGGGTCACCGTCGTGAGGATCTTCGTCACCGGCGCCAACCGTGGACTCGGACTCGAGCTGGTCCGCCAGTGGCTGGCTGCGGGCCATCAGGTTTGGGGAAGCGCCCGCGAAGCCGATCCGGGCGACTTGCTGGCGCTTCGACCGGCTGGTGCGGTTCAACTCGACCTGGGGGACGAGGCCTCGATCGAGACCGGTCTGGCTGCGTTGGGGGGCCAGGTCGATGGGCTCGATCTGCTTGTCAACTGCGCCGGTCTGGACGCTCGCGCCTTTGGCGTCGACGACCCACGTGGTCCGTTCGATGTCGACGCATCGGTGATGAACGAGGTGATGCGCATCAACGCCACGGGACCGATGCTCGTGACTCGCGAGGCGCTGCCCCTCCTGCGGGCCGGCGACGATCCGTTGGTCCTCAACATCTCCTCGCAGCTCGGCTCCATGGAGGTGGCGGCGACGAAGGGTCGCGACACGGTCTACTGCATGTCGAAAGCGGCACTCAACATGTGGAGCGTCAAAGCCGCAAGCGCTCTCCGGCCAGAGGGGATCGGCGTGGTGATGTTGCACCCGGGCTGGGTCAGCACCGACCTGGGAGGTGCGTCGGCAGCACTCACGCCGCCGGAATCGGCGCGAGCGATCGTCGAGACGGTTTCATCGCTGACGATCCAGGACAGCGGTCGGTTCATCACCTGGGATGGTGCCGATCACCCTTGGTAGCCGGTGCTCCGACGGCTGCCCGAGCCGATGGTCGATCTCATCGGAACAGGTCTTCGGCGGGGGAGCGTACGACATCGCCCACCACGCTGCCCTCGCCGAACCAGGCAGGGTCGACCCCGCGGATCACCGCCACGGCGACCCCGGTGGCCTTGCCTCGCACGAGTTCGGCGGCGCCGGCGAGCTCGTCGACGATGCAGACTTCGGTCACATGGAGCTCGCGACCGACCGCATCCTCGGTGCCTCGCAGATCGAGAATCGCCTTGATTCCCGCGCATCCGAGCGCGATGTCGGTGATGCCGCGCCGCCACGGTCGGCCGAACGTGTCGGCGACGATGATCGCGGTGGTGACACCGAGGCGCCCCTTGATGGCATCGCGGAGCCGCCGGGCCGAACGATCAGAGTCGTCCGGCAGAAGAGCGGCGATGTTCGGGGCCACATTGGATCGATCGATGCCTGCGTTGGCGCAGACGTAGCCGTGTTTGGTCTCGCTGATGATGAGATCCCCCCGCCGGCGGAGCACACGAGCCGATTCCTCCAGAACGAGAGGCTTGTGCGACAGCGGATCGTCTGGGTCGACCTCGACCAGTTTTCCCTCGGCCTTCGAGACCACCTTCTGGCTCACGACCAGGACGTCGTCGTCCTGCAGGCCGAGTTCCGCCTGGCAGGCCTCGATGATCAGCCCCGCGAGGTCGTCGCCGGGTCGAACTTCGGGCATGCCGGGGATGGGGATGATTTCGAGTCGACGGAGCACGGGGGCACATTACGCGAGCTTTCGTCGAAACCCCCTACGCTTGCCGGCCGTGGGCAAAGCATCTCGAAAGAAGAACTCATCCGACTCGGTCAAGGTGACCAAGGTGCAGAACCCCGATCATGGACGGTCGTGGTTCCTGCCGGTGATGGTCGCGGTCACGCTCGTCGGGGCCGGCGTCGTGGGGCTCCTCGCGATCAATCGTGAATCGAATGCCGACGTCAGCCCGCTGCTGAGCGAGCACTGGCATTCGGCCTACGGCGTGTACGTCTGCGATGCGTTCCAGGACCCGATCCAGGACACCAGCGATCCCGAAGGTGTCCACACCCACGCCGACGGCATCATCCACATCCATCCGTTCCGCACCACGGCATCCGGCAACAACGCCACGGTCGATGCGTTCTTCCGGGCCACCGGTAGCGAGCTGACCGACGACGGCTTCACCCCGGGTCCAGGTGTCGGAGGCGAAGCGGTGGTCGAGGCCGACGGCTGCAACGGTGAACCGGCCACGTGGCAGATCGCCTACTGGGACAACGCGATCCTCGCCGAGGGAGGTTCGACCCCGGACACGGTGCTCAGCACCGATCTCGCCGACTTCCGTTTCCGCGGCGACGTGTCCGCCATCACGTTCGCTCTCGTTCCGGAAGGCGCCGAGATTCCGGCGCCGCCGTCCATCCCCGGGCTGAGCAACCTCACCGACATCTGAAACCTCGGCGACACCGGAAACCTTCGGCGCTGGGCGCCTTGGTTTCTTGGAGTTGCTCGTTCCTCACAACTCCCGCTGAGCACGGCGGAACCTTTGGCGCTGGGCGCCTTGGTTTCTTGGAGTTGCTCGTTTCGCCTCACAACTCCGGATGCCTGGCGGATCCCTCGCCGGTCAGAGATCGACGACCGTGGCGGTCGTGGGATCGTGGGTGCCTCCCAGCGTCGTGACGTACGTGTCCCGGACGGCCTCGATCCCGCGCTTTTCCACGACGGACACGAACGGGTCGATCCACGTAGCGAACCAGGACCACGCTGCGGCGAACCGCTCGTGGAACGCGACATGGCCTCCGCTCGCTGACTCGGCGACGTCTGGGATGAAGAAGAATCGTTGCGTCGCGCCGGGCAGATCGCTGTCATTGCCCGGAGCACCGAGATGGGTTCCCCCCACCCTGATGCTCTGGGTGAGGCTGTCGCCAAAGGCTTGGTGAACAGCAGCGACCACGCCGGCATTGCCGGACATGTCGACCAGCGCCGCGGTGTTGCTGCCGGCCGCAGTGTTCTCGCTGCCGGCCGCAGTGTTCTCGCTGCCGGCCGCAGTGTTCTCGCTGCCGGCCGCAGTGTTCTCGCTGCCGGCCGCAGTGTTCTCGCTGCTGCCGAGGCGGAGAGCGTCGTAGGTGACCACCCGGTCGTAGCAGCCGAGCGACGCAACGAACTCGGCGTTGGCGCTCGACGTCAGGCCAACCAGCTCTGGCCGATCCTGTCGACGGGCCATCGATGCGGCGAACGAGACGGCGGTCTTGCTCGATGCGCTGGCAACGAGCACCCGCTGCGCGCCGAAATCGTCGTTGTCCTCGAATTCGGCACTCAGCATCCAGCCCGTCATGAACAGCGCCCAGAAGACGGGTTGGAGGTGGCGGAACCGCTCGACCGATGCCGGGTCCTGCGAAGTCCGGTAGTAGCGGTTGTACCAGGGATGCAGGGCCGCTCGGTGCGGCATGCGATCGCTGAAGGTCGACGGGGACACGTCGCCCGGCTCGAGAACCAGATGGCCACCCATCGGGAGGAACCCGAAGATCTCTTCTCCCACGGGCAGGTCGGCGCACCGACTGTCGGCGACTGTGGCGAACCCCCACGCAGGAACGATGCCCCATCCCGGCCGCGAGGCGGGAAAGAAGCTCCAGTACCCGAGGAGGTGTCCCGCTGCGGCGTACGACAAGTTGTTCGAGGTCAGGCCGATGCGGTCGACGGTGACCCGCACCTGTCCGTCGTTCAGCTCTGCGGTTGCCGCCGCCGATGGGACCAGCTCGACGTTGCCGATGGCGGACGTGTCGACGATGAGATCGGTGTTCGGCATGTGCCTGCTTCCGTGCGGGACTGGAAAGTGTTGCACGCCCGTCGCGGGTCGTCAGCTTCGATCGAGGAGATCGGGGTCGAGCAGGAGCTGGGCAAGGCTCTCGGTGACCCCGGGCTGCGACATGATCGTGTCGGCGATCACCGGGGACGGTCCAGCCACCCGGACTGCGTCGGCGAGCGCAGCGTCGACCGTGTCGATGACGAGCGTCCCGACACGATCGGCGTACCACTGGGCAACACCGATCGCGGACGATTCCCGACCGAGCTCTTCGAGGAGGCGATCGGCCGGCCCCTTCAGGGCCTTCCCGCCGACGATCGGTGATACGGCAACGACGTCGGCTCGTCTGGCTTCGAGGGCCTCGGAGACGCCGGGAACGGCCAGGACCGGATCGATCGAGACGGCGGGGTTGGACGGCGCAATGATGATCCGGGCCGCTCCCTCGATGGCCTCGATCACACCGGGTGCCGGACGGGCCTCGGCGGCTCCGTCGAATCGAACGGCGGTGACGGCGACGTCGTGGCGTCGACGCACGAAGTACTCCTGGAACGTGATCTCGCCTTCGTCGACCGTCGTGATCATCGTGCGGAGCCGATCATGGGTCACCGGCAACAGACGGAGGTCGAGGCCCCACGCTGCGGTGATCTCGGCGGTCACCGTCGTGAGGTCGGCGCCTTCGGCCAGGCGTTGGGTGCGGTGGAGGTGTGTCCCGAGGTCGCGATCACCGAGGCTGAACCAATCGACGCCTCCGTACCGTCCGACCATCTCCATTGCTTGCCAGCTCTCGCCTTCGAGTCCCCAGCCCCGTTCGGCCGACACCGCGTCGGCCAGGGTGTAGGTGATCGTGTCGAGGTCGGGGCTGATGTGGAGTCCGTGCAGTTCGAGGTCGTCGCCGACGTTGGCGATGGCGGTGAGGTCACCGCCTGCCGCGGGAACCAGTCCTCGGAGAAGCCGTGCCGCGCCGACGCCGCCGCAGATCACGACGACCGGGCCGAGGCCGTCTGGCACGTCAGGCAAGTTCGCGTTGCTGGCGGGCCACGAGATCGAGATCGCCGTCGACCATCATCGTGACCAGTTCGGTGAACGGCGTCTTCGACTGCCAGCCGAGTTTCGTCTTGGCCTTCGATGCATCGCCGATGAGGAGATCGACCTCGGCCGGGCGCATGAACGCCTTGTCCTGCACGACGTAGTCCTGCCAGTCGAGGTCGACGTGGCCGAACGCGACCTCGCAGAACTCCTGGACCGAATGGGTCTCCTCGGTGGAGATCACGTAGTCGTCCGGCTCGATCCTGCTGGAGCATGAGCCACATCGCCTCGACGTAGTCTGCCGGCGAAACCCCAGTCGCGCTGGGGGTGGAGGTCGCCGAGGCGGAGCTCGTTCGTGAGTCCGAGCTTGATCCGAGCCACGTGGTTGCTGATCTTGCGAGTGACGAACTCGAGTCCACGACGGGGCGACTCGTGGTTGAACAGGATGCCGCTCGATGCGTGCATCTTGTAGCTCTCCCGATAGTTCACGGTGATCCAGTGCCCGTAGACCTTTGCCACTCCATAGGGGCTGCGGGGATAGAAGGGCGTCTCCTCGGTCTGCGGGACCGACTGGACCTTGCCGAACATCTCCGAGCTCGAGGCCTGGTAGAAGCGGATCTCCGGGTTGGTGTTCTTGACTGCGTTGAGGATGCGGGTGACACCGAGCGCGGTGGTCTCCCCGGTCAACACTGCCTGCTGCCAGGACGTCTGGACGAACGACTGGGCCGCCAGGTTGTAGACCTCGTCAGGGTTGACCTGGCGCATCAGCTCACTCAGGGAGCTCTCGTCGAGGAGGTCGCCCTGCACGATCTGGAGATCGTCCTGGATGTGCGCCACGCGCTCGAAATTCACGGTGCTCGATCGTCTGACCATGCCGTAGACCTCGTAGTCCTTCTCGAGGAGGAGTTCGGCCAAGTAGGAGCCGTCCTGACCGGTGAGGCCGGTGATGAGTGCTCGTTTGGTCATGTCTGCTGCCTGTCGTCGGCCTCGGTTGTCGAGGGGAGCGTGGTGCGTTCTCTGGCGTCGGCGAGAACGTCCATGAGGGTGTGGGTGAGCGGGATGGAGGGCTCCCACCCGGTGTCGCGCCGTAGGGCCTCGTAGCTGCCCCGCAACACAGGGAGGTCGACTGGGCGTACCAGGTCGAGGTCTGGTTCGGTCGTGATCGGCACGGTGGCGGCCGCGATCAGGGCGTCGAGAATGGTCGACATCGCCACGGCCTTCCCGCTGCACACGTTGTAGGTGGCTCCGCTGTGGCCGGCTGTGGCGATGAGTCGGTAGGCCCGAACGACGTCTCGCACGTCGGTGAAGTCGCGTTCGGGGCTCAGGTCGCCGTGGGTGACGACACCCTCGCCTGCGAGCTCGGCACTCGCGATCTTCGATGCGATCGCAGGAGCGAAGAAGTTGGTGGACTGTCCCGGCCCGATGTGGTTGAACGGTCGGACGATGATGACATCGAGGCCCCAACCACGATGGTATTGCTGAGCGATCGCTTCTGCCGCCTGCTTGCTCGATCCGTACGGCGAGCGGGGCTGGAGCGGCGCTGACTCGGTCAGCGGCAGTGACGCAGGGCTGGCGATGCCGTAGACGTCGGCACTACTGACCACCACGACCCGGTCGACGTGTTGAAGGCGGGAGGCCTCGAGCATCGAGAGGGTTCCTGCCGCATTGAGACGGAAGGTCTCCAGCGGGCGCTTCCACGAGGCGCCGACATCGCTGAACCCAGCGAGGTGGTAGATCACGTTCGGTTGTTCGGCCGCGATCTTGGCGCTCCACGCGTCGGTGTCGAGGAGGTCTGGCCCGTTCTGGTGCCCAACGGCCACCACTTCGTCGCCCGCCTCTTCGAGATGGCGGACCAGGTGGGGCCCGACGAATCCTGTCGCACCGGAAATGAGTGCTCGCATCGGTTCTCCGGACGTCACGATCGCCAACACTAGCGGCGCAGGGATCGCGCCCGGGGTGACTCCGCACCGATTCGGCGAGCAGTAGGCTCGTGCGCTCGTGACCGAGTCCTACCCAGCGGATCCCGCCGCTCCGCCCGTCGTCCCGCTCGCGGACCCCGTGACGTCAGACGTCGGCCGATCAGATGACGGCAGCGACGCACCGGCGATCGTTGCGGTCTGCATCAGCCGCGATGCCGGTGCTGATCTCGAAACGTGTCTCGGTTCGCTCGCCGACCAGGACTATCCGAATCTGTCGATTCTCGTGGTCGATGCCGCAAACGATCCGCCCATCGCCGAGCGGGTGGCGGCCGCTGCGCCGTCGGCGTACCTCCATCGTCTCCAGTCAGACCTCGGCTTCAGCGCCGCAGCCAATCAGGCGGCCACGCTCGTACAGGACGCGGCGTTCCTGCTCTTCTGTACCGATGCGGTCGTACTCGAGCCGCACACCACGACCGCGCTTGCCGAGGAGATGTTCCGCTCGAACGCCGGCATCGTCACGCCGAAGTTCGTCGAGTGGGATGACCCTCGTCGTCTGGTGAGTGTCGGGATGGGCGCCGATCACTACGGCGTCAAGGTCGGACTGATCGAGCCGCGCGAGTTCGATCAGGAACAGCACGACGGCGTCCGCGACGTGTTCGTGGCCCCCACCGGTGTGCAGCTGATCAGGCGCGATCTGTTCACCTCGCTCGGCGGATTCGATCCGTCGTTGGGATCGGAGAACGAAGACCTCGATCTGTGCTGGCGGGTCCACGTGGCCGGCGCTCGCATCGTGGTCAACCCGAGCACGAAGGTGAGAATTCGGCCCGTCGAACCGGACTCACAACCTTCCCGGCAGATGATCAAGAACCGGCTGCGGAGCCTTCTCGTGACCTCATCGCGCTGGACGCTGGTTCGAGTCCTCCCGATGGCCGTGTTCCTGATCGTTGCCGAAGCGGTGGGTTTGCTCTTCTCGGGGAAGCGGGCTCGGGCGGTCGGCGCTCTCGGCGTGATCCCGGCGACCATCTCCGACATCAAGGACATCCGCACGAGGCGGGCGCAGCTCGAGCAACTCCGGCAGGTGCCGGATGCCGAGGTCAGAGCGCTGCAGGTCGGTGGCTCGGCACGGGTCTCCGACCATGCCAGAAGCCGGTTCGGCGCCAGTCAGGACCGACTGGCCGGGCTGGTCGGCTCTGTACGGGACAACCTCGGCGGCGACGAGCTCACCGCCCAGCGGGTGGCAGCGCTCGGCGCCATGTTGCTGGGCGCGCTGTTCCTGTTCGGCAGCCGCTCGCTGATCGGGGCAGGGATCGTGCCGGTCGGTCAGATCCCGCAGCTGCCGGGATATGGCACTCTGCTCGGTGAATGGTGGAGCGGTTGGCGTTCGGCCGGAAGCGGTGGGGCCGACGCTGCTCCAGTGTTGTTCTTCGTGCTCGGGGTGCTCCGCCTGGTCTTCTTCTGGGCTACCGGGCTACTCGACACGCTGCTGGTGCTCGGCCCGCTGATCGCCGGGGCCGTCGGCTCATGGCGCCTCGCCAAGCCGTTGGGCAGTCCTCGGGCTGCGATCGCAGCCGCCTTCGCCTACGCCCTCAACCCTCTGCCGATGAGCATCATTGCCTCCGGCCGTTGGCAGGTACTGGTGGTCTGGGGTGCCGCGCCGTTCGTCGTGGCGTCGGCGTTGCGACTCCAGAACGAGGCTCCATTCGACCGTTCGGCAGCCGGTGGGCCCCACCCGCTGAGCATCCGGCTCCTCCGATTCGGGCTTCTCGTTGCCGCCGTCGCCACGGCAGCTCCGATGGTCGTGGTCCTGACAGTGGTGGTCCTGGTTGCGCTCGCCATCGGCTCGGTGCTCATTGCCCGCCCGGCCGGCCTGCGGGCACTGGCCCTTGGCATCCCCGTTGCCGTACTGACACCGTTGGCACTCCACCTTCCCTGGTCGCTCCAGGTGATCGACGACGGCTCATGGCGCTGGTTGATCGGGCCGGAATCGGCCAACGCAACCTTCGATTCCATGGCTGACCTCGTCCGCTTCGCTCCAGGTCTGACCGAGCCGGGCATCTTGGTTCTCGGCATCATCGTCGTCGCCGGCATGGCGCTCGTCATCGCCAAGTCCCAACGATTCGATGTCGCGGCGAGAGGCATTTCGCTTGCCGTCGTTGCGTGGGTGCTCGCGTGGGCCGGTCGTCGCGAGTATGTGCCCGTCGATGTCCCGAGCGCCGATGCACTGCTCTGCCTCGCCGCCGTGGGCGTCGCCCTGGCAGTGGCGGCAGCCATCCGTGCCCTCGAACTCGACCTCGGTCGTCGGGGCTCGTCTGTCCAGTCGGCATTGCGGGGGGTGGCCGGGCTCGGACTGGCACTCGTCACGTTGCTCGGCTTCCAGTCGGCACTCGACGGCCGCTGGGGCATGCCGACGCAGAGCCATGTCGGGTTCGCCCAACTGCTCCTCGATGGGCAACCCGAGCCGGTACGGACGCTGTGGATCGGCGCATCCGAGGTGCTGCCGATCGATGGTGCCGACTCGCCTGGTGGGATTCACTTCGGCGTGAGCGAAGGCACCGACATCGACATCATCAACCGCTACGCGCCGGCGACCAACGAGATCGATGCCGAGATCGGCGATCGGCTCGACCTCGTCGTCGACGGCCAGACGGACCGGGTCGGCCGGCTCCTGGCTGCCTACGGCATCGATCTGGTCATCGTGGTCCCGTCACTCGGGCCGCCCCCATACGACGGGCCTCGCTACGAGCCCGGCAATGGCATCGAGTCCGTGCTGAGTCGACAGCTCGATCTGCAGAGGGTCACCGGGACGTTGGGGCTCCGGGTCTACCGCAACGGAGCCTCCGCCGGCGCGGCGCAGATCGTCGAAGGAGAGCCACCACCCATCGAGGTGGCCGATCAACTGTCGGCCGAGACAGGTCTGCGATCCCGGGCGCCGTTCCGCTACGAGCGGACGGGCCGCTGGGTGGGCCTCGACCCTTCGGTCGACGGGGCGTACCTCATCATCGACGGCGAGGGTTGGGTCGCAGGCAACGAAGCCAGCTCCATCGTTGCCTTCGACGACCACCACCTGCAGGTCCAAACGAACGGTGACGCAGTGGCAGCGGCCGAGTTCGGAACCTCGACGGTCAGCCGTATGTTGCTCGTGCTGCAGCTTCTCGCCATCGGCGTCGGCATGGTGCTCTCGCAGCCCGAACGCGAGGAGCAACCATGATCCGCTGGACGACGATCGTGATTCTGGTCGGATCGGTGATCGGTGCAGTGTTGTTCGACCGGGTCGATCGGGACCCCACCGTCGTGGCCGGCCCCGAGGTGGTCGCTCGAGACACGCCTCTCATGATCCAACCGGCGCCGCTCGGCTCGTCGTGGTTCTGTCCGATCGGGTCGGCGGGCGCCGGCTCCTACGCCGATGCCGAGATCACGATCGCGAACGTCGGCTCGGACGATGCGGTCGCCAATCTCGACGTTCGGACCGGCGACGGGCCGGGGCCGGGTCTCCGTCTCGACGTGGCCGCCGGGACGTCGGAAACGGTCTTGCTCTCGTCGCTCGGCGCATTCGACGCCGCGGCGGCAAGTGTCGAGGTGGTCGGGGGTGAGGGTGTGGTGAGCCACCGCGTCACCACGGCGGCCGGTGTTTCGGAGGGGCCGTGTTCCTCGGGGTCGTCGACAACGTGGTATTTCGGTGGCGGTCCGACCACCACCGACACCGCCCAGTACATCGCACTTCTCAACCCCTACACCAACGACGTCGTGTTCCGTGCCGAGTTCCAGACCCCGACTCGAGTGCGGCAACCCAACGAGCTCGAAGCCAAGACGGTGCCGGCGCAGTCAGTGGTCGTGATCGATGTCGGTGAGTTCGTCGCTCCTGAAGAGGTGGTGGCCACCAGAATCGAGACGGTGGCCGGAGGACAGCTCGTGGTGGAACGGCTTTTTGTCCTCGACGGATCGATCGCACCGGCCGGTGCGACCCTCGAGGCCGCTGTTGCCGACCCCGCGCTCGGGTGGACCATGCCTGCGGGTCGTCTCCATTCCGGTGGCGACAGCACCCTCACCGTCTTCAATCCGACCACTGGAGTTGCCGAGGTCGATGTTCGCCTCGATCCGCTTGATGTCGGCGACCGCTCGCTGTTCGGTCTGGTGCCGATCGAGCTCACCGTGCAGCCGGGTCGGCTGGCCACGATCGATCTGCGGGTCACGGCGAGCCAACTGGATCTGCCATCCCCCTATGACGTCGGCGTCACGGTGACGTCGGCCAACGGGATTCCCGTCGTCGTGCATCGCTGGCAGGCTCATCCCGGTGTCGGCGCTGAGGGGCCGGAGAATGGGAGCGAGCGGCGCCGTCAGGACGACGGCGAGGTGCCGGCCGAGGAGCTTCCGCCGGCGCTCGAAGGACCGACCTACGTCCAGCCGACGGCCCGTACAGGCATCGCCTCCAGTCACGGCTCACCCATCTCCTCCACCCGGTGGGTCTCGGCGTCCGCTTCGCTGTTGCCGGACAATGGCAGCGCGGTGATCGTCTTTGCCGACGAGGGGGCCCTGGTCGAAGTTCGGCTGCTGGTCGGTGGTTCGCTCGGTTCACCGGTGCGAGCCTCGGTCGACTCGACAGGTCGGGCGGTGATTCCGCTGAGCCCGATTGCAGCCCAAGCTGCCGTCGTCGTGACGGCGGATCGACCGGTGATCGCCGAGTTGCAGTTGGTCGGTCCCGATCGTTACGACGTCGTCGGCCTGGTGCCCAGCTCGGGAGGCGTGCCGGCGGGAGCGGTCGGCGGATGACGCGGCTCGTGCTGTTGGTCGTATTGGTCGTGGTGGCGTTTGGTCTCGCCTGGCTGCTCCAGAGGCGTCGGCCCGAACCGCCGAGCGCTCCGTCGTACCGGGCACCCTCGCAGCTCGACCGTTCGGAGTTCGCCGGGGGAGTGGGCACGCCGCTCGTCGTCGTGTTCTCCTCTGCCACCTGCAACAGCTGTCCTGCGGTGTGGGACGCGGTGGTCCGCTCGCAACGAGCGGGGGTCACGACCGAACGCATCGACGTGCAGGACGACCCCACACGCCACGAGCGCTACCGAATCGACGGGGTGCCGACCACCCTTGTCGTCGACGGCGATGGTGTCGTGCTGACCAGCTTCTTCGGCCCCTTCGACGAAGGTGCGTTCAAGGACGCCGTCGACGCACTCTTCGCCTGAGGTGACGCTCGGTTCTGCGGCACTCAGCCCCCAACAATGAGGGATGAGTGCCGCAGAACGGGGTGGGTGGCGTGGCTGCCGAGCTCGGTGTCGACGCTCTGGTAGTGATGAGCCCGGGCAACAGTCGCCCGTTCCCCGACTTCGGTGGGCGCGGTGAGCAGAGGAGGGCCGTGCAGCACGTCCTGTCTGCATCGACCCCGATGGGGCGGGTCGACCTCTTCACGCTCCAGATGCTCAACCAGGACTCGAATGGGCAGTGGATGCAGTGCGAGGCTCTGGCCTTCGATTCGAGCATGGGCATGGGTTGTTCCGATCTCGGAGCACCCACGGTTGCCGAGACCGGCATCTTCGGTTCCACGGAGAGCGACGAAGGGACGATCTATGAGCTTCGCGGTCCGATCGACACCTCCTACTTCATCATCGAGTCAGGTGGCGATCGCATCGCGGTCGTCCCCGTCGACGGCCGAGCCATGTTCTTCCAAGCCGGGGGGAACTGCGCCACTCCACCGCAGATGGTCAGTGCCTGGGTGGGTGACTCGGAGATCGACGTCTCCGAACCCACGGTCTGCTGAGCCGCCGGTCTGCTCGGTCGCCCGTCTGCTGAATCGTCGCGATCGGATCAGTTGTCGATGACGCCTTGGCCGGGAAGGGTCTGCGCCGGAAGTGCCTGAGCGAACGCCTCGGCTGCCCTGACTGGATCCTTGGCGACAGCGATCAGTCGATCGACCTCGGCTCCACTCACCGTCTCGTGTTCGAGGAGTTGGCGGGCGATCAGGTCGAGCGCCCCACGATTGTCGACGAGCAGGGTGCGACAGCGAACCTCCATGTCGGTGAGAATGCGCCGGGTCTCGTCGTCGATCAGCTTCGCCGTCTCGTCGGAGAACGACTTCGAATGCATCATGTCCTCGCCAAGGAACACCGGCTGATTGTCGGCGAGCGACATGGGGCCGATGGCATCCGACATGCCCCACTCGGTGACCATGCGACGGGCCATCTGGGTTGCCTGGCGGAGATCGTCCGACGCCCCGGAGGTGACCTCGCCGAAGATGACTTTCTCGGCGTTGCGGCCACCGAGCGCCATGATGATGCGCGCCTCGGCCTCGCTCTGTTCGATCTTGTAGCGATCCTCGGTCGGCATCGTCATGGTGACGCCGAGGGCCATGCCGGTGGGGATGATCGTGACCTTGTGGACCGGGTCGTGGCCTTCCTGGAGCGCAGCGCACAAGGCGTGCCCGGCCTCGTGGTAGGCGGTGCGTTCGAGGTCGGCCTGGTTGCGGACCATGGATTCACGCTCGATGCCGAGGAGCACGCGGTCGCGAGCCGAGTCGAAATCGGCGGCAAAGACCTTTTCTGCTCCGCGCCGCACGGCGAACAACGCCGCCTCGTTGACCAGATTGGCCAGATCGGCGCCGCTCATGCCCGGTGTGCCCCGAGCGATGACGTTGACGTCGACGTCATCGGCCATGCGCTTGTGTTTGATGTGGACCTTCAGGATCTCCTTGCGATCCTCGAGTTCTGGAAGTGAGACGACCACCTGGCGGTCGAAACGGCCGGGACGCAACAGCGCCGGGTCGAGGATGTCCGGTCGGTTGGTGGCGGCCATCATCACGATGCCTTCGGTCGCCTCGAAGCCATCCATCTCGGCCAGCATCTGGTTGAGGGTCTGCTCGCGCTCGTCGTGTCCGCCACCCATGCCGGCGCCACGCTTGCGACCGATGGAGTCGATCTCGTCGATGAAGATGATCGCCTTGCCCATCTTGCGAGCCTCGGAGAACAAGTCACGGACTCGGCTGGCGCCGACACCGACGAACATCTCCATGAAGTCCGAACCGGTCACCGACAGGAACGGAACGCCGGCCTCGCCGGCGACGGCCCGAGCGATGAGTGTCTTGCCGGTTCCGGGAGGGCCAACGAGCAGCACACCCTTGGGAATTCGAGCACCGACATCGCCGAACTTGGAGGGGTCGCGGAGGAAGTCGACGACCTCGGTGACTTCCTTCTTCACTCCGGCATACCCGGCGACGTCGGCGAACGTGGTGCCGGGGCGCTCACTGGAGTAGGTCTTGGCCTTCGAACGGCCGATCGACATGATCCCGCCCATCTGGCTCTGTTGGCGGCGGGCCAGCCAGTAGAGGAAGCCGATGATGAAGACGAACGGCAACAGGAGGGGAATGAGATTGAGGAAGAAGTTCCCGGTATTGGTGACCGGTGCGAAGTCGACGTCGTTGGATCGCAGACAGGGCGAGGTCATCAGCCGGCCACTCGGCGAGCCCGGTGGTGTTGAACACCTCACCATCGGGTGTGGTCGCCTCGATGCGGGCCGTGGCGTTGTCGTACTCCACGGATTCGATCTCACCGGCCTCGACCTTCGCCAGGAAGACGTCGTAGGAGATCTTCGACGATTCATCGGCCGGCGCGGCCATGGTGACGAACAACAACGTTGCGAGCACAGCAACGACGACCCAGGCCGACCACTTCGGCCAGCCGCCTTCGGACTTCGTGGGCAGTCGTGGATTGCGCCCAGGAGGAGGCGGCGGAGGGGTGGATCCCTTGTCAGACATACATCCGATACTAGGTGCTGACGCCGTTCTTCCCGTGGTCGGGTCGCTAGGGTCGCCTGGTGACTGCTGGCACGCCCGGGAACGCACGAGCCGCGGCCGGAACGGCGGCATCACCACGATGGGGATTCCCAGAGGCCGTTGTCCTGTGGGTGTTCCACATCGTCGTGTCCAGTTTGTGGGCCGCCCTCCTGATCGGCGCCTTCTACGGAGAGGTGCCGGATCCGATCCCCGTGCGCCTGCTGGCTGCCAATTCAGTGGCCATCTGGGCGGTCTACGTCATCGGCCCGATCGTGATCACCCGATTGCGTGGGGCCGGTCCCGTCGCCGATCTCTGGCCAAGGGTCACGTGGAGCGACGTTCCGTCCGGCCTCGCCATCGGTGCTGCACTCCAATTGGTCGTGCTTCCCGTCGTCTACTGGCCGCTGCTCCAGTTGACCGATGTCGATCCGTCGGCGGCGGCACAGGATCTGGTCGACACGATCGATGGCTCTCTCGATCTGGTGCTCTTCTCGTTGGTGGTCGCACTCGGGGCGCCGCTCGCCGAGGAGTTCTTCTACCGAGGGATGGTGCTCCAGGGCCTCCGCCGTCACGTGCCGGACGTCGCCGCCGTTCTCGGCTCGGCTGCACTCTTCGCGCTCGTCCACATCCAGCCCATCCTGTTCCCGGGAACATTCGTGCTCGGTGTGGTCGCCGCCATCGCCACCCTGCGAACTCGCCGACTCGGGATGGCCTTTGCGATGCACGTGGGTTTCAACGGTGCGACGCTTCTGGCGCTGCTGGTGTTCTGACCGACGCCATTGGGTCGTACTCCCCAGGGCCGTGGGTCGACCGGCCCGATCGTCGGTCCCGGTCTCATCGCAGGGCGGCCGGCGCCGATCCAGCTGTATGGGCCACGCGAACGCACAACAGTGTCACGACTGCGGCCACGATCTCGTCGAGATCGGGCTCCTCGTCGATGGCAGCAACCTCCAGATGTTCTCCTGCGATCAATGTGACAAGCGGTCCTGGCGTCGCGGCGGTGTCGTGATCGACCTGGCCGAAGCACTCGACGAGTTCGAAGAACACGCCGGCCGTCGACGCTGACACAGCATTTCCTGCGTCAGCTGGCATTATTGCTGCGCAATGAGGTCCCGTTCGCTTCTCACGATCACCGGTCTCGCTGTTGCCTGTATCTGTTCGATCTTCGTCCTGGTGCAGCTGCGGCCCGACCTCGTGTTCGCCGACACCACGCCCGCCGGGGGCGACATGGGCGCCCACGTCTGGGGCCCGGCGTTCCTGCGTGACCATCTGCTCACCAGCGGTCAACTCAGCGGCTGGACCCCGGACTGGTACGCCGGCTTCCCCGCGTACCAGTTCTACATGGTCGTCCCGGCGCTGGCGATCCTCGCCGTCAACGCCGGATTCACGCCGTGGCTGTCCATTCCGGTCGCCGCGGTACTCCTCGTCTGGGCCGCCCGGGTTGCGGCTCGTCGCCCTGACCGCCGTCTGCTGATCCTCGCGGCGGCGATTCTGACGGCCGTCCTGTTGATCCCGCTTCCCTACGGCATCGCCTTCAAGGTGATCGCAGTCTCCGGTTTGGTGTTCATGCCGCTGGCCGCCTGGTGGATGGCCAGACAGGCGGCCGCCCCTGAACCGGTGCCCACCGCTCTCGCCCTCGCCGTGGTGGTGTTCCTGTTCGACACGAACTTCACGATCTACGGCGGCAACGTGGCGTCCACACTGGCCGGCGAGTTCGCCTTCGCGATGTCGCTCTGTCTCACCTTCGTTGCTACCGGTTGGGCGCTTCGGGGCATGGACGAACAACGGCATCGCGCCTCGGCCGCCGTGGTGATCGCACTTGTCGCCCTGTGCCACATCATCCCGTTGTTCTTCCTCATCGCGACGCTGGTGATCTTGGTGGTGCTGCCCGAAGACGGCCTGCGGTTCCCCGTGGCCATGTTCGGCATCGTTTTCGCGTTGATCCCGATCGCGTTTGCTGATCGGTTCGAGGGACCCGTCACCGAAATCGCCGCCGTCATGGCCCTGCTGGTCGTACTCGGCGTGGCGCTTTTCGTCGACGAGCGGGTTCGGTCCCGGATGACATGGCTGGCGCTCACCGGGCCTGTCGCCGCACTGCTCGCCGGGTTCTGGCTCGTGCCGTTCGTCGGCAGGCGTGAACTCTTCAACGACATGGGCTGGGAACGGCTCGATGAGGTCGGTGAGGCGCTGCTGACAACACCGATGCGCATCGCTCTCCCGATTGCCGTCGTCGGTGGCGCCCTGTCCTTCGCCACCAGGGAACGGCTGGGCATGATGTTCTCGATCCATGTGCTCACGTTCGCGGCAGCCGTCGCCAACCTCGGCGAGAGCAAGTTGTGGAACGCCAGACTGCTGCCGTTCTTCTATCTGTCGGTCTACTGCTTGGCAGCCCTCGGCATCGCCGCCGTGGTCCGCTACGCAGCCGTCGCCGTCAGCGAACGGTTCGACGAGCCGGATCTCAAGGTGCTGTGGGGATCCCTGGTCGTCGGTCTGGCCGGTGTCCTGATCCTCGTCGGCATGCCTCTGCGCATCCTGCCGTTCGGATCGACCAACGCCGCCGGCGAGTACGAATGGTTCGGTCTGCGGACCGCTGATCGCAGCTTCGTCTCGTCATGGGCAGCCTGGAACTTCTCCGGCTACGAGGAGAAACCGAGCTACCGCGAGTACTCGGGTGTGGTCAGCGCCATGGACGAGCTCGGGCAGAGCAACGGGTGTGGTCGTGCGATGTGGGAGTACGACAAAGGCCTCGATCGCTATGGCACGCCGATGGCGCTGATGCTGCTCCCGCACTGGACCGACGGCTGCATCGGCTCGATGGAGGGTTTGTATTTCGAGTCGTCGGCGACGACGCCGTTCCACTTCCTCAACCAGAGCGCCCTGTCGGTCAAACCCTCCAGCGCGCAGCGTGACCTTCCCTATCGATCCTTCGAGATCGACCGTGGCATCGCCCAGCTGCAGGTGATGGGTGTGCGCTACTACATGGCCCAAACCGACGAAGCCATCGCCGCCGCTCGCAACCATCCAGACCTGACCGAGCACGTCACCGTGGAGCCCTTCGTGGTGTTCGAAGTCGATGGAACGACGCTGGTCGAGGGTCTGGAGAGCGAGCCCGTCGTCGCCACCGGTCCCGCTGTCGACGACACCGATGAGCTGGCGAGCCGATTCGAGCTCGGCTGGTTGAGCCAGGCAGTCGAGTTCTACAACGACCCCCGAGGTTTCAACGGTCTGCCGGCCGCCGATGGTCCGGAGTCCTGGGAACGAGTCACCACGTTGATCCCGGCCGACGGCGACCCGATCCCTGAGCCGGCCGTGGTGTCGGATGTCGACGTCGGCACCGACCGAATCTCGTTCTCGGTCGACGAGATCGGCAAGCCGGTGCTGGTGAAGATCTCGTACTTCCCCAACTGGAAGGTGTCGCGGTGCCGATGGCCCGTGGCGAATCGGGCCGAACCTGATGGTGGTGGTGCCGACGAGCAACGATGTCGCCTTCACATACGGACGCACGTTCATCGACTGGCTCGGCATCCTGCTCACCTTGGTCGGGTTCACGGCTCTCGTGGTCTTCGCTCGCGCAGACGGGCGTCGTGATCCTGATCGATTGGGCCCCGGATCCTCCCGCAGGCCCACACGGATCTCGATGGCGCCGCCGGCGATGGCGACGATGCAGGCACACCCGGCAACGCCCTCGCACGACGCGACGCAGCCTCCGCTCGACGGCATCGACCTCGCGACGCGCCTGCCGCCGGCGCGAGGAGACTGAAGTCGTGCGGAGTCGACTACGTCTGTTCGCCATCGTCGGGCTGATGGCGACCTTCCTCGATGTCGCCATCCTCGTGGCGCTCGAACCGACGCTGCCGGTCACGGTGGCCGACGGCCTGGCACTGACCGTTGCTGCGCTCGTGTCCTACAGCTTCAATCGGCGGATCACGTTCCGTGAGACGCCGCGTGCTCGCTGGGTCCGGCACCCTGGCACCTTCGCCATCGTCGCCGGGGTTGCCGGTCTCATCGACCTCGCGGTGCTCAGCCTCGGGCTCGCGCTGGGTGTCGGCCTGCTGGTGGCCAAGCTCGTCGCCGTCGGTGCCGCTGCAGTCGTGCGTTGGAGTGCCTACCGATGGGTGCTGTTCACCGAGGTCCGCCGCGAGATGGGTGAACGTCATGATCGCCCGCCGGCCCCGGGCCGGTTCCGTCTCTCGGTCGTGGTTCCGGCCTACAACGAGGGAGACCAGATCGAAGCCACGATCGTCACGCTGCGTACCGAACTCGCAGGTGTCGTCGGTTCCGATCTGGAGATCCTCGTCGTCGACGATGGATCGGCAGACGACACCGCGGCCCGAGCCAGGCAGGCGGGGGCCACCGTGGTCGAACAGCCACAGAACATGGGCAAGGGCGCCGCTGTCAGAGCGGGTGTCCTGGCTGCCGAAGGACGCTCGGTCGTCTTCACCGACGCCGATCTCGCATATCCGGCATCCATGATCCCACCGATGCTCGAGGGACTCGAGAGCGGTTGGGATGTTGTGGTCGGGAGCCGACGCCACGAGGAGACCACCACGCTGGTCAAGGCGCGGCGGATCCGCGAACTCGGTGGTCGCGCCGTGAACTTGCTGACCCACTTGGTGCTGCTCGGTCACTTCCGTGACACGCAGTGCGGGATCAAGGGTTTCCGCAGCGACATCGGGAAGGCGTTGTTCGAACGAACGACGATCAACGGGTTCGCCTTCGACGTCGAGGTGTTCCTCATCGCCGAGCAGGATCGCTACTCGCTGACCGAGGTCCCCGTGAAGGTCGAGAATCGTCAGGGATCCTCGGTCCGCCTCGTGCGCGACACCTCCCGGTTGTTGCGTGATCTGTTCCGAATCCGGCGGGCCGCAGGCAAGGGGGCCTATCGACCCAACGCGGCCCAAAGCGTTCTGGTGGGCTGACGTCGGAAGTAGAGTCGAGTCGTGCTTGACCTCGACCTCATCGTGAAGGCGTACGACATTCGTGGGACCTACCCAGAACAAATCGACGCTGACACCTGCCGGGGGATCGGCGTTGGTTTCGCCCGCTACATCCGGTCAGTCGAACCGGAGGCCACCAGCGTCGTGATTGCCCGCGACATGCGTCCATCGGGGCCTGAACTGGTGGGTGCCTTCGGCGATGGCGTCCGGTCGCAGGGTCTCGACGTGCTCGACATCGGTATGGGGTCGACCGACATGATCTACTTCGCCTCGGGATCATTGTCGATGCCGGGCGCGATGTTCACGGCGTCGCACAACCCGGCCGGGTACAACGGCATCAAGCTGTGCCGCTCCGGTGCTGCTCCGATCGGTGAGGACTCCGGCCTGGCCGACATCAAGGCCACCGCCCTGGCCTGGGCGGCCGGCGACGTCGGCGACGCCGACACGAGCGGCACGCTGTCCAGCCGCGACATGCTCGATGCGTTCGCCGATCACGTCCGCTCGTTCGTCGACGTCGCGACGTTCCGTCCGCTCAAGGTCGTCGCCGACACCGCCAACGGCATGGGTGGGCTCGTCGTCCCGAAGATCTTCGAGACGCTCCCGTTCGACCTCGAGGTCATGTACCCCGAGCTCGACGGGACGTTCCCGAACCACGAGGCCAATCCGATCGAAGCCAAGAATCTCGTCGACCTCCAGGCTCGGGTGCGCGAGGTCGGTGCCGACATCGGACTCGCCTTCGACGGTGACGCCGACCGGGTCTTCCTCGTCGACGAGAAGGGCGATCCCGTGTCCGGCTCGCTCACCACGGCCATGCTGGCCAAGGCGACGCTCGCAGAAGAGCCCGGGCGAGACCATCATCTACAACCTGATCTGTTCCAAGGTCGTGCCCGAGGTCGTCGCCGAGAACGGTGGCACGTCCATCCGTTCCCGGGTGGGTCACTCCTTCATCAAGGCCACGATGGCCGAGACCGGTGCCGCGTTCGGTGGCGAACACTCGGCCCACTACTACTTCCGGGACAACTGGCGAGCCGACTCGGGGATCATCGCATCGATGATGATCTTGGCCGAGTTGTCGACCTCCGGTGGCACGCTCTCCGAGCTCCTGGCTCCGCTCAAGCGCTACTCGGCATCAGGCGAGATCAACACACGCGTCTCCGACACCGGCGCCGTCATCGCCCACGTCGCATCTGTCTTCGGCGACCACGACAGCGACATGCTCGACGGACTCACCGTGGATGCCGGCGACTGGTGGTTCAACCTGCGCCCGTCGAACACCGAACCTCTCCTCCGGCTCAATCTCGAAGCTGCCGACGACACAGCGGTGGCGGCGCGGGTGGCCGAGGTCCAGGCGGCCATGGCGGCCGCCGGCTGATGGAGCGACTGCTTCCCCGCGTCCAACACTACGCATGGGGGAGCACGACGGCCCTGCCCGAGATGCTCGGTGTCGAGCCGGACGGAACCCCATGGGCCGAGCTCTGGGTCGGTGACCATCCCCGGTTGCCGAGCACGGTCGCGTCGACGGGCGCAGCGCTTGATGTCGGCTTGCCGTTTCTGCTGAAGATCCTGGCGGTCGAAGCGCCATTGTCGATCCAGACCCATCCGTCGCTCGACCGAGCATCGTTCGGGATTCGCCAGGGAGAACGCCGAGGGAATCCCCGTCGATGCCCCGAATCGGACCTACCGCGACGCCAATCACAAGCCGGAACTGATCTGCGCCCTCACTCCGTTCGACGCCCTCGTCGGGTTCCGTGATCTCGACTCGATCGTTGCCGAGCTGGCGCCGGTCGCCGCGTTGGCTCCCATCGTCGAACGGCTCCGCAACGAGGACCCCGCAACGGCACTGCGGTCAGCGACGCAATGGATCCTCGGGCTCTCTCACGTGACGAGGCGGCGCCGCTGGTGTCCGCGGCAGCAGCAGACCAACGAGCTGGCTGCGCTGCTCGATCGCCACCACCCCGGGGACCCTGGCGTGCTGGTCGGGATGCTGCTGAACCGGGTTCTTCTGCAGCCCGGTGAGGCGGTGTTCCTCGGGGCCGGGAACCTGCACGCCTACGTGTCCGGCGTCGGTGTCGAGTTGATGGCCAACTCCGACAACGTGATTCGGGGTGGTCTGACGCCCAAACACATCGACGTCGACGAACTGGTCGATGTGGTGTTGTTCGAACCCTTCGAACCGAAGATCCAGCGGGCCGTCGGTTCGGTCCACGAATACGACACTGACGGGGCCGATTTCGGTCTCGTCCGCGTCGAGACATCGGGTGGACAGGGGAGCGTTCCGTTCCGTTTCTCGTCGAGTGGGCCCGAGCTGCTCTTGGTCACCTCCGGTGAGGTCGAGGTCAGCGATGGAGGCGCCGAGGCGATCTGCCTTGCGTCTGGTGGAGCCGGTTTCATCCCGGACGGGTCCGATGTCGCGCTGACCGGTGAGGGTGTCACCTGGAGGGCAACGGTGGGGCGTTAACCTGCCGACATGCCGCTTGACCCCGTTCTGCTGGAAATTCTTGCCTGCCCCGAAGACAAGGGCCCTCTCTACTATTTCGAGGACGAGGCCGTCCTGCTCAACCCCCGCCTCGGTCGGACCTATCGGATCGACGATGGCATCCCGGTGATGCTGATCGACGAGGCCACGGCCATCGACGAGGCTGAAGTAGCTCGGCTCTTGGCCAAGGCCGAAGCCGAGGGCATCACCCCCACGTTCGAGGCCTGATCGTGGTCGAGAGCAGTTCAAGCCCGCTCGACACCCTCGGAATGCGCGACGCCATGCTGGCGCTTCCCGAGCAGATCGAAGCCTCGCTCGCCGCGATCGACTCGATCCCGGACTTGCCCAATGCCGCTGCCATCGAGCACGTGCTGATCCTCGGGATGGGTGATTCCGGCTTCGGCGGAGATGTCGCGGCAGCGAGTGCCCGTCCGTTCTCCTCGAAACCGATCGTCGTGTACGGCGGGTACCTGCCTCCGTCGTGGGTCGGACCGAACACGCTGGTGATCGCGATGTCCGAGTCCGGGAGCACCGAGGAGACGCTCGAGTCGCTCGAGGCTGCGGTCGAGGCTGGTGCGTCCCTGGTCGCGATCACGAACGGTGGAGAGTTGGCTGACCTCGCCAAACGGGCCAGCGCGCCGGTGCTCCCCGTCGTCGGCAATGCGCCGATGCCCCGCGCCGCGCTCGGTGCGCTGGCGACACCGGCGATGCTCACGCTCGAGCAGGCAGGGTTCTTTCCCGGCGCCCGCATGTGGCTGAAAGGTGCCGTCGATCAACTCAAGACCAGGCGCGACGGCTTCGATGCACCTGACAGCGAGCCGAAGGAACTGGCTCGCCGGATCGGTCGAACGATGCCGTTGATCTACGGCGGCGGTGCGATCGGTACCACGGCAGCCCGTCGCTGGAAGATGGCGTTCAACCACAACGTCAAGACGCCTGCATTCTGGGCGCCGATGCCGGACCTGTGCCACAACGAACTGGTGGGGTTCGGTCGGAACGGTGACGTCACCCGCGAGATCTTCACGCAGATCCAGCTGCGACACGACGGTGAGCACCCGCAGACGGCACGCCGCTTCGAGTACGTCGAGGAGAAGACCATCGAGGTGATGCACGAGGTGTTGAGCGTCACTGCCGGTGGTGAGGGTCCCGTGGCTCAGCTGTTCGACCTGATCTACACCGGCGACATCACGACGCTCGAACTCGCCGCAGCCGAAGGACTCGATCCCGGGCCGTTGCCCGTGGTCGACGATCTGAAGGCGTGGCTCGCTTCCTGACGATTGGGGTCGGAGCTTCACATTCACAACTCCGGCAGGCGCGTCCACAACTCCGGCAGGCGCGTCAGCCTCCGCTTCGAGCAGCCTGATTCGGCGCGCCGGGCATCCGCAGTTGCGGCCGCAGCGGGTTCCGATTCAGACTGCGGCATGGCTGACCTGACCGACAAGACCATCGTCATCACGGGAGCGGGCGGGGGGATCGGCCTCGCTGCGGTGGCGACCTTCCTCGCCGCGGGGGCGAATGTGGTCGCCACCGACCTCGCGGGGACCGGCGTGCAGTCGGCGGGGGACATGGGCGACCGAGCCGTGTCAATGGTGGCTGATGTCACCAGCGCCTCCGATTGGGAGGCCGTGCGCACACTGGCGATCGAGTCGTTCGGCGCCGTCCACGGACTCGTCAACAACGCCGGCATCGAAGGCGCCATCGTGCCGATCGTCGAGTACGCCGAGGAGATGTTCGACCGAGTGCTCGACATCAACGTGAAGGGTGTCTTCCTCGGCATGAAGACCATGGCTCCCGTGATCCAGGCCGCCGGCGGAGGTTCGATCGTCAACGTCTCGTCGGTTGCCGGCATATCGGGGGCCGCCAACCTGTCCGCCTACTCAGCATCGAAACACGCCGTCATCGGGCTCACCAAGAGCGCCGCCCTCGAGTTCGCCGCGGCGGGCATCCGCTGCAATGCCATCTGCCCGTCGCCGATCCACACACGCATGATGCGTTCGCTCGAGGCGTCGATGAAGAGCGATGAACTCAGCCTCGAGGAGACGCAGGCCCTGATCGCGATGAACATCCCGCTCGGTCGCTACGGCGAGCCGTCGGAGGTGGCCGACCTGATGACCTTCCTGCTCTCCGATGACGCCCGATTCCTGTCCGGAACAGCCATCCCGATCGATGGGGCGATGAAGGCGCGCTGAGGCCACACTGTGGTGATGGCCCACTACGACGTCACCATTTCCAGCCCGTTGAGTCAGAAGGAGGCGTTCGCGAAGTTGGCGTCCGTCGAGCGATTCCACGAGTGGGATCCGGGAGTCAGCGCCGGTGAGCAGATCGAGGGGGAGGGGCCGGGCGAGGGCGCCGTCTACATCCTGACGGCGAAGGGATTCACCGGTGGCGAATTGCCGCTCGAGTACCGAACGACCGTTTTCGATGCGCCGAACCGCTTCGTCATCGTGTCGGACGGAAAGAGCCTTCGGTCAGACGACGTCATCACCGTCGTACCGGACGGTGACGGCTGCCAGGTCACCTACGCAGCCGACCTCAGCATGAAGGGGGTCTTTGCCGTGATCAATCCGGTGCTCGGGCTCGTCTTCAACCGGATCGGGGATCGGGCCGCGGCCGGGCTGCGGGAGTTCCTCGACGCCTGAGGGCGGCGCTTCGTCCCGATCCGCAGGCGGACGTCCCGACTTGGTAGCCTGCGCCGATCACCAGCGAGCGGCTGTCTGACCCGGGCCAGGTGGCCCCAGCCCTCCCCACCTCACCAGGGAGACCCGATCATGACTGAAACAACCGCATCGCGCCCGCGCACGGTCGCCGAAGGCGACTTCAAGGTCGCCGACCTCGATCTCGCCGGCACCGGCCGCAAGCAGATCGAGTTGGCCGAGCACGAGATGCCGGGCCTGATGGCTCTCCGGGCCGAGTACTTCGACGAGCAGCCCCTCGCCGGTGCCCGCATCATGGGCAGCTTGCACATGACGGTGCAGACGGCCGTGCTTGATCGAGACGCTCACCACGCTGGGCGCCGACGTTCGTTGGGTGAGCTGCAACATCTTCTCGACCGACGACTCGGCAGCTGCCGCCGTGGTGGTGGGATCAGACGGCACCACCGATCACCCCACCGGCACCCCGGTCTACGCCTGGAAGGGCGAGACGCTCGAGGAGTACTGGTGGTGCACCGAGCAGGCGCTCAGCTGGCCTGACAACGAAGGTTTCTGCAATCTGATCCTCGACGACGGTGGCGATGCCACGATGCTCGTCCACAAGGGCCGCGAGTTCGAAGCGGCCGGCGTCGTCCCCGAGTTCGACGAGGACAACGATCCAGAAGAGTGGGGTGTCATCCTGCAGACGCTTCGCAACAGCCTCGAGCGTGACGACACCTACTTCACCCGCATGGCCGCGAACATCCGTGGCGTGTCCGAGGAGACCACCACGGGCGTGCACCGTCTCTACGAGATGATGGAGGCCGGCCAACTCCAGTTCCCCGGCATCAACGTCAACGACGCCGTGACCAAGTCGAAGTTCGACAACAAGTACGGCACGCGCCACAGCCTCCTCGACGGCATCAACCGCGGCACCGACGTGATGATCGGCGGCAAGGTCGCCATGGTCCTCGGCTACGGCGACGTCGGCAAGGGCTGCGCCGAAGCGCTTCGCGGGCCAGGGCGCTCGGGTCGTGATCACCGAAGTCGACCCGATCTGCGCGCTGCAGGCGGCCATGGACGGCTACGAGGTCAACACCGTCGAGCGCATGCTCGACAAGGCCGACATCTTCATCACCTCGACCGGCAACAAGGACATCATCTCGGCCGAGATGATGGGCCGCATGAAGCAGGGTGCGATCGTCGGCAACATCGGTCACTTCGACAACGAGATCGACATGGCCGGGCTCTTCAAGAGCTCCGACATCCAGCGCATCAACATCAAGCCGCAGGTCGACGAGTTCCGCTGGCCGGACGGCAAGAGCATTCTCGTGCTCTCCGAGGGGCGCCTGCTCAATCTGGGCAACGCAACCGGCCATCCGAGCTTCGTCATGAGCGCGAGCTTCACCAATCAGGTGTTGGCCCAGATCGAGCTCCACAAGAACGCCGAGTCCTACGGCATCAGCGTGACGACCCTGCCGAAGCTCCTCGACGAGAAGGTCGCCAGACTGCATCTGGATGCACTCGGCGTTCGAGCTGACCGTGCTGATCGCAGGAGCAGGCCGACTACATCGGTGTCCCGGTCGAAGGCCCCTACAAGCCCGACCACTACCGCTACTGATCCCAACCCGAGGCTGTGACCCCCGCAAATGGGGGTCACAAACCTCGGGTTTGAGCCCCACAGAATCGGGGGTCACAGCCTCGAGTTGGTGGCTACGCGGGCCCATCCATGCGTTGTTGGCGTGGTGACTTCCGCCTGGGGGAATGCTCCTTCAGGCTGCCCATGGCTCGAAACGGCGACGGAGAACCTTCGTGGAGAACCCGGAGCGGATGGCCTCGGCCGGCTCACGCCATCGCCGGATCGCCGATCGAAGCGTGCGTCGGTCGAGGTTGTTTCGCAGCGGTAGGTAGTCGAGCTCGAGCCCATCGAGGAGGGCGAAGAACAGGAGAACAGTGCGGACGGCGGACCGGTCTCGGACCCGAACCGAAAGTCGCTTCGACGGCGTCCACACCGAGAACATGTCGTACCGGGAGCAGTCGTTGATGATGGCGGCCTGGCAGCGGATCGAGAACGTCGGATCGGCAGCGGGTTCGACGATCACGGTGCGGGCCGCCGAGTCGATCGTGACGGGGCGTTCGACCCCGTGCTCGACGATCCGGAACTCGAAGACGCCGAGCTTCTTCCTGAGCGGGCGAGGGGTCGCGTCGAGTAGCCGCTGCATGTACGTCACGAACGACGAGAGGTCGAAATCCACGGCCGCCTCGGCCTTCACGTTGCCGGCGATGGTCTCTGCATGGCGAGCCGCCAACTCGTCGATGTAGCCGTCGACGTCGTCGTAGTCGAACGTGACCAGGTCGAAGCCATTGTCGGACGACCACGAACTGCCGGGCGCCATGATGATGCAGTCGGCGTCGATGTCGGCATTGCGTGTGTCGAAACGTCGCTTGACTTCGGTGGGCTTGACGGCGATCTCGTTGAAGCGGCGTGTCTCAGGGTGCAGGAAGCAGTGGTTGCTCGCGAACGGAATCGCGTGACGGGCACCCACCTTGCGGGCGAAGGCTGCGAACTCGTCCATGTATGCCTCGCGGGGACGCAGTTCAGGACAAAGCCTCTCGTAGTCCTCGATGCAGTATGGGTAGGCGCTGGCGTTGGAGTGACTGCGCAGGACGAAGTCGATCCGAGGATGGTCGGCCAGCACCTGCTGGAGCGGCAGGCCGAACATCTTGCAGTCGTTGGCGTTCAGAATCGTGTGTTCGCCGCTGGTGATGACAACCGCAGAGTCGTTGAGGAACTGGTACGACTGGATCGAGAGGCCCTCGAGGTCCAGACGCCCGCCGTGCTCGAGCTCGGTGACGTTGTGGAACCCGAGGTACGCGAGATCTCGACGCATGCGGTCGTTGTTGAACGTCGGGACGATGAACTCGGTTTCCGGCGAGAATCGCCGTAGCGACGGGCCGTGGAAGTGGTCCCAGTGGAGGTGGGTCAGATAGACGTGGGTCGGCTCCAACGCCTCGATCAGTTGACGGGGCGGTTCTGGAAGGTTCCACCAGCTCCGCCAGTAGCAGGAGCCGACGATCCAGGGGTCGACGACGAGCGCAACATGATTGCGCTCGACGACGAGGCCGGCGTGGCTGAGAATCGTGAACCGCACCCGCCGATGCTACCGACGCCGCACTGACCCCTTGCAGCCAACCCGAGGCTGTGACCCCCGATTCTGTGGGGCTCAAACCCGAGGTTTGCGATCCCGAGCGACGGCTACGGTGAGTGTCACAGGGCTCTCGTACGGTCGGTGGATGTTCTTCGAGCGTCGATGTCCCGTCTGCGGCGTCACCGAGCGACGGCTGTGCGCGTCCTGTGCCGCCGGACTGCAGCGTGGGCCAGAGCTCCACATCGAAGGGTTCGACGAGGTGGTCGCGCTCTTGGCCTATGACGATCGCAGTTCTCGGCTCGTCCTCGCCGGCAAGAACGGCGGTCGTCGTGATCTGCTCCGCTGGTCCGGCGAGCTCCTGGCCGTCGAGGTCGAGCAGCGTTGCGACCCCGTCGAGCTCGACCTCGTCACCTGGGTTCCTGCTCATCCGGAACAACGCCGGACCCGTGGGTTCGATCAGGGTGAGGTGCTGGCGAGGTCGGTCGCCCGCCGGCTGGGACGCCCGTGTCGGCGCACCCTGCGCCGTCGCGGCGGAACGAGTCGGAAAGGGCTGGGTCGGGCCGCTCGACTCGATGGGCCGCTTGTCCGGCCAACGCGCCGCATTCCGGGCACCGTGCTGCTGATCGACGACGTCGTCGCCACGGGATCAACGCTCGGTCGTTGCGCCGACGCCTTGCACAGCGGCGGTGCGGAGAGGATCATTGCCGGTGTGGTTGCAGCCTCCAGCGGGAGCCTTCAGCCCCTCCGGGCGCCGGCCGCCCCGAGCATCTACATTGACAGTCCATCGGGCTTTCGCCCGGAAGCAACCTGAGAGGAGCCTCCATGGAGGTATCGGTCAGTGGTCGTCACACAGCGGTTCCAGAAACCCTTCGCCAACAGGCAACCGAGAAAATCGGACGGCTCGATCGGTATCTGTCTGGCATGGACCGGGCTGAAGTGCACTTCTGGCAGGAGAAGAACCGCAAGAAAGGCGACACCGACTTCTGCGAGGTGACGCTCGAGGGCCACGGCCATCACGTTCGCTGCAAGGTGTCGGCTCCCGACAGCTTCACCGCTGTTGATCTCGCGGTCGACAAGCTCGAACGACAGCTCCGCAAACTGAAGACCAAGATCCAGCGCCGCAGCCGTGACCGAGTCCGGGTCGATCTCGAACCCGAATTGGTTCCCGATTCGCTCCTGCCGTCGAACGAGCCGGAGCCTGTCTACACGTTCGCCAAGACCAAGAGCTTCGACCTCGACATCATGGAACCAGACGCCGCAGCGCTCCAGATGGATCTGCTCGATCACGACTTCTACCTCTTCACCAACAAGGCGACGGGTCGCAACGCTGTGGTGTATCGCCGTGAAGACGGTGATGTCGGCCTGATCGACATCACACCGCCTGCCTGATCGAACCACTCTCGTCGACCTGGGTGTCGTCGAACGATTGATGCCCAGGTTGCACGGGTGGTGCCCAGGTTGCACGGAGTGCGACCAGTAGACTCGCCGGCGAGATGAAACTCCTCGACAAGATCCTCAAAGCCGGCGAAGGCAAGCGAATACGAGCCATCGAATCCGTCGTTGCCCCCGTCGCGGCCTACGAAGCCGAGATGGAGGCGCTGGACGACGGCGCCCTCCGAGCGAAGACCGACGAATTTCGGAACCGGCACGACAACGGCGAAACGCTCGACGACCTGATGCCGGAAGCGTTCGCCGTCGTTCGTGAAGCGGCGAAGCGCCAGATCGGGCAGCGACACTACGACGTCCAGATGATGGGTGGTGCGGCCCTGCACTGGGGTTGGGTCGCCGAGATGAAGACCGGCGAAGGCAAGACGCTCGTCTCGACGCTGCCCGTCTACCTCAATGCACTCGCCGGCAAGGGCGTGCACCAGATCACGGTCAACGACTACCTCGCGTCCCGCGATGCCGAGTGGATGTCGCACATCCACAACTTCCTCGGACTCACCACCGGCCTCGTCGTCCCCGGCAACACCGACAGCGCCCACAAGCGCGCTCAGTACGCCGCCGACATCACCTACGGCACCAACAACGAGTTCGGCTTCGACTACCTCCGCGACAACATGGCTCGCAGCAAAGACGCCATGGTCCAGCGTGGCCACAGTTACGCCATCGTCGACGAGATCGACTCGATCCTGATCGACGAGGCGAGAACACCGCTCATCATCAGCGGCAAGGTCCGGGGCGCGGCCGATCTCTACTACCAGTTCGCCGAAGTCGTGAAGAAGCTCGAACGCGACGTCGACTACGACGTCGACGAGGAGAAGCGCATCGTCGCCGTCACCGACGACGGGATCTCCCGGGTCGAGGAGTTGCTCGAGATCGAGAACCTCTACAACGGCGTGCAGAGCGACCTCATCCATCAGCTCAACGCGGCACTCCGGGCCAAGGAGCTCTTCGATCGGGACAAGGACTACCTCGTCGCAGACGGCGAGGTGAAGATCGTCGACGAGTTCACCGGTCGTGTACTCGACGGCCGGCGCTGGTCGGACGGTCTGCATCAGGCGGTCGAAGCCAAGGAAGGCGTCCGCATCAAGGAAGAGCAGCAGACGCTGGCCACCATCACGCTGCAGAACTACTTCCGCATGTACGAGAAGCTCGCCGGCATGACCGGTACCGCGCTCGGCGACGCAGCCGAGCTCGAAGCCACCTACGGCCTCGCTGTGGTGCAGATCCCGACGAATCGTCCGCTCATTCGCTTGGACGAGTCCGATCTCATCTACAAGACCGAGATCGGCAAGTTCCATGCAGTGATCGACGACCTCGAGGGACGCGTCGCCAAGGGGCAGCCCGTCCTCGTCGGCACGGCGTCGGTCGCGAAGTCCGAGCAGCTCGCTGCCCTCATGGTCAAGCGGGGCATCAAGCACGAGGTCCTCAACGCCAAGCAGCTGTTCCGTGAGGCCGACATCGTCGCCCAGGCCGGTTCTCCCGGTGCGGTCACCGTCGCCACCAACATGGCAGGTCGAGGTGTCGACATCGTGCTCGGCGGCAACGCCGAGAAGCTGGCCGAACGCGACACGGTGGCTGAAGGCCTCGACCTCGAGACCGACGAGGGTGCCGAGTACCTCGAGAAGCGGATGGAGTACTGGGGGCCGATCTGCAAGGCGGACGGAGCGAAGGTGATCGAGGCCGGCGGTCTCTACGTGCTCGCCACCGAACGACACGACAGCCGACGGATCGACAACCAGCTCCGAGGCCGGTCCGGTCGTCAGGGAGAGCCGGGCGAGAGCCGCTTCTACCTGTCCCTCGAAGACGACCTCATGCGCATCTTCGCCACCGGCGCCATGAACTGGGTGATGGACAAGGCCCTGCCGGATGACGTGCCCATCGAGTCCAAGATGGTGACGAAGTCGGTCGAGCGAGCCCAGAACACCGTCGAGCAGAAGAACGCCGAGACTCGAAAGAACGTCCTCAAGTACGACGAGGTCTTCAACGAGCAGCGCAAGGTGATCTACGCGAGGCGTCTCTCCGTGCTCGACGAGCGCAACCTACGCGAGGACGCGCTCGAGGCGGTGCAGAGCGTCGCCGAGGCGATGGTTGCCACCCACTGCGTCGACGAACTCGACGACACCTGGGATCTGCATGGGCTGCTCGCCGAGCTCAAGGGCTTCTGGCCGACCGCCCTCACCGAGGACAGCATGTCAGACGCCCGTGGTACGGGTGAGTTGATCGAGACGATCGCCGCCGAGGGCGTCCAGTTCTACGAGAAGCGCGAAGCAGAGATCGGGGCTGACCTGATGCGTCAGGTCGAGCGTCAGATCATGCTGCAGCTGGTCGACCAGCGGTGGAGAGAGCATCTCACCGAGATGGACGATCTCCGCGACGGCATCAACCTGCGGGCGATGGGTCAGCGTGATCCGCTCACCGAGTGGCAGCGCGAAGGATTCGAACTGTTCTCGAACATGATTCGCGCCCTCAACGTCGACTTCATCCGATACGTGATGCACGTCGAGGTCCGCACCGAGTCGGCTCCAGGAGCCGATGGCGACACCTCCGGCCCGTCCGCCGGGATCGCCGATGGCGACCCTGCGTCGGTCATCGCTCCCGTGGGGGCGAAGCCGTCGCTGAGCCCGAGGGCCAGGCCGAAAGTCGGTGCCGCACCCCGGATGCAGACCACCGACGTCAAGGCGGCGAAAGCCGATGCTCGTGATTTCGTCACCGGTGCTGCCTCCGGCTCGAACATGCCGAACGCCGACGCTCCAGGTGTCAGCAATCTGCCTGCCCCGAAACCGACCACCGTGATCAACGACGAGTGGGACAAGACCGGCCGCAACGAGCCGTGTCCGTGTGGCAGTGGTCGCAAGTTCAAACATTGCCACGGCAAATAGGACCTCATGGCTGAACTCGATGACGAACTGGTCCGCCTCCGCACCGAACTGGCCGAGGCAGACGACTACCTGCGCATCGGCGAGCTCCGCGCCCGCCTGCCTCAACTCGAGACAGAGATGGGTCGTCCCGATCTCTGGGACGATGCCGAGCGGGCCAGAGCGGTCCAGACCGAATTCAGCTCCGTCAAGGACGACCTCGATCTCTACGATCGTCTGGCCGGCGAGGTCGACGATCTCGAGGTGATGCTCGAGATGGCGTCAGAGGACGCTTCATTCGCGGCCGAAGCCACGGACCTCGCAGCCACGTTGTCAGATGAGTTCAACCGGCTCGAACTTCGTGCGCTCTACACCGGCGAGTACGACGAGGGAGACGCGGTCTGCGAGATCCACTCCGGAGCGGGCGGCACCGACTCCCAGGACTGGGCCGAGATGCTGTTCAACATGTACCGGAAGTGGGCCCAGGTCGCCGGGTTCTCGCTCGAGGTCACCGAGGCTCAGGAAGGGGCTGAGGCGGGTATCACCGCTGCCGCCTTCATCGTGCGTGGCCGACATGCGTACGGGCTGCTCCAAGCCGAACGCGGAGTGCACCGCCTCGTGCGAATCTCGCCGTTCGACTCACAGGCTCGCCGCCACACTGCCTTCGCCTCCTTCGGCGTCGTTCCCTACATCGAGGACGCCACCAACCAGGTCGAGATCGATGAGAAGGAGCTTCGGATCGACACGTTCCGCAGCTCGGGTGCCGGCGGCCAGCACGTGAACGTCACCGATTCGGCCGTCCGCGTCACTCACCTCCCGACCGGCATCGTCGTGTCGTGCCAGAACGAACGAAGCCAGCACCAGAACAAGGATCGCTGCATGCAGATGCTGGCGATGAAGCTGGTCGACCTCGAGCGGCAGAAGCGGGTCGACAAACTGTCAGAGGAAGCGGGCGAGTCCAAGAGCGTCGAGTGGGGCAGCCAGATTCGCTCCTACGTGCTCCAGCCGTACCAGCAAGTGAAGGACGAACGATCCGGTTTGACCTCGGGCAACCCCGAAGGGGTGCTCGGGGGCGATGTCGGACCGTTCATGGAGGCCTGGCTGCGATGGCGTCGGGTCCAAGCGGCACAGGCCGAGGCGAACGAGAGCTGAGCATGTTCTTGCACCCCCTCGGGAACGAATCAACAGTCGGCCGATCGAGCCGATGGAGACTGGCCACGACGAAGGGCGATACCTCGTCGAGCGCGGGCCGGAGACCGCGAACATGATCAAGTTCGAGAACGTCACCAAGAAGTATCCGCAGCAGACCGATGCTGCGCTGATCTCGGCTGATGCCGACATCGCCAAGGGCGAATTCGTCTTCCTCGTCGGGCCCTCGGGTTCGGGCAAGTCGACGATGATCCGGCTGATGAACAAATCGGAGGATCCCGACGAGGGTCGGATCTTCGTCGCCGGCAAGGACATCGGCAAGCTGTCGAGCTGGAAGGTGCCGATGCTGCGCCGCAACATCGGCGCCGTCTTCCAGGACTTCAAGCTGCTCCCGACCCGCACGGCGGCCGAGAACGTCAGCTTCGCCCTCGAGGTGATCGGTCGTCCCCGGCACGTGATCAAGACCCAGGTGCCCGCCATCTGCGAACTGGTCGGGCTCGGCGACAAGATGGACAAGTATCCCCATCAGCTGTCGGGCGGTGAGCAGCAACGGGTGTCGATTGCCCGAGCGTTCGTCAATCGGCCACTGATCCTGCTGGCCGACGAGCCGACCGGCAACCTGGACCCGCAGACAGCGATCGGCATCATGCGTCTGCTCGATCGCATCAACAAGACCGGAACCACCGTGGTGATGGCGACGCACGATCGCGGCATCGTCGACACGATGAAGCGCCGCGTCATCGAATTGTCCGAAGGCGTGATCGTTCGCGATCAAGCCGGCGGCGAGTACGAGTAGGAGCGTCCGATGGCCCTTCGAGTCGACTACCTGGCGAAAGAGACCGGGAACAACCTCATCCGCAATCCCTCGTTGACGATCGCGACGATTCTCACCGTTGCGGTCTCGCTCAGCCTGCTCGGGGCATCGCTGTTGATCCGAAGCGGTGTCGACGGTCTCAACACCGGCTTCGAGGACGATGTCGAGTTCATCGTGTGGCTCGTCCCCGATGCCACGCAGGAGCAGATCGACACCGTCGAGCAGGCGCTCCAGGAGTCGCCGTTCATCGAGGACCAGCGCTACATCACCCGACAGGAGACCTACGCCGAGTTCGAGACGTACTGGGAGGACACTCCCGAGATCCTTGCCGCCGTCGAGCCCGATCAGTTGCCGACCTCGTTCCGCGTCGTGCCGACCGATCCGGACATCGACGTGGTGCAGGGCTTGGCCCAGGAATACCAGGCGCTCCCCGGCGTCCAGGACGTCGACTTCGCCGGTGAGTTCATCAAGCAGCTCAACAGCTTCACCAGCACCGCGTCGCGGATCATGCTCGTCGCTGCGGCCGGAGCGTTGGTGGCCAGCTCGCTCCTGATGTACAACTCGATTCGCACCGCCCTGTTCGCCCGTCGACGCGAAGTCGAAGTCATGCGCCTCGTGGGTGCCTCGAATGCGTTCATCCGGATCCCGTTCATCTTCGAGGGTCTCATCCTCGGCGTGATCGGCTCGTTGTGCAGCGTGCTCGGGGTCTACGGCCTGAACCGTGTCATTTCCAACAGCGTCGAGGACATCGAGCTGCAACTGTTCAGCAACTTCGCGCTCGACCAGTCCGAGTTGGTGCCGATCGCGTTCTGGCTGCTCGTTGCCGGTGCTGTCATCGGAGCGCTGGGTTCTGGCTTCGCCGTGAATCGCTACCTCGACGCCTGACGGCGGCAACGCCAGGTTGCTACACGAAGGCGCGAATGGCGGCTGTGATCGATGCGGCCAACACCACGACGAGCCAGAACGGTGCCCCTCGCCACACGGCGATGCCTCCGACGACGACGCCTGCGGCCCTGGCGTCGATCGTGAGATCGGTTCCGGTGGCGAACGTCTGCACGGCGACGAGTGCCGCCAGCAGTGCGGGCGGCAGAAGGGCGCCGATGGCCATCATGGTCGTGCCCTTCATGAACCGACCGAGGCCGAACATCCCGGCTGCCTTGAACGCGTACGATCCCGCAGCAATGGCGAGAACGGCGGCCCAGCTCACGATGCGTCCAACGTCGAGTCGATGTCTTCGAGGAAGGACGGGCCGGCGATCGCCAGTGCGATGACGGCACCGGCCGCGGCGAGGAGGATCGGCACGCCGGCCCGAGTGAACGGTGTGGCCACAAGAGCGATGACGAGGCCGCTCACGGCGGCGATTCGGCCCGCTCGGTGGCGGAGGGACCCGGCGGCCAGCGAGATGAAACCGGCGGGAAAAGCGGCGTCGAGGCCGAGCGCGTTGGGGTCGCCGATTGCCTGGCCTCCGACCGCCCCGATCAGGGTCCCGAGGTTCCAGAACACGAAGACCGAGATGCCACCTGCCCAGAAGGCGCCGGCGATGTCCGAGCGGTCCGCCTGCGAGACGCCGAGGGCGGTCGACTCGTCGATCGTGAGGTGAGCGGCAACGGCCCGTTTTGCGACCGATCCGTCGATGTGGCGGCTCATCGTGATGGCATAGAAGCCGTTGCGTCCGGCGAGGAGCAGCGCAGAGCCGATGGCAGCCATCGGCGACCCACCGGCCCCGATGACGCCGACGGCAGCGAATTGCGAAGCGCCGGTGAACACGAGGAGTGACATGGCCATGGTCTGCGCCACGGACAGGTCGGCGCTGACGGCGAGAACGCCGAATCCGAGGCCGAAAAGGCCGATGGCGACACCGACGATGAGGCCATCGCGGACGTAGAGCTTCCTCGGGGTGCCGGCCACGTGCCGAAGACTACGGGTTGTGAACCGGTTCCCGACCGGCAGATGGCCGCGCTGTTCTGACTGTGTAAGGATGACGGAATGCGCATCGTTGTAGACAGTGACAAGTGTGAAGGCCACAACCGTTGCTACTCCTTGGCACCGGAGCTGGTCGACGTCGACGACTACGGGTACGCCTCGGCGATCGGCGATGGGAACGTCCCGCCGGAGCTCGAGGCCAAGGCTCGCCTGGCAGTCGACAACTGCCCGGAGTTCGCGATCACCATCGTCGAAGACTGATTGATGACCGACGTCGACGACACTCCGTCGCCGCCGAACACGCAGACGGTCGAGGATTGGACGAGCGACTACGACATCTTCGACGCCGAGTACATCAGCGATCCATACCCCATCTGGGCGGATCTGCGGCGCGAGTGTCCGGTGGCGCACACCGAACGATGGGGTGGCTCTTGGTTGCCAACGAGGTACGACGACGTCGTCGCCATGGCCAGAATGGTCCCCGCGCTGTCGTCTGAGGACCCGATCGTCGTTCGTCCGCCGGAGGCAGCCCAGGACATCAAGCCGGGTGGGGCGTACCACACGATCAATGCGCCGCCCATCAGTGCCGATCCACCGGTTCACACGTGGTCCCGGCGACTGCTCCTGCCGGCGTTCTCGCCCAAGGCCACCGACGGTCACGAACCAGCGACGGTCGAGCTCTGCAACGAGCTGATCGACCAGTTCATCGACCGTGGTCGGTTCGACGGCGCCGTCGAGTACGCCCAGCAGATTCCGCCCCGAGTGATCGCCAACCTGATGGGTATCAACCCGGACGACGCCGACCAGTTCGTCGACTGGGTGCGTGGCACCCTCGAACTCGGTCTGTCGAACCCGGCGATCCGGGAGAAGTACCGCGGAAAGATCGCCGACTTCTTCATGGCCGAAATTGCCGACCGTCACGCAAACCCTCGCGACGATCTGATCTCGCAGCTCCTCGAGATCGAAATCGACGGCGAGAAGATCTCGGACGAGCACGTGCAGGGAACCTGCAACCTCATGCTCGTGGCCGGCATCGACACCACGTGGAGTTCGATCGGTTCGGCGCTCTGGCATCTCGCAGGCCATCCGGACGACCGCCGACGTCTTGTCGACGAGCCCGATCTCATCCCGACTGCGGTCGAGGAGTTCCTTCGGGCCTATTCGCCGGTCACCATGGCCCGCGTCGTCGCCGACCGTGACGGCGTCGACTTCAAGGGCTGTCCCATGGCCTACGGCGACAAAGTCCTGATGAACTTCCCGTCCGCGAATCGTGATCCGGACGTCTTCGAGAACCCTGATGACGTGATCATCGATCGCGAGCGCAATCGTCACGTCGCCTTCGGCGTCGGGATTCATCGCTGTGCTGGGTCGAATCTGGCTCGCATGGAGATGCGGGTGGCGATCGAGGAGCTGCTCAAGCGAATCCCCGAGTTCTCACTCGAGGATCCGTCTGCGGTGACGTGGGCCGGCGGCCAGGTCCGCGGTCCGCGCATCCTTCCCATCGTGTTCTGATCGGAATCACAGCCACGTCGACGCGGCCGGTCGTCCCCGTCGCAGCGTGGTGACTCATCTAGGGTGACGCCGTGCTCTGGTGGATCATCCTCGCTGTCGTCGTCGTGGTGTTGGTGTGGCTCGCCATCATCGATCTGAGCCAGACCAAACACGCGGTGCGGCGCAACTACCCGTTGATCGGTCGGCTCCGATATCTCCTGGAACGCATCGGACCCGAGCTTCGCCAGTACATCGTCACCGACAACGACGAGGAACGGCCGTTCAGTCGAGACCAACGCCGTTGGGTCTACGCAACGGCGAAGTCGGAGAATCCGTACTTCGGCTTCGGCACCGACGCGAAGTTCGACGACCCTCAGTACCCGCTGATCAGGCACGCCGCATTTCCCCATCGGGGGGAGGAGCCGAGGGTGCGGCCATTCCCTGTGCCAAGGTCCTCGGCGGTTGGCGGGGGCGGGAGCACGCATTCCGTCCCGAGTCCATCGTCGGAATCTCGGCCATGAGTTTCGGTTCGTTGTCCGGTGCTGCGATCCAGGCACTGAATCGTGGGGCGCAGTTGGCCGGCGCACTCCACAACACGGGCGAGGGCGGCATCAGCACGCATCACCGCCAGGGTGGCGACCTCATCCTCCAGCTCGGTACCGGGTACTTCGGTGCCCGTGGTGCCGACGGTCGGTTCTCACTCGACACCCTCGTCGACTCGCTCGGCCCGGCTCCGGTTCGGGCGATCGAGATCAAGCTGAGCCAGGGGGCCAAGCCTGGGCTGGGCGGCGTGCTCCCTGCGGCCAAGGTGACCGAGGAGATCGCTGCGGCCCGGGGCGTTCCGGTCGGCATCACGGTCGCCAGCCCTTCGTCCCACGCCGAGTTCGATTCGGTGCCTTCGATGGTCGACTTCATCGAACGCATCGCCGACGCCACCGGACTGCCCGTGGGAATCAAGTCGGCGGTGGGGGAGCGAGCCTTCTGGGCCGAGCTGGCCGATCACATGGCCGCCACTCGGCGGGGCCCCGATTTCATCACCATCGACGGAGGCGAGGGTGGGACCGGTGCAGCTCCCCTCGTCTTCAGCGACCACGTCAGTCTCCCGTTCCGGAACGGCTTCGCCGAGGTGTATTCGACGTTCGCATCACGCGACATGCACGATCATGTGGTGTGGGTCGGTGCAGGGAAGCTCGGCTTTCCCGGTGAAGCGCTCCTGGCCATGACGCTCGGGGCCGACATGATCAACGTCGCCCGTGAGGCGATGCTGGCTGCGGGGTGTATCCAGGCGCAGCGGTGCCACACCGGTCACTGCCCAACGGGAGTGGCCACCCAGGTGAAACGCCTCGAGCGCGGCCTCGACCCGACCGACAAGTCGGTCCGGGTGGCGAACTACATCATCGGGCTGCGGCACGATCTGTTGCGACTGTCCTACGCCTGCGGGGTTCCCCATCCCTCGATGGTGCGAGGCGAGTCCGTGGAGCTCCTGCTCGAGGGCGACCGGTGCGAGAACGTCTGGGATCGATTCGGCTATCGGCCGGAGTGGCACGTGTCCTCGTCGGCCGACACCGTTGCCGGTCTGCAGGTGGCGCTGGCCGGTCTCAGTTGATCAGGAGGCGGACGATGGCGATGATCGCTCCGATGGCGCAGATCGACAGGATGATCGGGCGGAGTCTGGCGTCGACATGGGGGATCACCCAGCGGGAGCTGTAGCTGCCCATCACCGAGAAGGGTGCCAGCGCCAGCCCCGTGCGGACATCCACGGCATCGACCTTTCCTGTCAGCGCCAGGATGCTGAGACTCATGGGTGCCCCGAACACCATGATCGAGGTCATCGTCGATCGCAGCTGAGGCCCGGCCTCGTGTTGGAAGAGGAGAGCGAGGGGTGGCCCGCCGATCGACACTGCGGTGCCGAAGACACTCGAGATGACACCTGCGGACAAGAGGTTGCGTGTGGTCTTTGGTACGGCGGGGGCCCAGAACGACAGTGCGACGGCGCCGAGCACCGTCGCCCCGGCCATGAGTCCGATGGCCCTGGCCGAGGCCACCGAGAGGATGCCGACCGCGATGGCGATGCCCGGCAACCGCCCGGCGGTGATCAGACCGACATCCCGCCAGACGGCCTGGCCTCGGTGGCGCCAGGCAAGCGAGATGATCATGGGCACGCCGACGATCAGCGTCGTCTGAGGCAGCAGTGCCGGTTCGGTGATCACGAGCACGGGGAACGCGACCAGCACCATCCCGAAGCCGAGCGACCCTTGCACAACAGCACCCAGGAAGAGAGCGGCCGCCACGATGATGAACTCGAGCCCGACTACATGCATGTGCCGGCCTCCCACCGTTCGTTGCGTCGGCCGCCGACGCTAACTTGCCCGCAGCCCGCTGCGTCGGTCACGCTGACCGTCATGAGCTACGACGAGATTCGCTACGAGGTCACCGACCGGGTGGCAACCATCACCCTGGACCGGCCGGATCGGCTGAACGCCTTCACCAGGAAGATGATGGCCGAGCTCATCGATGCGTTCGATCAGATCGATGCCGACGACGACGTGCGGGCGGTGGTGATCACGGGCGAGGGTCGTGGTTTCTGCGCAGGGGCCGAGCTGGGCGATGCCGGTGGCGACACGTTCGATGCCGGAGCCAGGGGTCGCGACCCGCAGCGAGTCAACCGTGATGGCGGCGGACAGGTGAGCCTGCGGATCTTCGAGTCGACCAAGCCGGTGATCGCTGCGATCAATGGCGCAGCGGTCGGCGTCGGGATCACGATGACGCTGCCGATGGACATCCGGTTGGCAGCCGAGAGCGCGAAGATCGGTTTTGTCTTCGCCCGGCGGGGGATTGTTCCCGAAGCGGCCTCGTCGTGGTTCCTGCCGCGACTCGTCGGGATCAGCAAGGCGACCGAGTGGTGCTACACGGGCCGGGTGATGCCGGCTGCCGAAGCGGCTGCCGGTGGGCTGGTCACGTTGGTGCCAGACGATGAGCTCCTCGACCGCGCCTACGCCCTGGCCAACGAGATCGCCACCTACGCCGCACCGGTGAGCGCAGCGCTGACCCGTCAGATGTTGTGGCGGGGCCTCACCTTCGACCATCCCATGCAGGCCCACCGCGTCGATTCTCGTGCGATCCAGGCTCTGGGCTCGATGGCGGACGCCAAGGAGGGTGTCGTGAGCTTCCTCGAGAAACGCGATCCCGAGTTCTCTCTGAAGCCCAGTGTGGACACCCCGGACGTGTTCGTCGACTGGGTCGATCCCGACTTCAGCTAGCGGTGGCGAGGAGCGCGATACCTCGCCGGTAGAAGTCGATGGCCGACCCGGTCCACCGGGATGTTGCCGACCATTCGGACCTGTCGATCGTTGCCGAAGCAGCGTTCGGATGCTCGGTGAGGTCATCCATCTGTATCTCCTGGTGGGTTCGAGTCGGCGTAGCGAAGTCGGTGATCGGTTGCCGGACCCGATTCGACCATGTCGGGATGATCGTCTGCCATCGAGCCGTACCACCTCCCGTAGGCCCGGGCCCCGGGAACGGCGGTGATGCCGTGGAGGAAGATGCTCGCCAGCACGGTCCACGTCACGACGGTGACCACATCACTCGACACGTCGGTGACGCCGTCCTCGATCACGATCAGGACGAACACGATCGAGGCGATCCCTCGCGGCCCGAACCAGCCGACGAACATCAAGGTAGGCAGTCGGGGACGAGCCGTTGCCACGGCAATGGCCACCGGGAGCAGCCGCCCGACGGTCAGGACGGCGACGACACAGACGACCATGGTCGCCGTGAGGCCAGACGCCGTGCTGGGGACGATCACGTTGCCGAAGACGAAGAACGTGAGTGCGGAGAACAGGCGGCTGGTGTCCTCGGTGTATTCGATGGTCTTCGACGAGCGATCGGAGCGGGTGCCGAACACCAGACCGGCGACGAAGGCGGCGATGAAGCCGTTGCCGCCGGCCGCGGTGGCGGCAGCAAGTGCGGCGGCGGCCAACGCCAGCGTGGTGAGCTGAGCGTTGATCCCTTCGATCCAGTCGCGGCGGGTCGATTCGTCGAGGGCCCATGCGCCGAGCACGCCGACCAGTACCCCGATCAGGAGGCCGAGTCCGATCTGCCGTGCGGCGAATCGGGCCCAGAACCCCGGTGCCGCCTCCTCCCCGGCGGCAAGGGCGGCGAAGAGGAACACTGCGGGCAGGGCGATCCCGTCATTGAGTCCGGACTCGACATTCAACGCCTGGCGGATGCGTTGCGGCACCGATCGTTCCTCGACGACGGCGAGCCCGAGAGCTGCATCCGTGGGGGCGAGAATGGCGGCGACGAGCGCTGCTTCCCAGAGGTCGAGGCTCGGTAGCAGCACGAGGACGATGCCCGTGCCGAGTGCGATGGACAGCGGCAGACCGATGCCGAGCAGCCTGACGGGCAGACCGAGTTCGCGGCGAAGGGCGACCGTGTCGATCCGGGCCGCGTCGCTGAACAGGATGAGGGCGAGGGCCACCTCGGCCAGCAACGCAACCGTGGTGAACTCGAGTGCGGCGTCGACCACGCCGAGCCATTCGGTGACCACCCCGGCGGTGACGAAGACCATCGGCATCGTGATCGGGCTGGAGGCGAGGCGGCCGCTGACGAGGCCGAACGCGATGACGACACCGACGACGACGCAGATCTGCAAGGCGTCCATGCGGTCAGAGCAGCGAGACGTCGGTGAGCACGTCGACGAGTGCTGGTCCCTCGTGTTCGATCGCCGTACGCAGTGCCTCTTCGAGCTCGGCCGGATCTGACACGCGCCGGCCGCTGACGCCGCAGAGGTCGGCCATGGCGGCGAAGTCCGGGTTGACGAGTCCGGTCTGCCACACATCGAATTCGGCCGCTCGTTGCTCCTTCGAGATCTTGCCGAGCTCATCGTTGTTCATCACGATGTGGGTGATGTCCATGCTGTACTTCGCGGCGGTGGTGAGCTCCATGGCGTACTGGCCGAAACCGCCGTCACCGGACACCGAGATCACCTTTCGACTCGAGCCGACGGCGGCCCAGGCCCCCATCGCGGCGGGGAACGAGAAGCCGATCGAGCCGAGATAGCCGGACATCAGCACGCTCTGGCCTTGTCGAGCCTCGAAGTACCGACCGAAGCTGTAGGTGTTGTTGCCGACGTCGACGCACAGGACGGCGTCCCTCGGGGCGACGTCGCTGAGCGCCTCGAACAAGCGGGCCGCATTGATCCCGTCACCGCGATCGTCGGTGCGGCGGCTCGCCTTCTCGTCGCGCCAGATCGCCCAGCGGTCGGCAACCTCGGGCCGGTGATCGACACACGCCTTCTCGCCGATGGCATCGAGGAGGGCCCGCGCCGTGACCGCGCCGTTCCCCTGGACGGCGATGTCGACAGGGTGGAATCGACCGAGCGCCATCGGATCCTCGTCGACCTGGATGATCGGCTTGTACGGAGCGATGCCGGTGTGGTTCGAGAAACTCGCACCGAAGACCAGAATCAGATCGCTCTCGTTCATGAACCAGCTGGCGATCGGAGTTCCCGACCTTCCGAGTACCCCGCAGCCGAGCGGGTGGTCATCCCCGATCTGGCCCTTGGCCTTGAAGGTGGTGACGACGGGAGCGCCGATCGACTCGGCCAGCTCGATGATGGGCCCCATCTCGTGTCGGACTCCGGCGCCGACAACGATCAGCGGACGCTCCGTGGCCGCCAATCGTGCTGCGGCTTCCTTCAGAACCTCGACGGGTGGAGCGATGGACCGATCGCCGCGTCGGCCGGTTGGCCCGCCTGCCTCGGCATCGGAGGGGATGGTCTGCGCGTCGTCCGGCAGGACGAGATGGCCGACCTGGCGGCCGACCACGGCGGTCTTGCAGGCGAGCGTCATCAGCTCAGCCGGATCTGCATTTGCGTGCACGCTTTCGCTGAACCCGGCGACGTCGTTGAACACGGCTTCGAGGTCGACGTCCTGGAACGCGCCGCGACCTCGCTGCGATGTGGCGACCTGACCGCTGATGGCCAGCACGGGCGAGCGGTCGACCTTGGCGTCGTAGAGCCCGGTCAGCAGGTTGGTCGAGCCCGGTCCGGCAATCGCGAAACAGGCAGCAAGACCACCGGTGAGCTTCCCGTACGCCGTGGCGGCAAACGCGGCCGCTCCCTCGTGACGGATACCGAAATAGCGGAGATCGCCACGCTCCTCCGCCCGTCGCATGGCGTCGGCAAACCCGAGGTTGGAGTGGCCGACCATTCCGAAGACGCTGTCGACACCCCAGTTGACCATCGTCTCGACGAGCACGTCGGAGATGCTTCTGACGTGTGGCGTGGGCGGCTCGATGTCGACCCAGAGCTCGGTGCCCCGCACCTCGGTGGGGTGACTCGGCACGCCATCGCCGTGGGCTCCCGGTGACTCCCCGGTGACAGGGTCGTAGTCGTATCCGTGCCACGGGCATCGCAACCAGCACGTGTCCTCGACGCCAGGCTCGATCGTGCCCTCGCCGAGCGGGCCGCCCTGGTGTGGGCAACGGTTGTCGATGGCGCCGAAGCCACCGTCCACGTGACTGACGGCGAGGCTGGTCGTCCCGATCGACACCGTCATGACCCGACCTTCCGGCAACTGATCGATGTCAATCGCCTTGTGCCACGCCATCTCGACTCCTTCTGTCACGCCAGTTGCGAGACAGCCTCCCACAGCTCGGCGGCACGAGCCGAGGTGGTGCGTGTGTTCGGGAGGTAGGCCTCGGGTCGGCGACGTCGGTCGAGCCAGAAGCCGTCCGTGCCGATCTCCTCTGCCGGAGCGGAGGTCAGCCACACGATCGTGTCGGCGCCCTCCTCTGGCGAACGGAGCAGTGGTTTCATGATCTTCTCGAACCCGGGCAGCGAGTCCGAGACGCCAGGCGTTGCCGACCAACCGGGGTGCATGGCATGCACGAGGATGCCCTTCGGCGCGAGTCGGATCGCCCATTCGCCGGTCAGGTCGACCTGTGCCCGCTTCGCTCGGGAGTACGCCAATGTGCCGCTGTAGTTTCGTTCGGTCTGGAGATCGCTGAGGCTGATCGGGTTGCCGTACATCCCACCGCTGCTGACGGTGATCACCCTGGGCTCGTGACCCTGCTCGAGGGCGGGAACCGCCCGCTCGGTGAGGATGAACGGCGCAAGGACGTGGGTCGCGAAGGTGAGCTCGAGACCATCGGATGTCTCTTTGCGTTCTGTGGTCAGGGCGCCGCCGTTGTTCACGAGGGCATCGAGACGGCTGAGCGCGCCAAGCTGGTCGCCTGCCGAGCGAACGGCATCACGGTCGGCCAGGTCGACGAGGATGGTCTCGGTCGTTCCCGTCCCCATCGCATCGAGCCGTTCACCGAGGGCATCGAGCTTCGTCTGGTTGCGGGCAAGCAGGACGAGGTTGGCTCCGCCTGCGGCGAGACGCTCTGCGGTCGCGAGCCCGAGACCGCTGGTCGGACCGGTGATCGCGATCGTTCGGTCGGTGACATCGGGATCCGTCCAGTCGAACAGGCGTCGCCTGATGGCGGGGCCGACCTTGGTGAAGCTGGGAATGATGAGTGCATCGAGGATCGAGTCTGCTGCGCTGCGAATGGGCATCGCATCAGCGTCGCAGATGGTGCGACCGCAGGACTCATCGCGCGCAATCTCTCCCGCTGAGCGGTCAGCTCCTCGATTCCAGGATGGCTGCGACGCGCTCTGCGTCGGCGGCCGGAACCAGCAGGTGGTCGTGGTAGAACCCGGCCAGGACGTTGCACGGCACGTCCTGGTCAGCGAGCAATCGAGCGACCGCAGCGGTCAGCCCGACCGCATGGAGGGACGAGTGCACCTCCAAGGTGAGCCACGCTGCGGCGAAGTCGTACGGGATCTGTCGTTCGTCGGCTTCCTCGGTGGTGATCACGAGGGAGATGGCCTCGTCTTCCTTGACGATTGCTGCTGCCGATGCTCGGAGGTCTGCATCGGGAGCGACGAGGCTCACCATGCAATACGTGCCTTCCCGTCTCCCGACGCGCAGCTCGGCGAGCATCTGCTCGAGATCCATCTCTCCGGTCACCCGGTCTCCGGTCACGTCGCGAGCCTACGCGCTACTCTCGTGCCGATCACGACACCGCACGAGGCGGTGGCCGTGACACGCCGAGGAGGGACACCATGGCGACCACCACACCATCAGGCCTGCTCGTTTGGCGGCGCAACCTCGAACCATCGTCACGCCGATGGGCAAGATGGGTCGCCGCAGGGATCGCTGCGCTTGCCGGCTTCGGAGCGTTCGCCGCCTACATGGCAGAGGACAGCCAGAGCATCGGATCCTTCGTCGCGCTCGGGATCATCGGTGCCGGGCTCTTCCTTCTGATTCCACGATGTCTACGACTGGGGGAGGCGGCGGAACCCGGAGATCCGGATGGAGGGTCGGGATCTGGTCGTGGGCGAAGAAGCGAGTGCCGATCGATCAGGTGCACCGGTGGGTACGCGGCGATCAGCACGCAGTCGGTCTCCAACGGCACGACCCACTCCCGGGCCAGCATCGGGGTCCTTCGTTTCGAGATGAACGATGGGACGAACTCGAAATTCACCTTCACCCACCTCGAAGATGACGAACTTGCAGACCTCATCGCCGCCATCGATCCGATCCTGCCCGGCCGCCGAATCTGTCGTTCTGCCGAGATCACCCTGAGTCGGAGCCGCTCCTCCGGAGGCGATCACCGAGTTCGAGTGTTCTGGGCGAGGGTGCAGCGTCGAGTTCGGTGGCGAAGAGGCTGACACAGCGGGTGTAGGCGCGGAGCGCGGCGCTGTGGTCGCCTCGGTCGTGTTCGGCTTCGATGAGGAGACGGTGAGCGAGCTCACGGAGTGGGTCGAGGTCGATCGCGGTCTGGGCCGCCGTGGCTGCGAGTTGGTGGTCGCCGAGCTGATTCCATGCGGCGGAGAGGGTGATCGAGCTTCGATACAAGGCGTCGGCGACGCGGGTGCGGACACCGTCGGCCCAGAGGTTGTCGATCCCGGTGAGAAACGGCCGGCGCAGGATGCCCGAGGCGACGGTGGCGTGGCGGGCGGCGTCGGTGTGATCGCCGTGGCGAAGTGCGCCCTCGGCCCGGTCCAGTCGACGCAGCCCGTTCTCGAGGTCGACCCAGATGTCGGCCGGCAGCGTGAGCTCGTATGCACCGGCCGAGGAGCTGAGAGTGCTCGGGCCGTCGAGGCCGGTCGTGGTGATGAGCGAACGGATCTTGGAGATCACGGGAGCGAGCGCCGTCTTCCACTGCGACGGAAGTGCATCACCCCAGACGATGTCGGCCAGCCGGTCGTGGCTGAGGGGTCGACGCTCGACGGCGAGGGCGGCGAGGGCGATGCGGCCTTGGTTGCCGGGGAGATCGGCGTCGGTGAAGCTGCCGGTGGGTCCATCGAGGCGCAGGCCCCCTGTGAGGTACAAACGTGCCAAGGTTCCTCCAACCATCTGCCAACGCGCAGTTGTCAGGATGCCACGAGGGAGGCCGGCCATGAGTGGAAACACCATCGAATGCCCATGCGGGACAGTGCTGCGAGGAGCTGATGAACAGGCCGTGATCGCCGAGGCGCAAACACACGCCAAGACGGTTCACGACATGGATCTCAGCGACGACGACGCACGTGCGATGGCCAGACCGGCCTGACCTCCCGATGGCGCCCGAACGTCGGGTGTCCGACAAACGGAGGAGAAGATCATGAAGACGTTCGCCTGCGATCAGGTGGTGCCGGGCTGTGACGGAGTCGTCACCGGTGCGACTGACGACGAGGTCCTGGCGGCTGCGGCCGAGCATGCGGCGACGGCGCACGGCATGAGCGAAGTGCCGGCCGAGGTCGTGGCCGCGATCCGCTCCGGGATCACCGACGCCTGAGCCGACTCGACCCTCACCTGGCGAGCAGGACTCTCATGTTTGGTTTTCTGTTGGGGTGGGGGGTTGGGTGGGGAGGGTGATGGTGAAGGTGGTGCCTTCGTTTTTGGTTGAGTCGACGGTGAGGGTGCCGTGGTGGGCTTTGGTGATGACTTGGTGGGCGATGGCGAGTCCTTGGCCTGTGCCTTTGCCGACGTCTTTGGTGGTGAAGAAGGGGTCGAGGACTTTGTCGAGGTGTTCTTGTGGCGATGCCGGCGCCGTTGTCGGTGATGGTGATGGTGACGTGGTTGGGGTCTGGGGTGGTGGTGGTGATGGTGATGTCGCCTTTGGTGTCGCCGTGGCGGTCGGTGAGGGCGTGGGCGGCGTTGACGATCATGTTGAGCCAGACTTGGTTGAGTTCTCCGAGGTGGCCTTGGATGGTGGGGATGTTGCCGTAGTTGGTGGTGATGTCTGCTGCGTATTTCCATTCGTTGCGGCAGACGGTGAGGGTGGTGGCGATGGATTCGTTGAGGTCGACGGGGGCGAGTTCGGTTGTTCCTGGGTGGGAGAAGCGTTTCATTGCGGTGACGATGCGGGAGACGTTTTCGACGCCGGTGAGGGCGTCGTCTGCTGCTTGTGGTGCTCGTTGGGTGAGCATGGGGAGTTTGGATTTGGCGATGAGTTGGGTGAGGTGTTGTTGGTCGGTGGGGGTGGCGTCGGGTTGGGTTGCGGTGTCGGCTGCGTGGGCGATGGCGAGGAGTCGGGTGACGGTGTTTTTGAGGAAGTGGGTGTTGTCGCCGATGTATTGCATTGGTGTGTTGATTTCGTGGGCGATGCCGGCGGCGAGTTGGCCGACGGATTCGAGTTTTTGTGCTTGGACCAGTTCGGCTTGTGCCGATTCCAGGTCCCGGAGACGATCCTCAGCGAGCTGCTGCGCTTCCTCCATGAAACGATGCGAGGAAGCCTGAGCGGCCACCAGACGGTTGAACGAGGAGAGCACCTCGCCCAGCTCGTCGTCGGAGTCGACCGGAATCGAACACGTCTCCGGGGTGCACTCGAAGTCGCCCACACCCGAGGCTGACTCCAGGAGCATTGCCTCGACCGCCGCCATCTTCGACCGCATGAAGCGGAGTCGCGAACCGACGACCGACCGAGAGAGATAGTGGTTGGCTGCGCCGACGATGAGGCCGGCGACCGTGGTGGCCACGAAGAAGCGCACCGTGAGGGCGAAGCTCGTCGGGACACCAAGGGCAACGACGAAGAACGGGAACACGACACCCATCATCAGCCCGAGTCCGGTCATCCAAATCGCCAGGTCACGAAACACCCTGGTCGTGAGACGAGGCAACGGCGCGCGATACGCCTCGTCCAGGTCGCGGGCGGCCACGACCGCCGGGGAAAGATCGCTCTGCGGTGCACCGATCAGCATGACTTTGGTTTCGACCGTGGCCGGACGAACGTGAGAGCGGAGGGCCCGATCCGAGGGTGTTCGATGTCTCGAGACATCACAGGTGTGGAGATTCGGCGCAGCCGAAACTCGGGTGCCTGAAGGGCACACTGCCCTGAAGGGCACACATGCCCCGTAGGGCACACGTCACGTGGGAGCTGGGGGGAATCGAACCCCCGTCCGCCGAGGAGTCACCGCACTTGCTACGACCATTCCCGAGTTCCTGGCTTGGGGCAGCCAGGGTGCCGGGTCACCTGTTCCGAAGAACCACCCTCTGGTCTTTGCCAGATGTCAGGAGTCTTTCCTTCCCGTCAGTGGTCTCTCCCACCGTCCACCGCTACTTCTGTTGCCGGGCTGTAGCGATCTGGCCCCGCGTGGCCTCACGGCTCGCAGTTTTCCTCTTCACTATCTGATCAGATCAGGCAGCGAGAGCGAAGTCAGCCTTGTTGGCGCTTCTGTTTGAGCCCTGTTTAACGAGTCTGAGCAACTCGGGTCGCACCTACGGCTTCTCGTCTCGACGTCGAAACCGGTCAGCCCCGTTGTCGAAAGAGATGCAGTTGTTGCTTGCATGCTCTGTCAAGTAAGTCCTCCCGAAGGGAGGGTTGTCGAGTCTAGCGCCGTTGACGGGCTGCGAGTTCCCGACGAGCTTCACGATCGGCGTCGCGTTTGGCGATCATCTGTCGCTTGTCGACCGTGTTGCGGCTTCGGCCGAGACCGATTTCGAGCTTGACGCGACCGTCCTTGAAGTAGAGGGCCATCGGGACGAGCTGGAGGTTGTCCTGGCTGGTCTTCGAGTGAGAGCCGGTCGAGCTGATGCCGGTGGAGGAGGAGTTTGCGCTTGCGTTCCGACTCGAGCGTCACGTGAGTCCCCGCTCGGGTGTATGCCGCGATGTGGAGGCCGATGACGTAGAGCTCGCCGTCTTCGAATCTGGCGTAGGTGTCGGCGATCCGGACGTTGGACTCGCGAAGCGATTTCACTTCCGAGCCGCGCAGCATGATCCCGGCCTCGAAGGTCTCCGAGATCTCGTAGTCGCGACGAGCCGTCTTGTTCGTGGCGATCATCTTCACCGGCATGAGAGCGAGGCTAGCTGGGGCTCAGGAACTGCAGTCGAGGAATATGCGAACCGAGTTCACCCTGCCGTCGTCCAGTTTGATGTGGGCTCGCGTCCCCCCTGAAGTAATCGATGAGTCGCCGTCCTCGCCCAAGCCTCGTCGGCCTGTCGGCCCGTAGTCGACCGGCCCGGCGCTCAGCCCGTCAGTCGCAGCGAGCTGCCCACCGGTCCGCGTGATCGCCAGCACCGGCACGTCGTAGTCGAGCTTCCAGGATTCGTCGTCGCCTTTTGAGGTGAGGAACAGGTGCACACACACGACGGTCCCGGCAGGAATGACGTTGCCACGCACGGTGAGATCGCTGGTCAGGGTCTGGGCGGGATCCTGGAACAGGTAGGTGCCGTCGCCGTACGGGCCTGTCCGTGTGAGGTCAGCCCCAGCGGTGATCGGGCCGGCCAGGTTGAGCGTGCCGCCGCGGACTCTCGCCAGAATCGTCTGGGTCGAGAGTGGTGCGGCCGTGCTGCTCGTCGTCGGTGCAGCGGTTGTCGGTGCCGCGGTTGTCGGTGCAGCGGTTGTCGGTGCAGCGGTTGTCGGTGGTAGCGGTTGTGGTGGTGGCAGGAGCTGTTTCCGATTCGTCGACGATGGCCGCCGTGTCGACGGACGTGGTCGGCTCGGTCGGCGCAAACAAGTCACGGGTGGTGGTTGTTCGTTCGGTGGTAACCGTCGCTGTCGGTCGTCGAGGGGTGCTGGACAGTCGTGGTCGGACGAAGGTCGAGGCCGAGGTCGGGCGGCGAGATGGGCGGGGGAGGGGCGGCCACCATCGCCAACGTCATGGCACCGGCGGTTGCCGCCGCTGGGCCGGCCGTGGCCATGGCCGCCGGCACGGACGAGATCTGCGACGCAGCCCGCGAGAAGAGCGAGACGAACTCACCGATGAGCGGCAGTCCGGCCAATGCCGCCATCGGTCCTGCGGCCTTGTTGACGTCGCCGACCGCCAGACGCAGCCACGCCCGAACCACATCTGGATCGAAATGGGTGCCGGCGCATGCAGTCAGCTCGGCCCTCGCAGCCGCGGGGCTCATCGGCCGCTTGTAGGCGCGGACAGCGGTCATCACCTCGTACGCGTCTGCGACGGCGACGATGCGCGCGGCGATCGGAATCTGCCGGCCGGAGAGGCCCGCCGGATAACCCGAGCCGTCCCACCTTTCGTGGTGACCGTCGGCGGCGGAGACGAATGGTCCGAGGAAAGGATGGAGCGGAGCGACCATCTCGCTGCCGGCGGAGGCGTGCCCGGCCATGATCGCTCGCTCCGTCGGTCCCAGCTCTGTCGGCTTGTTCAGGATTTCCTTCGGGATCGTCAACTTGCCGACGTCGTGTAACAACGCGCCCCATTGGAGTCGATCGAGATCGTCGCCCACGATTCCGAGTTCTTCGCCCAGCATGCGGGCGTAGAGGCGCACTCGTTCCGAGTGTCCGCGTGTTCGCCGGTCGTGTTCGCCCAGTGCCGTCGTCAGCAACAAGACCTGACCGGCGGCCTCGGTGATGTCGGAGGACAAGCCGTGGTGGCGAGCCGATTCCACCTCGGCCTTGAGGCCTTTGCTGCTCGCAGCGCGAATGGCGAGCTTGAGTCGAGACGGGGCTTGGTCGGGGAAGACGAGCGACAACCGCATCAGGACGGTCAGCGGCAGGAGTCTGACCGTGAAGCGACTCGTCGCCGATGCGGAGGCAAAGCCGGCACCGGCCACTGCGATGAGGGACACGGCCCGGGTTGCGATCGACTGGTCGGCAGGGATGAGCCGCACGAGGACGAGCACACACACGGTGGCGGCAATGGTCGGCAGGACTGCGACGAGGACCCGGATCGAGCGCGCACCACCGTCCTGGCCCGTCCATCGTCGTTCGATGTGCGGATTTGTGTCTTCTGATGCCTTCTCTGGGGAGGCCACCCGCTCGGTCACTTCTTGGTTCTCGACCGGTTCGTGCCCTCTTCTGAAGGGGTTTGGGTGAGTTTGCCGGTCGAGTGGTCCCGAAGGATCAGCGGGGTGGAACGGACGGTGAGCGCTAGTGTCAGCGACGTGTTGCGCATCACGAGCCGTGTCGTAGGCGACGTACTGGCCGAGGCATGGAGGGTCTACCCCCACGAGGCATGCGGGCTGTTGTTGGCGCCGGCTGGACAGGGTGCGGCGGGTACGGTCGACGCGTTCGTTGCCGGTGGACAACGTCGCGCTGTCGAGCCGAGTCTTCGAACTCGATCCTCGCGGGTTCATGAGAGCCGAACGCTTCGGCGACGACCACGGCCTCGAGGTCGTCGGCGTGATGCACTCGCACACCCACACGGCGGCCTACCCATCGGCCACCGACGTCGCGGAGGCGACAAAACCGCTGGTCCCACCGTCATGGCATTGGCTGATCGTGTCACTCGGGTTTGAAGCTCCGGAGCTGCGGAGCTTTGCCGTCGACCCCTCGCCTGGACACTTCGGAACTGATTCCGCCACCGGAATAGCCGAAGAGACGCTGTTGTTGACAGAATAGATTCCTTACGAAGCCAGTCGGCTTTGTCATCTTTCGATCAGGAGCTTCTGTGAGCGACACCACCATTTCTCTTCAGACCGTCCCGTCCACCAACGTCACGTCCACCAACGTCATCGTGCGGCTGCCCACGGTGCTGCGGGCGCAAGCCGACGGTCAGACCACCGTGAACGTCCACGGGTCGACGGTCCGAGAGGTCCTCCACGATCTCGTCAGCGCCTACCCGGGCCTCGGGGCCAACATCCTCGATGAATCCGGTGAGCTCCGACGATTCGTCAACATCTACGTCGACGACGAGGACATCCGCTTCATGGACAAGCTCGACACGGTGGTCGCCGACGGCGACGAAGTGGCGATCCTTCCCGCTGTCGCCGGCGGCTGAACCGTGACGGTCTATTCGTCGGTTCTCGATCTGATCGGTGACACGCCGATTGTCGATGTCTCCCAACTGAGCCCCGATCCAGGGGTTCGCATCCTGGCGAAACTCGAGAGCCAGAATCCTGCCGGTTCGGTCAAGGACCGCATTGCCGTCGCCATGGTTCGGGCGGCAGAGGAAGCTGGCGAACTCACCGTCGGCAAGACCATCATCGAGCCGTCGTCCGGCAACACCGGTATTGCGCTGGCGATGATCTGCCGTACGAAGGGCTACGACCTCAAGATCGTGCTGCCCGAGAGCGTGACGATCGAGCGTCGCCAGGTGCTCGAGGCGTTCGGTGCCGAGATCATTCCGTCACCGGGAGCCGAGGGTTCCAACGGCGCGGTTCGCCGCGCTCAAGCCTTGGCCGCCGAGCATCCCGAGTGGGTGTTCCTGTACCAGTACGGCAACGAGGCCAACCCGACGGCGCACTACGAGACCACGGGCCCCGAGATCCTCGGAGACGTCCCCGACATCACCCATTTCGTCGCCGGCCTGGGAACGAGCGGAACGTTGATGGGCGTCGGAACCTTCCTCAAGGAACACAAACCAGACGTGAAGATCTACGCCGTCGAGCCGCCCAGTGGGGAACGAGTCGAGGGGCTACGCAGCCTCGACGACGGCTATGTGCCCCCGGTCTTCGAGAAGTGGGGCGGAATGGAACTGCTCGACGGCAAACGCATCGTTCGGCCGATCGACTCGCTCGAGTACACCCGTCGGCTCGTGACCGAGGCCGGCATCTTCGCCGGCATCAGTTCGGGTGCAGCGCTCGCCGGAGCGGTGAAGGTGGCGAAGAAGTGGGACTCGGAGAAGAACGGGCCGGCCACGATCGTGTTCATCGTGTGCGACGGAGCGTGGAAGTACCTCTCGACCGGGGCGTACACAGACGACCTCGAGACCGTCGCCGAATCCTTGGGCGACGTCATCTACTTCTGACCCGAACGCGAAGAGCCGGCCCATCCGGGGCCGGCTCGAACGCAACGCGTCATCACCCACGTACCTGTTCGGCCGCCGGTCATTCGAGATGTCCCGGCGGCCGAACGTGTTGACGCAAAACGTAGGGCGCGACCGGTCCACCAATCAAGCGATCGGGCACCTCTGCCCAGCGGCCGCCCTACGCTGCGCCGGTGGCGAGACGCCCCATCGGGATGTTCGACAGTGGCTTCGGCGGGTTGACCGTGGCGCGAGCCGTCATCGATCTGCTTCCCGGCGAGGACCTCGTCTACCTGGGGGACACGGGGCGGTATCCCTACGGATCGAAGTCCCTCGACGAGGTCCGTCGGTACTCGCTCGAGATCGCGGACCACCTGGTCGGTGACCACGACGTGAAACTGCTCGTCGTTGCCTGCAACACGGCGACGGCGGCGGCGCTGCCCGACCTCCGAGCGACCCTCGGCATCCCCGTGATCGGCGTCATCGAACCTGGTGTGCGTGCGGTCGTGGAGCGGACCGATTCCCGCAGGATCGGGGTGATCGGCACCGTCGGCACCGTTGGTTCCGGCGCCTACGAGGCGGCCCTCGCCCGTGTGTCGGCGTCGTCCGCAGCCGGCGCCGAGATCGTCATGACGACCTGTGCCTGCCCGGGTCTCGTCGAGTTCGTCGAGCGAGGCGAGACGTCGGGTCGGCAAGTGCAGATCCTGGCCGAGCGGTTGCTGCAGCCGATCGTGGACGCCGATGTGGATGCACTGTTGCTCGGGTGCACCCACTACCCGTACCTGGCGAGGGTGATTCGGGCCGTGGTCGGTGCCGATGTGGTCCTGGTGTCCTCGGCAGACGAAACGGCGTTCGCCACCGCCGACCTCCTCGAGAGTCTCGGATTGCTCCAGTCCGGCCGGAAGGGGTCGGCCACGTTCATTTCCTCCGGCGATGTTGCCGCATTCACCCGGATGGGGAGCAGACTCCTCGGGCCGGAACTCGCCGACGCCCGATACTGGAGACCTCACGATGCGACCTGATGGAAGAGCCACTGCCGACGAACTACGCCCGATGAGCTTCGAGCGTGACTTCACCGACATGGCTGATGGGTCGGTCCTGGTGAAGTTCGGTCGCACGCACGTGTTGTGCACGGCATCGGTGGAGGAGGACGTGCCCCGTTGGATGCGGGGGAGTGGCAAGGGTTGGGTCAGCGCTGAGTACAACATGCTCCCGGGGTCGAGTCCCGAGCGCATCCGACGTCGGACGTCGGGACGAGATCAGGAGATCCAGCGTCTCATCGGTCGCAGCCTGCGGGCCGTCTGTGACATGACGCTTCTCGGCGAGCAGTCGATCACCGTCGACTGCGACGTGCTCCAAGCCGACGGAGGAACTCGGACGGCCGCGATCTGCGGTGGCTTCGTTGCGCTCCACGACGCCATCACTCGCCTCGGACTCGGGACCCATCCCCTGACCGATCAATGCGCCGCGATCAGCGTCGGGATCGTCGAAGGTGAGTGCCGGCTCGACCTCCCCTACGTCGAAGACGTGACGGCCGAGGTCGACATGAATGTGGTGATGAACGGCAGCGGTGCACTCATCGAGGTCCAGGGCACAGCCGAGGGTGCGGTGTTCGATCGTGGCCAGCTCAACACACTGCTCGATCTCGCCGAGCACGGAATCGCCCAGATCACCGAGGCCCAGCGCGCACTGCTGGCGACGCCACCTGCGGCCCGGCCCGATCGGGGCTGATCGTGGTCCGTCCTGTCGTGGTGCTGGCGACGGCGAACCCGGACAAGGTCGTCGAGCTCGAAGAGCTGTTGGGCGACCGCTTCGAGGTGCAGCCACGTCCGGCCGATCTTGCCGAGACGATCGAGGACGAGGACAGCCTCGAGGGGAATGCGATCAAGAAGGCGACCGAGGTCGCTCAGGCAACCGGGGCGTGGGCGCTGGCCGACGACACCGGACTGTTCGTCGATGCACTCGATGGCGGCCCAGGCGTGCACACGGCCCGCTACGCCGGACCCGAGGCAACGTATGAGCAGAACGTCGATTTGCTGCTGGCGTCCCTGGCCGATGTCGAGCCTGACGACCGAACGGCGACGTTCCGCACTGTCGTGGCCCTGATCGGTCCGGACGGAGCCGGTCTGACCGCCGAGGGGGCCGTCGACGGCTACATCGCGGCGCAGAGCGGCTCGGCTCGGGTGGGTTCGGGTACGACCCGGTGTTCGAGCCGATCGAGGGCGGTGGTCGCACGTTCAGCGAGATGTCGCGAGAGGAAAAACACGAGCTGTCCCACCGCAGCCGAGCCCTGGCCGCCCTCGACACCGCCCTCACCCAATCCCCCTTCTCGATGTTCTCCTCACGTGCAAAGTTCTCCTGAGGTGCAAACCTCGGGTTCCAGCCCCCCGTTTTCGGGGGCTGGAGCCTCCGGTTCGGCGAACAGGGCAGTTCGAGGGCGAACCGGAGGCTATGACCCCCGATTTTGTGGGGCGTAAACCCGAGGTTTGCAATAGCCTGCGCAGTCGTTGCGGACGTGGCGGAACTGGCAGACGCACCAGGTTTAGGTCCTGGCGCCTGAAAAGGTGTGTGGGTTCGAGTCCCACCGTCCGCACCGAGATCGAGCCGGCGTCGAAGCCGCATGCCGGCGCACCTTGGCGGTAACCTCGTGGCGCTATGACGATTCCTGGCTTGCCTGTGGCCGAGATCCCCAGCGGGGGTTTCGGTTTCGACATCTACCAGCAGCTGCTGCGCAACCGCATCGTGTTCCTCGGCCAACAGGTCGACGACACCATCGCCAACTCCATCGCCGCCCAGATGCTCTTCCTTGCCGGTGAAGACCCGGACAAGGACATCTGGCTCTACATCAACTCGCCCGGTGGGTCGGTCACCGCCGGCATGGCCATCTACGACACGATGCAGTTCGTGAAGCCCGATGTCGCCACCGTCTGCCTCGGCCTCGGCGCTTCGATGGGTCAGTTCCTGCTCACCGCCGGCGCACCCGGCAAGCGCTATGCACTGCCGCACGCCCGCATCCTGATGCACCAGCCGAGCGCTGGTGTGCAGGGCCAGGCATCCGACATCGCCATCCAGGCCGAGAACCTGATCAAGATCAAGCGCGAGATGGCCGAACTCATCGCCGAGCACTCCGGTCAGGACGTCGAGACCATCGTCGCCGACTCCGATCGTGACAAGTGGTTCACCGCAGCCGAGGCTCGTGACTACGGGCTTGTTCGACCGGGTGATCGCCAGAGCCGGCGAGCTGGCCGAAGGTGCCCGAGGGTGAATCTGACTGATCGTCAGCTGCTCGTCGGATAGGCCGCAGTGGCCGAGCCGTCGCAGCTCGTCCACGGCTGCAGCCAGACCGTCCGGGTGTTTGAACATCCACGAACCCGAGATCATGACGTTGGCGCCGGCAGCAGCGGCACCGTCGATCGTCGCTGGAGCTGATGCCGCCGTCGACCTCGAGGTCGATCCAATGGTCGGCGGTGTCGAGCAGCGTTCGCGCGGCGCTGAATCTTCGGCTCCATTGTCGCGATGTAGGCCTGACCACCGAAGCCAGGATTGACGGTCATCACCAGCAGCATGTCGAGCAGATCGACGACGTGCTCGACCTCGCTGATGGGCGTCGACGGGTTGAGGGCAACGGCGGCAGAAGCTCCGAGCTCTTTCACCAGTCCCAGGGTTCGGTGGAGATGTCGGGTCGTCTCGGCGTGCACGATGATCAGCTCGCACCCCGCCTCGACAAAGCTGGGAATCAGCGCGTCCGGCTCCTCGATCATCAAGTGCGCCTCGAACGGCACCGACACCGTTGGGCGGCACGCGGCGATCACGTCGGCCCCGAACGTGAGGTTCGGGACGAAACGGCCGTCCATCACGTCCCACTGGATTCGGTCGACGCCGGCTCGTTCGAGGGCCCGGCATTCGTCGCCCAAGCGGGCGAAATCGGCAGGGAGGACAGAAGGGACGATCTTGATCGCTGAACTCATCGCTCGCCATAGTGGTCGCTGGGGCAAACCGATGCCACCCTTGCGCCATGAACTTCGAGGTTCGCGTGGACCGCATGGCTGCCGGAGGCGACGGTTTGGCGACAGCTCCGGACGGCCGCGTCGTCTTCGTGTCCGGCTCGGTGCCCGGCGACCGGCTGGATGTCGAGGTCGTCCAACAGAAGAAGCAGTTCTTCCGGGCGAAGGTCAACGAGGTGATCGAGCCGTCGCCACTCCGGGTGGATGCGCCGTGCCCGGAAGTCGCACGCGGTTGTGGCGGCTGCGATTGGCAGCACATCTCCGTCGGTGGGCAACGGGCGATGCGGGCCGAGGTCGTTCGCGACGCCGTTCGACGCATCGCCAAGATCACTGACCTGGACATCGAATCGGCAGCGGACCTCGATCCGTTCGGATACCGAACGACGCTCCGAGCCGCAGTCCGAGCCGGGAGCGGAGGCTTCCGAATGCGACGCTCGAACGAGGTGCTCCTTCCCTCGTCGTGTCTCGTCGCGCACCCGCGCCTCGACTAGTTGCTCACCGGAACTGACTTCGGGGGTGCCGAGGAGGTCGTGCTCCGGGTGGGTGCGCGCACGGGCGAATCACTCGTGCACGTCCTGTCCGGCGGCAACGACGTCGATCTGTCGGACGATGTGGTCCTGAGCACCGAGGAGCATCCCGCCTCGATCGGCGAGGTCGTCGCAGGCCACCGATTCCAGATCTCGGGTCCATCCTTCTTCCAATGCCGACCAGACGGGGCCGAGGCGATGGTCGAACTCGTCGCCGAAGCGATCGACGGCTTCGACGGCCCGCTCGTCGACGCATATGCAGGGGTCGGCCTCTTCGGAGCGATTCTCGGTCGAGATCGACCGGTGGTCAGCGTGGAGAACGCGCCGACGTCGGTGGCGGACAGCCGAGTCAACCTCCCTGATCACGCAATCGTGGTCGAGTCTGCGGTGGAGGACTGGGCCCCGACGCCGGCAGTCGCGGTCATCGCTGATCCCGCTCGCGCCGGTCTCGGTGTCGGCGGCGCCGCCGTATTGGCGGGAACCGGGGCGGACGTGATGGCGCTGGTCAGCTGCGACGCTGCGGCGATGGCGCGCGACGTGTCATTGCTGGTCGGCCACGGCTACCGACCCGAGTGGGTTCGGGTGCTCGATCTGTTCGGGCACACGTCACACGTCGAAATCGTCACCCGACTCGTTCGCACCTGACGGTTGTCGGGAACATAGCGCAGACGGCTGAAGTCGGTGCCGAAGCGACGCTCGATCGTTGCCGCTCCGATCGGCGGCGAGAACAGGTAGCCCTGTCCGAAGTCACAGCCGAGCGCCCGGAGTCTCCGCATCTGTTCTTCTGTCTCCACGCCCTCGGCGATCACCCCCAGGCCCAGCCGCCTGGCAAGGTCGAGGATCGTCTCGACGAGGACCATGACCCGTCGCGACTCGATCATCTGCGCGACGAATGACCGATCGATCTTCAGCACCGTCGGGTCGTGGAAGACAGCGCGAAAGAGGCTCGATCGCCCGGTGCCGAAGTCGTCGAGAGCGATGTTGATCCCGGCTCGGTGCAGTCGTTGGAAGGCTTGCTCGGCATCTTCGGTCGACCCGAAGCTGTCTCGCTCGGTGAGTTCGATCCCGATGCAGACACCGTGGCGGTTCTGCAGCTCGACGATGCGGCCGGCGAGGTCACGTTGAGTGAGGGACTGGGCAGACAGGTTGACCCAGACGTCGAGGGGGTCGCTGCCGTTGCTCCACGCCGCCACTTGCCCGGCTGCTTTCTGGATCACCCATTCGTCGAGTCGCAGGATCAGTGAACTCTCCTCGGCGATCGGCACGAACTCGTCAGGACCCAACACACCGAACGAGGGATGATCCCATCGAACGAGTGCTTCGAACCCGACGACGGCGGAGGTCGCGAGCGAGACGACGGGCTGATAGTCGAGGTGCAGGGTGTCTTCGACGATGGCGTTCGGCAGCGCGTCGGCGAGCGCGCGGCGGTGGACGAGCTTCGCATTGAGTGGAGGGCTGTGGAGCCGAACAGCGTTGCCGCCGTTGCGTTTCGCGGCGTACATCGCCGTATCGGCCTGAGCCAACAGTTCTTCGATCGTGAGCGACTGCCCGGACGACTTGGCGACCCCGATCGAAGCTCGAGCTCGACGCTGGGTGCCATCGAGATCGATGGGGTTCGCTTCGAACCATGCCAGGATCCGCTCGCCGAGGGCGACCAGGTCCTCCGAGCGCCGTTCGCCCGGAACGGTCACCAGGAACTCATCGCCACCGGGTCGGAACGCGTGCGCACCCTGCGGGAAGTGTGGCGACGATGCTCTCGGCCACGGCACGGAGCATCTCGTCGCCGGCGTGGTGGCCGAGATTGTTGTTGACCGCCGCGAACTGGTCGAGATCGATCGCAAGGACGCCGACGTCGTTGTCGTCCTGGGTCATCGTTTCCAGCGCCTGGGCGAGCGCCCGCCGGTTCCCCAGACCGGTCAGGGAGTCGTTGTAGGCGGCGTCGGCGAGCTTGGCCTCGAAGGTGTGGCGGTCGACCACGAGGCCGATCAGGCGGCTCGCGAGGCTCAGGAGGGCGAGCTCTGCGTTGTCCGGCCTCCCGGCGTCCGGGTGGAACACCTCCAAGTAGCCACCGATCGAGCCGTCGCCGAGGAGGGCCGGGGTGGCGGAGCAGCGAGGCCAGGGAGCCAGGCGTGCCGGATTGACGTCGACGAACGTGAGGCCGCGCTCGAGCGCTTCCTGCAGCTCGCCGCCAGGCTCGTCGACCGGCTTGCCGGTGAACCGTGTGCCGAGCGCCGACGGCAGCGTGCCTGCCGCGACCTGACGAAGCAGTCCCGCGGCGTCGGCCACGTGGATGACCGCTCGGCAGTTGTCGATGTTGCGCTCGACCATGATCGTCAACGCCAGCAGGCAGTCATCCAGCGAGCGACCGTCGCCCAGCATCTCGAAGACGTCGACCTGCTCGAGAGCGAGGACTTCCGAGCGAGCCCGCTGACTCGGTCGACGCAGACGCATCACCACGGCCTTCCCGTCGAACAGGGTTTCTCCCGACACGTCGAAGGTCCGGTAGTTGCCGTCGTTGTCACTTCTGATTCGGTAGATCCCGGGAGGCCGCAGCCCGTGGAAGATTCGAGTCTTGCTGAACACGTCCAATGCTCTGACCAGGTCGTCCGGGTGCACCAGGTCGGCCACACTCGTCCCGATCACTGCCTCACGGTCGAGATCGATCTCCTGCTCGAGTGATGAAGAGGCGGCGCGAAGCACGAAGTCGGAGTCGACGACAGCGATCAGGGCATCGTCGTTGTCATGAGCTTCGAGGAGCTTCTCCCAGGAGAGTTCGTGTGTCGCCACCGAAGAGTCATCGACCACGAATCGGTCGTGGTTGAGCGCCGGATCCGACGACCGGTCCTGATGGCCTATGTCGTGTTTTCGCGGCGGCGGTTCTGCTGCTTCTGCCGCCGCCGCTCCCCGAGAGCGAGGAGTTCGTCGCGATTGGTCTCATCGACGCGCATGTAGCTGGAGCGCCATTCATCTGTGGGCCAGCGGATCGACGACTGCACGGTGGTCTCGGGTGCGAATGCGTGCTCGACGAGGTCGAGGGCGTGACGCAGCGTGAGGTCGTGGGCCGAGCGGTCACCGGGCGGGCCGCACGGGTTCCCGAGGGGAAGGTCGGTGAACACGAATCGGGGGACGCGGCACTCCTCGACGATGTCGCGAGCGCTCCCGATGATCACCGTCGGGCGTCCGGTCGATTCGAGATGGCGTGCGATCAGACTCACGGTCTGATGGCAGACGGGTCAAAGCGGCACCAACAGCACCACATCGACCTGGTCCTGCTCACACCACTCGGCGACTCGTTCGGCGTCCGAACGGCTGGCCCGCTGGCTGTGCGAGGTGGGTACGGCGTAGAAGCGCTCGCTGACCCGGCCGATGCGGTCCTGCGCCCGAGCGAGTGCCCGGAGTGGGAGAAAGGTGTCGACGTCGTCGGTGTCGGTCGCTTCCTTGTGCCACGAGAGGTCTGCGGTGAACAGCGACGTGGGCAGCGGTTCGCACGGCACGGCCATCGCTTGTTTCGGGCGGGGTGCGTCGTGGGGGAACGCCGTCGTGACCACACCGACCGTTGCTTCGGCCAGCGGCCGCTCGAGCCTCTGGAACGGGGTCGTGTCGTGTACCGCCCACTCGTACGGGCGCTCGTAGCCGTGGGCGGCGTAGAACGTTCGCGAGACGTCGATGTAGCTGAGTGCACGTCGTGTGGACGAGCGGGACAGGTCGTTCATGCATCGACGGTAGTGGTGCGCATTGCGGCAAACCAGACCACGAGCAGCAGCGTGCAACCGGACACGACGCCGAGGGCACTCCCGAGCGACCACAGCTTCACCGATCCTGAAATGAGCGCAGCGGTCGCGAGCATCGAGAGCGGCCCACCATTCCACGGCGTCCGTGGGGCGAGCAGGGCCTGGCGCTCGAACCGGCCCACTCCGACGATGATGGCCGCCAGTGCCACAGCGGACAGGCCCATCAGCGGCAGCTTCTGGATCCACCACGCACCGGTTCCGACCGCAGCCGTCGGTAGGAGATCAAGGGCATAGAGAACGGCCGACGCCACGGTGGCGGCGGTGAAGTGCCAGAGGTACACCGAGAGTGAGATGCCGTTGGCGGCGACCACGACGGCCCACGCCTTCGGCCGCCTGGCGAGTGCGGCGCTGATCCGAGGGGCCGCAGCAAGGGCTGTCGCGCTGTAGGCGGCGCCGAACAGCATCAGCGCGAGCGACGGAGGATGAGTCGGTGAGTTCTCGAGGCCCGGATGATGAACCATCGCCATCGGGTATGGGCCGACGACGGCCGCGATCGCGGCAGCCCACAGTGCGGCTGCAGTGGCGACCATGGTCCGGCCACGGGGGAGGAGGCCCTCGCGCCATGCGAAGCCGGCGACCTGGAACAGCAACCATCCGATCACCCAGTTCAGCTGAGCGATCGTGTGGTGGCCGGTCAGCCGCAGGATCTCGAGGAGGCCGAACGACCGCCACACCAAGTGCGGCAACACGTCGCGGGTTCCTTGTGAACGCCGGGTAGAGCCAAGGGGCAATGGCGGTGTCGATGGTGTAGTTGGCCAGGAACCAGAGCGGAATGGCGGCGGCGACTGCGCCGGCCGCGGCGAGGTTGCCGACGCCGAGGGCCGTGCCGACACCGATGATGACGAGCCATGTGCCGGCGAGCACCGTGGCAGGCGCCGCCATGCGGCGCAACCGAGCGGCAACCCAGTCCTGCGGACGGCCGTTCCTCGAGAGGTGGCTGTCGAGCGAGACTGCCGACGAGAAGCCGCCGACGACGAAGAAGAGTGGCATCACCTGGAAGAGCCAGCTGATCCAGGCCATCGAAGGGGCGAACTCGAGTGCGTTGCCCGTGATCAGATCACCAGTCGGCCCGACCGAGATGGCGATGGCGGCCCAGTGGCCGACGGCGACGGCCACCATGGCTGCCGCCCGGTAGAAGTCAACCGCTCGATTCCGATCTGACTTCGTTGCTGCGGCAAGATCGGCGATCGAGACCGGCGCTGATGCGGCGGTGGGGACGGTGTCGGTGGTGGAGGTCGCTGATGGCATGCACCACAGTCAGCCACAGGGGCCTGTCCCTGACTGCTGGGGGAATCCCCCAACATGGCGTGGGGATCGCCCAGTGGTGTCGGTGGGTTCCTACCGCCGACGGCAAACGGGTCAGCTCGCGGCGGGATCTCCGACGTGGGCATCGATGTCGGCTTGGAGCCGGTCACGGTCGGCGCGGAGCTCGTCCAGTTCGGCGCGGAGCTCGGCCAGTTCGGCGCGATGCTCGTCCAGTTCGGCCTCGGCTTCGATACTGGAAGACCGAGCTGCCTTCTGGCGCATGGTCTCCCACTCGGTATAGGTGATCTTGGTGCGACGCCATCCCCACCAGAGCCAGCCGAAGAAGAGGCCGAGAAGGAACGCGATGATCAGCGGAAGGAGAATTTCCCAGAGAACGAAGGGCATGGTCAGTTCCTTTGTGCAGCGACGTGGGGAGCGGTGATGTGGGGAGCGGTGATGTGGGGAGCGGTGACGAGGACGAGATCGACCTGTCGAACAGCGGGCGGACGGTGAGAGCTCACTCGACGAACACCTCGAGAGCGATCAACTCGACCCGCCGGTTGGTCGCCCGACCTTCGGCCGATTCGTTGCTCACCAGCGGCTCGGTCTCGCCTCGGCCGATGCTCTGGATTCTTGCCTCGTCGATCCCGGCGTCGATCAGGTACTGACGAACGGCGGCGGCCCGAGCATCACTGAGGGCCAAGTTGTTGTCGTCGTTGCCGACGTCGTCGGTGTGGCCGCTGATCTCGACAACCGGTTCTGTGTAGGTGGTCATGAGCTCGACCACCTTGTCGAGGGTGGCGGTTGCGGTGTCATCGAGGACATCCGATCCCGTTGCGAAGGTGACGTTCTCCCTGATCTCGACCGAGAGTGCATCGAACTCATCTTGGAGCGCGGCGATCTCCTGGTCGATGGCCGGTGCGACGACGGTGATCGAAGTGGCGGCTCCGTCAGCGAATGCCGGTATCGCTGCATTCACCGTCGAGGTGATCGTCGCTGCGTCATCGTCGGAACCGACCGTCCACTCCGAGTCGAAGGTGGTGTCGGTGATGGATGCCGACCCGACGGCATCGTCCCCGAGCCGCGTGAGCAGGAGGCCCAGCTGGAGGACCCGAGCGTTCGCGCCGGCGGTGGTTGGATCGAGATCGGCCACGACCAGTTCGTCGATCACGTCGACGGTCGGCAGGCCAGGGGCATCCGGGCGCCCGGCCTGGGCGACGAGCAATGATCGCATCTGTTCGCTCGGCACTTGACCGGCGAGAACGACACCGCTGGCGGTGACGATGGCCGTCACTTCGGTCGGTGCCGTGGCGATGACCGGTTCTGCGACCGCTTCTTCGTCTTCTTCGTCCTGGACGACGACGGGAGCGGGAACCGCAGCGTCGAAGTCGAGATCGAGGTCACGTACGCCGTCGGTTCGCTCTGCGGCTGCTCGAATGTCATCCAGGCTGACCCCCTCGGGCAGGACACCCCGGATGTCGAGGTCTCGATAGCTCGCGTCGAACGCGAACGTCGAGGAGTCGATACCCGCCGCCCGAAGTTCGTCCTTGGCCCCGTTGATCACTTGTCGTTCGAAGATCGGGATCATGACGAGCGTCATGATCGCCACGGAGACTGAACCGATGAGCAGGACGAGGGGCGCCAGCTTCCACCACGGCAGGGGGAAGGCGCCGTTGCGCTCATCGACCCAATAGGTCACCTCGCTTTGGCGAGTGGTCTCCACGGCTGCATGGTCGGGTACCTGGGTCGTCTGGGTCACGTCGCCTCTCTCGGGTCGATGGTGCCGGGTAGGTCGCGAACACGACCTCGTCCATCGACGAACTGGACGGGAAGAAGCTAGCCCCTCGGGGTCGCAGTGTCGACGAATGCCGCATCGTTCGGATTCGTCGAGGGGCGTGATGAGTGACACACCGTCGCCATGGAATAGAGGTCGACCTCATCCGGTTCGACTTTTGAGCGGACGATCCGCCGATGCGTTCACCGTGCGAACACACGCACGACCGAACGACTGCACGACAGAAACTGGAGTTTCCTCGATGGCCACCACTGAACTCACCCTCGACGCATTCGAAGACACCGTCTCCGGCGATGGCATCGTGCTCATCGACTTCTGGGCCGAATGGTGCGGGCCGTGCAAGTCGTTCGGGCCCATCTTCGAGGCGGCGGCCGAGAAGCACGACGACATCAGCTTCGTGAAGGTCGACACCGAATCCGAGCAGGAACTGGCCGGTGCACTTGCCATCCGTTCGATCCCCACCCTCATGATCTTCCGTGACGGCATCCAACTGTTCTCCCAGGCCGGGGCTCTGCCGGCGCCGGCCCTCGAGGACCTCATCGGTCAGGTTCGAGAGCTCGACATGGAAGAGGTCCGAGCCGAGGTTGCTGCGCAACAGGCGGGCGGCGATTCCGCCTGAGCGCTCCGCCTGACAGGCCGCTCGCCGGCCAGTAGGTTCCCGGCACTCAGGAGACCCATGAGCCGGGGAGGACACGTCGATGGTCGGCAAGATCACCAAGAGTCTCGAACTGGCCGACACCACACCCGAGATGATGGTCGCCGCCACCAGAGGTCATCATCTCGTCCTGGGCCCCGGCGCTCGACTCGAGGCGGCATGGAGTGCCGCCGGGCTCGAGTTGCCCGATCTCGACGCGCTGCGAGCTCACCGAGTCGAGCGGACCGTCGCCCAGCTCGTCGCATACGGATTCGACGGGGCCATCTTGATGGACCCGATGAATCTCCGGTACGTCACCGACTCGACGAACATGCAGCTCTGGGTGATGCACAACGCCGCCCGCTACGCCTGGGTCGGCGCTGACGGAACCGTGATGCTCTGGGACTACGTCGGCTGCGAGTTCCTCTCTGGGCACCACGACGGCCTCGCGGAGGTGCGGCCCGCGATCAGCAGCGACTACTTCATCGCCGGTGATCGCTTCGACGAGAAGGCAGATCAGTTCGCCGAAGAGATGGGAGCGTTGGCTCGTGCCGTAGGTGGGCCGAGTCCTCGCGTGGCCGTTGACCGCACCAACGTTCCGACGGTTCTGGCACTCCAGAGGGCCGGCATCGAGATCGGGAACGGCCAACAGGTGATGGAGCAGGCGCGGCGTATCAAGTCACCAGACGAGATCCGGGCGATGCGGTGCGCGGTTCACGCCTGCGAAGCCACCATGGACGAGATGCGCGCCGCGCTCGTGCCGGGCATGAGCGAGCGCGACATCTGGTCCACCCTCCATGCGGGGAACATCAGGCGAGCGGGGGAGTGGATCGAGACCCAGATCCTGAGCTCGGGTCCCCGTACGAATCCGTGGTTCCAGGAGGCGAGCAGTCGCATCATCGAGAACGGCGACGTCGTCGCCTACGACACCGACCTGGTCGGTGCCTACGGGATGATGGTCGACATCTCGCGCACCTGGATCGCCGGAGATGAGCCGGCACGGCCGGCTGCCCGCCACGCCCACGACCTGGCCCTGGAGCAGATCGAACGGAACACCGAACTCCTCCGACCGGGCACGACGTTCAGGGAGCTCACCTTCGGGGCATGGTTCCCCCCGGTGGAGGACTACCGGCATTACTCCTGCCTCTTCCACGGCGTCGGTCAGTGCGACGAAGTGCCGGACATCTACTTCCCGCAGTTCTGGGATTCGGCCGGCTACGACGGAGTGCTCGAACCGGGCATGGTCATGACCGTCGAGGCGTTCGTCGGAGCGAGATCGGGCGGCGAGGGCGTGAAACTCGAGAACCAACTGCTGATCACCGACGGCGCTCCGGAGCTGCTGACCGAGTACGCCCTCGATCTCTGACTCGACATGAGACGAATCACCACCGGCGAACGTCGACTTCGTCTCGGCGTTCAGCACCGTCTGGCCGTCGAACACCGAACCGATGACGTCGCTTCGATCGCTGTCGATCTGGCTGCGCTGCACTCGTCCGATCCATCGACGGTCTTCCTTTCGGTCGGCGCCCGCATGAACGAGCCATCGATCGGCTGCGTCGAACGTGCTCTCTACGAGGATCGGACCCTCGTCCGGCACCATGCCTTTCGTCGCACGCTGTGGGTGATGACGCCCGCCGTCGCTCGGCTCGCTCATGCGTCTGCGACCGCCAAGATCGCCGCCGCCGAGCGGAAGAAGTTCCTCGGCTTTCTCGAAGGTGCGGACGACATTGCCGACGGGGAAGCTTGGTGGTCGGCTGCACTGGCATCGGTACGGATGCTCCTCGCCGCCGAGGGGCCGATGCCCACCCGTGAGATCGGCATGCGGCTGCCAGAGCTGACCCGCTCGGTGGTCGTCGGCGCCGGCACGAAACATGCGACCCGAGTTGCGGCCCACACGCGCCTGCTCCTCCTCGCCGGATTCGACGGCGAGCTCGTTCGCTCCGCCCCCTCCCACGGTTGGAACAGCTCGGAGTACGCATGGAGCGACACCGAGACCTGGCTGGGAACGCCGCTCACCGGTCTCGGACTGCGTCCTGCAGCGGCGGAGTTCCTGGCGCTCTGGCTCGACCGTTTCGGTCCGGCAACCGAGACCGACATCCGGTGGTGGACAGGTTGGACGCTCGGCCAGATGCGAACTGCGCTGACCGACATCGGGGCAGAACAGGTGCTGCTCGACGGCGACCCCGAGAGTCCCACCATCGGGTGGGTCGGTGCCGATGACACAGCACCGTCTGAGTCCGAACCGTGGATCGCCCTCCTGCCCGGGCTCGACCCCACGACCATGGGTTGGAAAGAGCGTGCGTGGTACCTCGGTGATGTCGCCGCGGAGCGGACCTTCGACGGTTGGGGCAACGCCGGGCCGACCATCTGGCGAAACGGCGAGGTGGTCGGAGGATGGGCTCAGCGGGACGACGGAACGGTCGCAGTCGAGCTCTATGCCGAACTCACGAAGTCGGAGCGAGCCATGCTCGAGGAGCAGATCGATCGGTTCCATGCGTTCGTGGGTGACACGCTGGTTCGCGTGCGTTTCCCGGCCTCGAACCAGAACGACCTGATGCGCAGCTGAATCCGAGTCAGATCTTCTCGACGATGACGCTGCCGACGGAATACCCGGCGCCGAACGAGCAGATCACGCCGAGGTCGCCGACGGACAGATCGTCACGATGCTTGTGGAACGCAATGATGGATCCGGCCGAGCTGGTGTTGGCGTACTCGTCGAGCACGACCGGTGCCTCGTCAGCCTCCGGGACCCTGCCGAGGACACCTTTGGCGATCAGCTGATTCATCTTGAGGTTGGCCTGATGGAGCCAGAACCGGCGAACGGACTGCGGGTCGTAGCCGCCGTCCTGGAGGTGTTCGGTGATGTGGGTGGCAACCATGGGACACACTTCCTTGAACACTCGGCTTCCGTTCTGCCGGAAGACCAATTCGTGCGGATGGCGTTCGTGGTCCTCGGCTCGGTTCATGAACCCGGCGTCGTTTCGAATGTTGTTGGAGAACTGGGTCTGGAGTCGAGTGCCGTGGATCTCCCAGCGATCGGTCGAGACCGCGTCCTCGGTGCGTTCGAGCACGAGTGCGGTGCATGCGTCGCCGAAGATGAAGTGGAAGTCTCGGAGTTCGAAGTTGTTGTGGGCCGAGGTGATCTCGGGGTTGACGACCACCACGCAGGAGGCAGAGCCGTTCTTGAGGGCATCGACGGCAGCCTGGATCGAGAACGTCGCAGACGAGCAGGCAACGTTCATGTCGTAGGCCCATCCACGGGCACCGATCGCCATCTGCACTTCGATGGCAACCGCCGGGTACGCACGTTGGATGTTGGATGCGCCCAGGATCACGGCGTCCACGTCGGCACCGGTTCGTCCCGCCTGGGCCAGCGCCTCGCTGATCGCAGCCACCGCGATCTCGGCCTGGATCGAGAGTTGGTCCTCCGATCGGGTCTCCAGGGATGGTGCCATCCGGTCTGGATCGAGAACCCCGATCTTGTCGAGCACGTAGCGGGACGTGATGCCGGAGGCCTTCTCGATGAAGGCACCGTCCGGCACGGGCCGAGCGTCGAGCTCGCCGGCGTCGATGGCGGCTGCGTTGGCCTCGTTCCATCGTTCTGTGGCTGTCGTGAGCGAAGCGACGAGCTCGTCGTTGGAGATCGAATACTCCGGCGTGAACAGGCCGGTACCGGTGATCGAGACCGATGGTCCGTGTGATGAAGTAGCGGGCGACATGGCCTGAGTGTGGTCGATCCTCGTGGGTTCCACCACCGGGCAACCGGAGGCGCCGAGTCCTGAACGACTCGTGAACAGGGTGGTGGGGTGTGCCATCGGGCTACGGCCGTGGTCTAGCGTGTGCCGAGTGAACACCCGTCCCTCGAGCGTCGTTGCCCTGCTGATGGCGCTCGCCCTCGGTGTAGCTGCCTGCAGCTCGTCTGACGGCGAGCCGGTTGCGGCCCAGAGTCAAGACGGTGCTGCCGAGAGTGATGGCGGTACCCAGGGTGACGACAGTGCCGCATCGACCTCGCTGCTCGACGTCAGCGCCCCCGCTGCCGACGGCTCGACCATCGATCTGTCCGTCTACGCCGGGCAGGATCTTCTGCTCTGGTTCTGGGCGCCGTGGTGAAGCACGTGCCAACGGGAGGCCGGTTCGGTCGCCAACGTGCAAGCTGCCTACGACGGACGAGTGGCCGTGGTCGGCGTCGCTGGACGCGACGATCTGTCCGCCATCCAGGGTTTCATCGACGATCGTGGCGTCAGTGCATTCCCCCACATGGTCGATGAAACCGGCGAACTCTGGGCCGGGTTCGATGTCCGTAGCCAACCGTCGTTCGTCTTCATCGACGACGGCGGCACGATCGTCGACGGAACCGGATCTCTCTCGGAAGAGAGCCTTGTCGAGCGCCTCGACGCCCTCGTCGCCGGCTGAATCCCGCTCGGTCGTCACCGAGAACGACGACGTGGGCTCGTGACCGTCAGCAGCACTGCTGATGTCGTCGTGATCGGCGGCGGGATCGCCGGCGTCTCCGCCGCCTACCAGCTGGCGACCACCCACCGTGTCGTTCTGCTGGAGCGCGAGCCGCAACTGGCTCACCACACGACCGGTCGTTCGGCTGCGGTCTACATCGTCAACTACGGCGGGCCGCTGGCCATGCGGCTGACGGTGGCCAGTCGACCATTCTTCGATTCGCCGCCCCCTGAGCTGGCCGAGCACCCGATCCTCGAACCTCGGGGGCTCCTCATGGTCGGCGACGAATCGCACCGGACGGCGATCGAGATCATGGCGGCCGAGGGTCGGGAGCTCGACCCGACGATCGAGTTGGTCGACGGTGCCGCAGCACGGTCGATGGTGCCTGTGCTCGTCGAAGAGGCTGCGGTCGTCGGCATGTTCGAGCCGAACGGCTGCACGATGGACGTGATGGGCTTGCATCAGGCCTATGTGCGAGGCGCGGTGGGTGCCGGTGCAGTGGTCAAGCGCCATCAGGGAGCCATCGGGATCGAACGGCGGGGTACGGGTTGGCGAGTGTCCACCGCGAACGAGACCTTCGATGCGGAGACGGTCGTCAACGCCGCCGGGGCCTGGGGTGATGAGGTCGCCGCCCTCGCCGGTGTGGCGCCCGTCGGCCTCGAACCGATGCGTCGTACGGCCTTCACGGTGGGAATCGACGTCGACGCATCGGCATGGCCGTTCGTCCACATCGACAGTGCAGACGGCCCCTGCTACTTCAAGCCGGAGGCCGGTTCGCAGCTCCTGTGCTCTCCATCAGACGAAGTCGCCTCGCAACCGTGTGATGCGAAGCCCGAAGAGATCGATGTGGCCAGAGCGATCGATCGGATCAACGCGGCCACCACTCTGGGGATTCGCAGCGTGGCGACGTCGTGGGCCGGTCTCCGCACGTTCGCCCCCGACCGCCAGCCGGTCCTGGGTATGGATGGTGATGTCGATGGGTTCTGCTGGATGGTCGGCCAGGGAGGAACCGGTATCACGACGTCGTTCGCCTCCGGCCAGGTCGTCGCTGCCGCTGTTCGGGGAGAGGCGCTTCCTGTCAGACTCGTCGAGCTCGGACTCACTCCCGAGGACCTTGGTCCCGATCGGCTGCGGAACCCCTAGGCGGCTGGATCGGGGCCGATACGGTTGGGCGGCATGAGTACTCCCGGGCTGAGGTTGGACATGGACGGGAAACGGGCGTCGGCCGGTGAGCTGGCCGACGCGCTCATCGCGGCGCAGCAGCCGGACTCCGATGTGGTCGTTCCGATCGCGAACGGTGAGCCCGTGCAACTCCTCGATGCACTCGAAGACCGAGCCGAACGGCTCGATCGGATGCGGGTGCACCAGATGCACGCACTCCGGGATCGCCGGTACTTGCATGGCGAGTTCGCCGGCAAGCTCGATCACGTCTCGTGGTTCCTCTCGCATGTGACTCGTCCGGCGTTCCACAACGGCACGCTGGCGTTCGTGCCGGCGAACTTCTCCGAGGTGCCCCAGCTCATGATCGAGAAGCGACCCGCGGTCGTACTCGCATCGGTCAGCCCGCCCGACAAACACGGCTACTTCTCACTCGGCGTCAGCGCCGACTACGCGGCCTCGATGATCGGGCTCGTCCCTTTCATCGTGGAGGTCAACGCGTCGATGCCGCGGACGTCCGGAACGAACCGGCTGCACAAGAGCGAGGTGCTCGGCTGGTGTGAGACCGAGACCCCCCTCGTGGAGGTCGCCCCGCCGACGATCACCGACGAGGATCGCACGATCGCCGGATTCGTCGCCGAACGAGTCAGCGACCGTTCCACCATTCAGCTCGGGATCGGCTCGATTCCCTCGGCGGTAGCGACCTTCCTCACCGATCACCGCGATCTCGGAGTACACACCGAGTTGTTGTCCGATCCCGTGGTCGACCTCGTCGAGGCCGGCGCCGTCACCGGTCTCTACAAGAATGGCAACCGGGGCCGCATCGTCACGACGTTCGCCCTCGGGACCCGACGGCTGTACGACTTCTGCGATCGGAACGACCTGGTGCAGTTCCTGTCCGTCGACGAGGTCAACGACCCCCGCAACATCGGCGCCGAGCCGAGCATGGTCTCTGTCAACGCGACGCTCGAAGTCGATCTGTTCGGGCAGTGCGCATCGGAGTCGATCGGTTCGCACTATTGGTCGGGGAGCGGTGGTCAAGCCGACTTCGCCAGAGGTGCCCAATACTCCGAAGGCGGCAACGGGTTCGTCGTGCTGCGCTCGACGGCGAAGGCCGGCTCGATCTCGAAGATCGTTCCCACGCTCAATCCCGGCGCCGTCGTCACGACGATGAAGAACACGGTCGACAATGTCGTGACCGAGTTCGGGGTGGCCGAGCTGCGGGGCCGCACGCTGGCCGAGCGAGCTCGGGCTCTGATCAACGTGGCCGCGCCGCAGCATCGTGAGCATCTCGAGGTCCAGGCGGTCGACATGGGTCTGATCGGCCGCGGTGGCAGACGCTGAAGCCTGATCCCTCGGCCGAGAACGTGATCAGCCGGCCACCGGAGGGGAGGTGGCCGGCTGGATCTCGGGGGTTTCGCCCCCTCGCCGTAGCGAGGAACCCGAAGGAATGACGGGCGAGCACCGGGAAAGTCGCGAGAAACTTCGAAATTCTCAGGCGATCCGCCGGCCGACGCCGATGATCGGCCGCATGGTCTGACCCTCGACGTCGATCTCGAATGCGGAATCGACGTGGATGCCAGTGAGGCCGGCACCGGTGAGAGCAGCTCGGATCTCGTTCCGAGTCAGTCCGTGCTCGTCGGCGGAGGTCTCTTCGCGTTCCCAATCCCATTGTACGAACAGGCCGCCCGGTGCCAGGAGCGAAACAATTCGGTGCACGGTGCCGGGGTAGTCGTCGACGAATCCGCAGACGGATGAACAGACGACGAGGTCGTGGCTCTCCCGTGCGTCGGTGGGTTCGGCAAGGGACCGGACGTTGGTCCAGCCCCGACGGCCGATCTTGGCGTCGAGCTGTTCGAGCATGGCCGGGGATGTGTCGACGGCATCGATCGAAGCGACCCGGTCGACGAGTTGTTCCGTGAGCAGCCCGGTACCGCAGCCGAAGTCGAGGACGGCAGCGCCGTCGAGCGCGAGGCCCCGCTCGGTCAGTGCGGCGATGAGCGACTCGAAGGCGGCTGCCGAGTAGGCGCGAGCCGCGGCATCGTCGTCCCAACCGGCCGCGTACTCGCCCCATGGATCGTCGCTGTCCTGCTGCTCCACCGATGCCATCTCGGCACACTACCGATGCTGCGCCCGCCGTCGCCCGTGCTGCCTCTGCCCGATTGTGGGAGTGGGCGGCGATGCCGCTACGAAGGGGGCTCGACAGGACGAACGACGATCGAGGAGTACACGATGGCTGAGATGGAATATCGACGGTTGGGGAACTCGGGTTTGAAGGTGTCGGTTCTCTCCTTCGGCTCGTGGGTGACGTTCGACAATCAGCTCGACAGCGGGCTCGCGACCGACTGCATGTCGGCCGCACGCGAGGCCGGTGTCAACTTCTTCGACAACGCCGAGGCCTACGCCGGCGGCAAGTCCGAGGAGATCATGGGCAAGGTGTTCGCCCAGGAGAACTGGCCCCGCTGGTCATACGTCGTGTCGACGAAGTTCTTCTGGGGCCTCAACGACGACGTCAACATGCGCAACACGCTCAATCGCAAGTACCTCCACCAGGCAATCGATCGTTCGCTCGAGCGTTTCGGGCTGGACTTCGTCGATCTGGTGTTCTGCCACCGGGCCGATCCGGACACGCCGCTCGAGGAGACGGTGCACGCCATGAGCGACATGGTGTCGTCCGGCAAGGCGCTGTACTGGGGAACCTCGGAATGGACGGCGGCCGAGATCTACGCCGCCCACGAGATCGCCGAGCGCAAGAATCTCCACAAGCCGGTGATGGAGCAGCCGCAGTACAACATGCTCGAGCGCGAGAAGGTCGAAACCGAGTTCGCCCGGCTCTACGACGACATCGGGCTGGGGCTGACCACCTGGAGCCCGCTGAAGTCCGGTGCGTTGACCGGCAAGTACCTCGACGGCATCCCGGAGGGTTCGCGCGCTTCGCTGCCGGGCTACGACTGGCTCCGCGACGGGCTGACCGACGATGCTGTCAATGCCAAGGTGGCTCGATTGGCTGACATCGCCTCGGGTCTCGATTGCTCGCTTGCTCAACTCGCCATCGCCTGGTGTGCGGCCAACCCGAACGTGTCGACGGTGATCACCGGGGCCAGCCGGGCCGAGCAGGTCACCGAGAACATGGGTGCGCTCGACGTCCTGGCTCGTCTCGACGACGAGGTCATGGGGCGGATCGCAGCACGTGCTCGACTAGGGCTGGGCTCGAGCCGGCCGGTAGCCGGCGTGGTCAGGAGAGGCGTCTGACGATCGATCGGCCGAAGCTCGGCAGACGGTCGAACAGTTCCTGGGCCAACGGCACGAGTGGTCGCGGCCGTCGGCCAAACAGCGCGCAGCTCGCGTTCGATCATCAGACCGGGGATCTCGCACCCGGTGGAGGCTTCCGGCGTCGAGGTCGGCCGTCACCGCGTAGTCGCTGATGACCGTCGGGAGCGCACCACTGACCACCGCGGCGCGGACCGCTGCGGTGGAGCCGAGCTCCAGCGCACACAACGCCGGCCCGAGTCCGCGTTGTTCGAGGAACTGCTCGAGCGACTCCCGTGTCCCTGATCCTTGCTCCCGCAGTACCAGAGGGGTCGAGGCCAGCGCCTCGAGAGGAATCGAGGGCCGCCGGCGCCATGGATGGCTCGAACCGACGACCACGACGAGACGATCGGTCCCGACGACGTGTTCGGTCATGCCTGCCGCCGGCGCAGGGGACTCGATGAAGCCGAGGTCGGCGGCTCCCTCGGCAAGCCGTGTGAGCACGACCGAGCTGTTGGCGACCTCGAGCTCGATCGAGTCGTTCGGTCGGTTCCTCAGGAATTGCTCGAGCCACGGTGGCAAGAGGTATTCGGCGATGGTGAGGCTCGCGATCACGCGCAGACGCCCCTGCTCCTTCGCCTGGAGCGCCTCGACGCCGGCCACCAGTTCGCTGGCCGAACGAAGCACGACTTCGGCCCAGCCGGCAACGAGGTTGCCCTGTGTCGTCGGCACCGATCCGCCGGGGGATCGATCGAGGAGTTGGACTCCGAGCTGGCGTTCGAGGTTCCTGATGCGGTTGCTGGCCGAGGGTTGGGCGATGTGGTGGGCGGCGGCCGCCTTCGAGAGCGAGCCGAGCCGGACCACCGAGAGAAAGAGATCGAGAGCGGCCAGATCGGGTGTGGTCGTCGGAAGCGGCATGAGTTCAGGATAGATGCGTTGCCTATGACCTGCCATAGCGAATAGCTATATCCATAGAGGGAAGAACCGTCTACTGCCGTCGCCCTGGGGTCATCAGGATGGAGGAATGACCGCGGTCGACCAACAGTGCCCTCCATCCGGACAGCGCCCTGAACCGGAAGAGCAGGCAACGTCGGTTCTTCTGGCAGACTCCGGCCGAGAGGCAACCAGGCGGCTCCTGCCCGGCCTCGGGCTCGTCGTGATCGGGAGCGCCTGCGCCGTCGTTGCCTCTGCCCCGATCACGGGAGTGTCGAAACTGACGGCGGCTGTGCTCGTCGGCGCCCTCTTCGGCAACGCGGGACTCGCCGGCCCGGCCACGGCCCCGGGTTTGACCTTTGCCGCCAAGCGGGTGCTGCGGGCGGGCATCGTCCTCCTCGGTCTCCGCCTCTCACTCGGCGACGTGTTCGCTCTCGGCCCGAGGGGACTCGGGGTCGTCGTGGTCACCGTCACTGCGACGTTCTTCGGGACCCAGTGGTTGGGTCGCAGACTGGGGCTCTCCCGAGACCTCTCGCTCCTGGTGGCGACCGGTTACTCCATCTGCGGTGCGTCGGCCATCGCAGCCGTCGAGGGGTCGACCGATGCTGAAGAAGAAGAGGTGGCGGCGGCCATCGGTCTGGTCACGTTGTTCGGCAGTCTTGCGATCGTGGTGCTGCCACTGCTGGCCGGTCCACTCGGTCTGAGCGACGAAGCCTTCGGCGCCTGGGCCGGGGCGAGCGTGCACGACGTGGCGCAGGTGGTGGCCACCGCTTCGGCTGCAGGCCCCTCGATCGTCGCCGTCGCGATCGTCGTCAAGCTCACCCGGGTCGTGCTCCTCGCCCCCCTCGTCGCCGGCGTCAACGTTCATCGCCGCAACGAGCGACGGCCCGACGACGGCGCACAGCCACCGTTGATTCCTCTGTTCGTCGCACTGTTCCTTGGTGCGGTGGCATTGCGGTCGACCGGATGGCTGGCGGCAGACCTCGTGTCGACGGCGAAAGACTTCGAGGGCTGGCTCCTGACCGCGGCCCTGGTCGGACTGGGAGCCGGCGTGCGTTTCGATCGTCTCCGCAGGCTCGGACCGCAACCGCTCCTGCTCGGTGCGATCGCATGGGTCGTCGTGGCCGGGGTGTCGTATCTCGGGGTCGTCACGATCTTGTAGCCGGCGCAGTTCAGCTCAGCGAACCTCGGCTCAGTGGTAAACACTGCCATGGTCGAACTCACGGCATCTCTCACGGAACTGATCGGTGCGCTCGATGCTCGGGAGGTGTCGGCCCGGGAGCTGCTCGACCTCCATGTCGCTCGCATCGCTCGGCTCGATGGTCAGACCAACGCCGTCGTGACCCTGGAGGTCGAACGGGCCGAGGCCGAGGCGGCGGCGATCGACGATGCGAGGGCGGACGGGGACGCGGTGGGGCCCCTCGCCGGTGTCCCCATCACGATCAAGGACGCAATCGCCACCGAAGGCATCCGTTCCACCGGCGGCGCCATCGAACTGGCCGACCACGTACCGGCCGAGGATGCCACCGTGGTCCGCAAGGTCCGTGAGGCGGGTGCCGTCGTGTTCGGGAAGACCAACCTTCCTCGTTGGTCGGCCGACTTCCAATCCCACAACGAGCTCTTCGGGACGACCTCGAACCCCTGGGACGTGAGTCGCACACCAGGTGGGTCATCTGGTGGGGCAGCGGTGGCAGTGGCGATGGGTTTCACCGGGTTCGAGATCGGCACCGACATCGGTGGATCCGTTCGTGTTCCGTCGTCGTTCTGCGGGATCTACGGCCACAAGCCGAGCTTCGGCGTGGTACCGACCCACGGCTATCTCGATCATGTGACCCACCACCGCAGCGTGGCCGATGTGAATGTGTTCGGTCCCATGGCCCGGTCGATCGGCGACCTCGAGTTGCTCTTCGACCTCCTCGCCGGACCGAGCGATGACGACGCTCCGGGCTGGCGACTCGACCTGCCTCCCGCTCGTGCGATCGAGCTGGAGGACTTTCGAGTGGTGGCCTGGTTGGACGATGACTTCTGCCATCCCGAACCCGAGGTGATGGCGGTGATGGAGAGGGCTGTGGTCGAGCTCGAGGCAGCCGGCGCCCGGATCGATCACGTCAGGCGACCGGACATCGTTCCCGGACTCGCCGCACTCGACGGTGCTCGTGTGATCGGGGCCGCGGCTGACATCTCGGGCGCGACCGAGTTCGAGCCCCCGGACGATCAAGTCGGTCACACCGCATGGGATCTGGCTCGTCGCCGACGTGACACCAGTCGCGTGCGTTGGGCCGAGTTCTTCGCCGGGGTCGACGTGCTGTTGTGCCCGGTGATCCCGGTGCCGCCGTTTCGCCATGTCCAGTCGGCTCTTGGCTCGAATTTCGAGTACTCGACGCTGGCCGACCACGGCGATCGTCCCTACACCGACCTGCTGTGGTGGACCGCGCTGATCGGCAGCGCCTACCTACCGGTGACGGTGCCCCCGATCGGACGGACAGCCACTGGCCTCCCCGTCGGCATACAAGTCGTCGCCCCCTACCTGCACGATCGCACGGCGCTGGCGTTTGCCCGCGTCATGGCCGATGTGCTCGGCGGCTACCGACCGCCACCGATGGCCGGCGACTGATCAGCGGTGGCGCTGATCAGTGGTAGCGCTGGACGAGGCGGGCCATCTCGACTGCCGCGTACGCCGCGTCCTCACCGACGTTGTAACCGCCGTCGAGGTCGCTCTCGGCGAGTGCGGCCTCGTGCGAGTCGACCGACACCACGCCGAACGCCACTGGCACCCCGGTCGCTCGCTGCACGTTCTGGACGCCGCGAGCACATTCGCGGGTGACGATGTCGTCGGCGACGCCACCGTGAATCACCGCGCCGAGGCAGATGACGGCATCGACGGTGCGCGACTCGACGATCACCTTCACTGCCAGTGGGATCTCGAAACACCCCGGCACCGAGTGGACTTCGACGTCGGTCACCGACAGAGAGTCGAGCGACGCTTCTGGCGCCCGGTGGCGAGACGATCGACGATGTCGCCGTGCCAACGGGAACGCACGATGGCGATGCGCAGACCCTCACCGTCGAGATCGTTGGGTGGCGCGGGGCGCGTGGTCGAGCTGAGCCATGGCGGCACCATAGGCGCACCGTGAACGGGGGACGACTCCTGAGACGTGACATCAAACACGCACTCGTCACTCGGTCGTCGAGCCAGGGCTGGCTCGGCCTCCCACGGCTGGGCGATGTCCGGTGGTCGAACCCGAGGTTCTGCCATGAGGCGGGCGGCGAAGATGCCGGACAGCATGCCGAACAGATGCCCCTCCCACGAGATGCCCGCCTGAGGGACGAGTCCGATGAGCATCGACGAGTACATCATGATCACCACGAAGGCGGGGCCGACCGCCGCCGGTCGACGTTCGAAGAACGCAGCACCGATCAGGGCGCCGAAGTAGCCGAAGATCACGCCGCTGGCCCCGATGTGGTTGGTGCCGCCGGCCAGCGCCCACGTGCCGAAGCCGCCACCGACGACGCAGATGATGGTGACGGTCAGCCAGTATCGCCAGCCCCGGACCGAGACCAGTCCACCGAGGACGATCCAGGGAATCGAGTTCGAGGCGATGTGCCCCCACCCTCCGTGGAGCAGAGGTGCCCACAGGATCCCGTCGAGTCCGTCGAGGCGCCTCGGGTGAATTCCCCCGCTCTGGAACCAGCCGTCGAACACGAGCGTGTCGGAGATCTCGACCGTCCACATGGCGATCAGCAGCCCGACCAGGATCCCGAACGGCGAACCGGTCAGGGCAGCAACGATTCGACGGCGGAGCATTGGTCCACGGTAGACCGACGGTCGAGCGGGCCGCGATCGGTAGCCTCGCTGGATGCCACATGTGGAGAGCAATGGACGCAAGCTGTGGGTCGAGGAGACGGGGAGCGGCGAGCCGCTCCTCCTGATCATGGGCCTGGGTGGTCAACTGATCGACTGGCCGGATGAATTCGTCAACGGTCTCGCCGCCGCCGGCTTCCGTGTGATCCGCTTCGACAACCGAGATGTGGGCCTCAGCGAGAGCGATGACTGGGAGCCGCCGTCGAGGGCTCAGCTGGCCGCTGCCATCGTGTCGAAGCGGAAGAAGCTCGACGTCGGCTACAGGATCACCGACATGGCAGCTGACGCAGCCGGCGTCCTGGCTGCCCTGGGGATCGAGTCAGCCCACGTGGCCGGCATCTCCATGGGTGGGATGATCGCTCAGGCGCTCACCATCGAGTATCCGCAGATGGTGCGATCACTCTGTTCGATCATGTCGACCACCGGCGACCGAAAGAACGGACGCATCGACTTCAAGGTGCTTCGCAGGATGGCGCGGGCTGAGGTGCCGACACGGGAGGAAGCGGCTGAAGTCCTGACCGATCAATACAGCTGGTGGGCCGGTTCGGCATGGCGGCGCGAGGTGCATCTGGAGCGAGCCGAGGCGTCGGTCGCCCGAGCATGGAACCCGATGGGCGCCGCCCGTCAGTCGGCTGCCATTCTTGCCAGCCCGGATCGGACCGAAGGTCTCGGTGGCATCACGGTGCCGACACTCGTGGTTCACGGGACCCAGGACAAACTCGTGCTGCCCTCGGGTGGTTTGGCCACCCTCGAAGCGATCCCCGGCGCCCGTCTGCTGATGTTCAACGACATGGGTCATGACCTTCCCCACACGCGCAACGACGAGATCGTCGATGCCATCGTTCGCAACACGCAGCGTGCGGGCTGACGCCCAGCGGGCCCACTCGGCTTCCGGAACGTGCGATCAGCGACCTGAGGTCTAGAGCGTCGAGCTCATGTACCTTCGGGCTGCATCCAGGGAGGCCCGTGCGCTGGACAGATCTGCGATCGAAGCGGTTGAGCGAACTTCTTCCCGCCGGCGCCATGCCGAGAGCAGTTGGTTGAAGGCGAGATTCTGGTGTGCGGTCATGGGGACAATGATACGAGCAGGGCGCTCGAGGGTCAATTTCGAAACAACGCTTTCCGGCTCGAAATCCCAGATATTGTCGATGTTTCGAATGTGTTAGTGGTCAAGTCGCCTCGATTTGTTAAGTTGTTCAAATGATCGACCTGGATGACATCAACATCGAACTGCTCGACCTGCTGCAACTGGGCGGGCGCCTGACGTTCCGCGAACTCGGTGACCGGGTCGGTCTGAGCGCACCGGCGGTGACCGAGCGGGTACGTCGGTTGGAGGACCAGGGCATCATCACGGGGTACCGGGCGGTCGTGGACTACGAGGCGCTCGGCTTTCCGTTGCTGTGTGTGATCCGGCTCAACGCCAGTCGGGGTGCAGTCGGCGTTGACGAAGTCATTGCCGCGATGCCGGAGGTGATCGAATCGAACCGGGTGACCGGCTCCGAGTCCCACGTCATCCGAGCCCGGGTCCGCAGCACGGCCCACCTCGAGGAGTTGCTGAGCCAACTGTGGGAGTTCGGCGACTCGATCACGAACATCGTGACCAGCTCACCGGTGCCGCGGCGACCGATGCATCTGGGGCGGGCGCTCACCCACCGCCCCGCCGGTCACTGAGCCGGCGGGGCGGTCTTCTCAGCCATCGAGCGGTGGGGCGTCCGGTCCGAGTTCGATCGTGGGGAGGTACGGCGTCCGACACCGCCGAAGTGTTGCAAAGAATCTCTGATGGCGCCCGAGAACGCGTGTGGCTGCTCAGTCTTGGAGCGCCCGACCGATGTGGGCGGCAGCCGCAGCAACCCCGGATCCCCCGATGGGCGCGCCCATCGCCACCAGCGTGGCCTCGACGGTTCCCAGGGTGCCGAGGAGCATGGGCGGATTCAGATGGCCCATGTGGCCGATCCGGAATCGTGGTCGTTCAGGATTGCCGATGCCCAGACCGAGGGTCAGGCCCGCATCGCGCTCCGCTCGGAGGCGGAGTTCATCGGTGTCGATCGAGCCGGCGAGGATGGTCGTGGTGGCGTGTGATCGATGGTTCGGATCGACGATGTTGCAGCTCAAGCCGTCAGCGGTCGACCACGCGTCGACGGCCGCCCACACCGAGCCGGCGAGTACCTCGTGGCGTGCCCACACGTTCTCCAGCCCTTCCTCGTCGATCATGTCGAGGGCTTCGCGCAGCCCGTAGAGCAGCGGGATCGGTGGTGTCCCTGCGTAGTACTGGTAGTGGGCCTCGACATTGCGCCTCGACGCCCAGTCGACGTATCCGACCCGAGCATCCGCCGTGGCGTGGGCGGCCAGCGCCCGCTCGTTGGCCCACACGAAGCCGAGGCCCGGAGGTGTCATCAGGCCCTTCTGTGAAGCAGCCACCGTGACGTCGACTCCCCAGGCATCCATCTCGTAGCGGTCGCAGCCGAGTGAGGCGATGGCATCGACCATGTAGAGCGCGGGATGATTGGCAGCGTCGATGGCGTCGCGGATCGCCTCGATGTCGTTGCGAACGCCGGTGGCAGTGTCGGTGAGGACGACCAGCACGGCTTGGATCTCATGATCGGTGTCGGCTTCCAGCCGTCGGTGGACGGCGGCCGGATCGACCGGGTCGTGATCGGTTCCCGGCAGGACCTCGACCTCGAACCCCGAGACCGACGCCAGGTCGCCCCAGGCCACAGCGAACCTTCCAGACTCCAGTACGAGCACCTTCTTGTCGAGCCGCAGCGTGTTCGACACGGCCATCTGCCAGGCCGCGTGACCGTTGCCGATCACCGTGAAGGCCGTGCCCTCGGTCCGAGCGATTCCCGGGAGGTCGGCGAACAAGCTGTTGGAGAGATCGACGAGCGGCCCCTCGTAGATGTTCGGCATCGGCCGTTGCATGGCAGCGATGACCCGATCTGGCATGATCGAAGGGCCGGGAATGGCGACCATCGGTCGTCCGTGACGTAGCGACATGGTCGCAGGCTAGAGCCGTCGTCGGTGAGCGATGAACCTCACCACGCCGCCGGGTCGGACAAGTGTCGCTGGGCGGTGGTTGACTGTCCTCGTGGCCACCTTCGATTTCTCCTTCACCGTCGACGCTCCGTTCACCGCCGTCAGCGAGTTCCACAGCGACGCGTCGGCCATCAAGACGCTGACCCCCACGTACGCCCAGGTCCATTCGATGGATCCGCTGGGGGAGGGATCGATCACGAAGTTCACGGTCTGGGCCGGCCCCATCCCCGTCCACTGGACAGCAGAGCACAGCGGGATCTCCGACAGCGGGTTCACCGACACCCAGACCGCAGGTCCGATGAAACGCTGGGTCCACACCCATCGCTACGAACCGGTCGACGACTCGACCACCAAGGTGACCGAACACATCGAGTACGAGTTCGGCAGCGGCAAGGACCGATCTGATCTGCCTCTTGATGTTCAACCGCCCGGCACTGCTCGGTCTCTTCACCTACCGCAAGTGGCGCACCCGGCTGGCGCTGCGCAACGCGCTGAGCGTCACAGCCGCCAGCCGGAGTTCCCTGGAGCCCTCGAATCACGAAGGTCGGGTGGTAGGCGGGTTCGTCGACCAAGGCCAGCCGGGGAAAGCGGTCGACGAGGCCGCGCACCGACTGCGCCAGTTCGAGGCGGGCCAGTGGTGCACCGACGCAGAAGTGGATGCCGCCACCGAAGCCGACGTGGGAGGCGTCGTTGCGCCCGACGTCGAAGGTGTCCGGATCGTCGAACCGGCGGGGATCACGCTGCGCTGACCCGAACAGCATGGCGACCTCGTCACCGACGGCGATCGGCTGCTCGGCGATCTCGACGCCGTCGTCGAGCACCCATCGTTCGAACATCTGCAGCGGCGAGTCCCATCGCAACAGCTCCTCGACCGCGGCGGCGGGATCGACCTCGCCGGACACCAGTCGGAACCACTGATCCGGATGATGCATCAGAGCCCGGAATCCGTTGCCGAGCGTGTTCACCGTTGCCTCGTGGCCTGCTTCCAACAGCACCATCGTGGTCGAGATGATCTCGGCCTCGCTCAGCGTGTCGCCCTCGTCCTCGACCGCGACCAGTTCTGACACCAACAGCCCGTCTGGCCGTCGCCGCTTCTCGGCGATCAGATCACGGGTGTACGCGATGTACTCCGCCGCCGCCGTGTTGGCGGCGACCTTCGTGCCCTCGTCAGACTCGAGTTCGTACATCTTCACGATGGCGTGCGACCAGTCGAGCAGCGAGCTGTGAATCCGCAATGGGGACACCGAGCATCGAACAGATCACGGCAACGCTGTAGGGCTGGGCGTAGTCGGTGAGCAGATCGAAGGTGCCCAGCTCCTCACACTGATCGATCAGGTCGTCCGAGAAACCGGCGATGGCGTCGCCGAGCTTGGCGACCGAGCGAGGCGTGAAGACCTTCGACACGAGTCGCCGAAGGCGGGTGTGATCAGGGGGCTCCAGGCAGAGCAGTGACCACTGCTCGTGCTCATGGAACGAGGACCAGCGGGGATCAGGAGCGGAACGGCCGAGCTCTTCATGGGAGTACCGATGGGTGTACGCACGGCCGAGTCGACGATCCCGCAAGGTGGTCGAGATGTCGTCGAAACGGGTCAACACCCACTGGTTGGTCCGCTCGTGCCAGAAGATCGGGGTCGACTCACGCAGCGCCGAGAGTACGGGATACGGGTCGGCGATGAACGCAGGATCGCTCACGTCGAATCGGGCGATCAGCCGGTCGAGCTCGGTCATGCCGGGATGGTAGGCGCAACTCCGCAACGCTCCGAGTCCAGGATCCAGGGTTGCGGCCGAGTTCGGTGCGGTGAGCCGCAATGGCTCGCGGCGACGTGTTGTGCTGGACTCCCGGCCATGAGCACTTTCGAAGGCGGACTCGCCGTGATCACCGGTGGCGGCGACGGCATGGGTCGGGACCTGGCGGTGCAGCTCGCGGCCGAGGGCTGCCATGTGGCCATCTGCGATCTGGCCGAGGATCGCATGGAACACACGATCGAGCTGGCCCTGGCGGGAGCTCCCGCCGGGACGAAGGCAACCGGTCATCACTGTGACGTGTCGAACGAGGCAGACCTCGAACGATTCCGTGACGAGATCCTCGAACAGCACGAGACGGACCGGATCACGCTGCTGTTCAACAATGCCGGGATCGGTGGCGGGGGATCGATGGTCGCCGACGGCCGAGACACGTGGGAGCGCTCGTTCGCTGTCTGCTGGGGCGGTGTCTACCTCGGCACGCGCGTGTTCCTGCCACTGTTGATGGCGGCGGAGTCGTCACACATCGTCAACACGAGCAGTGTGAACGGCCTCTGGGCATCGCTGGGTCCGAACCGTCCTCACACCAGCTACAGCGCCGCCAAGTTCGCCGTACGCGGTTTCACCGAGGCGCTGATCCAGGATCTGGCGATGCATGCGCCGCAGGTCCAGGCCCATGTGGTCTTTCCCGGTCACATCGGCACCGGCATCGCGGCGAACACGGTGACCGCACACGGCATCGACCTGTCGATCGATCCCGGTTTCATGGAGCGGGCGGCGGCGTTCAGAAACGAGGCTCCGACCACGTCGGCGTCGGCAGCCACGGTCATCCTCGATGGCGTTCGGAACGGCCAGTGGCGGATACTGGTCGGCGAGGACGCACACGTGCTCGATCAGATGGTGCGTGATCGGCCGGACGAGGTCTACACCGACGGCTTCCTGTCCGATCTGGCGGCCCAGGGCGTCCTGGCCAATCTGCTGGGCTGACGAAGCCGCCAAACCCGAGGTTCACACCCCCGGAAATCGGGGGCCCAAACCTCGGGTTCGGAGAATTCAGGTCAGCGTCGCTGGTAGCGACGCCGGCTCCACCAACCCATCGCTGCCTGGGCAGTGTCGATGCGGTCACGGAGATCGTGTTCCTGGCGCCGATGGTGTTCGAGTTCGGCCTGATGGGCCCGGTGCGTCTCGGTTGTCGCCGCCTGCATGTCGAGGATCGTCTCGAATCGTTCCTGGGCGAGCGCGTCGCTGACCTGCAGTGCGCCCTTCGCCGCGGCGAGGTCGCTGCCGAGCCGAACGTTCTCTGCTTCCTGTGCCTCGATCACCGACGTGAGCTCGTTCGACCGGCGCTCGGCCTTCACCAGATCGAGCTCGGCCCGTTCGAGTTCGGATTCGGCGACCTGGCGGGCTGCGGTCTCGGCTGTCAGTTGTTCGCCGAGTCCCAGCAATCGCTCGAGCATCTCGGAGAACTCCGGTGAGGGCGGTTCGTCCTCGGCCCGAAGGTCGACGATCCAGCCCTCCCGGTGGGCGACGGCGGACAACGCCTCGCGCGGAATGGCGAGCGATCCGTCGTCGGTCTCGAAAGCCTCCGGGAGGCTGCCGGTCTCGACTCGTAGATTCAGCTGTGCTTCGGAGACTCCCAGGAGGTCCGCCGCGTCGTTCAGAGCCACTCGATGGCTTCCGCCTGCCATGGTGTGCGAGGCTAACGCCTGAAGTGGGTGGTTTCACCCACACCGTCTCAACAAACGTCGGCTCGGTGCCGATAGCCGACGATGGGTATCCCGATGATCGCCACGATCTCTTTCCTCGCTCTCTGGCTGGCCATCGTGTTCGACGTGTTCCGGACCGACACCCGTTTCGTGCGCCAGGGACCGAAATGGTGCTGGATGGTCTTCGTCCTCACGTTGCCGGTGCTCGGCGCCCTGGCCTGGATGGTGTTCGGTCGGCCGTTCTTCCTGGTTCGTCGCGATCCGGTCGAGTTCGACAGAACGGTCGGGCACGAGGACACCCCCGAGTGGGCTGTGTTCGTCGCCAACTGGCGCGTCGATCCTGCCGAACGTCTCGACTGACCCGTGGCGGGAGCTGATCAGCGGCGCACATGGAGCGGAGCTCCGGCGAGACCGTGAGCCGCTTCAGCAATCGCCTCTGACATCGTCGGATGAGGATGGATCGTCGCCGCGAGATCCTCGACCGTCGCCCCCATCTCGATCGCAAGGGTCACCTCTCCGACGAGCTCTGACACCCCGACGCCTGCGAGTTGGGCCCCGATGATGGTGTCGGCATCATCGGCGACGAGGTGGACGAACCCCACGGTGTCGCCGAGCGTGCGGCTCCGTGAGCCGGCTCCGAACGGGAACCGGAACGTCGAGACGTCGATGCCGGCTGCCTTTGCCGTGGTCTTCGTGTGGCCGACGCTGGCAACTTCCGGATCGCTGAAGACGATCTCGGGAATGGCTGCCGGATCGAAGGCCGCCGTTAGCCCCGCGATCGAGCGCGCTGCGACCTCGGCCTCGGCGGTTGCCTTGTGGGCCAGTGCCGGGCCGTCGGTGACATCGCCGATGGCGAGAACCGTTTTGGTCGCCCTCCGGTCCGGACCGACGCGAACGTGGCCCCGCTCATCGACCGGTATCCGAGCGGTCGCGAGACCGAGATCGTCGGTGTTCGGTGTCCGACCGACAGCGACGAGGATTCGGTCGGCCTCGGCCAGCACCGGATCGTCTGCTCCACTCACCACGGTTCCGAGGCGCAACTCCACGCCGAGGTCGTGCAGGCGACGGGCCACGACCCGGGACAACATCGGATCCATGGCCGGCAGGAGACGGTCGGTGCCCTCGATGATCGTGACGTCGGCCCCGAGCTTCGCCCATGCGGTGCCGAGCTCCACGCCGATGTAGCCGCCGCCGACGACCACCAGGCGAGCGGGGACCGTCGAGAACGCGAGTGCGCCGGTGGAGTCGACCACCCGTTCGCCGTCGAAGGGGAGCGTGGGGAGGGGCGTCGGACGGGAACCGGTCGCGATGATGCATCGAGCGAACTCGAGGTGGCGGACCTGGTCGCCATCGTCGACGGCCAGGCGATCGGGCTTGGAGAAGCGGGCCGACCCGGACCAGCGTTCGACACCGGCTGCATCGAGCAACGTCGTGACGCCGCCGGTGAGGTCTGCGACCACGCTGCGGCGATGGGTGTGGAGTCTCTCCAGATCGATCGAGGCGGTCAGGTCGACACCCCACGCCGAGCTCGATCGGGCCAGGTCGGCGACCCCGGCACTGTGGATCAGCACCTTCGACGGGATGCAGCCGACGTTGAGGCAGACCCCTCCAATGGCTTCACGTTCGATGAGCACCACTCGTTTGCCCGATGTCGTGACATCGAGAAGGTCAGCACATCGCAACGCCGCTGCGTAGCCGCCGGGCCCGGCTCCGATGACGACGACATCGGCGCGCCCGGCCACCTCGCCGACGACCATCAGCGGGCGAGGAGGGCGACGGGTTCGGAGAGCAACCCGATGACGTGTTCCTGGAAGGCAGTCATGACATCGCCATCGATGAGGCGGTGATCGACGGCCACCGAGATCGGCAGCGTCATGCGGGCCGTCACCGTCCCGTCGACGACGAATGGACGTTGTCGGATCGAACCGAAGCCGACGATCGACACCTCGGGCGGTCGGATCATCGGAGTGGCGAACCTCCCACCGAGGCTTCCGTAGTTGGTGATCGTGCCGGTACCCCCTCGAAGCTGATCGGCGGTGATCGTGCGATCCCGGGCCGCAGCCGTGAGGCTTCGGATCTCGTCGGCGACCTCGAACAGGGAGCGTCGATCGGCATCGCGGATGACGGGGACGATCAGGCCGACGTCGGTTGCCACCGCGATCCCGATGTTGACGTCGTCGTGGATGTCGATGTGACCGTCGGAACCATCGAGCGTGATCGAGGCGTTCAGCATCGGGTAGCGACGGAGCCCGTCGGCGACGGCCATCACGAAGAATGCGAGCGGTGTCAGCGCCGCGGCTCGGGTCGGGTGGAGTTCCTTGATACGGCGACGACCGGCGAGCAGGGCTGTCGCATCCAATTCGTCCGCGCCGTGGATGTGGGGAATGTCGAGCGCGGCGGTCATGGCCTGAGCCGTGACGCGGCGAATGCCACGCAGTGGGTGGCGGCCGACCGTCATCTGCCCGAGCAACGTGTCGGACGCCGCCACCGAGCGTGGGGCGGTGTCGGCCGGTGTCTCGGCAGCCGGCCCGGTGTGGCCGTCGATGAACCGATCGAGGTCGGAGATCGTGATCCGACCCCCAGGTCCGGAGCCGACGACGTCGTGGAGATCGACCCCTGCCTCGAGCGCACGTCGACGCACCACGGGTGCAGCCTTCGGTCGACGTCGGTCGGTTCCCGCTGCGGCCTCGGTCGACGGTGCCGGCTCCACGGTCGATGTTTCGTCCCCTGCCTCGAATTCGACGATGACCTGACCGACCTCGGCGATGTCGCCCTCGCTCACGCCGAGCCGTTTGATGACGCCGGCCTTCGGGGACGGGAGCTGTGTCTGGCTCTTGTCGGTCAGGATCTCGACCAGCGGTTGATCACGTGCGACCGTGTCCCCTTCGCTCACCAACCACTCGACGATCTCGGCCGACTCGAGACCCTCACCGACGTCGGGCAGTCGGAAGTCGTCGCCCGGCCCGCCGATCGACGTCATGGTGCCTCCACGGCGGACCGGACGGCCTGGACGATGCGATGGACATCGGGCACGTAGCGATCCTCGAGGAGGCCGACGGGGTACGGAGCGTCGTATCCGGAGACCCGTCGCACGGGAGCCTCGAGCGAGTAGAAGGCCTCATCGTTGATCGTGGCGATCACCTCGGACGCGAACCCGTTGGTCTCCGGCGCTTCCTGCACCACCACGACACGGCCGCACGCCTCGACGGCCGACGCGATCGCAACGGTGTCGAGCGGAACCAGCGTCCGCAGGTCGAGAACCCGCGCCGCGATGCCTTCCTCTGCGAGCTGTGCGGCGGCCCGTCTGGCGATCTCGACCATGAAGCTCCACGCGATGATGACCACCGCATCGTCGGCCGACCCGACGACGGTTCTGGCTTGTCCGAACGGAACGAGATGCTCGCCGAGGGGAACCGGGTCCTTGATCATCCTGTAGCCCCGAAGTGGTTCGAGGAACAGCACCGGATCGGGATCGCGGATGGCGCTCGCCAGGAGGCCCTTTGCGTCGGCCGCGCTCGCCGGCATGGCGATCTTGAGCCCGGGTATGTTGGCGAACTGACCCTCGAGGGAGTCGCTGTGCAACTCGGGTGTCCTGACGCCGCCACCAAAAGGCGACCGGATCGTGATCGGGGCACCGAAGCGGCCCCGGGTCCGGTACCGGAGCCTCGCGATCTGGCCGGCGATCTGATGAAACGCCTGGTAGCTGAAACCGAGAAACTGGATCTCGGCGACGGGGATCATTCCCGAGGCGGCGAGCCCGACGGCGGTGCCGGCGATCACGGCCTCGGCCAGCGGGGTGTCGACCACTCGGCTCTCGCCGAAGGCTTCCTGGAGACCTTCGGTCGCCCGGAACACGCCACCGTTCGCGCCGACGTCCTCACCGAACACCATCACTCGCGCATCGCGTGCCATCTCGGCGTGCAGCGTGTGGTTGATCGCCTCGAGCATGGTCATGACTCGTGTCTCGCCCGGCGAGCTCGCATCGGCCGTCGTCATCGTGTCTCCTGATCGGCCCAGAACGCTGCCCGCTGCCGAGACATCCGAGGGGTCGGCTCGTCGTAGACGTGGTCGAAGAAACCATCGGGAGCAACCTCACGCGATTCGCCCGCTTGTACCGCGAGTTCCATGCGGGCGTCCGCGGCCTCGACCACGGCTGCCTCGATGGTTGCGGACCACAACCCCTCGGCTTCGAGTTGCCGGCGAAGGGTGACGATGCCGTCGCGCTCCTTCGCCGCGTCGAGCTCGTCGTTCGGCACGTAGCGGGTCGGGTCGTCCGCCGTCGTGTGGGGCCCGAGTCGGTAGGTGACAGCTTCGATCAGGGTCGGGCCGGCGCCGGCGACGGCCCGGCTGCGGGCGTCGGCTGTCGCCTCGAACACGGCGACCGGGTCTGTGCCGTCGACCGTGACACCCGGAATGCCGAACGCGTGCGACTTCTCGGCGAAGTTCTTGGCCCTCGTCTGGCTGGCCACCGGGGTGGAGATGGCCCAGCCGTTGTTGACGACCACGATGATGACCGGTGCATCGATCACGCCGGCGAAATTGCAGGCCTCGTAGAAGTCGCCCTCCGACGTCGAGCCGTCGCCGAGGTAGACCAGGACACAACCCGTTTGGTCCTGCTGTTGCATCCCCCAGGCGAGACCGACGGCATGGGGCACCTGGGTCGCCAGGCTGATCTGGGGCGGCCAGACTCGGGTCGGTTCCGGGATGTGACCACCGTCGGGGTGCCCGAGGGCGTAGAGCACGTACCGATCGAGCACATCGGGCCCGAACCGCTCGAGCCCGACGAGTTCGCGATACTGGGGTAGCACCCAGTCGGTCGATGGATCGAGGGCGAGCGAGGTGCCGGCCAGCAAGGCTTCGCTGCCATCGACGGGAGCGTTGGTGCCGGCTCGACCTTGACGTTGGAGGTTGAACACTCGCTGGGAGTAGATGCGGCTGGCGATCATCTGGGCCAGCATCCACTGTCGATGTCGATCGGTGATGTTCGACGGAGGCTCGCTGTCGAGGGTGTCGAGCAGGTCGGCAGCGAGGATGGTGGGGTCTGCCTGCATCAGGTCGAAGATAGTTCGGCCGGCGGGTCGGACGCTCGTTTGCCTGAGGCGGCCTGCATCGTCCGCACCGCGATCACCACGGCGGCGCAGGGAATGGTGACGATGGCGACTGCTTCGCCGATCGAGAGCGCATCGGTGGCGGCCATGGTCCCGACGGCGACCGGAGCGACCAGTGCGCCGATGCGGGAGCCCGCCACCATCGCGCCGAGCCCGGCCCCCGCACGCCCCGGTGCTTTGGCCGCTTGGTCGTAGAGCATCGGGAAGATGACCGAGTTGCCCAGTCCGGCGACGACGAGCCCGACGAGCACGGCCGGAACGGCATTGATCAGGAAGGCCACGGCGAGGCCGACGGCGTTGAGTCCCGCACCGAATCGAACCAGCTGGGATTCGCCGAGTCGACCGAGGATCGAGTCGCCGGAGAACCGGCCGGTGGTCATGCCGACCGTGTAGGCCACGAAACCGAGACCGGCGACACCGGCGGACTGGGTCAGGTCGTCGCTGAGACGAAGCGCAGACCAGTCGCTCGAGATCTGCTCCATCATCATCGCCATGGCGCCGAGGACGGCGAAGGTCACCAGCACGGCACGCGGTGTCGTTCGGCCTGCCGAGGGGCTCGGGCCCGGAGCCTGTCCGGCATCGGCGTTCTGCAGCACCTCGGCCTCCGGCAGGAGGCCGGGGGCGACGAAGATCATGGTGGCCACGAGAAGGATTGCCACGACCACGAGGTGGAGCTGGAGGTCGACCTCGGCCGAGGCGAGGATCGACGCCACGATGCCGCCGAGCACCGTGCCGAGGCTCCACAGACCGTGAAGCCGATTCATCACCGGCACCCGCCGCCGGCTGCTGATGGCGGAGCCCTGCATGTTCATGCCCACATCGGCGATCACGTCGAACAGCAGAAGAAGAGCCAGGGCGATCCAGAGCGCCAGCGGCGAGCGTGCCCCGCCGATGAGGAACAACGTGCCGACCAGCGCCAAACCACCGATGACCATCGCCCGCTTGGTGCCGAATCGTTCGATGAACGGACTGCACACCGCGCTGCCGAGGAGACCGCCGAGGCTCGAAAGGGTCAAGACCAGCCCCAGGGTGGCGACGTCGGTGCCGATGTTGTCGCGGATCTCGGGGAGGCGAGGGAGGAACGACCCGACGACGGCCCCGTTCACGAAGAACTGTGTGGCCACCGACTGCAGCGCACGTCGATCCCGGGAGCTCAGCACCAGCACAAGCTATTGCGCTCGAGGCCAGACGGGTTCCCCTTCCCGTCAACTTGACCGTGCGGTCAAGTTCTGGAACCGTTGGTGTCCATGAGCAACCCCTCGAGCACGACAGAGCGGACCCTCGATCATGTGGTGGTCCTCGGCGCCAACGGCACCATGGGATTCGGCAGCGCGGCGTTGTTCACCAACGCCGTCCCGAGGGTGACCTTCCTGGCCAGGACCCGCGAGAAGGCGCAGGAGGGACTCGACGCCGCCATCGGCCAGGTCCGGTCGAACTCCCTCGCCTCTCGGGCCGACATCGGTTCCTATGACGATGACCTACCGGCCGCCCTCGCCACGGCAGACCTCGTGTTCGAGGCCGTCGCCGAGGATCTGTCGATCAAGAGGCACATGTTCGACCTCATCGAGGCGCATCGTCGCCCGGGGTCCATGGTGGCCACGGTGAGCTCCGGGCTCTCGATCAACGGTCTCGCCGCGGGACGCTCTGACGACTTCCGGGCCAATTTCTGCGGCCTGCACTTCTTCAACCCGCCGAACGTGATCATCGGCACCGAGCTCATCCCCAACGTCGACACCGATCCGGCCGTGCTCGACTTCCTCGAGGCCTTCTGCCGCACGCGCCTCGGCCGAGAGATGGTGCGGACCGAGGACACGCCGGCGTTCGCCGGCAACCGAGTCGGCTTCAAGGTGCTCAACGAGTGCGCACAGATGGCCGAAGAGCTGGGCCCGCTGCTGGTCGATCGGATCGTCGGGCCCGTACACCGGCCGCGCGCTCACGCCGCTGGCCACGATCGACCTCGTCGGTTGGGACGTCCACCGTGCGATCGTCGACAACGTCTACGAGAACACGAACGACGAAGTGCACGAGACCCTGAAGCTGCCCGGCTACATGGCGGAGCTGATCGACAAGGGCGTGCTCGGCCACAAGACCGGCGGCGGTTTCTTCAAACGCGGCGAGCAGGGGAGTGAGGACGGCGACCTCGTGCTCGTTCCGGCCACCGGTGACTACGTCCCGCAGTCGACGATCGCGATGCCCGAGATGCCACACGTCGGCGAGATCGCCGATCTGTACTCCCAGGGTCGCTACGTCGAAGGGCTCGCCGTGCTCCTCGACGCCAAGGGTGCCGAGGCGGCCTTGGCTCGCAAGGTCATGGCCGGCTACATCGCCTACTCGTTCGAGCGGGTGGGCGAGGTCTGTGCGTCGATCAACGACATCGACCGGATCATGGGCATGGGCTTCAACTGGGCGCCGCCGTCGGTCCTGGTCGACACGATGGGCGCGCCGCGCGCCGTCGCCATGATCCGCGAGGCCGGTCTTGCCGTTCCGGCCGCACTGGCGGATGCGGCCCCCGATACGACATTCTTCAACCATCCCACCATCAACATCGGCCGATTCTTCGTCGCCGCCTGACGTTTCGCCTTCGGCGAGCGCGGCTTGCTCGCTCCGCTCACAACATCGCACTCCCACTGTCGCTCAACACATCGCAATCAGGAGACCTGACAATGACCACACCTGACGTCTACGTCCTCGGCGGATATCAGACCGACTTCGCCCGCAACTGGACGAAGGAGAACAAGCACTTCTCCGCGCTGATGCGCGAGGCGTGCACGGGCGCCCTGCGAGGTCACCGACGATCGCGCCCGAAGAAATCGAGAGCGCCCACGTCGGCAACTTCGCCGCCGAGCTCTACTGCATGCAGGGCCACCTCGGCGCGTTCTTCACCGAGGTCGATCCGGCCTTCAGCGGTCTGCCGACGGGTCGCCACGAGGCGGCCTGCGCCTCGGGCTCGCATCGCGCTGCTGGCGGCCTCGGCCGAGATCGAGGCCGGTCGCTACGACCTCCAGGCCGTCGTCGGCATCGAGCAGATGAAGACGGTCGTCGGCCGCCGAGGGCGGCGCCTACCTCGGCACCGCCGCCTGGTACGAGCAGGAGGCCGAGGGCATCGAGTTCCCGTTCCCGAAGCTCTTCGGCAAGCTCGGCGACGAGTACGACAAGCGCTACGGCCTGAAGGACGAGCACCTCGCCGAGATCAGCCGGCTCAACTACGACAACGCCAAGCTCAACCCCAACGCCCAGACCCGCACCTGGTACATGAACAAGGAGCACGCGCTCTGCCGCACGACGACAACCCGACGGTCGGCGGGCGCATCCGCATCGCGGACTGCTCGCAGGTGACCGACGGCGCGGTCTGCGTCTTCCTGGCCTCGCGCGACTACGCCGAGAAGTGGGCCGCAGGGCACGGGCAAGCTCGATCGACGACATCCCGCGCATCAAGGGCTGGGGCCACAACACGGCGCGGCTCCGCTTCGACGACAAGGTCGCCGAGAGCGCGAACGCCGAGTACGTGCTGCCGCACGTGCGCAGCACGATCACCTCGGCGATGAAGCGCGCCGGGATCGCGCGACGTCGACGGCGATCGACGGCATCGAGACCCACGACTGCTTCACCACCTCCGAGTACATGGCGATCGACCACTTCGGCATCACGGCGCCGGGCGAGAGCTGGAAGGCCGTCGAAGAGGGCTGGCTCGAGATCGACGGCAAGCATCCCGATCAACCCGAGCGGCGGCCTGATCGGCGCCGGTCACCCGGTCGGCGCCACCGGCGTGCGCCAGCTGCTCGACGCCCACAAGCAGGTCACGGGCACAGCCGGCGACTACCAGGTCGAGGGTGCCAAGAACGTCCAGACGCTGAACATCGGCGGCAGCGGCACGACGAGTGTCAGCTTCGTCGTCGGCGTCTGATTCGTCGTTCGACTTCGACCGAGAGTCCGCGGTCGCCCCTGTCGGTGACGAGTGGTCGGCTCGCATCAGCGACGCGTACAACATCGGCGACAACCCCAACGGTGGCTATCTCATGGCCGTCGCGCTGCGGGCAATTCGAGCCGAGCTGGCGCGGGTCGATCCCTCCCTTCATCAGCCCGATCCGCTCACCCTGACCGCCCATTTCCTGCGGCCCGGCATCCCGGAGGCCGACGCCGCGGTCGATGCCGAAATCCTCAAGCTGGGGCGTTCGATCAGCACGGCCCGAGCGACGCTCCGCCAGGAAGGCAAGACACGGGTCGAGATGCTCGCCGGGTTCGGCGACCTGTCGGTCGGGCCGGTCGATCACGAGATCACGGTCGTCCCACCCGAGCTCCCACCACCGGATCGGTGCGTCGATCGGGCCACGCTTGCCCAGGGGGTCACGCTCCCGCTGCTCGGTCGTGTCGAGGTGCGAGTCCCAGAGGATCAAGTCGAGCTCGGCACCGGCGGGGCGGCGACGATGTCAGGCTGGATCCGTTTTGCCGACGGTCGAGCCGCCGACACGCTCGGTCTGGCCCTTTTCGCTGATGCCTATCCGCCCTCGCTGTTCACCACGCTCGGCTCGATCGGGTGGGTGCCCACGCTGGAGATGACGGTGCAGGTCAGGCGTCGCCCGGCCGAGGGGTGGGTGATGGCCACCTTCGAGACCGATGACCTCGCCGGCGGTCGGATGATCGAAACCGGCACGCTGTGGGACGCCCACGGCGAGGTTGTTGCTCGGTCACGCCAGCTGGGCATGTTGATGACATGACCGTTCCGGACACGACCGTGCTCGCTCCAGAGGTCGTCGACCGTTACCTCACGCGCATCGGCGTGTCGGAGCGCCCGTCCGAGCTGGACGTCGACTCGCTAGGTCGTTTGATGCTCGCCCATCTCCAGACCGTGCCGTTCGAGAATCTCGATGTCTTCAACCTCGTTCCCGTACGAACCGACGTCGACTGGTCGGTGGCCAAGATCGTGGATCGTCGCCGCGGAGGCTGGTGCTTCGAGCTGAACGGGGCCTTCGGAGCGCTCCTCGGTTCCCTCGGGTACGACGTGAAACTGACCGGTGCCGCGGTTCTCCTGGCCGGCCCGAACATGACGCTCGACCATCTCTGTCTCGAGGTGATGCTCGATCGTCCGTACCTCGTCGACGTCGGCTTCGGCGACACCTTCATCCGGCCGCTCGAGCTGAACTCGAAAGCCGAGCAGGACGGCGGAAACGGTACCTACCAGCTCCTGGCGAGCCCCGTCGGAACGACGCTCGCCAGAGTCGTCGACGGGGTGCCGCGAGGCTCAGTACCGGTTCAAGCGAGTGGCTCATCGACTCTCCGACTTCGATGCTGCATCTGCATCACTGGCAGCCGATCCCGACTGCCACTTCCGGACCGGGCCGGTGGTGACGAGGCTCCTCGATGATGAGGGCACGAGGGCGACGCTGAGTTCCGATCGACTGGTCGTGCGGGCCTCGGACGGAACCGAACGTTCGAGCGTTGCGGTCAGTTCTGAGGCCTGGTGGCCGACAGGGAGAGGAAGTGGTTCGGGATTCGCGGCCCAATCGGCCCGGGAACGGCCGGCTCGACGTGAGTGACGGCAGCGCAGCAAGCGAGACGATCGCGCCCGCCGGCGACGACGGCCCGTACCCTGGCAGGGTGACCACGGCGCCCCGCATCGGTCTCGCCCTCGGAGGCGGCGGTATCGCCGGCTACGCATTCCATGCGGGCGTTCTCGGTGCATTGCAGGAGAAGACCGGCTGGGATCCGCGGACCGCTGAGGTGATCATCGGTACGTCCGCCGGGTCGAACATCGCTGCGCTGCTACGAGGGTCGGTGTCGGTCTCGGAGATGGTGGCACGCATGCTGTCCATCTCGACCAACCCCAATGACATGTCCAGACTGCGTCGCGCTTCTGGACGCGGGGTCAGCCTTCAGGGCGGACTCTGGTTCGGGCCGTCGTCGCCGAAGCTGATCGCCCGCGAGGCCCTCCGGCTCCATCGGATTCGGCCGGTCAACATCGTCGTCGGGTCCCTGCCCAACGGGCGGGTGGACAACGACGTCCTGAGTGACCAGACGGCGAAGCTCCACTCGGCCTGGCCGGAACAGATCACCTGGGTCCCGGCCGTGTCGCTGGACAGCGGGGAGCTCACCGTCTTCGGCCGAGACCGGCTGCACGAGAGCGTCGAGTTCTCCGACGCAGTCGCCGCCAGTTGCGCCATCCCCGGGTTCTTCCGGCCGGTCAGGATCAACGGTGAGCGGTTCGTCGACGGCGGCGTTCGCTCGATGGTCAACGTCGATCTGTTGGCCGAGCTCGACCTCGACCTGGTCGTGGTGTCGTCGCCGATGTCGCTCACCGCCCTCTCGCCCCGCTCCCCGTTCGCCTCGGTGTTGCGGGGGTACCCCAGGTACCAGCTGGCCAAGGAGCTGGCCGTCCTCGAGGCTGCCGGTACGCCGCACCTCACGTTCGAGCCCGATCGGTCCACCGCCAGAGCAATGGGGGCGAACCCGATGGACCCGACGTGTGTCGTACCATCGCTCACCGTCGCTGCTGCGACCACCACGGCCGGCCTGGGCGACGCCAGCGTCGCCGCTGCACTCGACATGTTGACCACCGCCGGGCGCCTCCTCGAGTCGCCGGCCGACGTGCCTTATCCGGACTGAGTATCGCGAACGAGACACCATGGAACGACTGACAGCAGAAGACGCAGCATTTCTCAGGATCGAGGACGAGGTCAGTGCCATGCACGGCCTCACGGTCGCCGTGTTCGACGGGCCGGAGCCCACGTTCGCCGAGTTCCTCGATCGGGTGTCGCGGCGGGTGTCGCTGGTTCCCCGCCTCCGCCAGCGCGTCGTCCACGTGCCCGGGGGCATCGAACGCCCGTGCTGGGTCGACGATCCCCATTTCTCCCTGGACTACCACGTTCGTCACACCGGCCTGCCCAGGAAGGGCACGATGGCAGACGTCGAAGCGGTGGCGAGCCGGATCCTCTCCCAACGGCTCGACCGGGGTAAACCGCTGTGGGAGGTGTGGGTGATCGACGGGTTGCCCCGCCGCCGCTGGGCCGTCCTGTCGAAGGCGCATCACAGCATGGTCGACGGTGTGTCCGGGAGTGATCCGTTGACGCTCATCGTCGACGGACTCCCCGATGGTCCGCCCGCTCATGAATCGTGGGATCCACCCGCCATCCCGACCGACGCTCAGATCCTCGGTCAGGGAATGCTGGAGCTGGCCTTCGACCCGGTGCAGCAGGTCAGGTTGGCCAGACGCGCCATCGTGCGCCCCGGTCGTCGGGCCGCAGCCATGCTCGGTATCACGGGTCGGCGGGACAACCCTGCTCTGGTCGGTGCCGTCGGCTCGTTCCGCCGATGGGGGACAACCTCGGTCGACGGCGCAACCATTCGAAAACTTCGAGACCAACTCGACGTCACCACCAACGACGTGGTCCTCGGCCTCGTCGCCGCCGGTTTCCGTTCGATGTTCGTGGAGAGCGGCCTCGACATCCCCGACACCGTGCGCACGCTGGTGCCGATGGCCGTCGCCACCGGCAACAGATTCAACAACGAGATCAGTTCTCTCGAGGCCGACCTACCCGTCGGTCAGGCCGATCTCACCACAGCGATCCGGCACGTGAATCGACAGACCCTCACCGGCGGCAACGAGTACCGCGCCGTGGCCGGCAAGACGCTCGCCGAACTCCACGGCCTCTCGGCGCCGACCGTGGCCACGCTCGGTCTGCGCTCGGCCCACAAGACCGCCCATTTCTCCAAGGTGTCGACGGTGACGGTGAACGTGCCGGGACCGAGCGAGGAGATCCAGCTGCTCGGCCGTCCGATGGTCGAGATCTATCCGGGGATCCCCCTCGTGTCGAAGGTGAGAATCAGTGTCGGCGTGATGAGCTACCGGGATCAGTTCTATTTCGGTGTCACCGGCGACAACGACGCCAAACTCGAGGTCACGTCACTCACGGCGGGCATCACCGCTGCGGCAGGCCAGAACCAGTGACTCGGCACGAGATCGAGCGAAGGTAGCCTGCCCCGATGGTTCGGCGCCCCGAGGGTTTCAGTGATCGCCTCAGAGAGGCAGGCATGCAGGTGCGCCGGACCGCGGAGCGAGGCATCGAGATGCGGAGGGATCGCCTCGACCGCGAGGTGGCGCCGAAGCGGTCCTTGGACGAGATCCAAGCTGACCTCGACGCGTTGGTCGGCCTCGAGTCGGTCAAGGAACAAATCGCATCGCAGCTCACCTTCCTCCAGGTGCAGGCCCGTCGCAAGGAACACGGCCTGAGCGATGTCGAGACCAGCCGCCATCTGGTGTTCAAGGGAAACCCCGGCACCGGCAAGACCACCGTGGCCCGGCTCCTGGCCGAGATGTACGGCTCGATCGGGCTGTTGGAGAAGGGCCATCTCGTCGAGGTCGATCGAGCGGGTCTGGTCGGCGAATACGTCGGTCACACCGCGGCGAAGACCAACCGCGCCGTGAAGAAGGCGCTCGATGGTGTCCTGTTCATCGATGAGGCCTACTCGCTCACGCCGCAGGGGGCGCTGCGGGCAAACAACGACTTCGGTGCCGAAGCCGTCGAGACGCTGATCAAGCGTATGGAGGACCACCGCCAGCGATTGGTGGTCGTCGTCGCCGGATATCCGAAGCTGATGGAGCTCGTTCCTTCGCTCGAACCCCGGCCTTCGGTCGCGATTCTCCCGCGAGATCGACTTCCCGGACTACACCACGCTCGAGCTGGTCGAGATCACCGAGTCGCTCGCCAACGACGCCGATTACCAGCTGTCGAAGGCGTGCGGCCCTGCCCTCGAGGCGATCTTCAGCGGTGTCGATCGCACGGAAGGGTTCGGCAATGCCCGATACGCCCGAAACCTCTTCGAACAGGCACTGAGTCGCCACGCTGTTCGCCTGGCCGAGTCGAAACGCGTCACCTCGCTCGACCGCGAGGCCGTGTCGACGATCGAATCCCAGGACTTCAAGGAAGCGGCGTCACTCCTCGACGGGTGAGCTGTACCCACCGCTCTGGCTCGATGTGGACGAACCGCACATCGATCACCGAGGTGTATCGCGGTACGGCACCGCCTCGGTTCGCCTCGCAAGACACCAAGCTCAGACGGCTCGCTCGGCGCAACATGTGCTGCCGTTGAACACTGGTCCTGAACCCGATCAGATGTGAGGATCGCGAGCGGGTCTTTGAACGTTGGCGACACGTCGATATGGGCGCCTTGAACTCAACGTTCCGTACGTCGTGTATGCTGATCTGCATGCAAAGCACGAGCGTTCGCATCGACACGGCAACTCATGACGAACTCAAACGTCTGGCAGCGGAACTCAACACCACCGTCGGCAATGCCGTTTCCCTGGCCGTGAAAGCCCTTCGCCAGGATCGAGTCGGCGCTGATCTCTCCACGGCACTTCGAGACGACGAGTTGGCATGGCTCGATGCTGACCTCGGGTGAAGTCGTAGATCTCGAATTGGGGGCGCCAGAGGGCAGAGAGGCCGGCTTCCGCCATCCAGCTGTACTGGTAACCGCTCAACGAATCCTCGATGCCGAGCCATCGGTCGTGCATGTTGTCCCGCTCACGAGCACCATTCGGCCATTCGGTTCCGAGGTTGCCATCGAGCCCGACGAGGCCAACGGTCTCGAGGCGACTTCGGCGGCGCAGTGCCAACACATCCGGGTGATCTCTCCTGCCAGGATCAACAACATTCGTGGCAATGTTGGAACCGTGGTCCTGGCACAGTTGCGAGAGAGCCTCGCACTCATTCTCGACCTGCCCTGACACCACCATGAGCTCGCCGGTCCGCGTGTGGTCGATCAGACTGTCAGTGCCGAACGCAGCGAAGGCGGCGCGACAACCGGCAAGCTGAGCGATTCCTCTGGTTGAAGGCCGCCGCCTGAGAGTGTCCGATATTTGGACCACTCAGTCTCGGCTTGGCGATGCAGCGTGGCCGGTCGCCGACGGCCTTCCAGCAGAACTGTCTGGCCGATGCCGCCCGATCAGCGTGCCGGTCGCCAGCCGCCACGGGCCTGAGCGCCTACTGTCGCCGACATGGGTGAGGCGATAGTGGACGGCAAGGACAGCACGGCAAGGGCGCTCAGTCGGGTTGCGGAACCGTTCCACGCCGTGACCTACTACAGCCGAGAGCTCTCTGATCTGACCGATGCCGGCTACAAGGGCTGGTGGCACGCCTACTTCGCGTTCCGCCCGGCACCGATGGGAGCGGTCTCGGCTGCGGCGGTGACGGCGGCGTTCTACAACTTCGCTCCCCGCATGGTGGCCCGAGCCCTCCCTGAGGTCTGGGCGATCCGAGACCCGGCCGACGTCACCGCCTTGCGGCTCGACCGGGTGGGGCAGGCCTTCGCCAGGATCTTCGGTTCCGACGACGGCGCGCAGCGTGTCGCAGCCGAGGCTGTCGAGCTGATCCGACCCGTGGCCGATGCCCCCGGTGTCGCCCGACCGGTGTACGCCGGGTACGCCGATCTCGAATGGCCCTCCGACCCGGTCTTGGGCCTGTGGCACGGTTGTACGTTGCTTCGGGAGTATCGCGGCGACAGCCACAACATTGCACTCGCAGAGGCCGAGGTAGACGGTGTTGGCTGCCACGTGCTGATGGCCGGCCGCGGTCACGGGAACCGTCCGACCATCACGAGGATTCGAGGGTGGACCGATGACGAGTGGGATGCCGCCGAAGACGATCTTCACCGACGAGGTTGGGTCGATGACGAAGGAGCGCTCACCGGGACGGGCCATGAGGCCAGAACCGCGATCGAGCGCACCACCGACCGGTTGATGGGTGGGCCCGTCCGCCGGATGGGTGAGGATCGGTCGCATCGGTTGCTCGGACTGCTCCGTCCGCTCGTCGACCATCTGACCCAGACAGGCGAGGTCTCCGGACACTGGCCGCCCGCCCATGTCATGAAACCCGCCGACAGTTCCCGGTCGTCGTAACCGATCGGCGCCGTGGGCTCGTACAAGCACTCCTTCACCACGTTGATGACGTTGCGGGAGCTCGGCCAACGCGCCATGTTTCTCCACGAACAACGCAAACGCCTCGACGCACAAATCAGGCCACTCATCAAAGAGTCTGCGCCGGCACTGCTCGAGGTCTACGGCGTTGGCTACGACGTCGCCGCCGCCAAACTCCTGATCGCCGTTGGAGACAACCCCCACCGCATCAAATCAGAAGCCGCATGGGCCCACCTGTGCGGTGTCGCACCCATCCAGGTGCCATCAGGCAAGAACCAGAGGCACCGGCTGAACAGGGGCGGGAACCGGCAAGCGAACTCGGCGATCTACCGCATCATGCTCGTACGGATGTCATCGGGGTTGGCTTCTGGGTTCGGTTGAGTTCCTGGCCTGGTGTCCCCACAATCGTCCAACGACTCCTGGTCGTCGTCATCATGAGCTGCGTCGACGTAGCCGCCAGCGGTGAACAGGTTTGGTGTCTGCAGCTCGGAGTCGACAGGGTTCAGGCGTTACGAACCGCGGCGTAGTAGCAACGGTCTCCGTGAACCGCGAGCTGGGTGGGTGTGAAGCCGGCCATCTCGAGGAGCGCCTCCACACCGGCACGGTTCGGTGCGCACCAATTGGTGGGGTCCCCGGCCAGCTCGTCGTTCGGGAAGAGCCACAGCTTGGGCGCACGGCCGAGATCGAACTGAAGGGCGCGCCCGCGGAACCAGACTCGGACGTCAGAGCGAAACAGCGTCTTGAGCAACACCGTGCCGCCCGGCGCCGTGACGGACGCGATTCGCTTCAGTGCCATGAGCGGATGGGGCAGGTGATAGAGCACGTTGATGAACAAGACCAGATCGAACTGACCAAACCTGGCGGGGTCGAGATCCATCACGTCGCACACTTCGAAACGGGCGTTCGAGTTGCGAAGCCGGGCTGCAATCTCGAATCCGTTTGCCCGATCATTGAGATGCGAGCTGAGGTCGTCGATCGCGACGACCTCCCTGGCCCCCGCATCCTCGGCCGCGAAGCTGAACCAACCATCGGAACACCCGATGTCGAGGACGCGTCGACCCGAAAGGTCCTTGGGGAACTCGAGTCGCGCCGCCTCGGGCCGGAGGTCTTCCCAGCCCCGCGTGACCACGCCTGCGCCCACGTCGATCTGGTGCCGCCAGTGTTCGAGCTGAGCGGCCGCGGCCCGTCGCTCCTCGGCCGACAGGCCCGATGCCGACTGATCGGACTGGCTCACCGCGTCCTCCCTACACCCGTGGCGAAGAGGGGGCGCTCCCTCCGGTAATGGTCACTCCGACATTGCCGACGTGATCAGTAGACCCCGTCCACAGTACCCGAAACGGCACTGTTGCATTGAGGAAGCGGATCGGCGATTGGCGAGGGTCTCGGAGTGACTCATCGCCGCTCGACGTCACCCGCAATTGACAGCTCAGCGTTCGCTGGCTCGACCGCGCCGACACAGTGTTGGAGGTCGTTGGTTCGTCGACGTGACCTATGTGAAGGAGGCAGGGAAGTGGAGATGTCCGGCCGGTCTTGGTCTTGCGGTTCATGGTGTCGGGTCCTCCCCAGTCGGAAGCACAGAACAACATGCAACCGGTTCGAATGTATGTAAGATACGTACATGCCGAACAAGACCATCAGCGTTCCGGACGACGTTGTGCCGATCATCGACAGCCTCGAGGTGCCGTTCTCCGCATGGGTCGCCGATCAGCTCCGCCACTACGCCGCCACTCGCTCCGGCTTGACGCTCTCTCAGCAGTTGTTGGCTGACGCCGAACTTGCGGGCTCCTCACCCCCGACTGCCGAGGAATCGTCGGCAACATTGGATCGGATGGAGCGTTCTGCACCGTGGTAGCGAGAGGCGCGGTGCACTGGATCGAAGTCGACAAGCGGCGACCATGTGTCGTTGTGTCCTCTGAGGATGTGCTCGGCGTGAATGTCTGGCAGACCCACGTTGTGCCTGTGACCTCAAACGTCGCGCGGGCGGGCATCGCTGCGAATGTGTTTCTGCCGGCGACAGCCAGCGGGTTACCAAAGGACTCTGTTGCTGTGTTGCTTGGTCTCGAACTGATCGACCGATCGCTACTCGGCGAACAAGCCGGGCGGTTGCCCAACATCTTGATCGACGACATCGACGAAGGCCTTCGAGCCATTCTCGGAGTCTGAGGACTCAGCCGAGCAGAACACCGCTCCTGAGATGTCCCTGAAGTAGCGCAGAACCGGCAAACGCGAGCGGTGTTCGGTGGATGTGCGGACGCCGATCAGCGAGCATACTCTCGCCTCCCGATGGTGCCCGGTGGCGTCAGCGAACGGTGTCGACATGGCGGGCTCGCCCGATCGGTCCGCGACGTGACTACGAGAGCTGATCCACCGACAACGGCCAACCGACTTCGCCGGCAGCGCAGCGGACGGGTGCGGGACCGAGTTCGTGACTATGCGCAGCTGCTTCGGCTCGACCTCGAACCACGCGCAGGTGCCGATCGCGAGCCAGTTGGCGGGGTTGCGTCTGGCTCGCTGATTCGGGTTGTTCTGGGCCTGGGTGACGGGCATTCCGCCTGGGTCACGTTCGTGCGTCCGCGGACGCACACAACTGCGCCCGCAGACTCGAGGTTGACGGTTCGGCTCAGATCGTCTCGATGAGTTCGTCGACACTGCAGCGCTGGCGGTCAGTAGCTGCGGGGCAGGTCGCAGCACGTTGTGGGCGATGTAGTTGAGCGTCATCTCCTGGCTCACCGGTGCCAGCCGCTGGAGTCTGGCCTCCCGCCAATACCGCTCGACGTGGTACTCGGTCGCATAGCCGAGACCACCGTGGGTCTGCACGGCCTGATCGGCGGCGAAATACGACGCTTCGGCCGCGAGGTACTTCGCGGTGTTGGCGACCTCGCCGCATTCCATGCCCTGGTCGTAGAGCCACGCTCCTTTCATGGCCATGTCGTACGCCGGCCTGGAGTTCCATGTGCGCCCGTGCCAGCGGATGCGCGATCGCCTGGTTGGATCCGATGAGTCGGCCGAAGACCTCGCGCTCGCCTGCGTAGGCCAACGCCGACCGCAGCGCAGCCTCGCCGATGCCGCAGGCCATGGCGGCCAGCAGCACCCGTTCCGCGTTCAGGCCATGGAGGATGTGGTGGAAGCCCCGACCCCGTTCGCCGACCAGACGCCAGCCCTCGACGGGGAGCTCGTCGTAGGCCACTTCACACGAGGCGACCGCATTTCGTCCGAGTTTCGGGATGGGCCGGATGTCGACGTACTCAGGGTCGAGGTCGACCACGAAGAGGCTGAGACCACCGAGGCCGTCGCCCGGCTCGCCGTCGGTCCTGGCCAGCAGGAGGCACACCTCGGATTCGAGTGCCTTCGATGTCCAGATCTTGCGACCGGACACGATCCAGCCGCCCATGCCGTCCTCGACTGCCCGTGTCGTGATGCGGCTGGTGTCGGTGCCGGCGTCCGGTTCGGTGACGCCGAAGGCGATGTGGAGATCGCCGGTCGCAGCTCGGGGAGGAACGCATCCTTCAGTTCGGGGCTGCCGAACTTCACGACGGGCTGGAGCCCGAACATGGTGAGGTGCAGTGCCGTCGAACCGTTCATGGCCGCACCGGAAGCCGCCACCCGATTCAGGACGAGCGCACCTTCGGTGATGCCGCGGCCGCCGCCCCCGTACTCCTCGGGAATCGCGATGCCGACCCAACCGCCGGCGGCCATGGCGTTGTAGAAGTCCCACGGGAACTCGTGGCGCTCGTCGCAGCCGGACCAGTAGTCGTCGTCGAAGTCGTGGCACACGCGTTCGACACCGTCGATGATCGCTTGGTGGTCCGGGTCGATGGTGAAGTCCACGCCGCCATTATCGGGTTCGGCGCCGGCAGGTGCCCAAACGAGAGTTTCCCGAGAACGAAATGGGCAGGATGTCACGATGGTGCTGGCAGCGGGAACCAACATGATCGATGGTGCACACGGTGTGCTCGAGGTGTACGTCTGGCCGGGAAGCGGGCGCCCGATCGTCGCCGTGCACGGAGTCGACGGCAATCACGATGTGTGGGCCGGCGTTGCCGCCGATCTCGCTGGTGATCGGCCGCTGGTCGCGATCGACCTTCGGGGCCGAGGGGGTTCGTGTGGCTGCGGCATGCCGACGATCTGGTCCGCGTGATCCACGAGGTCAGCCGAGGTCTCGCACGACGTGGTTGCCGGGACCACCCACTTCTCGATTCTCACCTCACCGAGGATCGCCGCCGCTCTGCGCTCGAGATGACGAAGCGCTGCGGTCGGCTCACACCGAAACGGAGAGCTGTGCAACGGTGTGCACCATGAACGACGAGCTGCTCTACGAGGTCGCCGACTCGGTGGCCACCATCACCTTCAATCGCCCCGATCGGATGAACACGATCACCCCGACGATGCTGCGCAGCCTCTCCGAATTGCTGCTGAGAGCTGACGGCGATCCGTCCGTCCGGGTGATCGTCCTCACCGGCAACGGCCGCGCCTGGTGCGCCGGACTCGACGTCGGAGCCGCCGTGTCAGGCGACGGCATCGGTTCCGAGGGCGCCGGATCGGCCTCCGGCGAGTTCGAGCTCCGCAACGCTCCGCCCGTGGTGCTGCACAAGATCGACACACCGACGATCGCGTCGATGAACGGCGGCGCGGCCGGATACGGGCTCGACCTCGCGCTCGGCTGCGACATCCGCCTTGCATCCGAGAAGGCCAAGCTCGCTGCTGCGTACACCGCGCGAGGCCTCGTGCCCGAGAGCGGCGGGACGTGGCTGCTGCCGAGGATCGTGGGCTGGTCGAAGGCGGCCGAGTTGCTCTTCACCGCCCGCACGCTCGACGCGGCCGCTGCCCAAGAGATGGGACTCGTGAGCGAAGTCGTCCCCCACGACGAGCTCGAGGCACGAACCGCCGAAGTGGCAGCCGAAGTTGCGGCCAACGCGCCGCTCGCCATCCGAGCGGCCAAACGGATGATGCGACACGCGATGACCGAGAATCTGGAGGACCATGTCCAGCGTCAGTATCTGGCGCTCCTCCCGCTCTTCGGCAGCAAGGACTTCCGCGAGGGTTTGGCGTCGTATCTCGAGAAGCGCCCAGCTGAGTTCACCGGCCGTTGATGAGCTGGCAAGTGGCGTTCCAGGCAGGAGATCTCGGCGACGGCCGTATCGACAACACGATCATCTCGAGCTCGGTGCACGTCGCAACCGGAGGAATCGTGCTCGTGTCGATGGCGGTCGCCTTCGCGCTGGTGGCCCGCCACGCCATCGCCGGGCGGCCGATCGACGGGGCCACCCGAGTTGCGTTGCTGGTTGCCCAGTTGGCGTTGGTGGTGCAGGTCCTGCTCGGGATCAAGCTCCTCGACCAGGGTCAGGGGATCGTGCAGCTCTACATCCACTACATCGGTGGTCTCACGCCGCTCGGGGCGTTCCTCGCCGCCGGTTGGTTTGCGCAGGGCGAGACACCTCGGAGTGCCCGTGTCCTCGCCGTGCTGCTGGCCGTCGGCTCGCTGTCTGCCTTCATGTCCTTCTTCATCGGAAGGGCCTACGCCAACGCCTGAACTGGGGTCGGAGCTTCACATTCACAGGTGCCGAAGGCAGCGAAGCGAACCTGTGAATGTGAAGCTCCGACCCCAATCGGCGGGACCACTCAGGATTCGATCTGGTCCAGGAACACCTTGCTGTCCCAGTAGTCCACCCGGCGGTCGATGTGGCCGTTGGCCACCTCGAGCCGTTGTGCACCACGGACCTCGATCGGGGTCTTGCCCTGCCAGTGGGCCGTCATCGTGTAGAAGGCAGCGACACTGTCGCCCTCGACGACCAGGTGTTCGATGTCGTAGTGGAGATCGGCCATGTCGGACAGGAAGTGGGGGAGTCTCTCGAGGTAGGCCGCTCGTCCGATACACCCAGATCCGAGTGCCGCCGTGTGCTCGTTCGAGAAGTCGATGCTGACGTGGGCCGCGATCTGCTCGGGTTCACCGACTGTCGAACGACGCGAAGTACGAGCGGACCAGCGCTGCCGGGGTCGTCGGGGAGAGCACCTTGGTCATTCGACATGAGTGCAGTCTCGCTCATGGCCGGTCCTGTGCCAGGATCATCGCCATGCACACCGACGGGATGATCAGACTCGAGTCGAGCGACGGCCACGTGTTCGACGCCTACGAACGGCACCCGGACTCGGCCGACGGCATCGGTGGTCGTGGTCCAGGAGATCTTCGGGGTGAACGCGCACATCCGCTCGGTGGTCGATCGATACGCCGCAGCGGGATATCACGCCGTCGCACCGGCCACCTTCGACAGGGCCGAACGCGGTGTCGAGCTCGACTACGACGCCGACGGCATCGAGCGGGGACGAACACTGGCGATGGGCATCGGAATGGATGCGGCGATGATGGACGTGGCCACCGCGGTCGCCTACGCAGCCAACACCGGGCCGGTCGGCATCGTCGGCTACTGCTTCGGAGGCTCGCTGGCGTGGCTGGCCGCAGGGCAGCTCCCGGTCGCCGCCGCAGTCGGCTACTACGGGAGCCGGATCCCCGATGCCCTCGATTCGACACCACAGGTTCCCACGATGCTCCATTTCGGCGCACTGGACACGGGCATCCCTCTCGATCGTGTGGCGACGATCGAGCCGGCCCACCCTGACGTGATCGTGCACGTCTACGAAGGGGCCGACCACGGTTTCAACTGCGACGCACGGGCGTCGTATCACCCGGAATCGGCCGATCTGGCCCGGGAACGGACGCTGGCGTTCTTCGCCGAGCACCTCGCCGTCGGGCGTCGTGACGGCTGTCCACCCGATCGTCGATTCTCTGCGGGCCATGCTCGGCACCGCCGGCTGGCTCGAGGGCGAGGACACGCAGGGATTCCTCGTCGATTTCCGGGGGGACTTCCGGGGCGACGCCCTGGGCGTGGCCCGCCCGGCCTCCACCGATGAGGTGTCGAGTGTCGTGGCGCTCTGTGCCGAGCACGGTGTTGCCGTGCTGGCCCAAGGGGGCAACAGCGGGCTCAGCGGCGGATCCATCCCGAACGTCGAGCGGCCCACCGTGATCCTCTCGCTGACCCGCATGCGAACCATCGAGGCGGTCGACGCAGATGGTTTCACCGTCACGGCAGACGCCGGGGTCACGGTCCAGGAACTCCAGGAGGCGGCAGACGCCGTCGACCGTCTGTTCGCTCCCGATTGGGGCGCCCGCGGTACCGCGACACTCGGGGGAGCGATCGCCACGAACGGGGGAGGGATCAACGTGCTGCGCTACGGCACGACCCGAGCGCAGGTGCTCGGTGTCGAGGTCGTCCTGGCGGACGGCCGGGTGTGGAACGGGCTTCGGGCGCTACCGAAGGACAACTCGGGGTACGACCTGAAGCAGCTCTTCATTGCCAGCGAAGGGACGCTCGGCATCATCACCCGGGCGGTGATGCGACTTCATCCGAAACCGGCGGAACATCGAACCGCCTTCGTCGCGCTGAGCGACATCGAGCGGTTGAACGAGTGGTACGCGTTGGCGAGCCGGCACCGGCCAGGGGCGCTGAGTGCCTTCGAACTGATTCCCGAACTCGGGGTCGAGCGGGTCATCGAGCGGTACGGAGTCCAGCGACCGCTGCCGGACGTGGGCGAATGGTACGTCCTGCTTCGCTACAGCGGCGCCGAGGATGTGGTCGACCAGCTCCTCTCGCTGCTCTCCGAAGGCGCCGACCGTGGCCTGATCGGCGACGCGGTGATCGCCGAGTCGTCGTCGCAGGAGGAGAATCTCTGGCGGCTCCGCGACGAGCTGCCGCCACCTCGGATCTTCGACGGCTACCTCCTCAAGTACGACCTCGCCGTCCCGACCTCGAGCATCGGAGCGTTCCATGCCGAGGTGCTGCTGCTCATCGAGTCGATGGTTCCCGGTGCGATGCCATATGTCTTCGGCCATGTCGGCGACGGCAACCTCCATCTGACGGTCTGGCCGGCAACGTCGGCTGCAGGGTCTGCTGGAAGCGCAGGCCGACCGGCTGGTGGCAGCGATCGACGAATTGACCTGGCGATACGGCGGGACGATCAGCGCCGAGCATGGGCTCGGCCAAGAACTGCGGGGCCGCATCGCCGGTCAGAAGCCGGCGATCGAGATCGAGTTGATGCGTCGGGTCAAGGCTGCATTCGATCCGCAGGACCTCCTCAATCCCGGCAAGGTGTTTCCCGACAGTCCGTGACGAGCACGTCTCGCCGAGAGCGGTTGGCACTCGTTCCACATTGGAGGACGGTCAGTTGACGTCCCACCAGATGACCGCCCGTTCGTTCGATCGCAGCGGGAGCCGACGTATGGCCGCTTCGACCTCGGGCACCCGGTCGGGCCCGAGGCACAGCATGCGGGTTGCCGTGACGGCACGAGCCGCCACCGAAGCCTCGGCTCGGAGCGACCCAGACGAACCGAACTCGATCGTGGCGTCGATACCGGCCTCGACCACCACCGCGAACGCATCATCGCGCGGTCGGCCCGGTCGGTCGCTCGAGTCCCCAGAACTGATCCCAGAGTGGAGCATTCGAGGTCTGTGGATGAGCGGTGGTGAGCTCCATCACGACCCGATTTCGCGCTGCTCGTGACAGGGCGACGACGAACGGGGCCAGGTCGGCCACGTTGTACGCCACGTGGTGGCACACCACGACTCCTGCCGTGCCCGCCGTGTCCTCGACGTCCGGCCAGCTTCCGCAGATCGTTGAGCTCGGAAGGTCACGAGCAGCGGCCTCCTCGGCGAAGAGCTCGAGCATCGCCTCGGACTGGTCGACACCGGTTGCGTGGGCCGCCAGGTCGGCCAACGCCATCGTTGCCGCTCCGCCTCCGCAGCCGACGTCGAGCACGGTCCGACCCGAGGCCGGCACCGTCTCGGAGGGCCTGGCGGGCCCGGTCGGTGGCCAGGGATGTGCCCTCCGGCGTCGGCCGGGGTCGGAACAGGTCGGGGTCCATCGTGTACGGGAACTCGGGAGCAGCGGCCCGAATCTCGGCCGGAATGGCCCATTCGGCGAGCAGGCGGCGCCAGAGGTCGGCAGCAGGAGTCATCGTCGCAGTCCAGCAGCCCTTGGACCCGGAGGCGAACCTGGATCGGGCGAATGACGTCGGTCTCATACCCGTCAGGAGGGAGCCGACCCTTCAGGAGTCCGCCATCCCCCCGATCCGACGCTCGAGGTTCATCGGAAATGCAGCCACCAGTCCCGACGCCAGAACGACAAGACCTTCTCCGTGACGCCAGGAGCCTGCCGACTCCACCCGCGATCGTGATGCAGATCATTCAGCTGCTCGCCAACGAAGAGGTGTCGATCGGCGACATCGCAGGCTCGGTCTCACTCGATGCAGCGCTGGCCGGAAAGGTCCTTCGCACGGTGAACTCGGCCGCCTTCAGCCCGGCGGCCCGCGTCACTCGATTGGATCGCGCCATCAGTTTCCTGGGAATCGGACCCTTCCGTTCGCTGCTGATGGGCACGGCGATGAGCGATCTGGTCCCCTCGGCCGGCACGGCGGTCTCCACGGAGATCCGGCGCCGATCGGTCATCAACGCCACACTGTCCAAGGCCTTCGCCGAGGAGGTCGACGTCAAGATCTGTGAAGAGGCATTCCTCGGCGGCCTCCTCGGTTCGCTTGGCCATCTCGTGTTGGCTCGCAAGGTGCCCGCCACCCACGATCACCTGTGCGAGCTCGGCGGCGGATGGCCCACCGCCCCTGACGAGTTCGAGCTGCTCGGCTACACCGTTGACGACGTGTCGTCAGACCTCCTGGCCCAATGGGGGATGCCGGACATGATCCCCGAGGCGATCATGCTGCGCTCCGACTCTCGCATCGACTGGACCCCGCGTCGGGCGTCGACGGATCTCGTCACCTCACTTCGTCTCGGCCTCCTGGCCGAGCGGGTGCTGTGCAACGAGGACTCCGCGACAGCGTTGGCCAACCTCCTCACGTTCGGACGCAACGTGCTCGGTCTCAACCTCCTTCGGGTGTCGGAGATCCTCGTGGCGACCGAGCCGCTCGTCGCCAACTTGGCTCGATCGATGCAGTTCGAAGTGCCAGAGCACACCCACGAGGCCATCCTCGAAGGGGCCCTCGAGACACTCGAGGCTCGCTACACCCAGTCCGTGAACTGACACGTCTCGGACCGACCACCACTCGGCCGGTTCGAATCGGCTGAGCTACGGTCCGGGCATGACCTTCTCGACACCGCTCGAACGGATCGGCGCGACGCTGAGAGGCCCCGTTCGCATGCCGGCGCAGATGCTGGCCGAACAGAGCTATGACGATCACCTCAGCGTGCACGACGAAGGCAACGCCGCGGCGCTCGGCCTCACCGGAGCGCCCATCGAGGGACCGACACACTTCTCGCAGTTCGACCCGATCGCCATGGAGCTCTTCGGTGACGAATGGTTCCGAACCGGGTGCATCAGCTCGCACTTCTCGACGATGGTCGTGGAAGGCGAGCAGGTGGTCGCCGAGGCCACGCCGACCGGTGACACCTCTGCCGACATCGCGGCCACGAAGACCGATGGGTCCGTCGTGCTCAGCGGCACGATCTCGGTGGCCCCGCACCCGCAGACCGCGCTCGAGTCCCGGTTGGCCAACGCTCGCCCGCCCGGTGACCTCCACATCGTCGATCAGTTGCACGTCGGCATGACCACGGTCGAGGCTCGAACCACATCCATGGACCTCACCTCGGACAACGGTCCGCTCTATCCCTTTTCGCTCGCAGGCAAGCTCGAGGTCATCACCGAACGCAGCCCCTGGTACGACACGTCAGACTCCCCTTGGGGCCGGCCAATCGTGCCGATGGAGATGCTGAGTGTGCTCGCCAACAAGGTCGGCGATCGCATGCCGATTCGACAGCCGTCGCTCGGTCTCTTCCTCGATCTCGAGGTGCGGCTGCTGGGCGGTCCTGTCCTGCTCGACACCGACTATCGAGTGGAACGCGAAGTGGTCGGCCTGTCACAGAGTCGGCGGGTCGAGTCCTATTGGGTTCGATCGACGCTGATCGACGTCGCCACGAACACGCCGGCCGCAGCTGTCCTCCTGCACTCTGGTGTCTTCAAGGAGTCGTATCCCGGCTACCCGGCCTGACCGACCGGTCAGAACCCAGCGACGTCGTCGAGGAACCAGTCGACGAGTCGCTGGCACCCCTCGATGCTCTGCGCCTCGTTGATTCGGGTCTCCGCCAGCAAGCGTTCCCGATCCTGGCCGTAGGCGGCGAGGTAGTCGTCTTCAACGCCACTGAGCCAGTGTTCGAGGTGGGCAACATCGACCTCGGGATGGAACTGGGTGCCGACCATCCGGTTGTGTCGAAAGAGCTGCGGTCCGACCGATGTCGCGGCCAGGACCTCCGCGCCGGGAGGGGGAGCGAAACGATCGTGATGCCACTCGAGCCACGGTCCAGGGCCGACTGGATTCTCGACACCGGGCACCGACTCGATCTCGTACCAGCCGATCTCGGTCTCGGGCGACACCTCGACGGCGCCCCCCAGGGCTTCAGCGATCAACTGGCCGCCGAAGCAGATGCCGAGAACCGGCTGATCCCGGTCGGCGGCCTTCCTGATCAGGTCGAGTTCGTCGTGGATCCAGTTCGAGATCAGGTCCTTCTGTGTCACCGAGCGCACCGATCCCATCGGCGCGATCAGGTCGAAGTCGGTCCAATCCGGGAACGGATCGTGGCGGTTCGGCTCACCGGGATGAGGAGCGACGACATGGGTGACGATGTCGAATTCTCGACGTTCGAGGTGACGGGTGACCTGGCCACCGGGGCCGTCTGCCTCGTGGGCGATGATCAATGCGCGCTTGCGTTTCGAACCCGACACCATTCCCCCAATCGTTTGCTACCGAACGAAGTGGGTGACATGCTAAACCGACCCCGAGCCGGTGCGTGCAGCGTTGCGCATGGTCGGGTCCCGCCAACGCAAGAATTCCTGTCGACTCGTGTTTGCCGTCCTCCGGCCGACTCGTTCGCACCCTCTGGGAGACCTCATGAAGCTCAAGACACTCATGGCCCTGCTGTTCTCGTTCGCCCTGTTCGCTGCCGCGTGCGGCAGCGACGGTGACGACGCAGCCGACACCACCGACAGCAGCGCAGTCGACGCCGGCGACGGTGGTGATGACGACGGCGGTGATGACGGCGGCGGTGATGACGGCGGTGATGATGACGGCGACGGAGAGGCTCCCGTCGGCGGCGCCGAGGGTCTCGACATCGACGCCATCCTCGCCGCCGACCTCACCAGCTGTGTCGATGCCCCTTCGGGTGACTCGATCAAGGTCGGCATGGCAATGGACTTCAGCGAGGTCGTCGGGTTCGTCGACATCCCCGGCTCGAACCTGGTCCCCTACGTCGCAGAGAAGATCAACTGCAGCGGCGGCATCAACGGCGCACCCGTCGAGGTGCGTGTGGCCGAGGTCGGCGACGACGCCGCTCTCGCCACGCAGGAGTTGCTCGACTGGGGTGCCCACTTCATCATCGGCCCGCCGTTCGCCGACTTCGCCCTGCCGATCCTGCAGACCACGGGCGGTGAGGTACCCGTCTTCGTGGCTGCGTCGACCGAGCCGACGCTGGCCGATGCCTCGATCAACTCGTACCTCGTGACCTTCGACGACAACCAGATGGCCGCTGCCATGGCGCAGTGGGCACTGGACGAGGGCATCACCCGGGCCATCATCTTCACCGAGGGCGAGGGTGTGCCGTACACCGGTGTCAACCCGGATGCGTTCGCTGCGGCCTTCACCGCCGGCGGCGGTGAGATCGTCAGCACTCAGACCTACGTGTGGGGCGCCGACACCGACTTCTCGGCTCAGGTCAACGAGATCGCCGGGGTCTCGGAGAACAACGAGATCGTCTACTCGGCTGCCCTCGGTTTCCAGGTCACCGCACTGCGCGGGCAGCTCGAGGGCCAGGGCCTCGACAGCTTGGTCTATGCGGGAACCGACGCGCTCGACGCCACCGGCATCCAGTTCGAGGACAACAACGAAGGCATCGTGCACACCCCCCACACCAGCATCAGCGCCTGGCGACCGGATCGACACGCTCCTCGCCGCCTACAACGCCGATCGGGGCGACGAGATCGAGAGTCGTGGTTTCATGGCTCTGTATGTCGACTCGATGTTCCTCGGGATCCAGGGCATCCTCGACTGCGGATGCACCGACCCCGCCGGGATCGGTGACGCGGTTGCTCAGATCAGCGGCTTCGAAGGCCTGTCCGGCACCATCACCTACGCCGGTACCAACGGCATCCCGCCGAAGGCCGTTCCGATCAACCGCATCATTGACGGTGAGGACGTGCTCGTCGCCACCATCGGAGGGCTGACACCGTGCTCGAGGTGTCGGGTCTGACGACTCGGTACGGGTCGATCTCGGCTCTTCGGTCAGCCAGTCTGTCCGTCGGGGCCGGTGAGGTCGTTGGCCTCATCGGCCCCAACGGGGCAGGCAAGACCACGCTGCTCGGATCGATCGCGGGTCTGCTCAGCCCCGACGAGGGGACCGTCCATTTCGAGGGCAACGACGTCACGCGGGCGGCGCCGGAGAAGCTGCTCCGGGCCGGCATCGCCTTGGTTCCCGAGCACCGGCGGATCTTCGTCGATCTCACATGTGAGGAGAACCTCCGCATCGGCGGCATCACGGTGTCCAGCGCGGAACGGGCGCATCTGCTCGAGGAGATGGCCGAGACGTTCCCGGTGCTCCGCGACAAGTGGGACACGTCGGCCGGGTTCTTGTCCGGCGGCGAGGCCCAACAGCTCGCCATCGCCCGAGCCCTGATGTCCAAACCGAAGCTGCTGATGATGGACGAACCCTCTCTCGGCCTCGCTCCGGTGCTCGTCGACGTGGTGTTCGAGCTGATCGAGACGCTGCGGTCGCAGGGCCGCACGCTGCTCGTGGTCGAACAGAACGCGTCACGCATGCTCGACATCGCCGACCGGGCCTACGTGCTCCGGTCCGGCGAGGTCGTCGCCGAAGGCAGCGGCCAGGAACTCAAGGCTCGCACCGATCTCTTCGACACGTTCGTCGGGGGTTGACCGTGTTCATTGGAAAAGCCGTGTTCATCGGAGCAGCACAGTCGATCGGGGCTGGACGGTGATCGAGCTGACCCAGAATCTGATCGATGGGCTCGGGCGAGGCAGCATCTATGCGCTGCTCGCCCTCGGCGTCGCGGTCATCTTCGGCGTGATGCACCTGCTGAACTTCGCTCACGGCGAACTCATCACCGTGTCTGGTTATGCCAGTTTCTGGGCGCTCGGAGCCGGCTGGTCGTGGTGGCTCGTCGTCCCGCTCATCCTCGTCGTGTCGGTTCTCACCTCACTCGTGATCGAACGAATTGCGTTCAGCCGGGTGCGAGGGGCGAGCGACTTCACGCTGCTGCTCACATCGTTCGGCGTGCACTTCGTCGTCTCGGCGATCTTCCTGCTGTACGTGTCGGCGTCTGTGAAGAACTTCAGTCGGCCGGGATGGACCACCAGCAGCACGTGGGCCCTTGGTTCGCTGCGGATCGAGACGTTCGACACGATCGTGATCGTCGTCACCGTGATCACCCTCATCGGTACCACGTTGCTGCTGCAGCGCACCATGTTCGGACTCGCGCTGCGGGCGGCCGCCGCCGACTTCGACACCGCCCGCCTGATGGGGGTCAAGTCGGACTCGGTCATCCGGGGCGCCTTCGCTCTCTCCGGTCTGCTGGCCGGCATCGCCGGGATCTTCTGGCTGATGCGGGCCGGTTCCACCACACCGAGCGCCGGCATCGATCCGATGTTGAAGGGTGTTCTCGCTGCGCTCATCGGCGGCCTCGGGAGTCTGCGGGGCGCCGTGCTCGGCGGGTTCGTGCTCGGTCTGGCCGAGGTGCTGCTGCGATCCTGGCTGCCGGAGTCGATCGCCGGCCTGACCGAAGGAGCGGTCTTCGCGCTCATCGCCGTGCTCTTCATCTTCCGACCAGGTGGATTCATCACCGTCGCCCACGCCGAGCGGGTCTGACGTGCTCGGCCGACTCTTCCCAGACGTTCGCCGCGACATCGCGTTCCCGCTGATCGGTGTGGTTGTTCTTCTCGGACTGCTGGTGGGCGGAGGCGAGCTCTATCAGGCGGTGCTGGGGACCGGGGCCGCCGAGCGGCTCGTCACCGTGATGTTGATCGACGCGATCATCGTCGTCGGGATCCAGCTCTACGTCGGCAACACCGGCGTGCTCTCGTTCGGTCACATCGGGTTCGGGGCCATCGCCGGCTACACGTTCGCCGTCCTGGCCATCGCCCCGGTCGAGAAGGCCAAGCGCATCGCCGACGCCCCGTTCGGCCTGGTCGACGTCGAGCTGAGCATCGGTTTGTCGATTGCGATCGCCGTCGCGGTCGCCCTGATCGCCGCCTTCGTCATCGGCATCGGTCTGGCCCGCTCCGGAGCCGAGTCCGGCGCCGTCGCGGCCACGGTCATCACCCTGGCGCTGCTCTTCGTCACCCACGAGGTCGCCAGGAACTGGCCTGATCTCACCGGTGGCGATCGGGCCGGCCTCGCGTTCCAGATCGGCGGCAACCTCGAGAGTCGGGTCCCCATCCTCGTGGCCCTCGCCGTTGCCCTGATCGTCGCCCGGCTCTACGCGACCAGCCGCAGTGGACGTCTCGCGATCGCGGCCAGGGAGGACAACCTCGCCGCCCGTGCGATGGGGGTCAATCCACTCGTGCAGCAGATGGCGGCGTTGCTGCTTTCGGTCGCCGTGGTCGCTCTCGGCTCATCGCTGAAGGTCTGGCAGGACGGATCGATCCTTCCCGGCGACTTCTTCTTCGACTACACCCTGCTGACCCTCGTGATGTTGATCGTTGGCGGTCGCAACAGCGTCACCGGCGCCGTTGTCGGTGTGATCGTGATGACCATCGGGCGTGAGTTCGCCAGGCGCATGGGTCAGGACGGTTTCGAGTTCTTCGGCATCGGCCTCGACGAGGCGCCCCTCGATTGGATCTTCCGGGAGAACCTCCAGACGGTGTTCCTCGGTGTGTCCATGCTCGGCTTCATGATCTGGCGACCGGTCGGTCTCCTCGATGACTGGGAGGTCGACACCTGGATCCGACGGCGATCCGAACGTTCGGACCCGGCTGCACCGGCACCGTTGGAGGAGCTCGACGACGTTCCTCGGGAGACGCTCCGTGCGTCCGGCATCGACGTGCGATTCGGTGGATTCCGTGCGCTGCACGATGCAGGGATCGAGGCCGAGAGCGGCCAGGTGGTCGGCATCATCGGACCGAATGGTGCGGGCAAGACGACCTTCGTCAACGTCTTGACCGGTGTCATCACTCCTGCGTCCGGACAGTTCGAAATCGACGGGAAGGACCTCACCGGTGTTCCGTCCTACCGGCTGGCCCGCGAGGGCCTGGTCAGGACGTTCCAGAATTTGCGGCTCTTCGGCTCGCTCACGGTTCGGGAGAACGTCGAGGTCGCGACACTGGTGGCCGGTGAACACCGCGCCGGGCGGGTGCGGCGCGATGCCGATGCGCTGATCGCCGAAGCGGGGCTCTGGGAGCACCGCGATCGTCGAGCACGCGAGCTCGACTACGGGAACTCGCGGCGTTTGGAGCTGGCTCGGGCCGCTGCCATGTCACCGTCGTTCCTCCTGCTCGACGAACCGACCAGCGGCATGAGCGACTCCGAGTCGCTCGAGATGGTGGAGCAGGTTCGGCACATGGCCGCCACCATTGGCGCCGGTGTGATCGTGATCGACCACGATCTCGGCTTCATCACCGGCATCAGCGACGTGATCTACGCCTTCGATGCCGGCGAGGTGATCGCCTCGGGCACTCCAGCGGAGGTCCAGGCCGATCCGCTGGTACGGGCCGCCTACCTCGGCAGCAGCGCTCACCCACACGACCCACCGACCAACCAACCGACTCACGACCGACCAACGAATTGCCCGGAGACATTTCATGACCCACATCTCAACCTCCATCGGGGACTTCGCTTCGATGGTCGCCGACAACGACATCCACACGGTCGAGCTCGCCGCGCCGGACACCCAGGGCCATCTGAGAGGCAAGCGCATCCCGTCGAGGCGATTCCTCGACCATGCACACGAGAGCGGCGCCAACATGGCCGATGCCATGTTCGTGTTCGACATGCAGAACGACCTCCCCGAGAACGAGTTCGTCAACATGGACACCGGCTACCTCGACTGCCACCTCACCGCCGACATGGCCACCGGGCGAGTCCTCACCCACCGTCCCGGGTACGGGATCGTCTTCGCCGACACCACCAATGAGGAAGGCAAACCCCACCCGCTGGCCCCGCGCACCGTCCTGGCGGCACAGATCGAACGTTGCCATGCCGCTGGACTCGATCCGTTCGTCGCCACCGAACTCGAGTTCTACCTCTGCAACCCCGACTGGAGCACCGTTCAGAACCACATCCAGTACAGCTCGTTGACCGATGGAATGGAGTTCGAGCCGGTCCTGTTCGCCATGCGGGAAGCACTGCTCGGGGCAGGCATCGACGTCGAGTCGTCGAACGCCGAATACGGCCCTGGCCAGATCGAGATCAACACCGGACCCGCCTCGGCGATGACCACCGCGGACAACACCGTGCTCTTCAAGTCGGTGGTGAAGCAGGTCGCCAGGCAACACGGGCTCCGGGCCACGTTCATGCCAAAGCCCTGGGCCGATCAGTCCGGCTCCGGCATGCACGTGCACACGAGCCTCAATCACGACGGCGTCAATGCCTTTGCCGAGTGCAACGACGGCGAACCCAACGACGTGATGCGACACTGGCTTGGCGGCTTGATGGAGCACGCAACCGCGCTGACCCTGCTCGGTGCTCCCACCATCAACGGGCCGAAGCGCATCCGGCCATACGCGTTCGCCCCCACGCATGTCACGTGGGGCCTCGACAATCGCTCGGTCATGGCGCGCTGCATTGCCGTGTCAGGGTCGAAGGCGAATCGGGTGGAGTTCCGGTCCGCCGGAGCAGACGCCAACCCCTACCTCCTGCTCGCCGGAATCCTGGCTGCGGGAGTCGACGGCATCGAACGGGACCTCGAGCCGGGGATGGTCTGCGTCGGTGACATGTACGCCAATCCCGGCGACCATGCGCCGCTGCCGAGCGACCTGGCCGGAGGCGTTGCTGCGTTCGCAGGGAGTTCGCTGGCCTCGCAGTTGGGGGACACGTTCGCTCGGAGCTACGTGAGCATCGCCGAGGCCGAGGTCGCCCTGGCGTCGGAATACAGTCCGGATCCCGACGACGTCAACGATTGGGAACGAGCCCGATTCATCGAACACAGCTGAGGACGAGCATGTCGGACATCCAGACCCAGGAGACGACGCCACTCGTCACGGAGCCGTCTCTCTATCTCGAAGGCATCCCACACGATCGGTTTGCTGCCCTCCGGGCCAGAGAGGGTGTCGTCTGGCATCCATACGAAGGTGGTGGTTTCTGGGCCGTGACCCGTCACGCCGACGTCAAGGTCGTATCGAAGGACTCCGAGACCTACTCGTCGGCGATCGGTCACACGAACCTCTGGGACTCCGAGGCGGACGCACTCGAGGCCCGTCGCTCGCTGATCGACACCGATGCACCGGACCACACGCGGCTCCGTCGCCTGATCGCCCGGTCGTTCACGCCGAAGAACGTGCGCCTGTGGGAGAGCACGGTCCGCGAGGTGACCTGCGAGCTTCTCGACGCCTACGTCGACGCCGGCGGTGGCGACTGGGTCGAGGCGGTGGCTGCTCCGCTGCCCATCCGAGTGATCCTGACCATGCTCGGTGTTCCCGTCGAGGATGCCGACTACCTCGTCGAGCTGTCGAATTATCTGGTGGAGGGCACCGGCGACCAGCAGTCGATCCCACCGGACGCATTCGGCAACACCACCGAACTACGGCTGTTGCCGTTCAACAGTCCGGCGAGTCACGCCCTGTTCGAGTACGGCGAGAAGCTGGCCGAGCTCCGACGTCGCGAGCCGAAGGACGACCTCGTCACCGAGCTCGTACAGGCGGCTGCCGAGGACGGAAATCGGCTCAGCGGGAGCGAGTACAGGAATCTCTTCCACCTCCTGGTGTTCGCCGGCAACGAGACGACTCGCACGGCCATCTCCCACGGAGCGATGGCCTTTGCCGACCACGCCGACCAGTGGCAGCGAGTGCTGGACTCGCACCGCGACGGCGATGGCGCTCTCGTGGAGTCGGCGGCCGAGGAGGTTCTCCGGTGGTCGACGCCGGTCCTCCACATGCGGCGTACCACCAGTCAACCGACAGTGCTCGCCGGCACCGAGATCGAGGCCGGGGCGAAGGTCGTGATGTGGTATTGCTCGGCCAATCGTGACGAGACCGTGTTCGTCGATCCGTTCACCTTCGACGTGGGCCGGCAGGACAACGACCATGTTCGCGTTCGGAGGCGGTGGGCACCACCTGTGCCTCGGCGCTTTCCTGGCCCGCTTGGAGCTCACCGTGCTGATGGAGGAGATGGCGAACCGGGGGATGCGACCTGTCGAGGACGAGCGAGCCGGTCAGGGCGCCGTCGAACTTCGTGCACGGTGTCCTGTCGGTCGGCTTCGAGGTGGTGGAGTTCATGAGTGAGCCGGCAGAGGATGACCTCGTGCGGGTCGCCGTCGATGCCGACGTGTGCATCGGCGCCGGGCAGTGCGAGATGCTCGAGGAGGACACGTTCGTCATCGACGACGACACCATGATCTCGACGGTCGTCGGCTCGGGCCTGCTTCCTCGACAGCGGGCCGAGCTGGTCGTCGATCGATGTCCCGGACGCGCCATCAGCATCGTCGAGGCGCCCCCCGAAGAAGCAGCGGGCTGATGATCGAGGCACCGATCGACCTCAACGACGCCCGATCGTTCGCCAACGGCATCCCTCATGCGGCGTTCGCCGAGATGCGAGCCCGGCCCGGCCTCACCTGGACGTCCGGATTCGGTCAGCGGCGGACGTGGCTTCTGGTCGGTGACCCGACACGCCGATCTCGTCACGGTCTCACGCGACACCGAGACCTACTCGTCTGCGGTCGGCCACATCCAGATCTACGACATCGACGACGATGCGCTGGCGGCGCGTGCGTCGATGATCGACATGGACCCCCCGATCCACACCCGCCTCCGTCGTCTGGTGAGTTCGGCGTTCACCCCCCGGCACGTGCAGGACTATCGCGACCTCCATCCGGGCCAGGGTGCAGCAGGCGCTCTCGTCGCTGGAGCAAGCGGGTGGCGGCGAGTGGGTGTCGACGGTGGCCGCCCCGATCCCGATCGGGGTGATCTGCGATCTGATGGGTGTTCCCGAGGTCGACCATCGCCATCTGATCGAGCTCTCCGATCATCTGGTGGCGGGCACGGGGAACGAGGCACTCGATCCGAAGGCCTACGGCAACACCACGGAGCTGCGCCTCCTTCCGTTCAACAGCCCGGCGGCGTTCGCCATGTCGGCCTATGCCTCGCGAGTTGGCCGACCGTCGACGGCACGAACCAGGCGACGACCTCGTGACCAAACTCCTCGAAGCCGAGGTCGAGGGTGAGCGGCTGACCGAGGAGGAGTTCGCCAACTTCTTCCGGCTGATGATCTTCGCCGGCAACGAGACCACCCGATCGGCGATGGCGCACCTGGCGCTGCACTGGCGGGACTTCCCCGATGCGTTCGAGCGGGTCGGCAACGATCGCGAGTTGCTCCCGATGGTGGCAGACGAGGTCGTCCGTTACTCGTCACCCATCCTGTACTTCCGGCGCACCGTCACGAAGCCCACCGAGCTGTCGGGCACGGCGCTCGAGGCCGGCGACAAAGTGGTCATGTGGTACGCGGCGGCCAACTTCGACGACACCGTGATCGATGAACCGCATGAGTTCCGGCCCGACCGCCCGTCGGTGCCCCCGCACGTGGCCTTCGGTGGCGGCGGCGCCCACTTCTGCCTCGGGGCGTCGCTGGCCAGGCTCGAGATGGCCGAGCTGATCGACGAGATGCTCGACCGGAACGTGCGCTTCGCCGAGGTCGGTGCTCCGACCTTCGTCGAGTCGAACTTCGTCAACGGGATCGAACGGCTCGAGGTCGTCCTGTGATCGATGACGCTCTCGACGAGGCCCCGGTGGCTGCAGCTTCGACCCGATCGGTCGACGCGTGGCATCGGGCGTGGTCGGACGCCATGCACTTCGTCGGCGACCCGTTCGCCGAGCTGGCCGAGGCCAACGCCGATGACGATCAGTTCGCCATGGGTTCGATCTTCTGCGCCGCGTATCGAGTCCTCGGCGGTAGTCCCTTCGACGCCCCGCTGCTCGAGGTCGATCTGGACCGAGCCAGGCAACGAGCCCGTTCGTCGCGGGAGCTGATGCATCTCGACGCGGTCGAGGCGTTGACGTCCGGAGACTTCTCCGCGGCGGCAGAGCAGTGGGACCACATCAGTAGCCGGAGTGCCGACTTTGCCGCAGTTCGTTTCGCCCACGACGTCTACCTCCACATCGGCGAAGTGGAGCGGCGGGTCGCCTCTGGCGAGCAGGCGATGGCACGATTCGCCGGCTCGCCAGCGGAGTTCTTCGTCACCGGCCAGCACGCGTTCTCGTTGGAGGAGGCGGGTGTGTACGACGAGGCCGAGACGCTCGGCTGGCGAGCCCTGGGCGCCGATCCCCTCGATCTCTGGGCGTTGCATGCGTTGGCCCACGTCTATGAGAGCACAGACGATCAGGACGCGGCGATGAGGCTGTTGGTGGACCGGGCACCGACCTGGACCACCCAGGACGGTCTGGCCGTCCACGTGCACTGGCACCACGCCCTGCGGATGATCGCCGGAGGTCAGTACCGCGAGGCCCTCGGTGTCTTCGACCTCATCGTTGCCGACGCCACCACGCCGTTCCGGCTGAGCGACCTCGCATCGCTTCTCTGGCGGTTGGAGCTGGAGGGAGTCGCGGTGGGCGATCGGTGGCACGTGGTGGCCGACCGCTACGCAGTTGCGCCGGAGCGGCACACGACCGGATTCCTCGATCTCCACATCGCGCTTGCCTTCAGCCGGGTTCCGACCCATCCGGAGGCATCGGTGTTCTTCGCCGGGGTCGCGACGTCGCACGCCGACGACCCATCGGAGAACGGCACGATCTTCCGTGAGATCGTGGTCCCGCTGGTCGAGGCAATTCGTTTGTCTGCAGATCGTCCCTTCGAGGCCGCCGAGCTGATCGACAGTGTGGCCGGACGCTCCAACCGAATCGGTGGGAGCATCGCGCAACGAGATCTGCTGACCCTCACGAGGAACGCACTGAGCGGCACATCACAGGAGACACCATGAACTGGCAACTCACGAAGGAACAGCTGGCGCTGCAGAGTGAGGCACGAGCGCTCGCCACCGAGGTCATCGGGCCCCGGGCGGCAGCGGTCGACGAGGCCGAGGAATACCCGTGGCCGAACGTCGAAGCGCTTCGGGATGCCGGGTTCACCGGGATGACCGTGCCGACCGCGCTCGGCGGGCCCGGCACGATCGTTCCTCGATGCCGTGCTGGTGGTCGAGGAGATGGCCAAGGTCTGCGGTGTCACCGGCCGCATCGCGGTCGAGGCCAACATGGGGGCGATCTCGGCCATCATGGCCTACGGCACCGAGCAGCAGAAGAAGCTGGCCGCCGAGCTGGTGCTCGACGGCGACAAGCCGGCGATCTGCATCACCGAGCCCGGGCGCGGGCAGCTCGGCATCGATGATGACCACCCGGGCCGATCGCCGGGGCGACCGCTACGTCCTCAACGGCACGAAGCACTGGATCACCGGCGGCAGCGTCTCCAAGCTGCACCTCATCTTCGCCAGGGTGTTCGACGAGCACGGCAACGAGGAGGGCATCGGCGGCTTCATCGCCATCCGCGACGAGACCCCGGGCCTGCGTTTCGGGCGTCGCGAACCGACGATGGGGCTGCGGGCGATTCCGGAGATGGAGGTGATCTTCGAGGACATGGAGGTCGGCGTCCGACATGGTCGTGACTGCCGCCATCGGGATTCCGGCGAGGCTTCGGCGACCTGATGAACGCCTACAACGCCCAGCGGGTCGGGGCCGGCACCGTCGCTCTCGGCATCGCCACCGGCGCCTACGAGCTGGCGCTCGACTTCGTCAAACAACGCGAGCAGTTCGATCGCCCGATCGCCGAATTCCAGGGACTGCAGTGGACCCTGGCCGACATGTCGGTGAAGCTCGAAGCGGCTCGCAGCCTCACCTATCGGGCGGCGGAATCTCGTGGCCCGGACGGTTCGCCGTTCCCCGACCCGGCGATGGCCGCCCAGGCGAAGATCTTCACCGCCGAGGCTGCCATCGGTGTCGTCAGTGACGCGCTCCAGCTGCACGGCGCCGCCGGCTACAGCCGCCGGAACCCGCTGGAGCGCATGTACCGCGACGTCCGGATGTTCACCATCGGCGGCGGAACGGCCGGCATCCTGCGCACGGTGGTCGCCTCCCGCATCCTCGACATGCGTCTTCCGCAGACCCGGGGCGGGTACCTGCCCCGAGAGCCGTGAGACCCACGGCCGGCGACATCGACCTCGCTGCGCTCGAGGCCGATCCTGATCCGATCCTGGCCCGCTTGCGTTCGGAGATGCCGGTGTGTTTCGTTCCGGCGCTGGAGATGTGGCTGGTGACCCGTTGGGACGACGTGGCCCACATCGAGGCTCATCCCGAACTCTTCAGCGCCGCCACCGAGCCATCGTTCCTGGCCAGGGCGCTCGGCGCCAACATGTTGACGATGGACCCGCCAGAGCACACCCGGTCTGCAGGCGATCATGCGGCCGCCGTTCCAGCCGGGAGGTCGAAGCGGATCATTCGTCTCCGACGAGCTCGTTGCCATGGCCGATCGGCTGGTGGAGACACTCGACCCGGCAGGCTTCGACGTGATGGCCGACTACGCACAGCTGCTGGCCGCAGGCGCTCTCGCCACCGTCCTCGGACTCGACCACCACGGTTTCGACCGCGTGTGGTCGTGGTGCGAAGGGCTGTGCGGTGACCTCGCCAACTTCGAGAACGATCCAGACCTGACTGCGTCGGCCGAGCAGGCGAAGGGTGAGTTGGGCGAGGCCATCGACGCTCGCCTGTCGACCGTCGACGACGAGGATCGTTCGGCCATTGCCACCTTCGCCAGGGGAGGGGCCACGCGGGAGGAGATCGTCAACAACGTGCGGCTGATGATCTCGGGTGGGATCAACGAGCCGCGAGACGGCATCGGTCTCGTGACGTGGGTGTTGCTGACCCGTCCGGACTTGGCGGCTCGGATCGAGGCCGAGCCGGGCAAGCTCCGGCGACTGATCGAGGAGGTGTTCCGGGTGTTCAGCCCCGTCGGCACGGTCACCCGGCAGACCACCGAGGACGTCGAGCTCGCCGGGGTCCTGATTCCGAAGGGTGAACTGGTTTCTGGCGTGCTGCGATCCGTGAACCTCGACGAGGCGCACTGGACCAACCCGGCCGAGATCGATCTCGATCGACGCGAGGGGAGTCACGCCGCGTTCGCCCTCGGTGCTCACCGATGCTTGGGGGAATGGCTCGGGCGACAAGAGGTGCGAGTCGGCGTCGAGCGGCTGTTCGCCCGATTCCCCGACCTCTGTCTGGATCCGTCTGCCGACGCCGTCGAACTGACTGGTTTCGAGTTCCGCGGACCTCGAGCCCTCTGCGTCAAGGGCGAGAGCGGTCAGGGGCAGTCGAACCAGACGTGAGCTTGGCCGGTGCCGGCGACGGCCTCGTAGTCGCCGAACTGCTCGCCCGGCAGGGTGCAGCCTCGGCCACCGAGGGCGCCGAGCATGGTGAGGTAGTGGCCGAACTTGCCCTCGGGAGCGAACGCCTTGAACTCGGGCAGGAAGTCGAGCACGCCGGCGTGGTCGCCGGCGGCCAACATCGCCAACACGTTGCGGTCGGCGGCGGCTGCTTCCGGAGTGCGGATGTGCAGGTCGGGGTCGGCTGCCTCGTGTTGTCTGAACTCGCGCAACGGCCAGAATCGGTGGCTCAGCCCACCGCTGGCGAGGATCACCACCCGTCGGTCGAGGTCGGCGATGGCCTCGCCCAGGAGTTCGCCGAAGAGCAGGAAGTCCTGGGCGTCGCCGGTCTGGCAGATACCGGCCGAGATCCAGCGCTCGTCGCCCTGCAGGAACGGGAGCAGGTTGAGGGTCGGGTAGTGCACGGGTAGGTAGGGATCGTCGATGGCGGTGACCCACGTGTCGTCTCGACCCTCGGCCGCTGCCGCCCAGGCCTCGGCCAGCTCGCGATCGCCTGGCATGTCGTATGGCACCGCTGACATGCCTCGTGGCAGCTCCTCCGACGTGTAGCGACCCTCACGCCGATCGTGACTGGTCACGATGTGCTCGATCGTGGTCGCCCAGTGCGAGTCGATGACGATGATGGTGTCGACGCCGAGGCCGTCGAGTTTCTCGGCCCGCATCTGATGCAGCCCCGCGAACAGGGTGGTGTCATCGCCGTGGTTCATCTCCCGGCGGTCGGCTTCGGGAAGCACGAGAGTCGGGACGTGGGAGACCAGGGCAGCACCGACGATGGTCCCCATCAGCTCGCCTGCCGTTCGTGACCCGCGAGGGGGCGTGACACCTGCTTCGCTGCGGCGGCCTTCGGCCGAGTCCTCGCTCCGCAGGCATCACGCCCCCTCACTGCTCGCTTCCCGTTCTGCGGCATGCAGGCGTCATTTCTGAGGGCTGAGTGCCGCAGAACGGGGGGAGGCGGGTCATCGGATGACCTGGACGGGCATGGACTTGATGCCGGCGATGAAGTTGGAGCGCAGGCGACGAACGTCGCCCGCCGGTTCGAGCCGCACCGCCCGCTTCATGAGTTCCTCGAACACCAGGCGAACCTCCATGCGGGCCAGCCATGCGCCGAGACAGAGGTGGGGGCCGTTGCGACCGAAGGTCATGTGGTCGTTCTGAGCCCGGGCGAGGTCGAATCGATAGGGCGAGGCGAAAGCCTCGGGATCGTGATTGGCCGACACGAACCAGATGACCACCTTGTCGCCGGTCCTGATCTGCTTGCCTCGCATCTCGACATCGCGTGCCGCGGTCCGACGGAAGTGCATCGTGACCGAGCTGGTGCGCAGTACTTCCTCGACCGCGGTCGGCGTGAGCGACGGGTCGGCCTTCCACGCATCCCAGAGCTGAGGATGACGCATGAGGTTCCACAGACCGTGGGTCATGGTGTAGCGGGTCGTGTCGTTTCCGGCCGCGACCAGCAGGGTGAAGAAGTTGTTGAACTCGAGGTCGGTCAGCGGCTCGCCGTCGGTCGTGGGTTCCAGCAGCTGGGAGATGACGTCGTGACCGGGGCATGCACGACGATCCTCGGCCTGGCGTTGTGCGTATCGGAAGATCTCGATCGACGCCGGGGAACGGAACGGCACCATTCGGAACTCGTCGGTGTCGGTGAGATCGACGGGGAAATCGGTGAAGTCAGGGTCGGTGTTGCCGAGGAGCGCATCACCCCATGCGACGAGTTGTCGGCCGTCCGCGTCACTCGTGCCGAGCAGACGGCCCAGCATGCGCATCGGCAGTTCCTCGGCCACGTCGTGGACGAAGTCGAAGGTGTCGTTCTGGAGAGCTCGTTCGACCACCTCGACGGCGAGGGCTCGAATGGCATCCTCGTAGGTCTCGACCGTTCGTCTGGTGAAACCCTTGCTCACGAGCCGGCGGTACCGGGTGTGCTCCGGGGGGTCGAGCTCCATCATCGTCCGCCTGGCCGCCGTCTCCTCTTCGTCCATCTCCTCGAGTCGGATTCCCTTGCTCGAGGTGAAGGTCTCGACATCTCGGCTCACGGCCAAGGCATCGTCGTAGCGAAGGATCGACCAGAACCCGGCGCCGTCGGCCTCCTCGGTCCAGTGCACGGGGTCCTCTGATCGCAGCCGGTCGAACGTCGCGTACGGGACGCCATCGACATAGGTGTCGTGGCTGGTGATGTCGGCGTCGTCCGGGCCGAGGTCGGTGATGTACGGATCGACGAAGGTCATGTGACTGGTCCTGCCGGGTCGGTGGCCATCGGATTGGGTTTGGCCGCGACCGTGCTGCCGCCCGCCATCGAGTTGCCGACCTGGCGGTACCAGGCCCCGATCATCTCGATCGGTTCGAAGACCTGCAGCTCCTCGGTCGGCGTGTCGTGGAGAATCAACTCGGCGTCGCCGCTGAAGACGGGCCCCAATTCGACGTCGAACCCTCGCATGGTGACGAGTTCGTCGAGCGAGTCGCGACCGTCCATCTCGATCGCCGGCATCTGGCGTGAGTGCAGCATGGGATGCCCGTTGACGACGCCGGCCGACTCGGCCGTGCCCGTGATGGTGAAGCGGGCGTCTGCGATGCGTCGCCCGAAGGTGCTGAGCGTTGCGCCGAACCGCCCACCGTTCTCGAGTCTGGGACCGGCCTTCCCGATCGTGATCGGTCTGGTCATCCAGATCTCGGACATCTTCTTCGGGTAGCCCTGGATGTGGCCTCTGGCCATGGCGAAGTCCTTGTCGACCCAGATGAAGGCGGCTCGGCTGAAGATGGCGCCCTCGTACTGGCAACGAACGACGACGAACACCTCCTTGTACTGGGATCGTGCGGGATCGAGCAGCTCGTCGAAATCGTTGCTGCAGCTCTGCCAGTCGGCCCAGATGATGGCAACCGCCCCGGGGTCGTCGTCGACGAGGTCGAGGCCATCGGGCAGGAGTGCGGCAACGTTGGCAGGGTCGGTTCTGAACTCGATGGTGAGCATCTCGCCGCTGTAGTGCCAGGGCGGTGACGGCAGAATCGAGCCTGCGCCGGTCGGCGTCCTCGGATACATCAACCCTTTGAGCTCTGCCATCGCCGAACCCTAATGGTTCGGTACCAAACGATTCAACCGGATCTCCGGGCTCGATCAGGGGCCCGGTTGTGCAGCGTTGAGAATCACGATGCGCAGCAGGCGCGCCAGTTCTCGCTGCTCGTTCGTGGTCAGGCCGGCGGCCATCGTGGCCTCGAAGTCGTTGAACGCGGGGAAGAGCTCACTGATCGTTGCGCTGCCGTGCTCGGTGATTCGGACCATGACCCGACGGCGATCCTCCTCGACCCGATGGCGGGCCACGAGATCGCGTTTCTCGAGCGTCGTCAGCATCCCGGTGAGCGTGCCCTTGGCCAGCCCGCATTCGTCGGCAAGCCGGGATGTGGGCATGTCGCCCCACACCCACAGGACCCACAGGATCGTGAGCCCACCCCAGGACAGGTGGTACCGGGCGAGCAGGTCACGCTCGGCCTCGGCTCGGACGGCTGCTGCCGCCCGGTAGATGTTCGAGATGGCCATGTTGGCGTCGAAATCGAGCTCGAGATCACCGAGTCGCTCACGGACGTCGCGCTCGGCGTCCAGGTGCGAGTTGTTGTCTCGGCTGGTAGTCATCGAGTGTCCGATCGGTCGCGTGAGCATCGACGTTCCGGTCTTTACAACAGAAACGTTCGCTACCAAACTACCGAACGCGATCCTCGACTCCCAGAAGGAACACGAGCCATGGCCGACGTGCGACGAATACTGCTCGATGGGTTCCCGACCGAGGTGGCGAGCGACGGCGGCGACCTGGTTGCTCGTGATGGTCGACGGGTCGCTGTCGACGACGCGATCCATCTGCCGCCGTGCGAACCGAGCAAGATCATCTGCGTCCATCTGAACTACGCGAGTCGAGTCGACGAGTTCATGACGAAGCTGCCGCCGGCGCCGACGTACTTCCACAAGCCCGTGACGGCGCTCACCGGCCATGGTGCCGATGTCGTCAGACCGACCGGGTGCGAGTGGCTGAACTACGAGGGTGAGATCGCCATCATCATCGGGAAGACGTGTCGGAACATCTCGCCGGACGAGGCGAGCGACTACATCGCCGGCTACAGCGTGGCCAACGACTACGGACTCCACGATTTCCGCGACACCGATGCCGGTTCGATGCTGCGGGTGAAGGGCAGCGACACGCTTTGCCCGGTCGGCCCGGCGCTCGTGTCCGACTGGGATTTCCGAGGGAAGCGAATTCGCACGATCGTCAACGGCGAGGTCAAGCAGGACGGCAACACCGACGAGATGGAGTGGGACATGCACTACCTCGTCGCCGACATCGCCCGCACGATCACGCTGGTGCCTGGCGACATCCTGCTCTCCGGCACACCGGCCAACTCACGGACCGTCTACCCCGGAGACGTCGTCGAGGTCGAGGTCGAGGGGCTCGGAACGCTGCGCAACACCGTCGTCACCGGCCCTACCCCGATCCGGAGCGACGTCGGTGCGCAACCGAGCGACTCCGAGGAAGTGATGTCGACCGCTCAGGGAGGTGACTGGGAGTTCCGCGGCATTCGTGCTCCACGAGGGCCGGGGGCCAAGCACTACGCGAGCACTGTCGACGGTGCAGAGGCAGCGGATGACTGATCGGACCGATGTCGGCGGCGTGTCGGTTCCGACCGGCCACCTGATCGGTGGCGAGTGGGTGTCGTCGGCGGCAACGTTCGAGACGCGTTCGCCCCTCGACTGGGATGCCGGACCGCTGGCACTCGTGGCCAGGGGCGATGCGGTGACGGCCGATGCCGCCGTGGCAGCAGCCGTGTCCGGATTCGACGTCTGGTCCCGCACTGCCGTGACGGATCGAGCGGCGACCCTTCATCGTCTGGCCGATCTCATCGAGGCGCACACCGAGGAGATCGCGGTCGTCGAGTCACTCGACATGGCGTTCCTCCTCGACTCGATGAAGCAGCGTCTCGTGGCCCGAGGCGCGCTGAACTTCCGGACCTACGCCGATCTGATCGTCGACTACGAAGAACGGTCGTGGGAGGCGAAGAACATGCAAAACGTCGTGCAGCGCATGCCGGCCGGGCCGGCGGTGGTCATCACGCCGTGGAACGCACCCTTCATGCTGAGCACGTGGAAGCTGGCCCCGGCCCTCGCCGCCGGGAACTCGGTCATCCACAAACCGGCGGAATGGTCGCCGCTGAGCGCTGCGCTGCTCGCCGATCTGACCCTGGAAGCCGGGTTCCCGCCCGGCGCCTACAACCTGGTGCAAGGCATCGGTGAAGAGGTCGGAGCGGCGCTCGTCTCTGATCCAAGAGTCCGCCGCATCTCGTTCACCGGGTCGCCCGAGACCGCTCGCCACATCGGTCGAGCGGCAGCCGAGAACATCGTTCCGTTCACTGCCGAGCTGGGTGGGAAGGGCCCGCTGATCGTGTTCGCCGACTGCGATCTCGATGCCGCGGCCCATCGAGCGGCATGGCAGTTCGACGACTCCGGTCAGGTGTGCCTCGCCGGAACCAGGCTCTTGGTCGAATCCTCGATCCGTGACGAGTTCCTCACGAGGTTCCACGAACACACCGATGCGCTGGTGCTCGGCGACAGCCGCGACGCAGACACGGACATCGCCCCGATGGTGCACCCGGAGCACCGTGACAACGTGGCCGGATTCGTCGACCGTGCTCGGGCCAACGGTGACACGATTCTTCGTGGTGGGCAGGCCGTCGATGGATCGCTCCACTACGAACCGACGCTGATCGAACCGGCGTCGAACGACAGCGAAGTCGTACAACGAGAGATCTTCGGCCCGGTGCTGACCTTCCAGACGTTCGCCGACGAGGCGGAGGCCATCGAGCTGGCCAACAGCACGCAGTACGGCCTCTCGGCGATCGTGTACACGTCGTCCCAGGATCGGGCGGATCGAGTCGGTCGTGCGCTGCGGGCCGGTCTGGTCTGGGTGAACACCTTCCTCGTGCGTGACCTGACGGCACCGTTCGGCGGCATCGGGATCAGTGGCATGGGGCGTGAAGGCGGCGACCACGCCCTTGATTTCCACAGCGATCTGAAGACGATGATGGTGCTCAACGGCACTGTCGGCCCGGCGGCTACCTGACGTCGGCAACCAGCCAGAAAGGCCAGACATGATCCCCAAGTTGCTGCATCCGTACGCCAAGCCGGCGAAGGACAGTGAGGCATTTCGCCACCTCGTGCGAAGCGAAGGTGTCCGCCTCTGGGATCGCGACGGGAACGAGTACATCGACGCACTCGCCAGCCTCTGGTATTGCCAGGTGGGCCACGGTCGGGCCGAGATCATCGACGCCGTCGCGGAGCAGATGAAGACGCTGCTGTACAACGTCTTCGACCCGTGGGCCAACGATGTGTCGGAGGCGGCGGCGGCCCGTATCGCCGAGGTGTCGCCGCATCCTGACGGGCGTGTCTTCCTGGCGAGCTCGGGGTCAGAGGCGGTGGACAGCGCGTTCAAGATCGCTCGGCTGATTCCTCAGCTCCGGGGCGACGGCGAACGCCAGATCCTGCTCCGCCGGACCCGCGGGTATCACGGGGTGGCCGGTGCCGGTACGTCGCTGCAGGGCATTGCTCCGAACCGTGAAGGCTGGGGTGATCTGATGCCCCACATCATCGAGATCGATCCAGACGACATCGAGTCAGCGGCTCGGGCGTTCGCCGAGCACGGCGATCGAATTGCCGGGGTCATCACCGAGCCTGTCCAGGGGGCGGGTGGGGTCTTTCCTCCGACGGACGACTACCTGCGCCGTCTACGCGAACTGTGCGATCAGCACGGCTCGCTGCTGATCTTCGACGAGGTGATCTGCGGATTCGGTCGAACGGGGGAGTGGTTCGCAGCGCAGACCTATGGCGTGACGCCCGATCTCATGACCTTCGCCAAGGGCGTGACGAGCGGGTATCAACCAATGGGTGGCGTGATCGTGTCCAGAGCGATCTGCGATGTGCTCGAGTCCGACCCCGACTTCCTCTTCAGACACGGGTTCACGTACAGCGGCCATCCAGCGGCGGCCGCAGCAGCAGTGGCCAACATCGACCTGATCGAGCGGGAGGGCCTGGTCGTTCGGGCCCGAGACATCGGCGAGCGCATGTCGAAAGGTCTGCACGCGTTGGTCGGCGACGGCAACCTCGCCGGGTTCCGCGGGGTCGGAGCGTTGTGGGCGGCCAAGCTTCCCGAGGGCACGGAGTACCCGCAGACGGTGGCGGTCCGCGATGCCATGCTGGACAACGGCGTGGTCTGTCGCCCGATCGGTGACAGCCTGGCGTTCTGCCCGCCGCTGGTGATCGACGATGCCGACATCGACACGATCCTCGACGTCCTCGCCGCCTGCACGGCGCCGTGAGTCCGTCAGGCCGGGGGAGCGACGCCGTCGAGCAGTGACGGGCGATCGGCGTGCTCGGGCAGCCACAGGCTGACCAGGGTGCCGCCCCGCGGGTCACGCTCGATGCGGCACGTCCCGCCCCGTTCGCGAGCCCGTTCCTGCATCGCCCGTGTCCCGAGGTGGCCTGGTCGATGCAGCAACTCAGCAGGGTCCACGCCGCTTCCGTTGTCATGGATGTCGCAGCTGAGTCCGTCGGTGGTGTCGGCCAGCGTGATCGTGACCCAGCCCGCCTTGCCGTGCAACACCGCGTTGTTGACGGCCTCGCGAGCGATTCGGAACACGTCGTGGGAGATCTCAGCCGACGGTGGTGACTCCGTGTTGTCGACGACGACCAGCCGGCGGCCCCGAAGGAGCGTCCCGAGGGATTCCCGCAGGGCAAGGTCGAGATCGCCGATCGCGAAACGGGGAGTGACGAGCACGCTGGTCGAGCTCTTGATCCTTCGCAGTGCTGCGGTCAGCTCGAGCTTGATGAAGCGGACGGCATCGGAGTCCGACGTGGTGCGCTCGAACCGCTCGATGTGGTGGATGAGCTGCTCGCATTCGGCCAATGGTCGTTCGAGGCGCCGGATCGACGCCTCGATGGCGAGGTGCCTGGCGAGGGTGAGGTCAGCGAGGGCCGTCTGGTACAGGTCGTCGAGGAGGTCGACGTCGGTGCGATCTTCGGTGACGATGAGGGCGCCCAGCCACCGACCTGCTTCGTCGAGCCGAGGTGAGCCGGTCAGATGGATCAGCCTCGTGTCGCCGAGCAAGTTCTCCCGATACCAGTCGGTCTCGGCGAATTCGCCGGCATCGAGCTGACCGAAGGCATCGTCCAGACCGGGCAACGAATCAGCCGTGAACATCGACTCGATGGGCAGGCCGAGCAGTTGGTCAGGAGAGACGCCGATCGAGATCTGCTGAGCAGCGTTGGAGAACGAGACTCGCACCTGGCTGTCGAACTCGACCATTCGCTCCGGAGCTCCAAAGGCGATCTCCTGCCATGTCGAATCGCGCAGCTGGGGGAGGAGCGACACGTCGTTCGGTGGTCTGAGCTCGGGCGCTCGATCTGGTCTCGTCGATCCTTGCTTCGGCTGGTCCGTCGGCTCGGGCAGCTTGGGAATCCACATCGAGAGTATGCGAATGTCGTCGTCTCCCAGCCATGTCGACAGGGTTCCGCCGAGCGCACGAGCATGATGCGTGAGCGCCCGGAGCTGAGCGCCGAAGCGTCCTGCGTCCTGAGGCCGTGCCGTCGACGGAATGGTGAGAACGATGCGTTCGCCACCGTGCTCGTCGGTCAGTGCCACGTTCAGTGTGCGGCGGACGGCGGGGTCTCTCATCGCCGCGAGAGGTCTGATAGACCAACACGAACGCCGCCTGGACCTCGGCCAGGCCCGACTCGGTGGCGCGCCGATCGTCCACCTCCACCTCGATCCCGGAGCCGACGAGCAGGGGGGCGATCCATTGCTCGAGCAGCGTGCCTTGCGCCCGCTGGTGTGCCGGTGAGAACTCCTCGATCACGTGCCGCAGCGTGCTCGCCACCTCCGACACGAGCCTCTGCAGCTCGGACGCCTCGCCTGTGTTGCTCATGCCCAGTCGGAACATCAGGGCAGCCAAGACCTGGATCAGGCCGTCGTGCACGTCGCGGCCCACTCGGCGGTGCAGCTCACTCTCGACTTCGGTGAGCCCGACGGTCGCATTCCGAAGCAGCGCCAGTGTTCTGCTCGTTGCCGTGATGTCCTTTGCGAACACGACTGCAGCGAAGCCGTCGCCGAGCCCGTCCGAGGGGACGACCGTCACGCGATACCAACACTGATCTCCGTCGCTGGTCGCGAACTGGTGCTCGAATTCGATCCGACCTCCGCGCTCGGCCTGCCGCAGCAGGCCACGAGGATCGTCCTCGGCAAGCGCCGGCAGCAAGCGGCGGAGGTCGTGGCCGACGAGGTCGTCTGGTTCGCCGAGCAGCGTCAGGAATCGATCGCTGACGATAGGCGAGATGCCAGTCGTCGTCGAGCACAGCGAGACCGCCCTGGATGGTCTCGATGAGCTCGGCCCAGGAGCGGGCGGCCGTGGTCGAGGCGGGTGTCCAGTCGCTCGGCCGTTCTCGCTGACCGGGAAGGAGAACCTGCTCGTCGTCGGTCATGTCGGTGGCAACGACGATCAGACCGACGCGGTCACTCGGGCGTCGGGGAAGAGGCGGAGGAGGTTCTCGCCGCAGAACCTCGTGATCGTCTCCTCGCTTCGTCCCTCGAGCGCCTTGCTGAACTCTCGAACCGGGTCTCGACCGCCTTCGACGTGGGGGTAGTCGCTCGAGAAGAGACAGAGCTCGTCGTTGGTAGTCATCAGATCTCCGGTTCGGGCGTCGCTTCCGGCGACGCTAGTCCGTCGTCCCGGTGCGAACCGCCACGGCGCGAGCGATCACACCGGCGAAGAGGACGACGCCACCACCGACGACGGCGGTCATTGGTAACGCGAAGATCAAGACCACACAGCCGAACAAGCCGACGACTGCCACCGAGCGAGGCCATCGCCGCTGTTCGTCGGTGAGCGTCAGCGCAGCGGCGTTGGTGATGGCGTAGTAGGTGAGGATGGCGACGCCAGACAGCGCGATGGAGCTCCGTAGATTGGTCACCAGGACCAACACGATCACGGTCGCTGCCACGGTGAGCTCGGCTCGAAGCGGAAGCGCGCGCTCGGTGTCGACGTGGCTGAACCAGCCAGGCAGCTCGCGGTTTCGGGCCATGGCGAGTCCCGTACGACTGATCCCGGGGATGAGGTTGAGCAACACGCCGAGCGCAGCGATGCCTGCACCGACTCCGACGATGGGCCCGATTCGGTCACTCGCGGTGTCCGTGACGAGCCGGAGCGGGGCGTCGGTCGAGCCGAGGTCGGGTGCGTCGACGGCGACCAGCGCCGTGACAGCAACGATTGCGTAGATCGCCAGCACTGCGATCAAGGCCCGAGGCACGGCCTTCGGGATGGTGACCGCAGGGTCCCTGACCTCCTCGCCGAGTGTGGCGATCCGGGCGTAGCCGGCAAAGGCGAAGAAGAGGAAACCGGCGGACCGGAGCACACCGGTGGCCGTGGTGTCGATGGGCGACAAACGGCCGATCGACGCTGTGTCGCCAGACCATCCGGCGATCACCACTGCCGTCAATGCCGCCAACGAGCACACCAGCAGAACTCGAGTCACCGCGACGGTTCGGGACAGGCCCCCGATGTTCACGGCAGTGATGGCGAGCACTGCGGCCACCGCAACCGCTCGCTGTTGTTCTGGCCAGAGGTACGCACCGATGGTCAAGGCCATGGCCGCGCACGAGGCGGTCTTGCCGACGACGAAACCCCACCCTGCGAGGTGGCCGACGGTGTGGTTGATCTGGCGACGGCCATAGATGTAGGTCCCGCCGGATTCGGGGTGGATGGCGGCCAGCTGTGCTGACGACGTGGCGTTGCACAACGCCACGATGCCGGCGATGGCGAGACCGATCAGCAGCCCGTTTCCTGCCGCATCGGCCGCCGGCGCCCAGGCAGCGAACACTCCGGCACCGATCATCGAGCCGGCGCCGATGATCACGGCATCGCTGAGCCCCAGCTCCCGGCGTAGCTGTCCATCGGTCCGGCCACTCGTCATCTCCGCAGTCTGCCCCAATCCTTCTCAACTGCCAGCTTCGTACGTGCCTCCGGCTACGTACGAAGCTGGCAGTTGAGTTGGGGGGAGCGTGTTCACGTGGTGCGGAGCGGCTCGACCACCGAGATGTAGTCGATCAAGCGGCAGGCGATCTCGAACGCGGCATCGGGGTCGTCGTCGAGTGCGTCGATGCCGGTCCAGACCTCGCTCAGTCGGCGCCACGACGCGCGGCCGTAGAACGTGTCGAGTTCGGCCGGTTTCCCGAGCTCCTTGCGCCAGTGCTTCGCCTGCGACTCGAGCCGATCAGCCACAGATTGGTTGGCTGCCTCGTCCGGGTGTTCGGCGTGAAAGCCGACCTCCAGCACTGGGCCGTCCAGATCGGCGAACCGACCGGGCATGATCTGCGCCTCGTAGTGTTCCCGTGTCGGTTTCGACGGGCCGAACCAGACCTTCACGCCGCGTCGATGCGAGCGGGTGTGTACGTCACCGATGCCTTCGGGAACCATCGTGCGCACCAACTGAGCGACCTCGGCGAAGACGTGCGCCTCGATGCGATCAGCCATGGCCGAACGCTACCGCAACCGACCGCAAGCTCGTTCTGCGGCACCACACCCTCAGAAGTGAGGGTGTGATGCCGCAGAACGGGGCAATTCAGAGGATGCGAATCGGCATTTCGCGGGGGCCTCGGATCTGGCCGACCGACCAGCGAACATCGCCGGCCAGCTCGAACTCGGGGAAACGAGCCAGGAACTCCTGGATCGCCACCTTCATCTCGAGCCTGGCAAGGTTCGAGCCGATGCAGCGGTGAATGCCCAGGCCGAAGGCTCCATGGCGGTTTGCGCCGCGGTCGATCACGAATTCGTCTGCCCTCTCGAACTTCTCCGGATCTCGGTTGGCGGCCGGGAAGGGCAAGAGCACCCAATCGTCCTGCTTCATCGGGCAACCGTGGAAGTCGTTGTCCTTGGCCACCATGCGTGCCATCGTGACCGGGGCATAGAACCGAAGGAACTCCTCGAGCGCGAAGTCGAACTGCTCGGGGTTGTCGCGCAGATGCTTGCGATCCTCGGGATGCTGAGCCAAGTGCCAGATCGATGCACCGAGGGCAGACCAGGTCGTGTCGATTCCGGCGACCAGCAGCAGGATGATCGTTCCCCTGACATGATCCGGTTCGAGTTTGTTGCCGCCGAGTTCCATGTCGAGCACGAAACTGATGAGATCATCACGCGGGTTGTCGATGTGGTCCTGGATGTGCTTGTCGAGGTAGAGGTCGAGCGGGTTCTCCTCTGCTTCCACGATCTTCGCGTGCGGGTCTTCGTTGATGCGTTCGAGGAGCTGGTGGACGACCTCGCGGAAGTAGTCGTCGTCTTCTTCCGGAAGGCCGAGCATCCGACCGATGACGTTGACCGGGATGTGCTGGGCGTACTGGATCGCGGCATCGACGATGCTCTCACCGGGCGTGATGTCGCCCATGTCGTCGAGCAGTTTCGTGCACAACGTGCGGATCTCGGACTCCCACTCGGCGATCTTCTTCGGCGCGAACGCCGGCAGCAGCATGCGGCGGGCTTCTTTGTGGAACGGCGGGTCGCTGGAGATGGGAGGGGCAACCCCGATCGGGGCGGGGAGTGCCAGATCGCCGGGCCGTGTGTGAGAGACCACGACTGCCCGACTCGTGAAGGTCTCGGTGTCGTAGGCGATCTCGTTGACCGTCTCGTGGGTCAACGGTGCCCACATGCCTCCGTAGCGGTCGGTGTGGGCGATCGGACAGCCACTCTCGATCAGCTCGGTCCAGATTTCGGGGGCCGCTGGGTTGTAGGCCGGGTCAGCGTGGTCGAAGTCGGTGGCCCAGTCGCTGACCGGGCCGTAATCCTCGGCTCGATACGGCGTACGTTCCCAGGCGTCGGCGCCTTCCGGCGTGTCCTTGATGATGGGCAGCACTCGCTCACTGACGGCGTCAGAATCGAACGGGCTGGGCATCGTGTCGGTCATAGGTCCCCCTTACGGCGTATGGGCACCGTAGGCGAACCGGTGCCGCTGCTGCAAGCATCGGCAGGTCTCGCCAGAAGTCGAGCGCTTCTGCGTATCGGACCTCGGCTCGGACAGCGGAGTTTGCTGTCTGTGGAGTGGCTGTCGCCGACCGGGTTCTGCTCAGGCGATCGTGAATTGGTTGGTCTTTGCCACCTGCGAGAACCATTCGGCACTCATCTTGGGGGTGCGAACCTGCGTAGTCCGGTCGACCTCGACGATGCCGAACTTCGGGCCGTAGCCCCACGCCCACTCGAAGTTGTCGAGGAACGACCACACCAGGTAGCCCTCGATCGGGCAGCCGTCGGCGATGGCTCCGTGCACCTGGACGAGGTGGTCGCGGATGTAGGCCAGGCGGTCGTGGTCGGCGATGCGACCGTCCACCCGGTGCTGATCCGGCATTGGTGCGCCGTTTTCGGTGATCAGGTAGCTCGGGAAGTCGTAGCGGTCTCGGAGCTCACGCAGCAGGCGGCCGAGGGTCGGCGGATGGATCTCCCACCCCATCGTGTTCACCGGGACGTCAGGGCCGTGGGTGAAGCTGTCGTCGGCCGACACGGTGTCGCGGGTGTAGTAGTTCACCCCGAGGAGGTCGATCGGTGCGCTGATGACGTCGAGGTCGCCATCGAGGACCTCGGATTGATCCCACTGGTAGTGGTCGGCTGTGTCCTGTGGGTAGCCGAAGCCGGCGATGGGATCGGAGTACCAACGGTTCTCGAGGTGGTTGCGGTGGTAAGTCTCGACCCGGTCGGCCTCGGAGTCGGTGGCCGGGCGATTCGGCGAGAAGTTGATCACGATCGCGAGCCGCGAGTCAGGCGCAAGGCTGCGAACACGCTGACCGGCGAGTCCGTGGGCGAGATTCAGGTGGTGCGACGCGGCGAACCCGTCGGCCCTCGAGGTGCGGCCCGGTGCGTGTTCACCGGTGACGTAGCCGTGGTTGGCCGATACGAACGGTTCGTTGAGCGTGGTCCAGGTGGAAACGCGGTCCCCGAGCCGCTCGATCACGGCCTCGCTGTAGTCGGCGAACGCATGCGCGGTCTCTCGGTTGACCCAGCCCCCGGCGTCCTCGAGCGACTGCGGGAGGTCCCAGTGGTAGAGCGTGGGCACCGGGGTGATCCCGACACTCAACAGATCGTCGACCAGCCGGTCGTAGAAGTCGAGGCCGGCAGCGTTGACGGCTCCTCGCCCGTCGGGAACGACTCGCGTCCACGCGATCGAGAACCGGTAAGCGCCGAACCCGAGCGAGGACATCAGCTGCACATCGTCGGCGGAACGGGCGTAGTGCTCGCACGCCTGGTCGCCGTTGGATCCGTCCGAGATGCGCCCTTCCTCACGGCAGAACACGTCCCAGATGCTGGGCGACTTGCCGTCTGCCAGTGGTGCTCCCTCGATTTGGTACGACGACGTGGCTGTGCCCCACGTGAAGCCTTCGGGGAAGACGAACGTGGTGGCCTCGCCAGAGGTGGTTGTTTCGGTCATCGACGGATCCTTCGCAGTGAAGCGGTCAGAGCCGTCACGTTCTACCCGCGTCGTCGGGGCTTTGGGCCCTGGACCGAAGGGCCGAGAACCTGTCAGCGTGCACCCTCATGGACTTCGAGATCTCCGAACAGATGCGCACCATCCTCGAAATGGTCAACCCCTTCGTCGACGAAGAGCTGATCCCGCTCGAGGGTGAACTGCTCCACGGTGACCCAGCAACGGTCGAGGCTGCGGTGGCCGAGAAGCAGGCGAAGGTGAAACAGATGGAGTTGTGGGCGCCCGGTCACCCCGTCGAGTACGGCGGACTCGGACTGAGCCTGGTCGATCACGGCTTGCTCACCGAGGCGTTGGGCCGTACGCCACTCGGGCACACGGTGTTCGGCGCTCAGGCACCGGACGCCGGCAATGTGGAAATCCTCCACGAGTACGCAAACGAGGAACAACGCGACCGTTTCCTCCGCCCGCTCGTGGCCGGCGAGGTGCGGAGCTGCTTCTCGATGACCGAACCCGAGACAGCGGGGTCGAACCCCCTCCTGCTGGCCACCACGGCAGTGAAGGACGGCGGCGACTATGTCATCAACGGCCAGAAGTGGTTCACCTCGTCGGCTGACGGCGCCGCATTTGCCATCGTGATGGCGGTGACCGATCCCGATGCGGCGCCGCACCAACGGACGAGCATGATCATCGTCCCGACCGACACCCCCGGGTTCGAACTGATCAGGAACGTCAGCGTCATGGGTCACGCCGGCAGCGGTCATGCCTCGCATGCCGAGGTCAGCTACCAGTCGTGTCGGGTGCCGCAGTCGAACCTCCTGGGTCAGGAGGGGGCCGGGTTCCGCATCGCCCAGGATCGCCTCGGTCCCGGCCGAATCCACCACTGCATGCGCTGGCTGGGAATCGCCGCTCGAGCACTCGAGATGATGTGCGCTCGGGCCAACGAGCGCCAGATCGACCTCGACGGCTCGACCCTGGCCGACCGCCAGGTGATCCAGCACTGGGTAGCCGAGAGCTCTGCTGCGATCCAGGGCGCACGGCTCATGACGCTCCACGCCGCATGGAAGATCGACAACGAGGGGGCGAAGGCTGCGAGGGACGAGATCTCGGCCATCAAGTTCGTGGTGGCCAACACGATGCTCGACGTCGTCGACCGTGCGATCCAGGTCCACGGCGCGCTCGGCGTCACCGACGACACGATTCTCGCCTACTGGTATCGGCACGAGCGTGCTGCTCGGATCTACGACGGCGCCGACGAGGTGCACAAGACTTCGCTGGGTCGACGATTGCTGCGTCAGGCCGCTGTCTGAGTCGTGCTGGGAGTCCGGCTACCGTCTCGGGAATGTGCCGACGGACGACATGCTCGAACTGTCAGAAGCCATCGTGGGCCGGGTGTGGCGCACACGTCGAGCAGGTGCTCGGCGACGTGGCGGTCGAGGACCGCTGCTCGTGTGCCGCTGAGCAGCACGACAGCGGTGCCGGTGGTTGGTTGAAACGTCTCCTCGGAGGCTGACCCCGGTTCAGCTGAGCGAGTCGCGCAGGTCTCGCTTCAGGATCTTGCCGGAGGCATTGCGGGGCAGGGGCTCCTCGACGATCGTGATGACCGACGGGATCTTGAAACCCGCAATCCGCTCACCGAGGAAGCGCTGCAGCTCGCCTGCGTCGAGCGTGCTGCCGGCCTTTTTCATGACGTGGACCGCCAACTCCTCGCCGAGACGGTCGTGCGGTACGCCGTAGACCGCACACTCGTACACCGCAGGATGCTCGTAGATCGATGCCTCGACCTCGGCGCAGTAGATGTTCTCGCCGCCTCGCAACACCATGTCCTTGGCTCGGTCGCTGACATACACGAAACCTTCGTCGTCGAGCCGACCGATGTCGCCGCTTCGGAGCCACCCGTCGACGATGGTCTCGGCCGTGGCTTCCGGCCGGTTCCAATAGCCCCGGATGAGCATCGGGCCGCGGAACCAGATTTCACCGGTCTCGCCGGTCGGCAGTTCGTTGCCGTCCGGGTCGGTCACTCGGACGCTCATCACCGGCACGCAGCGGCCGGTCGAGGTGGGGTTGGCGACGAAATCGTCACCGGCATTCTGTGGGCCGTAGGCGTTGGTCTCGGTCATCCCGTAACCGAGGCCGGGGCGACCATGGGAGAAGTTGTCCTCGATGCGCTTGACCAACTCCGGCGGCATCGGTGCACCGCCTCCACCCACCGATTTCAGCGAGGACGTGTCGCGATCGCTGAACGTCGGAGCTTCGAGCAGGTCCCAACTCATCGTCGGAACGCCGACGAAGTTCGTGACGCGCTCCCGCTCGATCAGCTCGAGTCGCGCGGTCGGGGTCCCAACGGTGGGTCATCACGAGTTTTGCGCCGCTCACGAACGAACCGAGCATGACCGGTACCAGACCGGTGACGTGGAAGAGCGGGACGGGGAGCATGAACACCGGGCCCGTGGGGGTGACACCGTCCTCCGGGGCGGTGTCCGGCTCGCGCACCGCAGCCACGGCCGCCCGTGCGGCAAACGCCATCAGCGAGTTCAGCACGGCGCGATGGGTGCTGACGGCGCCCTTGGGCCGTCCCGTCGTGCCGGATGTGTAGAGGATCGTGACGTCGTCGTCGGTGTCGATCTCGACTTCGGGCATCGTGGCGCCCTCGGTGAGCACGTCCTCGAGCCGAACGACGCCATCGGGCAGGCCGGCGGTGGATCGCACGGCGATCACGGCAGCATCGACCGCGCCCGGAGCGGCATCCTCGAGTCGGCGGAGCCGATCGTCGTCGGCCAGCACCACCCGCGCACCCGAGTCCTCGATGGCGAACACCAGCTCGTCGGTCTGCCACCACGCGTTGAGCGGTACGGCCACCGCACCGATCGACGTGATCGCAACGAAGGTCGAGATCCACTCCGGGTAGTTGCGCATGGCGATCGCCACTCGATCGCCCTTGGCCACACCGAAGTCGTCGACCAGCGCATGGCCGATCCGGCCCGCGTGGGCGAGGACGTCCGGCATCGTCCACCGCTCGTCCTCGTAGACGATGAAGTCGTCGTCGCGGGCGGCGGCGAGGTCGAAGAGAGAGCGGATGTTGCTCGGCGCATGGACGAAGGTCTTCGTCGGAATACCGAACACGTCGACCTCGGCTGTCTCGAACATGGTGCCAGGGGCGCACACGGCAGCACAGGCTTCGGCAAAGCTCATCACGTCGCTCATTCCGCAGTTCTAGCTGATCGGACCAGCCGGAACAGAATGCCGAGCCGATGACCAACGACCCTGGTCTCGTGCGGTGGTTCGCACCACGCTGATGGCATGGCCGAACGAACGATCAGAACCATCATCGTCGGTGTCGATGCATCCGAGCAGGCGGCTGCTGCGCTCCGATGGGCGGTAGCGGAGGCCGAGCCCGGCGACCGAATCGATGTTGTCCATGCGTGGAATCTGAACGAGATTGCCGGTCTGGAGGCTCCGCACCTCAATTCCGCCAACTTCGAGGTGGGGGCCACGCGGCTGCTCCACGAGGTGGTCGACGCCACCATCGGTTCAGATCGAGCGGCCGAACTCGACATCGTGTATTCGCCCGTCCACGGACACCCGGCCGAGGAGCTCATCGAACGCTCGGCGACGGCCGATCTCCTCGTCGTCGGGCGGCGCGGCCACGGTGGTTTCAAGCAGATGCTGCTGGGCTCGGTGAGCCGCGACGTCGTCCAGCACGCAGCCTGCCCCGTCGTGGTGATACCCGGACCCTGACGTCTCGTCACGGGCGAGCAAGCAGGTGGCGGAACGAAGCCCGAGGCCCGAGCGGGGCGATCTCGCCGGCCAGCGTTCGATATCCGCCCACCAACGCCTCCTGCGGTGAGCGGACCGTCGTGGTTCCCGCGAGGCCGTAGGTCACCGCCGCCACCTCCGGCTCGTAGGTCCCGAACATCCGGTCCCAGATGATCAGCATCGAACCGAAGTTCTTGTCGAGGTACTCGGGATTCGATCCGTGATGGACGCGATGGGCCGAAGGGGTGACGAAGACCTGATCGAGCACGGTGCGTCGCCGCATGAATTCGGTGTGTTGGAACTGGCCGGCGACCAGCACGAGCGCCCCCATGGCGGCGAAAGCCGCGGGTGGAAGCCGAGCAGGGGAGCCCACAACGAGAGCGCCGGCTTGTAGAGCGCTTCCATCCACGGCATCCGCACCGCGGTGGTGAAGGAGAACTCCTCGGATGAGTGGTGCACCATGTGCGACGCCCACAGGACCTTCACCCGGTGCTCGGCCCGGTGGATCCAGTAGTAGATGAAGTCTCGGCAGAGGAAGACGGCCAGCCACACGAGGACATTGGTCGGGCTGGGGTCGAAGATCCGGTGGTGGTCGTAGATGTACATCGCCAGCCCGAACACCAGCAGCTTGGACACGATGCCCTTGGCCGTGATGTACGCGATGCCGGCGGCAATCGACGTCGTCGACGCCAGAACGTCGATCGAGCGTCGGCGGAGGAGGCGGACGACCATCTCGGTGACCACTGCGGTGATCACGGAGACGAAGAGCATCGTCACGGCGTTGGCGGTGATCCACGTGAGCACATCGGCAGCGAGATCGGAGGTAGATCGGAGGACAGCGTCGAGCATGCCTTCATGATCGGGTCATCGATGACCGGGGCCCATGAGGGCGATCCCCCAAAACCTCGTGGGGTCAGCCACTGGCCACGCTCGTCAGACCGAACGGATCGGGACCGAACGCCGGCCATGGGAGAAACGGTTGGCCATACGACGGCGGCCGCCGGACAGCCACCAGACGAGGCCGAGGCCGACGACTTCGAGGGTGTGGGTCGACTCGCCGAGCATTGTTGCCCGCCCGGCGGCCAGGTCGACGATCGAGGTCACGACCATCGTGCCGGCCAGCGCGGCGGCGACCGGGATCAGCCCGATCGCTCGTTCCGGTCGAACGGCTGCCCACAGGAGGCCGAGCCCGAGAGAGACGCCGAAGGCGCCCAGGTGCCTGGCGTCGTGGTTGGCGCTGGTTCCGAGACCGAGGAGCTGGGGTGTGTGGAGCATCACCAGCGCGCCGCCGACGATGCCGAGGAGGAAGCGGACCCACTCGTTGCGGCCGAAATCGGGTACCGACATCCGCGTCATCATGTCGGCAGCCGTGTCATGATCGGCCCCGGAGTCGGGGTCGGCCAGCCGGACTCGGGTCGTCCGTCGCAGGTCCCACGCCCGCTGTTCCCAGGCCTGGCATGCGGCGCAGCCACGCAGATGCAGATCGGCCCTGGTGTCCGATGCCGGGTCGGCGGCGCTTCGCCGTCGATGCGCGCCGACAACACTTCCCGGGCAGCGCCGCAGTCTCCGGGGAACCGTGGCGTTCGATTGTCTTCGGTCATGTGACACGTGGTCGCCTGGGCGTGCCGTTCGGTTCCCGAGACTGGCAGAATCGTCATGGTGGATCGTCTGACCCAACTGCTGCTGGATGCCCGGGACGGGAATTCCTACGCTCTCGAAGCCTTCATCGCCGAGACCATCGGCGATGTTCGTGGTCTCTGCCGATATCTGGGCGATGCCGATTCCGCCGACGACCTGGTGCAACAGGTCTACGAACGGGCGCTGCGATCTGTCGGCCGCTTTCGCCACGACGGATCGGCCAGGAGCTGGTTGCTGACCATCGCCCGCAACACGTGCGCGGACGAGATCCGTCGGCGCCGTCGGCGACGGCGCTGGTCCGACAGTCAGGAACTCCCGGAACTCGGAGCGTTCGATGCCGACACGCTGGTGGTCGAGGATCTGCTCCGTGGGCTGTCGCAGGATCGGCGAGAGGCGTTTGTCCTCACCCAGATCACGGGCTGCTCCTACGCCGAAACGGCCCAGATCCTGGACTGCCCGATCGGTACGGTCCGCTCCCGGGTGGCGCGGGCCAAGGACGATCTGATCGACCTCCTCGATCGTGATGAGGGCGGCTCGGCAGACGTCGGCTGAAACAGCTCGTCGAAATCGGAGGCTGCCGGGAACCGATCGATTGGCAGCGACGACCTTTGTTGGGGTGAACCCGTCAACGACTTCGACGCGTGAGCGTCGCCAGAGAGGTATCCAGATGAGCAGCGGCATCCAGATGAGCAGCGGCATACCCATGAGCACGAACAATCGCAGACGCATGACCCTCGGGGCGGTGGCCATCGCCGCCGCATTGGTTGCCGCTGGGTGCGGCGGAGACGACGCCGGGGGAGTGCAGGTCTCCGGCGCTTGGGCTCGCACGAGCCCGACGATGGCCGAGGCCGGAGCCGCCTACATGACGATCGAGTCTGACGAGGCCATCAGCATCGTGTCGGTCTCGGTGCCGGCCGAGGTCGCCGGTGTCGTGGAACTGCACGAGACTGTCCCCGTCGATGGCTCGCACGGTGACTCGATGGATGACGATGCCATGGATGACGAAGCCATGGAGGGTGATGCGATCGCAGAGGAGCCCATGGACGAGCCGATGGACCAGGCCATGACCATGCAGCAGGTCAGCTCCATCGACGTACCCGCGGGCGGCTCGGTCTCGCTCGAACCCGGCGGTTTCCACGTGATGCTGCTCGACCTACCCGACCCGCTCGAGCTCGGAGAGACCTTCGACCTGGTGTTGGTCACCGCCACCGGTGACGAGATCGTCGTGCCGATCGAGGTCCGTGATCAGGCTCCCTGATCACGCTGCTCCCTGATCAACGGCGCTTTCAGGCTTCCCCGGCGACGGGCCGCTGATGATGGAGACGAGGGCGGCGGTGGCCATCACGGTGGCCACCGCTCCCGCAGATCCGGCAACCGCGACGATCGCGCGGTCGAGCGCCGGTGACAGGTCAGACGGGATCAGAGCACGGCGCAGTGCGTCGCGTCTGGACCATCGCCCACACCACCAGCTCCACAGCCGCTGTCAGCTGCAGCCCCGACGCCAGGAGCGCTCGCTTCGGATCGGCGCTGCCGACGACGGCGGCGGCCGTTGCGCTGAGGGCGGCAACCGCCGGCAGAGCCCACAACAGCAAGGTCGGTCCGGTCTCCGGTGGAACGGACCGGTAGGCGACGAGCCCCGCAGCAGCTGCAGCGAGGGACACGGCGAGCAACAGTGCCGTCATCCGGCGTTTCCGTCCGGCGGCCAGCACGGCAGCGGCGGCCAGGATCGCCGCGATCAGCGCCGGAACGACCGACGGCCTCGCCAACATCGTCGACCGCACCGACACGGCGACGTTCTCCCCGTCGAAAATCAGAGGTACGACCGCCTCGAGAATCACGTCCCCGGGGACTGCCCCGGGTGGCGGCGAGGTGTTCATCCAGTGGGCTCGATGGTCGTGCCAGGCGAACCGGCCGTCGTCGGCGACCTCCACCCACTCCGGGTCGGCCTCGTGGTCGGCGATGGCGGGGAGTTCGGCATCGCCGAACCGATCGTCGTTGAGCCACCGACTGGGTGAGCGTTCGTTCTGGAGCACGCTGCCGTCTGGCTCGAATCGCAGATAGGGCTCACCCCGGTAGCCGACGACATCGATCGTGTGGCCGCCTACCGAAGTCAGCTGGAGGAAGCTGTCGCCACCGATGACTTCGAGCTCGAGGAACGCGATCTCGGGGTCGACGCCGGTGATCTCGGTTTCGTAGTCGGTCGGACCGGCAGGATCTGCTCCTGCGTCATGCGCCACCCCGAGGAGCAGGCACCCGGCCACGAGCATCGTTCGTAGTGACGTTCGCGGTCGAACCCGTCGGTTCACTCCAGGGTCCTCATGTGACGATCACCGAGATCTCACCACTCGAGTGCACGGTGCAGGTCCCTTCGAAGACGCCGGGCGAGACGAACTCGTGGCGCACTGTCTCGTTGGCCCCGACGAAGAAGAAGCCGATCAGGTGACCGCGGTCGTCCTGATTGACGATCTCGATGACGTCACCCACCTCGACCCGCAACTCGGCCGGGAGGATGTCGAAACCCTCGCCGGCGTCGACGAGCTCGCCGTAGCCGGCCGGGATCTCGTACTGGTGGTCGGCCGGACCCTCGGGTGCGTCGGTCACACCGATCTCGGAATCGGCGCCCGAACAACCCGACAGAGCGAACAGCAGGACGACCAACGGTCCGGCAAGCCTCACCGCCCCGCTGCGGCGATGGCCGAACCGCATCATGCGACCTCGTCGAGCAATCGACGCAGGTCGGAGGTGAGGTCCTCGATGGAGGTCCCGAATGGCCAGGTCAACTGCAGGAGACCGTTGGCATCCACCGCATAGAGCGAGCCGGTGTGGAAGACCTCGCGTTGGCCTTCGTTGTCGATCGCTCCGTAGTCGGCGCCGAAGGCGGTTGCGGTACTTCGGAGCGAATCGTCGTCTTCGGTCCAGACCGCCCGAGCAGACGGAATGAACGACGTGACGTAGGGAACCAGGACGTCCGGAGTGTCGACCGTGGGATCGATCGTGATCATGACGAGGTCGATCGAGTCGGACTCGTCCCCGATCTCGTCGAAGGCGGCCCGCGTGTCGGCCAACGTGGTCGGGCAGACGTCCGGGCACGACGTGTAGCCGAAGTAGACGAGTAGGAGCTCGCCGTCTTCAGCCCGAAATGCGAAGGGCTCGTCGTTGCCGTCGGCGTCGACGACAGGCAATGCCTGGTCACCGACTTCCGGAGTAGGGGTTCGTTCGTAGCCGGCGAACGGTGTGGGCTCGTTCTCTCCGCAGGCGGTCAATGCCACGGCCAGCGACACCGCCGTCACCACGAGTCGGCTGGTTCGGGACAACATCATTTCAGCTCCTGGATGTAGGCGACGATCGCGTCCACATCGGCCTCGTCGAGAGAGTTGACGGGCATCTTGATCGTGTATCCGGCGACCTGTTGGGCATCGGGTTCGATGATCGAACGACGGAGATACTCGGCGTCGGCGACGACGGTGGTGCCGTCATCGAGTGGGCGCTCCGCTCCGGCGAGTCCGACCCACGCCGGCCCGGTCTTGCCCTCTCCGTCGAGACCATGGCAGGCCGGACAGCCGTTGGTGCGTGCGATGTCGCTGCCGGCTTCGGCCGGTGCCGAGAGTGTCGGGCCGGAGCTGCCGCAGCCCGAGGCGGCAACGAGCAATGCCAAGATCAGCGGTGCCATGCTCGCAGCAAAACCGTGGCGGGCGGGAGTCGGCGACGGAAGGGCGGTGCGGGCAGTCACGACAAAGCAGGTCGTTCGACCAGCCGAGTGAGTTCCCGGCGGGGCCGAACGGTTTTCAGGCGCCGGACTGGGCAAGCGCGATCAGTTCCTCGAATCCGGCAACGTCGATCTCTCCGCTGGCTCGTCCTGCGACGTTTCCGTCAGCGTCGACGACGACCCAGAACGGGAATCCGGTCAGCCCGAAGCCGACGGAGAGGCTGTCGTCGTCAGAGTCGAGCAGGACCGTGGCCGGCCACTCCTCCTCGGCGAACCACGCAGAGGGCGGGTAGTTGCCGCGGCCTGGATCGACAGCGGTGGAGATGGCCACGACTTCGACGCCGTCCGGCACCGTGTTGGCGTTGAGCCACTCGGCGGTCCGTGGCAACTCGGCTTGGCAGTGCGAACACCAGTGGGCAAAGAAACCGAGCACCCTGGCGGTGCCATCGGCCTCGAGCGTCACGCGATCGCCGTCGAGTGTCTGAGCCGAGATCGCCGGGGCCGCAGTGCCGACCGCCGGGTCCTCCCCGTTTGCGGGAAGGGCCGGCAGGCCGACACCGATGGCCTCCGCCGGAGCTGTCTGCGGCACCCCGTCGTCCGCCCCGTCCCGCGTGGACGCGGCCAGGGCGACGCCGGCGACACCGGCCACCATGATCAAGGCGATCACCCAGGTCATGGGCGACTTCCAGAAGCTCGGCTGGTCGTTTGGACTCATGCGGGAATGGTATGGGTCATGGGTCCACGGCCGACGGTGCCCGGCGTCACAGAAGGAATCCGGATCACGTGGGGTCCGGGTTCATTTCCCAGTGGTCGGGAGATCGCCACAGGGCCGACGAGATGAGCTGTTTGATCGACTGCATCTCCTTTGGAAGTCGGTCGAACAACCGAATGAAGAGTTCCTCGTGCGAGAGCAGCTCTGTGTCCCAATCCGACCGGTTGATCGACATCGCCTCGTTGAACTCGGCTTCGCTGAAGTCCTCGAGTCCACGCCAGTCGAGGTCGCTGTAGCGGGGCATCCAACCCAGAGGGCTCTCGATACCCATCGCGCCGCCGTGCGACCGCTTCACGATCCATTCGAGCACCCGCATGTTCTCGCCGAATCCCGGCCACGCGAAGCCGCCGTCCGGGGTCCGCCGGAACCAGTTCACGGCGAAGATGCGTGGCGGGTTGGGGAGCTTGCGACCGAATGACAGCCAGTGGTTGAAGTAGTCGCCCATGTGGTAGCCGGCGAACGGTCGCATGGCGAACGGGTCCCGTCTGACGACGCCCTGCTCGCCGAAGGCGGCAGCCGTGGTCTCCGAACCCATCGTGGCAGCCATGTAGACGCCGTAGGCCCAGTTGAAGCCCTGGACCACGAGCGGCATCGTGCCGGAACGGCGGCCGCCGAAGACGAAGGCGTTGATCGGGACGCCGGCCGGATCGTCCCAGGCCTCGTCGATCACCGGGTTCAGGCTGGACGGTGCGGTGAATCTGGCGTTCGGATGGGCTGCGGGGCGGTCGTCGGCGGGGGTCCAGTCGTTGCCCTGCCAGTCGATGAGGTGATCGGGGACGTCACCGTCGAAACCCTCCCACCAGATGTCTCCTTCGTCTGTCAACGCCACGTTCGTGAAGATCGTGTCGGATCGAACGGTGCGCATCGCCGATGGGTTGGTGGCCATCGACGTACCGGGGGCAACGCCGAAGTATCCGGCTTCGGGATTGATGGCGAGCACTCGGCCGTCCGGGGCAGGCTTGATCCAGGCGATGTCGTCACCGACGGTGGTGACCTTCCAGCCCTCCTCGGCGAAGGCGGTCGGTGGCTCGATCATGGCGAAGTTGGTCTTGCCGCAGGCGCTCGGGAACGCAGCGGCAACGTAGGTCTTGCGTCCGCTCGGTTCGGTGACGCCCATGATCAGCATGTGCTCTGCGAGCCAACCTTCGTCGCGTGCCATCGTCGACGCGATCCGGAGTGCCAGGCACTTCTTGCCCAGCAGCGCATTGCCGCCGTAGCCGCTGCCATAGCTCCAGATCGCCCGCTCCTCTGGGAAGTGGACGATGTACTTGACGTCGGGGTTGCACGGCCACTCGACGTCGGCCTGGCCCTCGGCGAGGGGCATGCCGACGGTGTGCATACACGGCACGAAGGAGCCATCTTCACCCAGAGACGTCCCAGACGGATGCGCCCATGCGAGTCATGATCTTCATGTTGACCACGACGTATGGGGAGTCGGTGATCTCGACACCGATCTGGGCCAGCTCGGATCCGAGCGGACCCATGCTGAACGGGATGACATACATCGTGCGGCCCCGCATGCAGCCGTCGAAGAGCTCGTCGAGCTCGGCGTGCATCTCGGTGGGGTCCATCCAGTTGTTGGTCGGGCCGGCATCGCCGGGGCTTCGGCTGCAGATGAACGTGCGATCCTCGACCCTGGCGACATCACTGGGATCGGAGCGAGCGAGGAAGCTGTTGGGTCGGAGTTCCTCGTTCAGGCGGGTGAATGTGCCGGCCTCGACCAGGGCGTTGCAGAGGCGCGTGTACTCCTCGTCGGATCCATCACACCAGACAACCGACGATGGGGCGCACAGGCTGGTCATCTCGTCGACCCACTTGACAACTCCTTCGTGTCGGACGCTCGCTGGGGCGGATGTCTCGATCGTGGTCATTCGGTGTCACTCCTCGATGGGCAGGCGAAGCCCCATCGTGCCCCGAAAAGATCCGAAACAGAAGGGACGAACGTCCCCGGCGAACGAGTGGTGCCGTGTGGACGCCTGCGTGAGGCTCGGTGTAGGACTGTCGGGTCGGTCACTGGGTTGGAGGGAACATGAAACGGCTGCTGCGGATCAGCTATCTCGTTGTCGTGTGTGCGGTCACTGCCTGTTTGGTGGTCTTCACGGCCTTCAGTCTCATCGAGGCGCTCGGTCCGAACGATGAGGCGACCGGACGACTCCTCGACCGTGTCGAAGCAGAACGGGTCGTGACCTGCACTCGGAACCGAGCCCTGACGTGCCAACCCGGCGTCTACCCGATCTACACGGTGATCGGGGAGCGCGACGACGGCACGACGTGGCTCGTCGTGGGTGAGGGCCCGTTCGACGCAACTCGGGGTGAAACCGGTGCTGTCTCGGTGACGACGTCGACGATCACGGGTCGAGTGATCGGACTGGGTGGCGAGGATGACGAGTGGACGCAACCGTCGGCGTTGTTCGCCGTCGCCGCCGCTGCGGCTCTCATCGCGTGGGGGTGCCTGGTGTGGGCTTACGAGGCGCGACGCCGGGATGGACGTTGGACGATGGGACGCTTCGCCGGGACCGACCTCCTCGCCGGCCTTCCTGGGGTCATCGTCGGAGCGTTCGCTGCGGTGTTCGTGTTCATGGGGCCGGGCTGGCGGCTCGACGTGGTGACTTCTGCAGAGGCCCAGAGTGGGTTTCTCGCCGACCCGTTCGACTACGCCCTCGTGCAGGAGGAAGCGACCGAACGCGGCGGCGGAGTCGTGGTGAACGAACCGTTCCGAGCGGCCAGCGTCGACATGGCCGTTGTCGGTCGAGACCATCTCACCGATGACGTGCTGGCCGGGTGGGAGCAGGCGAGCAACGAAGGGGTGTTGGCCATCCCGTTGCTGCGAATTGGCCAGCCGAAAGGCCCTCTCAGCACTGTCGAGTTCTTCGTGGTGACGCCAACAGACCAGATCGAGAGCGTCCGGTGTCCGGATTCGATCCTGGCTTTTCCAACCTCGATCGGCCAGGGTGACAGCTTTGGCGGATTCGTGTGCTTCGGCAGCGAGGCCGAAGGTGGCGAGTTCGGGGTGTACGTGGGATCGAATCAGTTCACCGAACGTGTGGCCCGACCGGCTTATGAGCTGGTCGACGGCACGATCGTGATTCCATCGGCATGACCCTCCGCGGCGACGCATCGGCGTGCTCCTTCGGCTAGACCAGTCGTCACACTCAGGTCCCGCCCAGACCACCGAATGCCCACCGACCCGTCTACCGGAGGATTCCGATGACTGCAGCAATCGACCATGGCGCCACCGACTTGGCGTTGCTCGAAGAGACCATCGGCGAGATGCTCGCCACAACCGTCGAGCGCTTCCCCGATCGCGAGGCGCTGGTGGTGCCCCATCAGGGGATTCGTCAGACGTGGACCGAGTTCGCCGCCACCGTCGATCAGGTGGCGAAGGGCTTGATGGCACGAGGAGTGGGAAAGGGCGATCGGGTGGCGATGTGGAGTCCGAACTTCGCCGAGTGGGTGTACATCCAGTACGCAACGGCCGCGATCGGGGCGATCCAGGTCAACATCAATCCGGCCTACCGAACCAGTGAGCTCGAGTACGCGCTGCGTCAGTCGGGTTGTCGGATGCTCGTCACCCGCACCGAGTACCTGACCTCCGATGTACCGGGACATGGTCGAAGCGGTCCGTCCGCAGCTGCCCGATCTGGTCGACGTCGTCTATTTCGACACAGACGACTGGGCTGCCCTGCTCGCCGACGGAGAATCGGTCTCCGACGAGGATCTGGCTGCTCGGGCGGCGTCGCTCGACCGGAACGACCCGATCAACATCCAGTACACATCGGGAACCACCGGCTTCCCGAAGGGTGCCACCCTGAGTCATCGAAGCATCCTCAACGATGCGTTGCTCGTCGGTGCAGGCGTGTGGCTACGACGAGACGGACCGGGTCTGTATCCCGGTGCCCTTCTACCACTGCTTCGGCATGGTGATGGGCAACCTGGCCTGCTCGATCTACGGCGCCACGATGGTGATTCCGTGCCCCAGTTTCGACCCGAACGCCGTTCTCCAGACCGTTCAGGACGAGCGGCTGCACATCGCTCTACGGCGTGCCGACCATGTTCGTCGCCGAACTCGGCCACGACGATCTCGAGGCGTTCGATCTGTCCTCCCTGCGCACGGGGATCATGGCCGGATCACCCTGCCCGATCGAGGTGATGCGCAAGGTCATCGACCAGATGAACATGTCCGAGGTCACGATTGCGTACGGCATGACCGAGACCTCGCCGGTTTCGACCCAGACCAGCACCACCGACTCGGTCGAGCATCGAGTGACCACGGTCGGTCGTGTGCTGCCCCACGTCGAGGCGAAGATCGTCGACCCCGAAACCGGTGACACGGTCGAGCGTGGGTCCGGACGGCGAGTACTGCACTCGCGGCTTCCACGTGATGCTCGGTTACTGGAACGACGACGAGAAGACCGCCGAGGCCATCGACGCCGAAGGCTGGATGCACTCCGGTGATCTCGCGACCATGGACGAGGACGGCTACGTCAACATCGTCGGCCGTATCAAGGACACTGATCATCCGTGGCGGCGAGAACATCTATCCCCGCGAGATCGAGGAGTTCCTCTACACCCACCCGGCGGTCGCCGACGCCCAGGTGATCGGTGTGCCGGATCTGAAGTACGGCGAGCAGATCATGGCGTGGGTGCAGCTTGCCCCCGGCGAGACGCTGACCGAGGACGAGCTCAAGGAGTACTGCCGGGGGAAGATCGCGCACTTCAAGGTGCCGCGGTACGTCACGTTCGTCGACGACTTCCCGATGACGGTCACCGGCAAGATCCGCAAGATCGAGATGCGGGAGAAGTCGATCGCCGATCTCGGTCTGCACGACGCAGCGGCAGAGGAAACAGCCTGAGCTCAGTGCGTCACCACACCAGGAGATCTCGCTGATCGACGGCGTGAGCCCCTCCCGGGCACGAGAATGCGGACGAGCACGGCTCCCACCGCGGCCAGTGTCAGCGCCAACGCCAGAACGGCGTAGATGGGCGAACCGGTGTCGCTCCCGGCCAATCCGGCGTGCATCGCCGATGCCCACAGCATCAGATACGAGAGCAGGTGGATCCGATGCCACAGCACTCGAGGAAGGTGCGTGCGAAAGGCACTGCTCACCTGCACCGCGATCAGCGCGTACATGGCGAGAACCCCGAACGCGACGGCCAGCGGACGATAGGAGCTCGCTCCGGGCACGAGGATCTCGGCAATGCCGAACTCCACGTAGCTGTCGAGCACCAGCCCGAGGAGGTGCAGCGCCGTCATCACGACCGCCAGCGACCCGAACCAGCGATGGAGGTCGAGCAGCCACGCCGGGCGGTCGACGGGGCGGAGCACCCGCGTCGCGAGAAGAACGCCCCAGACGAGGCTGAGGACGAGCAGAACGAGGGCAACGATCCCCGAGCTCCGTGCGAGATACCACCAGACCTGTTCGTTCACGGCCGGACCTCAACGCTGAATCGGGTCCAGTCCCTGGTGGTGTGAACCGCCCCGTCATGGAGAACCAACCGCCCAGCGAGACCATGCCGCTCGAGGGATGCGATCGCCCGCTCCGGATCATCGACGAAGCCGAGCTTCGAACACGCCTCGGCCAACGAGGCTGCTCCGGCGATCACGGAGCAGGTGCGGACGGGGCTGATGGTGGGTTGCCGCGTCGCCGGGTCGAGAAGGTGGTGTCGGTCGATCCCGTCGTGGGTCCAACGACGTCGGCGGGTCGTCGAGGTGGCAACGCCTCCATCGCTCACGCGGATGATCTCTGTCCGGGTGTCGGACGGGTCCTCGGCCACGGCGATCGCCCAGCCGTCCTCGGACGGTGGCCGGCCGCTGGCCCTGACATCGCCGCCGATCTCGACCAGCGCTCCGTCCGCTCCGGCCGACAGGATCTCGTCCACCACGATGTCGGCCGCAAGGCCCTTTCCGATACCGCCTGGGTCCAACGCGGTTCCGACCGGAAGCTGGACCACGGCGGAAGCAGGATCGACTCGGATGCCGTCAGGATCGCCCAGTTCATGGATGTCGAACGGAAGCTGAGTGACGTTGTCCGTGTTGCTCCGGCTCACGGCATACCCGGCCTCGACGATCGGTCGCAGCATCGTCGGATCGAACCGACCACTCGTGAGATGCCAGGCCTCGACCATGGCGATGACGAGGCGCATCGTGTCGTTCGACACCGCGGTCGGGCGCCCGGACGCGGCGTTCAGGATGCTCACCTCGCTCTGAGGGAGGAAACGGCTCCATCTGGCCTCGAGCTGATGCAGCCGATCGATGGCGTTCCGAGCATCGAGTCCGTTGCCAGTGACGATCACCGTGGCGTCACAGCTCATGACCGTGGTTGTTGCTCTGGTGGCGGCGAGAACCGACACGGCTGTCAGCTCCCCTGTGAGGTCGCTGCCGGGGCAGGGGCAGGTGCGGCAGGGGCCGGCGCGGCAGCAGGGGAGGGTGCAGGCGACACCTGGGTCGCGGCAGGACGGGCCACGGCCACCTGTTCGGGCGTCGGGATGGCGAGTTGGATCCGGTTCGGAACCTCGACCGGCGACAACGTGGCGACTCGACTGTCGCCCGCTCCGTCGACCAACGTCACTACGGAGCTCGTCGTTTCCCGATTGCTCCCGATGGTGGCGGTGAGCGGGTCCCCGGTGAATGCTGCGGTCGACGGGACGGTGCTCGATGCCTCATCGGTCGAGGAGCCGGCAGCGTGCTGGCCGAAGGCAGCCATCATGCCGAGCACGGCCATGGCCGATGCGCCGGCGGCGACGATACGAGACGCGGCAGCCGGGGAGCCGGCGGTCGGCCGCCTTCCTGCTGCTGCCGCGGTGGTCGTGCGGGCGGAGGCCGGTCGCCGTTGGCCGAGACGAGCCAGCCGCTCGGCGGTGGCCGGGTCGATGTCAGTCATCGTCGTGGTCCTCGTACCGGTCGTCGTCCTCGTAGTCGTCGTCTTCGTACTGGTCGTCGTCCTCGTAGTCGTCGTCTTCGTACTGGTCGTCGTCCTCGTAGTCGTCGTCTTCGTATTGGTCGTCGTCATTCGTCGGCAGGGTGGCCCGTGGAGTGGGCGTGCCCGAACCCGAGACCGTGATCTCCGTTGCGTCGAGGTGGGGGACGATCCGACCGTCGACCAGATCAGCTTCGAACTCGACCGAGATGGTTCCGTCGGAGAGGGACACCTCGACTCGCGGTTCGTCTGTCTTCTCCTCCTGTTCGATCACCGTCCAGCCGGGACTCGGGTCGACAGACACGATCCGTAGTCGGCCACCGATCACATCGATCGTGATCGTTCCGGCGTCGCCGACCGAGTATTCGGTGAGGAGGCCGGAGCTCCGAGCGGTGTCGGTCGAACTCGTCTGGCCGCCGTCGGTGGCCAGGTCGATCGTTGTCGGTTGCGGGGCGAGGAGCGCAGCCGACTCGTTGGCGACGACGGGATCGCTCTCGAAGATCTGTGTGTTCACGACGGCTGCGGCTGTTCCCGCTGTGAGCACGCCGATCACGGACAGGACAGTGGCGATTCGGGTTTTCATCGATGGCTCCTCGTTCGGGCTTCTCCGACGTTGGTCGTCGGTGCGACTACTTGGTGAGGTCAAGGTAGAGAACCGTTGGTCAACGATCGGCTGGGTCTCATCCAAGAAACGTCCAAGAAGCGGGGAGAGTTCGGTAGGACCGTGGAGAATGGCGCCATGCACGTGCTCGTGGTCGAAGACGATTCGTCGATTGCCCGTTCGTTGACCGAGTCGTTGGAGACCTCCGGGTTCACGGTGACGCACGCCGCCGACGGTCAGACGGCGGTCGATGTCGACTTCGGCCGGCTCGGAGCGCCGACCGTCGTCCTGCTCGATCTGGGTCTGCCGGACATGGATGGCTACGACGTCTGTCGGGCCATCCGGGCGGACTCCGACGTGCCGATCATCGTGCTGACCGCTCGCGGCGAGGAGCTCGATCGCGTCCTCGGCCTCGAACTCGGTGCAGACGACTACGTCGTGAAACCCTTCGGGTTCCGAGAGCTCGTCGCCCGGATCCGTGCGGTGACCCGCCGGTACCACATCGACGCTGATGGAGCGGCGGGCGACGACGACCGCATCGTTGTCGGCCCGCTCGTGATCGATCAGCGCACGCATCGGGTGACCCTCGACGGGGGCGAGATCGCGTTGACCCCCAAGGAGTTCGAGCTGTTGGCTTTCCTCGCCGAAGATGCCGGCGCCGTGCGGACGAGGACCGACATCATCGAACACGTCTGGGATGCGAATTGGTTCGGCCCGACGAAGACGGTCGATGCCCATGTCGCCGGGATTCGCAAGAAGCTCGGCCACTCCGAATGGGTGGCAGCGGTGAGAGGCGTCGGGTTCCGGCTCGAGATCCCCACATGAGGCTCCGTCTGTTGGCCGCTGTCGTCGGCATCGTCGCGCTGGTTCTCCTGGTCCACGATGTTCCGCTGGCCGGTCACCTCGAACGGGTCGAACGCGATCGCCTCGTCACCAAACTCGAACGCGATGCGTTCATCCTCGCCGGGCGATCAGAGGAAGACCTGGAAGCGGAGACGGCGGCGAACGATCCGACGCTGGCCAGACTCGTGGCTGACTACAGCGCAGCGGAGGACGTTCGGGTCGTGGTGGTGGACGATCAGGCGATCGGCGTGTTGGGTTCTGACCTCGAGCGCACCGTGGGTAGCGACTTCGGGAACCGCCCTGAGATCGAGCGGGCACTCGACGGCGTCTCGAACAGCGGTGAGCGGGCGTCCGAGACGCTCGGCGAAGATCTCTTCTTCGTGGCGGTGCCCGTCCTCAGCGGCGATGAGGTCGTCGGTGCCGTTCGGTTCTCGGCCCCTGGGCGCATCGTCTCCGAGCGAACGGCAGATCGAGTTCGAGGGTTGTTCGTCGTCGCTGCCATCTCGCTGCTGATCGCCGTCGTCGTGGCAGCCTTGCTGTCGCTGATGATCACCCGGCCATTGTCCCGCCTGCGGTCGGCCACCATCGGTCTTGCGTCCGGTGATCTCTCGACGCGGGCCAGGGTCGACGATGGTCCTCCGGAGCTCCGTGATCTCGCGACCTCCTTCAACACCATGGCGGTCCAGCTGCAGCAGATGGTGGAGCGGCAACGGGCCTTTGCCGGAACGGCGTCACACCAGCTGCGTACGCCCCTCACGGCCTTGCGGCTACAGCTCGAGCAGCTCGGGAACGATGTCGCCGACGATCCTTCGGCGAGCCGGCGTGTCGACGATGCCATCGCCGAGTCCGATCGACTCCATCGGATGATCGAGGGGCTCCTCACCCTCTCGCGCTCCGAGGCGACCGGCGTCACCGCGGTGCCGACCGCCCTCGCGGAGATCGTCGACCAGCGAGTGGATCAGTGGCGGGCGCTGGCCGAAGAACGCGATGTTCACCTGATCGTCGAGATCGAGTCCCGCCGTTTGGTGCGAGCGTTGCCCGGCTCCGTCGAGCAGGTCATCGACAACCTGGTCGACAACGCCATCGAGGTGTCGCCGGCCGGATCGGCAGTCGTGATCGCACTTCGAGACTCAGCGACGGGTCGAGGATCCGAGGGCGGCCCCGATGGCGTCGCGCTGCACGTCATCGACGAGGGGCCAGGTCTGAGCGATGCCGATCGGGAACAGGCGTTCCAGCGATTCTGGCGGGGGAGAGACTCCGGCCCTGACGGCTCCGGGCTCGGTCTTGCGATCGTGGAGCAGCTGATGTCCGCTGCCGGTGGATCGGCCAGGCTCGACCGATCGACCGCCGGGGGAGTCGATGCCGTGGTCACCTGGAACGCAGCGGACGGTTCAAGCCACCGCTGACCGCACGAGGTCGATCACCATCTCGAGGTGGGCGATCTGCTCGGTGGCGGTCCGACCCTGCGGCCCGAGCCGAAGTCCGGTGACCCCGGCGTCGCGGTAGGCCCGAATGCGCGAGCGCACCATCTCCTCGGTGCCGATCGGGTAGGCGAGCAGCACGAGTTCATCCGGCACGGCGGCGGCCGCGGCTGCCTTGTCGCCGTCGACCCAGGTTCGCTGCACGTGCGCTGCGATGTCGCCGAAACCGGCCCGCGAATACGACGCGTTGTAGAAGTTGGTCGTCGCCGATCCCATCCCGCCGAGCGTGAACGCCATCCCCGGCTTGGCCTTGGTGATCAGCGCATCGACGTCGTCTGACACCGTGATCGGTGCGCTGACGACGATGTCGATCTCGTCGATCGATCGACCGGCGCGCGTCCGCGCCGGCCCTGATGGGATCGAGCAGCACGTCGGCGTGCTCGGGGATGAACGAGGTGCCGAGCCAGCCGTCGGCGACCTCGCCGGTGAACTCGAGCGACTTCGGGACCGAGCGTGGCGAGGTAGATCGGCAGGTCGGGCCGGGGCCGGATCGCCGGCTTCAGCGCCTTGCCCTCGCCGCCCGGTCTGGGCAGCGTGAAGTGGCGTGCCGTCGTACTGCAGACGCTCACCCCGCAGACCCTGGCGAACGATGTCGACGTACTCCCGCAGGCGGCCGAGTGGATGGGCGAACTCGTCGCCGTGCAGTCCTTCGACCACCTGCGGGCCGCTCACCCCCAGGCCGAGAGTGAAGCGGTCGTTGCTGATCTGGGCCATCGACAGGGCAGTGAGTGCGGTGGTGGCCGGTGTGCGAGCGCTGATCTGCATGATGCCGCTCCCGAGCCGGATGTGTCTCGGTCTTGGCCGCCAGATACCCGAGCGAGGCGACGGCCTCCATGCCCCACGCCTCGGCCGACCACACCGTGTCGACCCCGAGGCGATCGGCGGCCTGGACGTAGGCAACGAGGTCGTCCCAGTTCTCACCGTCGTAGTAGGCACTCCCGACCGAGACGGAGATCTTCATGTCGGCTCCGCTCCCTTGTCGTCAGCGTCCGTTGTCGGCGGCGACCGTGGTCGATGTCAGCCGACCAGCTCGAGGAGTTGGCCGAGGCCGTCGAGTCGAGCATCGAGCGTCTCGCCCATCGGCGAGACCCGGAGCAGGTTCACGCCGCAGTCCCGGTACTGACGCAGTCGACGACGGATCTCGTCCGGTGGGCCGATGAGGTTGGTCTGGAGGCCGATCTCGATCGGGACGTTTTCTGCCGCTGCTTCGCGATCTCCGGCCAGCCACAGCTGCTGCACCCGCTGCCACTTCGTCGCCCCAGCCCTGTCGGGCAAACGCATCGTTGTAGAAGTTGGTGGTTGCCGAACCCATCGCCCCGAAGGTGAAGGCGAACCCCGCGGCATGGCGTCGTCCGGCCTCCTCGACGTCGTCGGTGATCTCGCAGCTGACCGACACGGTGAGGTCGAGGTCGGCCAGCGATCGTCCTGACGACTCGGCGCCGGCCCGGATCGGGTCGAAGAAGACGTCAGCGGTGTCACAGAAGAACGAGTTGCCGATCCAGCCGTCGGCGGCGACACCCGTGAGGTGGAGGTTCGCCGGTCCCAGGGAGGCCAGGTAGATCGGCACGTGGACCGGCGGCGCGGCCGAACGCAACGCCCTGCCCTCGCTGTTCGGCAGCGGCAGCTGATGGAGCGTGCCGTCGTATTCGAGGCGTTCGCCCGCCGTGATGCGGCGAATGATGTCGATCGTTTCGCGGGTACGCGTGATCGGCTTGGTGAACGGCACACCGTGCCAGCCCTCCATCACCTGTGGCCCGCTGGTTCCGAGTCCGAGAAGGAATCGCCCGCCGGACAGTTGCTGCAAGGACATCGCCGACATCGCGAACATGGCCGGGGTGCGCGTGCCGAGTTGCGCGATGGCCGTGCCGAGACGGATCCGGTCGGTAGCAGTGGCCAGGGCAGCCAGGGGAGTGAGGGCGTCGTAGCCCCAGTACTCGGCTGTCCAGACCGAGTCGGCGCCGAGCCGATCGGCCTCGATCACGTAGTCGAGACCGTCGCCGGTCCATGGGCGATCCGTAGATACCGATCCGGAGTGTCACGGCGAAGTCATCTCGGTTGCTCCGATCGATTTCGGTCTTCGGGCCGTGGTCGGCGGGCGGTCAAGGTCGACGAGCCGAACGCTACACGCCGAGATCCTGGTGGTCACAAGGCCGGCGGACTGCTTGGGATCGGTCGCTGCCGGACTGCTCTTGGGCGCCTTCGGGGTCGGGATGCTCCTGAGCTCGGCGGCGGTCGCCAGGCGTCAGGACATGCGCCACGGGCGGAACGTCGCCATCTTCATCGGGATCGGGTTGGGTCTCGGCCAATTCCTCCTCAGCCTTGCCCCGAACTACTGGGTCGCGGTGGCAGTGATGGTCGGGTGGGGGATCAACGCCGGGATCGCCATTGCGTCGCATCGCACGCTGCTCCAGCAGCGGACCGAAGAGGCGATGATGGGTCGGGTGATGGGCATCATGACACTCGGGTTCTCCGGGGGTCTGCCGTTCGGTGCCTTGGCCCAAACCGTGCTGGCACCTGCCCTCGGCCCGGTCGTCACCATGCGAGTGGTCGGGCTCGTGACGATGGCGGTGACCATCCCTTTGCTGCTGCTCAGGCCCTCGATCCGGAACGCCTGACCACCGGCCTGGTCAACCCGGGGCTGAAGAATCGAGCAAAACGGACGACGGATACCTGAAGCGACCTGCGCTACGACCGGGAACCAGTCGGTTGGTCGCCTCGTCCTACCCCTCATGCGTCCTCATCCGTTCCTCCGCTTCGTCGGCACATCGCTGGCCCTCCTCGTTGTGGCAACGGCATGTCAGAGCAGCGACTCGGCGGGCGGACCGTCGACGTCGAGTTCGGTGACGATCGATGTCTCGATCGTTGGCTTCGACGACCACACCGTCGATCGGCTCGAGTCGATCTCCGAGGTCGAGGCCTTCGGCGTCATGGAGACCTCGCGCACCGCAGTGAAGTTCGCCATTCCCGATCTCGATTCTCCCGGGGTGTTCTGGCTCGATGGAGCGTTCTACGAGTTGCACGACGAGTGGTACTGGTTCCGCCTGCTCAACGGCCAAACCGTCCCCGGCCTCGACACCGAGCCCGTCCCGCCGGGTTCAGGCCCGACGTTCGCGACGATCGACGAGGTCTACGCCTGGGCCTCGGGCCGACCAGGTGGCCTTCCTCTCGACCTGAGGTTCACCGCTGAAGGCGAGCGCCTCTACTCCGACCGGTATTACGACCTCGCGCTGCGTGACCCGGAGAAGACCTACGGCCTGGGCACGCTCGTGCGTTTCGAGACAGACGCCGGTGATCGTTGGGTGATCGAGATGGAGTTCAGCGAGGCGGCGACGCCGGACTCGGTGACCCAGTTCATCGATCGTGTCGCCGAGTCTCTCCCGCGCCGAGATCGGCGACGAGCTCGGCTGGGTGGTTCGCTCGCCCGGGCAGGAGGACGTGGCCCGCGTGATGGTCGAGCAGGACCACCCATATCGCGATCGCATCGTCCGCTATTCGGACCTCGTCGAGCAGGGCGAGGTCGAGGTGTACAACCCGGGGCTGGCCGCCGGCCGCCTTCGCCTCATCGAGGATGTTGGCGACCTCAACTCTGGCGTCGGCCACCGACATTCTCGTGATGGAGAACGTCCCGGACTGGCTGCCGCCGGCGTCCGGGATGCTGACGTCGGCGCCGCAGACTCCGCTGGCCCACGTGAATCTCCTGGCTCGAAACCGTGGCATCCCGAACGTGTCGGTGGCCGGGTCTCCTCGACGACCCGGCCATCTCGATCGCCGCCCGCTCCCGTGCCTACGCCGTGATCAGCGCCGGTCGGGACGACGATCTCCGGATCACCCTGATCACCCGCGAGCAATTCGAGGCCTGGAACGATTCCCGAGCTCCCGAGGCGATCGTGGTGCCGCCCGTCGACGTGGCTGCCATGCCGACTGTCATGTCGCTCGTCGAACTCGCCGCTGAGATTCGGAGTGAGGCCGATGTCGAAGCGCTGCGCCCGTCGATCGGTGGCAAGTCGGCGGGATTCCTGGCGCTCATCGCCGCCGACGGTGTCTCGACACCGGACGATCCGCTGGCCATCACGGTGGCCCCCTACGTTCGCCATCTCGCCAACATCGAAGCCGAGCTCGAAGCGATGCTGGCCGACGACGACTTCCGCACCGATGCCCGAGCTCGTTTCCTGCTCCTCGAGGGTCCGGGGGCGTACGCCGAGACCTACACCAACGATCGGCGACGCCGCCTTCGCTTCGTCGTTCGCAGACCGACACCCGACGGGCCCGATCCGGACCATTCTCGAGGCGGACGGGTTCATCGACCTCTTCCGTTCCGTCGACATGAGCGACGCCGACCTCGACACGATCACCGACCAACTCCGATCGACGTTCGGAGAGCTGGCGGTGACGCAGGGCCTGCGCTTCCGATCGTCGAGCTCGGTCGAGGACATCGAAGGTTTCACCGGCGCCGGCCTGTACGACTCGAACACCGGGTTCCTCGACCCGGAGCTGCAGCCGGACGAAGGCGACCACAACAAGACCGTCGAACGAACGATCAAGAAGACATGGGCCTCCTACTGGAGCTTCGAGGCCTTCGAGGAGCGGCGACTCGAGAACGTCGATCACCGCAGTGGTGGCATGGGCAGTGCTGGTCCACCCGCGGTTCGACGACGACGCTCGAGAAGCAACAACGGCGTCGCCACCCTCACGCTGCTGCCGGACGGACACGCTGAGCCGCAGCGCACGTCGGTGATCAACGTGCAGGTGGGTGACGTCAGCGTCGCCAATCCCGACGTCGACGAGTGGCGTGCTCCCCGAACAGATCCTGGTGCGAGTCTCCTCGCAAGGCGGGTTGATCCAGATCGAGCGGCAGGCGCCGTCGACGCTGGTGGATGAGGGAGACGTCGTGCTCGATGACGACGCCGTCGTCGAGCTCCTGTCCCAGCTCTCCTCGGTTGCTCGGCTGTGGCGCGAGCGGGTCAACGCCGACCTCCCCGTCGAACAGCAGGTGCAGATCGTGACCCTCGACTTCGAGTTCAAGACGATGGCTGCCGGCTGGCCTGCGCTGGCCGACGGGTCCGTTCGGCCGGCTCGCCTCGTCGTGAAGCAGGCCCGCAGCCTGGATCCCGGACTGAGGGGCATACCGGCCGCGGTGTTGGCCATGCCCATTCCTCGCGATGTCCTGGCCCGCGCCATTCTCGTCGACGAGATCACCTGTGACGGTGCGACGGGCATCGAGGTCGTCACTGGTACGACGATGACCGCCGACGTCGGTTCGCTGCCTGGCTGGTTCCGTTTCTCGGACACGCCCGATGCGCTCGACGGCGACGACTGCGAGCGGGTCACGCTGTTGAGCTCGGCCGAGCGGGCGTCTGCTCGACCTCCTCGAATCAGGCGAGGGCCTCGAGATCGGCTGATTCGACGACCCGCTGGAGCGCAATGTGCACAATCCGAGGCGGGCACAATAGGGTTCGAGCCGATCTGAGGCCGGGAAGTCGGCACAGCCACGACAACGAGGAATCGACCATGGACTTCGAGACGCTCGTCGCGCAGCGACGCAGTACCCGCGGGTACACCGCAGAACCAGTGCCACAGGAGCTGTTGGCCGAGATCGTCGAGATCGCGAAACGTGCGCCGTCCTCGATGAACACGCAGCCGTGGAACTTCCACGTGATCACGGGGGCGCCGCTCGAGGCGATCCGTGAGGGCAACACCGAACGAATGCTGGCCGGAGCCCGGGTCGACCGCGAGATCAAGATGTCGGATCACGGCTACCAGGGCGTCCATCGCGATCGCCAGGTCGAGATCGCCGTCCAGCTGTTCGAGGCGATGGGCATCGAGCGAGACGACAAGGAACGCCGCCAGGACTGGGTCATGCGCGGCTTCCGCCAGTTCGATGCGCCGGTGTCGGTGGTGGTCACGATCGATCGGGAGTCTGGCCGACGACACCGTCGCTCACTTCGACTGTGGCGCAGCGACCTACGGCCTCGTGCTGGCCGCCACGTCCAAGGGTCTCGGTTGTGTGATCAACGGTCAGGGGATCATGCAGTCCACGGTGGTGCGCGAACACGCGAACATCCCCGAGGACGAGGTCATCATGACGTGTGTGGCCATGGGCTTCCCCGACGACGACTTCGTCGCCAACCACGTCGTGTCCCGGCGAGCGGTGAACGACGACGTCGTCCGCTTCGTCGGCTTCGAGGACTGAGACACCGTCGCCCAGCACTCAACCGACCAGCACTCAGCGGAGCATCGTCGACGCCGGCTTTCCGCCGTTCAGGCAACCGGGCGCCCGGTATTGACCGGGGAGCCGGGGATTGTGATTCTGTGCGTACCAGCGAGCCGTGTCTCGGCCCTCCTCGGCGCTGCCGCCGAGGGCAAGGGCAGTCTGGGGAGCGGCCCACATCGAGACGCACTCGGTCTCGGCCTCGTCGAAGTGGCCCGAGAGATGAGCCAGTTCATGGGTCAGGATCATCATGGCCACCCTCTTGTCGTCGTCAAGCGGACTGTCGCTCCAACCTGCGGCATCCATGCAGACCGGCAGGTGCAGGTGTGCCGTGGTCGAGCCCCACTGCACATAGCCGGGATTGGCCTCGAGATTGAGCACCGCGTCCCAGACTCGGCCGCATCGCACGTCGAGATCATCTCGCCCGGTCACGGCGCGGGCGGCGGCGGTCATCTGGCGGTCGTAGTACGTCGCCACCCCTTCCTGGCACACGGCAGCGAGCAGGAGCAGTCCGATACCCCAGCGGGCGGCCCTGTCCCAGGGTGAACGACGGTTGACATAGCGGGCGAACACGCGGCTGTGCTGCCGTCGGCGCCTTGGCTCCGGCGCACCGGCATCGACCACCAATTGGTCGATGTCGAATCCTTCGACGTTCGTCTGTGCCACCCCCTTCTCGTCGACCCGGTGCCCCTGACCCTTGAGAGCCCCGTTCGCCAAAAATGCCGCTCGTACGCGAAAGTCATTTCCGATGTCCATGACCCCGGAGCTCCACGCCACGCTGCTTGCCTGCGCGTCGATCGCGTCGTTGTTGTTCTCGGGCGTGATGCTGGCCCGCAATCCTCGATCGGTTCCGGCGCAGATGCATGCCCTGTACGGGGCGGCAGTCGGATGGTGGTTCCTGTGTGCTGCTCTCCTGGCCGCAGGGAACGATTACCAGCTCTGGGGGCGGCTCGCACACCTGAGCATCGCGATGTTGCCGGCGATCATCTACCACCTGAACGTTGTGACCGTTGGCGTCTCACGCAGGCATCGGCGAGCGATCCGCGTCCACTACGCCCTCGCCGGCCTGGTCACCGTCTACAGCGTTTCCCGTCCGATCTTTCACGACGTTCCGAACCAGTACAGCTGGGGGCCGTACATGGCCTACTCCTGGACCGGTCTGATTCTGATCGGCTTCCTCGTCGTAGTCCTGGGCGAGGTCTTCCAGATCTATCGGTCAGCAATGCGGAAGGCCGAGCCGGGTTCGGTGCTCGAAGGCAAGCTCGGGGCCTTCTTCCGGGGCAACATCATCGCCGGAATTGTTCTGGTCGACTTCCTTGCTGCCTACGGCTTCGCCGTCTACCCGCTGGGATTCCTCGTACTGACCGTGATGAATGCGGCCACGCTGTTCGGCGCCGTTCGCTATCGACTCATCCAGATCACCCACGAGTTCGCCGCCGAGCAGATTCTCGAGACATTGCCGGATGCCGTGATCGTCGTCGACACGCAGCACGTGGTCAGACTGGCGAACAACGCAGCCGTTCACACCTTTGGACGCGATCTCACTCGGCTGGTCGATGCGCCGCTCGCCGAGGTGGTGGATGAGCCGCGGCTGCTCGAGGCGCTCAGCGTGCCGGCTTCTCGAGAGCCGTCCGTGCGAGAGCTGTCACTCGAGAACCGTGCCGGCGGCGAGTGGTGCGTTCGGCTCTCGGATCGGCAACTGGTCGATCAGCGAGGTGCGCCAGTGGCCCGCGTGTGGCTGCTCCACGACGTCACTGCCGAGCGTCTCGCCGAGGCCGAGAAGGAACGGTTCGCCGGTTGGGTCACGGAAGCGAAACGGCTCGAGTCGCTCGGGGTGCTCGCCGGCGGCATCGCTCACGACTTCAACAACTTGCTCACGGTGATTCTCGGCCAGGCGGAGATCGCGTCGGCGAGGTGCGTCGACAACGACGGGGTGGCCGACCCACTGGCATCGGTGATCCTGGCGGCGGAACGAGCGGCCGAGCTCACGGACCAGATGCTGACCTACGCCGGTCGCGCTGACACGGTCGTTCGGCCGTTCGATCTCAACGGCCTCGTTCTCGAGATGGGAGAGCTGTTGCAGGTTGCCGTCTCGAAGAAGGGCGAGCTCACCTTCGAGCTCGCCGACGGACTCCCGCTGGTGGTCGCCGATCAGGGTCAGGTGAGTCAGGTCATTCTCAACCTGATCACGAACGCATCGGACTCGCTCGGCGATGCCTCCGGCAAGATCACCCTGCGAACGGGTCTGTACGACGTCGAGTCATCGTTGGAGCACGGGCTCGACTCTGCGATGCCGCACGTCTTCTTCGCCGTCGCTGACACGGGCGTCGGGATGGACGACGAGACCAAACGGCACGTCTTCGACCCCTTCTACACGACGAAGTCAACGGGTCGTGGCCTCGGCCTGGCCACCGTATTCGGCATCGTGCAGGCCCACGGCGGCAGCATCCGGGTCGAGTCGAAGACCGGAATCGGCACGCTCTTCACGGTCGCGCTGCCGACGACTGTGGATGAGCCGACGCCGGTTCGAGATCCGAGTCCGCTGCCCACGGCATGGCAGACGTCCGGTGTTGCGCTCGTCGTCGACGACGAGGACGAGGTTCGCCGTGTCGTGCGGGAGATGATCGCCGCGACCGGCTTCGACGTCATCGAGGCCGTCGACGGTGAGCGGGCCATCGAGCGCTTCCTCGACCACCGGAGCGAGATCTCACTCGTGCTGCTCGATGTCACGATGCCAGGCGTCGACGGGGTCGCCGTCCTGCGCTCCATCCGTGCCCGATCGACGTCCCTGCCCGTGATCCTGATGAGCGGCTATGCCGAGAACAACCAGATCGGCACCGAGGAGGATCCGTGGACCTGGTTCCTCAAGAAGCCGTTCCGATCAGCGGACCTGACGGCCGTCATCAGAGAAGCGATGCCGAGTGAGCGGGTCGAACCGGCCTGACGGTGATGCTCGGCGCCGTTGGTCACGCCCGTCTGGCGTGGGATGGGGAGGACCCGGTCTGTCGCCACCGTCACGCTTCCAACAGGATGTCGCGGAACCGGGACAGACCGCCGGGGAGGGGCTCGGTCGACTCGATGAAGTCGCAGATGCTGTCGACCAGACGCTCCGGGTCTTCGACGTGAGGGAAGTGGCCACAGCCCTCGAAGACCTCGAGCCGGCTGTGGGGAATCGCCTCGTGGGCTGCCCGCCCGTGGGCGATCGGGATGATGGGGTCGCGATCGCCCCATACGATCATCGTTGGCATGGCGGCGGCGAGGTAGAGGCGGTCCGTGGCATTGACCGTCTGGCCGCCGGGGTCGATCACCGATCGGAGCGTCCTGACGAACGCCCGTCGGTTCTCGGCCTGGCTGAGTGAGGAGTAGGCCCTCCACATCTCGCCGAGGCGTGGCACCCCGAGACCGCGGTCGTGAATGGCACGGTTCACTGCGTCGCCTGGTTCGCGAATGAAGTGCGGGAACGCCAGGGGCATGACGTATTCGGCGCCGGGCAGCGTGAGGATCCGCAGGAGCCAACTGACCTCCCGCCCGAATCCACCGCTACCGACCAATACGAGGCGATCGACCAACTCGGGGTGCTGATAGGCGAGCTGCATGGCAACGCCGCCGCCGAGCGAATGGCCGATGACGGTCACGGGACCGATGCCGAGTACGGCCAGCAGGTCACGCAGGCCACTGGCGAAGGCTCCGAGGGAGTAGTCACCCATCGGTTTGGCCGATTCACCGTGCCCGATCAGGTCCGGAGCCAACACCGTGTAGTCCTTGCTCAAGGCCGGCATGACGTCTTTCCACGTCCGCGAGTTTCCGGCCATGCCATGGATCAGCAGGATCGTCGGCCTCGTCGGATCCTCGTTCTCCGCCAGTCGGTAGGTGACGTCGTGGCCGTGGATCGTGACGTGGCGCGCGGAATAAGTCATGTTGGCAAGGTAAATCTCAGCCGGCCCACCGATCAGGGTCGGACGTCACGTTTTGCGCAATCCGGGTCAGGCGAGACCGCGGGCGGTGCGGCGCCGCTTCGACACCGAATCGACGAGCACGGCCAGCAACAAGACGATGCCGGTGATGATGAACTTGAAACCGGATGAGAGTCCGAGGAGGTCCATGCCGTTCTGGATCGCCGTGATCACCAGCGCTCCGTAGAACGCCGATACGACCCGGCCTTGACCGCCGAAGAGGCTCGTGCCACCGATGACGGCGGCGGCGATGACGTTCAGCAGCAGATTGCCGCCGCCGGTGTTGGTGGCGACCGATCGCAGCCGCGACACGAGGATGATGCCGCCGACGCCGGCCATGAACCCGTTGATCATGAAGACGGCGATGCGGATGCGAATCGACACTGATACCGGCTCGTCCTCGCTGCCTCCGGGCTGCCGCCGACCGCATAGATGTGGCGGCCGAAGCGGGTTCTCGAGGCGATGAAGGTCCAGAGGGCGAGGAAGACGGCGAGGGTCAACGTCACCTGGGGCACGCCGCGATCCTGATTGGCGACGTAGACCCCGGCGAGGACCAGCGCCGCCGACTGCCACGATCTGGGCGACCATGATCGGGAACGGAACGGCCTCGAGGTTTCGGTTCAGTCGAGACTGCCGGTTGATGACCTGGAACGCGGTGTACCCGGCGATGACGACGATCCCCGACAACCAGCCGAGCCAGACCGGCATGAAGTTGTTGGCCAAACCGATGAGCGTTTGATCCTGGATCCGGATCGTGCCGGCGGTCGTCAGCTCGGTTGTCAGATAGAGAAGAACGCCGGACCAGATGAGGAATGCGGCGAGCGTCATCACGAACGAGGGAATGCCGAGTTTGGTGATGATGATGCTGTGGACGAAGCCGATGGCTGTTGTCAGCAGGAGGCGGCGATGATGCATGCCCACCAGGGCCAGCCCGGGTCGTTCGGCCGCTGGAGGAGGACGAGCACAGCGCCGCCGGTGGCGGCCACCGAGGCCACGGAGAGGTCGATGGTGACGATCTCCCCGTCGGCGATGAGCAGGATGAAGACGATGCCGATGGCGAGGAACGAGATCGGCGCCATCTGGAGCAGCAGGTTGGTGAAGTTCCTGGCGGTGAGGAACTGTTCCTCGAGCAGCCCGAAGATCACCATGATGACGGCCAGCCCGGCGAAGATCGGCAGTGAGCCGATGTCGCCGGCCTTGATGGCCTGGACTCGGCGCTCGACGTATTCGCCGACGGTCGCGGAAGGAGCGGCGAACCCAGCGGTTCGGACGCCGGGCTGAGGCTCGGAGGTGGTTCGATGTCGGTCATGCCTGCGCCTCTTCCATTCCCGGTACGTGGGCAAGATCGCCGGCCGTGATGGCCTGGACGACGTCTTGTTGGGTGGTCTTGTCCTTCTCGAAGACGGCGACCTGTTGGCCGAGGCGGAGCACCGTGATGCGGTCGGCCACCTCGAAGATGTCGTGGAGGTTGTGGGAGATGATCACCACGCCGAACCCTTGCGAGGCGAGTCGTCTGACCAGATCGAGGACCTGCCGTGTCTGGGCGACACCGAGAGCAGCCGTGGGTTCGTCGAGCATGACGAGCTTCGAGTTGCCCCACATGACTGCCTTGGCCACGGCCACGGCCTGTCGCTGACCGCCGGAGAGGCCGGCGACGGTCTGCCTGACCGAGCGCAAGGTCGTGACCTTGAGGCTCTCGAGAACCTCCTTCGCCTTGTGTTCCATGGCGAGTTCGTCGAGGACGAGGCCGTTCCGCAGTTCTTCCCTGCCCAGGAACATGTTGGCGACGACGTCGAGATTGTCGGCCAGGGCGAGGTCTTGGTAGACGACCTCGACGCCGAGATCGGCGGCAACACGAGGGCTGTTGATGTGAACCGGTTTGCCCTCGAAGAAGACTTCGCCTTCGTCGAACGGATAGATCCCGACGAGGCCTTTGATCAGCGTGGACTTGCCGGCGCCGTTGTCGCCGACCAGCGCCATCACCTCGCCGGCCCTGACCTCGAAGTCGATCTTGTAGATCGCCTGGACGGCGCCGAAGGACTTGGAGACCCCTCGGCATTCCAGCAGTGGCTGTTGGTCGGTGCTGGGCTCGTTCATGGTGCTCGGATCAGTCAAAGGCGGCGGGCGAGGGCTCGCTGCCCTCACCCGCCGCCGCTCATTGAATGTGAAGTGTCGCCCGATCGGCCTCAGCCGCAGACGTCGGTGGCGACGGCCGCAACTTCGGGGGTGCACAGCTCTTCGACGGTCCGGAAACCGTCGGCGATGACCGTGTCCGCCACATTGTCGGCGGTCACTGCGATCGGCACCAGAGCGATGTAGGGAACGACGCCGTCACCGGTGGGTCCGTCGGCAGGAGTGCCGTCGGCGTTGATCCCGATGATGGTGAAGTCACCCGTGAGTGCGGTGACGTCTTCGCCCGCACGGAGGGCCAGTGCTGCCTGGACTCCGGCTGCGGCCTCGGCCTTGATCGGCTTGTAGACGCTCATGGCCTGCTTGTTCAGCAGCACGTTCTGGATTCCGGCCTGGGTGGCGTCCTGGCCGCTGACCGGCACCGTGCTGGGGTCGATTCCGGCGTTCTCGAGCGAGGCGATGACCGATCCGGCGATGCCGTCGTTGGCGGCGAAGACCGCATCGACTTCATTGCCGGCACCGACGAGGATCTGATCGAAGATCGACAGTGCTTCGGCGTTGTCCCAGCCGGGAACGAACTGATCGGCCACGAGGGCCCAGTCGCCGGCTGCCACACGAGCTTCGACGACGGTGTTGTAGCCGTCGCGGAACAGGAAGGCGTTGTTGTCCTCTTCGCCGCCGTTGAGCATCACGACCTGGGGTGTGTCGACGCCGAGAGCGTCGATGGCAGGCTCGAGGATGTCAGCCATGGTGGCACCGACTCGCACGTTGTCGAAGCTCACGTAGACGTCGCCGCCTGCGCTGCCTTCGGTGTTGAAGCGGTCGTACTCGACGATGCTGACCCCGGCCTCGCGGGCGAGGTCGATGATCGTGGCACCGGAGCCGGAGTCGTTGCTGGTGAGCACGATGACGACTGGCACCGTCGCCGATGGCTTGCTCGGCCTGGCTGATCTGGACGGCTGCGTCGCCTTCGGCGTTCACGATGTTGAAGTCGGTGCCCTCGACGAGACCGGCGGCTTCGAAGCCCTCGGCGAAGAAGCGGCGATCGTCCTTCTCCCAACGATCGGAGGTGGCGGAGTCAGGAAGGAGGACCCAGATGCTGCCCTCGCCGCCGGCGGTCTCTCCACCGCTGTCAGTGCTGTCGCCGCTGTCGCTGCCGGCATCGTCACTGTCGCTGCCGCAGGCGCCGGCGATGACGGCAAAGGCCGCCAACAGCGCGAGCAACCACGTGAATTTTCGTTTCTGCATCGTGTTTCTCCCCTTCGGTATCGGGAACGCGGTGTTCCGAACTCGGCGACAGTATGCACCGGTGACGGCCGAGTCAAAGGACCTTTGTCATTTCATGATCCACCCACCGTCGACGTTCAGCGTTTGCCCGGTGACGAACGATGCATCCGGTCCGACCAGGAACGACACCGCTGAGGCCACCTCATCGGGAGTTCCCCGCCGTTTCAGGGCCTGGGAATCGATGATGCGTTTCGAGTAGGCCGCTCGATCGGCATGGATCTCCTCGGCCCGTGTGGGAAAGGCGCCGGGGGCAACGCAATTCACCCGGATGTTGTCGGGCCCGAGTTCGGTGGCCAACGCTCGCGTGAATGCCAGCCATCGCCCCCTTCGTGGTGACGTAGGCGACGAGGTCGACTCCATCCTCCGTGTTGCGTGATCGAGCTCATGTTCACGATCGCCCCGCCGCCGTTCTGCTGCATCGAGGGGACCACTGCCTGCGTGGTCGAGGAACGAGGCGCGCTGATTGACCGCGACGGTCTCGTCGTATTCGGCTGCGGTGACGTCCAGGAACGGGCCGGAGGGAAACACAGCTGCGTTGTTGACGAGAACACCGATCGGGCCGAGCTCGGACTCGGCTGTCTCGACAGCGTTTCGGATCGCGGCGCCGTCGCGGAGGTCGACGACCTGGGTGCGTGCCGCTCCACCTCGGCTCTCGATGATCTCCCGGGTGCCGGCGGCCCCGGCAGCATCGATGTCGAGGATGGCGACGGCGTGTCCGTCAGCCGCCAAGCGAATTGCAGTGGCTCGTCCCAATCCGTTGCCGGCCCCTGTGACGATGGCGGTGCTCATGTCGACCCTCTTCGCTCGTTGTTCGGGATGTGCTGTTCCAGATGCGCTGTTCTGGCTGTGTGTTCTTCGGATGCGTTGTTCGATTCGAGCCAACGGTAACGGCCGAGCGTTCAGGGGTACGGTGACTCCGTGGCCGACCACAGCACATCACGGTTTCGGCTCACCTCGCCGACAATGGTCGTGCTGGTCGTAGTCACCCTTCTCGCTTCGACCTGTGGCCGACTCGACTCCGCCGACGGTCCGGCACCTGGAGCCGACGTCGATCGACCGCTCGACGCGTCGATGTCCACCGTGCGACTCGTCGACGTCGCCGGAGAGGTCGGGTTGGATTTTCGCCACAGTGCATTCCAGTGGGGGCCGACCGGTGATCCCAACGCCATGATGGGCGGTGGTCTCTGCTGGATCGATCAGAACCGCGATGGGTGGATGGATCTCTTCGTGGTCGACACATGGTCGGAGGGGGAGTGGGGGCGGTGGCGAGGTGAGGGTGCCTTGCCGACCAGTCGGCTCTACCGCAACGATCGCGGCGAGTTCGTCGACGTCAGCGACGAAGTCGGAGCTGCACTGGAGATTCGCGGCAGCGGCTGCGTCGCCGCCGACCTCGACATGGACGGCTTCACCGATCTCTACATCACGACCGAACGTGAGAACGTCCTGCTCTGGAATGACGGTGGTGAGCAGTTCGAGGTCGACGACGGTTCGGCCGGAGTCAACGCGTACGGGTGGCATGCCGGTGCCGCGGTCGGCGACGTGAACGGCGACGGTCTGCTCGATCTCTTCGTGGCCGGATATGCCGATCTCAACGGCCCCATCCCCGAGGCGACGAGGGGATTCCCCAACTCATTCGTCGCCGAACCGGACCTTCTGTTCATCAATCAAGGAGCGGGCGACGGGCGCCCGACGTTCATCGACGTCGCGGGGCCCGCCGGGATCGAGTCGGATCGTGTCGACTACGGGCTCGGCGCGATCCTGAGCGACGTCGATCGCGACGGCGATCTCGATTTGTACGTGGCCAACGACACCCAACCGAACCGGCTCTACATGAACGACGTCGACGACTCGGAACTCGGTTTTCGACTGGTGGACATCGGGTCAGATGCGGGGGTCGACGACGATGAGGCCGGGATGGGCGTGGCGATCGGCGACTCCGACAGCGACGGCCGAGGGGACATCGTCGTCACCAACATGGCGGGTCAGGGTCACGCCGTCTTCCGTCAGTCCGACAGCGAGTCGGCGCCGGTGTACCGCTCGGCGCTCGACGAGATGGGGCTGCTCGATCTCGGTCGCGATCGATCCGGCTGGGGTGTCGAATGGGCCGACCTCGACCTCGATGGGGACCTGGATCTGATCGTGGCCCAGGGTGCCATTCCGGTGACCGATCTCGAAGGAGATCGCGAACTGCTCCAGGCATTCGAGAATCTCGGGTCGCTGTCGGGTTCGGACGGCATTGCGAACTCCTTCGCCGAAGTGACCTCGACGGTCGGCCTCGACACCGACGGACTGTTCCTGGCGCGCGGACTGGCGGCGGCCGACTACGACAACGACGGTGATGTCGACTTCGCCGTCGGCACGATCGGCGGCCAGATCGGGCTGTTGCGCAACACCGGGGCCGGTGGACACTGGCTGGTGGTCTCGCCCGATCCGGCCACACCGGGAACGATCGTGACGGTCACGATGGCGGACGGATCTCGGCAGGAACGCGAGATCATGTCCGGCAGTAGCTATCTCTCGTCCGCCGATCCAAGGGCCCACTTCGGGCTGGGCGGCCGGCGCCGAGGTCTCCGAGGTGGTCGTCCGCTGGCCCGGCGGCGCCGAGCAGGTGATCACGTCGGTGGCCGCCGATCAGAACCTCCGGATCGACTCCCGGTTCTGCGGCACTGAGCCCTCAAGATTGAGGGCTCAGTGCCGCAGAACGACTGATGAGCGCAGCTGCTCGATGACGGCCATGTTCGCGACACCGTCAGAGGGCGGGATCGGGACCGGGGTGCCGGTAGCGACGGCGTTGGCGAACTGCTCAGCTTCGATTCGATACTGATCGATCGGGTCGAAGAGGATCGTCTCGGTCGTCGGCGTCCGCCGAACCGGAGGTGGTCGTCAACCAGAGGCGAGTTGTCTCGTTCGGCGGGATGTTGAACGGGATCTCGAAGCTGATCCGTCCGGCCGTTCCGTAGATGTGGACTCGCTGGTCCGGCGCGCAACGAGTGGAGCAAGTGAACGTGGCGGTTCCATCAGGGAACTCCAGGACTCCCGTGCTGGTGACGTCGACGCCGGTCTCCGGATCGCGGGTGATCGATCCGGTCACGCCGACCGGTTCGCTGTCGAACAGCAACCGCGACAGGTTGATCGAGTAGCAGCCGATGTCCATCAGCGCACCGCCGCCATAGTCGGCGATGTTGCGGATGTTGGTCGGATCATCGTTGAAGTACGAGAACCAGCTCTGCACCGTGACCAGGTCACCGATGCGGCCGCTGCGGACGAGGTCGACTGCGGTCTGCCACGTGGGATGCAGTCGATACATGAAGGCCTCCATGAACACGACTCCGGCCTCGGCGCACGCGTCCACCATGCGCTGCCCGTCGGTCGCGGTCAGTGCGAGGGGCTTCTCGCACAGCACGTGTTTGCCCGCCTCGGCCGCCTTGATCGTCCACTCCATGTGCAGATGATTCGGCAGCGGGATGTAGACGGCATCGACCGCCGGGTCGTCGAGGAGTTCTTGATAGCTGTCGAACCGCATCGCGATACCGAGCTGATCCGCCACTTCGTTGGTTCTGGCCAGATCGCGCCCGGCGATGGCGATGACTTCACAGTTGGGTGCAGCCTGGATCCCGGGGATCACCTTCTCCCGACCGATCTTGGCTGTCGAGAGCACTCCCCACTTCACAGTCATCGCTGGCTCCGTCTCATCGTCGTCGGTGGCATCGTTGTCGATGGCAGCGCGACGGTACATTCCGGAGGTCGATCGAGGAGAGCTGCAATGCGCCGCATACCCGAACTCAGTCACGCCGAGGCCTGGCACATCGTGGACCTGATCCGAGGGCAGCTCGATGTCGACCGACGGGGAGCTGCGGTTGCCGTGGTCGATTCCCACGGAGAGCTGATGGCCTTCCTGCGAACCGATGGTTGCCCGTTGCCGTCGATCGCCAATGCCAGGAACAAGGCGTTCACCGCGGCTCGGGAACGAGTCGAGTCGAGCGTCATCGGGGAGAAGTCACGGGGCGAGGACTTCGCCATCACGAACTTCGGCGACCTGCGCTACACGGGCTGGGGCGGAGGCGTCCCGCTGGAGCTCGATGGCCATGTCGTCGGCGCCGTCGGCGTGAGCGGTCTCCCCGAAGCTGACGATGTCGCACTGGCCCGCCTCGGCGCCGCATCGTTGTCGTCATCGCAGTCTGGGGCCTGACCGCCGATGGCGGAACGAAGCCGTCGCGTGAGCGGTCGGGTGCTCGGCGCAACGGCACTGGTCGGAGTGCTCGCAGTGGCTGCCTTCGTCGGACTCGGAAACCGGGGGGAGAGCGAGTCGCAGACGATCGAGGGCTGCGAACGGGCGGTCCCGTCTGACTGGTCCGTCGCCCGCATCTGGAACGAGGCCTTGCTCGGCGCCATCCGCTTGGATGTGCCGGCCCCGACCGTCCACGCCCGCACCCTGTTCCACACGTCCGCCGCGATGTGGGACGCCTGGGCCGCCTACGACGACACGGCGACCGGCGTCTTCGTCGACGAAGATCAGGTCGACGAGGACCTCGATGCCGCCGGCGTGCTGGCCGCCCGGGAGGAGGCGATCAGCTTCGCCGTCTATCGGCATCCTGGTCGAGCGCTATCTGTTGTCCGCCGGCGCCGAGGAGTCGGTCACGGGATTCGATCAGCTGATGGACGATCTGTGTTTCGACCGTTCCTTCACCGGCGACGAGGGCGACGCTCCGGCTGCGCTCGGCAATCGCATCGCCAACACGATCCTGAACGCAACCGTCGACGACGGTTCGAACGTGGCGAATGGCTACGTCGACGACACGTATGCACCCGTCAACCGCTCCGCTGGTCGTTGCTCAGTCGGGAACCGTCATGGACGACCCCAACCGGTGGCAGCCATTGGAACTCGAAGTGATGGTCGCCCAGAACGGAATGCCACTCGAGGAGACCGTCCAGACGTTCGTCGGATCGCAGTGGGGCGACGTCACGCCGTTCGCGCTCGAGCCGTCGACCGACGGTCGGCCACCTCTCGACCCGGGCCCACCGCCGATGCTCGGCGATCCCGTCACCGACGAAGCACTTCAAGGACGCCGTCGTTGCCGTGATCGCGGCGAGCGCCGAGCTCGATCCGAGTTCCGGCGTGACGATCGACATCAGCCCGGCGGCTATCGGGAAACGTCGTCCCCGGCACGTATGACGCGCTCGGCCACGAGCAGAATCCGTCGACGCGGCGCGCCCTACGAACCGAACGTCGTGGCGCTGGGGGACTACGGGCGCGCGGTCGCGGAGTACTGGGCAGACGGTCCGTCGTCTGAGACACCGCCAGGACACTGGAACACCATCGCCAACGCCGTCACCGATTCGCTCTCGGGGGAGTTGAGCATCGACGGCGGGCCGGTCGACGCACTCGAATGGGATGTGAAGCTCTATCTCCCGCTCAATGGTGCGATGCACGACTCGGCGATCGCGGCATGGGGAGCGAAGCGGACGTACGACTACGCACGACCGATCTCGATGATCCGCTACATGGGTGGCCTCGGGCAGTCGACCGACCGCGATGGCGAGGCGTTCGACCCCGACGGGCTGCCCTTGGTCCCTGACCTGATCGAGATCGTGACCGCCGCGTCGTCGGCACCGGGCGAGCGTCATGCGGCACTGGCGGATCACATCGGTGAGGTGGCCGTCCGTTCCTGGATGGGGGTTCCCTCGGATCGTGTGCGCGAGGTCGGAGGGGTCGGGTGGATCCTGGCCGTCGACTGGGTGCCGTATCAGCTCCCGACCTTCGTCACCCCGGCCTTCGCCGGCTACGTGTCCGGCCACAGTTCGTTCAGCCGGGCCGGCGCCGAAGTCCTGACTGCGATCACGGGCGATCCCTTCTTCCCCGGTGGCCTCGCCACCTGGACCATTCCTGCCGACTCGCTCGACTTCGAGGCCGGCCCGAGCGAGGACGTGACCCTCCAGTGGGCCACCTACGAAGACGCGTCGAACGAGGCCGGTCGCTCGCGGATCTACGGCGGAATCCACGTCTGGGCCGACGACCTCCGGGGCCGCGAGATCGGTGTCGACGCCGGTCGTGGCGCGTGGGCGCTGGCGCGGCACTACTTCGACGGGACGGCGCAGGACTAGGGTCTCGCCCGGAGGCAACCATGGATGGAAACCCGGTGATCGGACTTCTCGGCAGGCGGCTTCGGCTCGCCGTCATCGGCGGGGGACCGGGCAGCTTCATCGGAGCGATGCATCGCAGTGCAGCCCGCCTCGACGATCGATATGAGCTGGTGGCCGCCGCGCTGTCCTCGGATCCCGAGCGGTCGAGACTGGCCGGTATCGAACTGGGGGTCTCCGAAGATCGGTCCTACGGCAGCGGGCTTGCATTGCTCGATGCCGAGGCCGCCCGCAACGACGGTGCCGATGTCGTGGCCGTGATGACACCCAATGACTCCCATCACCCGCTCGCCCTGGCCGCTCTCGATCGCGGATTCGACCTCATCATCGACAAGCCGATCACCAACACCCTCGAGGAGGCCCTCGAGGTCGCCGACCGTGTGCAGCAGACCGGTTTGGTCTGCTGCCTGACGCACAACTACACCGGTTTCCCGCTGGTGCGGCAGGCCCGGGCGATGGTCGCCGACGGACAGTTGGGTGAGATCCGGCTCGTTCAGGTCGAGTACGTCCAGGGCGGTAAAGCGGCTGCGCCGACGTTCGAACCAGGGGAATCGTTGCCCTGGCGCCACGATCCTGTGCGAGGTGGACCTTCACTCGTGATGGGCGACATCGGCACCCATGCACACAATCTCGTCCGATTCATCACCGGGCTCGAGGTCGCCGAGGTGGCGGCCGAGGTCGGCACGATCATGCCTGCCGGCACCGTCCACGACTTCGCAGGCGCCATGCTGCGCTTCGACTCGGGAGCCCGCGGCACCTTCTGGGTCACGCAAGCCGCTGCCGGTGTCGAGAACTGTCTGCGGATCCGGGTGTCCGGCGCCGCCGGGACGCTCGAGTGGTCGCTCGAGCATCCGACCGTTCTGATGTTCAAGCCCTTGGGGCAGCCGGCCCAGGTACTGACGCCGAACGGGCCGGCGACGCTGCCGCTCGCAGCTCGGTCGAGCCGCATCGTGAGTGGTCATCCGGAAGGGTTCCACGAGGCCTTCGCCAATCTCTATTCCGATGCGGCCGAGGCGATCGCGGCGAGACGAGCTGGGCGAGAAGCCGATCCGTTGGCGCTCCACTTCCCGAAGGTCGACGACGGAGTTCGAGGTATCCGGTTCGTGGACGCCGTGGTTGCTTCCAGTGATGCCAACGGCGAGTGGCGACCCTGCCTCGGCGGGTCGCTGACGGATCGGGGATCGCGATGAAGGTCGACGCTGCAGGAGCGGGACTCGACGAGGATCGGCTGGAGCGGATCGGTGAGCACCTCCGCAGTCGCTACATCGATCCCGGCAAGATCGCTGGTGCTCAGATGGCGGTGGTTCGAGGCGGGGTCGTCGGCTACTTCGAGAGCTTCGGTGAGCAGGACCGTGAGCGGTCGATCCCGGTCGGCGAGGATGCCATCTGGCGTCTGTACTCGATGACCAAACCCATCACCGGCGTTGCCATCATGACGCTCTACGAGCAAGGGCACTTCCAGCTGGACGATCCGATCGACCGCTGGATTCCCGAGTGGCGAGGCATGACGGTTGCCGAGACGGACGGCAGCGGGGGGACCAGGGTTGTGCCCGCCGATCGGCGGCCCACGATTCGCGACGTGCTGACCCACACCTCGGGCATCGGCTACGGGCCCGAGAATCGCGATCTGGATCTGGGCGAGCGCAGCTGGCTCGCCGATCACGACCTCGAGTCGTTGTCGAGGACCTTCGGCGACTGGCCGCTCCGCTTCCAGCCGGGAACGCGCTGGCTCTACTCCCATGGCATCGACATCGCTGCCCGGCTGGTCGAGATCATGTCCGGCATGCCGTACGACGAGTACCTGCAAGCAGCGATCTTCGAACCGCTCGGCATGGTCGACACTGCGTTCTGGGTTCCCCCGGACAAGTCCGACCGATTTGCTGCCTGCTACGGCCGGAACAGTCGCAAGGAGTTGGTACTGACCGATGATCCGCATCAGAGCAGCTACCTGCGCAGGCCCAAGCTGTTGAACGGCGGCGGGGGACTGGTCGGCACCACCGCCGACTACGTGCAGTTCTGCACGATGCTGGCCAATGGTGGCGAGCTGGACGGCACCATGATCCTCGGCCGCAAGACCCTCGAGCTCATGACGTGCAACCACCTGGCCGGCGATGGCGAGATGGCGGACTTCGCGCTGCCGATGGGCTACGGCGAAGTCGGGTTCGCGGGGGCCGGATTCGGCTTGACCGTTGCGGTGTCGAAGGGGCCGGGGGCCACGGGTGTGGTCGGCTCACCAGGCGAGTTCATGTGGGGTGGAGCCGCGTCGACCACCTTCTGGGTCGACCCTTCCGAGGAGCTGGCCGTCGTGTTCATGACCCAGTTCCTGCCCTCGGGAACGTTCAACTTCAGGGGTCAGCTCAAGTCGTTGGTCTACGGCGCACTGCTCTGATTCGAGGGTCCGGAGCCCCACATTCACAACTTCGCTTCGCTGCCTTCGGCACCTGTGAATGTGAAGCTCCGACCCCAATCGGGGGAGGGTGCGGAAGAGTAGGATCCGCCGATGGTTGTACCTGCGCCGCGCACATTCGACGATCACAAGGTGGAGGCCGACCGGGCCTTTCTGACCGATTGTCTGTTCGAGGTGCTCGACGACGTGGGTCTTCGACGCCCTGGCCGATGCGCTGCGGGTCGGCGACACCGACGCCGCCGGTCGAGCGGCGAGTACAGAAGAGCTCACGCTGACCTACAGCATCATGTTCAGACTCCAGGCGTTGGCCGAGCAGAACGCAGCGATGGAGCGGCGTCGTCTGAACGAAGCCGAGCACGGCGTGATGGACGACTCCGCACTGTGGGGGCGGGCGATCCAGCGGATGCTCGATTCCGGTCTCGATGGTCAGGCGATCGCTTCACGACTTGCCGATGTACGAGTCGAGCCGGTGTTCACCGCCCACCCGACCGAGGCGAAACGGAGCAGCGCACTGGCGCATCAGCGTGCGCTTCACGATCTGCTGGCGGCCCGCGACCGGACATCGAACACCGAGGCCGATCGGGTCGAGCTCCGCCGAGCCATCACGACCACGCTCGATCTCCTGTGGCGCTCCGGTGAAGTGCTCTTGGACAAGCCCGGTGTCGACGCAGAACTGCGGAACGTCGTTCACTATCTGCGTCACGTGTTTCCCGATGTCGTCGACCGGCTCGATCAGCGGCTCGATCTGGCGTGGGAGGCCGTTGGTCTCGATCAGCGGCTGCTGGTCGACAACGGCCATCCGCGGGTCTCGTTCGGAACGTGGGTCGGAGGTGACCGTGACGGCCATCCGCTGGTGACATCCGACGTCACTCGGCGGGCGCTCGCCGCGCTCCGGTCAGAGGCGCTCGACGTGCTCCGCGATCGGCTCGATCAACTGGGGGCCGTGCTGTCGCTTTCCGGTCGCCTCCATCCTGCTCCGTCTGATCTGACCGACTGGATCTCGAGCCGAGCGGCCGAGCTCGGGTCAGAAGGCGCAGCGGCGGTCTCCCGCAATCCGCACGAGCCGTGGCGCCAGGCAATCAACCTCGTCGCTGCCGGTCTGCCCCACGCTGCGGGCGACGGTGCCCGCTATCGGCGAGCGTCCGATGTCGACGCAGATCTGATGCTCATCGAACAATCGCTGCGGACCATCGGTGCCCACCGAGCCGCCGACGAACACGTCGTGGCGATCCGTCGCTTCGTTCGCACCTTCGGCTTCCACCTCGCTGTGCTCGACATCCGACAGAACAGTCAGTTCCACGATGTTCGCGTTGTCGCAGTTGCTGGCGGCGGCCAATGTGGAGGACGGAGCGAACTATCCGGACTGGACCGAGGACCGTAGGCGCGCCTTCCTCGACGCGGAGCTGCAGTCGGGGCGCCCGTTCGCTGCCCCCGGTCGGTCGGACCTCGGGCCCGAGGCCGATGCGGTGCTGGGCTGCTACCGAGTGGTGAGGGCAGAGATCGACGCCAACGGCCTCGACGGCCTCGGATCGTTCATCGTGAGTATGACTCGGTCGCCGAGCGACCTCCTTGCCGTGTACCTCTTCGCCCGCGAGGTCGGGATGTTGGTGGACAGCCCGGAAGGTCAGGTGTGTCCCGTCCGGGTCGTGCCCCTCTTCGAGACCATCGGCGACCTCGAGGCCAGTCACACGATCCTGGCCGACTATCTGGGACATCCGATGGTGGCTCGCAGCCTTGCGTGGCAACGGGAGGCCAACGGGCAGGCCGAGCCGGTCCAGCAGATCATGGTCGGCTACAGCGACTCGAACAAGGACGGCGGCATCGTCTCGAGCCTGTGGTCGGTGCACCGGGCGCTGATCGAACTCACCGATGCTGCACGTCAGGTCGGTGTTCGTCCGCAGTTCTTCCATGGCCGTGGTGGAACCGTCAGCCGGGGAGCCGGGCCGGCGCACCGATTCGCCCGTGCGTTGCCGGCCGGTTCGGTCGGCGGTGATGTCCGGCTCACCGAGCAGGGCGAGACCATCGCCCAGAAGTACGCCAACGCACAGGACGCCACGTTCCATCTCGAGACTCTGCTCGCCGGCACCGCCTCGGCGACGCTTGCCCCATTTGCCAGGCGCCATGACCTGGAGCCGTTCATGGGCCGGTTCGCCGACGCCGCCCGCCAGCGTTACGGCGACCTCGTGGCCAGCCCGGAGCTGATCGAGTTCTTCTCGCAGGCCACGCCCATCGACGTCATCGAACGGAGTCAGATCGGATCGCGACCGGCCCGTCGAACCGGCCGGCGGACCCTTCGCGACCTTCGGGCGATCCCCTGGGTCTTTGCGTGGAGCCAGTCGCGTTTCTTCCTGTCAGGGTGGTTCGGCCTGGGCAGCGGACTGACTGCGGTCGAGGCAGAGGACCCCGAGGCCGCAGCGGCGCTGGTGGCGTCGGTCTTCGACTGGCCGCCGTTGCACTACATCGTGTCGAACAGCGCAACCTCGTTTGCATCCGCTGATCCGACAGTGATGGCGGAGTACGCCGAGCTCGTGGTCGACGAATCGGTGCGCCGGTCGATTCTCGGGCAGATCCAGGCCGAGTACGCGGCTACGGCCGAGGTGTTCGAACGAATCTACGAAGGTTCGCTTGCGGCGCGTCGCCCGAACGTCGAGGCACTGTTGGCGCCGCGCCGGGCTGGTCTGACCGTGCTCCACCGCCACCAGATCGATCTCCTTCGAGCGTGGCGGAGCGGTCAGCAGGAAACGGAGGGCGACGATCAGATGCCGCTGCTGCTGGCCACCGTCAATGCCATTTCGAGCGGCCTCGGAACCACCGGCTGACTCGAGTCTCAGCGGATGAAGAGCATCTCCCGATACTTCGGCAGAGGCCACCGCTCATCGGCAACGAGCGTCTCGAGCGTGTCGGCGAGAATCCGAACATCGTCCATGAGGCCGCGGACGGTGTCTGCGCAGAATCGCATGTGCTTCTCGGTCGACTCGACATCGTGGGTCTCGAGGGTCACGAGCAGGACGTCGGCCGCCTCCATCAAGGCACCGGCTGTTCCGCTGATGGACTCGATCACGGCGGTATCCACGTCGACGCCGAGCTTCTTCGCCGTCCGCGCGGTCGTGGCCAGTTCGGACAGGTAGGACATGGCCGCCGGGTAGATGACGGTCTTCGCCATCTCGACCATGAGCTTCGCCTCGACGCCGATGGAGAGGATGTACTGCTCTGCGTACACCTCGAAGCGGCTCTCGAGTTCGATCGTGCTGAGCACGCCGGTGCGCTCGAAGAGCTCGATGACGGCGTCCTCCATCAGGACCGGAAGGGCGTCAGCGGTGGTCGGAAGATTCCGCAGGCCTCGATCCTCCACGGCCTCTCGGTGCCATTCCGACGAGTAGCCGTCGCCGCCGAATATCACCGCGCTGTGCTCGTCCAAGATCGCCTTCAGCACCTCGGCCACGGCGGCAGCCCGCTCCTCCTGTGTGTTCTCACCGTCGGGCAGAATCTCTTCGAGCCGGTCGGCGACCCAGTTGAGTGAGTCGGCGAGCATCGTGTTCATCGCGACGAGCGGGCCGGAGACCGATTGTGACGAGCCAACGGCACGGAACTCGAAACGGTTGCCGGTGAAGGCGAAGGGTGAGGTCCGATTGCGATCGCCTGGGTCTCGCTGGAAGGGAAGGATCTGGTCGAGCCCGAGGTTCATCGACCCGCCCTCGGTGGCGAGGCTGACCTTTTCATCCCTGATGTCGTTGAACACCTGCTCCAGCTGATCACCGAGGTACACCGAGATGATCGCCGGGGGTGCCTCGTTGGCGCCCAACCGGTGATCGTTGCTCGCGGTGGCGATGACCGAACGAAGCAATGGGCCGAACAAGTGGACGCCACGAATCACGGCGCCGCAGAACAGCAGGAACTCGAGATTCTCACTCGGTGTGGAGCCGGGATCGAGCAGATTGCCCTGCGTGCTGTTGCCGACCGACCAGTTGACGTGTTTGCCGGATCCGTTGATGCCGGCGAACGGCTTCTCGTGGAGGAGACAGAGGAAGCCGTGGGCCTTTGCTGTCGATTTCATGATGGTCATCATCAGCTGTTGGTGGTCGGCGGCGACGTTCGCTGCTTCGAAGTAGGGCGCCAGTTCGAATTGTCCGGGGGCGACCTCGTTGTGATGAGTCTTGGCGGGGATGCCGAGCCGGAAGAGCTTGTCCTCGAAGTCCTGCATGAAGACCTGCACTCGTTCGGGGATGGCACCGAAGTAGTGGTCGTCGAACTCCTGGCCCTTGGGCGAAGGGGCGCCGAAGAGCGTGCGGCCGGCAAGCAGGAGATCAGGGCGTCTGTTGGCGAAGTGGGCGTCGACGAGGAAGTACTCCTGTTCGGCGCCACAGCTCGAGTTGAGGGTTTCGATCTCGGTCTCGCCCATGGCTCGAAGCACGCGTTGCGCTGCCTGGTCCATCGCAGCATTCGAGCGGAGCAGCGGGATCTTCTTGTCGAGAGCCTCTCCCGTCCACGCCATGAACACGCTCGGAATCATCAGCGTGGCGCCATTGGCCGTTCGCATGACATATGCGGGGCTGGTCGGGTCCCAGGCCGTGTAGCCGCGAGCCGCGTTCGTGGTGCGCAGACTGCCGTTGGGGAACGACGAGCCATCGGGCTCGCCCTTGATCAGCAAGCTGCCCGTGAACTCGGTGATTGCGTTCCCGTCGCTGTTGGTGACGATGAAGCCATCGTGCTTCTCCGCCGTGATGTTGGTCATCGGGTAGAAGATGTGGGAGAAGAACTTCGCTCCCTTGGAGAGGGCCCAGTCCTTCATTGCAGCAGCGACCACGTCCGCGGTCGCCGGGTCGAGGGGCGCACCGGTCTGGACGGTCGCCTTCATCGCCTTGAAGGCTGTCTTCGACAGCATCTCCTCCATGGTGGCGAGGTTGAAGACATCGGTCGCCCAGATCTCGGAGAGGGGACCGCCGATCTCACCCGTCGGGACCACCCCTCGGTTGGTGACGTCGTTGATGGCCATCGATCGAGTTTCGTTTCCGCTCATGGAACGATTGCAGCGGTCGACGTGGTGATCGGCAACGGGTGCGCCGCTTGTTCTTCCTGCGGTAACGATCCCGACTCATGCGGTCATCAGGCGAGGCAGGATGCCGAGCTCCAAGCCGCCCCGTGATGACCTACCAGGGAGCGAAAGGTCGGTGCATCACCACTCGCGGTCGTCTTGCGCCAGTTGGTCGAGCAGATCGGGATCGAGGATCGTGATGCGTCCGCGTCCGGTTCGGACTGCGCCGCATTCGCGTAGCAGCGCAAGCGAGCGGGCGGCCGCCTCGCGCGTCGATCCGACCCATGCGGCCACTTCATCCTGCGTGATGGCGACTTGCGTGGCAGCGGTGGAACGGCAGTTCGAGATCGGCATGTCGGTCGAGCTTCAGCGCCAACTCGATCAACAACTGAGCCACGCGCTTGTTGGTCGAGTCGACCGAGCGGGCAGCCAATCGGAGATTGGCCTTCTCGAGGTGACGGGCCAACTCACGCAGAATCGTGACGGCGAGCGTCGCGATCGTTCTCGACCTCTCGGAGAAACTCGGCGCCGGGCATGACGCTGACCGTCGATGGCGCCATGGCAACCGCGGTTGCACTCCGCGGTGCGCCGGAGATGGCCGAGAGCTCGCCGAAGCCTTGGATGGGAGTCTTGGTCCCCAAGATCAGCTCTCTGCCGCTCGGGGAAGTGACGAAGAGATTGATCCTTCCCTCCGTGCAGGCGAACGCTGCCGTCGAGCGTTCTCCCTCGGTGAAGAGCGTCTCGCCGATGGCGAGCTCGCGCAAGAATCCTCGCTCGGCGACGAAGGCGCCGAGCGCTCGTCGGTGATCTGCTCCCGGAAGGAGAACAGCACTCACGACATGCATCCGCACGGCATGCAGCGAAACACTGTGATGAGCGTCATGGACGTTCCCCCAACTCGAGCCCAGAGTGACCATACATCGGCGGCAGAACGAGGGAGAAACGATCATGATGGAACTCATGGTGCAACCACTGCAGCCGCCAAACGTGGTGCGGCGCAGTGCGAGGCCGGCGGCCCCCGAAGTGCGGGTCCAGTTGCTCGGCGACATCCGGCTGGTCCTCGACGGGAACGAATCCATCACTCCGCCGAGTGCATCGCAGCGTCGGTTGCTCGCCGTCCTGGCGCTGCTCGGTCAGTGCAGTCGAAGCCCTGGCCAGTTGGCCGATCTGATGAGTGTCTCGCCGGGCTCGGTTCGTACATCGATGTCGAGGCTCCGACGGTCGACGGGGTACGACCCGATCGCAACCGGCCCCAGCGGCTACCGCTTCGTCGGCACCGTCGACGTCGTCGAGTTCACGCGGTTGGCGGGCGCCCCCGTCGGCACCGATCGACTCCAGCAGATCGAGCTGGCGCTGTCGATGTGGCACGGCGACCCGCTCGTCGAGTTCCGAGACGAGCCATGGGCGTCACCCGAGGTGACCAGAGTGCAGGAGCTTCGGGCGAAGCTCATCGAGGAGCGAGCCGAGCTGCTCATCTGCGCGGGACGAGGCGCTGAGGCAATCGCCCCGCTGCTGGCCCACGTCGACCGTCTGTCCGCTGCGGGATCACCCGCGAGGATTGCTGATGTTGGCGCTCGCGAGTGAGGGCCGCCAGGTGGAGGCGTTGCGGGCCTATCAGCGTTACCGGACGTTCCTGGGCGAGGAGCTCGGCACTGCACCATCGGCCTGGGTCACCTCGATCGAGCGGCGAATCTCATCGGAGTGTTGCCACGACGTTGCCAAGCTCCTGAAACGAGACGCCGTCCGGCATTCCTGACGGCGCGGCGAGCAGTTGGGGGCCTTCGTCCCCTTGCGTTGCCTCCTCGCCGCATCCAGGCTCGGGAGCATGGGCCGACCGACGAGCAAATCCGAACTCCTCTCCGCCGCATCCGAGGAGTTCGAACGACTCTGGGTTGCCGTCGACTCGGTTGCACCTGCACGCCGTGAAGTCCCCGGGGCTTGCGAGGCCTGGTCGGTCAAGGATCTTCTGGCCCACCTGCACGCCTGGCAACAAATGGCCATCGAGTGGGAGAAGGTGGGCTCGGCCGGTGAGAAGCCGACGATTCCAGCCGATGGTTTCACGTTCGCCGAGACTCCTGCCCTGAACGAGGTCATCTATCGCCGAACCGAGAACGACGACTGGGCCGACATCGCGTCCCGGCTGCGGGCAACACACGCAGAGTTGATGGCGACGATCGATTCCTACGACAGCGAGGACCTCTTCGCGAAGAGTCGCTATCCGTGGACGAGGACGACATCGGTTGGCGCCTACATGGTGTCGGCGACCTCGAGCCACTACGCCTGGGCGTCGAAGCTCATCCGCAAGTGGGCCAAGAACTCGCCGGCCGACTTGACTCTGCCGAACTGTCAACCTGGCTGGGAAGCTCCGACAGCGACACGATGATCGGCGACGATCTCGTCGATCAGCTCGCTGAGGACGCGGTCGGCGTCGGCTGTCTCGACTTGGCAGGTTCCGGCGGCAACGTGCCCGCCGCCGCCATGACGGAGCATCAGCTCACCGACGTTGGTCACACAGCTTCGATCGATGATCGACTTGCCGGTGGCGAACACGGTGTTCTGTTTCCGGAAGCCCCAGAGCTTGTGGATCGAGATGTTGCACGTGGGGTACATCGCGTAGATCAGGAACCGGTTGGCGGGCCAGATGGTGTCCTCGTCGGTCAGATCGAGGACGATCAGGTTGTCGTGGATGGTCGAACAGCGTTCGATCTGCGCTTTCGCCTCGGCCTGGTGGGCGAAGTAGAGGTCGGTGCGTTCGACGACGTCGGGCAGCCGCAGGATCTCTTCGATCGCGTGGTCCTTGCAGTAGGCGATCAGATCCTTCATCAGGTCGTAGTTGGAGATGCGGAAGTCCCGGAATCGGCCGAGGCCGGTACGAGGATCCATGATGAAGTTGAGCAGCTCCCAGTTGCGGGGGTAGATGATCTCGCCCTCGGTGTACTGGGCGGAGTCCGCCTTGTCGACGGCGTCCATCATCTCGAGCCATCGAGCGGGGAACGTGCTTGTTCCGCCGTAGTGGTCCCAGACCACGCGGGCCGCGGACGGTGCGTGGGGGAGGATCACGTGGTTGTCGCGAGCGTCGTTTCGGAGGGTCTCGGACTCGTGGTGGTCGAATGCGAGATGCACGCCTTCCACGTAGGGGAGGTTGGTGGTGATGTCGTTGTCGGTGATCTCGACCTTGCCGTCCTGCATGTCCTTGGGGTGGACGAAGACGAATGTCGTCGATCATCTCCAGATGCTCGAGCAGAACAGCGCACACCAGGCCGTCGAAATCGCTGCGGGTGACGAGTCGATACTTGCTCACGAGGTCTTCTCCAGAAGGTTGGTTCTTCTCAGACCATCGACCCGGCGCGTTGTGAATTGAGGATCAGGGAACGTCGGCGGTGCGATCCATGGGTGTGTCCTGGCTGAAGACGTTGACCCATGATCCGTTGCGCTGCGACCAGAGGGACGACACGTACATCTCCTCCATCTGCTCCGCTCCCGGGCGTCGGTACTCGGCTCGGTAGGCGAGGAGTGCATGGTCAGCCGAGAGTTGCATCGAACGGGCGTCGAGAATGACGTAGTCGGCAACGGTCGGTCCATCGCTGAGTTGGCTGGTGTGATCGTGGCGATCGGCGAACCCCGTCGGGTAGACGCCGAGGAAGTCGTCGGAGAGCAGGTCGGCGTCAGCGGACGCGTCCCCTTGACACAAGGCCTCCCAAACGCAGGTCTCCAGGGCGAGCAGTGCAGCGAGATCCATGCCGTGAGTATGGGGTGCGGGCCGCGGCCCCGTGGCGCCCGCCCCCGTTCTGCGTTGCGTTTGCCCCGGAAAGCGAGACAAACGCGACGCAGAACGCCAGGTGTGCGTCGACCACTGCCGCCGGATGGACGGTCCGTGGATAGACAGGGCCGATGAGCGATTCGTTGACCTGCCCGATCTGCACGATGCCGGACCCGCTCGAGACCGATGACGGCTTCGAGTGCGCGACCTGCGGCCACGAGTGGATCGACGATGCGCTCCCCGAGGTTCGCGACGCCAATGGCAACCTTCTCGCGACCGGCGACGACGTCACCGTGATCAAGGACCTGAAGCTCGACGGCAAGACCGGTGGGGTCAAGTCGGGGACCAAGGTCAAGTCGATTCGCATCGTCGAGGGCGATCACCCCATCGACGGCAAGGTCAACGGTCGGGGCATCCTGATCAAGGCCGAGTTCGTGAAGAAGGCCTGACGGGCACAGGCGTGAGGGCGCCGCTTGTCTTGCGACGACCATCCGGGATTGACTTCCGAATCGCTGCCGCCTGCATCCAGGGAGGAAGTCAGTAACCCTCGGCCGAGATCATGGCTTGGAGGAGTTCGCCGATTCCCTCTGGCAGCAGCGTTTCCGGCGGGGTCGATTCTGCTTCTGCGAGATCGGCCAGCGTCCGTGGCGACGTCGAGCGGGTCGAGCTGATCGGTCAGCACGATCTGACGGACGACCTCGTTGGTCTCGTTGGCCGAGGTGTCGCCGGCGTCGATGTACTCGGTGATGCCGTCCACCATGCGGTCGTTGAAGCCGGTGTTGTACGGGCCGGGGTTGACCTTGGTGACGTCGATCCCGTGCGGCTCGAGCTCGCCCCGGAGGCTCTTGGTGAAGGCCTCGACTGCATGTTTCGTCATCGCGTACGGAGAGGTGAGCGGCGAGGCGAGGATGCCGGCCACCGACGAGACATTGATGATGCGACCCCAGCCCTTTTCCTTCATGCCGGGGATCACGGCTTGGGACATCGCGACCATGCCGAAGACGTTCACGTCGAACACCGCACGAACACGCTCCATGGGAACGGTCGCCATCGGGCCCATCACGCCCATGCCGGCATTGTTGATCAGGACGTCGACGCCGAGGTCAGTGACCTGAGCCACGTCGTCCTCCGCAGTGACATCGAGCTTCATGGTCGTGAGCTCGGGGTGCTCGGCCTGCAGCGCGTCGGCCTGCTCCTTGGTCTCGGTCGTTGCGATGACGGCGTGGCCCCGTCCCGCCAGCTCCACCGCAGCGGCTTTTCCGAAGCCGGAGCCGGCACCCGTCACCAGAATTGTTCGCTTCGTCATGACTGCCTCCAGGCATCGTCGATGGGGTCGAACAGTAGAGCGATCGGGCCGGGCGTGCCCGGGGCGACCCAGCGATCTAGGGTCGGAAGCCCCGTGGTTGCGCTCAGCAACGGCGGTGTGCAGTGAATGGGGTTTGCCGTGAAGATCAGTGCCGCCGATGAACTCGGGCGTCTGGACGCCACCGAACTCGCCGGCCGAGTTTCCGCAGGTGAGGTGAGCGCAGCCGAGTCGGTCGAGTCGGCCATCACGCGGCTCGAGTCGGTCGAAGCGCAGTTGGGGGCCACGGTGATCGACCGGTTCACCGAAGCGCGCGTCGACGCCACAGCGGTGTTGCACGGACCGTTCGCCGGTGTGCCAACCGTGATCAAGGACAACACCGACCTCGCCGGCTTCCCGACGATGCACGGCTCCCGGGCCGTGGCTCCCAACCGGGCCGACGCCAACGCGTCCATCGTCCAGCTCCTGTTGGGCACCGGTGCCGTCGCGATCGCCAAGACCAAGCTCCCCGAGTTCGGGCTGACATCGACGACCGAATCCAGCTACGGGCCGCCGGCCCGAAACCCATGGGACCCCGACGTGTCCACCGGTGGATCCTCGGGTGGATCCGCCGCCTTGGTCGCGGCCGGTGTCGTTCCCATCGGCCACGCCAACGACGGCGGCGGGTCGATTCGGATCCCGGCGGCGTGCTGTGGCCTGGTCGGCCTCAAGCCGAGTCGTGGTCGACTGCCGTCACCCCCGGATTCGGCGTCGCTGCCGATCGACCTCGCCGTCGACGGTGTCCTGACCCGAAGCGTGCGGGACACCGTGGGGTTCTTCGTCTCCGCCGAGCAGAGCTACCGGAGCCCTGACCTGCCGAGGATCGGGGCGGTCGATCGCCCGGGAACGGAGGCCCTGCGGATCGCGGTGCTGACCGAACGCCACGACGGGTCGGAGTCCCATCCCGACAATCGCGCCGCGGCGGACGCAGCAGCGACAACGTGCGAGGAACTCGGCCATCGGATCGAGAAGATCCGCTCCCCGGTGACCCAACAGATGGCGGATGACTTCCTTCTGTATTGGGCGATGCTGGCCGCTGCGGTCACCCATGCCGGTCGCTGGACGGTCGGCCGCGGGTTCGATCGCCGCCGGCTCGAGCCGCTGACGCTCGGCCTGCGCACCCATGCCCTGAAGCGGGCCCACAGGATTCCTTCGGCGATCAGAAGACTTCGTGCGGCCACCGAGGTCTACGACGAGCTCTTCGAGAGCTACGACGTGTTGCTCTCGCCGACACTGTCGCTGCCGCCCGTGCCGGCTCGGCCATCTTGCGCTCGACCTCGACTTCGAGATCGCGAGCGAGCGGCTCCTCGAGTACTGCGCGTTCACGCCGATGCAGAACATCACGGGCGCGCCGGCCATCTCGCTCCCACTCGGAACGTCCAGCTCGGGACTGCCGATCGGTGTCCAATTCGCTGCCGACGTCGGCAACGAACGCCGTCTCCTCGAACTGGCTCTCGCGCTCGAGGAGGCCCGGCCGTGGCCACAACGTCTGGACCGAGACGTGATGCGACGCAGCTGACGGCTTCATCGGGCGGAACGAAGCCGTGTGAGACGGATCATGACCGAGCTCACGTCCCGCGTGCGCCAGATCGTCGGCCGCCGCCTCGAGTCGGGTTCGTGGCGACGATCTCGTCGAAGGCTTGCTGGTTCAGGTGGATTGGTTCGTAGCGCACGCCCCGGCGGTCGAGCTGTCTGACGAATGCTCGGAGGTGATTGTTCGATCCGCGTTCGAGATTGTCGTAGACCCGTGAGATTGCGGGGTCGTCGGTTGCCCTCGCTCGTAGGTCGACGATGTCGAGTTCCTCGATGAGTGCACCGACCATGAGTGCATCTGTTTCGGATCTGCTGCCGTTTGCGACCAGCTCGTCGTAGAGGGCTTGGAGCTGAGGATCGCTGAACACGCCGGGGGCGAGTCCCTCGGCCGGGTCGGCGAGGCCGTACTGGTCGAGCAACCGCTCCACTGCGGCGGTGTGGGTGTCCTCGGCCGACGCGATGTTGTCGAAGATGGTGAGTCCCCAGAGCTCGAACATCGCCCGATAGACGTCGCCGGCCAGCTTCTCCTCCTCGCGCATGTAGGCGAGGCCGGCCTGCTCTTCGGGGGTCGGAAGGGCATCGAATGCACTGATCTCGTACCCACTGACCTCGTATCCACTGACCTCGATCGCTGAGTCTTCTCCGGCGGTCGAGGTCGTTGTGTCCTCCGCGCACGCCCCGGCAAGCAGGCCGAGTGAGAGTACGGCGACGGGCATCGCCGTGGCCATGTGTGCTGCTTTCCTCGCGCCTGTGGTTGTTGCTCGTGTGGTCGTTGCTCGTGTGGTTGTCATGCCGCCATTTCGACACGCGCTGATGAAGCGGTGTGAATCTCGACGATGAAGCAATCATGAAGTCCGGCAAGGCAGCACGAGCGTGAACGTGGTGCCGTGCCCCACGCCGGCGCTGGCAGCGCTCAGCTCCCCGCCGTGGCCCTCCGCGATCGACCTTGCGATGTTCAGACCGATCCCGATCCCAGGCCCATCCCGGTAGCGAGTGAACCGCTCGAAGATGATCTCGAGCCGCTCGGCCGGGATGCCGTCGCCGGTGTCGACGACCGTGATCTCACAGCGGCTCTCCGTCCCCCCACGACCGGTCCGGCGACCGGCGACTGTCACCGTGCCCCCCGGGGGCGTGTGCAGAAACGCGTTCTTGACGAGGTTGGTGAGCGCTTGGGTCACTCGGCCTCGATCGGCCAGGGCGGGGAGTTCGGCCTCGAGAGATGAGACCAGCTCGATACCAGCGTCGTTGGCCAGCGGACGCAACCGTTCGACGGTCTGCCGGCAGAGCTCGGCCAGATCCAACGCTTCGAACTCGTAGGAGACCACACCTTCTTGGGCCCGAGACATGAACGACAGATCTTCAACGATTCGTTTGATGCGGCGCGCCTCGTCTCCGACCTCGTTGAATGTCTCTGCGGTCGCCGGGAGAACACCGTCGACCAGACCTTCCATGTAGCCCTCGATGGTGGTCAGTGGGTTCCTGATCTCGTGGGCGACATCCGACATGAGTCTGGCTCTCGCTCCCTCGCTCTCGTCGAGTGTCGCTCCCAGTGTGTTGACAGACATGGCCAGCTCGGCGAGCTCGGTTTCCGGTGGTAGCTCGATTCGGTGTCGATAGTCACCCGCCGCCAGTCGTTGTGCGGCGTTGCGAATGGTTCCCAGTCGACGCAGCAGAACGTGGCTGATGATGGCTGCCAGGACCACTGCGGCGGCGAGTCCGGTCAGCGATGCGATGACCACGGCATTGGTCAGAGCGTTGTCGTACACGTCCTGGATCTCGGTGGAGAGGATGTCGTTCGTTGTCGCCGACCCTCGACCGCGGCCTGCCCCGTCCGGGGCGCCGAGCTGATTGCGCATGCCCCGTTCGAACAGGGCGGGCGTCAGCAACCGAACGGTGAGCATCCCGGCACCGACCACGACCGCCACGATGATGACCTGGGCTCCAAGGAGGCGGCCTCGCAGCGTTCTCGGACCGATCATGCCGACAGTCCTTTCATGGCGTTTCGCCGATGAATCGATAGCCGACTCCTCGAACCGTTCCGATCCACCTTGGATCGGCTGCGTTGTCTCCGAGTGCCTTCCGGACATTTCGAATGTGGACGTCGACCACACGTTCGTCGCCGTAGTAGTCCCAGCCCCAGACTCGTTCGAGCAGTTGGCGTCGGGAGAAGACCCGGCCCGGGTGTTCGGCGAGGGCGACGAGCAGATCGAACTCGAGGGTCGTCAAGTCCTTGGATTCGCCGTGGACCCGCACCGATCGTCGATCGGGATCGATTTCGACGCTGCCTCGCTCCAAGACCGTTTGATCGGTGCTCGGCGGCAGGCGGGGACGTCGGAGGACCGCCTTGATGCGGGCGACGAGTTCACGTGGACTGAACGGTTTCGTGAGGTAGTCGTCGGCCCCGACAGCCAATCCGATCAGCTTGTCGGTCTCCTCTGCCCTGGCCGTGAGCATGATCACGTAGACGTTCGAGAAGGTACGGATCTCCCGGAGTGCCTCGATTCCGTCGACCTGTGGCATGAGGACGTCGAGAATCACCAGGTCGGGTCGATGTGACCGGACGGACTCGATCGCCTCGTTGCCGTTCGTCGCCGTGAGCACATTCCAACCCTCGGACCGAAGGTAGGAATCGACCAACTTGCGTATCGGGGCTTCATCGTCGACCACGAGAATGGTCGCTGGTTTGCTCATCGGTGGTCTCTCGTGAGTGGCGAATGTGGAGTGATCGTCCAACGCGCCGAACTCGGGTACCGGAGTCACCCGAGTTGCGGCTCTGACGGGGACCAAGGTCGACAAGACGTCGTCAACCCCGTCCCTGTGCGCGGCCATCACGGGGGGCCGAGTCACTTCCGAGGTGAGCCCCGTCGCCAACGCCGTCACGGTCGCGAACCTGGTATCGGTTTGCGAGTTCCCCGGTCTCGCCGTCGAAGACACAGTCGTCGGGATCATGGAGCTGGAGCCGATCACGATCGCGATCCTGCTCGGCTGCCACGGCGCCCGGGGCGTCGGTGGTGGCGTCCGACGAGCGAGCCGAGGCGTATCCCGCCGAAGCGACAAGGGCGACGGCTACACCCGCTGCGGTGATTGTGGTGAACATGGTGACTCTCCTTTCCCGAACCGCCCGGTTCGGTCATTGTCAGTCAACAGCTCGCCCGTGAAGCGATCAGGGTTGGCCCCGTGAAGCTCGGATGAAGACGGGGGCCGCCCTGGGAGCCCGCATGGATTGCTGGTCCGAGACGCGTCAGGCGACTCAGGCGGCAGTTCAGGAGGAGCCATCAAGTGGCTGAGCGCTTGGCTGACGAGCTCCCTGGCTTCGGCTGCGATGGGGGCGATGTCGTCATTGCCCGTGATCGAAGCCATCAGGCCGGGATCCATCGCCTCGACCATGACGTAGTCGCCGAATTGGCGAACGACGACGTTGCAGGGGAGCAGCACACCGATCTGGGGGTCGATCTCGAGAGCTCGGCTCGCAAGCTTCGGGTTGCAGGCCCCGACGATCACGTAGGGATCGATGTCCTTGTCGATCTTTGCCTTGAGCGTTGCTTGCATGTCGATTTCGGTGAGTGTCCCGAAACCGACGCTTGCGAAGGCAGCCTTCACCTCTGCGAGGGCCTCGGTGAATGTTCGGGACAGAACGGCAGATTCTTCGAAGATCATGTGGACAGTCTTCTCGTTGCCTTCGACGCCTCGGAGAGTCCAAAGTCACGATCGCCCTCATTTCCGGCGATGACCGAGACGCTGGCATCGCCTGGAACGGATCGATGTGAGACGATCGCATCCACGCAACGGCCGAGGCCGACACCGTCGAGGAACCAAAATCATGATCCAGCCTTCGGACGCCGACGAGTCGCCGGAGAGCGCTGATGCTCTCCTCCTGCGCCGAGCGGCCCAATTCGCTCTCGACTACGAGGCGACGATCGATGCCCGGGCTGTCGCCCCGTCGAAAGAAGCTCTGGATGCTCTGTCCGGCTTCGACGAGGACCTGCCCGCGCACGGTGCCGATCCACTCGAGACGCTGACGATGCTCAACGAGCTCGGAGGGCCGGCCACGATGGGTAGCACCGGGCCGAACTACTTCGGATTCGTCCAAGGTGCGACCTACCCGGTCGCCCTCGGGGCTTCGTTCCTCGCCGCCGCCTGGGACCAGAACGCCGCCCTTCCGGTCATGTCGCCGGTGGCGGCAACCCTGCACGATGTGACTCGCCGTTGGTTGGTGGACCTGCTCGGTCTGGCCGACAGCACCGATGTCGTGTTCGTCACCGGTGCCACCGTTGCCAATGCGAGCTGCATCGCCGCAGCACGAGACGCCCTGCTGTCGGAGTGGGGGTGGGACACCCAGACGCGACGGGCTCTTCGGCGCCCCACCGATCCGGGTGGTGATCGGAGAAAAGGCGCACAGCACGCTCCGCAAGTCGCTCGGACTCATCGGTCTCGGACGAGAGCGGGTCATCGAGGTGCCGGCCGATGATCAGGGCCGCATCCTGGCCGAGGCGCTCCCGGATCTCGACCCCGCAGACGGCCCGATTCTCGTCTGCGCCCAGGCCGGCGAAGTGAACACCGGGGCCTTCGATCCCTTCAACGAGCTGGCTGACTGGGCGGAGCATCGCAAGGCTTGGCTTCATGTCGACGGCGCATTCGGGCTCTGGGCGCTCGCCGACCCCAGTCGGGCCCACCTCGTCGACGGGCTGACCCGCGCCGATTCGCTGGCGACCGACGGGCACAAATGGCTCAACGTCACCTACGACTGTGGCATCGCGTTCGTGCAGCGTCCGGACGCCCTCCGCCGCACGTTCGCCGTTGTTGCCGGCTATCTGCCGCCCGATGACGTCTTCGAGATGATGCATCACACACCGCAGTCCTCGCAGCGGGCTCGCCAGATCGAGGTGTGGGCCGTGTTGCGCAGTCTCGGTCGTTCCGGCGCGGCGGCCATGGTGCAACGGGCATCGGACAACGCCGTCGTGATCGCCGACAGGCTCCGCAGCGTCGATGGTTTCGAGATCCTCAACGATGTCGTTCTCAACCAGGTGCTCGTGCGCTACGAGGATGGGCCCACCACCCAGGCACTCGTCGACAAGATCCAACGACGATGGCCGCATCTGGTGTGGACCGACGTTGTGGCAGGGCGGGCCGGCGCTGCGTATCAGTGTCTCGTCGTGGAAGACCGACGCCGAGGCGGCAGGACACGCAGCTGACGTGATCCTCGAATGCGCAGCCGCGCTGCGCAGCCCCCAGTAGCGCAGTTGTGCGAGGCCCTCAGGGTTCGACGATGGCGAAGTTCGTTTCGAACGTGTCGAGGTTGCCGAAGATGGCGAGTAGTGCGCCCGCATCTCCATCGAGTTCGATGTCGCCGACGCCGACAGCGTCCATGAACGTCGTCGCACCACTGAGGATGTCGGTGAGGAGCTTCTTCGCCATGCGGACCGTCACCGCTGCGCCATCATCGTGGCGACCGGCAACGTGGTGCAGCGTCTGGTTCTCGAGTCCGAGCACCCATTGCTCGTCGATGTCGGTGAAGTCCCAGTTGGTCAGTACCTGTTGCCCGACGACGTCCTCGGACTTCAGCCGCACCGCGATCGCATCGAAGACCATGCCAACGGTGAGGGCCTCGGCCAGCCCGTTGCGACGGGGCGAACCCGATTTCGGCGTGCCGTTGCGGAGTTCCTGGGCCCCGGTCAGGTAGGCGTTGCGCCAGGTCGCCGATTCGGCCTGGTAACCGAGCTGCTCGAACGCGTCGGCCTGGAGTGAACGAGCTTCGGCGTTCGTCGGATCGGAGAAGACCAGGTGGTTGACCACCTCGGCCACCCATCGGTAGTCACCTTCGTCGTATGCGGACCGGGCATGGGCGAGCAGGGCATCGGCGCCACCGGCAAGCTCGACGTAGCGACGCCCGGCGTCGGTCGGTGTGCGAGCCCACAGGCGGGCAGGGTTGCCGTCGTACCAGCCGAGATAACGCTGGTACACCGCCTTGGAGTTGTGGACCAAGGCGCCGTAGTAGCCGCGTGTGTGGATCTGGGCGGTGAACGCCTCGGGCAGCGTGAGCTCGTCGGCAATCTCGGTCGGTGTGAGGCCCTTGTTGGCCAGGCGCATCGTCTGGTCGTGGATCCATCGGTACAGATCGCGTTGTTGGCGAAGGAACAGCTCGACGTCGTCGCGGCCCCATCGGGGCCAATGGTGGCTGGCGAACATCAGCTCGGTCGACGCACCGAACAGTTCCAGTGCCTCGTTGATGTACTTCGACCATCCCAACGAATCGCGAGCCTGAGCACCCCGCAGCGGAAGCAGGTTGTGCATGTTGTGCGAGCAGTTCTCGGCCATGCAGAGCCAGCCATGATCGGGGAAGAAGAAGTTCATCTCGGCCGGTGCCTCGGCTTCCGGCGTGAGCTGGAAGACGACCCTGACGCCGTCGAGTGTCAGCTCCTGGCCGGTTTCGGTGATGTCGATGGTGGGCGGGAGCAGCCCGACCCTGCCGGCCGGGCGTCGCCTTGCCCAGCCCACAGTCGACGTGTTGGCGTGGACCGGCGGGAAGGAGTCCGCCGAACTGATACGCAGCTCGTCGCAGCATCGCCGGGCCGGCGATGACATTTTCGGCAACGGCCTCTCGCATGAAATGCTCGGGCGCGACGATCGGAACACTGCGGAGCTCGATCTGCTCGTCGGTCAGGACACCTCGCACGCCGCCGAAATGGTCGAGGTGGCTGTGGGTGTAGATCACGGCGGTGACCGGCCGCTCGCCGAGTTCGGCGTTTGCCAGCTCGAGGCAGGCCCGAGCGCACGCCTCGCTGGTCAGCGGATCGATGATGACCCAACCTTCGTCGCCCTCGATGAAGGTGATGTTCGAGATGTCATATCCACGGGCCTGCCAGAGCCCCGGCGCCACCTCGAACAGTCCGTGCTCTGCGTTGAGGCGAGCCTGGTTCCACAAACTCGGGTGCACCGAATCGGGCGCCGCCTCCGACTCCCGAATGAAGTCGTATCGGGAGATGTCCCACACGGTTCGCCCGTTCTCCTCGACCACGCCTGTCGGGTGGGTGGCGATCAATCCGCGAGCCGCTCGTTCCGCATCAGCCGGGTTGGCGTCGAAACTGATCATGGCATCGCTCAGCAGCGCCGTCGTCTGATTGGTCGGTGCCTTCGGTGACTCGGGTTCGGTTGCCATGTCGCTCAGACTTCCATTGCTTCGATGCCCACCGCAAAGGCGGTCAACCGATCAGGCGTCGAGCTGGTCGACCCGGCGAATGCCCTTTCGGCTCAGCACGACCCTCGCCGCGCTCCAGGTCGAGTCGACGCCGGTTGGAGCCAGACGATGCAGGATCGTCACGTCGTACGCCCGTGGCAACGTCGACTTGATGAGCTCCCCTGACTCCGGGTCGGCGAGCGTCACGCTTCTCGAGGGGTCGTCGGTGTGTGCCAGCCATCGGGAGATGTCGAGACGGAGGATCTCGGTGAGTGAGTCGAAGCGGGGGTCGATCGAGCTCACGACATCGGCGTCGACCGTCATCGACTTGCGGTGATAGACGATCGAGTCCAGTTCCAGAATCTCTCCGAGCGAATCGGTCTGCAGATCCTGACGGAACTCGGCGACGTCCGGTGGGAGCTCGGCTGGTTCGACGAATCGGTACTTCTCCTCGGCGACCGCGACCTGCGGACCTCCTGCGCCTCGGCGAACGATCCACTTTCGATTGGGATACCGACGGTCGATGAAGTCGCTGGATCGGACCTGCAGGGTGGCCTTGATTCGGTCCTTGCCCATGTACGCCAGCACGGCCAGGCCGCCCCAGACCCACACGTCGGCCGCTTCGGTCGGTGTGCCGTACAGGAGCGCAGCGGTGACAGCGAAGGCCATCGCGATGCCGGCCGCGATCGAATGGAGGGCGTGTTCGGCGTGACTCCGGGCGTCGCCGGCCTTCGTATCGAGCCACAACACCGAAGAGGTCAGGCGTTTCAACGCATGCCGATGACGCTCGACCTGCTCGAGATCGAACGTGGTGCTTTCCGATGACACGCTGGGGCCCTCGCCCGTTCGCGCCCGGTGTCGAGCCTCCGACACTGCCGCGTGCTTGACGCGCTCGAGTGCCGGAGCGGTCGACTTTCGACGAGACAAGTCTCGAACGAGCTTGACCATTGCCACCTCGAGCACGTTGGACAGATGTTCGTCCACCCACGCAGCCGTCTCGGCGACGGTCGGATCGGCCAGATCGGCAGCGGGCATCAGCGTTTGCCGAATGCTGGCCATCGCCGACTCGGCGACATCGGCCAGGACCTCGGCCCCGGTCTCGATGGCTCGGTTGGACTCCAGCATTCGCACGCCCAAGGTCGCCCGGGCGATCGCCTCGCGGACGCGGCATGCGAACAACTTGAGCTCGTCGATCGCATCGGCCGGATCGGCCTCGCTGATGACGCGGGCGACGCCCTCCGCCTCACGAGCCACATCACCGAGATGGAGCTCGGGGGCGCTGAGTCTGACGTACGACTGGATGTCGGAGCCGAGCCGTTTTGTCCTGTAGGTGTCGGCATCGAGCCGGAAGCTCTGCGGCAGGAAGATCCAGGCTTCCCACGTCTGTCCGGCGCTGCTCGCGGGATGCTCGAGGTTGATCTCGAGGTGGGTGCGGTCGTGGCGCCGCCAACCCGGCGAGTGCTCGGTGAGGTTCGGCAACGGCGACTTCCACGGTGGCGCTTCGATCAGCGACGCCCCCCAGCTCTTGATCCCGCCCAGGCCCTGCTTGATGGGGTCACCCCGCAGCACGGACCGGTGGAGCTCGCGGCGCGCGGACGAACGCGGGAACGGTCGACCGGTCCGACTCCATCGTCCTGTTCAGATGTCTGGTCAGTCATCGCATGCGCTCCAGTTGCCCCGGTTGTCTCACTCTGCCATCTGCTCGAGCATGTCCTTCATCTGCTGGTGAACCAGATTGACGGCTTGGAGCGGCCGAATCATCACTCGGAACTCGGTGATCATGGCGTTCGTCGTCACAGGTGATGATGTCGACCCCGTTGACATATTTGCCTTCGATCGATGTCTCGAATTCGAGCATCGCATGGTTGCCCTCGAGGATCTGCTTGCTGTAGCCGAAGCTACCCCCGCCGAGTGGGCCGTCGCTGCTTGGCGACTCATCGCCACCCAGAGTGTTGCCCGCTGCTCCCAGATAGAGCTTGGTGATCTCCCTGCCCTTCTGGGGAGTGAAGACGATGGGGGACAGGAACACGCAGTCTTCGTGGAGAAGTGCGTCGAGGCCGCCGGGCAGGCCGCCATGAAGGTGCTGGTGCCATCGCTCGATGCAGGTGTGGATCGGATCGTGGTCGGTCATGGGTCGATTGTGGCGGACCGCTGTCCGGGGTGCGAGCCAAACCGTTCTGCGTTGCGTTTGTTTCGCAAACCGGCGCAAACGCAACGCAGAACGAGCGCGGCTCGGGCGTGCGGCGGTGGCCTCGTCGCACTGGGTTCTTTGGACCCTGCTGGAGTGGCGATCGCGGACTGAAGATTCGCTCGGACGCCGCCAACCAGGTGGCACGAAAGGGGCGAGTCTCATGATTCGCAAACTGTGGTGGGCCGTACTCGCAATTGGAGCGTTTGGAGTCATTGCTCCGTTCGTTCTCGGCCTCCCGGACAAGGTGGCCGGTGGCGAAGCGATGATGTCGTCATTCGAGCCGCTCATGGACGAGGAGAACGTCCAGATCACTGCCGACTACTACAACGACGTGTTCGTGCCACTCGGTGACGTCGCCCCGGCGATGAGCCAGGACAACATCGACAAGTTCAACGGCTACCTGGCCGGCTTCGATGCTCTCGGAGAAGATGGCGCCAGAATCGTGCCGACCATCGCTGCTGCTCTCGGGATGAGCGAAGAGGAAGCCGGGGCGTACATGGCCAGCGAGTTCCCGGCGATGACGCAGATGATGCAGGGGCTTCCGCAGATGCAGGAAGACTTCACGGGCCTGCTGACTCTGATGGGCGCAAACGTCGAGATCTTCGAACAGGTGCCTGCCGGCCTCGACCACTACGAGCCGCTCGTGACAACCATGCAGGCACAGCAGGTGAACTACGACAAGGCAGCGAGCATGCCGGACTTCCGGGCATTCACCTGGGTCTTCCTGATCCCTGGAATCGCGCTCGTCGCTCTGTCGGGGATCGCCCTTGTCGGGCTCAGACGAGATGCGGCGCACGTCGCTGAGTGACCTGAATCTGACTGGCTCAACTCGCCGCTTCGTCGTATTGGTCGCAGGTGGCTCGATAGTCGACGGTCCTCGGACCGAACTCGTCCCACTCTGCGATCGTGAGGTTCCGGCCGGCGACCTCACACGCGATATCGGGCCATGAGTCCGTGTCGTAGTTCCAGACTCGCATCCCGCGTACCTCTGGGTAGGCCATCAGCCTTCCGTCTGGCGACCACTTGACCACGCCGTTGGCGGCAAAGGCATCGATCTCCCCGCCCAACTGTCGGCGACTCTCTGTGCTCCATACCCGGACGGTCCCGTCGGCCGAGCGGCTCGAGAGGAGACTGCCGTCGGTGTTGAAATTCAGGTTGAAGATCTCGGCTGCGTGACCGATGTACGGATCGCCGACGGGTTCACGTGTCGTTTGGTCGAGCAGTTGGATCGTTGCCTGGCCGTCGGTCACGGCGTAGTACTCGCCCCCAGGGCCGGAGATGATGGCACCCGTCTCCTCTCGGGCCCAGATCAACTCACCGGTCACGCCATCGAACACGTAGCCGGAGCGTCCGGAGTAGATGTCGAGTCTGGTGCTGTCCGTCGAGAAGTGGAGCCAGGTGATGTCGTCGCCGACGAGGTCGGACAAGTCAGCCACGACCTCGCCAGTTGCGGTGTCGAACAGGAGCAGCGCTCCGTCTGCTCCACCACCCCAGGCAATTTCCCGCTCCCCGTTCGGGCTCAGTGCTGCCTGGCCACCTCCGGCGCCAAAGATGGGTCTGGCCGGTCCGTAGGACTCTCCGTCGAGTCCTCTTCGCGCCTCGACCCCATTGACGAGGCTCACCATCATCACCGTCGGCCCGAAGCCGATCGCGGCGTTGGCGAACTCGGCGCCGGCGAAATCGGCCATGACCGACGGCTCACTGGCCGGGTCGTCGAGATCGAAGCGTTCGGGCTGCTGGAGCGGTGGGAAGAAGTCGAACAACGTCGTAGCGACGACGTTGGTGTCATCATCGAATGCCATCATTCTCAACGCATAGGGGTCGCCCAGAGCTTGGCGAGGCGAGAGTGGAATCAGTGTCGAGACTGCGTCTGACCCCCGGATGGAGTGCAGCGACATGCCCGTGCGATTGGCAGTGACGACGACGTCCAGATCGAGCAGTGCTGCCGATGCGCCGCCTTCGCCTCGCCCTTCCTCGCTCAAGGACCGTGGTTCCCCCGATCGTGCGAGGTCATAGACCCTGAGATTCGAACGAGCGCCCGTTGCGAGCACAGCGGTCTGCGAGCGATCAGCCCAGCGAAGGCTGATTTCGTCTCCGAGCACCGGCATCGGATCGGACAGCGGGGCACCCGTGGATGGATCGAACTCCTGAACGACTTGGCCGTAGCCGCTGATGTCGAGCGTCGACTCAGCGTTCCGGACATCCGCAGACCTTGTGATGAGTTCCTGGTCCTGGCGGAGGACGACGAGACGTTGCCCATCGGCCGAGAACAGCAACCCTCGTGCATCGGCCGCAGGTGACACCCACTCGGCGTGACCCTCGAATGTCCATACGGGGTCGCCGCTTTCGAGCGAGAACATCGAGATCTCGCCGCTTCCGTGACCGCTCGCCAGGCTCTTGTCATCCGGTGCCCACTGGAGGTCGCTCGGGAAGCTGTCGTGCTGGGACGTCCACAGGGGCGAGGACAGGTCATCGGTCTCGAACATCTGCACCCGGCCGTCGATCGTGCCGACGGCGAGATGAGTCCCGTTGCTCGACATCGCAAGTGCGGTGCCGGAGGCAGCGAGTTCGAGGTCGCTCGTCGCTCCGTTCGACAGGTCAACGATGGACAGACGTTTGTCGGCCATCGCCGCAGCCACGGTGCCGTCTGTAGCCGCGGTCGAGAAGTACGGCGTGATGATGTAGACCAACTCGCCATCCACATTGATGGGGGCAAGGACGCCGCCGATGCCGACCCCTACGTCGACGGGCCACGACGCTTCTCTGGTGCGGGTCTCGACGTTCCAGATGTCGATATTCGACGAGGTGTTGGTGACGACCCGCACCCCGTCGTCGAGAGCGGTGATCCCCCACACTTGGTCGCTCACGAGCTGACCGAGGTAGGCAGACCGCCCGGTGAGTGCTCGGTGCACGGCATCGAGGGTCGCATCGGACGAATCCGCACGATGGGCCTCCACGGCAAGGAGGATCGCGATCGTCGGGTCGAGGGGATCGGACTGGCGGGCGATGGCGGCCATCCGCTCCACGTCGGCCTCGACAGCCAGGTCATCGGCTCGGTTGCGTTGTACGACGGCGAGCACACTGGCGGTGAGTGCCACGGCCGCAACCACTGCGACGACGGCAACCAGACGCTTGAGCCGCCTGACTCGGCGCCGCTCCTGAGCATGAGAAAGGTCTCGGGCGGCCGCACTGGCCTGGACGAACTCCCTTTCGGTCGCGTTGAGGCCGACGTTGCCATCCTGGAGCAGCGACTCGGCCGTCTCGAGCCGACCGCCTCGATAGAGCTCTGCCGGATCACGATTGTCCTGGTCCCAGCTCGTTGCAGCGCTGGTCAAGTGCCGATGGACACGAAGATCATCGCGGTCGTCCTCGAGCCACTCCTTCAGCCTGGGCCACTCGCGAATCAATGCTTCGTGAGCGATCTCGACCGTCGGTTCGCGGGTCACGGCTTGGCGATCGAGGGTCAGGAGCCGTGCGCTCGTAAAACCGTCGATGGCGAGCTCGGTCGCCTCGTCGTGTCCGAGCTCGGCTCGCAGCACACGACGCCGGGTGTCCTCGATGCCCTCTCCGAGCGTGACGAGCCTGCCAAAGAGCCTTCGGGCAGCTCCTTGACCGTTTGCGTCGAGATCGCCCCACAGCTCCTCCGCTCGACCACCGATGGCTCCGGTCACGCCACCGATCGACGCATAGGTTTCGGTGGAGATGACGTTGGCTGTGCGATCATCCTTTGCCGCGTCGAAGACGCGGCCAAGTGCGTACTGCAGCAACGGAAGCGTGCCGGGCTCGTCGTGCACATCCGCAACGATCTCGGCGACGAGGCCAGGCTCGAACTCGACCCCAGCCGCGAGCGCCGGCATCGTGATGGCCTGCCGGATTTCGTCTGGGGCCAGCGGGGTGACGACGACGGTGTGGCTCTTGAGGAGCGGTGCGAACTCCGGGTGACGCAGGGGGTGATCGTAGAAGTCGGCGCGAAGCGTGATCACGAAACGGACAGCCGTGCTCGGGTCGGTCGCGGCAACAGCGATACAGCGAAGGAATTGGTCGCGCTCGGCCGCGGTCGAGGCGGTGAACAGTTCTTCGAACTGATCGATCACGACGGTCACCGATGATCCATCGTCAGGGAGCGTGCGCTTGATCGACCGGAGGATGCCGCGATCACCGTCCTGCAACTGCTCGAGGAGAGCGCTCGGCGGGTTGACGGCGACTCGCAGCAGCGCAGTCTCCAAGGCCTCGAACGGATGGGCACCCGGGATCATGGTGGTGGTGAACCAGCCGCTGGATCCGTCGATCGCTCCGGCTCGCAGGGCGGGGAGGAGGCCGGCTCGTACCACCGAGGACTTGCCGGAACCGGATGGTCCGACCACAGCGAGCAGTCGATTGTCGGGAACGGCCAGATGATCGATCAGTTCGCGAGTCAAGCGGTCCCGGCCGAAGAAGTCGGCGGCGTCGGTTTCGTCGAAGGCCCGGAGACCCTTGTACGGATTGACCCCTGGGCCGGTCACCGATCGGTGTGCCGCATCTGCGCAAGGGGCGCCGAGGGCGGCTGCTTCGAACGCACGGGCAAATCCCGAGCCGGTGGGATACCGATCCGATGGCACTTTCGCCGTGGCAATGGCGAGCACGCCATCGATCGGCAGCCGGCAGGTCAGGCCGGCTTGCGCTCAATGCCGGAATCGGCTCGTTCAGCTGCCGCTGAAGCATGGTGGCCTCATCGGTCGAGTCGGCAAACGGGTGTTCGGCCGGTCAACAGCGTGAACGCCACGATGCCGAGCGAGTGGACGTCAGCTTCAGGGCCGACGGGTAGGCCGCGGAGTTGTTCCGGTGCGGCGAAGACCGGGGATCCCTCGGACAGGGCTGCCTCTGGCCGGGATCGTTCATCGGCAGCAAGGGCGATACCGAAGTCGGCGAGGAAGGACCGTCGTTCACCGTCGAACAAGATGTTCGCCGGCTTCACGTCGCGATGCACGACACCGGCGGCATGCGAAGCGTCGAGGGCACCGGCAATCTCTCCGACCATCGCAACGGTGTCGGCGAGCGAAACGCGACCGGTCGTCGATCGACTTTCGAGCGACCCGCCGGTCATCCACCGCATGACCAGGAACGCACGATCGGGCTCGCGCCAATAGTCGTAGAGGGGGACGACGTTTGGGATGCTCGATGCCGGCCATCATCTGAGCTTCGGCCTCGAAGCGGCGGATGAACCCCGGTTGGTTGGCCAACTCCGCACGGATGATCTTCACGGCAACCTGACGGTTGAGCGAGGGCTGGGTGGCGCGGTGGACCACAGCAAATGCTCCCTCACCGATGCGCTCGTGCAGCTCGTAGCTGCCGGCCACCTGAGGGCTCTCCTCGAGTCGGTTCAGTTCGCCAGACCGAGATCGCTCGGTCGAGCGCGACCAAGTCGGACGATGGCTCGACACCGATGTCTTCGATCAGCTCATGGCGGAACGCTTGAAAGCTCCGCAGCGCTTCGACATGACGCCCCGACTCGTAGAGCGCCCGCATCAACAGGGCTCGGGGCTCCTCGCGGAGCGGGGCTGACCGGATCAGGCTCTCGAGAACCTGAACCGCTTCGCTTGGACGGCCCGCGACCAGAAGAAGCCGACCATGTGTCGTTCGCATCTCTGTCGCGACTTGGGTAACTCGCACGACGTCGGGTTGCGCCCAGGAGTCGTCGGCGAATTCCTCCAGCGGTGGAGCGAGCCACAGTTGCTCCGCTTCACTGATGGCTTCGAATGCGGCAGCGGTTTCTCCCGTTTCAGCCAGACGGACCGCTCTCGCGGCGAGGTCTTCGAATCGGGCGAGGTCGAGCTCCTCAGCCGCCAATCGGAGGCGATAGCCACCTGTTTGGGTCTCCAGGCGGTCGCCGTCGGCTCCCATGGCGTTCCGGAGGCGGTGGACGTAGGTCCGAAGGTTGTGCGCCGCCTTGTCCGGCTGATCCTCCCCGGGCCACACCACGTCGATCAGATACGACAGCGAGACGGTTTCGTCTCGACGTAGGGCAAGGGCAGCCAACAGACGTCGCTGGGTCGGGCCGGCAAGCGAGATGGGCTCGTCCCCGTCGGCTTCGACCTGGCCGAAGAGCCTCACCTGCATGTCGGTCCCCTCACGCTGTGTCACGTGGACACTATCTCGCAGGCAGTTCGCAGGAAGTTCGCATCGCATACTCCCAGTTCAGGGGCTTGCCAAGGGACTTCGTGGGTTGTTTTCGGTTCACACGCTGAGCGTTGTTGTTGACAGAGCTTCTCGCGGGCAACACCTGGCATGTTTCGCTGCGGTGTATCAGGGTTACGTGAACTGGGTCAGTGATGATCAACTCACTGATGAGCAACTCACTACCTCTTGGAATGGCGAGGAGTTCGACGAGTACGGACTCTCCAAGAACGTCATGTATGCCGTCGGAGCGACAAAAGTGGCGCCCCTCAAGCGATCGCTCCCGGCCATCAGCGTGCTGTGTTTCTCTGCCCTCTCAGCCGTGCTCAACGGAGTCAAAGAGACCAACAACGCCTGACGGATTGCTATTGCGTCACGAACAGCACCACGAGAAGTGCGTTCACCGCGCCCAGCGATGCTGCCGGCACCATGAGGCGCGGTGCATCGTCGATCTTGAACCGAACGATCAGGCCGAGGGCCATCATGAGCGTCAGTCCGCCGGCCGCCAGAGCTCCGATTGCGGCATAGCGGAAGCCGAGCAGTACGCCGACTGCGCCGAGCAATTGCATCGAACCGACGAACTTCCTCACTCCCGGCATGCCGTATCGCTCGAACTCGCCTCGTGGCGGGATGCCGAACAGCGTCTGATATCCGTAGACGGCGAAGGACAGTCCTGAGATCAGCGAGAGAACGATCAGGACCATGCGGGCTCGTTCTGCGTTGCCTTTCCTTCGCCTATCGAGGCAAACGCGACGCAGAACGGTCGCCGGCCTGGGCTCGTTGTGGCAGTCGCTGCCGGAAGAGGCCAGGGGGAATCGGCGCGCCGCACCTCACCAAGGCAAGGTGCCAGTCCGGTGAGGCCCCCAACGACCAGCGCAGGGCCCTCGTGCTCGTTCGCCCCACCTTGGCTGCGCCGAACGGGACCTCGATCTCGAGTTGGGCGAGCATGTCGGGCGGAATGGTCGAGAGCGCGGCGTTGAACAACAAGCGGTAGCCGAGTCGGACCGGCGGACTCAGCGGTGGGTTGCGCAGAAAGCCCAGCGCCTTGAACTGCGCCTCTGTCTTGGCCCGATCGGGGTGGTCGACGATCCAGTCAGCGAGCGACTGCGCCGTTTCGGGAAGCGGTGACGCGCCGAGCAGCGCACCGATTCGGGTTTGCTCCGACACGAACTGGTCGGCCTCGGCCACGGTGAGTGCCTTCGGACCGAAGGCCTGATACGCCGAGAGGAACGAGTCGGTCAGGACGTTGTGCACCCAGGCAGCCATCTCGGGACGGCTCGCGCTGTAGGGCCGATTGCGCTCCGATGTGCCTGTCACCGGTCGATGGGCCTGCCGAACGACCTGCACCGCGCTCGTCGACTTCGGGCATTGCCCCGTAGCTGGTTTCGGTGACATAGACCGCTGTTCGCGTGAGCCGGCCGAGCGGGTCGTCGCGATAGGTCGAGTGCTCCTCGACACCGGCAACCACCTCGGGGTGCGCTGATTGCACGACGAGCGCGCGGATCCCGCCGATGAAGACCGAAGCATCGCCGAGCACGCGCCACGAGACCGAATCGGGACCGAGGAGGCCAGGGTCGCCGGGGTAGTCGAGAGTGTTCTCGAGCGGGGTCGGCCCGTGAGAGAACAACCCGGTCAAGGTGTCGACGACGGCATCTTGGATGCTTCTTCCTGACTTCGCCGATTCGTGTCATGTCGCGGTTGATGCCCTCATGTTGATGCTGCCGGCGACGGGGGAGTCGCCGGCCGACCCACCTTTCCACGTGAGTGTTGATCGGCACGGATCGAGCGGAGACCTGTCACACTGGCCTCCGATCAACGGTAGGGGGCCTGATTGATCTATCAGTTCCATCGTTGCGAACTGGATCTGACCAGGGTCATCCTGCGTCGGGACGGAGTCGAGGTTCACATCGAGCCGCAGGTCTTCGACCTGCTGGTGTGTCTCGTGACGCACCGCGGCCGAGTCGTCCTCAAGGAGGAGATTCTGGACCGCGTGTGGGGCGATCGATTCGTGAGCGACTCGGCTCTCACCACGCGTATCAAGTCCGCTCGTCAAGCCGTCGGTGACGACGGAAAGCAACAATCGATCATTCGGACTGTGCACGGTCGCGGCTACGAGTTCGTCGCCGAGATCACCACCGTGAACGACCCGGAGACCGGTAAGCCGGAGCCAGTCTCCGGCATGGCGCCCGCTCCGATTGTCCCCGCTGCCTTCAGCGGTGCAGGTCCTCATCGGTCGAAACGAGCTCCTGAAGCACCTCGTCGAGGAGGTCGCCACCAATCGGCTCATCACGCTGGTCGGTCCCGGGGGAGTCGGGAAGACCGCGGTCGCCTATGAACTCGCGAGAACCGTCGAACAGGACTACCTCGACGGGATCCACGTGGTCGAGCTCGTGACGGTGGTCGATGAGGAGAGCACGTTCGAAGCCTTCGCCACTGCCCTCGACGTGAACACCCACCAGCGGACCTCGATCGACGAATCGATCGTCGAGATGTTCCGCTCCCGCGAGGGCCTCTTGTTGGTGGACAATTGCGAGCACCTGATCGACCCGGTGGCATCGCTGGTGAGTCGGATCATGAGAGCCGCACCCGGCGTGACGATCATCGCCACCAGCCGTGAGCCCCTTGCCATCGCAGGTGAACACGTCTGGAAGGTCGAGCCACTCACTGCCGAGATCGCAGGATCACTCAGTCCGGACGAGTTGGCTTCCGTTCCCGCCATCGCGCTGTTCGTCGAACGGGCCAAGGCCGCCGATCCCGGATTCGAGATCAACGAGACCACCGCGAATGCGGTGGCCGAGATCTGTCGCCGACTCGACGGGATACCGCTTGCCATCGAGCTCGCCGCCGCCCGCGCCCGCTCCATCGATGTCAACGAGATCGCCCGTCGGCTCGACGAACGTTTTCGACTCCTGAAGGCCGTACGTCGAGCGTCCGATCCCCGCCATCAAACGCTCGACGATGCCATCAGCTGGTCGTACCACCTCCTTCCCGAGGACGAACAACAGGTCTTCGAATCGCTGGCGGTGTTCGCAGGCCAGTTCGGCCTGGCCGACGCCGAAGCCGTCTGCGAACACCCCGACATCGTCGATCACCTCACCCGTCTGACGGAGCGGTCGATGTTGGCCGTGCGCCGCCCGACGACCGGGGGAACGCGCTACGAACTTCTCGAGACCCTGCGGGAATACGGCCGCAACAAACTCGACGAGAGTCGGCGAGTCGAACTCGTGTCCGCTCACGCCAGACACTTCTCGTCGCTGGCCCGATCGGTCCGCCTCGATCAGCAGACCTCGGACGAGGGTCACGCGGTTCGACTGGCCGAAGCCTCGTTCGCCGATCTCCGCTCGGCGCAGCGTTTCGCAGCCCAGATCGGCGACTTCGACACTGCGTTCTCGCTGATCGGCTCGATCCACGAGTACGCGATGCGAACCCTGCGGTACGAGGTCTTCAACTGGGCAGACGCCACCTCGCTCATGGCGGATGACGTCGGTCGGCCGGTCGACCCACTCGTGACCGCGGTTCAGGCGTACGGCGCATGGGTCAGGGGCGAGGTCGACCTCGCTCTCGACCTCGCGCTTCGGGCCCGCGACGCAGAAGTGACGAGCGGTGCCGCACCCTCGGGCCTCGTCGAGCGGGTGATCGCGAACGTGCTCTACACCACCGGGAAGATCGACGAAGGGCTCGTCGAGGGACAGCGACAAATCGACCTGGCGCTCGAATCGGGGAACAACTCGCGGCTCGCCCATGCCTGTTACATGGGCTCGGTCGCCTCGAGCTCGATCGGCGACTACGACGAAGCCAATCGAAAGATCGAGATCGTCCGCCATGCCGCCCGGCTCAGCGGCAGCCCGACCGATCTGGCGTCGGCCTGGGTCGCCCAGGGGTTTGCTTCACACGACGACGATCTCCAGCTCGCTCGAGGCGTTCGACAACGCCGATCGACTGGCTCGGTCGGCCGGGAACCGATGGATGAGTGGGTTCGCTCGAACCGAGGCCTGCGGTCTGCTGCTTCATCGAGGCGACATCGACCAAGCATGCGAGGGTCTTGCCGAGCTCGTGGAGACCTGGTTCCGAGCGGGTGAGTGGTCGCACCAATGGACGACGCTGACCCGTTGTTTCATTGCTCTCCAGCGCATCGGACGTTCAGAACTCGCAGCACAAGCGTTGGGTGCGGTCGAGGTGCACACCACCGTCGACGCCCCGCCCGTGACCGTTGCCGTTGGCGCGCTGGCTCAGGCCACCCGTGCTGCGTTGATCGATGAACTCGGCGAGGAACGGGCCGGTCACGAACGAATGATCGGCGCCTCCTCGCCAGTGGCGGACGTGGTGCATCGAACGAGAAACGCGCTTCTCGGTCGTCCTGCCCTGCCCTAGTCGTTCGGCGCACGCAGGGTCATGCCGCGGACCGAACGTGGTCGAGATGGGAATGGAGTGCCTGGGTCAGTTCGACGGCATCCGGCCCGACGCCGTCGATGAAGCTCGACTTCCTCCGACGCAGGAACGTCTGCCCGATGAGATAGAGCCCGGGAAGCTCGCACACGCCACCGTCATGGGCGATCCGACCTCGCCGGTCGAAGGCGGCAGGGTCGAGCCATGGGTAGGTCGCTCGGTAGCCCGTAGCCCAGACGACCGACGTGAACCGATCGATCGGCAGCACGGACGGCATCTCGGCAATGGTGGTCCGGGGCGGCCGTGTCGCACCGGGCAGCTGATCGGCCAGGCCGTGGTCGACGACGAACTCGTCGATCCGGTCGAGCAGACGGTTCTGCTTGAGATCGGCATTGGCGATGAGATGTCCCGGCGAACCCGAGAACTGTGCTCGTGTCCCGGACATCTGCATGAACTTGCCGACCATGCCGATGCCGGCCTGATGGAGTGCGTTGAGGTCGAGGGTTCGGTGTTCGGGGCTTCCGATGAGCTGCAACGACGGGAGCCGTCTGGCCCTCGTCAGATCCTCGACTTCGTCGTACCGTTCGTCGAGTTGACCGATGGCGTCCATCCACCAGTGGATGTCGCGCCCGCGATAGCGGCGCGGCAGCCGAACGTGGTCGCCGACCGCCAGCGTCACCGGACGGCCGCTGCGCTGCAGCTCGTCGGCGATCTGTGCACCCGACGCCGAGGCTCCGACGACCAGGACCTCGCCCTGGTCGAGCTGGTCCGGGTTCCGATACCGGAGTGCGTCGATCTGCCTGAGTCCAGACGGCAGGTCAGCGGAAACCGCCGGGATGCGGGGCTCGCTCGACGCTCCCGTTGCGACGACAACAGCGAAACACTGCCAGTGTCCCCGATTGGTCACGACGTCGAATCCGGATGCTGTCGCCCGCACGCTCTCCACCGTCGTGTCCGTCTGGACCGGCGCTGCAATCGCCGCCTGATAGCCGTCGAGGAAGTCGACCACCTGGTCCTTGGTCATGAAGCCGTCCGGGTCATCGCCGCTGTAGTGATAGCCAGGCAATCGACTCATCCAGTTCGGCGTCAGCAGGCGGAGCGAGTCCCACCGCTCGCTCCGCCAAGAGTTCGCCACCGCGCCCCGCTCGAGGACGACGTGATCGATCGATCGATCCGACAGGCACCGACTCATCGCCAGGCCTGCTTGCCCACCACCGATCACCACGACAGGTATCCGCATCGGACGTGCTCCTCGCCCGCCGACCGCTCAGCTCACTCCGACGGTGATGGCGGTCGGATTCGAGAGAATGTCGAACACGGGCGAACGCTTCTGCGACTGGGCGACGAGGGCCTCGATGTCGGCCGCCGAAGCGTCGGCATCGATGGCGAACGTGACCTTGATGCCTTCGAACCCGTTGCGGACGTCGCCGTCGATTCCGAGCATTCCCTGCAAGTCCATGTTGCCCTCGAGCGTCGCAGTGACGGAACGCAGTTGGATGTTGCGGTTGGAGGCGACGGTTGCGACGCCTGCGGTGAGGCACGAGGCCAGAGCAGCAAGCGCGACTTCGGTCGGTGTCACGCCGTTGTCCTCCGATGCGAAGATCTCGGGATGGTCGGCATCGATCGTGTACTGCTGGCGATGCGTGTGCTCCTGGGTCAAGCCGGAGAAGTCGTTGAACGTGGTGCGGGTGTGTGTGCCCTTCACCCAGTCACACGCCGCTCGGAACTGGAACTTGGCCAGTTCCGGAGCGTCGGTCAGGTGTTGGCGTGCCCCGAGCAGCGCCTCGATGTTGACGCCGTTGTCGACAGTTGGGGATTCGGTGCTCGTCATCTGATTCTCTCCTGGGTGTTCCCGTTGTGGGCGTTGCGTTCTGCAACGCTTCTCAGCATCGAGGACCGGGTCTGCCAAGTCATGAAGACGAGGTGACAACCGCCTGAAGCTCGTGAGCGGGCCGATCTCCACCTGAAGTTCATGACTTCGAGCGTCTGCGGGCGGAGGATCGGCGGCATGACTTCCGCAACGAGCCGAGCCGTCGATCAGCTGACCGAGGAATCGGTGCCCCATGACTGGAAGGCGGCCGGCGAGGCCTGGGGTCACGCGGCGAACGACTGGTCGTGTCTGTACGAGCACTACGCCTTGGACGTCATCGGTGCCATGTTCGCCAAGGTCGGCGTCGGGCCCGGTCGGTCGCTCGTCGACATCGCCTGCGGGTCGGGCTTGGCCGTACGACTGGCCGATGCCATGGGCTCATCGGTCGCCGGGATCGACGCCGCATCCGATCTCGTGGCCATCGCTCGGTCTCGATCCCCCCAGGCCGATCTTCGGTTGGGCTCCATGTTCGAACTGCCGTGGGATGACTCGACCTTCGACGGAGCCGTTTCCGTGAACGGCATCTGGGGTGGATGTGAAGCGGCGCTCGACGAGATCTTCCGAGTCCTCCGGCCGGGCGGAACACTGGGGATCAGCTTCTGGGGCAATGGCCAACCGAATGATCTCCGCAATGTGTTCAAGACCTTCGCCCGCAATGCACCCCAACAGCACTTCGGGTCGATGGTGAAGCTGAACAACATCGCAAGACCGGGAATCGCCGAGGACATGCTCGAGGCCGGCGGCTTCGACGTGATCGAGCGCGGGCACCGAGTCTCGATCATCGAGTGGCCGGATGCCGACATCGCGTGGCGTGCGATGGCGAGCCTCGGTCCTGCGGTGCCGGCCCTACGAAACGGGGACGTCGCGGAGATCAAACGTGAGGTCCTCGCTGCGCTCGAGTCGTGTCTCGACGACCGAGGCATGTACCGATTCCGCAACGACCACCAGTTCGTGATCGCTCGCAAGCCGTGACCGCGAATTCGCCGAGTCGAAACGCTCCCTGGGCCACCCCACGGTCGGGCGTCCGAGTTCGGCGCGATACTGGCGTATGGCGATGCTGGACCGCTACCGGACGTCCGCTGGGCAGATGCCGAGCGAAGACCCGGCCCTTCGCGATGTCGAGTTCCTCGATCCGAACCTCGAACTGCTTGCCGCGGCCGAGGTTCCAGAAGAGGCCGACCCGCCGGCAATCGAGTTGCGTCACGTCTCCACCTTCTACGGCCAGTTCTGTGCCCTCGACGACGTGAGCATGGTGGTCGAGCCAGGTCAGGTCGTCGGGATCATCGGGCCTTCCGGGTCAGGCAAGTCGACGCTGATTCGGACGATCAATCAGTTGCATCCTCAAAGCCTGGGCCAGGTGAAAGTCTTCGGAACCGAGGCCGGTGACAATCAGTACGAACTGAGAGCGCTGCGGCAAACGGTCGGAATGGTGTTCCAGAACTTCAACCTCTTCCCCCAGTTCTCGGTGTTGACGAATGTGACCGTTGCTCTTCGTCTCGTGAGGAGCCTGGATGCAGACGACGCCAGGGAACTGGCCATGGCCGCCCTGCAACGCGTCTCGATGGCGCGCCACGCCTCGAAGCGGCCGGACCAGCTCTCTGGCGGAGAGCAGCAGCGCGTGGCCATTGCCCGAGCGATCGCAGCCGAGCCCAGAATCCTCCTGCTCGACGAACCAACCGCCTCGATCGATCCCGAGCTGACAAAGGGTGTGATGAGAATCGTCACCGAGATCGCGGCGACGGATGTGACCGTGGTGGCCGTGACCCACGAGATGGGATTCGTCGGTGGGATCGCTGACCACGTGGTCATGCTCGATGGCGGCAAGATCGTCGAGGAGGGGCCGCCGGCGGAGGTTCTGCGGTCCCCGAACCACGAACGCACGCAGCGTTTCCTCGCCGATCTGCGCTACGGCGGCACGGGATAGGTCGTCATCGTCTCCTAGTGTCGGAGCCGATGGAATCGAGGAGCCCGATGGACGATCAGCAGCAAGTCGACCCTCACCTGGGACCAGATGGCCAGGGGCATCCCCGAAGGCGTCTGATCCTGGTGATCATGTGCCTGTGTTTGGTGATGATCGTCGCCGCTGTCAGCTCGTTGAACGTCGCCATCCCGACCATCGTTCGCGAGCTCGACCCGAGCTCGACCGAGCAGCTCTGGATCATCGATGCCTACGCGCTGGTGTTCGCCGGTCTGCTTCTGTTGTGCGGCGCCCTCGGCGATCGATACGGGCGACGCCACGCCCTGATTGTCGGTCTCGTCATCTTCGCGGGGGCCTCCACGCTCGCGTCGTATGCCGACAGCCCGACCCAGCTCATCGCCTCACGGGGAATCATGGGTATCGGTGCAGCCCTGATCATGCCCGCCACCCTCTCGACCCTCACGGTCGTCTTCGCCCCCCGAGACCGGGCAAAGGCGATCGCAGTGTGGGCCGGCTTCGCCGGCGCAGGAGGGGCCATCGGCCCCGTGGCCAGTGGACTGCTGCTCGAGCGCTTCTGGTGGGGCTCGGTGTTCTTCATCGCCGTGCCGATCGCGGCGCTGGCCCTCGTCGCGATCATCGCGATCGTGCCCAACTCCGCGGAGCAGATCCGCCACCGGCTCGACCTCGGCGGTGCCGTCCTTTCGATCGTGGCCCTGGTCGGCATCGTCTTCGGGATCATCGAAGGGCCTGAGATCGGCTGGCTCGATCCGGTGACCTTGGCGTCGTTTGCCATCGGCGCTGCGGCAATCGTGGCCTACGTGGCCTGGGAGCGGCGAATGGAACACCCCCTGCTCGACCCCGACTTCTTCCGGATACCTCGCTTCGGACTCGGGAGCCTCACGATCACCGTCGCCTTCCTCACGATGTTCGGCATGTTCTTCCTGATGACGCTCTACCTGCAGTTCGTGCTCGGCTTTTCGCCGCTCGGAGCTGCGGTCCGGCTGCTCCCGTTCTCGGTCGTGATGATCGCCATCGCCCCCCGCAGTCCGCTCCTCACCGCCAAGTTCGGAACCCGCCGGGTGGTGGCAGGCGGCTTCCTCATCCAGGCAGTCGGCTTTGCCATCTGCACCCTGCTCGATGTCGAAAGCGGCTACTGGCTCTTGCTGCTGGCGGTGGTGCCCATGGCAGCAGGCATGGCTCTGCTGATGCCGCCGACGACCAACGCCATCGTGACCTCGCTTCCGGGGGACAAGGCAGGCGTCGCCTCAGCGGTCAACGACACGACTCGCGAGGTCGGCGGGGCGGTCGGAATTGCTCTGCTCGGCACGCTGGTGACCGTGTCGTACCAGGCCGGTATGGGCGCCTCGACCAGTGGGCTGGCCCCGCCATTGGCCGAACTGGCCGAGGACTCGATCGGTGGGGCGTTCCAGGTGGCCGGCCAGGTCGAGCCGTCGGTCGCCGGACCGCTACTCGCCGCAGCCCGCGACGCCTTCGTCGACGGCCAACGGCTCAGCTTCGGCGTAGCGGCCGGCTTGGGGGTGGTGATGGCCCTGATCATTGCCCGCTTCTACCCCCGCGACGAGTTGGACGCGGGAGCCGGCCAGGCGCCGATGGCGACCGAGGCAGCCCTTTCGTGAGACCGAGGATCTGAGCTACGCCGAAATCGCTGCCGCGCCAGGAATGTGGTCAGTCTTGCGGCGTGGTCGGATCCACCTCGGCGGGTTCGGTCGTCGGCGCAACTGGCGCCGTGTTCGTGGCGACAAGAGGGCTCAGCGGCTCATCGAGAAGCAGGCGCCAGGCGATGTCGAGATCATCGCTCGCGGCAACGGGTCGATTCGGCAACGCAGCAAGGACGAGGTCGATCCGGGACAGGGCGTCGGCCAGGATCGCGTTGCCGACTGGGCCGTCATTGCCCTGGGCAGCCTGGAGTCGGGCGAGGAGGTCACGAGCGCCTTGGACGTCTTGGGTGGCGAGGCCGTAGTTGGCTTGGTAGAGGAAGAGCCGGGCCCGGGACAACAGTTCGGTGCTCTTGAGGAAGTCGATCTCGAGAGCCGTCGCCGACTCTGCTGCGTCGATCTCGGTTCCAAGGGTCGCTGCGAGTTCGTCGAGGTCATCGAGCCGAGTGGTCTGGTCAGCGATGAGGGTGTCGATGTCGTCGAGGCGTGTGGAGTTCGACGCTGCGGCTCGGCTCACGACGCCGAGGTCGGCGCGAAGTGCTGCGGCTTCGGTCTCGAGCAGATCGAGTCGTGCGCCGGCTTCCTCGACCGAAGCCTGGAGAGCGGCGGTGTCTGCAGTGTTCGTTTCGACTGGCTGGATGATGCGGTCGTTGATGATCGGCGCGACGTAGATGACTGCTGCGACCAAGCCGGCCAACGCAACGAGCAGGAACGCGATACGCAGGAGGCGGCGAACGATGCCGCGCTTGGCCGGTGCCGGGATGGGCGTTTGGCATCGCCGGCGTCGGTTGTTGGCGCGGCCTCTGGCGTCGTGGAGGCGGGGTCTGCTGTCGGTGAGCTCGCTTCTTCGGCCGCGCTGTCGGCCGAGGCCTCGTCGACCGTCTCGGGATCGGATTCGTCCGGCGCGACCGGGTCCTCGTCCGTCGTGGCTTCGTCAGTCGGGTTGATGAGGTCAGTCATCTCGGTCTGTCCCTTCTGGGGCCGCAGTTGCGGCCTTCAGTATGTATCGGTTCGTAGGCGGAGAAGTCGCGGGGGACGGCGGAGAAGTCGCGGGGACAGGCCATCTCTTCAGGTTTTGACGCTCTCGGGAAGACGGCCGGGCAGTACACCGGTTGTGACGAGGGCGGCAGTCATGCTGGCGAGAACGATCCAGAGCACGCTCCGTGTTCCGCCGGCGTCGGCGGTCACGAGCGCCGATATGGCAATGCTGATGGTGATGCTTCCGACGTAGCGACTGGTCGACACCACCCCGGCGGCGGCGCCGGTGCGATGAAGAGGAACCGACTCGATCGCGGCCGTGGTCAGGCTCGGGGTGGCGATCCCGAGTCCGATACCGAAGGCGGCGAGAACCAGTACGAGAGCGAAGGTCGTGATGGACGGTCCACCGATCAGGAGCACCACGATCGACCCTGTTGCCACCGCCATGCCGGCGAGTGATGGTGATCGGCGGCCGTACTGGTCCCCGAGGCGGCCACCTGAGGGGCTCATCACGATCATCCCGACCGTCAACGCCGACAGCACCGCTCCCGTTGCACCCGAACCCCACCCCCGAGCATGCAAGATGATCGGGGTGAGCAGGAGCAGCGCGTATTGGCCGACGGTCGAGAGCGCCTGTACCGAAAAGGCGGCGATGAAGACCTTGTTCGCGATGCGTCCCCGCTCGGCGGGACCGGGTGTGCCGGCGCTCTCGGCAACGGCAGCCGGCGAAGCCAACCTGCTGACTCGCAACGCAACCAGCAGGGCTGCCGCTGCGATCGGAACGTTGAACACGAAGATCGAGCGCCAACCGAATGACTGCGTCAGCACTCCGCCGACCACCGGCCCGATCGCTGCGCCCACACCGAGCACCGAGCCCATCAACCCGAACGTACGACCCTGCTGAGCCGCAGGGGTGATGGCACGCAGGAGCGACTGCACGCTCGGGCCGAGCGCTGCTGCGAACAGGGCTTGGCCGACGCGGGCGACGACCAGGATCGCGAACGTGTTCGACGCAGCTGCCGCGATCGACGTGGCGCCGACCCCGACGAGGGCGATGTTGACCAGCCGGTCGCTCCCGATGGCATCTCCCAGACGACCGGCCAACGGCTGCACCACGAGCATCGCCACGAGATAGACGGTGATCAAGATGCCGGATCGGCCGGTGGAGATGCCGAAATCCTCGGCGATCTTCGGCAGAGCGACGGCGATCATCGTGGAATTGAGAGGCACCAGACCCACCGCGGCCGAGATGCCGACGACGGTGGCAGTCGAGAACGCACCGTCGCTGGTCATCTGCGCACGCAGTCATCGACGTCGGATCATGAAACGATGGTCACTTCACCCTTCGTGCCATCAACCCTGACCCGGTCGCCGGACTTGATGCGCGATGTGGCGTTCACGGTGCCCACCACAGCCGGGAAGCCGATCTCGCGAGCAACGATCGCTGCATGACACGCATGGCTGCCGTGATCGGTCACGATCGCTCCGACCAGGTGGAGCACTGAATTGAATGCCTCGCCGGTCGTGCCGGACACCACCACTTCGCCTTCCTCGAGATCGACCAGGTCGAAGGTGTTGCCGATGACGCGGGCCGTTCCCTCGTAGATCCCGGAGTTGACCCCGAGGCCAACGATGACGTTCGAGTCGCCCTCGGGGGCATCGAGTTGACCCAGGATCGCGTCGATCATGAAGCCGGTCGCTGACATGACTCGAGCGAGTGGCGGAGGCAGCTCGTCCACCGGCGGCGGAGGCGGTGGCGGAGTCCCGAGGAAACGCGGCGGACCTTCGGCCGTCAACAGTCGCCGCCGTTCGCCGCGCTCGCGTATCTCCGCGGCCGATGGCCCGGAACCCTTCAGAATGGCCGCCGCCTCGTCGATCGTTGCGTCGAGGATGTGATCGGCGTCGTCGATCGCTCCGAGGTCGTGCGCTCGGCGCCCGAGCTCGAGCATGGTCAGCCGGAGGATTCCCATCGCCGTGATCTCGCTGTAGATGCCGCGCTTCATCGCGCAGCCGGTAGTTCGAGCGAGCATCGGTGAGCAACTCGTCGAAGAAGTCGAGGTGCTCCGCCGGGACCTCCGAGCGGACCTCGTCGGCGAAGAGGTCGGCTCTGTTTCGAGCTTCATCCGGGTTTGCGTCGAGCGCTGCAGCGAGCTTGCCGAGCATGATCATCGGCTGTTCCCGAAGCGTCGGGTTCACGAGGTCGAATCCGTCGATCACTCGACAATCGGTCACTCGCATGAACTCGTCCACGGCGGGCACCATGGCCCGAAGCTCCGCCACCCGACGAGCTGGATCGCCGTCGTCCCGCACGAGATGCTGCGCATCGCCATTCGACAGGATGGCGGCGATTGCCGGCCGCATCTCGTCTGGAAGGGTCGCCGAGATCGGCGAATACCCATTCAACACACCGAGGAGGGTGTGTGGTGGACGACCGGTCCAGGCGCTGGCATGGAGGAGGAAGTCGCCGATCGGGAGGATCGCCGCCATGTTGAAACGATGGTGCTGGTACACCATCTCGGTCACGTGGGCGGCAACGGCCTCGAGGTGTTCGACGAGTGCGTCGGTGTCGAGCGCGGCGACGTCGACTCCGGACAGCTCGAGGTGCCTGGCGATTGCCCTGGGCTTCCAGTCCGAATCCCAGTCGAGGAGATCCTGCCGCCACAACTTCGTTTCGAGGGCCTGTGAAGCAACGCCGAGCCGGCGGCCGAACTCGGCGCCGATCTCGTCCGGAGACTTCGGCCCGTCTGGTCCCGGCATGTCGAACGGTTGGGGTTGGTGGTAGGTGAAACCGTTGACCACTCCCATCGCCAAGCGGTCGAGCAGGACGCCGTAGCGGTCGAACGTCTCGGTGAAACCCCGATTGAAGCCCGCCGGGTACACCTCCTGCATGATGGCTGTTTGCGACACCGGGGTGTGGGCTGAATCTTGCTGCCACGGTCCTGGTGCCGGCGGAATCCATTCGGTCATGACGGCCCTCCTCGTCCTGCCGCCCAGGCCCAAACGGGCCTCGTTGCTGAATTTACACCTGCACCGCATCGGCGTCACTGAAAAACTGTCGGAGAACCCGAGGCGGGGTCGAGGGTGTTGTGTCGATCGCCCGACACGCTGTCCGACGAGCTGGTAAGAAGGTGTTTCCGAAAACTATTTGAGGTGCGCCATGGCAGAGAACGTGTACAAGGTCGTCGAGCTCGTCGGTACGAGCACGGAATCATGGGAAAAGGCTGCAGCTGCCGCCGTGACCAAGGCCGCCAAGACGCTGCGCGATCTCCGCATCGCCGAGGTCAAGGAACTCGACATGACGATCGAGGACGGCAAGGTCGCGGCATACCGGGCCAAGCTGAGTGTCTCCTTCAAGTTCGAGGGCGACTGAGCCAACCGCGGTCGTGATCGCTCAACCGGCAGGCGGCTGAGCGATCACGACCGGGATGTCCCGATCGGTCTTGCTCTGGTACCCGCCGTAGCCCTTGTAGGCGGCAACGATCTGTGGCCAGAGTTCGGCTTTTTCTGCATCTGAGGCGGTTCGCGCAACCAGTGCAATCGGGCCGCCGCCATTTGCCGGTTCGACGGTGAAGTCGGGGTTGGCGACCATGTTCCGGTACCAGTCCGGGTGGCGGTCATCACCGCCCTTGGATGCGACGAACACGTAGGTGTCGTCGTGTTGGACGGGGGCAGTCAACATGACTGTGCGCGGCTTGTTCGAGGTGCGCCCGGTCGTGGTCACCTTGAACACGGGCATGTTGCCCATCCTGTTGCCGATCTTTCCGCCCGACAGGGTGAGCACGGTTCGGTGGACCAGGTTCATGGTCTGTAGTTGGCTGTCCTTGATGGCGTCGACGAGGTTCATCGCCTCAGGCTACGACAAGGCGACGACAAGGCGCCGGCCGGCACCGTCGACGGCAGAGTCGCATGACGAACCAGCGTCAGCTGGGGCCGACGTGTGAACACCAGTTCGCATGACACCCCATTCGTTTGAATGTAATGTCGCGTCATGACGTCGGACGGCGCAGCATTCCTCGACACCTACTTGCCGTACCTGTTGCGCAAGGCGGACCAGACCCTGTCGGCTCCTTTCTACGCGGCGCTGAAACGTCACGGCGTGTCCCGGTCGGAGTGGCGCGTGCTGGCCGTGCTCGCCGCGATCGGGGAGCTTCCGATGATCGAGCTGGCAGTCGAAGCGCTGAGTCCACAGCCAACGGTCACCCACGCTGTCGGGCGGCTGGAAGCAAGAGGTTTGGTGACGAGGTCGGTCGGCGCGGCAGACCGGCGTCAACGTCTCGTGTCGTTGACCGCAGCCGGCGTCGCATTGACCGACGTCCTCATCGCCGAGGCGCGAGAGCTGGAGGCCTGCGCCCTCACCGACGTTGGTGATCTCTCGACGCTGACCGCTGAGCTCGAGCGGCTCACCGATCTGATCGACGCGACCCAGCGAGGTGAAGATGGCGACGATGAACGCGAACAGTGATGAACGCGCGCAGTAGAGCAACCCTGAACTCCAGGAGGCAGTCATGAGCGAATACGACCCGAGCCCGGACCAGCGTCGGCCTTTCAATCTCATGAAGTGGATCAGCGACCATCGTGCCGACCTCACCCCACCGGTCTCGAACAAACAGATCTGGCGTGAGGCCGACATGATCGTGATGATCGTGGGTGGCGGGAACGAGCGAAACGACTTCCACGACGATCCGAGGGAGGAATTCTTCTATCAGATCAAGGGAGACATGAACCTCGTGATCTGGCCAGAAGAAGGCACCGAGCCCTACCACATGCCGATTCGCGAGGGCGAGGTCTATCTCCTGCCTGCCCGGGTGCGGCACTCGCCCCAACGACCAGAACGCGATTCGATCGGCCTGGTCGTCGAGTATCAGCGCGACGTCGGCGAGCTCGATGGTTTCGAGTGGGTGTGTCCGACGTGCGCCAAGCTGGTTCACCGGGTCGAGATCCAGGTGCAGGCAATCGACAAGGACCTGCCTCCACTGTTCGCGGCGTTCGATGAAGACGAGGACGCTCGGACCTGTCCGCATTGCGGTGCGCTCCATCCCGGGAAGAAGGGTCGACTGTGACCGCTTCGAACCCGTCTGCGGCCGAGCTCGACGCGGCCGATCCGCTCGCGAGATTCCGCGATGAATTCGAAGTGCCAGAAGGCATCTACCTCGTCGGCAACTCGCTCGGTGCCATGCCGAAGCGGGCTCGCGACTGCATCACCACCGAACTGGATCGCTGGAGCACCCTCGGCGTCGAGGGCCACTTCACCGGCGACCTGGCTTGGAAGGACTACCACGAGCTCCTGACCGAGCAGCTCGCAGCCATCACCGGAGCGCGAACGGACGAAGTCGTGGCGATGAACGCCCTCACGGTGAATCTCCACCTGCTGATGGTGAGCTTCTATCGGCCGACACCACGGCGGCACAAGATCCTCATCGAGAGCCATGCCTTTCCGTCCGATCACTTCGCCGCCGAGTCGCAGATCCGGCAACGGGGCTTCGACCCGTCCGAGTCGCTCGTGCTCCTTTCACCCCGTGCGGGGGAGGAGACGCTTCGGCCCGAGGACATTCTCTCGACGGTGGCCGCCGTCGGAGACGAGCTTGCGCTCATTCTCCTGCCGGGGGTTCAGTACTACACCGGCCAGGTGCTACCGATGGCCGACATCGTGCGTGCCGGCCACGACGTCGGAGCTGTCGTCGGTTTCGACCTTGCCCACGCGGTCGGCAACATCGAGCTCTCACTCCACGACTGGGACGTCGACTTCGCTGCGTGGTGCTCGTACAAGTACCTCAACAGCGGCCCCGGCGGCGTGGCAGGAGCCTTCGTGCATCAACGCCACATCGAGGACCAGACACTGCCGAAGTTCCTCGGTTGGTGGGGAACGAAGCCAGATAGCCGCTTCGAGATGGCCACCGACTTCGAGGCCATCCCGACCGTCGAGTCGTGGCAGCTCTCGAACGCACCGATCTTTCCGATGGCTGTCCTGCGTTCGTCGCTCGACATCATCGAAGCGGCTGGGGGAGTGGCCGCGCTACGGCAGAAGTCCGAGCGGCAGATCGAGTTCTTCGACCGGCGCCTGGCCGAGACTCTCGGCGATCGAGTGCAGAACATCACACCGCAGCAACTCGAGGAACGTGGCTGTCAGTACGCCTTGCGAGTCACCAACGGTGATGGAAGACGCGTCTACGAAGCACTCGAAGCAGCCCGAGTGCTCTGTGATTGGAGAGAACCGGACGTGATCCGTGTGGCACCCGTACCCCTGTACAACTCGTTCGACGACATCGAACGCTTCGTCGGCATTCTCGATGGGATCGTCCGATGACCGGTCGAATGGTCATCGCCGGAGCCGGGCAGGCTGGTGCTCTGCTCGCGATCTACCTGGCTCGGCAGGGCAACGACGTGGTGATCTACGAGAGCAGACCGGACCTCCGCCGTCGCGACGTCGACGCCGGCCGTTCGATCAATCTGGCATTGGCGACCCGAGGCATCGTGCCGCTCATCGACGTCGGTGTGATCGAACAGGTCGACGCGATCACGATCCCGATGCGCGGCCGCATGGTCCACGCTGCCGGTGATCCGGACCCGGTCCTTCAGCCTTATGGAAGCAAGATCCACGAGGTCATTCACTCGGTGTCACGAACCGACCTCAACGCCATCCTCCTCGACGCGGCCGAGGCAACCGGGCGGGTCACCATCGAATTCGGGGCCGAGATCGATTCGGTCGATCTCGACGAGTCGCTGCTCCGATTCGAGAACGGTCGCACTGAGCCGTTCGGTGTCATCTTCGGGGCTGACGGTGCCGGCTCGAAGGTGCGTTCGGCGATCGCCGCCAAGGGCGCGTGCACCTTCCACACCGAGTGGCTCGACCACTCATACAAGGAGCTCACGCTGCCCCCGGCCGACGACGGAACTCATCGACTCGATCCGAACGCTCTGCACATCTGGCCCCGAGGCGAGTTCATGCTGATTGCCCTCGCCAATCCCGAGGGTGACTTCACCGTCACCCTGTTTGCTCCAACCGAGACCTTCGATTCGTTGACCTCGGCCGAGCAGATCGACGCCTTCTTCGACGCCGAGTTCGCAGATTTCGCGTCGGAGGTTCCAGACCTCGCCGAACAGTACCGGCGGAACCCCACCGGCTCCTTGGGCACCATGCGGGCGAACGGCTGGAGCTACGAGGACAAGGCAGTCCTGGTCGGCGATGCCGCTCATGCGATCGTGCCGTTCCATGGTCAAGGAATGAACGCAGCCATGGAATCAGCCCGCGCACTCCACCGGCACCTGAGCGAGTCGCCGGACGATCGGGCCGAGGCGTTCCGGCGCTACGAGTCAGAACGCAAACCTGATGCGGACGCCATCGCCGACATGGCGCTGCAGAACTACATCGAGATGCGATCAGGTGTCATCGACCCGAACTACGTGGCGAAACGGACGCTCGCTCTTGACCTCGAGCGACGCCACCCACGCCATCTGAGCCCCCGCTACAACATGGTCATGTTCTCGACCATGCCGTACGCGGAAGCGCAATCGCGTGCGGCGGCGCAGGCGAAGATCATCGCCGAGGCCATTGACTGACCCGATCGCTCGATGTCGATGCGCTGGTCACCGCCCTGCCCGAACTTCCCGAGCTCGATCCGCTGGCCGACCCGAAAGCACTGTCCGTCTCATGAGCCTTCCTTTCGAGAATGACGACCAGTTCACCTACGGCTCCTACCTGATGATCCCGGAGCTGCTCTCGCTCCAGCAGTGCGTCTCCGTCGACCCTGATACGGGTGAGCCGGAGCATGACGAGACGTTGTTCATCGTGATCCACCAGGTCTATGAGTTGTGGTTCAAACAGATGCTGCACGAACTCGACCACATCGTGGTGCAGCTGAACGACGACAAGATGGGCGCTGCCAGCAACCACCTGAAACGTGTATTGAAGATCCTGAAGACACTGGTCGGTCAGATCGACATCCTCGAAACCATGACCCCGGCCGAGTTCGCGAGCTTCCGTTCCTTCCTCGCCAACGCCAGCGGATTCCAGTCGGCACAGTTTCGCGAGCTCGAGTTCCTTCTCGGCATCAAGGATCGCATCCAGCTCGAGTGGTTCACCGGTGCCGAGGGCGAGCGCCTGATCAGACGACACGCGGCGCCAACGCTCTGGGACGCGTTCGTCAATGCGCTCCACCGAGACGACTTCGCCGTACCGGCCGAGGTGTTGCATCGAGATGTCAGCGAACCCATCGTCGCCAACGAAGCGTTGCAAGCAACGATCGTCGCCCGCTATGACGACGAGAGGTTCGCCGCATTGTGCGAGACCCTCACCGACCTCGATGAGGGCCTGCAGGAGTGGCGCTACCGCCACGTGATGATGGTTCGTCGGACGATCGGCACCAAACACGGCACGGGCGGATCCGACGGCGCTTCCTACCTCGCGAGCACCCTCTTCCAACCAGCCTTCCCCGACCTGTGGGCAATCCGCACCAACTTCTAGCGACGGCACGATGGCCGAAAGGTGACCCTCTGCGATGAACACGTATCCGAAGCTCCAGCTCTACATCGACGGTTCCTGGCGAACCACCGACGACGACCTCCCAGTGGTCAACCCGGCGACAGAAGAGGAGATCGGTCGGGTACCGATTGCCAGGCAGCAGGATCTCGACGATGCGGTGGCGGCCGCGGTTCGGGGCTTTGCCGTCTGGAGCCGAACCTCACCGAAGGAACGGGCCGACATGATCCGGGCGGCGTCGAACCTGCTGCGCCAACGTCAGGACGAGATCGCTCACTCGATCACCCTCGAGCACGGCAAACCGATCGACCAGGCCCGAGCCGAGGTCATCCGTGGCTGTGAGTTCTTCGAATGGGATGCGGGCGAAGCCACCCGTACCTACGGACGCGTCATTCCGAGCGGCCCCGGCGTGAAGTACATCGTGCATCACCAACCGATCGGACCGGTCGCCGCTTTCTCGCCCTGGAACTTCCCGATGAGCCAACCGGCGCGAAAGATCGCCGGTGCGATCGCGTCCGGGTGTTCCATCATTCTCAAGGCGGCCGAGGAAACTCCGGCCGGAGCAATGCACATCGTTCAGGCGTTCCACGATGTCGGCCTGCCGGCTGGTGTCCTGAACCTCGTCTTCGGTATTCCCGCCGACATTTCGTCCTACCTGATCCCGAACGACTCGATCAAGATGGTGGCCTTCACCGGATCGACGTCGGTCGGTCGCCACCTCACCAGCATCGCGTCGAACCACATGACCCCCGTCCTGATGGAGCTGGGCGGGCATGCGCCGGTGATCGTCTGCGAGGACACCGATGTGCAGGCGGCCGGCATCAGCTCGGCAATCCGCGCCATGCGCAACGCCGGACAGGTGTGTACTTCCCCCACCCGGTTCTTTGTCCACGAAGAGGTGTTCGACGAGTTCCTCGAGGTCATCACGAAGAGGACCGCAGAAACGGTCGTGGGCGACGGCATGGAGCCTGGGGTCGAGATGGGACCACTCGCCAATCATCGCCGCATCGCAGCACTGACCGAGCTCGTTGATGATGCCGTTGGCTGCGGAGGAGAGCTTCTCACCGGCGGAGGCCGCATGGATCGGCCTGGTTTCTTCTTCGAGCCGACCGTGCTCGCCAACGTGCCCGCCAACGCCCGCATCATGCAGGAGGAGCCCTTCGGGCCGATCGCGATCGTGAACTCGGTCGACTCCCTCGACACCGCCATCGAGCAGGCCAACGCCGTGCCGTACGGGCTCGCCGCCTACGGATTCACCAACCGCGCCGACTACGCCGACGAGATGATCGAACGGGTCGAAGCGGGGAATCTGTCGATCAACACGCTCGAGGCATCGCTGCCGGAGACTCCATTCGGTGGCGTCAAGTCGAGCGGTTACGGACGTGAGGGCGGAATCGAAGGCCTCCACCACTACACGGTGACCAAGAACGTCTCTCACAGCATCAAGATCGTCTGAACCACTCGTTTGACCGGAAGGTTGTGTATCGGCAATGAACTACGAGCGAAGCGGCGCGAAGGCGTACGCGAAGCAGAACATGAAGGGCATCTGGGCCGCGGCCTTGATGCCCTTCACCCCTGACCACCGCATCGACGAGGACGGGTTCCGAGAGAACGTTCGTCACTGGATCCACGATCTCGGGATCGAAGGACTGTTCATCGCCGGAAAGCAGGGCGAGTTCTTCTCGATGACACTCGAGGAGCGGAAACGGTCGTTCGAACTCGCCGTGGAAGCGACGGGTGATGGCGGCTACACGATCATGTCGTGCTCCGATCAGAACATGGACGTGGTGCTCGATCTGGCCAGGCACTCTCAGGAGATCGGCGCCGACTACATCGTCGTTCACGCTCCGGCACTCCATTTCCAGACCGAGCAGGACGAGACGCTCTATCACTACTACAAGACGATCGCTGACAGCGTCGACATCGGCATCGCGCTGTGGAGCCATCCGGCCAGCGGGTACCTGATGTCGCCGCAGCTCTGCAACCGCCTCGCTGACATCGAGAACGTCGTGGCGATCAAGTACAGCGTGCCCCGTCCCATGTACGCCGAGCTGACCGAGCTGGCGTCGGATCGGATCCAGGTGAGTACTGCCTCGGAGCCCGAGTGGCTCGACAACATCCTCGAACTGAACTGGAAGCTCTACCTCTGCTCATCGCCGCCGTTCCTGCTGCAATCGGCGAAGGACCGCCGCATGCACGAGTACACCCAGGCCGCGTTCGAAGGTCGTGCCGACGACGCTCGGGCGATCAGCGCCAGCCTCGAGCCAGTGCGAGACGCGTTGTGGGGCACACGTCCTCCGGAGAAGCCTCACGCACATCAGAAGTACTGGCAAGAACTTCTCGGGCAGGTCGGCGGAACCGTTCGGTCGCCACTCCTCGAACTGACCGACGAGGAGAAGGCCGTGACCCGCGAGGCGTTCGAGAACTGCGGCCTGGAGGTCTGAATCATGCCGAGCACCACGCCGCTCCGTCTGGTGTTTGTCGGCTGGGGCGCCATTGCGCAGAGCGCGGCGAGTCTGTTGAGCGACTCGGCGGTGGACATCGTGGCTGTCGGCAAACGCGATCGCGGCCGAGGGGTCGCCGAGTTGCCGGCAGGAGCGCACCTGATCACGGACCCGTCGGAGCTCGCGGGCTGTGCCCCTGACGTCGTTGCGGAGGCCGCAGGCCTCGACAGCGTCGACCGCTGGGGCCACGCATCCCTCGAGGCCGGCGCCGACTTCATCGTGTCGTCAGTGTCAGCGCTGGCGGATGTCGATCTTCTCGCATCCCTGCGCGACACCGCCCGTCGCACGGGGGCGCAGGTCGTCATTCAGCCCGGTGCGTTGGCGGGGGTCGAGGCACTCGCGGCAGCGCGCCTGATGGGCATCGCTGAGGTCGAACACCGGATCGTCAAGCCCCCTCGAGCGTGGCGGGGGACACCGGCCGAGTCGATGCACGACCTCGAGGCCCTCACCGAGGAGCAGGTGTTGTTCAGCGCCAACGCTTCAGAGACGGCGCTGGCATTTCCGAAGAATGCCAACGTCGCCATGACGACGGCGCTTGCCGGCATCGGTCCGGAGGCGACCAAGGTCACCCTCGTCGCCGACCCTGCTGCGACCACGAACCGTCACGAACTTCGAGCGCACGGTCTGTTCGGCCGGCTCGACGTCGTCATTGCCAACGAACCGCTCCCTGCGAATCCCAAGACGTCGGCCATGGCCGCCCTGAGTCTGGTGCGCTGCATCGAGAATCGTGTCTCCGCCATTGTGATCTGACGGCCGAGAACCTCAGTCGGCTGTTGGTGCTTCGGGGTGGCGAAGTGCTTCGCCGAGTTTGATCGTGGTCTGCTTCCAGGAGCTGCTCGACGGGTCGATGACGTCGAAGTGATCCTCGCCGCCGACGACGAGGACATCGACGGAACCGGCGAATCTCTGTGTGTGGTGGACGGGCACGTCGAGATCGAGATCACCCGAGACGAGCAAGGTGGATGTCGAGGGAATGACGGGTTGGGCCACCCGGTAGTTCTCGGGCTGCTCATCTGGTGACCCGTCGAGGAAACGCTGCACCGCCTGCGATCCGAGGTTTTCGGCCGCTGCGAGTTTCAGATCTGTGACCGCTGCTTGTCCCACGACGAAGATCGGCATGACCAGCGGGTCGGCGCCGGGCTCGTCGCCTTCGAGGTGTTGTCGGCTTCCGGCCCAGAGAGCGAGATGGCCTCCCGCTGAATGACCGATGACGGCAATTCGGTCGAGGTCGAGGTCGTGGGTGTCAGCTGCCGTGGCCAGCGAGTCGATTCCTGATGCGACGTCGAGAAGCGTCCCGGGATAACCGCCGCCCGGGTTTCCGACCCGCCGATACTCGAGATTCAACACGGCGTAGCCCCGCTCCACGAGGTCGTGAGCGAGGGGAGCCATGAGGTCGAGTTCGTATGCCGACTTCCAGAATCCGCCATGGATGAGAACGACGATCGGATGACCGCTGCCGGTCGACGGCACGTACAGGTGGGCGTATTGTTCCGGGAATTCTCCGTACCTCACGTGATGGCTGTCCATGTTGCGGGGCAGGGATCAGTTGGCGAGTGCGCTGATGTGCTCTGGCGCAGGCTTCTGGCGGTCTCGGTCGGGGTGAGCGGCCTGCCAGCTCCGGATTCCGCCGGTGAGGTTGCGCACATCGAAACCGCGAAGCCGAAGCATCCGATAGGCGAAGTAGGAGCGCTGGCCGGAGAAGCAATGGACGATGAGCCGCTTCGACGGGTCGAGTTCATCGAGGCGACCTCGGAGCTCATCGAGCGGAATGTGGATCGAGCCGGGAATCACGCTGACCTTGCGCTCATCAGAACTGCGGACGTCGAGCAGAACCTCGTCCTCACCCAGGTCATCCACCTCGTGCCAATGGGCGATGCTGACATCGTCGTTGACGACGTTGCGAGCCGCCATGGCCAAGAGATTCACCGGATCCTTCGGGGCCCCGTACGCCGGGGCGTAACAGAGCTCGAGTTGGGCGACATCGTCGACCGACATGCCGCCCTGAATTGCGGTGGCAAGCACATCGATCCGACGGGCAGCCGATTCGTCGCCGACGACCTGGGCCCCATAGATGGTCCCGTCCTCGGCGCAGAACACCAGCTTCATGTCCAGGAGTTCGGCACCCGGGTAGTAGCCGACGTGGGAGAGCGGGTGCACGTGTACGGACTCGAAGGCGATCCCGGCCCTTCTGAGCTGCCGCTCGTTGAGGCCCGTCGCCGCGATCGTGAGGTCGAAGACCCGAACGACCGAGGTGCCCCACGTGCCGCGGTAGCGGGAGGGTCGCCCCATGACGTTGTCGGCTGCGACTCGCCCCTGGCGGTTGGCCGGTCCGGCCAGCGGAAGAAGTGTCCAGTCATGGGTGACGGGGTTTCGGACCTCGATTGCATCGCCGACGGCCCAGATGTGCTCGTCACTGGTCCGCATGTGCTGATTGACCCGGATGCCGCCCAACTCACCGATCTCGACGCCCGCGGTTCGAGCCAGCTCGACTTCGGGCTTGACACCAATGCTGAGGATCACGAGGTCGGTCGGAAGTCGCGAGCCGTCGCTGAGGACGACCGTCGAGGCCCGAGCATCTTCGGCCTCCGTCGGCTCCTCGAATCCAACCACCATGGTGCTGATCCGAACATCGATGTTGTGATCCTCGAGTTGCCGATGCGGCCAGAACGCGATGTCCTCGTCGACGGGCCCGAGAATCTGGGGGGCGGCCTCGATCAGCGTGATCGCCATCCCGAGCTGCGTGAGTTGCTCGACCATCTCGAGTCCGATGTAGCCGGCGCCCACCACGGTGGCGTGCCTCGGCCGAACCGTGTTGTTCCACTCGATCACCGCATCCATGTCAGGAATGGAACGAAGGGCGAAGTGGCCGGCTCGATCAATGCCGGGAATCGGTGGGCTGAGCGGTGCTGCGCCCGGAGCCAGGACGAGGTCGTCGTATCGCTCCGAGTAGACCTCGTTCGTTTCGAGGTTGCGAATCTCGACATGCCTGGTCTCACGGTCGATGCTGAGCGCTTCACTACGAGTGCGAACGTCGAGATCGAATCGGTTCTTGAGGCCCTCCGGGGTCTGGACGAGGAGACTCTCGCGGTCCTCTATCTCCCCACTGATGTGGAACGGAAGTCCGCAGTTCGCGTACGAGACGAAGTTGCCTCGTTCAACGACGATGATGTGTGCCTCTTCCGACAGCCGACGGGCACGAGCGGCCACACTGGCTCCTCCGGCGACACCCCCGACGACGATGAGCTTCTTGGGTCGTGACATGGCGATCAACGCTACCGATGATGTCTGCAGCGAGTTCGGGACCTAGGTCCGAAGCTGTGGGGGGGCGGTGTGGTGGCTTCGTGATGGAACTCGGCCTCTGCCTGCTCGGCCACAATCCGGGCTGCTGAGGCAGCGGGCGGGGCTACACGAAGACGGTGCGGCCGATCCACTCGGCGACGAGTGCGGGCTTGTCAGCGCCCTCGATCTCGACGGTCATCGCTCGGACCTGGTCGACGGCGTTGCCCTTGAGTTCGACGTTGACCGTTGTCGCGGTGGCTCGCACTCGGGCGCCCACCGGTACGGGATTCACGAACCGCACCTTGTTGAGGCCGTAGTTGACGCCCATGAGCACCCCTTCCAGAGGGGGAAGGTCGCTGGGAATCGATTCCGAGAGGTGCACGAGCAGGCTGAGTGTCAGGAAGCCATGGGCGATCGGACCGCCGAAGGGTGTCTGGGCCGCCCGTTCTGGATCGATGTGGATGAACTGATGGTCCAGCGTGGCGTCGGCGAAGGCGTGGATCCGTTCCTGGTCGATCTGGAACCAATCCCCGGCCACCGGCTCATTGCCGATCAGCGCCGTCATCGCGTCGTAGGCAGCTTGTGCGTTGTCGCTCATGTGCACACTCGTTTCGTTTGGGCGGTTTGTCGAACGCCCGTGACGCTAACGAACGACGCACGAGTTGTCAGGCTCGGTCGTCGGGAGTGGCTCGGGACGCAGGGGATGGCCGACTCCTCGGCGGCGATCGCCCGATCTTCCGCCCGCATGACGTGAATGCGTCACCGTCGGAGACGTTCTCTGTCCTGGCGGGGCTTCGACCAATGATTCAGACTCCATCACGAGGGGTATGCCGCATCAATCGGAGCATAGGATGACGATCACCGAGGAGCCGCAGAAGATGGTCGCCGCGTTCGCTACCGCACTGATCCGCACGTTCAGTCCGGTCCTTGCCGCTCGTCGTGCATGGACCTGCGCCATGCCACGTTCGTGGGTCGGAGACAGGTGACGCCGTCATGGATGTCGTCGTTGGCCCCGCCTTGGTGACCTTGCATCTCGATGACCGTGTCGTTGTGTCGGAACCCGACGGTTCGATGTCCAGAGATTCCGGCCATGGCTTCTTTGCCGCCGACACCCGTTTCGTGTCCGGCTACCGCCTCCGCCTCGGCGGTGTCGCCCCAGTGTTGCTGAGCAGTTCGGCCGTCTCGCCATACGGGGCTCGCGTCGAGTTCACGAACCCGCTGCTCAGCACGGCGCTGGGGCCACTGCAGGCCGATGCCGTGCATCTTCGCCTCGAACGGTCCCTCGGTGCCGGGCTCCATGAGGACTACGACGTCGTCAACTACGGAGCGGTCGCCGTCGACCTCACGATGGAGATCAGTCTCGAGTGCGACTTCGGGGATCTCTTCGAGGTGAAGGATCGGGCGGTGGTTCGCCGCGGCTCACTGCAGAGTTCGTGGGACGAGCGGGCCGAAGTGCTCACGACCCGCTACCGCAATGACGACTTCGTTCGGGCGATGCGAGTGATCGTGAAGCGGTCCGATTCGATCCCGCAGCATGCAAACGGTGGCATCTCCTTCAGACTCGCCCTCCCGCCGGGCGGGTCTTGGCACACCTGTCTCTTCTGGGATCCAGAGACGGACGATCCCGATGACGGCCCCACAACAGCCACCTGTCAGCGGGCCTGTCATTCACTCGGCTCGGTGTGGCCGCACGACAATGCCATCCTGGCCGCAGGCATGCGGCGGTACGGATGCGATCAGCAGGCGGCTCAAGTCGCAAGCGGAGTCTTCGATGCGGCAGACAGCTTCAAGGAACGCAGGCTGCCTGAGCTCTTCGCCGGGCTGCCACGGGACCCCGATGGATTCCCCGTTCCGTATCTTGGGGCGAACGTCCCGCAGGCCTGGGCGTCTGGCGCGCGCTCGTCCACCTGGCGTCGACGCTTGCCGGGCTGAGTCCAGACGCCCCGAGCGGCGCACTCACCGTCGATCCGTTCTTGCCGGGTTGGCTTCCCGACATCACGATCACGAACCTCGAAGTCGGTGACGCAGCCATCGATCTGCTGTTGACCGGCACAACCGAGGGCGACGTCACTGTTCAGGCAGTCCCGCGCCGGGGTCATCTTCAGGTGCGGTCTGGCCAAACCAAGAGCGAGGAAGAACGATGAACGATCACGTCGAGCACAGGCACGAGGAGGACGCTGAGACACCGTGGACCTTCAGCGCAGCATCGGTTTCCGGATCGGATTCGGGGCCCTTCATCACGCTGGTCGATGGTTCGACGTTCGCGGTCAGCGATCGCTCCGGCGACATCAACGGCATCGACACTCACGGTCTCTACCTCTCGGATACCCGGATGTTGGATCGCCTCGTGGTGAGCATCGACGGCGCTCGTGTCGAGCCGCTCAGTGTCATTCTCAACGGACCGTTCTCGGCGACGTTCGTCGGACGGACCTCTCCCGAGGATGGCCACGCCGACTCGCCGTTGTCCGTCATCCGTCGACGCCATGTCGGTCGGGATCGCGAAGACCTCGAGGTGCGCAACCACTCCGCTCACGATGTAGCGATACGGATCGACATCGACGCCGGATCCGACTTTGCCAGCCTGTTCGACGTCAAGAGCGGACGCGCCAGACACGTTGCGTCGGCCCAGCGTCAGCTGGGTCTCGATGGGATCAGCTTCTCGAATCCGGACGAGACGATCCACACTCATCTTCCATTCCATCCCCCAGCGGACCAGCCGGGACTGTGGGAGGTCGTGGTTCCTGCCGTGGAACGTGGCGACTGTGCACGGAGATCACTGCTCAGCTCGGCAGACGCGCATCGACCTCAGCTACCGATGCGGCGACCCCGTCACCGAGGCAATACCGGTGCAGCGGCTCCATCAGTGGCGCAACGACGCACCACGGTTGCGGGCCGACGACCCGAGGATTCAGCGGGCCGCCGATCAGGCCATCGAGGATCTCGGGGCACTCCGCATCTTCGATCCTGATCACCCCGACCGAGTGGTGGTCGCCAGCCGGGGCTCCGTGGTTCATGACCCTGTTCGGTCGCGATTCGATCTTCGCCAGCGTGGATGGCGCTTCTGGTCGATCACGATCTGGCTCGCGGGTGCTGCACTCGCTCGCTGAGCTGCAAGGCGAGGTCGAGAACCCGACCACCGAGGAACAACCGGGCCGGATTCTCCACGAAGTGCGCTTCGACCCGGCGACCGCCCGATCCTCGGCGGTCACAACATCTACTACGGCACGGCAGATGCGACGCCGTTGTTCGTGATGCTGCTGGCGGAGTACTGGCGATGGACGGCTGACCGGGAACTGGTGGAGCAACTCCTGCCCAAGCCGACCGGGCCCTCGATTGGATCGAGACCTTCGGTGATCGCGACGGCGATGGGTACGTGGAGTACCAGCGGGCGACCCCGTCAGGCCTCGAGAATCAGGGCTGGAAGGACTCCTGGGACGGGATCCGTCACCGTGATGGAGCGATCGCCGAGACTCCGATCGCCTTGTGCGAGGTGCAAGCGTATGTCTACGGCGCGCTCGTTGGCCGAGCGGAATTGGCCGACGCGTTCGGCGATCACGGCACTGCCGATCGACGTCGGGCCGAGGCCGAGTCCCTCAAGAAGCGATTCAACGAAGACTTCTGGGTCGACGACCTCGGCTCCTTTGCCGTCGGGCTCGACGCCGACAAGCGCCGGATCGCCAGCATCACCTCCAACCCAGGGCATTGTCTCTGGACGGGAATCGCCGACGTCGAGCATGCTGAAAAGGTTGCGAAGTCGCTCACGTCGCCGGAACTGGCGTCAGGGTGGGGCCTCCGCACCCTCTCGAGCAACAACCCCGGCTACAACCCGCTGGTCCTACCACTGCGGCTCGGTGTGGCCTCACGACACTGCCATCGCGATGCCCGGTCTGGCTCGCTACGGCCATCACCAGAGCGCAGCCGACTCCGCCGACGACCTCCTGCGGGCATCAACGTTCACCGAACGGGCGCCTCCCCGAACTCTTTGCAGCGATTCGACGCAGACGCACCTTGCTGCCCCCATCCCGTACCCCTCGTCGTGTTCACCGCAGGCGTGGGCCGCAGCGGCGCCCCTGCTGATCATCCGCGGATCGCTCGGCATCGAACCCGACGCCGCCGACCTCAGCGTGCGGCTGCGTCGCAGCCCGGCCACCTCGATGCACGGCTTCACCGCGAGCGGCATGTCGTTGTCGACGGCGCCCGCCTCTCGATCGCCGTCCTGCACGCCGAAACGGTACTTCAGGAACAGTCCGACGACATCCACGATCACTCACCACGCAGAACGGAATTTTCCATGATCGCACCGAATCTCGCGCGCCAGTTCCACACCTTCGCCGAGCGAGAACGCAGGCGCTCCTCCCAATGTCCGGACGTGCGACACTCGAGACTTCCTGATTCGACGACGTCGAGTACCGATCGAGTTCGCATGCCTCTCGTGCGACAGTCGCTAGGCGCCATTCCCTGGCTACGTGCGACCTGTCGAGGATCGGACCCCGTTGAAACGAGAACGACGAATCGTGAGAGTCGGACTGATTGCCCCGCCGTGGAGCCGCCATTCCTCCCGTTGGATATGGCGGCACTTGAGCCGTCATCGACCATGGCCCGTGGATCCAGACCGCCGCCACGACTGCGTCTTGTTCGCCGTCGGCGTGAGCACCTGTCCGATCTACCGTCGACGAGCGAGAGCTCCGCGTCGCAAGTAGCAATTCGGTCGCCCTGCGTCCCGAGCTTCGCCACATTCGTTGCCGCGTACGACGCCATGACCGATGTCGACGAATGCGCCGGTGAGGTCCGCGCAGATCAAGTCGAGGGTCCACTGAGCGCGGGCGAAGTCCATCCCCAGATGTCTACCCGCACGATCGAGCCGCGAGGTGTCTTGCCCAACCGGGCGATCCTCCATCAGCTCATGACCGCCGGCGAGCGCCTCGCTGAGGATCCGGGTGAGTTCGTGGCGTTTGCCGACGATCGCTCGACCGACTTCGTCGAGCACGTCCGCGGCCACGAGCCGAGCTCCGTCAGCGACGTCGAGATCACCGGCTGGCCCGAGCCGTTCGGCATGGTGATGATCGAAGCGCTTGTCGCGGGACCCCGGTGGTCTCGTTTCCCGAAAGGCGCCACCGAGATCATCACCTCGGGTGCGATGGATTCCTGGGCGATTCCGAGGATGTTCTCATCGACGCTGTCGGGCGGCTCGGAGACATCGATCGCCGAGCATGCCGTGACACGGTGCTGCAGCGTTTCAGCACTGCCCACATGACGAAGAACCACCTCGAACTGTATGAAGCCGTCCTCAACGGCCGTGGTCGTCGCCGCCAGGTGCCGACCTCGAGGCCAACCGAGCTCGTGGCGTTGGCCACCATCGATCTCACAGCGCACCGTCGGCGGCACCAGAACCGCTGCAGGCATTGCCGTGAGGACACTCGTCATCTTCGGCGCGACCGGCGACCTCGCTATGCGGCTGCTCTTTCCGGGGCTCTCGCCGCCTGGAACAGGCGAACGCTATTCGCCGGGTCATCACACCTGCCGACGGACAACGCGGTCCGGCGGCGAGAACGATCACGTCTCGATGCAGCTGATGGCATCAGCGGATGGCGACGTCGATGCCATGAGAATGATCCGATGGTCTCCTTGTACGTCCCGACGGTTCACCCTCGCATTGCCGAACGGCGGGAGGAGGGGCCGCCGTTGGTGGTCGATTCGTTGCCGACAGGTGGGTGGCTCGCCTCGCTGAATGGCAGAGTCGGGCTTGGCATCACGGTCGCTGTCGGCAGCATGTGGGCCGCTTACGCGTTCACGATGCTGGCGCTCGTGAGCCTGCCATCCGCGTTGCAGAGCGGCAGCCTGATCGTCATCATCAGTTGGATCGCCCAGACGTTCCTGCAACTGGTGTTGCTGCCCATCATCATCGTGGGACAGAACGTGCTGGGGGCGGCCTCGGACAAGCGGGCGCAGTCGACCTTCGAAGACACCGAGGCCCTGCTCCACATCAACGAGCAGCTTCAGGCCCACATGCAGGCCCAGGACGCAGCCATCGTCGCAATCATGGATCATCTCGGTCTACCGACTCCTGGGGAGCAGGGCGACAGCGGCGATGGGCTCGCGAAGGTCTGACGTCAGGCGATGACGAAGACGAACAACACGGTGATGGCGATGGCCAACACGGTCCGGGCGGCGCCGGCGATCACACCCACGCTGCCGACGGCCCAGATCGCAGCGGCGGTGGTGAGTCCTCGGATGTGGCCGGCAGGGAGATGACACGATCGTGTCATCCGCTGCGGTGGGGACTCCGTCGTGGCATCAGGCAGGCGAACTCGAAGCCGGCAATGGGGCTGCTGAAATCAGCTGAAGTGGCCGGTGGGGATCCAGAATTCGACGGTGGTCCCGGTCCTTGGTGTCCGGCTCGCCCGTGGAGGGCCTCCTCGATGTCGCAACCAACACCGTCGTCGACGACCCGGACGTGGACACCCTCGTCGCCGGACTCCACCGTGACGTCGACCGTTGCCGCATGTGAGTGGTGGGCAACGTTCGTAGAGGTACACCTCGACGGCAGACACGAGGCCTTCGTCGTCGAGGGTGGGCGGATGTGATGGAGCTCAGTTGTGATCGAAGGTCGGAAACCCATGTGTCGACCGTTGTGCGCGAGAGCCCGAAGGGGCCGGTGACGAGCCAGTCTTCGACGTTGGCAACGCCGCCGACCGCGGCGAGCAGCACCAACCAGGTGGCAAGGAGGCGAGGCACGCCTCGTAGCTCGAGCCAGGAAGCGAAGGGAATCAGCAGGGAAGCGGCCAGAGCTGCGCTGATGACCGGAGGTTCGCTGTTTTCGAGTGCGGTGGTGTTCAACACCGTGTGAGTGTCACGCTCGGGTCGTCGGGGTCACAGACCCGGGTCTGCCGGACGGGTGACACGTTCGCGTCATTGCCCTGATGTCGGCGAGGTCCGAGCGGTCGGTTCCCCCTCTTCACAGCTCGTCAGTCCGAGGTCGCGTCGTGGACCCCGACCAGTAGCCGACGATTGCGAGCAGACCGAGGCCTTCTGTTGCCTGAATTCCGGCTACAGGCCGAGGCCGAAGCGGGCGATCGCGTCCCGGACCGGGGTTGGGGTGAACCGATCGGCGATGGCCAGGGCCTGGGCGTCGTAGCCGACCAGGTATCGGGCCCGTGGTGCCCGACTCTCGAGTGCTTTGCCGATCACCTTCGCCACCCGCTGGGGGTTCCCCATGAACGGCTCGGCCAGCTTCGTGAACCGGACCTCGCGATCGTACGCATCGACGAACCGGGACCCCTCGTGCCGGCCGACGGCCAGCTCGTTGTCGGCCCAGATCGAGGTTCTGAAGGTGCCGGGCTCGACCAGCACCACCCGGACACCGCTCGACGCCACCTCGACCCGCAGCGCGTCGGAGACCGCCTCCAGGGCGTGCTTCGAGGCCTGGTACCAGCCCGAGAGTGGGGTGGTGGTGCGGCCGTAGATCGACGAGACGTTGATGATGCGGCCGCGACCGGCTTCCCGCATCGCCGGCAATGCCAGTCGGGCGAGCCGCATCGGGGCGATGGTCATGGTCTCGAGCTGGTGGCGAATGTCGTCGTCGGCGACATCTTCGACGGCGCCGGTGTTGGTGAAGCCGGCATTGTTGATCAGGCCGAACGGCTCGAACTGCTCGATCACCTCGGCACACCGGTCGGCATCGGTCACGTCGAGGATGACCGGCTCCACTTCGACACCGGCGGACTCCGCCGCCGCCTCGAGCACGGCCGATTTCTCGTCGCTGCGGACCGAGCCGACGGATCGGTAGCCGAGTCTGGCGACCTCGATCGCTGTCGCCAATCCAATGCCGGAGTTGGCGCCGGTGGTGAGCACCGTTTGCTTCGACCTCTCTGGCCGTTTCGAGCGATCCGGTTCGTTCTGCTTTGTTGCCATGGACTGTCAATCGTGGTTCCCGATCGGAGTCAGCGCAACTGTGACGCCATGACAGGGACACCCGGAGCCTGATCTAGTCTTCGACGATGAGCGACCCGCTGCTGACCCCGTACCGGCTCAAGCATCTCGCGCTGCGCAACCGGATCTTCTCGTCGTCGCACGAGCCGGCGTACGCCGACAGTGGCATGCCGACCGATCGCTACCGGCTGTATCACGAGGAGAAGGCGAAGGGAGGCGTTGCGCTCACGATGACGGCCGGCTCCGCAGTGGTCGCCGAAGACAGCCCGCCGTCGTTCGGCAACCTGCATGCCTATGACGATGCGATCGTTCCCTGGATCAGACGCATGACCGATGGCGTGCACGAACACGGCGCGGCGTGCATGATCCAACTCACGCACCTTGGTCGCCGCACATCGTGGGGGACCGGCGACTGGCTCCCCGTGCTCGCACCATCACCCATTCGTGAACCTGCACACCGGTCCATTCCGAAAGAGGCCGAGGACTGGGACATCGACCGGATCATCGGCAAGTACGCAGATGCTGCCGAGCGGATGCAGGTCGGTGGGATGGATGGCATCGAGCTGCAGTCCTACGGTCACCTCTTCGACGCGTGGTGGTCGCCGGGAACGAACCGTCGCACCGATGAGTGGGGGAGCGACTTCGACAACCGGCTGAAGTTCCCGTGGCTGGTACTCGAAGCGGTCCGCGAACGCGTCGGCCCCGACTTCATCGTTGGCCTCCGGATCTTCCTCGAAGAGACCGTCCCCGGCGGTTTCGATCTGGACGTCGGCATGGAGATACTTCGTCGCTTGGAGTCCTCCGGGCTGATCGACTTCATCAACGTCGCGAAGGGTTCGATCCACAACGACGTCGAGTTGACCGATGTCATTCCGATTCACGGGATGGCCGCAGCCCCGATGCTCGATTTCGCCGGGCGAGTTCGTCAGGAGACCAATCTGCCGGTGCTGCACGCGGCCAAGATCGATGATGTTGCGACGGCCCGGCACGCAATCGCCGAGGGTAAGTTGGACCTCGTCGGGATGACGCGTGCGCAAATCGCCGACCCGCACCTGGTGAACAAGATCATCGAGGGTCGAGAGGCCGAGATCCGGCCGTGTGTCGGCGCCACGTACTGCCTCGACCGCATCTACGAAGCCGGCGAGGCGCTCTGCCTCCACAACGCTGCCACCAGTCGTGAGGCGACGATGCCGCACGTCATCGAGCCGGCGGCAGTAGCCCGTCGGATTGTCATCATCGGAGCGGGCCCGGCCGGGTTGGAAGCGGCACGAGTGGCGGGCGAGCGAGGTCACGAGGTGACGGTGCTCGAAGCGATGCCATGGGCCGGCGGACAAATTCGCCTTGCGGTTCGCAACAAGCGTCGAACAGATCTGATTGGCATGATCGACTGGCGAGTCAACGAACTCGAGCGTCTGGGCGTCGAGATCCGGTACGACGTGCTCGCGGACTCCCAGATCGTCACGTCGTTGAACCCGGACGTCGTGATCGTGGCGACGGGTGGTCAGCCGCAGCTCCCAGACCTCGAAGTCGGAGCCGATCTGGTCGCAACGAGTTGGGATGTGCTCGGTGGCGACGTCATGCCAACCGGCGCCGTGCTCTTCTATGACGACAACGGCACGCACTCGGCCATGAGCGCAGCCGAGATGATTGCTCGTTCAGGCTGCGACCTCGAGATTGTGACACCAGAACGCATGCTGGCGATCGAAGTCGGCGGCATGAACCATGTCCCGTACGCACGAGCCTTCAACGAGACCGACACCCGCATCACGCTGAACCAGCGGGTCCTCGCGGTGCGGCGAGAGGACGGTCGGCTGTGCGTCGAAATCGGTAGCGACCATTCCGAGCATCGCGCCGTACGCCACGTCGACCACGTCGTCGTCGACCATGGCACCCAACCGCTTGCCGGGCTGTACTTCGATCTCAAACCACTCTCCAGCAACCTCGGCGCAATCGACTACGGAGCGCTCATGGACGGCCGACCGCAACAACTCGTTCGCAACGAGGCCGGTTCGTTCCAACTGATGCGAATCGGTGATTCTGTGGCCGGCCGCAACGTCCACGCAGCGGTGTACGACGCATTGCGGCTCGTGAAGGATCTCTAGAACGAGACGGAGCGATACTCGCTGTTCTCGGCCAATAGCGTGGCTGAATGCACAGTCTCCAGCCTTCTCCTCACACCGCAGACCGGGAGACCGAGGCCGCCGATGGCGGGGGGACCCGATGACCGATCGGGTTGCGATCGTCACCGGCGCGGCGAGCGGACTGGGCCGCGCCTGCGCAGAACGCCTCGCCGCTGACGGACTCAGAGTCACCGCCATCGACCTGAACCGCGAACTGCTGAACGATGTCACCGAGACCCTCGGCGCGGCTGTATACGCCGCTGAGTGCGACGTTCGCGATCGCGAGGCATGTGCTCGCACCGTTGCCGAGACGGTCGAGCGCTTCGGCCGGCTCGATGTCCTCGTCAACGCAGCCGGGGTCTACCCGCGACGCCCGATTCTCGACATCTCGGACGTCGACTGGCAACACGTCTTCGGCATCAATGTGGTCGGCACCTACAACATGGCGATCGCGGCAGTCGCCGCGATGCGCAGCAGGGGCGTTGGTCACATCGTGAACGTCTCGTCGATTGATGGGTTCACGGCCCACCCGGACAACGCTCACTACGCGGCAACAAAGGCAGCGGTGATCAGCCTCACCCGATCCCTCGCGCTGGAAGTTGCCCCACTCGGGATCAAAGTCAACTCCGTCGCACCGGGTCCGATGGCGACGGACACGGCAAAGCAGGCTGACTGGTACGGCGACATGGTCGGTGCGCTTCCGACGCAACGGCCGATCGAGCCGGCTGAGGTCGCCAACCTCGTCGCCTTCCTCAGCTCTGCTGACAACATCAGCATCGCGGGCGAGAATGTGATCATCAGCGGGGCAGGAGTAATCGCCTGATGATGGTTGGACGGGGCGAGAGGTCGGACGCTTCAGCTGCCACCGATGTCGACGTTGTATCCCTCGTAGACCAGGTCAGATCCTCGTTGGCGATGGCGAGCGATTGCGGCAAGGGTGTCGAGGACTCCGGATCGGAGGTCGATGACGTCGACGCTGCCTCGCACGTCGAGGATGACCTGGTCAACCTGACTGCTCAGGTCGGGGTGTTCGTCGCGAATGCTCCGGATCTGGTTGGCCAATCGCGGCGCGTGAGCCAACATCTCCTCCAGTAGTCCATCATCTGCTTCGACTTCAGCGACGTGATCCAGCAGGGCTGCCCGGAGTTCCTCGAGTCTTTCGAGGAGTCGCTGTCCGCCAGCCTTCATCTGCTGACGGAGACGCGGCGGCAACCTCCACCTGTGAGAGAGCCTCCTTCAGCTCCAACCTCCTCGCCGCCGCGGCTCGGAGTGCTTCGGTCTGATCTTTGTTCCGATCGGTCATGTGGTCACCTCGATGACCATCATCTCGCAGCCGATCGGCTGGCGCCAGGTCCAAGGTCCTTGCGCCTCCAACTTCTGGCGAAGCGTCCTCTGGACTCCGCCAACCGTCGCCGAGGTGGGGCGCGGATTGTCGCCGCGTTCGGTTGCGGAATGGGTGAGATCGAGCCAGGCTCGGTTGATGTCTCCTTCGCTGTCGCACCGCCTGCGCGACGGAATCGACGAGTTCTTCCAGACGACATCGCGGCGCGTTGAGTAGCGACATCGGCCGGGTCGAGGGTGTCACGTACATTCACGACGCAGCCGATCCGCGTCTCGACGACTATCGCCAGTTGAACAGCATCGCGGTGCGTGCCGAGATGGAACGCGACGAGTACTTCATGGGCGAGGGTTATGTCCCGATCGACCGGATGCTCGACTCGGGGCATCGCATGCGTTCGGTTCTGCTCCACCCGAAACGTCTCAAGCGGTTCGTTCCCGCCATGTCTCGGCCTGAGATGGCCGGGGTGCCGGTCTATGTCGCCGAGCAAGCAGTCCTTGCCGAGGTCGTTGGCTTCAACATGTACCGGTGTTGCCTGGCGTCTGCCTTCCGCGCTCCCATGCCGACCGTTGCCGAGTTGGCGAGCACGAGCCGGCGTCTGGTCGTGCTCGAAGCGCTCAACGACGATCAGAATGTGGGCGCTATCGCCCGGGCTGCGCGCGCGTTCGGCATCGACGGCATGGTCATCAGCCCGACCTGTAACGATCCGTACCAGCGGCGCACGGTCAGAGTGAGCATGGGTGAGATCCTGCACCTCCCGGTGGCCCGAGCAGGCGCCGAGGACTGGCCGAGCGCGCTGCACACACTTCGCGACGCCGGATTCGAGACCTGGGCCCTCACTCCCGACGTCGACGCGGTCGACCTCTGGGAGATGGACGTTCCCGATCGGCTTGCGGTCGTTCTCGGCGCCGAGGGCCATGGGCTGGAGGCCGAGACCATGGACGCGTCGACTCATCGCGTTCGGATCTCGATCTCGACCAACGTCGACTCGCTGAATGTTGGTCACGCCGCTGCGGTCACGTTCGCAGTGATCGGTCGCCCGGCGCATGCTCGGCAGCGCTGAGAGCGAATTACTGGGAGCTGGTGCCGGCGGTGATCGCGTCGAGTGCAGCGATGAGCGCGACGCTCGTCTCGTTCCCGACCAGCCCGGCCTGCATACGGTTCATCATGTAGGTGAGGGTGATCCGGTTGTCGAGGTCGTTGAGGACGATCGATCCGCCCCAACCGCCCCAGAAGCATTTCTTGCCCGTTGTCACGCCGACCGGATTGTCTGGTGCGGCGAGGCAGTAGCCGAGGCCGAAGCGAACCGGGATCATCAGCACCTGGTCGACACCGTGGGATTGCTCGTCGAAAATGCGGTCAATCGTTTCCGGCGACAGGATCTGTACCCCATGCGAGCTCCCGCCATTGGAAACGACCGCCTGGATCCGCGCCACCGATCGGGCGTTGCCGTGGCCGTTGGCCGCGCCGATGGTGGCGGCCCGCCAGGCGTCGGTGTGGGCGATGGTGGCATCGGGGAGTGGTCCGGTGAACGTCTTGAACATGACGCTCTCGGGGTCGAGGTCGGGCGGCAGAGGCAGCGGAGGCGGAGGCAGAACGTTCGCGATCCGCGCGTGGTTCTCCGACGGTGACCCGATGGTGAAGTCGGCGTCGAGCGGCCCGGCGATCTCTTCAGCGAAGTACTGCTTGAGCCCTCGGCCGTCGATGCGGCGGATGACCTCGCCAACGAGGTGCCCCTGATTCAGCGCGTGGTATCCCGACGCCGAACCCGGTTCCCACCATGGGGCCTGGCCGGCGAGCATGGCCGTTGCCTTCTCGTCGTCCACGACGTCATCGGGAGTGACCGGCTGGGCCCACGCCGAAACGCCAGACGTGTGCGACATGATGTGCCGAACCTCGATGTCCGCCTTGCCTGCCGCTGCGAATTCGGGCCAATAAGTGGCGACCTTCTCGTTCGGGTCGAGCTTGCCCTGATCCATCAGATGCAACGCGGACAGAGCGGTCATCGTCTTGGTGGTCGACCACACATTGGTGATGGTGTCGGCCTCCCACGGGCGAGTGCGGGCTTCGTCGACCCATCCGCCCCAGACATCGGTCACCAGTTCACCGTCGACGGTGACGGCGAGCGATGAGCCGAGGTCGTAGTCGGCGTCGAGTTGCTGGTCGATGATGTCGACCAGCGGCTGGAATCGCGAATCGGATTCGCCTCCGAGTGTTGCCATGACTTCCCCCGTTCTCGGCCGGGACCGTGCGCTCCGGCACGAGCGACCGTAGCCGACCAGCCGTCTCTGGATTCGCGGCGCCAGAGGGGTGCTCTTGGACGATCCCGATCGTGCTGGTCGGTTTCGACTCGGGTCGATGACCGGCTGATCGGACCGATCGCAATAAGCGTTGACAGTCGAGGCCGCCGAGCGTACGTTCACCCAGCCGGTGAGAGGGTCCTGCCGCCGGGCGATTCACAGCTATTCCTCCAACAGCCGGAGACCACGATCTCGACCGAGGCGGACGCGACTTCGTCGTCATCGACTGAGGAGGCATCGACCTCATCGACAACGGCAGAACCTGAGACCACTGCGACGACGACCGCCGCTCTCGAGCAACTCGCCATTTGGCCGGCCGCCGATGTGGTTTTCAGCAACCCGACCGATGCTGCGGCCGAATTCGTGTCGAGGGTCCTCCTGGTCCCACCCGAACTTGGCGAGTTCAGACAAGGCGACTCCGGCAGCGGTGAGATCGACGTCTTGTTGCTTGGCGATGGTTCCGACCCGGCAATTGTCCGCAGCACTCTCCTCCTGCGTCAGCTGGGCCCCGACGACGGCTGGTTCGTCTTGGCCGCGATGAACGAGAACATCACCATCGATTCTCCGGAAGCGATGGGCACGGTGGCGTTCGGCCCTACTGAGGTCTTGGGCAAGGGACGGGGCTATGAGGGGGTCGGGACCCTCGTCGTCGAGGCGTGCCTGGCCGGTGACGCACGCTCGCTGCTGAGTGAGAGCATCGTACAAGGCGGGTCGGGTGCCGTCCCGGAGCCCTATTCGGCAATGGTTGTGCTTCAGGGAATAGAGGCCGGCGGTGCCCTGAAGCCCGGCGACATCGTCATTCTCTTGGTACGCGGCGTGGGGGGTCTGGAGACCGATCCCGGTGAGTTCAGTGCGATCGGTGTGACGATCGCCTGACGGTGATCAAGCCCGCCCTGAGCGAGATGACTTGCCGGGAGCCTGGGTACGATCGTGATCATGCTCGAACTCGAAGCGCTGAGGAGCTGGTCGAGCGCTCGTTGGCGGTTCGCAGCCATGATGGGAATTCTCAGTGCGTTTGCCATCGGGTTGCCGACCGACGTGATTCCCAACCCCGTGTTCGGTCGCCAGGGCACGCCTGTCGAGCCCTGGGCCGTGCCGGTTCTGGCGATCACGGCCGTGTTGAGCGGTCTGCTCTTCGCCACGTACGTCCAGACCGGCGACGCGGCCGACACTGATGACGGGGGAGAGCTCGACCGATCCAGCCGGTTCGGCAGTGTCGGAGGGCTGTTGTCGTTCTTCGCCGTCGGTTGCCCGATCTGCAACAAGGTCGTCGTGATTGCCCTTGGCACCTCCGGTGCGCTGACGTGGTTCGCTCCGGTCCAGCCCTATCTGGGTGTCGTGGCGCTGGGTCTGCTGGCGTGGGCCCTGCAGGTCCGCCTGCGGGGCGAGGTCGCCTGCACGGTCTGAGCCCGCTGAGCATCGGCACCCGGGCCGGAGCGATGAAGGCCAGCAGACAAGAGCACTAGGTTTTGTTCGTGCCACTCCCGTATTCCGTTGCTCGGTTCAACAAGCGGGTGACCAATCGGTTCCTCGAGCCGGTGGCTCGCCGAGCCAGAGGGTTCGCTGTTGTCCATCACTCTGGACGACGCACGGGCTCGGCCTACACCACGCCGGTCAACCTGTTCGAGCTGGGTCCGTCATCGATCGTCGTCCTGACCTATGGACCCGCCGCCGACTGGGCGCAGAATGTCCTGGTCGGTGGTGGTGTGGTCGAAGACAGGAAGGGATTGCGGCGGATCGAGAACGCAGAGGTCGTCGATCGCAGTGTTGCGTGGCCGGTGCTGCCGATCGTCGTGCGAGGAGCGCTGAGGGTTCTGCGAGTCCGTGACTTCATGCGGCTGGAACTGGCCGGTCAGCTTGGGGTCAGCGCCGCTCGTTCATGATCGTGTCGTTGCGAGGAGAGACCCCGCAGCACTGCAGCGCAGAGGAGCACAGACATGACCAGCCGAACGAAGCTCATTGCCGGAGCGGTCGCCGCTGTAGGCGTGATGGGCGCGGCCGCCGGAGCGCTCGCTGCCAGTGGTGCCACCGACGGCAACGAGGTCGACACGCCGATTTCGGGGGACGCGCTCGACCAGGCCACGGCTGTCGCCTTGGCTCATACGGGGGAGGGCACGGTGACCGAGACCGAGGTCGGTGACGAGGACAGCTACTACGAAGTCGAAGTCACCCTCGACGACGGCACCCAGGTCGACGTGCAACTCGATGAAGCCTTCAACGTCGTGTCGTCCGAGGCTGACCAGGAAGAAGCCGGCGACCGCGACTGATCACAATCATGCAGACCTGTTCTGCATCCATGTCGAGCCTCGCGAGCGTGAGGATGCTCGATCTACCCCGACCCCGACCCCGGTAGCGGGACCGCCGGTGGCTTGATCCCGACGCACCGCGAGAGCACCCCGGGCACGAACTCGGTGACCTCGATGTTGGCGAAACCAGCGGCTTCGAAGTACCCCGCACACTCGCCTTCGGTGTGGCTCCGACCGAGGCTTCCGCAGATCAGCTCGTTCATTCCCCACATGGCCGCGTCGATCGGCCCCGTCCGATCGTCGGTCAGCATCTCGCCGATCAGGTGCATCTCACCCCCGGGTTCGAGCGCCCGGAAGGCTCGGGCCACGACGCCTGCGATCACATCGCCGTCGTAGATCGGGAGGTTGCTCGCCATGACGACGACGTCGACGGGCCCGGGAACTCGCCAACCGTGAAATCTGCGCCGACCGTGTCGACTCGGTCCGAAACCCCGGCGTCATCGATGTACTCACTCGTGGCGACCACCACGGGCGGGAGATCCAGCACCGTCGCCCGCAGCCCTTCGAAACGCTCGACTGCCGTGATGCTGTATGCGCCGGACCCGCCACCGAGATCGAGGAGGTGTCGTCGACCACCGAGGTCGACCGTCTTGACGAATCGGCGGGCGGCACCGAAGCCGATGCTCGACGTCGCCTGGTGGTACTTCCTTGCCGTATCGACCGTGAGCTCTTCGTACATGCCGAGGTGGGTGCCGCGCTCGGCTCGCATGAGATCGGTCATCTCGAACCACTTCGGCACGTCTGGCCGGGTGAAGGTCATCCATGGCCCCGCATAACGGGCCGCACCCTTGACCAGGTAGGCGTCGACATCGGGGGCATTGACGAGCTCGGTTCTGGGGGAGCGGTCCGACCACCGGAGCAGGTCCATGCTCAAGGCACACGTCACCAGTCGGTTCACGTCGATGGCACGCAATCCAGTGGCCTCGACGAGTGCTTGCTCGGTGACGGCCCCGTTGTGGATGTGGGTGAAGAGCTCGGCATCGATGGCGGCAAAGAGCACCGCGGACTGGGTGTAGGCCCTCGCAATACCCTGGAGCCGCGTGGTGTCCGGGCGCCGTGTGGCGGCGTCGTCAGGATTGCTGTCGTCGTGACTACTCATGTGTTGGCACCTCTCGTCCGCTCATTCGTCGATCTTGAAGTAGTCCGGCTTTCCGAGCGCCCAGTACTCGCCCCAGATCTGCCCGCCGCCGGCGACGTGGACGACATCGCCGGTGACGTAGCCCGAAGCCAACGGCGATCCCAAGTACGCCACGGTCTGAGCGACGTCGTGCACGCTGCCCAGCCGACGCTGGGGGTTGTGGTCGAAGCTGGGTCTGGCCTCTGCCGGATAGTTCACCAGGCCCGGGCTCTGGACCACCCCGACCGCGACCGTGTTGATCCTGATCTGGTGCGGAGCCCACTCGACGCTGAGCGTGCCGGCCAGTGCGGCAGCGCCCGCTCGGGCCGCGGCGGTGTGCGGAATGCCGATGCTTGCTCTGCCCGTGATCGTTCCGATGTTCACGATCGAGCCTGGTTGGTTTCGTTCGATCCACGCTCGGGCTGCCGCCTGCATCATGTACCACTGGCCGTTGAGGTTCGTGTCGACGACCGCCTGCCAACCCTTTGGTGTGATGTCGGTGGCCGGGGCCGCGAACTGGCCACCGGCATTGTTCACGAGCAGATCGAGACGATCGTTGACACTCCACGCAGTGTCGATGAGCGTGGCCACCTGATCGGGGTCGCGGATCGTCATGGCCACCGGTGTGGCCTCGATGTCGTGGCGACCGAGGGAGTCGACCAACTCGGTGAGCTTGTCGTCGCTGCGACCGCACACGACCAGACGAGCTCCCAGTCGACCGAGGAGCATGCAGATCGAACGGCCGATGCCACCTGCCCCGCCGGTGACCAAAGCGACGTGTCCCTCATAGAGGTCGGGTCGGAAGGCGTGAGCAGCGACTGCCAGGTCGTCGTCGGTTGGACTGACGAACGGATCGTCCATCTGCCGAACCTAGGCATCGCGAGCGTCGAGGGCCAGTTGGTGTGCACGTCAGGGAAGTCGCCCGGGCTGGATCCGGTGACAAAAGCCTCCCGAACGTTCGCTGCGTATCGCTCGTTGCGATCGCACCAATTTCTGCTGTGCCGTATCGATGAACTCCCTCTATCGCGGCGTCGATTGACCTACGGTCACTCGGATGAATTCGCCCGCGAAGTTGGCCGTGTTGACGAGCGGTGGGGATGCCGCCGGGATGAACCCTGCCGTTCGTGCAGTGGTCCGAACCGGGCTCCACTTGGGGATGGACGTGTTCGCGGTCTCCGAAGGACTGCGTGGGCTTGTGGAGGGTGGTGATCGGATCCGACCGGCGACGTCGGACGACGTCGGCGGCATCATGCACCGCGGGGGGACGGTGCTCGGCACCGCTCGTTGCGAGGCGTTCCGAACCCGCGACGGTCGGCGTCAGGCAGCACGAAATCTGGTCGAGCGGGGCATCGACGCGCTGGTGGTCATCGGCGGTGACGGCAGCCTCACCGGTGCGGACCTCTTCCGTGAGGAATGGTCGGAGCTGCTCGACGAGTTGGTCGAGCGGAGTGAGATCCATCAGGCCCAGGCCGACGCCCACCACCGCCTGACGCTGGTCGGTTTGGTCGGCTCGATCGACAATGACATGTTCGGCACCGACATGACGATCGGTGCCGACACTGCGCTCCACCGCATCACCGAAGCGATCGATGCGATCCAGAGCACTGCATCCAGTCACCAACGGTCCTTCGTCATCGAGGTGATGGGGCGCAACTGCGGCTACCTCGCCCTCATGAGCGCGCTCGCCACGGGGGCCAACTTCGTGCTGATCCCGGAGAATCCTCCCGATACCGACGAGTGGGCGGCGTCGATGTGCCGCGCGCTGGAGGCCGGCCGGGCGATCGGGCGCCGCTCCAACCTCGTCATCGTCGCTGAGGGCGCTCAGGACATGCACGGCAATCCGATCACCGCAGAGCAGGTCAAGAATGTCCTCGAGGACCTCAGCGGAGAGGACACCCGTGTCACGAGCTTGGGCCATGTGCAACGAGGCGGTGCGCCGAGTGCGTTCGACCGGTACCTCGGCACCGTGCTCGGCCATGCCGCGGTCAAGCACATCGCGACGGCCCCCGACGCCGAGCCGCAACTGGTCGGAATCAGGGGAAACAAGATTGTCACCTCGCCGCTGATGGAGAGCGTGGCGAAAACGAAGTCCGTCGCCGATGTCATCGCGAGGCACGACTACGACACGGCGATGGAGACGCGAGGCGGTAGCTTCCGCGAGTCGTTCCGGATGATGCGCACGATGGTGCGGGCCCAACCTCATGCGCCCGCACCCGGCCAGCGAAAGCTTCGGCTCGCGGTGTTGCACGGCGGCGGCCCGGCGCCGGGCATGAACACCGCGGTCAGGGTTGCGGTTCGGGCCGGGATGGACCTCGGACACACGGTGCTTGGCGTCAAACGCGGGTTCCGCGGGCTGGCCCGGGGCGAGGTCGAGGAGATGGACTGGATGAGCGTGTCCGGGTGGGTCGGGCAGGGTGGAGCCGAGCTCGGTACGAGCCGGTCGGTCGCCAGCCCAGAGATGCTCGCCGACGTCGCCGAACAGATACAGGCCCACCGCATCGATGGGATCCTGATGGTCGGCGGCTGGGCCGGGTATCAGTCCGCGTATCAACTCGAGACTCTGGCCGACGTCCATCCGGCGCTGAAGATCCCGATTGTTTGTCTCCCCGCGTCGATCAACCACGATTTGCCCGGGTCGGAGCTGAGTATCGGCTCAGACACTGCGCTCAACAGCATTGTGAGCGACGTCGACAAGATCAAGCAGTCGGCGGTCGCCTCTCGGAGGGTTTTCATCGTTGAGGTGATGGGCCACGACTCCGGGTATTTGGCGCTCATGAGTGGACTCGCCACCGGCGCTGAACGCGTTTACCTTCCCGAGGAGGGGATCTCGCTGCAAGACCTCGAGACCGACCTCGACGCGTTGAAGGACGGGTTCGAACACGGCAAGCGGCTCGGTCTCATCATTCGGAGCGAACACGCGGACGAGGTGTACACCACTGGCTTCATCAAGGCGCTCTTCGAGCGCGAGGGTGAGGGTTTGTTCGATGTCCGCGGGGCGATCCTCGGCCACGTTCAGCAGGGCGGGGATCCGTCGCCGTTTGATCGGATCCAGGCCGCGCGGCTGGCGTGGGAGAGCATCCAACATCTCGTCGAGCAAGCAGTTGCCGATGACCCGACGAATACGATGATCGGTCTGCAGCACGGCAAGATCCGATTCACGCCGCTGGCGGCGTTCCCGACACTCGTTGAGGCCGATACGCATCGGCCGAGTGAGCAGGATTGGATGGCACTCATACCAGTCGCCGACGTGATGGCCCGATCGTTCCGAACTCCCCGGCGCCGCCGAGCCACCGACGCCTGAGGAATCGTTGGCAGCGTTGGTATGCATGGAGCGTTTCGCACCGTGGTAGCGAGACGCGCTGTCTACTGGATCGAACTCGGCAAGCGCAGACCCAGGTCAGTACAGGAACATGGGCTTGCCGCTGACGTGGCGGATCACGGGCTTGTAGGAATTGGCGTCGTACATCTCGCCCACGTCGACGCGCTTCACACCTTCACCGATCAGGGAGATCGGCACGCTGGTGTACGTTCCGCCCCGCAGGGCGACCATCCTGCCGGACTGGCCCTCGATGGCGAGGTCGGTCGCCATCACGGCGTAGTTGTTGGCGACCATGAGGTCGAGCGAGTCGGGGCTGCCGGAGCGCATCAGGTAGCCGACCGTCTGGTTGATGATGTTGATGCCGGTGATCGTCTTGAGCATCGATCCGAGCTCCTCGCCGATCCCTCCGAGCTTGCGATGCCCATAGGCGTCGGCTTCGCCCCGCAACGACATCTCGCCGCCCTCGATCACGGCACCCTCCGAGATCGTGACCATCGCGTAGTTGCTGGGATTCGACTTGCGGTCATCGATCAGGAAGCCGGCGAGTCGGTCGATGTCGACGGGCACTTCGGAGATGACCGCCCGATCGACCCCCGCAAGGTAGGCAGTGATGAGCGATGTCTCTCCGCTGTAGCGACCGAACAGTTCGACGACGGCGATCCGTTCGTGCGAGCCGGTGCTGGTCCGCAGATTGGTGATGAACTGAACCCCTCGGGTGACCGCGGTGGAGAATCCGATGCAGTAGTCGGTTCCGTGGACGTCGTTGTCCATCGTCTTGGGGATGGCGATGACCGGCACGCCCTCCTCGTGCAATCGAAGGCCGTACGACAACGTGTCGTCGCCCCCGATCGGGATGAGCACATCGATGCCCAGGGCCTCGATGCACTTTCAGGGCGTGAGGCGTGAAGTCATACGGGGGCTCGACCCCGGCGGGGGCTTCGAGGAAGTCTGGAACGTCGTCGGCCTTGACCTTGCCCGGGTTGGTTCTGGAACTGTGAAGGACCGTGCCGCCGGTCCGATCGATGGTGCGAACCCATGACGGGTCCATCGGCTGGGTGAACTCACTGAGCGATTCCGGATGATCGGGGTCGGCATACAGCAGTCCGGCCCAGCCACGTCGCAGGCCGATGACCTCGTGTCCCTGTTCGGCGGCTCTGATCACCACCGCCTTGATGGCCGCATTGAGGCCGGGGACGTCGCCGCCCCCTGTCAAGATTCCAATACGCATGATTTGCCCTTTCTCAGGCTATGTCGACGTCATCGCAGAGATAGACATCCTGGACGGCGTTGAGGATCGCGATCCCCTCGTCGAGCGGCTTCTGGAAGGCCTTGCGCCCGGTGATGAGGCCGGTGCCACCGGCACGCTTGTTGACAACCGCCGTGGCGGTTGCGTCCTGGAGATCGTTGGTCCCGGATGCGCCACCGGAGTTGATCAAACCCATCCTGCCCATGAAGCAATTGGCGACCTGGTAGCGGGTGAGGTCGATCGGGTGGTCGGTCGTGAGTTCGCTGTAGACACCCGGATGGGTCTTGCCGGCCTTGATCGCCGTGTACCCGCCATTGTTCTCGGGCAGCTTCTGCTTGATGATGTCGGCCTCGAGCGTGACGCCGAGATGGTTGGCCTGCCCGGTGAGGTCGGCCGAGGCGTGATAGTCGACCCCGTCGACCTTGAACGAGGGGTTGCGTAGGTAGCACCAGAGCACGGTGAACATGCCGAGCGTGTGCGCTTGCTCGAACGCTGCGGCGACTTCCTGGAGTTGACGGTTCGACTCGTCTGAGCCCCAGTAGATGGTGGCGCCGACCCCGACACAGCCCATCTCGAATGCCTGGCTGATCGATCCGAACGGGGTCTGATCGAACGTGTTGGGCGTCGTGAGGAGTTCGTTGTGGTTGAACTTCAGGATGAACGGGATCTTGTGGGCGTACGAGCGTGCAACGGATCCCAGTACGCCGAGCGTCGATGCCACAGCGTTGCACCCACCTTCGATGGCGAGCTCGCAGATGTTTGCCGGATCGAAGTAGATCGGGTTGGGAGCGAAGCTCGCCCCGGCGGAGTGCTCGATGCCCTGGTCGACCGGGAGAATCGAGACGTAGCCGGTGCCGGCGAGGCGACCGTGGTCGTACATCGATTGAAGATTGCGGAGTACCGCCGGTCCACGATCGGTCCGTGATGTCACCCGGTCGATGAAATCGGGCCCGGGCAGGTGCAACTGTTCCTTCGGAATCGTGTGGCTCTTGTGGCCGAGCAAATACTCGGCTTGCTCACCGAGTGTCTCCTGGATGTGTGCGTACATGAAGTGGCTCCTGTTGTCGTGGCTCACGAGCCGCTCTGGACGGTGTAGTGATGAGTCACCTGCAGCGACGGATTCGGTTCGTCAAGCGTATGCGGCACCTTATTCGTCTGCACGGCCCGTGTTCCTTCGGCACGGCTCGAAAAGGCATGATCAGCGACTGCCAGGTCGTCGTCGGTTGGATTGACAAACGGATCGTCCCTTCACTGAACGTAGGCATCGCGAGCGTCGGGGGCCAGTTCGGCGCGGTGGCGGGCTCGGTGGCAGGGGGCGCAGCGCGGTTCCAGCTCGGTGGTGGTGGTGCGTCGACTGACGTGATAGGGCGGGTTGTGGTCGAGTTCGAGTAGGTCGGTGCCGGCGCAGTCGACGCATTCGTGGTCGTGGGTTTCCATGACGACCCGTTGTTGTCTGGTCGTTGGGTGGCGTCGACGGCCGGATGCGTTGATCGGTCGCCGTTCGGAGTCGTGAATCAGTAGTCGGATGAACGATCTGTCGAGCTGGCGGACGACGGCGTTGGTCGTGATTGGCGTGCCGTCGTCGAACGTGTTGCCGTCTCCTCGAACGTGAATGACCACTTCGGTGGTGAGAGCAATGTCGAGGCCGAGGAACAGAACGACGAACGCATCGGCGCGTTGTTGGGCCAGCGTCGGGATGGTCCAGTCGTCATCGGCTCCTGGTTGCCACCAGCGGCGCATGTCCCGAAGTGTTCGTGGGAGCAGTGGTGCTTGTGTCCGGGATGCGTCCGCGGACGCACTCTCCGCTACACGGGGTGGTCGAGATGTCTGACTCGGTCACCCTGGGTGGTTGAGACGCGTCCGCGGACGGATCAGCCGCGGCCCCGTCGGGAGGGGTTTGGGCGATTCGTCGTACGAGTTCGTCGACGGCGGCGATCACGGGCTTGGCGTTCGTCGGTGGGAGTGAGATCCGGATGATGATCATGCCGTCGCCGTCGGTGTAGCTGGTGAAGCCGCGGGCGTCGTGGTGGCGTTGATCGCGATCGTTGTCGTCTTCGTCGACGGCGAGTACTCGGGCGATGGCTGTTGTGAGGCGGTTCGCTGAGCGGTTCTCGGCGAGGGTGAGGAGCTGTTCTTCGTTGTCGGGGTCGGCCCATCGGGTGAGGATCCGAGCCTTGGCGTAGGAGATCTCATTCGCTCGAAACGCGGCATCGATCATTGAGAGGTCGCGCAGCGAGTGGCCGATACGAATCCACTCTCGTGCGGTCGAGGTGTGAATCTGCAAGCGGTCGGCGATGCCGGCGGCTGGGCTCTTGAGGCCTTGGTGGAGCCATTCGAGTTCGTCGTCGTAGCGGGCTGCGAGGTGCACGGCCTGGTATTGGTTGGTGTTGAGTTCGAAACCCAGCTCGATCAATTGGTCACCAGCAGATTGAGTGGTGCAGTGCATGGCTGTTCCTCCGCGTTCGTCCCTTTGGCTCGGAGCCGAGCCCGGGACTTGATTGAGAGGACGGCCAGAAGAGACTGGGTGAGGCTGTCGAGCACCCGACCGGTTCGAGTGCGACTCGACCGACGCAGATCACACTAAAGACGGCATGTGACAGTCAGGTTGTCGCCTGGTCGTTGACCGGTTCGAGCGAACTCGACCGACACCGATCACACTAGAGACGGCATGTGACAGCCATTGGTCGCCGTGGTCTGTCACACCCCCCTCGTCATGATGTGTCGATGTGCAAACGCTGCGAAGGAGAAACCATCGAGGCGGTCTTCGCCGACCTCGTCGACAAGATCACCAATCCATGGATTTGCGATCCAGCAGGTGGTCGACCCGCCGATTGGATGGACCTATTCGATCGGCCTTCAGGCGGGGTTCGGCCATCCGGACCTGTTCTGTGTCGACGCCGAGCCTGAACTGCAGGCGACGCTGGTCGGTCGTATCGGGCAAGCCATCGTCCGGGGCTCGTCACCGCCGTCGGTGTTGGCCCAAGTCGACGCCACGTTGATCGCCGTGCACGACAACCACCTCGACGACGACTGGTTTGCGAATTGGAAGGCGATCGAGGGACGTGCGCCTCGCTCCGGCGAAATCGTGCAAGTTGTCCCGGGTGCTTCGTGGTTCTGCTCCTGCCATGCGTCGAGCGTGAGATTGTTCGATCAAGCTCGGCCTCGGCAGCGAGCATCGAGCCGTCGGGCTCGGCGCCGATCGAACAGTTCGAGCCGACGGCTTCAGCTTCCGCCACCTCGCTGAGGGGCACTGGGCCAGTGACGGGGGAGAGCTCGACCGATCGAGCCGGTTCGGCATCGGCACGACAACCCGTACTCCGAATCCCAGTTCAAGACGTTGAAGCAATCACCGCGGTTCCCGAAACGGTTCGCCAGCCTCGCCGCGGCACGCACCTTCGTTGACGAGTTCATGAACGACTACAACCACCAACACCGGCACTCAGGCATCGGCTACCACACCCCAGTCGACGTCCACACCGGCCGGGCCGCCGCTGTTCAAAACAACGCCAACAAGTTCTCGACACCGCCTACCAACAACACCCCGAACGCTTCCACCAGCCGCCCCGCGCACCCCAAATCCCCGACACCACCTGGATCAACAAACCCGAGGAGACCACCCTGGCCATCTGAACAACCAGATGTCTCACCACCACTGACACGCACCGCCGCTCGCTCGACTGTCACACCCCCACCTCATGATGTGACGATGTGCAAACGTTGTGAAGGAGAAACCGTCGAGGCGGTCCATGCCGACCTCACCGACAAGATCGCGACCCATGGATTTGCGATTCAACAAGTGGCCGATTCGTCGTCTGGGTGGACGTATTCGATCGGCCTACACGCCGGTTTCGGTCATCCAGACCTGTTCTGTATCGACGCCGAGGCTGATCTACAGGCGACGATGGTCAGTCGCATCGGTCAAGCCGTCGTCAGGGGCTCGTCGCTGCCCTCGTTACTGGCGGGACTCGACGCCACCTTGGTTGCTGTGCACGAGAACCACCTCGACGACGAGTGGTTCGCCAGCTGGAAGGCGATCGAGGGACGCTCGCCCCGCATCGGCGAAGTCCTACAGGTCGTGCCGGGTGCTTCGTGGTTCTGCGCTTGTCATGCATCGAGCGTGAGACTGTTCGATCAAGCTCGGCCTCGGCAGCGAGCATCAAGCCGTCGGGCTCGACGTCGGTCGAACAGCTCGAGCCGACGGCTTCAGCTTCCGCCACCTCGCTGAGGGGCACTGGGCCAGTGACGGGGGAGAGCTCGACCGATCGAGGCGGTTCGGCATCGGCACGAGCGCCGGAGCGACGAAGGCCAGCAGACAAGCGCACTAGGTTTCGTTCGTGCCACTCCCGTATTCCGTTGCTCGGTTCAACAAGCGGGTGACCAATCGGTTCCTCGAGCCGGTGGCTCGCCGAGCCAGAGGGTTCGCTGTTGTCCGTCACTCTGGACGACGCACGGGCTCGGCCTACACCACGCCGGTCAACCTGTTCGAGCTGGGTCCGTCATCGATCGTCGTCCTGACCTATGGACCTGCCGCCGACTGGGCGCAGAATGTCCTGGTCGGTGGTGGTGTGGTCGAAGACAGGAAGGGATTGCGGCGGATCGAGAACGCAGAGGTCGTCGATCGCAGTGTTGCGTGGCCGGCGCTGCCGATCGTCGTGCGAGGAGCGCTGAGGGTTCTGCGAGTCCGAGACTTCATGCGCCTCGAACTGGCCGACGGTTCCGAGGGCTGATGAGATCCCGAGCAGCTGCGGCCACAACCCGCGTTCTCTTCCTCCTCGTAGTGGCGACGGCAGGATGCGCTGCCTTTGTGTCCGAGAACGCCGAGCCGGAAGTGTGTCGCGAGCCGGATCGAGTGACGCTGGTGGCCGAGACGTTGACGGCCGAGACGCCTTCGGCGTCGTTCACGGTTGTCGCCGATGAGCAGATCTGGGTCGGTTTGATGGCCGACTCGGATTTCTCGGAATCGGCGCTGCTCTCACAGGTCACCGGTCTCTACGTCATCGAGAACGGGGAGTCGATCGAGTACACGCGAAACGATCTCGACTTCGTGGTCACCGACGCTGCATACCTCGACTTCGACCACGAGGGTCAGTTCAACCTCTTCGACATGCCACCCGGCGACTATCAGGTCTGGAGCCTGAAGGCCCCTGAGATCGCAGTCGTCTCGTGCGGGGTCCGCGAATGAACGACGACAAGGTCGGGCACTGACCAGCGTCGAGGGTCCGTTGACCGGCTCCATTTCGGCACTCGCCACAGAACGACAAAGGCCGCTGACAGGGTGTTTGCCCTGGTCAGCGGCCTTCGTTCTTGTACGCCCCCCGGGACTTGAACCCGGAACCTGCGGATTAAGAGTCCGACGCTCTACCAATTGAGCTAGAGGCGCTTGGAATCGGAGAGAATAGCGCATCCGCCGATCAGTTCCATAGGCGAAACCCGGCTCTGGTCGACGCCTCCGAGGGTCCGGCGCCCATCGTCGATGCCGGTCACCGACGGTCCAGCGCCAAGTAGGGCCCTTGGTCTCTTCCCGCTGACCGGACAAAGCGACCAGGTTGTATGGCAACGTGTCGTCGTAGAGGGAGAGTGGCGTGGTCGCCGGACTTGATCAGGAAATGTTGTCGATGGTGCTCGAGTCGTTGGACATGTTTGCCGCGGGTGAGCTGACCGACGCGAAGCTCCTCGAGATCGACGAGTCCGACGAGTTCCCCGAGGACATCGTTCGAGGCATGTGCGGGGAGCAGCTCGGGATCTCGTTGCTGTTCATCCCCGAGCAATACGGAGGCATGGGTGGCGGAGCCTTCGACGTCTACCGAGTGTGCGAGAAGCTGGCGGCGGTCGATGTCGGTATCGCCACCGGAGTGCTTGCCACGTTCCTCGGCAGCGATCCCATCGTGTTCGGGGGAACTCCGGACCAGCAGGAGCGATGGCTCACCCAGCTGGCCAACGAGGGCTCGCTGATGGCCTACGGCGCCACCGAACCCGAAGCGGGCAGCGATCTCGGATCGCTGAAGACGACTGCCGAACGCATCGAGGAGGACGGCGAGATCGTTGGCTACCGGATCAACGGCAACAAGCAATGGATCAGCAACGGTGGCTATGCCGACCTGTACACGATCCTCGCCATGGCTCCCGAGGGCCCGTCGTGGTTCGTGGTCGATAGCGATGCCGCAGGCTTCACGAAAGGAAAACCGGAGGACAAGCACGGCATTCGAGCCAGCAACACGGCCGCGCTCGCCTTGCAGGACGTAGAGGTCTCTGCCGATCGTCTCGTCGGGGGAGCCGAGGGGCTGGGTTTGGTCCAGGCCCAGGCCGTGTTCGGCTACACCCGATTGATGGTGGCAGCCTTCGGTCTGGGTGCCGGGTGGGCAGCCCTCCGTCGAGCGATCGACTACTCGACCGAACGCATTCAGGCCGGAGGCCCTCTGTCGGAGAAGCAGGGCTACACCCACAAGCTGATCGTGCCCCACGCGGTTCGGCTCGAGGCCGCCCGCTCGTACATCGAGGAAACCGCGATGCGGATCGACAGCGGTGAAGAGATGCTCAACACCGAGGGAGCCATCGCCAAGTACATGGCCAGCGAGGCCGGCAATGACGCCGCCGATGCTGCCATCCAGGCTCACGGGGGCTACGGCTACACCAAGGAGTACATGGTCGAGAAGTACAAGCGGGACGTACGCATCACCACGATCTACGAGGGAACGTCCGAGATCATGGAGATGACGATCGGTCGCGACCGGTGGCAACAGCACCTGAAGACTCGCGGCAGGTACTACCTCGATGCGGCTGACGAGCTCGATGCCCTCCACGCTTCCGATTCCGGCCTCGGCGCCGACGTGGCGGCCTTGGCGTGTCGCGCCCTCGCCGCGGTCATGGAAACCTCGCGGGTCCATCGCCTGACCCGCAATCAGCATCTGCTGTTCCGGATCGGCGAACTGGTGGCGCACGTCGAGTGCGCCGGTTCCCTGGCCCGCCGGGCGGCCTTGGTCGCCTCCGGTGATGTCGGCGACAAGGCGGAAGGAACCTTCAACGGCGTCGAGCTGGCAGCGATGTCTCGGGTCTATGCCCGAGAGGCGGCCAGCAAGGTGGCATTCGAAGGAACTCGTTGGGTACTCGGTGCAGCCGAGCCCGGAGCGGTCGACTCGGCTGCGTTCGCCGCTCTCGCCGGGACCGACGCCATCGCCGCATCGCAGACCGGTCTGCTGGCCGACATGGACACGGTCGCCGCAGCCATCAACAGCCATGCCAGCACCGCCTGATCCTGGGCCGATCGTGGGCCTTCGAGCCCTCGACTCAGGACGATTTCACCGCCGCATCTCATGCAACCCGCACTACCCACCACACCCGTAGCGCCAGCTTCGCCTGGCAATGACATTGGGACGACGTCCCATCATCGAGAGGTACAACCATGGTCGACCATGTTGGACGAGCGATCGCCATCGTCGGAGTCGGAGCAATCCTCCCAGACGCCCCCGACGTGGCGTCCTACTGGAAGAACCTGATCGAAGGTCGGTGCAGCATCAGTGAGGTCGACTCGGAGCATTGGGACTCATCGCTCTACTACGACGAAGACCGTCAAGCGCCGGACAAGACCTACTCGCGAATCGGTGGTTGGGTGCGCGACTACGAGTGGTCCCCGTTGGAGTGGCGGCTGCCCGTGCCGCCGAAGGTCGGCGAGGCGATGGACCGGACTCAGAAGTGGGCCATCGCTGCCACCCGGCAGGTGCTGGCCGACTACGGCTATCCCGACCGTCCGCTCGACACGAAGCGAACGGCGGTGGTGTTCGGCAACGCCATGGCCGGCGACCAGCACTACCTCACCGCGCTTCGGGCCTTCTTCCCGGAGTTCGCCGACGAGTTGGCCAAGGCTCCCTCGTTCGCTGCGCTCGAGCCCGCCACTCGGGGTGCGATCGAGGCCGAGTTCCGCGCCGGAGTCGGCGAGCGGTTCCCGCCGATCACCGAGGACACGATGCCAGGAGAACTGGCCAACATCATCGCCGGCCGTGTGGCGAACCTCTTCGACCTGAACGGACCGAACTTCGTCGTCGATGCTGCGTGTGCCTCGGCCATGGCCGCCATCGACGCCGCCATCGAAGGGCTCGAAGAAGGTGACTACGACGCAGTTCTGACCGGCGGCGTCGACGGCAACATGAGTCCCTCGAGTTTCGTCAAGTTCTCCAAGATCGGCGCTCTGTCGGCGTCCGGCACGCGACCATACGGCGACGGTGCCGATGGCTTCGTCATGGGCGAAGGCGCCGCTGTGTTCCTCATGAAGCGCCTGGCCGACGCCGAGCGAGACGGCGACCGCATCTACGCGGTGCTGCGCGGCGTCGGCGGCGCAAGCGATGGACGAGGCAAGGGCATCACCGCTCCCAACCCGGTTGGCCAGGTGTTGGCCATCGAGCGGGCGTGGCGAAACGCCGGTCGGGCTCCCGACTCGGCCAGCTATGTGGAAGGTCATGGAACCTCCACGAAAGTCGGAGATGTGGTCGAGGTCGACAGCCTCACCAAGGTGTTCTCCGGTCTCGGGCTGCCTGTCGGGTCTGTGCCGCTCGGCTCGGTGAAGTCGAACATCGGCCATCTCAAGGGGGCGGCCGGCGCCGCCGGCATGCTCAAAGCGACGTTGGCCCTCCACCACAAGCTGATTCCTCCGTCGCTCGGGTCGGCAACGCCGAATCCGAACATCGACTTCGCCAACTCGCCCCTCTACGCCAATACCGAACTCCGGGAGTGGACCGCCGAACCGGGACAGGTTCGGGCCGCCGGTGTCAGCGCGTTCGGTTTCGGGGGAACCAATTTCCATCTCGTGCTCGAGGAGTACATTCCCGGCCGGATCCAGGCGATCAGCACCCCAGCCTCGATGAGAGTTCCAGCCGGAGCGGCCACCGGTACTGCTGCCATGTCGGCACCGGTGTCCGACTGGCAGCGGTCGAACTGAAAGCGCCACTGCGGGGTCTGGTCGTCGTGGGTGGAGTCGACGATGCCGACGTGGCGACGAAGCTCGCCGCGGTCCAAGCCGACGCCGCCGCCGGGAACGCCCCCGCTCCCGAGGCTCCGGCCGAGGCCGACCTCCGCGCCCCGGTTCGGGTGGCTCTCGACTTCGCCGATGCCGCTGATCTGGCGGCCAAGGCCGGCAAGGCGGTCACCGCCCTCGAGACCGGCAACGACGCAGCCTGGAAACTCCTGCGGAACCAGGGCGTGTTCGTGGGCCGGGGCGAGGCGCATCAGTGCGCGTTCCTCTACACCGGCCAGGGCTCGCAGTACGTCAACATGATGGCTGAACTCCGGGCCGCTGAACCCATCGTCGCCGCCGTGTTCGACGAGGCCGACCGTGTCATGGAACCACTCCTGGGCAAGCCACTGTCGGCCTACATCTTCGTCGACGGTGATGACCCTGATGCAGTCGCCGAGGCGGACGCACAACTGCGGCAAACCGAGATCACCCAACCCGCGGTGCTGGCCACCGACCTGGCGCTCACCGAACTGCTCGCTGCCTATGGCTTCACACCCGACATGGTCATGGGGCATTCCCTCGGTGAGTACGCCGGCGCTGGTTTCGGCCGGCGCCATGCCATTCGCCGACGCCCTCGAAGCAGTCAGCGCTCGGGGCAAGGAAATGGCCGAGGTGTCGGTCGACGACAACGGGCTGATGGCCGCCGTGTTCGCTCCGATCGACCGAGATCCAGACCGCGCTCGACGCCGTCGACGGCTACGTGGTCATCGCCAACATCAACTCCCACCACCAGGCCGTGATCGGCGGCGCAAGCGCGGCAGTCGAGGAAGCTTCGGCTGCACTGTCGGCGGCCGGCCACCAAGTGGTTCAGCTACCCGTGAGCCACGCCTTCCACACAACGATCGTGGCCCCCGCGTCGGGACCGCTGATGGAAGTGTTCGACGCGACTCGACCTCGAGCCCCCACACATCCCGGTCGTGGCCAACGTCGATGGTCGCTTCTACCCGATGGGTCCTGCGGTCGTACCGGACATGATCGAGATCCTCGGTCGTCAGGTCGCGTCACCCGTGCAGTTCGTCGAGGGACTGCAGACCCTGCACGACGCAGGGGTCCGCAACTTCGTCGAGGTCGGGCCGAAACGCGCTCTCCAGGGTTTCGTCGATGACGTGTTCGCCGACGATCCCGACGTGATGGCGGTAGCCAGCAATCACCCGAAGACGGGCGAGATCGCCTCCTTCAACCAGGCCCTCAGTGCCCTGTTCGCAGCTGGGCTCGGCGTCGGCACTCGCCCCGAGCCTGCACCCTCCGCCGCCCCCGTGGCCACCTCGCCGAAGCCGGCGACGTCAGGGTCACCGCGCGCGGTGGCCTCGGCATCCTCGGGTGGTGGCGACCTGTACCAGGACCTGGGACAGTTGTTCTCCGACTTCCTCGAGCAGGGGCGGGGTCTGTACTCGGCTGCGGGTGGTGTGGCCGGTGGATCCGGCCTGGCCACCGATGAGCCCGTCGTGGTGACCGGGGCTGCACTCGGACTGCCAGGGACCGCTCGCGTCTTCGACGACGCCAACATCGGTCGGCTTCTCGACGGCGAGTCGTTCATCGACACCATTCCCGTTGGTCAGCGCCGGGCCATCGTCGATCGCCACATCACGCGGCTCGTCAAGAGCGAGAGCGGGGGTGGCACGTTCGAAGCAATCGACTCACTCGATGACGTCTTGAAGCTCGCCGGCCGGAAGGGCGCGTTCGACTTCAGCGCCGAGTTCGGTTTCCCGGCCGACCGAATCGGAGCGCTCGACCCCAGTTCGATGCTGGCCATGGCCGCCGGCATCGACGCCCTCCGGGACGCCGGCATCCCGTTGGTGATGAACTACAAGACCACCACGACCGGGTCGAAGTTGCCCGAGCGTTGGGGCCTCCCTCCGGCGTTGCGGGACCGAACCGGCGTGATCTTCGCCTCGGCCTTCCCCGGAACGGATCGGCTGGTCGACGAGGTGACGAGATTCGAGATCGATCACGGTCGGCGTGAGCGGCTCACCGCTCTGGAACACCTGCGGGACCGCATGGGCGAGGACAACCCGCTGGTGGCGGAACTCGATCACATGCTCCACGAGCTTCGTGCCGAGATCGACCACGGAGCCTACGAATACGACCGCCGCTTCCTGTTCAAGGTGCTCTCGATGGGCCATGCCCAATTCGCGGAATTCATCGGCGCACACGGTCCGAACACACAGATCAACTCTGCCTGCGCCAGCACGACCCAGGCGTTCGCCGTCGCCGAGGACTGGATTCGGCTCGGTCGTTGCGATCGCGTGATCGTGATCGCCGGCGACGACGTCACGAGCGACACGCTGCTGTCGTGGATCGGCGCCGGGTTCCTTGCCACCGGAGCTGCTGCCACCGACGATGTGGTCGAGGATGCGGCGCTCCCGTTCGATCGTCGTCGTCACGGGATGATCGTCGGCATGGGAGCTGCTGCCGTCGTCATCGAGGCGGCCGCTGCACCCCGGGAGCGGGGTGTGCGGCCGATCTGTGAAGTGCTCAACACGGTCACAGCGAACAGTGCGTTCCACGGCACCCGCCTCGACATCACCCACATCCGCCAGGTGATGGAGAGCCTGGTGGGCCAGGCCGAACAGCGGTGGGGCATCGACCGGCGGACCATGGCATCCGAGACCGTGTTCGTGTCTCACGAGACCTATACGCCGGCCCGCGGCGGCAGTGCCCAGGCCGAAGTCGATGCGCTTCGATTCGTGTTCGGTGAGGCGGCCGACTCGATCGTCGTTGCCAACACGAAGGGATTCACCGGCCACCCCATGGGAGCCGGGATCGAGGACGTCCTGGCGGTGAAGTCGCTCGAGACCGGCGTGGTTCCGCCCATCGCCAACGTGAAGGAGGTCGACCCGGATCTCGGTCACCTCAATCTCTCGAAGGGCGGCGCCTACCCCGTTCGTTATTCACTGCGGCTGGGGGCCGGCTTCGGATCGCAGATCAGCATGTCGTTGATGCGCTGGGTGCCGAGCCCGGACGGGGCCCGTCGCGAACCAGACGAGCTCGGCTACGACTATCGCGTCGTCGACCGCGAACGGTTCGAGCAGTGGCTGCGGGACGTCAGCGGTCATGCCGGCGCACAGTTGGAGGTGGCCAATCGCACGCTTCGCATCGTCGACGTCGGCCCTCCGGCCATCGAGCCGGTGACCGCTGAATCGATCAGCGCTCCGCCGGCACGGAGGTCACTCGACCTGTCGGCGCCCAGGCCGTCGGCCGCGGCACCGAGTCATGCCGCTGTCTCGGAGCCGGTTGTCGTTGTTGCTGCGCCTGTTGTTGCTGCGCCTGTTGTTGCTGAGGTTGTTGGGGCTGGTTCGCCGGTGGTGTGATTCGGTGGTGGCTTCGGTGTTGGAGGTGGTGGCGGCGCAGACGGGGTATCCGCCGGAGATGTTGGATTTGGAGTTGGATCTGGAGGCGGATCTGGGGATTGACACGGTGAAGCAGGCGGAGACGTTTGCGGCGATTCGTGAGCGGTATGGGATCGAGCGTGATGAGGCGTTGTCGTTGCGTGATTATCCGACGTTGGGTTCGGTGGTGGACTTCGTGCGGGAGCGGGTGCCGGGTTTGAGTGCGCCGGTTGTTGCTGCGCCGGTTGTTGCTGCGCGTTGTTGCTGAGGTTGTTGGGGCTGGTTCGCCGGTGGTGGATTCGGTGGTGGCTTCGGTGTTGGAGGTGGTGGCGGCGCAGACGGGGTATCCGCCGGAGATGTTGGATTTGGAGTTGGATCTGGAGGCGGATCTGGGGATTGACACGGTGAAGCAGGCGGAGACGTTTGCGGCGATTCGTGAGCGGTATGGGATCGAGCGTGATGAGGCGTTGTCGTTGCGTGATTATCCGACGTTGGGTTCGGTGGTGGACTTCGTGCGGGAGCGGGTGCCGGGTTTGAGTGCGCCGGTTGTTGCTGCGCCTGTTGTTGCGCCGTGTTGCGCGTTGTTGGGGCTGGTTCGCCGGTGGTGGATTCGGTGGTGGCTTCGGTGTTGGAGGTGGTGGCGGCGCAGACGGGGTATCCGCCGGAGATGTTGGATTTGGAGTTGGATCTGGAGGCGGATCTGGGGATTGACACGGTGAAGCAGGCGGAGACGTTTGCGGCGATTCGTGAGCGGTATGGGATCGAGCGTGATGAGGCGTTGTCGTTGCGTGATTATCCGACGTTGGGTTCGGTGGTGGACTTCGTGCGGGAGCGGGTGCCGGGTTTGAGTGCGCCGGTTGTTGCTGCGCCTGTTGTTGCTGCGCCTGTTGTTGCTGAGGTTGTTGGGGCTGGTTCGCCGGTGGTGGATTCGGTGGTGGCTTCGGTGTTGGAGGTGGTGGCGGCGCAGACGGGGTATCCGCCGGAGATGTTGGATTTGGAGTTGGATCTGGAGGCGGATCTGGGGATTGACACGGTGAAGCAGGCGGAGACGTTTGCGGCGATTCGTGAGCGGTATGGGATCGAGCGTGATGAGGCGTTGTCGTTGCGTGATTATCCGACGTTGGGTTCGGTGGTGGACTTCGTGCGGGAGCGCCTTCCCGAAGCCGGTGCTGCCGGTACCGATGGGGCTGCGGTTGTCGCTCCCGTTCAGCCCGGCACTCCGGCAGCATCGGAGCCGGCCACAGATCTGCTCATGGGCGATGATGAGCAATCAGCCGCCGTTCCACGGCGAGTCGTCGGAGCCGTTCCCCGGCCTGATCTCTCGTCTTCGCCCCGACGGGGGTCGAGATCGGAGCAGCCAGCCGAGTCGTGGTCGTGTGTGATGGTGGTGGGGTGGGCGCCGCAGTGGTCGGCCGCTTGGAGAAGCTCGACGTCGATGTCCTCTCGGTCGAGGCCACCGGCGATGCCGAGGCGTTGCTTGCCGCGGTCGACGACTGGAGGGGTGACGAACCCGTCCAAGGTGTGTATTGGATGCCGGCTCTCGACCAGGGCGCTCCGATGGCCGAGATGGATCTCGACACGTGGCACGACGCACTGCGGATCCGGGTCAAGTCGCTCTATCGGCTGCTCCGTCACCTCTACAGCGATCTGAGTGAGCCGGGGTCGTTCGTCGTGGCCGGCACGAGGCTCGGTGGGCTCCACGGCTACGGCGATTCCGGCGCCCTCGATCCGCTGGGAGGCGGTGTAGTCGGCGTGGTGAAGTCGTTCAGGCGGGAGCAGCCCGCCGTTCTGGCGAAGGTTGTCGACTTCCCGGCCAGCCGGAAGACGGCCGCCCTCGCTGAGGTCCTCGTCGCCGAGACGCTCAGCGATGCCGGTGCGGTCGAGATCGGCCGGCTCGACGACCGGCGGTTCTCGGTCGGTACTCGGGAGGAGACGCTGCCGGAGGAGCCGACCGGCCTCACCTTCGACGGCGACTCGGTGTTCGTGGTCACCGGGGCCGCGGGCAGCATCGTGTCGGCGATCGTCAATGACCTGGCCCTGGCCAGTGGGGGAACGTTCCACCTGCTCGACCTCGTGGCCGAACCGGATCGTGACGATCCCGACCTGGCCGCGTTCGGAGCCGACAAGGAAGAGCTGAAGCGCACCATCTTCGACCGGCTGAAAGCGGCCGGCGAGAAGGCGACGCCGGTGATGGTCGATCGTCGGCTCTCCGCGATCGAGCGCTCTCATGCCGCTCTGTCTGCGATCCGAGCGGTGGAGTCCGCCGGCGGCACGGTCCACTACCACTCCGTGAACCTGCTCGATGCCGAAGCCATGGCCGAGGTGACCGCCGAGATCGTGGCCACCAGCAGCAAGGTCGACGTGCTCCTCCATGCCGGGGGAGTCGAGATCTCGAAGCTGTTGCCGGAGAAGGAGCCGGCGGAGTTCGATCTGGTGTTCGACATCAAGACCGACGGTTGGTTCCACCTCATGCGTGGTCTCGGTCAGATGCCGATCGGGGCGACCGTCGCGTTCAGCTCGGTTGCCGGACGATTCGGCAATGCCGGACAGTCCGACTACAGCGGGGCCAACGATCTGCTCTGCAAGCTGACGTCGAATCTCCGAACCAGTCGACCCGAAACGCTCGGCCTGGCTCTGGACTGGACCGCATGGGGCGATATCGGCATGGCCACACGTGGGCTCGATCCCCACGGTCATGCGGGCTGCCGGGATCGACATGCTTCCGGCGGCGGCGGGAATCCCGCTGATCCGTCGTGAGCTGACGGCCGATTCGTCGACCCGGGAACAAGTCGTTGGTCTGCGGCTCGGGATCCTCGTCGAGGAACTGGCACCAGGTGGTGGCCTCGACCTGGCCGCCCTCGAGGTGTCGACGTTCCGGAGCAGGCGACCTCGTGCTCGACCCGTCCGCAGTTTCCCTCGACACCAGCACCGGTCTCACGGCCACGGTCACCCTCGACCCGTCGGTCGAGCCGTTCCTCGATGATCACCGCATCGACGGTTCTGCTGTGCTGCCCGGCGTCATGGGGATGGAGGCCTTCGCCGCCACGGCGATGATGCTGTTCCCCGATCGTCATGTGGTTGCGGTCGAGGACGTCCAGTTCGAGGCGCCCTTCAAGTTCTATCGAGACGAACCGCGGGAGCTGAAGATCGTCGCCCGATACGGAGTCGACGATGGCGATCCCGTCGGTGCAGACATCATCGTCGACTGTCGCCTGATCGGTGAGCGGCTGCTGGCGACGTCGGATCAACCGCAGGTCACCGAGCACTTCCGGGGCCGAGTTCGGCTCTCCGAACATGCAGCCGTCGCCGAGGACGTCGGCGTTCCCGTCGACGACGGAGCCGGCGTGACTGCCGAGGACATCTACCGGGTCTACTTCCACGGCGCCGCCTACCAGGTGATGGATCGGGCATGGGCCGAAGACGGGATGGTGATCGGACGCATGGCCGAGCACCTGCCTCCCGAGTCGTCGAGTCCGGATGCTTCGACGGTGATCGACCCCCGGTTGGTCGAACTCTGCTTCCAGACCGCAGGGGTGCAGCAGATCGGAACCACCGGGGTCATGGCCCTTCCGGCCGCGGTGGAGCGCGTCATCCCCGTGGCTCATCCCGGGTCGGCTTCCGGCCCGATCCGGGCCATCGTCCGGCCTGGGGCCGAGGGCGGCCTCGACGCCGTGGTCATCGACGATTCCGGTCGAGTGTTGACGGTGCTCGAGGGCTACCGCACCATCGCTCTCCCGGTGACACTGGACGAAGAGCACATTGCGCCGCTGCGCAACGCCGTCGGAGGAAGCGACTGATGAGCAACTCTGGGTTCGACAACACTGGGTTCGACAACGCAGCCTCCGACAACGCAGCCTCCGACAACGCAGCCTCCGACAACACGGCGTTCGACCGGATCGCCATCGTCAACCGGGGCGAGCCAGCGATGCGGCTGATCAACGCCGTGCGTGAGTACAACCTCGAGCACGGCACCGCCATCCGCACCATCGCCCTGTTCACCGAACCGGATCGGCAGGCGATGTTCGTGCGTCAGGCTGATGAGTCCTACCTGCTCGGCTCCGCCACCTACGAGAACGAGTCCGGCCAGCGCAAGGTGCGCTACCTCGACTACGAGCGGCTCGAGGAGGCGCTGATCGAGACCGCTGCGGGGGCGGCCTGGGTTGGTTGGGGATTCGTGTCCGAGCACGCCGATTTCGCTGCCCTTTGTGAGCGGATCGGCGTCGTGTTCATCGGGCCGACGAGCGAGGCGATGCGTCAGCTCGGCGACAAGATCACGTCGAAGCAGTTGGCGGAAGCCGCCGGCGTCCCGGTCGCTCCGTGGAGCGGCGGCGCGGTGATCGACGCGGCCGATGCTCGCCGTCATGCAGATGTGCTCGGCTACCCGGTGATGATCAAGGCCACCGCCGGCGGGGGAGGACGCGGTATCCGACGGGTGGACGACCCGCGAGAACTCGACGTTGCCTTCGCCTCTGCCCAATCCGAAGCGATCGGTGCCTTCGGGGACGGCACCCTCTTCATCGAGTCGCTGGTTGCCGGTGCGAGGCACATCGAGGTCCAGCTCATTGCCGACCAGCACGGGACGGTCTGGCCGGTCGGCGTGCGCGACTGCAGTGTGCAACGTCGCAACCAGAAGATTCTCGAGGAGTCACCCTCACCGGTCCTGACCGCTGAGCAGGATGCGGAGATTCGCCGGTCGGCCGCCCGGCTCGGCGAGCTGGCCGGCTTCACCAATGCGGGAACTGTCGAGTTCCTGTACGACCGCGACTCCCGCCAGTTCTATTTCATGGAGGTCAACGCTCGTCTCCAGGTCGAACACCCCGCCACCGAGCTCACCACCGGACTCGATCTCGTGAAACTCCAGATCGCGGTGGCCCAGGGTCATCGGCTCGAAGGCGACCCGCCGCCGAGCTCGGGACACGCCATCGAAGCCAGGCTCAACGCCGAGGACCCGGAACGGGGATTCGCCCCGGCCCCAGGCCGCGTCGACCTCCTGCGTCTGCCGGCCGGACCCGGGATCAGGGTCGACACCGGAATCGAGGAAGGGGATGAGATCGCAGCCGAGTTCGATTCGATGGTGGCCAAGATCCTCGCCCACGGTCGTGACCGGGCCGAAGCGCTGGCTCGGCTCCGCCGAGCGGTCGAGCAGACGACGGTCGTGGTTCGTGATGGGATCTCCAACAAGGCCTTCCTCCAAGAACTGCTGGCGCGGCCGGAGGTCGCGTCGTCCGACCTCGACGTCGGCTGGGTCGATCGGGTCAGTGACGAGATTGCCCGGGCCGGATCACGGAGCGCCGATGTCGCCCTCATCGCCGCTGCGGTCGCGGCCTACGAACACCAGCTCGCCGTCGAGATCCGCCAGTTCCGATCATCGGCGATGCGGGGCCGGCCAAAACTCGAGGATGGGCTGGGACACACGATCGAGTTGCGGTATCGGGGCGAGAGCTACGACTTCGAGGTCTTCGGCACAGCGAAGCAGCAGTACCGGGTGGAGATCGACGGATCGTCGATCGATGTGTCGACTGAAGATCTCGGTCCTCGGGCAGGTCTTCGACTCCAGTTCGGTGATCGCTTCCACCGGTTGATCTCCGAACTCCAGGGGGTGACCCATCTGGTCGAGATCGACGGTCACGCTCACCGGATCACCCACGACGAGGGGGGTGTGATCCGCTCGCCCGCGCCCGGCGTGATCGTCGCGCTGCCGGTCGCGGCCGGGGATCGGGTCCAGAGCGGTGATCGCCTGGCAGTCATCGAGGCGATGAAGATGGAGACGGCCATCGTCGCCGAATTCGACGGCGTGGTGCAGGAGGTCCTTGTCCGCAACAACGCCCAGGTGGGGGCCGGTGCACCGCTGTTGATGGTCGAGCCGTCCGGCGGCAGCGATGGCGACCGGCGGGGCGATCGGATCTCGTTCGCAGGACTCGCCACACCCCAGGCGGTCGGGCACGAGGGGTGCCGCCATCATTTGGATGGGTTGCGCAACATGCTGCTCGGCTACGACGTCGACCCGGCGGCGCTGGCTGCAGACGGGGAAGGTCTGACGCCTTGTGATGACGTCGTCGGCCACGGGGAGCTGGCAGGACTGGAGGACGAGATCCTCACGCTGTTCCTCGATGTCATCTCGGTCTTTCGTCGAGAGCCCGTGGAGGGTGGCGACGACGAGATGTTCGGTCCGTCGGCGCGGCGAAGCAGCAAGGAGTACCTCTTCAGCTATCTGGCCCGGCCCGAGGCGGCCGGCGAAGGACTGCCGTCGTTCTTCCTCGACCAACTGCGCAAGACCCTTCGTCACTTCGGTGTCACCGATCTCGATCCAGGTCCAGAACTCGAGGTTGTGCTGTTCCGGCTTGCACGTTCTCACAACCGGATGCCGCGCCAGACCGGCCCCGTGTTGAGCGTGCTCGAGGATCGTCTGCATCGTCGGCTGAACGCAGCCCAAGATGCTGCGATCGGCCCGCTGCTCGACCGCATGATCTCGGAGACCAGACGTCGCTTCCCGGCCGTGAATGACCTCGCCCGTGAGCTGGCCTTCCGGACCTTCGACGAGCCGTTCCTCGCCGAGATCCGTCGCCAGGCCTATGCCGATGCCGAGATCGGCGTGGCCGCACTGGAAGCGGATCCGACCGGCCCCGATCGGGCGGTCCACATCGCAGCTCTCGTCGATTGCACCCAGCCGCTGAAGAGCTTCCTCTCGTCCCGCTTCGATCGGGCGGGGGTCGAGGCGCGTCAGGCGCTGCTCGAGGTGATGACCCGTCGCTACTACCGCCAACGGGGTCTCCGCGACATGGCGACCGGGCAGGTCGACGGCGTTCCGTATGCCCGTGCCGCGTACGACCACGAGGGGGCGACGATCGAGCTCTTCTCGATTCACGTCGAGTTCGATGACATGGAGGCGGCCGTCCGGTCGCTGGCCGCCGTCCTCGACGGGGTGAGCGCCGATCACGAGATCGTCCTCGACCTCTACTTGTGGCGGTCAGATCCCGGCGGCTCCGACGAGATCCACGACCGTGCCGTCGAGCTGCTGAACGAGCGGCTGGGGGATCGCGCCCTTCGCCGCATCGTCGTGGCCGTTTCGGATCCAGGCGGCGGAACCGGCATGGCGGGGGTGCACCACTTCACCTTCCGTCCTGATGGAAGCGGTGGCTACATCGACGATCTCTCCTACCGAGACCTGCATCCGATGATGGGCAAGCGGCTCGAGTTGTGGCGGCTCGAGGCGTTCGACATCGAACGGCTCCCGTCGCCTGAAGACGTCTACCTCTTCTACGGTCAGGCTCGCGACAATGCTCGCGACGAACGGCTCTTTGCGCTGGCAGAAGTGCGCGACCTCACGCCGATTCGTGACGACGAGGGAGTCGTCCAACGAGCCCCCGAGCTCGAGCGAATCGTCGCCCAGTTGCTCGGGGCAATTCGCCGAGTCCAAGCCCACCGTCCCGACGAACGTCGGCTCCAGTGGAACCGCATGATCCTCTACGTCTGGCCGACCATCGACCTGTCGCTGGACGACATCTCGCGCCTGGCCAGGCGGTTGGCTCCCGATGTCGGCGATCTGGGTCTGGAGAAGGTGCTGTTCCTCGGTTCCTTCCAGGAGGGTGATGACACATCCAGACGACAGGTCTTCGAGATCGACAACCCGGGCAGCGGTGGTCTCCGGGTGAAGAGCCGAGACGAGGCCGACGATCCACTTCGTCCGCTGGGCAGCTATGAGCAGAAGGTCGTGCGACTACGCCAGCGTGGCGTGGTCTATCCGTACGAGCTGATCAAGATGCTCGCTCCCCAGCCTGGTGCCGGCAGCGGCGCCGATCTGCCGCCCGGCCGCTTCGTCGAACACGACGTTGTCGACGGCTCGCTGGTTCCCGTCGAGCGGCCTCCGGGGCAGAACATGTCGAACATCGTCGTCGGCCTCACTTCCAACACGACGGCGAGGTACCCCGAGGGCATGACCCGGGTGACGCTGCTCGGTGATCCGAGTCGTGGCATGGGGAACCTGGCCGAGCCGGAATGCCACCGGATCATGTTGGCGATCGATCTGGCCGAAGCGATGGGTGTGCCGCTCGAGTGGTTCGCCATCTCGGCCGGAGCGCTGATCTCGATGGAGAGCGGCACCGAGAACATGGATTGGATCGGACGGGTTCTGCGCCGCCTGATCGAGTTCACCCAGTCCGGTGGGGAGGTCAACATCGTGGTGACCGGCATCAATGTCGGCGCCCAGCCGTATTGGAACGCCGAGGCGACGATGCTGATGCACACCCGGGGTGTGCTGATCATGACCCCAGAGGGTGCGATGGTGCTCACCGGCAAGGAGGCGCTCGACTACTCGGGTGGGGTGTCGGCCGAGGACAACCTCGGGATCGGAGGCTACGAACGAGTCATGGGCCCGAACGGACAGGCCCAGTACCTGGCCCGGGATCTGGGCGAAGCCTGTCGGATCCTGTTGCGCTACTACGAACACACCTATGTCGCCCCCGGCGAGCGATTCCCCCGCCAGGCGGTCACCACCGATCCGGTCGACCGGGATGTCTGCTCGTCACCTCACGGCGGCGACTTCGTGACGATCGGCGAGGTGTTCTCCGAGGCAACGAATCCCGATCGCAAGCGACCGTTCGAGATCCGTCGGGTCATGGCCGCCACCGTCGATCAGGATCACGAAACGCTCGAACGCTGGTACGGGGTCGAGGACGCGGAGATCGCCGTGGTGTGGGACGCACATCTCGGTGGTCATCCCGTGTGTCTGATCGGGCTCGAGTCGAAGAACCTGCCCAGGTCCGGCTTCATCCCGGCCGATGGTCCCGATCACTGGACGTCCGGCACGTTGTTCCCCATGGCATCGAAGAAGGTGGCTCGAGCCATCAACGCAGCCAGCGGGAGCCGCCCACTCGTGGTCCTCGCCAATCTCTCCGGGTTCGACGGATCGCCCGAGTCCCTCCGGAAGGCCCAGCTGGAGTACGGCGCCGAGATCGGACGGGCCGTGGTGAACTTCGAAGGGCCGATCGTCTTCTGCGTCATCTCCCGGTATCACGGTGGTGCCTTCGTGGTGTTCTCCGGCACCCTCAGCGACAACATGGAGGTCGCGGCCATCGAGGGATCGAAGGCATCGGTCATCGGGGGAGCGCCGGCCGCGGCTGTCGTGTTCGCCCGTGAAGTCGGACAGCGGACCGACGCAGATCCGGCGCTCGAGCAGCTCCGGCAACGCATCGCCGAGGCGGATGGTGTCGAGCGGGCGAAGCTGCGGTCCGAGCTCGTGGTGCTCCGGGAGCAGATTCGCTCCGAGAAGCTGGGTGAGGTGGCGGCCGAATTCGATGCCATCCACAGTGTCGAACGGGCGAGGCAGGTCGGTTCGCTACAGGCGATCCTTCCACCGACTGAACTCCGCCCGTATCTCATCGACGCAGTGAATCGTGGCATGGCTCGTGAGCTCGCCAGACTCGCCTGACCAGTCACGTCGCCCCGACGGCAACTCCACCGTCGGTGGGCCCCGACTGGGGCCGGCGGTGGGCTACCACGCGTCCGGCGTCGACTCCGTTCCCGACCATGACCGATGGCTGGCCGGCCCGGAGGCGGAGCGTCTGAATCGTCTCGTGCACGTGAAACGTCGGTCCGAGTCCCGACTGGGCCGCTGGACGGCGAAGCAGGCCGTGGCGCTGGCGATCGGCGCCGATCTGACGCCGGCCGATCTGGCCCGCATCGTGATTCGCAACGCAGCCGACGGAGCGCCCGAAGTATGGAGCGGGGATGCGCTGGCCGGGACGCCGATCTCGATGACCGACCGCGCCGACTGGGCCGTGGTGTGTGTCGCCGGCTCACCAGTGTCGCTCGGCTGCGATCTCGAGTTGGTGGAGACTCGGAGCTCGCTGTTCGTCCGGGACTACTTCACGCCATCGGAGCAATCCTGGGTGGCGGATCGCCTCGATCAGCACTCGCTGTGGGCCAACCTCATCTGGTCGGCAAAGGAGAGCGCTCTCAAGGTGCTTCGAGAAGGGCTTCGACGGGACACTCGCAGCGTCGAGGTCCGGTTCAACGACGAGGTCGTCGGTCAGTGGCGATCCTTCACGGTCGAAGAAACCTCCGGTGACCGTTTCACCGGCTGGTGGCAACAGTTCGGTCAGTTCGTGCTGACGGTGTGTGCCGACCGGGAGATCGACCCACCGGAACCCTTGACCGATCCGCCGCCCCTGCTCGACGCCGTTCCCTCCCATTCATGGATGGGGGAACTCCCGGATCATGCCGGGTGAGTGGGGTGACCGAGGGGACTCGAACCCCCAGCCTTCGGGATCACAACCCGATGCTCTAACCAGTTGAGCTACGGCCACCAAGAGCGCAGAGCCTACTTCGGTCGGCGGCGAGATTCCTCACCTTTCTCGTGCTCTGCGCAAACGTGGGCCGACGTGCGCGTGGGCGGGTCGACCGACCCACGTGCGGACGTGGGCATCGGACGAATTTGGCCCGGGCGGGAGGATTCGAACCCCCGACAAGACGGGTAGAAACCGCCTGCTCTATCCAACTGAGCTACGCCCGGTAGAGCGAGCCACGGTAGCCGCCCGCAGCTGAACACGACCACCGACGAATCCGAACTGCAGAGGACGCACCTGGGCGTGAACGGACCGTTCTCTGTCAGCGCAGCGTGCCGGTGGCGGCGAGTGTTTCGTCCGCTTCGGAGATCGACAGCAGCAACGCAGCGCCTTCGAGGCCCCGGTATCGCTCCAACCATGCTCGCATCTGGTTGGCGCCCTCGGCTGGGCCAAAGGCATTGGTCAGCAGTCGCTCCATCCGCTCATCAGCGGTTGCACCCTCGTTGAATTGACCACGGAACTCGTCGCTCGCCACGAACTGCAGGGCGAGCGTCTCGAGCGGTGTTCCGGCTCGGACTTCGTCCGACCAGTACTGGAACCCGCTGCGATCGGGTTCCCGTCCGAGCGCGGTTTGATAGAGGCGGTAGACCTGCGACTGTGGCCGGTCGAGCAGAGCCGCCGGCAGGCCCATGGCCGTCGGGCCGGCGGGAGTTGTGGTGGTGGTCGTGGATTCCGCCCGTGGCGCCGACGTGGTCGTCTCGTCGAGGGCAGCCAATGGCTCGGGGGTCGTGGTGGCAACCGCGGTCTGGCTGGGAAACTGGCGCACTCGATGGGTCGGAGCCACCGAGCGCGCCGAGTGAAACGAACGTCACGACGACGAACAGCAGCGCCCCCACCAGCAACAGGTGCTGTGAGTCGAGGCCCTTCATCGCGACCTTGGCCGATGTGCCCGTTCCGTCCGGCCGGTCGACGACAACGCCACGGGTTTCGTCGGTCGGACGGCTGGGCCGGGGAGGGCTGGGTGGGGGAGGGGGAGGCGGAGGCGTGCGGTCGGGGCTGGGCCGCGGGCGGTTCAACTCTTCCCAGAGGTTGGGACGCTGATCACTCGAGCTGTGACCCGGGGCATCGGTCATAGAACAGTGGACGGCACCTTGCGGTCCTCGGTTGAGATCTTTCTGCGACGAGATCCTGGGTAGTTCACTCTGCGTATGACAACTGGCACATTTGGTTGTCTCTTCGCCACATCCCCGTAACGTAACTGACACGAACGCTCACTCGGGGGCCAAAAACCTGAGCTCGATGTGACCCTGGGTGATCCCGGCCACAAATTGAGATCTCCGTCGAAACGGTTCAAGACGACCCGCAGTTGTCCCGTGTGACTCGACCGAGTAGTTCCTCGATTGCGCCTTCTCGCATGCCCTGAGTGTCCGCCACGTCGAGGAAGTTGATTGATGGAGGCGCGTCGTGCTCACCAAACTGAAACTGCTCATTCTTGCCGTACTCATCGTCGGCGCCATGCTCGTGTCCTCGGCGACACCGGTCACCTCGGCTCCGGCGCATGACGATCAGATCACCAGGCTCTACCTGACAGTGCTCGGTCGTTATCCGGATGCCGGCGGCCACCGGTACTGGGCGGACCGGCGGGCCAGCGGCGAGCCGCTGACCGGACTCGTGCGGGCCATGCTCGACACTCCGGAAGTCGGCGAGCGCAGCTCGGGCGACCTCGTTGTCGATGCCTATCGCAATGCACTCGGGCGCGAACCAGACGCCGGCGGCTACACCTACTGGTCGTCCAAGCATCCGTGGGATGCGATCGTCGGGATCTCGGAGTCGGTCGAGCATCAGCTGAGCACGGGCACGTTGCCGCCTCCGCTGCCTGCCTCGTTCGCTGCGGCCTCATCGCAGGTCCAGGCCCTCGACTACCCGACCGAGCGCGAAACGGTTGCGGACGGTTGGATCGATGCCGGACACGGCATTTGGTTGCCTCCCATCCTGCTGCAGATCCGGTTCTGCGAGTCGACCGACAACTACCAAGCCGCCAACCAGCGGTCTTCGGCACGCGGCGCGTATCAGTTCCTCACCGGGAGCTGGGCCGCGTATGGGCACGCCGATCGTTACGGCGTTCCCCAGGCGCACCTTGCCACCCCGGCCCAGCAGGACGAGGCGGCGTTGATCACGTGGCAGGCGGATGGGACCCGTCCGTGGAACGCCAGTCGTCACTGCTGGGGCTGATTCGACCACCCGAACAGCGGTCGCAGCGCACCGAGGCGGCGATCGGGAACTCAGGTGTTCAAGAAGGCGGACAAGGCCACCCTCGTTCCCGTGCTCAGGCCCGCCATCCAGCCGGCGATGCCGGCATCGGACAGCGGGGTCATGCTGGCGATGGCCATCAAGACGACGAAGGCGACGATGATCGCCAACGTCCACATCATGATGCTCAGATCCCGATCGGCCGCCGTACCCGTCATTGCCCACTCCTCTTTTCTTCTCTGGGTTGATCTCTCCGGATCACTGACTGGATCCATCTACGGCACGTTTGGCCCAGACCTGTAGTCTTCCGGCCCTATTTTCTGTGTCGAACGGCCCCCGTCGCCTGGGTAGCCCTGCTCATGGCTCCGCCCTGGCGGTGGCAGCCGCTGGCGTCGTCATCGTCCGTGGTGCAGGCTTCGGGATGTGCCGAACCGAACCGAGAGCCGGACCAACGAGACCGTCGACCTCCTCCAGTCCATGATCAGGAACGCGTGTGTCAACGACGGGACGGCGTCGTCCGGTCAGGAAGTGCGCAACGCCGACACACTCCAGGCCTATCTCGAAGGTGACGGCCTCACCTTCGAGCGTTACGAACCGACTCCCGGTCGCGTCTCGGTCGTGTCTCGCATCCCGGGCTCCGATCCAAAGGCGCCTTCGCTCTGCCTCATGGGCCACACCGACGTCGTGCCGGTGAACGAATCGGGATGGTCGCGCGATCCGTTCGGAGGCGAGCGCGTGGTCAACGCCGACGGTGTGGACGAGATCTGGGGCAGGGGAGCGGTGGACATGCTGAACCTCACTGCGTCGATGGCGGTCGCCTTCAAGGAGATTGCCCGCCGCGGTCGTCGACCCGAAGGCGATCTCATCTTCTTCGCCGTGGCCGACGAGGAATCGGGAAGTGCCCACGGGATGCGCTGGATGGCCGACAACGCGGCAGACGCGATCATGGCCGACTACGTCCTGACCGAGAACGGCGGCTTGCACTCGGGCTCGCCCGAGGCTCCGTCGATCGCAGTGACCGTGGCGGAGAAGGGCGTGGCGTGGCGCCGACTCAAGATCAAGGGTGTGCCCGGCCACGGCTCGATGCCGTTCCGCCGGGACAACGCACTGGTGACCGCCGCCGGGGTGATCCAGCGGCTCACCGACTACCGGCCGCCGGCCAAGATGACCGAGCTGTGGAGGGAGCGGGTCAACGCGATGGAACTCGACACCGACACTGAAGCGATCCTCCTCGACCCTGATCGAATCGATGACCTGCTCGACGCCATGCCCAACCCGGCCAATGCCTCCTTCATGCACGCCTGTACTCACACGACGTTCTCGTGCAACGTGGTCGACGGCGGGCGCATGAAGACCAACGTCATCCCGGACGACGTCATCCTCGAAGTCGACATCCGCACCCTGCCGGGCGAGACGGGTCCCGAGGTGCAAGCCCATCTCGACGCAGCCCTCGGCGACTTGGCCGGGCGAGTGGAAGTCGAGGCGATCATGAACGACGCGGCGTCGACGAGCCAGGTCAACACGCCACTGTGGGACGAACTGGCGAAGGCGGTCCGGCGCCCGTTCCCGACCTCTCGGCTGACACCGCAGATGTCGGTCGGCTTCACCGATGCCCGGATCTACCGCGAGATGGGAGCCGTCGCCTACGGCGCTGGGCTTCTCAGCCCGTTCCTGACGGCGGGCGAATTCGGCAGCCGCTTCCACGGGAACGACGAACGCATCGATGTCGAATCGCTCGAACTCTGCACCCAGTTCTGGCTCGACGTGATCGCCTGAGGTACCGCCACGACCCAGCCCCGGGAGCCCCGGCCTGGTCCAGTTCGAGGAGTACGATCGGCTCATGATCGGTCAACCTCGTCGCGTCGTCGCTTCCATGCCTGCCTACAAGCCGGGGAAGTCGGCTGCTGATGCCGAAGCCGAGCACGGGATCGCCGATGCCATCAAGCTGGCATCCAACGAGACCCCGTGGGGCCCGCTCCCTTCGGTCGTCGAAGCGATGGCGACCGCCCTCCCCGGTATCAACCGATACGCCGATGCTCGGGCGTCGGAGCTTCGGGAGGCAATCGGGTCGTGGGTCGGCGTCGAACCGTCCGGGGTCACCGTCGGCTGCGGCTCGGTCGGCATCCTCCAGCAACTGCTCCTGACCTACGTCGATGCCGGTGACGATGTCGTCTACCCGTGGCGATCGTTCGAGGTCTACCCCGTGTTCACCCAACTGGTCGGCGGCAACTCCATACAGGTCCCCCTGGTCGACCAGGCCTTTGATCTCGACGCCGTCGCCGACGCGGTGACGGCTCGAACGAAGCTGGTGATGCTCGCCAACCCCAACAATCCCACGGGCACCGCACACTCGGTCGACGAGCTCCGCTCCTTCGCCGAGAAGGTTCCGTCGAACGTGATCATCGCCTTGGACGAGGCCTACCACGAGTTCATGGACCCGGCATTGGGCGACACCGTTCCCGGTTTGCTGAACGACTTCGAGAACGTGATCGTGCTGCGCACGTTCTCGAAGGCCCAAGGTCTCGCCGCACTCCGCGTGGGTTACGCCATGGCCGCACCTGACCTCATCGCCATGGTCGACAAGACCCAGGCGCCGTTCTCGATCAACGAGATCGCCCAGCGGGCGGCGCTGGCCTCGATCGAGGTCCACGATCAAGTGATGGAGCGGGTCGGCGAGATCGTGGCTGAACGGAATCGAGTGAGCTCGAGCCTCGCTGAGCGGGCCTATCGCCTCCCCGAGTCCGAGGGCAATTTCATCTGGCTCCCACTCGGGGATCTGTCGACCGATGTGTACCTCGAGCTGGAGAAGTCTGGCGTCGTCACCCGCCTGTTCCCGGGTGAAGGTGTGCGAGTGACGATCGGCAGCCCGGCCGAGAACGACCGCTTCCTCGCCGCCCTCTGAAGCTCGTCGATCAGCGGGGAGAGACCGCCCTCCGGTGAACGTGCATCGCCGGCTCAGGCATCGAGCAACAGGGCGGCCCGATCGAGGGTGCCGGCCATACGCGCCTTGAGGCCGTCCATGTCGACGCCCTCGGTGCTCTTCTGTCCCATGCGATAACGGGCGTACACGCCGTGCAGGATGCACGTTGTCTTGAAGTGGTTGAAGGCCACGTAGAAGTCGAGGGCCGAGAGGTCGGCGCCCGTCTTGTCGGCATATCGGTCGACGAGAACCTCCGGCTCCACGAACCCGGGCGCCCGGGTGGCACCTTCCGCCGCCAGAGGATCGTCGCCGTTCGGCTCGCCCCATGCGTTGAGCGCATAGGCGAAGTCGGCGAGCGGATCGCCGAGCGTGGCGATCTCCCAATCGAGGACGGCGGTGACCGTGCCGTCGGGGGCAAACATGCAGTTGTGCAGCCCGAAGTCGCCGTGCACGATTCGAGCCGGACCTTGCTCCGGTAGCCGGCTGTTGAACAACTCGTGCAGGGCATGCACCCGCTCGTCGTCGTAGTCGGCGTACTCGGCCGACGCCGTCCACGAGCCGTACCAGGTGCGGAGCTGGCGGGCGACGTAGCCGTCGTGTCGGCCGAGGTCGGCCAGGCCCACGTCGGCCGGGTCGACGCGGTGAAGCGCAGCGAGGGTGTCGATGAACGAAAGACCGACGTTGGCCCGCGCCTCCTCGGTCAGGTAGCTCTGCGAGTCCGTGTTGTTGTAGAGCGCCATGCCGTCGACCTGGCTCATCACGTAGAAATGGGCGCCCGTGATCGCCGGATCCTCGCAGTAGCCGTAGGCGATCGGCACCGGCACCGGTGTTGGCCCGAGCCCGCTGATCACCTTGAACTCGCGACCCATGTCGTGGGCCTTGGGCAACAGTTCACCCTCCGGAGGGCGACGGACGACGGCTCGCCGTCCCTCGGTGTCCACCAACGCGTAGGTGAGATTCGAATGCCCGCCCTCGAGACGAGTCCACTCGAATGGGGGAGCGAGACCATCGACGTTGGCCGCGATCCACGCCTCGACCGAGGCGACGTCATAGCCAGGAATGCTGGGGCGATCGGTCATCAGTTGCGGGGCACGTCGGTCCAGGCGACGTTCTTGTCGACCCGCGGCTCGCCGGGAAGTCCCAGCACCTGTTCACCGATGATGTTGCGCATGATCTCCGACGTGCCACCCTCGATCGAGTTGGCCCGCACCCGGAGGAATCCGTGGCCGATTCCGTTCTCGATGCCCGAGACCGACAGGTCCTCGGGGCGTCGGAAGGTGTAGTCGAAACCGATCAGACCGGCCGGGCCCTGGAGGTCGACACACAGGTTCATGATGTCCTGGTTGAGGCCGGCGTAGGCCAGCTTCGCCACCGACATCTCCGGTCCCGGGTTGCCCATCTTGCGGTTCTGGCCGGCGCGGATGTTGGTGAGCCGCAACACTTCGGCCTGGATCCAGAGATCCATCAGCTCGTCCTTGGCTGCCGCCGCCTTGGCATCGTCGTCGAGGTTGTTCCAGATGCCAACTGCCGCGCCGATCAAACCTGAACCACGCTTGGGCGGGCCACTCGAACCGGCGCCGATGGCATTGCGCTCGTTCATGAGCGTCGTGAGCGAGACTCGCCAACCCTCACCACGATCCCCGATGCGGTTGGCGTCCGGGATGCGGGCGTCGGTCAGGTAGACCTCGTTGAACTCGGCCTCACCCGTGATCTGCCGCAGCGGCCGCACCTCGACACCGGGGGCCTTCATGTCGAGCGCGAAGTAGGTCATGCCTTTGTGCTTGGGGGCGTTCGGGTCGCTACGGGTGACGAGCATCCCCCAGTCGGCGAGGTGGGCCATCGTGTTCCACACCTTCTGGCCGTTGACGATCCACTCGTCGCCATCCTCGACTGCCTTGCAGGCCAGACCGGCGAAATCGCTCCCGGCACCTGGCTCGCTGAAGAGCTGGCACCAGCGCTCCTCGCCGGTGAACATCGGTCGGAGGAACCGCTGCTTCTGCTCGTCGGTGCCGTGGGTGTCGATCGTGGGACCGGCGAGGTACATGAAGAACGTCGCTGGATCCGCAGGTTTGGCTCCCGGCATCACGCAGTGCGGCCTCGACATCCTTCTGGGCGTTCGGGCGGACCCCGAGGCCACCATTACCCACGGAGAAGTGGACCCAGGCCAGTCCGTGATCGAACTGGTGGCCACGGAACTCCTCACGAGACTCCTTGGTGGGGTCGTGGTCTCGGAGCAGATCGGCGATGGCGTCGGCGACGAGTTTCGCTTCGGATTCCGCGGAGACGAGCTGATCAGTCATCGGGACATGATGGTGGGTCCTCACGGTGAACGCCAGATACCGCGCCACCTTTCCACCGTGTGGTCCCGCCGGCTTTCTCGCAGTCCGGTCCAGGCCTACGCTGCACGGCCATGGGGATGATCGAGACGTTCCGTTCCGTGGTGCAGTTCAAGCCGATCGAGACCGATCCGGTGGCGCGCCGCCTCAGCAAGGCGGCGAACGTCGAAGACCTCCGCACGATCGCCAAGCGCCGCCTCCCGTTCGGGGTCTTCGACTACATCGACGGTGGGGCCGAGGACGAGTTCGCTCTCCGTGACTCGGTCACTGCCTACCGACGCCTCCAATTCCGTCCCCGCGTCCTGCGAGACGTCTCCAACATCGACACGAGCACGACCCTCTTCGGCAAGACGTTGCCCATGCCGCTTCTCCTCGCTCCGACCGGCTTCGGTCGAATCGCGCACTCTCAGGGCGAGCTCGCTGTCGCTCGATCGGCAGCCCGAGCCGGGATTCCCTACAGCTTGTCGACGATGTCGACGCGCTCGATCGAGGAGGTCGCAGCCGTCAGTGACGGGCCCAAGTGGTTCCAGGTGTACACCTGGAAGGATCGTGGCCTCGTCAAGGAGCTGGTCGACCGGGCCGACGCCGCCGGCTTCGAGGCCCTCGAACTGACCGTCGACACCGCCGTCCTCGGTCGCCGCGAACGTGACGTGCGGCGTGGCTACACGTTGCCGCCGAAGATCGGCCTCGGGACGATCGTCGACGGGGCCATACACCCCAGCTGGACCTGGGACTTCCTGCGCAACGACCCCATCACGTTCGCCAACGTGGTCGGTCGCAACGAGGACGACGGCTCCAGTGCCGTCTCGCTCGCCGAACACGTGAACGCTCAATTCGATGCTGCTCTCTCCTGGGACGATGTGGAGTGGTTGGCCTCGATCTGGGACAAGCCGATCATCCTGAAGGGTGTGCAATCGGTTGCCGACGCGAAGCAGGCGGCGGCGTCCGGAATCGCCGGCATCAAGCTGTCGAACCACGGTGGTCGTCAGCTCGACGACGCTCCGAACAGCATCGAGATGGTCGAGCCCGTTGCCCAGGAAGTCGGCGGACAGATCGCCATCATCTGCGAGGGCGGAGCTCGACGCGGGAGCGACATCGTCAAAGCCATCGCTCTCGGTGCCGACGCCGTGGCGATCGGGCGGCCCTACCTCTATGCGCTCGCCGCTGCAGGCGAACGTGGCGTCGACCACCTCATCGGCCTGTTCGAGGAAGGGCTCAGACGCACGATGGCCCTCACCGGTTCCAAGACCATCGCCGACATCAACCGCGACCTCGTCGTCTGGAAGCCCTGAGGCCGCAAACCTCGGGTTCCAGCCCCACATTTCCGGGGGTCATAGCCTCCGGTTCGGCGACCCAGCTCAGCGACCCCGCTCAGCGACCGAGCTCGCGGCACAACTGGTCAGACGAAGGTGGCGAAATCCTCGACCGGGAATCGCTCGCTGCGTAATGAGTTGACCGCGGCGTCGGGGTCGGCGTGGCCGATGGCCATGCCACAGAACAGCCGCTCGTTGTCGGGCAGCGCCGACGAACTCCGAAACCGCGTGCTCCCACATCGCCCACGCTTCTTGAGGGCAGGTGTCGATGCCTGCTTCCTGGGCGAGGAGCATGAAGGTCTGGAGGAACATGCCGAGGTCGGACCACTGCGGTGGCCCCATCTGACGGTCGAAGAAGCAGAAGAGGGCAGCCGGGGCGCCGAAGAACGTGTAGTTCTCGAGCATCTGTTCAAAACGTCGGGCTTTGTCGTCACGGGCGATGCCGAGGAGGTCGTACATCTGCATGCCGAGCTCGTAGCGGGCGGTTCGGTAGGGCTCACCCAGTCCGGGCGGGTAGACGTCGTAGGCCGGCGCCTCGATGTCGCGCCCTGCGAGCGTCTCGCGAAAACGGGTCATGGACTCGCCGTTGATGACATAGATCCTCCACGGTTGGACGTTGCCGCCCGATGGTGATCGCGAGGCCTTGGCCAGGAGTTCGGCGATGAGCTCGCTCGGCACGGGCGTGTCGAGAAAGGCTCGGATCGACGAGCGGCGGTCGACAGCGGTGGAGACGTCCATGGCGGCACATTCCCATCCCCGACCCCCATGAGCAACTCGATCCCACCCCAAGAGCGATGTCCAAACCTCGGGTTCCAGCCCCACATTTCCGGGGGCCATAGCCTCCGGTTGGTGGCTCAGGTCTTGGCGAGGGCCTGGAGATGGGCGAGATCGAACCCGGCCAGCTTCTTGTACTCGTTGGCTTCGCGCTCGAGCTGCTCGGTGGAAATGCACGTGTGCTGGTCGACGCAGGATCCGTCGCACCGGTCTGCCACCCATTGCATCACCCGCTCGGGACCGGCCTGGCGGTTGGCCAGCACGATCTTCGACGTGGGCTCGCGACGCTCTGCCTCGTAGGCCAGGAGGGCTGCCGGATGATCGTCTTCGCAGGTTGTGAACGCGTTGGTCAGCGCCTCGCCGTCGAGGATTGCCTGGCTGCTTCCGTTGCTGCCATTCGGCCGCATGGCGTGTGCCGCATCGCCGAGCAGCGTGACCCGGCCGTCGGTCCATCGTTCGAGGGGGTCGCGGTCGACCATCGGGAACTGGTAGGCGACCGGTGTCGCTGCGATGAGTGCGCCGACGTCGAGCCAACCCCAGTCCCAATCGGCAAACTTGGCGGCGATCTCGGCGACGTCGACCTCGGCGTTCCAGTCGGCATCGGCGACGTCGAGCTCGACCGGTTCTTCGGCGACCCAGTTGATGAGGGTCGTGCCACCGGGCTCGAGAGGTTCCCGGATCGGGTAGACCACGGCCTTCTTCATGTTGTGGCCGGCCATGAACATCTCGCGCCCATCGCCGAAGGCCGGCGCCTCGACGGCGCCTCGCCACAACATCAGCCCGCTGTAGACGGGCGGACCTTCGTCCGAGACGAAGTGTTTGCGCACTGTCGAATGCAGTCCGTCGGCGCCGATCAGCACATCTCCGGCCACGGTGACCCGGTCGGAGCCCGACCCGCCCGCCGATCGGCGGTCGAAGGTGGCAGCGACCGAGTTGTCCGTCTGCGTGAACGACACGATGCGGTGCCCGGTGTGGACGTGATCGGGTCCGAGACGGTCGAGAGCCGCTTGCAGCAGGATCATCTGCAGGCGTCCTCGGTGAATGCTCAGTTGGGGCCAGGGGTTCCCGGCGGCCCGGCCTCTTGGTTCCGACCAGATGGCCACGCCGTCCTCGGACAGGAACCGGAGTTTCGATGTGGCTACGGCGGCCTCCTCGAGCTCCGGGAGCAGACCGAGGTCGTCGAGCACCCGCACCGAGTGCGGGAGGAGGTTGATGCCGACACCGAGTTCGCGTGGTGTCACCACGGACTCGTGGACGTCGACGTCGTGCCCGGCGCCGTGGAGGTGGAGGGCTGCGGTCAGGCCGCCGATGCCGCCGCCGGCAATGAGGAGGTGAGCCATGGACAGAGACTGTCAGGCCGAGGCGCGCTGCACCAGCCATTGCACGAGGGGGTCCACATCGGTGTGGGCCGGATCGAGCATCTCGGGGTGCCATTGCACGGCGATGAGATCGCGCCCCGGCATCTCGACCGCCTCGATGGTGCCGTCCGGCGCTCGGGCGACGACAGACAGCCCTCGGCCGACGGTGTCGACGGTCTGATGATGGAGCGAATTGACCTCGGCCGAGGCGCCGAACATCAGGCTCAGGCGACTCGCTGGTTCGATGGTGACGGTGTGTGTTCGAGCTGAGGGATCGACGTCGTACCGAGCGTGGGTGGGGTCGTCCTGGATCAGCGAACCCCCGGCGTGCACATTGATGAGTTGGAGGCCGCGGCAGATGCCGAGCATGGGGATGTCAGCCTCGAGGGCACCGCTGAGCAGCGCCATCTCGTACGCATCCCGTATCGGTTCGACGATGCTGGCTTCGTTGGGAGCGTTGTAGGTGGCCGGGTCGAGGTCGGCGCCGCCGGTGAAGATGAGGCCGTCGACCACGCCGATGTATTCGAGCGGATCGGCGTCGAGAGGAAGGTGGACCGGGAGGCCGCCGGCGCGCAGGACCGAACGGGCGTAGTCGGCCATGTACATGTCGATGTCGAGCTGATCGAGCTTCGCCGGGAAACCCTCGACCTGCGAGCTGCACTTGCGCCGTCCGGGAAGCCCGATGAGCGGCTTGCGATCCGTGTCCACCATCGCCGCACCCTACAGCTGCACGACTCACCGCCAGCAAACCTCGGGTTCGCGCCGCCCATTTTCGGGGGTCACAGCCTCCGGTTCGTCGAGAGGGAGCGAGCGGGGTCCGAAGGTCATACGATTGCCGACCATCTGAGTCGGGAATTGTCCCGGACGAAAGGATCCACCATGGTTGCCAATCTCACGCTCGACGAGGCGTGGAGCATGTTGACGTCTGACGAGCGCAGCGTCTTGATCGACGTCCGCACCGCTGCCGAATGGAACTTCGTCGGCATTCCTGTCCTCGACGACGTCGGGCGCGAACTGCGACTCGTCGAGTGGACCACCTTCCCTGGGGGATCGCCGAACCCGGACTTCATGGCCACTGCGACCGCCGATCTCGACGTCGAGACCCCCGTCTTGTTCCTCTGCCGATCCGGCGCCCGCTCCGATGCTGCGGCGCGAGCCTTCGATGCTGCTGGGTTCACCGCGACCTACAACGTGGTCGCCGGATTCGAAGGCGACCTCGGCGCCGATGGTCACCGCCACGGCGGTTGGAAACACGAGGGCCTACCGTGGAGGCAAGCGTGAGCAGCGATCCAGCCGGCAGCGATCCAGTGAGGAGCGACGAGAGTCCGACTCCATGGCGCGAGGCGACGCAGCTGGTCCGCGGCGGAGTCTCCCGCTCCCGCTTCGACGAGACGGCAGAGGCGCTCTACCTCACGAGCGGTTTCGTCTACGGATCCGCCGAGGAAGCGGAGGCTGCCTTCGCCGGCGAGCAGGACCGGTACATCTACGGGCGCTACGGCAACCCGACGGTGTCGATGTTCGAGGAACGGCTGCGCCTGCTCGAGGGAGCCGAGGCGTGCCGTGGCGTGGCCAGCGGCATGGCCGCGGTCTATGCCGCCCTGGCCAGCTCGGTCTCTGCCGGTGATCGGGTCGTTGCGTCGCGGGCCCTGTTCGGTTCGTGCCACGTGATCCTCACCGAGATCCTGCCTCGTATGGGTGTCGAGACCGAGCTCGTCGACGGCACCGACCTCGCCGAGTGGGAGCGTGCGCTCGCCCCCGGGGCGAAGGCTGTGTTCTTCGAGACTCCGTCGAATCCCGGACTCGAAATCGTCGACCTCGCCGCCGTCTCCGATCTGGCCCACGCCGCCGGGGCGACCGTCATTGTCGACAACATCTTCGCCTCGCCCATCCTTCAGAAACCGCTGCTGTTCGGAGCCGATGTGGTCGTCTACTCGGCCACGAAACACATCGACGGGCAGGGCCGTACTCTCGGCGGCGCAGTTCTCGGTCGGAGCGAGTTCGTCGACGGTCCGTTGCAGCAGTTCTTGCGCCACACCGGCCCGAGTCTGAGTCCGTTCAATGCATGGGTGTTCGTCAAGGGGCTGGAGACGTTGCGGCTGCGGGTCGAGGCGATGAGTCGCAGCGCGGAGGAACTGGCCAACCGGCTCAGCTCACACGCTGCGGTCGAACGGGTGAGCTACCCAACGCTCGATTCGCACCCTCAGGTCGAACTGGCCCGCAAGCAGATGTCGATGGGCGGCACTGTCCTCACTCTCGACGTGGTCGGCGGCAAGTCGGCCGCGTTCCGGAGCCTCAATCGTCTGCATCTTCTCGACATCTCGAACAACTTGGGCGACTCGAAGAGCCTCGTCACCCATCCCGCCACCACCACGCACCGACGCCTGGCTCCGGACGCTCGAGCGGCGGTCGGCATCGGCGAAGGCATGATCCGGGTGTCGGTCGGACTCGAAGACGTCGACGACCTGTTCGACGACCTGGATCGGGCGCTCAGCTCAGACTGACAACGAAGAGACAGACCGTGCGCAGAGCGCGCCGGCGGAGATGGCGCATTCCGTGTTGCTCACTCCACGGTGGCTTGTCTGCAGACGGTGGTTGTCTGCAGCGGGCCTGCGGCGAGGGCCCGCTGCAGACAGACCTCAGCCCTTGGCCCGAGTGAAGGCGTCGGAGAAGTTGGTCTCGTAGTTCCCCGTGTCGGCGATGGATTCCACGCTCTCCAGACCGCCGACCAGCACATCTGGTGAGGTGAGGAAGTCCCGAAGCTCCTCGTCGAGACCGTCGAGTGAGGCGCTGTTCGGCGTTCCGTAGTAGTTCCAGTTCGACAATGCCGCTCCCTGTTCGCCGTCGAGCAACCAGTTGATGAACGTATGCGCGGTGCATGGGTGTGGAGCGTCGAACGGAATCGCCATGTTGTCGACCCAGCGCGTGCCGCCTTCTTCGGGGACGAAGAAGACGTACTCCTCTGGGTTGTCGGTCTCGAGGAACTGGGTGAATGCGTCGCCGGAGTAGACGTGGGCGATCACGCTCTCACCACTGGTCAGGAGCTCGTCGGCGGAGTCGGTGTTGAAGGCCAACAGGTTGTCCTTCGCTCCCGCAACAATGGCCTCTGCCTCGGCCAGCTCAGCCTCGTCTGTCGAATTGAGGGAGTAGCCCAACATCTTCAAGGCCGCCCCCAGCGTCTCGCGGGGGTCGTTGAGCAGGGTGATCTGGCCTGCGAACTCGTTGGCTTCATCACCGAACACGAGGTCCCAGGACCGGGGGAAGTCGTTGCCGACCACGGCGGTGTTGACTGCCAGGCCGGTGTAACCCCACTGGTAGGGAACTGAGTATTCCTGGTTCGAGTCGTAGCTCGGGTTGGCGAAGTCAGTCGAGATGTTGACGGCGTTGGGTATGGCGTCGAAGTTCAACGGTTGGACGAATCCGCCGTCGATCATGATGCCGACCATGTAGTCAGAGGGGACGATCACGTCGAAACCGGAGCTGCCGGCTGAGACGATTGGCTGCATCGCCTCGTTGGAGTCGTAGACGTCCATGGTCGCCTTGATGCCGTACTGATCGGCGAAGGACTGAAGATGGTCCGGGTCGATGTATTCGGCCCAGTTGTACAGAGCGAGGTCGCCGTCCACCTGATCCACTGCGCAGGACTCAGCCGATGCGGCTTCGTCACTTCCTCCACATGCGGACGCCAGCAATGCGAACACGGCAACGAGCCCCGTCCATTTTCTGATGCTTGAATTCATCGTCTTCCTCTCTTTGGTTCTTGCATGAAATTGATCATCGAGGTGCCGCGTCGCCGGCTCGAGCGCGTTGAGCCAGCAGCGATACGACGACGAGCGCAGTCGAGACCACCAACATCACGACGCTGACCGCGTTGATGAGGGGGGTGACGCCTCGGCGAATGAGCCCGAACACGTAGACCGGCAAGGTGGTCCAGCCGGGGCCGGCCACGAATTGAGTGATCACCACGTCGTCGAGTGACAGCGTGAACGCCAGGAGGCCCCCTCCGAGAATGCCCGGCATGATCAGCGGCAGCGTGACGTATCGAAAGGCCTGCCATCGCGATGCATACAGATCCATTGCGGCTTCTTCCAGCCTGTTGTTGCTGCCGGCCAGCCGCGCCCGCACCACGACGGACACGAAGCTGATGCTGAAGGCGATGTGGGACAACGTGATGGTTGCGAAGCCCTTGGAGAGCCCGAACCAGCCGGCGACCTGAGAGAAGAACAGCAGCATCATCACGGCCATCGTGACGTCAGGAATGATGATGGGCAGGTACAAGAGTGCATCGAAGACCTGCTTGCCTCGGAAGGTGAAACGTTCCAAGGCGAGAGCGCCGAGCGTGCCGAGAACCACCGACACCAACGTGGATGCGACGGCGATCTTCAGCGACGTCCAGAGCGCATCCTTGGTCGGCTGGCTGTTGGCAAACTGCTCATACCAATCGAAGGTGAACCCGCCCCACACGCCGACATTGCGGTTGTCGCTGAAGGAGAAGATCACCAGCAGCAAGATGGGGGCGTAGAAGAAGAAGTACACCAGCCACGCATTGGCGGCGAGGAAGCCCTTTGTCCAACCGCGAGGCTCTGTGATTCCGCTCATAGGGTCCGGCCGCCTTTCCGGAAGTACAGAACAGTGGTGGCGAGCATGATGGCCATGAGAACGGTGGACAGCGCAGCCCCGAACGGGAAGTTCCGGGCCGTGAGGAACTGGGTCACGATGTAGCTCCCGAGCAAGGTCGTCTTCGCCCCTCCGAGGATCTCGGGGGTCACATAGGCCCCGAGGCTGGGGATGAACACCAAGATCGAGCCGGCAACGACCCCGGGCAGTGACAAAGGGAGCAGGACGTGGCGGAACGATTGGAACCCGCTGGCGTAGAGATCTCGGCTCGCTTCGAGGAGCCGACCATCGATGCGTTCGATCGACGCATACAGCGGCAGGATCATGAAGGGAAGGAATCCGTACACGAGCCCCAACACCACCGCTGCCTGAGTGAAGAGCAGGCGAGTCGGACCGATCCCGACCGTTTCCGTGACTTGGCTGAGGGGGCCATCGGTACCGAGAATCACGTACCACGCATAGTTGCGGACGAGAAAGTTCGTCCAGAACGGGATCATGACGAAGACCAGCATCAGATTCCGCATCGAAATGCGCCTGGTCGCGATGAAGTACGCGAATGGATAGGCAAGAACCAGGCAGATCACCGTCGTGATCAGCGCAAGCACGATCGAGCGAACGAGAACTTGTCGAACGAGGTCGTCGCTGAGCGCTCGGTAGGAGTCGATGTTCCAACCGTTGAGATCGGTACCGCCGAAACGATTCCGGGTTGCGAAGGAATAGACGACAACCAGGACGAGCGGAATCGCGAAGAAGATCGTGAGGAAGGAGAAGGCCGGCAAGGCCATGAAGAAGCCCCGTCGCTTCTCCATGCGTTCGTTCGCCGCCTCGAACTCGGGCGTCGCCGGAGCAGCTTCGAGGTGCTGGTCTCGATGAGGGGTTTCGAGGACAGTCATCAGTCGGGAACGACCCAGTCGGCGGTCCGGTCCCACCACACGGCTACCTCGTCGCCTGGCCGAAAACGTTGGTCGGAGGCAACAGTTTCGGAACGAACTTCGAGGTGCATCAAGTCGACCTGCACCTGATAGAGCAGGCTGTGGCCCAGGTAGCTCGTGGTGGAAACCACACCATCGAGGCTGGTTCCGATGTCTTCAGCAGGAACATCGTCTCGCAAGCCGATGCGAATCGCCTCTGGCCGAAGACTCATCGCCACTTTCGCGCCGACTGCGTACGGGTTCGGGCACAGGATCTTGCTCCCGTTGTCGAGAACGATCATGTCGTTGTCGGTGACCGTGGCGTCGAGCAGGTTGGTCTGACCGATGAAATCGGCGACGAAGCGGTTGACCGGCCGTTCGTAGAGTTCGTCTGAGGTGCCGAGCTGCAGCAACTCGCCCTCGTGCATCACGGCGATTCGATCGCTCATCGTGAGCGCTTCCTCTTGATCGTGGGTGACGAATACGAAGCTGACGCCCAACTCGCGCTGGAGCGTCTTCAGTTCGACCTGCATCTCCTGGCGGAGCTTCAGATCGAGCGCCCCGAGCGGTTCATCGAGCAGCAGCACCTTGGGTCTGTTCACCAGCGCCCGAGCCAAGGCCACCCGCTGCTGCTGTCCGCCGGACAATTGCGACGGCTTCCGCTTCTCCATTCCCGTGAGCTGCACGAGCTCGATCATTTCCATTGCTTCCCGGGACGCATCCGACTTGGCGGCTCCACCCATCCGCAACCCGAAGCTGACGTTGTCGAGGACGTTCATGTGCGGGAACAACGCGTAGTTCTGGAAGACGGTGTTGACCGGCCGCTTGTTGGGCGGCAACGTCCCGACCTCCTGACCGAAGATCTGCAGGCTGCCCTCGGTCGGGAACTCGAGGCCGGCGATCATCCGAAGTGTCGTTGTCTTGCCGCAGCCGGACGGCCCCAACATGGCGAAGAACTCGCCGTCGGCGATGTCGAGCGAGATGTTGTCGACGGCGATGACATCACCGAAGCGTTTGGTGACCGATCTGATCGATACAGCGGGCGGCAGTTCCTCAGTCATCAGGTCCGTCCATAGGTTCGCGTGGTTGCGCCGGCGCCAACGGCTCGAGTGCAGATGAAGTCATGGGCGATGTTGGCGGCGGCGATCGCGGTGATCTCGCTGATGTCGAAGGCCGGCGCGACCTCGACCACGTCCATACCCACGATGTTGAATTCGGCGAGCCCACGCACGGCATCGAGGGCCTGGGCCGTGCTGAGACCACCGGCAACGGGGGTACCGGTTCCGGGAGCGAACGCGGGGTCCAAGCAGTCGATGTCGAAGGTGAGGTAGGCGGGCGAGGTTCCCACGACTTCGCTGACCACCTCGAGGACCGCCGGGATGCCCTCCCGATGGACCCACGGTGCACCCAGGATGGTGAAGCCGTGGGTGTCGGAGTTCATGGTCCGGATCCCGATCTGGATCGACGTTGCCGGGTCGATCAGTCCTTCCCGTAAGGCTCGAAGGAACATCGACCCGTGATCGAGACGGCCCGGTTCGTCTTCCCACGTGTCGCAGTGGGCATCGAAGTGGATCAGCGAGAGTGGCCCGTGTTTCTTGGCATGAGCCCGCAACAGCGGGTAGGTGACGAAGTGGTCGCCGCCGAGTGTGACCATCTGCGTGTCGGTCGCGAGGATCTCGTCGGCGTGAGCCTCGATGGCGTCCGGGGCGTCGTTGGGTCGGCCCCAGTCGAGATAGCAGTCGCCGTAGTCGACAACGGCCAGCGTGTCGAAGGGATCGAATCCCCACGGGTAGGCGTGTAGTTCGGCCAGACCGACCGATGCGGCACGAATCGCACGGGGGCCGAAGCGGGCACCAGATCGACCGGAGGTCGCCACGTCGAAAGGGATCCCCGACACTGCGATGTCGGCATGGGTGAGGTCTCGGGTGTATGCCCGGCGCATGAACGACAGGGCGCCTCCGTAGGTCATTTCGCTACGACGACTGAGGAGTCCTTCGCGGCTGGAGCTGTCTGACCGAAACGCCTGATCGCCTGGAGTGTCGCGACTCATCCCACCCCCCAGTCATAGGTCTGTTTCACGATTCCGAGATAGGGCAGCAACTCGACCGAGCTCACTCCCCGCATCGACCGGAACTCATTGGTGAGATCCACGAAGGTTGCCTGATCCCGGCACACGACTTCGGCGATCAGATCGAAGCGGCCGGCGGTCATCACGACGTAGACCGCGTCCGTGAACGCGGCGACATCGCTGGCGACCTTTCTGGCGTCTGAGTTCACGTTGAATCCGACCATGGCCTGGGTGGACAGCCCGAGCTTCACCGGATCGGTGACGGCCACGATGTCGATCACGCCGTCAGCGGTCAGGCGATTGACGCGTTGCCGGGCCGCGGCGTCTGACAGACCGACCAACTTGCCGAGCCGGGCGAAGGACGTTCGACCGTCAGCTTGAAGATGCCGAATCAGGTCGCGGTCGATGTCGTCGATCGTTGACATTGCTTCAGCTCCCGGCTTCGCTTCGGAACTGCGGGTTGTGCCACACGATCAGGGACGCCCAACTGTCGACGGCCGGGTCGGCGATGTAGTTCTCGAGGGCGCACGGAGATTCGAATCCGTTTGCGAGCTGGAATGTGAGGGTCGGGTCGTACAAACGTCCCTCCCGAACTTCCGCAATGTACTCGTCGGCCGTCAGATGGTGTTTGTGGTCGGCGTATCCAGGAATCACGCCACCCGCGATGATCCCTCGCAGATTCAGGTCGACGCACACGGTTTTGCGGAGGTCGTACAACTCTTTGCCGATACCTCGTCGCCGATACGTGGACCGAACCACGATGTCGGTGCCGTAGTACCAATCACCGTCGGGGTCATCGCCACACTCGGTCGGAGCGTCATCGAAGAAGGTCTTGAGGTTGTGCTGAGGGTTGTCGAGGTCGAAGGTCGTGCGGAGACCGAGACCGGCGGCGGCCGGAACTGCGCGATCGTCTCCGTCGAATCCCACATAGCTTCCTTCAGGGAATTCTCGGGCAACTGCCCGGTACTCCGCAGCGTCGTAGAGGTCTGCGGGCAAAGCTGTAGGGAACGACAGGAGTTCCAGCTCTTCCATCGCATCGGCCATGCCTTCGGTGAGCCTGGTGTATTGGAGTCCCGACTGTGGCCCGAGCGCGATGACGTCGCCGGGAATGTCAGCCATTGAATGCATCCCTGAATGCAACCCGTTCGTACTCGTTGTCCTCTGGTCTGCCCCAGCACGCCCAGAACTCCCCAGTGCTGGGGCGCATCACAGCCGCTCCGCTGGATTCGATGTGGTAGGGCTCGACCGCACTCTGGCAGATGGCAGCGGGTTCACGGGTGAGTTCCATCACTCTCTCCACGTCGATCGTTCCATCTCTGAGCAGTTCGACAGCGGTCTCGAGACGGGCGTCCGAACTGGCCAACAAACCACTGTCCTTGGGTGCTTGCACCGCGCTCGTGTCTGCAGCCAGGGTGTGATTGGTGTGGACGAATGGCTCGTCGTCGAGGCAGTCCACAGCCATCACCGACGGCATTGCCTCCACGTTGAATCCAGTGCCGTGGCGATCGAAGATCAAGAAGTTGTGGGCACCGGCCAACTCGGCCCGCTTCAGCGTTTGCAGGGCCTCATCTGCGGTCGACGCCTTCAGCATCGACCGAACAACGGTAGGCCACGTGACGCCGGGCCTTCCGTCGAGGCAGGTGAGGTTGTTGATGCCCACGCACACACCTTCGGAGTTCATGCCGATCTGTCCGAGACATCCCGTCGTCGTGAAGACCAGAGCCGCCGGCTGGTGATGGGGCTGGATCCTGAGGAGCAGGACATAGTCGGTTGCGCTGTCGTGCATGTCCCACGTCTGAGCGAAGATCCCCGCGTTGTTCGCCCTCGAGTCGGGAACGATCACCGCGGTGCAGTCGTCTTCGGTGACCGAAAGCGGCGCGATTCCCCCAACCTGTGCTCGAACGGTGTCGACGAAGTCGGTGAACCCGCCGACGATCACGGCCTGCTCCGGGGAGATGCCGGCAGCGGATGCCATCGCCAGCATTTCGTCGTGCAGATCGGCATCGAACTCGGCGTGGGCGGGGAGCATCGATGCCGCGATCGCGAGTACCTCGGACTCGTCGATCGGGCCGCCGCTCCAGAGCCCAGTGGCAACCAGTTCGACGCGTTCGGCGGCGTACTGCTTGATCTGCTCTGCGTAGTGGGTTCCGTGTCGCGAGCCGATCTCGGCCGGAGATCCGGCGGCGTCGAGGATCCGAATTGGCGGCCGCAGGCCCTTCGTCCCGCTCACGAAAGGGGGATCTTGGCGATGGCGTCGGCCAGTACGTCGATGCAGATGTCGATGTCCTCATCGCTGATGATGAGCGGTGGGCAGAAGGCGATGGAGTCGCCGATGGGTCGGGCGATCACGCCGTTGTCGAGCATCGTGTCCCGGATTGCGCACGACCGCTCATAGGTCGTGCCTTCTTCGAGCCGACCGGCCCAGATTCCGCCGATTCCGCGCACTTGGGACAGCGAACCGTCGCTGGCCAGGGCGTGCAGACCGGCAGACATGCGTTCGCCCACGGTTGTCGCCCTGGCGACGAGACCCTCCGTCTCGATCAGATCGATGTTGGCGATGGCCGCAGCAGCGCCCGCGGGATGGCCGCTGTACGTGTAGCCGTGCCGGAACAGGAAGGTCGGGTCGGACTCCATGACATCGGCGACAGCCCGGCTGATCAACACGCCACCGACCGGCTGGTAGCCGCTGGTCACTCCCTTGGCGAACGTGATCAGGTCTGGCAGCACGTCGTAGGTCTGGCTGGCGAACCACGATCCCGTGCGCCCGAATCCTGAGATCACCTCGTCGAAGATCAGCAGCGCGCCATGCGCATCGCACAGTTCGCGCAACCGGCGGAGGTAGTTCTCGGTCGGTGGGAAGACGCCGCCGGCGCCCTGCAGCGGTTCACACAGCACCGCTGCCACCCGGTCCCCGGATTCGGCGAACAACCGAGCGGCGCTCTCGATGTCGTCTGGATCGATTTCGACGACGTGGGGCAGGAGGTCGCCCCAGTTCTCCCGGTTGGGAGCAATGCCTTGGAGCGAGGTTCCGCCGAAGTTCACGCCGTGATACCCCCGGGTTCGGCGGGCGAGGATCTGTCGTTCGGGTTCGCCCTTGAGCTGGGGGATGAGGCGGGCGATCTTCAGCGCAGTGTCGATCGACTCCGAGCCCGAGCAGCACAGGAACACCCGAGGATCCTCGAACGGTGAGACGTCGGCTATCCGGTCGGCCGCTTGCTGAGCGATCTCGAGGCTGAAGGGGTCGAAGGAGTTGTAGGTGGCCAGGGTGTTCATCTGGTCGTGGACCGCTTCGATCAACTCGGAACGATTGTGACCAACCTGGCAGTACCAGAGGCTGCCGAGGCCATCGATGTAGTCGCGTCCGTTGGTGTCATAGACCCTGACTCCATCGGCTCGAACCAGAACTCGTTCGCTGTGGACGGCTGGTTTGCCGAACGGTTGCAGAAACGCTGTCATCGCACACACCCAACTGAAGCCACGGCGAGGTCCCCTCGAGAGACGTTTGATATCGAAGTCGATGCATGAGTTCGCATCGGATTTCGATGAGTATTGCAGGTTGTTCGCGCGGAATCGAGGCAAGGCAGTAGATTCCTGACATGACTGCCTTGGGACTTGCTTCGGTCGCAGCCGCCACGACCCAACCGCTGTGGTTGGATCAGTTGGGTTTCGACGTCTCTCCGGAAGGCGCAACATCACGTCATCGACCTGGGCTGAGCGGTGACACCGAAGTCGACGTCGCGATCGTGGGCGGCGGGTTCAGCGGCCTGTGGACGGCGTACTACCTGATCACGCAGGACCCGACCCTCCGCATCCAGGTCATCGAGAAGAACTTCTGCGGGTTCGGCGCATCGGGCCGCAACGGCGGATGGGCAGTGGGGGAGCTGGCCGGCGCGTTGGAGAAATATGCGAAAGGTTCATCCCACGATGCGGCGATGCGCCAAGCGCGGGCGGTGTTCGATGCGGTCGATGAGATCGGTCGAGTCGCTCACGCCGAAGGAATCGACTGCGGATTTGCCAAGGGCGGCACAATTCGGCTGGCACGCAACAGTCCTCAAGCAGATCGGCAACGCGAGGAGATCGCTCACGAGCGGTCCCACGGATTCTCCGAGGACGAGATCCGCCTACTCGACGCCGACGAGGCCCGTCACCATCTGAACGCCACCAACGTGAAAAGCGGCATCCTCTTCCCGCACTCAGCGGCACTCAATCCAGCCCAACTGGTTCGCGGCCTCGCCTCGGCCGTGGAAGCCGCCGGCGTCTCGATCGCTGAGGGGACGACAGTTCGATCCGTCGAGGACCGGATCGTGCACACCGATCACGGAACCGTGCGGGCCGACGTCGTTGTTCGTGCCACCGAGGCCTACACCCGAGATCTGGAAGGGCATCGCCGGGATCTCCTGCCGGTGTACTCGCTGATGATCGCCACCGAACCGCTGCCTTCGTCGATCTTCGACGAGATCGGACTGGCAGACCGGCCGACCTTCGCCGACGATCGTTTCATGGTGATCTACGGGCAGCGGACAAGCGACGACCGGATCGCCTTCGGGGGGAGGGGAGTTCCCTATCTGTTCGGCTCCAGAATCGACCGGAGCGCCGAGCTGCACCTGCAATCCCACCAGTTGATCCAGTCAACCCTCGCCGAGATGCTGCCTCCCCTCGCCGATGCTCGGATCACTCATCGGTGGGGAGGAGTCCTGGGGATTCCCCGTGACTGGGTCCCCGGGCTTCGTTTCGATCGATCCACCGGTTCCGGCGTCCTGGGTGGATATGTCGGCGAGGGTGTCGCCGCCGCCAACCTCGCGGGGCGCACGATGGCCGATCTCATCCTCGAACGGGACACGGACCGAGTTTCCCTGCCCTGGGTGGGTCATCGTTCTCGACGGTGGGAGCCCGAACCGCTCCGTTTCGCAGGTGTGCGAAGTAGCCGACGCATCCTTGCCGCGGCCGACCATCGCGAGTACTCGAGCGACAAGCCGGCCACCGCAGCGTTCAAGATCTCTCGCCTTCTCCGGGGCGCCTGATCGACCGCATCGACGAAATGGACGTCGACGCTCGCCTCGATCCGAACCGGTCCGAACTGGCAACTCAGCCGAGCGATCCGTAGGCGGCCATCAGCAACATGGCGCCCCGGAGGTCACCCTCGAGCGTGGGGTACATGTTGTTCATCACGTAGGCGACCGACATGCGGGCGTCCATGTCGATCACGGCGAGTGAACCGCCCCAGCCGCCCCAGTAGAAGGCGCGTGGATTCGGCAACGGCATGACTTCGGTCGGTAGGCCGAAACCCATGCCGAACTTGATCTCGGTGCCGAGCACACGGTCGATCCCGTGGGCTTGCTCGTCGAACACCCGCTCGATGCTGCTGGTGGCGAGCAGATCGATGCCGTCGACCGAACCTCCGCATGCCATGGCGCTGTGGACCCGGGCGACGGACCGAGCGTTGCCGAAACCGCCGGCGGCCGGGATCTCGGCCGCCCTCCACGCCCGTTCCCGTGGTTCCTTCGCCGTGAGCGGCGGGTTGCGGAGCGTGCGCAGCGCCACCGAGTCGGGGGCAAGGTCCTCGCCACCCAAGGTGCCACCAGGAGGGATCAACTCACCGCAACGATGATCATGTTCGGGACCGAACCCGATGTGGAAGTCGGCGCCAAGTGGTTCGGCGACTTCACTGGGCGAAGAACTGGCCCAGCGTCTGCCCGGTGACACGGCGAACGATCTCGCCCTGCAGGGAGCCCAGGGTGATGGCGTGGTAGCCCGAGCCGTCTCCCGGTGTCCACCACGGCGCTTGGGCGGCGAGAAGGTCGGCCGATCGGGTACCGGCGTAGAGATCGGTCGCAGTGATCGGTGTCTCCCAGCCCGACAGTCCGGAGGTGTGGCCCATCACGTGACGAACAAGCACGCCCTCCTTGCCGTTCGCCGCGAACTCGGGCCAGTAGTTGGCGACCGGTGCGTCGAAGTCGATGAGGCCACGGTCCGCGATCATCAGCATGCACAAGTCCAGCCATGGTCTTGGTCGTCGAGTAGACGTTGACGATCGTGTCTTCTTGCCACGGGCTGACCGGTCGTGTGCCGGTCGGCCGATGGCACCGCCGGCCCAGAGGTCGACGACGGGCTTGCCATCCGAGCGTCACCGCGACGCGATGCGCCGACCTCGGCTCCCTGTGCGAAGTTGGCGGTGAACGCAGCACGGACCGCCTCGAACTGCGGGTCGCAGTGTGCCGTGGATGGTGATCGTTGCTTCACTCATGGAGGCTGCTCCTGACGTTGCAACCCGAGGCTCAGCGCCCCGGAAACTGGCGGGCACAAACCCGTCGGGTTTGTGGGTTGGTCGCAGGCTCACGACTCCGCCGGTTCGGTCCCGTGGAGGATGGGTCAGGCCTGGGCGGACTGGATGGCCGACCACACCCGCTCCGCCGTCAGCGGCATGTCGATGTGTTTCACGCCGAGATGGCTGACCGCATCGATGACCGCGTTGTGGATCGCCGGCGTCGAACCGATCGTGCCGCTCTCACCGATGCCCTTGGCCCCGAGCGGATTCCGCGGCGACGGGGTCTCGGTGTTGTGCGTCTCGAAGCTGATCAGCTCGGTGGCGCCGGGAATCGCGTAGTCCATCAGGTTCGACGTGATCGGGTTGCCGTCGTCGTCGTACATGACCTGCTCGTAGAGCGCCTGCGCCGCACCCTGGGCGATGCCGCCGTGCTGCTGACCCGTCACCAACATCGGATTCAGGATCTTGCCGCAATCGTCGACGGCGACGTGGCGCAGCATCGTGACCGCACCGGTGTCGGTGTCGACCTCGACCAGTGAGATGTGGGCGCCGAACGGGAAGGTGGAGTCCTGGCCGTCGAAGTCGAGTTCGTGGGCCAGCCCGGGATCCATGCCCTCGGGGAGCTTGGACGGGTCGTTGGCCGCCTTGGCCAGATCGGCCCAGCTGATGTTCGACGACGGCACGCCGGCCACCTGGAGGCCACCGTCGGCCTTCTCGATGTCGGCCTCGCTCGCCTCGAGCATGTGGGCTGCCAGCTTCCTCGCCTTGTCGAGCACGGTCTCGCTGGCGACGATGCACCGCCGAGCCGGCGGTCTGCAAGGAGCGTGAACCCATCGTGCCCGCGCCGCGAGGGATCTCGGCGGTGTCCGACTGCAGCAGCGTGACGTCGTCCATGCCGACACCGAGCATGTCCGACACGATCATCGAGAACGCCGTCTCGTGACCCTGACCGTGGGCACTCGTGCCGACGCGAGCCACGACCGAGCCGTCCTCGTTGATCTCGACTGCGCCGTATTCGACGTGGAGTCCGGCGGGGGCCGTGACCTCCACGTAGGTGCTCAGCCCGATCCCCAGCTGCTTCGAGTCGCCGGAGGCTCGCCGCTCGGCCTGGAGCGCCAACATGCCCGGATAATCGGCAGCCTCGATGGCCGCGTCGAGCGCCTTCTCGTACTCGCCGTTGTCGTAGTTGGCGCCGCCGTGAGTGGTGAGCGGGAACTGATCTGGTTGGATGAAGTTCTTGCGCCGGATCTCGGCCGGATCGATGCCGAGTTCGTCGGCTGCGATGTCCATGAGACGCTCGAGCATCTGCGTGGCCTCTGGCCGGCCGGCGCCGCGATAGGCAGCGGTCTGGGTGGTGTTCGTGATCGCCGACAGCGCGTGGAACCGGATCTTCGGAATGTTGTAGACGCCCTGGATCATGGTCTGGGTGAAGACGGTCAGGAAGGCGCCGATGGCCGGATAGGCGCCGCCGTCTGCCACCGTCTCGCAGTCCATGCCGACGAGCACGCCGTCGTCGGTGAACCCCATCTTGGTGTGCATCATCATGTCCCGGCCGTGAGCCAGCGAGACCATGTTCTCGCTGCGGACCTCGGTCCACTTCACCGGCTGACCGAGCTCCTGGGCGATACGGACCGTCAGGAAGTGCTCGACGTAGGCGCCGGCCTTGGGGCCGAAACCACCGCCGACGGCGGGCGCCGCGACCCGGACTTTCTCGGCGTCGAGGCCGCACTGAGCAACGATCACGTCACGAACGGCGATCGGGTTCTGGCTCGGGATCCAGATGGTCATGGTGTCGTCTTCGCCGGGAATCGCCAGGCATCCATTGGGCTCCATGGGCACGCCGGCCAACCGCTGGCTGTAGACGCTGCCCTCGACGATTCGTGCTGCGCCTTCGAGCGGGTCGCCATCTTCCAGACCGATCCCGGTCTCGAAGATCATGTTGCTGCCGTGCTCTTCGAAGATGATCGGCGCGCCCTCGGCCAGTGCCTCCTCGGCGTTGGTCACGACGTCGAGTGGTTCGTAGTCGGCCACGACGGCTTCTGCTGCGTCCTCGGCCTCGGCCCGGGAGCTGGCGACGACAGCGGCGACGATGTCGCCGACGAGGCGGACCTTGCCCTTGGCCAGCGGCGGTCGAGCGACGTACGGCGGGAACATCGGGAACCCGAGGTACGGCGTCATCTCCAGGTTGTCGGCCGTGTAGACGCCGAGCACCCCTGGCATGTCGACCGCATCGCTGATGTCGACGGCTCCGAGGTTTGCATGGGCGTACGGTGACCGGACGAAGTGCACGTAGCCCACGCCCGTCGCCTCGAGATCGTCGTAGAAGCGGTCACCTCCGAGCAACAGTCGCGGGTCTTCCTTTCGGAGGACGCTGTTTCCGAGGATCGAGCCCTTGACGTCGGTCATGTGTTGCTCCTGAAAGGTGGTGCGAGTGCGTACAGGTCGCAGCAAGTGTGCACCATGAACGAGTCGCCGGTCACATTCAACGTTCGCTTGTCCGTGACAGCGCTGTGAGGGGTTAGGGTCGGTGCATGTCCGAGCACTCCCACGTGCACGCCCACATGGTTCATCGCCATCGCGACGTCGGCGGCGGCTCGGCCCGTGCCGCCGTCTTCGGGGTCAGCGACGGACTCGTCTCGAACGTGGCACTCATTCTCGGCGTTGCCGCGGCCGGAACCGAAGCATCCAATGTCGTCGTTGCCGGAACGGCCGGCCTTCTCGCCGGAGCGTTCTCGATGGCGGCGGGCGAGTACGTGTCGATGAAGGCGCAGTCCGAGTTGGTCGAGCGCGAGCTCGCCATCGAACGGCGATCGATCAAGGAGCAACCCCAGGCCGAGATCCAGGAACTCGCAGCGATCTATCGCAACCGCGGCATCGAGGCGGCTCACGCCACCACGATGGCCGAGGCAGTGATGGAAGATCCCGAAGTGGCACTCGAGGTGCATGCCCGCGAGGAGCTCGGTGTCGACCCGTCCGAGACCGGCGATCCCGTGGGGGCCGCCATTTCGTCGTTCATCGCCTTCGGTGTCGGCGCCGTTCTGCCGCTGTTGCCGTGGTTCTTCACCGACGGAGATCGAGGGGTCGTGCTCTCGGCTCTCATCGGTCTGTTCGCCGCTGGGCTCGTAGGGGTGGCATTGGCCTACTTCACCGAACGCTCGGCAGTCCGGACTGCGACCCGGCAGATCGCCTGGGCGACGTTGGCATGCGCGGTCACCTGGATCATCGGCGGCTGGCTCGGGACAGTGGTGTGATTCGCTCCCGCAGCCGACGCCGCTTCTTGGTGTCGTTCGGCGGCGGGATCGCGTCGGTCGTGCTCATTGGTTGCACGACCTCGGACAGATGCGCAGCGATGCACCGACCGGAACCACCTCCGGCGACGAGGAGTCAGCGGGCGCCGCCACCACGCAGCCGGTCGAGGGCAGCACTGGTCAAACCGCAGCAGACGCGTCGCCTGGCGACGAGGTGGTCTGGCGCCAGGTGTCGTTCGGATTCGTTTCTGCCTATCTGTTGCAGCGGGGGAGCGAGGTGTCGATCGTCGACACCGGGACCGGGACCACCGAGGAGTTCGAGGCTGGACTCGACGCACTCGGCTCGTCGTGGAGCAATGTCGCCAACGTGATCCTGACCCACTCCCACGGAGACCACGTCGGTGGGCTCCAGGCGGTGGCGCAGGCTGCGCCGTCAGCGGCGGCCTTCGCCGGTGCCGGCGATCTCGCCGCCATCGCTGCCACTGGGTTCGATGCTGATCGACTGACCGGTCTGAACGACGGCGACGAGGTGTTCGGCCTCGAAGTCATCGCCACACCAGGTCACACTCCCGGCCACATCGCCGTGTTCGACGCCGGCAGTGGCCTCCTGGTCGCCGGCGATGCCATCAACACGAGCGGCGGCGCCGTCACCGGTCCCAATCCGGACTTCACGCCGGACATGTCGACCGCCACCGCATCGGTGGCGAAGATCCTCGAGGGTCGTCGGATCTCCACCGCGCTCGTCGGTCACGGTGAACCCGTCGAGGGCACGGCCGGCGAATCGCTCGAGGCCCTCGTGGCATCCCTCGGCTGAGTGTCGGGGCGATCAGCGCCGCTGCTGTCGGCCCGTCAGGCGGTCGCGCGGGTCTTGCGGAGGAGCGGATCGGCCAGCCCGAGCGCCTTGTCGGTCAACGAGAGCACTCGACCGGCAGCTCCTGGGGTGTCGGAGTCGACCAGGTTGCCCATGACCTGCAGGGTGATCTTGGCGATGGCGTCGGTACCGACCGCGACCCGCAGACCTGTCTTCAGGATCCACGGGTGGCCGATGAGGAAGGAGAACCGGCGGCCGGTCCGCAGAAAGCTGTCGAACCGTTCACCGATCTCCTGGTCGTAGCGGCTCGGGGCGGTCCCCGGATCCTCGATGAAGAGGTCGGCCGCCAACATGCCGGACTCGAGGCCGTAGTCGATGCCCTCGCCGTTCATCGGATTCACCAGGCCGGCGGCATCGCCGATGGCCACCCAACCGTCGCCGTGGCGACGTTTCGTGCTCATCGGCAGCCGCCATGCTCGGGGTCGTTCGAGGTTGGGGCCGAGGTCCCACGAATCCTGGACCGAGGCTCGGTAGCTGGCGAGGAGAGTGTTGAGGTTCAGGCTCTTGAAGCCCTTCATCGTCGAGAGGGCGCCGACACCGATGTTGACCGTTCCATCGCCGGCCGGGAACATCCAGCCGTAGCCGGGAACGGCCACCCCGAACTCGTCCTTCAGCGTGAGGCATGCCTCGAGGTGCCGATCGGCATGCCGGGGCGTCTCGGCGTAGGTGCGGATCGCCAGCCCGAAGGGTTCGTCTTCGACCCGGTCGGCGCCGAGCATCCGGGCCACCGCACCGGGGGCCCCGGTCGCGACCACGGTCATGTTCGCAGTGATCTTCTCGCCGCCGGCTTCGACACCGACCACTCTCTCGCCGTCGAGCACGGGCAGGGCCTCCGCTCCCCAGCGAATCTCTGCGCCCGCTTCGGCCGCGGCATCCACCAGGGCAGCGTCGAGGCGGCGGCGTGGCCAGACGGCGCCGTGGGCCGGGAATCGACTCGTGCCGGGCCACAGCAATTCACGCTCGGTCGAGTTGGCGATCATTCGAAGTCCATCGATGTGATGGGCGTCGGTCATGTCGATCTTCAGCTCGTCGAGGGCGCCGACGGCGCGCGGGGTGAGGCCGTCGCCGCACACCTTGTCCCGGCCGTACTGTGCCTTGTCGAAGACGACGACACTGGCACCCTGGCGCGCCGCTTGGATGGCCGCTGCAGCCCCTGCGGGCCCGGCCCCGATGACGGCGAGATCGACATGAGTCATCAGATCATCGTGCCCGATCGGTCGCAGCCCCCGCGCAGTCGGGTGAACGTGACGCTTGGCTCGCTCAGCCGATCCCGCTGTGGACCTGAGCCAGGTCAGCCGATCGAGCGGAGGTCGACCACGAAGACGAGTGTCTCGTTCGGGCCGATCGCGCCGCCGGCGCCCCGGGCGCCGTAGCCGAGGTGCGGAGGGATGGTGAGGCGTCGTCGGCCACCGATGCGCATGCCCTGCACGCCCTGGTCCCAACCTTCGATCACCTGGGAGGCGCCGAGTCCGAAGCTGAGTGTGTCGCCCCGATTCCACGACGCATCGAACTCCTTGCCGTTCGACCAGGCAGCCCCGACGTAGTCGACATTGACGAGCGATCCGGGGTTCGCTTCGGTGCCGTCGCCGACGTGCAGGTCTTCGACCAGGAGCTCGCTCGGGGGCTCTCCTGCCGGAATCTCGATGATGGGTCGTTCGAAGGTGTCCACGGCGCCGCAGGATACGGGGTGGCGTGGACCATTCAGCCCAAAAGGGGTCGGTCGGCTCAATAGTATTGGGCAATCCTGCCGAAAGAGCTGAGCAGCGGACGCTCGTGCCCTCATCCTGGGCAGATCGACCGCTGACAGTTGCCGACCACATCCGAAGGACCGTCATGATCCCCAACCTCATCATTCGTCTCTGGGCGGCGACGAACTCCCGTATCGCCGTTCGCGACGAACGTGGCGCAGGACTCGTCGAGTACGCGCTGCTCCTCGTGCTGATCGTCATCGTCTGCGTCGCTGCAGTCGAGCGTGATCGGTGAAAGCACATCGGAGCCGTACAGCGAACTCGGCTCGTCGATCGGCTGATCGCTCGACGCTGATTCCGACGGGCGGCTACGCTCGCTGGCTCACCTGCGGGTGTAGCTCAATGGTAGAGCACCAGGCTTCCATCCTGATGACCGGGGTTCGATTCCCCGTACCCGCTCCACGCTGAATCAGCCGGCCGTTCGTTGGCCTCCTACCCTTCTGCGTTGCGTTTGCCTCGGAAACCGGCGAAAACCGCGACGCAGAAGCGTGAATCGCACTCCCGGGTGCCGTCAGTACCCCCTGCTCAGGGAGCAATGACGGTGGACCCACGATCTTTCGATGCACTGGTGCTGACGCTCGGCGCTGCGAACGGTGGCGCCGTCTCGACCCGACAACTCCGGGCGGTCGGATTGAGCCGCAGCCAGATCGATCGCCGGGTCGGACGGCTGCTCACCCGCGTGACCACGGGCGTCTTCACCGTCGGCCCGGTCACGCCGGACTCTCTGGAGCGGGCGGCGCTCCTCGTCGTCAAGGACGGCGTGCTCTCGCACACCACAGCGGCTCGACTCCACGGGCTGCCGGTCGCCACTCCCGAGCCGAGGGTCCAACTCCTGAGCTCGGCCCGGACTCGGTCGGTGATCGACGGCGTACGGATCCGGATGACGCGGCACTTGCCGGCCGTTGACGTCGCAGTGGTGGACTCGCGGCCGGTGACGGCCGTGGCACGGACGATCTGCGATCTTGCCGCATCGCTGCGTCCACGTCGGCTCGACCACGTGATGGAGTCGGCCATCGTGTCAGGCCTCGTCTCGGTGGTGGAGCTCCAGGCCTGCCTCCGCAGCTACTGCCGGCAAGGTCGGGAGGGATCGGCTCTCCTGCGGGTGGCAGCGCTGTCCCGCCTCGACGACCAGCCGGTCGCGAAGTCGGAGCTCGAGCGCATCACCATCCGGCTCCTGGCAACAGCAGGCATCGAGGGGTGGGTCGGGCAGTACCGGCCGGCGTGGCACGACGGGATTCGAGGCACGGTCGATTTCGCTTGGCCGGCCGAGCGAGTGCTGTTGGAGGTCGACGGTCGTCGCTGGCACTCGGTCACGCAGGCATTCGACGAGGATCGGCGGCGTGATCAGGCGGCTACTGGCTGCGGGCTGGTGGCCGATCAGAGCCGGCTGGCAGCAGGTGACGCAACGACCCGCCGAGCTGGTGCAGGTGATCCGCACCGCCCTCGACCGCTGACCAACTCGGTTCTGCGTCGCGTTTGTCTCGGAATCCGTGAACAACGCAACGCAGAACGGTGGTGGGGAGGTTTGGTTGGGTGGAAACGGGGAGGGGGTGGGCTCAGCGCAGGCGGGCGAGTGCGGTCGGGTCGTCGCCCGGAAGAAGCCCGTCGATCGTTGCCGACACGGACACGTAGTTGAGGTCGACCACGCCCTGCAGTGTCGTGACGAAGGCAACGTCGGATGCATCGGCACCCGGTCGCGATCCGCACCATCGCCTCCCGCGGGGCAAGACCGGTCGGGTCGACGAGGTACCACTCGCCGTCGATGCACGCTTCGGTCACGACGTGGAAGTCCATCGGGGTCAGCCCGGGGGCATAGACCGAGACGACCCGCGCCGCGACATCGTTCGCACGGAGCAGGGCGGCGGTCAGGTGGGCGAAGTCTCGGCACACGCCTTCCCTCCCGAGCAGGGTGGCAACCGCTCCGTCGATCGGTCGTGACGACCCGGAGACGTAGGCGATGTTCGCGTTGACCCAACGGGTGACCGCGGTGACGAGCGCGGGGTCGTCACGCCCGCCGAACTCGGCCCGTGCCAGCGGCCCGAGGCGGTCGGACTCGCAGTAGCGGCTGGGGCGGATGTAGCGGAAGACGTCGTGCGCCGTCGCCGATGCCGGTGCCGCGAGGCCGATCACCGTCGCCTGATAGTCGACGAGCAGGAGGCCTCGTCCCACGCCGTGGAGGAAGCAGAGGTGGCCGTCGAGTACCGCGTCGATCGGCATGCCGTCGAGGCTCACCAGCAGCTGCTCGTTCTGGCGGTCGTAGCCCGCGTCGACAGCGATCGCCATGACGAGGTCGGACTCCTCGGCGACGGACATCTCGAGATGGGCGGTCACGGTTCGCGACGGTGCGGATGGAAACGGGTCGACGGAGGTCATGCGTCAGTGGCCTCACGGATGCAGCAATGGACGAAGTCCAGCTTCTCGACGACCTCCGGAGAGAGGACGAAGGGATAGAGGTCGGATTGGCCGATCGATCGCGACATTGCGTTGAGGGCAAGCGACAGCCCCAGCCACGACTGGATCATCTCGCCGATCGAGACATGCGTCTCGTGTCGTTCCATGCGACGCGCCCCGGCCGAGAGCGCCGGTTCGGCGACGGTCCAGACCGATCGACGTCTGCGGTGGCCAGCCCGGCGTCGATGTGGAGATAGTGGGCGAACGTCTCGGCCCAGTCCTCCCATGGGTGCATCGTGGCGTACTGGCTCACGTGCGTGTGAACCCAGTTCGTCCTGACCCCCGGCGTAGTGCTGCTCGAGCGCGTCCTCGTACGAGACTCGTTCGTCGCCGAACAATGCCCGAAATGCCTCGAGCTGACCGTTCTGCTCGACGATCGCCGGCCAGTAGTAGTGCCCGATCTCGTGCCGGAGATGGCCGAGCACCGTGCGGTACGGCTCGCCGAGTTGCTGGCGTACGAACTCGCGATGGACGTCGTCGGACTCGGAGAGATCCAGCGTGATGACGCCCGCCTCGTGGCCGGTGATCACCTTCTGTCCGCGCGACGACAGCAACTCGAACGCCACGCCCCGTTCCTCATCGACGGATCGATCGATGACCGGCAGGCCCAGCCCCATCAGCTGGTGGAGCAGTCTGCGTTTGGCGGCCTCGGCATCGGCGAACGCCTCGAGCGAGTCGGCCTCGGAATCGTTCGGGCGGACCGACGTGAGACGACAGCTCGCGCAGAGATCGACGGCGTCGCCGTCGGCGATCATCCAGTTGCAGCGAGCGACCATGCCGATTCGCGCAGTGCCGGTAGCGCCCGGGTCGACCGTCGGCCCGCTCGAAGCCGCCATCGACGGGTTCGCAGGGCGACGAGCTCGCCGGACCTCGGGGCAGATAGCCGGTAGGTGACCCGCAGCGCAGGCAGCTCGAATTGTCGAAGAACAGCAGTTGCTCGCAGACGGAACACGGGAACGGCTGCATGGCGTGAAGCTAACGGCGATGCGCGGCGGTCTATTGCGGTGCGACATCGACCGACACGGTGAGGCGTGCTCTCGTGGCGTCGGTGAAGATGACACCCTTGAGCGGCGGCACATCGGAGTAGTCGCGGCCGTGTGCGGTCGTGACGTATCGGGGTCCGGCGATCTGATCGTTGGTGGGGTCGATGCCGATCCAGCGATCCGCCTCCGACGTACACACCGACCCACGCGTGCGCTGCGGTCGACGCCGGTCAAGCGGGGCTGGCCGGGTGGCGGCACGGTCTCGAGATATCCGCTGACGTAACACGGCCGGCAGACCGATCGATCGCAGCGCTCCGATCATGACGTGGGCGAAGTCCTGGCAGACGCCCTTGCGAATCGCCAGCACGTCGTCGATGGTGAGTGTCGACCTCGGTGGCGTTTGGCTCGAACTCGAAGTCGGCGTGCATGCGAGCACAGAGCTCGACGACACCATCGGCCAGCGACACGTCGGCGCCGAACGAGGGCTCGGCATAGTCGGCAGCTGCGGGGAGCGAGTCACGAGGGCCGAGTCGAGCGAGAACTCGATCACCTCGAGATCGTCCGGGTCGGTCGAGTCGGCGGTGTACGACGTCCACGGCGAGCCGGCCCTCGGTCGCCGAACGTGGTCGGACGACCCGACGTGTCGATCAGGCTCGAGCTCGTGACGACAGTCGCTCGTGCGGCTCGTGGATCGTCACGGTCGACGGTGAGATTGCCGAAGTAGTCGCGATGCTCACGTTGATGGTCGGCCACGGGTGTCGGTCGTGACCTCGCGGCGCACGCACACCTGGCCGTCGACGTCGCCGGGCAGTTGACGGACCTCGGCGAAGCTGGATTCGACGGGAGCGTCGTAGTCGTAGCGTGTGATGTGCGACACCTCGTAGATCATGGCGTGCCCTCCGGGCGGTCGACCGGGCGAACGGCGCTGCAACGGACCGATCATCCCGTGCTGCGACTGCAGCCGGGTGAACGACGTCGGCGGCGATTGCGTCCGAGATCTCCGACAGCTTCGATCGCACCTCGACGACGAACCGTGGAGCGTCGGCCGATGGCCGAACTCGTTGACGTCGGCGAGCCGTTGGAGTCGGTTCGGCGAGCGTGGCGTCAACTCGTCGAACAGCCGGCGGCCGGTGACACCGATCCGGTCGGCCGGTCGCGCATCGAGCGCGGCGATGACTGTCGGCCAGCCGATCGATCTGGAAACGAAGCGAACGCGGGTTGCCCGGCATCACCAACAGCAGCTCGATGGTGGTCGTACGAACGGCGCGCGATCCGGTATCGGCGACGCGAGGTGATGATGCTCTCGCCTGCGATCAGAACGGACTCGACGACGAGGCTCTCGACCGGTGCGCTGCGCTCGGTCGCCAACGTCGACCCGACGAGCGTCGCGACGTGGACGCCACGTTCGATGCGTCGACCGGCTCCATGAAGTGCCAACCGAGATCTCTGCACCATCGACTCGTTTGCCAGACCGGACAGCGACAGCAGCCCCTGGAGCAGTTCGTTCAGCACGTCCATCGCTGCATCGTCGTGTTCCTCGACACCGCCGTCGGCAGTCGCCGCGCTGTCCGCCCTCCAGCCGCTGCAACTCTCGCTGCAGCGAGCCGACGACGAGCCAGGTGTCGACCGACAACTGATCGCGCACCACGTCGAGTGCATCGAACATGTGACGGACGGCGTGAGCGACCGTCCCCCGTCGGCGGTCGTCGACCACGAGCGCGATCAGCTCGTCATCGGATCGTCGAGCAAGGCCGGTGTCGTCGCCGACGAATCCGGGGTACGTGCCGGTGATGTGGGTCAAGGCTTCGAGCAGCACGGTGATCGACGCCGGCCCAGGTCCGGTTTCGACGTTGAGGAACTCGTCGCATCGGGTCGTGACGGCTCTGATCAGACGCACGGTGGCCTCGGCCCGCTCTGCGTACCGGCCGAACCAGAACAGGTTCTCGGCTGCTCTCGCACGGTAGAGCCCCCGTCGGTTGCCCGACCGGCAAGGCACCGCACGGACGGTCAGAACTCGGTCGGTGGTTCCGAGCCGCTTCCCAGCACCCAGATGTCCTTCGAGGTGGCGCCCGTTCGGTTCGTGATCGGTCCGTCGGCATCGCCGGAGGCCGGTGCGGGCGAGCCCGCCGGGCATCGCCACATAGGAATCGCCGCACGGCACGACGAACGATCGCAGCACGGTTGGCCGAGGTTCGATGCGGTCGGTGCCGAGGACCGGGGTCGACGCCGGCGTCAGGCGCTCCTGGCCAACCCATTGATCGGGTTGGGCGACGATGCGGCGTCTGAGATCGTCCAGTTCGGCCGCGCTCGCCGACCGCGGTGTCGATGGAATGCTCCGAGGCGATGGCGCGACAACGGACGAACGACGAGGTTGCCCATTTCGGCGAGCACGTGAGACCGACCTGTCGGGTCTCCGCACCACCACGAGGACACCGGTTCCATGAGGAGGTCGCTTCCCAGCACGTGCTTCGAGAGCGTCGGCATCAGGCCGGCGAGTCCGGCGTTCTCGAGAATGCCGGAGCCGAGCGTGTTCACGACGCTGACCGTGCCGGATCGGCACGCGTCGACGAGTCCCGGGATCCCGAGCGTCGAATCCGAACGCAGGGCGAGCGGATCGCAGAATGCGGCGTCGACCCGTCGGAGGATGACGTGGACGGGGGCCCAGCCGCCCACCGTGCGCAGCCCGACCCTGCCCTGGCGTTGTTCGAAGTCCGAACCCTGGACGAGTGGGTAGCCGAGTTGGGCCGCTATCGAGGCGTGCTCGAACGCCGTCTCCGACAGGGACCCGGGCGACAGGATCACGATCGACGGGTCGTCCACCTCGGCGGCGCGGCAGCGACGAGTGCATCGCGCAGGGCCTGGACGAACGGCATCAATCGCTGCACGTCCGTGTGGCGGAACACGTGAGGGAACACGCGGGACAACACCCGGCGGTTCTCCAAGGCGTACGCCGCTCCGGACGGTGCCTGCGCTCGATGTCCGAGGGCGATCCAATTGCCCGCTGGGTCTCGGGCGATGTCGGTGCCGCACAGGATGAGTTGCCGTTCGCCAGGCAGTCGGATGCCGTCACAGGAGCGGAAGAACTGCGGGTCGGCCAGGATCATCGCCGGCGGAATGATCCCGGAGCGGAGCAACCGCCGCTCGCCGTAGATGTCGGCCAACACGCGATCGAGCACCTCGGCTCGCTGGATGAGGCCGCGTTCGATCGCGGCCCATTCGGGGCCGGGAAGAACGAACGGAATCGGATCGAGCGCCCAGGTCCGCCGTGTCCGGTCGCTTCGGTCCGCGACGTTGTAGGTCACCCCGTCCTGCTCGAGCAGCCGCTGGATCTCGTCGTGCCGCCGAGCCAACTCGCCGACACCGAGTGACTGGTAGGTCGCAACGATCTCGGACCAATGGTCTCGAACGTTGCCTCGAGCATCCATCAACTCGTCTTGGCCGCCGGCTGCCAGGTGATAGTCGGCGATCGGATCAGCGGTCGGGACAGTGGTCACCAGGTCACCATCACCCGGCTGCGGTCGTACGACGCAGGTCGAGGGTGCGGGCGTACTCACGGTGGACGGTGGCGGTTCGGCGGTCGAGTTCTGCGACGTCGACGACTCCGGGCGGTGTGGCCGTGTTCGAAGAACCGGCTGCACCGGCGGGCTTCGGCCTCGGCTGCATTCACCGGGAACGTGTCGTAGGAGCGTCCGCCGGGGTGTGACACCTGGTAGGTGCAGCCGCCGAGCGACCTCGACCGCTCCACCGGTCGACGAGATCGAAGACGAGTGGGCCGTGCGACGTCGATCGTCGGATGGAGCGCCGACCACGGCGCCCATGCCTTGAAACGCACGCCGGCAACGCCGGCGCCGGCGGCTGGTCGTGGGCTGGAGCGGCACCGGCGACTCCGTTGCAGGTGACGATATGGCGGGCCTCGTTGTACCCGTCGACGCGCACCTGCAGGCGTTCGACCGACGAGTCGACGTAGCGTGACGTGCCGCGCCGCGCGACTTCCTCGCCGAGCACGTGCCACGGCTCGATCGCCTCGCGGAGCTCGAGCCTGACGTCGTCGTAGGTCGACCTCGCCGATGAGCGGGAAGCGGAACTCGAAGAACGGCTCGAACCATGACGATCGTCGAACTCGATGCCGTGGGCGACCAGGTCGGCAATCACGTCGTCGGATGTCGGCCCGGACATACCACGGCAGCAGGAAGCGATCGTACAGGTCGGTGCCCCAGCGCACGAGCCGACCGGTGTAGGGCGTCATCCCAGAATCGGGCGACGAGCGACCGCACCAGCAGCGCCTGCACGAGCGCCATGTGCGGGTGCGGCGGCATCTCGAAGGCGCGGAGTTCGACGATGCCCAGTCGGCCGCGTTCGGTGTCGGGGCTGAACAGTTTGTCGATGCAGAACTCGGAACGATGCGTGTTGCCGGTCAGGTCGACGAGCAGGTGGCGAAGCAGCCGATCGACCATCCAGGGCGGCACGTCGGCGCCCTGGCGTTCGAGTTCGTGCGAAGGCGATCTCGAGCTCGTACACGGTGTCGACCCGACCTTCGTCGACCCGTGGCGCCTGGCTGGTCGGGCCGATGAACTGACCGGAGAACAGGTAGGACAACGACGGGTGGTGCTGCCAGAAGGTGACCAGGCTTCGCAGCAGGTCGGGTCGACGCAGCAGGGGGCTGTCGGCGGCGTCTGGCTCCACCGAGGGTCACGTGGTTGCCGCCACCGGTGCCGGTGTGGCTTCCGTCGAGCGTGAACTTCTCGGTGCCGAGCCGGGTCTGCCGGGCGTCTTCGTACAGCGCCTCGACGACGTGCCGCAGTCTCGCCCACGATCGAGGTGGGCTGCACGTTGACTTCGATCACGCCGGGGTCGGGGGTGACGATCGAGCGTGTCGAGCCGCGGGTCGCTCGGCGAGGGGATAACCCTCGATCACGATCGGCGCATCGAGTTCGGTGGCGACCGACTCGATGACGGCGAGAAGCTCGACGGCGTGTTCGGCGTTCTCCAGGGGCGGGAGGAACACGTCGCACGTGCCCGTCGCGGACCTCGAACGCACAGCGCGGTCGGTGGCGCCTCGTGCCGCTCGACGATCGTCGGCCGGGCTCGTCGGCAGCGTCCCCGGCGCCGGCAGGTCGTCGCGCTGGTTCGAACGGTGATCGTTCGAGGTCGGCCGGGAGTCGGTACCACGTCAACGAATCGAGCGGCAGCCGGAGGCCGAGCGGTGAATCGCCGGCGATCAAGATAGAGGCGGCCACGTCGCAGGTGCCACGTCGTCGTCCGCCAGCCGTCTCCGTCGGCGCAGGGTGCAGCGGCAGGACGATAGCCGGCGGGTTCAGCGGTCAGCGTCGCGTCGAGACGCTCGACCAGTTTCGTACGAGTGTCCGGTTGGTCGCAGCCGTCGGCCTCGTCGGGTTCGACGTCGTCGGTCGGGGGTTCACCGGCCGGAAGGCGGGCCTCGCGCCAGGCCTCGTCGATCGGATCCTCGTAGGCGGCGAACGACGACGATCCGAGCCGAGTCCGAAGCACGCGGCAACGCCGTCGGCGAAACGCGCGCGTGCGTCGGCCGATTGTCGTCGTGCCCGGGTTCGACGGATCAGCGAGCAGACGTCGGGTGGGTCCACAGCGGTTCGCCGTCGTGTCGCCACAGATGCCGAGCTGCCATCGAGGGAGCGGTTCGCCCGGATACCACTTGCCCTGGCCGTGCTGGATCAATCCGCCGGGCGCGAACGCGGTCGTGCAACCGCAGCGGCGAGTTCATGGGCGAGCTTCCGTTTGGCCTGCGCCGTCGGCCGTCGGTGTTCCACTCGGCGCCCTCCATGTCGTCGATGGAGACGAAGGTGGGCTCGCCGCCCATCGTGAGCCGGACGTCGCCAGCGTCGAGTCGTTGCGTCGACGAACTGGCCGACCTCGTCGATGCGTGCCCACTGCTCCGGGGTGTACGGGAGCGTGACGCGCGGGTCCTCGCGGACGCGATGGACGGCGTTGGAGAACTCGAACGTGACCTCGGCCGGCCCGGTGTGTCCGGAGATCGGGGCCGCAGTGGTCGGGTGCGGCGTGCACGCCAGCGGGATGTGGCCTTCCCCTGCGAAGAGACCCGAGGTCGGGTCGAGGCCGATCCATCCGGCGCCGGGAATGAAGACCTCGGCCCAGGCGTGGAGGTCGGTGAAGTCGGCGGTCGGCCCGTCGGCGCCGCTCGAGCGAGGGTTGATCCGACGTCAGCTGGACGAGATAACCGGACGCGAAACGAGCGGCGAGTCCGAGTCGACGCAGTGATGTCGACCAGCAACCACCCGGTGTCGCGGCACGAACCGATGCCGCGGGTCGAGCGTGTCCTCGGGCGACTGCACGCCCGGTTCCATTCGATCGAATACGCGATGTCGCGGTAGAGCCGCTGGTTCAGCTCGACGAGGAAGTCGACGATCGGAACGCCGGCGCCTCGGGTCGACACCCCGGTCAGCCACTGCTGCAGGAGCGGTCCGGCAACGCCGTCCGGCCGAAGGTATGGCTCGAGGTCGCGCGGCCAGCTGGGGTTCGTAGTCGAACGGGAACGCGCTCGCCGACTCCTCGACGAAGAAGTCGAACGGATTGATCACCGTCAGATCGGCGATGAGGTCGACGGTGATGTCGAGCAGCCGGGCCGGTTCCGGGAAACACCAGGCGGGCCATGAAGTTCCCGAACGGATCCTGCTGCCAGTTGATGAAGTGGTCACTCGGCGTGATCTCGAAGGCTGTACGCCAGGATGGGTGTCCGGCAGTGGGGTGCCGGACGCAGCCGCAGGACGTGCGGGTGGATCTGAACGGATCGATCGAAGCGGTAGATGGTCCGATGCTCGATGCCGACATGGATGCCCATCGGCACGTCCTGTGTTTTCGGTGGTGACTGTCTGAAAGACCGACGATTGTTGTCGGGTTGCCGAGTATTTGAACTCGGGACCCCCTGCTCCCAAAGCATACCCGCCGCGCCCCGCTCACCAGGGGAAACATGCGAAAGCCCTGGTCAGGACCTTCCGGCTCTACCCCGTTGGACCCCGCCAATGACCGAGATTCCCCGATGCTACGCGGACGTTTGTTGCACGCAGGGTCGTTCCGGCCGATCGTCGTTCGAGCCACGTGGGACGAACATGCCCCCACCCGTCGATCCCCCGATGCCCGCTGGCACGACTCCACGAGCGATGAGCCGAGTTGGCACATCAGGTTGACTGCCAATGGCGGTTCACCGGGCGCTGAGTCGCTCGACACCGCCCAGTCGGAAGACGCGATATGTCACGCTCGGGTCCGCTCGAGGCGGTCTCCATGACGTTTTCGCAGAAGCGCTAGAGTTCCCATCTGGGAGCGCTCCCAGAAGGAGAGGATCATGCGACGCACAGACTTTGCAGGGTTGTCAGCCGACAGCAGTTTCTCGGCGCGGACGTGAGGTCGTGATGACGCGAACATTCCTCTATGTGGGGTCTTACACCTTCGAATCGCCAGTGGGAATAAGCGTCTTCGATGCCTCTGATTCTCAGGGGCGTCTGGTCCGATTGAGCGGTGTTGAAGGCATCGAGCATCCTTCGTTTCTCGCCTCGCATCCGAATGGGCGGGTGTTGTACGCCGTGAGTGAGACATCGTCAGCTGAGGGTGGAGCCGTGGTTGCCTTCCGGGTCGACTCGGCTGACGGCTCATTGACCATGATCGATCGAGTCTCGAGCGGTGGCGCGGCCCCCTGCTATGTGAGCGTCGATGCCGATGGGGGATACCTCTACGTCGCCAACTATGTCGGCGGGTCGATCGCGGTCTACGCGCTTGCGTCGGACGGCAGTTTCGGCGACCTCGTCGCCACCCGTTTGCACCATGGTTCGGGTCCGAGCGCCCGCCAGGAAGGCCCGCACCCACACTGCGTTCTTCCAGGTAGAAATGGTCACTCCGTCTATGCCGCCGATCTCGGAGCGGATCGTGTCGTTCGCTACGTGCAAGATCGCCAGTTCCACGAGGGCGAAATCGCTCCGGTGGACGACGTGGTGTTCGATCCAGGGTCCGGGCCGCGACATCTCGCGTTCCACCCCGAACAGCCGGTGGTGTTCCTGGTGTGCGAACTCGACTCCTCCATCGTCGTGCTCGGCGTCGACGAAGCGACGGGTCGACTGACCCGGCTCGGAACGTCTCCCACTCTCCCCGATGACTTCGTGGGCTCGTCCGTCGCCGCTGAGGTTCGGGTGCATCCGAATGGCCGCCATGTCTATGTTTCCAACCGCGGTCATGACAGCATCGCCGTCTTCGGCTTCGTCGGGCCCGACAGCCCTCTCGAGCCGCTCGGACACGTTCACGGTGGTGGTGTGACACCGAGGAACTTCGCGGTGCACCCCTCGGCCCGCGCGATCCTTGTCGCCAACCAGGACAGCAACAACATCGTTCGGTTCACAATCGAACCATCCACGGGCATCCCCCAGCAGTGTGAGGATGTCTACAGCCTTTCCCAGCCGGTCTGCCTCACGTTCCTGGAGGTCGCACGATGATCGCGCGAGGCCTTCCCGTTGAGCCGAGGGTGCTCGTCACCGGAGCGGCAGGGCGGCTTGGCAGGGCCGTGACATCACTTCTCCGTCGAGAGGGCTACGACCTGCTTGCAAGTGACGTCGTCGAGGCAGGTGACGTGCCGTATCGCTTCGAGCAGGCTGACTTGCTCGATCACGAGGTCGTCAGCGGTCTACTCGAAGGCGTCGACGTCGTCCTGCACATCGGAAATCACCCAGGTATTGGGAACATGCCACCACAGCTGGTCTTCAACCAGAACATCGCCATGAACGAGAACGTGTTCCAGGGCGCTGCCGAGCGCGGCGTTTCACGAATCGTCTTCGCCAGCACGCTGCAACTCATCGGCTCCCACATCGACGATCGCACGGTGGTCAACGAACCGGCGACGCCCGATTATCCAATGAATGCCGCTACGTCACCGGACCCCTCCAACGTCTACGCACTGAGCAAGACCGTCAGCGAGGTCATGCTTCGCTATTACGCCGAGCGCTGCGGCATCGATTGCGTCGCTCTACGGTTCCCGTTCCTCCACAACCACGAGGATTGGGTGGGAGTGTCCCGTGGTGAGGAACGATTCACCGACGTCCTCGAAGGATTCTCTGGTCTCACGTACCACGACGCAGCCAGCCTGTTCCTTGCCGTCATCCGCACAGACCTGCCGGGCTATCGGGTCTACGTGCCCGGCATCACGCATCGCCATCGGGATCTGGCATTTCCCGATCTCCTCGGCACCTACTATCCCGACGTCCCTGCCACCACACCTGATCTCATCGATGTCTCGACCATCGTTGCGGAAACGGGCTGGCAGCCGAGTACCGACTACGGCCGATTCGGCCATTCGTAGCACGCACCACCCACATCACCGAGGAAGCCACACCCATGGCAAGGCCCACGACCATCGAAGACGTACAGATCATCCTCACCCAGCCCGGCAGCGCTCGGCTCGCCATCGTGAAGGTGCAGACGTCAGAGCCGGGCCTCTACGGCATCGGATGTGCCACGTTTACGCAGCGGATCCATGCGGTGGCTGCTGCCCTCGAGCACCACCTCAAGCCGTTCTTGATCGGACGCGACGTTTCGCGGATCGAGGAGATCTGGCAGATGTCGATGGTGCACGGATACTGGCGCAACGGGCCCGTCTTGAACAATGCGATCTCCGGTGTGGATCAAGCACTGTGGGACATCAAGGGCAAGCAAGCCGGGATGCCCGTCTACGACCTTCTCGGCGGCAAGTGCCGCGAAGGTGCGAACGTCTACGTCCACGCTGACGGGCCAACCCCGCAAGACGTCACCGATCGAGTGAAGGAGTTCACCGCCGAGGGCTACCGGTTCGTCCGAGTTCAACAAGGCCTCTACGGGGGCAAGACGACAGAGTTCGCGCGACCGCGCAATGCACCGGACGGGGCGTACTTCGATCCCAAGGCCTACCGGCGCGACACCCTGGTCATGATGGAGCACGTGCGAGCCGCGGTCGGCCCCGACGTCGAGCTGCTCCATGATGTCCACGAGCGGCTGGCCCCCTCCGACGCCGTGCTGTTCGCCAAGGACGTCGAACCGTTTCGGCTGTTCTTTCTCGAAGATCCGTTGGCTCCCGAGGATCTGTCATGGCTCGAGCGGATCCGAACGCAATCCGCCACGCCGTTGGCCATGGGGGAGCTGTTCAACCATCCGTTGGAATGGCGGACGGTGATCGAGCAGCGTCTCGTCGACTTCATCCGGATGCACGTGAGCCAGATGGGCGGGATCACCCCGGCCCGCAAGGCGGCCGATATGGCCCATGCCTATGGGATCCGAACCGCCTGGCACGGCCCTCCCGACACATCACCCGTCGGGCATGCGGCCAACCTCCACCTCGACCTGTGGTCGCCGGCCTTCGGCGTGCAGGAGTGGTACCGGCCGTCGGAGCTCGACTACGCGATGTTCCCGGGCCTGCCGGTCGTCGAGGATGGGTATCTCTATGCGAACGATCGTCCGGGTCTCGGGATCGACATCGACGAGAAGCTCGCCAAGGAGTTCCCGGTGCAGGACGTGGTGGAGCAGTGGACGCAGGCACGGCTCCCCGATGGATCACCGGTGAGGCCGTGAGTGGCGGGGTGGTAGACCGACCACAGCCGGCAGCAGACGACGATGTCGTCGCTGCGATCGGCAACGCACGCGTGGTGCCGGTCGTGACGATCGATGATGCCGACGACACTGCCGGCCTGGTCATGGCCTTGGTCCGTGGCGGGCTTCCGGTCGTGGAGATCACGCTGCGGACACCGGCAGCGATCGAGGCCATCCGCCGAGCAGCGACCGAGGTCCAGGATGCGATCGTCGGTGCAGGTTCGGTGACCACCGCGGCCGCCGCCGCCGCAGCCATCGACGCTGGCGCCCGCTTCATCGTTGCGCCGGGAGTCGACGAGGGCGTCATCAGAACCGCTCAGGACCGCTGGGTGCCGGTGATCCCGGGGATTGCAACAGCAACGGAACTCATGCAGGCCATGACGCTTGGCGTGGACGTGGTGAAGTTGTTTCCGGCCGAGGTCGTCGGGGGAGTCGGGATGATCGCTGCGCTGTCGGCCGTATGGCCCGACGTGCGATTCATGCCGACGGGTGGCATCACGCCGGCCAACCTCGGGGCGTATCTGGCCTTGCGCCAGGTACTAGCCGTCGGGGGATCGTGGATGGTTCCCCATTCCGCCGTCGTCACGCAGGACTGGGCATTGATCACCAGAGCGGCGTCGGCGGCACACGGGCTCACGTTGGGTTTCACATGAGCGACGTCGTCGCCATCCGCCCGGCAGGGGAATGTCACTTCGACGTCCTCACGCTCGGTGAGGTCATGCTGCGCTTCGACCCAGGGGAAGGAAGGGTCCGGACCGCCCGTTCGTTTCGGGTCTCGGAGGGGGGAGGGGAGTACAACGTGGGTCGGGCGTTACGCCGTTGCTTCGGCCAGCGCTCGGCGTTGGTGACTGCCATCGGTGACAACGAGGTGGGGCGTCTCCTTGAAGACCTCCTGCTCCAGGGAGGCGTGAATCTCGACCACGTCGTGTGGAAAGCTGCCGACGAGGTGGGTCGCGAACACCGGACGCCGCTGAACTTCACCGAGCGGGGCTTCGGTGTACGGAGCGCTCGCGGTGTCTACGACCGTGCGAACTCGGCGACCGCGGCTCTGCGTCCCGATGACGTCGATTGGCATCGTCTCTTCGGTGAGCTCGGCGTTCGGTGGTTCCACACTGGCGGTATCTTCGCTGGCCTCTCTGAATCGACGTTCGACACTGTGCTGAGGGCGATGACGATCGCTCGTGACTACGGGACCATCGTCTCGTATGACATCAACTATCGACCGAGTCTGTGGAAGGCAGCTGGTGGGATCGATGCGGCGCAACGCATGACGAACGAGCTCCTCGGCAACGTCGATGTGCTCCTCGGTGTCGACGCTGCCGACTTCGGCGAGACACTCGACCGGCTCCTGCCCGAGCATCCAGGCCTGTCGGCCGTTGCCGCCACCGGGCGGGTCGTCCACTCGGCATCGGTCAACGACTGGTGGGGCGTCGCTTGGTCACGGGTGGATGGTGCGATCAAAGGAACTCGCCACAATGGTCTCGCCATCCTGGACCGCGTCGGTGGCGGTGACGGTTTCGCCTCGGGCCTCATCTACGGATTGCTCGACCAACGATCCTTGGCGGACGCGCTCGAGTTGGGAATCGCCCACGGGGCACTGGTGATGACAACGCCCGGCGACACGTCGTCGGTCGATCTGGCCGACGTGGAACGCCTGGCCTCGGGCGGAGATGCATCGGTGGTTCGTTAGCTCGTCAGGAGTTCGCGTGGCGTTGGGAGTTCAGGGCGATTCGTTCGCCAGCCAGCGCTGCATTGTTTCCTCACCGATGACCCAGTCGATCTGGGCAATCGTTTGGTGTCGGGCAAAAAGCTCCCGAGAGGACCGTGCGCCGAGTGTGAGCCCGGAACTGCGCTCGTTCGAGTCGTCGGTCCGCTGGATGCTGACCGCATCTGCAACTCCATGTTCGATCGTCATGGATACGCCGCAGATGGTGAACCGTGCCGGTCCGAAACCACCGCCGGGTCTGGTGGGGAAGATCTCCTCGGGTGGGAGGAGACCTGGCACGAGGACCGCACAGCCGTCGATGACTCGGAGTCCGAGTTCGCCGAACCGTGTGAGTACCTCCTCCTTCACCTGGCCGGTCATTCCCGGTTGCTGAGCTCCCGCATGCGCTGGGGTATGGGAGTAACAGTCGGTCGGGATCGCTCCATACGACACCGGGTCCTTTTCGAAGCCGAGACCCGACCGGACCCGGCGGTAGGCCATCGCCAGCTGAGAGACGACGTCCTTGGGTTCGTTGGCGTCGAGAGCTGTCCAATACGTTTCTTGCACGGCGAGCAAGAGCTTGGCCACCATGTGCCAGTACACCGAGCCGAGGCCCTCGTAGCCGTACATGCCGCCCGAACGCCCGGTGAATGACCGGTGGTCGAAGACGTCTTCGTAGATGTCGAGAATCGCATCTCTGGCTCGGTCGGGGATCGACGCCTCTGTCAGCAAGGTCTCGAGCACTCCGCTGTTGACGAACTCCCGGCGAAAATGGAGCCGACCTTCGTGATCGGTGGCGAAGATCTGTCGGAGGAGCCCGCCGAGGGAGCCGAGCTGCTCGACCACGTCGGTTGGAACTCGATTGCGATCGAGGAAGGGGCGCAGCTTCGTCGCCGGGTAGAGCATGAAGGTGTTCTGATCGGCCCGATAGATGTCCGAAGCGAAGAGGGAATCCACGACGGCGAGGGCTTCGGCCGCTTCGAGCGTTCCTGCCGAGAGGATGGCAACCTGACCCTCGAGCATCGGTCCCAGGTGGTCGACCTGAGCGGTCGACTCGGTTGGAAACGAGATTCGGTTGTACGAGTGGTAGAGGCCGTCATCGCGCCGTGCTCTACGGATCGTCCGGTCGAGGTGCTTGCCGGCGATGTTGCAGAGGCGCCGGACCTCTGCCGGATCGAGGTCGATGGTCTGGAGATGGTTGCCTGAACGTACCCGGTGTCGGTGGGCAGAACCGCTGCGACCGAGCGCGTCGACGATGGAGCGTCGTTCGTGGTCATCGACATCGGTATCGCGGGCAGTGTGTCGACCAAGGATGTCGGTCACGTCACCGAGCCACTCGGCGACCGACGCCGTCAAAGGCGTCGAGTCGAGCCGGGCTCGGTCGATCAATCCATCGAGGAGATCGAGGTAGCGACGGAGGTGATAGAGCGTGACCATCGACAGGCCCGGTCCGGCAAGGGCATTGTTTGCGTCGTTCCATTCCGGGCGCTGGGTGTTGAGCCAGATTCCGCCGTCGGGAACGAAGCTACTGAGCTTGGCCAGCGCCGGGACGAGCAGCTTTTCCAGAAGCCCGACCCGAAGGAGGGAACCGTCCGGATCGGTGACGAGGCGCCCGTCGGCACCGATGCGTTCATGGCGGAGATCGATCTCGGCAGCGCGCGCTTCGTCGTAGGCAATGGTGTTTCGAGGATCGCTGACCATGGCCTCGTGGTCGGCGAGGACATAAGGAACGTCGGCGTAGGTGAACACTGATCGATCGAGCCATTGGCCGATGGCGCCTGGTTCGTAGCGCTCCCACGTCTCGAGGAGACGCATGAGGTAGACGATCTGATGATCGCCCCAATAGCCGATGTGGCTCCATGGGTCGTGCGGGTCGGGAACCTCCCAGTCGATGCCGGCACGAGAGATCCGGTACGGGTTGAAGCCGTCGAGGTTCGACGCATTCACGAACTTCGCAACGACATTGGGCAGGTAGGCGGGATAGGAGTGGAGGAGCGCCTCCCAGTTCTGGAAGATGTCGCGCCAGTTGCCCTCGTACGACAGCACCTGGTCACCGACGTCGGTTCGGACGTTGATCGAGAAACGATTCCACGGGCGGCTGGGGTCGCCGTGCCGGCGCGAGAACGTGAGCGGTAGGTACTCGAGCACCAGTCGGACGAGGTCGGCATCCCCTCTCGCTCCCGCAGCTGCACGGAGGTCGATGACATCGACCTCTGCATCCAACGATTCGAGCCAGATCCGATGCTGCTCGTACACCCCCCGGTTGCGGCTCTCGACGAAATCGCTGAAGTCGGAGACGGGCACCAGGTGCTCGAAGGGAAAGATCCCACCGCGCATGGAGTTGAAGAGCACGTTGGAGAGATGGTGGGCATCGGCCACATCGTCGCCGGTCTGCTGGAAGGCATCGGCGCCGGCGAGCAGGGTCCGGAGTCGGGTGGATCCGAGTTCGATGCCCGCGGTGAGCGTTTCGGTGGTGTCAGGCATGGCGGCGGTGCGCACTGCTTCGCGTACCTGAGTGTGGTCGCGGTTGGTATCGGCGATCAGACTCCACGAGACCGTCTGCGTCGCCGGCACGTCGATCGGCCCGCGAAGCAGATACGCGCCTGGTCGCCCGGTGACCAACTCGGACGGCCGGCGAGGCCGCCCATCGAGCATGTCGGTGAGCGCCCGACCGTCGAGGTCGACCTCGGCGTTGTCGAAGCCGGTCGACCACACGACGGTTGCGGTGAGTGCTTCGGCCGGCTCCGCCCGATCGGTGATGAGCGATTCGAGATTGAAGACCGCAAGTCTGCCCCACGGTCCGATCTCGGAACGTTTGTAGGCGTCGACGAGGTTCGACAGCGTCATCTCGGTGTGGGCGTCGACGCCGGCGGGCATGACGTCGAGGAAGCCGTCGAGGACGTCGTAGGACGCGTCGACATCCCCGTCGTTGGTGAGCTCGGCGGTCCGGATCCAGCCGTGGGCGTCGGAGGCAGCCCACGTGGTTCGGAACGTCAGCTTCCACACGGAATGACGCTCTTCGAAGACCAACCGATCGCCGAGGACGCTCTTGGCGATCGACCGCGTGCAGAGGGGGGTTTGTTGGCGACCGAACGGGCGCCAGGTCTCACGAGCCTCCTGGTGGGAGCGGGTGATCACCGTGACCGGTCCCGTGGTTCCCGCGGCGCGGTGGAGTCGATCGTCGGTCTCGTACGGGAAGATGGGCGTGGTCGGCGTCGATGCGCCCGGCCGTCAATGCCCCGGTGCTCGAAACGAACATCCAGAGGTCCGAGTCGGAGACCACCGTCATGAGAAATGGATCCATGCTCCCGACGCCGTCGATCCGGTAGTACTCCACACCGTCATGTCTCGACAATGCTCCTGCCACCATGCTGTTCACCTGCTTGCTGTTGCGGCGTGCCCGATCGGCCACGCCGGAGGATTGGAAGTCGAATCGACCTCGCCCGTGATCTGCCCGACGCTCCTCGGCCACACCACCGGGAGTCGGCCACTGAATGGCATGGCGCCCGTGAGCACGTCGGCGATCCCGTCGGCCTCGGATCCTGGCAGCCAGCATGCGACGATTGCGTCGGCCATTGCGACGATGGGCTCGATCAGAAGGGGGCGACCCGGACACGATGACCACGATCGAGCTGCTCGACTCGGTCACGCATGCCGCGAACGACGTCGAGCTGAGCAGGGTCGAGCGAAAGGTCGGCTCGGTCACCACCACCTTCGACGTACGGCAACTCGTGAATCGACACGATGCCATATGTCGCCTTGGCGGTACCCAACTGGCCGGCGCGGTCGTAGCGGACGTCGGTGGAGCCGAGCAGACGGCGAAGTCCGTCGACGATCGTGGAGCCTGGCGTTGTGCTGCCTGCCGAGCCCATCCAGGAGATCGTCCAACCGCCACACGCGATGCCGAGGTCGTCCAACGCGTCGCCGGCGGCGAGCAACGTGGTCTTGGGGATCGGGAGGGCGCCCCGATCGACGAGCACGACGGCGGAGGCGCGAACCGCTGCCCGGGCCAGCTCTCGGTGTTCCGAACAGCCGACCAGCTCGAGCGGAGGCTGCGCACAGCTTTCTTCGGACAAGAGGCCTAGTCGCGCCTTCACGTGGAGGATCCGGCCGACGGCGTCGTCGATTCGCTGTGGTGGGATTCTTTCGGATTCGACCAGGTCGACCAGTGTGGCGATGAAGCGCTGGTAGTCGAACGGGACCATGACCATGTCGACACCGGCGTTCACCGCGAGCTCGACCGCAGTGGCGTAGTCGGCATCGAGCTGGTCGACCGCCATCCAATCCGAGATGACGAATCCTCGAAACGCGAGTTCGCCTTTGAGAACGTCGGTCAGGAGGTACCGGTGACCATGGACTCGCTTGTCTGTCCACGAGCCGTAGGTCGCCATGACGGTGAGGGCACCGGCATCGAGCGCTGCAATGAACGGCGTGAGATGCACCCGTCGGAGTTCGTCCTCACTGATCGAAGCGTCACCCTGGTCGATCTGCCAGTCGTTGCCCCAGCCATCCCACCAGTCGATCCACGGGTGACGGTGCCTGCCGGCAGTACCCCACGCATGCGCACCCTCACCCACGTAATGCTTCGCACATGCGAGCACACCTGTCGCAGCAAGATCGTCGCCATGCCATCCCTCGACGGCGGCGCCACCGAGTGCCGCAACCAGATCGGGGTCTTGCGAGAAGCCCTCGTAGGTGCGGCCCCATCGAAGGTCCTGGGGAACGGCGAGGCAGGGCGCGAACGACCACCTTGCGCCGGTCGCCGCCGTCTCCAGCGCTGCAGCCCGGGCGACCGAGCGCATCAGATCCGGATCGGCTGTGGCCCCCATGCCGATGTTGTGCGGGAAGATGGTCGCCCCGTACACGTTGTTGTGGCCATGCACCGCGTCGGTCCCATAGAGAATCGGGATCCCGTGCCTGCTTCGGCGTGATCCGGCGACGAACGACTCGACCGTTTCGCGCCACGCTCCTGGTGACCCGTCACCCGGGTTGCCACCGCCGCCGCTGAGGATGGAGCCGATCGACCAGGTCGCTACCTGATCGGCGTTGATGCTACCCAGCTCGACCTGGGTCATCTGCCCGGCCTTCTCGCGCAGCGTCATGGAGCGCACGATCGCGACGATGTTGGGGTCATCGTCTTCGACGGTGTGGCTTGGCACGTCTTGCCCTTCCGTACTGGGAGCGCTCCCAGCTGCCTCAGCACTCTAGAAAGGTGCTGCGATGGGGTCAAGCTTCAATCTGGGCCGGCGCGATACCGGGCCGCGACGGATCAGCCAGACGCCGGCGGTGTCGATGGCGCTCCACAGGACTCGCCGATCCGCAGAGTCGTTCGCAGGATGGCCGTGCCCGGCTCGGACTCGCCACCCAAGAGCAAACGGACCGCTGTGCGCCCGACCTCGGCGACGGGCTGCACGACCGTGGTCAGTGATGGCTCGGTTCGCGGGGCGTTCGGGAATCCGTCGAAGCCTACGATGGCGATGTCGTCTGGCACCCGACGACCATGGTCGCGGAGCGCTCGTAGGGCACCTTCGGCCATTTGGTCGGTGGCAACGTGCAGTGCGTCGGGGTTCCCGGCCAAGATCGCAACTGCGGCAGAATAGCCTCCGTCCGTGGTCGGCTGGTCGAGTCGCACCAGTCGCTCGTCGTAAGAGCTACCTGCTGCGACGAGTGAATCGCGGTATCCGTCGAGACGTTCGACACCAAAGGAAAAGCCGGGAGTCGGGCCGATGAAGCCGATTCGGCTTCGGCCGAGGCGGATCAGGTGCTCGACCGCTGAGCGAGATCCGGCGCGGTTCTCGACGTCCACTCGCCTGATATTCACCTGGTCGCCCGGCTGTCCGACAACGACGAGCGGTCTGCCGCGATCACTCAGCGTCTTGATCAGATCGTCGCTTCGTGGGCCGGCGGTGACGATGATGCCATCGACGAACCCCTGCGCCACTAGTGCGGACAGCACGGTCGTCTGGCCACGCTCGCTGTAGACGGGGAAGATCGAGAAGACCGAGCCCATCTCGGCGCATCCCTCTTGAATGCCATGGACGAGCGTCGAATAATACGGATCACCGAACAGCTCGTCGGCTTCTGTCGGCATGACGAGACCGATCAGGCCCGCTTGCTTCGATGCAAGGGCTCGAGCTGCCTGGTTTGGCAAGTACCCGGTTTCCTCGATCGTCGAGTGGACCAACGCTCTCACCTCGGGGCGAACGTGGGGGTGATCGTTCAAGACCCTCGACACCGTCGATCGAGAAACGCCAGCGAGCCTGCCGATCTCCTCGAGTGTCATGCTGTGTCTCGCGTCGTTCATCTCTGTCGCTCTCTGTCTCCGATCGTATCTCCAGCGATTCGACCGCCACTCGCCTTCGTCCACGATAGGACGTCGGTGTTCCCAGCGATTCGCCGCATCGTGTTGACCGGCAGCGGCTACTCGTATAGAACAGCTTGACATCGGCCACGTCCAGTCATAAATTGACAGCGCTCCCAGACTGGGAGCGCTCCCAGACACTCACAGTGCCGCCGGTGAAGGGAATCGGGGCTCGAGCACTCGAGCTGTCGATCGCCGAGAAGTCAGCGGCATCAAGCGCGTCAACGGGCTGTTCGCGGCTCGACAAGGGGAGAACTTCGACAAATGGGAAGAACCATGAGAATGAGATCTCGACGAATCGTGTCGCTACTGGCGGCCTTTGGGCTTGCGGCGGCTGCATGCGGTGGGAGTGGTTCCGACGAGTCGTCGGACGACGGTGGAACTGATGCTGGCGCCGACGGAGCAGCCAGCAGTCTGGAAGGGACGCTCCGCGTGCTGATCCACCAGAACCCGGCAGGCGTCGAGTTCTTCGAGGCCTTCAACGACGAGTTCGTGGCGGCCAACCCGGGGGTCCAGATCGACCTGACGGTCGTCGGCGCTGACGACCTCTCCTCCACCAACCAGACTCGCCTGACGGCGAAGGACATCGACGTCACCACGATCAGTCTGAGCGGCTTCGACAAGGCGGTGCAGGACTACATGGCCGATGCCGATCCGCCGGCCTGGCAACAGCTGATCGATGCCGGACTGATCAAGGACCTCACTGGCGAGCCCTACCTCGCGAACTACGACGATGCGGCCGTCGAGAGTTCGTCGTACAACGGCGGCGTCTACTCGGTCGCTCTCGGTCGAACGACCACCAGCGGGATGTTCGTGAACGATGACCTGCTCGCCGAGGTCGGCATCGCCACGCCGACGACATTCGACGAGCTCGTCGCGGCCTGCCCCGTTGTCGAGGCTGCCGGCAAGAAGTGCATGATCGCAGGCGGTCAGGACGGGTGGCCCGTCCACGTCGGTAGCTACGGTCTGCTCGGTGCGCTCTATCCCGACCAGCAGGGCCTGGTCGAGGGCCTCTGGACCGGTACGGCCAAGTGGAACGACGAGAAGGGCCTCGAACTGTTCGAGAGGTACGCCACCTACGCATCCTTGCTCGACGCGGAATCCGCCGGTCTCACCGGCGACTCAGCGGCCTCAGCGTTGGACCGTCGGCGATGTCGCCTTCGGTCCGATGGGCGGCTGGAACGCAGGCACGATCGAGGACGCCGAGTTCGCGTGGTCGTACATCCCGTTCCCGGGTAGTGACGACCCTGCGGACAACCAGACCCTGTTCGGCAAGATCGACATGAGCCTTGCGGTTGCGGCAGACACTCCGGTCCCCGAGCTGGCGTCGGCGTATCTCGCGGCCTTCTCGGAGCCCGACAACTACAACGCCTTCGCCAACGCCACGGGATACATCCCGACCCAGCCCACGGCGGTGCTCGACAACACCCTCGGCGAGTCGATCACGCCGATCCTGGAGGCGGGGAACTTCTCCATCGGACTCGAGCAGTGGATGGTGGTTCCGAAGGGCGCCGGCCAGTGGGCCAACGGCTGGGAAGCCGCTCGCTGGCTGTACCTCGGTGACTTCACCGATCCGGTCGAGGCGGCGAACCAGGCCCAGGCCGACTGGGAGTCCGGCCTCTGATCCGGTTGCACCACTGAAGTCAACCTGAGTGTGTGCGGCCTGGCCCGGTTGAGGCGGGCCGCACACACTCACGACCGTCCGCGTCGACATCACACGTCGGCTCGACGCACAAGTCGCGAGATCAATCCGAGAAATCGACAACAGAGGGGGACGTCAATGGCAGCAAAGACACAGTATTTGTTCGGGGGATCACGACTCGCAAGGATGGCCCCGTGGCTGCTGCTGATACCCGGACTCGGCTTCTACTTCCTGATCGGAGTCGGGCCATCGTTGGCCACCTTCTTCTACTCGTTCACCGATGCGACCGGCATCCGTGGCCTCCCGATCAGCTGGGTCGGCCTCGACAACTTCGACGAGTTCCTCTTCCAGGGCGCCCGATCGCGCGACAACCTCGACGCCCTCAAGCGGACCCTGATCTTCATGGTCCTGGTGACGACGATTCAGTTCAGCGTCGGCCTGCTGATGGCCTTGCTCGTCAACCAGAATCTGCGCGGCCGCCTGGTCTTCCGGACCCTCTTCTTCGTTCCGGTGATCCTCGGCGTCGCCGTCCAGGGCCTGATGTGGAAGCTGTTCCTCCGGCCCGGCGGCGGTCCGATGGACTCGATCTTCGGATGGTTCGGAATGGAATCCCAGTTCCTGAACGGTACGAACGCGTTCTACTGGGTGATCGTCGTCCAGATCTGGGCCAACGCCGGGTTCACGATGATCATCTTCCTGGCCGGCATGCAGACCATTTCGGCCGACCTCTACGAAGCCGCGGCGGTCGACGGCGCCTCCGGCTGGGCGCTCTTCAGGAACATCACCTGGCCGCAGCTCACGCCCGCCATCAACACCAACTTCTTGCTGAACATCGTTGGTTCGCTTCAGGCGTGGATGTTGTTCCTCGTGCTGACCGGCTACAAGAACGGCACCCAAGTGCTCGGGTACGTCGTCTACGCCGAGGCGTTCGGGGGGACCGACAGCAGTTCGTTCCGCCAGGGATATGCCGCCGCTGCGTCGATCGTGTTGTTCATACTCGTGCTCGTACTCGGGATGGCCGCCAACGCCATTGTCGGACGACGTGAAAGGAAGTACATGTCATGAGCGTCATCACTGAACCCACGATCGAGTCGGTACGCACCGACGACGGCGGAGCGAAACGGCGCCGCATTCTGACCAAGGTCGGCTCCTATACGCTTCTGCTGGCGTTCGCTGTGTTCTACGTCAGCCCGTTGCTGATGCTCATCTTTGCGGCGATGAAGTCGCTGCCGGAGTTCTTCGCGAACCCGACCGGGCTCCCCGAGAGCTTCGAAACGGCCAACTTCGGCGACGCCTGGGAGCTTGCCAACTTCCCGGGCTTCCTGGTGAACTCGCTGATCTACACGGTGGTCGGGACGACGTTGTTCGTCATCATGTCGGTCTTCGTGGCGTTCCCGATCGCCCGCGGGTACGTGAAGGGCTCCGCCGCCCTGCTCACCCTTTACGTGGTGGCGCTGTTCCTGCCGCCGGCACTGATCCCACAGTTCCAGCTGATCCTCAACCTCGGCCTCTTCAATACCCGGCAGGGCTACATCCTGCTCTTCCTGATCAACCCGATCGCTCTGATCATCCTTGTCAACTACATCAAATCGATCCCGAGAGAGCTCGACGAGTCGGCAGCGATGGACGGCTGCGGCTACACCCGGTTCGTTTGGTCGATTCTGATACCACTGATCCGGCCTGCGATCGCGACGGTGACGGTGATCCACGCGATCGGGATCTGGAACGAACTGATCCTGGCCAACGTCTACCTGACCAACGAAGATCTCTATCCCATCACCAAGGGTCTGATCGTCTTCGAAGGCGTGTATGGCAGCGAATGGCCCAAGCTTGCCGCCGCTGTGCTGATGCTGATGGTCCCGATGCTCGTGTTGTTCATGTTCCTGCAGCGCTACATCATCTCCGGTTTGACGGCGGGCGCGGTCAAGGGCTAGCTCGCTTCGCCCGATTCGTGCCCTCGGGCGCTCATCTCCGATGGCGAGCTGTGAAGCTCAGTACTACACCGATCGCCCCGTGAACGCCTGGCTCGCCGTCGGCTTGCTGACCATCGAGGCGCGTCATGAAGAGTACGACCGGAGAGCAGATCACAAGATGAACCGTCGAGCCCTCCCTGATGGCTCGAGATCGCAAATCGCCCAACGCAGAACGGATACCCAATGGCCTCGGTCACTCTCAAAGACATCAACAAGGTGTACCCGAATGGGTTTCACGCCATCAGTGACTTGAACCTCGACATCCAGGACGGCGAGTTCCTCGTTCTCGTCGGGCCCTCGGGCTGTGGCAAGTCGACAGCCCTACGAATGGTCGCAGGCCTCGAGGACATCTCCGATGGCGAGCTGCGCATCGGTGATCGAGTGGTGAACGACGTTCATCCCAAAGATCGCGACATTGCGATGGTGTTCCAGAACTACGCGCTGTACCCGCACATGACCGTCGCCGAGAACATCGGTTTTGCCCTGAAACTGGCCAAGCTGCCCAAGGCCGAGATCGAAGAGCGCGTGGCCAAGGCGGCTGCGATCTTGGATCTCACGGAGAACCTGGACCGCAAACCAGGCCAGCTGTCGGGCGGTCAACGGCAGCGGGTTGCAATGGGCCGTGCAATCGTGCGCCAGCCGAAGGCGTTCCTGATGGATGAGCCGTTGTCGAACCTCGATGCCAAGTTGCGAGTGCAGATGCGGGCCGAGATCGCTGGCCTCCAGCGAGAGTTGGGCGTGACCACCGTCTACGTGACGCACGATCAGGTCGAGGCGATGACGATGGGCGACCGTGTCGCCGTGCTCAAGCGAGGCATCCTGCAACAGGTCGATTCCCCGCAGAACCTCTATGACTCACCCGACAACGTCTTCGTTGCCGGATTCATCGGATCGCCTTCCATGAACATCATGCACGGCAAGTTGGGTGGTACCCCGGAGGCGCCGACGGTGCAGATCGGCTCGAACACCTTGAGCGTTCCGCAGGAGGTCGTGTCGGCTCGCCCCGCGATCGCCGCTTCGGTTGGCAAGGGCATCGTGGTTGGTATCCGGCCCGAGGACCTGGAAGACGCAGCGATCCTGACTGGCGCCCCGGAGGATCGCCGGATTCAGTCGAAGGTGACGTTGCTCGAGTCGCTCGGCTCCGAAGTCATCGCGCATTTCGCTCTCGACGCTGAGCCGTTCTCGATCATGGATGCCGAGTTCGAGGGAGAGGATGCTCTCGAGAAGTCTCGAGACGCTTCGGGTCAGACGATCTACACCGGTCGGTTCAGCCCTCGTTCCACGGCTCGGATGGGTCAGCCGATCGACATCGTGGTCGACACCAGCCGCCTTCACTTCTTCGACAAGGCCACCGGTCTGGCGATTCGCGACTGAGCGCCCTCGTCGTTCGACCCCGGCTCCAACCCGCTGAACGCCGTCTGCGACCGAGCTCCCCGGTGCTTCGCTCCCCGCTCTTGCACGCAGGCACGACATGGGCCACACGGCGCCGATGGAGCGAGGTTTTCGTGGGCTATTGCACGCCGGTTGCGCGACGGGTTCCGCCACTGGTCCCAAAACGTCAGAAAACCCCTTGTTGAAGGGGTCTTCTTGTCGGGTTGCCGAGATTTGAACTCGGGACCCCCTGCTCCCAAAGCAGGTGCGCTACCAAGCTGCGCCACAACCCGTGTTGAACCAGTGATCTGTGATGAGCAGACCACCGGTTCGACCGGCAGCGTAGCGGCGGACCGCCGAGGCTCGTGCTCTGGTCACGTGCTTCATTACCGGCTCGGTACACTCCGGCCGGTGAATTCTTCTGTGGAGGCCCTCGAGGGCAACAAGGTCAAGGTCATCGTCGAAGTCGACGAGTCGGAATTCGAGAAGGATCTCGATGCCGCATTCGTTCGCTTGGCCAAGGAAGTCAAGATGCCGGGCTTCCGTCCCGGCAAGGTGCCGCGAAAGGTGCTCGAGGCTCGAGTCGGTGCCGACTACGCCCGCCAGGACGCCTTCCGTGAAGGTCTGCCCGAGTACTACGTCGAGGCGGTCAAGGAGCACGGAGTCGACGTCATCGCTCCGCCATCGATCGAGGTCGTCGGCGGCGAGGAAGGCGGCGACATCACCTTCGAGGCCGAAGTCGAGATCCGGCCGGTCATCGAGATCAGCGGGTATGTCCCACTCGAGGTCGAGGTCCCCTCACCGGCCGTTCCCGAAGACGAGATCGACGAGCAGATCGAACGCATGCTGGGTCAGTACGGCACGCTCGAGACGGTCGACCGCCCCGCCGAGGACGGCGATCGGGTGAGCATCGACATCGAGGCGATCCACGAAGGCGAGCCGGTCGCCGGTCTCACCGCAGAGGACTACCTCTACCAAGTCGGCATGGGGGCCGTCGTGCCAGAGCTCGACGAGCACCTCCGGGGAGCATCAGCCGGTGACGAACTCGAGTTCGAAGCCGTGCACCCCGATGAAGACGAAGAAGCCCCGCTCGAGTTCAGCATCAAGGTGAAACAGGTGCAGGCGACGGTGCTTCCCGAAGCAGACGATGCCTGGGCCAAGGAGAACAGCGAGTTCGAGACCGTCGCCGAACTGCGCGCCGATCTCGCCTCACGGGCCGGGCGCAGCCGGATCATCCAGGCCATCACTGCTCGTCGCAACAACGTCGCCGAGGCGATCGCCAAACTCGTCGACGACGAGCTCGTGCCGGAAGCACTCGAGTCCATGGAGTTCGAGAACCGGGTGCAGGACATGGCGATGCGACTCCAGGCGCAGGGCCTCGACTTCGATCAGTTCCTCCAGTTCAGCGGCCAGTCACGTGAGGCACTGCTCGGCGACATGCGAGAGGGTGCCGCTGTCTCGGCCCGCCTCGATCTCGCGCTGCGGGCCATCGCCGTCGCCGAGGGGCTCGAGCCCGAGGACTCCGAACTCGAGGTCGAGTTCGCACGCGTCGCCGCCCAGGTCGACCGCACCGTCGACGAGGTGCGCGAGGAGTTCACCTCGGCCGGCCAGCTCCCGGCGATACGATCTGACCTAGCGAAGAGCAACGCACTCGACTGGCTGGTCGAACAGGCCACACTCGTCGACGAAGATGGCAATGCCGTCGATCCTGCAGATCTCGTGCTGCCGGCCGACAGTGAAGAAGACGCACAAGACGAAGCGGACCAAGACGCACCCGTCGAGCCGACCCAGGAAGCAGACGCATGAGCAGCAGTCCAATGAGCAGCAATTCAATGAACGCCGAGGCCAACTACATCATCCCGTCGGTCATCGAGAAGAGCAACGGACGCGAGGTCTCCTCCGATCTCTACAGCCGCCTCCTCCGCGACAACATCATCTTCCTCGGCACGCCGATCGACGACGGCGTCGCCAACGTGATCTGCGCCCAGCTGCTGCACCTCGAGTCGGAGAATCCCGACCGGGACATCAGCCTCTACATCAACTCGCCCGGTGGCGACGTCAACGCGATGTTCGCCATCTACGACACGATGCAGTACATCCGGCCCGACGTGAACACGATCTGCTTCGGACAGGCAGCTTCGGCGGCCGCCGTGCTCCTCGCGTCCGGAGCTGCGGGCAAGCGCCTGGCGCTGCCGAGCTCACGAATCCTGCTCCACCAGCCCTACTCGGGCGCTCAGGGCCAGGTGTCGGATCTGGAGATCGCGGCCAACGAGATCGAACGGCTCAAGACCCAGCTCGAGCAGATCCTCGCCCGGCACACCGGTCAGACCACGGAGAAGATCCAAGCCGACACCGACCGTGACTTTGTCATGACGGCGGCGGAAGCGAAGGCCTATGGTGTGATCGACGAAGTGATCCAACAGCGGAACGCTTCGGACACGAGCGGTCCGATCCGAGCACTCGATTCCTGAAGGGGCACAGCATGGCCAAATTCGGCGAAGGTGGCGAACTCCTCAAGTGCTCGTTCTGTGGCAAGTCGCAGAAGCAGGTCAAGAAGCTCATCGCCGGTCCCGGTGTCTACATCTGCGATGAATGCATCGATCTGTGCAACGAGATCATCGAAGAGGAACTGGCCGAAGGCGCCGATGTCAACTTCGAGGATCTGCCCAAGCCGAAAGAGATCTTCTCGTTCCTGAACGAGTACATCGTCGGTCAGGATCAGGCGAAGAAGGTGCTCTCGGTCGCCGTCTACAACCACTACAAGCGGATCCAGCACGGATCGAGTGGCCTCGGTGACGCCGTCGAACTGGCCAAGTCCAACATTCTCCTCGTCGGCCCGACCGGTTGCGGCAAGACCTTCCTCGCCCAGACCCTCGCCCGCATGCTCAACGTGCCGTTCGCCATCGCCGACGCCACCGCACTCACCGAGGCCGGCTACGTCGGCGAAGACGTCGAGAACATCCTGCTCAAGCTGATCCAGGCCGCAGACTTCGACACGAAACGGGCCGAGACCGGGATCATCTACATCGACGAGATCGACAAGGTCGCCCGCAAGTCCGAGAACCCTTCGATCACCCGAGACGTCTCGGGTGAGGGCGTCCAGCAGGCGCTGCTCAAGATCCTCGAAGGCACGGTCGCCTCCGTCCCGCCCCAGGGTGGTCGCAAGCATCCGCATCAGGACTTCCTCCAGATCGACACCACCAACGTCCTGTTCATCTGTGGTGGAGCCTTCGCCGGGATGGAGGACATCATCAAGTCGCGGCTCGGAACGAAGTCCATCGGCTTCCGAACCGACTTCAGCGTGTCCGAGGCCGCCGACGTCGACGACAACATCTTCTCTCACATGCTTCCCGAGGATCTCGTCAAGTTCGGTCTGATCCCCGAGTTCGTCGGGCGCCTCCCGGTGACGGGCACCGTCAACGGTCTCTCCAGAGACGCACTCGTGCAGATCCTCGTCGAGCCGAAGAACGCGCTGTCGAAGCAGTATCAGAAGTTCTTCGAGATGGAAGACATCGAACTCGAGTTCACCGACGGCGCCATGGAGGCCATCGCCGACCAGGCTCTCCTCCGGGGCACCGGCGCCCGAGGGCTTCGGGCCATCCTGGAAGAGGTGCTGCTCGAGGTCATGTACGACCTCCCGAGCCGTACCGATGTCGGCAAGGTCGTGATCGACGAGGCCGCGGTCACCGAACGGGTCAACCCCACGCTGATCCCTCGTTCGGAAATTCGCAGCCGGCCACGCCGAGCTGCGTCGTAGGTCTCGACCGTCGGTGGACATCACCAGCGCAATCGCCTGGCTCGAATCGCACACGAATCTCGAGGGCCACACGAATGTCGCGGGGGAGCGGGCAGCATCAGCCGAGCCATCGCCGTCGATGCCGACCGCGGGAGCGACCGAGAATCTGAGCCTGGCCCCGATGGTGGAGCTCCTCGGCCTGCTCGGTGATCCACATCAGGCGTACCGGACGATTCACATCACCGGCACCAACGGCAAGGGTTCGACCGCCAACTACGTGACCCGTCTGCTCGCTGCGACCGATCTCTCGGTGGGGCTGTACACCAGCCCCAATCTGGAACGGATCAACGAGCGAATCGTCTGGGACGGCCAATGGATCGCCGACGAAGACCTCGCACGAATCCTGACCCTGTTGCGTGAAGTCCTCCCGTTGATGGAGCTCAGCCCGAGCCGTTTCGAGCTGTTGACAGCAGCCGCCTTCGTGTACTTCGCCGAAGTCGGCGCCGACGTCGCGGTCATCGAAGTCGGCCTGCTCGGCCGCTTCGATGCCACGAACGTGATCGATGCCGACGTTGCCGTCATCACCAACATCGGCAAGGACCACACCGACGGAGTCGGGGACTGGCGCCGCAAGATCGCCGAGGAGAAGGCAGGCATCATCAAACCAGGGAGCCGGGTCGTACTGGGCTCGGACTTCGGCGAGCTACGGGCGACCATCGACGCCGAACCGAACAGCGGTGTCTGGCAGTACGGCGTCGACATCGAGGTCGTGTCGAACGAACTCGGGGTAGGCGGGCGGGTCGTCTCCGTCACGACACCCGTCGGGACCTACGACGACATCTTCATTCCGGTCTTCGGAACCCACCAGGGAGACAATCTCGCAGCTGCGCTAGGAGCGGTCGATGCCTTCTTCGACCGACCGCTCGATCGCGATCTCGTGGAGGCGGCGCTGCTCGAGATCGAGCTGCCCGGCCGCTTCGAAGTCGTGAAGAGAGAGCCGACCGTCATCCTCGACGGCGCCCACAATCCGGACGGGTTACTGACCGTCAAGCAGACGCTCGACTCGTCATTCGCCCGCGTCGGGTCGTGGGTCCTCGTGATCGGTTTCCTCGACGGCAAGGACCCGGGGGAGATGCTCGATTCGATCGAAGCCGCAGACTTCGACGCCGTCATCGTGTGCGAGCCACGATGGTCCCGAGCGATTCCGGCGACCACGGTCGCAGCGGCCGCCCGCGAGCGGAACATCGACGTCGAGATCGTCGTCGATCCGGCGGAAGCGTTCCGGCGGGCGAGGGCGGTCTCGAGCGATGACGACCTCGTTCTCGTCACCGGGAGTATGTATGTCGTCGGCTCCGTGCGACCCGTGGCGCGGTCGGTGGTCGAGTCAGACGAGTTCGAGGACTGAACGAGACACCGGTCTGGTCCGTTCGACCCAGCGTCGTCAAGTCTCGATCGGGACATGCCGATTGGAGGGTCGTGCGCTTTCTCACTCAGAACCTCAACCGAAGGCAACGCGGCGCAGCCCTCACCGGCTATGCCCTGGTCCTGGCCGCCTTCACCGCGCTCAGCCTGACCGCCATCGAAGGCCTCAACTCCGCATCGTCGACCTACCTCAACGAAACCAGCAACGACATCGCCGAGTCGCGAGAGCTGGCGTTCTACGACGAGCTCGAGGAAATCGACGACGGCTCCGGCGACGGCGGTGACACCAGCGAGGACGACGAAGGTGCCCTCGACTACGAGCTCGCCGACGGTGGTCAGTTCCAGAGCCCTGCCGACGGTCTCTGCATGACCCTCGAAGGTGACGGCAAGTTTCGTCAGCGCCCGTGTGACGGATCCGCTGCGCAGCAGATCTCGGTCTACACCAACGACGACACCGGGTCATCGCAGCTCCGGATCGGCGGCCAATGCATCGGGTTGGAGAACAACTCGGCCAACAGCGGCGACCAGTATCAGGTCCAGGACTGCGACTACGACAACCCCATGCAGTTGTTCCGTCGGAACACCGTGACAGAGCAGTGGGAATCGGCCAACAATCGGTCGCCGATCATGTGCCTGGACATCAGCGGTGGCGGCGGCGATGGCAGCGTGATCCACCAGTGGTCCTGCCACGGCGGTACCAATCAGATCTGGCCCGATCCGGCGCCGTACGTCCCGCCGACGACCACGCCACCGAACCCGACCATCACCGGCGAGGGTGTCTTCGTCGGTCCGATTCCGGACGGCACCGACTTCACGCCGGACGGTGCGTTCGAGGACGATGACACCGTGTTCGTGTTCACCGAATCGGTCGTGATCCTCGGCGGCGATCTGAACGTCAACGGCACGATCATCCCGGGTGGCACCACGGTCTGCTCGTACATCGTGTGGTACGACCCGGTCTCGGACAACGACGTGAACGTCACCATCGACTTCGGCACTCCGATTCTGACTGGTGCGGAATCGACCGGCGAGCAACAAACCACCGACATGTTCGCCGCCCCAGGGGTCAACTATCAGAACTACGACCGGCCATGGGAGAGCGACGACAGCTTCAACGTCAGCGGCAGCACGCTGCAGATCGATCCGTACGCCGTGGCCGGCAATGCCGACATGCTGCGGGTCCTCACCGACTGCAGCTGATCCAGGGCTAGCCTCACCCGGGTGAGCAGAACCTTCATCATTTGCAAGCCAGACGCAGTCGAACGTGGCCTCGTCGGCACCATCCTCCAGCGGTTCGAGGCCAAGGGTCTCACGATCGTTGCCGCCGAACTGCGGCGGCTCGATCTCGAGACGTTGGCCGAGCATTATGCCGAGCACGTCGGCAAGGGTTTCTACGACGAGCTCGTGGCCTTCATGTCTCGCAGCCCCGCCTTCGTTGCCGTGCTCGAAGGTCCGGAGGACACCTACGCCATCGTTCGAACGATGATGGGTCCGACGAACCCGGCCACGGCGCCCCCCGGCACGATCCGCGGTGATTTCGGCACGATCATGACCGAGAACCTCGTGCACGGATCGGACTCGAACGAGTCGGCCGAACGCGAGATCGGCATCTTCTTCCCCGACCTCTGATCGGGTGACCATCGCCACCCGGCCACGCCGGGTGGCGCTCCGATGGCGTCGGGTGAGATCGCGGTGGGTGGTATTGCCCGGAGGATTCTCGGGGCCCGGCTGAATGTGTCGAAAACCCGGCGTGATCGTCACATTTGCCCGTCCGGCGCCTTGTTGCAGCGGCGGCGGCCTCGTAGGGTGAGATGCGTTCGCACTGTGTGAACGTTGTTCCGCCCTTGGGAGATTGATGGCTGGAAATCGATTCTCCACGAAGCTCGTTTCACTGGGCGCTCGTGACATGGCTGTCGATCTGGGCACCGCCAACACGCTCGTGTACGTGCGTGGCCAGGGCATCGTGCTCGACGAGCCATCGGTGGTGGCGATCAACGTCGAGACCAATCGCCCGCTTGCGGTCGGTGTCGAGGCCAAACGCATGATCGGTCGGACGCCGAGCCACATCCAGGCGATTCGTCCGCTCAAAGACGGCGTGATCGCCGACTTCGACATCTGCGAAGAGATGCTGCGCTACTTCATCCAGAAGGTCAGCCCTGGTCGCTGGGTGGCGAAACCACGCATCGTGATCTGCGTTCCTTCTGGCATCACGGGCGTCGAGCAGCGAGCGGTGCGAGACGCTGCGGAGTTCGCCGGCGCCCGCCAGGCCATCATCATCGAGGAGCCGATGGCTGCCGCCATCGGTGCCGGTCTTCCCGTCCACGACCCGACGGGCAACATGGTCGTCGACATCGGCGGTGGCACCACCGAGGTCGCCGTGATCTCGCTCGGCGGCATCGTCGCCAGCCAGTCGATGCGCATCGGCGGCGATGGTCTCGACCAAGCGATCATCAGCTACATCAAGAAGGAATACAGCCTCGCGCTCGGCGAGCGGACGGCCGAGCAGATCAAGATCCAGCTCGGATCGGCCTATCGCCTGTCCGAGGAGTTCGAAGCCGCGATTCGTGGACGCGATCTCGTCAGTGGCCTCCCGAAGACGATCACGATCACCACCGAAGAGATTCGTGAGGCGCTGGCCGAGCCGGTCAGCTCGATCGTCGACGCAGTGAAGGTGACGCTCGACAAGACGCCGCCCGAACTGGCAGCCGACATCATGGAACACGGCATCACGATGGCCGGAGGCGGCGCGCTCCTGCACGGCATGGGTGCTCGGCTCGAGGCCGAGACGGGTATGCCGATCAAGATCGCGTCGAACCCGCTCCACGCAGTTGCCATTGGTTCCGGGCAGTACCTCGAGGCCTATGACAGTCTGAAGAGCCTGTATCCCGCGTCGCAACACGACTAGTCGGCCATGGCGTCTCCCCGTGGGCTGACGACGCGCCGCACGCTCGCCCTCCTGGTCGTCACGGCGCTGGCCCTCATGACCATCGACACCAGGGGTAGCGGTCCATTCGGTTCTGCTCGTTCGGCGGCGTTCGCCGCCACCGAGCCGTTCCGCTCGTTCGTCGCTGCCGTCGTGAGACCCGCCGGCGAGGCGTGGAACGGCACGATCCACTACGAAGCGGTCGTCGAGGAGAACGAACGGCTTCGTGCCGACGTGGCTCGCCTCGAGGGAGAGGTTGCCAGACTGCCAGACATCGAGGCGGACTTCGCTGCGTTGCGAGAGGCGACCGGGCTGGCAATCGATGAGACCATCCCACGCCTGACGGCCAAGATCGTGTCCGACCGCGACACGGGCATCGAGCGGATCGTCGAGATCGACCGGGGGAGCGCCGACGGTGTCGTTCCCGGCATGCCCGTCGTGGTGGGAAGCGGCCTGGTCGGGCGCGTACTCGATGTCTACGGCGACCATCGATCGACACTGCGGCTGATCTCCGACCCTCGATTCCAGGTCGGCGTGAGCGGTGTGTCGAGCAGCGAAACGGCCCTGGCCAGCGGCGATGGTGACGGACGCCCGCTCCGGGTCGAAGTGCAGGCCCAAGGGCTGGTCGACATCACCGAAGGCGAACGGTTCGAGACCAACGCGTTCTCCGAACGGTTCCCACCCGACGTCCCCGTTGGCACGTTCAGTTTCGATGCCGCGTCCAACACGGCGACGCTCGAGCCCTTCGTCGACCTCGAGAGTCTTGTGTTCGTGACCGTCCTGCTCACGACACCGCCGTCATGAAGAGCGGTGTGCGTTGGCCCCAGACGATCGCCGTGCTCGCCGCGCTCTCGATCGTGCAGTCGGCCGTGTTCGACCAGTTCTGGTTCGCCGGTCGGGTTCGCGTCGACCTCCTGCTGCTCGTGGTCGTCAGCGTCGGTTCGACGTCGAATGCTCGCGACGCCGCCCTACTCGGTTTCGTCACCGGTCTTGCTGTCGATCTGTTCCGCTTCGGCCCATTCGGACTCCACGCATTGATCTTCTGTCTCGCCGGCTGGGTGTTGGCCAACAACGGTGCCCGAATGTTGCAGGTCGGCGCCGGATTCCGATTGGCTCAGGGAGCCGTGTCGGTCCTGCTCGTGACGGCGGCAACGTGGACGGGGGCCGCCGTGTTCGGTCAGCGCCCGCCGGCGTTCGGCAACGAGTCGATGATCAGCATCGCGCTCACCGCCGTCGTCGGCGCACTCCTGCTCGGGCCCGTTGGACGCCTCGTGTCGCACATGGTTCCCGTCGACCAGCGACGCCCGTCGCGGTCCGACCTGGTGCGAGCATGACCTCCGACTTGGCCGGCCGGCGGCTCGGCGTGCTGGCGTTCGTTGCGATCTCGATGTTCGCCGCGCTCGGCGGCCGTCTCTACTTCCTCCAGGTCATGACCGGTGAGCAATTCGAGGCCGAGGTCGCAGGCAACCGGGTCCGCGAGATCTACACCGAGGCGCCCAGGGGCCGGATTCTCGATCGGCAGGGACGCGTCCTCGCCGGGCGGCGGCAGTCATTGGTCGTCACGATCGATTGGACCACCCTCCGCGAGCTCGAGGAGGAACGCCGGGCCGAGGTGTTCGAGGACGTCGCCATGGAGCTCAGCGACGCCGGCATCAAACTCAAGGCATCTCGCATCGAGGAGACGTACCTCCGGGCCATCGACACGACGGTGAAACCGACCGTCGTCGCCGACGACATCGGCGAGGAGCTGTGGGTCCGAATCGGTGAGGCCGACCTCCCGGGGGTCGACGTCGAGCGTCGGTGGGTGCGCACCTACCCGTACGGATCGATCGCGGCCCACATCATCGGGTACACGGGAGCAGTTCGGGATGCCGAGCGGGCGACCGAACTCAACCTCGAGTCCGACAAGACCTACTTCGCCGGCGATCAGCTCGGGGTCGCCGGGCTCGAGCGAAGCTACGAGGACGTGTTGCGAGGCACCCCTGAGCTCACACGGGTCGAGGTCGATGCCCAGAATCGTGTCGTGCGGACGCTCGAGGTCGTTCAGGAGGCGATACCCGGCAGCGACGTGACCCTCTCGCTCGACATCGACCTCCAGTACGCGGCCGAACAGATCCTCGTCGACGAACTCGCTCGAGCGAGACGTCGCCAACCCGACGGTACGAACTCCTTGCCCCAGGTTGCCGACGGCGGCTCGCTCGTCGCTCTCAACGTCGATGGGTCGGTGCTGGCGATGGCGTCTGCCCCGTCGTTCGACCCCCGCGACTTCATCTTCGGCATCAGCAGCGGCCTCTGGAACGAGCTCTCCGAGCGATCAGATCAGCCGCTGCTCGATCGGGCCGTTCGCGGCCTCTATCCGCCCGGCTCGACGTTCAAACCGTTCGTCGCCTACGCGGGGCTGGAGACGGGGGCCCGAGATCAGTACGAGACCTGGATCGACGAAGGCGTGTACACGCTGACGTCCTGTCTCGACCCGAGCAATCGCGACGCAGGTTGCACCAAACGAAACGCCGGCGGTGCGGTGCTCGGACCGGTCCAGCTGCGCGAGGCAATCGAACGCTCCAGCGACACCTACTTCTATTCCCTCGGGGAGCTCCTCTGGGTCCAACAGGACACCTACGGGCGCACAGCGATCCAAGACGTTGCGACCCGATTCGGATTCGGAGAGTCGCCGAGGATCGACCTGCCCTCCCAGACGTCCGGCGTCATGCCGACCCCCGAACAACGCATCGAGACCTGGGGGGAGGAGTTCAAGTGGTTCCCCGGCGACAACACGAACATCGCGATCGGGCAGGGCGACGTCAACGTCTCACCTCTCCAGCTGGCGAATGCCTACGCCATGTTGGCCAACGGAGGGACTCGTTACGAGCCCCGCCTCGGGTCGTCGATCGTGGCTGCCGACGGTTCGGTCACCGAGGTCCCACCAGTGGTCGCCGCTGACGAGAGACTCGACCCGACCTACCTCGCGGCGCTGAACGACGGCATGGCCGCCGTCGTCGATCCCTCGCTGGGAACCGGTCGAGGCACCGCCGTGAGCGCGTTCGCCGGCTATCCGCACGCCGAACACCGTGTGGTCGGCAAGACCGGCACGGCCCAGGTCACGAGAAAGGCCGACTTCGCCCTGTTCGCCTCCTATGCACCGTTCCCGAACCCGCAATACGCCGTGGTGGCCATCCTCGAACAGGCCGGATTCGGAGGCGATGCAGCCGCACCCGCGGTGCGTCGCTTCTACGACATGCTCTTCGGTCTGACTCCGATTCCTTCGGCCCCGCTCGCCGAGGAGCGCTACCTGGACGTCGTCGGACTGGTCGACTTCGATCTCTCGTTCACGATTCCGGAGGTGGTCATCGCATCCGGCGCTGAGGATGCCGAGTCAGACGTGTCAGATCCGCCGCCCGACGTCCAACCGCCGCCCACCGCACCCCCGGTGACGACCCCTCCGACAACCGCTCCGACGACCACGACCACGGCGCCGACAACCAGCTCGACGACTGTGCCAACGACAGCGGCAACGACCGCATCGTCAGCGACCGAGGCCACCACGACCACCGCCGCGGCCTCCACCTCGTCAGAACCATCGGGGAGTGATCCATGACGACCGTTGCCAAACCTCAGCGCCCCGACATTCCCTCCGATCGCCAGCGGTCCAGACTGACCAACCTCGATTGGTCGCTGGTCCTGGCCGTCGCCGCGCTCGCCGGTGTGGGGAGCATTGCGATCTTCAGCGCCACCCGTTCTGACGTCGGCGGCCTCGGCCTTGCCGGCAAACAACTGGGCTTCTTCGCGGTTGGGATGGTGGCGATGTTCGGGGTGGCCATGATCGACTACGAACGGCTGCGGGCGTGGCTCGGTCCGCTCACGGTGGTCACGCTCGGCCTCTTGATCGCCGTGCTCACGCCCCTGGGGACCGAGGTCAAGGGGACCCAGGGCTGGTTCGTCTATTTCGGATTCTCGGCCCAGCCGGCCGAGTTCGTGAAACTCAGCCTCATCGTGGCGTTGGCTGCCATCTTCAGCGGACGATCGGCGAATGTCGATCCGCCGCGCATCGCCGCATCGCTGGCCGTGCTGGCCGTGATTGCGTTGCTCGTCCTGCGGCAGGGTGAGACCGGTTCGGTCCTCGTGTACTGCGCCATCGCCTTGGGGATCTATCTCGTGGCCGGTGTCCCGGCCCGCTATCTGGTGCTCCTGATCCTGTCCGGCATCGGCGTGGCATCGATCATCTTCACCAGCGATGTGCTCGCCGACTATCAGGAGGCCCGGCTCACCTCGTTCGTCGACCAGGACGCACCAGAGGCCTACAACCAGGTGCAGTCCGTCAACGCCATCGGTTCCGGCGGTCTGACGGGTCAGGGTCTCTTCGAGGGCCCGCAGACCCAGTTCGGGTTCGTCCCCGAGCAGGAGACCGACTTCATCTTCACCGTGATCGCCGAGGAGCTCGGGTTCGTCGGCGCCAGCATCGTCCTCGGCCTGGAGGCCTTCATTCTGATCAGGATCTTCCGCATCGCTCAGCTGGCCAGAGATCGATTCGGCACCTTGCTGTGCATCGGCGTGTTCTCGATGCTGCTGATCCACGTCGTTCAGAACGCCGGCATGACGATGCGGTTGATGCCGATCACGGGGATCCCGCTGCCCTTCGTCTCGTACGGCGGGAGCGCCCTGATCACCGGATTCGTTGCGATCGGCCTCGTCCAGAGCGTGTCGGTCCATCGGCGACGCAACCTCCGCTGACCCGCTGTACGCCCCGATCTGGCCGTCCCGATCATGCGCTAGCCTCGGGACACCATGTCGTCCGTTTGGCCGCAGCTCGAGCCGCACCTCGCCCACGTACAGAAGCCGGCGCGCTACATCGGTTGCGAGGGCGGCGCCAAGGCGAAAGCTCCGGACGATCGCCTCGTGAGCTGGCTGTTCACCTACCCGGACACCTACGAGATCGGTCTGCCCAATCAGGGTCTTCAGATCCTCTACGAGATCGTGAACGAACACGCTGACGGTCGTGCCGACCGCTCATACGCCCCGTGGACCGACCTCGAGATCGTCATGCGGGCCAACGGCATCCCACTCTTCGCGGTCGAGCATCACACTCCGGCAGACGAGTTCGATGTCATCGCCTTCAACATGTCGGCCGAGCTGACCTACACGAATCTCGTCAATTGCATCGACCTCGCCGGCCTTCCGTTGCACGCCGGCGATCGCACGCGGTGCCGACACCCTCGTGATGGTGGGCGGACACTGCACGTACAACCCCGAGCCAATCGCCGACTTCGTCGATGTGGTCGTTCTCGGCGACGGTGAAGAGGCCGTCGGTGAGCTGACCGAATGCATCGCCGAGTGGAAGCGCCATGGCACGCACGATCGTCGTGAGCTGTTGCTGGCGATCGCCGGAATCGAGGGCTGCTATGTGCCGTCGTTCTACGAACCGTCATACGAAGACGGCCGCTTCACCGGCCTCACCCGATTGGAGCCGACGGTTCCAGAGCTGATCGAGAAACGGACCATCGCCGATCTCGGCGACTGGCCCTATCCCAAGGAGCAACTCAGCCCGCTCACCGAGGTCGTGCACGATCGACTCAACGTCGAGGTGTTCCGAGGCTGCACACGCGGGTGTCGATTCTGCCAAGCAGGGATGATCACCCGCCCGGTGCGCGAGCGTCCGGCCGATCAGGTCAGAACGATGGTGCGAGACGGTCTCGAACGGACCGGCTACAACGAGGTGTCGCTCACGTCGCTCTCCACCGCAGACTTCAGCGGCATCGAGCCGATGGTCGGCGGCATCATGGACGATGCCGAAGATGCCGGCTGCGGCCCGATCTCGGTGTCGCTGCCGAGCCTTCGCGTCGATGCCTTCGGTGTCGACATCGCCGCCCAGCTGCAGAAGGGCAAGCGGTCCGGTCTCACCTTCGCTCCCGAAGCCGGCACGTGGCGGATGCGTCAGATCATCAACAAGCTGATTCGAGAAGAGGATCTGTACGCCGCAGTGGACTCCGCCTACAGCCAGGGATGGCAACGGGTGAAGCTCTACTTCCTCATCGGTCTGCCGAGCGAAACCGACGAGGACACGCTGGGGATCGCCGAGCTGGCGAAGAACTGCGTCGCCATCGGCCGCAAGCACACCAAGCGGGCCAGCGTCACAGCGTCGATCGGCGGATTCGTTCCCAAGCCCTTCACCCCCTTCCAGTGGTTCGGTCAGAACACGTCGGCCGAGCTCCAACGCAAGGTCAACCTCCTCCGTGATGCGACCCGCCGCATGCACGGCGTGAACATCAAGTGGCACGATCCGAAAGCCACGCTCGCCGAGGGCATCGCCAGTCGCGGCGATCGCCGCGTCGGCGCCGTGATCGAGGACGTCTGGCGTCACGGCGGGACCTTCCAGGAGTGGTCTGAGCACTTCGATCTCGAGCGATGGTCAGACGCCATGGAGCGTGCCGGCCTCAGCGTCGACGACCTCGTGTATCGCCACCGCAGCGAGGACGAAGTGCTGCCCTGGGATCATCTCTCTGCGGGACTGCACAAGGACTTCCTCTGGCAGGACTGGCAGCGACGCGCTGGCCGAGGTCGGTCTCCCCGACTGCCGATGGACACCCTGCTACGACTGCGGTGCCTGCACCGGATACGGCATCGAACACGTCGTGGCGTCGGCGACTGCGCCCGCAGGCGGAAGCCAGGGGACCGGTCAAGACCTGTCGGCCGGATCTGCCGTCCCTGTGCAGCTGTTGGAGCGGGTCCGATGAGACTCCGCCTCCGTTACTCGCGCAAGGGCAAGATCCGGTTCATCAGCCATCGCGACACGGCGAGGCTGATGGAGCGAGCGTTCAGAACCCAGCGTCTCCCCATCGCCTACACCGAGGGTTTCTCCCCCCGTCCGAAGATCAGCTTCGGATTGGCCCTCACAGTTGCCCACGAATCAGAAGCCGAATATCTCGATCTCGACCTGGTCACGCCGGTCGAGCTCGAGGGATTGGCCGAGCGTCTCACTGCTGCCCTCCCCGACGGCCTCGCCGTCGACGCGGTTGCGCCGGTCGAGGCTCGGTCGTTGTCACTCCAACAGGCGATCGTCTGTTGTGGATGGCGAATCGAAGTGATCGGTGCGCCGATCGATGACGTGACCACTGCAGTAGCGGCGTTGCTTGCCGCGCCCGAGCGCTTCCTCGAACGGGAACGCAAGGGCAAGACCACCGTCGTTGACGTTCGGTCCGGTTTGATCTCACTCGAGATCTGCGGACCGACCGACAACGGCGTCCAGCTCTTCGCGGTACTCGCCAACGGTGATCTCACCTTGCGGCCGTCGGAACTCGTCCGACTGCTCGAGCTCGATCTCACCGAAGGACGCGTGTGCCGCACCCACCAATGGACGAACGCCGACGGCGAACGCGCAGAACCGCTTGCGTCTTCGCCGACGAGCGCTGCATCGGCCCACGTGCCGACGCCGCTCGAGGCGGTAGGACCCCGAGAGATCCGGGTCTGATGAGAAGGGATCGCACCAGTGACGGTGTCAGACAACGACGGCTCGAACGACCACGGATCGAACGAGAGCCACACCACTGAACGAATTGATGACGGCCGCTCGAGCGAGGCGGTGACCAAAGGCAAGCCGCCAGCGTCGACCACGCAGCCGGCCAAGCCGAAGATCGGCGACAGTCGCCCTGCACCGGCGACGTCCGGAGGTGGGTCGTCAGCCAACAGCTCCACCGGCAACAGCTCGTCAGCCGAACGGCGGGAACAATCGGGGCGGCGCGACCGAAGGTGAGGGGACCAGTGCCTCGGCGAAGCGTCGGCGCCGTCGTCGCAAGAACCGGTCGAGCGCGGGAACGGGCGAAGGCGGTCGAACCGCGAGCGCCTCGACTCCCGGTGAGCGCCGTTGTCGCCGGTGCACCCATCGAACTCGACGAGCAGCAACTCAAACGCCGTCGAGGCAAGACGCGAAAGGGTCGTCCGATCGGTCGATACCTGATGGTCGTTCGCCGTCGGGCCGACGCCACCCACATCGCCATTCTCGAGGGCCGCCAGCTCATCGAGTACCAGGTGTCCCGGCCAAGCGATGATGTCTCCCAGATCCACGGAAACATCTACGTCGGCAAGGTGCAGAACGTCCTTCCCGGGATGGAGGCGGCATTCGTCGACATCGCCACCCCGAAGAACGCCGTGCTCTATCGCGGCGATGTCCGATTCGACAAGAAGCAGTTCAAGGGCGCCGATCGCCCGAAGATCGAACAGCTGTTGAAGCAGCGTGACACGGTGATCTGCCAAGTCACCAAGAACCCGATCGCCCACAAAGGTGCCCGCCTCACCACCGAGGTCTCCCTCCCCGGTCGGTTCGTGGTGCTGGTGCCGAACAGCGACACCTACGGCATCTCGAAGCGCCTCCCCGACGCGGAGCGAAAGCGGCTCCGCCAGATCCTCGACAAAGCCAAGCCGAAGCAGCACGGCGTCATCGTGCGGACAGCGGCCGAGAACGTCACTGCCGAGGAGATCCAGCGCGATGTCGCCGGACTCGCTCCAACAGTGGGAGCAGATCGAGCAGATGGCGGCCAAGTCCAACGGCGCGAAGCTGTTGTACCGAGAGCCGGACCTGTCGGTGCGTGTGATCCGCGAAGAGTTCAACAAGGACTACCGCGCTGTCGTCATCGACGACCGCTCGCTCTACGAAGAGATCGCCGAGTATGTCTCGGTGATCACCCCGGCCCTGGCCGATCGTGTCGAGTTCCACGACGACGACGACGAGAAGCTGGACATCCTGGAGCGCTTCCACGTTCACGAACAGCTCCACAAGGCACTCGATCGGAAGGTCTGGCTGCCGTCAGGTGGTTCGCTCATCATCGAGGCACACCGAGGCGCTCACCGTCATCGATGTCAACACCGGCAAGAACGTCGGCAAGTCGTCGCTCGAGGAGACCGTCTACCGGAACAACCTCGAGGCTGCCGAGGAGGTCGCCCACCAGCTGCGGCTCCGCGACATCGGCGGCATCATCGTGATCGACTTCGTCGACATGGAGGACAAGAAGAATCGCACCGAGACGATTCGGGTGTTCCGTGATGCGCTCGGCCGGGACAAGACTCGGACCCAGGTGTTCGACATCAGCGAGCTCGGTCTCGTCGAGATGACCCGGAAGCGAATCGGCGAGGGTTTGCTCGAGTCACTCTCGTCGCAGTGCCCACACTGTGAGGGCAGGGGCTTGGCACTTGACCCATCGCTTGCCAATGGTTGAACAAAGTTTGGTTGAAGCAACTGCTGGTGGGGCTAGTCTCAAGCGCCTATGTACGCAGTCGTAGCCACCGGTGGCAAGCAATACCGGGTCGAAGAAGGTCAGCAGCTGAAGGTGGAACGAGTTGGGGCTCCCGGCGACACCGTCGAGCTGCGTCCAGTCCTGTTCGTCGATGGCGGCGACGTGCTGTCCACCCCAGAGCAGCTGGGCAAGATCAGCGTCTCGGCCAAGGTCCTCGAAGAGACCAAGGGCCAGAAGATCGACGGTTTCACCTACAAGAACGCCACGAACCAGCGTCGCCGCTACGGTCACCGCCAGACGTACGCCACGATCGAAATCACCGGAATCAAGCGAGGCTGACATGTCAAAGACCAAAGGTGGCGGTTCCACACGAAACGGCCGCGATTCCAATCCGCAGTATCTGGGCGTCAAGGTGTTCGACGGCACCGCGGTGAAGTCCGGCGCGATCATCGTTCGCCAGCGGGGCAGCAAGATCCACCCCGGCACCAACGTCGGCAATGGCGGCGACGACACGCTGTTCGCGACCGCTGCCCGGCAAGGTGAAGTTCGGCTTCCGCAAGGGCCGAAAGCTGGTCGACGTCCTCGCCGACTGACCCCCACGGCGCATGGTCTCCGTGAACGTGTTCGTCTTCTGACCACACCGCGCGTCCCGATACGGGGCGTGCGGTTTGCCTTTTCCGGGTCGGGTCGGATCGAAGCCGTCGCCTCCACGGCCCGATCGGTCCGTCCTACGGCTCGGCGATTGCTCAAGGCACCAGCCAGCTCGACCGATAGATGACACGTGGAAACCGCGTACCGTTCATCAGCCATGCCCCGGCGCCGTCGGGGCCAGCGAGGGGCTGCCATCATCGAGGCCGCGTTCGTCACACCGGTGTTCCTCCTCATTCTCTTCGGAATCCTCGAGTACGGCTTGCTCTTCCGAGACAATCTGACGACCAACAACGCATCCCAGGAGGGAGCCCGCGCCGCATCGGTCGGTGGGAAGGCGTCGACCGCCGACTACCTCACCCTCGAGACGATCGAGCACGGCATTGCCGCCATGGGGCTCGAGCGGCTGAACTACGTCGTGGTCTACAACGCCACGGTGATCGGCTACGAGCTGCCGGACGGCCACCTCTGTCACACGCAATCGACCGCAGACTGCAATCGCTACGTCGCCGCCGACTTCGCCTCTGTCCCCGTTGACGAGGACGGAGACAACACCGGCCTGTTCGGCTGCGTCGGAAGTGACGCGATCGACAGCGGTTGGTGCCCCACGACCCGCCGCGCCGGTCTCGGGCGACGACTCTGATCTCGTCGGCGTGTACGTCAACACCACGCACGACTATCTCACCGGGTTCTTCGGCGAGACCCAGACACTCGACGCCACCACGGTGATCCGCGTCGAACCGGATGAGGACACCTGATGGTCCGTCGACATCGATCGCAGGAGCACCGCCAGCGGGGTGCGGTGCTCGTCGAACTGACGTTGGTCGTCCCCGTGCTGATCACGATCGTGCTCGGCATGTTCGAGATCGGCATGGCGTGGAGCGCCTCCCAGACCGTCGTGCAGGCGTCCCGAAGCGGCGCCCGTACGTCGTCACAGCTCGGGACCTACGCCTTTTCCGACCAGGAAGCGCTGCGAGCGGTGCTCTCCAGCTTCGGTCCGGACTCTGACCAGATTCGCCGGGTTTCGGTCTACCTCTACGACGACACGCAGGCCACCGGTGTGCCGATCACCTGCACAGACGGCGCCGGCAACCCGGCATCGGGCAGCGGCTGCAACTCGTACGGACCTGCCGACTTCGCAGAGGTGACCGATCCGGACCACTTCGCCGTCAGCGACACCGCCTGCGGTTCCGCAGCCTCGTCTGCGTGGTGCCCCACCGTGCGAAGCAACTCGCAGACCACGGCCACCCTCGTCGGGGTCGAGGTCGAGTACGCCCACACCCCGGTCTCCGGCTTCTTCGGCCTCGATGACCGCATCATCACGCAACGCGTCGTCATGAAAGTCGAGCCGAAGACGTCATGAGCATCTCACCGAACCATCACACCGGCCGACCGGCTCGCCGCCGGTCCGAGCGCGGCTACGTCATGGCCACCACGGCCCTGCTGCTCATTCCGATGATGATCTTCGCTGCGTTCGCGGTCGATGTCGGCTCCTGGTATGTCGAGGCTCAGAAGATCCAGCGCGCCTCCGACGCAGCCGCATTGGCCGGGGTCGTTTGGATGCCGGACGAGAACAAGGCCAGGGAGGCCGCGCTCGAGATCACCGCCATCAACGGATACGAGGATCAGCCAGGCGACTTCGATGATCTGGACGCTCCGCTTCCGCAGGTGCGGGTGAGCCGAGTGGGCCCGCAACAGCTGCGGGTCGACATCAGATCGGCCGGAGAGCTGTACTTCGGGTCCGTCATCGACGGATTCGAGGAACCGGCGATCCAGCGGTTCTCGACATCCGAATACGTCCTGCCGGTCGAGTTCGGCTCGCCGACGAACAAGATCGGCTACGGAGCGCTCGAGATCGACGGCGAGCCGGTGAATGCGTGGACCGGCTTGATGAGCTACTGCCAGCCGGCCCACTACGGCGACGTTCGTGCCGCCTACTACATCCACCAGAGCGGCTGCATCGAGAACTGGAACACGCTCGACAACGGTCCGGAGAACCAGAAGCCGGCCGTGATCTCCAACCCGGACACGCCGGCCGGTCGAAACGCCAATCACGACCCGGAGGGCTACTTCTTCGTTGTCGACATTCCCGAAGGGCGCACGGCGACCGGGGTCGACGTTGCCATCTACGACGGCGGGCTCTGCACCTCGAACCCCGGCAACCTCAAGCCGGGCGGCGACCGCAACGGAACCCACGTCAAGTTCAGCTTGTGGGATGCCACCGCCACGCCGCTCGACGACTCCGACATCGTGTTCATCGCCGATTGGGAGCCGGCCGAGGGGGTCGGCTGCAACTCGTGGACGGTCCCGACCGGATTCGGCATCCCGTCCGGCGTCTCCGGTCGCTACTACGTCCAGGTGCAGAACAACGAGGACTACTGGGGTGGCTTCGGCGACGGTGTCAACTACTGGTCGGTCGAGGCTCGTGACACCGGTGCCGGCGACGGCACCACCTGCTTCACATTCGAAACGGCAACGTGTGTCGGTGTGTACGCCCGAGACCGCATGCCGATCCGGACCCAGACCGACGGTGACGTCGCCGTGTTCTATCTGGCGAACATCGAGCCGATTCACGAGGGCAAGTATCTCGAGGTCGAGATGTGGGATCTGGGCGAGGGCATGGACTACGTGCAGTTCCTCGATCCTGAAGGCAATCCGCAGCCGTTCACCTGGCGCACGGACGACACGACCTTCATCTCGGGTATCGGTGCCCCGAACACTGATCACCCGGACGAGTCGTGCACCGGAGGCGTGACCGAGTGCCTCAATGTCGGTACGTCCGGCCCGCCGAAGATCTCGGCCTGGAGCAACGGTGGGCGCTTCAACGGTCGGTGGGTGACAGCGCTGATCTCCCTCGACACGATTCCTGTTGGTCTCGACGACTACTGGTGGCAGATTCGCTACGTGAAGAAGAGCGACGCGACCTCCGCTGACTGGACGACCTGGTCGACTCGGGTCGTCGGCGACCCCGTGAGACTGATCGAGTAGTTCGGTCGCTCGCTGCTTCAGGGAACGAGGCTGTATGCCGATAGGGGCCCATGACGTTTCGGTCTCTTGGACAACGTGGCGCGAGCCTCACCGGCTACGCCCTGATCATGTCAGGCATGGTCGCGGTCAGCCTCGCCGCCGTCGAGGGCCTCGATCGTGGCTCGACCGAAGTGCTGGAGGCAACGGGAGACTCGATCGGTGAGGCGCGCCCGACCAGAGGCGAACTGGCCCTGATCATCACCGAAGATGATCCAGACGAGATCATCGAAGGCCCGCCTCCGGTCCAGATACGCCGACCTACTCTGGCTGTCCGACTACACCGGCATCATCGAGACCCCGAACGGCTTCTGCGTCGTCGACAACGGGGGCAATCCCGAGACGGACAACTGCTCGACCGGTGGGTCCGGTTCGATGGAATTCTTCGACAACGCCGATGACGACAACGATCAGGTACAGATCCGTGTCAACGGTCTCTGCGTGACGCGGGTCGGAACGAACCAGCCCGCTGTGTTGGCATCGTGCCAGAATGGCAACGACGACCAGATGTGGCTCCAGACCCCCAGCGGAAACCTCGCGAACGGCGGAGCGCCAGGAGAGTGCCTCGACATCGACGGCGCAGCAGCCGGCAGTCCGGGCGCCCAGGTGTACGTCTGGGGCTGCCACGGCGGCACCAACCAGACCTATTCGTTCCCGGGTCCGTACGTGCCGCCCGTGGCTGTCGTCACTTCCGTGCCGGCATCGAGCGCAGCACTGACCGGCAACTTCCAGCTCGACGGCAACGGGTTCATCTCCGCTCCGAACGGAACCGGCACCAGCACGTCGGCCCCCAACACCTCGCTCGGGACAGCGACCTTCACCTTCACCGTTCCCGCAGCGGGCCAGTACAAGATCAATGGCTCGGTCTTCAGGGGGCCCGGTGACGGCACCGATGACTCGTTCTGGGTGTCGACCTCGCTCGACGGTCACGCCACGACGACTGCATGGGGCATTTCCAGCGGCTCAACCGCTCACGACGACTTCGTCAACACCGGGAACGGCAGCGGCCCGGACCTCGTCCTCACGGTGCCGGCAGGTGGAGAGACCTTCTCGATCATCGTGTCGGTTCGCGAGGACGGAACCTCGCTCGGCTCGCTCAATCTCGTAGCCCTCTGACATGTCTGTTTCCGCCCGCCGTGCCCGCAGCAGATTCGGTGAACGTGGCTCAGCCATCATCGAGGCTGCGCTCGCAACACCGGTCTTCTTCCTCATGCTCTTCGGCGTGATGGAGATCGGGATGCTGCTTCGCAGTGATCTGACTACCACCCATGCGAGTCGAGATGGCGCTCGTGCCGCCAGTGTCTTCGGACGCGAAGCCGAAACCGACTTTCTGGTCCTCCAGACGGTTCGCCACGCGATCAATGCAATCGGTGTCGACGACATCGAATTCGTGGTGATCTACCGATTGGCCAGTCCGACCGATGCCATGGATCCGTCATGTCGCACGGCTTCCCAGGTCGGCATCTGCAACCGCTATGTACGCGCCGACTTCGACCTCGCCCTCGACTACACCAACGGCAACCCGACACCGCACTTCAGGTGTGGTCCGACTGCGGTCGACAGGTTCTGGTGCCCGGGTGATCGCGACTCGTCGATCGAGACGGCGGACTATGTGGGTGTCTTCATCGAGACCGAACACGAGTACGTCACCGGATTCTTCGGCGAGGACAAACTGCTGTCCGATCACACGGTGATTCGTATCGAACCGGAGCTCAACCAATGACCTACTGGCGGAGGCGTCGCGGACGCGAGCGGGGTGCAGTCATCGTCGAACTGGCGATGGTCGTGCCGATCCTGATGACCTTGGTCCTCGGCATGTACGAGATCGGCATGGCCTGGGGCGCGAGCCAAACGGTCGTCCAGGCCTCCAGGAGTGGCGCTCGAACGGTGAGCCAGCTCGGAACCTTCGGCGCAGCGGATCAGCAGGCCGTCCTCGCCGTGCTGGCCACGTTCGAGAACGATGTCGCCGACATCCAACGCATCATCATCTTCGACGCATCGGCTGGCCCGGATTTGCCGGCTGCCTGCGACACCACATTCTCCCCGTCTGGCGAGGACTGCAACGTGTACGTCGCCGCCGATTTCGCAGCGGCCGGCGATCCACTGCATTTCGACCAGAACGACACGTCGAGTGGATGTGGAACGGGAGCGTCGAGGAACTGGTGTCCAGACGGCGACCGGAGTCACAGCCAGGTCACTGCCACCGAGGTCGGTGTGTTCGTCGAGTTCGAAGCCGAACGAGCGAGCGGCCTGTTCGGGTCGCAGCCGTTCAACATCACGAGGACCACCGTCATGAGAATCGAACCGAGGGACAGCTGACATGAAGTTCGACTCAGGAGTCCCGGCCCGCATGGATCCAAGGGGCCGTCACGACGAATCCGGCTATGTCATTGCCACCACGGCACTGCTTCTGGTACCGCTCATGATCTTTGCCGCGTTTGCCACAGACGTCGGCGGTTGGTACGTGCGGAGCCAGGAGATCCAGCGGGCAGCGGATGCTGCTTCGCTCGCAGCTGTCGTGTGGATGCCGGACATGGCTGCCGCCGAACGAGCCGCGGTCGAGATCGCAGCGCTCAACGGATTCCCGGACCAGACGCCGGCAGGAGTCGACAACGATCCCACCAACCTCACCGATCTCAGCGACTTCGACGATCCCGATGCTCCTCTTCCACAGGTGAGGGTGACGGCGATCGGCGGCCAACAGGTCATGGTCGAGATTCGAGCCGAGGGCGACATCTACTTCGGCGGTGTCGCCGGAGTCGACGAGATCGCCATCACCCGATTCGCATCGGCCGAGTACGTGCTCCCCGTCCCCATGGGCAATCCGACGTCTGCCATCGGCACCGGAGACATCGACATCGGCGGCCAGCAGATGTACTGGCTGAACGCCCACGCCGACTGCCTCGGGGCGACGACCGGCGACCTCCTCAACTCGGCCAATCTGACCGGTGGCTCCGGCGGATGCTGCGGCAACCTACAACGGCAATTCCCCGTCAGGGTGCGCTCCGACGGGGAGCAACCCGAACCAGGAACCGCGCGGCTACACCTACGTCGTCAACAAGCCGGCGAACGTCGGTGTGTCGTTCCAGGTTCATCACGTGGGACGCTGCAAGCGCCCGTGGTGGGAGAACACGAGCCGTGGCGAGGTGCACAGCGCCAACACGCCGGCACTCGACTTCACGCTCTATGCCGCCGACAACACGCCGTTGCTCGACTCGGACAACCTCGTGCCGGCGAACATCGTGGCGTCGACGCAGTTGGGCGGCGGACCCAGCAACTCGGCCGCCAATCAGAGCACCGGGCCGAACTGTCCGGTGTATCGCTCCAACCTGAATCCGCTCTATGACCCGGGCGCAGACGGCAACAACACCGGTGTCGACGACGAGTACTGGGCGCAGGACGCCGGTGAGTATGTCGACGCCAACTGGCAGACGGTGTTCACGATTCCGGCCGCCGCCGCTCCGGGGCGTTGGTTCGTGACCGTGGCCACCCCTCCGGGTTCGACCGGCCACAAGAACCTCTATTCGCTGCGACTCCTCGGCACGAACTTCGCCGTCGGCAACGAGGTCTGCTCCACGCTGATTCCCAGTTCTGTCACCACCGGGACGTGCCCCACCATCACCGCCCTGGACCAGTTCGGGATCTACATCGGGGAGAACACGCCTCGCCCCGACCTCTCGCCGGGTGCTGCGAGCTTCTACTTCGCCGAAGTCGAAGAAGTCCATGGCGGCAAGACCATGGAAATCAGTCTCTGGGACGCTGCGGAAGGCTCCGACTTCCTTCAGTTCCTCAATCCCCAAGGGGTTGCGGTGCCGTTCCGATACCGATCGACCGACATCGCCGGTGGTGGCGTGACCGGTTGGACGAATGTCACCGGAACGTGCCCCGGTCGACCTGCGGGCAACGGGCAGCCGTGTCTGCCCGTGTCGGGTGCCAGCCCGTTTGCGTCGAGGTTCCTGATCATCGAGATTCCGCTCGCCACTGGCTACTCGTGCAACGGCACGGACTGCTGGTGGAAGGTCCGCTACGGCAGCGTCGGCGCCGGTGCGGTGGATGACTCGACGACGTGGTCGGTCCGGATCGTCGGCGACCCGGTCCGCCTGATCGAGTAACCCGACCACCCCCACATCCCCAAGCAACCTCCAGGTCCCCGAGCACCTCCAACTGCCAGCGTCACACGTACCCCGGGGTACGTGTGACGCTGGCAGTTGAGTTCTTCAGGGCGCTGAGCTGGTCGATCCAGCGGCGCGGGTCGTGCCAGACCTCGGATTCCCAAGCCGTGACGACTCGGAAGCCGGAGGCCTCGAGCTTCCGGAAGCGGGCTGCGTCGTCGCGTTGACTCGAGAGCGCTGCGTGATGTGTGTCGCTCTGGACCTCGACAACCACTCGCAGTGTCGGTGAGTACAGATCGACCCGGCCCACCCACTCGTCGCCACTTCCCAGGTCGACCTGGCGTTCGAAGTCGGTGAAGCCGTGTTCACACAGGATGGCGAAGGCGCGGCTCTCCAGACCGGATGCTGGAGGCACCCATCCCATGGGTCGTGCGTCGAGCATGCGCCGCATGGCGGCAGTGCCACGAAAGCCGCGTAGCGGAAGCGATGCCTTGACGCGTGCCAGTGAGGGGCCCGAGACGAGACGCTGCGTCCAGAACCGGTCGACGATCCGTTCGACGCGGGCCTCTCGGACCCCGATGTTGAGGAGGTCGAACGGGATTCGTTCTGGTCTCGTGACCGGAATACCGTCGAGCTGGGTGATCTGGTCGGCGGCGAGGTGTCTGGCCTCGTGGATCGTGGTGTGGTCGAGGAGTCGACCGTTGGTGCCTCGGCAACGGGTGAGATGTGGCGGAAGGAGCTCCATCCCGGGAGCGCCCCACAGCGCAGCTGCACTGCGATGGCTCACGACTGCGCCAGGCCCGGCATCGAGCACGGCGATCATCAGTTGCTGTCGCTCAGTGCTCGGCGCACCCCGCGCCGAGAAGACGTTCGGCTCCTCACGCAACCAACGCCCCCGCTCGAGCTCGCACCGAGCGGCTCCCTCGGACGGCGCCAACGACCGGACCTGGAACCGCTCGATCACGCCGTGTTGTCGTTCTGCCAGCTCGTACACCTCATCCCGCCACATGAATGCAGCATGACGAACCCCTGTGACGCCCCAATGCTCGTCCTCCCCGGCACACGCCACTCCCACAGGCCACTCCCAACTGCCAGCTTCATACGTACCCCGAGGTACGTATGAAGCTGGCAGTTGGAAAGGGGGGGGGTTCGGTGGGGGCGGGCGGGATGGGACGGAGGGGATCGGTGAGCGCCGTATCCTCAGCGGGTGTCCAACTTCGTCGACGAATCCAACATCTGCGTGATCGCCGGTGACGGCGGCGCGGGTTGTGTGTCGATGCGTCGTGAGGCCCACGTGCCGATGGGCGGACCTGACGGGGGTGATGGTGGAAACGGTGGATCGGTGTGGCTCGTTGCCGACCCCGCAGCAGCGTCGCTCCTGCCGTTCCGCGATCATCCACACCGCACGGCGGGGAGCGGGACCCACGGTTCTGGCAAGAAGAAGCACGGCAAGGGCGCCGACGATCTCATGGTGCCGGTCCCGGTCGGAACCGTGGTCCTCGATCACGAGACGCTCGAACCGCTCGTCGACCTCGCACGACCCGGCGATCGCTGGCTGGCCGCCGCCGGTGGCGAGGGGGGCAAGGGAAACGCCCGCTTCCTCTCCAACAAGCAGCGTGCGCCCTCGTTCGCCGAGCAAGGCGAGACCGGTGAGGAGATCTGGTATCGGCTCGAGCTCAAGCTCATGGCCGACGTCGCCCTCGTCGGGTTCCCCAACGCGGGCAAGAGCACGCTGATCTCGGTGATCTCGGCGGCCAAGCCCAAGATCGCCGACTACCCCTTCACCACGCTCGAACCCAACCTCGGCGTGGTCCAGCTCGACGACCGGAACGAGTACGTCGTCGCCGACATCCCGGGGCTCATCGAAGGCGCAAGCGACGGCCTCGGCCTGGGGCATCAGTTCCTGCGCCACGTCGAGCGGGCGCGGGTGCTGGTCTATCTGATCGACCTCGCCTCGGTCGACGGCGCTTCACCGGCTGAACAGCTCGAAGTACTTCGTCGCGAACTCGGCGCCTATCAGCCGGAATTGCTCGAGCGGCCGAGCCTGGTGGTCGGTTCGAAGTCCGACGTCCTCACCGCAGACGACTGGGACTTCGCCGACTCGATCGATTTCGAGATCTCCTCCGTCGCTCGTATCGGTCTCGACCCGCTGAAGTGGCGGCTGGCCGAGCTCGTGAAGGAACGACGCAGTGAGGAGTCAGACGACGACGGCTTCGTGATCCATCGTCCGCAGCCCACCGGTTTCGACATCGTCAGGGAAGACGACGCTTCGTATCGAGTGGTCGGTCGAGCGGCCGAAAGGGCCGTGGCGTTGTCGGACCTGGGCGACGTCGGTGCATTGCAGCACGCCAGAAAGGAACTCGAGCGGCTCGGCGTCAACAAGGCACTGCGCAACCGAGGGCTCCGCGACGGAGATGTGGTGCGTGATCGGGACCTTCTCGTTCGAGTACGAAGAGGACTCATGAGTCTGGTCGTTGCCAAGATCGGCTCGTCGTCGATCACCGCGAATGGCGTGGTCGACCGAGACCAGCTGGATCGACTCGCGGCCGACGTCGGCCGCTTGCGAGCGCAAGGCCACCGAGTGGTCATCGTGACGAGCGGTGCCATCGCCGCTGGACTGCCGGCGATCGGGCTGCGGCCAGAGAACCAGCATCGCAGACACGACACTGCGCGCCGCCAGCGCCGTTGGCCAGATCGCCCTGATGCGAGCCTTCGAGGAGCGCTTTCACGAAGCAGGAATGCGGGTCGGGCAAGTACTGCTTGCCCCGACCGACTTCATGCTCCGTCGCCGGTATCTGATGAGTCGGGGCACGATCAGTGCGCTGCTCGATCTCGGTGTGGTGCCGGTGATCAACGAGAACGACGCAATCGCCGACGACGAGATCCGATTCGGCGACAACGACCGACTCGGTGCGCTCGTGGCTCATCTCGTCGAGGCCGACTTGCTGGTGTTGCTCACCGACACGGCGGGGCTCTTCACCGCCGACCCTCGGGTCGACACGTCAGCATCGCTGATCGAGGAGATCATCGAGATCGATCAGACCCTGGAGGCTGCCGCAGGCGGCGTCGGGTCGTCGGTCAGCCGCGGAGGCATGGCCTCCAAACTCGCGGCAGCGAAGATCGCGACCTGGTCCGGGGTCGAGACCGTCATCGCCTCGGCGAGCCGAGCCGGTGTGCTGATCGAAGCGGTCGATCGAATCGACGGAGTCGGAACCCGATTCGTCGCTCGAGATCAGCGGCTGGCGGCCCGCAAGCTGTGGATCGCGTTCGCCGTACCGGCCTCGGGGCGGATCACCGTCGATGGCGGCGCGCGCCGAGCCCTCGAGGAGCGGAACGGAAGCCTGCTCCCTGCCGGCGTGGTCGAGACTGCAGGCAGCTTCGCTTCGGAGGACGCGGTCGAGATCGCGGATCCGAACGGGACGGTGTTCGCCAAGGGTCGCGTTCGATGGTCGAGCGATCAGCTGCGTGACAACGCAGGCAAACAGACCAACGAGCTGCCAGAAGGCACGCCGGACGAAGTCGTCCATCGCGACGACTTGGTGGTCCTTCCCCGCTGAACCCCCCATGTAGACGACCCAGCGAGGTCGGATCGATTCGAGCTATTCGCCTTCGGCGACGGCCGGCTCTGACTGCGGTGCCGAATCGAGACCGAGCTGGGCCCGGATCTCGGAGAGTCGGCCCTGCGCCTCGACGTTGATCGACGCCTGCTCGACCTCGAGCATGCGGCCCTCGATCGACGCTTCGTTCAGCTCGGAAACACCCTTGGCCTTGGCGTAGCGGCTCTCGACCTTCTCGCGCACCTCTTCGAAGCTCGGGACTTCCTGGCCGACCTGCTCTGAGAGCGAGACTCATTGCCTTGTTGAGCTGCTCCTGCATCTTGGCCTGGTCGAGCTGGGACAGGAGCTTCTGACGCTCGGACAGCTTCTTCTGCAGCGCTGCGGAGTTCTGGTTGACCGCAGACTTGGCCTGGTCGGCCGCCTGTGATGCCTGGAGGTGGAGGGACTTGAGGTCTTCCACCTCGCCTTCGATGACGATCATCCGGTTGGCGAATGCTTCGGCCGCCGAGGTGTACTCGCCGAGCTTCTTCTCGTCGCCCTTCTTCTGTGCGTCGTCGGCCATCATCACGGCCTGCCGGGCGTTGCCGCCGACCTTCTCGTACTCCTCCATGGCGCGGTTGAGCCGGATCTCGGTCTGCTTCTGGTTGGCGATGACGTTGGCCGCCTGCTCCTTGAGCCGACGATGCTGCTCGTGCGCCTCCTGGATCGCCTGCTCGAGCTGCACCTTCGGATCGGCTCGTTCGTTGAACGAACCGGTCAGCTTTGCAGTCGTGTATCTCCACCAGCGGGACAGAAGCTTGAACATCCGACGATGTTAACTGCCTCGCGCACGCTCCGCCGAGTGACGTCCCCGGGGATTTCGATCTCCGAGCAATCCGATGAACTGAAGGGATCCTACGTAGACCATGACCACGACGGCCCCGACGACCAGCAGGTCGATCACGGGAGGCAAGTCGATGGCTTTCACGGCAGCGAGCGCCGACGAACGCTGCGATGCCGGCGATGGCGACCCAGTGGCCGATACCGGTCGAAATCGACTCGCCCAACCGAACGAACAGGCGACGGCGGAGGAGATACCACTCCGTCCACGAAGCGACTGCGGATCCGAGACCGAGGCCAACGGCGCCGAGGTGGACGAACACGGTGCCGCGGGGCACTCCGGCCGGATCGCCGACGAGGTTGTCGCCGAGCGGCTCGCGGTAGGGGAGCGGCTCCCAGAACTGCCAGTGTGGGAAGCCTCCCACCTCGGTGAATCCGAGGGCCGAGCCACCGATCGGTTCGCCGAGGCCTGCCTCTGCCCTCTCGATCGGCGTGCCCCGCAACGCTTCGTCGAGGTTGCCGACGACGAGGTGGTCGAGCTGGATCATGGCGATGAACCCGACCATCGCTCCGACTGCCAGCCGGACCGCGGCGATGCGGGCCGGTCCCTTCACGTCACCGAGCGCATACAGGGCGTTCTGGCTGACGCGGGCCACCATCGCCGCGGGAAGCCCGAGCCCGAATGCTGCGAGCGTGAGACCGACCGCTGTCGTGTTGGCGTTGGTGAAGGAGGTGCGGGCGTCACCGCTGTTCACCAAGCCCGTTGACGAACTCGTAGAGCGATCCGACCACGATCCCACCGGCGCCGACGGCACCGGCGGTCACGAGACCGGCGGGCAGGAGCACCCGGCGCTGGGCGGACCGGACACGTGCGGCGACGGCGTCGAGTCCGGCCGTGGTGCGGCTCATCTCGGTGAGCTCGGAGACGGCCACGCTGAAACCGAACACTGCGATGCTGAGCAGGTAGAGCGGCATCGCGTAGCCGATCGTGGCGATCGCTCCGGCCACCAGGAAGGAGGCAAGGGCGAGATCGACGTAGCTCGAGAGTTGGACGACACCGCGACCGCCGACGGCGGGAACGAATCGGCTGAGCACCTCGGACAGTTCGGGTCCGATCGAGAGGCTCGGTCGCCCCCACCCGCCAACGGCTCTGACAGTCGGGATCTGTACTGCGAGTTGCCCGAAACTTCCGACGACCATCGCCACCGCACCCCAGCGGGCGATCTCTCCCGAGCTCTTGCTGGCGATCAGCGCAGCGGCGAACCCGACGATCTGAGCGAGCGACCACAGCACCGGTGCCGAGTACGACAACAGGTAGCGGCGATGGGCGTTGAGCACGCCCAGACAGAACGCCGACAGGACGAGGAAGCCGACCCCCAACGCGGTGTACCGGGTGAGTTCGACGGCGAGTTCGAATCGTTCGTCTGAAAGACCGCCGAACGTGGTGAGCCACACCAGTGGCCTGGCTGCGGCGAAGATGGCCGTGACCAGGATGACGACCGCAGCCGACAGGACGCCGAGCGTTTGCCGGGCGAGGCGGTGCGCCTCGTCGTCTCGCCCGTCTTCGATGAGACGGGCGTAGACGGGGACGAACGCAGCAGATATCGACCCTTCGCCGAGGAGGTTCTGCAGCAGGTTCGGGACTCGCATGGCCACTCGAAAGGCATCAGCGACCGCTCCTGCGCCGAGCGCAGCACCGATGACGACCTCGCGAATCAGCCCGACACCGCGACTCGCGAGGATGCCGGTGGCGACCCGCTGGGAGCCTCCGCTCGGCCCGGCGACGGTCACGAGGTGGCAGTACCGGCCGGTTTGGCGACCGGCACCGAGACGATGTCCTCCGCTTCGAGCGTCGTCAGCTGCTCGTCGGTGGGTTCCTCGACATCGACCAGACGTGTGGCGTGTCGCGCAACCGCCGCCTCGAAGAGGTTGCGAGCGAGCCGTCCGTTCCCGAAGCCGTGTCCTCGGTTGTGGGCGCCGAACCACGCCACGGCGGTTTCCCTGGCGAGCTCGTCGAGGTCATAACGGCCCTTGTCGGCGATCAGTTCGAAGATCGCCAGCAGCTCGGTGTCGGTGTAGTCGGGGAAGTTGATGCTCTTGGGGAACCGGCTGGAGAAACCCGGGATTGGCGGCGACCAACTCGGCCATCTCCTTCGGGTATCCGGCGAGGATGACGACCATGGAATCCCGGCGGTCCTCGACGTTCTTCACGATGGCGTCGATCGCCTCACGGCCGAAGTCCTTCTCGCCGCCGCGGAGCAGGGAGTAGGCCTCGTCGATCAGCAGCACGCCGCCGTCAGCCCGTTCGAACACCTCGGTGACCTTGGTCGCGGTCTGTCCGACGAAGCCGGCAACCAGACCGCTGCGGTCGACCTCGGTCAAGTGCCCCCGCTCGACGACTTCGAGGCTGCGGTAGATCCTGGCCAGGAGGCGGGCGACGGTGGTCTTGCCCGTACCGGGGTTCCCGGAGAACACGAGGTGTTTCGTGCTGTCGATGACGGGGAGGCCCCGATCGGCTCGCAGCTTCTGCACCCGCAGAAGAGCCGAGAGCAGTCGAACCTCTTCTTTCACGGCGTCGAGACCGATCAAGCTGTCGAGTTCTGCGAGCAGGTTCTCGAGCGGCTCCGGCGGCTCGGGTTCGGAAATCGGGTCAGCGCCAGGCGGCAAGACGCTTCCTCCGGCAGGGGCCGGTCTGCCGGTCGCCAAGGAAGCGAGCAACAGCTTCTGGAAGTCGACGATGGCTCGCAGCTCGTCCTCGGAGGGGAACTTGTCGAGCGAGGCGACCGTGTGTGCCAGTGCCATCGCCTCGTCGTAGTAGCGACGAGCGAGTGCCGTGCCTTTCTTGGCATCGACCTGAACCAGCGTGGTGAACAGCGCAGATGGCTCGTCGAGAAATCGCCGATTGCGTGTGACGATGTCGTTGTTGCGCAAATCGGTCGGCATCGCCGAGCCCGGGAGCAGATCGTGGCGAGCGAACGCAGCGACGAGCGCCCACAGTTCGTCGTCGGTGTGGCGGCCATCGGCGTCGATGAGCGCGCAGGTCAGGTTGAACGATTCGACGATGGCGTCGCGGTGCAGGCGATCGGTCGCCACGGTGGTTCCGGCCGCGGCTTCCACCAGCGCGTCGCCGACCCGGTCGGCGAACTGGTCGACCGCTTCTGCGAGGCCTCGATCCATAGGCGGACGATCCTATGCCGGATTCGAATCGACCTCGGCCACAGGAGCGGAACAGCAGCCGGCGTCGGTGCCGCGGTGCCGCTGCTCCGGCGCAAACTGAATTGACTAGCCAGTCAAGTGAAACGGTAAGTTGTCGGCCATGACGCACCGTTTTGAATCCGTCGAAGCCGTCCGAGAAGGACTGCGATCCGTCGACTATCTGGCCGACGACTCGATCGCCGGCGTGGCCTTCCTCGCCGATCGCCTGCAGAAGCCGATCCTCGTCGAGGGCCCGGCCGGAACGGGCAAGACGCAGCTGGCGCAAGTCGGTCGCCGAGATGACGGGTGCCCGGCTCATCCGCCTCCAGTGCTACGAGGGACTCGACGAGTCCAAGGCGCTGTACGAGTGGAACTACAAGAAGCAGCTGCTGCGCATCCAGTCCGAGGGCGACGAGACCAACTGGGACGAGATCCAGGACGACATCTTCTCCAACGAATTCCTGCTGGAGCGCCCCTTGCTCGAAGCGATTCGTGCCGAGGATCCCGTGGTCCTGCTGATCGATGAGGTCGACCGCGTCGAGGTCGAGACCGAGGCGTTGCTGCTCGAACTCCTCTCGGAGTATCAGGTGTCGATCCCCGAACTCGGCACCCTCGAAGCCAAACAGATCCCGCTGGTGTTCCTCACCTCGAACAACACTCGCGAGCTGTCCGAGGCGCTCAAGCGTCGCTGCCTCTTCCTCCACCTCGACTACCCGACGATGGAACGTGAGAAGGAGATCGTTCTCACGAAGGTCCCGGACATCACCGAGAACCTCGCAGATCAGGTGGCGCGGATCGTGCGATCGATTCGTCAGCTCGAGCTCAAGAAGCACCCCTCCGTGTCCGAGACCATCGACTGGGCCCGCACGCTGATCCTCCTCGGCATCGAGCAGATCTCCGAGAAGGACGCCACCGACACGGCCAACATCCTGCTGAAGTACCGCAGCGACATCGAGAAGGTCTCGAAGGAGTTCAGTTCCAATGCGAAGGCGCACTTCGAGGCGCCGGCATCGTGACCGATCTCGCCGAGTCGGATGGCACGGCAACGCCGGCTGACTCTGCGCTGTTCGAGCTGCTCGAGGGTTTCGTGCTCGATCTCCGAGCTGCGGGCCTCCCGGTCTCGTTGTCGGAGAACATCGACGCCGCCCGAGCCGTGCGCCACATCCCGCTCGAGGATCGCTCGGCCTTCAAGTACGCGCTCGCGGCGACGCTGGTCAAGAACAACGCTCACTGGCGAACGTTCGAGACCCTCTTCGAGGTCTACTTCTCGCTGCGAGGCAAGGAGTACCTGCTGGATCCCGATGCCGACGATCCCTTCGGCGACATGGACCTCGACGATGAGAACCAAGCTCCAGGCCAAGGCGGAGAAGGACAGGGCGGCGGCGATGGTCTCACGCCCGGAGGAACTGGCTGAGCTCCTCTTCCAGGCCCTGCTGAAGGGCGACGATTCGCTGGTCCGGGCGATCTCGAAGCAAGCGGTGAAGCGCTACGCCGGCATGGAACCGGGGCGGCCCGTCGGCGGTACCTACTACCTCTATCGCACGCTCCGAAATCTCGACCTCGATGGGCTGATGGAACGGCTCATGGAGCAATCCCGCGAGGATGCTCCTGGCGATCTCACACCACTCGAGGAGCGCCTCGAGCGCGACGAGTTCGACGACCGCATCGAGAAGCTCAAGAAGGAGATCGAGGCCGAGATCAGACGACGTCTGGTGGCCGATCGCGGCGCTGAGGCGATGGCGAAGACACTCCGCAAACCCCTGCCGGAGGACGTCGACTTCATGCACGCCAGCCGGGAGGAGATGGCCAATCTCCGGAGGGCCATCTATCCGCTCACCCGCAAGCTCGCCGTTCGGCTGGCTCGCAAGCGGCGTCACGGCCGCAAGGGCCCGCTCGATTTCCGCAACACGGTGCGCCACTCACTGAGCTACGGCGGAGTCCCGGCCGAGCTCAAGTTCCGGTATCCGAGGCCGTCCAAGCCAGAGATCATCGTCATCGCCGACATCTCGGGTTCGGTGGCGGCCTTCGCACGTTTCACCCTGCACCTGGTCTACGCCATCAGCGGACAGTTCTCGAAGGTTCGGGCCTTCGTCTTCATCGATGGCCTCGATGAAGTCACGCACATGTTCGAAGGGGTCGACGACATCGCCGAGGCCGTGCATCGGGTCAACACCGAAGCCGACGTGGTGTGGGTCGATGGTCACTCGGACTACGGCCACGCCTTCGAGGTCTTCTGGGACGCGTACGGCAAAGATGTCAACTCGAAGTCGACCGTGCTGATCCTCGGCGACGCCCGGAACAACTATCACGCCGCCCAGTCGTGGATCCTCAAGGAGATCGAGCAGAAAGCCCGGAAGCTGTTCTGGCTCAATCCGGAACCAAAGGCGTATTGGGACACCGGCGACTCCATCGTGGGTGAGTACGGGGCGCATTGCGATGGTGTCTTCGAGGTGCGCAACCTCCGCCAGCTCGAGAAGTTCGTCGACAACCTCGCATAACGCGAGAGAACCAGCGCGGCACGCGCATCCGATCGCGGGTCGATCGACGAAGTAGTGGTGATGACGATGCTCGCCCTCGCCCCCCGACCACAGATGAAAACGGTGCCGCCGACGGGTGGCTATCATCTCGTTGTGCAAACGACTCTCGAGGAGCGCTTCGTCGCCGGTGACGAAACGGCTCTCAAGGAAGTCTTCGACACGCATGCCGGCCTTGTACTGAGCATCTGTCGCCGGACGGTCGGCCCCGATGCCGAAGATGTTGCCCAACAGGTGTTCGTGGCAGCTTGGAAGGGCCGGGGTTCGTTCAATCCGACCAAGGGTTCACTCCCCGGGTGGTTGAGTGGCATCGCCAAGTTCAAGGCGGTCGATCACCTCCGGGCGAAGGGCCGGCGGCCGCAGAACGCCGGCCACGAAGTCGAGGAAAGCGCCTCGCAAGCGGTCGACGTCGGTCGGGTCGCTGATCGCGTTGTACTCACGCAGGCACTCGGCCAGCTCTCGGAAGAGCGTCGCCGGGTCGTTGCGCTTGCGTTCTTCGAGGATTTCACCCATCAGGAGATCAGCGAACATCTCGCCATGCCGCTCGGCACGGTCAAGAGTCATGTCAGACGCGGTCTCGAATCACTTCGCAGTGCGCTCGAGGATCAGGCGCTGGGCGATCAACCAGTAGGAGAAGGGCGATGACCGGTCGAGACGACGTCGGCGCCGATGCATTCGACGACGGCTTCAATGGCAAAGCAGCGAACCCCGAGGACGCCGATTCGTTCGCCGAGGTGATCGATCTCTTGCGGGAAGGCCCCCTCGAGCTCACCGACGAGCAGCCGACGGCGGGCCTGTGGGACGCCATCGCCGGCGAGCTCGGGCTCAGCGGCTCCTCCGTCGATTCGGTTGAGTCGACCGAGAGCTCGGACGACGTTCGGTCCGGCGGGTTGTTCGACGTGGAGCCGGGTGCCGGCAACGTCGTGTCGATGGCCGATCGACGGCCCCGCTGGGGCCGACCGGCAGCGCTGCTCACGCTCGCTGCCGCAGTCGTGCTGCTGCTCGCGGTGCCGGTCGGGCTGGCGTTGCGTTCGGGCGAGTCCGCCGATCTCGTGGCGACAGCGCAGCTCGAACTGCTCGATGGCCAGACCGGGCAGAGCGTTCCGGCCACGCTTCTTTCCGTCGACGGTGATCTCGTGCTCGAGGTCGATGCCCCGACCACCGTGCCGGCGGGCGAGTTCCTCGAGCTGTGGTTGCTCGAGGTCGGCGACGACGGCGTCGAAGGTCTCGAGTCACTCGGGCGGGTCGACGGCTCGGGTCGCTACGACGTGCCGGACGACATGGACCTCGAACGGTTCAGCGTCGTCGACATCTCGGTCGAACTCGACGACGGCAACCCCGACCACAGTGGGATCAGTGTGGTGCGGGGAGAGCTGGCCTGACACCCTCGCCGGTTGCGATCACTCCGCTCGGAGCAGTTCGGCCACACGGAAGGCGAGATCGAGGCCCTGACTTGCGTTGAGCCGTGGGTCGCACATGGTCTCGTAGCGGCTGCTGAGGTCGGTGTCGGAGACGTCGAAAGCGCCTCCCAGGCACTCGGTGACGTCATCGCCGGTCAGCTCGACATGGATTCCGCCCGGCCAGGTTCCCGCAGCCTTGTGGGCAGCGAAGAACCCTGTCACCTCGGCCAGCACGTCGTCGAGGTGTCGAGTCTTGTAGCCGGTCTCGGCGGTGAAGGTGTTGCCGTGCATGGGATCGCACGCCCACACGACCGGATGTCCGGCGTCTCGAACGGCAGCCAGCAGCGGTGGGAGGGCGGTGGCGACGTTGTCTGCGCCCATGCGGGAGATCAGGGTCAGCCGGCCGGGGTCCTTGTCCGGGTCGAGGCGGGCGCACAGCTCGAGCACCTGCTCAGGGGTGGCCGTCGGCCCGATCTTGCAGCCGATCGGGTTCTTGATCCCGCTGAAGAACTCGACATGGGCCTGGTCGAGGTCGCGGGTGCGTTCTCCGATCCAGACCATGTGGGCGCTGCAGTCGTACCACTCGTCAGTGAGGCTGTCCTTGCGAGTCAGTGCCTCTTCGTACTGCAGGATGAGCGCTTCGTGGCTGGTGTAGAAGTCGGCTTCGTGGATCTCGGGATGGTTCGACGAGATGCCGGCCGCCTCCATGAACCGGATGGCACGGTCGATCTCGTCGCCGAGGATCGCATAGCGCTGACCCGCCGGTGAGGACGCGACGAACTCCTGGTTCCACGCTTGTACACGGTGAAGGTCGGCGAAACCGCCCTTGGTGAAGGCACGGAGGAGATTCAACGTCGATGCCGACTGGTGGTACGCCTGGAGCAACCGCTGAGGGTTGGGGGCGCGACCGCCGGGGGAGAACGGCAAGTCGTTGACCATGTGGCCGAGGAACGAGGGGAGCTCGGTGCCGTCGATGGTCTCGGTCGGCTGGGACCGCGGCTTGGCGAATTGGCCGGCGATCCGGCCGACTTTGACGGTTGGGACGCCGGCTGAGTACGTGAGCACGACCGCCATCTGCAGGATCACCCGCAGCTTGTCGCGTATGGCATCGGCATTGAATCCGTCGAAGGATTCTGCGCAGTCACCCGCCTGGAGCAGGAAGGCTTTGCCGAGGGCGACATCGCCCAACCGGGCGCGAAGCTCTCGTGCCTCGCCGGCAAACACCAGGGGAGGCAGGGTCGAGAGCTCCTTCTCGACCCGCTCGAGATCGGGGAGATCCGGCCAGGATGGCTGCTGCTTGGCCTCGAACTGACGCCAACTTCCAGGGTTCCATGTCACCGCCCCAGTCTCCCCGACGATCGGGCAGAGCACAACGCAGTTCCAACACGTGCCGTCGAAACCTGTGAAAGTGAAGCTCCGACCCGATGCGAAGGACCCCCGCCGAAGCGAGGGCTCCTCTGGATTCCGATCAGCGGAGTTGCGAGCCGCAGGCGAGCAACTCCAGGAACGGGAGGCCCGCTAGGGCCGAGCGTTCACGTTCAGGCGGCGTCGAAGTCGGCGATGACGTCGCCGGCCTGGTCGCGCACGGCGCTGACCGCACGCTTCACGAGGCGACGAGCCGCCTCGGCGGTGACGCCCAGCTCTTCACCGACTTCGCGGTAGCTGCGCTTGCGGCCATCGTTGAGGCCGAAGCGCTGTTCGACGGCGTAGCGGGCCCGGGGGTCCAGCACGTCGAGCAGACCGGTGACCATCGACTCCTCGGCCTTGGCCATGACCTCGATCTCGGGGCCGGGCTTGGAGTCGGGGAGAAGGTCGACCAATTCGTTGGAGTCGTCGTCGCCGATGGTGCGGTCGAGCGAGGTCGGCGTGGTGAGCCGGTGAAGACGTGCATGCTCATCGTCGAGCTCGTCGCCGTCACCCGAGACCGCACGAAGGGCGGCCCGGAGGCTGGCCGAACGATCGCCCGGGAGGCGAACGAGGCTGGCCTTCTGGTCGAGTGCACGGCCGATGGCCTGGCGAATCCAGAAGGTGGCATAGGTGGAGAACTTGAAACCCTTGCGCCAGTCGAACTTGTCGACCGCGTGCTCGAGACCGAGGTTGCCCTCCTGGATGAGGTCGAGGAGTTCCATCGACGGGGGCAGGGGATAACGACGGGCAACGCTGACGACCAGGCGAAGGTTCGCCCGGATGAAACGGTCCTTGGCTCGTGCAGCAGCACGAACGGCCCGACGGTTGGTGACGGAGTCGTCACCGGCGTCGATGGCCTCTTGGGCGTCGCGGCCCTTTTCGATGATTTGGGACAGCTCTCGTTCCTCATCTGCTGTGAGGAGGGGTACGAGGCCGATTTCGTTCAGGTACTGACCAACGGAGTCACTCATGGCGCGCTCTTTATCTTTGTGTGTGCGGGGAAAGGGAAGGGGTGTGAACGGGAAAACGTTCAGCGAACGATCGGGAACAGCACGTTGCGGAACAGGTTCTCGTCGTTGAGAAGCGATGCGTTCCGGGCTTGCCGTGCCTGCCGTGTCGATCCGGATGCGTCCGGCTGTTCACAGCGATGTTCTGGTATGTGGGATGATGTTTGCAATGATGGCTGAGGTAGCGGAGACGGTTCAAGTCAGGCTGCAGATCCAGTAGATTTCGCAGAGATTCCGTGCGTTACCTGAGCGAACGTCAAAGTTAGTACAAATCCTTCCCGCTGTCAGGGTGACATGCGTCACTTCGAGTTGAAAGTGCTCCATTCTCAGGTATGACCGCCGACACTTCCGAACCGCACACAAACCGACGAATCGGGCTGTTCGGAGGCACGTTCGACCCGGTCCACCACGGGCATCTCGCTGCGGCCTGGCATGTGCAGCAGAGACTGGATCTCGATGCCGTGTGGCTGGTTGTCGCCAACGATCCCTGGCAGAAACGCGACGATCGCACGATCACGCCGGCAGCGACTCGCCTCGAGTGGGTCCACCTCGCCGTTGACGGTGTCGATGGGTTGGCGGCGTCTGACATCGAGATCGAACTCGGAGGCACGACGTACACGATCGACACCATCGCTGCACTCGACGAACGATTTCCCGATGTCGACTGGCGAGTCGTGGTCGGCGCAGATGCGGCCGTCCAGCTCGACACCTGGCACCGCGCCGACGAGCTCCGGGAGCAGGTCGACCTCATCGTCGTGAACCGGCCGGGCGTCGACGTCGCTTCGATCTCGCCGGGTTGGCGCTTCGAAGAGGTCGAGATCCCGGCCCTCGACCTTTCCTCGACCGAGCTCCGGGCACTGGCGGCGAGCGGGCTGTCGCTGCGTTTCCTCACCACCGACGCCGTCGCCGAGGCGATCGAGCGGTCCGGTGCCTTCGTTCCGAGTGACGGGTCGTTGCTGCGGTGATCCGCCAGACCACCACGATTCCCCTGACCGACGTGGATCAGTCAGACGAGCCCCGATCGGATTGGGCTCGGTGGACCTTCGTCATGCTCGAGGTCGTCCTCCTGGGATCCATCCCGGTGCTGGCCATGCTCGGATTTCGGGGCCTGCTCGACTCCAGGGCGGGCCAGTTCACCGCCGAACCCGGGCCGGAAGACCCGGGATGGTTGGCGCTCGTCGAACCGACGCCCATTCGGTCGATCGTCGATGTCGACGAGGGGCGTGTCGGCGGCATCGTCTTGGTCGTTCCGACCGGCGAGGCACTGGGCGGCGGCACCGTCATCCTGGTATCGGGGGCAACCGAGATCGACGGCGTGCCGCTGGCCGAGCGGGGTGCCGATGGAGCCGTCGCCGCCCTCGCGGCTTCGCTCCGGCTGGCCATCGATCCGCCGATCTTGGCCGACGGCGACGGTTGGGCGGAGCTCCTCGGCGAGGTCGAGATCGAGCTTGCCAATCCCGATCCGGTCCCGGGGGTGGACGGTGCGATCGCGGTCGCCGCCGGTCGAGTCACCGTCGGTGCCGCCGATCTGCCGGCGCTCTCGTCCCGGCTGCCGGTCGGTGTCGACGATCCGGACGCCCTCGAGTTCAGACGCGAAGTGTTGTGGCGGACCATGCTCGACGAAGCGGTCTTCGTCGAGAGTGACCCGCCGAGCGCGTCAGTCGTCGACGACACGGCCATCGTGGAGACAGCCGTCGAACGGGTCAGGCGCGATCTCGCCGCGATCTCCGTCGGTCTGAACCGAGTGGAGCAGCTTCCCCTGGCCGGCCGCACGATCGATGCCGAGGCGGCTGAAGCGCTCGTCCGCTCGTCTGTCGCACGTCCGCTCGGGCATGAACCCGGTGCCCGGCTCCAGGTCCGCGTCATCGACCGCAGCGGGAGCAACGATCTGGAAACGGCCGCCCGCAATCTGGGCCAGGCAGGCTTCGAGGTCGTGCAGATCGGGAACGCCAGCGTGCTCGACGACGGTCCCACGCAGCTCTTCGCTCCCGCCGGTGCCGACGCAGGTGAGGTCGCGAGGCTGGCCGAGGTCTCTGATGCGGCTACCGTTCCACCCAGTCTCGATCCCGAAGCTGTGTCCACCGTGACGCTGCTCCTCGGGGTGAGATCCCCGATCGCCGTGTCGTCATGAACCGATCAGCATCTGTCGCCCACCAAACCGAGAACATGTGAACGAGTCCGTAGACATCGCATCCGAAGACATCGCATCCGAAGACACTGCATCCGAGGCCACGCCCGACGAGAACTCGTCGTCCGGTCCTGCGGTCGACCACCTCGCCGCTGCCGATGAGCAGTGGGTTCGAATCGCCCTCGACGCGGCGGAGGAGAAGCTCGGCACCAACAGCCGAGCCTTCTTCGTCGGCCAGGCGATCGGGATCACCGACTGGTTCGTTGTCACCTCTGGCGCCAACGCCCGCCAAGTGCGAGCCATCGTCGACGAAATCGAGGAGCAGGTCGCCGGGCACGGCGGACCGAGGCCTCGTCGCGTCGAAGGCAAGGACACGTTGTCCTGGGTGCTCATGGACTTCGGCGGGTTCGTCGTTCACGTGTTCGACACCGAGGCGCGTGACTTCTACGACCTCGACCGCCTCTGGCGCGACATGCCGGAACTCCAGCGCTGACCCTGCTGCCATTCCCTTCGTTCTGCGGCATTCCACCCTCAGAAGTGCGGGTGGAATGCCGCAGAACGGGGAGGGCGGGTCAGGCGACGATGTTCACCAGGCGACCGGGGACCACGATCACTTTCTTGGGATCGGCCCCGGCCAAGAGTTCGACGATGCGGGGATCGGCGAGTGCTTCTGCCTCGATCGAGGCAGGATCTGCATCGGCACGCACCGAGATCTTGCTACGAACCTTGCCGTTGACCTGGATCGGGTACTCGACCTCGTCGGTGACGAGCAGCGCCGGATCGGCCTCGGGGAAGGGCTCGTAGGCGAGGGTCTCGTCGTGTCCCAACCGCTGCCAGATCTCCTCGGCGATGTGGGGAGCCAGCGGTGCCAGCATCAGCGCCAAGGGTTCGACGATTTCCCGGGGCGTCATGCGGCCCGGCTGCGAACCGACCTCGCGCGGTCAACGCATTGTTCAACTCGATCAGCTTGGAGACTGCGGTGTTGAAGCGGAGGCCGGCGTAGTCCTCCCGCACATCGGCCATGGTTCGGTGAAGGGTCCGGGTGAGGTCGCCCGATGCCGGAACGTCGCCGACGATCGTGGCACCGCTCTCTTCGTCGACGACGTTGCGCCAGACCCGCTGGAGGAATCGCTGCATACCGACGACGTCGCGGGTGTTCCACGGCCGTGACGCGTCCATCGGGCCGGTCGACATCTGGTAGAGCCGGAACGTGTCCGCCCCGTAGGCGGCATACATGTCGTCCGGGGTGACCATGTTCTTCAGGCTCTTGCCCATCTTCCCGAATTCTCGGGCGACGGGCTCACCGTCGTGAGTGAACTCGTCGCCGGCCTCCACGACCTCGGCGGCCTCGACCGGTTGGCCGCGCTCGTCACGAAACGCGGCGGCCTGGATGTATCCCTGGTTGAACAGGCGGTGATAGGGCTCGGGGGCCGAGACATGGCCGAGATCGAACAAGACCTTGTGCCAGAAGCGGGCGTACAACAGATGGAGTACGGCGTGCTCGACGCCGCCGACGTACAGATCGACGCCTCCGGATTCGCCCGGCGCCCGCGGGCCGAGCCAGTACTCCTCGACGCCGGGGTCGATGAAGGCTGCCTCGTTGGTCGGGTCGAGATAACGCATCTGGTACCAGCACGAACCGGCCCATTGGGGCATCACGTTCACGTCGCGTACGTAGGTCTTCGGCCCGTCGCCCAAGTCGAGGGTGACCGTGAGCCACTGGTCTGCTCTGGCCAGAGGTGGAACCGGCTCGGTGACATCGTCGTCCGGGTCCAGGGGATCGGGGCGGAAATCCTCGAGGTCCGGCAGCGTCACCGGCAGGAGATCATCCGGTACGGCGTGGGGGCGACCGGCGTCGTCGTAGACGATGGGGAACGGTTCGCCCCAATAGCGCTGGCGACTGAAGAGCCAATCGCGCAGGCGGTAGGTGACAGCGGCTGCGCCGTGACCGTTGGCCTCGAGCCATGCATTGGTGGCGGCGACACCGTCTGTGACGGATGTGATGCCGTTCAGGTCGAGCGAATCGTTGGATGAGTTGATGTACGGGGCATCGCCGATGAAGGCGACCGGCCACGTCTCGGTGTCGATGTCGTGCTCGATCTCGTGTTCCGCGAACCACGCGACAGGGGGCTTCTGGATCGGGACGATGTCCAGGGCGAACTTCCGAGCGAACTCGAAGTCTCGCTGGTCACCGCACGGGACGGCCATGATCGCGCCGGTTCCGTAGCCCATGAGGACGTAGTCGGCGATCCAGATCGGGATCTCGTCGCCGTTCAGCGGATTGGTGGCGGTGGCACCAGTGAAGACCCCGGTCTTCTCTCGCGTGTCGTCCTGGCGCGTCTGATCGTCAGCCGAGGCGGCGATCGTCTGGTAGGCCTCGACCTCGGCCCGCTGCGGCTTCCGTGGTCAGTTGCGGAACCAGCGGATGCTCGGGGGAGAGCACCATGAAGGTGGCGCCGAACAGCGTGTCCGGGCGAGTGGTGAACACCTCGATGTCGCCCGCTCCGAGAGCCGAATCGGACCATGGCGCCCTCACTCCGGCCGATCCAGTTGCGCTGCATGATCTTGATCGGCTCCGGCCAATCGAGCATGTCGAGGTCGGCCAACAGCCGATCCGCGTACTTGGTGATGCTGAGCATCCACTGACGCATGTTGCGCTTGAACACGGGGAAGTTGCCGATGTCCGAGCGGCCGTCGGCGGTGACCTCTTCGTTGGCCAGGATGGTGCCCAGGCCAGGGCACCAGTTGACGGGAGCGTTGGAGAGGTAGGCGAGTCGACGCTCGTTGATCAGGTCCTGCTGATCACCGGAGTTCAATTCGGCCCATGGGCGGCCGTCAGGCGTGGGTCGAGCTGCCGTCGGCGAACTCCTCGATCAGCTCCGAGATCGGGCGGGCGCGGTCGAGGTCCTCGTCGTACCAGGCGTCGAAGATCTGTTCGAAGATCCACTGCGTCCAGCGGAAGAAGGACTCGTCCGTGGTCGACACGCTGCGGCGAGCGTCGTGAGCCAGACCGAGGCGGCGGAGCTGTCGCCGCATGTTCGCGATGTTCTCCTCGGTGTTGACCCGAGGATGGACACCGGTGGTGATCGCATGCTGCTCGGCGGGCAGGCCGAACGCGTCGTAGCCGAGTGCGTGCAACACGTTGTAGCCGGCCATCCGGTGGTAGCGAGCGAAGACGTCGGTGCCGATGTAGCCGAGCGGGTGGCCGACGTGCAGGCCTTTGCCGGACGGGTACGGGAACATGTCGAGAACGAACAGCTTCTCGCGTCCGCCGACCTTGTCCGGCTCGGCGAGCGGGCCGGAGGGATTGGGCGCCTCGAAGGTGCCGTCTGACTCCCAGCGGTCCTGCCAACGCTGCTCGATCTCGCCGGCGAGCGCGGCGTCGTACCGGTGGGCCGGAGTGTCCTGGGCGCGAGTGGGAGCGGTGTCAGCCATACGGGCGACAGCGTAGGACGCTGCCCAGGTGGAGAGGTGGAGTATTCGGCCGGATGCGACCGACGATCGGAGAAGTGCAAAGCGTGTTGTTGGACGCCCTGAGCTTGGTACGATCAACGCTCCCGCTCGGGTCGATCCGGGGCTATAGCTCAGTTGGTAGAGCGCTTCCATGGCATGGAAGAGGTCAGGAGTTCAATTCTCCTTAGCTCCACAATTCTCCGTAGCTCCACCAAGCTCCGGTCGAGACTCCCGCCAGCGCGGTCGAGTCCGATCGGTTCCGATTGCTGGTCTCCGGCTCTTGTTACCGGAGCGTAACCTTCCCGGACTGTCGGTGGTCAGAACCGATGTGCGAACCATCGTCTCTCGAATCGAACACGCAGCCAAGGGTGACAACGCCGTCACCTTCATGACCGGCGACGAGCCGCTCACGAAGTCGTGGACCGAACTCCACGAAGAGGCCAAGGCCATGGCGGCGATCCTGCAGTCCCGAGGCATCGTGCACGGTGATCATGTCGCCGTGCTCGGCCCGACCACGGCCACCCTGGTCACCGCATTCCAGGCAGTGTGGTTGTGCGGCGCAACGCTCGTCGTCCTGCCGCTCCCGATGCGCCTGGCGTCGATAGAGGAGTTCGCCACGGCCACGAAGGCCCGGATCATTCGGGCCGATTGCGCCGCGGTGCTCGTTGACCCCGACCTCGCGCCTTTCGTCGAGGTCGGACCGGAAGATCCGCCGATGATCAACTACGACGAGCTCGCCCCAGCCCCCGGCCGGGCCGGTGTCAACGATTTCATCCGGCCCGACTACCACGAGGACGATCTCTTCGTTCTCCAGTTCACCTCCGGGTCGACCTCGGAGCCGAAGGGTGTGATGCTGCCCAATCACGTGGTCGCTGCGAATCTCGACGCCATCAGCGAGGCGGCCGAGGTCGACATCGACACCGAAGTGATGGTGTCGTGGCTGCCGCTCTACCACGACATGGGTCTGGTCGGATTCTGCATCCTTCCCATGGCCGAGGGCATGAATCTCGTGCTCGGCGCTCCCCAGGACTTCCTCGCATCGCCTGGTCACTGGATGGAGTGGATCTCGACCTACGGCGGCACGGCCACTGCGGGCCCGAACTTCTCCTATGTGCTGGCAACTCGGGCACTCAACCGGAGCAAGGAGACGCTCGACCTCTCGTCGATGCGGATCTTCCTCAACGGCGCCGAGCCGGTCGACCCAGCATCGGTGGAGGCATTCATCGAGGCCGGAGCGCGTCACGGGATGCGGCCGGGTGCGGTCTTCCCGGCGTTCGGCATGGCCGAGCTCGCGATCGCCGGTTGTTTCCCGAAGCCGATGACCGGGCTGGTGACCGACACGGTCGACATCCAGCTCCTGGAGCTCGAACATCGGGCCGTGCAAGTCGCAGACGACCACGAGAACGCCCGCAAGATCGTCGAACTCGGTCGCCCCGTGCCCGGACTCGAGTTCCGAATCGTCGACCCGAAGTCCGAGGCGGTGTTGACCGACCGTGAAGTCGGCGAACTCCAGATCAGGGGCACCTCGGTCACGACCGGCTACTACCAGCGACCGGAAGCCAACGCCGACCTGTTCGCCGACGGCGACTGGCTCCGTACCGGTGACCTCTCGTACATGGTGGACGGTTCGATGTACATGTGTGGGCGCATCAAAGACGTCATCATCGTGGGTGGGCGCAACGTCTACCCGCAGGACATCGAGCGCCACATCGGCGAGATCGACGGAATCCGGGCCGGCAACGTGATCGCCTTCGGGGTTCCCGGACGGCAGGGCAAGGAATCGGTCGTCGTCGTCGCCGAAACCAGGGCAGAGGATCTCGAGAACCTCTCGCACCAGGTCCACGAGAAGACCGTCGAAGCCGTCGGGCTCCCGAGTCGTGACGTGGTGTTCGTGCGACCGAGCACGCTGCCCAAGACCAGCTCGGGCAAGCTCCAGCGGGCGCTGTGCAGGCAGCAGTATCTGGACGAGGCTCTCGAACGGATCTCGTGATCGCCCGGCTGGTCCTCCGGGAACCTCGGCGTCGGACGATCGATGACGGCCGCTAGCGTTTGACGCGATGATCGACGTCACCGACCAGTCATTCGAAGTCGACGTACTCCAGCGGTCGATGCAGATCCCCGTTGTGGTGGATCTGTGGGCACCGTGGTGCGGACCGTGCAAGACGCTCGGGCCCATGATCGAGAAGATCGTGGACGAAGCCGCCGGGCCGGGCCTCGAGCCGAAGATCGTGCTTGCCAAGATCAACGTCGACGAGAACCCCGGAGCGTCCCAGGCGTTCCAGGTGCAGTCGATCCCAGCCGTCTACGCCATGCGCGACGGCCAGATCGTCGACGGGTTCATGGGCGCTCAGCCAGAGCAGGAGATCCGTGACTTCGTGGCTCGCCTCCTCCCGACCGATCAGGACACGATCATCGAGTCGCTCATCGCCAAGGGTGACGAGGCTTCGCTCCTCGAAGTGCTCACCGCAGTGCCAGATCATCCCCAGGCGATCCCGGCACTCGCCGCGATCTACGTCCAGGCGGACCGCAACGACGAGGCGCTGGCCCTCCTGGCGAAGATCCCCGAGACCGAGGAGACGAGGCGCATCGCGGCGCTCGCTCGTGTCGACATCGCCGCCGACGAGGACAATCAGACGCGCGGAACTTCGGCTCGCCGAGCTGTTGCCGAAGGTGAAAGGCGACGACGACGCACGACAGGAATTCGTCGACTCTGCTCACCGTGCTCGGGCCGGACCACCCGAACACTGCCGGCTGGCGCAAGAAGCTCACCACCCAGCTCTTCTGATCGGCCGCCACACGGCGCGACCCACCACCTCCTCGGTGTCCAGACGCCCGAGCTCTCACTTCCCCCATCAACCGGCCTCGCCGATGACCCCCACGGGGTGATGCGGCAGAGCGTGGCAGTGGAGGCGCAGTGGTGGATCCGACGATCGAGGATCGGGGTCGGGCAGGCGACGAGCAACCCGAGGGGCATCAATCGGAACGGCCACCTGGCCTCGAGCCGTTCGGTCCTCCGTCGTTGGCTGATCGGATCAGCGACGCCATCGGTGGCCTCGACGCGCTCGAGGGACCGGCCCGTTCTCGTTGCCGTCGTGGTTGCGGTGTTGGCAGTCGCAACGCTTGCCGCCCCGAGGCTGTCGTCGTCCGGCGAGGGTGCGGCATCCGTGGACGAGCTCATTCCCCAGGTCGCGCTGACGCCGACGTCGGCCGCCGACAGTCCGCCCGGTCAGTTGATCGTGCACGTGTCGGGAGCGGTCGCCGTTGCCGGCGTGTATTCGCTCCCATCGACGGCTCGAGTGATCGATGCCGTCGAGGCCGCAGGAGGAGCATTGCCCGGCGCCGATCTCCATCAGCTCAATCTGGCGTCAGTGCTCGTCGACGGCCAGCAGATCCGGGTCCCTCTTCCTGGCGAGGTGGTGGTTCCCGCCGACACGAGCGGGGGTGCGAGTGGGCCGATCGACGTGAACCGGGCCGACGTCGTCCAGCTGCAGGCGTTGCCTGGGGTCGGCCCGGCGACGGCGGAGGCGATCGTCTCGTTCCGAGAGGAGCACGGGCCGTTTCGCTCGATCGACGATCTGCTCGACGTCCCCGGGATCGGTCCGTCCAAGCTCGCTGCCATCGCCGACGCAGCCATCGTGCGGTGAACGGGGCACAGGCGCGGCAATCGTCGGCGACGTTCACCGAACTCGAGACCCTGATCGTGATGGGCGCCGTGTGGGTTGCCGTCGCGTTTCCGCAGGCGCTCCCACGGTTGGTCGGGGTCGCAATCTTGGCGCTCGGACTGCTCCTCCGCAGGAAACCGGCGGTCGTGGTCGGGCTCCTCGTTGTTGCCTCGGCCACGAGCACCTTGGCCGAGCGTGGGTACCAACCAGCCGAGCGAGCGACACTCCATGACGAAACCGCCACCGTCATGATGGATGCCGAGCCCATGCGGTTCGGCTGGCGGGCCGAGGTCAGGCTCGACGAGAGTCACCAGCGGGTGCGATTGATCGGGTCGGGTTTCGAGACGCCTGATCTCGTCGCCGGCGAGCGGATCGTCACGAGTGGGCGACTTGGTCCGATCGCCGTCAGCTCGTGGGCCAAGAGTCGGCATCTCGTCGGTGTCGTGACGGTCACCAGTGTCCGGTCGGTGGCTCCACCGGCCTGGTACCTGGCGCCGGGGGAGTGGCTTCGGAGCGGCGTGCTCGGCTCGACCCGATCGTTCACCCCAGACGCTCGGGCGCTCTACCACGGGCTCGTGATCGGTGACGACCGCTTCCAGAGCGAAGGGCAGCAGGCGCAGTTCCGCGCCGCTGGTCTCAGCCATCTCCTGGCAGTCAGCGGGCAGAACGTTGCCTTCCTCCTGGCCGTCAGCGGGCCCCTGCTTCGGAGACTGCGGCCCGGGGCCGATGTCGTCGCCGTCGCCGTGCTGCTCGCCGTCTTCGCGCTCGCCACCCGGCTCGAACCGTCGGTCCTGCGAGCGACGGCGACCGCGGGCATCAGCGTGCTGGCGACGGCCCGTTCGAGTCGAGCAGCGGGGGTCCGTTCCCTCGGTCTGGCCGTGATCATGCTGCTGCTGCTCGACCCGTTTCTCGCCGGCTCGGTCGGGTTCCGACTTTCGGTCGCTGCCTCGCTCGGCATCCTGCTCTTGTCGACCGCCATCCGGGATCGACTCCCCGTACGCGACGCGATTGCAGAACCCCTCGCCATCACCCTGGCTGCCCAAGCCGGCGTCAGTCCCATCCTGCTGTCGGCGTTCGGCCCGTTGTCGACCGTCACGGTTCCTGCGAATCTCCTGGCCGGATGGGCTGCCGGCGCGGTGATGACGCTCGGCCTGAGCGTCGGCCTGGTGGCGGCCGTCCTCCCCGATCCGCTGAGCTCGACGCTGCAGCTCCCTGCGAGAGCCCTCGTGTGGTGGATCGATGTGGTTGCCGCCCGCTCTGCGGTCGCACCGCTGCCCTCGATCGGCGGCAGGGATGTCCCACTGCTCGTCTTCGTCTTGACGTGCGCCTGGATGGTCCGCCCGAGAAGGTGGCCGGCGGTCGGTCCGCTGCTGGCGCTCGCTGTCGCTGCGCTCTGGGTGATCCCGGCGACGCAGAGTCGTGCGCTCCCTGGGTGGCACCCGGCGTCTGGCGGTCTGCCCTCGGTGTTGGTGATCGACGGCACTGGGCCGGCGGTCGATGACGTGATCTCGGCCCGGATCTCGTCGATCGACATCGTGGTCGTCAGCGACGGCGGCTGGAGTGCTGCACGCGCCATCGATCGACTCCGAGACGTCGTCGAGGTCGACCTCGTGCTGGCGCCGGGTGACCATCGGATCGTCGGAGGGCGTCGGGTCCTCGTCGACACGGTCATCACGGTTGCGGGCGGTCGGATCGAGATCTCGCCGTCGCAGAGCGAGCTGGAGATCGTCACCGTGGTCGACGTGAGGGGCACGGGATAGCTTCGCTCTGTGTCTCCGCGTGCAGAGGTGTCCCGATCCGCCATCCCGCCTGCGGTGCTGAGTCCCATCGTCCTGACGAGCGCCGCTGACCTGGGCGAGGCCGTTGTCGACGCTGTCGCTGCGGCAGGTGCCGGCGCGACCGGGATCGACCTGTCGTTCGAGATCGCAGACCTCGCTGTTGCCCACGGCCGTGAGGCGGCCGATCGGATCGCCGAATCCGCCGATCTCGACGTCTTCATCAGATCCGAGCTTCCGCTCGCTCCCGGCAGCCACACCACGATTCGTACGACACCGGGCCGACCCGGTCTCCGTGCCGTTGTCGACCTCGAGATCGATCGTTTGGGCTTCGGCCCGGCCTCGGAGGAAGTTGCGTCGTCCTGGCCCGCGGGCGAGGGCAGCGCCTCCTTGATCTCGACCCTCGGTTTCGACGATCTCTCCGATGCGGAACTCATGGCGTTGGCCACCGTGGCGACGGTCCGCCGAACCGCAGCGATCACGACCGATCGGCCCGGCATCGTCAGACGAGTGGTCGACACGGTCAACGCCGTGCTCGCAGCCGGACGTGGGGCCTGATGTCGCTCACGATCATCAAGGGCGACGATCCAACGCTGGTGGCACAGTCGCTGTCGGCGCTGGTGAAAGAACTGGTCGGCGCCGGTGACCGGTCGCTGATGGTCGAGGAGGTCGGTGAGGCCCAGTACGCACCGGACGGCGCAGAGCCCGAACTCACCGCACTCGTCAACGCGGCCCACACACCGCCGTTCCTCACCGAGCGCCGCGTGGTTGTCGGCCGGAATCTCGCGATGTTCACCAAGGGTGAACAGGTGGCGGGCCTCGTCGGCTGGATCGAATCACCGCTGCCCACCACTGATCTGGTGCTCGTCTGGGAGAAGGGTTCGTCGACACAACGGCTCAACCCACCACCGAAGGCGCTCAAGGAAGCGCTCAAGGCGGCGGGAGCTCGCGAGATCGACGCCGCCCCGTCCGGCAAGGGGCGCAAGATGCTCCTCAACGAAAAGCTCGCCGACGCGTCAGTTCGCCTCGATGGGGGAGCCAAGTCGGCGATCGCCGAACACCTGGGCGATGACGCCGGCCGGGTCCAGGCCATCCTCGAGTCGCTGGTCAGCGTCTTCGGCGAGGGTGCTCGGCTCTCCAAGGGGGATGTCGAGCCCTATCTCGGACAGGCCAGCGATGTCCCGCCGTGGGAACTCACCGATGCGATCGACAGCGGCGACATCGGCACCGCGCTCGACAAGCTCCACCGCATGCTTCGAGGTGGTGATCGCCATGCCCTCCAGGTCATGGCGACGCTCCACGGTCACTATCAACGAGCGCTGGCGCTCGACGGCAGCGGTGCAGAAAACGAGAAAGCGGCTGCCGCCCACCTCGGCATGAAGGGGTCGACCTTCCCGGCAAAGAAGGCCCTGACGCTCAGCCGTCGGCTGGGAAGCGAGAAGTCGAAGCGGGCGATGCAGCTGCTGGCCCAGGCCGATCTCGACATACGCGGTGTCAGCGCGGTACCGCCCGACACGGTGATGGAAGTCCTGGTTGCCCGGCTGGCCCACCTCGCGCGAAGCAGCAGGCTGAGGCAGGGCACGGATCGTTTGCGGACTCGGCCGGTGTCGTACTCGCGCCGCGGCGACAGGCCGTGGCGAGCGTGTCTCAGTCGTCGGCGCCGGCGGAACGAACCCGAGCGATCAGACGGCTCTTCTTGCGGGCCGCGGCGTTCTTGTGGATCATGCCCTTGGCTGCAGCCTTGTCGATGCGCTTGATGGCGAGACGCAATGCGTCGGCCTCGTTGTCGGTGCCGGCGGCATCGACAGCGGACTTCTCACGGGTGAGCATCTCGGACCGTACGGCCCGATTGCGAACACGACGCTTCTCGTTCTGACGGTTGCGCTTGATTTGGCTCTTGATGTTGGCCACGAGAAACCTCGATGATCGAATCGAACCTGCGCGAACGGCGCTGCAGGAACCGGAGGATCTTACTGGCTCGGCGAGCGGCTCCCACTCGTCTGCGTCGAGATCCACAATCGTGGACCGATCCCGACTCGGTGCGCGGCACCGGTAGCGTTGACCCCCGCATGGACCAGTCCAAGATTCGCAACCTCTCCATCATCGCTCACATCGACCACGGCAAGTCGACGCTCGCCGACCGGCTGCTCGAGCTGTGTGGCGCCGTCGAGGCCCGCGACATGCGGGCGCAGTACCTCGACTCGATGGACATCGAACGTGAGCGGGGCATCACGATCAAGCTGCAGAGCGTCCGGCTCGAGTGGAAGGGCCACGTCATCAACCTGATCGACACACCCGGCCACGTCGACTTCGGCTACGAGGTCAGCCGCTCGCTGGCCGCATGCGAGGGCGTGGTCCTGGTGGTCGACGCGGCCCAGGGCATCGAGGCCCAGACCCTGGCCAACATGTATCTGGCGCTCGAGAACGACCTCGAGATCCTGCCCGTTCTCAACAAGCTCGACCTCCCAGCGGCCGATCCGGACAAGTGCGCAGCCGAGATCGAGCAGGTCCTCGGCGTGCCGGCCGAGAGTCCGCCCTGCGGATCTCGGCCAAGACCGGCGAGGGTGTCGAGGCGCTGCTCGATGCCATCATCGAACGGATCCCGCCGCCCGTCGGCGACATCGACGGCCCGTTGCAGGCGCTTGATCTTCGACAGCCATTTCGACACGTACCGAGGCGTCGTCTCCTCGATTCGGGTGATGAACGGCAAGCTCGAGACCGGTACCAAGCTCCGGTTCATGCAGGCCGGGGCCACTCACGCCGTCGAGGAGATCGGCTTCCGAACCCCCAACAACCGGCCGGTCGGCTCGATGGCGGCCGGCGAAGTGGGCTACCTGATCGCCGGTATCAAGGACGTGCGCGAGGCCCGTTCCGGCGAGACGGTCACCACCGAGGTCAACGGTGCTGCGGAGAAGCTCGCCGGCTACCGGGAACCCCAGCAGATGGTGTTCTGCGGGCTCTATCCGGTCGACGGCGACGACTACGAGGACTTCCGCGACGCGCTCGACAAGCTCAAACTCGACGACAGCAGCTTCTCGTTCGAGCCAGAGACATCGAGCGCTCTCGGCTTCGGCTTCCGTTGTGGTTTCCTCGGCCTGCTCCACATGGAGATCGTCCGCGAGCGGCTCGAGCGCGAATTCGATCTGAACCTGATCGCCACGTCACCGTCGGTGCACTACCGGATCACCATGAACGACGGTGAGGAGCGGGCCATCGACAACCCGGCGTCGCTGCCGCCGTCCGGCGATTGGGTCGTCGATCGAAGAGCCGTACCTCAAGGCGTCGATCATCACGCCGTCCGACTACACCGGCACGCTCGATGGAGCTCTGCCAGAGTCGCCGTGGTCAGCTCGAGAAGATGGAGTACCTGTCGCCTGACCGCCTCGAGATCGTCTACCGCCTCCCGCTCGGCGAGGTCGTGATCGACTTCTTCGACCAGCTCAAGAGCCGAACCCAGGGCTACGCCAGCCTCGACTACGAGGTGTCCGGCTACGAGAAGGGCGATCTCGTGCGGGTCGACATCCTGTTCAACAGCGAGCAGGTCGATGCGTTCTCCACGATCGTGCACCGCGACAACGCCTACGAGTACGGCAAGCGCATGGCCGAGAAGCTGAAGGACATCATTCCTCGCCAGCAGTTCGAGGTGCCGATCCAGGCCGCCATCGGCGGCAAGATCATCGCCCGAGAGACCGTCAGGGCGTACCGCAAGGACGTCACCGCCAAGCTCTACGGCGGCGACGTCACCCGAAAGAACAAGCTGCTCAAGAAGCAGAAGGAAGGCAAGAAGAAGATGAAGAGCATCGGCCGGGTCGACATCCCGCCCGACACCTTCATCCGCGCCCTCCGCCTCGACGACTGAAACCTGCGGCGCAGAGCGCCTCGGTTTCTTGGAGTTGCTCGCTGGCGCTCTCAACTCCCGTGTCGGCTCACGAGTTGCGCTCGGCTGCGCTCTCAACTCCCGTGACGGCTCACGCTCCACGTTCGGCTGCGCTCACAACTCCCGTTTGGGCTCAGAGCGCCGTGGTATCGATCTCGGCTTCAATCGCGCGCTGAACGGCGCTTTACTCACTACGTGACTTCGATCTTCTGGTTTCGGCGTGATCTCCGGCTGACCGACCATCCTGCTCTCGCTGTAGCTGCTGCTGCGGGCCCGGTGCTCGGGGTCTTCGTGATGGACGATCGGCTCTCGGCGCCGGCCGGGGCCAACCGCCTGGCGTTCCTCGACGGCTCACTCGATGCGCTCGACGACGACATCGGTGGCCACCTGGTGCTCCGATCGGGTGATCCGGCCGTGGTGCTCGCCGAACTCTGGCAGAGGTCGGTGGGCGCAGAGACCGTGTAGGCCACAGACGACTTCGGTCCGTACGGTCGTCGGCGTGACACCGCGGTAGGCGAAGCGCTCGCCGACGAGGTCTCACCGTTCACTATCGGGACTCGCCATATGCCGTCCCGCCGGACTCGGTCGTGACCGGTGGTGGCACCCCGTACAAGGTCTTCACGCCGTTCTTCCGCGCCTGGAAAGAGTTCGGTCACCCCGAACCAGGGGGCCGCGTCGATGTCGAATGGATCGACGGGCGTGGCCCGAGCGATCGCACGCAGGTGGCGCCGACGGCGACTGAGCTGCCCCGTCCGGGTGAGCGAGGCGGCGTGGGAGACGCGCGGATGAGTTCCTCGACGGTCCGGTGTTCGACTACGACAGGACGGCGAAACGACCCCGGTGTCGACGGCACCTCTCGCCTTGAGTCCCTACCTGAAGTTCGGCAGCATCCATCCCCGACAATTGCTCGTCCGGCTCGGCCCCGACCCGTCCGAGGAAGTCTTCCGCTCCGAGCTCTGCTGGCGAGAGTTCTACGCAGAGGTGCTTGTTCCAACGTCCGGAGACAGCACGGTCGGCGTTCACACGAAGATGACCGACATGGAGGTCGACCAGGGAGCCGATGCGGATCGTCGTTTCGACGCCTGGTGTCGGGGTGAGACCGGTTATCCGATGGTCGATGCCGGGATGCGTCAGCTCGTGACCGAAGGATGGATGCACAATCGGGTCCGCATGATCGTTGCCAGCTTCCTCGTCAAGGACCTCCACATCGACTGGGCGCGGGGTGCCCAGTTCTTCATGGAGCACCTCGTCGACGGTGACCTGGCCTCGAATCAGCACGGCTGGCAGTGGGTGGCCGGTACCGGGACCGATGCCTCCCCGTATTTCCGGATCTTCAACCCGGTCGGCCAGAGTCGGAAGTTCGACTCTGGCGCGCGCTACCTGCGTCGGTGGGTGCCCGAGCTCGAACACCTGGGTGACAAGGTCATCCACGAACCATGGACGGACCCGGCGGGTGCTCCGGCCGGCTACCCGCCGCCGATCGTCGATCACTGGCGAGGAGCGGGCCGAGTCACTCGCTCGATACGACCGTCTCAAACAACGTGGTGAAGCCTCTAGACTCGCTCTTCGGTTGACAACCGCCAGGCGGGAGTCCGAGCCGGAAACAGAGAGGTGGCCAACGTGCTCGATGAGCGCAAGGCGGAAATTCTCAAAGCCGTCGTCGAGGAGTACATCGAGACGGCTGTCCCCGTTGGGTCGGCGGCTGTCGCCCGAAACACCGACATCGGGGTGTCATCGGCGACCGTCCGCAACGAACTCGCGGTGCTCGAAGCCGACGGCTACCTCGTGCAGCCGCACACCAGCGCGGGTCGCATTCCCACCGAGAAGGGGTACCGCCACTTCGTCGACACGGTTGGCCAGGCCAGGCTCGCGAGACCAGAGCGGCGGCAGGTCCTCGACTTCTTCACCGATGTCCGGGGCGAGATCGAGGGGATGATGCGCGACACCGCCGGGCTGCTGTCGAACCTCACCGATCACGCAGCCGTGATCATCGATCATTCGAGCGACGCCGCCCGTGTCCGCTCGTTCCAGCTCGTCGGCCTCGCGCCTCGCCTCGTCCTGGCCGTCGTCGTGTTCTTCGAACGGCGTGATCGAGAAGCACACCCTCGAATTGTCCGACGAGCTCCAGGGTCGCAGCGATGGCGATGCCACGGTCGACGCAGCCGCCGCCGTCGTGAGGGAGTCTCTCGACAATCGCCCGCTCGCCGAGGCCCGCGAACCCGTCCAGACCGGATCGAGCATGGTCGACCGGCTGGTCGCCCAGGTGTCTGGCGGCCGTCGGTGCATCTGCGTCGGACGAACGGGTCTATGTCGACGGCACGTCCCGGGTCGCAAACAGCTTCGAAGCGGTCGACTCCGTGAAGCGCGTGCTCACGATCCTCGAACAGCAACTCGTCGTCGTCGATCTCATCACCGATGTCCTCAATCGAGGGTCTGAAGGTGGCGATTGGTACCGAAACCGGCGACGAGCGGCTAGAAGAATGCAGTGTGGTTGTTTCCCCTTATGAGATCGACGGAGAGCACGCAGGTTCCATTGCCATTCTCGGTCCGACCCGTATGAACTACCCCCAGGCCATCGCCGCGGTCACCGTGGTCGGACGTCAACTCGGCGTGCACCTGAGCGAAGGCTGACCCCGTGGCGGACTTCTACGAGCTCCTCGGGGTCGACCGTTCGGCGTCGGCCGAAGAGATCAAGAAGGCCTATCGCAAGCGCGCCCGCGAACTCCACCCCGACGCGAAGCCCGGTGATGCCGCGGCCGAGGCCCAGTTCAAGCAGGTTGCCGAGGCCTACGAGGTGCTCAGCGACGACACGAAGCGGGCCAACTACGACCGGTTCGGCTCGGCCGCGGGGCCTGGAGGTTTCGGCGGAGGTGGCGATCCCTTCGGCGGCGGTCTCGGCGACCTGTTCGACGCCTTCTTCAACAACACCGCCGGCGGAGGTGGTGGCCGAGCAGCTCGTGCGCGCGGCGTCGACCTGGAGGTCGTGGCCACCCTCGACCTCGAGGACACCGTGCGTGGTACGGCCAAGAAGGTCAGCGTCCGCACCGCTGTCGCGTGTGGCGCATGCGACGCCACCGGCGCCGCTCCCGGTTCGGGTGTCGAGACCTGCACGCAATGTGAGGGCGCCGGCCAGATCCGCCAGATGCGTCAGTCGATTCTGGGGCAGATGGTCACCACGTCGGCCTGTCCGCGGTGTGCCGGCGAGGGTCAGGTCATCAAACAGCCGTGCACCACGTGCTCGGGTGAGGGGCGCACGGTCGAGGATCGTGAGTACACCGTCGACATCCCTGCCGGGGTCTCCCACGGCTCGACGCTTCGGCTCAGTGGTCGCGGCGCCGTCGGCCCTCGTGGCGCCGAGGCCGGCGATCTGTACGTCGAGATCCGGGTCGCCGCCCATCCGGTCTTCCAGCGCGACGGTGACCGTCTGCTGGCCGAGCTCCACGTCCCCGTCACCCAGGCGGCGCTCGGTGCCGACGTCGTGTTCGACGGTGTCGAGGGTCCATTCGAGGTGTCGATTCCGGCCGGAGCCCAGAGTGGCAAGGTCTTCACGATTCGTGATGGTGGGATCCCTCGTCTTCGGGGCCGAGGCCGCGGTGAGCTCCTGCTCACGTTGATCGTCGACACGCCAACGAAGCTGAGTGAAGAGGAAGATGCGCTGCTGCGGCATCTTGCCGAGATTCGAGGTGATGTCGTCCACGGTCCGAAGGACGGCAAGCTGTTCTCGAAGATCAAGAACGCGTTCAGCTGATCGGGCGACGATGACCATCGAGCGATGGCGGTCGATGCCGTTGGTCTTCGTTGACGATCTGGATCATCCTCACCTCGCGCCGCGGGATCTCCATCACTATCGAACGGTGCGCCGCATCATCGACGGAGAGCCGATCACGATCAGCGACGGTCACGGCCGCTGGCGTCCCGCCCGGTTCGCCGAGTTCCCGGACGGTCGACGGTGAGATCATCGAGGAACCGGTGCCGACCGCTCCGTCCACGGTTGGTTTCACGCCGGTGAAGGGCGAGCGACCCGAGTGGGTCGTGCAGAAGCTCACCGAACTCGGCGTCGACATCATCGTTCCGCTCCAGAGTTCTCGCTCGGTCGTACGTTGGGACGGGGCGCGGGCGGAGAAACAGGTCGGCGAAGTGGCGCGTGATCGCCAGGGAGGCGTCGATGCAGAGTCGTCGGGTGCGTCTCCCCGAGATCCGACCCGTCACTTCGTTGGCCACCCTCGACGACGCATCGGTGGTTCTCGCCGAGCCGGGATCGCCGAGGCTCGACGGTCGAACGGACCGCACCGTCCTCATCGGTCCCGAGGGCGGGTGGGCTCCGGAGGAGCTCGAAGGGCGGCGTCAGCGGTCGTTGCCCGGTGGGGTGCTTCGAGCTGAGACCGCGGCGATCGCGGCCGCCGTGATGCTCGTCGACGCCGGCGATCGAGGGCCGGCCGGCAACCCCTGACCGGCCTCGAATGGCGGCGCTCGACGGCCCGACCTGGCGGTCGGAATGATTTACCCATCGCCCGATCACGTTGGGTGGTTGAAGGTGCACAGCGTGACGTCTACGGTGGCGACTTCTACAGGGGAGTGCAATGGGCGCTGGGGATGAACACATCGATGTCGACGCGACGGACTCGGCATATGGTCGCCGCGTCGGAGAGCGCCTGCGTGCGATTCGTCGGCAGAAGCGGCTGAGTCTGCAAGACGTCGAGTCGCAGTCAGATCAGGAGTTCAAGGCATCGGTGCTCGGTGCCTATGAGCGGGGGAACGAGCGATCTCGGTGCCCCGCCTCGAACGACTGGCGCTGTTCTACAGCGTGCCGATCGACCAGCTCCTGCCTCGCACGACCAATGTCGGCGTCGTGCCGGGCGTGGTCGATCTGACCGAGCAGGGGCGCGCCGGTGTCACGGTCGACCTCACTCAGGTCGACGGTGTTGCCGGGCCGGAGGGCGAGATGTTGGCTCGGTATCTGGCCATGATCCAGGTTCAGCGTCAGGACTTCAATGGGCGTGTCCTCACGGTTCGCCGCGATGACCTCCGCGCCGTGGCCTGCATTCTCGGAGTCGATTTCGACGATGCCGTCGATCGCCTCGCCGATCTCGGCCTGGTGAAGGAAGCCTCGATCGGCTGACTCGGTCATTGGTCTGCCGTTCGTATGACCGACACCCCCGCCGGCCCTCGGGCAACGGCGCGGTAACACCTCTCGCCTTCGTCCCACTCTGACCGAAGGTCGGTGGCGCCGGGAACCACAGCGACCGGCCGGGCCGATGCGCCATCGGTGATTTCGTCGAAGGCCCAGACGGTGTCGGTCGCCGTGTCGAGCAGCACCACCGGCGTCGACGTGTCGCATGCCGGTACCAGCAGGACGACGTCGTCCCCCGCAGAACCGACGGCGAAGATCGCTCCGTCGGATTCGATGCGGGGACCGTCGGTCGCGGACGCCGGCGTCTCGTCGGAGAGCAGCGCCAGCCCTCCGATCGAGCAGCCCACCGCCAGGGCAGCGAGCCCGAGGCCAGGATGTCTCAGCCCTCGCCGAGGCCCAGCGCTCTGGTCGGTGTCGCCCCCGAGGACGACGAATCGCTGCAACACGCTTCGAGCTCGACTGGCCGAACGTGCAGGGTCGGCGTCGTCGGCGAGCCGTGCCGCCAGCTCGCGCCATGAACCGAGAAACGCCGGCGTCTCCCCGGCCTCGTTCCACTGGTGTTCGAGTTCGGTCATGCAGCGGGCCAGACCGACGAGATCGTCGGCAGGATCGTCGGCTCGACCGTCAGGACTGCACAGCCAGATGCGGTCTCCGCCGACGATCACGTGGTCGGGTGTGAGCTTGCCGTGGACGAGGCCGTCGCGGTGCAACTCGACGAGGAGATCGCAGAGCCCGGTGATCGTCGCCAGACCTTCGGCCGGATCGAGGCCGCCGGTGCGGAGGGTCCGGGAACCAACGTGTTCGGTCACGATGGTGACCGGCTCCTTCGAGGTCGACACCAGTCGAACCACGCCTGGACGAGCGGCGCGTTCGAGCCACGCAGCCTCGGCCTCACGGTCGCCGCGGTCATTGGTGAGTCTGACCTTCGAAACGTGAATGGTGTGGTCGGCGTCGGATGACGAAGGGGTGAGCGTGACTCGGGTGGCCATGGGTGCCTCACAGGTGATGGCCGACGGGTCGGTCGGCGTGGCAGCAGTGGGGCAGTTGGCGTGCGATCGGGCACTGCCGAGACATTCGCGATCGACTGTGAACGATAGTGAGCGTATATGAGCGTCGTCAACCGCATGTGGGGGCGAGCAGGCTGCGAGAAACCGGAGATGCTGCCCGACCCCGGCGCTAGCCTGCCCGGAAGATGGCAGACCAGGTGAGGGTGCAGGTTTCGAGCAACGAGCTCATGGTCGGGCTGTTGGGCGAGCGCGACGAGTACCTCCGTGTCATCGAGCGCGCCTACGACGTCGACGTGGTTGCCCGCGGCAACGAGATTGCATTGAGCGGCCCGCAGGCAGGCGAAGCCGAGCACGTCATCAACGAATTGGTCCTGCTGCTCGAAGGTGGCCAGCAGATCGACACGCCGGTCGTTCACCGGGCCATCGACATGGTCGGTGCCAACGTGCGGCCGTCCGAGGTGCTCACCGATCGAGTCATCACCACCGCCAGGGGAAAGCCGGTTCGGCCGAAGACCGCCGGCCAGAAGGCGTACCTGGATGCCATCCAGAAGAACATGATCACGTTCGGTATCGGGCCGGCGGGCACTGGCAAGAGCTGGCTGGCTGTCGCCTGCGCCGTTCGTGCCCTGCAGGACAAGGAGGTCGAGCGCATCATCCTGACCCGACCCGCCGTCGAGGCGGGGGAGCGCCTGGGGTTCCTGCCCGGTGACCTGATGTCCAAGGTCGACCCGTATCTGCGGCCCCTCTACGACGCGCTCCACGACATGGTCGGGGCCGAGGGCATGGCCAAGCTCTTCGAACGCAACGCCGTCGAAGTGGCCCCCCTCGCCTTCATGCGTGGTCGCACCCTCAACGACAGCTTCATCATCCTGGACGAGGCGCAGAACACCACGCCGGAGCAGATGAAGATGTTCCTCACCCGCATCGGCTTCAACAGCCGCGTCGTCGTCACCGGCGACGAGACCCAGGTCGACGTGGCCGGCGGTCGTAGCGGGCTGGGTGGCACCGAGCGGATCCTGAACGGCGTGAACGACGTGGCGTTCGTCCGCCTCCACTCCAAGGACGTCGTGCGTCACCGCATCGTGCAGGACATCGTCGACGCTTACGAGCGTCACACCACCAGTTGATGGGTTCTTCAGACGACACCGTCGACGTCGAGCAGGTTCCGGCACCGCTCTTCGAGATGCTCGACCTCGACTCGGTGTCAGACGCACCGACCCCGGACGTCTCGGTGGAGGTCGGGACCCACATCGTCACTGGCACCGACGCAGACGAGACCGGGGTCGATCTCGACTCCCTCTGCCGGCTGGCCGCTGACGTGTTGGTCGACGAGTCCGGTCCGAAGGGTCAGCTCGACCTCCACCTCGTCGATCGCAAGACGATGCAGGAGCTGAACCACACCCACATGCTGGCCGACGAGCCGACCGACGTACTCGCCTTCCCGCTCGATCCGGACGAGTTCGACGCCTCCGCCGCCGGCGACCGTGCCCTGATCGGCGATGTGGTGATCTGTCCCGCCGTGGCCTTCGACCAGGCACCGGGACACACAGGCTCGTACGAAGCGGAACTCGCCCTTCTCGTGATCCACGGAGTGCTTCACGTCCTCGGTCACGATCACGGCGAGACCGATCAACGCCTGGCCATGCAGGCCAGGGAGCGCCACCACCTCGGCCGACTCGATCTGGCGCATCCGGTGCCGGCGCCATGAGTCAAGCCACCGGTATCGCCCTCGGTTGTGCGATCCTGCTTCTCCCGTTCGTGTTCGTCTTCGTGCTGGCGGAGGCCTCCATCAGCACCACGAGCATCATTCGCATCGCGACGCTCCGCGACGAACAGCCGAAGCGGGTGGATCGCCTGACCCGCCTGCTCGACCAACCCGGGGTGGTGCTCAACCCTGTTCGACTCATCATCCTGGCCAGTCAGCTGGCGCAGGTGGTCCTCGTCTGGGTCGTTGCCTCCGATCTGTTGTCGACTGGTTGGGCGGTGCTCGTGGTCGTGCTCGACGTGCTCTTGGCCTTCGTCGTCGAGGTCGGTGGGCGAACGCTCGGAATCCTGCACGCCGACCGTTTGGCGGTCGCGCTCAGCGGGCCGACGTCGATGCTCGCCATGCTGCCGCCGATCCGTATCCTGGCCCGCGGCTTGATCGGGGCCGGCAACATCGCCATCCCGGGCAAAGGTCTGAGTACCGGCCCCTTTGCCTTGCCGGCCGAGTTCATCGCCTTCGCCGATGCTGCCGTCGAAGACGAGGTGTTGGAGCCGGTCGAGCGGGATCTGATCGAGTCGGTGATCACCTTCGGTGACACGGTGGTTCGTGAGGTGATGGTGCCCCGCACCGACATGACCACCGTCGACCATGACCGGACCGTCGCCGAAGCGCTCGAGTTGTCGTCCGAAATCGGCTATTCGCGTTTCCCCGTCGAGGGTGAGAACATCGACGACCTGATCGGTCTCGTCTACGTGAAGGACCTGATCAGGGCCGAACTCGACGGCGGCGAAGACCGCCAGGTCGACACGCTGCTGCGCCAGGCTCGTTTCATTCCCGAGACGAAGCAGGTGGCGCACCTTCTCCGCGAGATGCAGGAGGAGAGCTTCCACATGGCGATCGTGGTCGACGAGTACGGCGGTGTTGCCGGGCTGGTCACGCTCGAGGACCTCATCGAGGAACTCGTTGGTGAAATCGTCGACGAGTACGACGTCGAGGAGTCTCTGGTCGAGCGTCAGCGAGACGGAACGCTTCGGGTGGACGGCCGCATCCTGATCTCGGAGCTCAACGACATCGCCGGTCTGAGCCTGCCAGAAGGCGACTTCGACACGGTCGCCGGTCTCGTGTTCGATCGCTTCGGCAGAGTCCCGACCGTGGGCGAACGCACAGACGCCGACGGCTACGTCCTCACCGTCGAACGGGTCCAGGCGCGGCGTATCACCAAGGTCCACGTCACCGCCCCACCACCGGAATCGAACGACGAGCAGCACGAATGAGCGAGTTCCGTTCCGGATTCGTGACGCTCTTCGGGCGTCCCAACACCGGCAAGTCCACGCTCCTGAACCGAATGCTCGGCCGAAAGGTCACGATCACCTCCGACAAGGCCCAGACCACGCGCCACCAGATTCGGGGAGTCCTCACGACCGACGACCACCAGATCGTCTTCGTCGACACGCCAGGAGTCGGCAAACCTCGCACCGCGCTCGGTGAGCGCTTGAATGCCACCGCAACCGAGGCCAGGAGTGGCGTCGACGTCGTGTGTTTCGTGATCGATGCTCGGTCCGGCTACGGCCGGGGCGACGCCTTTCTGGCCGAACGTCTGCACCCTCCCAGCACGGTTGTCGTGCTCAACAAGATCGACGGAATGCGCCGGGAGGCAATCGCGGCAGAGTTGGCCAAGGTGGCGCCGCTCGACGCATCTGCCTACTTCCCGGTTTCGGCCCAGACAGGCGACGGCATCGATGCGCTGCTCACCCATCTCGGCGAACGTATGCCGGAGGGGCCGCACTGGTATCCGGACGACCAGTTCACCGACATGGGCGAGACCATGTGGGTGGCCGAGCTCGTACGCGAGCAACTCCTGCGCACCCTGCGGGACGAGCTTCCACACTCGGTCGCCACGCGCGTCACCGAATGGCAGTGGCCGAAGGTTCGGGTCGAGATCCTGGTCGAGCGTGAGAGTCAGAAGGGCATCGTGATCGGCCACAAGGGCGAGGTGCTCAAGACGGTCGGGACGCTGGTGCGCAAGCAGCTGCCGAAGGGCGTCTTCCTCGAGCTGTACGTCACCGTCGACAAGAACTGGCAGCAGGACGCAAGCTCGGTCGAGCGTCTCGGTTACTGAGGCTCTTCGTCGCGAAGGGGTCCACCGTGGCTCCATCTGGCCAGGAGGACCCCCGCCAGTACCGCCATCCACACGGTCGACTCCGGACCATGGATGACACCCCAGGTCACACGCACCCGCGTCATCGACAGGATCCACTCCGAGACGGCGACGGTGACGAACACGATGGGCAGCGTGGCTCTGACATCGCGGACGACGCCGACGCCGATGAACCAGGTGCCGAGAGCGATGAGGAAGATGATGGGGGAGTAGAGCGCCAGGAGTCCGGCAGCACCACTGATCCCCATGCTCCCCGAGCGGAACCGCGAGGTGATCGGCGCCACAGCTCCGACGATCGCGCCCAGACCGGCCCACAGGGCGATCGACTCCCACACGGTCAGTGTCTTCGGGGAGAGGAAGCCGATGGCCGATGAGCTGCGAAAGACCGTGTTCCCGGGAGCCAACCAGTCGATGAACGTGTAGGCGATCCAGGCACACGCGACGGTGACCAGGACTTCGGAGACCACCACGAGCAGATCGGGGCGGCCATCCGATTCCTGCTGCGAACGGCGTGACGCCCAGGTCCGCACGACCGAGCCGGCGATGTACGCGGCCCCGATCAGCGCACCGGCATAGAACGTGACCCAGGTGACCGAACGCATCAGGTGTCGAGCGACTGGAGGAACGCAACGACCTCGTCTCGATGGCGCGTCCGTCGGAAGGGTGGCAGCGCATTGATCACGTCCCACCGGTATGACTTCGTCGTGGCGAGTCGCGGATCGAGGACGGCCACGACGCCGCGATCGTCGACCCGGCGAACCAGGCGTCCCGCCGCCTGGGCGAGGAGGATCTGCACCCGCGGGAGATCGACGGTGCGGAACGCCGCCGCTCGAGCTCGATCGCGACGGGCCTGGTTGACGGGCTCATCAGGACGAGGGAACGGCAGGCGGTCGATCGTGACCAATGTGAGCGTGTCGCCCGGGAGGTCGATGCCCTGCCAGAACGACATGGTCGCCAGCAGCACGGTTCGAGGGTCCTTCTGGAATTCCTCGACCAGCGCTGCCTTCGAGTTCTCCCCCTGGACCAGCAACGGCATGTCGAGCGACTCTCGCAGGACTTCCGCCGCTTCTCGCATGGCCGACGAGCTGGTGAACAACCCGAGGGTCCGACCTCCGGCAGCCTCGATGAGAATCCGCATCTCCTCCTGCACCGCCGCCCTGGCCTCGGGTTTGTTCGGATTCGGGAGGTCGGGTGAGCAGTAGAGGAGACCGAGCTCGGCGTAGGGGAACGGCGAGCCGACGCGTTCGATCTTCGTGCCGGAGGGAAGCCCGAGTTGATCGACGATGGCATCCGGGAGCGTGGCGCTGGTCAATACCACGGCTCGGTCATCCCAGAGCTGGTGCTCCAGGATGCCGCCGACGTCGAGAGGGGTCCGACGGAGGACGGGGTAGCTGTCGGATCCGTCGACCCAGAGCACGTCATTGGCGTCATCAGCGCCGAGGATCGCATCGATGTCGTTGACCAGGTTGTTGGCCGAGAGGAGGGCACGCTCGGCCCTGGCGGCAGCGTCCGAGCCCTCGGGGGCCTTGATCTTTCGCAGGGCGGCCAGGACCTTGTCGGCTCGGTCCCGTGCGGCGACCAACATGGCGATCAGGTCAGGGTCGACGACGAGCTTCGCGCCGACGAAAGCGGCGAGCTGACCGTCGAGGTCGATGGCGGAACGGTCGAGAAGGAGCGGGAGCTCCTCGTCGGTCAGAACGCTCCGGGTGCGCCGTGCCAGCGTGCGGACTCGTCCTCCGCTGAGCTCGGTGCCGCAGGTGGCACCGATCACCTCGGGGAGGTGGTGGGCCTCGTCGAACACGACGACGTCGTGCTCTGGCAGGAGCGCGCCGCCGGATGCGAGGTTGAGCCCGTAGTAGTGGTGGTTGGTCACGATGACGTCGGCCTCGCGGGCAATGAGTCTGGCCCGTTCGGAGAAGCAGTCGTCGCCTGAGGGGCAGCGACCGGCCCCCGGGCACTCGTCTGCTCCAACGCTGACTGCGGCCCAGACGTCAGGGGGCGGCGCCGGATCGAGTTCCTCGCGGTCGCCGGACTCGGTGGATTCGGCCCACTGTCGAATCTCGTCGAGGTGGTCGCCTGCGGAGCGGCCGCGCAACAGCTGCAGTTGCTCCTCGTGGTTCGACCGGTCGAACTCGGCGAGCCGCTGGTTGCACAGGTAGTTGCGGCGGCCCTTCAGGATCGCAGCGCTGACCTCGAGCCCGAGGCCCTCGGCGATCCGCGGGATGTCGTTGGTCACCAACTGCCCTTGAAGGGCGATGGTGGCGGTGGCCACGATGGTGCGCTTCTTGGCGAGGATCGCCGGTGTGAGATACGCCAGCGACTTGCCGGTGCCGGTTCCGGCCTCGACCAGCAGTGCCGCTCCGGATGTCACGGCATCGGCCACGGATTCAGCCATGGTGATCTGCCCAGGGCGGGTCTCACCACCCCCAGGGAGTCCCTGGGTGATTGTGGCTAGTGCCGCCTTCGTGCTGGACATTCTGCGGATCCTAGGGAGTAGTGTGTCCCCACGGACGTGTGGGGCGTACCAATCGCGGGCCACGTCTGCGACCAATCAGGGTTTCGACGTCATGACCTCAGTAGTAGATCAACTCCCACATTCGCACAGTGACCCCGACGCCACCGAGATGCCTCTTCACGGCCCGGTAGCGGCGTTCTCCGACGAGTTCGTCGCCGAGATCCGGGATCTGCTCGCCCCGCGCCGCACCCTCGGCCTCTTCGGCCAGGTCATCGACGAACCCGTCGCGCCGACGACGCCTGCAGACGAGCCGGTCGCCGAGGCAGAAGCGCCCGTCGCTCCGACGATCACGGTTGGCGATGAGGCTGTTGGCGACGAGCCCCTCGTCGACGAGCCCGCATCCTCTGATCGATCGATCCGCCTCGTGCTGCCCCGTTCAGAGGCGAAGGAGACCAAACCGGTGCTCACCGGTATCACGTTGCCGGCGCCTCGAGGCTCCTCGACCACGCCCGAACCTGTTCGTGTCGTCGGCCTCGGCTCCTGCCGAGGTCACGTTCGTTGCCGCCGAGGAGTTCCAACCGACTCGGTATCGGTGGGTCCTGATCGCGGTCGGACTGCTGGCCGTGGTCGGTGCACTCTGGCTGACGTGGATGGCCCAATCGGGTGACACGGTCGATGCCCCGGTCTCCACGATCGAGTTGGTGAGCACCACATCGGTGTCCACCACGGCCTCGACGACCGTCTCCACCACCGAACCACGGTCGACCACGACCGTTTCGACGACCGTGCCGACCACAGCCGCCACCGTGGCACCGGCGACCGCGGCTCCTGTGGCACCGGCGACCACCACGCCTCGTCGACCGGCCACGACCGTACGTCGACCGGCCACGACCGCCGCCCCGGCGACAACGGCCGCCCCCGTCACCACCGCGGTGACCATTCCTGATGTGAGCTTCACAGCCCCGACCTGGGCTCCCGTGGTCCCGACCGCCAGAAGCGCCGGCTCCTCCCGCCGGCGACGCACCAGCCGAGGGCTGATCGCACGGCGCCTCCCGCGTCCGCCGACCCACCTCCGGTACGCTCCGACGCAATGGATCTGACCGGCATCGACCTCGATCGCGTTCCCGTGCACGTTGCCTGTGTGATGGACGGAAACGGCCGCTGGGCACAACAGCGGGGCCTCAAACGCACCGACGGCCACAGCGCCGGCGAAGAAGCGTTGATCGACGCCGTTCGGGGAGCCGTCGCCGTCGGTGTCGGGTGGATCAGCGTCTATGCGTTCTCCACCGAGAACTGGCGACGTCCCACCGAGGAAGTCCGATTCCTCATGGGCTTCAACGAGTCGATTCTCGTTCGCCGACGAGACGAGCTGAACGAGATGGGCGTGCGCATTCGCTTCGCCGGCCGCCGCGACTGGCGCGTGCCGAAGCGTTTGATCAGGCAGATGGACGAGTGCACCGAACTCACGAAGGACAACACCGTCGTGACCCTCACGATCTGTTTCAACTATGGCGGGCGGGCCGAGATCGTCGATGCCGCGGCGGCGCTGGTGGCCGCGGGACAGCCGATCACCGAGAAGGGCATCGCTGCCCATCTCTATGATCCCGAGATGCCCGAGGTCGATCTGTGGATCCGAACCTCCGGCGAGTCTCGTATGTCGAATTTCCTGATCTGGCAGGCGACGTACGCCGAGTTGCTCTTCACCGACGTGTTCTGGCCGGACTTTCGGGCCCAGCACATCGCCGATGCCGTCCTCGAGTACCAGAATCGGGATCGGCGCTTCGGCGGCCTGAGTTCCTGACGTGGCGCTCTATCGGAGTGACGCGGTCGTGCTCCGCACCTACAAGCTGGGTGAGGCCGATCGCATCGTGGTGCTCTACACCCGGTCGCGGGGAAAGGTCAGGGCAGTCGCAAAGGGTGTGCGCCGCACGAAGTCCCGGTTCGGCGCCCGTCTCGAGCCCGGATCGGTCTTGCATGCCCAGTTCTACGAGGGGCGCAACCTCGACATCGTGACCCAAGCCGAAACCGTCGTGCGGCTCGGCAACCTGCGTTCCGATCTGTCCCGGTACGGCCGGGCCTCGTTGGTGCTCGAGACCATCGACCATCTCACCGAGGAGGGCGAGGCCAATCCTGCGCTCTTCCGCCTGCTCACTGGGGTGCTCACCGAACTCGATCGCGAGGGAAACCCACTGGTTCTTCCCGCGTTCGTGGCCAAGTTGTTGGCGCTCGAGGGAGTACAGCCGCTGCTCGACCAGTGCGCCAGTTGTGGGTCGGATGGGCCGTTGGTGGCGTTGGCGCTGCATCTGGGTGGAGCGGTGTGTCGCGATTGCCGGCAAGGCGATCCGATCTCGGACGAGGCTCGTGTCGCCCTCCAGCACATCCTCGACGGACGCGTCCGTCACGTGCTCGACTCCACTCCTGGAGCGGTCGCAGCCGAGCTGGAGGCCATGAGTTCGAAGATGCTCGAGCAACACCTCGAACGCCGGCTTCGGTCGGCCAACGTTCTTTACCATCACCTCCAGGACGCCGCCGGCGACGCCTGACCATGGGCGAAGTCGTCCGATGGTGGTGGACAAGTAGGGTTCCCCGATGGTTCGAAGTCAACGGAGGGGCTCGGTCGCGGTTCTTCTCGCGTCTGTGTTGCTCGGAGCGAGCTGTGGAGGTGGATCCGACGATGGGTCGGCGCTGACCTCCGATGTGTTGTCCGTCGACACGTCGCTCGAAGTCCTCATCTCGGACGGCTGCCACGACCTCGTCGGCGCAACGGCTTCTTCGACGGGAGCCTCGTCGACCGCCATTTCGACCACCACCAGCGAGCCGACCACGACCCAGACCTCGGCCGTTCCTGCAGTGATGCTCGCATCTGCCCTTGGTTCGGTGGGCACCTTCATCGAGAGCTGGGCTGCCGTTGTGGGGTACTTCCCGGAGATGCCGGACTTGGCCCCCACCATCAGCGGTGCCGATGTGGCTTCAGACGAGTCGCTCGGCGTCGACGTCTTCGTCGAGCAGGCAACGCCGGGGACCGTGATCGGCGGAGTCGTCGATCCAGAATCCGGACGAATCACGGGGTTGATGGGGTTGAGTGACCCCGACAGCGGCGAGACGAGTGTGGTGATCGAGATCATGTGGGTCGCCGCCTTCGGCCTGAACGAGCTGCCGAGCCTGGCCGAGAAGTTCGCCGCGTCCGATCTCAGCCGGCTCGAGATCGGTCAGCAGATCACCCGAGTCCACAAGGGTCACAGCATCGTGCTCAACCACGTCGACAGCGCCGAGCCGGGAGTCGGTCTCTACGTACTCACCATCGGGCCCGCAGATCTGATCGACGAGGACCCGGCTCACGACACGATCTCGAATGCCGTGATCGGACTCCTCGTTCGCACCTCCTGAGCCGAATTCGGCCTGCGGCGACCGGTCGGATCGCGTTCAGTCGACGGGGATCCAGGTGTTCGATTCGGTGTCGTGACGGAGCCAGCACCGAGCCGTTGAGTCCCAATACATCCACGCACGCCACTTGTCGCTCCACACTGGGGAGCGGGCCGAACCGCCTTCGTGGGACGACGACCTGTTGTTCGGCGCGATGACCGTCGGTGTCTGCGGCGATCGGATCGCGCCCGATGAGTTCGCCGACACTCGGCTCGGCGAGCACGACGTCGTCGAGCGTCCTGCCGTCGTGGGGGTCTGGCGCCTCGATCTTGGCCGGTTCGAGCGGCGTGGGCTGCCAGACCGGGGCTGGTTCCACTCGTGGCGGATCCCATTGCCTGGTCGTGAACGCGTCGTGGGGGTCGATAGTGCCCGAGCGGGTGGTGTCCGTGTGTTCGGCGATCGGGTTCGAGCGATCGGTTTCGGTGTTGACGAGAGGCTGATTCAGACCGACCGAAGGGGAACCGTCGGCGTTCGCCTTCCGGTGGACCGGTGGTGGGGGAAGTGGGTCGCCTGCCGATGCTGCAGTGTTCGAACGGTCGCGATGCCGGAACCGGGTCGGGCTGGACGGGGTCGGGCTGGACCGGGTCGGGCTTGGACGGCGCTGTCAGAACGCACCTCGGCGACGAGGTCGGGTACGGACACATGGTCCTCGGTCGCGCTCACGGCACGGCCGGAGACGTCTCCCTCCGAAGGTGCCGCCTCGATCGGAATCGCCAGCGGGGCACCGTGATGTCTGCTGGTCGTGAACTCGGCCACCGTTCGGTCGACCACCACCGTGCCGGCTACTCGATCGCCGATCCGTTGGTGGTACGGCGTCGTGCTGGCCACCAACATGCCGAGCAGACCCGGAACAACGACGGGGAACATGTCGACCAACCCCATGACCGAACGCTTGAGATGGGCGCCGACGCCGGGTTTGGTGCCGTCGGTCTTCCTGATCGTGAGGTTGACCGGGACCATTCCCAGTGTTCGGCTGATCAGAGCGGGAATGACGAAGAACACGATCGCTGCCGCCACCGCCGCTGCGATCAGACCCATCCGATACGAGTCGCCGGCGAACACTCGCACCGAATCGCCGATCTCCTGAGCCCGTACGACGTTCACGCCGAGGAAATCGGAACGGCCGACGATCGTGAAATCGAGCAGGCTCTTCATTCGCTCGAACTCAGCCGGGTCGACGAGGGGAGCATCGGTACTGTCCCGGCCGACGACCATGAAAGCCTCCGACCGTTGGTAGGCAACACCGAGACCCGTTGCCGCAACCAGTGAGCTGTCGAGCAGGAGCGCCACGTAGCGGCGTCCCAGTACAGCGGTCACTTCGGGTTCGATCATGTCGTGGAGTTTGCCTCCTAAAGCGCTTGTGTGCGACCACCCCACCGTTAGCCTTTGCCGCCATGTCCGACGCCGTGCCAGATCCCGAGCTCTTCGACAAGGTGGTCAACCTCTGCAAGCGTCGAGGTTTCGTCTTCCCGTCCGCCGAGATCTATGGCGGCTTCCGCTCGGCCTATGACTACGGGCCGGTCGGTGTTCTGATGCTGCGGAACGTGAAGGACGCATGGTGGCGTTCGATGGTGCAGCTTCGTCACGACGTCGTCGGGCTCGACGCATCGATCTTGTCACCACCACAGGTGTGGGAAGCGTCCGGGCATCTCCAGAACTTCACCGACCCGCTCGTGGACTGCAAGAACTGCGGTGCGCGCCATCGGCTCGACAACCTCGAGCGAGCCGGATCAGTGTCCGACCTGCGGGATGAAGGGCCAGTTCACCGAGCCCCGCCAGTTCAACCTGATGTTCAAGACCCAGGCCGGTCCCGTCGCCGGGGCCGGCGCCGACGCGTACCTTCGGCCGGAGACTGCTCAGGGCATGTTCATCAACTTCGCCAACGTGCTGAACACCAGCCGCAAGAAGCCGCCGTTCGGCATCGCGCAGATCGGCAAGAGCTTCCGCAACGAGATCACGCCGGGAAACTTCGTCTTCCGAACTCGTGAGTTCGAGCAGATGGAGATGGAGTTCTTCGTCCCGCCGAGCGAATCGCAGCAGTGGTACGAGTACTGGTGCAACGAGCGACTGCAGTGGTACATCGACCACGGCATCGATCCTGCGCTTTTGATGCTTCGGCCCCACGATGCCGACGAGCTGAGCCACTATTCGTCCGGCACGTCCGACGTCGAGTTCATGTTCCCGTGGGGCTGGGGCGAACTCGAGGGCATTGCCAACCGCGGCGACTACGACCTCATCCAACACTCGACACACTCGGGAGCCAAGCTCGAGTACTACGACCAGGCCGCCAACGAGCGCTACGTCCCGCACGTCATCGAACCTGCTGCCGGCGCCACGCGCACGATGATGGCGTTCCTGATGGCGGCGTACGACGAGGAGACCGTCAACGACGACACCCGTCTGGTACTTCGTCTTCACCACCGGATCGCTCCGTTCAAGGTCGCAGTCCTGCCGTTGTCGAAGAAGGACGAGCTGCGAGGTCCTGCGCTCGACGTGTTCGCCATGATCTCGGATCGGTACCAGGCCGACTACGACGAGACCCAGGCCATTGGTCGCCGCTATCGACGCCAGGACGAGATCGGCACCCCTTACTGCGTCACCTTCGACTTCGATTCGCTCGACGATCAGGCGGTCACCATTCGGGAGCGCGATTCGATGGAGCAGGTGCGTCTCCCGATCAGCGACGTCATGGGGTGGCTGGCCGAGCACCTGGGTTGACCCGTAGTCTCGGCACGTGCCGAGCGTCTACGCCTTCGACCATCCACACGAACTCGAGTTCGACGAGCTGCAGCAGCTGCTCGGCCAGAAGGGCGCGCACCTGAGCCACATGGTGTCGACGCTCGACCTTCCGGTTCCACCCGGTTTCGTGATCGGCATCGAAGCCGGTCGTCTGGTCCGGTGTGACGGCGACTCCGAAGAGCTCGAACGGGAGATCCGCCAGCACCTCGGCCAGCTGGCCGAACGGGTTGGGAAGGAACTCGGTTCTGCTGATCGCCCGTTGTTGTTGAGCGTGCGCGCCGGCGGCCTTCACCCGACACCGGGTGCGTTGCGCAGTGTGCTCGACATCGGGCTCAACGAGGTCACCGTCGCCGGCCTCGCCGCCTCCACGGGTGACGAGCGCTTCGCACTCGACTCGTATCGTCGCCTCGTCGCAGATGTACGCCAGCGTCGTGCTCGGCGTGCCGCAGGAGCTCTTCGAGCATCGCTGGGACGGCGCCAAGCTCCTCGCCGGGATCACCGACGACGCCGAGGTGCCCGTCGAGGTCCTCCGTCTGGTCATCGAACGCTTCCACGCGGTGGTCGAGTCGACCACGGGCGCCCCGTTCCCCCAGGACCCCGAGGAGCAGCTTCGGGGTGCGGTCGCCGCAGCGTGCCGGTCGTGGGATGCACCCGCTGCCCGGAACTATCGGCGGCGCGAGGGGATCGACGACGACGGTGGTTTGGCCGTCAGCGTCCAGCAGATGGTGTTCGGCAACCGCAACGAACGCTCGGGCACGGGTCTGGCCTTCAGTCGCAATCCATCGACCGGCGAGCGGGTCGTGCACGGCGAGTTCCTGGTCAGGGCGCAGGGCCTCGATGTCGGTGGTGGTCGGCAGACGATGACGATCGCCGACATGACCGACCGGTTCCCGATGGCGGGCGATCGTCTCGCCGCGTCGCTCACGACACTCGAGCAGGCCTTCGGCGACATGATGTCGGTGCAGTTCACGATCGAGAACGACGAGCTCTGGCTGCTCCAAGGGACCCCGGGCGATCGCTCCGGTCGGGCTGCGGTCACGATTGCCGTCGCAGCAACCGGGCGACGATGATCTCGGGCTCGATCACAAGGATGCACTGCTGCTGGTGACGGGTGACCACCTCGACCAACTCCTGCATCCGCAGCTCGAGGGCGGCCGGACGGTGTTGGCCACCGGGCTCGGCGCATCGCCCGGTGCCGCAGTCGGCAAGGTCTTCTTCAGCGCAGACGCCGCGGTCGAGGCCTACGACGAGGGTGACGATGTGATCCTCGTCAAGAACGAGACCTCGCCGGAAGACGTGCATGGCATGGCCATCGCCGAGGGGATCTTGACCTCGCGCGGCGGACTCGCCAGTCACGCTGCAGTCGTGGCCCGCGGATGGGGCAAGCCGGCCGTGTGCGGCGCAGGAATGATCGACATCGCCTCTGACCACTTCACCGTCGGATCGATCGTCGTCGCCGAGGGCGACACGATCAGCCTCGACGGTGCCGCCGGACACGTGTTCCTCGGAGCGGTCGATCTGTCGGAGGGCGAGATGCCGCCGGAGATGGACATCGTGTTGGGCTGGGCCGACGATGTCCGGGCCGGTCGACTCGCCGTGCGGGCCAACGCCGACAACGCAGAAGATGCGAAGAAGGCTCGAGAATTCGGAGCCGAGGGTGTCGGCCTGTGCCGAACCGAGCATCAGTTCCTCGGCGAACGGTTGCCCGTCGTGCAGCGAATGATCCTGGCTCGCAGCGATGACGAGGAAGTGGCGGCGCTGGAGATGCTGGCCGAGGTCCAACGGGCCGATTTCATCGAGCTGCTCGAAGCCATGGACGGTCTCCCGGTGACCGTGCGCCTGCTCGATCCGCCGCTGCACGAATTCCTCCCGGACATCACCGAGCTGGCGGTCGAGGAGGCCAAGGGCCAGCTCGACGACGCCGGTCGACATCTGCTGAGCGCAGCCCGTGCCCACCACGAGGAGAACCCGATGCTCGGGACCCGTGGGGTTCGTCTCGGGATCCTGAAGGAGGGTCTGTTCCGCATGCAGGCACGGGTGCTGGCCGAGGCGGCACTGGCTCGGCGTTCAGCGGGAGGCCACCCGATCGTCGAGATCATGGTGCCGCTGATCATCAATCGGGCCGAGCTCGATCTGGTCCGGGGCTGGATCGAGGAAGAGCTGACGACTGCGATCGGTGAGGAACGCGACGGGCTGTTGATCACGATCGGCACGATGATCGAGACACCGCGAGCTGCGTTGTGCGCCGACACCATCGCCCCCGGCGCCGATTTCTTCTCATTCGGCACCAACGACTTGACGCAGATGACGCTCGGGTTCAGCCGCGACGATGTCGAGAGCCGGATCATGGGGGAGTACCTCGATCGCGGGTTGCTCGGCGCCAATCCGTTCCAGACCATCGACCGGCAGGGAGTCGGCGCGCTCGTCATCAGCGCAGCGAAGGCGGCGCGAGAAGCCGTGCCCGGGATCAAGATGGGTGTCTGCGGTGAACACGGCGGCGATCCACGGTCGATCGAGCTCTTTGCCGAGGCAGGTCTCGACTACGTGTCGTGCTCGCCGTATCGGGTTCCCATCGCTCGGCTGGCCGCAGCTCAAGCGATCGTGCGAGCCGACCGGTAGGTTCGCCCTTCGTGGGGATCGTCGACGAAGACATCGTGCGAGTGCGCGAGAACACCGACCTCGTACAGGTGATCTCGCAGTACACGCAGCTGAAGCGAGTGGGCCGTCGCTACAGCGGGCTCTGCCCCTTCCACGGCGAGAAGACGCCGTCGTTCTCGGTGAACGCAGAGGAAGGCTTCTACTACTGCTTCGGGTGCCAGGTGAAGGGCGATGCCATCACCTTCGTCCGTGAGAAGGAGCAACTCGATTTCGTCGCGGCGGTGGAGTGGCTGGCGAACAAGGCCGGCGTGACGCTGCGCTACACCGATGCCAACGAGGGAGAGAACCGGAAGCGTCGCAGCAAGCTCTACGACGCCATCGAGCAGGCAGTCGACTGGTATCACCAGCGGCTGTTGACCTCGCCCGATGCCGGTGCGGCCCGCGCCTACCTTCGGGATCGTGGCTTCACTGGTGAGCTGGTCCGCGAGTTCAAGATGGGATGGGCACCGGACGACTGGGATGCGCTCGCCAGTTCGCTGCGCCTGTCGAACAAGGACTTGATCGACGCCGGGCTGGGGTTCATCAACCGACGCAACAAGCAGCAGGACGCGTTCCGGGGCCGCGTCATGTTCCCCATCTTCGATGCTCAGGGTCGAGCGGTCGGCTTCGGCGGACGCATCCTGCCCGGCAGCGATGATCCGGCCAAGTACAAGAACTCGGCTGAGTCGACGGTCTATGCCAAGAGCCGGATCCTCTATGGCCTGAACTGGGCGAAGACCAACATCGTCGAGGCAGACGAAGTCGTGGTCTGCGAGGGCTACACCGACGTCATCGGCTTCTTCCAGGCCGGGATTCCGAGGGCAGTGGCCACGTGCGGCACGGCGCTCACCGACGATCACGTGAAGCTCCTGCGGAAGTTCGCTCGGCGAGTCGTGCTCTCCTTCGACGCCGACAGCGCAGGTCAGAATGCCGCCGCTCGGTTCTACGAATGGGAGAAGTCGTACGATCTCGACGTCGCCGTCGCCGATCTTCCGGATGGCGCCGATCCGGGCGAGCTGGCACAGAAGGACCCCGAGCGGCTGCGGGCAGCGATCGCCGGAGCCAAACCCTTCCTCGCGTTCCGCGTCAACCGGGTTCTCGACGCGGGCAGGTTCGACACTGCGGAGGGGCGGGCCAAGACCGCCGAGGCAGCGTTGGCGATGGTGGCCGAGCACCCGGACCCGCTGGTTCGGGATCAGTACGCCATCGACATCGCGAGCCGCTGTCGACTCGAGGACTCCCTGGTCAGGCGGATTCTGGAACAGGGGTCTCGGCCCGATCGCCGGCAGCAGTTCCAGGCGGCCCGTCCCCGTGCCGCCGAGCGGCAGTCACCCGAGCTGGAGGCGCTGCGATTGTCGATCGTGAACCCGGAAGAACTGCGTCCCCTCCTCGTGCCGGACCTCTTCCTCGACGAGCTCTACGCGGCGACGTTCCACGCGATCGTGTCGACGGCCAACCTGCGGGAGGCGATGGAGTTCGGCGGTCCCGAGGTCGGGGAGCTCGTCCAGCGGCTGTCGGTCGAGGACTCCGAGATCGAGCCGATCGATGTGGCCGGCCGACTGTGGCAGCGCTACCTCGAACGGCGCATCGAGGACTGCAGGCGAGAAGCTCGATTCGCGACCGAGTCCTCCCAATTGCGTGAGCTGAACGATCAGATGGGATGGTTCAAGGCACGGGTCGCCGAATTGCCAGAGCTCAAGACGAGGGCAGCGGCGGTCGAAGGCTTGCTAACTTGGTTCAACGGTGCAAAGCCGCCGACGTAGTCAGAAGCGCAAACTCCACGAGCACGAAAGGAAGCGGCGTTGACGGAAAACCCCCTCTTGTTGCCGGCGTCGACTTTCACGTCGGAGCACCGCGACCGTCTGGTGCTCCGAGCCAGAGCCGGACGCCCCTTGACGCCCGATGACGTCGTCGACGTCATGCGGCGGGTCGAGCTCACCCCCCAGGTCCTCGAAGAGGTCCACGAGTTCCTTGACGAGAAGGAGATCCCGTTCGACGACGACCCGGTCCAGCTGGAACCGAGCGTGCGTCGCATCGGCCGCAATCGTGGCAAGGACGCATCGCGCATTGCGATGAGTGCGGTGGCCAAGGCCAGTGGCTCGTCTGATCCGGTGCGCATGTACCTCAAGGAGATCGGCAACGTTCCGTTGCTGACGGCGTCCGAGGAGGTCGACCTCGCACAGCGCATCAAGGAGGGGGCGGCCGCCGCTGACGAAACGGCACACCTGATCGCAGCCGGCACATGGGCCACGATGAACCGCGACGAACAACGCAGCGTTCGCCGCCGTGTGGCCGACGGTGAAAAGGCGAGGCGAGAGCTGACGTCGGCCAACCTGCGCCTGGTCGTGTCGATCGCCAAGCGGTATGTCGGCCGGAGTGTGCCGATGCTCGATCTGATCCAGGAGGGCAACCTCGGGCCTGATGCGAGCGGTCGAGAAGTTCGATCACACGAAGGGTTTCAAGTTCTCGACGTACGCCACGTGGTGGATCCGGCAGGCGATCACCCGAGCCATCGCCGATCAGTCGCGGACGATCCGTGTCCCGGTGCACATGGTCGAGTCGATCAACAAGGTCGTGCGGGCGCAGCGGGCGATGATGCAGCGGCTCGAGCGTGACCCGACGCTGGCCGAACTGGCCGAAGCGGTCGATCTGACCGAGGAGAAGGTCGCCGAGATCCTGCGGATCAACGCCCAGGACCCGCTGTCGCTCGACACGCCGATCGGCGACGAGGACGACACGTCGATGGCCGACTTCATCCCGGACAAGGGTGCGGCGCCGCTCGACCTGGCCGCTCGCAAGTTGCTGGAGCAGACGATTCGGGACGTGCTCGACGATCTGTCTCCCCGCGAGGCCGAGGTCGTCCGGCTTGCGTTTCGGTCTGGTCGACGGGCGGCCCCGGACGCTGGAAGAGGTCGGCCGGGAATTCGGCGTCACCCGGGAGCGGATCCGCCAGATCGAGTCGAAGACGCTGGCCAAGTTGCGTCACCCGCTCCGCAGCGATCGGTTGCGCGACTACCTCGACTGACACGGCGGCTTCGCGAACCTCGGGTTCCTGCCCCACATTCCCGGGGGCGTCAGCCCCCGGTTGGTCGGTTGTCGATTCGGGGATTTCCCCGAGCGGTTCCGATCGTCGACTTGCTATCGTCAGGCCCGCTGGTGAAGACAGCTCTTTCCGGGGTAGCTCAGCTGGCAGAGCAATTGACTGTTAATCAATGGGTCGTGGGTTCGAGCCCCACCCCCGGAGCCACAAGCGACAAACGATCGGAAGCCGGGACATCGGTCTCGGCTTTCGGCCGTTTTCGGCCGGTGGCTTTGGTACGGTCGGCGCCGATCGGGCCTGTAGCTCAGTTGGTCAGAGCAGCGGACTCATAATCCGTCGGTCCTGGGTTCGAGTCCCAGCAGGCCCACGGGAACCTCTTGGGTTCCTCGGAGGTCAGTTCGTCCGATCGGGGTCGGAGCTTGCACATTCCCAGGTTGCGCCTTCAGCCGCCGGTTGCGGCGACGCTGTGAATGCTGAAGCTCCGACCCCAATCCCGGTCAGGCCTCGAGCACGAAGGGTGGGATGTCGGTGACGGCGATCTCGCGGCCGAGCGTCGCTCCGCTCAGTTCGAGTCGGTCACCGCTCCAGAACTTCCCGGGGTCGTACCAGTTCGACGGACGCGTGGAATCGAGCAGACCCATTCGCTCGTAGGTGATGGCGACGACTTCGGCGCAGAAGAGCTGCTCGAGGCCGGCGTTTCGCTTGACTCGTCCCTTGACCCAACCGCCTACGAGCGATCGCGTTCCCGGAAAGGTCCGCCCGTCGAGCTCGGCCACCGTCTGGATGATCGAGTCCTCCATCTCGGTGGTGACGTCGATGTCGATCTGGCGCATCCACGCCGCCTGGCCGTAGCGGTGGTGCCACTGCCCGGCTGCGTCGGCGAGACGGTGGAGTTGGGTGCCGCGATGGGTGAGGCCGGCCCACACGTCGGGAATCGTGCGGCCGAGTTCGGCGTGCCACAGCAGCGGCGGGAGATCGTCGAACGCGAGGACCATGCCCGACGTGGTTGACCGGGCTGTTGGTGAAGGCCCTGATCGCCCGATCTGCTGTCGACTTCCCCCGGAACAGCCACACGTCGCCTGTCCGTGCGAGCCCTGCTGCCTCGTCGAAGGTCGTCGTCGCATGCTTGGGGTCGCTCATCGTGGACCTATCGTACGATCGATGGGATTGTGGAAGTGGGTTGGTCTGGCCGGCCTCGTCGGCGTCGCTGCTGTCGGGACCGCGGCCGGCGCAGCGACGGTCAAGCGCAAGCGCCGCGAGTTCGTCGAGGCGAACTCGGACGAGCTGCGCGATCGGCTGCACGAGCGACTGCGCGACGCCGAGGCTCGCCAGGCCGGCTGACGCTCGATTCCCCGGAACCGCATCCACCAACGGAGACCCTCCGTTGCGCGACAGTGTCCGCAGTGCTCATGGTCACGGCGCTCGGCGTCATTTCTGTCGTCGCGCTCGTGTGGTCGGAGATGGCGAGGCAACCGATGGCGGCTCGCAGCGAAGCCAGCGGCTTCCGCGTGTTTCATCGCCGCTGCAGTGCTGGCCGGAGCCGACGACACCGGGTACGGGAGGTGGGTGCTCGTCGGGCTCACTCTTTCGGCCGTCGGTGACGTCGCGCTCCTGTGGCACTCGTCGAGGGTGTTTCTCGTCGGGCTCGGGAGCTTCCTCCTCGGCCACGGCGCCTACGTTGCTGCGTTCGCCACCCGAGGTGTGGACGGCGGGGCAGTCGTCGTCGCCGCGCTCGTGCTCAGCGGCCCAGCGTTCCTCGTGATCCGCTGGCTGTGGCCGCATGTCCCGCCGAAGATGCAGTTACCCGTCGCCGCCTACGCGACGGTGATCTCCCTGATGGTGGCGATGGCGGTCGGGACGGTCGTCCACGAGGGCGACAGCCGGATCATCGGGGCCGCGGTCATGTTCTTCTGCTCGGATCTCGCCGTTGCACGCGACCGCTTCGTGGCCCCGGGGCCGGTCAATCGACTGTGGGGGCTTCCCATGTACTACGCGGCCCAGTTCGTCTTCGCGGCGACGGTGATGATCTGACCCGACCCCGTCCGCGGACAGCTCTCGAGGCCGCGAACCCGGTTCGATCAGGTCGACCCGTTCGATCAGGTCGACCCGGAGGACTCCTCGGTCAGGTCGACGTCGATGAACAGCTCGCTGGCGAGATCGTCGAGCACAGAACGCAACTCGTCGATCGACGTCGTCGCCGGGGCTCGGAGCCGAGCCGACGCTCGAAAGAGCATGCCGCCGCTCATCGGTGCACTTGCCGTTTCGGTCTGCAGCTCCTCGATGCTCACCTGCTGGGAGGCCAGGGCGTGCGACACGTCATGAACGATGCCGGGGCGATCGAGCCCTACGAGGTCGAGCAACAACCCCTTGGACGGTCCGGACGTCTGGTCGGGATGTGCCGTCTCGACCGTGATGTCGAGTAGCCCATCGAGTTCGAGCGGCTCCAAATCGGCCAGAAAGGTCGAGGCTGAAAGATCAGGAACCGTGATCATCACGATCCCGGCGAACTTGCCGCCGAGGCGTGCCATCTGGCTTCGGTCCCAGTTCCCACCGTGAGCAGCGACGACACCTGACAGGGCCTCGACCAAGCCAGACCGGTCGTCACCGATCACGGTCAGCACGAGGGTCGTCATGGACGCACACTACTGATCGCAGCTGGGCAGCGCCCGCGGTCCCGCGGAACGGGTCGGCGTCACCCCGGTCGTGTGCCTCATGGACTGGGGGGTTCCCCGACGGCGGTCCACGAGATCACCGCCATGATGGGGTCGTGGCCAAGCGGCCGGTCACAACGAAACCTCACTGGTGGGTGCTGTCCGCTGAGTTGGCCACTCGATGATCAGGGTTCGATTCCCTGTCGGCGGTCAGGATTCACCAGCGAGGGGAGGACTCGCTCATCCGTTGCCGGCGGCGAACCCGTGAATGTGAGGCTCCGACCCCCGATCGACCCCAGATCGGCGACATCCGTTCGCTCAATCGGCGGCCACCGCGTCCAGCACGTTCATCTTCGCCGCCCGCCGAGCCGGCTGGGCGGCGGCCGGCGCCCCTGCGATCACGGCCAGGATCACGGCGATGATCAACTGGCCGACCGGCAGGCGCAGCTCGGAGAAGCCGTCGTCCTCGAGCGCCCGGACGATGACCCAGCCGAGGAACACTCCCACCACCGCGCCCATGGTGGTGCCGAGCAGGGCGATGAGAAACCGACTCCCATCGGATGGACGACCGAAGCTGGGATCGGGTCATGCCGATGGCTCGCAGCAGGCCAAGCTCGTGGGTCCGCTCGAGGATCGACAGGGCCAGCGTGTTTGCGATTCCGATGAGGGCGATGATGATCGCCAGCAGCAACAGGACGTAGACGAGATTCAGCAGTTGGTTGATGGCCTCCGCTTGGGCGGCCTTGTACTCGCTGAGGTCTTGGACCTTTGCATTGGCGTAGTCGGCGGCCACCGACTCGACCGCCAGACGGACCTCAGAAGGGGTGAACGCCGTGTTGCTGAGGACATAGACCTGGAAATCGAACACGTCGGGGAAGTTGGCCTCGAAGGCCGGATTCCCGACGAAGAAGTCGCCGGCGAACTCGTTTCGCTCATAGATGACCGAGATGGTCAGCTGCTGACGACCGGTCTCGGCGAACAGCACTTCCACCATGACGCCGAGGGACCATCCCTGAGAGTCGGCGAACTCGTCGTGGACCGCCACGTCCCCGACCCCCAGCGTCTCGATCGAGCCGGCGATCACGCCGACATCGACGATGTCGCCCATCCTCATCGGGTCGACGCCGTAGACGGTCTGGGTTTCGCCCTCGATCTCGGCGAAGCCGAGCCGGACCCCGGACGCGGCATCGACCTCGGGCATTTCGTTGAGCCCGGCCGCCAGCTCGGGGCTCAATCCTCCGAAGCCGAAGGTCCCCGAATCGATGACGATGTCGCCAACGAAGGCATCGTCGATGATCTTCTCGATCGAGGCCGTGGCCGAGGAAGCGAAGATCGCGATGGTGGTGACGAGTCCCACCCCGATCATCAGGGCCGACGCTGTGGTGGCGGTCCGCCTCGGGTTCCTCATGGCGTTCTCCCTGGCCAGTTCGCCCGGGACCCCGCGGAGCCGGGCAATGGGCCGTCCGACGAAGCTGGCGAAGGGGATGGCGACGATCGGGGAGAGGGCGGCCACGCCGAGGAAGACGGCGACCGTTCCCGTCCCGATGATGGCACCGGCCGACGGAGGGCTGCCGAACAGTCCCCACAAGAGAACGGCCACCCCGACCGCCAGAACCCCTCCGCTGGTCAGCAACCGTCTGGTCGACAGCCCGGTCGGTTCCACGCTCGCCTCACGGATGGCCTGCATGGGAGCCACCGCTGACGATCGCCTTGACGGAACGACAGCGGAGACCATCGTCACCCCGACACCTATGACAAGCGACCACACGACGGTCGAAGGAGCGAAGACGATCCGGCCGGTTGGGATGTCGAGGCCGACCAGTGACAGCAGCTGCTTGAGGAGCTGGGCCACCCCGACGCCGGCGCCGAGACCGATGACCGACGCCACGAGTCCAACGACGAACGCCTCGCCGAGGACCGAGAGCAACACCTGGTGCCGGTGAGCCCCCAGCGCTCGCAGCAGGGCGAGTTCCCGGGTGCGCTGGGCCACAAGGATCGAGAACGTGTTGTAGATGATGAAGGCGGCGACGAAGAGGGCGATTCCGGAGAAGATCAGCATGAACGTGTTGAAGAACGACAGCGCTTCGGCGACGTCGTTTTGGGATTCTTCGATGAGGGTCTCTCCGGTGACGACCTCGGTTCCGGTCGGAGCGATGGCTGTCACCCGGTCCACCAACTCGCTTTGCGAGACGCCGTCGGCAGCGACGATGTCGATGGCGTTGAACCGACCCGGTTCGGCGAGCACCTTCTGGGCGGTCTCCAGCTCGAAGATCGTCACGCTGGCCCCGAGCGGCGAGTCGGCGGTGCCGAATGTGGCGATGCCCGAGACGGTGAAGACCTGGGGACCGGTCTGGAGCAGGACCTGCACCTCATCGCCGACTGCGAACGGTCCGATCTTGGCGCTGGCCCGGTCGATGACGACTTCCTCGGCACTTGTTGGGGGCCCGCCGTCGACCAGGACCATCGGGTTGAGTTCATCGATGTCGGTCCAGCCGAAGCCCAACGTTGGCGCGCCCTGGCCAGGGTTGCCGATCGGCTCACCGTCGGTGTCGACCAGTTGGGCGTAGCCGAAGACACTCCCCGCCGCGGCTTCGACGCCCTCGACGGAGCGAACGTCGTCGAGGATGGCAGCGTCGACTCGGCCCCTGATGTCGCCGAACTGTGTCTTGATGACGTCGCTGCTCCGGATCTCGGCGTCGACGCCCGAGTTGACGTCGGCCAGGAGATCGTCGAACGTCTGACCGATCGTGTCGATCAGAACGAGGGACCCGGCGAGGAAGGCGATGCCGATCATGATCGACAGAGCCGTTGAGACAAGCCGGAACTTCCGGGCCTTCAGGTTGTCGAGCGTGAGACGGAACATGTCAAGATTCCGCTTCCTTCAGCTTCTCCAGCACCCGGGCTGTCGTCGGATCGTACATCTCGTCGACGATCCTGCCGTCGGCGAGGAAGACCACCCGATCGGCGAAGCTGGCCGCTCCGGGGTCGTGGGTCACCATGACGACGCTTTGGCCGAACTCGTCGACTGCTCGCCGCAGGAAGTCGAGGACCTCGTGTCCGCTGGTCGAGTCGAGGTTGCCGGTCGGCTCGTCGGCGAAGATGATCTCTGGCTTGTTCATCAGCGCCCGCGCCACCGCTACCCGCTGCCGCTCGCCACCCGACAGTTCCGAAGGTCGGTGATGGAGTCGATCGCGAAGCTCCAGAGAGTCGATCACCGTGTCGAACCACTTCGCATCGACCGGCTCCCGGGCGAGGCGGCGCTGCAGGGTGATGTTGTTCTCCGCAGTCAACGCCGGGACCAGGTTGAAGGTCTGGAAGACGAAGCCGATCTGATCCCGGCGGAGTTCGGTCAGATCGCGGTCTCGTAGCTCACTGAGATCCGTGCCGCCGATGAAGGCTCGGCCGGAGGTGAGTGGCTCCAGGGCGGCCAGGCAGTGGAGCAGCGTCGACTTCCCGGAGCCTGAGGGGCCCATGATGGCCGAGAAGCGGCCGGTCTCGAACGCGACGGTGACCTCGTCGAGCGCTCGTACTCTGGTCGGCCCTTCTCCGAAGTCCTTGGTGGCCGAGACCACGCTCGAAGCGGCGGTCGACGAGGTCGGCTGCTGATTCCCCTGTGTCGACCGCATGATTCCTCTTTCGACGTCCTCCGACGAGGGTCACACTGTGCGCACGTGAGCGGGAACAGGAGGGTCGAAGGTCATCCCGACAGTGCCCCGACGGATCAGCCGACTTCGTCGAAGATCCGAACCTGGTCGAGCAGATAGAGGACGAAGAGGATCTCGCCGCGACTGGCTCCGGCCGGAACCTCAGCCTCGATCGTGACGAGTCGGTCCTCCAGTTCGATCTTTCGGACCCAGCGAGTCGACGTCGTCGAAACGAATCGGGTCTCGGTCCCGCTGGCCCAGGTCGATGGTCGGACGCCGTCGATCTCCTCCCAGACGGTGATGTCGATGTCGTCCACCGCATCGACGGTCTCGTTCCCACGGGCTGTGGCGCCCGAACTCGCGGGCAGTGGTTCCGCGTCGACCCGGAGACGCGAGCCCGATTCTGGCAGCACGATCTCGAGCGCTGGTTCAGCGGATTCGACCAACTGCCAGCCGTCGGGGACGAGGAGGTCGAATCCGTCCGGCGCTCTGAGCGAGCGCTCTCCGAAGACGTCGTCAGCTCGCAGCATCGAGCCGTCGAACGCGTCGATGGCGACCGAGGCTGTCGTGGCCGGGCTCGTATCGTCCGAGAAGGAAGCCGTTGCGCCGAGATACCCGGTGAGGCCGATCCAGGCGAAGTCCTGCATGAAGAAGACGTCGTCGGCAAGCTCGTGCGCAGTGATGGCCGGTGCCGCTGACGGGCCGGACGGCTCGTCGTAGAACGCGATCCAGTTGATCCATTCCTCGCAGGAGCCGATGAGGGCTGTCGGTCCGTAGGTGCTCGGCATGGCGCGAATACCCCCGGCGAACGGCATGTCGTAGACGGCGAGGATGTCGTCGTCTGTCTCGGCGATCAGCGTGCCTGCGTCGCAGTCGTGATCGGTGGGTTGGGCGTATCGAATCAGCCGCACGCCGTTGAGGAGTTCGGCGACCAGGGTTGCCTCGAGACCGGTCGTGTCGAAGCATGAGGCATCAGCCGGGTTCTCAGCTGATGGCGGGCAGTCGCCGCCCTCGTCGAGGAGGGTGGTCTGCGGCGCCGTGGTGAGGGCGGTCGAGGTCGGCGCCGAGGTTGTCGACTCGACGACTGGGGCCACCGTCGTCGTCGACTCGCCCACATCGGTGGCGACGACGGTCGTGTCGTCGCGGCTGGCGAGGGCCAATGCGGCCGTTACTGCGACCACGACCAAACCGCCCACTGCGGCAAGAATCCGAATACGGGTGTTGGTCAGGCCCACGAGAACACGATCGGCGCCGAGTCGGTGTTCGTGAACTCCGTCGCTCACACTGCTTCGCGGAAGGGGTCGGAGCTTCACAGTTCACAACTTGCTCACGCCGACCGGCTGCCGCCGGCGGCCGAGTTGTGAATGTGAAGCTCCGACCCCAATAGGTCAGGTGTACTGGCGGAGATCTTCGGGCCGCGGTGCGCACAGCAGCCTCGTCGGTGCCGAGCATGGCCTCGAGCATGGTCCTGCACGCCAGCTGGAGCCGCTGTGAGCGCTCTGAGAGCAATTCCTCGTCGATCGGTGGGCTGTGGTGCTTCAGGACCTCGGCGGCCAGCACACGCCACTCCTCGGCCTCGCACTTGTCGACGACGTAGCGGAGGTCGCCGAGAAGCGCTTCGATGGATTCCTCGGAGATGGCGCTCGGCTTGGTCGACACGGTCACGATCGTAGTGGCCGGCGCGTCGGCCGACTGCGCATCAGGGGATACGCATCACTCGCAGGGTGTCGGTCGCCCGCGCCACGTTTGACTGGCCCGAGATGACCACGACCTTGTCGCCGGGTTCGCAGCCGAAGTGAGACGCCGCCAGTCCGATGGCGTCGGTGATCAGCTCCCACGGGATCGGTGCGCACTTCGGTGACGACAGCCTCGGTGCCCCAGCTCAGAGAGAGCTGGCGGGTGGCCCGGATGTCGGGGGAGAAGCTGAGGATCCGCGTGGGGGGACGGAATCGATTGACCGATCGCACGGTGTAGCCGGTCTTGGAAAGGCAGAGGATGGCCTGGGCACCGACCTGGTCTGCGATGTTGCAGGCGGCCAACGTCAACGAGTCGGTGGTGATCGAACCGAAGTCGGTCGACGCATCACCCTCCCGGATGGCGCTGATGCCCTCGGCCCAGTCGTCGTGATCGAAGCTCTCGTCTGCCCGAAGGGCGATCTCGCACATCGTGTGGACGGCGTTGACCGGATCGACACCGATCGCCGTCTCACCGGACAACATCACGGCGCTGGATCCGTCGAAGACGGCGTTGGCGACATCTGACGCCTCCGCCCGAGTCGGCGCCGGTGCGTAGACCATGCTCTCGAGCATCTGCGTTGCGGTGATGACGGGGCGGCCGAGAGCGACACAGCGCCGAATGATGTGCTTCTGGAGGTGAGGGAGCTCCGACAGCGGGAAGTCGATGCCGAGATCTCCGCGTGCCACCATGACGGCGCCCGATGCCTCGATGATGCCCTCGAGGTTTTCGACCGCGGCCTTGGTCTCGATCTTGGCGACGACGAGCGGCCCGCGGGGCGCAGCCTCCACGCCGAGACTGCGAACGTCGTGTGCACTGCGAACAAACGAGATGGCCAGCATGTCGATGCCGGCCTCGATGAAGGCGTCGGCCAGCTTGAAGTCCTCGCTGGTGGGCGTCGAGATGCGAAGCCGTTCCGAGGGAACCTGTAGTCCTGGCCGACCCTGTGCGAGACCGCCTCGGATCACGATCGCATGGAGCTCGCTGGCAGTCTTGTCCTGGACGGTGAACACGATGTTCCCGTCGCCGAGTGCCAGCTGGTCGCCGATGTCGATGTCGGCAACCAGACCGTCGTAGTCGGCGCTGATCACCTCGGAGCTGCTCGACTTCTCGCCGGCGGTGAAGCGCACAGGGTTGCCGTCGACCAGGACGGCGCCGCCCTCGGGGAACGGAGCGCAGCGAACCTTGGGCCCGGGTAGATCGGCGAGAATGCCGACCTCGGCCTCCAACTCGGTCGCGGCCGTGCGGATGCGCTGATACTTCGCCAGATGCTCATCGAGGCTGCCATGGGCGAGCCCGATGCGAGCGACGTTCATGCCGCCTTCGATCATCTGCTTGAGCATCTTTGGCGAATCGGACGCAGGTCCGATCGTGGCAACGATCTTGGTACGGCGCATGCGGGTGTCCCGGTCGAGATGTCGGTAAGCGGTCCCCATTGACTGCCGGTTCGGCCCGTGAAGCGCACCCCACAGTCTGCCGTCAGGTTCGGCCTGAGCGCGGATGGGCCGCGTAGCGTGCTGCATGATCCGACCCCGCTCCTCGATCTCCCTCCACTGCCATCCGCTGGCGATCGTCGGTTGGCCATTCGCCTCACAAAGGACGCCCTCCGTCACGTGCGAGCGGGTCATCCCTGGGTCTACGACGAGAGCATCGTCTCGATCAGCCATCCCGGTGTCGCCGGCGACCTCGCGGTGGTCTTCGACGACCGCCGTCGCTTCAACGCCATCGGGTTGTTCGATCCGTCGTCGCCGATCCGGATCAAGGTACTGCACCGTGGTTCGCCGGCAACGATCGATCGGGCGTGGTGGACCCGCAGATCGACCGAGCGCTCGAGCTCCGTTCGCCGCTGGATCGAGGACAGCGACACCACCGGATATCGGATCCTGAACGGGGAGAACGACGGGTTTCCCGGCCTGGTCGCCGACCGCTACGCAGACACGATCGTCGTGAAGGTCTACTCCGAGGCCTGGCTGCCTCACCTGCGCGGTGGTCCTCGAAGCACTCATCGCTGCGACGGGTCCGGACACGGTCGTGATTCGCACCGCTCGGAGCATGGACGTTCCCGGTCTGGCACGACGGCACCGTCGTGTTCGACCGGGGCGGCGTCGGTGACCCCGACGATGTCTGGTTCGTCGAGCACGGACTTCGCTTCCTCGCCCACCCCAGAGGCGGGCAGAAGACCGGCTTCTTCTTGGATCAGCGCGACAACCGTCAGCGGGTTCGAGAACGCTCCACGGGAAGAACGTGCTCGATCTGTTCAGCTGCACCGGTGGGTTCTCGGTAGCGGCCGCCGTCGGCGGAGCCAACCACGTCACGAGTGTCGACATGAGCCCGTCGGCCATCGAGACCGCCGAGCGGGTCATGGAAGCGAACCCGGGGCCGTCGGGCCCGACTCCGTGGGAGGGCATCGTTGGTGACGCATTCGACGTGATGCGAAGGATGAAGCACGAGAAGCGGCAGTTCGGCGTGGTTGTCGTCGATCCACCGTCGTTCGCTCAGCGGCAGGCCAACATCGCCGGCGGCCTTCGTGCCTACGGGAACCTCACCCAGCTGGCTCTCGAACTCGTCGAGCCTGGTGGCACGCTGCTGCAGGCTTCCTGCTCGAGCCGAATCACCGCCGAGGCGTTCTTCGACAAGATCCACGAGACCGCCGCTGCGTCACCCCGCCGGGTGGTCGAGCTCGAACGGACAGGTCACGCCGTCGACCACCCCGTGACGTTTCCCGAAGGTGCCTACCTGAAGGCCCTCATCGCTCGCGTCGACTAGCGCTGCCGGCACGCCGTTGCACGACCTGGCGCCCGCCGGCGGTTTTCTGGATGGGAGTGACCCATGCCATGATGGCCCGGTCTGTCACCCCCGCCCGTGCTGAGCACTGTCAGACACGAACTGCAACCAACCTCTCGAGAGCGAGATCCCATGCCTGTGAAGCCTCTGAACACCGACGACTTCGGTGGTGAGCTGTTCCAGCTCGCCATGTCCGACAAAGCCCGCCCCCTCTTCGAGGCGGTCAAGATCTTCATCGAAGAAGAGGTCGTACCGATGTCGGTCGAGTTCTTCGCCCTCGACGAGGGCAAGGCAGACCCGTGGAGCTACGCGCCCGGTCAGCTCGAGCTGCTCGACGGCGTCAAGGCCAAGGCCAAGGCCAACGGGCTCTGGAACTTCTTCCTGCCCGATGCCGAGACCGGTGAAGGCCTCAGCAACCTCGACTACGCCTACATCGCTGTCGAGCTGGGCAAGAACCGCTTGGCGTCCGAGTGCCTGAACTGCGCCGCACCAGACACCGGCAACATGGAAGTGCTCGAGCGTGTCGGCACGCCGGAGCAGAAGAAGCAGTGGCTCAAGCCGCTGCTCAACGGCGAGATCCGCTCTGCCTTTGCGATGACCGAGCCGGCCTACGCCTCGTCCGACGCAAAGAACGTTCAGACCCAAGCCGTGCTCGATGGTGACGAGTACGTGCTCAACGGCGAGAAGTACTACATCTCCGGCGCCGGTGACCCCCGCTGCAAGATCATGATCACGATGTGCCGCACCGAATCCCGATGCCGCACCTCACCTCCAGCAGTCCCAGATCCTCGTGCCGATCGACACCCCCGGCGTCGACATCCTCGGCCCGATGCACGTGTTCGGCAAGACCGACGCGCCGCACGGCCACATGCACATCCGCTTCACCGATGTTCGGGTGCCCGAAGGAGAACATGCTGCTCGGCGAAGGCCGCGGCTTCGAGATCTCCCAGCTCCGTCTCGGCCCCGGTCGTATCCACCACTGCATGCGGTCGATCGGTGCCGCCGAGAAGGCGCTGCAGCTCATGGTCGAGCGTGGTCTCGTCCGTGAAGCATTCGGCAAGCCGCTCGTGTCCTTGGGTGGCAACACCGAGATCATCTCCCGGGCCCGCATCGAGATCGAGGCCATGCGCATGATGGTGCTCAAGGCGGCCAAGGCCATGGACCTCATGGGCAACGCAGAGGCCCGTGTGTGGGTGTCGGCCGTCAAAGCGATGGTTCCCGAGCGGGTGTGCGACATCATCGACCAGGCCATCCAGATGCATGGCGCCACCGGCGTCTCGCAGTGGACGCCGCTGGCCGACATGTACACCCAGCAGCGCACGCTGCGTCTGGCCGACGGCCCCGACGAGGTCCATCACATGGTGGTCGGCCGGGCCGAAATCGCTCGCTACCAGCCGAAGGACAACACTCCCGATCAGATCGCGACGAAGGCCAAGCGGTCGATCCAGTCGCCGACCTGGGAAGGCAGCGACGACCACACCGACGTCGGCCGCAACTGATCCTCTGAACCCTCAACTGCCACCTTCACTTGTCGCTCCGGCGACGGATGAAGGTGGCAGTTCAGGTTTTGGTCAGCGGTCAGGGGCCGCATCGATCAGGCGTTGAACAATCCCGTGTGTTGTTGGCGTAGTGCTGCCTTCTGCACCTTGCCCATGGCGTTTCGAGGGAGGGAGTCGACGGCGATCAGGTGTTTGGGGTGTTTGAAGCGGGCCAGCTCGTCACCACAACGTGCCTCGATCGACGCATCGACAGCGGCCCGGTCGACTCCCGGCTCGTAGGCGACAACGGCAACAACTCCCTCGCCGAAGTCCGGATGGGGCACGCCGATGACCGCCGACTCGTCGACACCCGGCGTCTCGTCGATCACGAGCTCGATCTCCTTCGGGTACACGTTGTAACCCCCGGAGATGATCATGTCGCCGGCCCGGCCGGCCAGCGTGAGACGGCCGTCAGCGGCCAGTTCGCCGACGTCGCCGGTCAGGAACCAGCCGTCTTCGGTGAAGGACTCGGCCGTCTTCTCCGGCATCTGCCAGTAGCCGGCAAAGAGGTGGGGGCCCTTGATCTGCACGTTGCCGTCGATCACCCGCAGCCCCATCTCCGGTAGCGGATACCCCACGGTGCCCGGAATCCGTTCACCGTCGACCGGATTGGTCGTGATGATGCCCGACTCGGTCATGCCGTAACGTTCGACGATCCGGTGGCCGGTTCGTTCGGTGAATTCGGCGTGGACCAGCTCGGTCATCGGTGCTGACCCTGAGGTGAACAGGCGAATCCCGGCGCAGTCCGACGCATCGAAGTTCGGGTCGGCCAGGAGGCGGATGTAGTGCGTCGGCACCCCCATCATCACCGTCGCCGACGGCAACAACGACCGCACCTCGGCGGCATCGAAGCCGGGGCAGAAGAGAACCTCGGAGCCGTTGAGCATCGCGCAGTGCAGTGCGACGAACAGGCCGTGCACGTGGAAGACCGGCAAGATGTGGAGCAGCACATCGCCCGGCTCGAATCCCCAGAGCAGATGGAGCGCCTGCCCGTTCACCAGCAATGAGCGGTGGGTGAGCATCGCCCCCTTCGAACGACCGGTGGTCCCCGAGGTGTACAGAATGCAGGCAACGTCGTCGGCTGCGGTGTTCTCGACGATGTCGAACCAGGGCTGTCGCCGAGCGAGATCGGCAAGTGATCCGGTGCCGTCGGCGCCGAGTGTCTCGACACGGCCAGCCATCGTGGTCAGATCGGTCGAGCGTTCGGGAGTGCAGACCAGCATCGACGCGCCTGCATCGTCGACGAAGTACTGCACCTCGGCGTCGGTGTACGCCGTGTTGATCGGGATGAAGATCGACCCCGATGCGCAGACAGGCGAGGTAGAGCGCGATGGCGTCGGTCGACTTGTCGACCTGGACGACGATCCGATCACCGGGTTGCACGCCGGCAGCGGCAAGGCGCCAGCGAGGCGGGCCGAGCGATCGGCGACCGTGGCCGTAGGTCAGGGACGCCTCCCGGGAACGGTCAGGAACGGAGCGTCGGTTGCCCCGTGGTCGAGCAGGGCAGGAAAAGCGATTCGGTCACCCCGATGATGTAGCACCTACGCTCCGGTAATGCAGACCGAGCAACCGAAGCGATCGGTCTGTTGCATCCGGGCGCCATGGGTTCCGAGATCGGGCGAGCGCTTCGTATCGCCACTCCGGATCGCCGGGTGTCTCTGGGCCGGCGCTGGACGATCGGCTGAGACCAGGGCCCGGGCCGACGCTGTCGGTCTCGACGACATCGGTTCGCTCGACGACCTGGTCGTCGAGTCAGTCGATCGATCGTGTCGGTCTGCCCGCCGGTGCAGTGCGTCGAGCTGGCGCGAACGCGTCGCCGGGCGGGTTTCGAGGGCCCTACCTCGACGCCAATGCGGTGTCACCGGCGACAGCGAGGTCGATCGCGAGCTGTTCGACGGTCAGGCCACCTTCGTCGACGGTGGCATCATCGGCCCTCCGCCGACGCAGCCGGGCACGACTCGCTGTACGTGTCTGGTACGACCGCACGCGGCCGCGGAGCTCTTCGCCGGGAGCGATCTCGAGGTGCGGGTGGTCGACGGCGGGCCGGGGGCGGCCTCCGCGGTCAAGATGTGTTTCGCCGGCTGGACCAAGGGCACCTCGGCGTTGCTGTTCGCGCTTCGGGCGCTGGCCGAAGCCGAGGGTGTGACCGAAGCGTTGCTCGGTGAATGGGAGACGTCGATGCCGGAGCTGATCACTCGAAGCGACCGATCGCCGGCGACGATCGGTCCCAAGGCATGGCGGTTCGAGCCGGAGATGCACGAGATCGCCGACTCGTTCGCCTCCGCCGGGCTACCCGACGGATTCCATCGTGGCAGCCGCCGAGATCTACGGCCGTATGGACGGACTTCAAGGGTCGGCCGAACGCCGGCGGTGATGACGCCACCACGCTTGGCGAAGTGATCGAGGCGGTTGCGCAACCCCTGACCGTTTCGGCTGTCGCCACGTGCGACTCGTCGCCCGGCGAACAACTCGGCTTTCGCCGAGGCGAAAACTCAGATGCGTTCGAGCTCCGTGCCGTCGAAGAGCGGCGACATGCCCTCGGCCACGACGTCGGCGGCCATCGCCTCGTCGCTCGGACGGTCGAGTCGCCCGGCTGCGGCAGCGAGCGCCAGTTCGAGCAGCCGCGCATCGCTCGAGGTGTTCAGGAACACTCGCTCGTCGGCCAGGACCCACTGCACGGCCCGGCCGATGGCGTCGGCATCGGTCAGCGGGTCGTACCAGCTGAACTTCTTGGCCTCGGATCCCTCGGCCCAACGGCCTCGGGCGATCGACTTGATGGTCTGAGCGGCGACACCGTCGGTGACGCAACGCTCGAGCAGCGCCTCGACGTCGTGGCGGTAGGCCGGGTTCTCCATCATCAGGTAGCTGTAGGGGAACAACACCGAGGCGAACGGGAATCGATCGAGGCTGCGGAGGTGCATGCCGGCAATTCGCACGCCGTGGCCGGTCACCCCGATGTGGGAGACCAGGCCTTCGTCGCGGGCCTTCGCCATCGCCTCGACGGCGCCGCCTGGCCCGTGGGCGACCTGCCACTCGTCTTCCTCGACCAGGTTGTGGAGCTGGATCAGTCGACGTGGTCGACCCCCATGCGCTCGAGCGATCGCTCGAGCTCGGCCCGGGCCGCGTCACCGTTGCGCTCGCCGGTCTTGGTGGCGAGGAAGACCTCGCTCCGGTGCGTGGCCAGCCACGGCTTGAGCCGATCCTCGGACTGCGCCGTAGGAGGCGGCGGTGTCGATGTGGTTGATGCCCCAGCGGTGAACGATGTCCAGCGTGGCGTCGGCTCGTTCCTGGCTCATCGCTCCGAGAGCGGCTGCGCCGAAGAGGAGTCGGGTCGATTCGTGGCCGGTGGAACCGAACGGGGCGGTAGGAAGCGGTTGCGGTGTCATGCGGTTGCTCCGATGGTGGTTGGGTCGAGGCCGGGGATCTCGCACGAGAGGTCGGTCACGACCGGTTGGGTGACGACGGGGTTGCGATGGCCGCCGGCCGCCCACGAGGGGAAGACCGAAGAGTAGAGACCACTGCCGCCGGCAACGAAGACCACGACGTCGGCGGGGTCGGCGATGGCCCGAATGAGGTCGTCTGCGTCCCCCGATCCGGCGAAGGTCGGGTTGACCGTCGCGATGGTGGCCCGACGATTCACCGCCCGTTCGGCGAGTCGTCTGCTGGACGTCATGCCTGGCTCAGTCCTGCGGCCGCGAGCACATCGACGTGCTCGGGGTTGAGTGCGATGGCGACGGCGCCGCACCGGAAGTGGGCGTTGTTCGAGCCGAGGTTGGCGATCGTGGCGGCCGAGCGTGTCGAGCAGGCGGTCGGGCGAGCGTCGGGTCGTCGGCGTCGCCGACGAAGATGGCCGAATGTGGTGCCTCGGTGCCGAGAACGACGACGGCGCTCTCCTCGGCCTCGATAGCCCAGGAGCGTGTGGAGTGGATCCCACGGCGATGCCGCAGTGTCCTCGGCCAGGCAGAAGCTGAACTTGCCGGGGTGGCCGAGCAGCGCCATGTCCGACACGCCGGGGCGGGCTCCGCCGATGTTCATCATGCAGAGCCGGACGGCGCGCCCGATCGACGCGTTGGCCCGGTGGCCGGGACCGAGGGCGCCGAAGCCCCCGCTGACGCCGAGCGTCCGTGCGATCGGGCCACACACGATGGACAGCGGCGCGATGCTGTGGGTCGTGCCCTGCACTTCGGCCAGGTCGAACGCCGGCTGCATGACGGCCTGGACGATCGCGAGCACCACGGGCATGTCGTCCGGTCTGCACCCGGCCATCACGGCGTTGGTGCGCGATCGCGTCGACGGTGGTCGCTCCGTTGCCGGGACCCATGGGTCCGAGATCGAGGTCGCCGTCGAGACCGGACGCCAGCACCATGCGATCGACCCGATCCGGCGTCGGGATCACCACGGGCAGCCCGTCGGTGCGGTCGTTGGCATGCAGCCACTCGAGCGCGTCGGCCTCGTCGGAGGCGTCGAGCGAGCGCTCTGGTCATGCCGATGCCTCGGGTTCCGGCGCCGCAGAGATCGCTCACGATCCGATCGGCAATTCGGTCGGCCTCGACGCTCATGGCATCGGCACCGCTGCCGGCGACCGGGTGGGGGAGTTGGATGCGAGGGATGCCGGGCATGCCCGCTGCTGCGGCCACGAAGTCGCCCTGGGGCCAGAACATCTCGGTGACAAGTGCGACGGCAGGAGTTCCTTTGCGGGCGATGCCGATTCCGTCACGCACGGTGCCGGAGGTGCACGAGCCTCAATGCCCGTACGCGGCCACGACGGCGTCGCATCGCTCGCTGATCTCGGCGACCTCGTCGTCGGTGGCGAGACGGGAGGCGTTGCCCTTGTTCATGTGGACGAACGTCGGTTGCTCGAGGCGATCGGCGAGGGCAGCCTCGACCTGCGAGAGGAACTCGACCGAGTCCGGAAACCCGTTGGCGAAGAGGCCGATGATCGCTCCGGGCCCCAGCGGTGTCGACAGGTCGTAGGGGTCAGCGGCAACGGATGGAGCAGGCAATGGGTCGACGAAGCGCATCGACCCATCATGGGCCTCAGGGCTCGCCCCGTCGAGGCGTGTGCCAAGATGCAGAAATGTCGGATGTCATGCTGGTCACGGGCGGAAGCAGGGGGATCGGGGCGGCCACGGCGCGAATGGCGGCGGCCGAGGGTTACGACGTCTGCGTCAACTACACCAACAACGCCGAGGCGGCCGCTGCGGTCGTGGCCGACTGTCGATCTCACGGTGTTTCCGCGATGGCAGTCAAGGCCGATGTCCGTGACGAGCGTGAGGTGATCGACCTCTTCGAGGAGACCGAGGCCGAACTCGGTCCGCTGACGGTGCTGGTGAACAACGCCGGCATCCTGCACCAGCGAGTCCCGACTCGACGAGTTCACGATCGAACGGTTGCGTGAGGTGGTCGACGTGAACATCATCGGAGCGTTCCTCTGTGCACGAGAAGCGGTTCGGCGCATGTCGACCTTGCATGGGGGCGACGGGGGAGCGATCGTCAACGTGTCGTCCGCTGCGTCCTATCTCGGGAGCGCGAACGAGTTCGTCGACTACGCCGCGACCAAGGGGGCGATGGACACGATGACCATCGGTCTGGCCATCGAGGTGGCCAACGAGGGCATCAGGGTCAACGCGGTCCGACCGGGGCTCATCGACACCGAGATCCATGCCAGTTCCGGCGTCCCCGATCGGGTCGCTCAGTTGGCTCACAACATTCCGATGCAGCGCGGCGGAACGGCCGACGAGGTGGCCTCGCTGATCCTGTACCTCGCGTCGGACGCAGCCAGCTACGTCACCGGTTCGCTGGTGAACGTGTCCGGCGGCCGTTGAGCCGACTGGCGGTTCAGACCTCGTCGAGCCAGATCGGTGCACGGTCGAGGAGGAACTCGCTGACCTCGTAGCAGCGGTCGAAGACCTCGCAGAGGTTCTCTCGATGCATGAAGAGATCGCCGAGCGAGAGCTCGAGCTTGGCTGCGATCGACAGTGTTCGCTCCGGAGCGTCGGTGACCGCGACCGTCGAGTCGATGGCAGACACCTCGAGCGGCAGCCCGACCCCGCCGACGCCGGCGAGGTCGGTGGCGAGGCGAAGGAGATCGGGTCCCTTGGGCAGCGGTGGCATCACCCAGGTGAAGATGAGGGGGAACTCGAAGCCGGGAGGCGGTTCGGCTTCTTCGGGCAGCTCGAGCATGGCGTCTTCGAACGTGAGCAGCGTGCGAGGATCGAGTTCGATCGCCAGGTGCAGATCGAGCGGCCCGCCGCAGGCTCGTTCGGGGTGGAGGTCGACTTCCCAGGCCTGGCGCATCGAGTAGGTCTCGATGAAGTGCCGCTCGTCGTGGACGTGGAATCCATGGTCGGTGGCGTGGTCCTTCAGGTCGGCCACGAACCCCGGAACGTCGAGAATCGCCATGGCGGCAATCCTGCCAGATGATCGGGCGGTTCCGTCGCCAAGACATTTGTCAAGCCGTCCAGGATGGGAAGAGACCGCTAACGTCTGGCCGTGGATGGATCCGATCTCGTGACGTTGTTCGGCCGTTTGACCGCAGATGTCACGGCGGCCCTGGAGCGATCTCGACGACTGGGGCCTGAGCGGCACCAAGGACACGCAGTATCGCCACGACGTGATCGCCGACGAAGCGGTGGTCCGCCCGCTGCTCGATGCCGGCTTCCGAGTGTTGACCGAGGAGTCCGGGCTGATCGCCGAGAACCCCGACGCCCAGATCACGGTCGTGGTCGATCCCATCGACGGGTCGACCAACGCCTCACATGGGCTGCCCTGGTATGCCGCCAGCTTCTGTGCCATCGATGCGGAGGGGCTGCTTGCGGCGTCGGTGACGAACCTTGCGCTCGGCGATCGCTACGAGGCGGTCCGCGGCGAAGGGATGCAGGTTCGCGTAGCCCGGCCGACGACTGCGGTCGGACGAATCGGCGGACGCCGAGCGACGTGACCGAGCTGGCCGATGCGCTGCTCTCGTTCTCCGGGCTTCCACCGTCGCACGGCGGTTGGCGGCAGTTCCGCGTGTACGGCGCGGCAGCCCTCGACATGTGTGCGGTCGCCGCCGGATTGTTCGACGGGTTCGTCGACGTCGATGGTGCTCACGGTGTGTGGGACTACGCCGGCGCTGCCTTGGTGTGTTCCGAAGCGGGGGCGGCGGTCGGGGATGGAGCCGGACGTGAGCTCGTCACGCTCGACATGGCCGAGCGACGTGCGCCCATCGTCGCCGCCACACCCGAGCTCTTCGACCAGCTCGAAGCCATGTGGATCGGGTGGCAGCTCGACGGGACGGCGTGATCGACGCCGGCTGGTCAACGGGCCGAGGAGCGGCCACGAACGACTAGGCTCGTGCGTCCTGCCTCGGCAGGTCAAGGGCGTTTAGCTCAGTTGGCTAGAGCATCGCGTTTACACCGCGCAGGTCGGGGGTTCGAGTCCCTCAACGCCCACACCTCACTTCTCGAGTTTCGACGTGTTTGGGATTGTGTTTCGCCTGGTCAGCAGTGCACTCGGAGCGGGGGTTTGAGATGTCCCGGAGAATGAGGCTGAGGGACTCAAACCCTCGGCCGTGAGCCGCTCATATGTGCCTGATTGATGCTCGAAGGCGGAGGTTGCGTTGGTTTCGTAGCTTCTGAGGCATCCGGCTGGCGGGCTCTCTAAGTGCCTGCCGCCCCGTGGGGTTGGCTTTCTATCGAACTGTCTGCCGGCCGGTGTCTCACCGCGGTGTGGCTCGAAAAGGGCGCGAACACATCAACCCGAATCAGGAGTGCCCACCCCGGTCTTGAACCATCAACCAGGAAGGCCACTGCCAATGAACGTCACCATCGGGATCGACCCTCACAAGTCATCCCACACCGCTGTCGCCATCGACACCAACGAACACGTGGTCGATCAGATCAAGGTCCGATCGTGCTCGACCCAGACCGAGCGGCTGCGGGACTGGGCCGACCAATTCGAGGACCGTGACTGGGCTGTCGAATCTGCTCGAGGGCTCGGCTACCTCCTCGCGCAACAGCTCGTCGCCGCGGGCGAACACGTCGTGGATGTGCCGCCAACGAGGGCGTCTCGGGTTCGAGTGCTCGGCTCTGGCCGATCGCAGAAGAACGACCCGAACGATGCCCGCTCGATCGCGATCGCTGCGCTTCGAGCAGACGATTTGACCGTGGTGTGTCCCGACGACCACGCACGATTGTTGCGGCTGTTGGCGAAACGTCACCGTGACCTGGGCCGGTTGAAGAACAAGGCGTGCTGCCGATTGCATGCGTTGTTGGTCGAGCTCGTCCCAGGCGGCGTCAGCAAGCGGATCACACCCATGACCAGGACAAACGCTGTCCTCGACGCCATCAACCCTGCGACCACAATCGACACGCAGCGGATCGAGATCGCACGAGAGCTCGTCGCCGACATCACCCGCTACGACGAGCTTCTCGCCTCGTCGAAAAGGCGGATCGAAACAGCGATCGCAGCCTCGGGAACATCACTGACCGGCCTGCACGGATGCGGGCCGATCTGTGCTGCGATCATCATTGGCCACACCGGCAACATCGACCGGTTCGCTTCCAAGGACCACTTCGCGTCCTACAACGCAACCGCGCCGATCGAAGCGTCGTCAGGCAAACGAGTTCGCCATCGGTTGAACCCCAGAGGGAACCGGCAGTTGAACTGGGCGTTGCACGTCATCGCGATCTCTCAGCTCCGCAACGACACCCCTGGCCGGACCTACTACGACCGGCGAGTCGCTGAAGGCAAGACGTCCAAAGAATCGATCCGGTCGCTGAAACGTCAGATCTCCAACACCGTCTACCGGCACCTCGTCGACGACGCCAAGCGATCCGCCAGCTGATCAAAGGTGGATCCGGGAGGGCACTCAGGAACGACTCTTCGTCCAGCGTGGCCGGCTCTACATCCTGAACAACCGGCTCTTCGGACAAGCCACTCCCGAACCCGACAACACGTTAGGACCCTCAAGACCCTCCTGCCAGAGGCCGGCTTCGCCGCGCCCGACAGCCGAAACTGGGGCTTGACACAAAGAGGCTTCGTTCTTTCGCTGTCGCAGTCCGTCGTTGCTGCGGGAAATATGGGCGCTTGATCCGGCCGGTGGCAGGTTGCGGTGGTTGCGTGGGTCCTGAGTCGTGCTCCATGTCGAGGCCGCTCGGCTATCGGGGAGTCAAGACGCAGAATTCGTTGTTGTCGGGGTCGGCCATGACGACCCAGCTGACGTCGCCTTGCCCGATGTCGATACGGGTCGCGCCGAGTTCGATCAGTCGGTGCACCTCATCTTGTTGGTTGATGTGGGCGGGTGGTGCGATGTCGAGGTGGAGACGGTTCTTGCCGGTCTTTGTCATCAGTGGTGGTCCACTCCATTGGATGATCGGGCCGGTGCCGTCGGGTGCACGAATCGCCGTCTCGTCATCCTGGTCCCAGATCAGCGGCCATCCGAGTGCCTCGCTCCAGAACTGGCCGGCCTGGCGTGTTCCGTCGGCGTTGATCGCACCGAGACGTGGGCAGCCGGCAAGGAAGTTGCTGTACGGCTCGATGATGCAGAACTCGTTGCCCTCCGGGTCGGCGAGCACGACATGACCTTCGTCTCCACGCTGCCCGACGTCGACGCGTCGGGCGCCGGCTTCGATCAGCCGGTCGACGGTGTCTTGTTGGTCCTCGATCGACGTCGTGGTCAGGTCGAGATGGATGTTGTTCTGTCCCTGCTTCTCCTCTGAGGTCGGCTCGAAGAGAATCCCGAAGCCGGTGGTATCGGGCGGGATCAGCGAAGTCTCGCCGTCAGATTCGCCGATCTCCCAGCCGAGCGCCTCGGCCCAGAACTGCGCCATGCGTTGTGGATCGTTGGCATCGAGACACAACGAGATCGCACGCGAGACGTGGTCGGGTGCTGTGTCACAGCGGATGCCCCGTCAGCCCGGTGGTCCAAGTCAAGTGAGCCTCCAACGGATCGGGCACTCGTTCGGAATCGACGCCGTCGATGAGGTGACGGGCGTAGCGAAGAGATGTCGCTCGCGATCCACAACATCAAGAATCACACGCTCGAGCTAATCGATGCCAGCACGATTTGCCGTTGACGGGGCCGTCCAGGAGCGATCGCGTGGTTACGAGCGGACGCGACCGATCCGATGTGCCGTTCCCGAGCGGGTGATCGACGGGTCGCCGTCGAGCAGTGCTCCGGTGAGAGGCCAACGGGAAAGATGTTCAACGGCTCGATCGACCGCTGCGAGAACGACAAGGCCGAGTCCCGAGCGTTGCTCTTCGTACCAGGCCGAGGCATCTTCGACCTCGGTGACTGCCTCGTCGAGGAAGCGAACATGCGCCGTCACTCGGTCAGAGCGTCAGAAAGTCGCTGTCGGACAGCGATCCAGTCATGGCTGGTTGTGTCACCAGCAATCGCTCGTCGAGCTCGATCTTCGATCTCGCCGGCCCAGTCGGACTGCACGTCGTCCAGACGTTGCTCCGAACCGTGCTCAGAGGCTCACCAACAATTCAGCAGCGAGTTCGGCGCGAGCGCCATCGGGGAGCGCCAAGGCTTCCTCTCGAAGATTGTCCGGCTGAATGGCCATCTCGAAAGACTAGCCCCGGCAGTCGACAACGTCTCCTCGGCGAGCTGCCTAGTAGCGGCAACAGAGCGCTGCTCATCGACCGATCAGAAACCCGTCGGGGAGGGCTGCTCTCAGCCGTCCGGGAGCCGGCACTACGGAGCGGTTTGTCCCGGCAGTCGCCTGAGTCGACGGCGTTCGGCCAGCGGGTTGGCGTGGCTAACTGATACAGGTTGTTCTGGGCCTCGTTGATGGTGATCGGCATTCCTGGCACACAACTGCGCCCGCAGAATCACCAGCGACAAAGACCTGGTCGCACAACACTTCGGCCCTTGTGCAGTGCTCGACAATCACGGAGCCGCGCGGGCTCGGACCCTATTAATATCCGGCAAGGAGCTGCAGGATGTCGAGGGACGGAAGCATTGCGAAAGTGCTCGAAAATTGTGTCACGGAATCACGAGTTCCCCGCTGAGTCAGCCACTCGACATCGGCCCCACCGTGACGCTAGAGGCCCCGGTCGAGTGTTTACTCGCTCGCTCGATGGTATCGAAGTGATACCTTGAGCCGATGGCGATGACACTACGGCTCACCGAAGCCGAACAAGAAGCCCTCAGAGTTCGAGCTGAGGCCGAAGGAATTTCGATGCAAGAGGCGGCCCGCCGCGCAGTCCGCGAGTTCGTCGCCCGCAGTGATCACCGAGACCGTGTCGAACGCGCGACCCAACTCATCCTGGACACACATAGCGACGCACTACGTCGGCTCGGCGAGTGAACGAACCCATCGAGTTCCTCGACCTCGACGACGTCATCGGCCTGGCCGTCGTCCTTCTCGGTGATCCGGCACCCATTCGCGATCTCGGCCTGCTCGGCTCAGCGGTCGCGCGGCCTCAGACAACCGTCGTTCGGTGATGACGCCTACCCGGACATCTGGACAAAGGCCGCGGCTCTCCTGCAATCGATTGTGTCGAATCACGCGTTGGTGGACGGAAACAAGCGCCTCGGATGGTTGAGCACCGCTGTCTTCCTCGAGATCAACGGCATTGAAATCTCACGCGCAAGCAATGACGATGTCTACGACCTCGTGGTCGACATTGCCGCCGGCCAGCCGACTGTCGAAGCGATTGCCGAGCGACTCCAACAACTCGCCGAATAGCAGTCACACGGGATCACGGCACGCGACGTGGCGGTCGGTGCAACACATCGGCCCTATGTGGTGTGGTTCGGTGGATGTTGAAAGTGCGCTGCGAGTTCGGTGATTGTTGCGCCGGCGGCTCGACTGGCGAGCAGTTCGTCGACCTGGGAGGCTTTCAGTCCGTATGTTTCTGTAGCGAAGTCCTGCCGCGCTTCGTGCGTTGGTCACAACTTTCGGCGGCATCTTGAGGAGGGTCAGCTCCCTGACCAGGGGTTTCGGGGTGTGAAAGCTGTCCCGAAGGCCCACACCTCATCTCTCGAGTTTCGACGTGCCTAGGATCGTGTTTCGCCTGGTCAGCAGTGCACTCGAACCCCTGAAGCGGCACCGCTCATGTCTGCTGGTGCAGCTTCGCCGCTTCCGCGGTCTGGGCGAGGTGGATCCGCCGCCTCAATTGCTGGTTTGGTAGTCAAGATGGAAGCGCAGTGAGAAAGCATCACCGGCGTCGCGATCCAGTTGCTCGAGTGGTGTACCCGCAGTGTTTGGCTGGTCGGCGGCGAGGAGCTGCCCGTAGAAGCCGGGCAGAACCTCGGTCTGGAGGGTCCAGCTCACGATTCGATCGCTAGCGACGAGTTCGTCAAGGATTGAACGTATGCCGCGTCGACCTTTGGGTTTTGTGTTGTGGTGGTGACGGTCTGAATGGTGCGGTCGAGAATCTGTTCGAAACGCAGCCGGTTCAGCTCGCGCGGGATGCTGCCAGTAGCCCACCAGCATCGGCGTCGACCGTTCCTTGGAAGTGCGCCAGCCTGCGATATGGCTTTGACGTGCGCAGTGTGTTGTTGTCCCGGCGCCTCCGGTGTGGCGGGACATGGCGAGAGCACCGTCAGTCCTGCGACTGTGTCGTTCCGAGTGTCTGTCGTGAGGACGACGTAGTCGCCGACCATGTGCCGGACAGTCTCCTCGGTTTCGGCGTGCCCGAATGTCGAACGAGTCAGAGCAAGCGCTGAATCGGCGTAGCGACCGAAGTCATCAAGCGACGCAACGGCCCCCAGCAACCGAAAGGCGAACCGATCTGACAGCACACGACTAGCTTCGGTCATGAAAGGACGCCGCTCGATGCTGGTGAGTTCTCGGCGGGGCGCCCGGCCCCTTCCCCTCGTCTCAGCGACGTGGGGGGTGCCGACGCGGAAACCATGGTGGTGGAGCTTCATGGCCAGACAATACAGGGGTCGGTCTGTGCGCAAGGCTCTATGGCGGACGCTCCGCTCCGACGTTCAGACGCCACAGCGCTTCGCCGGTCAGCCGGCTGGTCGACCGGGTTCGAAAGCTGTCCCCGGAGGCCCACTCGTCATTTCGGCCCATAGGGCCCGTTGCGCCGGTGCCCGAGGTTGTGTTCTTTTGCGAGGGGCTGTCGGACAGCGGCGGGTTCGTGTAGAGCACCCACGCACGCCGGAATCTGGACAGACTCGCCTGGATCACGTCACAACGACTCCGGCCTTCTGACGTCAGCTGATCACGCCAAGTACGTCGAAGGCGGCTCGGCCCTCGGACTCTGAGTCCGAGGGCCGAGCAGGCGGAAGAGGGCCTTCGCTGCTTTCTCTCACCGGCGAAGCCTGGCGGACCCTCGAACCTGGCCCAGTCGATGTGCCTGAAGTCCACGAGGTCAATCTTTGGGTCGTAGTTGGGTGAGTACCTCGACATCGACGATGTCTCGGGGTCGACCGCTGGCCTGCTTGTTTGCGATGAGATCGTCGTAGGAGATAAGGCCGGCCTCGACGCTGCCGACCGAGATCGTGAGTCGGCGATCCCAGCAAGAATCGAAGTTCACGCCGCTGGCTTAGGTGTTGAGATCGATTCGGTACGGCGAGTGGCCGAGTTGAACGACCA
>CAWAEN010000008.1:0-75935 GCA_963781035.1 uncultured Acidimicrobiia bacterium | reverse complement strand
GAGAACGGCGATCCGATCAGCGGGTGTCACTGCCGCCGCCGCCCGACGCCGTCGTGTGATCTGCCGAGCGAGGGGGCCAACGGCCGACGCAGCGACGCCAACGGCGAGACCGATCCACATCCAGCGCGGGCCCGGAAGTCCGCCTCCGGAGTCATCGCCGATTCCACCGGCAGCTCCGTTCTGCTGGTCCTGGAAATCAGGGATCACATCTTCGAGGTTCGGCGCCTGATCGACGGGGTCGGCGGCGAGAGCCGAGCCTTCGTCGACCTCGGATTCGAGCGTCTCCTGTACGAGTGAATCCTGTTGCTCGCCGATACCGGTGTAGTCGGCGTTCGGAGCCCCTCGGCCCGGCGTCGGCTCGAAGGCCACCCAACCGAAGTCCTCGAACCACACCTCGGGCCAGGCGTGGGTGTGGCGACCCGTGATCTGATAGGTGTTCTCCTCGCCGGGGACGGGATCACCCCAGGTGAACCCGACGGCGACCCTTGTCGGCATCCCGAGCGATCGAGCCATGATGGCGAACGTTCCCGAGAACTGCTGGCAGAACCCGACGCGCTCGTCGAGGAACTGCTCGATCGGATCACCCGTTCGCGGCGACAGCGACAGGCTGTAGTCGAACTCCCTGAAGTAGTTCTGCAGCGCGATCGCCCGGTCGTAGTTCGTGTCGGCGCCGGCCGTGACCTCGAGCGCCTCATTGATGACTCTGGTGCTCAGCGACGGGGGAACATCGAGGTAGCGATCGGCAATGGCGGCCGGCACGAACGGACTGGCGCCACGCAGCGCATCCGGATCGAAGATCGGGAGCACCGACTCGACGGTGTAGCTCAAGCCATCCGAGTTCCGATCGGCGTCGTCCTCTCCTCGACTGATGGCGAGCGACGCAGTGTCGGTGTTCCATGTCACCTTCTCGTCCGAGGCGAGGATTCGCGACGGGGCAAAGGCGGCGGGCAGCCAGATGGCGCTGAGGTTCTCGATCGTGATGTCTTGGGTGACGACGATCGAGCTCTCGGTGGCGCTCCGCTCGCCGGGCAACGGGCCATCGGCATTCTCGAACGTCAATCTGGTCGACCAGGCGGCGTTCTCTTCGTCGAAGGTGTCCAGTCCGGCGACTCGCCAGTAGGCGGGCCGGTCGGCCGTGACGGTGAAGAGCTCGGTGTCCTTCTGCTCGACGAGGCGATCGCCGATCTCGACGAATGGGCTGACGACGGTCCGGGTGGGATCGCTCCGGCCACGCCAGTAGAAGAGCTCGTCGGCGTCGGCCCCAGGCAGTCGAGGGCCGGCCGTCAGACCGACGAGCAACGCCACGGCTGCGACAGCAGAAGCGTTGCGAGCGATGGTGGCGGGACCACGTCGTTGATCGCTGTTGAGCCACGCCGATCCGATTGCCAGATGCTCGGTTCGTTGCACGACGGCCCAGGCCATTGCCGCGCCGGCGAAAACGAGTGTGGCCACGATGCGGCGATCGCCTGATCCGAGAACGGCGGAGAACACGAACAGCAGGCCGCCCGGTAGTACGGGTTCGAAGGCCAACCTGAGTCGTTGTGCGCCCCAATCGGTCAGGAACGCCATCGCCCACGCGCCGATCATGGCGAACGCCACGAACGACGGGAGGTCGGGTACCGGGGCCCGCAGCTCCCGGAACTGTTCGACGCCCTGACGTACGAGTTCTTCGAGCGGGAGTCGTGAGTCGGAGGTCGGAACGATGCCGAGCACGGTGGTTCCCGGCGCGTAGCGCAGCACGACCACGACGACGAGTACGGCCAGGGAGATCAGTCCGGCCAGGGCGAGAGGCACCCGCCGACGCCGGAGCACCGCGGCGACGAATGTCGACAACAGGCTCGCCCCGATGATCGGCACGACGGAGCCCGGTTGGTCGAACACACGAACGAATCCGAAGACGCCGGCCGGCACCAGCGCGGCGGCCGTGATCTCTCTGAGCGCGGACGGGGATTTCACGCCATCACCTGGTCGCATTCTGACGGAGCCGATCGCTCCACTGAGAGGCGAACGCGACCGGCTCGGTGAAGACGATCGCACCAGGCGGCGTCTCGGGGGATTGGGGAGCGCAGACGATGGTGAGCACGGTGCCGAACCACCGTTGCGCTGTCTCGAGGGACTTCCCGAGGTCGCGCGAAGGGCGACCGGTGATGACCACCAGCGTCCCCCCATGGCCGACCCGGCCGAGCTCGTCGATCGACGTCACGAGCGATGCGTTGTCGGTCGGGGCGATCAAGGCCAGTTGCTCGTCGATGGCGTCCAGTTCGTTGCGGCTCCGAATGTCGGCGAACCGAGACGTTCCGCTGGTCGCAAACCGAAGCGCATCGTCGCTCCGCCATGCGGCGTGGAGGCAGCTCAGCGCCGCTGACACGGCCCGTTCGAAACTGTCATCCGGATAGGTGAGTGCCTGTCGGTCGAGGAGGACGGTGACCCGGCCCGTTCGCGGCCGCTCCTCCTGTTTGACCACGAGCTCACCCGTGCGGGCGGAGGCACGCCAGTGCACGCGCCTGAGCTCGTCACCACTGACATAGGGCCGGAGAGCGAAGAACTCGTCGCCACCACTCGCCAGCGTTCGTCGTTTCTGATGGTCGGCAGTCGGGTCGCGCCCGGCGAGCGCCTGCAGCGGTTCGAGTTCGTGGAGCTCGGCGTGCACCGTGAGCGTGATGGCACGCGATGCACGAACCACCGAGCGGGTCAGCCCGAATGGGTCCTCGAACGACAGGTCGAGCGGTCCGACGGCAAGATGTCCGCGGCGCCAGGTGGGGAGCCGATACGCGACCGTGGCCTCGGACCCCGGCTGAATGGGGGCAAGCATGAGTGTGGCCGCTCGTGTTCCCTCCACCTCGTCCCGGAGCCGCAACACGGGGGTGGATCGCTTGGCCTGGTTGAGCAACCGCAGGTCGACGCGAGCCGGTGTTCCGACCCGTAGGCGCACTGGAGTGGCCGTTCGGCTGATACCGATGGCGAGCCTGGTGCTCGAGGTGGTGACCAAGGCAATGAGCAGCGAAACCCCGGCGATCGTTCCCAGGAGGTAGAGCTCGAGAGTTCCGAAGATGCGGCCGGCAGCGATGCAGCCGACGACGACGATGACGATCGCCAGACCACTACGAGTCAGCCGCATCAGACCCGATCAGCGGGCACCGGAATGGCTCGCAGGATGTCGGCCACCACCTGGTCGGCGCTCTGACCTTTGATCGTGGCGTCCGGAGTGAGGAGGAGGCGGTGGGCGATCACGCTGGAGGCGGAGACCTTGATGTCGTCGTCGACCACGAACGTGCGCGAGTTCGACGCAGCGCGGGCTTTCGCAACTCGCTGGAGGCTCAGTGTCGCTCTCGGTGACATCCCGAGGGAAACCGACGGATGACGACGGGTGGCCTCGGCGACGTCGACGAGATAGCTCTGCAACTCGGGGGCGATCGTGATCATGGACGCAATGCGGGTCATCGTGATCACATCGCTGAGATTGACGACAGGTGTGAGAAGGTCGACCGCACCGTCGACGGCGTGTGTGTTGAGGATGTTGAGCTCGTCGCTTCGCAGTGGGTAGCCGACCGAAAGCCGCATGAGGAAGCGGTCGAGCTGGCTCTCGGGAAGGGGATAGGTGCCCTCCTGTTCGATCGGGTTCTGGGTGGCCATGACCATGAACGGCCGCGGCAGCTGATGGGTGGTGCCGTCGACGGTGACCTGGCGCTCGGCCATGGCCTCGAGCAGGGCGGCCTGGGTCTTGGGCGATGCACGGTTGATCTCGTCTGCGAGCACGATGCCGGCGAAGATGGGCCCGGCCCGGAATTCGAACGTTGCATCATTGCGGTTCCAGATGCTGACGCCGGTGACGTCGGCGGGAAGGAGGTCCGGGGTGAACTGGACGCGACCGAGTTGTGCGCCGACGGACACGGCGATTGCCTTCGCCAACGTGGTCTTGCCAACGCCGGGCACGTCCTCGATCAGGAGGTGACCCCCGGACAGGAGGCAGAGAAGCGACTGGTCGATGACAGACCGCTTGCCCTGCACGACTCGTTCGATGTTGTCGCCGATGGCGGCGAACGCTCCGGCGAACTGTCCGACTCTGCCTTCGTCTGCGGCGCCGTTCCGGTGTGTCGGCTCCGCGTCGTGTGCGTTCGCTTGATTCGTCTCGGTCAAGTCGTGTCCTCGGTCGGCTCCGAAAGCGAACACTCTAGTGGGATTACCCGCCTGGCTCCCGTCGGGGCGGAGCCCACGTTCGACGGGACTGCGTGCCGACCGTTCTCGTGGTGCTCGTGACAGGACCCACATCCCGCAACGTCTCTGCGCTCTAGGAGATCCGAGGCTGCGGTCCGCGCTCGGAGCTACGATCGCTTGCGTGCCGTGCCACCACTCCCGAACTGTTCGTGCCGCTGGACGGCGTCGTTTCGGGTCGGCCGATCCTGGCCGTCGACGTCGGTGGAACGAAGCTGGCGGTCGGAGTCGTCGACAACGAAGGCGTGCTGGTCGATCGAGCGCAGGTGGCGACACCGCGCTGCGGAGCGGGCGGTGCCGACGACGTCTTTGCCGTGCTGGCGGAGTTGATCGGACGTTTCGCTCCGTTCCAACGGTTCGATCGATGCGGAATCGGCTGCGGCGGACCGATGTCGGCCGACGGCGAGCTGGTCTCGACGCTGAACATGCCGGCGTGGCGAGGGTTTCCGCTTGCGGCGCGAGTGCGTGAACTCACCGGACTGAGCGGTGGGACTCGAGAACGACGCAAAGGCGCTCGCAGTGGCCGAGGGTTGGGTCGGTGCCGCCGTGGGATGCGCCAACTACCTGGCCATGGTGGTGTCGACCGGAGTCGGGGGAGGCATCGTGCTCGACGGTCGGCTCCTGGACGGCGTCGCCGGCAACGCCGGTCACATCGGCCACATCGTCGTCGAGCCGGACGGGAGCGAGCTCGCCGGTCACGTGCAGGGTGTGCTGGAGAGCGAAGCGTCCGGCACGGGGATCGCAGCCCGGATCGGACGCCCTGCTCAGGAGGCGGACACCGAGGAGATCGAACGCACGGGGCGACTGGTCGGGCGAGCGGTGGGGTCGGTGGTCAACCTGCTCGATCTCGAGCGATGCCTCGTCGGTGGCTCGGTGGCGCTCGGTTTCGGCGATCCATTCTTCGCGGCAGCGCAGACGGAGATGGACCGGATCTGTCAGCTCGACTACAGCCGGGGCCGGCGTGTCGAACCCGTTGGTTGCGGCGACAGCGGCCCCCTGATCGGCGCAGCAGGAGTCGCCCGGTTCGTGCGTTGTCGCTGAGCAAATCGCCGCCTTGGTCAAGGCATGCCTTTACAAAGTAAAGTCATCGGCTCATGATGTCAGCATGACGCTCGAACCTGCTCTGAGGCTCAACGCTGCCTTTTCGTTCGCAACCGGATTCGTGCTCACGCTCGCACCGGCAACCGTGGGAACGTGGCTCGACGTCTCGATCACCGGTTGGCTGCGATTCCTCGGCATCGCGCTGGTTGCCCATGGCGGCCTGCTGCTGTGGGCGAGCCGACAGTCGTCGATCATCTCGTTGGCGAAGCTGAACGTGGCTGCGATCGGCCCATACCCGCTGATCATGATCGCCCTCGTCGTGACCGGTCTCGTCGACAGCACCGTCGGTCGAACGTTGCTCCTCCTCGACGGCGCGGTCGTCTGGCTGCTTGCGATCGCTCAATGGACCGGCTTGCGGGCCGGCAAGGTCGAAGCGCATCCTGTGTCGGTGTGACCGACACCGCTGAACGACTCCTCGACGCGCTCGACGATGTCATTGGCGAACACGGACCATCCGGCGTCACGCTCCGACGAGTCGGGACTCGAGCCGGCCTCTCACACACCGCTGCCGCCCACTACTACAAGGACAAACCCGGACTCTTCACCGCCTACATCACGCGGGCGTGGAGTCTCGTCGCCGACGGCGTCGAGGAAGCGGCAGCGATCGAGAACGATCGCGAAGCACTCCTGGCCGTAGCGAACTCGTACGCGACCTTCGCGCTCGAACATCCTTCGGCGTTCAGCGTGATGAGCCGCCTCGAACTGGTCGTCATCGACACTCCTGCCCTCTGGGCCGCCAGAGAACGCGGCTTCCTCACCCTTGCCGCGCTCGTCGACCGAGCTCGTGGCAACGGATGGGCAACCGGCCACGACACGCTTGACCTCGTCGCCATCACCTGGGGCATGGTCCACGGCATCGTCGACCTCTGGACCGGCGGACCACTCGCCGCCCCATACGACGGCCACGAACTCACGGGCACCCTCGAACGACTGCTCGACAACCTCCTCGAGCACCTCGACGACCCGCACCCTCCGCCGGCCGTCGACACGAACCAAACTCGACCCTGATTTCCCCAGTGTCAGTTGGAGCGCTTCCACTCGAGCCAGGTGATCAGTTCGTGCGAACGCATCGGCAACGAGCCGTCGCCGCCATAGGCAGTGACGGCTCGGAAGTGGGTCCAGTCAGGATCGGGGAGGGGAAGGAACGGCTTGCGTTTCCACCAACCCCTGGGCGCCAGCTCGAAGCCGGCCTTGGCCGCTGTCGTCCACAGCCGAGGTCGAATGGCCACCGCCGCCACCATCGGCCATGTGATCCCGCTGCTCATCAACCCGGCATCACTTCGGAATGTCCTGCGACTGCCTGCTGAGAAGGACGGGCTTCGATGACCCCGCTCGCATCACTTCGGAATGTCCTTCCAGGGCCCCTTGTCGGCCTTCGGTTCCTTGGGCAGGCCGAGCACCATCTCGCCGATGATGTTGCGCTGGACCTGGCTGGTGCCGGCGTAGATCGTGCCGGCTCGTGCGTTGAGGAACGTGCCGAGCCAGCTGCCGGAATCGTTCGGGGCACCGGTGGAGTCGGTCGAGAACGCGCTCGACGGGAGCTTCCCGACGAAGTGCATTGCCATCGGCGCCGAGGATGTCGACGGCGAGCTCGGTCGCGACCTTGTGGTACTCGCTCCAGTAGAGCTTGAAGATCGAGGCGTCAGGTCCGGGATGCTCGCCGGCCAGGAACTTGGTGAGCGTACGCATGCCGAGGAAACGCATGATCTCGACCTTGCGAATAACACGACGCCAAGCGCTGGCGAATGACGGGATCGTCGGACCGGCCCCGTTCCTTGGCCAGCTGGAGCAGTCGATCGATCTCGGTCTTGAACGCCACCGGCGTGGTGGCGGCGGCCTCGCCTCGCTCGTAGCCCGAGCAGGGTCATGGCCACGGCCCAGCCACCGTTGACCTCGCCGATCACGTTCTCCCTGGGCGCCTTGGCGTCGGTGAAGAAGACCTCGTTGAACTCGGCTTCGCCGCTGATCATCTTGATCGGGCGAACCTCGACTCCGGGCTGGTCCATCGGGACGAGCAGGAAGGTGATGCCACGGTGCTTCGGCTGCGTCGGCGTCGGTGCGGGTGAGGACGAAGATCCAGTCGGCCAGGTGGCCGGCCGAGGTCCAGATCTTCTGACCGTTGATGACCCACTCGTCGCCGTCGAGCTCGGCCTTGCAGCCGAGGTTGCCGAGATCGGAACCGGCATTCGGCTCGGAGTAGCCCTGGCACCAGAGGTCTTCGCCGGAGATGATCCGGGGCAGGAAGTGCTTCTTCTGCTCCTCGGTGCCCCACTGGATGATGGTGTTGCCGACCATCTGGATGCCGAAGACGTCGTTGGCCGTGCCGGTCGGGACACCGGCCTTGGCGAACTCCTCGGCCATGATCACGCCCTCGAGCTCGGTGAGGCCCGGCGCCGCCGTACTCGGTCGGCCACGAGGCAGCGAGGAGCTGGTTGTCGCGAAGGATCTCGCGCCATTCCTTGCTGAACTGCGTGAGCGGCTTCGGCATCGAGCGCGCCGATGCCCTTCCAGTTGGCCGGGAGATGCTCGGCGAGGAACGCCTGGATCTTCTCACGGAATGTGTCGGCTTCAGCGGTGTAGGTCGGCTGCATGGAGCAGAGACTAGACCGGCTGGTCAAGTTTTCGGAAGTCGAACTTCGTTGCGCGTGCCGACGGAGGAGGCACGCTGTGCGGACCCAGCCAGGATCGGCCGAAGGCCCTGAGGCGACAGCCGAAGAAGGCAGTACCGATCAGGCGGCGGCGGGGAGATAGTCGGCCCAGGCGTCCGGCACCGTGCCGGCGGCAACTCGGATCCAGCTGTGGCCGGCGGGCGCTGCCGGATTCCGCCGCAGGCGGTGGCTGCATTCGGTGAGGAGGCGGTCGCCCTTGGTCGTGTTGCAGCGCCGGCACGACGCAACGACGTTGGCCCACTCGTGTCGTCCACCCCGGGAGCGGGGATGGACGTGATCGATGCTCTCCGCCGGTCGGCCGCAGTACTGGCAGGTGTGGTTGTCGCGGGTGAAGATGGCGCGGCGATTCAGCGGAACCGTGCGCTGGTACGGCACCCGCACGAAGTAGCGCAACCGCACCACCGACGGGAAGGCCACCTCGAGTTGTTCGCTGTGGACGATCTCGTCTGAGTCGGCGAGGACGTCGACCTTGCCGGCGAGGCTGAGGACGAGCGCCCGTCGAGCTGCCACGACACCGATGGGTTCGAAGGTTGCATTCAGCACGAGCGCTCGAGCCATCGGGGAAACATACAGCCCAGCCAAGAACAATGAGGTGAATTGCGAGTGAACGAGCGGCGCTAGTCCGTGGGTAGGGCCGCCGTGAATGAGTCGGCCAGTCGCTCGATGTCGAGCGGAACGCCGACGGCGAGTGAGTCGAGCTCCTGGTCGAGATCGAGCGGTAGCGCGCCTGGCGCGAGATGGGCCCGCAACACATCGGCATGAAGGTCGGTGACGGCGAGGCCTTGGAAGCGTGCTGCGTCGTGGGTTCTTCGTTGGGAGAGCCCGACCACCTTTCGTCCGTCGACCAGTACCTCGCCGGGCCCGATGCCGGCGAAGCAGATGATGCGACCCAGATCCGGGTTGAGCAGCCGGCCACGGTGGACGTGGATCTTGCCGGTCACGCCGGACGCAGCGAGAGCCTCGGACCAGGTCTGGCCGAGCCAGTCGAAAGCGAGTCCGACATCGTCGCTCCACCGTTCGTGGCCGCGGGGGACGATGACGTCGATCCACAGCGACGTCGACGGGTCGACGAACACGAGGCCGCCACCGCTGCGGCGCTGACAGACCTCGATCCCGTTCGCCGCGGCGCGCTCGGTGTCGATCAGTGGCTCACGCTGGGTCGAACCAAGGACGAGTGCCGGTCGATCGACGCGGTGGATCCACACGGTGGGGCGAAGTGGGTGTGGGGGAGGCCGGTGGTGGAACGGGCCGGCGGGCCCGTGCGACGTTTCGACGGCCCATCCCTGCTGCCCCATGAGGCCCAGCGTAGGAGTTGCCTGCCGGCAACAGGGCGTCCCGCTGTCTCTCGTCTCAGCGCCCTCCGCATCGGTCTGGCCATGAACCTCCTGGTCAGGGTTGTGGTGGCAGTCACCCTCGGTGGCTGATCGAACACATGTTCACGCGTCGTGGCAGAAAAACCGCGGAATGTCAGGTAAAACCCTTGTGTTGTGGGGGGAAGTGTCATACGGTGGGTCGAAGAGGGGCAAACACCCATCCAGGGTGGCTTGCTCCCGAAGTCGAAAGGCTTCACCTGTCAAGGGGTTCAATTGTTTGTTGGTCAGTACGAGCATTCGCTCGACAACAAGGGGCGAGTCGTGCTGCCGGCACCATTTCGTTCCTACGTCGCCGAGCGGGGGTACGTCACCCAACTCGATGGATGTATTGGCTTGTGGAGCGCTGAAGGATTCAAGGCTGTTGCCGAGCGATGGAAGTCAGAGCTCGACAGCGGCAGCATCACGGCCGGAGTGTTTCGCCGGTTGATGGGGCGAGTGTCGGAAGTGAAGGTCGACGGAGCAGGGCGAATCACTCTCTCCAAGGAGCTGCTCGACGCACTCGACTTCGAATCGAAGGTGATCGTCTCGGGGCGCTACGACCGGGCCGAGATCTGGCCGCTCGAACGGTTCGCCGCCGAGCAGAACGAAGAAGACGAACAAGAGTTCAACGAGACGGTTCGCCGGCTCGGTATCTGACACACAGCACCTGGCGACAGCTGCGAGCAGGGAGAGGAGGAACGGGCGAATCCAGGAAAATCGAATCGATCATCGGTTGCCTCTCGGGCAGCGGAGAAGGGTACTTCTGCCCCACAACTCCGCCCGTTACCCCTCTAGTACGTATCGGGGGACAAATCCCGACGTGCGCCCGCTTCCCGGGGGGTTACCGATGACCGGATCGAGATCTCGTATCTCGCCGTCACTCACCATGTCTGATGCTCCGCGTCCTGAATCGGGCCGTCTGTTCGAACACGACCCCGTCATGGTCGACGAGATCGTCGAGATCTTCGGACAATCACCGGCCGGCGTCGTACTCGACGCCACGCTCGGAGGTGCCGGACACGCCACAGCCGTGCTCGACGCGTGGGACCACCTCGAGATCGTCGGCATCGACCGCGACCCCGAAGCCCTCGCAGTCGCCGACGAACGTCTGGCCCGCTACCTCGAGCGGGCCCGTACCGCTCGAGCCCGATTCGACCAACTCGACATGGTCCTCGACGACCTCGGTGTCGACGAACTCGCCGGGTTCCTCTTCGACCTCGGCGTGAGTTCACCCCAACTGGACTGGGAGGATCGCGGCTTCAGTTTCCGCAACGAAGGCCCGCTCGACATGCGGATGGACCCGGATGGGCCCCGCTCAGCAGCCGACTTCGTGAACGAAGCCACCGAACGAGACATCGCCCACGTGCTGCAACGCAATGGCGACGAGCGTTTCGCCCGTCGAATCGCCAAAGCGATCGTGGCTGCCCGTCCGATACACACGACCACCGAACTGTCTGACGTGGTGGTCGCAGCGATTCCGGCTGCAGCCCGGCGGACGGGCGGTCATCCCGCAAAACGAACCTTCCAGGCCATTCGCATCGAGATCAACGAGGAACTGTCGATGCTCGGGCCCGCGCTCGACGCTGCCATCGACCGTCTCGCTCCCGGTGGCCAGGGTCTCGTCCTGACCTACCACTCCGGTGAGGACAAGATCGTGAAACGAGCGTTCCGGGCCAGAACCGAAGTCGACACGCCCCCCGGTCTTCCCGTCGCGCCAGAACCGACCGAACATGTCGCGCTGCGTCCCCTGGCGAGGACTGCGTCCGCTGAGGAGATCGCAAGGAACCGCCGAGCCTCGAGCGCGAGGTTGCGTGGCATTCGCCGTCGGTCGACCGACAGCGTCGCTGTCACAGGAGTCACATCATGAGTGTCGCGACCGCACCGAAACACGCACGGAGATCGGCGAACGGCAGCACTGCCGTACGTTCGCAGGCCCGAACCAAGTCCGCCCCGAAGAAGTCGGCCCCGAAGAAGCCGAATCTGCGCGTTGTCGACAAAGCGGCACTTCGGCGTCGTACCAGACAGCGGACGCTCCTCACGCTCGCGGCCACGGTCGTCACCACGGCACTGTTCGGCGTTGCCTTCCTCTACGGCCAGTTGGTCGAGGGCCAGCAGGAAGTCGACATGATGCGGGCCGAGATCGCCCAGGCCGAAGCTGAACGGGCCCGACTCGAACGCGACGTTGCCGTTGCCTCGACCCCGGACGCCATCGTCCAGCGGGCGCACGCACTCGGCATGGTCCGCTCCGTCGATCCGCAATACCTGATCGCCGTCCGTCCCCTCGAGGCCGGTCAGTGACGACCACGATTCGTCGGTCCGGGTCACCGCGCCGTCCGGCCCGTTCGACCAAGGCTCGTTCGACCCGAGCCACACCGACTCGACGACGGACCACGCCGGAGCCGGACGTTCGCCGACGGCTCCTCGCACTGTTGGGGGCCTTCATCCTGGCCGCCGGAGCGCTGGTCGGCAGTCCTCTTCGACCTCCAGATGCTCCGGCCCGATCGCTACCGGGCGTTGGGCGAGGATCAGCGGATCCGGACCCGTGAGCTCGCCGGCTACCGAGGGTCGTTCCTCGATCGCAATGGTTTCGTCCTTGCGTCGTCGACCCCCGGCCGTGAGATCGTCGCCGACCCGACCATGATTCTCGGATCCGGCAGCGGCGGCCACATTGCTCGCTCCGATCCTCGGCATGGACCCAGCCGATCTGGCGGTTCGACTCACGCCGAGCAGCGAGACCGATCGCTACGAAATGCTCATGCGGACCTCGGACGACGCAACGATCGAACACATCGACCGACACCATCGACGCCGATAGCGACCTCGGCTCCGATCGCCGGCTCGCCGGAGTGTTCATGCGCTCCGAGGAAGCACGGGTGTACCCGGCAGGGACGCTCGCCCGTACCGTCGTCGGTCGGGTCGACGACTACGAGCAGGGCATCTTCGGGCTCGAGGCCGAATTCAACGACCTGCTCCAGGGCACCCCCGGCCGGGAGACCACCGAGCGTGGCATCTTCGGATCGATCGCCGGTGGGTTCTGGCAGGTCGACCCCGCCGAGAAGGGCTTCGACCTGGTCCTCACCATCGATCACCGCATCCAGTTCATCACCGAACAGGCACTCATCAACCACTGTCGTGTCACCGAGGCCAAGGCGGCCCAGGCCGTCGTGAGCCATCCGTCGTCCGGAGACATCCTGGCGATGGCCAACGTCATCCGCCAGGAGGACGGCACCTGCACCGTCCCCGGCTACAACGCCTCGATCCAGGACACCTACGAGCCTGGATCCGTGCTCAAGATCATCGCTGCGGCGGCAGCGATCGAGGAGTTGGGCTGGACCCCGAGCACATCCATCGACGTCCCGAACTCGATCCTCGTCGGCGACTACGAATTCATCGAGCATGCAGGTCACGTTCCGGCGCCGTATCCAATGAGCGATGTGATCGCGATGTCGATGAACGTCGGCACGATCCAGATCGCCCAGGCCGTCGGCCCGGAGACGCTGCACGACTACTACGAGCGTTTCGGTTTCGGCCAGTTCACCGGCCTCGGTCTCGACGCCGAGGCGCGGGGTCGACTGTACGACTGGGAAGACTGGAATGGGTCTGACATCGGGTCGATTGCCATCGGCCAGGGTGTCACAGCGAATACTGTTCAGATCATGGCGGCGTACAACACCCTGGCGAACGACGGGCTCTACGTCGCGCCGCGGCTGGTGCGTGAGGTCGTCGGTGCCGACGGTCAGAGCAGGGAACTCGCCCCGCAAGAGGCACGTCGGGTCGTGAGTCCGGAAACCGCCAACGCCGTCACCGAGATGCTCGTCGGCACCGTCGACTACGGCACCGGTCAGAGCGCGGCCATCCCGCAGTACCGGGTGGCAGGTAAGACGGGAACCGCGTGGAAGGTGTTCGAGAACGGCTCCGGAGCGTTCACGTACGGAGGCGAGGGAAATCGACGCTACGTGATGAGTTTCGCCGGATTCCTCCCGGCCGACGATCCCCAGATCTCCATCGTGGTCACCGTCGATGAACCGAACTCGGGGCGTACCGCAGCCACGGTGGCCGCCCCCGTGTTCGAGGAAATCGCGCAGTACTCGCTTCGTATCCTGGCCGTTCCGCCTGCCGCGTCCGATCGAAGGCGGCGAGCTCGTGCGGGGGACGCCCGGCCGAAGGTCCCGGATTCACGGTTGCTGAGCCGCCACCAGCGACCGAGTCGGTCGAGGTCGCCGAATGACAGTGACCGTCGCAGCACTGGCTGCTGAGCTGGCCGATCGCATCGCCAACCGAACCGTCCTCGAAGGGGACGGTTCGCTCGCGTCCGACGCTCGTCGACGCCACCCACGATTCTCGGAACGTCTCGCCGGCGAGTCTGTTCTGTTGCGTTCCCGGCACTGGGTTCGACGGCCACGACTTCGCAACCACAGCTGTCGCCGCCGGAGCGGCCGCATTGCTGGTCGAGCGGCAACTGGTGTCGCCACCCGATGTTGCGGCCACGCCGCAGATCGTGGTCGATTCGGTCCGGTCCGCCATGGGACCTGCGGCATCGATCATCCACGACAGACCGTCCGAGCACCTCGACGTGCTCGGTGTCACCGGCACCACCGGCAAGACCTCGGTCGTTCACCTTCTCGACGTCGTCCTCTCGAGACTCGGTCGCCGGGTGGACACCATCGGTACGTTGTCCGGTGCTCGCACCACGCCTGAGGGGCCCGACCTCCAGCGTCAGCTCGCCGCGTCCCGAGCCCGAGCCCGAGAGGTGGTCGCCATGGAAGTGTCGTCACACGCCCTCGACATGCATCGGGTCGACGGCACCCGATTCGCCGCGGTGATCTTCACCAACCTCGGTCACGACCACCTCGACTATCCACGGAACCATCGACGCGTACTTCGACAGCGAAGGCTCGACTCTTCGTTCCGGACTTCACCGACGCTGTCGGTGATCAACCTCGACGATCCTCGGGGTAGAGAACTCGCCGCTCGTACCGACACCGAGGTCATCGGTTATCGCCTGTCGGATGTCACCGACCTCGTCGTCGACGGTCCATCGAGCCGCTTCCGCTGGCAGGGTCTCCCCGTCGAACTGCGGCTTGCCGGCTTACACAACGTGTCGAACGCGCTCGCTGTTGCCTCTGTGGCTCAGCGCCTCGGCTCTGATGCGGCCGACATCGCCGACGCACTGTGCGCCGTCGACGCCCCCCGAGGTCGGTTCGAGTTCGTCAACGTCGGTCAGCCCTTCCACGTGGTTGTCGACTACGCCCACAAACCCGAAGCGCTCGCCGCCGTCCTCGACGCGGCTCGAAATGTCGCCGGCGATCGGCGCGGGTGCTCCTCGTCGTCGGCTGTGGCGGCGATCGAGATCGCGACAAGCGCCCGATGATGGCGTCGATCGGCGAGGCCAAGGCCGACGTCGTCGTGCTCACCTCTGACAATCCCCGGAGCGAGGATCCGTCGATTCGATCATCGCCGAGATGGCCGACGGACTCACGCAACCCGTCGAACGTACACGTCGAGCCGGATCGGGCAGAGGCAATCGTCTACGCCGTTCGATCCGCAGCTCGAGGGGACGTCGTGCTCATCGCCGGCAAGGGTCACGAGGACTACCAGATCATCGGTGACGAGGTCATCGATTTCGACGATCGCCTCGTTGCAGCGGCCGTGTTGAGCGAGGTCCTCCGATGATCCGACTTGCTCATGGCCGCCTTCCTCGGATTCGGCTTCAGCGCGTTCGGTACCCGTGTGCTGATCGACATGCTGACTCGTCGGCACATCGGTCAGCCCATTCGCAAGGATGGTCCCGAGGGTCATCAGGTGAAGGCCGGAACTCCCACCATGGGTGGCCTGGCCATCGTCGGTGGCGCCGTCATCGGCTACGTGTTGTCCGACCTGATCGCCGGTGGCGTCTTCACCCGCAGCGGTCTCCTCGTCATGGCCGCGATCTGCGGAGCCGGGTCTCGTCGGTTTCCTCGACGACTGGATCAAGGTCAGTCGAGAACGCAACCTCGGGTTGAATGCCCGTCTGAAGACGGCTGGTCTGCTCATCGTGGCCGTCAGCTTCGCCGTTGCGACCGGCCAGCTCACGAATGTGAGCACAGAGCTGTCGTTCGCCCGTCCCGGGACATTCGGTCTCGACTTCGGTCCCATCGGCTGGGTCCTCTGGGCCGTGGTGCTGGTGTACGCCACGTCGAACGCCGTCAATCTCACCGACGGACTCGACGGTCTCGCCGCCGGGGCCGGTGTCTTCAGTTTCGCGGCATACGCGATCATCGGGCTTCTGGATGTTCCGCCAATCCGCCGACGAGGCATCGATCTACGCCGTGTCCCATGCGCTCGATCTCGCGGTTGTCGCCGTCGCCATGCTCGGTGCGTGTGCCGGGTTCCTCTGGTTCAACGCCGCACCGGCCGAGATCTTCATGGGAGACACCGGATCCCTGGCCATCGGAACGGGTCTCGCTGGGCTCGCACTCACGACCAACACCCAACTGCTGCTGCCGATCATCGGTGGCATCTACGTCGCCGAGACCGTGTCGGTGATGCTCCAGGTCGCCTACTTCAAGATCACCAGTGGTAAGCGACTGTTCCGAATGGCGCCGATTCACCACCACTTCGAACTGCTCGGTTGGCGCGAGACGAAGATCATCATCCGCTTCTGGCTGATCGCAGGAAGTCTGACCGCCGCCGCTCTGGGGCTCTTCTACGCCGACTGGGCCCGAGCCACGGAGCTGGTGCGTTGAGCGCAGTGACCGGCAAGCGACTCTCGGCTCGGATGAGATCGACCTGTCGTCACCCTTGATCCTCGGGTTCGGCATCACGGGTCAAGCGGTCGCCGAGGTGCTCGTCGAGCGGGGGCACCATCCACTCGTCGTCGATGACCGTCCGACGACGGCTGCCCACGAGAAGGCTGCTACTGCTCGGGCTCGAGATCATCGCCGCCCCGTCTTCGGACTGCCTGGCCGACGTCATCCGCTCAGCCACTGTCTTGTTGCCGAGCCCCGGCGTCCCGGACCACCATCCCGCGTTCGCCTTGGCCGCCGGGCGGGGGCTGCCCGTCCGTTCCGAATTCGATCTCGCCGCCCTGTGGGACGACCGTCCGATCGTGGCGATCACCGGGACGAACGGAAAGACGTCGGTCACGATGCTCGTGACCGAAGCCCTCACAGCCTCGGGCCTCAGGGCGGCGGCCGTCGGCAACACGCCGACGCCGCTGGTCGCGGCCCTCGCCGACGAGTCGATCGAGGTCTTCGTCGTCGAAGCATCCTCGTTCCGCCTCGCTCACAGCCATGGCTTCGCTCCGACCGTCGCCACCTGGCTCAACTTCGCCCCGGACCATCTCGACGCCCACGCCGACCTCGAGACCTATCGCATGGCAAAGGCGTCGATCTGGGCTCATCTGCCTCCTGGCGCCACCATCGTCGCCAATGCAGAGGACGCCACCGTGATGGCGGCGGTTCCGGCCGGTGCCGAGGTCGGTCACCTTCGGCCTCGAGATCGGCGACTGGCGTGTCGTCGATGGCCAATTGGTCGGTCCGGACGGGCCCCTGATCGCGATTGACCAGCTCTCGAGGAATCGTCCTCACGACCTCGCCAACGCGGCGTGTGCAGCGGCGACCGCCATGGCTGCCGGTGCGTCCGAAGCCGGCGTGACGGCAGCGCTGAGATCCTTCGTCGGGCTTCCGCACCGCGTCGCCCCAGTCGGTTCGTGGCGTGGCGTTGCCTGGTTCAACGACTCGAAGGCGACCGTCCCGCAGGCAACACTGGCTGCGGTCGGCGGCTTCGACTCCGTTGTCCTGATCGCCGGCGGTGCCAACAAGGGACTCGATCTCTCCGAGCTCGCCGCCACCGTTCCCCCCGTGCACACCGTCGTCGCGATCGGCACGGCGGCGGCGGAGATCAGTGCAGCGTTCGATGGCACGGTGGCTCGGGTCGTGACGGCCGGCTCGATGGTCGAAGCCATCGCGGCTGCAGATGCCGCTGCCTCGGAGGGTGACACCGTGTTGCTCTCGCCGGCATGTACGTCATTCGATTGGTACGACAACTACGGCCAGCGGGGCGATGACTTCGCCGCTCTGGTCAACGAGAGGTTTGCATCATGACCACGGCTGGTACGCGCCGTCCGGCATCGACCCAGCGCCGCCGCCAGGCGTCGGGCTCGAGGGCCTCGACTCGGTCCACCGCAACCAGACGCCCGGTGTCGGCCGGCCAGGTCACGACCATCGCCGGTCGTCGCAACGCCAGCATTCTCACTGCAGCCTTTCTCTCGCTGACACTGTTCGGATTGGTCATGGTGCTCTCGGCGTCGCAGGTGACGAGCCTCTACGACAGCGCGTCGCCCTACTCGCTGTTCCAGCGCCAAGCCATGTGGGCGGCCGTCGGCGCGGTCGCCTTCGTCGTCGCCAGTCGCATCGACTACCGGTGGCTCCGCCCCGTCGCCGTTCCCTTTCTGGTGTTGACCGTGATCCTGCTGATCGCGGTGCTCATCCCCGGTGTCGGACGTCGTATCAACGGTTCGTCTCGATGGCTCGGCGTCGGACCGTTCGTCGTGCAGCCTGGTGAGTTCGCCAAGCTGGCCATCGTGCTGTTCAGCGCCGATCTGCTCGGTCGACGGAGCAAGCAGATGCACCGCCCCGACATCACGATCAAACCCGTGATGCTGATCGTCGCCGGTCTCTCTGCCCTCCTCCTGCTCCAGCCGAAGCTGGGCACGACGATCGTGATCGCCGCCGTCGGCAGTGATCATGCTGTTCGTCGCAGGTGCTCGGCTCCCGCACCTCTTCCTCTGGACCGTCAGCGGTGCCGTGGCGGCATCCATCGCCGCTTTCGGTTCCGACTACCGACGGGCCCGGCTGCTCTCGTTCCGCGATCCGTGGGCCGATCCGCTCGGGGCCGGTCTGCAGACCATCCAGAGTTGGATCGGCATTGCGTCGGGCGGCTGGGCCGGAGTCGGGCTGGGTGCGGGTCGAGCCAAGTGGGGCTTCCTTCCCTACGCCCACTCTGACTTCATCTTCGCCATCGTTGCGGAGGAACTCGGTCTGCTCGGTGCCGGCGCCCTCGTCGTTGACGTTCGCCTTGGTCGGATATCTCGGCATCCGAGCAGCGATCGAACGCTCCTGACCGATTCGGCATGCTGCTCGCTGCCGGTCTCACGTCGTGGCTGCTCGTCCAGGCGTTCATGAACATCGCGATGGCGATCGGGATGATGCCGATCACCGGCGAGCCGCTTCCGTTCGTCTCCGCCGGCGGTTCGAGCCTGGTCACCACGCTGGCCGCCGCCGGTGTCCTCACCAACATCGCAAAACGTTCCAAGGCCTGATCATGGCGCGCGTGATCATCACCGGCGGAGGCACCGCAGGACACACGAATCCGGGCATTGCAACGGCTCAGGCACTCGTCAGCCGCGGGCTCGACCCGTCTGATGTGCACTTCATCGGGGGTCGACGCGGGAACGAAGGAAGCCTCGTGCCGGCGGCCGGTTTCACCATCGACCTCCTCCCCGGTCGGGGAATCAAGCGATCGCTCTCGGTGGACAACGTCGGGGCCATCGTCGATCTCTTTCGAGGAGCAGTCCAGGCGTTCCGACTGGTCCGCCACCACCGGCCGGCTGTGGTCCTGTGTCTGGGCGGCTACGCCGCGTTCGGCACCTCGCTGGCGGCGCTGCTGCTGCGAGTCCCCGTCGTGGTCACCGAGCAGAACGCTCGAGCCAGTGCCGTGAATCGGTTGGTCGGCCGATTCGCGAGGGCCTGCGCCATTCCCTTTCCGGACACCGATCTGCCGTCGTCGGTCCTCACCGGCAACCCGGTGCGGCCCGCGGTGGTCGAAGCTGTGGCCACCGCCGACCGAGCGACGATTCGGGCCAGTCGTGGATTCAAGGGGGACAGCACGGTGGTGATGGTGTTGTCCGGATCGCTCGGTGCCACGAGCGTCAACCGGGCGGTGAAGGCCCTCGCCGCCGACTGGAGTCAGCGTTCGGATCTCACGATCCACCACATCGTCGGACGGCGCGACTGGGCCGAGTTCGGCAGCACCGATCGTCGAAGGACCGATCGACTATCGCACGATCGAATACGAAGACGACGTGCCGAGTCTGTTGGTCGCAGCCGACGTTGCCGTGTGTCGATCCGGGGCGTCGACGGTCACCGAGCTCGCCATCGCCGGCGTCCCAGCGGTGCTCGTGCCGCTGCCCGGCGCCCCCCGTGATCACCAACGAGCGAACAGCCGAGAACTCGTCGAGGCCGGGGGAGCGGTGTTGATCGACGACGGCGATCTCTCGGCGACAACGTTGGCCGCCGCTCTCGCTCCGATGATCGACGATCTCGACCGGCGCCGAGCCATGGCAGCTGCGGCCCGGTCGGTCGCTCGACCACACGCGGCAGACGCCGTCGCCGAACTCGTGCTCGATGTCGCCGAGTCCGGCCGTAGGAAGGACACGCCGTGAGCGACGACATGAACACGATCCAGCTGGTCGACCTCAAACATCCTCGACGAGTGCACATCGTTGGTCTCGGCGGTGCCGGAATGAGTGCGATCGCCGAGGTCCTCGTCGGAACCGGGCATCGAGTGTCCGGTTCGGACCTCGTCACCTCCGCTCCGCTCGAGCGGCTCGCCGACGCGGGCGTCGAAGCCTTCGTGGGGCATCGCGCCGAGCAGATCGGCGATGCGGAGCTCGTTGCGATCTCGACCGCCATTCCCGACAGCAACCCGGAAGTCGTTGCCGCCCGTGAGCGAGGCATTCCCGTGCTTCGTCGCGCCGAGATCCTCACCGCGATCACCGCGAGCGTGGCGAACGATCGCTGTCGCAGGCACCCACGGCAAGACGACGACGTCTGCCATGCTGACCATCGCTCTGCGAGGGGCCGGGCTCGATCCGGCGTTCATCGTCGGCGGTGACCTCGTTGATCTCGACCGCGGCGCTGCCGTCGGAAGCGGAGAGTTCCTCGTGGTCGAGGCGGACGAGAGCGACGGGACCTTCGTCGAGCTGGCGTCCGAGGCCGTGATCGTCACCAACGTCGAACCGGACCACCTCGAGTTCTACGGCGGATTCGGTCCGCTGAAGCAGGCGTTCATTCGCTTCGTCGACCAGGCAACCGGGCCATGTGTGATCTGCCTCGATGATCCAGGGGCCGGCGACCTGCTCGCCGGGCGCCCCGGTGTCATCACGTACGGACTGGCCGAGCGGGCAGATTGGCGGATCGTCGATCCACTACCGACTCCGATGGGCGTGAGCTTCGATGTCGTCAGCAGCCGGGGTCGCCATCACATCGCCCTCCGTCAGCCCGGCCTGCACAATGCCAGGAACGCCACGGCCGCGCTCGCGATGGCCGTCTCACTCGGTGGAGATGGCAAGGCCGTCGCCGCATCGTTGTCGGCCTTCGGTGGAGTGGGACGACGCTTCGAACATCGTGGGTCAGCCGCCGGTGTCACGCTCGTCGACGACTACGCCCATCTCCCGACCGAGGTCGAAGCAGCATTGCAGGGTGCTGCGAGTACCTCGCCGCAGCGACTGGTGGCCGTCTTCCAGCCGCATCGCTACAGCCGAACCGAACAGCTCTGGTCGACGTTCAAAGATGCGTTTCGCGCCGCCGATCTCTTGATCGTCACCGGGATCTATTCGTCAGGCGAGGCACCCCGCCCCGGCATCGTCGGCTCGCTGATCTCCGACGACGTCGCTGCTGCCCATCCGGACGCCGACGTGCGCTACGTCGAACAGCTCGACGACGTCGTTGCGATGCTGGTCGACGAACTGCGCGCCGGCGATCTCTGCATGACGCTCGGTGCCGGCGATCTCACGACCATCCCGGATCGCGTGCTCGCCGCGCTCGAGGAACGAGCGTGACCGCCCGGCCCATCGACGAGGTCGTCGCGCCAGCTCGGTTCGCTGGTCCAACCGGATGCTCCCACTGGACCGCTCTGCACCTACAAGGTCGGTGGAGTGTGTGCCGGTCTCGTCGACGTCGGCGAACTCGAGACGCTCGAGACCGTCCGCCAGGTGTTGATCGACGTCGGTGCCGATGTCCCGATCCTGGTCGTCGGTCGTGGTTCGAACCTGCTCGTGTCCGACGCCGGGTTCGCCGGCCTGGTGCTGCGCCTGAGCGGTTCCTTCGAAGAGATCGAGATCGACCGGTCGGACGCGACCGTGATCGCAGGTGGAGCAGCGCTGCTCCCGGTGGTCGCCCGAAAGACTGCGGCCGCCGGCCTGACCGGTTTCGAATGGGCGGTTGGTGTTCCCGGCTCGATCGGGGGAGCGGTCCGGATGAACGCCGGTGGGCACGGCGCAGACATGGCGGCGTCTCTGGTTTCGGTCACGCACGTTCGATCTTCACGAGGGCGGACCGACGCAACGAGCGGCGGACGATCTCGAGCTCGCGTACCGGCACTCGGCGATCCGGGCGACCGAGATCGTGCTCGTTGCCAGACTCCAGCTCGCCGAAGGAGATCGGGTCGCGGCCGAGACGGCGATCAGCGAGATCGTGCGGTGGCGTCGGACCCATCAGCCAGGCGGCCAGAATGCGGGCAGTGTCTTCGCCAACCCGCCCGGAGACTCGGCCGGCCGGCTGATCGACGCAGCCGGCCTCAAGGGATTTCGCATCGGCAGCGCCGAAGTCTCCGAGAAACATGCGAACTTCATCCAGGCCGACCCGGACGGCAGTGCCGATGACGTCTTCGCGCTCATCCGCGAAGTCCAGCGTCGGGTGCGCAACACTTTCGACGTCGAACTACGGCCGGAGAATGTGCTGGTCGGTTTCGAGTCGGACCCGGCGGGAGGCGAACACACATGAGCGGATCCTCGACCCGGACGCGCCGCCGTGCGCCGCAACGATCGGCGCAGAAGCCGACCCGGCGTACTGCGACCGATCCCCGAATCGAGGCCAGGCGGCGAGATGTCGCCCGATCCGAAGGACGAAAGCGTCTTCGGCTGCTGATCGCGCTGTCGCTGATCACACTGGTGTCGATCGGCTGTCTGGTCTTGCTGCAGAGCAGCTGGCTCGACATCGACGAGGTCGTGGTCGTGGGCGGCGAACACACTGACCCGGCCGTTGTGCGCTCCGCATCCGGCATCGCTGTCGCCACGCCTCTGGTCGACCTCGATCTGATGGCATCGAGGGAAGCCGTGGAAGCGCTGCCCTGGGTGGCGACGGCCGAGGTGGCAAGGGAGTGGAACGGGACGGTGACCATCAGGCTCACCGAACGGATTCCGGTACTGGCTCTGCCTACGGGCGACGGATTCGTGTTGGTCGACGCAGCGGGTCGTCAGTTGGTGTCGCTTCCGGACCGTCCTGACTGGTCGCATGTGGTCAACGGGGTGGTGGCCAGCGGAGTGCCGGGCCAGCCTGCACCCACGGAAGTCCACGGCGTGATCCGTCTCCTTGGTCTACTCACCGCCGATCAGCTCGCCGAGATCCAGTCTGTGAGTGTCATCGATCGGCACCTGGTCCTCGATCGCGTCGACGGTTCGCTGGTGGATCTCGGCAACGACAGCGGACTGTCGGAAAAGCTGGTGAGTTACGACACGATCCGAGCTGAAGTCGACCTCCGATGTGTCCACCGAATCGATCTCCGAGTCCCTACCGCGCCTGCGATCACACGCATCAGCGCAACGGGCGAAACTCGACAAGCGTTGTCCGATCTGTCCAACTGCACCTAGCCTCACCGGGCGGCGCGCGAAACACCATCAGCCGCGCGCGTCTAACTGGAAAGAAACTGGTTCCGAATGAATACCCAGAACTACGTGGCGGTCATCAAGGTCGTAGGTGTCGGTGGCGGCGGCTGCAACGCCATCAATCGAATGATCGATGCAGGCCTGCGCGGCGTCGAGTTCATCGCGGTGAACACCGATGCCCAGGCGCTGTTGATGAACGATGCCGAGACCAAGATCCACATCGGTCGTGATCTCACCAGAGGTCTCGGTGCCGGCAGCGATCCCGAGATCGGACAGCAGGCGGCCGAGGATCACGCAGACGAGATCTCCGCTGCGCTCGACGGGTCCGACATGGTGTTCATCACCGCGGGTGAGGGTGGAGGCACCGGCACCGGCGCTGCGCCCGTGATCGCCGAGATCGCCAAGAGTCAGGGTGCCCTGACCATCGCTGTCGTCACCCGTCCGTTCGGCTTCGAGGGTCGGCGTCGCGCCAGCCAAGCGGAAAACGGCATCAGCCGTCTCAAGGACAAGGTCGACACCCAGATCGTCATCCCCAACGATCGGCTCCTGTCCATTGCCGACGAAAAGACCACCATGGTCAACGCGTTCGGCATGGCAGACGAGATCCTGCTGTCCGGCGTGGCCGGCATCACCGATCTGATCACGACACCCGGACTCATCAACACCGACTTTGCCGACGTGCGCATGATCATGCACAACGCAGGTTCTGCGTTGATGGGCATCGGCAAGGCGAGTGGTGAAGGTCGGGCGCTCGCTGCGGCTCGGGCCGCCATCGCGAGCCCTCTTGCTCGAGGCCTCCATCGAGGGGGCCCGGGGCATCCTGCTGTCCATCGCCGGGTCGAGTGAACTCGGTCTCTTCGAGGTCAACGAGGCAGCCGAGATCATCCACGACGTTGCTCATCCCGACGCAAACATCATCTTCGGCACGGTCGTCGACGAGAGCATGGACGATGAGATCCGGGTCACCGTGATCGCTGCCGGTTTCGATCGTTGGGACGCCGATGGGGATGCGCCGCGAGCGGCGATCCGCTGGGCGACATGCTCGACGACGAGCCCGGTCGGAGCGCCGCGGTCGACATCTTCGCCTCGGACGACGATGACGACGACGGGTTCGACGTCCCGTCGTTCCTGAAATAGCACCTGCCGGGCAACCCGCGAGGAGGTCGACTGTCGGATGGAGCACCACCGGATCGATCTCGAACGTTCGATCGTGCACATCGTCACGACCGATCGTGCTGATGGCAGCTTTGCGCTGGACGAGCCGCGTTCGGTGCTCGACGGGCGGCGTGCCGCAGTGACCGATCGGCGGTGGCTGGCGATCCGCCAGGTCCATGGGAGCTGCGTGATCGACGGCGATGCCATCATCGACGATGATCAGAGCTCGCCATCGCCGACCGGCGACGCCGCGATCATCTCTGGATCGGGGATCGCTGTGTCGGTGCTCACCGCCGACTGTGCGCCGGTCGTCCTCGTGAGCACCAACGGGGTCGCCGTTGTCCACGCGGGGTGGAAGGGTGCAGTCGCAGGTGTGATCGAGGCTGCCGCCAAGGCGCTGGCTGAACGAGGCGGAGTTCCCGTTCTGAGCCTGCTCGGCCCCTGCATCCAGCCCAGCGCCTACGAGTTCGGCGAAGCCGATCTGGCGTCGGTCGTCGATGAATACGGTGTCGATGTGATCGGATCGACTTCGGCTGGAGCTCCGGCCCTCGACATGTCGAACGTGGTTCAGATCGCGTGTGTTCGCGGTGGTTGGCCGGCGCCCGATCGCGCACCCTGTACCAGCGACCCGCGGTACTTCAGTCACCGGACACGACGCGACGTCGGTCGCCAGGCAACCGTCGCCTGGATCGAGGAGTTCGACGACAGCCGGATCAGTGGTAGCTCATGAGCCGGTCGACGGTCGAGGGCTCGGCTCCGGACCTGCCGGATCTCGCCACGCTCATCGCCCGCCGCGACGCGTTGATGGAGAGGATCCTGGCCGCCGGCGGTGATCCAGACCGTGTCGAGATCGTCGCCGTCACCAAACGTTTCCCACCTCGCGCCGTCGAGTTGGCAGTCGCCGCCGGTTTCCCGTCAGTGGGGGAGAACTACGCCCAAGAACTCGTCGAGAAGGCAGCCTCGGTCGACCTCGCAGGTCTCCCCGCTCCTTCCTGGCACATGATCGGCGGTCTGCAACGCAACAAGATCAAGCGACTGGTCCGCCTCCTCACCGACGAGGCAACAGCGAGTTCTGTGGCCCAGATCGTCTATCAGACCATCGATCGAGCCGAGGTGGCGTCCGAGGTCGCCAAACGATCGCCGGGAGCGACCGTCTACATCCAGGTCAACACAACCGGCGAGCATCAGAAGTCTGGCTGCGCCCCCGACGATCTCGCACCGCTGGTCGACCACATGGAATCCCTCGAGCTCGACCTCGTCGGCCTGATGACGATCGGCCCCACCGATGGAGCCGACCCGACGCCGGCGTTCGAGTTGCTGCGTGAGCGGGCCGACCGACATGGCCTTCGTGGTTGTTCGATGGGGATGAGCGGAGACCTCGAGGCCGCAGTCAGGTCTGGCTCGACGATGATTCGGGTGGGTACCGCTCTCTTCGGTTCTCGGCCGACTAGCCTCTGACCAGGCATCTCGACCCTCGAGGTGTCAAGGATGAGAATCTCACTCGGCTGATGGGATCGCAATGTTCAAGAACGTGATGGTGGCGCTGGGCCTCGGACCAGACGAAGACTACGAAGACCGGTACTTCGACGACGACGCCGGCGAGTTCGACGATGACGGTCGCCGGGGCGAAACGGTCGCCGCGTCGCACGGTCCCATCGGTGGCGCCGAGCCAGAGCCCGCACCTCGCAGCACAACGGGAACAGTCGGAGCCGTGCGCCCGATCCGGTCGATCAGCGGCGACGACGAGCCGTCGTTCACCGTTCGACCGATCTCTCGCAGCGAGCCGGATGTGCCGCACTCCGTCACGCCCGTCGTCGCATCGAAGCCGCGGAGCATCGCCCCGCAATCCTTCGGTGATGCAAAGGTCCTGGCCGACGAGTTCAAGCGATCGACGCCCGTCATCATGCAGCTCACCGATGTCGATCGCGAGCTTGCCAGGCGTCTCATCGACTTCGCCAGTGGCGTCTGCTACTCCCTCGGAGGGTCGATGGAGAAGCTGGCCACCAATGTCTTCCTTCTGCTGCCGAAAGGCACAGAAGTGTCGGCCGACGAGCGGCGACGAATCGACGAACGCGGCTTCGATCGCTGACTCGTGAACGATCGGCTTTGGGTCGATCGGCTCGGGCCTTTCGGGGAGTAGTCTCACGCCATGCCTGGTTCGAATGAAAAGCTTCGCGTCCTGCGCCGGATTCCCGAGATCCGCTTCGATGAGGAGCTCCGTGGTTACAACAAGCATCAGGTCGACCGAGTGCTGGAGAACCTGGCGCCGTTGGCCGACGAAGTCGACACGCTGGTCGAACGGCTGAGCGAAGCCGAACGCCGAGCGGCGGCAGCGGAAGCTCGCGTCATGGAAGGTGGTGGTCCGGCGCCGACTCCCGCCGCTCCTGTTGCCCCAGTCGAGTCGCACCGCCGACTGCCGAGAACTTCGACGAGACACTGAGCAAGACCCTCGTGCTCGCGCAGCGCACGGCCGATGCCACGGTCAAGGAAGCCCAGGAGACAGCAGCGCGGATCAAGAACGAGGCCGAAGGCGACGCTGTCGCGACCCGTGAGGCGATGGAGCGCGAAGCGGCCGAGATGCGGGCGAATGCCGAAGCCGAACGAGCGGCCTCGATCGATCAGGCCAACCGTGATGTCGCCGCCATGGTCGACACCGCACGTACCACCATCGACGCCAAGATCGCCGAAGCCGAAGCCGAACTGTCGGAGACCCATGCGACCACGCGTGACGACCTGATTGCCCAGATCGGGTCGCTGGAGATGGCTCGTGATGCCCTGGCCGGCGACGTCGAGAACTTCGAAGGCCACCTTGCTGCGCGTCGCGAGGTCATTCGTTCGGCCATCGCCGAGCTGTCCGAGGTGGTCGAAGACCCGGAGCGCCTCCGGACCGTCATGCCGCCCACGCCCGTCGCCGATCTCCCCGATGTCGGGCCCACCGATCCCGTCTCGATCACGGTCACGTCGCTGGACACGTTGGCAGCCGAGGTTGCCGACACGGCCGAGGCCGAGGGTGTGCTCGCCCCCGATCTGGCTGTCGGTGCCGCACCGGTCGAGGATGAATTCGCCGACAGCGCTGTGGACGACAGACGCGGCCGATGACACCGGGTCGTGGGACGAAAACGAGAACGAGCACGTCGACCGAGGCGGTGTCCGGCAACGACGGCGGGAGCTCTTGGGCCAACGGTGAGACAACGTGGGCAGACGAGCCCGGCATCGACGAGGCGCGCTCGGTCGGGCTCATGGTCGATCAGCCCGGCGACGAGCCATCCGAGCACGATGACGAAGGCGAACCCACACTCGCCCACCCCGTGGTCGAGGTCGAAACAGGAGGGGCTGCGGTGCAGGAACGCCGCACGATGCAAGATCTGGCGCCGGGGGCGGACCGGGCGGGCAAGGCGGAAGCCACGAGCGACCCCTTCCTCGACGAGCTTCGCCGAGTGACGTCGGATGACGACGACGACGAAGCGCTCAGCAAGTTTCTCGGTGACTCCGAATCCGACGACGATGGCAAGGGCGGCTGGTTCGGCCGACGGAAGTAGCGATCAGCTCGAGCGGGCCAACCGGATGTGCATCGGTGAACCGTCGAGTTTCACGTCTGTCCTGAACTGGTCGTCCGGACTCTCGGCCGTCGCTTCGGCTGAGCCGGGCGACGAGATCCGAACTGAGGTCGCCAGTACGGCACCGGCCAGGAAGTCCTCGTGATGCGTGAGGGCAGACGCTGCCGCCGGCTCGACCTCGAGAACGAGATCGATGCGATCGGTCACGTCGAGGTCGGCGTCCTTGCGGGCCTGTTGGATGAGACGAACGGCATCGCGAGCCAAACCCTCTGCCTCGAGTTCCGCTGTGACGTCGATGTCGATCGCCACCAGGGCATCGTTGCCGGGGAGAGGGGCTGCGGCAACACCCTCGATCGGGTCGAGCTTGAGTGTGAACTCGCCTGCTTCGAGACGATGGCCGGACACGGTTGCGGTTCCGTCGTCGTTTGTCGACCAGTCTCCGTTCTTGGCGCCCTGCAGCACGGACTTCATGTCCGGCCCGAGCCTTGGTCCGAGCACGCGTCCGTCCGGTTGGAGCCGGAAGGTTCCGAACTCGGTCACGTCGTCGGAGAAACGGATCTCCTTCACGTTGATCTCGTCTGCCAGGAGATCGACGAATGGTGTGATCGAGGCCGCTCCGTGGCCTGCCACCGTGGCCGACGCCAATGGAAGTCGAACTCGGAGACCGCGGTCTTCGCGCAGTGACAAGGCCGCCGACGCGGCGTCGCGGAGTCGGTCCATGGCGGTCACGAGGTCTGGCTCGAGGCCGAGTTCGTCGGCCGATGGCCAGTCCTGGAGGTGGACGGACGGCTGATCCGTGCCCGTCGGAGCGATCCCGAGCCAGATCTCCTCTGCGATCATCGGCAGGTATGGAGCGATGACCCGTGTGAGCGTGTTGAGCACCGTGTACAGCGTGTCGATTGCCACTTCGGTGTCGGCGGCGTCGGTGTCGGTACCCCAGAATCGATCGCGGGACCGGCGGATGTACCAGTTGTTCAGGGCATCGAGGAAGCCTTGGATCGCCCCTGCGCCGGCAGCCAGATCGTAGGCATCGAGTCGCTCGGTCGTGGTCTCGACCATTTCGGCGGTCTTCGCCAGGATGTACCGGTCGAGCACGTTTGACGAGTCGGTTCGCAGTTGCGCGGTGTGGCCACTTGCGTTGGCGTACAGCACGAAGAACGAATACGCGTTCCACAGAGGTAGGAGGACCTGCCTGGTGACCTCGTCGATGGCCTGATCGCTGATGCGAGCGTCACCGCCCCGCACGATGTTGCTCGACATGAAGTACCAACGCAGCGCGTCTGATCCTTGTTTGTCGAACACCTCGCTCGGCTCGGTGTAGTTGCGGAGCTTCTTCGAGAGCTTGGCCCCGTCCTCGGCGAGGAGGATTCCGTGACAGATCACGTTCTGGAACGCCGGACGGTCGAAGAGGGCGCCGGCGAGGACATGCAGCGTGTAGAACCAGCCGCGGGTCTGGTTGATGTACTCGACGATGAAGTCGGCGGGGAAGTGCTCCTCGAACCACTCGGCATTCTCGAAGGGATAATGCACCTGGGCGAAGGGCATCGAACCGCTCTCGAACCAGCAGTCGAGGACCTCGTCGACGCGGCGCATCGTGGATTGCCCGGTCGGATCGTCTGGGTTCGGCCTGGTCAGCTCATCGATGAACGGGCGGTGGAGGTCGTCTGGGCGGACGCCGAAGTCGGCCTCGAGTTCGTCGAGGCTTCCGTAGACGTCGATACGGGGGTAGTCCGGATCGTCGCTTCTCCACACCGGGATCGGCGAACCCCAGAATCGGTTGCGGCTGATGGACCAGTCGCGTGCGCCGGCCAGCCATTGACCGAATCGGCCCTGTTGGACATGGTCCGGCACCCAGTTGATCTCGCGATTCAGCTCCATCAGTCGATCGCGGATCGCCGTGACCTCGACGTACCACGAGGAGATGGCCTTGTAGATGATCGGCGTGTCCGTGCGCCAGCAGTGCGGGTAGTTGTGCTCGTAGGTGTCGTGGCGCACGATGCGCCCCAGCTCCTTGAGGTGCCGGATGATCAGCGGATTCGCATCGAAGACGTTGGTTCCGAGCCAGTCGACGACGGGAGCGGTGAAACGGCCCTGATCGTCGACGGGCACGGCCTCGCCGATCACGATTCCGTTGGCCTCGCAGACCTGCTGGTCGTCTTCGCCGAATCCGGGGGCCATGTGCACGATGCCGGTGCCGTCGCTGGTGTCGACGAACTCGGCAGCAAGGACACGGAAGCCGGGGGAGGCGTGGTCAGGTGCCGCCCGGTCGGCGAAGTACGGGAACAGGGGTGCGTAGGTGCGACCGACGAGGTCGGAACCCTTCAGTGTGCCGACGATGTCGGCGGTGCCCAGCTGTGTCCGGTAGGTGTCGACGGCAGCTGCACCGATCACGACGGTCTTGCCGTTGAGCTCCTCGGCTCCGTCGGTGACGTGGAAGAGGGCGTAGTCGATGTCCGGGCCGACAGCGAGTGCCAGGTTGCTCGGCAACGTCCATGGCGTGGTGGTCCAGGCAAGGATCACCAATCCGTCCGAGTCGTCGGGGTCGCCCGGATCCGGGGCGAGGTCGAAGGCAACGGTGACGGCTGGATCCTGTCGAGGGCGCGTGGCGTCGTCGATCCTGATCTCGAAGTTGGACAGCGGTGTTTCTGCTCCCCAGGAGTACGGCATGACCCGGTAGGCCTCGTAGATCAAACCCTTGTCGTGGAGCTGCTTGAAGGCCCACATGACGGATTCCATGTAGCTCGAGTCCATCGTCTTGTAGGTGTTGATCGAAGTCGACCCACCGGGCCTGGCGGTTGACAGTCGATTCCCACTCGCCCGCGTAGCGCATCACCGAGGAGCGGCACTGCTCGTTGAACTCGCCGATGCCGTACTCGGTGATCGCCGCTCGACCGGTGACGCCGAGTTGCTTCTCGGTCTCCATCTCCGCCGGGAGCCCGTGGCAGTCCCATCCGAATCGGCGTTCGACCCGACGGCCCTTCATGGTCTGGTAGCGGGGTACGAGGTCCTTCACGTAGCCGGTGAAGAGATGTCCGTGGTGGGGAAGACCGTTTGCAAATGGCGGTCCGTCGTAGAACACGAACTCGTCGTCGATGGGGCGCTGGTCGACCGAGGCCTGAAAGGTCGAGTCCCGGTCCCAGCGCTCGAGAATCCGGCGCTCGATGGCGGGAAAATCCGCTCGAGCGGGAACCTCGGGATAGGGAAGCGACAGCGGCTCAGACATGGCGGGCAATCGTAGCGGTGGCCTGGCCCGGAGAGCCGCTGATTCCCAGCCGGGGCCGTCAACGAGTCGGCGTCGACGGGGGTGCGTGATGTTGGACGGCTCCCGACCTACACTCTGCCGCCCGAGCGGTTCGAGTATTCATCGACGATCGGCATGACATCGCCCGTGGGCGGCAGATCAGTGAACGGGGGCCACGTGGTGGCGAAGTCGAAAGCGGCATCAAAGGGGAAGGCGCCGGCCAAGAAGGCTGTGGCCAAGAAGGTGCCGGCCAAGAAGGCCGTGGCCAAGAAGACGGCAGCGAAGAAGACGGTAGCGAAGAAGGCCGCGGCCAAGAAGGCGCCGGCCAAGAAGACGGTAGCGAAGAAGACGGCGGCGAAGAAGACGGTAGCGAAGAAGACGCCGGCGAAGAAGGCCGTGGCCAAGAAGGCGCCGGCCAAGAAGACGGTAGCGAAGAAGGCCGTGGCCAAGAAGACGGCAGCGAAGAAGACGGCAGCGAAGAAGGCGCCGGCCAAGAAGGGCCCGAGTGCCAGCACGACGACCAAGAAGGCAGGGAACACTTCGGTGGCAAAGAAGGCAGCGGCGACGCTCGATATTCCGTCCTGGCTCAAGGACAAGAAGTGGCTGAAGCAGCAGCGAGCTGCGCTGGTGGAGGAGCGGGCCAAACAGACGAGTCACGCAGAAGTGCGTGAAGCCGAGGCCGCGGCGCTGATGGCCGACCGCGATCCGGGCGACGTGCAGTTCGACGAGGAATCAGGCGAGGGAGACACCCTCGCCGTCGAGCGCGACCGCGACCTCGCCCTGTCGGCCAAGGCGCGAGAAATCGTCGACGACATCGACGCCGCCATCCAGCGAATCGACAACGGCAGGTACGGGATCTGCGCAAGCGGCGAGGACATCATTCCCAAAGAACGGCTCGAGTTCCTGCCGATGGCCAAGAAGTGCGTGCGTCACCAGACGTCGATGTTCTGATCGGTCGTCGCCGTCGTCTGCTCGTCGCGCTGACGATCGCAGGCGCCGTCATCGCTGTCGATCAGGTGACCAAAGCCTGGGCGGTGCGCAATCTCAGCCGGTCTTCGTGTTCGGTCCCCGACGCCTGCATCGACGTGATCGGTTCATTGCGATTTCGATTGTCCTTCAACCCCGGTGCCGCCTTCAGCAGCTTCACCGGCGGCGGCCCCGTCCTCGGAGTCATCGCCTTCGTGATGTCGATCTATCTCATCTACCTGACCGTGACCACCGCGGATCGGTGGCTGGCGATCGCCTTTCCCGTGGTGGTTGGTGGTGCGGTCGGCAACCTGATCGATCGGGTGACGCGGGCCGACGATGGCTTTCTGAGCGGCAAGGTCGTCGACTTCATCGATCTCCAGTTCTGGCCCATCTTCAATGTCGCCGACATCGCTGTCGTCGGCGGAGTCGCAACCGTTGCGCTGCTTCTCTGGCGACAACCGCTGGATGAACAGGCCCCAGATCACGCCGACACCACAACCGACGGCGTTCCCGATGACGCCCACGCCGACGACGGCGCCGATGTCTGAGATCGAGACACTCACCGAGACACTCCCTCCGGCACTCGCAGGGCAGCGCATCGACCGCGTCGTGGCGCTCGTGGCCGACGTCAGCCGTAGCGACGCTGCCGCGCTCTTGATCGACGGCCACGTCACGATCAACGACCGAGTGCCGACCAAGCCGTCCGAACGGGTGGCTGAAGGCGATGTCGTGGTGGTGGTCGTCGAGCGTTTCGACGGTCAATTGGAAGCTGACTCCTCCATCGAGGTGCCCGTCGTCTTCCAGGACGATCACGTCATCGTCGTCGACAAGCCGGCTGGGCTGGTCGTTCACCCTGGCGCCGGCACGCTGCACGGCACCATGGCCCATGGGCTGCTCAGCATGTTCCCCGATCTACGCGGCGTCGGCCCCGCCGAACGGCCCGGCATCGTTCACCGGCTCGACAAGGGCACATCCGGGCTACTCGTCGTGGCGAAGACGGTCGAGGCGCTCGAGGTTCTGAAGCAGCAGCTCGTCGTCCGGTCGATGCTGCGGCAGTACCGGACGCTGGTCGATGGTCGAGTCGGATCGAGCGAGGGTGTGATCGATGCACCACTCGGACGCTCTCCACGAGATCCCACTCGCCATGCCGTCGTGTTGTCCGGGCGAGATGCACGGACCCGCTACGAGGTGATCGAGCGATTCGATGATCCGCCCTTGACCCACATGCGCTGCCGTCTGGAGACCGGGCGAACACACCAGATTCGAGTCCACCTCGAAGCCATCGATCATCCGGTGATCGGTGACGACCGCTACGGGGGATCTCAACCGGACCTCGGGCTCGATCGCCCGTTCCTGCATGCTGAGACGCTCGGGTTCACCCATCCGGACAGCGGCGAATGGATGTTGTTCGAGAGCCCGCTTCCCGACGACCTCGCCGACCTCCTCAGTCGGTGCCGGGAGGGGACGATCGAGTCCTCCAAAGGCCACGATGCGTGATCGCGTCCAACGCTGGTCGTCTTCCGTCCCGCTGAGCGTCCAGGCCGGTCCGATCCATCCGGTTCACCGATGGCGATCGTGCACACCAGGCGCCGGTCGTTCGGCACGTCGAAGGTGGTCTTGACGTCGTCCTCGTGGTCGAAGAGACCGAAGAGGCAGGCTCCGAGCCCACGGTCGTTCACCGTCAGCAGAAGGTTCTGCGCCACCATTCCGGCATCGATCCACCAGAACGGCTGCCGCCAACCCTCGGTGCTGCTTCCGAGCTGTGGCCGGGCCTTGTCCGCCTCGGCGTAGCGCTCGACGTAGGCGCCCGGCCTGGTTGCCACCACGACCAACACGGGCGCTCGGAACAAGCCCTGCCACCGGAATCCGATCTGCCGTTCCTCTGACATCGTGGTTGCCCAGTACGCCGCGACCGAGTCCGGCGTGTCGAGCACCAGATACTCGACTGCGGCAGTGTTGCCGGCCGACGGAGCCCGCCTGGCCAGGTCGAGCATGTCGTCGAGCACCCTCCCGTCGACCTGGCGGTCGGTGAAGGACCGGACCATACGTCGCGACCGGATGGTGCGATCCAGATGTCGTTCATTCACGTCGTAGCGGGCTCCTGGCTCGGCCAGTCGGCGACCCCGTTCGCCATGTTGCTGATGTCGGCGAGGCTGAACCCTTCCAGCATCGAGCGCATCGCGCTTCCGACGTTGTTCCACACGGCCAGCAGGACGCACTGACCTTCGTGATCGCAGGCTCCGGCGGTGTGAGGCTCTCCGAAGTCACCGAGCGTGATCGGCCCGTCGACGGCTCGTACGATCTCGGCCAAGGTGATCTCTGCGGGGTCGCGCGCCAGCAGGTAGCCACCGCCGACGCCCCGCTTCGAGCGCACGATGCCGGCACCCTTCAGCGCCAGCAGAATCTGTTCGAGGTACGGCTGGGGGAGACCAGTGCGATCGGCGATCTCGCGAACGGTCGTCGGGTGGACTGTCTCGGAGTGCAGCGCCAAGGACAGGAGTGCTCGCGCTGCGTAGTCACCCCGGGTCGAGACCTTCACGACATCTGACCCTAGTTGCACGGCGAGTGACTCGGCGTATGCCTCTTCGAACGGGCCGTCGACGTTGCGCTCTAGGGTTTCGGGTCATGCGTCCAGATCCTGTCCCTCCTGCGCACGGTCGTGGCTGCCTCACCGACCTCGTACCGGCCATGCTCGGCCCTGTCGGAGCTCAGCTCCCGGTCGAGATCGACCATCGGCGTCCGATCGTCCTGCTGGTGCTGGACGGGCTGGGCTGGGAACAGCTCAGGGAACGCCCGTCGCTCACCCCGGTCCTCCACCAGATGCGGGGGCAGCACATCACCAGCGTTGCTCCCTCCACGACGGCGACGGCGCTCACTTCGATCACCACCGGTCTGACGGCCGGCGAGCACGGCGTCGTCGGATATCGCATGGTGGTCGACGACCAGATCATGAACTCGCTTCGGTGGTGGTCATCCGAGCGCGGCGATCTCCGTCGCGAAGTCCCGCCAGACACGGTGCAGCCGTACGAGCCGTTCCTCGGACAACGAGTCGACTACGTGTCGAAGGCCGAGTTCGCCAAGACCGGGTTCACCGGCGCACATCTGCGCGGTGCGCACCTGCACGGCTACCGCACCACGGCGGTCATGGTCAGCGAGATCGCACGAGTGCTCCGAGAGGGTTCACCGTTCGTGTACGCGTACTACGACGGTGTCGACAAGGTGGCCCACGAGTACGGGCTCGACGAGAGATACGACGCAGAGGTCGGTTACGTCGACCGGCTCGTCGGCGACGTGATCGCCGCCGCTCCTTCTGGCACGCAGGTGTTCGTCACCGCCGACCATGGCCAGGTCGACTGCGGGAACGATCTGCGACCGATCGCCGCCGAGGTCCTCGAGCTCACAGACGGTCTGTCCGGTGAGGCACGATTTCGATGGCTCCACGCCTCCCCTGGGGCAGAGGACGATCTCCTCCGTGCCGCCATCGATGCCCACGGTTCCGATACGTGGGTGCGCAGTCTCGAGGAAATGGTCGACGACCAGTGGTTCGGTCCATCGGTGCGCAACGAAGTGCGCGGGCGGTACGGCTCCGTGGCGTTGCTGCCCTTCGAGCCATTCGGCTTCGATGATCCAGACGACACCGGCCCTTTCTCGCTGATCGGGCGGCACGGATCGCTGACGTCGGCCGAGATGCTCGTCCCGCTGCTGGTCGCCGAGGCGTGAGATCGACGGTCCGATCGACTACAAACAGGCCATGACCGACTTCGAGGCAACGAGACCGGCCGATCCGACCAGCGATGGCGAGTCGGCCGGGGGTGGACCCCCATCGAGCGATGGTTCCGATGTGCTGGCGCCCACCGATGTCGCCGACCCGGAGGAGCGCCACGGCGATCAGGCGCCGCCGCGTGGAGCGGTCTCGGAACCGGCCAAGGTGATGCGAATCGGATCGATGATCAAGCAGCTGCTCGAGGAGGTTCGAACCACCGAACTCGATCTTGCGGGCCGAAATCGACTCCGCGAGATCTACGACACCAGTGTCGAGGAGCTTTCTGCAGCCCTCTCACCGGATCTGCAGACCGAATTGGCGAGCTTGGTGATGCCTTTCGGGGAGAACGAAGTCCCTTCCGAGTCCGAGCTGCGGATCGCCCAGGCACAGCTGGTCGGTTGGCTCGAAGGGCTCTTCCACGGGATCCAGGCCACCCTGTTCGCCCAGCAGATGGCGGCTCAGCAACAGCTCCAACACATCAAGGCCGCGCAGGCTCTCCCGGCCGGCGGAGGACAGCAGGAGCCGGGCAGTGGCGGTGTGTACCTGTGAGGTGAAGTTGCGTTCAGTTTGACGAACGCCGGTCGAGAGCGGAAAACTCTTGTGTGCTGGTCCGGGGACTGACCAGCTTTCGCGCACAGATCGAACCGAGTTCGGGTCGGTCGAGAGGCATGGGGGTTCATCACGTGATCGAGGTCTACACCAAGGACTGCACCGCTCTGAGCGATGCCGAGCTCGGAGACATGGCCGACCTGACCGTCGCCGGAGAGGGCTGGGAAGCCGGACTGTTGTCGAAACAGGCCGAAGAGTGGGTGTTGACGAGTCAGGCCTTCAACGGCGGGCGGCTCGAAGGATTCATGATGAGCACGCTCGAACGGATCGGGGGCACGCCGTCACTCCTCATCGGTGTCGGGTGTGTCGCGCGCAAGCGGAGCCGATCATCGGTCCTGAAGTCGCTGATGCACGAGCAACTCCACAAGACCCTCATGGCCTTTCCGGACGAAGACGTCGTGATCGCCACGAGGGCGAACCACCCGGGACCGTTCGAAGCGCTCGTCGGTCTGGCCGACGTTCGCCCGTGGCCCGAGACCAGGGCGAATGGCGAGGAGCGAGCGTGGGGTCGACGGTTGGCGAAGCGGTTCGGTGCCACCTCATTCGACGACCGCTCGATGATCGCGGTCGGCGAAGGCGACAATCTGGTGCTCGACCACGAGTCACTGAAAGCCAGCGATCTGTCTCCCTTGTTCGAGTCATGCGCTCGCAGCGCTGATCAGCACGTCGTGGCCTGGGGTTGGGCGATGGCCGAGTACCTCGAACACTTCCACGCACCGGCGACTGCCTGAACCGCTCCCAGCCCCTGGGGACCCTCGTGTGGTCCGGTTGGCCTACATCTGAGGCGGACGGCCCTTCGTGGCGCCAGACTCCAATGATTCGGTGCCCACGCCGAACGATGTCGAATGGATGACAGCCCCACGCACGGTGACACACGCACAGTGAGTCGCGATCGCTTGACATTTCATTTGCGTTGCGCCATGGTTACGAACGCATGACAGACACAGCTTGCCTGCCACGGCCAACCTATCCGTCCCAGGACGAGGCATCCAACACCCTGCCGAGAAGTCGGGGATCTCGAGTGCTCACCGCCCTCATCGTCGTGCTCGGCACCCTCGTGTCGCTGATGGTTTCGGTGTCGCCTGCCGGTGCATCCATGAACTCCGGCGAGAGTTTGCTGGCTGCCGAGTTGTTCGCTCAGCTCAACAGCGAGCGCTCGGCCCGAGGCCTGCCTGCACTCACGCTCGACACCTCGATGAACACGGCAACAGTTCGCTGGGCAGACCGGATCGAGGGCGACGGTTTCCTCTCGCACTCGAGCGACGGCCGGGCCGAGATCGTTGCGTACGGTGGCAAAACCGGCCAGGTCACCGATGCCTGGATGCGTTCGGCCGGCCACCGCAACCTGATCACCGACCCGAACCTCGTTCCCGCTTCGGTCGCCGTCACCTGCGATCGTGACGGTCGTATGTGGGCCGTCGTGCAGTTCCGCCGGCTCGACACGTCGAAGCCGGTCCAGAGCTCGTCAGCCACGACACCTCGCAAGACGCCGTCGAACGTCGGAGGGTCCTGCTCCAACCCGCCGGGCAACGTGTCCAATGAAACACTGAACAGCATCAAGCGGCTGTACAAGGCGTACTACTTGCGGGCCCCCGACGATGGTGGCCTGCAGTACTGGCGCAACGAAGCGGCAGCCGGCATGAGCATCTGGCGCATCTCGGACCACTTCGCTTCGGCGAACGAGTTCCAGACCACCTACGGCACGCCTCAGCGACCGAGAGTTCGTTCAGCTCGTGTATCAGAACGTGATGGGGCGTGGCTCCGACGCAAGCGGTGAGCGCTATTGGCTCGACCGGCTCAAGAACGGCACGACCCGAGGGCAGCTGATGACATCCTTCAGCGACAGCCCCGAGTACCGCCAGCGCTCCGGCATCAGCTGACGACCCGCAGGCCGACGACCCTGAGGTCCGACGGCGGAGGCGTGCGGGGTGATCTCGTTGTGATCGCCGAAGGCGTGAGGCGTTCGGGTGAGGCACGTCGACGGCGGAGGCGTGCGTGGTGATCTGGTTGTGATCGCCGAAGGCGTGAGGCGTTCGGGTGAGGCACGTCGACGGCGGAGGCGTGCGTGGTGATCTGGTTGTGATCGCCGAAGGCGTGAGGCGTTCGGGTGAGGCACGTCGACGGCGGAGGCGTGCGTGGTGATCTGGTCGTGATCGCCGAAGGCGTGAGGCGTTCGCCGAACCAATGTTACAGTCGTGTCATTCGATCGTCCCGGCGTGAGGGGGTCGAGCCAAGGTCGTCGTCTACACCCGGCGGTACAGGAAGCGGTTCGTGGGGTCCTCGTTCACTCATCTGCATGTCCACACCGAATACTCGATGCTCGACGGCGCATCCCGGCTCGACGAACTCGTCGCTGCCGCAGCGGCCGACGGGCAGCCGGCTCTCGGCATCACCGATCACGGCAACATGTACGGGGTGCTCGACTTCTACAAGGCGTGTCGAGCCCACGGCATCAACCCCATCATCGGGACTGAGCTGTATCAAGCCCACGATTCCCGGTTCGAGCGTCCGAGCCGGCGGGGCCGCATCGACGACTCTGGCGGAAACACCGACGGCGGCAAGAAGCTCTACTACCACCTGATTGCCCTGGCGGAGAACAACACGGGGTACCAGAACCTCATCGAGCTGTCCTCCGATGCGTTCATGACCGGCTTCCACTACAAGCCCCGGTGTGACTGGGAGCTCCTCGAGAAGTACTCCGAGGGTGTCATCGCCACGACGGGATGCCTCGGAGGCCACGTCCTGCAGTCCCTCCTCCAGGGGAATGAGCAACAGGCCATCGAGCGAGCCGCCCGCCTGCAGGACATCTTCGGGCGGGACAACCTCTTCATCGAGCTCCAGGACCACGGCATCCCCGAACAGCACAAGACCAACCCGCAGCTGATCGAGATCGCCAGAAAGATCAACGCGCCGCTCCTGGCCACCAACGACTCGCACTACACCAACCGAATCGATCACGACGCACACGATGCGTTGCTCTGCGTTCAGACCGGCTCGTTGATGAGCGACCCTGATCGGTTCAAGTTCAGCGGCGACGAGCACTACCTGAAGACGGCGCAGGAGATGCGGCATCAGTGGGCCGAGCTCCCCGAGGCATGCGACAATTCGCTCTGGATTGCCGAACGCTGCAACGTCGAGATCGAGTTCGGCAAGCCGCAGCTGCCCGATTTCCCCATTCCGAGCGGATTCGAGGGCTCGGACGACTACCTCTATCACCTCACGATGGAAGGGGCGAAGAAGCGCTGGGGATCGTCCATTCCGCAGGCGACGATCGATCGCATCGAGTTCGAGCTCGGAACGATCAAGAGCATGGGGTTCTCGTCCTACTTCTTGATCACGTGGGACATGATCCGCTACGCACGCGAGGTCGGCATCAGAGTCGGTCCCGGGCGCGGTTCTGCTGCCGGCTGTGCCGTGGCCTATTGCCTCTGGATCACCGATCTCGATCCGATCAAGTACGACCTGCTCTTCGAGCGGTTCCTGAATCCGTCCCGGATCTCGATGCCGGACATCGACATGGACTTCGACTCCCGCTACCGGGATCAGATGATCCGCTACTGCGCCGAGAAATACGGACGGGATCACGTCGCCCAGATCGTGACCTTCAGCCAGATCAAGGCCAGGGCCGCTGTTCGCGACGCAGCACGAGTACTCGGTTATCCGTATGCGGTCGGCGACAAGGTCGCCAAGGCCATGCCCCCGCTGATCATGGGTCGCGACACCCCGCTGAAGTACTGCCTCGAGAAGTCCGAGAAGTACGCGGACGGCTACAACATGGCCACCGAGCTGCGCTCGATGGTCGATACCGATGCCGATGTCGCCAAGGTCATCGAAGTGGCGAAGGGGCTCGAGGGTCTGCGTCGCTCCGACGGCATCCACGCTGCTGCCGTGGTGATCACCAAGGATCCGCTCACCACGTACCTGCCGATCCAACGCAAGCCCGAGTCCGGCAAGCCGATCGAAGAGTCACCGGTCGTCACGCAGTACGAGATGAACGGCGTCGAAGAGCTCGGTCTGCTCAAGATGGACTTCCTGGGGCTGCGCAACCTCGACGTCATCAGCGACACGATCGCCCTGGTGGAGGAAGTGCACGGCGTCACTGTCGACATCGACCACGTCGACCTCGAGGACGCAAAGACCTACGAGCTGCTCCAGGCGGGCCAGACCATCGGTGTGTTCCAGCTGGAGTCACCGCCGATGCGAGCGCTGATGCGTTCGATGGCCCCGACCGCCTTCGAGGATGTTGCTGCGCTCGTCGCCCTGTATCGGCCGGGTCCGATGGCGGCGAACATGCACAACGACTACGCCGATCGAAAGAACGCTCGGCAAGACGTCACCTACGTGCATCCCGATGCCGAGGCGATCATGGGTGAGAGCTACGGCCTCATGATCTACCAGGAGCAGATGATGCGGGCGAGCCAGAAGTTCGCCGGCTACTCGCTGGCCGAGGCCGACAACCTTCGCAAGGCGGCAGGCAAGAAGAAGCGCGAGCTCATGGCGAAGGAGCGCGAGAAGTTCATCGCCGGCTGCGACACCAACGGATACGGGGTGAAATTCGGCGAGGAGCTGTTCACCACGATCGAGGGTTTTGCCGACTACGCCTTCAACAAGAGCCACTCCTACGGCTACGGATTCGTCAGCTTCCAGACGGCGTTCCTGAAGGCGAACTATCCCGCCGAGTACTTCGCCTCGCCTCCTCACCAGCGTGAAGTCGAATCTCGACAAGGCCGGCATCTACCTCAACGAGTGCCGCCAGCTCGGCATCTCCGTGCTCGTGCCTGATGTGAATCGGTCCGGAGATCAACTTCGGCTCGATCCCGAATCCTGATCCGTTGGCGCCCGAGGGAGGTCGTCAACGCCATCACGTTCGGCCTGTCAGCTGTGCGAAATGTCGGTGAGGCGCTGGTCGAGCTGATCGTGGCCGAGCGGCGAAAGGGCGGCCCCTTCACCGACTTCATCGACTTCTGCGAACGAGTCGACTACTCGGTGCTCAACAAGCGAGCCATCGAGTCCCTGATCAAGGCCGGTGGCTTCGATTCGCTCGGCCATCCCCGCCAGGGTCTGCTCCTCACCTTCGAGGAGATCATCGACAAGACCGCGTCCACTCGCAAGGAACACGACATGGGCGTCATGACGCTGTTCGGGGCCGCCGAGGACGGGCCCGTCGTTCGACGACCGGCCGACGATTCCCGACACCGAGTTCGACAAGTCCAGGAGGCCTCGCCTTCGAGAAGGAAATGCTCGGGTCTCTACGTGTCCGATCATCCGTTGATGGGTCTCGAGGGTGCCCTTCGTCGGCGGACGGAGCACGCTCTGGCCGATCTCGAAGCCATGGACGACGGTGCCCTCGTCGTCATCGGCGGCGTCGTCACTCAGCTCCAACGCAAGTGGACCAAGAAGGGTGATCTCATGGGAATCTTCGTCCTCGAGGATCTGTCCGACTCCGTCGAGTGCATGGTTTTCCCTCGCACCTTCACCGACTACGGCCATCTCCTCGACGACGATCGAGTTGTCATCGCTCGGGCGCGAGTGCAGAAGCGGGACGAAGAATCGAAGCTGATGATCCAGTCGATCGAGGTGTTCGAGATCGAGAACTTGGGTGCAGCGGCGCCGGTTCGGCTCGAGATCCGTCCGGATCAGTTGTCCGAACTCATGATCGAGGATCTGAAACGAGTGCTCACCGAGCACCCGGGCGAGTCGTCGGTCTACATCCATCTGAGCGACTCCCAGGTGATCAAGCTGGCCGACGACTTCAATGTGTCCAACGCCAAAGGCCTCATCCCCGAGTTGCGCGTGTTGCTCGGAGCCGACGCCGTTGTCCTGTAGCCGGAGGGACGTCCCGATGACTCGAATCGCTGTCTACGTGTGTACGTACAAGCGCAACGAGCCGCTGGCTCGTCTGCTGCACACGTTGCAGATCGCCGCCGATGCGGTCGCGTCGCAGGCCGAGGTCGGTGTTGTGATCGTCGACGACAACCCAGACGGTCGGGCAGCCGAGGTGGTCGACGGGTTCGAACACCGCTTCGCGCTCGGTCTGCACTACCGCCATGCCGGCTCCCAGAACATCTCGATTGCCCGGAACACCGGCCTCGATGCTGCGAGCCAGATGGGGGACTGGGTGGCGATGACCGACGACGACATCATGGTCCCCGAGGATTGGTTCATCGAGCACCTTGCGCTGCAGGAGCGGACGTCGGCCGACGCCACAACGGGCCCGTTGTTGCTGCAGTTCCCCGAGGATGCGCCGTCGTGGATCCACGACGAGCCCTTCGATCGTTTCGGGCTGCTCGACTTCGAGGAGGACGAGAACGTCCCGATCTGCGCGACGGGCAATTCGATGCTGCGGGCCTCGTTCCTCCTCGACAATCCCGACATCCGCTTCGACCCTGAGCTCGGTGTGCTCGGCGGCGAGGACATGGTCTTCTACCGAGCTGCGGTCGGACGCGGGCTGAAGTGCTACTTCTCGACCCGGACAGCCGTATTCGAGGTCGAGCCCCACGATCGGTCGACCCTGAAGTATCAACTCGATCGAGCCATGTGGATGGGCAACACCCAGTACTTGACCAACCATCGGTCGGGCGATGCCACGAAGAACCGGCTCTTTCTTCGGGGTGGGCGCCAATTGGCCAGAGCGCTGGTGCGGCCGGTGTCGCGCCTGGCCTCGCGCGAAACGCCCCAGCTGAGATTCTCAGCGGCGCTGGCATGTGAGGGCCTCGGGATGATGGCCGGCCGCTTCGGCGTCGAACTCGACCACCACGAGATCTGACGAGCGCAAACAGCAAACCAGCAAACCACGAACGGCAAACCCGAGGCCATGACCCCCGATTCTGTGGGGCACAAACCCGAGGTTTGGGGCCCCCATTTCCGGGGGTCGTAGCCTCAGGTTGGGGCAGGGGAGGCGCCGCTGACTCGTCCCAGGTGCGCCTCGTCGGCCGCTCGCTGGAACCGCAACAGCAACAACCACCCGGCCCACGTCACGAACAGGTCGGAGATCACCGTGCCGATCGCCGCGCCTCGCCACGACATCACCGGGACCAGCGTCAGGTACATCACCAGACTCAGGACAGCCGACGACAGGATCAGCGCGGCTCGGACCTTGGTCTGACCCAGGCCGAGCAGGCCGTTGAGCGGCGATCGGCTGACGGCGAGAAGCGGGACACTGATCAACAGCCACCGCACGATCGTGACGGCCTCGGAGAACTTCTCGCCGACCAGGAAGGTCAGAGCCGGCGCCACGAAGAACAGAACTCCGGCGATCACGACGCTCAATCCGAACGAGACCGTGCTGAACCGCTTGGCCCGGCGCACATGCTGGCCGATGTCGCCTTCGTTGTCCGGGAGAAACCGTTGGAAGAGCGCCTGGTTCATCGTGCGAATGGGAAGCTGTGAGAGGGAGATGATGCGGTAGGCCGCGCCGTAGAGGCCGGCATCTGCCTCGAGCCCGAAGCCGTTCATCACGACCTTGTCGCCGTTCTGCTGCAAGGTGCTGGCGGTCAGCGGGAGTGACAGTTCGACGTTGCTCTGGACATAGGTCTTGTTCGGCCGGCCCAGGCTGAAGTGGATACCGACACTCGGTGTTGCGATGAGCACCGAGATGAGCGCCACGAGTGCGAACCCGATCAGCCACGACATCGCGAGACTTCGCACGGTCAGGATCCCCAACGAGTACGGGATCAGCAGCGACGTCAACCGGACGGCCGGGAGGAAGAGCCGAAGCTTTGCCGCTGCGGCGAAACCCCCGTGTTGCCTGGATCAGCGTGGCCGACGCCTGGGTGATCGGGAAGAAGAGCAGCTCGGCGATGGCGATGATCAGGATCGTGCTGGGACGGATGTTCGAGATGAACATCGAGCCGAGGGTCGTCGCGAGCGCCACGGCGACGATGCCTTGGGTGATCGCCAGGGTGTACGCCCGGCTGGCAACGGTCTGTGGATCGTCGTTCTCACGAATGACCCGCTGCAGGATCAGCAGCGAGAGCCCCGACCATGTGAAGGCGCCGAGAGGAGCGATCACGCCGTAGGTGCCGACGTAGCCGCCGTAGGTGGTGAGGGCCAGCGTCCGCCCGAGCAGGAGGAAGGACAGCAGATTCGCCATCAGGTTGAACAGATCGCTGATGCCACTCCAGGCGACGTCGGTCGCCATCTCGCGATATCGGTGGACCAGCCCCCGCAGCTTGCTCACGGCGTGATCCTCACGTGGGGACCGGGTACTCGGCGAGCACCGAGTCGTCCCAGCACACGTCAGCGAGGTCGCGCGTGACGTCCACGAAGTCGGCAACGGTCAGTTCCACGCCGAGCCACGTGCCCAGCACTGCGAGGTCGGCGTCGAAGACCTCCGTCAGGCGGTCGAGCTGCGTCTGGGTGAGTTCGGGACGCTCCGAGGGTCGCCATCGCTCACGCAAGCGATCGACGGTCTCTTCCGACACGAGGCTTCGCACGGTCTCGTATCCCGGGACCTTCTTCAGAGTCGTGCGGACCGCACTCTGTTGCAGACGTTCCGAACTGACGTTGTTGGCCCCGAGGTCATCGTTCCATTCGCACGACGGTCGGCCAGGTCCGAATCGAGGCCGACGAATCGGGCAACGCGACGGAGCTCTTCGCTGCCGTGGGAACGCAGCCGATCGAAGAACACAGGAAGCACCCGATCGGCGCCGAATCGCTCGAAGAATGGCTCCAGCTGGTAGCTGTACCGGCTGTAGTCGACCAACTCGGGCACGGCGCCATCGATGGCCTCGCTGAACGGCACAGCGAGTTCGCGTTCCAGCCACATGTGGGTGAACTGCGACTGGAGTCGAGCGATCGGGTGCCTCATCACGTAGACGAAACGAGGATTCTCGATGTGATCGGCAATGCGATCGATCGTGTGAGGGTAGGTCGGACGTTTTGCGTAGTGCGTCGTGGACTCCCCACAGATGTCGGTGCCGGCAGCCTGCTCGAAATGGGCTGCGTACCAGTCGAGACCGCGGGCGAACACTGGATCGTCGCTGAAGAAGTAGAGCTCTTTCGGTTCGCTCATGAAGAGCCCGTCGATCGCAGCGAGTTGATCGTGCAGCGACGACGTTGCGGCCTTCATGGCGCCGATGATGAAGAAGTTCGGGAGACGGTTCATGTGGTCGTGACGCAGTGGTGGCGGGGAGCCCTCACGGCGCCCGGTTGGAGAGTTCCATGTGAGAGAGTTCCATCGGCCGGAAGGAGGGGAGAGCTGAGGAGTCTGGATCCTTGCTCGGAGTATTCTCGTCTGCGACACTCAGCCGGTGACGGACCCGTCCGATGGTAACGGTGTGCCAGATACATCTCGTCCAGTCTTCCTCGTCGGTGCCGAACGCTCCGGATCGACCCTGCTGCGGCTCATGCTCGACTCTCACCCAGACATCACCTGTTGCGAGGGATTCGAATTCATGGTCGAGCGAGTCGGCGACGACGGCACCCGCCCGTCGATCGAGGACTACCACGACCATCTGTCGACGCAATCCATCTTCGGCAGCTCGAAGCTGACGATCGATCCGTCACTCGACTACGACGAACTCGTCAACGATTTCTTCGCGCAACGGCTTCGGGCATCTGGCAAGAGCACGGTCGCCGCCATGGTCCACATGGACATCGACCGCATTCTGTACATCTGGCCGGAGGCTCGTTTCATCCACCTCATCCGCGATCCGCGCGATGTGGCGTTGTCGGTGATCGCCATGGGCTGGTTCGGCAACGTCTACCGCGCGATCGACAAGTGGATCCACGCCGAGCGGGGGTGGGACAGGCTGCGGCCGAAGCTGGCAGACGACCGCTGGATCGAGGTCCAGTTCGCCGACCTGATCTCTGACCACGAGTCGCAGCTCAGACGCGTCTGTGAATTCCTCGGTGTCGACTACACCGAGGAGATGCTGTCGTACGCAGACGAGACCGACTATGGGCTCCCGAACCCCGGAAGGATCGGGAGCTGGAGGGGCAAGATGTCGGACCGGGACACGCGGATCCTCGAGGGCAAGGTCGGTTCGCTGCTGACAGACCGCGGCTTCGAGCCGAGCGGGCTCGAGCCTCTTGTTCCCACCGGACTCGGTTTGCAGCGCGTCGAAGCTCGAGGCGCGCCTGCTCATGTGGAAGAGCCGAATCGACCGTTTCGGTCTGCGGCTCTTCTTGGAGCGCGGCATCGCTCGTGTGCTGCCATTCGACGGCTATCGCAAGTCGGTGCAGTTGCGGTTCAACGAAATCGAGCGTGGGAATCGCAAACGTTCCTGGCGCGACTCGGGTCTCGAGTTCACCGTCAAGGACGACATCGAGGCTTGACCTGTCCGTCCTGAGCCTTCGTGCTCTGGACACAGAGCAGAGGCCCGATCAGCCTTTGCGCTGCTCGAGTTCGGCGCGCTTGGCGGGGCTGTAGGAGAACTCGCGTCCGGGCTCGCGCCAGGATCGCTTCCGGCCCTGTCGTTCTTTCGCGTTCATCTGCTTCTTGAGCTTCACCTGGAGGTCGTCGAGCCCTGCCTTGCGGGCGACGAGTTCGCCGATGCCTGCCCATCCGAAGAACCCGAGTTTGTGCTTCCACTTGAGGACGCGGATGCGGCTCTTCATCTTGGCGATGTCGGCCGAGCCGACCTGGATCGACGGCAAGGAGCTCGCTTCGTAGCCCTTTGCCTCGAGCCGATCGCCCACGCGGGCCTCGATTTCCTGCATTTCCCGATCGGTGATCAGGGATCGCCATTCTGTCGCCTTGCCGGGAATCGGCAGCTCGTAATCGGTCTCGGACGCGTAGTCGAGCATGTCCGGGCTGTAGTCGCGTCCCATGAATGCGCAGACCGTGGACAACGTCGCCACGTGATCGGTGACGAGGTCCTCGAAGCGAATCTCCATGAATCGATCGGCGGACAGGGTCGCCGTGACGCGATCCCATTCGTCCATGAGGTCGGCCCATCGCTCGACGCCGAAGTAGACGGCGGTTCCCCACTCGAATGCTTTCGCCGACAGGGCGACCCCTCGGGGATCGCGGACGATGTGCACGAACCGGGCATCGGGCCAGATGCGAAGGATGGCATCCATCTTGTCGTGGACCATCACTGCGACGTCGGTCTTGCCCGAAGCAACGAGGCGCTGGGCGACGAAGTCGTTGGCGACGGCGGCGAGATCGGGAAGATCGGTGTCGAGCGTGAACCCGCTGGTCGAATAGACCGTTTCGGTCTCGAGGCGCTGGGCGTAGTCGGCCAACGACGGGAACGAGCCGTCTGACTCGACCGCGTTGATCACGTAGTCGAGGTTCTCGATGCAGGTGATCTCGGGGTGCGAGTCGACCATCAGGCGGAAGAGAGTGGTGCCCGAACGTTCGGCGCCGATCAGGAAGGTGGGACTGGAAGACATCAGGCTCCTGTATGCAAAGTCGTTGCGAGTCAGTATGGCTCCGCGGTCGACTGCACTCCTGCGGGTCGGTGAACCTATGCTGCTGAGCGATAGATCCCACCGAACCAGAGCCAGGCGGCGCGTGCGGCAGAATGGGATGACCCAAAAGGGTCCCGAGAGACAAGGCGTGATGGTCGAGAAGCAAGCGGTGAGGGGAGAGGATGTCGCAGAACAACGACTCCGCGCTCGGACAGACGCGGGACGCTACGTCGTCACCAGCTCCTCGTTCGATTTCGCGTCGTTTCGTGAGCGACGACGTCTCGACCGAGGTCCAGGCCATGCGCTCGACGCGTTGGCCACCGAGCTGAACGCCGAGATCCGCCAACCGGGCGAGGCGGTCGTGAAACGGATCGATCACGTCCTGTCACGCATTGCCGGGGCCCCCGAACACTGGGCGCTCGCTCGCGAACTCGTCGCCGATCTGCGACCGGGGGACTTCGTCTACGCAGCAGGTGACGATGTCGGCCTCCCCATCGGGCTGCTGGCTGCGGTGAAACGTCGCCGCTCAAGTTGGCGATCTTCTATTCGGCTCCAGCGCGACTGCGTCCTCGTTTGCTGAGCCGCCTGATCTCGAAGCTCGGAGTGGATCTGCTGCCCGTCGCCGGCGCCGACGACAAGGTGGAGTACCTCGATTCGCTGGGGCTCGGACGGAGTGCGCTCCTCGCACCGGAACAAACCGACACGGGTTTCTTCCACCCGGCCGACGCATCGCCGGCCACCGCACAGGCTGCCGCGACCCCGCTGGTGACGAGCTGTGGGCTCGAACAGCGCGATTACGCCACATTGACCGACGCCATCGACTCGCTCGGCGTGCAGGTGAAGATCTGCGCGGTGTCGCCGAACTTCACGTCGACGACGGTGGTGGCCATGCCAGAGGTGCTCCCCGACAACGTCGAGATGCGGCGTTTCGAGTTCGCTGAGCTCCGAAGGCTCTACCAGGACGCCGCAGTGACCGTCATCCCCTTGCTTGCGAATCACTATTCGGCCGGCATGACCACGATGATGGAAGCGATCGCTTGTGGGTCACCCGTCATCATCACCGCGAATCCTGGTCTCGCTGCCGACTTCGCGAAGAACGACCTCGTCATCGGTGTGGCGGCCGACGACCCCAAGGCTCTCGCACAGGCGATCAAGAGCGTGCTCGATCAGCCTGACGTGGCGGCGGAGCGGGCCAGTCGGGCGCGGGCCCACGTACTCGAACATCATTCCAGCATTCGGTACGTGGATGACCTCTGCCGAAGCCTGTCGGCGTTTCATCGCAGTTGATTCAGATCTGACTCGGCCGAGCCGATGAGAAAGGACGCCGAGTCGTCGGTGGCAGGGGGGGAGAAACGACACCATGACCAGCATCAAGCGAGAATCGAGACGTCGACGGTCGACCCCGAGCGCTGAGTCGTACTTCCCGTGGGCCGTTGCCGCTCCGTTCATCGGCGACCCCGATGCTCAGTGGATCAGTGATTTCGTCGACTCCGATCGCCACCGCTTCACGAAGATCGCCCACGATGCCGGCGACTCCGACTGGCATGCGAAGAAGTCGAAAGGGACCGGTCTCAGCGAGTGGCGAGGGTTCTCGGCTACCGCCGGCACGTTGATCGACACCGCCATCGAACAGCGGGGCGGCGCCATCACCGTCTTCCCGCAGCTGGCAGCCTCCGCCGCGTGGAAGAAGCGCACACGACGACTCGATCTGCCGCTCGTTGCGTGGTTCTTCAATACGACGTTCGGTCGGGACGCCAAGTCACTCCTCGCTCGGCCTGCTCTCCACGCCGTCGACCGATTCGTCGTGCACTCGACGAATGAGATCGAGGCGTATGCCTCCCATCTGCGTCTCCCCGCCGATCGCTTCTCGTTCGCATTCGTGCAGTACGGCGGGCAGATCCAGACGGACGAGATCAACCACGACGAACCCTTCGTCTTTGCGACGGGGTCGGGGTTTCGCGACTACGCCACGTTCTTCGACGCCGTCGGGGAGCTCGGTGTGCCGACCAAGGTGGTTGCGGGGCCGCGAGTCCTCGCCGGGCTCACACCGCCGCCGAACGTCGAGATCATCGAGGGAATCGACCGCGGCGGTATCCACCGGCTCGTTCGGCAGGCAACCGTCAACGTGTTGCCAATGAACAACGAGGGGCTGACCGCAGGTTTGATCACGATGGCCGAGGCGTTCCGCCATGGTCGTGCGCTCGTCGTCTCCGATCGTCCCGGAATCGACGACTACGTACAGCACGAGGAGAACTCGCTGCTGGTCCCGGTCAATGACTCCTCCGCCATGGCCGAGTCGATTCAGGCGCTCCTCGAGAACAGTCAGCTCCGAGAGCGTCTCGACAAGGGGGCGCAGGAGAGCGGCGACAGGAACCACACTGACCAGGCGGCGGGCCGGCGGCTCGTCGAGGTGCTGAACGCCGTGCTCGACAACTCACCCGTCTAGGGCTCGTCGTTCTCCGCTCGGGCCAAGAGCTGCCGAGTCGGCGATGACATCAGGTCGCGCCGAGACTCCAGCACGGTGTCGAGTGCTCGCTCCGAGTCCTGACGTGCGAGATCGTTCAACTCGCGTTGGGCAATGCCCCGGGCCAGTCCGACGTAGACGACGAACGCACCGAGGAAGACGTTCTCGGAGAGCCCCATCAGCAACTGCGCAGCGAGCAGCGTCAACAAGAACTCTGCTGTCTGCGGACGGCGCCGAAGCAGTCGTATGCCCTTGGAGACACCGGTCACGTAGACGACGATGAAGAGCACGAGGCCGACGAGACCGTAGTTGAGCCAGACGTCCAGAGTGCCGCTGTGTGAGTGCGGGATGTGGAATCCGACGTCACGCCAGATCGAACGGGTGATCTCGCTCGTCGGATCCCAGAACACTCCGCCGACGCCGTAGCCGAGGATTGGCCGGTCCTGGATGGCGTTGATCACGCCACTCCAGATATAGGTGCGACCAGAGAAGGTGAGGTCTTTGCCGGCGGCGTTCGTCAGCAAACTCAACGATGCGGTCGCTCCCATGATGCCGACCAGAAACACGGCGAACGAGGACACGACGTACGCAGTGGAACGACGGCCCGAGCTGCTGCGATGGAGGAAGCGGAACCACACGTACATCGCTCCGACGAAGATGGCAGCGGACATACCGGTCGCCGAATCACTGCCGATCAAGAGCACGGCCAGGACGGCCAGCGACACGGCTCGACGGAGGCGGTCGTTCTCGAAGTTGATCACGAGGATGACGGCGAAGATCAGGAAGGGAGCGAGGATGTTCTTGTGCACGAAGAAGCCGTGCCACCCGGGAACGTCGTCGAGATAGATGCCCTCGGACTCGTCGAGCCGCGTTTCCGGGAAGAACAAGAGGCCCACCATGGTGATGCCGATTGCGATCACGATGCCCCGTTTGATGGCGTCGAGTACGTCCTTCTTCGGCAGGAGGCTGCCCATGAGCGACGCGAAGATCCACAACGGGAGGTCTCGGCGGATGCTGAAGAGCCCGAATTCGGTGTTGAAGCTCCAGAGGAGGGACAAGCCAACCCACGCAATGAGCACCATCAACGGTCCGTCGAAGACCACGCGGCGCGACTGGCTCCGGGGAGCGAGCAACAGAGCGCCAACAGGGAATGCCAGGGTCAACGTCCACACGTACGGTTCGAACGAATATGCCGGGCCGGCCAGGACGACGGCGATGGTGATGTAGATGCTCGCGAAGCCGAAAGCGAAGGGGCCGAGGGGAACCTCGGCCTCGCCGGGGGTCAGCGCCTGCTTTGCCCGCTGGGATTCTGGAGCAGTGAGGATGCGCCGGGGTGATGGTCGAGTTGCGGTCATACGAGGCAGGTGTTCCCAGTGGGGTGGCCGATCCACGCCCGTAGCGTTTCAAGTCGGCTGTCCGGCTCGGAAACCAAATGATTTCCCTTGAGTCGAAACCGACCAGTCCGAAAGTACACCCATGACGTCACCTTCACGCGGGCAGACCCCGGTCTCGACTGAGCAAACCCGCCCTGCGCAGCCAATTCCGAGCGCCCGCTTCGAGCGGCCGTCATCGGGGCAGGCGCCATATCGCTCGAACACCTTCCTTTCCTGCGCGACAGCAGCCGAGCCGATCTGGTCGGGATCTGTGATCTCTCGCCCGTGTCGGCGCGGATCGCCGCTCGCCGCTTCGACGCAGCAGCCGGCTACACCGATGTCGCCGAGATGCTGGCAGCATCGACGCCCGATGTGGTTCATGTTCTCACGCCGCCGCACACCCACGGTTCGCTCGTTCGGATGTGCCTGGATGCAGGAGCGCACGTCTTCTGCGAGAAGCCGATGTCGCCCACAGGAGCGGAAGCTCGCGAGTTGCTGACGCTCGCCTCCGAGCGCGGTCTCCACCTCATGGAGAATCACAACTATCGATTCAATGATGAGATCCTGGCCATTCGTCGCTTGATCGACCGTGGCGATCTGGGTGTCATCGCCGAGGTCGATGTTCGGATGGCGCTCCAGATCCGGGGTGAGGAGAGCCGCTTCGCCGACGAGAATCAACCCAACGCGATTCATCAGATGCCGGCAGGCGTCATCCATGACTTCATCACCCACTTCTCGTATCTCCTGAACACGTTGAGTGGTGATCCCGACTGGTCGACCATCTCGGCCCACTGGAACAATCACGGTGGAGGCGAACTCTTCACCTTCGACGATCTCGATGCGCTGCTGGTCGGCGATGCCGATGGATCTCCGGTGCACGGTCGGCTCCGCTTCTCGTGCCGAACCAGCCCGGATCTCTTCTCGGTGACGGTGCGGGGGAGTGAAGGGCAGGCAGCCACCGACATCTTCCACCCACACCTCGAAGTGTTGCGTTCACGGCCGGGCGGCCCGCAGCTGACACCGATCGTCAATCACCTGGTCAACGGCACCAAGCTCGCCGGCGCCGGTCTGCGGAATTTCGGTCAGAAACTCCTGCAACACGGGCCCTATCACGGTTTGGCTCGGCTGCTCGACGAAACCTATGCCGCACTCCAGGCCGGCGACGAGCCGCCGGTGACACCAGATCAGATCCAGCGTGCCGCCGATCTCGTCGACTCGATGCTGGCGCCCGAGGCACGACGATGACCTCTCCCGCCAATGCACCAAGGCGGATCTTCGTGACCGGCGCGACGGGCTTCGTCGGACGCCATGTTGTCGCCGAGGCCATCGGTCGCGGGCACGAGGTGGTTGCCCTCGTGCGGCCCGCCTCGTCGGCGGCATCGCTCGACCCCGCCATGAACAGCGGGCGTTTGACGCTTGCTCGTGGCGACCTCGCCAGCCGCGACCTGGCCGAGATGATGATCGGCTGCGACGTTGTGCTCCATCTCGCCGCGGTCAAAGGCGGCGACTTCTTCTCGCGCTTCTCCGGGACGGTCATCGGCACGGAGTCTGTGTTGAACGCAGCCCGCGCCGCCGATGTCCACCACCTCGTCGCGGTGAGCACGTTCTCGGTCTACGACTACGGGAAGCGGCCGGCCAACTCGGTCTTCGACGAGACGTTCCCCGTGATCGCCGACCCCCGGGGCCGAGACGAGTACGCCGAGACGAAGCTGTACCAGGACGAGCTCTACGAGGAGTTCGGCGACGAGTCCGGCAATCACATGGTGATGATCCGGCCGGGCATGATCTACGGCCGAGACCAGCTCTGGCATCCACTGCTGGGTGGTGAGTTCGGTCCGATCGATCTGCGAGTCGGGTCGAAGGCGCGCCCACCGATCACCTACGTCGAGAACACGGCGCAGGCTCTCGTCCTGGCCGCTGAAGCCCTGCTCGACCCCGCCCGTATCGCGTCGGTCGACGGTCAGGTGATCAACATCGTCGATGATGATCTGCCCACGCAGGCCGACTACGTCGGGCGGGTACGGGCGCTCGAGGACACACCCTCGGCCATCTTCGTGCCCCTGCCGCTGATGAAGGCGGCTGCCGTCGCTGTCGCAGCACTGAACCGACGAGCCTTCGACGGTCGGATGAAGGTGCCGAGCATCGCACTCCCGGACCAGGTCGATGCCCGATTCAAGCCGTTCGAATTCCGCAACGAGAAGGCCAAGCGGTTGCTCGGGTGGGTACCTCGATTCGACCTCGACACCGCCCTTCGGCGCTCTGCCGGCAGCGATGACCTGATCGCCGACCGCTTGGCCGTCGAATGACCGCTCGGGACCGGGCGAATCGCTCGAGAGTCGAGGCTTCCTCGGGTCCTCTACTTCGCCGCCGAGTACCCGCGGGCGACCGACACGTTCATCCAGCGCGAAATCGTCGCCGTGCGGTCAGCCGGGCATCGACGTCGAGAGCGCCGCGATTCGTCGACCGGGCGAGGAACACATGGTGGGCGACGAGCAGCGCTCGGAACGTGAGCGGACCCACTACCTGCTGCCGCCCTCGATCGGCGGCCTGTTCGGTGCTCACCTCGGTCTGCTGGTCCGTTCACCGCGCCGCTACCTCTCGGCGTTGCGGCTCGCCGTGAACACCAAGCGGGCCGGCGTGCGCGGCGGTCTCTTCCAGGGTTTCTACTTCGCCGAAGCAGGCCTTCTCGCGGCGCGCATACGGGCCGAGCGGTTCGACCACCTGCACAGCCATCTCGCCGACGTCTCGACCTCGGTCGCCATGCTGGCCGCCACGCTGGCCGGCGTTCCCTTCAGCTTCACGCTCCACGGGCCGGGCGTGTTCTTCGATGCCAACGTGTGGCGGCTCGACGCCAAGATCGACCGCGCCTCGTTCGTGTCGTGTATCTCATGGTTTGCTCGTAGTCAGGCACAGCTCCTGTCGACAGAGTCTGCTGCCGGCAAGCTCCACATCATTCATTGCGGCATCGACCCTGAGCGATACGTCGATCGATCGATTCCAGCGACCACGGCAGAAGCCGGCGGATGCGGTGTTCCGCTTGGTTTTCGTCGCCAGACTGGATCATGTCAAGGGCGTCGGCGAGTTGCTCGAGGCCGTTGCTGCGCTGGCACCGTCCCATCCGGGGCTCCGTCTCGACCTGGCGGGCGACGGTCCCGGCCGCAGCTCGTATGAAGCCAAGGCTCGCTCGCTCGGCATCGGCGATCGAGTCACCTTCCACGGATACGTGAACCAGACAGCAGTCGCAGAGCTCCTGGCGACCGGCGATGTCTACGTGCTGCCCAGTTTCGCCGAGGGGGTACCCGTCGGGCTCATGGAGGCCCAGGCGAGCGGACTTCCGGTCATCGCCACACAGGTTGGTGGCGTCAGCGAACTGGTGGTCGACGAGGTGACCGGCTTCGTGTGTCGACCGGGAGATCGGACGCAACTCACCGATCGCATCAAGACCTTGATCGCCGATTCGGAGCTACGGCGCCGGATGGGTTCTGCTGGTCGGGCACGCGTGGCGGCCGACTTCGACAGTGCAGCCGAAGGGCGCCGGCTTGCGGCACTGTTTGTTGCTGTGGCCAATGACGCAGGGCGGCACGTCGGCGATGACCACCCGACCGCCACACTCGGCGTGAGACCCGAGCCTCTGAGCTGAGCCGAATGGCTCAGGGGCTGTGGGTCATACTCCTCATCAGAGATGCCCTGACCCGCTGGGCGCACCTTGGTTTGGCTACGGTCTCGTCGGTGCAGAAGTTTCTGGTGGTCTTGATCGCGTTCGCCCTCGCGAGCGCTGCCTGCACCGACGGTGGCGAGACCGACAGCCTTCCGCAGAGCAACGAGGACGCCGGCGTCGACGGCGAGAACCTCGAGTTCGAGGAGCTCCCGACGGTGCCCGAGGCCGAGGCCGAGGCCCACAGCGCAGAGAACTACGAGTTCACGGCGCTGTCATCCGGCGCCGGCGGGTTCGTCACCGGCTTCGATTCCAACGCAGACGGTTCGGTCAAGCTGGCCAAGACCGATGTGGGCGGCGTGTACGCGTGGCGTCCCGACGGTCGTCGATGGGATCAGCTGCTGTCGATCGACGGGGTCGAGGATCCCGACCCGCTCGACTGGAACGTGGAATCGATGGCGATCGCTCCCTCCGACCCCGACCGCCTCTACCTGAGCATCGGGAACTCGTTCAAGGAGCCAACCGGTCGTGTGCTCTCCAGCATCGACGGTGGCGCAACCTGGACACGGTCACCTCAGCCGTTCGTGGTTGCGGGAAACGCCGATTGGCGGACGTCTGGTGAGCGACTTGCCGTCGACCCGTCCGATCCGGATGTGGTGCTGCTGGGGACCCGAACCGAGGGACTGTGGCGATCGACCGACGGCGCTGTCTCGTTCGTTCAGGATCGACTCCGTTCCGGTCGGATCGCTCCCCGAGTCCGTGAACAGTCCTGACGCCGCCGGTGTGTTGTTCGTCGTGTGGTCCGCAGACGGTGCGACGGCATGGGCCGGCGTCTCCGGTGTCGGTGTGATGCGGAGCGTCGACGGTGGGCTCACCTGGGCAGTTCTGACCGCGACGACCGGCATGCCCTTCGACGCAGAAGAGGGCACCGACGGGCGACTGTGGGTTGTGGCCCGCGATCCCGGGCAGGTCTGGGTGATCGACGGCGACGCGGTCACCGATGTCACACCCAAGGACAATCGGAAATACGAAACGGTCTCGGTCGATCCATTCGACCCCGACCGGCGTCATCGTGGGTGGCGTTGCCATCGGCGCAGGTGACCTGTTCCGAACCACCAACGGCGGGTCTGACTGGAGCGGTATCGGCATCACCACCACGTGCCCCGCCATCCCATGGCTCGACGCCTACCCGAACGATTTCCTGCCGACAGGGTCGATTCGCTTCGATCGGACCGAAGCCGACCGGGTCTGGGTGCCGGAGGGGTTCGGCGTCTGGCTGGGAACGCTCGCTGACGACTCGCTCGACCTCGTCTGCGAGTCCATCGGCATCGAGGAACTCGTCTCCAATGACGTCGTCGTGCCACCAGGAGGACGCCCCGTCACGGCCCATTGGGATCGCGCGATCTTCTGGCATGGCAGCGACGAGCCGATTGATGCGGTCGTGCATCCTGTCGGCCGCTTCAACTCGTCTTGGGATCTCGACTGGACGCCGGCTGACCCAGAGTTCCTCGTGGCAGTGATCGGTGATCAGCGGCCGTGTTGTCGAGGTGACGAAGACTCGTACCACAGTGGGTTCTCCACCGACGGTGGCCGAACGTGGACTCCCTTCGCCTCCTACGGGTCCGGTCATCCAAAGGAGTTGGTCTTCGGGAACATCGCCATCTCGGCGTCATCGACTGCCAACATGGTGTGGTTGCCGACCTTCAACGGTGCCCCCCACCACACCGTCGACGGTGGAGCGACCTGGACGCCGGTTCGGCTCCCCGGAACGGAGGAGATGGTCAACGACAACGGTGTCTACACCGGTGGGTCGCACACGCAGTACTACCTCAATCGCAAGGTGCTGGTTGCCGATCGTGTCGAGCCAGACACGTTCTATCTCTACCACCGTGACCTGGGCATCTTCCGGTCGACCGACGGCGGAGCGACGTGGAACCAGCTCGCATCCGAGGGTCTGCCGACAGGATGGACGGTCGGCTACTTCAACGCTCAGTTGGTGGCGTCTCCCCTCGACGCCGGGCACCTCTTCTTCAGCCCGGGCCTGCAGGAATCGGGTCCCGCTCCAGCCTTCGAGAGCCGTGACGGCGGCGAGACCTGGCAGGCGCTCGGAGGACTCAGCGACGTGACGGCAGCCGGCTTCGGTGCACCACTTGCCGAGGGCGGTCCGGCGACGATGTATCTCCATGGTTCGTTTGACGGCGAAAAGGGCCTCTGGCGTTCGTCTGACGGGTTGGCGACGTGGGAACTGATCGCGAATGCACCCGGCGGGAATTACCAGAACGTGAAGGCGCTGACGGGCGATCTCGACGAGCCCGGCACCGTCTACGTGGGATTTACCGGAACTTCCTTCATGGTCGGACGTTCGGCGCCGACACAAGAAGGGTAGGTCGACGTGATTTCCGTCCTCCCGCACCGTCCCGCTGTCTGCTGCTCACGGAGCTGCTCGTGAAAGCAACCGAGTCCCGCACCTCGAGATCATCGAAGGCTCACCCCTTCGCGACCGTCGAGCTGTTCGGGATGTCGTTCATCGACGCGCCCGGTGAGCAGCCGGTCGCAGAGCATCTGTTGAGTCGCGAGCGGCGTGCCCTCTCCGGCGAATGCATCCCTGTGGTCGTGACGCCGAACGTGGACATCGTGGTCCAACTGGACAAGCCAAAGAGCCGAGGTTTGCGGGAGCGCATGGCACGCTGCGCGTACATCCTCCCTGACGGCGCTCCGATCGTCTGGGCGTCCCGATGGGCGGGCCACCCGCTCCGAGCCCGCCTCGCCGGCAGCACCCTGTTCGCTCTTTGGTGGCCGAGTGTTGCCGCCGATCGGCGCCGCGTCGTTGTGCTCTGCTCGACCGAGGCCGTCAAGAACGGACTGCTCCTCGAGCACCCAGAGGCAACGGTCGTGGTCGCGCCGATGATCGACACGTCCGATGAACAGATCGCAGCAGTGGCCGACGATCTCGTCGCAGCGGCAGTTGCAGTGGACGCAGACTTCTGCGTCGTGGGTATCGGCCACCCGAAGGATCCGATGATCGCCTTGGCCGCTGTCGACTCCTGGCCCGCCGATCGGCTCCCACCGCTGTTCCTGTGCCTCGGCGCATCCGCCGAGCTCTACCTCGGGCTGAAGAAGCGGGCCCCCGAATGGGCCCAGCGTCACGGTCTCGAGTGGTTGGTTCGTTTCCTGCAGGAACCCCGGCGTATGTTCCACCGATACTTCGTGCGCGGCCTGGGGTTCTTCCCGCTGGCGTTCCGAGAGGTCACCGATCGGAGGCGATCATGATCGACATCTCCGTTGTCATGCCCGTCGGATCGGTGGAGCCGGAGCTGGGTGAACAACTCGCTGCACTTGCCGCGGCAAACCTTCGACGGCTCGTGGGAGCTGGTGCTCTCTCTGAACGCGCCGAAGGCGCGGGCTGAACTCGACGCAGCGCTGGTCGCGGTCAACGACAGCATCGATTTCTCGATCGTCGACTCGTCGTCGGTTCGTCAGCGCGTCACACGCCAGGAACGTGGGCGCAGCAGCAGCAAAGGCCGAACGCATCGCCTTCTGTGATGCAGACGACATCGCCGACCCTGTCTGGCTGGCGACGATGTTCGAGGCCCTCGATCGTCATCGGGCGGTCGGTGGCTTTCTGGAAGAGGATCGACTCTGCGTGCCCGGACAGGAGAACTGGCGTCCCGCGGCAACACCGGACGGAAATCCGAGTTTCCTCGGCCACCATTTCCTCGTTTCGGCCAACATGGCGATCTGGACCGACGAATTCCACTCGATCGGTGGATTCGACGAGAGCCTGCTCCGCGGAGAAGACATCGCCTTCTCGTGGGCTCTGCTGGCGCGGGGGATCGAGCTCGGCTACGCGGCCGGGGCCGTGATGCACTACCGCCACCGCAAAGGTCTCTGGCCGATGATGAAACAGCACTACCTGTACGGCCGCGGGATGAGCCAGATTCTGGCCAGGATCGGAACGCCAGACGGGAATCACGGTTCGCGGGGTCCGGGATCCCTTCGCCCCAACGGCCAGCGGGTCGAGAAGATGAGTAGCGTGCACGTTCTCCGACGAGGATCGATCGCAGTTGGTCGTGTCGTCGGGCTCGCACTCGAAACCATTCGTACGCCTCGCAGCCACCGTCTCGACGGCTGACGCTGCCCTCAGGAGCCTTTTGTGGAACTCTCATTCGTCATCGCAGCACTGAAGCGAAGGATCTGGATCGTGCTGATCTTCGCGCAGTTGGGTGCGCTGCCGTTCATCCTCGGTGCGAACCCGGCCAGCGAGGCGACGGCCTATCAGTCCGAGGCACTGCTCGAGGTGCTGCCTCCCGAGGGTGCTCGCACGTCTGCAGCACAGCCAGACCGATACGTGCTCACCCAGATGGAGGTGTTGCGGTCACGAGAGCTCGCGGCGGAGGTCGCCGATCGCCTCGGGAGCCTCGATGGTCCCGGACCGATCCGGCGCAGCACCACGATCGAGCAGATCACCGACACCGATGCCGTGTCGATCAGCGTCCGGCTCGGGAACGCAGACGAAGCACAGCGTGTTGCTCAGACGATCGCCGAGGTCTACATCGAGCGACTGGTCGCGGCCGATGACGCCACCCGGATCCCCGACATCGAGCGCATCGATGCCGACCTGGTGTCGCTGCGAGAGCAACTGGCGGATGTGAATCAGCGTGTCGTCGACATCATGGCGCCGTATCTCAACTCGGTGCAGGACAACGGCGGATCCGTGCCTCCTCAGTCGATCGTTGCCCCGAACGAGACGGCTGAGCAGTCATTTCTGACGAACGAGATCCAACGCCTGGATGCGCAACGCAGCGTCCTCGAGAACCAGCAGAGCGGCATCTTCACCTCGATCGTGCAGAACGCGACCTTGCCGGAGAACCCGGTGGAGGAGGCGGCGGGCATCTTCAACATCGCATTTCTCATCGGCATGACCCTTGTTGGTGTCACGGTCGCTCTGGTCTGGGCTCGTTTGTCGCCGAAGTTGCTCGACGAGGTCCATGCGACCGAGGTGCTGGGCATCCCGGTCGTCGCGAAGATCAAGCGGTCTGGCGCCCTCAAGCGGGATCCGCTGGTGGCCTTCAACCGATTGCCACAGGATCTGATCGCGGGCGTCGACCAGATCGCTGTTCAGGCCGAGGCGCTGGCGGAGATCGATCGCCCTCTCACGATCGCCGTCGTCGGTTCGCAGCGTGGCGCGGGGACGACCACTACCGCTGTCGCGCTGGCCGCCCGTTTCGCCGCCGCCGAGTACTCGGTCCTCGTGGTCGACGCCGACCGTCGCGATCCCTGGATCAGCGAGGTGTTCGCATCGAGCGACCACGGTGGCCTGCCGGCGCTGATCGGCCAGACCCCAGTCGGAGTCGACAAGATCTTCAGCCGTACCAGCGAGCCGGATGTGCGGGTGCTCGGTCTCGCCGGCAATGGTGCGGCGCTACGGCGTGAGACGGTTCCCCTCCTCGTCGAACGGGCTCGAGAGGCCGCCAACGTGATCATCTTCGACGGCGGACCGCTGCTCGATGCAGCGTCGTCGGTCGAGCTCACCAACATCGTCGACGCTGTGGTCCTGTGTGTGCCACTCGCAACGGCTCGGGTCGATGATCTCTCCATCGTCACCCGCCAGGTGACCGGCGTTGCCGGTCGAGTGCTGCCGGTTCTCACCGGCCCGTCTCAGGGAACGGCGGGCCGCCAGCCGGTCTCGTCGAATCTGGGAGCTGACAGTCGAGGTGTGACCGGCGAGCCGGTCACTGCTGCTCGCGGTTCCGACGACCCGTCTGACATCCCGCGCCGTTCCCGCTCCAACGGGTCGGATCGCCTCGAAGGCGCCGGTGTCGACGAGTCGGGCACCCTCGCTGAGGCTGTGGCCGCTCCGACAGACACACCACCACCCTCGAAGACACAGCGCACGAGGGCGCGGCCGAACGAAGGTCGTGCGCCCAGCGACAAACCAAGCGAAACCAACTGAGAAGGTCGAATCAAATGTCAGACGCCATGCCGTCCCCGGCAGACATCCCCGTCGTGATCCTCTGTGGCGGACAGGGCACGCGCATTCGTGAGGCCTCCGAGAAGCTGCCCAAGCCGTTGATCGACATCGGCGGCAAGCCGGTTCTCTGGCACATCATGAAGACCTACGGCGCGCATGGGTTCCGCAAGTTCGTCCTGTGTCTGGGGTACAAGGCATGGGACATCAAGGAGTACTTCCTCCGATATCAGGAGAACAGCAGCGATTTCACGATCAATGTCTCGAACGGCAACGGACCGCAGTTCCACGACCGGGGCGACCTCGACGACTGGGACGTGAGCCTCATCGACACCGGGATGCACACCGGCACCGGAGGGCGCATCGACAAGGTCCGCCACCTCTTGGACCAGCCCTACTTCATGGTGAGCTACGGCGACGGTGTCGGCGCCGTGGACCTGTCCGGCGAACTGGCCGCACTGGCCGCCGATCCGAAGCTGATGGCCATGGTGACCGGTGTCCACCCGACCAGCCGCTACGGCGAGTTGGCGACGGACGGCAACCGCGTGATCGATTTCGCCGAGAAGCTGCCGTCTGACGGCTGGGTCTCTGGCGGCTTCTTCGCCTTCCGCCAGGCGTTCCTGGATCGTCTGCTCGACGATCCTTCACACTTCTTCGAACAGGGTCCGATGCAGGACCTCGCTCGAGAAGGTGGCCTCGGGTTGTGGGAGCACCTCGGCTTCTGGATGGGGATGGACACCTACCGCGAGTACTCGGCGCTCAACGAGATGTGGGACAACGACGAAGCCGAATGGAAGGTCTGGTAGTCAGGTCCCGGTGCCGCCGACGAGGGCTCGCACCGTTCCCACCAGAAAACGCAGATCACTTCGGAAGTCGAGGTTCTCGACATAGGCCGCGTCGATGGCGAGCCCGTTGTCGAGGTTTCCTTCCACGCGCAGCGGTGAGACCTGGAAGGGGCCGGTGAGACCGGGGCGCACCAGATGCCGGTCGTGTGCTCGGAAGCTGGCGGACGCCACCGCAGCGACCTGGGGGCGAGGCCCGACGAGTGACATGTCGCCCCGCACGACGTTGATCAGCTGTGGCAGCTCGTCGACGCTGAACTTGCGGAGCATGCGGCCCAACCTGGTGTGCCGGGGGTCGCTGTCGTTCTTGTGTCCGGTTCGGCGGTCCTGCCCCTCCCAGCGGTCATGGGGCATCGTGCGCCTGCTGTGTTCCATCGTGCGCAGTTTGTACATCGTGAAGGGCTGCGCGTTGCGCCCGATGCGTTCCTGGCGGAGCACGATGCCGGGGCCGAGCCTGGCCCGAAGGGCAGCGGCGGCCAGGAGCAGGATCGGAGACGCCACGACCAGGAGCGGGGCGACGATGAGGAGATCGATCACACGCTTGCCACCGGACGCGTACCACCCTGCGGGTGCCGTCGCCGCGAGAGTCGCGGCTGGCCTGTCCTCAGTGAAAGTCATACGATCCCATCGCACTCACGCCTGCCGAGCACGAGTATGGCAAGCGCCGCCTGCGGAAGAAAGACGCAAGGATGAATTGCCCAACGTGCGACTACGAACGGTGACTCGTCTCGGTGCCGTTCAGTGGCCGGGAGCTCCGTCGACCGTCACCGGTGCCGATTGATGCTCGGCGACGAGTTTCTTCGTCGTTCGCTCCCGCAGATCGATGACGGTGGGTGAGGTGGGGGCAACGATGGCCTCGACCCCTGCGCTGGGGAGGAAATGCTTCAGCGGAAGCATCAGGACGCTGACCAGGATCTGCTCCACGGTTGCCAGCAGGATCCGAAGGTCGAGGCTGAAGGTCCAGTTCTCGACGTAGTGCAGGTCGAGGCGGCGGTAGGCGCTGAAACTGGCGTTGCTTCGAGCCTCGACCTGCCAGAGACCCGTGATGCCGGGGCGGACATCGAATCGTCCCCGGAGCTCGTCGTCGAACGCCTCTTCTTCCTCGACCAGGGCCGGCCGAGGGCCGACGAGGCTCATCTCGCCCCGCAGGACGTTGAGGAGCTGCGGGAGCTCGTCGATGCTGGTCTCTCGAATGAAGCGACCGACCCGAGTGATACGAGGATCGTCGGACAGTTTGAACAGGGGACCGTTTCGCTCGTTGTCCGAGGCGAGCTCGGCCTTGAGCTCTTCTGCGTTGGTGACCATCGAGCGGAACTTGATCATGCCGAAGAACTCGGCGCCACGACCTGCTCGCTTCTGACGGAAGATGACAGGCCCGCCGTCCTCGACCTTGATGGCGAGGGCGGTGAGGACGAGGATCGGTGAGACGACAATCAGGCCGACGGTGGCCCCGACGATGTCGAGGAGCCGCTTGGAGAAGCGCTGCCATGCCTTGGTCTCCGTCGATGACATCACGACGATCGGCTCGTGCGACAACGAACGTACGTCGAAGCGGCCGGCCCAGAGTCGGCTGACACCGGTCGAGAGGTGGACGTCGAAGCCGGCGTTGAAGAGCTGCTCGGTGATGGACTTGAACTGCTCGCCTCGGAACCCGGTGGGGGTGACGATGGCAGCTTGGGTCTCGTGGACGTGCATCAACTCGACCAGTCGTTGCGTCGGGCCCAACCACAGGTGGGCGAGACCGTGTTTGTCGGCCACCGGCAGATGCCCGATCAGGCCGACCAGCTCGAAGCGGGACTCGGGGTGATCGACAATGACCTCGGCCAGCTCGCCGGCTTCCTCGCCGCTGCCGACGATGACGACCTTCTGCGGCCGATGTTTGCCGACGATCTCGCCGGCGATGGCGCGGTTCATTCCCCGCGTGAGAATCGAGGCGGCGGCTGCGCCGGCGGTGCCGAGCAGCACCTCCTGGGCACCGAGTCGCCAGTCGAGGAAGGCGACTGCGGCCATGAGGGCGCCGGCGCCGACGACGGTGGACATGAGAAGTCGCGAGATCTCGTCGGTGCGGGGCAGAGCGGGACGAATCTCGTAGAGGCCGTTCCTCTGATATTCGAGGAGGGTCACCGCCACGGTCATCGCGATCAAGGCGATCGACCTCTGATTCGAGCGGGTGTGCACCTCGGTGATGTTGGCGACGAGAAGCACGAGCGTCCACGGAATGGCGACGGCCAAGCCGTCGCCGAGACGCGTCGCGAGACGTCGTTCGACCGCTCGTTTCTTCATCCGATCCACTTCGCCCACCGCCAGTATTGTCAGGTCAGAGACCTTCGCCGACCTCTCCCAAGAACCTAGACCTCGTGCGGCGGCAGAACCGTGACCGAGGGTGAAATCGCCCACGCCAGGGTGGCTTTGTCATCGTCCGGAAACATCGCTGAGGGGCTGTTTGCTCAGGAGATGTCGAGCGGCGGCCAAGATCGGTCCTTCTCGGAGACAGTTGTCACAGGAGTGGCCCACGTGACGCCGATGAGGGGATCGTCGAACCGGAAACCGCGTTCGATGCCCGGCTGGTGGGATCGAGTTGTCGTGTAGAGGAGCGTCGTGTCGTCGCTGGTGATCAAGAACCCGTTCGCCACTCCTTCGGGGATGTGGAGCATCCGCTGATTCTCGGCCGACAGGGCGACCCCGTGCCACTGGTGGAGCGTCGGAGAGTCCGGGCGCATGTCGACGATGACGTCGAGGACCGAGCCTCCGACACATCGAACGGTCTTGGCTTCACCGTGGGGGGCCGGATTCCAGTGGAAGCCCCGGAACGTCCCTGCGGCGAACGTCTGACTCATGTTCATCTGCTCGATGAACGGATCGATGCCGTTGCTGAGGAACGCTTGCCGGTCCCACGCTCGGGCGAACGACCCTCGCTCGTCGCAGATCGGCTCGAGGTCGATGACCACGGCGCCGCCGATCGGTGTCGGGGTGAAGATCATTGGTCTGCCCGTCTCATCGAACTCATTCGTGCCCGTGCATCCGGAGCCACTCGTTCACCACGACCTTCGTGCGGTCGAGCTCGACCGCAGCGAGCGGAATGGGCTGATCGATGGCTACGGGTGCGGTCATCGTCGCGTACTCGACCAGACCGACGGGCAGGAGCCCCTCGGCCCCGGCTGCCGTGTCGATGTGGCCGTAGGCAGTGAAGCCGCCGATGCAATCGAGCTTCTCGTGCGCAGAGAGGTCCTTCTTGGCGATTGCGACGACCTCGGCGACATGCGGAGCGTCGATCGTGATCAGCGGTTCGCCGTCGAGCAGGAGTTCGGCGATGGTGCGCGGGATCTCGAGGTGCACCAGGTGATAGGGGCGGAAGAAGAAGTAGTCGGGCCCCGGCCCCATCTTGTAGAAACCCATCGCCTGCTGGTGCAGATCGTGGTGCGGGTGACGAGCGACGATTCCGACGCCGGCACCGAAGTCGCCCATGAGGGTGAAGTCGACGCGCCCCGGAGCACTCAGAGCGGCCGGGATGTCCACCGCAGCGGTGGCGATGGTCGATTCGATGCCGTGCATGCCTCGCACGTCGGGGATGGTGCCGGTGGCATTGGCGACGACGGCCTGCTCGACCTGCATCTTGGTGCCGTCACCGAAGGCGGTGGTCATGTGGGCGGACGTGGTGTCACGGGCGGCGTAGCCGGCGCCGGTGGCAGGGTTCTGGTGCACGTCGAGGTGACGCTTGCAGTTGAGGTAGGCGGTGGGCTCGAAGCCCATGGCCTCCACTTCCTGTCCGAGTCGGAAAAGCACGCCGGGCTGGTCGCCATCGGCGATGGTGTAGATCACATCGGCGGCTCTGGCTCGTTGGTGGAACAGCCATCCGAGGAGCGCATCACACTCGGCGTTGAAGCTGACCACGTGTCGACCCGAGTCCAGCAGTGCGAGGATCGTGCGGGTGCCGTAGTCGAGAGCGCCAGTGGCCTCGACGGCCACATCGATGGGAAGGGTCGTGACGATTGCAGCGTCGGTCGTCACGCACGGAGTGCCACTGATGATCGCTGTCTCGAGCGTGGACGGGTCGTCTGACACGACGACGTCGGTCTCGGCCAGGCCGAGGCGAACGAATGCCGCGACCGCCCGATCGGTGTTGCGGTTCACCACCAACGCCGGACGCATCCCCGGTGACTGGGCAATCGAGTGAATCACGCCGGTACCGACGTAGCCGGCGCCGATGATGGCGATGGGCTCCTGCCCGCGTTCGGCCTCGCGGCGAGCGAGGCGGTTCCACATTCCCATCAGCATGCTCCTTCGAACGACCCAACGAGGGGAGGTTCACGTTCTATCGGCTCGCAACGTGCCAGCGCGTGAGTCGGTTTCAGCTCAAGCGTCGCCGCCCTCGACGCCCATCGTGAGGTGGTCGCCGAGTCGAATGGCGAGGGCGACGTTGGTGAGCGTTGGATTGAAGTAGCTCGAGGTCGGGAACACGGCTGAGCCCGTGACATACAGGTTCGGATGATCGTGCGCCCGGCAGTTGGCATCCACGACGCCCGTCGACGGGTCCAACGACATACGAGCGGTGCCCGAACCGTGATGGCTCGAGTACTTTCTCACGTGGCGATGCCGGGGCACCGTTGACACCGGACCGATCGCGTCGTTCAGCATTTCGATCAGATTCCGGCTCGAGTCATCGGCCCGCGTTCGGTCGGCATCGTTCCAGTCCCACGAAATGCGAAGGCGGTTCCAACCCCTCGGTGTTCGTTGCGTCGACAAGCTCACTTGGTTTCGGTCATCAGGCAGCTGCTCGGCGATGGCGATGATGTCAAACCGTGTGGCTCTCACGTCGAGCGATTCGGCCCACCAGGCGTTCTCGAATGACCATGGCGACGTATTCTGGCGACGTCGGCTCATTGCCAGATCGATCAGATCCGACGATCCGGTGATCGCGCGAACGAGGTTCGGGACAGTTCTACGGTCGAGTCTGCGCTCGCGAATCTGATCCGCAAGATCTTGTGCTGACCGTAGGCCCCCGAGGTTGCGTCGAGGTTCGCGACTCGGACGATTCGACGATGGAAGTACGGTTCAGCGCGAGGCCGACATCCTTGGCGCGAGGGGCTCCTACCACCATCGGCCACGACACGTTCGTCGAAGGGAGCCTGACCGGTCTGAGTTCGAGCAAGGCCTCGGCCCCAGCTGCGTTGCGTGGCTTCACGGATCCGAGCACCAATTGCGGGTGATCCATGAGACCCTTCCCGAGCAGGCCGGACGAGTTCGCGGCGGCTGGAGCGTGAGCCCAGTCGCTGGCCTGGAGGATTCGCGTCGACTCATAGACACCGGCCGCCACGACGAATCGGTCTGCCCGCACCCTCAGGCAGCTCCCATCTGAGCGCTGGACAAGAGCGCACAGAATGATTCCCTGCGCGTCGATCTCCAGTTGCCGCACGGGAGCATTCACGAGAACGAGAGCCTTTCCGAAACGACTTAGATCGGGAAAGGCGACGGATGTCCGGTCGACGCACCAGAAGCCGGAAAGCGGTAGATCGCTCTTGCACGCCAGATCGGTGCTCAGGTCGTCTGCGGTCAACCCGAACGAGGCAGCAGCTTGATCGAGGGCCGCTTCGAGGTCGAACCGGTTGACAGGCCATCGAGGTAGCCCGAATTCGGGGCGATCGTCGAGGTCTTGCGGACCAGGCTTGGTCAGTCGGATTCCGCGACCGGCTTCGGCGGTGGGATCGAGCAGGATTGCGGGCAAGTCGAGCGAACCACCGAGACGAACCGACGTCTGCGACGATGGGTCAGGAGCATGCGTGCCCACCAGCGGGATGGCGGGGCCCAACTCGTGCTGCAGTTGGCGCGAGCGGTCGGAACTTCCCGCTTCGAGCACGACGGTGGTCAGGCCCCCGCACGAGGCCCGCGTCGCAACAGCCTGCGCCGCAGCTCCGGAACCGATCACGCACAGCTCGAAATGATGGTGCGGGCTGAGTGCGGTCGCATCCGCCAGTTCCGGCAGCGTCGGCCGGCGGCCGTTCATGGGCGATTTTCTACCACGTAAAGTCGAATTCGTCGATCGACCGGCTCCTGCCCTCGTCCGGCCGGTGCAGGACGTTCGCCAAGTTCAGCACGAGCCCGCCGGCAGTCGCCTCCCTTGAATCCGAACCAGTTGCCGGGAGGCGATCGTCAGCCGCCCGTAGTGGTGCTCTGGACCGAGGTCGAAGACGGCGAAGTCATCGTTCGGTCGGCAACGACGAACCTGACGTGGCCGACGGGCACGACGACGTTCAGCGACATCTCGGTGTGGAGTTTCCAGGCGCGAACGGCGTCTGCATCGACCCGAGAGAAATAGGCCTCTTCGATGCCGAGGAATCCCGGCTCGTCCGAACGGAGCGCCTTCATCACCTCGCCGCCATCGGTGGCGATCCGGGGGAGGGGAGTGAAGATGGCGGACCCCGCCGCCTCGGCACCCACTATTTGGCCCAGGACAGTCCTCGCTCGGTCGCGAGCGAGGTGTAGCGGTCCAGCTGGGCGCTGGTGAAGTCGTGGATGCCGGACTGCGCCGTCGGTGTAGTAGCGGGCGAACCACTCGCCGGTGATCTGCATCGTCTCGTCGAAGTCGAGGACCGGCTTCCAGCCCAGGTAGCTCAGGGCCTTGTCGCAGCTGAGCTTCAGGAGCCCGGCCTCGTGGAAGTGCGCCTGGGACTCGTCGATGGTGAGGTCGAGTCCAGCGAGGTGCTGCTTGAGGGCGATGACCACGTCGCGAACGGGATTGACGGCCTCGGCCGGAGGGCCGAAGTTGAACGCTTCGCCATGGAGTTCGGGCACGCTTCGACAGCTCGGCTGCCAGCTGGAGGTATCCGCTGAGTGGCTCGAGCACGTGCTGCCACGGTCGCGTGGCCTGAGGGCGCCGAATGGTGACGTTCTCGCCCTTCGACCAGGCTCGGGCGACGTCGGGAACGAGGCGATCGGCCGCCCAGTCGCCGCCGCCGACGACATTGCCGGCCCGCGTGACAGCGATACGAACGTTGCGCTCGTTGTCGTCGGCGCCGAAGAACGAGCGGGTGTGGCTCGAGATGATGATCTCGGCTGCTGCTTTCGAGGCCGAGTACGGATCGGCGCCGCCGAGGCGGTCGTCCTCGCGGTAGCCGTAGTAGGTCTCGACGTTCTCGTAGCACTTGTCCGACGTGATCAGGACCGCGGTGCAGGTGTTGTCGAGCTTGCGGAGGCCCTCGAGGACGTTGGCGGTGCCGATGGCGTTGGTGCTGTAGGTGCCGACCGGATCGTCGTAGGACGCCTTCACCAGGGCCTGGGCCGCCATGTGGAAGAGGAAGTCGGGGGCTTCCTCGGCGATCGTCGGCCGGTACGGCCTCGGTGTCGCGGATGTCGAGCCAGTGGGTGCGCACGCTGCTGTCGAGTCCTGCAGCCTCGAAGTGGCTGGGTTGGGTGGGGATGCGGTCGGCAATGCCGACCACCTCGGCACCGAGCTGCTGCAGCCACATGGTCAACCACGTGCCCTTGAACCCGGTGTGGCCCGTGACCAGCACCTTCTTGCCGTCGAAAGTGTCGTCGAACACGGGAATCCAATCTGTGATCATTCTGCATGGGTTCTGGATCGACCGATTCTGCCTGTGCTTGAGGCGGCTGGATTGGATGATACGCGCTCAGTTTCGGGCGAGATGCGCCTTGGCTGCGTCTTCGCCAGACACGAAGGACTCATCGGTCCACTGGTAGCCCCAGAGCCCGTACCTACCGATTGGCTCGATATCGAATGAACGCAGCCAATCGAGCACAATCGGCAGAGCCTGCTCACGGTCGAGGTCGGAAAATGACGTTGGCGTACGGAATGAAGCGGGCCTCCTGGTGAATGAGGCGCTCGCGGTCGACCAGCCCCATCTCGGCCAAGCCGGCGATGGTGGGTTCGATCAGATCGTCTGGGCTGCAGTCGAGCGGCTCCTACTTGTCGCTGTAATAGCACTCGGCTTGGATCGACCCCATGCCGTCGGGACAATTCCCAGCCGCGAAATTGTGGGGGAAGCTCAGACGGGTGAAGACCTTGTCCTTGTCGTAAACGTACGTCCAGGTGCTCTCGGTGAAGTCGTCGTGGCTCAGTCCGAGATCGACGACGACGCACTGCGTGCAGGCGAGCAGTGCCGCTGCCTTCTTCACCTCGTCAGGAACGTTCTCGATCAGAGGGATGAAGTCCGTGAGTGGAATGGACGAGGTGAGCGTGGAGTAGTGCTGGATCGTGCCTGAGGCAAATTCGAATTTCTGACGCTCTTCAGCATTGACCCGCACTACTTCGTGTTCGGTCTCGATTGTGGCATCGGCGATGAAGTCTCGGAGGTAGCGGTCGAAGCCACCCTTGGCCGGGTAGCGGAAGTGGGGGATGTAGTGGACATCAGGGGGTCGCGTCGGTGAGGGCGCCTCGGATGACTTCTTCGACGGTCGGTCTATACAGCCGAGGCCCGATCCACACGGTGCTCATGAGCTCGGCCGGAAGGGTGTGGTACTTCTCTCCGTAAAGAGCGGGGAACTCCCGAGCGAACGTCTCTCCATACACAGCAACGAGCCACTCGAGGTAGTTCTCGATGTCGTCGCCGACATCGGTCGCCAGGGCTTGCACGAAGTCGACGACGCAGCTCGTCTTCAAGTCGAGGGGAGCGATGCAAGATTCACCTGAGCCGGATGTTTGATCCAGGCCCCGTAGTAGTAGTTGTCCACGTAGGAGCTCAGCTTGGTGTAGTCGCCGTCGACAGCATTGGAGAAGATCTCTTGAACCCGTTCGTTCTGCGTGAACGAGACGTGGGGCCCTTCGTCGAAGACGAATCCATGTTCCGTGCGGTGACTTCTGGTGTGACCGCCTGATTCGCTCGAGCGCTCGTAGATGACTGAATGGGCGCCCGACTCGGCAAACGCTCTGGCCGCGCCAAGACCGGCGATTCCCGCTCCGAGGATGACGTGTTTCTGATCGGTCATAGCTCACCAGTCCGTTGTAGTTCTTGACGCCACCATTCGATTGTCTTTTCGATCCCGGACTCCATCGGTACCGAGGGGATGAAACCGAGTGATTCCCGCAGTTTCGTTGTGTCGGCGACGACTTCCGGCACTTCGTAGCCGTGAAGTGGGCGAGCGCCGAATCTTACCAGTGAAGGACCACCGAGACGATCGGCGAAGATCTCGACGAGGCGGCGAATCTGGATGCTCTTGCCTGAGGCGATGTTCAGAGGTCCCTGGACATCGCTCATCGCGAATGCCGCCAGAGCAGCACCGACATCGTCGACGTGGAGGAAGTCTCGGCGTTGGAGACCTTTCGTGCAGCGAACCTCCTTTCCGCACAAGAGAGAGGTGACGACATCGGGAATCAACCGGCGCCGTGGTTCGCGCGGCCCGTAGAGGAAGAACGGGCGAGCCCACCCCCAGGACAGCCCTGATCTGATCGCCTCTGTCGACACCTGCTCGAAGGCGGCCGCCTTCGACTTGCCGTACTCAGTTCCCGGGCGGAGGGGTGCGTCTTCGGCCAAGGGGCCGGGCGTAGCCCAGTCGTATTCCATGCAGGTGCCGACGCCGATGAAACGTTCGCCGCCGTTTGCCGCAAACGCCTGCATCACAGGAACCGTGTTCTCGAGCCAGGGAGTGAAGATGGTTTCGTCGCGTGTTCCGACGTCGGTTGGCCATGCCAGCATCACCAGGTGGGTCGGGTGGTGCTCCTCGATACACGAAGTCATCGCGTCCGAGCGAGGTGGCGTCGACCGTGAGCCATCGACCAGCTGAGTGACGCCGTTTGGCGCGGCCGGTTCCGAGTACGTCGATGCCGCGATCCGAGAGGCTTGCCGTCGTCGCACCGCCGATGAACCCGGACGCTCCAGTGATCAAGACAGTTGGCTCGCTCACAGTTCGGCCCCGTGTGGCTGATCTTGGTTTCGAAGCGCTGCTGCCTTCTGGCCGAGCCGCTCGATACGCGAGGTGAGCGTGGCGGAAGGGGAACAGCCAATCATCTCCAAGACGTCAGCCCACCGATGGGCCCAATCCAACCGATCAAATCCGGTTGCCACCATGTCTCGTTGATTGGCGATCCCTGCGGGTCCGTCGGCTCGCAGATCCCTGACGAACGTCACGGCGGCATCGGGGTCGTCTGGCAGCTCGCGAATGAAGCGACACCAGTCGCCACGATCCCCACAGAAGGCGCCGACCGGCACCGAACCAGCGGCGATTGCCTCGATGTATCGAGCTCCGGCTTCGACCTGTCCCTGCTGTCGAGCGGGATCGTCGAAACGAGCGGGAAGGCACAGATAGGTGAGCGAGTTGCGGAGGAGGGCTGAAGAAGCGTTCCGGTGCTCCGGACCGCTGATGAGTTTCGGCGCGGCGAATGTGTCGAAGAAGTACGCGAGTTCACGGTCGGTGTTCGCCCGCATCAAGCGATCGTGGAGCTCGGCCGGTTTGCGTCCGATGGCTGTCAGATCGAATCCCCGCTGTCCGTAGTTCGTCGGGGCGAAGACCTCGCTGTCGACACCGTGCTCCACGGGAACGAAATTCGCCCCAGACCGCTTCACGGCTTCGGGAACCGTGAGGAACTGGGGGATCAAGACGGCATCGAAGGCCGGAAGCAACGGGAGAACTCGTTCCCACAGACGCCCATCCAGATCCGATTTCCAGAGCTCGCCGAGCCAGAGAACCTTCTTGCCTTGGTTCCAGCCCTCGATTCGGTGGAGCGCCAGGATCTCCGGAGTGGCCTCACACGAGACAAAAACGACGTCGTATTCACCCTCGACCGAGGCTGATCGGTTGTTTGTTCGGTACCACTCGGTCTTGCCCGCCACCGAGGCAGCCAGGTTGACCGCCTTCTGCTTGACCATCGCCGGCTGACCCCTCCCGGGCTGTACTTCGAGAAGGTCAGCGTGTTCCCATTGGGCGATGAGGTCCTCGAACTCCCATAGGTAGGCTCTCGATGGCCCTCTGTTCATCCTGCGATGAGAAATGATCAGCGTTTTTCTTGTTCCCCTCAAGACACCCTCTGTCCGCTCGGTTGCCGACTGGACCGTAGCGGACGGGACCGGCGATCTCGACGATGAGACGCTGGCAAAGGTGTGGCCCGCAATCCGGTGAGTGTCGGTGGCGTGCGACGTTCGAGGCCGCCGGGCGTACTCTTCTCGGATGTCCCTATCCGAGCGACGCGTTGTGGTGAATGCAGATGATCTCGGCGTTTCCGAAGCTGTCAACGAAGCGATCTTCGTTGCCCACGATCGTGGTGTCGTCAGCAGCGCCACTTTGCTGATCGGGGGGCCCGCCGTCGAGCACGCCATCGTCGGCGCCGCATCTCGCCCCTCGTTGGCCGTCGGACTGCACCTGGACACCTCCGAGTTCGAGCCGCTGTCGCCAGCCTTCGCCGAGCTCCGTCGCCGACATCCGAGACTCGACGTCCGTCAGCTGCGTCGCGTGTCGCCATCATTTCTTCGACGCCGTGTCCGATGAATGGTCAGCCCAGCTCCAGCGTGCGACAGACCTGGGAATCCGACTCACTCACGCCGATTCGCACCACTTCGATCACGTCAACCCACTACTGCTTCCTGTCCTTGCGAGAGCTCTCAGCTCTGCTGGGATCGGCAACGTGCGCGGGATGCACAATCTGTGGGTCACGCAACCGTCGAAGGTCGTTGTCGCAGTGAAGGCCGCACACCGGATCGGCATGCGAAGCCTCGGAATGCGGACGACGGACTTCATGTGCGACGTGGGAACCTACTTGACGTTGGCCGAGCGGGGCCGGCTCCCTGCGTCGGGAAGTATCGAACTGATGGCTCACCCTGGGCACCCCGCCTACGCGAACGAGACCGAGCGGCTGCTCTCCGACGGTACGGACGTCTTCGGGATCGAACTGATCAGCTGGCGCGAGATCGCTTAGGCCATACGGCGGTGACGAGTTCGGAGGCCCAAGCGATCACTTCGACGATTGATCGAGGCCAAGAGCGTCGACAACACCGTCGGCAAAGCGTTCGATCATTCCCTCGATGGTGAGGCCGATTCCCGTCTCTCGCCCCCCCTGGCCGAGCCGTTCTCGAAGCGCTTTGTCTGCGAGCAAACTGGACATGGCGTCCACGAGGTCGTCAGAACGGCCAACGACCAGACCATTCTCTCCGTTGACGACGTAGTCGATTTCCGGTGGGTGGTGGTCGTTGGCGACGGTGATGAGGGGCAGCCCGGCGGCGAAACCGTCAAGGATCACCAAACCAGCGACGCCAGGAATCAGCAGGATGTCTGCGGCACGCAATGCGACAGCTTTGTCTCGGCCGAACGCAGCATCGATCGAGTGCAACCATGAGTTCTGTGTTGCCGACGACCTGACGTCGTCTGTGAGCGATCCGCTGCCGATCAACACGATCGTGACATCGTGGCCGCGGGCGACGAGTTCGGAACCTGCGGTGATGGCGAGATCTGGACGCTTGTCCGGATAGAGCGAACCGAGGACGAGGATGATCGAGGACTCGCCGAGCTCATGCTTCGCTCGGAAGTCGGTCACTTCGTCATGGGTGACCGAGTCGACGTCTGACCGGAGATCGCCGATGTCAAGCGTGTTGTTGAAGACCGTGATTCGCTCTGAATCGAAGCCGGCGGACTCCAGCCTTTGCCTCGATCCATCGGTGTATGCGAAGAACCAATCGATCCGGCCGGTCAGCCGACGTTTGATGAACTCGCCGAATCGGCTCGGCGAAGACGGCTCGATTCTCGCCGTGGCCGATCAACGCAATCGGTGGACCCCCTCGAATTTGCCGTCTGGCGAGCAACCGGTAGTTGAGTAGCAGTCGGCTTGCTTGCTCGACGATCACGAGATCGCGGTTGACTATCTGTCGGAGAACCGGCTGATGGACGAACTCGAGTTTCCCGATCTCGAAGACGTGGTTCTCCACGAAGGTGGACCATGGCGGCCTGACGCTGTCGCGACGGGCTGCTTCGGATTTGGAAGGTGCACCGTGGATGACTTCGAAGTCGACCCCTCGCCTACCGAGTTCGTCTCGCAATCCGCGATAGAGAAGGGTTCACGATAGTGGTTGATGTATCGCACCACGAACGCAACAGACGGACGAGTGGACATTCGGCCGAGGCTACCGGTGGCTGCTGGGGCCAGACGGCCGTCCAGCCTGTTGGGCTTCCCGGCGGACATAGAACCAACAACAAGCCATCGTGGCAAGAGCCATGAACAACTCTGCACCAGTGTGACGCTCACCCCCAAAGTGACCCTCTCGGAAAACAAGGCGACGGCCCTGGGCGCGGACAGCCACGGCGGCGTCCTCTTGACGGCCCTGAACGGTAAAATCAAGTGCGACAACACGATGCAATCGCGACTGCATTTGGTGTACGAAGAGCTCCTGCCGTCCATTCGGGCCATTCTCTTCCCGGATGAGTAGAAATCTTTTTTCCGGTGGACGGACGACGGAGGGATGGATTCAATTGTTGGGATCTTTGGTGCGCGCGCATTCGACGAGACGACGCACGAAACAAAAGGAACCAATGATATAACAAAAGTATGAGTTTTTGTATTATGTTATCGAACCATCTTTTGATTTAAAAAGTAGACTATGTCGATGAAATGACTGGCTGCTCCTGGGAAGCTCCGTTCAAGTCCACCGTCCCTGAAACATCAAAATCGCCTTCGTTGGTCAGGTCGCCGTTGAGCGCCAGTTTAGCCCCTCCATTCACCGTGACCGTGCCGCCTGCTTTATTGGTAAGAGTGACTAATAGGCTGCGTCGGTGAGGATCGTGACAAGAAAGATAATTGGTTGCGATCGTGGGACGACCCTCTGCTCAGCGTGGACGAATCGGAGAAGGCTGCGATTTGCTTCGCAGCAGTTTTTGGTTGTTGTACCGCACAAAAATATTGTTCCTCAGTTCCCAACCAACAAACGAAAATGCCACCGTTTTTCTCTGTGCTCATTGGGGCTACGAAGAGAACTCTGAGCAGTGCGGCCGATACGCTGACTGCCAAGAAACCACGCATCGTCGACGAGAAAACAAATCCGAGCAATGCTCCCGAATCGGGTTCAAACGA
>CAWAEN010000007.1:0-686052 GCA_963781035.1 uncultured Acidimicrobiia bacterium | reverse complement strand
GTAGATGTCGGGTCCGTCGCCGGCGACGAAGACGATGCGTGAGCCGTCAGGGGACCAACGGGGGAACCCGGCGTCGTCGGCAAGAATCTGAATGTCGTTGCCGTCGGCGGCCATGGAGTAGACGCCCCAGTCGCGGTTTCGGCGGGACTCGAAGAAGCGATGCGGGTGCCGTCTGGTGACCATTCCGCAGCGTTGTCATAGGCCGAATCGTCGGTCAAACGCCGAGTCTCGCCTGTACCGATGTCCAGGCGCGTAGATCTCCGGGTTGCCGTCTCGGTCCGACTCGAACCCGATCACACCAGCGACCCCGAGGTCAGCCACCGTCGTGGTCAATGCAGGGTCGCCGTCGTCGCCGGCCGTGACTGGCCCGATACAGGCCTCGATTGCGGCGAAGAACAACGCAGCTCCCGCGTCGCTCTCGGCATCGAGAGTCGCACTATCGGTCCCCGCTCGAATTCGGCCCGCGAGCGCGTCGACGAAGAAGTCATCGCCAAGCTCACGAAGGACGCAGTCCTTGTCGCCGTCGCTCATCTCATCGGGGAGGCTGTTGCGGGCGGCTTCGTCGAGATCGGCACAGGCCTCGAGGCTCGCCATGATCGTGTCGACCTCTTCGCCGCTCCAGTCGGTCTGGAACTCATCAGGAATGCTCGTGAGCGTGAAACCGAGTTCGTCCAGCCGTTCCTCGCCGATCGAAGCCATAATCTCGACGGCAAAGCAATCGGCCGACGCCCGGCTGAAGAACGGGGCATTTGGATCGGCGAGAATGTTCTCAGCTATCGCCTGCACCAGCGGATCCGAGGTCGACGCATCACCGCCGTCGGCCTGTACCGGATCGGTGGTTGATGTCTCATCGCTGTCGCCGCACGACCCGACCAGAAGAAGACATGCGGCCACAACACCGAGACGTCCAATCCAAAGCTGACCGATCATGGTCTGAATGTGACTCCGGTGTGGCCCGCTGGGCAGGGCACAACGTCATCGCCTCATCGAGCCGCGCCAAGCGGCGGCCGGGACCGTGGCTTGCTGCATCGCGCCCTCGGCCGTCCTGTCGGATCTGGTCGATCAGCGAATGGTGCTCGTGCGGTCGATGTTCTCCGCCGATTCGGAGAACGCGACGAGGACCTGGTTGCGGGTGAGTGTGGTGTCGAGCTGAGCCAGCCAATAGGCCAGGCCGCCGCTATCGGGTACTCGATCGAGCACATTCGCATACAGCAAACGGACGAAGGCCTCGTTGTCGAGATCGGGTCCGTATCGTTGTGTGAATTCGGGGCTGGCTCGGAACTGGGCGGCGATAGCGGTGAGCGAACTCCCGCTGTCGAGGAAGTCGGTCCAAAAGCCGAACCCGGCAATATCCGGCACACGACCAACGCGGACCCATACAACCGCACCACCTTCGACTGGGATGACGTGAACGCTGCGATCGTGCTCGTGCGAGCGACATTCTGTGGAGATTCGGAGAACGCAATCAAAACCTCGGCTCGTGAGGCGCCGGCGTCGAGCCGTCCGATCCAGTAGGTTCGGCTTGCCTGGTCACCAGCCCGTCCGAGCACGTTCTGAAAGAGCCCGGCCACAATGTGGGCGTGGGTCGGCTGGGATCCGTTGCGAGCCTCGAACTCCGCCGAAGCGATGAAGGAGGTCGCGATCTCGAGCAGTGACGAGCCGCTGCGGTAGCGGTCTGTCCAGTAGTCGAGACCGGCCGGGTCCGGACTTCGACCGTACGCGGCCTGGTACAGCCGTGTGAGTTGATCATCGATCCGGGCCCACAGCCCTGTCGTGATCGACCACAACTCGGTCCCGTGGACTCCGTCATCGGCCGTGAACAGCACCTGGTCACCGAACACGGTGAATCCTGATGCAAAGCCGTCGCCTGTTGGATTGATGTCCTTGAGCAGTTCGGTGCCGGCTGGCGTTCCGTCCGTTACCCACACCTCCCCGGTCCCGTGACTGTCCGTGCCCGAGAACAGCACCTGGTCACCGAACACCGTGAGCCCTTCGACATGACCAGCGTCGGTGGGATCGAGGTCCTTGATCAGAACGGTTCCCCCGGCCGTGCCGTCGGTCGACCACAGAGCCCTGCCGCCGAGACCGTCATTCGCGGTGAACAGCACTCGGTCACCGAACACCGTCAACCCGCCCGGTTGCCCCTCATCGAGTCCGGTCACGACGTCGAACAAAAGTCGGGTGCCTGCCGTTGTCCCGTCCGTCACCCACAGGTCACGACCGCTGACGCCGTCGCTCGCGGCGAAGAGGGCCCGGTCGCCAAACACGGTGAACCGGCCGGGGCGGTCGTCCCTCGGGCCGGGCGGGAAGTCCTTCAAGAGCTTGGTGCCGGCCGTCGTCCCATCGGTGATCCACAGGTCGGGGCTCTCGCCGTCTGTGGCCTCGAAGAGCACCAGGTCACCGAAGACCGTAAAGCCCGACAACCAAGTGCCTACGGATCCCGCTCGAACATCCTTGATTAGTCGGGTGCCTGTTGCCGTCCCGTCCGTCACCCACAACTCGGCACCGTTGACACCGTCGTCGGCCGTGAACAGCGCCTCGCTCCCGAACACAGCGAATCCTGCCGGCCAGCCGCCTTCAGGCCCCGGGTTGATGTCCTTCACCAAGACGGTGCCCGTCGTTGTTCCGTCGGTGACCCACAACTCGTAGTCATCGGTGCCTGCTCCGCTGTTTGCGGTGAACAGCACCCGATCTCCGAGAACCGTGAAGTCACCGCCGTAGCGCAATCCACCTGGCAGTCCCGGGTTGATGTCTTTCACCATGTTGGTGCCCGCTGCCGTGCCGTCGGTGACCCATAGCTCGATCCCGTGCACACCATCGTCGGCCGTGAACAGCACTCGGTCGCCGAACACCATGAACCCGGAAGGTCCGTCGCCGCTGGGCAGGCCGGGGTTGATGTCTTTGACCAGCCTCGTGCCGGTCGGCGTCCCGTCAGTGACCCACAACTCGAATCCGACGACCGAGTCTTGGGCCCCGAACAGCACTCGGTCGCCGAACACCGTCAACTCCCGCGGGAAGCTGTCGCCAGGGCCAGGCTCGATGTCCTTGACCAGACTGACATCGTCGGCTGTCAGGCCGGTCGGCTCGTTGGCCGCCGACGCAGGTGAAACGGAAACGACCAGCGCTGCCACTACCAGCGCTGCGGCTCCAGATCGCAGCACCTTCTGCGTCCAGTCCATCTTCGTACCCCCTTGTGTGCGATCTGTGGCCATGATCGGGTTCTTCGTAGAACGGAGCTAGAGGAAACGGTCGCGTGTTCGGAACCGGCGGGTGTCATGGGAGGTTGAAGATCACGACCAGGGGTAGGTGGTCGGAGGAGAGGGCGTCGGAAAGTACTTCGGTGTTGGTGAAGGTGACCCCTCGGCCGAATACCCAGTCGATCCGTTTCACGGGGTTGATGCTGGGGTCGGTCAAGGCGGTTGGGTCTCCTGATTCGTCTTGCGCGCTGAGGAGGCCGGCGTCGGCCATTTCGTTGATCTCGGGTGATCCCGGTTGGGCGTTGAAGTCTCCGGCAATGATCAGGACAGGCACCGTCGGTCTGAGCGGTGAGAAGAGTCTCGATCTGGTCGAGACGTGTGGGGATGCGATCCTTGTTCTGCAGGTGCACCGATGTCACCCGGAGCGGTCCGCCGGGTAGGGCGATGTCGATCGAGATTGCCGATCGTTCCTGTGGTCCGGCTCCGTAGGGAAGAGCGATAGCGGTGATGTTTGTGGTCGCCAGGTTGGTGAGCACGACGTTGCCGAACTGTCGGTCGGCCGCGGGGGCGTAGGCCACCCTCATGTCGAGTCGTTGTCCCAGCCAGGTGGCCATGTCTGTGCCCGCGCCCAGCACCCAGCCACGTGAGACCTCCTGCAAGGTGACGATCGACGGGTTCTGTTCCTCGATCGATCGGGCGATCTGCTCCAGGTCGAGCCCGCCGTCGGGATTGACGCCGTAGTGAAGGTTCCATGAGACGAGCGTCAGCTGAGCAGTTTCTGTAGCGACGACGGGCTGGGGATCGGTGGTCAGTTCCCGTCCGAGCGCGAGGCCGCTACCCACGAGAGCGACCAAGCCCGCACCAACGAGCAGCACCAGTGAGGGCCGCCCGCCCGAACCCTGGGTGCGCAAGCCGTCGACCAAGTTCGCAGTGTGAGATCTGGGCTGCCTGCGTGCCACGGTGGCCGCTCCGAACACCAAGGCGGTTGCGATGATGACCAGCTCGTTCGGGAAGCCCAGCGGAATGTCGTAGTCGAGCTGGAACACGAGCAGGGGCAAGATCGTGCCAAGACCGACCAGCGAAGCAGATGCGGCATCCTGGGCCAGGGCTGGCGTGGCGAAACCCTGGGTCGGGCCTCGGTCAAGCGTCACGGCAACCGCGGCGAATGCTGCGAGTTGCGAACCGATGAGAAGAACCAGGACCAGTGGCCCGCTGGCCCAGAAGACACCGGCGATCGCGGCGGGCGGGGCCAATGCGATCAACGGTGTCATCGCTTGGGGCGGCAAGGTCCTGGTCTGCCCGTCGGGCCGAGCGGCGAGGGCCACTGCGGTTCCGGCAAGCAAGAGCCCGAACGTCGCCACTGGCCCGGCGATGGCGAGCCGCACACTGGACTGAGAGGCTGCGAATCCGCTGTTTGCCATCACCATCACCAGAAGGCTGAGTGCCGGACCCAGCACCCACATGCGACGCACATGCCACATCGGAGGCATTGCAGGGTCTCGGCGAGCGAGCTCCGCAGCTCCGATCAAGCAGACGAGGACGAGAGAGGTGATTGCCCAGCCCAGCACGCTATGTCGCCAGTACCGCGTCCCACGTGCCCAGCGCCAGCTGCGTTCCCATGCTGAACGCAGCACCGACCGCAATCGCGACTGCCGATGCGCTTCCCCCGCCGTCTCTTCCGGCCAGGACGGCAACAGCGATCGTCAACACCGCTATGGAGAGCGAGATCGTAAGGAGTCCGACGGCCACTCGCGGCATTGCGGTCAGGCCTTGGACGGTCAAACGGGCCGCTGCCAGGACGATCACACCGATGAGCACGACCGTTGGGCCGTCGGCTTGCCGCGTGACCCAGACGAGCCCGAGCGCCAACACGGCTGCGCCGAGGTAGGTGGCAAGTGCTGTTGCAGCCGCAGTGATGACACCGACGTCGAAGGCAACCTCGAGCAGCGGGCCGGTCGATCTGACGAGCTCGAGAGTCACGGCCGTCAGCAGCGCCACAACCGTCATCGCCGACAACGGGTCGCCGAGATTCGTACCGGTTGCCGTCACGGTCCTTCGAGGCGGGCTCATATTCGGTCCTGCCTGCGGCGGCTTGCGGCCCAGCCGACGGCGACCCCGGCGGCGACGGCAATGACCATTGGGAGATGCCAGGCTGTGGCGCCGAGGCGGTCCTCGTAGAAGTCGCCGCTGGCGCCACGAATCCAGATGGTCACACCAGCGATCGCGAGCAGGGCGGACATCGCGCCGGCAACGATCGCCAATGGGCGCGCCCCGGCCTTGAAGAGGCGCCCGCGCCGCGTGCGCACGACCATCACGATTCCGGCAACCGCGAGCCCCAGGGTGAGCGACCACGCGATCGCGCCGCCACGTTCGGCGCTGCGCATGCATGACACATACGCCTCGCTCGCCTCGGGATTGGCAGTGCAGGCCAAACCCTCGGGATAGCCGGTATCCGACTCAGCGACCCAGGCGAAGAGCCAAACCAACCAACCGACCCCAGCCAACGACAAGGCCACGATTGAGGCCTTCACCTCGCCGCCTTTGCGAGGCCGCCCGGCGATGGGCTGGCCAGCCGGAGGGGGCGGGGGAAGCGCGACAGGCGGCAGGGGAAACTGGGATTCCTCGGAATCAGCCCCGTCCTGTGATCTGTCTGCTGCGGGTTCTGGTTGCTCTACCACCAGGTTCCCCCTTCGGCGGCGAAGTATGTGAGCGCACCTACCGTTCGACAGCGTCAAGACAATGACCGACGCCGTCTCTTGAATTGTCGACGAGCCAAGCCCGAGGTCCCTAGGGTCAGACGTCCCGCGGATGTGTTGTTGCGAGGGCTAGAGCCGCACCCGATGCCGGAGGACTTGTGCCTCTGCACAGTCGATCCAGATCCGCTGGATGCTGGGGGCGCGAGGGTAGGACCGGGGGGTTTGGAGCACGATCAGTCGAGGGGCGGCGTCGCGCCCTTTTCTGCAGTGCTTGGTTGTGCCGTCGGGGCACTGGCGAGTCCGGTGCCGGCCCTGCCGTTGGATGTGTTGCGGGTCTTGTTTGGTCTGATTGGGCTGGTGTACTTCTGGGAGACGCTTGGTTCGTCGGCTGCGTTCTCGAACCCTGATGGGTTCATCGATCACGGGATCGTGCGTGACGCATTCTGGTACACCCGGCTGAGTGCGTTTCCGCCTGGTGTCGGACTCGGTCTGCTCCGCGTCGTCTTCGCTGTGGCGTGCTTTGTCTGTGTCTTGCTGGCTGCGGGCTATCGGCCGAGGCTGATGGCGGCGCTGTTGTATGTGGTGGCGGTGTCGACGTATCGGCGGAACTTCGCGGTGATGTATCTCGACGATGCGACGATCCACTTGATCTTCTTCTGGCTGATGCTGCTTCCTACAGGGAGGAGGCGATGCGGTGGCCGAGGCCTGTGAGTTCGCCGTGGATGCGCCGGTAGCCCCAGGTCGGGTTCTCGGATGCGAGGCGGAGGACGAGTCGGCGGATCTCGGTTGCGGTAGCTGGTCGTCCTGGTCTTCGGTTGGGTTGGGTCCAGTGGCGGGCGACGCGTCGCCGATGCCATCGGAGCAGTGTGTCGGGGGTGACAATCCAGCCGGTTCGACGAGACCGGGGGAGTGCGGCTGCGATCGCGCCGAGCAGGTCGTGGTCGTTGAGTGCGGGGCGGTCGATCTGGCGGCGTAAGACGGTGAGTTGATGGCGGAGCACGATGATCTCGAGGTCTTTGGAGCGGCCGGAACGAAAGGCGAGACGGACGAGCGCGGCGATGAGGTGGTAGAGGATGCGAGACACAGCTGATCAGCATCGGCCGCGTTTGCCCTGGTCAATCCACGCCGCCGAATATTCGGCCCCCACAGGCATCGGCCCTGGTCAGCACCCACGCGCCACTTTCCGGGCGGGACACCGCTCTCGGTTGCCGGTTCCTAGGCGTTTCGCTCCACCCAGTCCAGATAGGCGTTCTCGGCGGTCGGCAACGTGGCGAAGAGCATGTCCTCTCCGATCAACTCCAACAGATCGGTCCGGGCCAGCGGGAGGCGGAGATCTTCCTTGAGCCGGACCAGGCCAAGACGCACGCCACGCTGCCGGAGATCGTGAAACAGGCTGCGCAGGCCGTCCACAGCGGTGACGTCGATCTCCACGTTGGCCTCCACGTTGAGTAGGAACCAGCGCACCCGGTTGTCGGGGTCGATTTCGTTTTCTCGATCGACGGCGACGAGCGCGCGGCGCCTCAGGTCGTTGATGTTGGCGAAGAACAGCGGGGCGTCGTAACGGTAGATGATCAGTCCTGGCAGTGTCGTGGCGTCGGGGTGGTCATCGACATCGTGCATACCGGCAATTCCGTCGACCCGACCGAGGATCCCTTCATGGGGTCGGGCCAAGCGTTGCACCATCTCACCCAGGCTGAGGGCGACGGCAACGGCCACACCGACCAGCACGCCGAAGACGACCGTGGCAACGCAGGCCAGGGTGGCGAGCAACAATTCCGACCGCCGGAAGCGGGCCAGCCTACGAAGAGCGGGCAGATCGATGAGCGTGGAGGCGGCATACAGCACGATGGCCCCTAACGCCGCGGCCGGAAGATCTCGGAAGATGGGCCCGGCAAACAGCAACACGGCGATCACACAGGCGGCGGCAACCAACGAGTAGAGCTGGGTCTTGGCCCTTGAGCTGAGGGCGAGTGCGGTCCGGGAGCCGGAGGCCGAACACGGGTAGCCGCCGACGAAACCGACAGCGGTGTGGACCGCGGCCAGCGCCGCCAGCTCCTGGTTGGGATCGACGGTGGAGGTGTTCGAACCGTTGGTCGGAGTGAAAGCCCGCCCGATCAGCGTGTTGTCGGAGTAGGCGACCACGGCCACCCCCAGTCCGGCCACCACCAACGACCTCATATCGGCCAGAGACAGGTCAGGTACCGAGGGCACGGGAAGACCCTCCGGAATCGATCCCGTCACCTCGACCCCTCGGTCGTCCAACCCAAGAAGAGCGCTGGCTGCGGTGGCCGCCCCCACAGCCAGGAGTGGACCCGGCCACCGTGGCCTCCAGCGGAGGAGGATCAGAACCGCGGCCAGCGTACCGAGGGCGACCACAAGCGTGGGCATGTGGGTGTCACCCACGACATCAGCAAAGCCGCGCATCTGGTCAACGATCGATTCGCCCTCGACCTCGGTTCCGGTGATGCGACCTAGCTGACCAACGACCATAAGCACGGCTCCCCCAGCGAGATACCCAACCAGTAGGGGCTCGGACAACAGGTCCGCCAAGACGCCCAGCTTCATCAACCGCCCGACAAGGCACCACCCGGCCACCACCAGGGACAGGCCTGAACACAGGGCCAGGGTGCGTTGGGGATCGCCGTCGGTCAGCGGGGCGACGGCGGCCGCCGCCATCAGCGCGATTGTCGACTCGGGCCCGGCCGACAATACTCTCGAACTCCCGAACAGGGCATAGCCCGCCGTCGCCGCAACCACCGTCCACAATCCGACCACGGGCGGGAGGTCGACGATGGACGAGTAGGCCATGACCTGGGGGATCATGTAGGCGGCAACGGCGACTCCGGCCGCTACATCGGGCCGCAAGGCCGCCCTGGGGTAGCGGGCGAGAACCATGAAGCCGGGTACCACCGATCGCACACGCTCGGCTGTGAAGCCTTCATCATCAGGTACGAGGTCGTATCGAAGGGCGGGCCGCCGTTGCGGTCGATGAGCCATGGCCGGAATCAAACTTCTGACGTCGGACGACAGGTCGTGACCAGGCTAGATGATCGGTAGCCGACGGAAAAACGGACAAACCGAGCCAGCCGCCGCGTCGACCGCAGATCTCTCATGGTGTGCCGCCCGGAAAGTCGATTCGCCGCAGGTCGGGCGGGCGGAATCGAGCGGCAACCAGCGGGGGAGCGGTTGGCGAGAACGCTTCGAAAATGGCGGTATCTGCCGCTCCTCGCCGCTGGGTGCCACGATGTGGGCGGTCGTTCAAGTCCCCCTCCGACACTTGGACGAAGGTTCGATTACTACTCAGGCCGACTGGTCGACAGGCCTCTTTGATGCGGCCTCTCGTTCTGCCCGGTCGGTCCACCGGATCATCCAGGTCACGTTCGCCGGACCATGTGGGGAGGGTTAGGGCTCGCCTCCGAACAGTTGGCTGTCCTGGCCGCAGTCGACCCAGAAGCCGGACATGCTCCATCGTTCGCGAAGCAACGGTCCGGCATCGGCCGCCCTGCGGCGGTAGTCGTCCATGCGATCGGGGTCGCAGTGGTAGTCGCGGATTTCGATCAGCGCCATCGGCCCCATCGTAGGCACGACGATCGCCCGGCCGTAACAGCATGAGTTTGGGCAGCGCCGGTCCACCACGCGAGGTGGTGCTTCTTGGACATGACCGCGATCGGTGGCGCCAATACGAGGGCACTGCGCGATACTGGGGAGGAGACAGTTGGGGGGTTCGATGACCGATCGAGTGCACGACTATCACGAGGGGAACCGGTACTTCCATGACCGGTTCGACACCCGGCGTCTCGCGGATCGAGCGGTCGAGGTGCGCAACGCTGACCGGTTCGAGGACTGGGCGGTCGAGGTGATCGCGGACGCGAACATGTTCTTCCTGGCCACGTGTGACCATCGAGGGCTACCGACGTGTTCCTACAAGGGCGGTGAGCGTGGCTTCGTGCGCATCGTCGACGAGCAAGTGCTGGCGTTCCCGAACTACGACGGCAACGGCCGGTATCTCTCGATGGGAAACCTGAAGGTGAACCCGAACGTTGGGATGCTGTTCATCGATTTCGAGAATCGGCGACGGGTCCGGGTGCAGGGCACCGCGTCGATCGACGAGTCCGACGACCTGCTGGGCGACTACCCGGGTGCACAGTTCATCGTTCGGGTTCATGCGACCGAGGTGTTCCGCAACTGTCCTCGCTACATCCACCGATACCGCTTCGAGGAGACCTCGGAGTACGTGCCCGATGTCGACCAGGAACCGCCGATCCCGGAGTGGAAGTTCCTGCCGGAGCTGAATTCCTACCTGCCCGCCGACGACCCCGCCCGGGGCAAGCCCCCACCCGGACAGGCCGCCACCTAGTCCGACGCAGAGCGTTGGAAGCGTGGAGCGCCGAACGGTTGCCAGGCCACTATCGCTCACGGTGGTCCCGGTTCGGTGTCGCGCGGCGTTGAGCCCCGATGAGCCCCCACGGCATTCAGCGGCCCCTGTTCGCGAAGGAGGGGGCGGCCGGGTGAGCGCACCGCGACACTGCGGTGGTGGATTCGGTTTCAGTGGATGGTCTTGACCTGACCTACGAGCGTCGAGGGCGGGGGACCAGCGACGTGAATATGCGGTGGAGTTGGTTGGTCAACGCCCACGCGCCACTTCTGGTCGCCACACGCTAGTGGTCCGGATGAGGTACAGCGACCACAGTGAGCTCGTCGATCGCTGTGAAGTCCCGGGGGTTGCAGGTGTGAAGAGGGAGGTCGTTGGAGACGGCGATCGCTGCGATCATGGCGTCGTAGGCGCGTGCGGCTGGCTTGCGTCCTGCTCTGCGTAGGCCGGCGGCGACCCGACCGAAGCTTCGAGCGGCGTTGGCGTCGAACGGGAGCGGTTCGAAATCGGCTTCGGCTTGTTGGACATGGGCTTGGCGTGCCGCTCGTTCGTGATCGGTGGATGCCACGAGTGGGCCCACCGAGAGTTCGGCCAGCGTGATCGCCGTGATCAGGGGTTCTGCGGGGAGTCGTCCGATATCTTCGATCCGCCCGAGCAGGATGAGCGTGCTTGTGTCGAGGATCCCACGAGGCATGGATCAGAGGGCGGGGTCGAGGATCTGGTCGAGGTCGTGTCGTAGCTGCTCGGGGTCGACGGGTGGAAGTTGCCGGTGGCTGGCAAGGATCGCGTCGAGCGACCTTGGTTCGCGGCGGAGTGGCAGTAGCTCGGCAACTGGCTTTCCGGAGCGGGTGATCGTGAGGCGTTCGCCCTTCGCGACTCGGTCGACGATGTCGCCGCCGTGGTTGCGGAGTTCTCGAATCGAAACTTCGGACATGGGAAGAGTGTATCACGTGTGATACCTCGAGGGAAGGAGCTAATCGTGCTCCATCCGACGTGCCTGACCAGGCCTTTCGCGTCACGCAGCGGTGAGTTCGGCGCTCCAAGGCGCGCGTGTACTTTGGGTTGAACTCGCCCCTCCGACACACTTGGTAGTACACGCGTCAGGTCCTGCCGAGACCTGCATGCCGGTGGCGACCTCAAGGAGTTCAACGACGCCGGCGCCGGATTGCCGACCATGGCGAGCCAGATGCTGATCGACTGGCATGCCGCCATCAATCGCATGAACCGCACCCCGAAGCCGTTCGTCGCCGGTGTGGCCGGCGCGGCCGGCGGTGCAGGTCTGTCGTTGATGTCGGCCTTCGATCTGGTGGTCGCCTCCGAAACGGCCAAGTTCACCATGGCCTACACCCGGGCCGATGTGACGCCCGACGGCACCTCGACCTACTTCATCTCCCGCCATATCGGTGTCCGCCGCATGCTCGATCTCACGCTCACCAACCGGGTGCTGAGCGCCGCCGAGGCCGAGTCCTGGGGGCTGGTGAGTCGTGTGGTCCCCGCCGACGAGGTAGACGCGCAGACCGCAGCATTGGCCCAGCAGCTGGCCGATGGCGCCTCATGGGCCCTCGGCATGGCCAAGCGCATCGTCTACGAAGGCCACGATGCATCGCTCGAGAAGGCCGGCGAGCTCGAGGCCGCCGTCATCGCCGAATCGATGGGTCGACACGACGGCCGGGAAGGTATTGCGGCCTTCGTCGAGAAGCGAGCGGCGGAGTTCGACGGCACCTGAACTCATGCGCTGAGCTCAGGTGCCCTGAGTTGTGGGGCGATGATCAGTCGCCCGGGCGGACGAGGATCTTGACGTGTTGCTCGGGATCGGCGAGATCGACGAAGGCCTGTGGCGTGGCGGCGAGATCGACCGAGCCGGTGATCAGCGCGTCGATGCCGGGGAGCGATGCCGACGAGATCTTTTCCAGCGTCGAACCGAACTCGTCGGCCGAATACCCGAGAACGAACTGGAGCTCGAGTTCCTTGTTGATGCCGACGAACGGCTCGAATTGGTCGGACTCCATGCACACGCCGACGACGACGACGCGGGTTCCCCGCTGCGCGCCGTCGGCCACGCGGGCGATCATGCCCGGGACGCCGACACACTCGAAGATCACGTTCGGCTTGGCGGTGATGCCGGCGAAGCCGTTGAAGGGATCGTGCCGATCGACACCTTCGGGCCAACACATCGTGGCCCAGGTGTCATAGGGCGACTCGGCGCCCGGGTCGATCACGAGGTCGGCACCCAGGTGCTCGGCGAGCGCCCGACGGGTGGGGGAGAAGTCGCTGGCGATGATCGGCCCGACACCGCGAGCTCGAAGCGCAACGATCACGGCCAGTCCGACCGGTCCGCAGCCGACGACGAGCGGCACGGTGTCGGGCTGGAGCCTGGCCATTGCGACCGCGTGCTCGCCGACGGCCAGCGGTTCGGTCAGTGCCGCGAGCTCGGTGGGCACGTCGGTCGCAATCGGGAGGCACATTCGGGCGTCGACTGCGATCCGCTCGGCGTAGCCGCCGTTCATCTCGTTGGAGTATCCCACCGTTTGGATCACGCCACGAGCGATCGAGATCGGAAGCGAGCCGACACGATCGCCGATCTGCAGCGGTTCACCGCTGGCCGAGACGTGGTCGTCTCCGGGGCCGAGATCGATGATCTCGAGGCAGTACTCGTGACCCATCACGAGGTCGCGTGCCGGGTCGAGCTTGCTCAGCTTGGGGCTCGGATTGCCGATGCCCTGTGCGGCAAGGCGATCGATGTGCTTCGCGGCATGGAGGTCACTCCCGCAGATCCCGCAGGCCAACACCTTGGCCAGGACCTGACCGGCGGTCGGCTCGGGCTCGGCGATGTCGTCGACGATCAGTTCCTTGTTGCGCAGCACGGCGGCTTGCATGGCTTCCTCCACGTCCGGTGCCGGTGCACGGGGCTCATCGAGGCAGCTCTCATCGGCCGGAGCCGCCATCCAGCGTCTTCAACATCCGGCGCATGACCTTGCCGGTGCTCGTCTTCGGGACGTCGTCGACGAACTGGACGAGTCGGGGCACCTTGTATGCCGCGAGCGTCCCGCGGCAGAACTCGATGATCTCGTCCTCGGTTGCGTTGGCGCCGCCCTTCAGGACGACGTAGGCCTTGGCGAGTTCGCCCTTCAGCTCGTCATCGACACTGCCGACGGCCACCAGGGCGACGGCAGGATGCCCGGCCACCACGCGTTCGATCTCAGCGGGGTACACGTTGTACCCGGCGGTGAGGATCATGTCCTTCTTGCGATCGACGATGAACACGCAGCCATCAGCGTCCATCCGGCCGAGGTCGCCGGTGTGCAGCCAGCCATCGGGTTCGATCGTCTCGCTGGTCTTTTCTTCATTGCCGAAATAGCCCTGCATCACGATCGGACCGCGGACCATCAGCTCCCCGACCTCGTCGGGCGGCATGGTCATGGCGGCATCGTCCACGTGAGCGATGCGACACTCCGTGTAGGGGATCGCAATGCCGATCGAACCGTGCTTGCGCGGCCCGTACGCCGGGAACGTGGTGCCGAGGCCGCCGATCTCGGTCATTCCCCACAACTCGATCAACGGGCACCCGAAGCGCTCCTCGACCTCGCGCATCTTCGGTTCGGGCATCGTCTGGCCGCCGACCGCGCACAGGCGCAGCGACGACAGGTCGAAATCGTCGAATTTCGGGTCGGCGAGCATCACCATGTACATCGTCGGAACGCCGTCGAAGATCGTGGCTCGGTATCGCTCGATGAGCCCCATGGTGTCAAGGGGATCGAAGCGGTCGTTCAGCACCAGCGTGCCGCCGAGGAAGAAGGTGCCGTTCATCACGACGTTGCCGTACACGTGTGCACACGGCAGAGCGGTGTAGCAGACGTCGTCGCCGGTGCGGGCGTGCATGTTGGCGGTCATGGCGCTGTTGAGCACGATTCCTCGGTGGGTCAGCATCGCACCTTTGGGGTGCCCGGTCGTGCCGCTCGTGTAGCCGATCGTGGAAGTCGACGACGGATCGATGTCGATGTCGTCGAAGTCCGGTGCAGCATGAGCGATCAGCTCGTCGAAGGACGTCGCGCCGTCGGGGATGTCGTCGCCGAAGAGCACGATGTGGTCGAGCGGCGTCTCGCCGCGGCGATCGATGATCGGTGCGCCCTTGTCGAGCGAAGCGAGCAGGGCTTTGGCGCCGCAGTCGCGAGTGACGTAGACGACCTCGTCGGGGGTCAACATCACATTGATGGGGTTGACGATGGCACCGAGTCGCAGCACCGCGTAGTAGCTGACGATCCACTCCCAGCGATTCTGCGAATAGAGCGTGACGCGGTCACCGGACCCGATTCCGAGGCCGGCGAGTGCGTTCGCCAGTCGCGCCGACAACTCGTCGAGTCGACGATACGTGAACTCCTCGTCGTGGAACACCAGCGCCACACGATCGCCGTACTCCTGCTGCTCCACGCGCCATGACCTGGCCGAGATGTTCGTACATGATGTCCCCCTCTTTCGCCCGTCGCTCTGCGGATCGAACCCGTGCGACCGAAGCAACATTTGACTTGTCGGTCATATTGTATGACAATTCACCTCTGGGGGCAATGCCGATGGGGCAGCTGCCGTGCGAAACGGGGAACCACATGAGCAATCTGTTCGGACCGATCAGGCAGAACGGCATCATCGTGTCGTCGCTCGACGAGGCGCTCGAGTACTGGACGCAGACGCTCCGGATCGGACCGTTCTTCCGGATGGACCACGTCGAGATGGAGAGCTTTCGCTATCGCGGTGAGCTGTCCGACGTGGACGTGAGTATCGCACTGGCCAACTCCGGCGACATGCAGATCGAACTCATCGAGCAGCACAACGACGCCCCGTCGCCGTATCTCGACTTCCTCAACCAGCACGGCCCGGGACTGCAGCACGTCTCGGTGTGGAGCGAGAACTTCGACACCGACATGCAGCGATTCGCCGACGACGGCGCGACGTTGCTGGCCGAAGGAGTGATGGCAAACGGCGGCACGCGCTTCTCGTACTTCGAGGGCGGCGACGACGGCCAACCAGTGATGGAAGTCGCGGACCTCACGCCCGACTTGAAACAGATCTTCGCGATGATCCGCGACGCGGCGTCCGGCTGGGACGGAAGCAACCCGGTGCGATGACCGCCGCTACCGCACGATCCACACAGCAACGATCTACACAGCAACGATTCCCACCACAAGGAGAACCCACGATGAAGGCCGACATCCGACTGCTGACGCTCGCTGCAGACACGCTGCTCGAGACGACCACCAACCCGCTGCACCGACGCATCCTGGAGAACTACCGCCTCCACGCGATGCTCGAAGTCAGCGGGCGCTACCACGAGATCTTCGTGCCCGAGATGACCGTGGAGCAGCCGTTCTACCGGCTGGCCACACCAGAGGGCACGATCGAACTCGACGGAGAGGAAGCCGTCAAGGGCTTCTACCAGAGCTTGTCCGACACCGAGACGACCGTGATGCTGCTCGAACACGAGAGCATCTCAGTGTCGGACTGGGGTTTCGGTTCCGAGGCGCTCTACAACATCTACATGACCGGTGCCACCGCAGCCGCCCGCGGACACGAGGTCAGCAGCCCGGATGCGAAGTACATCGAATCGGTGTGGCTCTGCATGATGTGGCCGTACGACGAGCAGGGCCGGATGATGGGCGAGCGCGTGTATGGCGCTCCGACATCGACCATCCGCGAGATCCCGGAGGACGAGTTCATCAGCCTCGAAGACGCGCGAGCGGCGTTCGATCCGTTGATCGCATCGGCCACGTTGACCGAACTCTCGTTGCAAACCGCCTGATCGACATCGTCTGATCGGGTTGCGTCGTCTGACGTCGTCCGAACCTGGATGACGGCGCAGGCGCCCGCTGTCAGTCGCGGAGTTCGAGGATCGGGCAGTAGTTGGCGACGCGACTTTCCGATCGGTTCGGCGCCAGCACAGCGTGGCAGCCTTGGTCCCACGCGGATGGAGCTGTCGAAACCGGTCGTGGCCGCCATCGAGGGCCCGGCGGTTGCGGGCGGGATGGAGCTCGCGATGTGGTGCGACATACGGGTCATGGGTGCGTCCGCATACTTTGGGGTGACATCGGCCTGTGCAAACGCGTGGTGGAAGACGGCACCACCGTGCCGCTGCTGAAGAGTCGGATTCTTGCGAGTCGGGGAAACTCCTTGTTTCCGGGGTTTGCCGCTTGGTGCCGGTCGGCGTTGGTGGTGGGTCCTTCCTTCGAGTCCCCCCTCCGGCACCCGAACGACCCCCCGCTCTTCGGGTGGGGGTTCTTTCGTTTTCGGATGCTGCCGGAGAGCGCTCGCCTCATGTGCTACATTGAAGCACATGTCTGAAGTAGGTATTCGAGCGTATCCGCGGCCACCCCGAAGCAACCTGAGCGATCTGGCCCCTCCCGATCCGGGCCCTGACATGTCGGGGACATTGGCGGAGATGCGAGATAGCGAGCGGTATTGAGGTGGCGTTCTATGTCGAGACCTCGGCCTTGGGGAAGTTGGTAGTTGCTGAGTCTGAGACTGAGGCTCTGCGGAGTTGGTCGGCGGCGGCGGGCGTCGAGTTGGTGACCTGCGATCTGGTTCGGACCGAGTTGATGAGGGCTGTTCGCAGGGTCGTCCCGGACCGGGCGCTGAGGGCGCGGGCTGTGCTGGATTCTTTGGTGCTCACCGAGGTGACGCCTGCGATCTTCGAGGTTGCTGGCCGCCTTGACCCAGTTGGGCTGCGGTCGCTTGACGCAGTACATCTCGCTGCTGCGCTCGATCTCGGAGATGAACTTGATGGCATCGTGACCTACGACGACCGTCTTGCTGAGGCGGCCGTAGCAAATGGTGTTGTTGTCGTGGCACCGCGATGATCCTGCGGCGATCAGGCGGCTGATCCTCTGCTAGTGGACCGAGATCCACTCGCTCTCCGCTCGTGGAGTTATCGCATGTGTCGCCCCTCCGACACGTTTCAGCTCGAATCCGCCCACAACGCGACGAGTTCGGGCTGTTCCACCCGTCGGTACACGCGGAGTGCAGCTGTGACGTTGACGACGAAGTACAGCCCGAAGCTTTTGCGACCGCTACGGACTTACGGCGTCATTTCTGGTTGTCCAGCGTCGCCTCGGCAGCGACATTCAGGACAAGCGTGCGGCCGACGATGAACGATGGGAGCTTGTTCACACCCAGAGTGTTGCGGTCGATCGCGGCGGACAGCGGAGAAGGACCCAGTTCGAGAATCGAACTCGACGTCGTCGATTGCGACCTCGATGGGAGAACTCTGACCCTTCAGCGTGACCGAACCGTTGGCGTGGTACCCGTCCGGTGTGACGGTGACCTTGCCGGAGTGGAACGTGATCGTCGGATGGTTGTCGACGTCGAGGAAGTCGTTGCTTCGGACGTGTGTGTCGCGTTTGTCGTTGCTGCTCGTGTAGGAGGCTGCATCGGCGATGATCTCGACGTTGACGATATTGTGGTCGTGGTCGATCTCGATGGTTCCGGCTGACACGGTCAGGGTCGCGGGCACGGTGATGAAGCTCATCTTCTTCGCAGTCACGGTGACCGTCGTCTGTGCCTGGTCGAGGTTCCAGGTGCCGGTGGGGAGTTGTGCTTCGGTGTGGTTGAGTTTGGTGGTCATGCTGCTTTCCGTTCTGCGTTGGTCGAGAGAGTGGCGAGCGCAGCCTTGAGCTGGGTGTCGAGCTCGCTGTTGGTCAGGGAGTTGCTCGTCGTGTCGAAGTTCTCGTAGAAGTTCGGGATCGAAAGGCTGGCCCTGACGTCGTTGCCGAAGAACGGGGCAGAGCTGACTGCTGTCTGCAGAGCGTTGCCGCCTCCGCCCGGGCCGGGCGACGTGGCGAGCATGATGGTCGGCTTGTCCTGGTAGACCCGCATGTCGATGCGGGAGGCCCAATCGAAGAGGTTCTTGTAGGCCGCTGTGTAGAAGCCGTTGTGCTCAGCGAACGAGATCAGCACAGCGTCGGCTTGGCCGACCTCGTCGAAGAAGTCGTGTGCGAGCTGCGGAATGCCGGTGTCGTTCTGACGGTCGATGCTGTAGATCGGCATCTCGTAGTCGTTGAGGTCGATGGTCTTCACGATCACGTCCGGAACGAGTCCGTCCTCGAGGAGTCGGGTCGCATACCCCGTGAGCTGCTTGTTGATGGATTCTTTGCTGGTGGTGGCAGCGAAGGCGAGGATCTTCATGATTCGGGTACAACTTTCTGCGGATTGGGTTCTGTTCGGTTTGGTGGTGTTCGGTTGGTTTCTGGCAAGGCGAAGGGGTCAGGTGGTTCCCGTGGCGGGGATCGAGCCCATGAGCCCGGCGTTGAAGTCGCTGATTGCTTCCTCGAGTTCACCGGTTGTATTCATGACGAACGGTCCGTACCGGGCCATCGGTTCATTGATGGGTTCGCCGGTGAGAACGATGCAGTCGAGCGCGGTTGGTTCGTCGGCCGGCACGGCGAGGGCGATGTCACCGCCTGTCCGATCGAACACTGCGAGGTGATGGGCCTCGAGGCGCTGAGCCTCGTCGCCAACGACGCCGACACCGCCGAACGCGTAGACGAGGGCGGTGTGTCTGTCGGGTGTTTGGATTCGTAGGGTCGAACCGGGTTGAACGGTGACCCGGGCGTATCCGACAGGTGTGTGAGTGGCGGCCGGACCGCGAACGCCGAACATCGACCCGGCGACCACCTCGGCCTTCCAGCCGTCGCCGTCAACTGAGGCAATCTGGTCGGCCGGGAGGCCCTGGTACTTCGGCGTGGTCCGACGCAGTGATGCCGGGAGATTGACCCAGAGCTGGAGACCATGAAGGACTCCACCCTCGGTTTGGAGGCGGGCGCTCGGCATCTCGGAGTGGATGATGCCGTCGCCCGCGGTCATCCACTGGACGTCACCGGGCCCGATCACGCCGTGGTTGCCGGCCGAGTCGCGGTGCTCGACCTCTCCCTGGAGAACGTAGGTGACGGTCTCGAACCCTCGGTGGGGATGGGGCGGCGCGCCGATCGCTTCGCCCGGTTGTTGAGAGTTCGGCGCCATTTCGTCGAGCAAAAGGAATGGGTCGAGCCAATCGATCACTGAGCCCGGAAACGGCCGATACACCTCGAATCCGCCTCCTTCGATCGTGCTCGCAGCCGGGACGATCCTTGTGAGGGGTCGAGCCGGCTTGTTCGTGGTTGTGCTCTCGGTTGTGGTTGGTGTTGTCATCGGAGGTCTCATCACTCGGCTTCGAATAGTGCTTGATACGTCAAATAACTTGTTGATGAGTCAAGTTATTCCGTGACAGTTGACGTGTCAAGCACTAACGTCGATCTCATGAGCGAACCACCGTGGCTCGATGAGACGCAGCAGCGAGCCTGGAAGGGCCTTCTCGTCTTCATCAACCGCGGCATTCCCGAGATCGAGCGCACCCTCAAGGAGCATGGACTGCTCGTCGTCCACTACTCGATTCTCTTCACTCTTTCCGACGCCCCCGACCGCACGCTCCGACTCTCCGAACTCGCCGACATGGCCAATGTTTCTCAGAGCCGGCTCACTCACCGGATGAAGACGTTGACCGAGCGGGGCCTCGTGTGCATCGAGGCCGATGCTGATGACGGCAGGGCGAAGAACGCTTCGCTCACCGACGAAGGCATTCGCTGGTTGGAGGCCGTCGCTCCGTCCCACGTCGAGGATGTGCAGCGGGTGTTGTTCGACCATCTCGGCCCTGCGGAGACGCAGGCGCTTGCTGACGGATTCGCCAAGGTGGCCGGCAATCTCTGCGAGCATGCTCAATTCCGATTGGCGAGCGACGCAACCGTCGACTGACCGCGATCGAGCTGCGCCACGCGTTGGCCAAGCTTCGTGTTCACGAAGCAGCGATGCTTCTCCCGGTGGGGTTTCCGAGTGTGTCGACGAACTCGTTGATCGCTGACAGCTCGTAAAGGGAAATGGGTACGGCGACTCTTGCCTCGGGAGCCTACATGTTGATACCTTCGTATGTATGCAGGTATCGAAGGTGTCGGGGTTGGATGGGTGCGCGACCCGAAGTGCTGATGCGGCGCGTGTTGAGTCGGTTGCGGCGTCGTTGATCGATGTCGAGGTCGCCGGTGATTTGGCGGAGATGTTCCGGCTGCTCGGGGATCCAACTCGGGTGCGGATCCTGTTTGCGCTCCTGGAAGCTGGCGAGTTGTGCGTGTGCGATATCGCCGAGGTGGTCGAGACGTCGGACACCAAGGTGTCACAGGCGATGCGGCTGCTGCGCAACGCCGGGGTTGTCCGGAATCGGCGCGATGGCCGCAATATCTTCTACCGGCTCGACGATGGGCATGTCCGAATGCTGTTGGACCTGTCCCGGGAGCACGTGTCGCATCGTGGCGGTGATGACTGATGGGTGGGGATCACGATCATGGCGCCGGGTTGGCGCGGGCTGGTGAGCGACATCAGGGCCGACTGACCGCAGCGTTCGTGGTGATCTTCGTGTTCTTCGTGGTCGAGGCAGTGGCCGGGTTCGTGACGAATTCGTTGGCCTTGTTGTCCGACGCGGGTCACATGTTGACCGATGTGATCGGTATCGGGATGGCGTTGGCCGCGATCCAGTTGGCATCACGATTCGCCGACCGGCAGACGACTGCTCGGTCGTCGCACACCTTCGGGCTGTACCGCCTCGAGATCCTCGCGGCGTTCGTCAACGCGTTGTTGTTGTTCGGTGTGGCGATCTGGGTCCTGATCGAGGCGGCCCGCCGGCTGGCGGACGAACCCGAGGTCCTGGGCATACCGATGCTTTTGGTGGCGGTGGCTGGTTTGGCTGCGAACCTGGTCGCCTTCGCTCTTCTGCGTGAAGGCTCAAAGGAGTCGTTGAACGTCGAGGGGGCTTACCTCGAGGTGTTGGCCGACACGGTTGGGTCGGTCGGGGTGATCATCGCTGCGGTGTTGTTGGAGGTGTTCGGATGGGGTTGGGTCGACCCCGTGATCGGCGCTGGGATCGGCTTGTGGATCCTGCCGAGGACATGGCGTCTCGGAAAGCGGTCGGTGCGGATCTTGTTGCAGGCCGCACCGGAGGGGTTCGACCTCGACGCATTGGCGGGCGAACTCACCAACATCGACGGCGTGATCGACGTCCACGACCTGCACGTCTGGACTCTCACGTCGGAGATGGACGCCGCGTCGGCTCACCTCATGATCAGCATCGACGCCGACAGCCATGGCGTGCTCGACCAAGCCCGCGACCTGTTGGAGCAGTCCTATGGGATCACACACGGCACCTTCCAAGTTGAGCCCGACTCCCACGATGGATGCGAGGCGATGACATGGTGATGAACGTCGTCGCACTCGGGCTGTTTGTCGTGTGGTTCCTGGTGATTTTCGTGATCCGGTCGATACTCCAGAAACGGGCGACCGGAGACTCCGGGATCCGGGCCGGTGGCCTCACCACCGGGGCCAGTGCCATCGAAACCGTCGCCGGATGGATCCTCGTCACTGCTCTCGTGGCCGGTGTGGCCGCCCCCATCGCAGCGATCGCAGATCTCCGGATGCTCGTCGACGGCGACGTGGTCCGCATCATCGGTCTGGTCATCGCCGTCGCCGGGATCCTGGTGACGTTCCTGGCCCAAGTCGCCATGGGCAGCGAATGGAGGATCGGGATCGACAAGTCCGAATCAACTGGGCTTGTCACCGGTGGCGTGTTCGCCATTGTCCGCAACCCGATCTTCTCCGCGATGATTCTGACCGCTGTCGGGTTCGGGCTGCTGGTTCCCAACGTCATCGCGGTTTCTGCTGTGGTGTTGTTGGTGCTGGCGATCGAGCTTCAGGTCCGATACGTCGAAGAACCCCACCTCCACGAACTTCACGGCCAGCACTACCGCGACTACGCCGCCACGGTCGGCCGATTCGTGCCTGGTGTCGGCCGCCATGCAGCCGCCCGACGTGGCGATCGGGCGACGTCGTGACGGTGAGCCGGTTCCGGGTCGCGGCGATGGACTGCGATGCCGAAGCCGAACTCGTGCGAATGAAACTGGCCGACGTGGGCGGCATCGACCGGATCGCGATCGAGCTACCCGAACGCGAAGCCGTCGTTGAACACCACACCGACACCGATCTCATTGATGCCGCTCTCAAAGACCTCGGTCTCGGAGCGGTCCACCTCGGCGACGGCGGGGTCATGCCCGATGAAGCCGACGACGAGACCGAGCGCCGTGCTCTCACCATCGCCCTGGTCATCAACGCCGGGTTCTTCGTCGCTGAACTTGCCTTCGGACTCATCGCCCGATCCATGGGCCTCGTTGCTGACGCACTCGACATGGGCGCCGACGCAAGCGTCTACGCCCTCAGCCTCGCCGCCGTCGCGGCCACCACAACCCGCAAGAAGCGACTCGCCCGCACCAGCGGCTACCTCCAACTCGGACTCGCAACCGTCGGCCTTGCCGAAGTCGCCCGACGGGCACTCAGCGACAGCGGCCCGCCTGACACGACCACAATGATCGTGCTGTCATTCCTCGCCCTCGCCGGCAACATCGCCACGCTGCTCATCCTGCGCAGAGTGAGAACTGGCGAAGCCCATCTCGAGGCCAGCTGGATCTTCACTGCGAACGACGTCAAGGTCAACACCCTCGTCATCGCCGCCGCCATCATCGTTGCGCTCACCAACTCAGCCGTCCCAGACCTCATCGCCGGCGCACTCATCTTCATCATCGTCGCCAACGGCGCCCGACGAATCCTCACCATCAGCCGCTAGCCCCATCAACTCTGAGCGAGTCGATCCCATCCCCGTGCCGGGTGCGTGGCTACCGCCAATGGCATCGAGCGTCCTGGAGCGGCAGTAGAGAGCGAATTCGGCGGTCGCCAGATGCCGCTCAGGCAACGAGCGTGCCTGAGCAGCCTCATAGTTGCGGCAAACGGCCCAAATCGGGTTTGCGGTAGCTATGTGGATGACTGCTCTCGTGCTCCATCCGACGTGCCTGACCAGGCCTTTCGCGTCACGCAGCGGCTTGCTCGACACACCAGGGGGCGCGTGTACTTTGGGTTGAACTCGCCCCTCCGACACATTTCAGATTCCGTTTCCCCTGGTAGCTAGCCCGTGGTGCGGGCCATTGATCAGCTGACCAATCTGACCTTCGTCGGAGGCACGCAGACCCTGTTCTTCGTTATGGGCGGGGGAAAGGCCGTCGGTCGGACCCCGCTCCGAATGCCGATTCCGAGTGGGTGTCAGTGGCGGTCGGTCTCGCGCGTTACGGGCGCTGACCATATGGAGTACCATATGGTCATGACTCGACGTGAAGTACTGGTGCAACTCGACGACGACCTCGTCGAACGCCTCGACGCCCTCGCCGCCGATCTCGGCACAAACCGGTCCGAACTCATGCGAAGAGGCGCCCAGGCAATCCTCGAAGCCGAGGATCTCGCAGCCAAGGATCGGCAACTCCAGTTGGCCTACCGGCGCCACCCAGCTGATCCTGCGCTCGTCGAGTCAGCAAGACGCCTTGCGGCTCGAACAGCTCCGCAGTGGTAGCTCGCAACGACATCTTCTGGGCAGACCTCGGACCGCCCGCAGGTCGCAGGCCGGTTTGCGTGCTGACCAGAAACGCTGCGATCGAAGTTCTTTCCTCGGTGACGTGTGCCCCGATCACTCGGACCATCCGAGGCATTGCTTCCGAGGTCGAGCTCGGCCCGGAACAGGGGCTTCCAGAGGCGTGCGTCATCAGCTGCGACAACATGATCACCATTCCGCTCGAAGACTTGGACGAGGAACCCGTTGGCCAGCTCGACGAAGTGACTCGCGCGCAGCTCGATGCAGCTCTCCGATTCTCACTCGACATCGTCTACTGACCGGAGAGTCCGCTATCCAGTCACCACAGCCGGACAGCGCACTCAATATTGATCTCGCCCGATCCATCCGGGGCCGCTCGATATCCGGCAAAGAGGAGCAGGTCCGGCTCCTCTCGATCGACGGTCGACGCGCTCGATTTTGTCGCCCGTCGATGGGCAGCGCAAATCCTCCATCGGGGGGTGCCAAGCCCTTCTCTGTCGCGAGGGTTCTGTCTGGCAGTCGATGGCGGCTTTGACGGCGGAGCATGCTTCGGCGGTTTTGGCTGAGGCTGCGGCTGGCGAGACGGTGACGATCACCGATCGGGGTCGTCAGGTGCCTCGCCTATCGGCGAGTCCGAAGTCCCGTCTGCGCGGATTGATCGATGGTCCTCCGTTGTCGGCGAGCGGATCTCTGCTACCTCGCGCCTTGTCTTGTCGTCACGGTACGCCGAGCGTGGCTCGGCCAGCGAGGTCAGGCCGCACACCACGACGCGAATCAGACGGAGGAAATAGCGACGGTCAGCGACCTCGGGGGTTCAGTTCGCTCGTGGTATTGCGAGTTTAACTTGCAAAAGATTGGTGAGCTGTTTAGGGTGTTCGGCGTGGCAGAACAGGAGCCGATCGACGGACGGCACGCTCGTCGGCAACGGAGTCGAGACGCGGTCATCGAGGCGGTGTTCGCACTGGTGCGCGAGGGCAAGATCCCGCCGAGCGCCGACGACGTCGCAGCGCGGGCCGGGGTGTCGGTCTCGTCGCTCTTCAGGAACTTCGATGGCTTGCACGGCATGCAGCGCCAGGCACTCGAACGGTCTCAGACCGACTTCGCTCCGTTCTTCGTCGTCTCCGACGCTGATGAACCGCGTGCAGTCCGGGTTCGTACGCACGTCACAACGCGGATCGAGTTTCTCGAGGTCGCCAATGGCCTGCTTCGCATTGGGCGGTCACGTGCACTCGATCACGAGTTGGTCGTCGAAGGTCTGGCGCGTGTGCGCTCAAACCTGGCCGATCAGACACGGCAGCGTTTCGCAGCAGAGCTCGATCAGCTCACCCCCGCCGAAGCTGCGAACCTGACGGCGCTGATCGATGCGACGACGTCACCCGATGCGTTCGATCTGATGTGCGCCGCACACTCCCGCACCCCGAGCCAGATCGCGAAGACCTGGATCACCGCACTCGACGCACTGCTCGCTCAGTGGGTCCCCGACTCGGAGGAGCTCACATGAGCAGGCCATCTCAATTCGAAGGAACGATCGGTCGGACGATCGCCGACTCCGAGGCGTGGTTCGACGACCCGCCGCACCCCGGTCGACGAAGCGCCGAATGTGGTGCTCGTGCTGCTCGACGACACCGGCTTCGCTCAGTTCGGGTGCTACGGCTCGGACATCGACACGCCAAACGTCGACGCCCTCGCAGCGAACGGATTGCAGTTCACGAACTTCCACGTCACGCCGCTGTGCTCACCGACGCGAGCCTCGTTGCTCACCGGTCGGTCGCAGCACGCGGTCGGCATGCGTGCGGTGTCGAACTTCCGCACCGGCTTCCCGAACCAGCTCGGTCACATCAGCAATCACGCTGCGACGGTCGCCGAGGTCCTCAAATCGCGAGGGATATGTCACGTTCTGCGTCGGCAAGTGGCACCTCGCGCCGATGGAGCAGTGCTCGGCGGCCGGTCCGTTCGACCAGTGGCCGCTCGCTCGTGGCTTCGACCGCTTCTACGGCTTCCTCGAAGGCGAAACCGACCAGTTCCACCCGGATCTCGTCGCCGACAATCACCCGATCGAGCCGCCGGCCGGACCTGAAGACGGCTACCACGTCAGCGAGGACATGATCGACCAGTTGCTGTCGATGGTCAGCGACAGCAAGGGTGTGCGTCCCGACCGACCGTTCTTCGCCTACGTGCCGTTCGGCGCGACTCACGCCCCGCACCAGGCACCCCAGGAGTACCTCGACAAGTACCGCGGCCGCTTCGACGAAGGCTGGGACGTCGTCCGCCAGCGCTGGTACGAGCGACAACTCGAACTCGGCGTGATACCGGAGGGCACGCAGCTCGCCCCACTCAACCCGGGGGTCGAGCCTTGGGACGATCTGCCCGAGAACCAGCAGAAGGTCGCGGCGCGACTGCAAGAAGCGTTCGCCGGATTCCTCGACCACACCGACGACCAGATCGGGCGGCTCGTTGCCGGGCTCGAGCATCTCGGCGAGATGGACAACACGATCTTCGTGGTGCTGGCCGACAACGGGGCGTCTCAGGAGGGCGGTCCGTTCGGCGTCATGCACGAGATGAAGTTCTTCAACGGCGTCTTCGACGACGGCGACGCCATGATCGACCAGATCGACGACATCGGCGGTCCACACAGCCACACCAACTACCCGTGGGGTTGGGCTCAGTGCGGCAACGCGCCGTTCAAGTGGTACAAGCAGAACACCCACGAGGGTGGCGTGCACGTCCCGATGATCTTGCATGCTCCCTCGCACGTCACCGATGCATGCACACGGTCTGCGTGATCAGTTCGTCAACGTGTCCGACATCGTTCCCACGATCTACGAGATGGTCGGGATCACGCCGCCCGAGACCCACCGCGGTGTCGACCAGATGCCGGTCACCGGCCATTCGTTCGCATCGACACTCGCCGACGCGGCGGCTCCGGCCACCAACCGGTTGCAGTACTTCGAGATGGGTGGCAGTCGAGCGCTCGTCCGGATCGACGACGACGGTGTTGCGTGGAAGGCCGTGTGTAAACACAGCAAGGACGCCGACTACGACACCGAACCCTGGGAGCTCTACCGGTTGTCCGACGACTGGTCCGAATGCGACGACCTCGCCGATGCTCAACCCGACAAGCTGGCCGAACTCGTCGACCTGTGGTGGAGCGAAGCGGAGCGCCAGGGTGTGCTCCCGCTCGACGATCGCATGTTCGAACTGTTCGGCGCCCGGTTCCGCGACAACTCGCCGCACCCAGCCGACATGCGATACGTGTACCGGCCACCGATGTCGCCGATGCCCGGCCAGGCGTCGGCAGCGATCGGCGGAAAGTCGTTCGACCTCACCGCCCGCGTCACTCGGCTCGGATGGTGACGGCGGTGTCATCTACGCGACGGGCACCGAGAACTCGGGCATGTCGATCTTCGTTCAGAACGACCGTCTTGTCGTCGACTACAACGCGTTCGACGAGCACACGATCCTCGAATCCAACGTCGCCATCCCAGGCGGTGAGGTAACGCTCGTCGTCTCGCTTCGCCGCCGAGCTGGCAGGGCAGGGGAGATGTCGGATCGCTGTCAACGGCCAGCCCGCTGGACAAGTCGAACTCCCGATGTTCATGCGAATGATCTCATCGGTCGGCCCAAGTGTTGCTTATGACCACGGCTCCGCGGTGTCGAACCGATACGCCGCGCCGTTCCCGTTCGAAGGGACGTTGCACGAGGTCGAGATCCAACTCCTCAGCCGTCAAGACGCCGAAGCGCGAGACGCCGAAGCTGCTGCAGAAATGAGCCGCCAATGACATCCACCCACCCCGATGGGTCAACCGGTGTCAACCACCCGACCGACCGTAACCAGGAGCGAAACCCATGCACGAAATGAAGATCGTCAACGAAGTCACGCCGACCGGCCCCGAAAGACTCGCGGAGTTCGGCGAATCCGGTCCGGATGGGCCGATCTACATGGTCAACCTGCTCAAGTTCAAGGAGTCCGCTGAGTACACCGACGGTCGTGAGACGGATCTCACCGGCCAGGCTGCGTATGCGATCTACGGCGCCGCCGTCGTTCCGATGGTGGTCGAACATGGAGGCCGTCTCGTCTTCTCCGGCGAGGTCAGCTGGTTGATGCTCGGCCAAGCCGACGACATGTGGGACCAAGTGGCCGTCGTCGAGTATCCGAACCGTGGCGCCCTCGTCGCCATGTCGACCTCGCCCGCCTACGCCGAGATCGCCATCCACCGCACCGCCGGGCTCGCCGGCCAACTCAACATCGAAACCACCGGACTCTTCGTCCCGAGGTGAACAGGACCATCACATGAAATCACTCCGCACGCCCGACGAACGCTTCGCCGATCTCACCGGCTACCCGTTCACACCGAACTACGTGGACATCAGCGATCAAGACGGCGGTTCACTTCGCGTCCACTACCTCGACGAAGGCCCCGCTGACGGACCGGTCGTGCTCGCGATGCACGGCGAGCCGTCGTGGAGCTACCTGTACCGCAAGATGATCCCGCTGTTGGTCGCCGGCGGTGCCCGCGTGATCGCGCCCGACCTCGTCGGCTTCGGCAAGAGCGACAAGCCGTCGGAGAAGTCCGACTACACCTACGCTCGCCACGTTGCATGGATGCAGGAGGCGATCATCGATCATCTCGACCTCCAGGACGCCACGTTCTTCGGTCAGGACTGGGGCGGCCTCGTCGGCCTCCGGCTCGTCGCGGAGAACCCTGGTCGCTTCGCCCGGATCGTCATCGGCAACACCGGTCTGCCGACCGGCGAGCATGCCCCGAGCGATGCGTTCATGGCGTGGCAGAAATTCAGTCAGACCACCGAGGTGTTCGACATCGGGTTCCTGTTGAACTCTGCCACGATCACCGAACTGTCCGAGGGTGAAGTCGCTGCGTACAACGCGCCGTTCCCTGACGACACGTACAAGGAAGGCGCACGGATCTTCCCGTCGCTCGTCCCCACCTCGCCCGACGACCCGGCCGCCGAAGCGAACCGCGCTGCATGGGAGGTGTTCATGCATTGGGAGAAACCCGTCATCTGCTGCTTCAGCGACAGCGACCCTGTCACCGCCGGCGGCGACAAGCCGTTCCTCAGCTTGGTCCCCGGAGCCCAGGGCCAGCCCCACGTCACCGTCGAGAACGCGCACCATTTCTTCCAAGAAGATGCTGCGCCACAACTCGCACAGATCGTCCTCGACGCGATCGAGCGAGGCTGACATGATCGTCAGAGCGACGATGAACACTCTCGACGCATCGACAACTGGCTGATGGCCACCGTTGAACGAGCGGTCGTCATCGCGGCGACGCCCGACGACGTCTGGGCCGTGCTGTCCGACTTCGCTGCGATCAGCCGGTGGGCGCCCAACGTCGACCACTCGTGTGCGATGAGTGAGCAGGTCGCCGACGTGGGCGCGGTGCGACGAATCCAGACCGACGGGTCGACCGTCGTCGAGACGGTCGAGAGCTGGGTACCAGGGTCGACTCTGTCGTACCGGATCACCGGCCTGCCGCCGGTGATCAAGTCGGTGACCAACACGTGGCACTTGGCAGCGGAGGGCGAGAAGACGCGCGTCACGCTCACCACCGATGTCGACGCGGGATCGCGGCCGCCTCAGCTGTTGATCGCCAAGGCGGTCGGGAAGCGACTTGCATCGGTGTCTGACCAGATGCTCCGACGGACTCACCCGACACCTCGAAGCCACGACTCCCAGAACCACTGAACGACCGGAACCACCTCATGAGTGAGCACCGACCCGATGTCATCCTGATCATGACCGACGAGGAACGCGCGGCGCCTCCGTACGAATCTGACGACGTCGCTGCCTGGCGGCGTACGACCCTTCCCGGAGCAACCTGGTTCGAGGACAACGCCGTCGCCTTCCGTCGCCACTACACCGGTTCCCTCGCGTGCGTGCCGAGTCGCCCGACGCTCTTCACCGGGCAGTACCCCGAGGTCCACGGCGTGACCCAGACCGACGGCCTCGGCAAGATGGCCGACGATTCGCGCATGCGCTGGCTCCGTCAGGGCGAGGTGCCCACGCTCGGCCACTGGTTCCGCACCGCGGGCTACGACACCCACTACGACGGCAAATGGCACATCAGCCACGCCGACCTTCACGATGCCGACGGCAACCGTGTCGACACCAACGACGACGACGGCAACGTCCTCACGGACGGCGTCGAGCAGTACCGTCGCGCCGACGTCCTCGACCCGTACGGATTCTCCGGCTGGATCGGCCCCGAACCGCACGGCGGACAGCTGCGCGACGCCGGCGTCCGCCGCGACCCGCTCATCGCCGACCGCGTCGTCGCCTGGCTCGACGATCGCTACGCCCGTCGCGCCGCCGGGCGACACCGATGCGCTGAAGCCGTTCCTGCTCGTGGCGAGCTTCGTCAACCCGCACGACATCGTGCTCTTCCCGGCGTGGGCTCGACGCGGCAATCCGATCGAATCCGTCGCCGCTCGATCCACCGCACGTGCCCGAGGCGCCGACGCAACACGAAGATCTCGCCACGAAGCCCGCTGCGCAGATCGCATTCCGCGACACCTACCCGTCGGGTTACGGGCCCGTTCGAGCCGTCCTCGGCACATACGCGAAGAAGGCGCAGCAGTACCGAGACCTGTACTACCGGCTCCACGCCGAGGTCGACGCACCGATCGACCGGGTCCGCAGAGCGATCACCGATCAGGGCACCGACGCCGTCATCGTGCGCACCTCCGACCACGGCGACCTGCTCGGCGCTCACGGTGGCCTGCACCAGAAGTGGTTCAACCTCTATGACGAAGCGACTCGCGTCCCGTTCTCGATCGCCAGGGTCGGCAGCAGAGCAACGACCGCCAAGTTGATCACCGACGCGCCGACGTCGCACGTCGACATCATCCCGACGCTGCTCGCTGCTGCGGGTATCGACGAGGCGATCGCCGCCGAGGTGTTGCGAAACGTGTTCAGCGAAGTCCACCCGTTGCCCGGACAGGACCTGATGCCGGTGGTGGACGACCCGGCGACTGCCGACCGCGACCGGGCCGTCTACATGATGACGAACGACAACATGCTCGAAGGTGACACCGGTGCATCGGGTGTCGCCCGGCGGCTCGGACGCACCGCCAAGCCGCCGCTGCCGCTGCGGATCAGCACACCAGCACACGTCGCAGCGAACTTCGAAGGCCTGGTGCACCGCATCGACGGCTCCCTCTGGAAGATCGTCCGCGTGTTCGACGACCCGGCAACGTGGACCGAACCCGGCGTCCGCCACCTCGCCGCCAGCGGCGGCCCAGCCCCTGATCGCTATCGCACCGAACCGCTGCCCGATCAATGGGAGCTGTACGACCTCGACGACGATCCGATCGAAGCGACAACCGCTGGGACGACCCCGGCGCCGCCGACGTGTTCGCAGCGATGCGGCACGCGTTGAAAGAAGAGCGGGCCCGAGCCGTTCCCGAACGCAATGAACCGTGGCCGTACGCGTCACGTACACCCACCACAGGAGCACCGATGAAACAACCCCCACCACCCGCCCGACTGCTGCGCAAAGTCCTCCAGCGTGTCGGCATGCATCCCGACGACGCTGACGCCACGACGTTCGACCTGGCCGGGAAAGCGAGCGCTCGTCGTCGCCACCAACGTCGCCTGGCTCGACATCGCCGAGCCGACTGGTGTCTTCGCCAGCGAGATGACCGTCCCGTACTACGCGTTCCTCGACGCAGGGATGGACGTCGACGTCGCCAGCCCGGCCGGCGGCATGGTCGCCGTCGACCCGAAGTCGCTCAAGCCGGTCGTCCGCACCGCCGAGGACGATCGCTTCCTCGCCGACGACGAGTTCCGTGCGAAGGTCAGCGACTCCCAGGCGATCGGCGATCTCGACATGGCCGACTACGACGTCGTCTTCCTGGCCGGTGGATGGGGTGCTGCGTTCGACTTCGGCTTCTCCGAATCGCTCGGCGAGAAGATGACCGAAGCCAACGCGGCCGGCCTCGTGATGGGCGGTGTGTGCCACGGCCCACTTGGGCTCCTCAACGCCAAGGCCGCTGACGGGTCGCCCCTCGTGGATGGTCGCAAGATCTCCGCCGTCACGGACAAGCAGGTCAAGGAACTCGGCATCGATGCGACGCCGCACCACCCCGAGCGCGAGTTGCGAAGCGTCGGCGCTCTCTTCGAGAGTGAGACGAAGTTCCGCGACCCACTAGCCAATCACTGGGTGGTCGACGGCAACCTCGTCACCGGCCAGAACCAGAATGCCGGTCCGATGGTTGCGCGCGAGATGATGCAACTCCTCGTCGAGGCCGACCAGAAAGTGAGCTCGTGATGAGCACCAGTCCCGTCCATTTCATGGCACACTTCACCATCGACAACGTCGACGGCTATCGCACGTACGAGCAGGCGTCCGCCGATTGACCTATCTCCGCTTTCAGACAATGTTGATCAGAACTCGACGCCCAGCAGCGCGAGTCTGTGAACTGGCGAAATGCTCACGCTGCGACCAAATCGACGCTCCAGGGGGCGCGTGTACTTTGGGTTGAACTCGCCCTTCCGACACTCCAACAAGTGTTCGATTCAAGTGAACCGCTGAGCCCGGATGCTAGATGTCGCTGGTCCGGGTTGGAGATGCGACGGAATGGTTCGTGTCTTGTGCTGCTCGAACGAGTCGTTGGATGGTGGTACGGGTTCGCCCGTCGGCTCCCCGGGGATCTTGGGACGCGTCGGCGACGAGGTTCATGTCGACTCGCACCGGTCCGTTCTCGGGAGAGGACAGTTTCTGTGGTGTGATCGAGTTGCCGGTGATGTAGTCCTCGGGGGTGGTAGCGAGCCATTGGATGAGGATGAGTACGCCGTCGGCTTCTGCGTCGTTGGCTTCGCGGTAGCGTCGGATGGTTGATGCGGAGACGCCGACGTGGTGTGAGAGTGCTGTCCAGCTCAGGTGTTGCCGTTTTCGTTCGGCGTCGATGGCGTGGAAGAGGGCCTGAAGGTCGAAGACGGTGGTCGTCATGTCGCGGACCCTTCTCGCCGCCACGTGGCGCATTGGGGTTTGTTGCTGGGGTTGGCGATGAACGCTGATGCGATTGCCCGGCTCTCGCTGTTGGTGAGGTAGGCGTCGTGGTTGAAGGTCTTGTCGCCCGATGTTGATGCCCAGGTGACGTCTTCGGCGGGCGGCGCTGACTGCTGGGTGGTTGCGTGCCAGGCGACGTTGTCGCTTTCGAGATAGAGCGCAACCGAGGCTTGGGCGTGGCCGAGTCCGATGGTGAGTGCCGACCGGTCGTGGCGGATGGTGACCAGTGTCGGGAGCCGTTGCTGGTCGAGCCGGTCGAGGTGGGCTTCGATCAGGTGTGGGGTCGTGAGGGTCGTGGTGCGGGCGGGCGTGGCGATGGTGAACTCGGGTAGCGGATCGTCGTGGTGGGTGTGGGAGTGGAGGTAGTCGGCGGTGCCTGTGTTGCGGTTGTAGTTGGCCCAGCCCCAGGGTGTGGCTCCGATGTGGGTGTCGACCAGGTTGGGGTCGGCGCCTTGTTCGACGAGGAGGCGGGCGAGGTCGGTATCGCCGGCTTCGGCGGCGTGGTGCAAGGGTGTCTTCGTAGTGGAGCGATCGTTGATGTCGAATCCGAGGTCGACGAGTCGCCGCAGCATTGCGTCGTTTCCGGGGGTGGCGTTGCAACACAGGTACGAGTGGCTGCGTCGGAGGTGTTCGAGCAGGTCGGGATGCTGGTCGAGAAGCGTGTCGAGTGCGTCGACGTCGCTGCTGCGGGTGTGCCGGAGGGCTTGCTCGGTTGGGGTGAGTTCGGTGTCGATGCCGTAGGCGGCGAGCGCGTCGAGGATGGTGACGTGGCCTTCGGCTGCGGCGATGCGGGCGGGCGGGAGTTGTGAACGGCCGATCGGTCGGGTGGGGTCGAGTCCGAGGCTGAGGAGGTATCGCAGGATCGTGGGTCGGTTGCGTTTGGCGGCTGCTTCGAGTTCGTCGTAGAGAAGCTCGGCGGGCTGGCGGAGGCGGTCGCCGAGTTGGCGGTACCAGGAGCCGTCTTGTGGGGTGCCGAGGCCATGGTTGACGAGGAGTTGGAGGTGGGCGGGGTTGTCGTGGTTCTGGCCGCCGATGCCGTTGTTGTAGAGGCCTTGGCCGTCGTTGGGATCGGCGCCTGCATCGAGCAGGAGCTCTGCGAGTTCGAGGCGGTTGGGGTGCCAGGGCTGGTGTTGTTCGCCCCCGCCGAGCGCGCCGGTCAACGCGGTGAACGGCGGGACAAGGCCCCGCCACAAGAACCCGGCGTTGGGATCGGCGCCCCGATCCAGTAGCAGCCTCACGGTCTCGGTCGACGACCACGCCGGGTTGTCGGTCCTGATGCGTGAGAACGTGGCGTACAGCAGCAGTGGCCAGCGGTTCGGCCCACACGGGGCGTTCACTGCGTCGGGTGTTTCGTCGAGGATCATGCGCAGGCGGTTGTGGTCGCCAACTGTTGCCAGTACGGCGAGTGAGTTCGTGGCAAGCGCTGGGTCTTCCTCGAGCATCTGGTGGGCCCGTGCGATGCGCTCGTCGGGGCGGGGTCCGTGCCCGGCGTAGTCGAGACAGGCGTCGACGATGAAGGCGTCGGCGGGGTAGAGGCCAGCCGTTTCGGGGAGCGGAGTGAAGCTCGTGGTGGAGATGATGCTGAGATGGGCTCGAAGCCGGAACCAACTGGCGAAGCCATACATGCGGGCGACGATGAGCTGCGCGTCGGCCGTCTTGAACCCAACACGTTCGGCTTCGGTCAGCGAAGCGGCCGCGTGGCGAGGGTGGAACTCGTCGATCATCGAGAGCGCCCCGTCATCGCCGGAGCGGATCAGATCTCGGACCAGCTTCGCTTGGCTCCTGAGGTGCTCGAGCGACGGGTTCTCGGGCAGTGGAGCGGTTGGCATGGGGACCCCTTTCGTGTCTGCCCGGATGTCCGCATGATCGGGCCGAAAGAGGAACAAGGGTTCCATGGCGCAAGATCGGTCGTATACGACGGGTGGGCTTTGCCCTTTCCGCGGACCGGAAGCACCCCGCAACGCGCTCAACCCCAGCCTAGGACACACGGCACGGCAGCTCTAGGCTGGGCATGGTGAAGGTCACGCTGCTCTACTTCGACGACTGCCCCAGCTGGCAGACCGCCGACGGTCACCTCCGCGCACTCGCTGAAGAGATCGGCTACACGATCGAACGGCTCGAAGTCACCACGCCCGAGCAAGCCGAACAACTCCGGTTCCGGGGCTCCCCGAGCATCCACATCGACGGGACCGACCTCTTCGCGGCGTCCGACGCTCCGGTCGGTCTCAGCTGCCGGATCTACCAGACCGCCGTTGGGCCAGCCGGATCGCCCACCATCGACCAACTCAGAGCGATCCTCGCCTCGGCCTAGGCGCCCCACCCAGGCCCGGATGCCTCGGCCGTCAGCAGGTGGCGCTGGTCTAACCTGAACTCGTGCACCTGTGCGACATTCGGACCGAACGAGATGTCGACTGGGCCGTCAATCGAGTTGTGCTCGGCGATCGCCTAGTCGCCCACGTCGGTCGGCTGCGTCGACCGCGGCGGCATCATCTCAACAACAAGGTCGCGCTGTGTTGTCTGGAGTCGTCCGCGGCTCGCGCAGGCCATGCGCAGCCGGACCATTGCTAGCAGTGGCAGCCACAACGAGATCGTCGAGCGCCCGGCGGCTTTGTTGAATCTGTTTGCTCTCGAGACACCCGTTCTGGCGCCCGCTACGGCGTGCTCACCGTCAATCATCCTCGTCTTGCTCGTCTTGCTCGTCTTGCTCGTTGAGTCCGGGGGTTTGGCGCAGCCAGGCGACGAGTTGATCGATCTCGGCTTGTGAGAGGTTGGCTTCGGAGTGAAGGCCGAATCTTGTGTAGTAGGCGGGGGGCATCGAACCTTCGAGGATCGCCTCAATGGTCTCTTCTGCTTCTTCCTGGGGCCTGTCGAACTCGGAATAGTTCACCGCCTCCCGACCCTCAGCGACGTGATCACTGACCGCCCACGAAAGAGGAGCCACATTGGAGTACCACGGCCACTCGACCTCGTTGCTGTGGCAGCCATAGCAGGCTCGGACCACAAGTTCTCGCGCCTGCGGGTCCGCCCAATGGGGTTCTCCCGTCACCGGGGGGTTCGCATGACTTCGTCCGGCCGGGATCAGTTGGATCGCGAGGAGTACGACGATCGCCGCCAGCACCGTATGTACCAGCGTTCCGCCCGCCGTAATCAAAGGCCGCTCTTCTTGTGGCTCAACTGACCGGGTCATCCCTCCCCGGAGGTACTGTGCGAGAGCGGCGAGTAGCAGCGTTGCAGCGACCAGTGCCGCCGCGAGTGCTGGGTTCAGACCGACCAGCCACGCGCCGCCGAACCCGATTCCTGCGACGATCACTGCAATCAGCACCGCACCGACCCCAACGCCCAGCCGTCTCATGGTCTAGTGCCCCGGTCGGTGCGCCTTGTGCCGCTCTTGTCCTGGTTGAGCACAGGTTCTCCGATCGTTTCCTCATGTTGATCTCGCAGCGATGCCGAGGGTTAGGGCCGTTGGTCCGTCCCTACGTCTTCGATCTCCGACAGTGGCGTCTCGGTAGTGGCGCTACCGACTCTGTGGGTGAGGGCACGGTCTCGGTGAGAGGACGGCGGCTTGGTCGCGTTGAAGCCGGCCGTGCGGTCGTGTCCTTCGCGCTGTCTCGTAGTCTGCGTCGATGCATTCCCTGGCGATTCACAGAGTGTTGATGCTGGGTGCGTTCTTGGTCGGCGCCGTGGTCGCGGCGGTCGGGTGCGCCGACGACTCGTCGACCGGGGGAGACGCCGACTCTGACGTCGGGAAGCCGGACTCCACGTCATCATCGGGTGAGTTCTTGGAGCTTCGTATCGCCGGACGGGTCGACGGCGACCTGCTCTGTCCCGGCGATCGTCGTCCCTGCATTCGCTTCACCGGTCCGGTCGATCTCGGCGCCGGCGACCTGGTGTGGGTGACCGGTCGTCTCGTCGGGGGCGCGCTCGAGGTCGATGGTCAACGCGAGCTCCCCGAGAGTCACGAACGTGACTACTCGAATCGTTGTGGCGACGATGACCTCCCGGTCCCGCCGTCGGACCTTCTGCTCGAGTCGATCTACGAAGGCGAGACTCCGCTCCCGGACGCGTTTGCCGATGCATGGGACAGCGAGGATGGGGTGCTCCACATCGGTGTCGCTGGTGATGTCGGCCCGACCGAGCGCTACCTCGACGAGATCGGCGCCACTGGCCAGGTGTGTATCGTCACCGGCTTCCCGTACCCGGACGCCGTGCTCGAGCGGGTGCAGGCCGCTGCGGGTGCTGCGGCGACAGACGCCGGCTACGACAACTGGGGATCGACCAGAGATGTATGGGAGGGCACCGTCACCATCTCGCTGCCCAGGCTCGGTTTCGACCTGCGGGCCCGCCTCGACGAGATCTCGGCCGAATCTGACGTGCCGATTCAAGTGGAGGCCTCCGTCGAGGTGCTGAACGGCAGTGTCGAGGACTACGAGCAAGCACTGGAGACAGCAGCCGTTGCGCCCGACCCGGCAGCCGAACTCACCGCACGGTGTGGGGCGGTGACCTTCGCCGACGTCCCACCAGATCTTGACGAGTTCCCTCCGCTGGACGACGACGCCCAGTCGGCGCTGGACGAGCTGCTCACCGGCCCGACCGGCGTCGAGGCCGCCGGTATGTTCCCGAACACGCAATGGTCGCTCGCCCTGCGCACGGAGAATAGGCTCGTCCTCTTCGGTCAGCCCGAGGATCCGGGAACCACCGACTGGTCCGACGTCCGTTTCGACAAGCGCGACGCATCATGGACGCCGGTCGGCTGGGGTGGTTGCCGAATTCAGATCGAGGCACCGGGGCTCGGACCCGCCACCGTCGGGATCGACCCTGCGAACGAGCCGGAACCAGGCGACACTCAGCTGTCGCTGCTGATCAACGAACAGGCCTGCGCCAGCGGCCGAGCACCCGACGACCGTGAGGTCGTCGTGCTGACTACCGAGACTGCGGAATCGGTCTCGATTCTGGCGCTGGTGGCCCCGGTCGAAGGTGGCGCAGAGTGCCCTGGCAATCCCTGGTATCCGATCTCGGTGGAGCTCGACGCTCCGCTCGGTGACCGAGAGCTGCTCGACGCCCACCAGTACCCGCCTCGGGTCGTCGAACAAGTCGATCCCTAGAGATCGCATCGGCTTCAGCATGCTCCACGCGACTCCAGCCCCAATTCGAGCGGCCGTTCGAACCCCGATTCACCTGTGCGTTGCGGCGCTTCTGGTCGGGGGACGCCAACAAGACACGTGGCTACGTACCTCAGGCTGCGTATCCGAAGAGCAGCTGATCGACCTGGTCGGCCACCCCGTCCGGATCGAGACCGGCATCCCTGACTCTCTGCCGGGCCGCATACTCGGCGGCCAGGAGTTCAGCCTCGCGGGTCGGACAACCACAAGACGAGATCAACAAGCTCGTGATGCAGTCTCGAGCGAGTCGGTCTCTCACTCTGGCTTCGAGATACGAACGGGCGTGGGCTACGCGGGCACGCTTTCCAGTCATGTCTTCCATGACGCTTTCCCCTCTGCCGGAAGCAAGTGGCGGGAGAGCTGCCTCCGACGCGAATGAGCTTGCTCCGAGGAGCACCGTCATTCCATGGGTAGTCGTGCCCCAACGGCAGAGACGAGCGGGGTTGTTTCACCCAATCTCGCTACTGGCCGCGGCGACCCGTGCACCATCCGTCACCGAGCTCCTCGGCGTCCTTCGACCTGGTAGCCGATTTCGTCGCCAGACATGGTGTGCTCGTCCTGGAGATCGCGCTGTGGCTGTCGGAGTCCTTGGTCTGGTTTGGGTCCTGGACCCCGACGACGTCGCATAGGAACATCTCGAGCGATCCAAGGACGGGGCGCGCGAGCGGTGGCTGTGAAGGTGCGTTGGCGGAAGCGGTCAGCTTCGGCGTCTGCGTCGTCGAACGGCTTTGACTTCTTCGACGGCGAGCGCCATGGCTTCCTCTTCGGAGAGATCGGAATTGGTTGCTGCGATTGCTGTGAGGTGTTCGCTGGCACGTTTCGCGAAGTACTCCCAAGCGGATTGGCGGCTCACTCCAAGGGCGTCGCCGATTTGGTCCCAGCTCGCCCCGGCGTCGCGGGCGGCTGCGACTTGCTGGTGGCGCATGTCGTCGAGTTCTGCCTCCGAGCGCGTGAGTTCGCCCAGGGCGTCGAGCGGGTCCGCGGGAAGGGCGTCTGGGGTGAGCAAACTCATGCGTCAGGATATCCTGACATCCTCACGGACACAAGAGCTTCACGGCTGTTGAGGGGTGTCGCGTTGCAAATGCCCTGGTGGGGAGGTTCATTCAAGTCCCCCCTCCGACACACTCGTCAGTACACAGTTCTGGGAGCTTCACGGCCAAGCATGGATCGTGGGGGAGGCAGGTCCGAGCGCTGCGCTGAGCGTTGTGAGGTCGTCGGGGTCGCCGGTCAAGATGTCGTGGCCCAGGCGAACAGCGGTGATCACCAAGTGGGCGTCGACGATGTCTGTTGTTTTGGTCTGAGCGAGGAGTTGTCCGATTGGGCGGCCGTCATCAAGTGGGTGGATCGTGATGGTCTTGAGGAATGCGGCGAGTCGGGCTTGTCGGGGCCCGTTGCGCCATACCTGCCCGACGACGGGGTGGGTCGTGTGAAGAGCGGTTTCGGATCTGCTTGCAGCTGTCAGGAACGCGTGGGCGGTTTGATCACTCCGGTCGATGGAGATGAGGAACCCGGCGTCGAGAATCACAGGCCGTATCGTTCGGCCATCGCAGCGACGTCCTCCTCTTTGACTGGACCCTCTTCGATGTCCCACTCGGCGAGAAACGCGCTAAGGGCGTTCTGGCGTTTTCGGTCGGCTGCGAGGCTGCGGAGGGCTTGGCGGATTGCGCTGGAGCGCCCGCCGTATTCGGGTGCAAGTATGTCGAGGAGGGCTTCGTCTTCGTCATCGAGGCGGACTGTCGTGGTGCTCATGGAGCTAGTGTAGCACGCTTGTGCTACAGCTGTCGAGACTGGATCTGGCGGCTCCTGCCCGGACACGCCGAAGAAGTCGCAGCCGCTGTGTGCTGGCTGCTCTCACACGCAAGCAGCTTCACGACAGGATCGGTACTCGACATAACCGGAGGCCACCGAGGGTCTGCCGCGAGTAGCGGTGACAACTGGGTTGCTTGTCTTTGGCGACATCACGAGGCTTTGGGTCGGCGGGTGTGTTTGGTTGCTGCGTAGTCGTTGACTGCGTTCGCGAGGAGCGCCAGATACCGTCTGCTCCTTGGGCGGCGTCGAGTCGTCCTCGTTGTGCGGCCTGGCGCAGCGCTGGGACGGAGAATTGGTCGTCGGCGAGCGCGGCGAGGGGAACGAGGCGTGCCGGTCCGGCGACGTTGGGCACGACGAAGCGGTTGAGGTTGTCGAGCATTGCCCGGGCGATGATCTCGCCGAGCGCTCCGTGGTCGCCTTGGTCGGAGCGTTGGAGTCCTCGCAGATACGCATCGCGTTGCTTCTTGAAGATGACGACGGGTGGGTAGCCGAGTCGTACGAGCACGAGGTTCAGGACGAGTCGGCCGGCTCGGCCGTTGCCATCGATGAAAGGGTGGACGCACTCAAAGCGGTGATGGAGTCGCGCCAGTTGTTCGGGGAGTGGAGTATCGAGTTCTGTGCCCGTCGCGACGGTGTCACCGAGCGCGACCACGTCAGCGACCCAGTCCGCTATCAACGCGGGTACCTCGGTCCATGGTGGCGGCGTCATGCCGCCGTCGAACGCTGCGATGTCGTGCTCTCGGAAACCTCCCGGTGACTCTGCGTCGGTCGCGTCGGGATGAGTTGCAACACCCCACACGGGGGTCATCGCCATGTAGCGCTGCGGCCCCACACGACGACGTGGCGCGAACGATCCGGCTGGCAGCCTTCTGAGCCCCGCCGGCACGAGAACCTCCCGATTGCTGCTTGACAACAAGACAGGAACACCCCTCCGACACAAGCGATAGTACACGTCTTTTGCTGGGCGCTCGGCTCGTGGGTTGCCCTTGAGTGCTTATGTGCTACATTGAAGCACATGTCTGAGGTTGGGATTCGTGCGTTGAAGCAAAACGCGTCGGCGGTGGTGGCTGAGGCTGCCGCTGGGGAGACGGTGACGATTACTGATCGTGGCCGTCCTGTTGCTCGGATGTCGGCGATTCCGAAGTCGCGAATACGAGCATTGATCGAAGAAGGGCATGCTCGGCCTCCGCGTGGCAGGTTGATCGATTTGCCGGCTCCCGAGCCTGGGCCCGATCTGTCGAGCGCGCTGTTGGAGATGCGAGACGACGAGCGGTACTGAGGTGGCGTTCTACGTTGATACGTCCGCTTTGGTCAAGCTGGTGGTGGCCGAGTCAGAGACGGCAGCACTCCGGGAATGGTTGGAGGATTCGGGTCGCGAGCTTGTCGCCTGCGACTTGGCTCGGACCGAATTGATGCGGGCAGTTCGCAGAGCTGTGCCAGACCGGGTGCTCCAGGCGCGCGAAGTCTTGGATGCGGTCACTCTGGTCCACGTCACACCAGCGGTGTTCGAGGAGGCTGGAAGGCTTGACCCGTCTGGGCTGCGTTCGCTCGACGCGATTCATCTCGCTTCAGCGCTCGACCTTGGAGACGACCTCGACGGATTGATCACATACGACGACCGTCTTGCAGATGCAGCGGGCTCGCACGGTGTTGCCGTAGTGGCGCCACGATGATGAGTGCAGGGGCCGATGGGTGCGAAGTCAGCCATTGTCGTCTCCGTCCGTGTTGATGGTGAGTGACAGAATGTCGGGACGTGCGTAGTGTCCGGTCGGGTCAAAGGCACGATCTCCCCGCCGGGGGCGACGATGGTGGTGTTGCCCTTGGACATGAAGTCGTCGTCGCCGCCGTAGATCTCGTCGGCGCCGGGTAGGTCTCGGGGGACGTCGCTGCCGCGGAGGAAGGCCGTCACGCCGATTACGAAGATCTGGCCTTCCCTGGCGGTGTGCGCGTTGTAGAGGGTGCCCGACGAGGTCCGTTCTGTGATCCCGAGCGCGACCCCGACGCCAGCGGTGTCGGCCGCGGCGCGGCCCTTGTCGAGCGCTGGGCCAGAGACCTCGATGGCCTGGTCTATGGAATCGTGCATACCAGTCTGCGTCGCTCCAGGGGTTGTGGCGCCAAGGCGCTCGGCGCTCGACCGCGGCGGTCTGGCCTGTCTAGCCGGATGCCGCTTCGAAGTAGTGCGATATGAAGTCGAGGGTGTCGATGAGCCCGTGGGACAACACCACGGGCCAGAGCTTGCGGCCGGTGGCGAGGAACGCGAGTCCGAATACGAAGCCAATCGCGCCGGTGTGGATCATGCCTTCGGCGCCTTGATCGAAGTGCGGCAGACCGAAGATCAGTGCGCTCCCCACCAGGGCGACCACCCAGGTCAGCCACGTGGCTCCTCCCTGGAGGTCAACGAGCCGGTTGATCAGGTAGCCCCGGAACAGTAACTCTTCGACGAACGCGGCGGTGATCCACACCACGATCAGGTTGACGAGCAAGTTCGGCAGGTCGTTCTCGATGATGTCGAGGCGGCTGAGATCACGGTCGGGAAGGCCCAGGGCGCCGATGGCGGGGTTGACCAGAACGACGACCGCGACGAGTACCCCCAGTGAGACTCCGAGTGACTTGATGATGGTTCGAGGCCAGCTGTCGGGGCGCTCGAGCCCGAAGTAGTCCCACCCGGCATCTCGACGAACCGTGAAGTACCACAGCAAGGCGAGGGACAGTACGAGACCGACGAAGGGCAGCGGTCCTTGAACGATTGCGACACCTCCCGGCAGGTCGGTTCGGTCGCTCTCCGTTGCCGCGTCGAGCACGATCGCGGTCGTCAGCGGTAGTGTGACCAGGACGAGCTCGCGAGCGACCGCCGCCCTGCCCTCTCGTTCGACCTCGGGGGCGTCGCTGGCGCCAGGCGAACCGATCGTCGTGGATTGGATCTTTTCGGTTGCCATGGACCCTCCCTGGCAGCTTCGCTACATCGACCTTGCGTGTCAGGCGACGTCGGCAACACGGTCAAACGTCCCAACGCCTCGGACCGGCCTGGGTGCGGGCGCCAAAGGTGTGGGAGGAACTCGGCGTCCCGAAACGGGATCGGTGCGACGAACGCGAGAAGCAAATCCTCACCTGGAACTGGTCTCAACTGAGCTGAGACCGTCGCCCGGCTGTTGGTCTGGCCCGTCAGGTGGTGATGACGACCTTGCCCTGCGCGTGTCCGGATCCGGCGTGTTGGATCGCCAGGCCGGCGTCCTCAAGCGGGTAGGTGCTGCCGACTATCGGGGTGAGCTTCCCGGCATCGACCAGTTCTGCCAAGGCGAACAAGTCGTCCCTCGTCGCCATCGACAGAAATGGCCGCAGCTTGTGGCTGACGAACGGCGAGACAAGCCAAGCCTTGAAGATCCGACCGATGCTGCCGAGCCACGGCCCGCCCTCACCACTGTTGGGGATGAGCGTCCCCTTCGGACGAAGGACCTGACGCCGCTCCGTCAACGAATGCGTGTCAGCGATGTCGAATATGAGGTCGTAGTGGTCGCTCCCCTTGGTGAAGTCCTCTTTCGTGTAGTCGATGACCCGGTTGGCCCCGAGAGAGTGCACAAGCTCGACGTTGGAAGAACTGCATACGCCGGTCACGTCCGCCCCGAGCGCATTGGCGATCTGGACCGTGAAACTGCCGATCCCGCCCGATGCGCCGTTCACCAGGACCTTCGCCCCAACCCCGATCTCTGCAATATCGCGCAGGGCCTGTAGGGCGACACAGCCAGCGAGCGGGATGCCAGCAGCCTGCGCGAACGTGATGCCATCAGGCTTGGGTACGAGATGGTCCTCGGCCACCCGCACATACTCCGCGAAGGTGCCTGTCGACCATCCGAAGACCTCGTCGCCCGGTCGAACCAGGGTCACGTCCTCGCCCACACGCTCGACCGTCCCGGCGACATCGGAACCGCGAATGCCATCCCGAGGCCGGCGGAGGCCATACCCGAGACGCATGACATAGGGCATACCGATCGTCATCGATCGATCGGCCCAATTCACTCCGGCAGCACGGACACGAACCAACACCTCATCACTCTTGACCGGCGGGACGGGAACGTCCTCGAGATGAACGACCTCCTCAGGGGGCCCATACGCGTGCTGGAACGCCGCCCTCATGTCGTTCCCACGCAGTCATCATCGAGCCAAGATCCGAGGCGACCTCGCCCGACCCCAGGTAGCTGGTAACCGGCTCTTGGTCGACCGAATCGGTCCATCCGGGCCCGCCACTTCGACTTCCACCCAAACGGACTCGTGGGACTCGTTCGCACCTCCATGGCTCGCCTCCTGCCGACCACACTGAACAACACCGCGTCCGGGGCCAAGGGTCGTTGGTCCACTAACGCAACTACATCCCGCAGTCGCACCCAGCAACATTCTCATCGACCGAACGACTCGATCAGCTCGTGCGGCAGCGGCTCGCGGAGGCGCACCGGGCGGGTACGACGACCATCGAGATCAAGTCCGGATACACGCCGGAGTTCTTCGACCTGATGCGTTTCTTCGCGATCAGATGGAAGCAGTCGGGGTTCAGCAGTTGGCCATGGCGTCGAGGGCCGAGCAGATCTGTTGACGGCCGCCGACACCGAGCTGGCCGAGTCGTCGTGTGAGTACGGATTTCGGCACGGAAGCGAGATTGTCGAAGGTGGCGACGCTGTCGTGATCGATTCCTTCGTCGACTCCCACCGGGATGCAGGTGGGGATGGCCCGGATGGTGCTGGTCACGGGGGCGACGATGACGTTGTTGAGTACGGGGATGACTTCATCGCGTGAAACGACGAGCACGGGACGTCGCTTCTGGTTGGGGGTCTCCATGAGCCAGAGCTCGGCTTGGGCTACCAAGGTTCAGCTTCGGTCATAGCGGTAGCGTTGGCCATTGCGAGGTCATCATCTTCTGGGGTCTGGGGGTATGCGCGATACGACGCTGCGATGTCGGCGCCGACTCGCGCTCGACGGACACGATCCGCAAGTTCGTGGACGCCCTGGCGGATCACCGCCGACCGGCTGTCTCCGACGCCTTGGTCGACCAGATCGTCGATGAGGGAAAGCTCTTCGTCGCTGAAGCGAGTCGGTACCGGAGTTGTCATACAATGTAGTATACGAATCGTAGTGCGCGGTTGCAAGGAGCGAGATCTGGCTGATTGCTCGATCGGACGGTTGGCAAATGACTCTGCGAACCCCGACATTCCCTGCCACCGCAATGGGGCGTTCGATATCGCACACTGGCCCCGATCATCGAAGACGTCGGACCGCGTCCCTCGAGGAGCGTCGGATGACGGTCGGCTCGTTCCCGTACTACCTCGCTTACATCACAGCCGACCAGATCGTGACCGTCCTCGCTGACGCCCACACTCGTCGGCGTCCCCGATATTGGGGCGGTCGGAGCAGCTGACGGTGACGGTGCGGAGCGCTCGATGATGTGGGACGACACCCCGTTGAACACCCGCTCGCGAACGGCTCATCTGATCGGGCTCGGCCGGCCCTGTCCTTGGTGGCGCATATTGTCGTCTGGGGCTACGACGGCGCTACAGACTCACCGTCGGCCGGTTCAGGCGCGAACGTCAGGTCCGAGATGTCGCGGTCGGACAGTGAACTGATACGAGTCCTCCGCGTGGCAACAGCACCACTCGTAGTGCCGGCTCTCGGGCTGGTTTGGCTCCGCGCGACGCCGAGATCATCGAGCGCCCCGCTTGGGTCGATCTGTTGCACCCCGCTGGCCGCTTTTGGCGCCACCTTGGTTCGAGGTCGTCGCATCAGTAGGCCGTGGTGATCGTGAGATGATGGGGCTGGATCAAGTCATGAAACGCAGACCAGAGCCGGTAGTCGACCTGTGCGTTACTGACCGGCTCGGAGCGCCGGGCGTTGATGGCATCGGTGAGTCGTCCGCACGACACGATGGTCTGACAGCGGATCTCACGCTCCCAGACACTGTCGGCCGGCACGATCTGGCCGGCGTCGACGGCTGCTGCCAGTTCCGGTGAGTAGTGGAGGACCCGCATGGCCCGCAGGGCGGCCGGCAGGATGTAGTCGGCGAACACCGACAGTGACTCGACATCGTCGAGTGTCACCAGGCCCAGCCGGTGCAAGGTCGACAGTGCTAGCTGTGAGAGTTTGTCGAAGCGGACCGCCACACCGTGGAGTTCGCCACCGTCGTCGAATGACGGGAACTCGGCCACGAGCCGTTCGAGCAGGCCCGCTCCATTGGCATAGGCCGTGGCCGGGCAGTCAGCAACGAAGTTGGCGAAGCGTCCGTCGTAGCGATCGAGGAGGATCTGGCCAATCTGGTTGAGCACCGCCACCCGCTCGGCGAGCATGGGGATAGGCCGGGGACCATGCAGGATCGCCCCGAGTTGCTCTTCAGTCGCCGACGCCAGCCATGGCCCAGAGGTGGCGGGGGTGCCCGAAGCAATGGCTTGCTCGAAGCGGAGGAACAGGCCATCAGCATCCACCATCTCACGTCCCCCATGAGGAAAGGACCACGGGATTTTGGTCTCGAAGTCGGTGTAGGCGAAGTTGATTGATGTGGTCACCATGACGAAGTCGATGGCGTCGGCGACATCGGTCACGCCTTGACGTTCGGGCTCGTCAACACCCCCGCCGACCGCAGAAAACATCTCGAAGCACATCCAGTCGGCTATCGCCTCGATCTGCGCCCCGTCGATGATCACGTCGCGGCACGTATCACTGGCCTGGCCGCAGGTGGCCAACACAGCGGCCGACCAGGCCTGGCTTCGTTCGATGTCGGTGGTCATTGGGATCTCCTCATGGGGTGGGTCCAGTCCTCGGGCCGGCGGTGGGTGACGCCGAAGGCCAGCCTGCCGTGGACACCGCGTTCGCGCCACCAATGAGGGGAGCGACGTCGACACAGGAACGAGCGACCCAGTGTGCGCAGCGGCTTCGCTTGGCGCCGGCGTCACCTCAGGCAGCGGCGGCGACTTCCAGGAGTTCGTCCCGACTGACGATCACAGAGGGAGGCACCAGGATCGATTCGTCGACCTGAGGGCTCACAACGATGGAATCTGTTCCAAGGTGCGAGGCACCTCTGCTGCGGAGGTGGCGAATGGAACTTGATCAGCCCAGGGTTCCAATGAGGCCCGTGTTCGGGTCGCCTCGGGGTCTTCGAGCGGCAGGTATTCGATCAACCAGTCGGCAACATCGTTGCTTGGGGCGTCAAGCCTCAGCAGGCTACGGAGTGCCCGCAAGTTCGGTGAGGCCGATCTCAGTCGCTGCGCCGACGACGTCAACGTCTGGGTCGAATGCAGGCCAGGGATCATCCCATGGCCTTCCCGATCCGAGGCGACATCGAGGACCTTCGGCTCTGCTGGGGCGGGAGTCGACCGCACGAAGATCGAGATTGTGTAAGAGCGGGTCCGTTTGTCGTGGGATTGCGCATCGCCATTCAAGGGCGGCTCTAACGAGGGTGAGAGCACAAGGAGGTCAGCGATGCCGGACTATGACGCAGTCGTCGTGGGCAGCGGAGCAGGTGGCATGTCGGCTGGGCTCCGGATCGCACGGGCTGGTCGATCCGTCTTGGTGCTCGAGGCGGCGCCCGATTTCGGTGGCTGCCTGAGCCCGCTGCAAAAGGCCGGCTACAGCTTCGATGTTGGCGTGCACTACATCGGTGAACTCCGCGAAGGCGACAAGACGTGGGCGGCGTTGAACGAGATCGGTCTGCTCGACCGAGTGGACTTCATCGAACTCGATCCAGACGCCATCGATCGCTACGTCTTCCCCGACTTCGAGCTACGCCTCTGCAAAGGCGAGGAGCGCTTCAAACAACAACTGATCGAGCTCTTCCCGAATGAAGAACCTGGCATCCACCACTTCTTCAGGATCTACGACCAGGTCACGCGTGCTTCCGAAGCATTCGGGGATCTGGAAGTTCGGCCTCTGGCGCTTCTGAGTTGGATGCTGAAGAACCCGATCATGCTGAAATACGGGCGAGCCAGCTATCAGGTCGTGCTGGACAAGGTGACATCCGACATCCGACTTCAGTCCGCCCTGGCGGCGCCATGGTACGACTACATGCTTTCCCCCGAGAAGGCGTCGGTGATGTACGGGATCGGCACTTGGAAGCACTACCTGTCGGGCGCCTTCTACCCTCGGGGCGGCAGCGGAGCCTTGCGCGACGCCTTCGTTGAAGCACTGGCCGACTGTGGAGCCGATCTGAAATGCTCGTCCAGAGTCAAGGCCATCGACCGACGCTCCGACGGCGAGTTCGTTGTGACGTCGACTGACGGGGAGCAGACGACAGCGAGAGTCGTCGTGAGCGACGTCGATCCGGCCACGACGCTTGTTCAACTTGTCGAGTCGTGAACTCGTGCCACACAGAGTCCTCAAGAAGGCGTCCAGAATGCGGCCTTCCGCGAGCATCTTCGGTCTCTTCGTGGGCACCGACCTGGACCTGGGCGCCTTGGGCATGACGACCGGCAATATGGTCCACTACGGCGCATACGACATCAACGACATCTTCGACGACACGATGTCTCCCGAGACCCCCGAGCTGTCCAGTGGTGTGTTCTTCAACAGCCCCACACTTCGGGATCCAACGGGCGGACTGGCACCTGAAGGACAGGCCAGTCTCGTGATTCTTTCGGGAGCAAACTACGCAGCATTCGAGCGCTGGGCAGACCTGCCTCCCGGCGAGCGAGGGAACGAGCATGATGCTTTTGTGAAGGGCCTTGGCGACGGGCTCATCTCGACCGTGGAGCACTACCTGCCGGGTTTGTCACAACACCTGCAGTTCGTCGAACCCATAACGCCGTTGGATTTCGAACGGAGAATCAACCTGAATCGGGGAGGGATCTACGGGCCGGAGCTCACCCCGGATCAGATGGGACCGGGACGTTTTCCGAATGGGACGTGTGGTATCGACGGTCTCCTTCTCGCAGGCGCAGGCACGACGGGCAGCAGCGTCAGCTTCTGCGTGACATCCGGCCTCCAGGCAGGTCGAAAGGCGGTCTCGTTCTTGGACTCACAAACGTCCAGCTGAAATCGTGTGGGGGCCGGAAACTCGGTCGTGGCGTCTTGACAGGGGAAATGGCCCGGCACGTTTCGCATAAGCCCTGGTCAGCGGCCTGGAGTCGGTCTAGGGGTGTCGCTGTGCAAATGGATTGCAGATGTCGGATCCGCGATCGCCTTCGCTCGTCCTGAGCTCGAGAGTCACGAAGGCGCAGGCCAGATCTCGTCGGACCTGGCATCTGCACCGCACCTGAGGCGGCGGGCGAATCGGGCGATCTCGCGCGATATGGGCGGTTCGAGCTCGGCTTGCTCTTGATGTTGACCGATCGAGATTGCCGGATGAGTGCTGGTTTCAGACGCGGTACCGGGACGTCGATATGCGCCCCGCCCGTGGGCGGCGAGGAAGGTCAGATTGCTGGGAGATCAGGAAGGTCGATCCATTCGCGCCATGTGAGATCGCGGCCGACGTAGCGCGGATCCTCAAGCGGCCAGTCCCGCTCGATCCAAGCCGGCACGGACGCGTCGAGTGCAGCTTCGAGTTCGCAGCCCACGAGCGAATCGATCACCCACCATGAGATCTCCGCGTCAGCACCGGGCTTCTCCGGAGGGTCGATGTACACACATCCGAGCAGCACCGTCTCATCACTGTCGAAGAGCGCGTAGTTGAAAGACTCATGATTCTCGATCTCCTGCGCATGCCGGGCGAGGTCCTCCCGGTCCTGCTCGGCCGTCATCGTCGTCGGCGGCCAACCCCATGCTTCGCCGTAGATCGACCACAGACGTTCGCGGAGAGCCCATCACGGCGACCATGTCAGGCTCGGTGTCATCCGGATGGATCGGCCGGAGATGATGGCCCGCTTCACCAATCGGAACCACCTTCGGGTGCACGAAACCTCCTGGAAGCCAGCTCATGGGCCAACTCTACGAGGCCCGCCCTGTATCAATCAGGCACGACTCCGCTCGCCGCCGTCGAGCGCTGAGCAATATCGGATGCCCGGCGACACGGAGCCCAGCTCGGCCCGCCCGCCGAATCCGAGCAATTGCCGGATGTCGAGCGGCTGAGAGCAGCCCTCCCCGACGGGTTTCTGATCGGTCGATGAGCAGCGCTCTGTTGCCGCTGCTCGGCAGCTCGCCGAGGAGACGCTGTCGACTGCCGGGGCTAGTCTTTCGAGGTGGCCATTCAGCCGGACGATCTTCGAGAGGAAGCCTTGGCGCTCCCCGATGGTGCTCGCGCCGAACTCGCTGCTGAATTGTTGGTCAGCCTCGAGCACGGTTCAGAGCAACGTCTGGACGACGTGCAGGCCGACTGGGCCGGCGAGATCCAAGATCGAGCTCGACGAGCGCTTGCTGGTGATACAACCAGCCATGACTGGATCGCTGTCCGACAGCGACTTTCTGACGCTCTGACCGAGTGACGGCGCAGGTTCGCTCCCTCGACGAGGCAGTCGCCGAGGTCGAAGATGCCTCGGCCTGATACGAAGAGCAACGCTCGGGACTCGGCCTTGTCTTTCTCGCAGCGGTCGATCGAGCCGTTGAACATCTTTCCCGTTGGCCTCTCACCGGAGCACTGCTCGACGGAGTCGACGGATCGCTCGAGGTGCGTCGAATGCCGGGTCGCTCGTTCCCGTACTACCTCGCCTACACCTCCACTGACCAGCGCGTCACCGTTCTGGCCGTCGCTCACGAACGTCGACGCCCCCGCTATTGGAGCAGCAGCGCCGACTGACGAAGTCGGTGAGGAGCGGTCGATGATGTTCGACGGCGACCCGTCGAACACTCACGCGGGAACGGGTCACCCGATCGGGCTCGGCTGGCCCTGTCCTTGGTGGCGCATGTTGTCGTTTGGGGCTACGACGGCGCTACAGAGTCAGCGTCGGACCGGGCAGGGGTGTCGCGGTGCTAGTGGTTTGCCAATGGCATCTTGCACCCTGAAGCGGCATCGAGCGGTAGGGAGCAGATTCGTTGGTCGCCGGATACCGCTCAGGGACGCTGGCTACCGGAGAACGACGCTGGATGCGCCTTGGGGGAGGTGAGTTCAAGTGAGCTGGAACGCCGAGGCTGGCTCACGTGAGCGACGAGCCCACCGGCACCGTTGCCGTTGCCAGATTCCTTTGCACCGGCTCATTGCAGACGCAAACCGGTCGGGCTGCTGTCGTACCCTCGCGCCATGCCATCGACCGAGGACTTCATCGCGGCGGGTCTGTTCGACCCCGTCGAGCACGCAACGAACGGGCGGTTGGATCTCCTGAACTGGCTCAGCGGGCATGGCTTCACGGTCGACGAGATGGTCGCCGGGCTTGCCGCGGACAGCCTTGGTGCGATGGCGGGCGATCGCAGGCTCGTACCCGGTGAGCGCCTCACCCGCGCGTCGGCGGTCGGCGGCTCAACCCTCGATCCGGCTGCGTTGGACGCGATTGCTTCGGCCTTCGGGTTCGTGCCGATCGGCGGTGCCCCCGCCGGCGAAGTCGGCTTCACGGCTGAGGAAATCGAAGCGATCGAAGTGTTCGGCCTTCTCTTGCACGTGTTCTCGGAGGACGAAGCGCTCGGGCTGTTGCGGGTGGTCGGATCGGCGATGGGCCGTATCGGGGCAGCGTCCGTGTCGATGTTCTTGACCGACGTCGAGTCGAGACTGCTGGTCGACGGGTCGAGCGAACTCGAGTTGGCCCAGCAGGTGACCGATGCGATCGGATTGTTTGACGGCCTGGCGGAGCGGCTCGATCCGGTACTGCGGCGTCACGTGTTGCAGGCGATCGAGCGCAGCCGCCGCGCAACCATTTCATACACCGAACGATTCCAGTATCGGTATGCCGTGGGGTTCGTCGATCTCGTCGGCTTCACCGAGATTTCCAACGGCATGGAGCCCCGTGCGCTGGCGGACTTCATCCGCGACTTCGAAGGTCGAGCGCATGACGTCGTGACGGCCCAAGAGGCGCAGGTGATCAAGCTCATCGGCGACGAAGTGATGTTCGCCTCGACGGACCCGGCCGCGGCCTGCCGAGCCGCACACGCACTGATGGCCGGGTTTGGTACCGAAGCCGAACGTGTCGTTCCGCGGGGCGGATTGGCCTACGGAGACGTGCTCGTTCGCGGCGGTGACTACTACGGCTCGATCGTCAACCTCGCGTCGCGGCTCGTGGATGAGGCGGTGCCGCAGGAGTTGCTCGTCACGCAGGACCTCGTCGATGCAACCCCTGCGTGCAAGTTCGAACCGGCGGGCCGTCGCATGGTGAAGGGCTTCGCCGATCCGGTGGTCGTGCAGTCGTTCGTTTCGGGCTGATCGCGTCGACCGATGAAGTGATGATCTCTAGGTCTTTGGAGCGCTCGTGCGGACGGCCAGCCGTGCCATTGATGCGAGCAGCCGGTACAGGAGGAGACACATGGGTGCTCAGGATGGGGGCTGTTGCGCCTCGTCAGCGCCGCGGACAGAGTTTCGGGCACCCACACGGCGGGCGCACCTTCCGGGAGTCCTTGCCACCTGACAGGCGGTGCGAAAAGTACCTTTTTATCGGAAAGTACTGGTCTGGCTCAGGCTGACGAGCTCGAGTTCCGGTTCCTCCGGGACACCTTGGACATCAGCGACCCACCTCGACACCTTGCGCGAGATCGTAGAAACGCAGACCGACGAGTCGCCGTGACAATGCCGGTCAGTTCAACCGTGGCTCAGGAGCGCTGAACCTGTTCTTCGAGCCGTACGCGCCAGAGATGCCCTTGTGGGTGCCCGCAAAGCGGGCCTGACTGGTTGCTCGTGTCCGTCCAAGCCGGGCCAACTCCAAGCCTGGCGACCGAAGCACGGACTTCCGAAGATGACGTGGTCTTTCGACCCTGGTCGCGGCGACGCGGGCGTGGGAGGAAGAAGGTAGAGATATCCGACTTCTCGGGTGCTCACGAACCGAAAGGGTGGTTCCGGTGACGCGTGGAAGCAAGGTGATCGTCGGAGTCGGGCTGGTGTTGGTAGGGCTGGTCCTCACACTGAGCGGTGTCGATGCGTTGTTCTTGTCCAACCTCTTTGGCGAGTACAACTTGACCGATCCGTTGCCGATCGAGGTGTCGTCGGGTGCAGTGGTCACCGACGACCTCGAGCTGCCCACATATCTGGTTCGTCTCGTCGTCCGATGATGTCCGGGTGGAGGGTGTTGCGACGGGGTCCGAGACACTCTTCATGGGTATCGCTCCCGCCGATGCGGTTGCCGGGTACCTCGACGGCGTCGCCCACGACGAGATCACCGACTGGGACTTCTTCAAGAACGACGTCGAGGATGTGGTGTACACCAGGAACGAGGGCACCACCGATCCTGCCGCTCCGGGGACCGAGGGTTTCTGGGTGGCGTCGGTGAGTGGCAGCGGTGAACAGACCCTCGACTGGACGATCCAGAGTGGCGAGTGGGCTTTGGTGATCATGAACGCAGACGGCTCGCCCGGGGTTTCGGCCGATGTCCGGCTTGGAGTTCTGGCGCCCTCCGGTCTTGTCCCGCTCGGCTTGGCCTCGTTGGTCGTTGGGCTCGTGGCGCTGATCGGCGGCGTCCGGCTGATCTCGTCCCTGCCAGCTCGGCCCGATGAGACCCCCCGCTGGACGTTGCGAGGTCACTCGGTTCTGCCGACCACCCTTGAAGGACGCGTCGCAGTCCTGTGCGCAGTGTTGCTCCCGGTCCTTGGCGTGGCGATGTTCGGCGCCCTCATCTTCCTGGTCCTCGCCGTACGCAAGGGTGATCGGGGCCTGTTGTTGGTGCTGCCCCTGCTCGCGTCGATCATCGTTGCGATGTTCGCCGTCGTCGTCGTTTTTCAGATTCCTGGTGCGTAGATGCCTGAGCGTGCCGAGAAGTCATCGGTGCAGCTGATCAGGTCTGTTGCCTGACGGTTCGGGCTGGGGGAGCGTGAGCTCGGGCGCGTTGAAGCTGGTGGCCTCGGGGGTTCGGCTTGTCGTGCCTGCTCGGGCTGCTGGTCGGTACTCGTTGATGAGTCCGGCGCAGGTGGTGGTGCGTTGGATCGGCTGGCGAGTTCGATCACGGATGCGTCGGCGTCGTCGGTTGGCGCTCGTTGGTTGAGGCTCCGGTGTGGCCGGTGCTGGTTGTAGTCGTCGACGAACTCGTCGAGGAGTCGCTCGAGTTGTCGTTGGTTCCAGATCAGGGTGCGATCCAAGAGTTCGTGGCGCACGGTTCGCACCCATCGTTCAGCGAATGCGTTGGCTTGTGGAGCGCAGGGCGGTGTCTTGATCGCTTCGGCGCCGATGGCGGCGAACACGTTGTCGAACGTTCGGGTGCATTGTCCCGCGCTGGTTCCAGGTTGGTCCGGTTCGATTCGGTGTGGGCTGGCGCCCGTTGTCGCGCAGGATCTTCCAAACCGTGGACGCGGCGATGCGATGTCCGAGGTGGCCGAGTTCGCCGTGGATGCGTCGGTAGCCCAAGGTCGGGTCGTCGGTGTCGAGGCGGAGGACCAGCGGGCGGAGCTCAGCCGATGTGGCCGGTCGCCCGGTTCGGGGTTGAGGTGGCTGGGTCCAGTGATGGGCGACAAGGCGGCGGTGCCAGCCGATCACGGTGGCGGGCTTGACGATCAGCATCACGGTCGAGCCGGCGGCGGTCGAATGCATGCGACAGGACCGCGAGGATTGTCCGGTCGGTTGGGGTGAACCTTGGTCGCTCGATTTGTCCTTGGAGGACGAGGATCTGATGGCGGAGGGCGAGGATTTCGACGTCGCGCTTGTCGCCGGACACGACGAGCAGCCCGAGCCGTGAGATCAGACGCCGGATCAGGTGAGAGAGGACCGATCACACGGCCGGGCACGGTACCGAACGGCGATGCTGTGACCTGCAGCGACGCGTTCTCGGCACCCTCACCCACGGCGACGCCGCCTCCAACATCGAAAGCCCGACGAGTTCGATCAGGCCGTGCTGGGCTTCATTGCTGACCACCAGACGGTGTGACTGAAAGGTGACCGACTGGAGAACTCCCGAAGCAGTTGTGTTCACGAGGTTGCATTCGTCCCTATGTCGGGACGAAGAGCAGGCACTCGGGGTCCGGGCCTGCACCAGTCGCCCTCTCGTGCCTCAGTGAGGGGAGCGAGGATCGGGATGGCGGATCGGTCCATGATCACGAGTTGGACTGCTGCTCCTGGTGTCGACGGGCACAGCGTGTGAACCAGAACGGGATCCTCGATGGCGAGTCCGATCTCGGCTGGCAGGTCCCACACGCGGTTCTCGCTGAGTCCGCAGGCGCGCGTGACGGACCCGTTGCTGGCCGAGATCGTGACCTGGTCGCCGCTGTCGAGGGTGATGTTGATGGCTTCGTCGTTGATCAGGATCGAGTCGATCGGGTTCTCGTCGAGTTCGGGGTTGTTGGCATCCGCGTAGCTTCCGGCGGGGTCGACCCCGGATGAAAGGACGAGGCATGGCTCGTCGGCGCTGCACGAGACGCCCGGGCCACGCTCGTCTTGATCGCGGGGCTTGATGGTGATCACGGGGCTTTCTTCGAAGCTTCCGGGCCAGATCACCGGTTCGTCGATGATCAGCACACCGAGAACCAGCGGCGCGTCGCCCAGCACGAGGATCTGTTTCGTGGCTTTGAAGGGCCCGGATCCTTCGCGGTCGGTGATGTCGACTCGATCGACGATGCTGCGCGTGGCCGTGTCGATCTCGTCGACGCGAAAGAGCACTTGATCGCCACTGATTTCGACCTCGACCCGATCGACACCGTCGTCACGCAATCGAGGCAGACCACCGGGAAGCGCACCGTCGACGTCAAGCTCGAACTGGGCCTCTGAGGGCACCAGCGAGAGGTAGGTGCCCTCCGCCACCTGGTTGACGGCCGCTGTGCCGCAACCGGCGGCGACAAAGCACGCCGCCACGACGAGCACAGCCCCTGCACGCCAGCCGAGAGCGACGCGATGCTCCAACGCTTCTGGCGCCATGACGTCCGCCTGTCGTGTGCGGCATCCCGCGATCAGTCGCGAGTGTCTCATCGGTTGGCGGCAACGGCGTCCCATTGTGCTTGGACGCGCCAATCGTTCGGCAAGGGGATTGGTGTCGGTCACGGGCCGGGTGATTCCTTCGACGTCTTCGACGACGAGGGTGGCAGCGTTGGTGGTCGTGGCCGTCGTGGCTGCGTTGGGTGGATCGCCGGAAGGCTGGGAGGTGGTTGTCTCGAGAGGCCCGTTGGAGGTTCTCGAAGACTTCGATGATGTCGGTGTGGTGGGTGGCGGAGGGCTTCGATGTGACGACGCTCGGCCTCGATGATGTTGACGAAGGGGCGGATCGGTCCGAAATCGTCGATGACCTGTGCGTAGGTCACTGCGGCCTTGTACTCGTCATCGAGCGCCTCGAGCAGCGCATTCACCTCGGGCTCGGTCACCGACTTCTGCTGCGGTTCCATCGCTTGTGACCCTACCGATCGACGCTCGCCCCGGTTCAGAGCCCAACGTCCCACCCCGACGACACTGCCCCGCCACGACGACGGGGGACGTTGGCCCCTGCCGGCATGTGGCGACGGGGCGAAGGATGGGGTGATGGCACTCGAATCTCTCTCCGAAGCTCAGGGTCGTCTCGCAGATGCGGGATTCAGCGATGACCTGGTCGCAGCTGGTTCTCGCCTGCGAGCTACCGCGACCGGCGCGTTACATGATCCGGTAGATCTGCAGGCGGTGGAGATCGTCCGGTTCGAGGGTGTTTCCGATCCCGATGATGAAGCGGTTCTGGTCGCGGTCTCGACCCGAGATGGTGTGCCGTTGGGGACCTTCACCACGCCGTACGGACCGTCTGCGTCCGCTGACCAGGCCGAAATCCTGCAGCACCTGCATCGGGTGGTCCTCTCCGCGGAACAGACCTCGGAGCACGACGCCCACGACCACGTCGCAGCTGTCTTCGCTGATCGCGCCTCCGCAGAGGCCGCGATCGATGACCTTCGCGAGGTCGGGCTGGGTAGCGAACACCTCGGCGTGGCGATCCATCACTCCGACACCGTGGTATTCGAGCGTGACGAAGAACACGACATGTTCGACGATGTCGAGGTGGGCGTCGGGGCGGGCGCTGCGCTCGGGTTCTTGGGTGGAATGCTGCTCTTCGCGATCGTCGTGCCCGGTGCCGGCATCTTGGGTGCCGGCGGGATCGCAGCGTTGGGTGCGGCCGGCGGGATTGGTGGAGCAATGCTCGGCGGGTTCGCTGGTGTGGCGGCAGCGAGCGAAGAGTTCGATGAGCATCAGCGTCTGCGCGAGACCCGGCTCAACCCAGGGGAAGTACTCGTGGTCGCCTGCGGCCACGAACACCCGAGGCTGGTCGAGGGTGCGCTGCAACGTCATGGTGGCCGCCTGGTCTCGGTCGGCGGCTAGACCGCTGGGCATGAATGGCGCAATGAGGTCGGGCGACGGCTCGGTGAGCAGGTGACGACGCTTGCTTGGATCGTTGTGCTCGGTGTCGCGATGAGCGGTATCGCCATGGTGGGCAGCGTCACGCTGGTGTTGTCCGAAGAGGCTCTGGATCGCCTGCTCGTCCCGCTGGTCGCTCTCGCGGCAGGATCATTGCTCGGCGGCGCGTTCTTCCACATGCTCCCCAACGCCATCGATGAACTCGGCAACACCCAAGCCGTGTGGGTCTGGTTCCTCGCCGGATTCACCGCGTTCTTCTTGCTGGAACAGACTCTGCATTGGCACCACTGCCATCGAGCGGTCTCGAAACACCGCCCGATGGGCCACCTGATCCTGATCGCCGATGGTCTCCACAACTTCGTGGGTGGCCTCTCGGTCGCCAGCGCGTTCTTCATCGACCATCGAGTCGGCTTGATCGCCTGGATAGCAGCTGCGGCCCACGAGGTCCCCCAGGAGCTCGGCGACTTCGGCATACTCGTCAACAGCGGCTGGGACCGCCGCAAGGCGTTGCTCTACAACGTCGCCTCCGGATCCACCTTCCTGGCCGGCGGGCTGGTCGCCTACGCACTCTCGGGCACCGTCGACATCGTGTTCCTCGTTCCCTTCGCGGCCGGGAACTTCGCCTACATCGGCGCCACCGACCTCCTCCCCGAACTGACCACCGACCCGGCGCTCACCAACAAGGCCACCGGCTTCGCTGCCTTCCTGGCGGGACTTGCGATTCTGTGGGTCGCGGCCAGTTTCGCGTGACATCAGCAATGCGACGGGAGCCGGTTCGATCTGCAAGGATGACGACATGGCTGAGTTCCTGACCGACGTGGAGACGCTCCGGCGACGGGCGAGAGCAAACATCGAACAGGGACCGATCACCTCCGCGTACGGCGCCGACCGGGACCGAGTCATCGCGGTCTTGAACGAGGCGCTCGCAACCGAACTGGTGTGCATCCTGCGCTACAAACGCCACTACTACACCGCGAGCGGTCTCAACGCCGGCCCGGTCGCGGCCGAGTTCCTTCAGCACGCCAACGAAGAACAGCTACACGCTGACCAGATCGCCCTGCGGATCACCCAGCTCCAAGGCGAACCGAACTTCGATCCCGAAGGCCTCGCCACCCGCTCACACGCCGAGTACGACGCCAGCCTCAACCTCCTCGACATGGTGAAAGAGGACCTGATCGCCGAACGGGTCGCGATCGAGAGCTACAGCGAGATCATCTCCTGGCTCGGCTCCAACGACCCGACCACCCGCCGCATGCTCGAAGACATCCTCGCCATGGAAGAAGAGCACGCCGACGACCTACTCAGCATCCTCCAAACCATCAGCACGTAGCCCGAGATCTGTGCGTCTAGTCACGGAACTTCCGGTTTGCGTACGGCTTCGATCCGTTCGAGGATCTCGGAGATGATTGTCGCCTCGGAGGCGGTCAGGTGCGGTGCGAAGCGAAGTAGGTGTGGGTGAGGGCGGCGTAGGTTTGCTGGTCCATGCCGGCGTGCTCGCGTAGATCGCTGGCCATTGTTGGGAGCAGCGCCCAGTAGATCTTGTACAGGGCGCGCCATGCGTGTCGCTGTGGGCTTACACGCAACAATCCCGGGGCGATTCACAGCTCCAGATGAGCGGGTTGCGTTGCCAATGGCTAGGGTTTGAACCGTGCCATGGTTCGAAGGAACGACACAGATCGACTGCGATCTTCAGTCGGTCAAGGCGTCAGTCGCTGATTTCGGTACGCACTTCGTGGGTGTGGTGGGTTCGATGCCGGGCATCAGCGAGGCGGAACTGCTCGAGCAGGGCGAGGACTTCGTCACGATCCGAACCAACGAGGGCGTGATGAGGCGGCACAACATCGAGTGCTCCGTCGGGGATGACGAGATCATCCTGCGATTCGACGAGGTCTATGACGCCAAGAAGGTCACGGGCAGATCGCACTTCGAAGACACGTACACGGCATCGAGTTCGGGTGGCGTGCAATTCCACAGCGTCGTGAGCGATGTCCAGGCGAACGGCGTGCTTGGGTTCCTGTACCGCAGGTTCGGCTCGCGGAACATGGGGAAGGCGTTCCTGTCGTCGCAGAAGCAATACCTCGAGAGCATGCAGCGCTGACCTGGCCCTCCTGTCTTGTCCCCTGCCGCCGGATCAGGGGCGGATATCGACATCTGCCGATAGGGCGCGTGTACTTCGGGTTGAACTCGCCCTACGACCCGAGGGCAATTTGGGGATTCAGGCGATGTCCCAACTACGGTTCGCAGATGGGCCATCGGGTGGAGCTTGGGTCGAGCATCGCCGCTCTGGCCTGGGGGATGTCGTCACGAAGCGACCGCCACGTTGCCCGTCACGCCTGTGACTGGGGACCTGTGTCGCTGCCCAGCGTCGAGGGAGTTGTGCTTTCGAGCGAGCTGCGTGCCGCACTCGTTGGCATGGCATGCATTGAGGCCTACGCAATTGCTGAGGCACGCAAAGTCGAAAGGATCGGCCTGGACCGAGAGTTCGATGTTCAAGAGTTCCTTCCGTCTTGGCTGGGTGAGGAGCTCCAGCACGCGCGCTTCATCATGTCGCTCGTCGAGGTTGATCGGTGTGTCTCGACGGACGAGATCCCGGCACCGTCTTCCGAATGGCCTGCGGAGGAGCGGAAGTATCGTCATCTCGTCCGACAGTTTTCGCGGCTCACCGACGCAGTTCGCCTTGCGTATCTGGTTACGGGTGCAACAGCCGAGCTGACAGCGGCCATCGTCTACCGCGAAATCGCCCGACGACTCCCAGCGGGTGGTGCCGGCGAAGGCCTGTCAGCGATTGCCAAACAAGAAATCTCTCACATGCGCTTCTATGTCGGCGCAGCGCACACGACGATCCAGCGCATGCATCGTGTGGAAAAGAGCCTTGCCGTCGCGGTCGTGCAGCGGACTTGGCAGCCGGTCGGAATTGATCGTCTTGGCCGAGATGACTGGAATGAGCGATTCGAATTCTTGTTGTCAGATCCGGGCTTTGTTTTGAAGGTTCGACGGGTCGATCGACTCTTCAGCACCTTCTTCCCAGGCAAAGAACGGATCGCGCTGATGTCTGAATTCTTGGAAGATGCTGCGGCCTAGCCGGCCAACTTGTCGAGCCAAGGCAGCGATCGCACCACCGCCTTTTCAGCCCGGAGCCGAAGTCGAGTGCTCTGACAAGACCTGTGGTCGGTCAGCTGTTCTCGTTGGCGCCTGCTCGAGCCGGGCGCTGGCGTCGCAGGAGTCCCCCGCGTCACGGATCCCTTCTTTCTCCACGTCAGCCCGGGAGCAGACAGCATTTCGTCGAGGGACCTACGGCACTGCCCGGGCGCAGCGGTCCGTGTGAAGTTCGTGGTCGAGGGGCCATCATGAGCCACATCGCCCCGCCGAAGCGACCAGACCCCGCAAGAGACTGGAAGAAGCCATGAGCGGAGAGTTCTTCAACGACGTTCTGCAGTACGAAGTCGAGAAGCAGGGCTACGTCTTCAAAGTGCCGTCCTTCTACTACGACAATCTTTCCATGAACGCTGTCTTCACTGCGTCCACGAACAGGGTTCGCAGCTACCTGCCCCATCCGGACATGCACCCGGTGGAGATCTTGCCTGGCAAGTGCCTGATATCTTTCACCGCTTTCGAATACCGCAAGACCGATCTGGATCCGTACAACGAGTTCAGCATCGGCGTGCTCATCGAATTCCAGAAGCGGTCCATCCCCTTCGCTGGTGCACTCAAGAAGATGCTCAAACGGGAATTCTCCCTCTACGTGTGGCATCTTCCGGTCACAACCGAGATCGCCCGGGTGGGAGGCGTTGAGTTCTACGGCTATCCGAAGTTCATCGCCGACATCGAGTTCACCCGCTCGGGGGACAAGCTGCGTTGTGACCTGTCCGAAAAGGGCTCCAGGATCCTGAGCATGGAAGGCAAGATGCTGCCCACCGAGCCCGGCAAGCGCCTGCGCTACATCACCTACTCGCTCAACGGCGGAGTCCCCCTGGTCACCAACGTCTGTGTCAATCCCCTCCAGTTCGCCCAGAGCCGCGACTCCGACGCTGTCAGTCTTGAAATCGACGGCGACCACCCCATCGCCAAGGAGCTTCAGGAAATCGACATCAGCGACACGCCCAGCGTGTATCAGTACAGCCCGAACAACGAAGCCATTCTCTTCGCCGGCCGGAACCTGATGGACGCCTAGCTCCCCGGTCCGTGGGAAGTGGAACCGGCAACCGGCAAGGGTGTCGACCGGCGTCTTGGCTGTTGAGCGCCCTGTGGGGGACTTCCTCTATTCGACACCGGTCAGGAGCGTTTCGAATGCTGCTGGTGTGACTGTGGGTGGTCGCTGCTTGGGCCACTCGAGGAGGTCTTTGTCGCCGGTCTTGGTTCTCACCAGAGATCCGGCGGCTGATCGCATCGGATCAGTCGTGGTTGCGGCCGTCACGCTGGCAGGGATTTCTTCGAGGTTGATGACGACGGAGGTATCCAGCAGGCCGCTCAGGTCCGGGTGAGATTCGCTTGGCAACGGAAGGCCCGTTGGCCCTACCGACCTGCGCCGACGGGCAAATAGGTTGCGGAGGTCGCAGCTGGCAAGGAGGACATGATGAAGGCGCTCGTCCGTGACAGGTACCGATCAGCCGATGGCGTAGTGCGGATCGAGGACATCGAGATGCCGCATGTCGGCGACGACGAGGTCCTCGTGCGGGTGCGTGCGGCGTCAGCGAAGCTGTGGGGCTGGGACCTGCCAGCCGTCGCGCAGTCGATCGGCCGAATAGCTGCTCGATTTCGTGAGCCGAAAGCCGACGTCCCCGGTCTCAGCTTCGCCGGTGAGGTAGAGACGGTCGGCAAGAACGTCGTGCGCTTCCAGCCCGGCGCTGCGGTCTTCGGTCAATCCAAGGGAGCTCTCGCCGAGTACGTATCGGTGAGCCAGGAGGCGCTTGCGGAGAGACCGTCGAAGGTGTCCTTTGTGGAGGCGGCGACCATCGCGGTGCCCGGGTGCACTGCGTTGCAGGCTCTGCGCGCTGGGCAGGTCGGGTCGGGGCAGCGCGTGCTGGTGGTTGGCGCGTCCGGCGGTGTAGGCAGCTTCGCCGTGCAACTCGCCAAGGCGCTCGGCGCTCACGTGACCGGCGTGTGCAGCACGACGAACCTAGATCTTGTTCGGTCGCTGGGCGCCGACCATGCCATCGACTACACCAAAGAGGACTTCACACATGGAGGTCCGCGCTACGACGCGATTCTGGACATGGCGGGCAGTCGTTCCTTGGCTGATCTGCGGCGGGCGCTACGTCCAGGGGGCACGCTCGTCATGGTCGGACAGTCGGGCATCCCGAAATCAGAGCAGAGTTGGTACAAGGCGCTGAGCCGCTGGCTTCGTGCGGCGGTGTGGTCACGGTTCATCGACGAGAGGATGGTGGCCCTGATCCCACGGAGGAACCAGCAGGACCTGCTGCTTGCGCTCACAGACTTCATCGAGGACGGCAAGCTCGCTCCGATCGTTACCGCGACGTATCCGCTCACCGAAGCGCCGGAAGCGATCGGGCGCTTGGAAGAGGGCCACGAGCGAGGGCGGACTGTCATCGACTTCACCACTTGACGCTGAGACCTGTGGGTGCCCAGCATTCACCTCACTGTGGAGTGTCCTCATTCATGTCCTGTGCCGCCTCGGCCACCTTTGTGAATGTGGCGAGTTCGGTTGCGGTTGGACGGGCACCGGCCATGGCCTCGAGGTAGTACGGCAGGGAGATCATGCGGTCCGAGAGCGGTTCGGTGGTTCCGAGCGCGTAGTACCCGACCTGGCTGTGATAGAGGAGTCTGGCCCGCACGAGCGCCTCCGGTGGTGCGAATCCGTGCCGGGCGAACATCTCGGTCAGCGCATCGAGGCGGACGTGATCGGCGTCTGCCACCCGGGCTGCGATCTTTTCGTCTCGTCGCCCCCAGTCCCGTACAGCCAGGTCGAGCGCTGACGAATACAGCCGACGATCCGCCCAGCACTCGAAGACACCGAGAACCGCTTCGACCACGGTCTGCGTGGCCCGTTGACTTCTCTCCACGATCGATGTCGTGTTGTGTTCCCAGAGAGTGAGCAGCTCGGAGCGCAGTTCGTCTGGGCTCTCGAAATACCAGTAGAAGCTCGACCGCGAGACACCGAGGCGCCCGGCGAGGTGCAGCACGCGGAGTTGATCGATCCGTTCATCGTTCAGCGAAGCGACGGCAACGTCGATCCAGTCTTGGCGCGTGGCCTTCGTGTGCTGACTCTTCGCCGTCGAGCGTCGCTTCTCCGCCATCTGTTCAGTCTGGCGCAGCGCCGCCCTCGGCGGTGCGCTGAGAAACGAAGTCGTCCATCGCGGCCCGGATGGCGGAGTCGATGGGCGGCGCCTCATAGTCGGCGAGCACCTTCTCCCACACCGCCGTGGCCCGCTCGTCGGTGCGACGGCTGCCCTCCTCTGTCCACTGCTCGTAGTTCGTGCGGCTGAACACGATCGGTGCATAGAAGGCCTGTTCGAACCGGGCCAGCGTGTGTTCGGTCCCGAAGAAGTGCCCTCCCGGACCCACCGCGGTGATCGCATCCAGGGCGAGCTCGTACTCGTCGACCAACACGGGCTGACAGATCTCAGCGATCATCCGACACATCTCGACGTCGGTGATGAACTTCTCATAGCTGGCCGACAGCCCGCCCTCTTGCCATCCGGCGGCGTGCATCACCCAGTTGGCACCGGCGAGGAACGCCCCGTAGGTGTTCGTCATCGTTTCGTAGCCCGCCTGTGCGTCGACCGCGTTCGACGCACTCGAACCGGATGAACGCCACGGCACCCCGACGTGACGAGCGAGCTGTCCACTGGCCAGCGCACCCTTCATCGCCTCGGGCGTCCCGAAGGCCGGAGAGCCCGACTTCATGTCGACGTTCGATGTGAACGCGCCGTACAGCACCGGCGCTCCCGGCCGAACGATCTGGGCGAGCGTGATCGCGGCGAGGACCTCCATGTGCTGGAGCACGAGTGCGCCGGCGAGGGTCACCGGTGCCATAGCGCCCGCCAGCGTGAACGGCGTCATGATGTTGGCCTGGCCGAGCCGGGCGAAGTCGATGATGCCCATCGACATCGGGATGTCGATCTGGCGTGGTGAGTTGGTGTTGATGTTCGTCCAGCAGTGGGCCCTCTCGGCGAAGGCATCGTTGGACGCTTCGCCGGGATCGAAGCCAAACCGGAGTTTCACGAGATTCATGCCGTCGCGCACTCGATCCCGACCGCGGGCGTACAAGAACGCCGGCTTGTCCGTGAGCGTGAGGGTTGCGAGCCCTGACCGCAAGTGTCTGGTGTTGAGTGGCAGGTCGTCTGGCTCGACGCAGGGCGAAGCGACCGACATCACGTCGTAGCTCTGCGTCAATCGGAGGAAGTTCTCTTGATCGGCCATGGTCCCGGCCCGCCGGCCTCTGCGCAGGTCGGTCACGAACGGTGGTCCGCCGACCGGCGCCAGTATGAGGTTGTTGCCACCGACCCGCACCGACCGCTGCGGATTGGGCGCCTCGAGATCGAATTCGGCGGGCGCGGTGCGGATCGCCTCGGCCACACGATCGGGGTCGAGGCGAACCGTCATCTCGTCATCGACGCTGGCACCTGCCGCCGCGAACAGGTCGCGGGCCTCGTCGAGGAGCACCCGAATCCCATGGTCGGCGAGGTAGCGGACGGCTGAATCGTGGATGTGAGCGACCTGATCGTCGGACAAGACCTCGAGCGGCTCGAACGGGTTCACCAGTCGGCGGTGGTGCTCGGTGCTGACGGGGGCGCGTTCACGCGGGCTTCGATCTCGCCTGGACCGTCTTCCGCCTTCTCGTGGCCCCTCTTGTGACATCGTGCCTCCTCAGCCGTTCACGGATTCTCGCTCGGCGAGGCGTCTGCGGGCATCGGGGCACGCTACTGAACGTGGACACTTGTGTCCAGATTTGCCGCAGGTCAGACTCTGGCCATGTCAGGTTCAAACACCACAACCGCCAGCGTCGTCGTGATCGGCGCGGGGATCATTGGATCGAGCGTCGCCTATCACCTCGCCGACATGGGTGTCGAAGGCGTCGTGGTGGTCGACAAGGGCGATCTGGCCGAGAACGACGGCTCGACCTCGCATGCGCCAGGAGGTCTCCGAACGCTCACCGGTTCGCACTTCTTCACCACGCTCGGCCGGGCGAGCCGCGACATGTACGACAAGCTCCCGCTCGCAATTGCGGGCCAAGAGCAGTTCTACCGGGTTGGCATGATCGGGATCGCCAACACTGCAGAGCGCATCGACGCCCACCAGCGCCTCGCCGACCTCGGGCTCAGCCAGGGGATCGAGGCCACTATGGTCTCGCCAGCCGAGATCGCCGAAATGCTGCCGCTCGTCGACCCGTCCACGATCGCCGGGGGAATCTCCATTCCGTCATCAGGGGTGGTCCGCACCAGCCTCCTCGCCACGTCGATGCAGCAGGTCGCGGAAGCCACCGGGCGGGCCACGTTCCACGCCCACAGCGAAGTGACCGACATCGAAATCGTCGACGGCCGTATCGTCGCCGTGGTCACCAACGGTGAGGTCGGCCGGATCGAATGCGAGCAAGCGATCGTCTGCACCAACATCTGGGCCCCGCTGCTGGCAGAGAAGACCGGCACCCCGATGCCGCTGTATCCCGGCGAGCACCAGTACATCTTCACCGACCCGATTCCGGCGCTGGCCGACATCGCAGCACTCGATGTCGCTCTACCCATCACGACGTTCGACGACCTGTCGATCTACTTCCGTCAACACGGCGATCACATCGGCATCGGCAGCTACGCCCACCCCGCCCGGCTCGTCGATCCCAGGAACCTCCCCAAGACAGCGAAGATGCCGTTCACATCAGACGACTTCGCCGACGCCTGGGACAAGATGCAGCACCACATGCCATCGCTGCGCGAGTCGGCGGTGGCCCATGGGTTCAACGGCATGTTCTCGTTCACTGTCGACGGCTACCCGGTGATGGGAGAGACCCAGGTGGCCGGGCTTTGGTCGTCGGTCGGAGCGTGGTTGTCGTTCGGAAGCGAGGTGGGAGCGGTGATGGCTCGCTGGATGACCACGGGCGACCCGGGCATGGACGTGACCCCGGCACACATCGACCGGTTCCACCCTCACCAATCGAACCGAAAGTTCCTCAGCCGCCAGGCCAAGTACTTCTACGAGATCGGTTTCGAGGACCTACATCCGAGCGCCGTCGCGTCATCCGTGCGCGACCTGCGCCACGCTCCCTATCACCAACGACTCGAGGCGCTCGGTGCCGAGTTCGTGCCCATCGCCGGCCAAGAAACACCGCTGTACTACTCGAGCAACGAGGCCCTGGTCGCCAAGCATCGCGAGGCCATACCGGAGCGAACCGGCTACGACGCGACCGGATGGTCACCGGTGATGGCAGCAGAGCACCTCGAACTGCGGGCCAACGTCGGCCTGGTCGATTGGTCTGCGGGCATCGGGCCGATCGAGGTCTCGGGTCCGGGGGCACTCGAGCACCTGCAGTGGCTGTGCACCTCCGACGTCGACCTGCCGGTCGGCGGCGTGACCTACACGCTCACGCTCACCCCATCCGGCGGCGTTGCCCGCGATCTCACCGTCACTCGCATTGCGGAGCAGACATGGTGGATCCTCACTGGCAGAGGCAACTTGCCGGCCGAAATCGCGGCCTTCCGCGAGATCGCCGAAGCCCAAGAGGGAATCGCACCGGGTTCGGTCATGTACCGCGACCTGAGCGAGGAACGCATCGCCATCGGGCTCTGGGGCCCGAACAGTCGGGCCGTGCTGCAATCGGTCACCGAAGATGATTGTTCCAACGAGGCGTTCGGTTGGTACACGAGCCGCCAGATCGACGTTGGCATGGCACCGGTCACTGCAGTGCGGCTGTCGTACATCGGCGAACTGGGATGGGAGTTCTATGTTCCAGCGTCGCTGGCACTTCACGTGTGGGACACCCTGTGGGAGGCGGGTCGAGCCTTTGAAATGCCAGCCGTCGGCGCGCAGACCGTGTTCTCGGGCCGCATCGAAAAGGGCTATCGGCTCTGGGGATCCGATCTGACGCCCGAGTTCAGCCCGGCGGAGTGTGGGGTTGGTTGGACACTCGACAAATCCAAGGACTTCCGCGGCAAGGCCGCCGCACTCGAAGCGCCGATCCGGCAGAAGGTCGTGACCCTGCGCTTCGCTGACGACGACGCCGTCGTGTACGGCTGGGAACCCGTGTTGGCCGCCGGATCGACAGGCCAGAGCCCGGTCATCGGCAGGGTCGCCGGTGGCGAATACGGCTACAACGTCGGGGCCTTCATCGCCCACGCCTTTGTCGATGCCAAAGCTGCCGTCGTCGGCACCGAAGTCGACGTGATCCGCACCGGCGTCGCACGGCGAGCCTCCATCGTCGATGGCCCCCTGTTCGATCCCGAGTCGCATCGCCTCAAGAGCTAGTCTGCTTTCAACCCGACGGAGCCACGATTCACTGGCCGCCTCCTCGCCCGAGCGACTCACCGCCCTCGAGCGCGGCAAGCGCATCGGCCACGCGCTTCGCCCGCGTCTCTTCACGTTTGGCTGAGTACAACGAAAAGAGCACAGCGCGCTTGGCCGACGTCGAGAGCGCTTCGTACGCCTCCCGTGCGCGCTCAGACCCTCGCAGGGCCGACTCCAAGTCCGTTGGAACGATGAGCGCGTCGACCGGCTCGAGCAGCGCCCATGCACCGTTCTTCTTTGCGATATCGATCGCGCGTAATCCTGCGTCGGTCATCAGCTCGGCCTCGATCAGTTCAGCGATGTACTGCTTGTTGATCTTCGACCACGCGCTTCGAGGTTTCCGCGGCGTGAAGGTCTGCTTGTAGCGTTCGTCATCGATCGGCTTGACCTTGCTGTCGATCCAACCGAAGCACAGGGCCTCTCGCACCGCATCTTCCCAGCTGAGCCGGCGCCTCCCTGTCGACGTGCGGTAGAAGATCAGCCACACGCCGTTGCTCGTCGCGTGATTCTTCTTCAGCCAAGAGCGCCATCCAGCGCGCGTCTTGGGATGGATCTCACGTAGCTCGGAGTCGAACGAAGACATCCTCAGCTCCGCTCCCGCCGACCGCTACGCCCCGTCGTCTTCATCAACATCGATCCTACGCGACTCCTCCAGTTCCCCTCCGGGGAGCGGATTCCTGGTCTGGGGTGAAGGGCCGGCCCTGGTCTGCGGCTCGTGCTGCGATGAGGGTGAGGACGAGGGTCGAGAACGAGAAGATGGCCAGGCCGAACACGAGGCCGGGGTTCTCGATGTCAGCGAAGTGGCTCAGCAGCACGGTGCCCGGGACCAGGGACAGGTACCCGAGGGTGGCCGCGACGAGGAGAAAGGGCCACGCTCGGGCGACCAACCGGTTCGGGGCTCGTTGCCGTTGCGGTGCTGGTTGATTGGCCTTGGTGGCAGCTACTCCGACGACAAGCCCCATCAGGGGCGGTCCGAATCCTCCCCCGACGACGAGCAGCAGGGCGGACAAGCCAAGGAGCGTCCGGCCGTTGCCGTCCCGACTCCTCCAGCGAACAGACCATGCAATCACCGCGATCGAGACGACAACGGTCACGATCCCCGCGACGAGAAGATTCGGAATCAGGGTCATTGCAGGCTCACCATCGACGATCTCGAACGCCTCGGTGTCTGGCCATGACTTGATGAAGAACCCATCGGGTGCCGTCGAGCCTTGAAGCACTTCGCCTACTCCATGTTCGGCTCCCGCCAGGCCAACAATCATGCCGAGGACAACAACGGTTGTAGCCGTGGCCCGGTTCGCTCGGCCCGGGTCGGTCAGCCGTGGGGACATCTAGCAGTCGATGGCGGCCAGGACGACGGCGCATGCTTCAGTGAGTCGAGTCGGCTGCAGTGCACAGATTTCCTCGACGAGGTAGGCCTTGGGAACGACTCGGAGATTGTCGAAGCTCGCAACGCAGTCGGTAGGCATGCCGTCATCGACTCCGAGTCGTCGTTCGGTGGGAATCCCCCGTAGAGACGGGGGGCGGTCACAATCGGGTGAGGGGGTACGTCACTACTGTATGACCATGAATCTGGAGACCGCTTTCGAGACCGAGCGGTCGAGACTGACCGCGATCGCGACGCGAATTCTCGGGTCGAAGCACGACGCCGGTGACGTGATACAGGAAGCGTGGCTCCGGCTGTCCCGCAGTGACATCGACGAGGTCGATTCGCTGCCGGCCTGGTTGACCAGAGTTGTCACGCGGTTGTGCCTCGACCACCTTCGCAAGAGCTCGACTCGAACCGAGATCGAGTCGACGGCGCCAGCCGGCTCGCCGCCAGACGACCCAGCGCAGGATTCGGTCCTCGCCGACCAGGTCGGCGGCGCGTTGCACGCGGTGATGGACTCTCTCGCTCCGGCTGAACGGGTCGCCTTCGTCCTCCACGACGTTTTCGGCTACCCGTTCGACGACATCAGCACGCTCCTCGGGCGCTCGGGCACCGCTACCCGTAAACTGGCCAGTCGCGCCCGACGCAAGCTGCAAGTCGCCCCGGAAACAGCCGACGAGAAGGCCGTCCGTGCCGAGCACCAGCGGGTCGTCGAGGCGTTCCTCACGGCAGCTCGCGGTGGTGAAATGGCCGACATGTTGACGCTGCTGGCGCCTGACGCGGTCATGCGGGCCGACGCAGTTGGCATCGAGATGGGCACCGACCCCGTGTATGACGGTGCAGCTGCTGTCGCCGAACGGTTCAACGGAGCGAAGGGGGCCGTGCCGGTCACGATCGACGGTGACCTCGGTGCTGCTTGGATCGCCGCCAGCGAGGTGAAGGTCGCATTCGTGTTCCACGTCACGGACGGCCTCGTCCATGAGGTCGAACTCCTCGCCGACCCCGAGATCCTGGCCACGATCGCCGTGCAACGACGACGGCGAGCGCCATGAGCCGCCCGTCTGTCGGGTTGCTGCGATCGGCGACGCTCCCACGAACAGATCGCCGACAGCTTCCGCCAGCCCATACGAAACCGACCCGGACGACAGGAGACCGAACACCATGAAACGAATGACGTGCCAACAACTCGGCGGACCGTGCGACTTCACCCACGAAGGCGAGACGGCCGACGAGGTCATCAAATCGCAGGACGCTCACCTCAAGGAGATGGTTGCGGCCGGCGACACGGCGCACGAACCCGCCCGGGCGGAGATGAAGGGTCGATGGAAACGACCGGTCTCCGGAATGCGCTGGTACAAGAACGCCAAGTCCCAGTTCGCAGCCCTACCGGAGGCGTAGCCAGGAAGGCGACCCGAAGAGGGCAATCCGGACAAACGCGATTGCATTCCTCGCAAGGAATATATAAGATCTCGTCATGGTCGGTGCCGATCTCGTTCTCGATGCTGTGGGCCAAGCGAACCGGCGCCGTCTTCTCGAGTTACTGCACCAACAGGATGAGTCCACGGTGTCGGAACTGGTGCAGGCGTCGGGGCTCAACCAGCCGCAGGTGTCCAAGCATCTGAAGGTCCTGGCCAGCGCAATGCTGGTTTCTGTCCGTGCTGAGGGTCGGCACCGCCACTACCGGCTCGACGGCGTCGGTTTGCAGGCTGCGCATGACTGGTTTGGCTCGTTTGACGACGTCTGGCAGGCGCGCTTCGACACATTGGACGAACTCGTTTCCACCGATCCCGGAACCCCACTCACCAAGGAGCACTGCCCGTGACTGACCCCACCCTCCAATCCGACCTCTCGACGCTCGACGCCAGGCGCGGATCGGCTCGAATCGCGCTGAGTGACGACGGCTTGTCGTACCAATGCGTACGAACCTTCGGTGCCCCACCCGACCGTGTCTTCCGAGCATTCACCGACCCTGCCGACCTTCGTATCTGGTTTCCATCAGGCGCTCCGGCCGGTTCCGAGTTGACCGTGTGCGAGTCTGACCCGGTCGAGGGTGGCCGCTACCACTATCAGATGGTGATCCCCGAACACGGGCAGATGGCCTGGCACGGAACCTATACCGGTGTCGATCGACCAGATCGGCTCGACGCCGACGAGTGGTTCGTGATGGGCGAAGCAGATCCGACGGGCCCTCCGACCGCCCAGACGCTGACGTTTGAACCGGCTGGCGACGGGTTCACGTTGATGACGATGCAGGTCAACCTGCCCGACCCCGAGGATCCCGAGACGTTCATGGAACAATCCGCCGCCGGTCTTGCTTCGTCGCTGAACACGATGGACGAACTCGTGTCGACCTGACGGCCAGGTCTTTGTCGCTGGTGATTCTGCGGGCGCACGAACGTGACCCAGCCCCGCCAACCCGCTCGCGATCGGCACCTGCGTGTGGTTCGAGTTCGAGCCGAAGCAACTGCGCATGATCACGAACTCGGTCCCACACCTGTCCACTGCAGAACCGGAATCGGATGGGGCGCCGGGTTGCAGATGAGCTCTCGAAACCACGACCTGGTCCTTCGACCCTGGGCGCGGCCACGCAGAGGTGAAAGGAAGGAGGTGAGAGGCGTCCGACTTCCCGGTTGGCGACGAGCTGAGAGAGGTGGTTCCCGTGACGCGCAGAACCAAGATGATCGGGTTCGGAACCGGGCTGGTGTTGGTCGGGCTGGTCCTCGTCTACAACTTCGGCCTCGCATCGATGATTCCTCCCCCTTCTGGCGAGTACAGACTTGACCGATCCGTTGACGATCGAGGAGTCTCCCGTGCGGTGGTACCGACGACATCGAGCTGGTGGCGTTGGAACACCATGCCCGAGTTCGTCTCGCCCGATGATGTCCGTGTTGAGGGTGTTGCGGCGGGGTCCCACTTGCTCTTCATGGGCATCGCTCCCGCCGACGCGGTTGCCGGATACCTCGACGGCGTCGTCCACGACGAGATCACCGAATGGGACTCCACGGCGGACGACATCAGCGATGTGGTGTACGCCAGGAACGAGGGAGTCACCGATCCTGCCGCTCCCGAGACCACGGGGTTCTGGGTGGCGTCGGTGAGTGGCGTTGGTGAACAGGCCCTCGATTGGACGATCGAGAGTGGGGAGTGGGCTCTGGTGATCATGAACGCAGACGGTTCCCCCGGGGTTTCGGCTGATGTCCGATTCGGGGTTGCGGCGCCCTCGGTCCTCTTCCCGATCGGATTGGCGTCGTTGGTCGTGGGGCTCGTGGCGCTGATCGGCGGCGCCCGGCTGGTCTCGTCCTTGCCAGCTCGGCCCGATGAGACTCCCCGCTGGACGTTGTGGGGTCACTCGGTTCTGCCGACGACCGTTCAAGGACGCGTCGCAGTCCTTTGCGCAGTGTTGACTTTCTTCCCCTACACCAGCGGAACGATGTTCGGCGCCCCCATCTTCTCGTTCCTCGCCGTACGCAAAGGTGATCGGAGCCTGTTGTTGGTGCTGCCGTTGCTCGTGTCGATCCTCCCGATCGGGCTGATCGCCATCGTTGTTTGGAATATTCTTGGTGGGTAGGTGAGCGCTATGGGGCCAGAAACTGTGTCGTCCCTGGTCAGGCGGCGCTTCGGTACTCCTTGATCAGGCCGTCATACTGCGCCGATTTCCTGACGTGAAGGTGATGTCGATGTGGTGCTCGGCGTCCTGGACGAAATCGCCCGGGACGGCGAACTGCTCCCGGCGTGATCCGCTTCCGGACGCCGGCGGGGTGTCGCGTTGCTCATAGTTCGCCAATGGCATCTGGCGCCTTGGGGCGGCATCGAGCGGTAGGGAGCGGCTTCGGTAGTCGCCAGGATGCCGTTCCGGGGCACTGGTTACCGGGTGACGCAGGAATTGCCCGCTCGAGATGAGGCAGGGCTGTGACCTGGGGTTTCGTGGTTTCGGTGGGTGTGGGGGCTGTTGTCTCACGTCCTTTTCGAGGGTCCACGTTTCCCCTGGTCAGAGGCCTGGGCTCTGGCGGGGTGTCGCGGCTGCAAGCGTTCTGCAAATGGCCGGCACGAACGGCGGTCAGCCCGGCTTCCGGATATCGGTCACGATCACCTGTGGGTTTTCAGCCTCGGCTCCCTCGACGAGCTCGTCGAAGTCGGCACCTTGACCCACGATCTCGAAGTCGTCCTCGAGCTCGAGCAGCGCCTTCACACCTTCACGAACGATGAGGTTGTCATCGGCGAGGAACACGGAGATCGTCATTCGAGGTGCCTCCAATTCTGGTGGTTGGCTGTCGGCAGTCTGACCCACCTTTACTTCCCCGACCAGCGTGTTGGCGCCCGAAACGGGTGGGGTTGGCCCGCACATGATCGACGGCCATGCACAGTCGACCGGAGCACTGACGCGGCGCAGAGTTGACGTATCGACCGTTCAAAGGGGACATCATGCGCATCGAACGCAGCATCACGACAGTGTCGTGGATTCCGTCGGACCTGTTGGAGGGCATGGGCAAGATTGCGACGCGTATGAAGATGGCGCACCATGATCCACCGCCACCACATCAGCTGGGCGACGATGTTCCGGCGGCGGTCGAGGAGCTCCGAGCCGACGACAGATTCCGGTTCGCCAATCAGCTACGAGCGTTCGTCGACGTCGACGAACTGGGGGACATCATCGGGTCGGGTTATTGCGGCGGTGGCGTGATCGGGGGCACCACGGTTGGACTTGGGGTCGGTTCGATCACGATTCCCGCGATCAAGCTGCATGACCTCCAGGGCGAACCCGAGATGTCCGAGCGTCGGTGACCTTCAGGCAGACCGTCGGCGGACGAACCGGTGCGCCGATGCCTCGTGCCGTAAAACATCCGCCGTTCATTCAATGCTTGGCTCCGACTGTGTGGACGACGCTCGAGCTGACGATCAGGTCTGACGGCACCCATCGCTCGGAGATGGTGGGTGCTTCAGGCTTCCCCCGCCATTGGGTATTCGACCACAACGGAGCGCTTGTCGCCAAGAGCAGCGTCGCCGCATACAAGGATTGGATGAACACGTCGTTCGGACGGCGCACCCCGTGGGGCAACGAGGATTCGCCGGCGCTCGTCACCGAGGTTGAAGGCCTTCTCGAACGCCAGCTCCAGGACTCGATCATGCGGCGAAGGGAGAAGCCCACAATTCGCCGGGTGAAGAAGGGTTCCGCTCTCGTCGAGCAGGGCGCGTTCAGCGATGAGCTGTTCCTTCTGCTCAACGGAGTGCTCTTGGTCGAGGTCGGCGGTGAAGAGCTGGCCGAGCTCGGACCGGGAGCGGTGCTCGGCGAGCGGGCGGTGCTCGAAGGCGGTGCCCGTACTGCAACACTTCAGGCACTCACGAACTGCAAGGTCGCCGCGGTGACGTCTGACGAGCTCGATCTGGACAGGCTCGCCGAGTTGTCTGACGCACACCGCCGAGAAGAGGCGATTCCATGAGGTCGATCATTCCGCAGTGCTTCAAGCCAAGCTGCACCTTGTTTCGCCCAGGCTCACAGCTCCAACTCCATCGCACAGTCGGCTGGACTCCGTCGGTCACCTCTGCAGTCGCAGGAGTGTCGCGTTGCCAATGGCATCTGGCTAACGCAGGACGACGCTGGATGCGCCGAGTGGCGTGATGTTCTTCGGCCCGCGATTGCGAACCCGGAGCGGTCGTGGTCGGCCGCCCACGCATCCTGGTGGACGAGCTCGATCGCAACGAGGCGCCCACGCCGTACCGCCCGCAAGGCTGTGACCTGCAGCGACGCGTTCTCGGCACGCTCAAGTCCGTCTAGCACGTCGTCGCGGCTCACACATCCGACGCGGGGCGCAGCCCCCGTCCCTCGATCTCGGGCAAGTCGGGGTGGTCAGAAGGGTCGGCGGTGTGCACGCGACGCGGAACTATCGGGATAGGACGCGGAACTACCTGGATAGAGAGAAGCCGGGGCCAGGAGATGCTCGCCCTCCATGCCTGTCACGAGCGCTGAAGAGCGCCGGAATGCCTCCACGAACGAGTCGTCGACGTTCGAATGAGCAGACATCGCCGACGACCTGCAGTAGAGGGTGCATCCGAGGGCACTCAGGTCGAACAGCAGATGCGGTGGAGCGTCGCCGCGAACGGTGGTCGCGCCGCGTTCCAGCGCATCGTGGAAGACCAGCGTCAGCACCCGAGCCTGCGCCTCGGGCTGTGCGACGAGCTGGACGAGTTCCGCTTCGCCTTCTCGCGGCGCGTAGAGCACGTACCAACCCAGGAGCGCGCCGCGTCGTGAACGGACCGCGACCTTGGAGGTGGCCTCCGCCGAGTGCACCAGGGGCAAGAGATTCCAGGACTGCTCGACGAAGGGTCGATGGCCGAAGTCGGGTGCGAGATCGAATCGCTCGGTGAGGCGTGGGCCGTGTTCGGCGACGTCCTCGATCGTCAGCTCGTCGGTGACGAGACCGTCCGGGCGTTCGCGAGGCTGTCTCACGAGGCGCGACGCGAGGTTGGTCGGCAATCGGCGCTCGTTCTTGGAGAAGCTTGTCATCAAGCGATCGCGAACACCTGGTGCCTTGCCTCGAAAGAGCCGACCGCTGAGCCGCTTGAGCTTGATGGCGCCGGGCCGCAGCGTCGTGACCCATCTCACGGAGTAGGGGGCGATGTTGTGTGCCCCGGCAGCGCGCAGAGTCTGGCGGCCGGCGTTCGTTGGACTGGTCGACGAAGGTGAAGTCCTGGGGCCCCTCCAGCGCAGCTCTAGCCAGACGGACACCTGCGAGAGACTTCCTGGCCTTCTCAGAGGCAAGGAGCATCGTGGTCACTGCGCCGGTGACGGGCTCGCCGCGATACACGAAGCGTCGGGCAGCGACGGCGATCATGGCTTCGGGGACGCCGTCCTCCTCGTACACGAGCGATGGTGATGCCTTCGTCCCCTCCACTCGCTCGACGAACATCGGGCCGAAGTCCTCGCGGTATGCCGCAATGAGTTCCGCGTCGCTCCGAGGGTCGTGGGTGTGCCGACGCAGGAAGAGACGCGAGAGCGCGTCGAGATCGTCGATGGTGAGTTCTCGGATATGGCGGGTCGACGGTTCGGTCGTCGCTCGGTCAGCCATGGGGGCTTCCTTTCCGGCCGGACTCGATGGCTTCGGTGAAGGCCTTGGCGATGGTGGTTGGGGTTCGTAGGTCGTCGAGATCGAGGTCCTGGGGTGAGATGCGAGCGCCCGATATTTCCTCGACTGCGAGGAGGAGCTCGACGAACTTGAGTGAGTCAAACTCGCCGCTCGCGATCAGGTCCTCTTCGGGCCCTTCGGTCTCGATGAACAGGCGATCCTCCAGGATCTCGATGATGTCGTCCGCATTCATGGTGCGTCCTTTCGGGTCACGCCTGCGACCACGAGAGCTTCGGCGCGGTCGAAGACCTGGCGGGTGTGCGCCAGCTCGTCCTCAGAGGGTGGGATGTCGAGGATCACGGTCCGGTGTCCGTCAGCCCAGTACTCGGCCACCTCCTCCGCGACCTGGTTGTAGGAACCTACGAGGTAGGGGCAGAAGGTGTCGTAGCTCTCGAAGGGGCCGAGCCAGTAGGGGTTGGCTTCTTCGGCCGAGCTGGTGGCCAGTTCGGAAAGGGTCCTGTGCCACTGCGAATCCGAGCGGGTCATCGCCATCTGATGCATCAGCTCGCCGCGGCGATTCGGCGGGAAGCGATCGTGGGCCACGCGCCACGCCTGCTCGGAGTCCTCGCGCGCCACGATGCCGACTCTTATGCCGGTGTCGGTGCCGTCAGGGCGGTCGGCTGCTTGGCCCGGGGGCTGCGGGTACTGGATGGCAGTGGCCCCTAGCGCTGTCGCAGTGGCCAGACTCGCTGGCGAGGAGCCCGACATCAGCAGCCGGGGTCTCAGCGCTTCGGGGACCGACGGTGCGAGCTTGAGGTCGTTCGTCTCGTACCAGTCGCCCGCGGTCGTCAGGGTGTCGCCGGCGGTGAGGGCCATGACGATGTCGGTGAATTCACGCAAGCGGTCGTAGCGTCGATCGTGAGGGGTGTGGTCGCCGATCGAGGTGAGGTCGCCCACGAAGCCACCAGCGATCATGTTGAGGAACAGCGGGCGCTCGTACAGGTGCGCCATCGAGGCGATCAGCTTGGCGACGCTGTGCGGGTGCATGGTCGCGGGCTGTACCGCGATGAGCGGACAGAGGCGCTCCGTTGCCCTCAGCACCTCAACGGCGACGATCCACGGGTCGACCAGGCTGTGGTCGTAATAGACCAGCATGCCCGTGTAGCCGTGGCGTTCGGACCATCGAGAGACGTCGGCCACCCGTTCGAGATAGAGCCGCTGCTCGACCTTCGAAGATTGAGGGCAGGTCGAGAAGACCTGGAACCGGCTGCTCATCGGCATCACACCTTCGCTGTTTCTTGATCGCATCTTGGCAACTGTTCGGTCTCGACGAGATGCACCCAACGGTCGTCCGCCGCCACGGCCGTCCGACCGTCGAACACGGCGAGCTGGCCGGCCTGGGTTCCGGGTGCCACTTCGTCGCCGACCTGCACCTTGACCAATCCGATCAGCTCTCCGCCGACGCACGCCTTCGGGGGCTTCCATGGCCCTTCGAACGGACGAAAATCAGCAGCACGAACGTGCGCCTCGATCTTCGAGGCCGCTTGCTGCCAATCAATGACCCCGTCGTTCGGCTGACCGAGGCCGTAATAGCGCTGCGCGGTCAGGTCCTGCGTGATGTGGGGTACCGCCGAGGGGTCATCGGCGAGCTGCTGGATCAGCGATCTGATCAGACCGAGACCACGGGTGGCGCACTCGGCCGAGAGCGTCAAACCCGTGGCGCCATCGCGCAGAGGGAAACGTTCTTCGTAGGCGATGGCACCCTCGTCGTAGTTCTCGGTCATGGCATGGACCGTGACACCGTGCTCCTGGAAGCCGTCGGCGATCGCCCAACTCGGCACGTTGATGCCGGCGGCCTCGGGCAGCGGTCCCGGGTGGAGGTTCCATGCGCCGACGCTGAACACCTCCACCACTGCGGGGTGCACCTTGTAGAGGCTGTGGACGTTGAGCAGGACATCGGGCGCCAGCTCACGCAGCTCGGGCACTATGTCGGCCGTCCGGAGCATCCGGGAGTCGAAGGTGGCGGCTCCGGCAGCGGCCGCCCGCTCCAGGAGAGTCGGGCTGGCGCCCGAGGGAGCGTCGCTCGCGACGGGCTTGGCTGCCACAGCGACGAGGTGGTGGGGCGACTTCTCGAGCAAGCGCAGCGTTCGGGCTCCTGCGGCCTCCTCAGCCGCCAGAATCACGCGCAGTCCCGTCCCCGACATGGCGGCCTAGCCCTTCACCAGAGCCGCGAACGAATCACGGAGCGCTGGCCGGTCTATCTTGCCGTTGACGTTCTTCGGGAGTTCATCGAGACGAAGCCACTTCTGAGGGATCATGTACTTCGGGATGATGGCGGACAGTCGCTTGACCGCCGCGGCAGGTTTCGTGCCTTCGGCCGCGACGTAGGCGCCGCAGATGATGGTGCCGTCCAAGCCACCGGTCTCGATCGCGACCACAGCCGAATCGTCGATGCCGTCGACGGTGCGCAGCGCGGTTTCGATCTCTCCTAGCTCGATGCGGTAGCCGCGACTCTTGATCTGTGAGTCGCGTCGTCCGACGAACAGGATCTCGCCGTCGGCTCGACGTCGGGCCAGGTCCCCGGTGTCGTAGAGGCGTCGTTCCGGTCGGAGGTCCGTGCGGAACGCAGCCGCAGCTTTTCCTCGTTCCGCCAGTATCCAGGGCTGAGTCCGACGCCTTCGATGTAGAGGTCGCCGATCTCGTCGTCGTCGGCCTCACTGCCATCGTCGGCCAGGACCAGCAATGCTTCGCCGGCGCATGCTCGCCCGATCGGAATGTCGGCCGTCGGGTCGGACGGTGCCTCTGCGACGTGGTACCAACTGCTGGCGATCGTGGCCTCGGTGGGTCCATAGAGGTTGGTGAACTGGACGTGGGGAAGGCGCTCCATCAGGTGGATGAGGGTGGGTGTCGGGAGGACCTCGCCGCACCACATCAGCCGCTCGAGTTCGGGGAAGTCTCCGTCTTCGATCACGTCGAACCGAACGAGATGATTCAGTGCCGTTGGTACGGAGAACCACTGGGTGAGCCTTCGATCGCGAATGAACGCGGCCAGATCTGCCGGGTTGATGTTGACCGCAGACGGCACCGGATGAAGGGTGGCACCTGCCGCGAACGCGCCGAAGATGTCGAAGGTCGACAGGTCGAAGTGAAGCGGGGAATGGCCCGACACCCGGTCGCCGCTGGTGTAACCGAAATGGTGGGAGGCCCAATCGACGAAGCTGACGGCGTTGCGATGGGTGATCATCACGCCCTTGGGCACACCGGTGGAGCCCGACGTGAACAGCACGTGGGCGAGATCGCCGTCGGAGAGTTCGCCGCTTGGGTGGTACGAGCTGTCGGCAGCTGCCACGTCGCGGCCCGTGAAGGCAGGGGCAACGGACCACTGACTGTGCCCGCCGTCGGGGTCGTCAAGCGCTCCGATGTGAGGCGGTCGGTCGAGGTCCGTCGCCGCTTCCACTGCTGCCGCGCCCTCTGCAGTCGCCAACAACACCGCTGGCTCGGCTTCGCCGAGGATCAAGCCGATGCGCGCCGTCGGCGAGTCAGGATCGAGCGGCACGTAGGCAGCACCGGCTTTGGCGACGCCCACCATCGCAGCGATGGCGTCGGGTCCCTTCGGGGCGCAGATCGCCACCAGATCGCCGTGTTGCACACCGGTGTCCGCGAGCAGGTTGGCGATCTGGTTTGACCGCGTCAGGAGGTCCCCGTAGCTCACCTCGAGTAGCTGCCCTCGGGCATCTGGATGGCAGATCGCTGCTGAGCTCGGGTCCTTCTCGGCCCACCTGTCGAGGTCATGGAAAAGCAATCTGTTCACAGCTATTCCTTCCCAGACGGCCACGCCGAATGGGGCAGTCCGTGGTCAGCAACCACCCAAAGTGGTCAGGGCGAATGGTCGGACGGTACACGACAATGGTTGCTGATGAAAGGGGGAACGGCATTTGGGCCAATTGACCTGAGCCGCACCCCGACTCAGATGGCTCTTCGTTTTCTGCGATCGCCGACTCGGCACACTCCGCATCCTGCACTCTGCCCCACTCGGCGGCGGGTGCAAGCAGCAACTCTGCGAGATCTGCCGCATCAACTCGCTCGCGAACGACACCAGCTTCCAAAGCGAACGCGAGATCGTGGGTCACTCGATACCGCTCACTCTCGAAGGTCCATTCCTCCACGATCTCGATCCGGCCAGCTGTCAGAGTCGTGATATCAGAGACAGAAAGAGCTTCGACTTCGACGACGGCCACGTCCTCGGTCGTGGTTTCAGACGTCGGGCTGGTCGGCGCCGTATCCGAGGCACTGGCGGACTCCACCGGAATGACATCAGCGACACCGCTGTCCACAGGAGGCGAGTCGCTGCGGGCCTACATCGATCAACGGGTCCGCTCGGGGGACTACGGAAACACGAGTGAATACTTGCGAGATCTGATTCGTCGTGACCAGCAGGACGAGGCTGCTCGTCGTTTTCGTTTGCTGATTGCGGACGGGCTCGAGCTCTGGCGAGGGACGTCGGTTGAGTGACGATGTCGTCGGTGAGCTTCGTGGTCGTGCGCTCGGCTCTGCCTTGTGAGCGAGGTTCGACTTCGACCGCTCGCTGAGTCCGACCTGGTTGATCGGGTTCGCTACTACCGAGAGGTTGGAGGCGATGATCTCGGTGAGCGGTTCTTCGACGCAACTATCGATGTGCTGGACCTGGTCGGGCGTATGCCGGGCACGGGGTCGGTGCGTATTGGTGAACTCTGTGGTGTTCCAGCTTTGCGCTCTGGCCGGCTCGAGGGGTTCCCGTGTGGCTGGTTCTATTTCGAACGAAGTAACCATGTCGACGTCGTCCGTCTTCTCGCCTTTGCTCAGGACATCTCGGCGATCCTCAGCGATCATGACGACGATTGGTAGGGCCCGTTCCTCACCGTGCGAGTGAGCCGTTCGGTCCGGGATCGAAGGGTTGTGATCGCCCCCGACACCACAAAAGCCCCTCTCCCGAGCCGGAGATTTCGTCGTTTCGGCCTCGTTTGCGGCACGGGTCATGTTGAACTCGGGCTGGACGGTCGTGCCGCTATTGTTCGCCCGTGACCGGGCCTGACCACATGGATGCCGACCTCGAGGTCGTGGTGCTCCAGGCGGCCCGTGTTTGCACGCGATCTCTGGGGGTCGGGGCATTTCGTGACCGCCGTCCCTGGCCGACCGAACCGCGGCCCCGGGGAGACGTGCTCTCGGTGTTCGCCGACCGTAGCTTCCTCGCGAGGGCTGACCACGATGTTGTCGTCGACACACTGGGCCAGATCGCACGAGACATGGGCCTGACCGGATTGCAGCTCCACGCGACCGGCGGTGTGGTGATGAACGCTTGTGGAGTGTTCCGCGCCCGCCGGCCTGCTACTTCAAGTATCCCGTGCTGACCGGCGGCGGCAGCTTGTGGGACTTCGCGGCCACTGCGTGTCTGTTCCGTGAAATCGGTGCCGTCGCCACCGACATGCACGGTGGCCCTCTCGACCTGAATCGAGCGGATTCCAGCTTCATGAACCACCGAGGTGTGCTGTTCGCCACCGACGAGGCGCTGGCAAGGCAGATTCGAGCGACCGATAGCGAGCGGAGCTGAGGATGTCCTCGTTCGACTCTGAGCTTCGCGAGATCCATCCCAAGACTCGGGCTGGATGGCGCTCCTGGCTCGAGAAGAACCACGCGAAGTGCAACGGCGTGTGGCTGATCTATTACCAGCGGCGTCAACGGGTAAGCGTCGGCTCAGCTGGGAAGACGCGGTGCGAGAGGCGCTGTGTTTCGGTTGGATCGACAGCAAGGTCAAGCCGATCGACGGCGAGCGCTACAAGCAGATCTTCACGCCGCGGAAACCTCGAAGCGTGTGGTCGAAGATCAACAAGCAGCACGTCGCCGAGCTCGCCGAGTCGGAGCTGATGGCCGACGCAGGACTACGAGCGGTCGATGTCGCGAAGGAGAACGGTGCATGGTCGTTGCTCGAGCCGGTCGATGCGCTCATCGTTCCGGCGGACTTGGAGTCGGCCCTGCGAGGGTCCAAGCGAGCACGGGAGGCGTACGAGGCGCTCTCGAACTCGGCCAAGCGGGCGGTGCTCTACCCGTTGTATTCGGTCAGAACGCGAAGAGACGCGGGCGAAGCGCCTGGCCGACGCACTCGACGCACTCGAGAGCGGCGAGTCGCTCGGGCGCGGAGACGGCAACTGACTTGCACAGGCACCCGCCTGTTCGACGTGTTGCACGAAGCCTCGACCCGGCCTTTCGTTGCCGGCGCGAAACCGTTCCAGTCGCTCAGCTCGACCATCCGCCAAATCCTGACGCGAGTAGCGCCCTGTTCAGCTCTCCACTGCGGCAGCGAAGTCTGGCCAGGGTCTGTTCCATGCCGGCGCGATTGTGGGCCTGTCGGTCGGCGACGCCCGAGATCTGGGATGTGCCCTGCCTCGATGCCTCGGGTCGTAGGTCCTGCCAGGACTCGGTGACCCGGCTGCCGGTGTCGGTGGGCTCGATGTCGAAGCGCCAGGTGGCGAAGTGGTCTTCCGAGGCCAGGGTGCAGCCTGGCGGCCCAAGCGCGGACTCTCGAAGACGACCTGGTCATTCGACCCTGGTCGCGTCGACGCGGACATGACAGGAAGGAAGGTAGAGGACATCCGACGTCCCGGTCGGTGACCTTGCGAAAGAGGTGGTTCCGATGACACGAAGGACCAAGGCGATCGGGTTCGGAACCGGGCTGGTGGTGTTGGGGCTGGTCCTCGTCTACAACAACGGTCTTGCGGCGTTGACCCACTCTCCACTATTTGGCGAGTACAACCTGACCGATCCGTTGACGATCGAGGAGTCGTCCAGCGCTGTGGTCACCGACGACGTCGGGCTGCTGCGTGGCCATTACGAGTGCTACGGCGAGGGTGCACCCATCTACTGGGTCGTCTCGCCCGATGATGTCCGTGTTGAGGGTGTTGCGGCGGGGTCCCACTCGCTCTTCATGGGCATCGCTCCCGCCGACGCGGTTGCCGGATACCTCGACGGCGTCGTCCACGACGAGATCACCGACTGGGACTCCACGGCGGACGACATCAGCGATGTGGTGTACGCCAGGAACGAGGGAGTCACCGATCCTGCCGCTCCCGAGACCACGGGGTTCTGGGTGGCGTCGGTGAGTGGCGCTGGTGAACAGGCCCTCGATTGGACGATCGAGAGTGGGGAGTGGGCTCTGGTGATCATGAACGCAGACGGTTCCCCCGGGGTTTCGGCTGATGTCCGATTTGGGGTTGCGGCGCCGTCGGTCCTCTTCCCGATCGGATTGGCGTCGTTGGTCGTGGGGCTCGTGGCGCTGATCGGCGGCGCCCGGCTGGTCTCGTCCGTGCCAGCTCGGCCCGATGAGACTCCCCGCTGGACGTTGTGGGGTCACTCGGTTCTGCCGACCACCGTTCAAGGACGCGTCGCAGTCCTTTGCGCAGTGTTGACTTTCTTCCCCGACACCAGCGGAACGATGTTCGGCGCCCCCATCTTCTCGTTCCTCGCCGTACGCAAAGGTGATCGGAGCCTGTTGTTGGTGCTGCCGTTGCTCGTGTCGATCCTCCCGATCGGGCTGATCGCCATCGTTGTTTGGAATATTCTTGGTGGGTAGGTGAGCGCTATGGGGCCAGAAACTGTGTCGTCCCTGGTCAGGCGGAGCTTCGGTACTCCTTGATCAGGCCGTCATAGTGCGCCGATTTCCTGACGTGAAGGTGATGTTGTGAGGCGCGGGCAGGGTCCGGTGGATCTTTGTCGAGGTGAACTCCGCACCGCTGGTCGGGGCCGACCACGTCGTGGTGACCTCGGCCCCTATCGGCGCTACCCGGCTCCGAAGACAATGACGAAGACGATGACCGGGTCAACCCGAGACACACAGATGGAGGCGTTCGGTGAGACGACGAGGTTCGAAAGCACGGCGAGGTTCGAAAGCACGGCGCCGGATTCCCGTCGGCGTGGTCAGCGGCGTGGTGCTGCTCTTCGCGTTACTTGTGCCCGCAGCAGCTCAGATCGCCGACGAGGGTGGGGCCGGAGGCAAATTCCGGACCGCTGAGGCGGTGGAGATCGCCGCCGGTGAGACCTTCGAGGACAATCTGTACGTTTTCGCGGGAACGATCGATGTGAACGGAACCGTTGACGGTGATCTGGTGGCTGCCGGCGGCCAGATCTCGATCGATGGCACCGTTACCGGCGACGTAACCATCGCCGGCGGTGACCTGACCATCGGTGGTGAGATCCTGGGCGACCTCCGGGTTGCTGGAGGTCGGCTCCGCCTGAACGGCACCGTCGGTGGCGACGTAGCCGTGGTGGGCGGGACCGTCGAGATCGATGATGCCGTCGGTGCCGACGTGTTGTTTGCCGCTGGGCAGATGAACATCGGGGGTGACATTGCCGGTCAGATCTACGGAGCGGCCGGTGAATACAACCGAACCGGCACGGTGGTCGGTCCCGAGGACGTGACCGTGGACGAGCCCGACCAGACACCCTCATTCGGGGACCGGGTGGTCGGTGGCGTCTATCGGCTCGTGACGCTGTTCCTGGTCGGTGCCCTCGTGTTGCTGTTGCTTCGCCGCCCGCTCGAGGCGGTGCTGGCCCGGGCTCGCCAGCGCCCCGGCGGCGGCCTGGTGGCCGGGCTCGTCGGACTCTCCGCCATCGTGGCACTACTGATCGCCTCGATCCTCGTAGGCATCATCTGGTCGATCCTGTTCGGCCTGCTCGGGTTCGGATTGCTGGTCGGCACCTATTGGTTCGGATTCGTGGTCCTCTGGGTGGTTGTCGCGTTCGCCCTCTTTGTCCTGGTCATCTATGCGGCTCCGATCATCACCGGCCTTGCGGGTAGCCGCCTGGTCCTGGCCGGACAGGACAACATTTGGGTGCAGCTGGCCGCCCTGGCGGTCGGGCTGGCCCTCTACGTCGTCCTGACCGCGATCCCGTTCGTCGGGTGGCTGATCGGGCTGCTGGCCGTACTGTTCGCCACCGGATCGATCGTGTTTGCAGTGCGGAACTTCGGAGCCCCAACAACCCAATCCATATCAGCCGACGTCTGAGCAGGGCGTGGCGGTTTGAAGCCGAACAGCCGCACCACAGACTCCACACGGGCCGGCTCGCCTGCCGGCCCCACTGGCCGAGGTCGTGGCTCGGACCGAGGACTGGCGATTGAGCTTCCGACCTAGGCTCCGCCGGATGAAAGCCCGTCCCTCACCACAACGAACGACACGATCCACTCGATGCCCATGAGCCACGATCTCGACGATCACAGGTCGGTGATCCCATGACAACTCACGCTCCTGTGGTTCCGACAACGCCGGCGTCGTGGATCGGCGCAGACATGGCGGCCGCACCCGAACGGTGGACGCGCCACTGGACTCCTCGCGAGCTCGAGGACCTGTTCGACATGGCGCGGGCGGTTCGGGGAACTGACCTCACCAGGCTGGATGTCGGGACGACTGCCCCTGCATCACTCCGTGGCATGGCTGATGACATTCGCACGGACCTGATCGGGCGCCATGGCTTCACGCTTCTGAAGGGGCTTCCCGTAGACGAAGCCGATCGACAGACACTGGCCATGGGTTTCATGATCCTCGGGCGTCTCATCGGCGATCTCCGGTCACAGAACTCAGCCGGCCATCTGCTTGGACACGTGAAGGATGTGGGTGGCGACCTGGCCGATCCGGGCACCCGGATCTATCAGACGAACAACCGGCAGGGCTTCCACACCGACTCGACCGATGCCGTCGGGCTCATGTGCCTCCGCGCCGCGGTCTCCGGCGGACGCTCGCAGCTCGCCAGCGCGGAAACGGTCTACCGGATCGTGCGAGAGCGCCGCCCTGATCTGGCGGGCTGGCTGTTCGAGCCGATCGCGACCGACCGTCGTGGCGAGATTCCCGAGGGCGCCGACCCATGGTTCGAGATCCCGGTCCTGTCCTGGTTCGAGGATCGGCTGACCGTGCTCTACCAACGGACCTATGTGAACTCCGCAGCGCAGCTTCCCGGTGCACCGCAGCCCGATCCCGAGCACATCGAAGCACTTGATCTCTGGGATGCGGTGGTCGACGAACCGGACGTACATCTGAGTATGGATCTCGAGCCTGGCGACATCCAGTTCGTCTACAACCATGCGTTGCTGCACGACCGCACGGCGTTCGTCGACGACGACGATCCAGCGCTTCGCCGGCACCTTCTCCGGTTGTGGTTGTCGTTGCCTGGCGACCGACCGCTTCCGCCGGCCTTCACTCAGCGGTACGGCGCGATCGAGGTCGGAGATCGGGGTGGAATCGTTGTTGCTGACACAAAGCTCACGGTGCCACTCGACGTGCCGTAGCGTTGGTGGCCGGCGCGAGCTTGACAACGCCGATGCCGAGATCGGTCACCACGAGAATTCCACGGTCTCCCAGGACGGCTATGCGACGGGCGAGGGCCAGACGTTGGAGCGGCCGTTCGGTCACGCTCGGCGACACCACCTTCCACTTCCTCGATACGACACCCTCCGATGCCGCCCAGCAAGCAAAGGCTGCTGCGGGTGGACTCGACGTCCGCCTCGGCGGCGGCCCAACCACCATCAGGTCGTTCCTCGACGCCGACCTCGTCGACGAGCTCCACGTCGTCGTTGCACCCATCAACATCGGCGGTGGAGTCCGACTCTGGGACCCACCGGTTGAGCTCGACGATCGGTTCCGGCACGAAACCATCCCGAGCCCCAGTGGCGTCACGCACCACCTCCTCTGGCGCAGCGAGGCGAACAACACGTGAGGCCGCTCCGCTACTCGATCAACCTGACTCTCGACGGCTGTTGCGATCATGAGGCGATCCCCTGGCCGTCTCAGTCGCGCCGCTCAGAGGGTGGAGATGCCGCCGTCGACGGGAATGACGGTGCCGGTGGTGTAGGCGCCGGCCCGGCTGGCGAGGAAGATGACGGTGCCGGCGATGTCTTCAGGGCTGCCGACGCGCTTGCGCGGGTTGCTGGTCTCGACCATGTTCCGGTTGTCCGGGTCGTCGAGCATGTAGGACATCATCTTCGAGGGGAACGGACCGGGCGCGATGGAGTTGAGCAGGATGTGCTCGCTCACGAGATGCGAGGCCATGTGGCGGGTCATCATGTGGATGCCCGCCTTCGACGCGGAGTACGAGTAGTTGTCGCCGATGGGAACGCGGATGCCGTCAATCGAACCGATCATGATGACGCGTGCCGGATCCTCCGCAGTGCCGCTCGCCTTGAGCTGGGCGAGGAGTGCCTGGGTGAGCATGAACGGCGCTTTGACGTTGATGTCCATCACTTTGTCGAAGCCGATGTCGGGAAACTCACCGAGCGGGGCGCCCCACGCGGCACCAGCGTTGTTGACGAGGATGTCGATCTGCGGTTCGCGCTCGGTGACTGCGGCAACGAACGACGCCAGGCCTTCAGGGCTGGCCAAGTCGGCGGGAATCGAGATGCACTCGGCGTGGCCCTCGGCTCCGTCAGCGTGTGGCTGGGACAATTCCGCAGCGGCAGCATCGCAGGCGTCGGCCTTGCGGGCCGTGATGTACGTTTTCACGCCGTTCGCGACCAGGCCGGCAGCGATCATGTAGCCGATGCCGCGCGAACCGCCGGTGACGATGGCGACCTTGCCCTGCAGGCCGAAGAGACGTCCGATATCGAGCGGTGCGTGGTCGGCGGCGCGGTAGGGGGAAGCAGCGGAGTTGGTGTCGGACATGAGTGGTTTGTAGCCGCTGGGCTCCAACCGAGCGAAAGCGAAACGAAGCAGGTGGGGTGACGCCCGGCGACGTTGGCGTCGCTCGATTGTTCCATGCGCGCCAGGCGGAGGGTGTGCAGGAATCAGCCGGCGGTTGCGGTGCCGGCCAACGTGCCTGGGCTGTATGTCTCGTAGAGCCCGGTTGCCGAATCGCCACTGCCGGTGCCGCCCAGGTAGATCTCGTACGTCTCGCCTGCTTCCAGATCAGGTGAGCTGAATACGACAACGTCGAAATCGTTCATCGGTTCGAAGGTGACGAGGTTCTCGCCGTTGGCGGATTGGATGTGGACCAAGGTGCCGGCATCGGCGACGGATCCGAGCGTCACGTAGAGCGAAGCCTGGGTCGATCCGGCTCCAATGCCTTCGGAGTTTCGGCCGTCGATGTTCGTGCCGACGAACATTCCTCCGGTCATCACGAAGCTCCCTCCGCTGTAGTCGATTGCGCTGTTGCGAGTGTCCGTTGGTCCGCTCACGGCCACGACACCGCCGGTCATGACCGACATGGCCGTTCGCATCGATGCCGTCGCCTTGCTCGGCCAGATTCGTCGGTGATCGTGATCAGGGTGGTTCCGCCGTTGATGTAGATGTAGTGCTCGCCGACGCCGGCATCGCCACCGGGAGCGCCGGCGGGTCGCCCGCCCGCTCCGCGTGCAGGTCGAGTCGTCTCGTCACCGACGACCGGGGGCTGAATGGCCGTGTCCGTACCGGGTCCAGGTTGCAGCGCCGTGTCCGCCGTCGTCGTGTCTGCGCTGGCGACGTTGAGGCCGTCGTCATTCGAGGTGACGTCGATGAAGCCGTCGTTGATCGTGATGACCTCGGCCTCGATCCCTTCATACGATTCGGTGATCAGAATGGATCCGCCGTTGATGGTCACGAAGAGGTCGCCGTGGATGGCGTCGTCGCCCGAGGCGAGGGTCACGTCGCCATCGTCGATCGTGACGGTCGAGTTCGAGTGGATGGCGTCGTCGGCCGCTTCGGCGGTGATCGTGCCGCCACTGATGGCGACCATGACATCCCCCAGGATGGCTCTGGCGTCGTCGTTGTCTCCGGTTGCTCCAGCGGAGACGTCGAGCGTGCCGCCGGAGATCAGAACATCGGTCGCTGCCTGCACGCCATCATCGGCCGACGTCACCTCGATCGCCCCGTCGGCGATGGCGATGTAACCGCGGTCGGGGTCCTCGTCGTTGTCGGACTTGATCCCGTCACCACCTGCGGTGACCTCGATCTCTCCGCCCTCGATGACGACGTAGTCTTTGCCACGGATGCCGTCGTCGACGGCGGTGACCGTGATGGTGCCGCTGTCGATGACCAAGCCGTCCTTGCCGGCAATTCCGTCGTTGGAATTGCCGAAGACCGTCAGCGAGCCGGTGCCGCCCACGGTGAGGTTCGCTTTGCTGAACAGGGTGGCGTTCGGCTCGTCCTCGCCCTCGGCGAGCACGTAGAGATCACCGTCGGTCAGCGTGTTCGAGCTGCCGTCGGCCAGGATCACGATCGCGGTCTCGGCGCTCATGACCGCGATTGCGGCACCGTCGGTGTTGGTGATGTCGGCACCGTTCAGAATGATCTGGACGACTGCGCTGTCGCCGGCGTCGACGATGATCTCACCGTCGGTGAGCGTTCCGGTCACTTCGTAGGTGCCGGCCGAGGTGATCGTCGCTGTAGTGCCCTCGATCGATACGGCTTCGGAGCTCGAGCTGATCGTCGGGCCGAGCGAGATCTCCACCACGCTGGACTCGTCGTAGTCGAAAGAGCCGGCGTGGGGCTCGGCGTTCGCTTCGGTGCCGGAAGCCGCAACCTCGCTGGTTGCGGCGCTCGTGTCGGACGCGGCGTCGGTGGTGGCCACCTCAGCGGCGCCGTCGAGCGTGCTCACTTCGCCGTTCGCCGAGTCGTCCGAGGCGCCGCATCCGGCCAGCATCGAAAGTGCGGCGCACAATAGCGAGCGTCTGCTTGGTGCGCTTCTTCATTGGTAGATCCTCTGGTGACGGTTGGGCGCTGCCCCCGTGGGTGGGGGCACGCTCGCAACGTACGAAACGAACCTGAGCGATCCCCGATAGCCGGCTGGGAGTGTGCTGAGAATCCGAGCTGGACGACGGTTGCCGCTCAGCTCGTCTCGATTGCGATCGCCGGCCGACACTGGGCGGGAGTTACCTGTGAACGCGAGTCACACGTTGGTGAGGGGGAGGGTGATCGTCACAGTGGTGCCGTGGTCGGGCGTGCTGTCGATGTGGAGGGTGCCGTGGTGGACGTCGATGACGGTGTCGGCGATGGCGAGCCCGAGGCCGGTGCCACCCTGGTGGCGGCTGCGGGACGGGTCGGCCCGGTAGAAGCGCTCGGTCGTTCGGGCGACAACGTCGGGAGTCATGCCGTCGCCGTCGTCGATGACGTGGATGACGGCGTCGGGCCCGTCGCGGTGGACCTCGACGGTGACGCTGGTCGCCGCATCGGTGTGGACGATGGCGTTGCCCACGACGTTGGCGAGGGCCTGTCGGAGGAGATCTTCGTCCCCCTCGACGAGGAGCGGTACGTCGGGGATGGTGGGAGTGATGGTCCGCTGCAGGGTGGGTGACCTGGGCGTCGGCGACGGTGTCCCGGGCGAGGGCGGTGACGTCGACCGGGCGGTTGATCAGTGTTGGGTCGCGGTCGAGCTTGGCGAGGTTCAGCAAGTCGGCGATGAGCCGCGACATGCGTTGGCTTTCCTGCTCGGTGCGGCGCATGGCGTCGTCGAGTTCGGCTGGGTCGGCGAGACCTCCGGCCTGGTAGAGCTCGGCGTATCCGCGAATGGTGGCGACGGGGGTGCGGAGCTCGTGGGATGCATCGGCGATGAACTGTCGGAGTTTGTCCTCGGCTCGGCTGCGTTCGTCGAACGAGGTCTCGATCCGGCCGAGCATGGTGTTGAGCGCATGACCGAGTTGGCCCGCCTCGGTCCGCACATCGACGTCGCTGATGCGCTCGGAGAGGTCACCGTCGGCGATGGCCTCGGCGCTTCTGGTCATGCGTTTGATGGGGGCGATCCCGAGGCGAAGCACCCACCAGGTGATCAAGGCGAGCGCCAGGCTGATGATGGCGACCGCAGACCAAACAACTGCAGTCAACCGAGACATTGTTCTGTCGACCCCGTCGAGAGGGATCGCGGTGATGTAGTAGTCCCCGTCTGCGGTGCCGATGGCGGTGAGGCGGTAGCGGAAGTCACCTTCTTCAGCGTCCACGGTGACCGGAAGCCCCGATGCGTCTTCGGCCCGGTCGAGGTCGATCTCGGGGGCCGGCAGCTCGGTGCCGGTGGTGTTCGGTGCGAAGAAGGTGGTGAGTGAGCCGTCGGTGACGAGGAGACCTTCGTAGGTGTCGCCGAGTCGTTCAGATTGTGGCCGTTCGTCGTTGTCGCCCGGAGGTCCAGGTGGAGGACGGTTGAGGCCGGGGCCCCGGTCGAGGGGCATGACGATGGCGAGGCGGTCGTCGATCTGGTCGACGAGGTGGTTGCGGGTGACCGAGATGACCACGAACGCGATCGGCGATCTGAAGAGCGGCGAGGAGCCCGAATGCCATCAGTAGCCGGGTACGAAGGTCGACCTGCTTCACGAGACGTCGGTTCTCACGACCGAGGCCCGGCCGGGTGCCTCACGACAAGGGCCGTGCCACCGACTGGAACCGCGCTCATGGCTGGAGACGCATCGTGTAGCCGGCACCTCGGATGGTGTGGATCAGTTTGGGGTCCGTGCTGTCGAGTTTGCGGCGTAGGTAGCCGATGTAGGTTTCGACCACGCCGCCGTCGCCGTCGAAGTCGTACTCCCAGACGTGGTCGAGGATCTGGGGCTTCGAGAGCACTCGACCTTTGTTGATGAGGAGGTAGCGGAGCAGCTTGTATTCGGTGGGCGAGAGGTGGATGTGTTCGCCGGCCTTGAGGACGATGTGGGCGTCATCGTCGAGGCTGAGATCTTCGAGCTCCAGCACGGAGGCATCGTCCTTCACCGCTCCAGCCCGGCGAAGGATGGCGGTGGCGCGGGCGACGAGCTCCTCGAGGCTGAAGGGCTTCTCGAGGTAGTCGTCTCCGCCGAGGGTGAGACCGCGCACCTTGTCGTCGGTGGAGTCGCGGGCAGTGAGGAACAGGACCGGCGTGTGGTTGTTGTCGGCGCGGAGTCGCCGGCACACCTCGAACCCGTCGAGGTCGGGCATCATCACGTCGAGGACCACGAGATCGGGCTTGGATTCTTCGACTGCCGTCAGAGCCTCTCGGCCATTGGCGGCGACGCTGATCTCGAAACCGTGGTGGCGGAGCGCGGCGGACAGCATCGAGCGCAGATTTTCCTCGTCATCGACGACGAGCAGGTGTTCACCGGCCATGGGATTGCCGTCCGGTGCTAGGCGGGGTGCGTTCCATGGGTTCCAGTACACCAGCTGAAACTGTGAGTTGACTGTGAACCACCTGGGAACCACGGGTCGAATGGCGAGGGACGTCCGGGCATCGGGTTCGAGCGGTAACACTGGGTGCTGATGTCCGAGGCACGATCATGACAGATCCCAGCGTGGCTCGGCCCTATCGGTACGAGCATCAGGGGCTGTTGGGGACGACCGTCGACGTCCGCGTCGCTGCCGTCGACAACGCGACAGCCGACTCGGTCGATGTCGCCGTGGTGGCCGAGATCGCTCGTCTCGAACGGGTGTTCAGCGCGTTCGACGACCGCAGTGAGCTGTGTCGGTGGCGCGGCAGGGAGCGGCTTGCCCCGTCGCGGGAGTTTGCCGAGCTCATGGGCCACGCGCTCGACTGGCAGATTCGGTCCGGTGGCGGGTTCAACCCGCTGGCCGGCGAGATGAGCGGGCTCTGGCGCGAGGCCGAAACCGAAGGCAGCCCTCCCAGCGACGTCGCGCTGGCTGCCGCTGTGGCTTCGATTCGAGAACCTCGGTTCGAGATGGTCGACGGGCTTCCGGTTGCGACGGGTGATTGTTCGGCTCTGAACGTCAACGCCATCGCCAAGGGCTACGTCGTCGACCGGGCGCTCGACGCCGCCGACCGGCTCGGTTTGTCATGGGTGTGTGTGAATGCCGGCGGCGACCTTGCCCATCGGGGGGTGGGGGCGGTGCGGGTCGGAATAGAGAACCCCCATCGCCCGTACGACAACGAACCGCCGCTCATGGTCATCCGGTTGGCCGATGCGGCGCTGGCGACCAGTGGACATGCCCGGCGCGGGTTCCGGGTGGGGGATCGGTGGTTCGGTCATGTGCTGGATCCGAGGACGGGTTGGCCGGTGAAGGAGATCGCGTCGATCAGCGTGGTTGCCGGTGATGCGATGACTGCTGATGTGTTGGCGACCGTGGCCGGGGTGATGGCGCCGGATGAGGCGCTTGGCTTCCTGGATGGAGTCGATGATGTCGAGGGCCTGGTCGTCATCGAGGACGGACTGCAGCTGACCACCGTCGGATGGACGGATCTGATGGTCAGCTGATGGTGATCAGGATCAGCACGATCGAGACCACGCCACCCACAGCTGCCGAGACGAGGGCCGAGCGTCGCCGCTTGCGAAGGAAGAACTGCATCGTGAGACCGGTCAGGGAGATGGCGACCAGAAATCCTGCGGAGATGTCGATGACCCAGCTCCAGGCCGACCCGGTGTCGCGGCCCTTGTGGAGATCGTTCATGACCGCCATGAAGCCCTGTTCTTCGACGGTGAGCTCGAAGCTGTCGTCGGTGGTGTCGAAGAAGAGATCGGCCGAGTAGCCGGGGTTGACGAAGGTGATGGTGCCCTCGGTGCCCGTGATTCCGAAGTCCGAGACGCTTCCCCTCACGTCGTAGTCGGCTCGAATCTCTTCGGCCACGGTCAACCAGTCGACGCTGCCGTCGTCGAGGGTCGGGTCTGCGGTGAGGGTGCCGACGCTGGTGGTTCGGGTCGTGGCGTCGCCGAAGGTCCAGTCCGGATGGTTCAGAGTGATGCCGGTGATCCCGAAGAACAGCACGATGAGGAGGGCGATCATCGAGGTGTAGACGTGCAGCCAGCGAGCCCACCGGTGGGTTGCCCGCTTGGCGGCGCCCGAGCTCCTGTTCGCTCCCGCTGCCGCTACTGGTACTGGGAGAAGCCTCGGGCGTGTCGATTGCCAGGGGCGGAGAGGTGGGCTGGGTGGTTGACGGGATCTCTCTCTGGAAACTGTCGGTGTCGACGGGCATGGTCGTTCCCATCAGGCGGTGAGGACGGCGCTGGCGGCACTGAGCTCGCCGTCGTCGTCGAGGTCGATGGTGAAGCCGTCGTCGCTGATGACGACCGTTCCGCTGGTGTAACTGGTGGGACCCTTCTCTCGGGCTGACTCGATGTTCAGCACGTACTCGCCGGCGGCCACTGGGTTGCCGTCGCTGTCGGTGCCGTCCCATACAACCGTGTAGTCGCCGGCCACGCGAGTTGCACCCGACATCGTCGTGTCGTCCGCATCGGACGCCTGATACCACTGGCTGAGATCGCTCAGCCACTTGGTGCCCTCGCGGCCCTGGTCGAACCACAAGCTGATGGTGTCGATCAGGTTCCCCTCGCCGTCTTCCACCCACACCGCCACGTACGGACGCTTGGCCTGACTCGATGTTGACGGCTCGTAGGTGAACGACACCACGAGCTCTCCACCGGAGGGGAACACACCACTGGACGCCGTGGCGGTCTCTGAAGTGGTGGACGCGTCCGTGCTGGGCGGCAGTTCGCTGGTCGAGGTGACGGCATCGTCGGCTGTCGTCGTCTCGACGGTGGATGCGCTGCTGAATACGTCTTCGTCACTGTTGCTGCACGCCACGGGAAGCACCAACAGGGCTCCGGCCACGGCGGTACGGGACAGCTTGCGTCGCGTCGACGCACCGGTCTGGGACCGTCGAACGGCTCGGACATAGTGGGAAGGTGTCGAGGTCATGTCTCCAGGATCCATTGCTGACCTGTGAGTGTGCTGAGAACCGGCGCCGAGTCTACGGAGAGGTTGAAGCTCTCGTTGGTGCACGTTCAGGCCTCGTGGTGAGGCTTCCACGTGAAGTGCCGGCGCAGGACACGGTTCCACTTGGCAGCGGGGAGTTGGGGCTGGAAGAGAGCGAGTCCGATGCCGAACTTGGAGACCTTCACGGGGCGGTGTCCGGATTGCCACAGGAGCCGGTCGATGGGAGAGGGCGAGCCTGCGGTCTTGGTCTCGATGATGGCGAAGCCGGCATGAGACAAACGCATCTGTCCTGGCGCGGTGTAGGCCAGCGACGTGTCGATCGTGGCTCTGCTCGGCACCGCACGTGGTGCCCAGCTCGTTGGCCTCCGGCTCGATGAGGAGGGTGGTGCGATGGTAGTGGGTGCTCAGCGTCGGCCGGAGCGCAGCCACCGTCGCTGCATGGTCGAGTACCGGCCGGGTCGGCAGCTTCTCGGCGAGCGTTTCGAGGACGAAGTTCTCACCGGAGCCGGAGAGGCCTTCATGGTCCTCGGCAACGGCGGAGCACCGGGTCTTGATCGTGTGACGAGTCCGACCGCGAGTCTTCACTTCCAGGTAGTGGGCATCGCTGTCCAGATAGGTCCGGACTCGGACCTTGAAGCGGTTCGGGCGAGATCGTGCGGCACAGAGGTAGGAATCGAACGCCGGAGTGTCGAAGTAGGTCGACATGTAGTCGGAGTGCTGTTGGCCATCAATCTCGAGGACCCGTGCCGTTGAGCGGAGGCCGCCGAACAGCTCGATGAGATCCGGAGCCGCGACGAGGTACTTGCGGTCGACTCTGGTCTGGAGTGCGGCCATGGCGTTGAGTTCGGCCAGGCTGACCGTTTCCAGCCCGTTGAACGGATTCGGGTCAGCGGCGTGCACGTTGGTGGCGAGGAATGTCGAGCTGGTCATCGACCGAACTCGGCCGACCCGGCCAGTGCTTCGTGGCTGCCGTCGAGTGCCGGGGCCGCGTGGAGCTCGTAGCGAACCTCGACCGCGGTGGTGTCATGGACCAGGTCGACCTTGCGGACCGTGACGTGGTGCACGGTGGCGTTCAGCTTCGCTTCGAGGTGAGCGATCAGGGCCGACTCGTTTGTGAAGGCACGGTCCAGCACCATGTTCTGGCGCCGATACGCGGCGAACAGGCGAGGATGATCAGCGACGACGAGCACCGCGAGGATGGCGACCATGCTTGCCGGGGTGAGCCATGCCGGATTCACCGCGATTCCGCCGAGGAGCCCGAGCGAGAGGGAGGCGAAGTAGTAGGCGACCTCGTGCTGGTCGAGTTCGGTCGACCGCAGGCGGATGATGGACAACACGCCGAACAAGCCGAGCCCGAGGCCGGCCGATGCCTCGCTGGAAGCGAGGGCGTTGGCGACGGCGAGGACGCCGACGTTGAGGCCGAGGTAGGCGACGAGCAGGTCCTTGCGCCGGTGCCGCGGGAAGTAGAGCCCGAAGGCCAGTACCGAGATGGCGACGAGATCGAGGACAAACAGCAGCGACGTGGACATGGGTGGACTCCATTTGGATGTGCGTTGATCCACACCGTGGCGCCCGAACCCGTGAGTCAGCTGAGAGTCAGCGCACAGCTCGCCGAGCCTTCAGCCGTCTCAACGGGAGAGCGAAGTCCTTGAGCTGTCGAGTTGGTCTCGTAGAATCACAGGGGGCGCGTCCTGATGGCTGAGCGGTCCCCAGAAGACCCCAGGTCAGCCCTGGGTGAATGGGGTACGTTGCCGGATGGACTTCACCGACACGATCACCACGCGCGAGGCCCTTCGTGACGTGCTCGCTCCACCGAGCGACTTCGTCACCAACAAGGAAGTGCAGTCCCTCGACGACCACTGCCGCGACTTCATTGCCCGGTCGCCGTTCATTCTCGTCGCATCGAGCGATGGAGCGGGTGCGATCGACATCTCTCCCAAAGGCGATCCCGCCGGATTTGTGCACGTCCTCGACGACACGACGCTCGCAATTCCCGATCGGCTCGGGAACCACCGTGCTGACACGTTTGAGAACGTGCTCAAGCACCCATACGTAGGTGTGATCTTCTTGATCCCCGGAACCAAGAACACACTTCGCGTTCGAGGTAAGGCCACGATCGTTCGCGACGCAGCGATTCGCGAGCCGATGGCCGTCAAGGGACATGTCCCCGATCTGGCGTTGGTGGTCGAGCTGACCGCTGCCTATTTCCACTGTGCAAAGTGCATCATTCGCTCCAAGCTGTGGTCGGCCGACCAGGCTGAACTCAGCTTGGGAATCGACGATCGGTTGCTAGCGGAGACCATGGTCAAGCACGGGGAGCTCGAGGAGACGGTTGATGTCGTGCAGGAGATCATCTTGAACGACGAGGTTGAACGGCTCTACTGACCAGCCGGGGAACGTCACTCAGGACTTGTGGCCGCCCTGCCGGTCGCGGGCGAAGACCAACTCGACGCCGTCTTGGCCCGTTTCCTCGGTGTGCAAGACGCCGGCCGGGATGTAGCAGTACTCCCCGGGCCCGATTTCGAATTCGTTGTCGAGTTGATCGCCGATGCGGAATGAGCAGGATCCGGTGACGCAGTAGGCGATGGTGTCGGCGTCGTGGGTGTGAGCGGGGAGCGACACGCCGGGTTCGATGACGAACTTCCCGAACGTGAGTTCCGGGGCATCGCCCGGTCGCAGCGCCATCTCAGTGACCACTCCATCCAATGAGGTGCGGCCTGTCTGGCTGTTGCTGATCTTCAAATTGGAGGTGGTCATGTCGGTCCCTTGGTCGTGAGGTTGGTCTCGTCGTTGTCTCACACCGGCGTGGCGCGGCCGTGGCGCGCCCGTGGCGCGTAGAGTCGGACTTCCATGTCCATTCGCTTCGAGATGCTCGGTGGTGCGCGAATCGCGCTCGGCGACGAGACGTCACAATCCGTCAAAGCGACGGTTCGCGGACAGGCCTTGGCGTACCTTGCGCTCAGTGGAGACTGGGTCACGCGAGATCGGCTCGGCTTCCTCTTCTGGGCCGACAGCCCAGACGCCACCGCCCGACACAACGTACGCCAGCTACTCAAGCGCATGCGCCAGTTGTCGTGGCTCGAAGGACTCGAAACCCTCGGCGATTCGGTGAGGTGGCTCGTCCCCAACGATGTTGCCGACCTCACCGAGCTCGTCGCTCGGGAGGACTGGGCAGCTCTCCCCAGCAGTGGCGATCTGCTACCTGGGTTGGAGCGCAACTCGACAGCGGAGTTCGAGGAATGGCTACTCGCCCAACGGCACCGCACGCTCAGCCTGTGGCAGGCGGCGGTCGTGGCGTCGGCCCGCCACGCAGAAGCGCAGGGCGACCCCAGTAGCGGTCTGCGTTTGCTCGAGCCGATCCTGAATTCGTTCAGCGGTGGTGAGGTTCTGGGGCCCTACATGGAGTTGGCGGTGAAGGCCGATCGTCGTGACCTTGCGGTCGCGGCCTTCGATCGGGTCGCTGCCCATCTCAGCAGCGAACTCGGGGTGGATCCCCCGGCGAGCGCAGCTGAAGCGATCCAGCGTCTCACATCGCAGGCGAGCAGCCAGGCGGCCGACTCGGAGCGGCGCGGCATTGTCGGCAGAGACCGAGAGCTGGCCGAGATCACGCGGCTCCTGGCACAACCGGAGTGTCGTCTCCTCACGCTGGTCGGCGCGGCCGGGATCGGGAAGTCCACGATCGCCCGAGAGGTGCTGAACGACTCGAGTGCCAGTCATGTCGATGGTTCCTCGTTCGTATCGCTCGAGAGCGTCGTCGACCCGGATGACGTCCCAGCGTCGATCGCTGCCGGGCTCGCGATCAGCCTCGACGGGCGCGCCGACCCCGTTGATCAGATCGTTGTGGCGCTTCGTGAGCGGGACATGCTGCTGGTGCTCGACAATGCCGAACACCTCCGACCGGCCTGGGGTGTCTTCTCTCGGCTCGTCCAGTCGTGCCCTCGTGTCCAGCTGGTGATCACGTCACGCGAGCGACTGCGCCTCGAAGACGAATGGATCTACGAGGTGTCAGGCCTCCGGGAGGACGATGCCATCGAACTCTTCCTCGAGATGGGAAGGCGGGTCGCTCCGGGGGTCGAGGTCTCCCGCGAGGATGCCCTGACGATCTGCCGGGTCGTTGGTGCCTCGCCGCTCGGGCTCGAACTCGCTGTTCCCTGGCTGCGTGTCATGGCACCATCAGAGATCGCGACCGAGGTCCACGACGATCAGAGCATGCTCAGCGGCGGACATCGCGACGGTCCGGCGCGACACCAGAGCATTGCTGCGACGATGCAACACTCATGGGATCTCGCCTCGGCCGACGAGCGAGCTGCCGTGGAGGCCCTGTCGGTCTTCGCCGCTCCCTACACCCGTGAGCTCGCTGCTGAGGTCGGTCGAGTCACAGCGACGGTGCTGCGCGATCTCCTTGATCAGTCACTGGTGCATCGCCGTGAGAATGGGAACTACTCGAGCCATCCCCTCGTGCGTGGTTACGCAACAGCACGGCTTGCGCAAGACGGTCAACGCGAGCTGGAGGTCCGCGGGCGTCACGCCATCGCGATCCTCAGACTGGCGGAAGCGGCCACCGAAGACTCGAGCCGGCGAGGGCTCATCGAAGATGTTGTTCTGGCATGTCAGCACACCGTCGAGGCCGAGTCGATCGACCTGATGGTCGCATCGCTCGAGGGTGTGACCGCAGCGGTCATCGCCTCGGGGCGGATCAATCGTGGCGTGCGACTGCTTTCCGACGCGTCCGAGTCAATCACGCGCTCAAACCCCGAGCGGCTGGCTTCGCTGGCAGCAATTGAACATGCCAGATCGAGACTTCTCTACGCACAAGCTCTCCATGGTGATGCAGCTGCCTCCGCTGAGCGATCGTTGCGTGCAGCTACTCAGGCCGACGACCGGCCAATGCGTGTCACTGCGAGCCTCGCCCTTGGTTGGGCGCTGAAGTGGACGACCGGCGATCCGGCCCAATATCGGGTCACCTCCGAGGCTCTTCCTGTTGCTGAATCGTTGGAGGACACCCAACTCGTGGCCGAGGTACTCAACGGCATGGGCTGCTCCGCACCGACCCTCGAGGAATGTCGAGATCATCTCCAAGGTGGTCTCGATCGCGTCGACGAAGACGCGCTTGGGATCCGCTCGGTACTGCTCAGCAACCTTGGCACGGTCAGCTGGGCACTCGGCACGGGAGACGCTGCGATCACCCACGCGCAGGCAGCCCTCGATATCGCGAGGTCGCAGGACGACCACGGCCGGATCATCGATCGGCTCAGTTCCCTGGCATTCATCCACGCCGACCTGGGTGACCTGGAGATCGCGCTACGGCTATCGGGGGAAGCCGAAACGTTGTTCGGCGCAGCCGGCTCAGTGGACACCAGAATCCACGCATTGCTCGTCGCCGGTGAAATCCGCCGGCTGACCGGGGACCCGCAAGGTGCTCTTGCCCGCGGGCACGAGGCCCTCACGATGGCATCGGCTGTCGGCAACGAGTCGTTCACTCTGCGGGCCTTGCGACTTCATGGCCAGCTCCGGCTGGACGGCGGGGATGTTGGCCCAGGTCTCGGAACGCTGGCCTTCGTCGTGGACAGGCCAGCAGTCAAGGGCGGCGACTTCACAAGCGAAATCACCAACCCGGGAACGTGGGCAGACGCGACAGCCGAACTCGACGGGGCGTACGTCCAGTCGGCACGCGACTGGGCCGAGGATCACGATCTCGATGAGGTTGTCGAACTCGCGCTGGGCTGGGGGGAGTGCTGAAGGGTCTGTCAGGTCCAGGGGTTTGTGACCGTCAGATTTGTGAAACGTTCGAAGTCGCTGGTGTTGCGGGTGATCACCGTCATGTCGTGATGAAGGGCGGTGGCCGCGATGAGTGCGTCTCTGAAGGGTGCAGGGTCGGGTACGTGTAACGCGGCCGATTGGCGGGCGATCTCGGCGTTGATTGGCAGGAGACGGTCAGCGAAGGCGGGATTGACGCTGGTGTCGAGCCAGGTCCGGAGGACTGCTCCTTTGGTTGGGTCGCTGCGTTCGGCGAGCAGGACTCCGTGTTCGAGTTCGTGGAGGCAGATGACTGACAGGAACATGAGTGTTGCGGACACGCTGTTTGCCCAGTCGGTGACGCCGCTGTTCGCGCGTCCGCTGGCTGCTTTGCGGAGTTCGGCGACGACGTTTGTGTCGAGGACGAACATCAGTCGAAGTCGGCGGGCGTGGCGGTGTCGGTGGAGGCGGGGGCGTGAAAGTCGATGTCTTCGATACCCGGCGGCTGGGCGAGGAGTTCGATGATGCTCGGTCGGTTGGCTGCGAGCCGTTGGTAGTCGGCGAATGTGAGCAGTACGTGCGATGGTTCGCCTCTGTCGGTGATGTAGACGGGGCCGTCTTTGGCTGCGGTTTTGGCGCCGCCGGTGTCTTGGTTGAATTCTCGACTGGTGAGCTTCCTTGTCGTCATATCACCTCCCATCTGTTTGTAGGAACGTTACTACATTCTGCCGTGATTGGCAATGGCGCATGCTGCCGCCGGGCGTGGTCGCTGACCTTGCCGACGATGAGTCCGGCTACATCGACGGGGTGGCCGTCGACGCGTCTGGCACTGTGTTCGTGGTCAAGAGGCTGACTTGAGAGCGCTCCAGTCGACCGGGGTGGGGAGGGTGGGCAGGGTCGTGGCGATCACTTCCACGTACTTCTGGGCCGCTCCGGTGTTGTACACGACGACTCGTTCGTCTGGGTCGATGGCCCGTTCGGCGACAAGCATCTCGAGGACACCGAGGCATGCGCCGGCCTCGGGAGCGAACGCGATGCCTTCGAGCGCGGCACCGCGCTGGGCCCAGGACAGGAGCGACTCCTCGGAGCAGGCTCGGGCCTGGCCACCTGATTCGTTGACGGCGTCGATGATCATGAAGTCCCCGACTGCTGCCGGCACCCGGAGACCGCTCGCCGCGGTCGCTGCGTTGGGGAATGGCTCGGCGAATCGCTCGCCTGCCTCCCAGGCTGTGCTGATCGGCGCACATCCTTCTGCCTGACACGACACCATCCGGGGTCGCCGGTCGTCGGCGAGCCACCCGATCTCGAGCCAGCTCGGCAAACGCCTTCCACATGCCGATCAGTCCGGTACCGCCGCCGGTCGGGTACATGATCACGTCCGGGAGCGACCAGTCGAACTGCTCGGCCAGCTCGAGGCCCATGGTCTTCTTGCCCTCGATCCGGTATGGCTCCTTCAGAGTCGAGACATCGAACCAGCCCATCTCGGGCGTGCCCTCGCGTACAACGGCGCCGCAGTCGGTGATGAGGCCATCGACGAGGAAGGCGTGAGCCCCGTAGTACGCCGCCTCGTGCTGGTTGACGATCGGCGTGTCGGCGGGCATGAAGACGAAGGCCTCCATGCCGACCCGGGCTGCGTAGGCGGCCATGGCACCGCCGGCGTTGCCGGCGGTTGGGATAGCGACCCGTTCGACGCCGAGTTCGTTGGCCCGGCTGATTGCCATGGCCAGACCCCGGCTCTTGAACGAGCCGGTCGGGAGCTGGGACTCGTCTTTCACCCACAGGTCGTTCAGCCCCAACTCGGCGCCGAGCCGCTCGCACTTCAGAAGCGGTGACATGCCCTCGCCCAAGGTCGCGATCTTGGTGTCGTCCGAGACCGGGAGCAGCTCCCGGTAGCGCCACATGGTGGGCTCCCGAGACGCCACGGCTTCCTTGGTCATCGCGGCCGCGACTGCATCGAGGTCGTAGCGAACCCACAGTGGCCGGCCTTCGTGAAGCGTCTGCAGCTCTTCGTGGGGTAGCTCGGTGCCGTCGATGGCGGATTCGAGATGGGTGACGTAGCTCACAGATTCTCCTTGTTGGCGCGGGCGCGCACGAGATGGATCAACGCTAGTTGCTGGCGCACGATGGCGGGGGAGGGCACGCCGATGACACCGATCGCGAGCTCGGCGCCGGGCGATTCGCCACGGTCGCCGACTCGGCTCAGACCTGACGACCCAGGAAGTTCAGAAGCTTGGTCTGGGCGTCGGCGGTTCGCTCCGAGGGGATCCGCGGCCCGAACATGTTCTCCATCCTCAGTACCTCTTCACCGAGCGACCGCCACGTTGCATTCGTGAACCGCACGAGTGCTGGGTCGAGCCGTTCGTCGACCCTGGCCGTTCTCGCCATGTCCCACACGTGGACGGCGAGTTCGGCCGCCATGAAACCGACGAGGCCGTCGACCGGGACGGAGCCGAAATCGGGGCCGAACGGCTCGTGTGCGGTCCCCTGCAACACACCAGGCTGATCGAGCGCCTCGAGCGTCTGATCTCGCAGCTTCTCCCAGGCCCGAACGGGATCCTTGCCAAGCTTCGGCGACGACTTCGGACCGTGACCGGTCGTGGCGAAGGCGTGGATCATCTTCAGATTGCCCATTGCGTGCACGTAGACGTCCTCGCCGGTCCAACCGGGACACGGCGCCTTCCTGCGATACACCGTGTCCTTGGCCGACTTGAGGACGTGCTCGAAGGAATACACGGCCTTGACGTAGTTGCGCAGATTTTCGCTCACGGTTGCGACCGTAGGTCAATCACTCTGCAACGTCGAGGCCCGTCGATACTGAGCGCAACTGTTCGATCGAACGAAGGGACGCGTCAGCCTTCGGCGAAGGCCGCGGAGGAGCCCGCGATTTCCGACTGCAACCGATCGAGAATTGCTCGATGGCGATCGTCGGCACGCCCGACGCGCCAGCACACGTGATGCCCGCCGTGTCGGCGCTGCACGACGGGCCCGACGGGAACGAGGAGGCCCCGTTCCACCATGTCGCTCAGCAGGTGCTGCCAACCGAGCGCGATCCCGTTACCGGCGAGGGCCTCTTGGATGACCGTGGGATAGGCGTTGTACACCAACCTCGGTTTCGCCGGCGTGAGGGCGTCGCCCGCTTCGGCGAACCATTCTCGCCACGTCATGTTCGGCCGTCCGTCGCCGTCGATGTGGAGCAAGTTGTGGTTGACGAGCTCGGTGAGAGCCGTATCGGGCCCAAGGCCCAGGTCTGCGGCGAGGCTTGCCGCGGCGAACGGTCTGACGGCTTCGCGGAACAGCATCGTGGACTCCCATCCGGCCCAGTTTCCGGTGCCCGGAACAATGGCCATGTCCCACTCGCTCGAGTCGAGCTCGGCGCTTCGCTCGAAAATGCGAAGTCTGATTTCTGCGCCGGCCACCGTCTCGAGTTGATCGAGCAGGGGCACCACCCACGTGGTGGCCATCGCCGGCTGAATGGCCAGAACAAATGCGTCCGGCCGGTCGTCGATCTCGGCGAGTGCCCGCTCCAGGGTGGAGAAGGCCGCTTCGACCGCATCGGCCAGCCCTCGTCCTCTGCTGGTGAGCACGAACGAACGGCCTGATCGTTCGAACAGTTCGATACCGAGCTCGCGGGCCAGTGCCGCCATGTGACGCGACACGGCGGGCTGGCTGACCTGGAGTTCGCGAGCTGCCGACGTGAAGTTGCCTGCGGACGCCACTGCGTCGAACACGGCGAGCCGATGGAGCTGAGGAACCCGGCGGAGGAGCTGGCGCATGGTTCAACCATAGACATAACGCAGAGTTATGGGTGGCGTGCAGCTTTGGACCTTGTGCCCGGTATCCCCCGAGAGGAGGATTGGCCCATGAACAGCCCCAGATACGACAACTTTCCCACTCGGGCTCGAGTGGTCGTGATCGGCGGTGGCGTCGGCGGGGCGAGCACCTTCTACCATCTGACAACGCATGGATGGTCCGATGTCGTCCTCATTGAACGAGACGAGTGGGCCTCGGGCACGACCTGGCACTCAGCAGGCCAGGTCACCCAGTTCGGAACCGTCCAAACCATGGTGGGCCTGAAGAAGTACTCCTGCGAGCTCTATACGACACTCGCCGCTGACCCTGATCGCCCGATCACCTATCGGCGCGACGATGGTGGCATCCGTCTCGGTTACGACCAGCAGGACTTCGACGGGTACTCGCACTTCGTTGGCATGGCGAAAGGAATGGGGGTCGACTTCGAGGTCATCTCTCCCAGCGAGATGGCAGAAGCGCATCCGCTGCTCGACGTGACTGGCTTGACCTGCGGGCTGTGGGACCCCATCGACGGCGACATCGACCCCACCGGGCTTGTCAACGGATTGGTGCACGCCGGCCGAAAGAACGGCGGCCAGGCCTACCGCTTCACCGACTGCACCGGACTCACTCAGACAGACGACGGATGGATCGTTCACACGAATCAGGGCGACATCGAATGCGAGAGCATCGTCAACGCGGCCGGATACCGCGTGCATCAGGTCGGCAACTTCTACGGCCTCGAGGCCGCCGTCTCATCGATGGAGCACCAATACTTCATCACCGAGGAGTTGCCCGAGTTGGCCGAACTCGGTCGGCGGGTCCCGCTCATCCGCGACCCCGGCGACGACTTCTACAGCCGGCAGGAACACCACGGACTACTCGTTGGTGTCTACGAACAAGGCTGCAAGACCTGGGGCAGGAAAGACATTCCCGTCGACTTCACGAACAAGCTCGAACCACCGGATCTCGACCGGCTCGAAGACAACATGATGCGAATCTTCGATCGGATGCCGGTGCTCCAGACCGCCGGCATCTCCTCGGTCGTGAACGGCCCCATCACCTACTCCGGTGATGGTGCTCCACTGGTCGGACGGCTGCCCGGTCGGCGCAATGCCTATTGCATGCTGGGTTTGCGTGCCGGTATCGGCGAGGGCGGAGGCCTCGGCAAGGTGCTCGCCGAGATCATCGTCGACGGTCAATCGGAGTGGGACACGTGGGTGCTCGACCCGCGCCGCTTCACCCAGTACGCCGACGAGGCGTACGCATCGAAGAAGGCCGTCGAGGAATACCAGCGAGAGTTCGTGTTCGATCACCCCGATGAACATCGTCCCGCTGGTCGTCGAGCCAAGACCACGCCGTTGACAGAGGTGTTGGCGGCCAAGGGAGCCGAGTTCGGGGCGATCAACGGCTGGGAGCGGAGCTTGTACTTCCATCCGGCCGACAACGACTTCGAACACATCCCGGCGTTTCGGTTCTCGACCCATCACGAGCAGGTCGGTCGCGAGGTCCAAGCGGTGCGGTCGAACGTCGGCGTCGCCGAAATCAGCGGGTTCACCCGGTTCCTCGTGCAGGGTGCCGACGCCATCGCCTGGTTCGACCGTCTCACCGCAGGACGTATCCCGGCCGTCGGCCGAACCTCACTGGCCTATGTCAGCGATGACCAAGGTCGCTTCCTGTCCGAGTTCACGATGACGCGGCTCTCCGAGGACAGCTTCTGGCTGCTCAGCGCAGCGGCGGCCGAGTGGCACGACCTCGACGTTCTCACCGACGCAAACCCACCGGAGAGCGTCACGATCACAAACCTCACCCACGACCACAACGCCCTCATGATCGCCGGGCCAAATGCACGGGTGGTGCTTTCGTCGATCACGGACTTTCCGCTCGACAACAAATCGTTCCCGTGGCTCGCCACTCGCACGATCGAGATCTGTGGCTTCGAGGTCGTTGCGCTTCGCCTCGGGTTCACCGGTGATCTGGGTTGGGAGTTGCACATGCCGATGGAGGCGTCGCGGCCCGTGTACGAAGCGATTCATGCCGCCGGCGCCGAACTCGGGATCGTCGACTTCGGGCTGTTGGCGACCGAGTCGATGCGCCTCGAGAAGAACTATCGGGCATGGAAGAGCGACCTGCACACCGAGTTCACCGTGCTCGAAGCAAGGCTTGACCGATTCGTCAACATGGACAAGGAGTTCCAGGGGCGTGACGCCATCGCAGCCCAGCGCGATGCGGGACACCGGCGGGTGTTCGTGGCCATGGAGGTCGACAACCACACAGCGTCGGCGCACACGGGAGATCCGATCTACGCCGGCGACGAACTCGTCGGGGTGGTCACGAGCGGTGCCTACGGCCATCACATGGGGATCAACATCGCCATGGGGTACGTGGAACCCGCCTGGTCTGAACCAGGTGCCGAGCTCAGCCTCGAGGTGATCGGCCAACGTTGCAGCGCGACCGTCCGCTCAGAACCGATGTTCGACCCCGAGCATCTCCGTCCACGAACCGACGCGTCGGCATGACGCACTCGTACCTGAAGCGACGGTCGGTCGGAACAGAGACCGCTGACCAGGAAGTCTCGGAGAAGGTCCGCGACATGATCGCCGGACTGCGCGAGCGCGGTGAGGACGAAGCCAGGACCCTCGCCCGTGACTTCGACGGGTGGGACGGACCCATCGTCGTCGAAGAAAGCGCAGTGCGGGCTGCTCGGACACCCTCGCCCCGACGGTGCTCGACGACATCACCGAAGCCCACCGAAACATCCGCTCGTTCGCTCGTGCCCAACGAGCGTCGCTCCAGCCCTTCGAGGTCGAAATCAGCCCCGGTCTACGAGCTGGCCACCGGCTGGTGCCGGTGAACGTCTCGGGCTGCTACGTGCCCGCCGGCCGTTTTGCGCACATCGCATCGGCACTGATGAGCATCACGACCTCGAGCGTTGCCGGGGTCGAGACGATCGTTGTTGCCTCGCCGGCGCGAGACGATCGCGGCGGCGTGCATCCGGCGATTCTGGCGGCAGCCGACATTGCCGGAGCCGACGTGATTCTCGGCCTCGGCGGGGTGCAGGCAATCGCTTCGCTTGCGTTCGGGCTCTTCACCGAGAAACCGGCCGACATGATCGTCGGCCCGGGCAACGCATTCGTGGCCGAAGCCAAACGCCAGCTGTTCGGCGAGGTCGGCATCGACGTGATCGCTGGTCCGACCGAATCGATGATCGTGGCCGACGAGACCGCAGACCCCCATCGTGTGGCGACCGACCTGGTCGGCCAGGCAGAACACGGGCCGGACTCGCCCGTCTGGCTGGTCACGACCTCGACCGAACTGGCAGCCGAGGTGGCGCTGCGAGTCCCCGAGCTCGCCAGGAGACCTCCCCGAGCCGGCCCGATCCTCGGCGTTGACCGCATGGGAACACCACGGCGAGATCATCGTGGCCGACACACGGGAGGAAGCAGCTGCGGTCTGTGACGAGTACGCCGCCGAACACCTCCAGGTGATGGCCACCGATCTTTCCTGGTGGCACGAACGCCTCACGAACTACGGATCACTCTTCCTCGGCGAAGAGGCGACCGTGACCTTCGGCGACAAGAGCGCGGGTCCAAACCACATCCTCCCCACGCGGCGAGCCGCCCGGTACACCGGCGGACTGAACGTCCTCAAGTTCTTGAAGCAGCTCACCTATCAAGAACTCACACCCGAGGCTGCGCAACGGCAGGGCGAACTGGCGGCACGAATCTCTCGCTACGAGGGAATGGAAGGACACGCCCGATCTGCCGATCTTCGCGCCGAGCAGATCACGACCAGCGCTGCGACGCAGGCGCCGACAGTCGACCTCGACTTCACCGTCCAAGAGCCGCTGCCCGACGAAGCCGTCCGACGAGTGCAACAGCTCCTCGAGTCGGGGAAGCTGTTTCGATATGGCGAGTCCGGCGCCGAGCAGATGGACGCCGCGCTTCTCGAAGAAGAATTCGCCGCGCTCGTCGGCCGCCGTTTCTGTGTTGCGTTCAACAGCTGTGGGGCGTCGCTGGCCGCTGCGTTGATCGCGGCTGGCGTCGAGCGTGACGACAAGGTGCTGATGAACGCGTTCACCCTCGCTCCGGTACCGGGGGCGATCGCCCATGCCGGGGCCCAACCCGTGTTCGTCGACATCACCACCGACTATCACATCGACCTCGATGACCTCCGCCGTCAACACGAGTCGACGGGCGCCAAGTGGCTGCTCCTGTCGTACATGCGAGGGCACATTCCCGATCTCGACGACGTCATGGCGGTCTGCGCCGAGCTCGGCATCACCGTGATCGAGGACTGCGCCCACACGATGGGCGGAGGATGGGACGGTCGTCTGACCGGGACGTTCGGGATTGCTGGATGCTTCAGTACCCAAACGTTCAAACACGTCAACTCGGGAGAAGGTGGCCTGCTCGTCACCGACGACGAGGACCTCGCGGCTCGGGCGATTCTGCTGTCGGGTTCGTACATGCTCTACGGACAACACGGAGCCCGACCCGGCGATGATGTCTTCGAACGACATCGACTCACCACACCCAACTTCTCGATGCGGATGAGTGCCCTGACCGCGGCGCTGGCTCGACCACAGCTGGGATTGCTCGCCGAGCGCGCCGAGGTTTGGAACGCACGGTACGCCCAGCTCGCCGAGCGCCTCGGACAGCTCGACGGAGTTCGGGTTCCCGAGCGAGACCAGCGTGAGCAGTTCGTCGCATCGTCGATCCAATTCAACGTCGATCATCCGGACATCGCGGCCTTCGTTCAGCGCGCCGCATCATCGGGCGTCGCGCTGAAATGGTTTGGATCCGAGCATCCGCACGGATTCACGAGTCGTTTCGATCACTGGCGATACGCCCCCGAACAATCCGTGCCTCGGGCCGCGGAGGTTCTGGCGACACTGATCGACATGCGAATCCCCCTGGCCATGACGTCTGCCGCAGGTCGAGCAGATCGCCAGCGTCATCGCCGCGTCGTTGGATCGCTGATGGGCCCGGCTGGATGTACTGGGTCACGAGGTTGGTGACTGCGGTCCTCATGACACAACACGACCTTCCTCAGCCCCGCATCAGTTTGGTGCTCGGCGACATCACCACCCAGCAAGTGGACGCAATCGTCAACGCGGCCAACTCTTCCCTCCTCGGCGGCGGCGGAGTGGACGGAGCCATTCATCGCGCCGCCGGCCCGGGACTCCTCCACGTCTGCCGGAGCCTCGGTGGATGCAAGACCGGCGACGCCAAGATCACACCCGGATTCGACCTCGCAGCAGACTGGATCATCCACACGGTCGGTCCTGTCTGGCGCGGTGGCACCAACGGCGAAGCCGACCTTCTGGCTTCGTGCTACCGATCATCTCTCGCCTGTGCCGACGAGGTCGGGGCGGAGTCCGTCGCCTTCCCGGCGATCTCGACCGGCATCTTCGGCTACCCCCTCGAAGCAGCAGCCCGCACTGCGGTCGACACCGTCCGCTCGACCAACACATCAGCCGCTCTTGTCCGGTTCGTTTGCTTCGACCAACAGACGTTCGACGCGTACGCAGCGATCCTCGACGAGAACCGGGGGAGTGCCTGAGCTATCGCACCGAGCAGCGTTCGATCGTCGTCGTTGAACTCGGGTCTGCTGTCTTGTCGGTGCAGCACGGCTGACCAACGGGCACCTACGCCCTCAGCCACTGCCGCCAACGGGATCCAAAGAGCCCCATTCATCGGATCCCTCGGGTGAGGCGTGCACGATCTCGACTCGCAGCGGTTCAAGCGCCTCGAGCACCTCGGCGATCCGCTCGGCCGTGGCGCCGAGCTCGGCGAGAGTCTCGGCCAGGTAGTCGATGAACCGGTCGAAGTCAGCGTCTGCGATCTGTAGATGAGCGTGTGCAGCCCTCATGTCACGGCCTTCGTAGGCGTCCGGACCGCCGAGTGCCGCTGTGAGGAACATCCTCTGATGGGCCGTGAGCTCCGTTACGTCGGCGCTTTCGAAGAACTCCGAGGTGAACTGATCGGTCTTGAGTTTCGCGTAGAACTGCTTGACCGCTTGAGCAACCAAGCCGTCTCCGCCGAGCGTCTCGTAGATAGACATTCGTCCTCCCTCTGGTCGACCTTCCCGACAATAGGACACCTCCGGCGCGCCTGAGTCTCAGGCGCATGAATTCTTCTGAACCCAAGACTCGCAACTCGGGCTACATGCTCGTTGTGACTCGGAAAATCGGGATGTCGGTGGCGTGGGAGAGCGAGCGGACGCTCCCGGTCACGACGACGGTGTGCGAGATGTACAGCGACTCGATCTCGCTCTGGGCCAGCCTCCCGGTCGATGAAGCCGATCGCGGACGTGCAGCCTTCCGGCTACTCAGCTGACCGGCGTGAATTCTGCAGTCATGTGCTTGATGCCGTTGATGAAGTTGGAGCGGCAGGTAGGCGGGCTCGACGACCATCGATGTCGGGGAGGCGGTGAAGGAGCTCGCGGAACATGACCGTGATCTCTCGCCGGGCGAGGTGGGCGCCGAGGCAGAAGTGCGGGCCCGGCCCGCCGAAGCCGACATGGGCGATTCGGCGTCTCGGCTCAGGTCGAAGGCGTACGGATCCGTCGAACACCGCTTCGTCCCGGTTGGCCGAGTCCGTAGAAAGCACGACCTTGTCGCCCTCGTTGAACTCCTGATCACCGAGTCGGGCGCCGTCTCGGTCGTCACGGTCCGCCGGAAGTGGATGACCGGGGTGGCCCAGCGCACGATCTCCTCGACGGCCCCCGGCGATGCGGCCCTCGAAGTCCTCCATCCACCAGGCTCGCTGGTCGGGGTTCTCGGTGAGCAGCCGCAGCCCGTGGCGAGATGGCGTTGCGGGTGGTCTCGTTGCCGGCGACGCCAGCAGGACGAAGAAGGATGCGAGCTCGTCGTCGGTGCAGCGTCTCGCCGTCGACTTCGGCGGTTGACGAGCGCGGTCGTGAGGTCGTCGGTGGGATTGGCTCGCCGTTCGGCCGCCATGGTGTGCATGAGTTGGGCGAGGGCGCCGCCGGCATTGAGCTAGGCCTCGATGGGGTTGGCGCCCTCGGGGATGAACTCGGGGTCGCCGGTTCGACAAGATGACGTTCGTGATGTCGAACACGAACTCGTACTCGGACTGCGGGGATGCCCATCAGGTCACAGATCAGGGCAAGCGGCAGGTTGGCGGCGACCTCGGTGACGAAGTCGATGGATCCCTTGTCGACGACGCCGTCGATCACGCTCCGTGCCTTGGTGCACGATGTCTTCGTCGAGCTTTTCGACCATGCGCGGCGTGAAGCCTTTCGACACGATGCGTCGGAGCCTGGCGTGACGGGGATCGTCCATGCTGATCATCGAGCCGAAGAATTCGCGGATGCTCGACGGGCAGGTCCCCGATGTTCGATCCCTCACCGGAACAGAACGTGTGCGGGATGTTTGCTGGCTTCGACCACGTCGGCATGGCGGACGAGTGAGTAGAAACCCGGGCCTGGGGGGATCAGCATCTCGCCGTCGATCTCGAGGCCTCGTTCTTCGCTGAAGAAGAGGTCGTCGCCTGCTCGGAGCTGGGCAAAGACTCCCTCTCGTTCCTCGCGTGAGCTCGACCAGAATCCTTCGAGATCCGTGAGCGTCGAGCGGTCAAAGGTGGAAGTCAGGTCCGGTTGCATGACTCGGACCATACGACCTCTGTGATCGGCGCTGCCAGAAATGCTCTGGGCACGGTGGCGTTCGACCGTGACGAACTCGATGGGCTGTTGAAACGGCCAGTGAATCCGTCCAGCTGCTCAGCCGGGGGTGAGCTGGAACGTCTCGGGACCGTCCGGGAGTTCGACTGTCACGGCCGTCACCCGGTAGCCGTCGCCGTCGTCGTCGAGCTCGACGGTCGAGCGACCGAGCCGGTAGTCCTCGGTCAGGTCCATGTGTTCTGGGCCGCGACGGCTGACCCGGACGTCGTCTGGCAGATCGCCCTCGTCGCGCCCCAGCAGGCCGTGGGCGTTCTGGCGTGCCGCCTCCGTGTCGAGCTCATCCCCGAACTCACCCGGATCGTCGGGTGTGTCGCCGATGCCGTTGTCGGGTTCGACGGGAATGGGGGTGTCGTCGTCGGCGCCGTCGGCGGCGAGCACGATGGCGGTGCCGATGCCGATCGAGACCACGACAGCCACGGTCGCTACGGCGATTCGGTTGATTCTGGCCTTGCTCATTCGGGGTCCTCCAAGGGGAAGGTCGTGATTGATGATCCACTCAGACGCTGGGGTCGACGTGGCAGTTCCCGATGCGCCGGTGACCTGTGTCTCACGCGGGATCGATGTTCTGGTTGAGATGGACCACGTTCTGCGGGTCGGTGCGGCGCGTGCGAGCGCCGCGAGGCGGGCCCATGTCGTCTTGCCGTACTCTGAACCGATGGTGCAATTCGCCGGGGAGGAGGCTCGGCGTGAGACGGCTGGCTCATGGGTCCGTCGCGTTCTGACGGTGGGTCTCATCGCTGCGCTCCTGTCTCCCGCGGTGCGAAACAAGGACAGCTTGCCGTTGTCGACCTATCCGATGTATTCGGGGACGAGGTCCAATCTGAGTGACTTCGTGACTGCTTCTGGGATCGACGAGCGAGGAGACCGAGTGACGCTCTCCGCCTTGACGATCGCCGCGGAGCCGAGACCCGCTGATTGCTCAGTCGTTCCTGAACGATGCCGTGCGGCGCGGTGACGCCTCGGTCGTGTGCTTCGAGATCGCCTCACGGGTCGATCGGACACTCGCAGGTGTGGAGATCGCAAGCGAGCGGCATGACACGATCGCTCGTCTCCAGGACGCCGAGTCACTGCGGAATCGAGATGTCCTCGCTTCGTGCGAGGTGCCCAGATGACGTGGACACCGAGTCGCGACCCGGCGCCGATGGGGGTGCTGCGCAGCGTCGACGGCTGGCTGCTCAGTCGTGCGCCACCTGAACGCTTGGCCTGCCTTCGTCTGGCCGTTGGTGGGTATGCATTGGTCAACCTCGTCGTCAGCATCGGCGAGTTCGAGCGGCTCGGGGCTCGGTCAGCGAGCCAGTTCGAGCCGGTCGGCCTCGCCGGGTTGCTCGACGGCCCCGTCTCGCCCGTCGTGTTGTGGTCACTCTTTGCCGTGTCGATGATGAGCGGGGTGGCCTTCGTCGCCGGTGCTGGTTACCGACTCGTCGGCCCGGTCTTTGCACTCTGCACCTTGGCATGGGCGACGTACCACGCATCGTGGGGTCAGATGCTCCACTTCGAGCATCTCGTGACCCTGCATCTTCTGTTGCTCGGGTTCTCGCCTGCGGCTGATGCGCTGAGCCTGGATGCAAGGCGAAGTTCGGCAAGAGTCGGACCCTCAGTCCGCTACGGGTGGCCGATTCGTCTCATGGCGATCGTCACCGCCATCACGTACGTCCTGGCGGCCGTCGCCAAGATCCGCGTGAGCGGTTCTGACTGGGTCGATGGGGCGACGCTCGCCAACCACATTGGCTACTCAGCAACCCGCCTCGACCTGCTGGGCGAACCAAGGCCGCCGTTGGCGTCCTTCATCATTCGTCAGGAATGGCTCATCAGGCCAACGGCGGTGCTCGGTCTCGGCATCGAACTGTTGGCCCCGTTGGCATTGCTCGGCGGTTGGTTTCGGAGGGTGTGGGTCCCGAGTGTGCTGCTCTTCCACCTCGGGACCCTGACCACCATGTTCGTGTTCTTCTCCTACAACGGGCTCGGATTCGCGCTCTTGCCGCTGTATCGGCTCGAGGCCATTGTCGAGTGGCGCCCTCTGCGCGGCTTGCTCCTGAAGCGGTCCGAACCCTCTGATCGGAGCGCCCGGAGCGGGTGGTAGTGACCGGGTCGTCCCAGTCGGCTCGCCCGTGCCCGTACCGCCCTGTTCAGCTCTCCACTGCGGCAGCGAGTCCGGCCAGGGTCTGTTCCATGCCGGCGCGATTGTGGGCCTGTCGGTCGGCGACGCCCGAGATCTGGGATGTGCCCTGCCTCGATGCCTCGGGTCGTAGGTCCTGCCAGGACTCGGTGACCCGGCAGCCGGTGTCGGTGGGCTCGATGTCGAAGCGCCAGGTGGCGAAGTGGAAATCGTTGAAGTCGGGTGCGACGCACTCGAAGGTGAATCGCTCGTTGGGGACGAGTTCAGCGACGCGGGCTTCGGTGGTCCATTCGAAGTCGCCGTTGCGGTTGTGGCCGACCCAGCGGGCGCCGATGGCGGCTCCGGTGGCACCATCGGTCCATTCGTTGGTGTGGTTCTCCGGTGACCACTCTCCCATGCGGGTCACGTCGGTGATGGCAGCGAACACGGTTTCGGGTGAGGCGGCGATGTCGCGGGAAACGGTCAGTTGAGGTTCCATCGTGCCGAACCTACTGCCGGACCTGAGTGCTGTCATACGTAGCGGCGTCGAATCGGGGGCCGACGCCTCAGGTGATCTCGACGATGCGTTCGGTCGCTCCATCCGACCACAACAGTCGGGACGTTCGTATCTAGCTCGCTGGTACGGAGTCGAGCAAGGCTTCGGCCATGAGGCCATTCTTTCTCGTCGCTTCTCTTGGCTGCGCTGGCCCTGTCTGCTTGCTCGAGTGATTCAGCCGGTTCGGCTGTGCTCGGCGAGGCCGAGAGTGGCTCCGAGATCCTGATCGATTCGGGTCAGCAGTTCGAGGTTCGACTCGATTCCAATCCGAGCACCGGGTACTCATGGGAGATCGCCGAAGAGGCGGGTCTGAAGTCGGTGGAGCTTCGCTCTCGAAGTCACGAACCAGCCGAGACCGAGTCGGTGGGTGCATCTGGGGTGGACGTATTCCTGTTCGAAGCAATCAGTGGCGCTGAGGTCCTGCGCCTGGAATACATCCGGCCGTTCGATGAGCCGGTCGTGCCCGAACGGGTTGTGGAATACATCGTTCGTGTCGATGAGGCGCCATGGTCTCCCGATGGCGTTGCGCCGCCAGCGACTTCGACTGCGACCGCTCCGCTCGAGATCGGTGAGCTGCTTGGTGGTGAAGCGCCCGTTGAGACGATGGTGGTTGGTTACGTCGTGTGGAACGACGACGATGCCAGGTTGTGCGAGGTGCTCATGGAATCATTTCCGCCGCAGTGCGGGGGAGCGTCCGTGGCCATTGCCAATCCAGAAACGCTCGGGGTCGAGTTCGAGCAAGAACAATCGGTGCGTTGGACCGACGATCGCATGCAAGTGGTCGGCACGTTCGACGGCACGCAATTGACGTTGAACTAGCCGTTGTACCTGGTGACCGCCGCCTACCGGGCGGGTGACCGCCATCTCCTGTCATTCCGGTTGACGATGTCTCATCACTCCATGACTCGGAGGGTGTCAGGAAGGTTCATGTGTTGAAGCCTGCGGGCGAGGAAGAGCGGAGCAACTGCCACGGCCACGATGCCGACGATCGCAGCGATGCCAATTGTTGTCGGGGAGATGTAGGCGTCGATGCCGACGTCGGGCAACGTGGTGCTCGCGAGTGATGCCAGCATCCATCTGAGGAAGATGAAACCGCCGCCGATCCCGATGCCGGTGGCCACGATGCCGATGATGACGCTCTCCTTGACGACGACACCGATGACCGCTCGGACCGGGAGCCCGAAGGCGCGCATCGTGGCGTGTTCTCGTTGTCGCTCCTCGACGGTGATCCGGGTCGCGTTGAAAGCGATGAGCAGTGCGAGGGTCACCACTGCTGCCGCCGTGACGAAGAGGAAGCTGAGGAACCGATCCAGTACTTCGTCGATGGCCTCGCTGATCCGGGCCACCGGTTGACTCGATGTCACCCCAGGAAGGCCGAAAACCGCACGCTGGACCTCGGATCGCGAGGCATCTTCGGTGGGATATGCCTGCACGACGTTCACTGCGCCTTCGAGGCCGAACTGGGTGGCGTCATCTAGTTCCATGAAGGCAAACGTCCTGATCGGGTTGGCATGAATCCCACTGACGACGAGTTCCGTTTCGGCCAGGGAGAAGCCGCCGACGTCGGTGCGGAAAGGGTGACGCAGGGTGATGGTGCCGCCGACGTCGACTCCGAGGTCGTCCGCGGCTTTGCCGGCCAGCAGAATTCCGGCGCGGGAGGTGTCGGATGTGATGGAGGCTTCTTCGATCGTTGGCGTCCACACAGCCTCGTCGAGGTCGACGAACTCCACGAGCAGATCGAGGTTGGCAGCGGGGTCGGCGGCGAGCGTGGTGGCGGGAAGGCGCAGACCAGCATCGATGTGCCCGACCGGCGGGGCATCCCCGATCGCTGTGACGGTGTTGGATTCGTCGGGGTAGAACGTGTCGAGCTGGACGACGATGCGATCGGGGCTGCCCTTGGTGAACTCGTTGTCGCCTTGTTGAATCGCTCGATCGAAGCTGTCGAGCATGCCGAGCACTGCGACGAGGGCGGTGATCGCGGCGCCGACTCCAACCGCGGTCAGAATTGCTCGGCGTGGTGTCCGCAACACGTTGCGAATCGGCATCTGAGTCATCGTCGAACCCGGCAGTCGGATGTGGCCGGTCCAACTGGTGAGCCGGCTGGTCTTGGCGGTGAGGTGGCCGGTTCGGATGGCCTCGATTGGTTCGACCCGAAGCGCCCGCCACACCGGAAGCGCGCTGGCCGCCATGGGAATCACGACGCCCAGTGCTGCGGCCTGGGCGTAGACGCCGAACTGGAACGGAGTGCGGTGTTCAGGGAGCGGCATGAATGACTCGAGGAGGCTCCCGAAAGCGTTGCCCACGGCGAGCCCGACCCCGAGACCGGCAACGGTGCCGAGGATTGCGACCTGTGCCCCGATCAGGAGCGGTCGGATAGCGAGCTGTCGTCGTGGCACCCCCAAGGCCATGCCGATACCGATCTCGCGGCGTTGGGCTTCGACGATTCGACTGATCAGATTGAATGCCGCGAGAGCGGCAGCGACCAGCACGAGTGCGGACAGTGCATTCCAGAACTGTTGGTCGTTGTCGATGTCCTCGTACAGCACGCGCACCGCGTCGGCGTCGTCGCGGGTGGACACGACACCGCTCAGACCCAGATCGGAGACCATCGCCTCGAGCTGCGCCTCGACGGTGTCACGGTCTGTGCCATCGGCAAGAGTGAGGACGACTTGGTTCACCATTCCCAGATGGCCACTGATGTCCTGGGCCTCTGCCAACGGCAGGTACAAGATGGCGAGTTCGCCTTCAGCGAAGATCGTTCCTTCTGGGCCCTCGTAGAAGAAGTCCTCCGGGGCGATACCGAGCCCGGTGTAGGCCACCGAGCGTCCGCCGGCAACCGTGACCGATCCTTGCGTCGGAAGCCCTCTGTGGTCGGCGAACTTGGCTTCCATCACTGCAGAACCGAGCTCGGACTGACCGGCGGCCGGTCGTGTTCCGTCGCGGATCCAGACGCTGTCGACGGGCTGCGCGAGCCCGAACGTCATCCCTACGAGACGGGCCGGGACCAGCACCGAATCGGTACCCACGGCCGGGCCGGTATCGACCTGGCTGTCCACGACAAGACGTTCGACAACCGCTGTCACCGAGGATGCAGCGTCGAGTCCTTCGACGGCTTCGACCAATCCACCCTGCTCGGTGAAGGTCCCGGGGCTGAGTGTGACCCGAAGATCGTGCATCGACAGTGCCGCGAAGCTGGCGTCGTTGGACTGCCGCCGCCACTCGGCGGTGCTTCCCAACCCTGCGTACACCCCGGTACCGATCGCCAGGACCAGAGCGATCGCGACCACGGCGACCCAACGCGATCGGAGATCGCGCCACGACCACCGCAACCACACGCTGCCGAATGTGCTTCGGGCGGGCGTCACCATTGCAGATCGCCGATATCGGCCTTGCCGCCGACGGGCGGCCCATCCGAGACGATCCGACCACTCGACAGCTCGATCACCCGATCGGCCACCCTGGCGATCTCGCGGTTGTGGGTCACCACGAGCACGGTCATTCCCGCACGGGCCTGGTCTTCGAGCACCTGCAGAATCTGAACGCCGGTGCGGAAGTCCAACTCACCCGTTGGTTCGTCTGCCAGGAGGATCGGATTGCCCGTGGCCAGCGCCCGTGCGATCGCGACCCGCTGCTGTTCACCGCCGGACAACTGGTGGGGGAAATGGCGGGTGCGTTCGGCCAACCCGACCTGAGCCAAGGATTGCGCTGCCCGATCCGCCGGATCAGATCGCTGTGCCGCATCGGCGCCGAACTGCACGTTCTCGACCGCCGTGAGTCCCGGAAACAGGTTGAAGGTCTGGAAGATGAAACTCACCGTGTGTCGTCGAACCGCCGCCCGATCGACTCGCGACGCTCCGCTGACGTCCACGCCACCCACCCGTATCGAACCCGAGGTCGGTGTATCGAGCGCCCCGATCATGTTCAGCAGCGTCGTCTTCCCGCAACCCGATGGACCCACGATGGCGACGAAGGCTGCGTCATCGACATGGAGGTTGATGCCGTCGAGAGCAGTGACTTCGACGTCGCCTATCCGATACCTCTTGGACACGTCATCCAGATCAATCCGCGTTCCCTCATGCCCGACCCGAGCATCAACAACAAGACCCGAACCGACGTGGCTGATCGCCGCATCCTCGCTCATGGTCCAAGGCTCAGCCACGACAACCCAGGGATCAAGAGAAGAAGGTCCTATGCGATCTGAGCGTGCGAAGCTGTGGGGAACGACGTCGAAAGGGCCGTGGTGCCGCGGCAACCGGCCCAAGCGGGCTCATTCAGATGTGGCGATCAGCCGGAGCCGCTCCTGGGCCGTTGGTCCCTGGTGTCGGGCCACTCCTGGGCAGACGATCTGCTGAGACGGCTTCGCCGTGCTCCGGATCCGCCCGGCCCTGCGGCGTTCGAATGCGAGACTGTCATGGGTTGCTCGGCTCGGCTTGCGCTGATGGTGGTCGTCGTCCTGATGGGCGGCGCCTGTGGTGACGACGGTGATTCTCCGGTCGATACACCGCCAGCAGTCACGCTCGATGGCTCGTCATGGGTCGTGGAGAGCGGCACGTTCGACGACGAAGTCATCACGCCGATCGAAGGACGGATTCCGACGTTCATGGTGGACGGCGGCCGAGCTTCGGGTTCGACCGGCTGTAACTCGTATGAGGCCGCGTTCTCGCTGACCGCCGCTGGTGTGTTGGCTCTCACGGGTTTCTCCGTGACCGAGATCGGATGTGAGCCCGACGTGATGGAGCTCGAGGCCCAGCTGTTGGCGGTGCTGGGCGCCGTCGACCGTTTCGAGCTTGGCGCTGATCGGCTGACGCTGGCCAACGGCGACGGTTCGGCCTCGCTGGTGATGACGGCCTGGGCTGCTCCTCCCGCGGTGCCGCTGGAGGGAACCGCCTGGCGCCTCACGGGGATCGAGCATGGCGATGTGGCGTCCTCGGTGGTTGCGGGCACCCGCCCCTTCCTGGTCTTTGATCTGGCCGCTGACGCAGTTCGGGGGAGCGGTGGCTGTAATGACTTCGGGGCCGAACTGGTGATCGACGATCAGCGGATGACGTTGTCGGAGCGTGTCTCGACCGAGCTGGTTTGCGACGAGTCGGTCATGGCGCAGGAGGCCGACGTGTTCCAGACCCTCGGCGCCGTAGCGGGCTGGCGGATTGATGGTGAGACGCTGCGACTGGAGACTGGCGATGGTCGGGCGCTGACCTTCAGTGCGGAGGTGACGGGTGAGCGGCCCGAGGAGGCCGCGGCGGCGTGGGTGGCGGCGCTGGCGGCCGGCGACATCGACGAGGCCGAGTCGTTGACGTCGCCTCTGTCGCTCACCTATGTCGACGAACGTGGAGGGTTGGAGGTCTTCGCCACGGAGCTGGCTGAGGGCTGGGGCGCATGGGACCGAGCGAGCGACCGGCAATCCTGGTCGGTGACCGGCTGGTTCGGCGATGGCAGCGCGGCAACGGTCGTCGTGTTCGTGGGCACGGTTGATCAGGAAGGCACCAGCGAGCACAGAGCGGTGTCGCTGGTGATGACCGAATCTGATCGAAAGTTCCTCGCCCACCCATTCGCCACGGCCGAGCCGATCGGCTTCGTGGTCCCCCGAGAGGACTTCCTCGACCGTGTCGCACCCGATGTCGCGTTCGAGTTGGCCGCACCGGAGGGATTCGATGTCCTCCTCTTTCTCGACGAGACCGGTCCTGTGCCGTTGGAGGTCACCACCGCGACCGATGGGGTGCGGGTCACCGGCACCAATGAACCCCCGCCCCAACCCGGCGAGCACGTCCTCACTGCTCTCTACCGCAGCAGCACGGGAGAGCTCGGTACTCGGGCCGTCCTGTTCGCCACCTACCCCTAGCGCCAAGCCCCAAGGGCACAAACGCAGCCAACGAAGGAGACACACAATGAAGTCCTGGGAATACAAGCTCATCGACTCGCGGACCATCGAGGGCGGGATCTGGAGCTGGGTCAAGGGCAAGCCGCCGGAGGTAGTCGAGGACTACCTCAACCAGCTCGGAGCCGACGGGTGGGAGGTCGTGCATCTCGACTGGCGTGAACTCGAGCGGCGGATGTCCTTCATGGGCATTGCCAAGAGAGAGCGCCACGGTTAGCGCCCGGCGAGCCCCAGGGTTGGCCAAAGGACGCCGAAGGCCCTTGTGCTCTGGCGGATGGCCCTGGTCGGGCGCACGATCGACGTAGTCCGTGGTCGTAGGGATCAGGGAAGAAGGGGCGTGTGCAGTGAGCTTCATTCTGGTGGGACTGGATGGATCGGAAACATCGCGTTCAGCGTTTGCTGAAGCGATACGTGAAGCGGAGTGGCGCCATGCCAGGGTGGTGGCGTTGCATGTTGTCAGTCTTCCGGTATCGATTGGGGTGGAGTACGGCGCCATGATCGATCTGGATCTGCTCCGTGAGGAAGGTCAGACGTTCGTCGCCGCCGAGCTGGCGATTCTCGAGGAGTCCTACGGTGGCGATTTCCCCGTGCCGGTCGAGTCGAAGGTTGTGCTCGGCCATGCCGGTGTGCAGCTGATCGAGGTGGCCGAGGGGGGTGAGGACGGCCCGGCAGAGTTGGTCGTACTCGGGTCTCGGGGCCTCGGAGGCTTCAAAGGCCTCCTGCTCGGGTCAGTCACTACGTATGCGGTGCATCACCTGACATGTCGACTGCTGGTCATACCGACGAAACAGGGTGCCACGCGGGCGCACTGAGGCGAGCGGGTGCAGCCCCTCTGGTGGAGAACGAGCGTGCGGTCAGACGCATGGTAGTTTTTCGCACCGAGCGGGGAGCCAAGACCTATGGATCGAGTCGTGACCGCAGCCGAACTTGGGAGCGCGTGCCGTTCTCTGTCCGAGTCGGGCTACTGCTTGATCGAGAATGTGTTGGCTCCTGATCGGGTTGATGCGCTTCGTGAACGGATCGTCTCTCAGGCTCGGGCCGAGCGTGCAACCGGGGGCGAGTTTGCGTTCTCGGCCGAGGCGTTCGGAGACGAGGTCAACCAGTGGATTCAGCAGCTACTCAACAAGGGTGACGGGTTTCGGGAGCTCCCGCTTCACCCTGTTGCTCGGGCACTCGCGAATCATGTCCTTGGCAATGACCACTACTTGAGCGCCATGGATTCGCACATCACCCACCCGGGCAATCAGCCCCAGCAGCTTCACGCCGATCAGTGGTGGGTTCCTGCGCCGGCTGTTCCCGGTGATGCGTCCGTGCCGGTTGGTGACATCAAGAGGACGACGCTCGTCGTTGATTCGCCTGAGCGCGCTGACCCACGCAATCAATGGGCCGTTCGTGTTGAACATCATGTGGATGCTCACCGACTTCACCGTCGAGAACGGGGCAACGAGAATCGTGCCCGGAAGCCACCTCTGCGGGGGAGTGCCCTCTGGGGAGCCACGAGATGACGAGATCCAGATCGAAGGAACTGCTGGCTCGTTACTGGCTTGGGAGGGGCGTACCTGGCACGGAGCGGGCCTCAATAGATCTGACGGACCCCGGGTTGGCATGATCACGTTCTTCTCAGGGCCAATGGTGCGAACGCTTTCGAACTACACACTCGGGCTTCGCTCCGAAGTCAAGGCCGAGTTGAGCGATGAGCTCTTGGGCTTGTTGGGCTTCGCACCGTGGGAGGGTTATGGCATGACCGACGATCCGAACGCCGGCGTTGCCCGCTCCGGAGACGAATCTGTCGGCCAGCTGAACGGTCCTCGAGAGCAGCAGCGCTGAATGAGTCGATTCGACTCCGGGTGGTGATCAGACAGGCTCGGGTCAGCAGCCGATGCCGAGCCAGAGTGGCACGTCGCGAGGCGTCCCGGCGACCTGGGCCACACCTGCGACGTTGAACTCGACTGAGCCACCGCCGTCGAACTTGATGAGGTCGTCGTAGCCCTCACCCTCCACGAAGCCAGCGATCTGGAAGGCGTTCATGGCCGTGGTGGAGCCGAACATCAGGGTCCCGCTGTCCTTGTCGAAGGCGACGAAGGAGTGGCGGGTCGTGTTGTACGTGTAGCTCCACTCGTAGGTCCGGGCCGCCGGGTCGAAGACGTCGCGAACCCGCTGACCGTTGATGATCATGGGGATCCCGGCAGCGGCCCAACGCCAGTCGGCCGGATTTTCGATGGGGCTGATCAGGTCGGTCGGGCGGTACCGCCCATAGGACTCGAGCGCACGGCTGCCCTTCTGCTCGAGCGAGGAACTCAAGTGATAGGTCGGACCGGTTTCCCCCGGGTTGAAGGCGTCGAAGATCACGCTCTCGCTCGTCGTCGTCCAACGCTCGCCGAAGATGCCGCGAGAGCTGTTGTCCGTGCCGTTGTCGATGATGCGGCCGTCGATCACGGCAAAGCCGATCGGGCGGGGGTTGGCCCGTTCTGGCGTGTAGAACCAGTTGCCGTTGATCGAGGCGACCGAACATCGCTGCTCGCCGGCACTGAAGTCGACCCGCGAGTAGTCGACTTCGACGACCTGACCACCGGTGATGGCCCGAGACGCGTAGCCATCAGTCACCATGGTTGCCTGGGCCAGTGGGCGGAGATCGCGGGGTTGGGTGTTGGTTCGCTCTCGGTACTCCCGAGAGTCCGAGAAGAACAGCATCAGCTGACCGCGGTCGAAACCCACTTCATTGGCGAGGCGGCCCGTCCAGTAGTCGTACCCACCTGCGTCGGGGTCACGGCACATCACGTTGGCATAGACCAGGTCGACGAAACCACGGTCGTCGAGCCGGCCGTACCGTTCCGTGAACTCATCGGAGTCGACGAAGTTGGCGGAGATGACCTGCAGCGATGTTCCGTTCTGGTAGCGGTCCATCCAGTACGCCATCCCGCTCTCGTCGGGCTGTCGAAGAAAGAAGGCCTGGTAGAGCCGCCAGATGGCGCCGTAGGACGCCGAGAGCTCGATCTGTTCCGCATGTGCGGGTGTGGGTTCACCTGAACGGCATGCCGCTGCGCCCGCCGGTTGCGGAGCCACGAGTGGCGCAGCAGATGCGAGCACAGCGACCGCAACCGCAACGATGAAGGACCGAAGAGGGGATACCGAGCACGACACAGGGGCACAGGATCGCAGATTCGGAGTTCCCTTGATGGCGTACTGCTGTCCCGATCGCATTCCTTTTGTATCGACCGTTGGCGACCTGCAACTTGAGGGCCCATCCGGCCCAGCTCGTCTGTGGGACACTTGGCGGATGGGAGCGAACTCTGGTGCAGTCACGTTCCTGTTCACCGATGTCGACAGGCTCAAATGAGAAATCGTCGACAAGGTACTGACCCGGCAACGTTGGAGCGTCACTTCGGTACCGACGAGGATTTGATACCGCTCTGGATTGCCGAGCCTGGTGTCGAGCTGGCGCCCGACATTGTCGAGGCGTTGCGGGCCCGTGGAGCATCGGGTTGGTACGGCTACGAGACGCGGCCCGGCTCCATCCTCGAAGCATTCCGAGAATGGGTGGCCAACCGCCACGGCTGGGACATCTCCGAGGCGCACACCATGGTGAGTCCGAGCGTCGGCACGTCGATCGGGGTTCTGATCGATCAGGTCACCGAACCCGGGGATGGGGTGATCCTGCAACCGCCGGTCTTCACCGACTTCAAGACGCTGATCGCATCGGGCGATCGGATGGCGGTCCGCAGCCCCCTCGTGCTGACCGATGAGGGGTATCGCATCGATTTCGATGACCTCGAGACCAAGGCATCCGAACGCCGAAATCGAATGCTCATCTTGTGCAGTCCTCACAACCCAGTCGGCCGCGTGTGGTCACCGGAGCGAACTCGACAGAGTTGCATCCATTTGCGCCCAACACGACGTGTTCGTCTTGGCCGACGAGATTCACGCGGACCTCGCGCTCGCGCCAAACTCCTTCGTCCCCTTCGCCCACGCTGCCGAACCCCACGATGTGTCCTGGGCAGCGACACATGGACCCATCAAGACATTCGGCCTCGCAGGCGTCTGCGACACCGTGCTGATCACGAACCGTGCGAACATCGCTCAGCGCTTCCAGACCAGAAGCTCTCAGCTCCATCTGACCCGCAACAACGTCTTCGGCCTCGCCGCGTTCGAGGCCGCCTACCGGCACGGAGACCGTTGGCTCGACGAGTTCCTTGTGCTGATCTCCGACAACATCGAGCTGATTCAACAGGGCCTCCCTCCCGAGATCGAGCTGATCACCCCCGAAGGCACCTATCTGGCCTGGCTTGACCTCCGTCAACTCGATCACGAGGTGACCGCAATCCCGAAGTGGCTCGCGTCGACCGCTGGCCTTGCGCTCAGCCCCGGCCACTGGTTCGGGCGCGAAGGGGCTGGCTTCGCTCGCATGACCATCGCCGCTCCCGGCGCCGTCGTCGAACAAGCTGTCACCCAACTCGCCGCCGCAGCCCAGGACCACCATGGTGCATGATGTACGGAGCGGAGAGTGACCCAGCTCGCAGTTCATGCACACAGTTGCGAACTACTCACATGCGCGCTGCACCCGAGCTCAGGAGGTCCACCGATGAACACGAACAGGCCGCCCTATCCCGCATGGATCTACCGCCAGTCCGGGGTCGTTCCCTACCGCTGGAAGGGCGAGGATCTCGAGGTGCTCGTCATCTCGTCGAGCGGGGGCAAGCGCTGGATGGTGCCGAAGGGGATCGTCGAGCCCGGCATGAGCCCCGCCGCGTCGGCGGCAGCGGCAAGCCCGAGCGAAGGCGGGGGTCGAAGGCGAGGTCGGGGAGACGACCCTCGGCTCGTATCGCTATCGCAAGTGGGAAGGAACGTGCAAGGTCGACCTGTACCCGATGCTGGTTCGCAACGAGCTGCCCGAGTGGCCCGAGTCGGGCATGCGCCGCCGGCGCTGGCTCCCGGTGCGAAAGGCGGCGCGCAAGGTCGATCAGAAGAAGCTGAGCAAGCTCATCGCCAGCCTGCCGCAGCTGGTCGGTCCGGTAGGAGAGCCGGTCGCACCGCGCCCGACCGCAGAGGCCGACGAGGCGCCGCGCCTCGTCTATCTGTTCCGGCATGCCAAGTCGAGTAGGTCGGATCCCGAACTGGACGACTTCGATCGGCCCCTCGCTCCTCGGGGCGAGCGAGCCTGCGAGGCCATGGGCGAGTACATGCGGCTGGCCGGCATCCAACCGGGGCTCGTCGTCTGTTCGGCGGCGCTGCGCACCCGCCAAACGCTGGAGCGGGCGCTGCCCGCCATCGGCGAGGACGCCGTGGTGAAGCACTACCGTGGCCTGTACCTCGTCGGTCCGCAGGCGATGCTCAACCGGCTGCGTCGCACCCCTGCCGATGTGCGGAGCGTCATGTTGGTCGCGCACAACCCCGGGATGCAGACCCTCGCCCAGCGCCTCGCGGGCGTCGGGCCGGAGCGGGACCTTCGGCGCCTGGCGAAGAATCTCCCGACCGGCGCCCTCGCCATCCTCGTGTACCGGGGCCGCTCGTGGGAGGAGCTCGACGAGGGCAGCTGCGAGCTGCACAGCCTCGTAACGCCCCGAGACCTCGACGTCAGCCGGTCGACATGACGGCACCGATCAGGGACGGCACCGATCAAGACAGTGCGCAGCCTCGGTCAGCCAGGAAACCGGAAACATGATCCGGAATCTCGACGTGAGCGGTCTGCGCCCATTCTGAATCTGACTCGCCGTTCCACAGGAACTCACTGGGCACTCGCGAATACGCCTCACCGGGCATTCGGGCGTCGCTCACGGCGCCGAGCAAGCTCGCTCGAGTCGCAGACACAGCATCGGGTCGTCGACGCGTCGTCCTTTCCAAAGAGGAACATCACCGTTCCCGTCGAGCGGTCGTCCTCTCGGCCGACTTTCGACCCGGCCAGGAAGCCACAGAGAATCTCGATTGCGACTGACTGAACATGGCCTTTGTGCCCACCGAACCCGAGCATTGCACCGTCGTCGAGTTCCTCGAGACGATTCGAGGGTGCTCCATCGCCGGTGACCATGACCCCGTCTGGCACGTCATCTCCACTCAGGCCAGTCATTCGCAGGGCACCGGTCGACATGACAGACGACGCATAGTCGGCGATGAAGTGCGGATCTCCCGGAACCCCGAATGCAATCGGATTCGTACCTCCAAACCGAGTGCCCGTTCCCGGTACGGCAACGGCTGCGATTGAGTTGCAGACGCTGATCGAACCGATTCCGCGATCAGCCAACATGTACGCGAACCATCCCAGCGAACCGGTAGGCCCCACGTAGTCACTGATTCCAATCGACAGCGTGCCAGACGACGCGAGCTTCACCGTCGCTGCATCACATGCGTCGATGATCGCTGCTACTCCTGGACGACCAGCAGCGCCGATGGTGAGGCGTCCGGGTCCTGACGTCGAAGTCGATGGCCCGCTCTGGTACAGGGCTTCGAGGACGGCGGGCATCCAGAAGACGCCGTGCGCATGTCGGCCCAAGAAGTCGCATGCGACGTAGTGCGCCACCACTCGCTTGGCATCTTCGTCGCTCATCCCGACATCGAGGGCTCGCGGAACGAACGCGTCGAGCAGATCCGAAGGCGTCAGCCTGACGGTTCTGGGCATCCTCAGACCTCCACGCCGTCGATCACTTCGCTGATCTCGGTTTCGCTCATCATGTGGCTGCCATCGCTGTCGTGACATCAGTGATGCGGCGGAACGGTTCGATGATCGAATCGTCGCCGTGGCGGAAGTTGCCGCGGGTCAGCACCGCGGTCGCATGGACCGGAACCGGCTCGACCACGATCATTGCTGCGCCACCGCGGGCACGTTCGAGGTCGTAGCCGAGATGGCGGTACATCATCGCAGCGAGTCCTTCGTCGTCGAAGATGCCGAAGGTGGGAACAACATCAAACGCGGTTCTACCACACCGCCATGTCGGGCCGGACCGACCGACCGATAATCGAGTGGGGCGACCAGCCGTTCGATTCGTTGCACCGGTCCGCTGGATACGCTCGCCGGGTGTTGGTCGCCGTGCGTGATGCGTTTGCCGGTGACGGTGAACTGACCGAGCGCCAGGGCGCTTTGCTCCTGATCGGATCGGGTGCTGTCTTCAGTGTGACTGCGATCGCGGTTGCTGCGGTCGACGAGGCCAGCAGCTTCCAGTTCCTCACGTACCGGGGAGCGTCCACTGCGTTCGCAATGGTGCTCCTGATCCTTGCGAGGCGTGGTGGCCGGCGAGTGTCGTTCGCTGGGGTCACACCCACGGTGTGGCTCGCAGGGTGCACGCTGGGCGTCACGTCGATGCTGTACATCTTGGCGCTGTCGCGCACCTCGGCGGCCACGACGCTCTTCTTGCTGGCGGCCGCGCCCGTGTTCGCTGCGGTGATTGGCTGGATCGTGCTGCGCGAACGTGTGGAGCGAGTGACGGTGATCGCCATCGGGGTGACGCTCATCGGCGTGGCGATCACCGTGAGCGCCGGGCTCGACGTTGGTTCGGTCTCCGGGTTGCTCTTCGCCGGAGGCATACCGGTGACGGTCGGCTGCTACAGCGTGCTGATGCGTTCGGTCTCGGGCGTCGATCCGGTGGTCCCCACGCTCATTGCCGGCTCGGCGCTCGGCCTCGTTTCAGCCGCCGTCGCCCTCACCCAGGGAGGGCTGATCATCAGCGTGCGCGATGCATCACTCGCCTTCGTGTCGGGCGGGATCGCTCTCGGGATCGGATTGCCGATGTTCAATCTCGGCCACCGATCGGTCGCTGCTGCACGGGTGCCGTTGCTGTTGATGACCGAGGTCGTGCTTGCTCCGTTGTGGGTGTGGATCTGGCCAGGTGAGACGCCGGGAGCGACCACGTTGCTCGGGGGTGCGGTGATCCTCGGCGCCGTGACGTGGCTGATGCTCGTCTCGAAGCAGGCGCACAACACCGCACCCAGCAGCCGGGTCGCCGCCATCCCCGATGACTGGCAGAACCGACCCCACGAGCCGGCATGAGTTCCGCCATCGACACGTCAGCAAGGCTCTGCGGCTCCGGCACAGCAATCGTGTTCGGCGGTGAGTCGGTAGGGGACATGACCCCGTGAGCCGGAAATCCGGCCCACAGGGTTCGCTATGAATCGATCCGGGCGAGGGGTTCACCCTGCCGAATCGCCACCCCTTCGGCGACGAGCTGATACATCACGCCGCCCGTCGGCGCCTCCACGTCCTGAGACACCTTCTCTACCTGCACCTCGGCGATGACTTGCCCGGGGGCCACCGACTCGCCATGATTCACGAACCAGGTGCCGACAACTCCCTCCGCGAGCGGGTCGTCCTCCGACATCGTCGGAAACGGGACTTCGGTGATCACGACATCAGTTCCTTCACGGCTGCGCTGATCTTCTCGCGGGTCGGTAGCACCTCGTACTCGAGCGGACGGGCATACGGAATCGGCACGTCGGGCACGGCGACTCGACGAAACGGCTTCTTCAGCATCGTCGGATCCGTCTCGGCGATGATCGCAGCGATCTCCCCGGTCAACCCGAAGCTCTTGTAGTCCTCGTCGACGACGACGACCTTGCCCGTCTTGGCCACAGAGTTCAACACACACTCGCGGTCCAGTGGGACGAGGCTGCGCAGATCGATCACCTCGACGCTGATTCCTTCTCCCTCCAATTGCTCGGCCACGTCGAGGCTGTGCTGCACCGAGAGCGAGAGCGTGACAATCGTGACATCGGTGCCCTCTCGAGCCACCGCGGCCTTGCCGATCGGAACGGTGAACGACTCTTCGGGCACCGCGCCGATCGACCGCGGGTTCTTCTCCATCCACACCAGGCCCTGGGCCCCCTTGTGGAAGAGGTAGAGCACGGGATTGTCGTCCTGAATCGCAGAAATCATCAGGCCCTTCGCGTCATACGGGTTCGACGGGACGACGACCTTGATGCCAGGCAGATGGGCGAATGTTCCCCACAGGCACTGGCTGTGTTGGGCCGCATCGGAGTAGCCCGCTCCGGTGGCCGCCATCAACACCATCGGCACTTTCACATTGCCGCCCGACTCGTAATGGATCTTGGCCATGTGGTTCGTGATCTGGTCCATACACACGCCGTAGAAGTCGATGAACATCAACTCGACGACAGGGCGAAGGCCCTCCACCGCAGCGCCGATACCGGCACCGATGAAGCCGGTCTCGGAGATCGGGGTGTCGATCACCCGTTCGGCACCGAATTCACCGAAGAGGTCGGTGGTGGAACCGAAGATGCCGCCGTAGGCACCGACGTCTTCTCCCATCACGAACACATTTGGGTCGCGACGCATTTCGAGTCCGATGCCTTCGGCCATCGCCTTGGCGGTGGTGATCCTGCGGACTGGTGTGGCTGTTTCTGTTGCAGTCATTGTCTGTTCTCCATCTCGGTTGGTCAGCTCTGCTCGGGGCAGGTCAGGCGAATACGTGGTTGAGGGCGTCGGCGGGAGCAGGCTCGGGACTCGGATCGCGAACTGGATGGCTGCGTCGACTTCGGCGTCGGCCTCGGCGGTGATCGAGCTGATCTGATCGTCGGTCAACTCACCGAGTTCTTTCAACAGTGAGGCGTAGCGCGGAATCGGATCGCGTTCGTCGACCGTGTCGAGTTCGGCGCCGCGGTAGGCCTGGGCGTCCCCTTCGAAATGACCCCAGAGACGAAGGGTGTGGATCTCGATGAGGCTCGGACCGTCACCAGATCTGGCCCGCTCGATGGCCGCGCCGGCGGCTTCGGAGACCGCGTCGACATCGTTGTTCTCCACCCGCACGCCAGGCATCCCGTAACCGGCAGCCCGGTCGGCGTTGGACGCATTGGCGGTGGAGTGGGAGCGAGGCACCGAGATGGCCCAATCGTTGTCCTCGATGATGAACACGACCGGCAGATTCCACAACGCCGCCAAGTTGAGCGACTCGTGGAACGCTCCTTGATTGGCCGCTCCCTCGCCCGCGACTGCAATGGCAACGTGATCGGTTCCCTTCCGCTTGAAGGCGAAAGCCTGGCCGCAAGCCACGGGATACCCCTGGGCGATGATGCCGGAGCACGAGAAGTGATTCTCCGGATCGAAGAGGTGCATGTGGCCACCCTTGCCCCGACACAGCCCGGTTTCTCGACCATAGATCTCGGCCGTCATGGCCTTCATGTCGACGCCGTGGGCCAGCGCGAAGTGGTGCGGACGGTGCGGGGCCGTGATGGCGTCACCCTTCTTCAGATGGGCACACACGCCGACCGCCGAGGGCTCCTGGCCGGCTGAGAGGTGCATCTCGCCGGGAATGAGGCCGGCGCCGATGTCCCACGCCGGTTTCTTGTCGGCGTGGTACTCCTGCAGGATCCGCGACTCGTATTGCCGGATCCTCACCATTCCTTTGTAGAAGTCGAGGCGTTTCGTCTGGCTCATGAGCTGGTCTCCTTGTTTGTGTTTGGTTGGGTCGGGTCGTGCCGTCGGTCGATGGCGTCGTCAGATTTGTGGGGGCAAGTCATCGAGAACGCCCGAGGTGGCGGCGATCCGCATGGTTCGGGCCACGTCGATGGCCCGTGGCCCGTCACCGCGGAGCGCCACCGTGACGGCGTCATCTGGCGCGAACCGGAGAACCCGTTCGCCGTCGAGGGCGATGACACCGGAGGGAGCGCGTACCCGGATCGATTCGTCAATCGTGAGTTCCTCCAGGCCCGCGACGTCGATGTCGCTCAACAGGCCGGGAGCCAACGGCACGCAGACCCGATGGGTCGCGGGACGGCCCAGCCGGATGTGAAGCCCAGTTGGTTCGTCTCGGCAAACCGGACGTAGATGGGCGCCGATCGAGGACATCCCGATGGCGTGGGGTTCGGCGAACGCCAGAAACAGCTCGACGATCGCCGTCGGTTCCCAGATTGCTCCCGACCCCACTTGGTCGCCACTCAGGATCGCCACGTCCACCAGAGCTCGTTCGCTCACGTTGCCAACCTGCACCTCGAGGATCTTGCTACACCGGGTGGCAGCGGCGGGGTCGACCCTTCCCGTTGCAACCAGTCCGGTTGCGAGGCCGACCACCGTGGGTTCGATCACTCCCGGAAAGGCGTTGTTGGTCCCTGTCGAGATCGACGCGATCGGAATCGGTCCGCAACAGCCGGCGACGACACGGTTTGTCCCGTCACCTCCGAGAACGACGATGGCATGGACTCCTCGAGCGCACATGTCCTCCACGGCGTCGGTGGTGTCCTTTGCCGTTTGTGTGATGGGGTGGTCACTGAACTCGAGCTTGGGCCAGCTCGATCCGCTGGGTTTGGACGACCGGGATGCGAGGCCGGCGGAGATGCCACCGAGGTCACGCATCGAGACCACTCGGTCGACGCCGGCTGCCGACAATCCGGACAAGAGCCGGCTCAGCATGTTCAGCTTGTGGTTCGTGGTGACGGCGGCCCCCGAAGCGACCAGGCGGCGAATGTCGCGGGCCGAAGCCGGGTTGGCGATCACGCCGACCACGCCCCCTGCTGTCATCGACTCAACCTCCCATCGAACGTGCTTCGATTGGTCCTGAACGCTCGGAATCCAGGGCGCGCTATCGCTTGTCGACACTACTCGGCTCGGCTGAAACGAGTTCGTCAGCGTTCAGCATGGTCCCACACCACGATCACGACCCGGGACGTTCGACCATTGTTCCAGGCGGAGGCTGATCGCCTTGCTGAAAGGCGAATGAAGCGACGATCGGACTCGTTCAGGGGTGTCTGGGTAGGGTCTGGCGATGACCCGTACGCGCACGCCACGTCAACCTCGCCTCCCGCCCGAACGGGGCGCCCGTTCCCGAGAACTTCGAGGTGGTCGAAGCCGAGGTGCCTGCAGCGCAGGACGGCGAGATCGTCGTCGCCAATCGGTTCATGTCGGTCGATCCGTACATGCGGGGCCGGATGAACGACGTGAAGTCGTATGTGCCGCCCTTCCAGATCGGCGAGCCCCTCAATGGCGGCGCGGTCGGTGAAGTGATCGAGTCGAACTCACCCGACATTGCGGTCGGTGACCACGTCGTCCATGGCCTTGGCTGGCGTGAGATCGCCGTCCTGCCGGCATCGCAGGCGCAGCCGGCAGCACACGTCGACGGCGTCTCGCTCTCCGCGAATCTCGGCGTACTCGGGATGCCCGGCATGACTGCCTACGCCGGGCTGCTCGATGTCGCGTCCTTCAAGGAAGGCGACGCGGTCTTCGTGTCGGGCGCAGCCGGTGCTGTCGGCTCGCTCGTCGGCCAGCTCGCGAAGTTGAAGGGTGCGTCGCTCGTCGTCGGTTCCGCCGGTTCTGACGAGAAGGTCGCCTGGCTCACTGAAGAGCTCGGCTACGACACGGCGTTCAACTACAAGTCCGGGCCCGTCGCCGAGCAACTCTTCGCCGCCGCTCCTCACGGCATCGATGTGTATTTCGACAACGTCGGTGGCGATCACCTGCAAGCGGCGATCCATGCGCTCAACGTGCACGGCCGCGTCGCGATGTGCGGAGCCATCTCGATGTACAACAACACCGAGCCGGCGCCGGGGCCGAACAATCTGACCCTCGCGATCGGCAAGCGCCTCAACTTGCGTGGCTTCATCGTCAGCGATCACGCCAACATGCGCGACGACTTCGTCCGTGAGGTCGGCGGGTGGCTCGCCGATGGCACGATCAAGGCCGAGGAGACCGTGATGCACGGCATCGAGAGCGCCGGCGATGCGTTCATCGGACTACTCGCCGGTGCCAACACCGGCAAGATGGTCGTGGAACTACTATCGAGCGATGGACAACGATGAGGATCTCGACTGGCTTCGCCAGCGCCTGATGTCCATCGACGACGAGCTTCGTGCCACGTCCGCCGACGATCTCCAACTCCGGTTCGAACTCGCGGTCGCTGCCGATTCGTGTCGTTCCATGCTGCGCTCGGGCAACGCCGAAGCACTCGCTGCGGCTCGGTTGTCGTGGACGGAGCGGGCAGCGAACAAAGGCACGCACGATCAGAACGTTGCCGCGCTCGAAGCGATGGCCCGCTTCATGCCAAGTGAAGGTGGCGGTCCTGGTTGAGCCTCTGGGGGCCCGCCCAGCCGCCGAGAGAGCCGTCAGAGCTTGCCGACCGCCAACGCAGTCGGTGCAGATTGCGAACGCGGCGCCTTCTGGCAGGGGTCGACTTCACCGATCGGGTGAGGACGAGCCCGGGCTCGGACCTTGACGCAGGGTTACTCGCTACGGTTCCTGGCATGCCCTTCGGATCACATGGCGGTGATGATCATTTCGTGATCACCAACGAGGCGGAAGTGGAGCGGCTTCTGATCCGTGATGTACCCGAAGCAGATCGCAGCGCATTCCGAGCCGAACTGACAGCCGCCGCCCCCTCCGAAGGCAGCCCCGCTCTGCGTGCCCGGGTCCATCTCGCCATGCTGTACCTGGCCGACGGCGATCTTGGTCGACTCAGAAGCGCCCGAGAACTGGCTGACACCGACTGGAGAGACGTGCTGATGCAGGCTGAGTACCCGAGCACACCGCCATACGGCACGAACGAAGCATCAAGGGACAGGGCGTCCCGGCAGAGCGGTGACGTCAATGCCACCGACGAGTGGCGGAACCGGAGCTGAATCGCTCGGGACGCACCCTGTGGCGTGCCGACGGAATCAACTCGTCAGAGGAAGCGGGCCTGCTCAGATCAGGCTTGGCCGACGACGTGGATGAACACGTTCGTATCGAAGACGATACTGCCGTCTTCGGCGCTGAGCGGCTCGACGGCTGCGCGAGTCGCCTCCTCGACAGCGACCAGTCCAGCGAGACCGATGGCCATCTGAGTGGGTCCCGCGGCTCGGGTTCCGCGCCAGAACTGGTCCCAGCTTCCGTACTCGAACGGGCAGTCGGCTTCGCCGGTTGCTGACACCTCGATTCCAGCTGAAGTGAAACCTGCATGGAGCACCCCAGGCGCAGACAGACGAAAGGGACCGCCGGGCTCGGCGCCGGGAGGAGGCTTGGGCATGAACTGACCGAGGGCGTCGAGCACGGGCTTGTACGAGACGGCTTCCGGTGGTCCGAAGAGTCCGGCCACAATCGAGCCACCGGGCTTGCACACCCGTCTGAGTTCACGGAGCGCAGTGCCCAGGTCCGCAGCGTATTGCACGGAGTTCGCCGCGAAGACCACATCGAATTCGTCATCCCCGAAAGCCAGATCTTCGAGTCCACCCACTTGGAAGTCGATGCCGTCGAAGGCCGTGGTGGCGTAGTCGACCATGCCCTGAGACGCATCGACTCCGATCACCGTTGCACCAGCGGTCCTGATCAGTTCACTCGAGTGTCCGGCACCGCAGCCGATGTCGAGGACGCTCTTGCCAGAGCCGATATTGGTTGCCTCCATCATCGCCCTGAACAGCGGCGAATGATTCGACTCGTGTGAAGCCCAACCGTCCGGCTCGACACCCCACAACAGTCCTTGAGCTTCTGCTGATCCCATGACCATCCCTATCACACCTCTCTGAACAGCGCCCCGACACCACCGAGGCACATCATGTGTCCATACTTGGCTTCGATCGGGACCTGAGCAGGACCGGATGGCCCGTACCGGCAATACTGAACGGGTGGCTGACGAGAAGGCGACCCGGAAGAGTGACAGGGCGCGCTCGTGGATGGTCGAGCATGACATCGCAGCTCGGGGTATCACCGACGAACGAGTGCTGGCTGCAATGCGATCGGTGCGTCGCGAAAACTTCGTTCCAGCGAACCTGGAAACGTTCGCCTACGAAGATCGCCCGCTTCCCATCGGGGTCGGTCAGACAATCAGCCAACCCTTCATTGTTGCGCTCATGGCCGAGGCGGCGGAGGTGCAGTCCACCGACAGGGTGCTCGAAGTGGGCACCGGTTCCGGATACGGAGCTGCCGTGCTTGCCCATCTCGCCGGTGAGGTCTGGACCATCGAGTTGCATGAGAGTCTGGCCCACACTGCTCGTGAGCATTTGCACGCCGAAGGCATCAGCAATGTCCACGTTCTCGTCGGTGACGGCACACTCGGCTGGCCCGAAGCAGCACCCTTCGACGCCATCGTTGTGACCGCCGGCGGACCCGGCATCCCCGCAGCGCTCCGTGAGCAGCTGAGCGAGGGTGGACGACTGATTCTCCCTGCGGGACCTGAACGCGGCGGCCAATCACTGCTCCGAGTGCGCCGCAGAGACGACGAATTCGAGGTCGACGATCTTGGTCTGGTCAGCTTCGTACCCTTGATCGGCGCTCAGGGCTGGAGATCCGAGAGTCCGTGAACAAAGGTGGTGATCAGAGCTCGCTCCCAGAGTCCCAGACTGGGGACAGGACCAACGTCCCTGTTGCGTCAGCTGGGCGCTGGGCAGTGTTGGTTTCGACCCCACACGGAAACCGACCAGTCACATGGCAATCATCCACAACACCCATCTCGAGATCATCCCCGTCGAGAACCGTGCGGGGGAACGTCTTCTACGGGTCACCTACGACCTGACCAGCGAGGCCGGCGACGACCTCGTCGGCGCCACCATCAGCGAGACGATCCGGGTCCGTGGGCGCGATCTGCACGACGCTCCCGTCTTTGCGAATTCTGAGCCGTTCGCCATCTGGGATGACACCTTCGCCCTCAGTGAGGGAACGAGCAGCCGGACGCTCGAACAGACCGTTCATCGCTTCTCGCTCGACGTCGAACAGGACTGGTGGAGCAGCGGCGAGGGTGGAGAGACACAGGCGATCGCCGAGTGGGTTGACCACATCGTCGCCGAGATCGAACTCACCCACAACGACGAACTCCTCGATCAGGCAACCACGCCGGTCGTCACTGGTTCCTGGGGCGCCCTCGGCACCGACTAGGGGGTATCGGCTGACCCAGTCGGGGTATCGTGGACAGGACAACTCGACGATCAATCGACGGAGGCCACGTGGCGCGGGACATCATCGACGAGACCCCTGAGATCTGGGGCAAGGACTTCTCCACCGACAGCACGACCGTGGAGCGCGACTACGACGTCTTCGCCGAGAATGGTGCTTACGACGAGACCTTCGACGAGTGGGGGTACGTCGGCCCGGAGACCGCAGCCGCAATCCTGAAGAACTACGTCCCGATGCAGAGTCGAATCCTGGACGCAGCGTGCGGTTCGGGACTCACCGGAACCGCCCTGAAGAACCTCGGCTATGAGCGGATCGACGGCATCGACATCTCTACCGAGCTACTGGCACTCGCCGAGCAGACCGGCGCCTACGACCGAGTCGAGCGCGTCGACATGCAGACCTTTCCGCTTCCGTTCGAGGACGACGAATTCGATGCCGTCAACTTCATCGGGGCACTGACGTACTTCGAGACCAACGACATTCTCCGGGAACTGTGCCGAATCGTACGGAGTGGCGGTCACGTCGTGTTTTCTCAGCGCGACGACATCATGCGCGACCAGCACTACGGAGAACAGCTCCAGGAGTTGGAGCGCGACGGCCTTTGGAAGAGGACCTTCGGCACCGAACCGATGCCCTACCTGCCGCATCACCCCGAGTACGGAGTGGAGATCAAGGTCCAGTACTTCGTGTACGAGGTGAATTGAGCGAACACATGAAGGACTGCCTGCCGACATCCTCGGATCGGCGTGTGACGTGACCACGTCGGTCACGATCACCGGCACCGGTACCCCGATCCCGGACGGCGACCGAGCAGGCCCGGGCACCCTGGTTCGGTGTGGCGACCTCTCGCTGCAATTCGATGCCGGGCGATCCACGGTCCAGCGACTCGCTGGAGCCGGCGTGTGGATTCCCGATCTCACGGCCGTGTTCATCACCCATCATCACAGCGACCACCTCACTGGGTTGGCCGATGTGGTCCTGACGCATTGGACGATGGATCGAGCCGACCGTGGCTTGTCACTGCCGATCATCGCCCCGGCGGGACCAGCGGCGGCGTACGTGTCCACGGTCCTCGATGGATGGAAGGACGACATCGAAGTTCGACGAGGCCATGCGGGCCGAACCAGCACACCGCAGATCGATCTCGTCCCGTTCGACATCCCTGATGCTCCGTCCGAGGTGTGGCGGTCTGGCGATGTCGTTGTGTCGGCCGGGCAGGTCCGTCACGAGCCGTGCCCGAACTCGGTTGGGTATCGGGTGGACACGCCAGATGGTTCCGTTGCGATCACCGGCGACACCAGGGTGTGCGACGAGGTCGCCATTCTGGCCGAAGGAGTCGACGTGTTGGTGTATGAAGCCATGCGGTTCAGCTTCTTCGACGCGCTGCCTGAGAACCGCGGCTACGTGAAGGACTATCACGCCGACACCAGACTGATCGGCGTGCAGGCAGCCGCACTCGGTGTTCCGACGCTGATCCTGACGCACTTGATTCCCGCTCCGGTGAGCGATGCCGACAAGCGGGCCTTCGTCGACGACATCCGGTCCGGAGGTTTCGAAGGCGAGCTGATCGTCGCCGACGATCTGCACACCTCGACTCTGCCGACCCCGAGGTGATGTCATGACAGCACGGGTACTCGTGCTCGGCCAGCCCAGCTCGCTCACCACCGGACTGATCAAAGCCTTGTCCATCGGAGGAAACACCTGCGACCTTGCCTGGCGGGAGTCTCGGAGGGATGCTGCTGTTTGGACCCGAGCTGCCGGATCGTTCCTCACCGTTTCCCGCGCCTCAGCACCCGACTCGAGCGCCTTCGGAGAGCAGTTGCTCGAACTGGCCACCGAGAGCGGATACGACGTCGTTGTTCCGGTCGGTGACTGGGCGACCTGGCTCATCGCCAACCACGCCAGCGACCTGGCGGTCGGGCACCTCACCCCGGGGTTGGCGAGTTTCGGGCTCGCCAACGACAAAGCAGCCACGATGGCTCATGCCGAGCAATTGGGTGTCGCGACTCCGAAGGTGTGGACCTGGCCGGGTGCTCCCGATCCCGGCGCCATTCCGGCGGACATTCGGTTTCCGGTCGTGGTGAAAGCGCGATCGGGATCTGGAGTTGGACGAGGCCTCCGATACGCCACGAATCCAGAGCAGCTCGTCGAGCGCGTACCTCGAGATCGAATCCACCACTGCCCGAGCTCCGACAGAGGATTTCTCCAGGCCCGTCATAACCGAGTTCGTTCCAGGCTTCATTCACGACGCCTGCGCGGTGGCGAAGAGGGGTGAGGTCGTCAACATGATCACCCAGGTGCGACAGCTCATGGTTCCGATTGGCGGCGGGGTGGGTGCGGTGAACATCACCACGGACGAGCCCGAGTTGCAGCAAATCGCCCGGGGACTGCTGGAGTCACTCGGCTGGAACGGCCCCGCTCAGATCGAGTTCAAGTACGACCAGCGGGATGGTCGGTACAAGCTGATCGAGATCAATCCACGATTGTGGGGCACGCTCGACCTGTCGATTCGGGCCGGTATGAACTTTCCGGCCCAGATCCGGGACCTGGCGCTCGATCGTCCCGTCGAACGGGACCAGCCGTACCGGGTCGGTTTGCGCTACGTGTTCATCTCTCGGGCCGTGCGCGCATACATCCAGCTGGCTCGAACCCATGGTTCCCGGGCGCTCCGAGACAATCGGACCTATCCGGCGACCACCTTCGGGCTCGACGCGCACGACCCGATCGCCGGGGCGTGGGAGATCCTTGCAACCGTGGGCAAGCTCAGCCGGGGTATTGGCTCGTACGCCGTGAACCGGACCCGGGCCAATCGACCTGCGCCCCAGCGGGCGCCCGACCGTGCACGGCTGCCAAAGGCCCTCATCAATACGCTGGATCGCACTGGCGACGCCGGCAGGTGAGCAACGCCTCGCGCCTGCTGGTCGCGAGCGGTGGACTGTCCTGGCCGCTCTAGTACGACGACGGTTGGATGAAGTAGTCGTAGCTGCGACGGCGAACCCGGGTCGACCAGGTCCGCTCCATCTTCTGGAGGCGCTTGAGTCTCGGAAACGACTTGAGGTCGTCAGCCAGGCTGGCTCGACCTGCGGCCTCGTCGATCGGTTCGTCGAGCTCGGCGTTCAGAGCGGTGATGGCAGGCTCGATCCAGTCGTCGAGTTCGATACGCATCAGCTGAGCGATGACGTCGATCGCAACATTGCGAGGGACCTTGTAGCGAGCGAGTAGCGGCGCCGTGTCCCTGAAGGCGAACGCTCGCAGGGGTGCGGGAATCGCCCGGAACAGAGGCCTCATGTCCATCTCCGGTTCGCCGTCCTCGCGCCAGAAGAACGGGGTGCCGACATCGATCAGCGTCGGGCATTGCCCGTCCCAAGACCAGTTCGGGAGCTGTGGATCGAAACTGACCCTGTCGGTCACCGACGCGACCATGCCGGCCAGCGCCACGAGAAGTGGATGCTCGGGGTCGGGTTCGGCGGCGCTCAGCACGCGGTCGCCGATGCTCTCGGCCGGCAGGGCTGGTTGGATCTGGTAGGCGACGAATCGGTCGCCTCGCTCGATCTGCATCAGCTTCGTGGGGACAACGGTCAGCCCCTGGTCGGTCAGCTCGCGGATGTAGTTCTCGATGATCCGGGTGTACGAGTCGAGCTCCGGCTCGGTGAACGGAGAGCTCGGCTTGCACGCGTAGCGGGGGGCGTCGAACGGATAGCCGAGCACGACCGACAGCTCGCCGTATCCGATGATGTTGAGGCCGGCGGTGTCGCGCTCCCGAAGTGCGATCCGGACAGCCGCCTCGAGTTCAGCCAGCTCGTCGTCGCTCATCTGCGGCTGGTCGACGAAGTCGCTGCGGTCCCCGGCGCCGCTCATGTTGGCGGCACTGCGAGCTGGGCGTCGAGGATGGATGAGATCGTGTCGACGACGAACCCGTCCAGCTCGGGTGGGAGGCCGCCGTATATTGCCTGGCTGACGGCGGGCTCTTCGCCTTTGTCCTCTGCATAGGCCACGGCATCGGCGAGGTGTTCGGCGAAGGTGTCGACCACCCCGGGCATCGTCTGGGGCAGGGTGACACACATGTGCAAGGCATCGGGGAACTGCAGTCCGTTGAAACGCCAGCCCCGCTCGGCCATTGCGTCGTTGACGTGGTACACGTTCAACGCATCGGACTCGAAGGCGAAGACGAACGACGGATCGCCGATGATTCGCAGCTGGTCGTGGGCCCTCACCACGTCCTGCATGGCGTAGGCGGTCTCGAAGATGGCTCGGGCCTTCTCGAGGTAGCCCTCACGTCCGAGGCTCACCATCGAAGCCCATGTCGCGGCGAGAATGCCCCCGGAGCGACTCCCCGCCATGCCCGGCGAGAAGTACTTCCCACCCGACCACCCCTGGTCGTGAAAGTACAGACGGTTCCGGGTCTGCTTGTCGCGAAACGACAGCGTGCTCGAGCCCTTCGGCCCGTATCCGAACTTGTGGGTGTCGGCCGAGATCGCCGTGACGCCTGGCAACCTGAAGTCTGGCATCACGACCGGGAAGCCGAGCGCCTCTCCCCAGGGCAGGATGAACCCACCGAGACAGCCATCGACGTGGAGTCCGATTCCGTGCTCGAGCGCCAGGTCTGACAGCGACCCGATTGGGTCGATGATTCCGTGGCCGTAGTTGGTTGCAGACCCGACGATCATCACCGTGCGGTCGGTGATGTGGTCGGCCACGAAGTCGATGTCGACCTGTCCGGTCGACTCGTCGATCGGGGCTGCGACTTCCTCGAGACCGAACAGATGGCATCCCTTCCTGAACGCTGGATGGGCACTCGATGGAAGGATCACCTGACCGCCGACCACCCCACGTACGGCCCGTGCCTCGTCCCGGTGGGCGACGACCGAGCTGAGGATGCTGTCGGTCCCGCCCGCAGTGACCGCACCTGCCGGTTCGCGGCCCGGTTCGACGGCGTCAGCGTGGAGCATGTCAAGGGTCATGGCGATGATCTCGCCCTCGAACCGGGTCGCGCTGGGGCAGATGTCGCGCTGGATCGTGTTCACGTGAAGGAACTTCGTGTACGCATCGCCGACGAACGAGTAGTGGTCCATGTCGCCGCAATACATCGTCCCCGAGACCCGGCCCTCGCGCCAGAACTCGTTCTCGCGATCGGCGATCTCGCCCAACTCGGCGAGGATCTCGCCGCGGCCTCGCCCCGTCTCGGGGAAGCCGCGGACGACGCCGAACTCCTCCGCGTATGGATAGTGACCTGTCGTGATATCGCTCATCGGAGATCTCCGTTCCGATGACGAGTGTTGTGTTCTGCCACTCTGAGCACAAGATCGCTGAAGACGGAACCTGTTGTGTGAGTGCTTTCAGCCCGTCAGTTCGCGGCGTCGGCGGTGAGCGCCAAGGTGGCGTCGAGGCCCGATTGGAGACAATCGACAAGGAGCGAGGGGTCGGTGACCGCCTTGGCGTCGAGGTTGACGCCCAGATGCAGAACGCCGTCGTAGCTGAAGAGGGTGATGTTGATCGCCGCGCCCGCCAGGGGTCCGAAGGCAAAGAACTCGCCGACCTTCGCGTGACCGACCCAGACCGGGAACGGCGGTCCGGGGACGTTGGAGATCGTGATGTCGACTCCTTTCATCATCGCCCCGATGATGGCGACCGAGGCCGCTGGCCCGAGGCGGCCGATGATCGCCGAGATGTCGCTCGTGTGGGGCAGGGCGGGTTCGTTCTTGACGACGTGCAACCGCTCCTTGGTGTCAGCCATTCGGTCAGCGGCAGGGAGCTCACCGAGTGGCAGCTTGATACGGGCGGGCACGAACTGATTGCTGGCGAGGCCCGCCTTGTCGCTGGTCCGCACACTGACCGGCATGGCCATGCGGATCTCGTCGCAGCCGGGGCCAAGCCTGCGGTGATAACGATCGAGGCCGTCCAAGACGCTCGACACGAATGCATCGTTGATCGTCCCGTCCACGGTGCGGGCCGCAGCCTTGAACTCGTCGAGCGGAACCGTCAGCGTCCGGAACGCCGGGGTCATCGAACGAGCGGTCATCAGCGGGCTGAGCGGTCGGGGAGCGGGTTTGACGATGCCGGCCACCGACGTGGTCGTTCGAACTGCGCTGCGCGCTGCGTTGACCGGGTCGCTCAGGAAGTCGACCGCGGACCGCATGGTCGCCCGGCCGAAACGCACCCCCGTCCTTGCGTCTTCAGAAACGCGATGGGTCACCGAGCGACCGGCGGCAGGCAGGCCGGACGTCACTGATGCGGGCGATGGCGGCCGTGCCTTGTCGTCGGCGGCATCGTCGGGGCCGAGCTCGACCATGTGTTGCAGCATGTTGACCATGCCCAATCCGTCGGCAATCGCGTGGTGCACGGTCAGCACGAGCGCCGCTCGCTGCTTCCCGAGCTGCTCGACGACCTCGAGACCCCACAATGGTCGGTCCCGGTCGAACGATCGGCTCGCGAGATATTGCGCGTGGTCGAGCACGTCGTCGATGTCCGGCTGCGGACCGGGAAGACGGACCCATCTGTAGTGGTACGAGGACTCGAAGTGCGGATCGTCCTCCCAGCGGGGTGTCGCGATGCCGTTCAGTTGGTCGACCACGCGCTGACGCAGGCGCGGCAGCTGATCGATCATCCGGTTGACGACGGCGTCCATCTGTTCACGCACCGGCGTCGAGTCGAGCAACCAGACGCTGGTGACGGTCGACCGCAGCAGCGGATCCCGTTCGATGTGCCAGAGCAGCGCATCGCTGTCCGACATCCACTCGTCGTACTCGATGTCCGTCATCTCCGTTCCCCCGCAGTCGCTTGAAGTCAGGCGATCCTAGACGGAGCGTCGAATGGCTCAGCCGGCGGCAACGCCATTTCGCAGCTCCTGCAGCCGATGGCGCTGGCCTCCGCTTTCGTCGAAGTTGTCTGGCGAGAGCCACTCCCGTAGGGCCGGTCCCACCGAGTCACGCCACCGCTTGTCGGTGAGACCGAACCAGGCCGTGTCGCGGTTTCGGCCCTTGACAACCAGATGCTGCACAAAGGTGCCCTCGTAGAGGAAACCGAGTCGCTCGGCAGCGACACGACTTGGCGCGTTCAGCGAATCGCATTTCCACTCGTAGCGGCGGTAGCCCAGATCATCGAATGCATGCGCCATCATGAGATACATCGCTTCCGTCGCTCGGACGGTTCCTTGTAGCTGTGGTGCATAGGAGATGCCACCGACTTCGATCGAACCCATTTCCGGGACAATGTTCAAATAGGCAGCCACCCCCACCGATTCGCCCTCAGGTGTGCAGATCGCCAGAAATTCGAGATGATCGGCTCCCACCGACCGTTCGACCCACTCCGCGTAGGACACACCGCTGTCGAACGGGCCCCAGGGCATGTATGTCCAGTGGCTCGATGGAGCAAGACCCAGCGCGGAATAGAGCGGCGCCGCATGCGCCGGGGAGAGCCGCTCCAGGCGGACAGTGCGACCCGTCAGCGTGAGCCCGCCCGGCCTCTGGGCTGCGGTCCAATCAGGCACCGTCTCGCCCACCGGCTGGCCGGATTCGTTGTGTTGCATTGCGAGAGGTTAGTTCCAGCCCGGCTTGCATCTCGATGATTGGCCCGCGAGAGACGATCGCCGCTGCCAACAACTACTGGACCAGCTGAGACTGGCGATCAGGTCTTCGAACCGAAGGGACTCCAGGGAGACAACGGTCTTGAAGCGCCTCAGAGTCCGCCATGGTCGTCTCATGTACCCATCCAGAAATCTCCAAGCGGAGACCCAGCGCGGATGCTACGGGCGCCAACCGTGCGGGAGGACAATCTGATCGACAGAGAAGACCAACCACGACTGGAAGGAGTTGACATGAAGCTTCTTGAATATGACAAGACTGAGAGGACACTCGATCAGCTTCACGAGTTTCCTCCGGATGTGGAAGTTCCCGATGACATCAGTGGACTCGGACCCCCGACGACGCTGATTCCGACGGCAGGACGGTTCGGGTGGATGCGGTGGCTCGCCGCCATCGTTGTGCTCGGTGCGGCAGGGATGCTGGCGGCTCAGTTCCTCAGCAGCAGCGACACTGAACAGGTCCCCGCCGAGGACTACATGGCGACGTATGGGACCGACAACCCCGTCATCGTCCAAGAAGGTGCCGTTGCCGGCACCGTTGAAATCGTCGGCACACCGAATTTCATGACGACGTATGGGACCGACAACCCCGTCTTCGTCGGTGAAGCTCAGTACATGGAGCTGTACGGGACCGACAACCCCGTCTTCGTGACGGAAACCCCGTACATGGAGCTGTACGGGACCGACAACCCGGTCTTCGTCGGTGAAGCTCAGTTCATGGAGCTGTACGGGACCGACAACCCCGTCTTCGTCCCAGGAACTGTACCGACGTACACCGTGGACACCGGTGAATACATGGAGCTGTACGGAACCGACAACCCCGTCTTCGTGGGGCCAACCCTCATCGAAGCGCCGTGATTGACTCACTGGCTCCGTAGGACATCCATCGCTGCGGCGCTCCGAGTGCAAGCTCGAGGCGCCGCATCTTTCGCGCGGGCGGTCTACGGCGTTGGCCGACCGGTGATCCCCGTGTCGGCAATGGTCACTCCAAGGGGTCACCGGGCTCGGCAGCGTCGAGGATCGAGCGGGCCAGGTGAAGGTCGGTCGTCCTTGCATCCGGAGCGAACTGGCTGAGCACCTTTCGAAGCGCACCTAGAGCTGTGTCTGGTCCCTCATACGTCGGCTGCATGCGGGCGAGGCTGGATGCAGCCCGGAGCTCGAGGAACGGGGCGGGCTGTTGTCGGCTCACGTCCAGAGCGCGTTCGAAGCTTGCCTTGGCCCGATCGAGATCGGTCGGATCCTGCGCGAGCGAGAGCTCGCCCAGCACTCGGTGGAATTCGGCGTCCCACCAGTGGGCGCCCGATACCTGCGCCGCATTCAACTGCATCTCGACGTGCGCGACTGCTTCCTCGGCCCTGCCTGCGCTCGCGAGGGTGGTGGCGAACGCCGAGTCGAGTGGAAAGCACCAAGCGCCCCAGAACTCCTGCCAGACCGGGGCAGCCTCGACCATGAGATCGAGACCGGCTGCGAGCTCGCCGCTGGAGCACGAGTGCATTGGCGCGAAAGCCGTTGGCGTAGGCCGACGCGAAGTCGGGCAGCGTGTCGTTGTCGACCAGGGCCTGGAGAACATCGGCGTGGGTGAGGAGTGCGTCAACGTCGGCATCGAGAAGGGCGATGTTGAGAGCGCTGTTGAAGCTCTCGAGTCGTGTGTACGGATGGCCGAGTTCCTGCGCGAGTGCGATGGCATGAGCCGAACGTTCTCTGGCCAAGTCGGGCTGACCGAGCAGCCACAGGGCCATCGCATCGAGGTTCCAAGCGCACACTCCTGGATCGTGACCGCCGTAGGAGAAGGTCAGCCAATGGTGCTCGGATGGTTCGTAGTGATCGATGCAGACCTGGGCGTGCTCGCGAACGGCGTTCGGGTCACCGGCAAGCGACAAGCCTGACCATTGGACGTGATGGGCCTCGAGCTGGAGGGGCTGGTCGTCGAGCATGTCAGCCAGTTCGAGGACCTCGTCACCGAGTGGTCGCGCTGCGTTGATCTCGCCCCGCATGAGGTGCAGGAACCACGATCCCCACGCCGCCTCGAACTGCTCCCGGTCAGTGCCATGTGCGGACGCCAGCTCACGCACTCGTCGACAGACCGCCTCGACCTCGGGGGCTGCCGGCCCCACACTCTGTATGAGCGCGCTCATGGTCCGCAGCTCGATGGCCAGGCTCAGTTGGTGCTGATCGTCGACCGGTGTATGAGTGAGGCTTGATCGGGCATGGTCGAGGTACTCGAGCGCGTCGGCGAACGCTGCGGCGCTGAGGGCGGAATCGGCAGCTCGGATCCACGCATCGATGGCGAGGCGATGTTGCCCTGCGCCGGCGTGGTGGCGGGCGAGTAGCTCGGGCGAAAGAGCGGCGCCGTCGGCAATGAGTGTTTCCAGGAGTTCGGCGATCCTGCCGTGATGATCGGCTCGGAGGCTTCGTGGTATCTCTCGGTAGGCGACCTCCTGGGTGAGGGCGTGCTTGAACACGTATCCGGGTTCGCGCTGGTATCTCGATGCGAAGAGCAGCTCGGCTGCTTGGAGCTCGTCGAGTTCGTCGGCACGGCTGACGATCGCGCCGGGGAGCAACGGGTGCAGCAGTGTCGCTGGAACGTCTGTTCCGATGACCGCCGCGAGCGAGAGGATCTCCCGGGCGCCGTCGGACAGTCGGTCGACCCGATCGGCGATGAGTGTGTGGACCGACGATGGAACCTTGCTCGGCGCGGTTTCGGTGAGATGGGGCACGCCATCTTCACTGATGAGCGTCCCGGTCGCGTGAGCTGATTGCACAACTTCCTCGATGAACAGCGGGGTGCCGCCGGCGAGGCCGACGACAGCGGCCTTCCATTGCTCGACGCTCGCATCGTCGCCGACGAGATGATCCATCATCTGCAGCGAGGCCGCCCGCTCCAAGGCATCGATTCGTAGAGAGGTGTAGTAGCTCTTCGTCGCCCAGGGATCGACGAATTCCGGGCGGTAGGTGACCATCATCATGCAAGGTCGGCGGGCGATCTGGGTGGCGAGGGCGTCGACGAGATGTCGGGTTGCTTCGCCGGCCCAGTGGAGATCCTCGAAGACAACCAGCTGTGGCCGATCGCCGCTGTCGAGGATGACGCGCGAGAGAGCGGCGATACAGCGGGATCTGCGAAGATCTGGGTCGAGTAAGGTCCAGTCATTGCGGACGGCGTCCGGCCGCAGTGCGGCGAGCAGCGCAGGGGCGTCGTCGCCGTCGGTCTGGTTCTCGTCGAGCCGGGTCTTCAGGGTCGGAACGTCGACGAGCGCGTCTGGGTCCAGGCGCAGTCGGTCCAGCACAGCGGCGCGAACCGGGAAGAACGGGGTCCGGGTTTCCAGTGGCGATGCTGTCGCGATGAGCGTGTCGAAGCCACGAGCCGAGGCGAGGAGGAGTGCCTCGTGGACCAGCCTCGACTTGCCCGCACCTGGCTCACCACCCAGGGCGACGATTTGACCTTCGCCGCCGGCGACCCCGTCCAGGAGGTCGTTGATGCGGTTGATCTCGAATGCCCGTCCGAACAGTGGGGTGAGGCCTCGTTCGACGCGGGCTTCCCAGGGGGTGCTCCAACCGGCATTGGCTTCGAGTCGATAGACGTGTCCGACGCCCGTGTGCGTGGGAAGTGGGTCGCAGCGCTGAGCGCCGACCAGACCTTGGGCGAGGCTGCGGGTTTCGCCCGTGAGCAAGATCTCTCCAGATTCTGCTGCGCCGGCGAGCGAGGCCGCTTGCTCCAGAGGAGCGCCATGGATCGTCAAGCCGGCACCGAGAGTCGTGGCGCTCGACAGAACCTCTCCACTGGCGAGACCGATGCGCCAGGTGTGGTCGAGCCGATCATGAGCGGTCTCGGGTGTTGCCGTTGTCATGGCACGAATGTCGAGCGCCGCCTGGACGGCCCGCATTGCATGGTGCTCTTGAGCGGCCGGTGCGCCGAACACGCCGATCGTTGCTCCGCTCTCCTGAATCGGGACACCGCCGTGGCCTCCGATGATGTCGCTCATCGCGCCGGCGATTGCGTCGGTTGCGCGTTGCCAATCCTCGGGGCCCATCGATGCCGATTCGGGGGAGGCGGCTCGATACACACAGCGCAGCAGGGTCACGAACTTCACGCTCGGACTCGTGACTCGGACGCCTTCGTTGCCCTCGATCGGTGAAGTCGGTCCACGCGAAGCCACGGCGGCAATGAGCCGGTAGCCCGACTTGTGGACCGTCTCGATGACTCGGGGCGAGCGGGCATCGTCCTCGAACGCTCGTCGGATCTTGATGATCGCGGCCGAGACAGCGTCATCGCCGACGAACGCACCGCCCCAAACGGTGGCAAGGAGCTCAGAGCGTGAAACCACGGCGCCGGGCTGTCCAGCCAAGACGACCAGGACCTGCATAGCCTTGGGCTCGAGCCGTCGGATGACGTCGCCCTTGCAGATCTGGTGTGCGGCGACGTCGAGCTGCCAACCGTCCACGAGAATCCCGGGATCGTCCATCCGTAGGAACTTAGTAGGAATTCCCTCGTCGTTCCCTCGGGACTGTCTGGCGTCGCTGTTCTCGAAGATGGAGGAACCCAAACGAGGAGCTCACACATGTCGCGATATCGCCAACACCTTCCCCAGCTCGACGGAGGTCTGTTTCTCAACGACGCTGGACTCGAAACCGACCTGGTCTTCAACCACGGCATCGACATCCCCGAGTTCGCCGCCCACACGCTCTTCGATGGTGGGCCGCGACAAGCTGCACTCCGGCGCTACATGGAGGCCTTCCTTGCACTGGCAAGGGACACCGGAGCCGGTTTCGTGCTCGACACCCAGACATGGCGTGCCCAGCCGCACTTCTCCGAAGCGCTCGGCCAAGACGCCGTGGCACTCCGTGAGGCCAATCGGGTCGCCGTGGCGTTCGCCGCCGGCCTACGAGACGAGTACGCAACGAACGCAGGTCCAATCGTGATCAACGGGCTGGTCGGCCCTCGGGGCGATGCATACGCCCCCGACCAGGAGATGGCGGCCGTCGAGGCGCAGCACTACCACGGGGAGCAGTTGGGCTGGCTTGCAGAGACCGACGTCGACATGGTCACTGCGCTCACCTTCACCCAGTCGGACGAAGCGATCGGCTTCGTACGCTCGGCGGAGGAACACGGCTTGCCCGCGGTGGTCTCGTTCACGGTCGAGACCGACGGAAGACTTCCCACCGGGCAACCCCTTGCCGACGCCATCACCGCAGTCGACGACGCGACGAACGGTGCAGCGGCCTACTTCATGGTCAACTGCGCCCACCCGGATCACTTCTCCGAGCACATGACCAACGAGGCCTGGGCCCAACGGATTCGGGGCCTGCGCTGCAACGCGTCACGAATGAGTCATGCCGAGCTCGATGAATCCGAAGTTCTCGACGACGGTGACCCGACCGAGTCGGCGACGGACTACGGCCTGCTGAAGGAAGCGATGCCGTGGCTGAACGTCTTCGGCGGGTGCTGCGGTTCGGACCTGCGGCATGTGACCGCCATCGCCGCCGTCGTTGGCCAGTGAAAGCCGATCCGAAAAGGAGATCATGATGACCAGCCCAGAAATCCCACGCTTCTACCGTCACGACCAGGAGTCCGAGATAGTACGAGCCATCGAGGAGATCGGTGTCGTCATTGTCGAGGACCTCATCGACCAACACGCCATCGACGCGATCCTCACCGAGACAGAAGCGCACCTTCGGCGGGTCGACCCGGAGATGATCCACATCAACGAGGTCCTTCAGGGCTTCTATGCGGGTGCCAGGAACGTCACCGGTCTTGCCGGCAAGTCACCTGCGTTCGTTGAGTCGCTGCTGCTGGATCCCCTGCTGTTGGGAGCGGCCGAGGCGATCGTCGGGCCGACCTGTGCCAGCCTCAGCCTCAACGTGGGACAACTCATCGTGCGAGAGCCAGGCGCCGAGCAGCAATGGCTCCATCGCGACGACGATGTCTGGTCGTTTGTTCCCGACCCCCACCCCCAACTCGAGCTCAGCTCCGTGACGGCTTTGTGCGACTTCACCCGAGAGAACGGGGCAACCGTCGCTGCGCCCGGAAGCCATCGCTGGGAACCGGGGAGGCAGCCCGAGCCCGACGAGTTGGCATACGCGGAAATGCCCGCTGGAGCAGCGATCGTCTACCTTGGTTCGCTCATCCATGGCGGGGGACTGAATAGCACCGAGCAAGCTCGGGCCGGGGTCCACATGAGTTATGTCGCCGGATGGCTCCGAACCGAGGAGAACAATTGCCTTTCGACACCGCCCGCAGTTGCACGCACACTGCCGCGCCGGGCGCAGGAACTCCTGGGGTACGGAATGCACGACGCGGCGGCGATGGGCGGCGGGTATCTCGGAGCGGTTGATCTACGCGACCCCGTGGACCTTCTCGCAGCGGGTGAGCTCTGACCGAGCGGGTAAGGCATGTAGCGGTCTGAACCCGGACCGCGAGCCTGTGGCCGGGTCGATTGTGGGCATGGCGACGGACTTCCCGTCCACTACTCGGCCGAGTCGCCGAGGGCTTCGGTGAGTTTCTCGAGGAAACGGTCGTCGAGATTGGCGTAGACGAGTTGCGACCCGGTGAAACGTCTGGCCTCACCCAGAAGCGCGTCGAGTTGAAACTCGCTGATCAGGATGGCCACGATTGCTTTCCCGGGCTCCACTTCGTCTCGAAACCATGTCACCCACTCGTCCGATATGCCGAGATCGATCACCTTGGCCGCAACTGCCCCGGCCCCGGCACCGACCACCGCGCCGGCCGCCCAAAGGACCGGTCCACCGAGGATCATTCCGAAGAGCCCTGCCCATAGCCCACCCGAGAAGGCGCTCCTCCCACCCTCGAGATCGGTGGTTTCGGTCACCATCGTCTTTCCCTGATCGTCCTTGATGACGAGCACGACGTCGTTGAGCACGAGCTCCTTCTTCGAGGCGAGCCGGGAGGCCGCAATCATGAATTCTCGGGCCCGGAAGACGTCATCGAAGGAGATGCCAACCAGCGTCTGAGGCGTGCCTTCGGCTGACGCGTCGTCGCCACCGCCATCGAGCCTGAGTAGTCGTCGAGCCCAACCCATCGTCATCGAGGGCCTCGGCTATCGGCTCGCCGAGCTGCGGACAATATCCATGGCCGATCACCTCTGGTCGTGGGTTGACGATGAGCACGCTAGCCGCTGCACCAACCAGCGATGTCGCCGGGGACGCTGACAATTGCCGACGCAGGACGGGTTCGTTCAGTAGATGGTTTCGGCGACGAGGTCGCGAGCGAGACGCAAAACCGTGTCCTCCGCAGACGGATCGTTGCTGACCGCTGAATCACGGCTCCGTCGCTGGAGCTCGGCCAATCTGGCGGGGGCCACGCTGCCGACCATCGCAGCGGCCTCAGCCGCCGCCAACGCAACGAGCACGGCCTGTTGTCGGTCGCCCCTCGCGGCGACGAGCGTCGGCGGTTTCCATCAACCGCACGGGAAGAGTCGTCGGGCCGGCGCCCGCTCGGGCGGCAGCAATACCCGCCACGATCCGATTGATGCTCAGGGCTCCGAGACAAACCGAGAGGATCGCGAGACCAAGCCAGTTTGGCAACCGACTGAGGACGGCTGCCAACGAACCGATGACCCAGGCAATCTCGAGCCGCGTCTCGAGACCTGCGTACGCCTGGCCCCGCCGGGCATGGGGGGCCTCCTGTCTGGATTACGCCGTCGAAGGCCCGTCGGCCGACGCTGCCCGCAAGCCCGAGCGCTGCACGCCAAGGCGACGGCCGTCGAGCTGTGGAAGCGGAGGGCCGCGAACACGGCCAGGACAGCGGGGAGAACAAGCGAGGCCGTCAGGACCTGCTGCTCATTCCAACGTCGATGGAGCCACGGGGCAACGAACGTCCCGGCGAATCCACCGACAGCGCCGGCGGCGAGAACGCCGACGACGATCCAGGCCGGTTGCCCCGAAGTCTTCAGAGCGAACCCGACGTGGAAGAGGACGAACCCGGTCGCCATCCGAAGGCCGGCCATGCCCATCGTGGCGAATTGAATGCCGGGGCCATGCATTTCCGTCGTTTCGATCATCGGCAAGGGGTCGGTCTCGACTTGGTGCTGCGGGGATTCGCAGGGCGCTGAGCGCCCCCAGCGCGTAGAAGACCGCTCCCAGCCTCAGCACCCAGCTCGCATCGGCAATCTGAAGCAGCGCCACACCGATCAGTGCAGCAACGACACCGGACACGGCGCCAACACGCGCCAGTCGAGAGTTGACGACCACCAGGTGGTCATGGTCCTCGACGAGCGAAGGGACGAGCGTGTTGCGAGCCACGACATAGACCTTGGCCGCCACGACGATGACGAAGGCCTCCGGATACAGGAGCAACGTCTTCAGCTGCGATGCGAGAAGCAGGGCCACGGCGGCCCGTGCGCCAAGCGACAGCAACAGCACCGCACGATGACCACCCCGGAGCTTGTCGATGACGGGTCCGATCAGCGGCGCCAGTACGGCGAACGGTGCCATCGTGAGCGTCAGATAGAGCAGAATCCTGGGCCGGGCGGCATCGACACTGACGTTGAAGAAGAGCGACCCCACCAGGGACAGGGCGAACAACGCTTCGCCCGCGCTGTGCAGGGCCTGGACCGGCAGTAGCGGCCGTGCTGAAGCATCACCGAGAAGCGACCGATCGGCTGGATACGGTGTGCCAACTCCGGTACTGGTCACGGTCGCGGAAACGAAGCCTTCAGGCTCGATCTCCTCCGGAGCACCGACGGTGGCCCAACGGTCATCGTCGCCGGCAAGTGTGTATCGGTAGGCCCTCACCGCATCCATGCTCAGGTAGAGCTCGGTGCGGACATCGATGGTTCCATCGTGAACGATTGGTCCCAAGCCGATGAGCAGGCTGTTGGCGCGAACAGGCATACCTGCGAGGTCCACTGCGATGGCCTCCTCGCGGTCGTCGATGAACCGAACGTCGATACTGTTCGATCAAGTCGTTGACGACCTCGACCTGGACCTCCAGAGCAATTCCGTCAGCGTCGAACGCCTCGATGAAGACCATCGGGAGATCATCTGTGAGCGTCCAGCTCGACACCCGAACGGTCCACGACGTCGACGATGACCGATCGGAAGACGGCCGCGTCACGTGAGGTGTTGTCGACCTCGGTGCTGTTGGTACACGCAGTCATGACACTGGCCAGAGCGAAGACCGCGGCCAAGCGCGAGCCATGGGTGCGCAAGCGGAACGCCATACCGCTCCACGCTACTTCGTGCAGGCACTTCACGGAGGGCTATGAAATCCGGTGTCGTGGGAAAGCGGCCGAGTATGGGAACTCGAACGAACATGTCACCTGGTCCGGGACATCTGTCGACAGAAATGCGCCCTGGCGCACGCCTGCCGGCAGATTGGATGCGGTGCGGATCTATGACGACGTCGCTCCTCCTGCGGAACTCTTCGATTGAGGCAAGACGCTTCGCCTTCTCACCAACTGATCTCGATCTCCAAACTCGTGCCGTCGTCGCCGATCTCGAGCTCGACCTCGACGTCGACTTCGTCGGGAACCTTCACCCGGTACTGGCGCCCGGATCGCTTGAACGAGATTTCGTTGTGGCGGCCGAGGGAGTCTGCGAGCTCGTGGAGCTGCTTGGCCAATTCCTCCCGGTTGAGGACAGTTTCACGTTCGAGATCCAGAAGTTTCATGTTCGTGCCTCCGAGCAAGAGTTGTCGAACCTTGAGTCGTGAGAGAACCATTACACACGGCATGGTCTCAGAACCGAAGCCACGTCGGGGAGTGAGTTCAGGCCCGCTCCGACACAAGCGTTGACACACCCGCCCCGTCCTGATGGGGGCTCGTCGTCACTGCGGTGGTGCGAAGAACTCGAGTGCGATGCCGTCGGGGTCTCTGAAGCTGAGCCCTGATCCGTAGTGAGCGTCGACGATGCCACCGTGGGCGATTCCGAGGTCGTCGAGTCGACGTTCCCATGCTTCGAGTGCGGCCCGGTCGGTGCACCCGAAGCCGATGTGGTCGAGCCCGAGGCGGAACTCCGAATAGGCATCGCCGGCGTCGGTGGCGGGGTGTTCGTGGAGTCCGATGAGCGTGTCGCCGATCATGAAGACGGTGTGATGGAAGCCGCCGTCGGTCGGTTCGTCGAGCACCGGTTCGGTGCCGATCAGCCGCTGGTACCAGGGTCGGCTGACTGCGAGGTCGGTGACAGTCAGTGCCACGTGGCCGATGGGTGGGAAGTCAGTCATTGTTGTCTCCTTTGGTGTTGATGGTGAGTGAAAGAATGTCGGGACGGGCGTAGTGGCCAGTCGGATCGAAGGCCCGGCGACCGGCGGCGATCCGGTCGAGGTCGAGCGTGGCGGTGACCGTTCCTGGTTCGCCGATGAGGGGGCCGGCGACGATCTCCCCGCCGGGGGCGACGATGGTGGTGTTGCCCTTGGACATGAAGTCGTCGTCGCCGCCGTAGATCTCGTCGGCGCCGGGTAGGTCTCGGGGGACGTCGCTGCCGCGGAGGAACGCCGTCACGCCGACCACGAAGACCTGGCCTTCCTTGGCAGTGTGTCGCAGGGTCGGGACCCACTCGTCGCTGTTGTCCCACGTCGGGGCGAGCAGGACGTCGATGCCCTTCTCGTAGAGAGCGGCCCGGGCGAGCGGCATGTACTTCTCCCAGCAGATGAGAGAGCCCACCTTCACGCCGCCGATGTCGACCACGGTGAGCATGGGGCCCTGTCCGTTGGCCCACACCAGTCGTTCGGCTCCGGTTGGGACGAGCTTGCGGTGCAGACCAGCGATCTCGCCGCTGTCGTCGATGTAGACGACAGCGTTGTAGAGGGTGCCCGACGAGCTCCGTTCGGTGATCCCGAGTGCGACCCAGACGCCAGCGGCGTCGGCCGCGTCGCGGACCTTGTCGAGCGCCGGGCCCGGGATCTCGATGGCCTGGTCCTGGAAGCGTGCATACCAGTCCGCATCGCTCCAGGGGTTGTGACGCCAGAGCCAGTCGGGGTAGCCGGGGACGAACGACTCGGGGAACACCACCAGGTCGGCGCCGTCGGCCGATGCCTTGGCGATCTCCTCGACGACGATGTCGAGGGTGGCGTCTCGATCGAGGTAGGCGGGAGTGGCCTGGACGGCAGCGACGCGGAACTCTCGTGCGGCACTCATCGTGTCGCCGCAGCGATCACGAGCTCGCATGGCCCGACGAAACCGTCGGCGGTGTCGAACTGGCTCAGCGCCACCTCGATCTCGTCCCAGACCGATGCCTGGGACTCAGCCGACATCGAGCCGAGCATCTGGTGGAGGGCTCCGAAGGACTCCCGTTCGAAACGGACACAATCGGCCGCTGAGGGGAGCATGACCGGTGCGTCGATCACCTCGATCACGACGTCGTGGAAGCCGGCTCGTGTCAGGTCCCGTTGAAGGATCTCTGGATCGGCGAGGCTGAATGGCCCGGGCTGGCCTGCGGCGGGGGCCGGGAGTTGCGCACGTTCTCGGATGATCGAGACCGGCAGGGCGAAGAAGCCGTTGGTGGCAGCGGTCGAGTAGGTCACGGTTGCGAACCGCCCGCCGTCGCGGAGGGCGTGATGGATCCCGGTCAAGGCCTGGTGGCGGTTCGGGAAGTAGATGAGACCCACCCGTGAGATCGCAGCGTCGAAGCTCTCGCCGGGGAGCTGGTGGAGTTCCTCGCCGTCGAGTTCGCGGGTCGAGACGTTCTCCACGCCGGCGACCTTTGCCGCCTGGGCGGCATGTTCGAGAATCGTGGGGGACAGGTCGGTGGCCAGAACTGTGCCGTCCGGGCCGCCGCTCGTCGAGCAGCGGCGATGCTCTGGCCGCCGGCGCCGGCTGCCACGTCGAGCACCCGGCTCGCCGCCTGTACCCCGGCGAGGTCGAGCATGCGTTCGGTGGCTTCGCCGAGCCAGCGTCTCGAGCAGCGGCGCCCAGTCGTTCCAGCCGCCGGCGTAGTCCTCCCATTGTTGGCGGGTGGTTGTCTTGTACTGATCGGCATCGAATGTCATGGGTTCGTCCTTCTGTTGTCGAGGTGTCATCCTTGAGACGCCAGATGCCGTCGAATTCCCGCCAGATCGGATCTGGCGATTCCCGGGGCCAGCCAGAAGGAGCCGAATGACGCGACGCCGAGCCGGGCCGATCGTCGGTCGGGCCGAGCCGCTGCGCCGCCTCGGTGATGCGCTGTCGGCGTCGGCGACGAGGGCGCCGCTCGGCCGTTCTCGTGAGCGGCGAGGCCGGCATGGGCAAGACCTCGCTCATTCGGGCCGCGATCGACGCCTCGACGGCCGACGGACTGGTCGTCGGCTGGGGCACCTGCTGGCACGGCGAGGGCGCTCCCGGGTTCTGGCCGTGGATGCAGGCCTTCGGCGACCTGGTCCGTCGGTCGGCTCGACGCCGCGGTGGCCGCGCCGGACCCGACCGGGACATCCTTGTCGGTGCTGATCCGGCGAGCTCGGGCCGGCGGCGGGACCACCGATGATCCCGATCGGCATCGTCTTCTGCCTGCTCGATGCCGCGGTCCGTTGGCTCGAAGCGTTGGCCGCCGATCGGCACGTCGTGATCGTGCTCGACGATCTCCAGTGGGCCGACTCCTCCACCTTCGACCTGCTCGACCACGTGATCGCCGCGCCGGTCGCGGCCCGGCTGCTGGTCGTCGGCGCCTACCGCCATGACGAACTCGATCGACGAGGCTCGGCGACGGCTCGCCTGGCTCGTCTGCCCACACCGACCACATCCATCTCGAGGGGCTGACGGTCGAGGGGGTCGAGGAACTGGTGGCGGCGATCGGTCGACCCCGACCGCTCGGGCCCGAGCCGCCGAGCTGCATCGACGAACCGGAGGCCACCCGCTGTTCGTCAGCGAGCTGGCGCGGCTGCCCGAGCTCGGTGCCGGGGGACCGCTGCCGACAGTGGTGACCGGTGCCGTCGCTCGTCGAGCTGGGGACGCTGCCAGACGAAGGCCGGCAAGTGCTCGACGCCGCGAGTGTGCTCGGCAACCGACTCCTACCCGACGTGCTGGGTGCGGTGACCGATGCGTCCCCGGCGGAGGTGCTTCGGCCGCTCGGACCGGCCAAGTCGGCCGGGCTCGTTCGCGCCTCCGGTGCCGACGAGTTCTGGTTCACCCACGACCTCTTCCGCGAGACCCTCTACGGCGCACCTGGATGCCACGCACCGATCCCAGCTCCACGGCCGAATCGGTGAGGCTCTCGAGGCCCGCAGCCAGCGCGGCGGTGTCGTTTCCCCGGCGACCTGGCCTACCACTTCACCCAGGCGGCCGGCACCGGCGACCCGGCCAAGGCGATCCACTGGGCCCGCGAGCCGGCGGTCGACGAGCGCCGGCGCTCTGCGTTCACCGAAGCGGCCGGTCACCTCCGTCGGGCCCGCAGCGCTGCACTCGACGCCGGTTGGACAATCGAACCCGAGCTCCTCGTCCGAACTTCTGATGCGACGAAGCCGACAGCCAGGCCCGGTCCGGAGAGCCGGACATCGCCCGTGATCTCCTGCTGCACGCGGCGAAGATCGCGCCGGACGCGATCCAGCAGGCCGACGTCGCTCTGGCCGTGCAGCGGCTCGGGGCCAAGTTCGCAACGCCTCGCGACGAGATCATCGCTCATCTCGAATCGGCGCTCGACGCCGTGACTGGTGTCGATCTGGCCCGGCAGGCCCAGCTCACTGCGGCGCTGGCCCGAGAGCTCCAGCACTCGGTGGCCGATGATCGGCTGAGAGCCGGACCTCTCAGCGAACAGGCCTTGGCCCTCGGCCGGGAATCGAACGACGACGCGACGCTCATCGCGTGCCTTCTCGCCCGCCACGATGCCCTCTGGGGCCCTGGCACCGGCGTCGATCGCGCCGAGCTGGGCCATGAGATCGCTGCGGTCGGACGCCGTCTTCGCGACACCGACCGCCTGGCCGAGGGTCTCATTCTCGAAGCGAACGGCCTGCTCGAGTCCGGTTCGGCACGATTCCGCCGGTGCTCGACCGCTGGTTCGGGCTCCTCGAAGCTCGCAACGAGCCCCGCGATCGGTACATGGTCGCGACTCGCCGAGCGGCGCTGGCCCTTCTCGAAGGTGACACCGAGGTCGCCGAGACGCTGATGCACCACGCGGCACAGATCGGCGAAGAAATTCACGAGCCCGACACCGGCAATGTGCTCATGTCCCAGAGGGTCGCGCTCGCCCGGGCGCGGAATGATCCCGACGAGCTCAGAACGCTTGCGGAGGACGCGGTCCGATGGTGGACGGGCGCGCCGGCTGCTCGCTCACTCGGTCGCAGCGGGAGCTCGAGCGGCAGCGGGCGATCTTCAAGCTGCGGCTCGCGAGATCGCCATCGTGGCCGAAGTCGGAGGCTGGCAGAGCGAAGGTTCCTATCTGCGTTCGGTTCTGGTCGCCCACCTCGCAGAGGCGGCCACCGCAGTTGGTGACCTCGAACTGTGCCAGGCCCTCCTTTCCGACATAACTCCACTCGTCAGCAGTTGCGGCGTGAACGGCGCCGTCGTGGCCTTCGCCGGACCGTTCGCTCACACCGCGGGCATCCTGGCTGGAGCTGTCGGAGATCACGAGACCGCCCACCGGATGCTCCAGGAGTCGATCAGGACGTCGCAGCGACTTGGTGCAGCCGTCTGGGTCAGAGAGGGGGAGGCCGCCCTGCAAGTGTTGAGTCGAGACGGTGACCCCGACGGCCTCGGTGAGGAAGAAGGTGGCGGCGAGAACGCCGTCTTCACCAGAGCCGGCAAGGTCTGGACGGTTTCGTGGCGCGATGAGCACGGGAACATCCCGCACATGAAGGGTCTTGGCGACATCGCCGTGCTTCTGCAGCATCGAGGGCAGGAGGTGTCGGCGTTGCAGCTGGTGGGAGGGGTGGCAGCTGGTGGTAGCAGCCAGGACTTGATCGACCTCCAAGCGCTGAATGCCTACCGTGCCCGGCTCGACGAACTCTCGGCAGAGATGGACCGTGCCGAGGCCGACGCCGACATCGGTCGAGTCGAGAACCTGGAGACCGAACGCGAGCAATTGCTCGCCGAGATCCGACGATCCACTGGCCTCGGTGGACGGCTGCGCTCGATCCCCAACGACCCGGCCGAACGAGCCCGCAAAGCCGTCAGCGCCCGCATTCGCGATGCCATCCGTCGGTCGACACCGTCGCTCCATTGCTGGCCGCCCACCTCGACCGCTCCATCCAGACCGGCCTTCAATGCTCATACACCCCTGTGAGCGACGATGGTTCGATCAGGTGGAACGTAGAGAGCTGATGGCTCCACCACCCGAGTTCGGCGTTCCCATTCGGTGACGTTCGCTACCGTTCTCAAACCGAGTACTCCTACTCGGTGAGCGGTGCGCTTCGCCAGATGGTGGGGTCGAGCTCGTGAGTTGCTCGGGCCGGGTCGAGATCGTCGAGTCGGTCGGTCATCGTGGCTAGGCGGGACTTCGCGTCGAGGTACTGCCGGAACGCAAGCCGGGCGGCCGCCTTTGCCGTGTCGGCGCGGGCCCGTCGCGACACGGTCCCGCTCGTCGTCGCCCGCCGATTCGAGGTCGAGTCTCGACTTTTTCGGCCTCGACCAGGAGGCGGCTGGCCTCGTTGTCGAGCTCAGCGACCCATCGTCTGGTCTTGGTCACACGATCGCCCTTCTCGGCCAGCTCCGCCAGCACGTCGTCTGGTTGTGCATCGAGGTCGAGCTCCTCGGTTGCCAGCACGAAGATCGCAAGTGGCAGGCCCTCGATCAACATCCCGACCGCGAGCCGAATGCAACGCCCGACCGTGGCTCACCCGAAGCGGCGCGATTGCAAGCGTGGCGCGCGCCGAGCGATTCAGCCAGGGCAGCGGCCGATCGGTCGACCTGGACGACATCGGCGTTGATACGGGCCGCGGCCAGCAGCGTCGCCACCCGTGTCGACTCGTCTGGGTCTGTCGTCGCCGGCAGCATGCGCCACAACCCCGTGCCTCCTTCCATCGGGAACGCGTTGGCACAGCCACGCCAGCAACGTGATCAGCTTCCCAACCTGATCATCGGACCACCAGAGCGCAATTGTTCGCTGATTCGCCGGCGTGGCCTCGAAGGTCTCCCACGCGTGGTCGTCGACGCTGACGATGGCAACGTTTGTCCCGAGCCGAGCGCACTTCTGCAACATCTGCCCGTACATCCGTTGGTCATCGTCGTTGCCTCGAAGATCACGGACACCGAAGACGGTCATGTTCGCCCGCACCTCACCGATGCCATGACTCTGAACGAGCGTCGCCACACCGACGTCGAGGTCGGAGACTGCCAACACCCGTGCGTAGGCCCCAGGACAGGTATCGCTCAATTCCCTTCCGAGGTTGGCTTCGATCTGGGCGGCCTGGCTGCGCAGCCTGGGGCTCGAACCCTCGAGGATTCGTATCGCGGTGGTGTAGCCGAGGTGGCCCTCCATCCAGTGAGCGACAAGGAGCATTCTTCGTCTCGTCACGGGATTCCTCGGAACGAAGACGAGCGAGCACGGCCGCCAGTCGCGGCTGCTGGATGGTTCGGCGTCGAGCCGCTGCAGATGCTTGCGGGCCTGCGTGTAGTGAAAGGCGCCAGAGCTGTCGCTCCAGCGGTCAGGGACCTCGCGCCGCCGCAGGTAGCTGTACAGACCGGCCAGGACGATCCCGGCCAGTGCTCCCGCGACCGGGTTGATGGCCAAGATCGCGCCGCGACACGCCAGCGCGCCTGCCAAGCTCGCTCGCCGATCATGGAATCGGAAGCGTGGGCGGAACGACGTGCTGCCGGCTTGGATCTCGTAGAAGGTTGCGTAGTTGATCATCCCGTAACTGGCCAGGAAGAACATCGAGATCACCGGGGCGATGGCGTTGAGATCGCCGAGCGCAACGGTGGCCAGCGCGATGACGGCTGACACCATCGTGGCTCGCCGGGGGTTGTTCGCGGCACCCGATCCACCGGCGAACAGTTCGATCCGAGGCAGGACGTGGTCCTCGCCGAGTTGTTGCAGCACCCGGGGCCCGCCGAGTGTGGAAGCGAGGGCCGAAGAGATCGTGGCGGCGAGCACACCGATCAAGATCGTGGGGCTGGCGAGCGAGAGGTCGCCCATGATCGTCGTCGTCTTCGAAACCAATGCGTCGGCGGAGGCGGCTCCCGCCAGCAGGATCATCGCCGCGATGTACACGAGGGTCGAGAGCCCGACTGCGGCAAAGGTCCCTCTGGTGATGGATTGGCTTGGCGAGCGGAGATCTCCTGACATGGCGACGCCCTGGCTGAAGCCGGTCACCGCGGGGAAGAAGACGGCGAAGGCGGCCCAGAACCCGAGCCCGGCGTCGGATTGCCCGGCGTTGTCCTCGACCTGGGCCGGACTGAAGTCGCCGAGCACGCCTATGAAGAACGAGACGAGTGCCAGCACGAGCAGCACGAGAACGACGTACTGCAACCGAGTGGCAAGATCGGCGCCGACAAGGCCGATGGCGAGCAGGACGAGGATCGTTGCCGTCGCAATGAGTTGGATCAGGCGTACGTTGTCGCTGTCGAACGCTCCGGCCAGCGCTTCGGCGAAACCGATGGCGTAGAAGCCGATCGACACTGAGATCGCCACGTAGAGCACCAGGCCGACGGCGCCACCGAATTCGATCCCGAGCGTGCGTGAGATGAGGAAGTATTCGCCTCCGCCGCCGACTTTCATGTTGCTGGCGACGGTTGCGAGCGAAACGCTGGTGAGAATCGAAACCGATGTGGCGAGAGCCAGGATGAGCAGCGCACGCACGATGCCGACGCTTCCGACCACGAATGGGACTCGCAGGAACAAGACCAGCCCGAGGATCGTGAGGATGCTTGGCGTGAAGACGCCACCGAATGTGCCGAGCCCCGCACCAGTTGTCAGGTCAGATGGGACTGCCGACGTCGACTTCTTTCGCACGAATCGGGACAGTAGTGGCGTTGCCGCAGAAAAGACTCGCTACGGGTGGCCCCGGATCAGGGGACGATGGCGACCGTGCGCTTTCACCTGGGTCGAGTTCGATGATGGCGCCGTCGGGGATGGTGGTGGTGGCATGCTTCATGCCGACGATGGCGGACAGGTCGAGCTCGCGGGCCACAATCGCGTGGCGTGACAACTGGGTCCGCCTTCGCTCACGACGAGGCCACCGACGATCGGCAGAACGCCGCTGTAGGCCGGCGTGGTCGCAGTGGTGACGAGGATGTCACCTGGCTGAAGCCGGTCGAGAGCGTCGCTCGCACTCTGCACGACAACGGCGCGGCCGGTCACCGATCGTGCACCGATGCCGGTCGTTTCCTGTGCATCGTTGAACTTGTCTCCCAGGAACACGGCCGATGGCCGACATGAGTCGGGCAACGGGAGCCGGAAACAGGTCTGCGTCGGGCGGGGGAGCAGGCTCGCCGTTCAGATGGAGGGGCGGGTCGAGATGGTTCAGCGCTGCCCACGCAGCACGCGGGCTGGCGGCGTCGTCGGGATTGGCAGAGGCGCCACCATCGAGCAGTTGGGTGATCTCCTCAACCGACAGCGCCCAGACGTGGTCGAGGTCGGCCAACGCGGGCTCGTTGCTGAAGCCGCGCCCCACGGCTCGGACCACCTCGCCGGCGATCCCTGTCGCCGAGCTCCCGAGGATGCCGGAGTTGTCGTCGAGCATCATGTGAGCGCGATCCTCGCATCGCGTGCCAGTCGATCGAATTCGTCTCGCTCTCCCGGAGGCACCGAGTTGCGAAGTCGGGCCAGGATTGCTTCTTCATCGACCGGCTCGGGCGGTTCGGCCTCCGCGGTTCGAATCGCGGACACAACGACGTCGGGATATGCCATCAGCGGCCGGCTCCGAACGGAATCCTCGCTGGCCCACCAGCCATGGTGCTCAAGGTAGTCGTCGAGGGCGACGGCCGCCGCTGGGCTGTGCGCTCGGACGCCGGCTAAGTCGCTCGGTGTCGTGTCGCCCAAGGACCGTGCGATCCGCCCGATGCGAGCCGCTGACTCTGCGTGCACAGGGGTGCCATACATGACGGCCTTGCGGGCATCGCCGGGATCGAGCCCCCACTGTGCCGTGCGCACGAACCACTCACCGAGCGGAATGCAACCTGGGACGAGCTCGAAATGACGACGCATCGCATCACGGCAAAGCGAGCGAACGTCAGCGACGTGCGAGGCCAATGCGGGGTCATCGAGGGCCTCCCGATCGACCCTCAGTAGGCCGAGATTCCGCGCAACCCAGTCGCTCCGTTCTTCCTCCCAGGCCGCAGCAAATGCGAGCGGTCGGCCCTCGGCAATGGCAGCCGCTGCGATCTTCGTGCGCGAGCGGAACCCCGGATGAACCCGTGTGAGAATCTTGAGCACCCAATTGGGTGGCGGGGGACCCGCCTTGCGGGGAACATCTGCAGAAAGAAGCTCGTATAGGGCCAGCCGTTGATGTGTCGCAGCTCGATGTGGGAGAGCGGAACGCCGAGCGTGGCGAAGGAGGATCTGAATCCGTCGGCGAAACTGTCTTCCATTTCGGCCCGCATCGGCACCGGACTCGCGCCCCCGTAGTGGGCGAAGTTTTGAGTGACCACAAACCGGCGTCGGGCGGGTCCCATTTCACCGAGTCCGCGGACCCGGCCGAACTGCTCTGAGTCATCAGAATCCCCCGTCTCGCTGACCCACGTGTGGGTTGGAACAATCATGAACCATCGGCCCAGCGCTCGCACGCGAAAATCCACGTCCGCCTCGGTCGCACCGATTTGCCCCACGTCACGGGTCTGGGAAATCTGCGCTGGCGCAGCGAGTGTGCTGCGCAGGGACATCGCCGGCTACGTGAAGCGGCACGCACAGGAAGGCTCAGACCTCGTCGGCGCTGAACTGATCTGCGCCGAGTTGATCAACAACGCCATCGAGAACAGCGACTCGCCGGTCTGGGTGTCACTCGACTGGGGTGCGCGACGACCCGTCCTGGCCGTGAACGATCTCGGAGTCGGATTCGAATTGCCCGCCGATGTCGCCATGCGCTTCGGCCGAGTCGCTCGGCGGTCGTGGTCTCGCCATCGTGACCCACCTCACCGATGAACTCCGCGTAGCGGCCAAGGCGGCAGGCGGGTCACGGGTCACCACGACCCTGCCCGTCGAGCGGCCTCCCAGCGCGAGCATCGACCCGGAGCCCATGGCGGTGGAATGGATACTGCCGACCCTCGACGAAGCCGACGAAACGGGTGGGTTCGGCCGCGAGTCCTTCTGCGGGCCCTCATCGTGCAATTGGCGAGCGTCGTCGACAACGGGGCGGGGCCGGCGGCGGCCGAAGCCATGGTGGCAGCAGTCGGCACCGGAGTCGGCATGAAGATGGAGGAAGCGTTCCGGTCGAAGCGCGAAGCCTCGACGGGCCACTCGACGTCGAATCGATCGCCGAGCTCCTCGTGCATCTCAAGTGTGGTATCGACGGAGATCTTCGTCGTCGAGGCGAACGAGCGGCGCATCGTTCTCGGGAACAGGCGTTGCCCATTGGCGACGCTGTCCGGCAGGCGCCGTCGCTGTGCCGGGTGACATCGAGCGTGTTCGGTGGCATTGCCGCTCGAAATCGTGGTGGCGCAGCCGGGACCTCGAGGAGCGCATCGCCGTGGGCGACCCGGAATGCAGAGTGACGATCTGGCTCGAGCAACCGCCCGCCGAGATCGAACCCGAAATCCATTTCTACGGTCGAATGCGGCCTGAGGACGGCTAGTTGCGAGCGACGCCGGGCGATCCGTATCGGCAACGCTATTCGTGAGCGATCGTGTGCACGTCGCCGAGGTCGACCCATGGTTGTTTGTCGTCACACCACAGCTGGACGACCGGCTGGACGTCGCTGCGGTCATCGAGCGTGCCGGCCTTGACCAACGATCCCCGGGCCGTCCGACGAGGACGGACCCGACGGGTGAGCCGCAGTTTCGGCAGAACCGACGAAGGACATACACATCGTCGCCGGTTCGGCCGTGATCTTCGTAGGTTGCGATGTCGCCGGGAGATGGTCAGTCGGTCCGGGCCGACGACAACGTTCGTCGAGAAGGCCCCTCCGCTCTGTCGTTGGCAATGGTCACAATGGCAGACCGCCACTGCCATGGGGTCGCCTTCAATCGCATAGGTGATGTCGCCGCAGAGGCATCGTCCGGGTCATGTCATGGAAGCGACGCTAGTCGTGTCACCCAGTCGGCCGCTCAGAGGTCTGTTCGTGGCAGCGGCTGGATTGTCGACCGAGGAGGACAACATGACCGCATCGCCTCGGATGATCTCGGCGCACGATCCGAGAAGCACTGTCTCACCAGCGATTGGGGGATCGAGCGCAGAGGTACTCGAGCGTTTCCGTGTCCTCGTGGTCGCCGGCGTTGCTGTCGGCGTGGTGGTCGCTGTCTTCTCGGGCATCGCCATGAGCGGGGGCACAGCCTCCAGCCCGGCCCGCATCATCGACGACCCAGCCGACCCGCGGGCTCGAACCCGGCGATGTCCTGGTGTGCTCGATCACCGACCCAACGTGGACCCCGCGCTTCCTCAGTGCGGTCGCCGTTGTGTGCGACAGCGGTGCGCTCCTGAGCCGCGCCGCGATCGTCGCCCGCGAACTCGGCATCCCAGCCGTGATGAGCGCCCCCGGCATCACCGCAGTCAGCGACGGCACGATTCTCCACGTCGACGCCGGAGAAGTCGAGTGCCTCGGCATGCTGTTCGAGCTCGGCGAACGCAACATTCACGGGGCCATCCTGCCACACGGGGAACGGGCCTCATCGTCGCCATCGTTCCGAGATCAGGTCGCCGGTCGGGGTGCGGCTGGCGTGGTGCCCTGGCGCAAGGGCGGCCAGGTTCATGGCGCCGACGAGGCCGACGATCAACACCGGTACCAGCTCGAACGCGAGCCGAGCCTCGGGCACCACCCCGACCCGGTCCGCGACGAGGGCGAAGACGAAACGGCCGACCATGACACCGACGGGGAGCCCGATGAGCAGCACGATCATCGCGTCGACCATCGCCTGGCAATGAACCGCAGTCCGGAGCTGTCCGCCCTCGGCTCCGAGGGCTCGGATGACTCCGACATCGAAGTGCCGTTCGCGAGCAGTCGACACGAGATTGTGCGCCATAGCGGTCAAGCCGAGAAGCGACAGAACACCGACCAAGAGGTAGGGCACCGCAACCACTCGCTCGAGCGAGACGATGCTGATCGGCAGTACGGCGGCGCTCTCGGGAACGGCGAGCGTGCCAGTCACTCGCGCCAGCGATTCGGCAGCGTCAGGAGCAGCGCCTTCGATGAAGCGGACGAAGAGCAAGTTCTTCGTCGCGGTCCTGGTGCGACGGCGGAGTAGCCGTCGTAGGTCATCATCACGCCTGCGCCAGCATTGGTTGGCGTCATGACGATCCCGACCACGGTCACGCGATTCGACTCGCCCCCCGGACCAGTAGCGGTCACCGTGTCGCCGATCTCCACGTGAAGAGCTCGTGCGACTTCCCGCCCGACCCCGATCTCTGTGGCATCGGCCGCACTACGACCCTCCAGCGCAACCGGGTACAGCGTGCCGACCACTGGTTCGACGGCGACCACGTTGACCTCGGTCCCGTCGATCGAGATCGATCCGGTCGTTGCCGCAGTGAGATCGAGCACGTCCGGATGGCTCGCCGCGAGGCTGGCGATGTCGTTGCCCTGAGGTACGAATGGGTTGCCGAACTGAGCGTCGTAGTTCCTGCCGAAGCGAGCGGGCTCGTCGACCAGTCGCGTCAGGCTGAGGCCAACGGTGGCAGCGGCCACGCAACCCGCAAACCCGATGACGGCGAAGGTCAACGCTGTCAGGGCGCTGCCCCGTCGGCTGGTCGGCCCGAGAGAGAACCGAAGTCCTGTGACGATGGGAACCGACCAGAACGGCCTCGCTGCGGTAGCGGCGAGTTGGCCGGAACGCGCCGATCTCGGGCGTTCCGCCGTCTGCTCGGTCACGACGCAGGCCACCACACAAACGCCGATCAGGGCGACCGATCCGACACCGATGACAACCGGATCGATCAGCACGCCGGGGTTGGGTTCGAGGAGTCGGATCGGACCCAGAGGAAAGAGACTCGACGCGGTGATTGCCACGACTGCGGCCAAGGCGATTCCGATCAGAGCGATGAAGGCCGCCTCGATGACTGCTTCGAGTAGAAGCTCCTGACGGCGGAATCCGAACGCCTGAAGGGTCTGGCGGTCCTGGCCCCTCGCGCCGACGAGACGCGTGATGAGCAACGATGTGACGAGCGATGCACCCGTCGCAGCGATGGCGGTGACGATCCACAAGCCGGTCGCCGAGAAGCCTGCTGCGCGTCGGGTGTCGGCGCCGATGTAGGCGTTGGGCTCCGGGAAGATCCCGCCGCCGTTCGGCAGCCGGCGCGCCGCTTCCAGGACCGGCCCAGAGTCGGTCCCAGGCGTGGTGCGAACGACCATGATGGTTGCAACGACACCCACCGAGGGGTTCGCCGCGAGGAACCCGTCGGAATACACGACGATCGGGGCATCGTCCTCGAACTCACTTGGCGACGGAGCGATGCCGACCAGAGTGGCCTCGGTCGGCGGAGACGCTGGGCTGTCGATGTCGAATCCAGCATCGTCGATTTGGTTCTGGCTGAAGGCATTGATCGCAAAGGTCTGACCGACCGCATCGCCGAGAAGGTCCGCCATCGCCCGGTTGACAGTGAACTCATCGGGCGCACCAGGATCCGTGAAGCGGCCCTCGACAACCCGGCCGCCGAAGAGGCGATCGTCACCGGCGAAGGTGTTTGCGTCGAAGGTGTCCTCCCCGAATTCCGAAGTCGGCCATGCTGCAACGAAGGTGATCCCTTGTACCTCGATCACACCCGGCAGGCCATCGATGGCGTCGACGAGCGGTGGTCCGTATGGCTGGTACAGAACAAGGTCCGGGTCTCCACCGAGTGACGATGTGTATCGGTCCGATGCGCTGGAGGTTCGGCGAGCGCCACCGGCGACGGTGATGACCGATCCGGCCAGGACGCCGACCACGATGCCGAGCCACACGGCGCGGGCCGAGTTCGATCGCACCCAGACCCGCACACGAAGCGCCACAGCTCTCCGCATGTTCGTGGGGGCTCGATGTCTTGAACTCCATACCACCTAGGATCTGTCCGATGGACGGGCGCTGGATCTCTTGGGAATCATCGCCCCGCAGGGCCGTTTCGTGGCCGATTCGGGGCGTCGGCGATGACGGCTGAACGATTCGATGCGGTCGTGGTCGGATCTGGCCCGAACGGACTGTCAGCGGCGGTGCGGTTGGCAGAAGCGGGCCGGTCCGTGTTGGTGCTCGAGGCCGCTGACGTGATCGGGGGAGGAACACGATCGGCCGAGCTCACCCTGCCCGGCTATGTGCACGACGTCTGCGCCGCCGTTCACGCCCTCGGGGTGTCGGCGCCTGCGATGTCGCTCGACACACTCAGCGAGCACGGGCTGCAGTGGGTGTGGCCGGAGATCCCGCTCGCTCACCCGCTCGACGGCGGGCGGGCCGGAGTGCTCCATCGGAACGTGGACGACACGGCCGCAGGGCTGGGTGCCGATGGCCGCGCCTGGCAGCGCTTGTTCGTGCCGTTGGTGCGGAACTGGCCGAAGATGCTGCCCCAACTGCTCGGGCCTGTCGTCTCGGTGCCGCGCCATCCCGCCGCGATGGCCAGGTTCGGTGTTCATGCCCTGCAGCCGGCGACCTGGGTCGCGAAACGCTTCGAGAGTGACGAGGCCGCCGCCCTGTTCGGTGGTTGCGCGGCGCATGCGATCTTGCCATTGACTCGGCCGCTGACCGCCGCATTCGGGCTCATGTTGGCCGGGTCGGCACACGCCGACGGATGGCCGGTCGCCGCCGGAGGCTCGCAGGCGGTCGCCGACGCGCTTTCGGCGCGGCTCAGCCAACTCGGGGGCGAGGTTCGCACGGGCGTGCATGTACGTTCGCTTGCCGACCTGCCTGCCCACGACATCGCCATGTTCGATACGAATCCGGCACAGCTTGCCTCCATAGCTGGTGACGCCCTCCCGGCGGGGTACCGAAAGCGCCTCGAGCGGTTCCATCACGGCCCGGGCGCCTTCAAGATCGACTACGCCCTCGATGGCCCCGTGCCGTGGGAGAACGAAGACTGCCGCCGCGCCGGAACGGTCCATGTGATCGGAACCTTGTCGGAACTCGTCGCCGCCGAGGCCGACGTCGCAGCCGGACGGATGCCCGAGCGCCCCTACGTCCTCGTCGTCCAGTCGTCGATCTTCGATCAGACGCGGGCCCCCGCCGGCAAGCACACGCTGTGGGCCTACGCCCACGTACCTCACGGTTATGACGGGGATGCCACGGAGGCGATCGAGCAGCAGATCGAACGCTTCGCACCTGGCTTCCGCGACGTCGTGCTCGCCAGACACGTCACGGCCCCGCGAGGGCTCGAGGCGTACAACCCGAACTACGTCGGTGGCGACATTGCCGGCGGCGCCCACAGCGGTCTCCAGCTCGTGTTCAGGCCGACGATCGCGCTGCGTCCGTATGCGACGCCGAACCCGTCGCTGTTCTTGTGTTCGGCGTCGACGCCGCCGGGAGCCGGCGTTCACGGTATGTGCGGATTGCACGCTGCCGATCGTGCTCTCAGGCGCTGATCTGGTGGCTATTCCTGATTGAGGTAGAGCGCGGGACGGACGCGCCTCGCCCTGCGGGCCGGGAGCACGGCAACCAGGTTCGCCAACACGAGAGGAGCTGCGATCGCAACCGCGAGAGCCCCCATGGGCACCGTTGCGTCGCCGTTTGCGCCGATGCTGTCAGCGATGAACCGGTAGACCGACTGTCCGAGGACAACACCGATCGGGATCGCCAGCACGATCGTCGCGACCGTGAACACGGTGGCCTGGACGTGGACGACCTGTGACACGAAGCGACGGTCGGCTCCCAACGCCTTCAGGATGCCCATGTCTCGTCGCCGCTGCCGCGCCGACACGACGAGTTGGTGGGTGAGGCTGAGCACGAGCGAAGAGCGCGAGCACGGCCGCCACGAGCAACGGGATCGAACTGATCCGATCGATGTTCACGATCTCGGCCGTGGCTTCCGTCGGGCCATGCGAAGCCCGGTGAGGCGCGGAGACGCGCTCGGCGGTGTCGACAGCGCGCCCGGGCGAAGCTCGAGACCGGCGACGTTCAGGGGCGCGGTCGGGGTCGAGGCGGTGCAGCCCGCCGAGGTGACGACACCACCCTCACCGATGCCGTCGCCACGGTTCGACGCTCGGGATCACCGCCAACCCGTCACGCGGAGACGGTGGATCCCACCTCGGTCGAGACGTCGAACTCGTCGCCGATTCCGACGTCCAGCGTGCGAGCGGCGACGGCGCCGAGCACGATCTCGTCGTCGGACTGCGGTAGTCGGCCGGACAACACCGGCGGGAGGAGGTCGCCCCGCGCCGGTTGCATGCCGACATGAAGAGACTGTCGGTGCCGATGGACACCGTGACGGCACCGTAGTACGTGACCGCCGCCACGTCGGGATCCGTCGCGAGCACGTGCGGACGTTGTCGGGGATGTCGTCGCCGCCGGTACCGATGCCGAACGGCGCTGATCCCCACTCCGCGGGTCGATCGACGAGCGGGTGATGTTGGCGCCCAATGTGAGTGCGCCGACGACCACACCGAGCACGATCGTCAATCCGAAGAACGACCCTGCGGGCCAACGGCGATCGCGGGTAGCGCTGAAGGCGAACCGCACCCCGGTGGCGAACTCGACGTTCTGAAGACGGCTCGCGATGCCATCGACGATCGGTGTCGTCGCGCTGACCGACGCTCTGATCGGTGGCGCCAATCCGGTGCCACACCCAGCCGAGTAGCAACAAGGCCAGCAAGAACGGACCCACGACATGGACGAGTGGGTCGAACCGTACGCCGGCTGCGACTCGATCTGCTTCACGAATCCCGTCGGGAACCTCGCAGAGAACGCAAGCGCAGCGACAGTCGACCCGATCGATCCAGCCACGATCGGTACCGCGGCACGACTCAGTGGGTCGGCGACGAGTTGCCGAGGTGTCATCCCGATCGTGCGGAGAGCCAGTCGCTCGGCATCGGACAGTCGGTGCTGACGACCGAGAACCTGACCGATCACCGCAATGGCTGCGACTCCTGCAAACAACGCCAGAACGGCCAGACCCTGCCCTTGGGTCCGCACGGCAGAGCGCACGGGTTCGGGCACCCAGTCAATGGCGCTGATCGTGAGGTCCGCACCGTTCGGCAACGTGTCGAGCTGCGCCCTGAGACCGTCGAAGGTGGTGCCGGCGCCAACGTGCCGGCACTGGATGCCGCCGCCGAACCAATGTCGCCGAGGTCGAGCAGCGACGGGGAGAACAACCCGATGACGTAGCCGTCCTGGAGTTCGGCAGCGCCGCCGAATACGCCGACAACCGTGCCGTCGCCGTCGGCCCACCTGGGTCAGGAGTGTCGAAAGCGAACGCGCGGCCTGTTCCTGCGTCAGAGACGACAGCTCGAACGAGTCCCCGAGGCGTGCGCCGGTCTGCTCGAGGAACGAATTCGACACGAGGATCTCGTCGACGCTCCGAGCCGACGGTGGTCGACCTTCGATCACGTTCGTCCCGGCCACAGCGTCCTTCGCACCGGTGAACACCATGGCGTCGACCGGCTCGTCGGCACCCTTGGCGTCAAGAAGCCGAACACGAATGTGCCGACGACAGTGTCTGAAGCCGGGGAGCGCCGCCACGCTCCGGGCATCGGTTGCGCATCGGACTGATCGATCGCGACGTCAATCCGCCGCCGAAGGCGCTCGTGCGTACCGATCGGGAGCAGTCAAGTTCGATGTGCGCCGGCGACCAGAGTGAGCACGAGCCCAAGCAGTACGGCGACGATCAGCGAGAACCCGCCGGTCGACCCCCACCGTCGCCGAGGGCCCGTCGCAGCCGGTAGCAGAATCGGCGACATGACAGCCAGTCAAGCGTCGTCGGCGTCGTCCGTACCAGCGTGGTGGCACCACCGATCGGGTTGGGGTCGCTCCTCCCAGCCGGCGATTTGCCCGCGAATCCGAGGAGCGTCCAGTTCACGAGTCCGGTTCACCCTATGATTCGCGGCATGGATACCCGTGTCGTGGTCGCCGAGGACAATGCGTTGTTGCTCGACGGACTCAGCGACTGATCACGGCAACGACGGATTCGAGCTGGTCGGGACGGCAACCAGTTACGACAGACTGTTGTCGATCGTCGAGCAGACCGAGCCCGATGTCGTGGTCACCGACATTCGGATGCCGCCGACCGGCACCGACGAAGGCATTCGGGCGGCCGTTGCGTTGCGGACGAGCCATCCGACGATCGGGGTCATCGTGCTCAGCCACTACGTCTCGCCGAATTACGCGCTGGCATTGTTGTCGGACGGATCGGATCGCCGCGGCTATCTGCTCAAGGACCGCGTCGCCGACGTGGACGATCTGGTCGATGCGATCCGGGTCGTGGCGCAGGGCGGAGCGGTCATCGACCCGAAGGTCGTCGAGCAGTTGGTCAAGGCCTCGGGCAAGGGCGTGAAGGCACCGCTCGACTTCCTCACGGCGAGGGAGCGTGAGGTGCTGGGCGAGATCGCCCAGGGTAAATCGAATGCCGCCGTTGCCGCGGCGCTCGTGCTGTCCGAACGGGCGGTCGAAAAGCACATCAACTCGATCTTCTCCAAGTTGCACCTCAGCGAGGAACGCGACGTCAATCGGCGTGTCACGGCGGTCCTGATGTATCTCACAGGTGGTGATGCTGACCACACCTCTGGTGAGGTAGCAGCACGGTTCCACACGGGCGCCTGATTTGGCACGATGACAGGGCCATGATGTGTTCTGGGACGGAGCCGAGAGCTGATGACACCGACGCAGGTGCCGAGACGGTGCCCGTCCTGGTCGTCGACGATCAGGCACCGTTCCGCGCCGCCGCCCGCGCCGTGATCGCTCGTGTCCAGGGTTTCGACCTGGTCGGCGAGGCGACGTCTGGTGAAGAGGCGGTCGAACTCGTCGACACCTTGAGACCAGCAGTCGTTCTGATGGACATCAACATGGGCGTCATGGACGGGTTGGCGGCGACGAGGATCATCGCCGCTGCCCATCCCGAGACGATGATCATCCTCGTGTCCACCTACACCGAGTCCGACATGCCACCAGCAGCACGAACGTGTGGTGCCGCCGCCTACGTCAACAAGGACGAACTGTCACCACGGGTCGTGCGCCGGCTGTGGGAGGCAGGTGGCGACCCGGACTGGCTGGCTCACTCGAGCTGACACCAGCTGGTGGAAGCCCTGTTCTCGTTCAACGCCTTGGCCGTCAGCCAGCGCCGCAGACCGTTTTCTCCACCGAGGCGGCGGAAGTCGTGGACGCCGTAGCCCACGACGATCGTCGGCCCGATCGCCCGGGCACTCGCCGAGCGACGCGTTCCGTACAACGGAGCCAACTCGCCGAAATACTGACCGGGTGTGATGCGGGCAAGGACATCAGGCGGATCATCGAGCGATGCCCGGATGAGTTCGATCGCTCCGCACTCCACCACAAACACATGTTGACCCGGATCACCCTCGTCGAAGAGGATCTCGTTGTCGGCCAACTCTCGTCGGACCGGTGTGCTGGGTCCGGCGAGTGTGACCGTAGAGAGTTCCACGACACGATCGGCAAGGGGGAGCAGCCTCTCGTCGTGGGTGGCGATGATGACGATTCGGTTCTCGGATGTGAGACGCCGGAGGTGTCGCAGCACACCCTCGACCTGGACGTGGTCGAGGTGGGCGGTCGGCTCATCGGCGAGGACCAGTCGGGGATGGAGCGCCAGAGCGCGTGCGATCGCGACGCGCTGCTGCTGACCACCCGACAGTTGTCCAGGAAGGTGACGGGTGCGATCGCCGAGATCGAGCTCGGTGAGCAGATCTCGCGCCCGAACCCGACCGCGTCGGCCCGACCATCCGTCGTTCCAGAGCGCCACTGCAACGTTGTCGAGAGCGGAGAGGCTTGCGATCAGGTTGAATGCCTGGAAGACGACGCCGACCGTTGTCCGGCGGTATTCGTCGAGATCCTTACCGCGGCAGCTCGGTCACCTCGACCTCGCCGAGCAGGATCGAACCCCGTGCGGGCCGCAGCAGTGACGCCAGTGCAGACAGCAACGACGTCTTGCCGCTGCCGCTGGAACCCAGGAGGAGGACCAGCTCTCCGCCCTTGGCCGTGAAAGACAGGTCGCGAACCGGGGTCACTTCGAAACCCCCGCTCTCGTAGCGCAGAGTGAGATCGCGGACGACCAGTGGTCCGCGGGCTGAGTCACTCGTCGTGCCCATCTGCATCACCTCCCGAACGCCACCGACGGGTCGATGCCGACAGTGCGTCGATAACCGATGAGGGAGGCGACGAGCCCGATGACGATCGCGATCGCTCCGACCTTCACCGCGCCGCCGAACTCGAGTCGGATCCCGAACGGCATGACGCGCGCCAGCGCAGCGGAGACGGCGACGCCCACGACGAGCGACGCCAGCGACAGCACCAGTCCGTGTAGAGCGACGCTCGTGAGCAGTGTCAAGCGTGAGGCGCCCATCGTCTTGAGCACCGCCACATCTCGGGTTCGCTCGAGGGTGATCAGATAGACCAACGTGCCGACGATCCCTGCGGCCATCATCCAGAGCAGGGAGTTGAGGATTGCGATGCTGTCTCGTCCGGATGCCTGCGGGCGATCGAGGTCGGCCATCGTCTGTTGGTTGGACAGGACAACGGTTCCCAGCGGGGGTGCATCGATCCGACCGCTGACCGCGACGCCGTTGGCGACATCGCCGCCGCTGAGATACCAGCGCTGAACATCCTCGATGGGGGCGAACACGGCGGGTTGTCCGAAGTAGTAGGTGGCGTCAGCGACCGTGCCGACGACCGTCGCAGGGTGGCCGGCGAGCCCGATCACGTCGCCCGGTCGGAACCCGAGTGTCGAGGCGGTCATCACCTCACCGGAGGCGCGTAACAGCCGACCTTCAGCGACGTCTGGTTCGCCCAGCCCGCCCGGCCGGATGCCGATCACGAAGGTGTCCAGTCCGTTCAGGATCTCACGCGCCTGGACGAAGGGGTCCGCAGCGATGACGTCAGCTTGGGCCTCCAGCTGTTCGGCGATGTCGGTCGGTATGAAGGTCATCGTCGTGAACGGCCCCGTACCACCCTCGGCCACCACCCATTGATCGGCCTCGAACACTCCGACGATGTGGGTCGTCTCCCAACCGAGGTGGGCGACCATGCCCTGCATCACGAGTGACATTCCGAACGCCAGCCCGGTCGCGACCACCGCCAGCGCGAACCTCCCACGACGGTGTATGAGGTCTCGAACAGCGACGCGCCACATGGTCTCTCTTCTACGTGAGGTCGCAGCGCCTGACCAGGATGCCTCCTCGCGGATTGCAGGAGTGCTGGCACCCTCGATGGAAGGAAGTTGTCCTTCGGCTGTGCGACGTGGCTCATTGCAGCGGTACGCAACCGCGGATCTTGGTGCCTGCGCCCGAGGTGCTGATGACATCGACCGTGCCGCCGAAGGCACCCATCCGATCGCGCATGTTCACGAAACCTTGGCCGGCGCCGGCGCTGCCGTTCGAGTCGAAGCCGGGACCGTCGTCGGTGACCTCCCAGTGGAGGCCTGAGGTGTCTTCCCAGGCCTTGATCGTCGCTGATGCATCCGAGCCGCGCGCTTGCCCGCGTTCTGCAACGCCTCCATGCAGCAGAAGTACACGGCGGCCTCTACCTCCTGGGAGTGGCGCACGACGACGACCTCGTGGCTGGTCGGTAGCGCGGCACGAGCGGCCGCGGCGGGCAGCGCTTCAGCCAGCCCACCTGACATCAACAGTGGCGGGTAGATGCCGTGCGCCAGCACGCGCAGCTCGGTGATCGCCTCCTGGAGGTCGCCGCGAATCTCGTCGATCATTGCCTCGGCGTCGGCCGGATCGTCGATGACAGCGTCCTTTGCGAGCCGAAGCTTGACCGCCAACGACACGAGGTGCTGCTGTGCCCCGTCGTGCAGGTTGCGCTCGAGGTTGCGACGCTCGGCATCGCCCGCCGCGACGATCCGAACCCGCGATGCCCGCAACTCCTCGTTCGTCTCGCGCAGCTCATTCAACGATGCCTGCAGCGCCGTATCGAGCTGCACGTTGTGTAGGGCGAGGCCGACCTGGCGGGCCAACTCGGTGAGTAGGCGGTCGTCCTCTTCGTCGAATACCGCGTGATCGGCAGGTCGTTCACACACGATCAGCCCGAGCAGCTCGCCGCTGTGGGCAATCGGGGCGACGCGAGTCGATGTCACCAGCGACGAGTCGACCAGTCCGGGCAGCCAGATGTCCAGCCACGTTCCACCCGACACTCCTGAACGGCTGACGACCGACCGTTCCTTGTCTCCGACGACGTAGTGGCTGACTGAACGATGGGGGACCATCGCCGTCACCTCGTACTGGCCGTCGGCACCGACCCAGATCTGGGCGCTGCTGAGTTGCATCGACTTGCGGAGGGTTTCCGCCAGTTGCAGCAGCAGTTCATCGAGTGGGATCGCCCGGGTGAGACGCAAGCCCCATGTTCGCAGAGCCTCATCGGGTGACACCCGCTCGCCGTAGACGACCCGATTCGCTCGGTCAGTGAGCCACGCACGCGCCGGTTGGTAAACGATCGCAGCGCCCGCGGCGGCCACCATCGAGAGCAGCAGCAACGTTCGTTCGCTGCCGTTTGGCCGACGGCCGAATGCCGCCAGAGCGAGTAGATATGCCATCACGATCACCGCAGTGAGCCCAGCCAGAGAGACCGTGTGGGTCAGCAGCCGATCGACACGAGCGAGCAGACGTTGCACGGTGCCGGCGGCGAGGGCCAACGGCACCAACCCGGTCGCCGCCAGCGCGATCGGACCGTCATGATGCGGCCAGTCAGCGACGATCGACAAAGCGACCGTGACCATCGCCACTTCGGTGGCCACCATTGCCGCCCACCCCAACCACTGCATCCGGCGCTGGTCGATGACCCCGGCGGATCGGTAGTTGGCGTGTGCGACTGGTGCGGCCAGGGGCACGGCAAGCCACAACAGGACGACCGGCCACACGATCACCTGGTTCCGGTCGACCAGCAGCGCGAGGCCTACGGCTGCGCCGACCGCGTGACCGACGTACACCACCCGCCGCCGCACCGCCTTGATCAGGTGCCCATTCGGCATCGTCAGTATGAGGTGGAATGTCAGCGCAGGAAGCATCGTCATGGCCAGCCGCTGGCCCAGGTCGGCGAGCAACGAACTGACGCCGCTCGGCTGGCCGTTGGCGTTCACGCTCCAGGCGAGCGTGCCCACGGCAATCGTTGCCGCGATGGCCTGTACGGTCGCAGCGGCCGGGCAACGGTGCCTGACTGCGAGGACGATTCCGGCGACGGCCCAGAGAAGCCCGAGGCCGGCGACAACGATCAGTGCAGCGGTTGCTTCGCCGCCAGCCACCACGAGTGCCGCCCCTGAGGCCAGGCCGCTCGTCACGCCGACCGCCGCTGAGCGCCAGCGAGGACGCAGAATGCTACGAAGCCGATGGAGTGGCGCCGCCATTGCCGTCGCTCACCCGCCGGCGGACTGGCGGCCGTCGTCGATCACGCGGCCGTCCTTCATGTGAACAACCCGCTGTGCGGCGTCGGCGACCGGCTGGTCGTGGGTGACGAGCAGGATGGTCTGGCCGCCCGAGTGGAGGCGGGTGAAGAGCTCGAGTACTTCTTCGCCACCTTCCGAGTCGAGCGCACCGGTCGGTTCGTCGGCAAGCAACAGAGTCGGCTCGTTGGCCAGCGCCCTGGCGATTGCCAGTCGTTGGCGCTGGCCACCCGACAGAGCGGCGGGGGACTGCTTGGCCTTGTCGCTGATGCCCAGCAGGTCGAGTAGGTCTCGTGCCCTCGTCTCGGCCGCCCTGCGCTTACGGCCGGCGATCAGTGCCGGCATCAAGACGTTCTCGAGCGCTGTCATGCCCTCGAGCAGATTGAAGAACTGGAAAACGATTCCGATGTGCTCACGACGCATGATCGCCAGTTCGCTCTCGGTCCTGCCGACCAGCGCTTCACCGGCGACCGAGACCGCTCCCTCGTCGGGGACGTCGAGGCCGGCGACGATGTTGAGCAGCGTCGACTTGCCGCATCCGGATGGACCCATCACTGCGACGAACTCGCCGCTCCCGATGATGAGGTCGGCGCCACGCAATGCGCGCACAGGAGCGGTGTCCTGCTCGAAGGTTCGGAACACTTGGCTGACGTCGACGACCAACCCATCATGGACGGCGGCGCCGTAGCCCAGAGCCTCGCTGACGGTCATGTTGTTGCCTCCCGGCTGGCGCCCGTTTCGGCTGATTGCCGATTCACGGATGCGATCTTGCGAGGGCTGACGGGCGTCGTTCGGCCCTTGACGAGGTGCGGGCCGAGATTCTCGGCCTCTGGCTTCACCGACAGCTGGTCCCACGTGAGATCACTCACGACGATCTCTCCGTCTGCGGCGAATTGTTGAAGTCGTTGACAGAGGTTGACCGCGTCACCGACGACGGTGTATTCGAGCCGCTCGTCGGAGCCGAGCATCGCGGCGGCAACATCGCCGGTCGAGAGCCCGATCCCGAGCGGGAACGGTTCGAGCTTCTCGACGATCCACTGTTCGTTCACTGCCACTTGGGCGGCGTGCATGGCGTGAGCGGCCACGAGGGCGCGATCGGCGTGGTCGGTCGTGGGTTCAGGAGCACCAAACACGGCCATCACGGCGTCGCCGACGTACTGCATCACCGTGCCGCCGGCGTCGAGGATCGCCCGGTTCATCTCGGCGCGATGCCGGTTCAGCTGCTGGGCGAGGCTGGACGGGTCGGTGTGTTCGCTGATCGTGGAGTACCCGCGGATGTCGCTCATCAACACGGTCAGGTTGAGCCGCTCGCTGTCGCCGGCATGAGCCCCACGGGCTCGTATGTGCTCGGCGACCCCGGTCGGCAACAGGCGCGAGAGCGACTCGCCCTGTTCCTCGCGGGCCATGATCGCAATGTGCATCCGCTTGAGACGATCGAGCGCCCCGGTCGTACCAGCGGACACGCCTTCTGCCAGGCGCAGGAAGAGGCCCTCGACTCGTGCCTCGACGGCGGCGGGTGTCGACTTGGTCGCGGCCGCGATCGCCTTGATCGGCTTGCCCTCGGCGACCATTTCCAGCAGGGCGTCGTCGGCGGCGTCGAGGCCACCAGCGCTCCTGACCGGGTTCATGAGCGCGCTCACCACAGCCGGGTCGAGCATCGACCCGCCCGACGCAACCTCGCGGATGGCCCTGGCGAGCTGGTCGCCTTCTGCGATGTGGTCCTTCAACAGGTAGGCGTACCCGGCGGCACCTTCTGAGAGCAGCGAGATCGCATAGTCGGGATCGTCGAATTGGCTGAGGATCACGATTCCCGTGCCGGGGTGGCGTTTGCGGATCAGCTTGCAGGCCTCGATGCCCTCATTGTGGAAGTGGGGCGGCATGCGGATGTCGCTCACGACGACGTTCGGTTCGGCGGCCTCGGCACCGGCGACGAGCCCCTCGAAATCGTCGGCCTCACCCAGGATCTCGATGTCGGTCTGGCGTGACAGCATCGCCTTGACGCCTTCGCGGATGAAAACGTTGTCGTCAGCCACGAAGACCGTGATCGCTTCCATGAGTTGTCATCTAACTCCGATCTGGCACACGAAGCGAGGGCGCAAGCCTGTGTTGCGCGGTGGTGCCAACCACACCACCACGAGCGGGCCTGCGCCCTGGCGACCGTGCCCCCATCGACTCAACATGAAGTGACGCACGAGGAGGAATCGTCATGAGAGTCGAGCGCAGCATCACCACCCTGTCGTGGATCCCATCGGATCTGCTGGAAGGCATGGGCAAGTTGGCGACGCGGATGAAGATGGCGCACCACGACCCGCCCCCGCCGGACCCGCTCGGTTCGGACGTTCCAGCTGCGATCGAGGATCTGCGAGTCAACGACGGGTTTCGCTTCGCCAATCAGCTTCGGGCCTACATCGACGTCGACAACGCTGGAGCGATCACCGACTCCGGCTACTGCGGCGGAGGCGTGATCGGCGCGACCACAGTCGGCCTGGGCGTGGGTTCGATCACGGTTCCGGCCGTGAAGCTCAACGACCTGCAGGCCGTCCCCGAGATCTCGGAGTCGTCGGTCAAGTTCACCCAGACCGTCGGCGGCAGGACCGGGGCACCGATGCCGCGGACCGTGAAGCACCCACCATTCATCCAGTACTTCGCACCGACGGTGTGGACCACGCTCGTACTCACGATCCATGCCGACGGCACACACGAGGCGGCGATGGTCGGCGCATCCGGATTCCCGCGGCACTGGGTGTACGACCACTCCGGAGCACTCGTCGCCAAAAGCAGCGTCGCCGAATACAAGAAGTGGATGAACGACTCCTACGGGCGTCGCACCCCGTGGGGCGACGAGGATTCGCCGGCGCTCGTCACCGCTGTCGAGACACAACTCGAACGGCAGCTCCAGGAGGGAATCATGCGTGGCGGCACAAGACCCGACATTCGACGGGTGAAGGAAGGCAAGATCCTGGTCGAGCAGGGCTCGGAGTCGAAGGAGCTGTTCCTGTTGCTCAACGGGGTGCTCGTGGTCGAGGTCGACGGCGAACCATTGGCCGAGGTCGGCCCGGGCGCGGTGCTCGGCGAACGGGCCGTGCTCGAAGGCGGCCGCCGCACCGCCACCCTGCGTGCCGTCACAGACTGCAAGATCGCCGCCGCTGGTCACGACCACATCGATTCGGCCAAGCTCGCACAGCTGGCCGACGGACATCGGCGGGAGGACGCTCGATCGCAGTGACGGATGTGGCTGCGTTCCGTACGCAAACGAACCGCTCGTGTCACCCGGTGTCGGTGTCTCGAACGTCTGTTTGTATCAGCGGCCTGATTTCGGTCTCGACTCGGGGCGCAGCCTCACAGAAGCAAAGCAGGAGTGGAATCTGGATGTCTGATTCGGTACGGACGGAAGCGGCACCGTTGCTGACGGGTGGTGTTTGGCCGCCATCACAGTGTTCACGTTGCCGGTTGGGCTTCAGGCGGCGCTGGCACCCAAGGGGTTCTTCGAAGACTTCCCGTTGGGGCGGGGCTGGATCGCCGCCGATGGTGCCTCCTACAACGAGCATCTCGTCCGCGACGTCGGACTCTTGTTCTTGGCGCTGATCGTGGTGACGGCATGGACGGCGTGGACGGCATCGGCCGCGGCAGGGGCGGTATCGCTTGCCTGGCTCGTCCAAGGGCTTGGTCACCTCTGGTTTCACGGCACGCGTCTGGAGGGACTCGGGGGTCCGGATCGAGTGGCCCTGATCGGGTCACTCGCTGCGGTGCCGGTCCTCGCCGGCGTCGCATTGTGGGTGAGCATCGGCGCCCGCGGGGTGAGGACATCATGACCGCATCGCCAGGGATGTTCTCGGCACTCGACCCGAGGAGCGCTGTCCCACAACCGATCGGGGATCTGAGCGCCGAGGTGCTCGAGCGGTTTCGCGTCCTCGTGGTCGCCGGCGTCATGGTCGGCGTGCTGGTCGCAGGAGTCGGAAGCAGGCGCCGCGATACTAGTGCTGCGGTTGACATCGCCTGATTCGGTGGTCGGGGTAACCAGCGATGATCGGGTTCACCATCGGCCGATTCACGCTCTCTGGCACCTACAACCTGTTGCTGTTGGGCGCAGCGGTCGGGGTCATCAGTTCCTCCGTGCGGTCGCCCCGTGGCTCTTGGGACCGACCTGGTTCCGTCGCGCCACCGTCGCAGCCGGTTCGGGCGCAGTCGTCGGCTCGATGTTGGTGCACGCCGACGGCATCGATTTCCATCTGTTGAAGCCACTTTGGTTGGCCATCGGGTTGTTCGTCGCCCTACCCGCGCTGTTCGCCGTCACCATGGGCGTCGTTGTCGATCGTGTTGCAGCCGCTGACTCGTGGACCCGTCAGGGCCGCCGCCGCTGGGCCTTGCCGGTGGTGCTGATCGCTGCTTTCCCGCTGGTGCTGTTCATCGCGTTTCCGGCGCTGCTGATTCTGGCCGTGTGGGTACCCGTGCATCGCTCGTTGCAAGACGGCGAAGCGTTGCCGATCGGTGTGCGGGTGGCCGTGCGAGGAGTATGGCTGGCCATCGCCGTGTCGGGCCTGTTCGGGCTCATCGGAGACATCGGCGACCTCGCGTGACGCCGATCTGGGTTGCCGATACCGAACCAAACGAACGCTTCACTATGTATACGCGGGGCAATGTTGGTGAGGTGTTCCCCCATGTAATGACGGCGCTCACTGGCACGATGATCGGCGATTCGATTCGCCGGGCGCAGTCGGAGATCTTGGTCGAGATGGGGGTGCTTCGCCCTCACGAGGTGGTCGGACCGTCGGTTGGCACCGGTGTGTTTGGCGGGTACCTGTACATGAGCGGATCCACCATGCGGTTGTTCGGCGTGCGGATGCTCGGGATGACGTGGCGCGACGCCGACGAGCAGATGATGGGAACTGTCGAAGGTGTCCCGCCGTACGAGCCATCGAAGGGAGACCGCAATCTCGCTCGCGACATGGGCGACCCTCCGGTATTCGGCGAAGCTGATGCGGAGTCCAGATCTCGGCTTTCTTGATCACGCTCGACGCCGACGCGCAGCAATGGTTGGCCACGGTGCCGCACTTCGAAGAAGCGTCTGACGAAGAACTGGTTGAGTGGCTGGCTGACTTTCCGGCCCGCCAGGCCGCAAGCATGAAACGGCTGCTACAGACAGCCATGATCGCGGTGCGCCCACGTGGGATCCTGGATCGGCTATTGGACAGTTCACGCGTCCCGCTCGGCCTCGCAAACCGGATCGTGAGTGGCACGGGCGATGTCGACTCTGCCCAACTTGCCGTTCGGCTATGGCAACTGGGTCGCATCGTGGCCGATGATGAATCGCTCTGGGCTACGTTCGAAGACGGACTCGACGAGATAGCCGACCGCACGGCCGACACCGACCTCCGGCCGGCCATCGACGCATTCCTCGTCGATCACGGACACCGATGCAACGATGAATACGAGCTTGCGGTGCCAGCATGGGTAATGGACCCGGCACCGGTGTACGCGGCGATCGATCGGCTACGACACGCCCCAACTGGCCGAGACCCCTGGCCACGACGAAGCGTCTGGCATCCGACGCGGCAGACGCATTGGCTGAAGCACTCCAGTTTGTACCTCGCCCGCTGTGGTGGCTAGCCCGCCGTAGCGCACTGGTCGCCCGCCAGGGCTCAATCGCACGCGAACGGGCGAAGGACATCATGGTGCTCGAGAACCTCGCCGCCCGCCGTGTCTTGCATGAACTTGTTCGTCGGGCAGCAGAGCGTGGCGGGCCGTCGGATCCACGGCTTGCCTTCTGTGTCACCGCCGACGAATTGGCTGACTATGTCGCCGCGCCAACCGACTTCGCTGACACGATCGGCGAGAGAGCCGAGCTCGCCGATTATCTCAATCGACGCGTCCCGCCATCGTGGTTCGAGGGCCGTATTCCGGATCCGTCGACGTGGCCGGTCCGCGATGAGGTCCGCACCGAACGACCGCTGGCTGGCACCGTCGTGTCGGGTATCGCAGTCAGTGGCGGCGTCGCTTCTGGCCCCGCTCGGGTCGTCGCGGATCCAGCAGACCCACGCGGTCTCGAACCGGGCGAGGTGTTGGTTTGTGCAATAACCGATCCTTCGTGGACACCACTTTTCCTCGGAGCGGTCGCAGTCGTATGCGACAGCGGAGCCGTTCTCAGCCACGCCGCTATCGTCGCCCGTGAGCTCGGCATCCCGGCGATCATGAGTGTTCCCAGCATCACTTCGGTGCCGGATGGCACGATTCTCCATGTCGACGGCGACGCGGCACTGTGTCCGTCGGATGACCCTCGCCCCCCGGGCGGGCCCAGACCTAGGCGATGGCGTCGCTGATCGTCTTCACGAGCGGCCACGCTCCCGACGACGTGTTCGAGAGCACCGAATACCTCACGTCGGCGTCTCGGAACACGCCGGACTGGAACGACACGCCGGCATCCATGCCTTCGAACCAAACGTGGTCGGCGCCCGGGCCGAGCCAGAAACCACGCCCGTAGGACCGTGTGTCGTTGTAGACGCTGACTTCGGCCGTCATCGCCGCCACGCTCTCGAGTGACACGATGCTGCCGGTCAAGAACGCATCCCAGAAGGCCGTGGTGTCGTCGAGCGTGAGGAACGCACCTCCATCGCCCATCCCGATGACCGGCAGGTGGAAGACGTTGCTGCGCCCATTGGCCAGGTACCCGAGAGCGGTGTTGGCCGGCAGGTCGTCGGTGCGGAAGAACCCGGCGTCAGGCATCGCTGCCGGTGTGAAGACGTGGTCGCGAACCGCTCGGTGATACGAACCGGTCGTCGTCTCGACCAGAAGCGACAGCATCACGAAGCCGCTGTTGTTGTAGGCGAAACGCTCTCCGGGCGCCGACTGCTGCTCGTGGGCGTTCAGCAGCGGTAGGTAGTCACGAGCCGTCTCGAGGGTGTGGGCCGAGAGCGGACCGAGTACGTGGTCGTCGACGTCGCCTCCGGCTGCCTCGTCCAGATAGTCACCCACGCCGGATCGGTGGGTCAGCAAGTGATCGATGGTGACGGCTTCGTCGACATGCGGAAGGTCGCCCGGAACCACCGACCGCAGCGTCGTGTCGAGCGTCAAGGCCCCGGATTCGACCAACGACAGGATCGTGAGCGCCGTGAGCGCCTTGGTGCCGCTGGCGACGGCGAAGCGGGTCTCCAGATCGTTGACGCGATCGTTCACCCGATCGCTGTGGCCGCACGCGAACTCGACGACGACCTCACCCCGACGCTGCACTCGCACGACGCCGGAGAAGTCGTGTGCCCTGGGCATGCTCTTCGAGCTGGGAGAAGGCGACATCCACGGAGTGATCCTGTCACGTTTGTGGACGACAAGACGTCGAGGTTTCGAATGGTGTGCGACGATGAGTTGGTGACCGATGCTCGGGAGGAATGTGGACCGATCGACCCGCTCCTCGAACCCTTCACACTCGGCCACGTGCAGCTCCGGAATCGAATCTTCTCGAGCAGCCATGCGCCCGGCTACAACACCGACGGTGTGCCCAACGAGCGCTACATGGCGTACCACGAGGAAAAGGCCAAGGGCAGAATTGGCTTGACCATGATCGGTGGGTCGAGCAACGTCTCGCCCGATTCCGCTTCGCTCTGGGGTCAGCTGTATCTCGGATCAGACGCCGTCATCGAGCCTCTCTCGGAGATGACCGATCGGATACATCGGCACGGCACCGCGGTGATGTGCCAGATCACCCACATGGGTCGTCGCAACGTCTCGAACGACGGCGACTGGCTTCCCACCATCGCTCCATCACCCGTTCGCGAGCCGATGCACCGTGCCTGGCCGAAAGAAATGGAGAAGTCCGACATCCGCCGCGTCGTCACCGACTTCGGCGCCGCTGCTGTACGCGCCCACGCCGGGGGACTCGATGGCATCGAACTGTCCGCGACCAGTCACCTCCTCGACCAGTTCTGGACGCCCTTGGCCAATCGCAGGTCCGATGAGTACGGAGGCTCGATCGAGAACCGGTTGCGATTCACCGTCGAGGTCATCGAGTCGATTCGGGAGGCGATCGGCACCGACATCCTCGTCGGTATCCGGATGATCGGCGACGAGGACCAGATCGGCGGGCTGAGCCGCGAAGAGAGCGCAGACATCGCGCAGCGGCTCGCCGGCTCTGGCTTGCTCGACTTCATCAACATCGCGAGTTCGTCGCTCGCCACGGAGGAGGGCCTGTCGAAGGCGATCCCTCCGTCTGGCACCCCGCTCATGCCCTTTGTCTCCCTTGCCGCTTCCATCAAGCAGGTCGTGGATCTACCGGTGCTCCACGCCACCCGCATCACCGATGTTGCCTCGGCCCGTCATGCGATCTCCGCAGGCCTGATCGACCTCGCCGGCATGACCCGCGCCCACATTGCCGACCCGCACATCGTCGCCAAGCTCGAACGCGGGGACCAAGAGCGAATACGCGTCTGTGTCGGAGCGTCGTATTGCATCAACCGCCTTCACCAGGGGCTGGAGTCGTTGTGTATTCAGAACCCCGCCACCGGTCGAGAGACCCACATCCCGCAGCTCGTCTCCAAGGCACCCGGTGTCTCGAAGAAGGCAGTTGTCATCGGTGGTGGCCCAGGAGGACTCGAGGCTGCTCGGGTATTGGCCGAGCGGGGCCACAGCGTGGTTCTGTTCGAGGCCCAGGATCGTGTGGGTGGTCAGGTCGTGCTCGCGGCCCGAGCCAGCGAGCGGCAGGCTGAGCTGCTCGGCATCATCGGCTGGCTCGAACAGGAACTGGACCACCTCGGCGTCGACGTGCGGTTGAACTCGCCCGTCGACCATTCCGACGTGGCAAGAGAGGAACCCGACGTCGTCATTGCCGCCACCGGCGGATTTCCCGATGCAAGCTTCCTCGACTCCGGTGGGGATTTCGTCTTCAGCACGTGGGACGTGCTGAGCGGAAACGCCTCGATCACGGGCCGCGTTCTGATCTATGACGACCACGGCGCAGAGCATGCGCCTTCAGTTGCCGAGTTCCTGTCGGGACGAGGTGTCTCCGACATCGAACTGGTGACTCCGGACCGGTTGGTCGCTCAGGACCTTGCCGCCACCACGGGCCCTGCGTATCTCGAGATGTTGTACAAAAACGGGATTTCCATGACTCCAGACCACCAGCTCGTGCGAGTGGAACGAGGGGACAGCACGCTACGCGCCACACTCCGCAACGTGTTTACGCGGCACGAGTTCGAACGAAGCGTCGACGCGGTCGTCTTCGAGCATGGCGTCATCCCCAACGACCAGCCTTACTCCAGTCTTCGGGACGCATCGAGCAACAGCGGAGTCGTCGACATCGAGGCGCTCATCAGCGGCATTCCGCAACCAACGTCTGGCGAGGGGTTCGTTCTCTACCGGATCGGTGATGCAGTGGCCAGCCGCGGAATCGCCGCTGCCATGTACGAAGCCCGCCGACTGTGCCAGCTGCTCTGACCTACGCCGTGCTGGGGTCGGTCATCGGAAGGTCGGCGTCGGTACTCCACTCCATCAGACTTCCGTCATAGACGGCCACGTTGGTATGTCCGAACAGGGCAAGGGCGAAGGCATCAACGGTGGCAGCGATGGCGCCGCCGCAGTAGGTGATGACCTTCGGAGCATCGAACAGTCCGGCGGCCGCCAGCGCTGAGTGCATCTGGTCGGCGTCGACGAACGCAGCTGTTTCGCGCTCGATCAGCGAACCGAATGGAACGTTGATGGCACCGGTGATGTGACCAGAACGAGGCCCATATGCGGGGCCGGTGCCGTCGAAGCTGTCGGCACCGAGCGCATCGACGAGGCACGTGGATCCGTCACCCCGAATGGCAGCGAGGACGTCGTCCTTCGTCGCTCGGGCGTTCGGGCCGGCGGCGCTCGGTACAAACGTCTTGGATTCGGGGATGTTCGTGGGGTCGGCCGTCATCGGCCGCTCCTCGAGTTCCCATTGCTCGATTCCGCCCGAGAGGATCGCCACGTCGACGCCGGAATGGTGCAGCGTCCACCAGGCTCGTGTGCACCACATCGTGCCGGAGTCGATGCCGTCCCTCGGTGTGCGGGCGACGAGAACGACTCGCGTGCCGGGGCCGACGCCAACCGCGGTGAGCGACGTCGCGATTTGCTCGGCCGTCGGCCACATCCATGGCAGCGCGGCATTGCGATCCGAGAGCACACCCTTGCCGGCAGCGACGTCGAAGAAGAGCGATCCCGGGATGTGATGATCCCGGTAGCAGTCGGCTTCTGCTCGGTTCTCGAGACGGCTCGTCAGTTTGGCCGTCACGTCGAGGATGCGAATCGAGGGATCGTCGAGATGGTCGGCGAGCCAACCCGTGGAGACGAGGTATTCGGGATGGGAGAACTCCATGTGCAGTGTCTACCGCATGGCGTCAACGATCGACGTCGCCCGCTGCCCGGTGACCTAGCCCGCTGCCCGTTTGAACACGTCTGGCGGAAACGCCTTGGCATCGATACAGAGCTGAGACCAGCGCTCGAGGTCACCCACGATGCCGCCGAACGAATCACCGAGCGCGTCGACGATGGGCTGTTCGAGCATGTCGGTGGTCTCTTCGATCGCCGTTCGCAGTGCCTCCCCTTCCTGGCTGAGCGATTCCCCCGCCAGCCAGCCCTTTTCCTGCATTTGGGATGTCGTGGCGGCAATGGCCTCCGGGGGCCATCCTCGGCTGGCGGTGTAGCTGCCAAGTGGCATGCCGACCCAGAGCTCGGTGAGGATGTTCATCTCGATTGGATCGAGACCGTTGGCCACGCACACGGCGACGTGGCTGTCACCGCGATGTTCGCGGGCCAGTTCGCAGGCTCGCCACAACCGACCGATGGGATCGCTGGGCCAGGCTTGACCGACCAGCCCAGCGAACAGCGGCCTACCAGCCATCGGGGCCGAGGTCACCGCGTCCTGCAGGGCGTCGGCCGATGCGGTGACGTCGGCTCCGGCCAGAACGTCGGTGAGGCTGGCCACCGTCGATGTGGTCCGCACATCCCAGAGCTCGTCGCGCCGGCAAAGGCCACGGGCCGCTTCGTAGACACCCTGCACCAGACTCGGTTCGAACACCGCGAAGGCCGCCGTCACCACCCCGGGTGCAGGTTGTCCCATCAGGGCCGCCCGTCCCATCACATAGCCCGTCATGAAGTCCAGGCCCAGTCCGGCCTGAGCCTCGTTGGTCTTGCGGGACCACACCGAGTGCATGGCGATCGGTTCCATGGCATCTCGAAGCCGACGGGCCGGGGAGGGATCACGGCTTGGTCCAGCCTCCGCCCCGGTCGGGGACGGCTGAAAGAAGGCGGCGATGACGTCGTTGTACTCCACGATTTCGAGCCTAGCCGTGAAGTGATTTTCAGTTGAGCGCCTCTTCACCCACGACGCTCGACCGTCCCGATCCTCGGGGATCGAGGACCTTCAGCCCTGCGCATCATGGTTGGTGGTAGGGCACGATGCCCGATGATGACTGAGCATTCGCCTGATGCTTCGCTGCTGGGCGATCATCGGTCCTGGTCTGAGACCGAGGACGGAGTCTTTGCCCGCCTGGGGTCGAGGCCTGAAGGATTGTCCGCCGACGTCGCGGCAACGCGGCGCCTCGACGGCGAAGGGTTCCACAACCCGGGTCGTATGCCGGTATGGCGGTTGGTGTTGCGCCAACTCGACTCGCCGATCGTGTTGTTGTTGCTGGGAGCGACGGTGTTGTCGATGGCGCTGGGCGACCTGATCGACGGCGCCATCATCTTGACGATCACCGCCGCCAGCGCATTGCTGGGATTCATCCAGGAACGTGGTGCGGTTCGGGCTGTGGAGGACTTGTTGGCGGCTGTTCGCGTGCATGCGGACGTGCGCCGCGACGGGGCCGAAGTCGAGGTCGCGCTCGACGAAGTGGTGCCGGGCGATGTGTTGGTGTTGCGGGCGGGTGACGTCATTGCCGGCGACGCCCGCATCCTCGATGCAGCCGCGTTGTTGTTGGATGAGTCGGCCCTGACCGGTGAGAGCTTCCCGGTCGACAAGAGGTCCGGCGTTCTTGCTGCGGATACGGCGCTCGGCGCGAGGTCGAACATGGCCTGGTGCGGCACCCATGTGATGTCGGGCTCGGGGCAGGCGTTGGTGACAGCAATCGGCGACGACACCGAGTTCGGGCGAATCCGAACCCGGGTGGCCAAGGACCATGTCCCGACGGCGTTCGAGGTCGGGCTGCGGCGCTTCGGGTTGTTGATCATGCGAACCGCCGGGGTGCTCGTGGCGGGTGTCTTCGCCGTGAACGTGATCCTGGGGCGCCCGATCCTGGAGGCGCTCCTGTTCTCCCTCAGCGCTCGCCGTCGGTCTGACGCCACAGTTGCTGCCTACGATCGTGACGGTCACCTTGGCGCACGGGGCGCGGCGTATGGCAAAGCTGAAGGTGATCGTGAAGCGCCTCGATGCCATCGAGGACATCGGCGCCATCGATGTGCTGTGCACCGACAAGACCGGCACGCTCACCAACGGCACGGTCACCCTCGACGCAGCCATCGACTCCCACGGTTCGCAGTCGGAGCGAGTGCGGCGCCTGGCTTGGATCAACGCAACCGGCCAGAGCGGGTTCAGGAACCCGATCGATCAGGCGGTCGCATCATCCCCAGAGCCTGGCGGCGCCGACAGCGTGAGGGTGCTGGGTGAGGTGCCCTATGACTTCACCCGACGGCTCCTGACCCTGCTCGTGGAGGACGCAGGGGTGACCCAGCTCATCACCAAAGGGGCCGTCGAGTCCGTCATGGTTCGCTGCCGAGGCGAGCCCGGCGACGCCGATCGTCACCGACGACGATTCGAAGAGCTCTCGACCCAGGGGTTCCGGGTGCTCGGTGTGGCCACCAAGAGATTCGAGGCGCCACCGCCAGGCGGTATTGGTCCTGATGATGAAACCGACCTCGATTTTGCCGGATTCCTGTGCTTCTCGGATCCGCCGAAAGCCGATGCCGCAGACGCGATCGCCGAGCTGTCGTCGCTCGGGGTGACCACGAAACTGATCACCGGCGACAATCGCTACGCCGCGGCCCACGCCGCAGCGGCGGTCGGGCTCGACGCCGCCCGAGTGCTGACCGGCGCCGACATCGCCGAACTCGACGAGGCCGGCCTCGATGCGGTGGTTGCGACCACATCGGTGTTCGCTGAGATCGAGCCGCTCGACAAAGAAACGATCGTCGCCGCGCTGCGGCGCACGGGCCACAACGTCGGCTACCTGGGCGATGGCATCAACGATGCCCCTTCGTTGCTGGGTGCCGATGTCGGAATCTCGGTCGACACCGCAGTCGACGTGGCCAAATACTCCGCTGCGGTCGTGTTGCTCGACAAGGATCTCGCCGTCCTGGCCGAAGGCATCCGTCAGGGCCGACAAGTCGTGGCGAACACCCTGAAGTACGTGCATGTCACCATCTCGGCCAACTTCGGCAACATGATCTCGATGGCCGCAGCTGCTGCCTTCCTGCCCTTCCTGCCGCTGCTGCCACGCCAGATCCTGCTGCTCAATTTCCTGTCCGACATCCCCGGTGTTGCGATCGCGGGCGACCGGGTCGACCCGGAAGCAGTCGCCGGGCCACACGGTTGGGACACCGCCGAGTTGCGCCGCTTCATGATCACGTTCGGACTGATCAGCTCGATCTTCGACATCGGCACCTTCATGGTTCTTCGCCTCGGGTTCGGTGCCGACGCCGACCTCTTTCGGACCGCCTGGTTCATCGAATCCACCGCCACCGAGCTGGCGGTGATGCTCGTTCTCCGCACGAAACGAGCTGCGTGGCGGAGCCGACCAGGCAACACACTCCTGCTCGGCTCGGCAGTCGTCACTGCCATCACGCTGACGCTCCCGTACTCCTGGCTCGCGACCGACCTTGGGTTCACCCGCCCATCAAGCACCGTTCTCCTTGCACTTGCGGCGATCACAGTCGGATACGTCGCCACGACCGAAATGGTCAAACAGCGGCGATAGGGGTGTTGCGGCGCTCACCACCCGGAGGTGCCGGGCTCGCCTTTGAACGGGCCGACGACGTCGTCGGTGATCCATCCTCCGTAGAATCCGCCGGCCTGTGGTCGCACCACTTCACCATTCACGGTGCACCGGACCCGATCAGGGTAGAACGAGATCCACCCTGCGTAGTCAGCGAACTCTGGGTACGGATCCGGGTAGCGCCAGCCGACGGGTTCGGTTGTCCCGGCCAACGCCACGTACTCGGCTACACCTTTCCATTCGCAGTGCGATGTACCGGGCGCCGGCACCAAACGCTCGGGAAGGACCGAGTCAGGTGGTAGGTAGAAGGCGGGCGGGTGAGACGTCTCGAGTATCCGTACGGACCGGTCAGTGCGGGCCACCATGCCTTGGGTGTGGGACACCTCGATTGTCCGGCCGTCCTTCACCACTGCTGGCGGTCGTGGATAGTCCCACACCGATTCCTGGCCCGGGCCTGGCTCCTCGGCGAACGCCGGTCGGTGTTTGCCTCGATGGTGCCACCCGTCGCGGGCCTGCTGAAGCCAAGCTGGGCTCTTGTCGGTCACGGGGCCCAGGGTAGATGGGCTTTGCCCCGGAATCGAAAAGGGACCTCTGGCACTGACATTGGCGGCTGAGCCTCATGAGACTCGCAGCAACACACCCTGTTCGCGGAGCTGTTCCGCTCGAGGCAAGGAAGCAACATGACTGCACCGTCGACGCGCGAACCGCTGTTGATCCAGGGCGGCATGGGCGTCGCTGTCTCGGGTTGGCAGTTGGCCAGAGCAGTCGCTGAGGCCGGACAGATGGGTGTTGTGTCCGGCACCGCACTCGACACCGTCCTCGTTCGACGACTGCAGCTGGGTGATCCCGGAGGGAACGTGCGTCGAGCCCTCGACACGCTGCCCCTACCCGGTGCCGCCGAACGGATCCTCGACCGCTATTTCGTCGACGGTGGCAAGGCTCCGGACGAGCCCTTCCCAAAGGTTTCGATGAAGCGGGAGCAACCGTCGCGGCGTATTGCCGAACTCCTCGTGGCTGCCAACTACGTGGAGGTCTTCCTGGCCAAGGAGGGTCACGACGGTCTGGTCGGCATCAACTATCTCGAGAAGCTTCAGGCACCGACGTTGGCGTCGCTCTACGGCGCGATGCTGGCCGGCGTCGACTACGTGCTGATGGGTGCAGGCATTCCCAAGTCGATTCCGAACGTGCTCGATCGGCTCTCGGTCGGACGCCACGTCGATCTCAAGCTCGACGTGAAGGGGGCAACCGCAGACGACAACTTCCGGGCGTTCCTTGATCCGGCCGAGTTCTTCCGGAGTGACCCTCCGATCCTGCGACGACCGAAATTCCTCGCCATTGTGTCGTCCCACACGCTCGCGGTCATGCTCGCTCGGAAGGTCGAGGTTCCCGTCGATGGTTTCATCGTCGAGGCACCCACGGCGGGTGGGCACAACGCGCCGCCGAGGGGCAAGCTACAACTCGACGAAGTATGGCCAGCCCGTCTATGGCGATCGTGATGTACCTGACCTCGAGGTCATCAAGGGGCTTGGGTTGCCGTTCTGGCTGGCGGGCGGTTTCACCACTGCCGAGCAGATTGCCGATGCCCTCGCTGTCGGAGCGACGGGTGTGCAGGTGGGAACTCCGTTCGCGTTCTGTGCCGAGTCCGGGTTCGACTCCGCGATCCGCCGCGACGTGATCCGTCAGAGCCTCGAGGGCCGCGCCAGTGTGCTCACCGATCCCTTGGCGTCGCCGTCTGGTTTCCCGTTCAAGGTCCTCGAGCTCGAGGGCACGCTCACCGATCCCGATGTGTTCGCCGATCGTGAGCGGCAACCCTGCGAGCTTGGTTACCTGCGGACGGCCTACCGGGACGACGCAGGTCGGGTCGCCTGGCGTTGCCCAGCCGAGCCGGTGGAGGTCTATCTCCGCAAGGGTGGCGCGGAAGAAGACACCGTCGGGCGGAAGTGTTTGTGCAACGCACTCACCGCCAACGTCGGGTTGGCTCAAACGACGAAAGACGGCGGTATCGAGCCGATGCTGATCACGTCTGGCAACGACGTCAACGACATTGCCCAGTTCCTCGCCGAGGGGGCAGACGACTTCACGGCTCGTGACGTCGTCGAGCATCTGTTGTCGCCGTTGACGACCTGACGTTCGACTGACGTCCGACGTCGGAGCCTCGGCTCGGCGGCTCTATTTGTCGGCGCCGAGAGCGAAGCCGGACATGAACGGCTTCTGTAGCGCGATGAAGACCAGAATCGGCGGCACCGAGATCAGCAACGCGGCCAGCATCAACTGCCCGAACGTGAGCCCGGCGTCGACATTCCGAAGGCCTTGGAGCCCGACTTGGACGACCTGGTCTTCTTGATCCGAGACGATCAGTACGGGCCACAGATACATATTCCAGACGAAGACGAACTGGATGACGGCGAGGGCGCCGATCACGTTCCATGAGAGTGGAATCAGGATTTTCGTGAGGAACTGAATAGGGGAGGCTCCGTCGATCTGGGAGGCCTGGCCAGATCTCTGGGCAAGTTGGCGAAGTGCTGGCGGAAGAGGAAGGCCCCGGTTGCCGGCGCCGCGAGTGGAACCGTGAGACCAGCGAGTGTGTCCTTCCAACCCAGATCCGACACGAAGCGGAAGAGGGCCAAAATCATGACCTCGGTCGGCGTCATCAACGTGATCAGCACGAAGAAGAACACGGTGGCGACCTTGGTGGAGCGGTCGACCAGGTTGGGAATGTTGATCCAGCTTGATGACCGGTTTGGTCCGGCAGTTCCTGCCCAAAGGCACCGACCTCTCAGTCCACTCCCAAAGCGATCTGCATGGCATTGCTGCGTTATTGAACGAGCGACCGCGAAAGACCCTTGAATGGGACACCCCGGCTGAACGTTTCAACCGGCTTGTCGCGACCACAGCTTGAATCCACCGCGGGTTCAGTGCCGCAGAACGAGGGTTTGGGATCGACCTGAGATCGACAGACATCCCTAGGCTGAGGTGCGACAAGGTGATGGAGAGGAAGTGGCGTGGTCGACCTCAGTGGTTGGGACGAGCTGATATCGAGGAATCCGGACCACTCGCAGTGGTACATCGAACGGTTCCGGTCCATGGCAGCGGAGGGCGATGACCTGGCCGGCGAAGCTCGTTTCATCGATGTGATGGTGCCTCGGAGTGCCCGCATACTGGACGCCGGCTGTGGACCGGGTCGGGTGGGTGGGTTCCTGGCCGACGCCGGTCACACCGTCGTCGGCGTCGACGGTGATGCGGAACTCATCGCTGCTGCCGAAGAAGACCATCCCGGTCCGACGTGGCTGGTCGGTGATCTCGCCGAGCTCGACCTTCCATCGAGGGGAGTCGACGAGGGATTCGACGCCATCGTGTGCGCAGGGAACGTCATGCCGTTCCTCGCACCGAGCACACGACGGGAGGTGCTCACCCGATTGGGCCGCCATCTGCGCCCCCAGGGAAGGATCGCGGTCGGGTTCGGATCGGGACGTGGCTATGAATTCGACCAATTTCGAGATGACCTGCACGCAGCCGAGTTGATCTCCGAACTGGAGCTGGAGTCGTGGGACCTCCGCCCGCTCACCGACCAATCCGACTTCATCGTCGCCGTGCTGGGCCGCCGACCAGGAATCTGAAATCTCTGGTCCCGATGCCGCGGGAGCTCACTGCGGAAAGGCGATCTCGTAGGCGCAGGTGTGGGCGCCATCGGTCTTGAGGGTGACCCGTTCGACGGTCGCGTCCGGAACGAGGTCGCGGATGAAGTCGAGTTCGGCGGTACAGGCTTTCTGATAGCGATTGGCGACAGCCCAGATGGCGCAGCTGTGCAGGTTGATCCGGTAGTGGGTGTCGCTGAGCGCATCGAAGTCGGCGAGGTAGCCCTGGGCATCCAGGAGTTCGGTCAGGACGGCGACCTGTTGGTCGATGGGTTTGCCCTCCAGCTTTCCCTTCGCCTCGTCGACAAGGCGACGCCGGCGTCGGTCGAAGACTCGATCCACGAGATCGGGGTCTTCTTCTTCGATGTGTTCGAGGAGCTCGATCGAGAGGTTGTGGGTGGTGCCGAAGAGGGGTTCGGTGAGGCCGGTGGCGTGATACTTGTCTGCCGGTCTTCCGGAATGTCCGCGCTCCTGGCGTGCAGTGATGAAGCCGGCTGACCTCAGCGCGCTGAGGTGTTGTCGAACTGCGCTCGAGGAGATCTCGAGCGTGGATGCGAGTTCGTCTGCAGTCGCCTCGCCCTGTCGCTTCAAGGCGATCAGTACGCGGCGCTGGGTCGCCGAGGGCGCAACGCTCGCTGTGGCCATCTCACGATGCTACCACTGCTGGCCCACCTTCCGCAGTTTCGCAAGATACAACTGCGAAAAGTCGGACATTGCAGGTAGAGTAAGAGGCTACGAAACCGCGAAGCGGTGACGGTCCTGGAGCGTCTGTCCTGCGACCTTCTACCTAGGCTTCGGGGAACGCACGATCAGCTGACCCGCACAACAGCAGGCACGACTCACATCACAAAGCCGTCCGAGACCTGACGAAGGTCGCCGTCGGTACAGGAAGGGACACTTGATGAGCGAGACCATGAGAGGTATCGAGGAACTGACCGAAGCCAGCTACGAATTCGGCTTCAGCACCGACCTCGACACCGATGTCGCACCTCCAGGGCTGAGTGAAGAAACGGTGCGTCTGATCTCGGCGAAGAAGGACGAGCCCGAGTGGCTGCTCGAGTGGCGCCTGAAGGCGTTCGCTGCATGGCAGGAGATGGAGGAGCCCGATTGGGCCAAGCTCCAGATCGCTCCGATCGACTACCAGTCGATCAGCTACTGGGCTGCACCCAAGAAGAAGCCGGTGCTCGACAGCATGGACGACGTCGATCCCGAGATCCGCGACATGTTCGACAAACTCGGCATTCCGCTGCACGAGCAGAAGTTGCTGAGCAACGTCGCCGTCGATGCCATCGTCGACTCGGTTTCGGTCACCACCACGTTCAAGGCAACACTGCTCGAGGCCGGAGTGATCTTCTGCTCGTTCTCCGAGGCCGTGCAGGACTACCCCGAGCTGGTCAAGGAGCATCTGGGTTCGGTTGTGCCCGTTCGAGACAACTTCTTCGCTGCGCTCAACTCGGCTGTGTTCTCAGACGGATCCTTCTGCTACATCCCCAAGGGCGTCCGCTGCCCGATGGAGCTGTCCACGTACTTCCGCATCAACTCGATGAACACCGGCCAATTCGAGCGCACGCTCATCGTGGCCGAGGACGACTCGCATGTCTCCTACCTCGAGGGCTGCACGGCTCCGCAGCGCGACGAGAATCAGCTCCACGCGGCAGTGGTCGAACTCGTGGCCAAGGACCGTTCCGAGATCAAGTACTCGACCGTGCAGAACTGGTACCCCGGCGACGAGAACGGCGTCGGAGGCATCTACAACTTCGTCACCAAGCGGGGCCGGGCCCACACAGACGCCAAGATCTCCTGGACCCAGGTCGAGACCGGCTCGGCCATCACCTGGAAGTACCCGAGCGTCATCCTGCAAGGCGATCGCTCGATCGGCGAGTTCTACTCAGTGGCCCTGACCTCCAAGCATCAGCAGGCCGACACCGGTACCAAGATGATCCACATCGGCGCCGACACCACCAGCACGATCATCTCCAAGGGCATCTCGGCCGCCCGAGGCCAGAACACCTACCGGGGCCTCGTGAAGATGATGCGATCAGCCGAGAACGCCCGCAACTACACGCAATGTGACTCGCTCCTGCTCGGCAAGGAGTGCGGCGCGCACACCGTGCCGTACATCGAGGTGAAGAACCCGACCGCCCACGTCGAGCACGAGGCGTCGACCTCGACTGTTGGTGAGGACCAGCTGTACTACTGCCGCCAGCGCGGCATGAACGAAGAAGACGCCAAGGCGATGATCGTCAACGGTTTCTGTCGTGAAGTGTTCAACGAACTCCCCATGGAGTTCGCTGTCGAAGCTCAGCGTCTGCTGAGCGTGAGTTTGGAAGGAAGTGTCGGCTGATGCTGCATGTGGAAGATCTGACCGTCTCGATCGGGGACACCCCAATCCTCAGAGGCCTCGACCTCGACGTCGGTGCCGGAGAAGTACACGCCATCATGGGCCCGAACGGGTCAGGCAAGAGCACGTTCGCACACGCGCTCGCCGGCCGTGACGGCTACGACATCGGCGGCACCGTCACCCTCGATGGCGCCGATCTGCTCGAGATGGAACCCGAGGACCGCGCTGCTGCCGGTGTCTTCATGGGATTCCAGTACCCGGTCGAGATCCCCGGGGTGAACAACATGTACTTCCTGCGCACAGCCTTGAATTCGGTTCGCCGCACTCGTGGCGACGACGAGATCGGGGCCCGCGACTTCCTCGAAGTGGCCAACAAGGCCATGGAACTGGTCGAGATGAAGAAGGACTTCCTGTATCGATCGGTCAACGCCGGCTTCAGTGGTGGCGAGAAGAAGCGCAACGAGATCCTGCAGATGGCTGTCATGCAGCCTCGGCTGGCCGTGCTCGATGAGACCGACTCCGGCCTCGACATCGACGCACTCCGTGTCGTCGCCGCCGGCGTGAATGCGCTGCGCGACCCCGAGCGGTCGATGATCGTCATCACCCACTACCAACGCCTGCTCGATTACATCAAGCCGGACTTCGTACACGTCTTGGTCGACGGCAAGATCGTCGAGTCCGGCGATCACACCCTTGCCCTTCACCTCGAAGACCACGGCTATGCCGACTTCGTCAATCACGATCTCGACGAGGTCCCGCTCTCGGGAGCGACGGCATGAGCCTGGCCATCCTCCCGTTGCGCACCGCTGCGCTCGAGCAGGTGGGGTCGTTGAGCCTGCCGACCAAACGCGACGAGGCGTGGCGATACGCACCACACAAGGTCTTGAGCCGGCTGACGTTCGGTCAGGCCACGGCTCCCGATGTGGTGCCGGAAGACGTCGACGGTCAGATCCCCGACATCGACGGCCCGCGACTCGTGATCGTCAACGGCGTCGTCGATCGTGAACGGTCGAGACTTCACGACTTGCCTGATGGGGTCCAGTTGGTCAGCCTCGCCGATACCTCCGGCGACATCGCTTCCGGCGCGCTCGAGCGCGAACACGATGCGGGCGAGGACGCCTTCTCGATCATCAACCGGGCGTACGGAACCGGCGGCGCGCTGTTGCAGATCGACGGCCGATCCGATGAGACGATCCACATCGTGGACATCGCGGTTCCGGGCGGCACGCAGAACACTTCGGCAACGCGCATCGTGATCGAGATGGCGGCCGGTAGCTCAGCCACCGTGGTCGAGACCCGCCTCGGCAGCGGCGACGCATTCGGCGGTTCCAACGTCCGCACCGAGATCTCACTCGCCGCTGACGCCACCCTCGAACACATCATCCTCCAGGACCTCCCCTCCACCCAGGTCCACATCGGTCGGGTCGACGTGATCCAGGAAGCCGGCAGCACCCTGCGCGCCAGGCTCTTCAACCTGGGGTCCGACTATGGCCGCGTTGCCTACTACGTGCACCTCACGGGCGAGGGCGCCCACGCCGACCTGTCCGGTCTCTATTTCGGCTCCGGCCAACAGACCCTCGATCAGCAGATCACCGTGGTCCACGGTGCCAAGGACTGCACGAGTCGCCAGTCGTACCGTGGCGTGCTCGACGACGCCAGCACCGGCATCTGGAATGGTGGCGTCGACGTTCGGCCCGGTGCCGACGGCACTGACTCCGAACAGTCCAACGACAACCTGGTGCTGTCCAGGCAAGCCGAAGTCAACACGACGCCCCGACTCGAGATTCTCGCCGATGAAGTGTCGTGCCAGCACGGCGCCACTGTCGGCCAGCTCGACGAAGAGGCGCTGTACTACATGCGTTCCCGAGGTATCCCCAAGGACGAAGCCAGTCAGTTGTTGATCAACGGTTTCGCCGACCAGGTGATGGACAACCTGAAGAGTGAGGTGGTTCGCAGCTGGATCACCGAGCGACTGGGGCGCGACGATGCGTGAGTCGAAGGTCAAGATCGGCGGATCTCAGGCCTTCACACTCCCGCGCGACGTGAAGGTCACGATCATTCCGGCCGGCCACACCGCAGTGTTGCCGGCAGGCGAAAGGGTCACGGTCTTGCAGGCGCTCGGGGGAGCGGCAACGGTCACCACCCGCGAAGGCGAGATGGCCAGACTGTCACCGGAGGATTCGGTCGACTTCGGCTTCGTTCGCCCGTCGCAGCCACGCGAGGCCGACGCCGCCGAAGCGACTGGCGAGTTCAGCATCGAGGCAGTCTGGGAAGCAGCGGCGACGGTCTACGACCCGGAGATCCCTGTCGACATCGTCGAACTCGGCCTGGTCTATCGGATCGAACCATCCGATCTACCGAGCGGGAACAAGCGGGTCGACATCGACATGTCCGTCACCGCACCCTTCTGCGGCATGGGCGACATCATGCGCCAAGACCTCCACGACGCCGTTGCCGCACTGCCCGGTGTCGAGACGGTCGAGGTCGTCCTCGTGTTCGACCCCCCATGGGACGCTTCGCGTATGTCCGATGTTGCTCGGCTCGAACTGGGAATGATGTGACGGAGCCAGCACGTAGCTGATTCTTCTCAGTCGTCAGAGGACTTGCGAACCTCGACCCACTCGTCGATCTGTTCCCAGATGTGGAAGAGCATGTCGGCCCGTTCCTCGTCGGTCGGCGGAATTCGGGCCACCGGGACGACGTCCCAGCCGAGTTGAACGACCTTGTGGTCCGGTATTGCTGTCCAGAGGTCGGCGATGGTGGCGATCTGATCGAGGCCGGTGTGTGCGACGAAGACGAGGTCGGCGGTCGGGCAAGCCGACATCGCTGCGAGCGACCCTCCGGGTCGCGGCGGGAGCACGTTGCGCAGCGCGGCTGCTCGCTCGGCCGCGATCACGTCTCCACCGGTCCGAAGGCGATCGATCGCCCGCAGGCGTCGCTTCTCCGTGAAGTTTCCGCCTTCGGGGAAGATCACGAACGCATCGGCATTTGTCATGTCGCGAGCCAGATCAGCGATCGACTCGATGGTTCGGCTCCCGCTGGTGGGGTCTGTTGAGATGAAACGATTGGGCAGCCGGTTCAGCATGATGTCGAGTGCAGGATCGAACTGGAGAGTCTCCTTGGCCACGATGCGAGGCCGGCGGCCCTTCCACGACATCACTTGATGGAGAAGGAGAAGCGAATCGGCCGGGCCGGCATGGCGGCTCATGACGATCAGTGGATTCTCGGTGGTCGTGTCGTCTCCGTCGTCGGACGGCAGGTGGGGACCGGCGGCCGTGATCTCGAGTGAGAAGAGTCGCTTGGCCGCCAGCACCAGGAAGCGAATGGCCCAGCGGAAGAGGCGGTGGTTGTAGTCGACGAACCTCGGTGCGGATTGTTTCCACCCGAACCCCGATGCGATCCAGAGCGCGAATGCCACGACGGTCACTGCCGCCTCGACGGCAAGGTAGGACGTTGCCAGACCGAGACTTCGAACCGCTCGCAGCTTGCCCGGCAGCCGATACGAGATCAGAAAGGCTCCAATGAGGAGCAGCGGCACAGTCGTCACGTACAAGAAGACCGCCAGCACCGGCAGTGGCCAGAGAAGGATGCGCCTCACCCAACGGGGCGGAAGGCTCATGCCATGCGATCGAGATAGCGGTGGGTGGCTTGCCGGGAGATCTCGATGCGCCGTTCGACGTCGGGGGCGCCTCCCTGACGGTATTGGCGAAGGTCCTTGAAGGACTTCGGGTCGCCGGTTGGAAGCACGTGCACGTCGACACCGTGAGGGAGTGATCTCAGTGACTCGGCGAACCGGTGGCGTCGCGAGATTTCGAACGCCACCATCGCGACCTCCCAGGGTTTGGTCGGTGCGACCAGGGGTTCTTCGATGCGGCCGACCTGGAGCACGTAGATGGTGGTTGCGCCGAGGTCGATGGCCCGGTCGAGGGGGATCGAAGCCACGAGCCCGCCATCGAGAAAGTGCTCTCCACCGATCTCGACCGGTGGGAGCAGGCCGGGTACAGCGACCGAGGCCATGATCGCCTCGGCCAGAGGTCCTTCGGCGAAGTAGCGGACCGTCGCTTGCTCGATGCTGGCCGCCACACACTCGAATGGAACCACCAATTGCTCGATGCGTTCAACCGGCAGAACTTCGATCAGCAATTGGCGGAGGTGTGCGTTGTCGTAGAGGTGTGTGCCGGTTCGAGCCAGTGTCTTGACCTGGTCGAGAAGCGTGCCTCCGAACACTCCGGTGCGATCGAGGCTGATCCAGAGTTCGCGAAGCCGATCAACGGTCGTCCTACTCGGGTCAGCAGCGATCATCGCTCCGTTGATGGCACCGATGGAGGTGCCGACCACGAGGTCTGGCCGGATCGAATTGTCCAGGAGGGCGCTCAACATGCCGACCTCGTGCGCGCCGAGATGTCCACCACCGCCGAGAACGAACGCTGTCGAGTCTCCCATCATGCGAGGGTGACGCCGATCGAGGCGAGTGCGTCTGCCATCGCGCTCGAGTCGAGAATCGCTTCGGCTGCCGCGAGTTCTGGGGCGAGATGGCGATCGGGTCCGACGCCGGCGACGTCGTTGCGGAGCAATGCGAGGAGCGTGCCGTTTGGTTCAGACGGCACGAGCGGCGCTCGCAGGTCGATGGCGCGCGCCGCACAGATGTACTCGACGGCGAGAATCCGGCGGACGTTGTCGATGACTCTTGCGGAGCTTGCGTGCGGCGAGCCAGGCCATCGAGACGTGATCTTCTTGCATTCCTGATGTGGGGAGCGAGTCGACCGATGCCGGCGCTGCCAGTCGCTTGTTCTCCGACGCCATCGCGGCTGCGGTGTAGTGACCGATCATGAGGCCACTGTCGACACCGACTTCGTGAGCGAGGAAGGGTGGCAGGCCGTGGTTGCGGGTCTTGTCGAGCATCCGGTCCATGCGCCGTTCCGCGATGGCACCGATCTCGGACACGGCGATGGCGAGGAAGTCGGCGGCGAACCCGAGCGGTGCGCCGTGGAAGTTGCCGCACGACTCGACGCGGCCGTCTGGCAGAACCATCGGGTTGTCGATGGCGGATGCGAGTTCATGTTCGGTGACGGTTCGGCAATGGTCGAGGGTGTCACGGACGGCGCCGTGGACCGAGGGTGTGCAGCGAATCGAGTAGGCGTCCTGGACCCGGAGGTCACCGTCGTTTGCGTGGCTTGCGACGATGGGGGAGTCGGCGAGCATCGCCCGGAGGTTGGCGGCGCTGATGGCCTGGCCGGGCTGGGGCCGGAGCGCTTGGAGGTCGGCGGCGAAGGGTGTGTCGGTGGCGAGGAGCCCTTCGACGGTCATCGCCGCGATCATGTCGGCTTGGGCGAGAAGCCGTTCGGTGTCGGCGATGGCGAGACACAACATCCCGAGGATGGCGTCGGTCCCGTTGGTGACGGCGAGGCCCTCCTTCTCGACCAACTCGATGGGATGGAGGCCGGCGTCGGCGAGAGCGTCGGCGGCCGGGCGCACCTGGCCGTTGTGGACGACATCACCTTCGCCGAGGAGCGCCAGCGCGCCGTGGGCGAGAGGTGCGAGGTCACCGCTGGCGCCGAGCGATCCGTATTCAGGGACGATGGGTGTGATGTCGGCATTGAGGATGTCGACCATTGCCTGGGCGACGAGCGGTCGGGCGCCGCTGTTGCCGAGCGCCAGGGTCCTTGCCCGCAGCAAGACCATCGCCCGCACGACTTCTGCTTCGACCGGGTCGCCCATGCCGGCGGCATGGGAGCGGACGAGGGCGACCTGCAGGGCGCGTCGGCGGTCGGGTGGGATCGACACCGTGGCGAGGGCGCCGAAACCGGTGGAGATCCCGTACTTCGGTGCGCCCTCGGCGAGTCGTTCGACGATCGCCCGGGCTGCGGTCATGCGGTCGATTGCTGCCGGTGTCAGTTCGACGGCTTCGAATCGACGGGCGACGGCGACGACGTCGCTGATGGTGACACCTGGGCCGTCGAGTTGGATGGTCATGACGTGAAGTCTTCTCCGTTGGTGTGCAAGTCGCTGCTGATTGCATCTACAGCGGCAGCAATGGCGACTCGATGCCGTGCTCGGGAGGCATCGTCGAAGCGATGAGCAGGACCGACGACGGAGACGGCTACGCCGAGCTTCCCGGTTCCGCTCAACGCCAGACTCATGGCGGTGATGTCGGCTTCGACGGCTCCGGTGCGAACGGCAGCCGTGCCAGGGTCCGCGAGTGCTGCGCCGAGGGCTGAGCCTTCCAGGTCGACGTCTTGACCGATCCATCCGACGTGGCGGATCGCTCGGGAGCTCTCGGCGGTGGCGATGTAGGTTCCCTTGTGGCCGTCGCTGACCGCGAGGTACGCCGACTCGGCGGTCTGTTCGGCGAGTGCTTCCAGATGGGGCTGGGCGACAGAGGCGAGACGGTCGAGCACGGTGCCGCTCCGCAGTGACGCCGCGATGCGCAGAATCGTCGGACCGGCGGAGTAGTCGCCCGAGTCATCGCGAACGAGGTACCCGCGAGCTTCGAGTGCCCGTAGGTAGCGCAACGCTGTCGTCAGCGTCAGGTCGGATGCGTTGGCCGCGGTCGTCAGGTTGCAGATGCGTTCGGCGAGCACGATCTCGAACAGGTCGAGCAACCGTGCGATCGAGCGCGGTACGCCGGCGTCGTCTGACGCCTCCACGATGGTGGAGGAGTGCGTCTGCATCGCCATGACCAATCCTTCCGAGTGTCACACAGTGACAGTCCTATGTGAACAGTTGACAGCCTAGAGACCGTGGGCCCATCATGCAATACATGAGTGCATCTGCATCCTCCTCGTTCGGTCCGATCGGAACGCCAGTCACGAACATCGCCGCCCCGCGTGGCACCGAGCTGAGCTGCAAGGGCTGGCCGCAAGAAGCCGCGTACCGGATGTTGCAGAACAACCTCGACCCCGAGGTGGCCGAGAACCCCGATGAACTCGTGGTGTACGGCGGCACCGGCCGTGCGGCGCGAAGTTGGGACGCGTATCGGGCCATGCTGCGCACGCTCGAGACCCTCGATCGCGACGAGACGATGCTGGTGCAGTCTGGCAAGCCGGTCGGCGTGATGCGCACCCACGAATGGGCGCCACGAGTCATCCTCGCCAACTCGAACCTCGTGCCAGATTGGGCGAACTGGGACGAGTTCCGTCGACTCGAGCATCAGGGCCTCACCATGTACGGCCAGATGACAGCCGGCTCGTGGATCTACATCGGCACCCAGGGCATTCTCCAGGGCACCTACGAATGTTTCGCCGAGATCGCACGCAGACGCTTCGGAGGCACCCTGGCCGGAACTCTCACCGTCACGGCCGGCGCCGGCGGCATGGGTGGAGCGCAGCCCCTGGCGGTCACGATGAACGACGGCGTCGTCCTCCTGGTCGATGTCGACCAAACAATGCTCGATCGCCGCGTCGCGCACCGGTACCTCGACGAGATCGCACCGGACTACGCCACTGCCGTTTCCAGGGTGACCGAAGCCAAACGAACCAGGACCCCCTTGTCCGTCGGCCTGCTCGGCAACGCGGCCGACGTAGTGCCTCGGCTGCTGGCCGACGGCATCGATGCCGACATCGTCACCGACCAGACCAGCGCCCACGATCCGCTCAGCTACATGCCCAACGATCTCTCGTCGGAAGCGGCGGCAGAACTCAGGACGACCGACCCGACAGAGTTCACCCGCCGCTCCAGGGCGGCCATGGCCACGCACTGTCAGGCGATGGTCGGGTTCATGGACGCCGGCGCCGAGGTCTTCGACTACGGCAACAGTCTGCGGGCCGAAGCCAAGCTCGGCGGGTTCGATCGAGCATTCGACTATCCCGGCTTCCTCCCCGCCTACATCCGACCACTCTTCTGCGAGGGCCTTGGCCCCTTCCGTTGGGTCGCGCTCTCCGGCGACCCGGCGGACATTGCCGCCACCGATCGCGCTGCGCTCGAGATGTTCCCCGACAACGAAGGCCTCGCGAGGTGGATCAGACTCGCCGGAGAGCGCGTGGCCTTCCAGGGCCTGCCGGCACGCATCTGTTGGCTCGGGTACGGCGAACGCCATCTTCTCGGCCTGCGGTTCAACGAGATGGTCAAGTCGGGCGAGCTCCAGGCTCCGGTTGTCATCGGACGCGATCACCTCGATTCGGGGTCGGTGGCGTCGCCCTATCGCGAGACCGAAGCGATGATCGACGGCTCCGACGCGATCGCCGACTGGCCATTGCTCAACGGCCTCGTCAACACCTGCTCCGGCGCGACCTGGGTGAGCATTCATCATGGCGGGGGTGTTGGCATCGGCCGGTCGATCCACGCTGGGCAGGTCAGTGTCGCCGACGGCACGGACCTCGCGGCCGAGAAGCTCGAACGAGTGCTCACCAACGACCCTGCGATGGGTGTGATCCGCCACGTTGATGCCGGCTACGACCGCGCCGTGCAGGTTGCCGACGAGCGCGGCGTGACAATTCCCATGCGAAGTGGCCAGACCGAGCCGGGTGGAACGCGGGCATGACTGCGTGGACGATCGAGGGCGACTACATCGCCGACGGCGCTGTGTGTGTCCGTCATGCGGTCACGAAGGAACACGTCGCTCTGGCGCGACAGGCGATCGACGAATGTCTTGCCGACCTCTCGCCGCGTGCCAAGCGGGCGAGTGCCGAAGGGGACGGTGCGTTCATCGAGGACTTCTGCAACTGGCAGCGGCTTCCGGCGATGGAACGCTTCATCCGTGAGTCGCCCGGTGCCGAGATCGCGGCGGAACTCACCGACTCCGACACGATTCGGCTCTATCACGATCATGTGTTGGTCAAGGAGCCCGGCACGAAGCAGCGCACGCCGTGGCACCAGGATCAGCCGTACTACAACGTCGAAGGTGTCCGGAACGCCAGCATGTGGTTTCCCGTCGATCCGGTCGCTCGTTCGGCGACACTCGAGTTCATCGCCGGCAGTCATCGGGGCCCCTGGTACATGCCCCGAACGTTTCTCGACGATCAGGCCAAGTGGTTCCCCGACGGCAGCTTGGCCGAACTTCCCGACTTCGCCGCCGACAACGCCACCGACCCCTGCCGGTGGCGGGTACTGGGCTGGGAACTCGAACCGGGTGACGCCGTGTTCTTCAACATGCTCACCGTTCACGGGTCTGGCGGTGTCTCGGGCCCCAACCGTCGACGTGTCCTGTCAGTGCGCTACCTCGGTGATGACATGGTGTATGCACCACGTCGTTGGACGACGTCGCCGCCATTCGACGGGCTCGATGCGCAGATCCCAGATGGTGCACCGATGGATCATCCTCTGTTCCCAGTGCTGTGGACCCGACCACGCGAACAGGTCGGGACGTCATGACCGTGCGCGACGTGTTGTCGATCGGACATCCGACGTTGCGCCTCGTAGCCGACGACGTACCGCTCGAGGCGATTGCCACCGACGAGATCCAAGACCTGATCGACGACCTGATCGAGACGATGCGGCATGCCAACGGTGCGGGCCTCGCCGCGACGCAGGTCGACGAACGGCTACGGATTGCAGTGATGGAGGTTGGTGACAACCCCCGATATCCGTACAAGCCCCGCATTCCGCTGACGGTTGCGATCAACCCGATCATCGAACCTCTCGACGACGAGTTGGTCGAGATCAACGAGGGCTGCCTCTCGGTCCCGTTGCGCGGCAACGTCGACCGCCATGTCAACGTCCGCGTCCGCTATCTCGACCGAGATGGTGTCGAGCACGACGAGGTCAAACGAGGTCTCACCGCCGGAACCTGGCAGCACGAATGCGACCACCTCGACGGTGTGCTGTTCATCGACAAGGTGAAGGATCCATCGACGCTCGCCACCTGGGACGAGTTCAACGAGTTCCACCGTGACGCCTTCGTCGAACGGATCACCGCATTCGTGGAGCGAGTGGGTTCGTGACCACGGTCTGGTGTGAGCTGGCGCTGGTCGGCAGTCGACCCGAGGCGGGCGTCCTCATCGACATCATCGACGGCCGGATCGGTTCAATCGAGACGCGGTGTCGACTCGGCGCCGGGCGACGCCACCCGACTCGTGGGCTTCACCGTTCCAGGTCTCGCGAACGCGCACAGCCACGCCTTCCACCGGGCATTGCGTTCGCGCACCCAGGCTGACCGCGGCAGCTTCTGGACGTGGCGTGATCTGATGTATCGCGCTGCGGAGCGGCTCGAACCGGACAGCTATCACCGCCTTGCCCGGGCCACGTTCGCCGAAATGGCACTGGCCGGGATCGCCTGTGTCGGCGAGTTCCACTACCTCCACCACCAGCTGGATGGCACGCCGTATCGCGATCCGAACGCCATGGGTGAGGCGCTGCTCACCGCCGCTGCCGAGGCCGGCATCCGCATCACGCTCCTCGACACCCTGTATCTCCACGGCGGCCTCGGCTCCGGGGGTCACGACGCTCCGGCCGGTGTCCAGCGCCGGTTCAGCGATGCGACCGCCGACGCCTGGATGGATCGGGTCGGACGCCTGCGGCCGACCGACACTCAGCGGATCGCCGCCGCCATTCACTCCGTGCGCGCCGTCGACCCGAGATCGATGGCCAGCGTTGCCGAATGGGCGGCCAGGCGCCGCCGCTCCCGTCCACGCCCACGTGTCGGAACAGCTCGGCGAGAACGAAGCCTGCCTCGCCCACCACGGCATGACGCCGGTCGGCGTACTGGCCGAAGCCGGCGTGCTCGGATCGAGCTTTTCGGCAGTCCACGCCACCCATGTCGACCCGGTCGACATAGATCGACTTGCTGCCGCGGGCTCGACCGTCGTCATGTGCCCCACCACCGAACGAGACCTCGGCGACGGGATCGGTCAGACGAGCAGCTTCGCCACGTCGGGGATTCCGGTGGCGCTCGGCTCGGATTCCCACGCCGTCATCGACCTGTTCGAGGAGGCCAGAGCGCTCGAACTCGACGAGCGACTCCGCCGCCAGGAGCGTGGTATCCACCCAGCGGCCGACCTCCTCGCCATGGCGACCGTCAACGGGCACCGCAGCCTCGGCTGGAACGACGCAGGAGCGATCGAGGTCGGGAATCGAGCCGATCTCGTGACGGTGACGCTCGACTCGGTTCGCACTGCCGGAGTTCCGCCGGCGCTCGCCATCGAGGCAACCGTCTTCGCGGCCACGACCGGCGACATCACCGACGTCCACGTCGACGGTCGACACGTCGTGTCCGACCGCCGCCATGGTTCGATTGATGTGGCATCGGAACTCGCCGGTTCGATCAAGGAGCTGATGGACAATGACTGAACGCGTCAAGGGGCCGTCGCTCGTGATCGACAACATCGGCTCGCTGATCACGAACGACCCGGCACTCGGTCGCGGTCCCCTCGGCATCATCGACAACGCCAGCGTCGTGATCGTCGACGACATCGTCGAGCACATCGGCCCGGCCGGTGCACTCGCCGACCGCTGCATCGATGCAGACGGAGCCTGCGTTCTGCCCGGATTCGTCGACTCGCACACCCACCTCGTGTTCGCCGGTGACCGTGCGGAGGAATTCACCGCTCGCATGGCCGGTCAGCCGTACGACGGCGGCGGCATCAGGGTCACCACGGACGCCACGCGCAACACATCGACCGAACGACTCGATCAGCTCGTGCGGCAGCGGCTCGCGGAGGCGCACCGGGCCGGTACGACGACCATCGAGATCAAGTCCGGATACGGGCTCAACGTCGCCGATGAAGTCCGGTCGGTCGCGATCGCCCGGTCGCACACGACCGAGTCGACGTTCCTCGGCGCCCATCTGCTGCCGGCCGAGTTCGAGGGTCGGCCAGACGACTACATCCATCTCGTCTGCAACGAGATGCTCGATGCAACGGCACCCGATGCGAAGTGGATCGACGCGTTCTGCGAAACCGGAGCGTTCGATGTCGACCAATCCCGCGCCGTGCTCGAAGCGGGACGCGCCGCCGGCCTCGGGCTACGTCTTCACGGCAATCAGCTCGGCCACGGCCCCGGCGTCCAACTGGCTGTCGAATGCGGCTGTGCCTCCGTCGACCACTGCACCTACCTCACCGACGACGACATCGCCGCGCTCGCCGGCAGTGACACCGTCGCCACGTTCCTTCCGGCCGCCGACTTCTCGACTCGCCAGCCATACGCAGACGCCCGCCGCGTGATCGACGCCGGCGCCACCGTCGCCCTCGCCTCCAACTGCAACCCCGGCTCCAGCTACACCACGTCGATCTCGTTCTGCATCGCCATCGCCGTTCGCGACATGAAGATGACCATCGACGAAGCGATTCAAGCCGTCACGCTCGGTGGCGCTGCAGCGTTGCGACGCACCGACGTCGGACGCCTCACGCCGGGGTGCGCCGGGCATGCCATTGTCCTCGAGGCCCCGACCCACCACCACCTCGCCTATCGACCAGGCGTCCCGCTGATACGCGAGACCATCGGACCACTCGGGGTCAGGCCCGAGCGATTGCGCCGCGGGCCAGCAGCATCGCAGTGATGGTCTGTCGTGTCGTGCGTGGCAGTGGGCGGTTGTCGGCCGCTTCCACTTGCACGATCGATCGTCTGGCGGGATCGACTTCGACGGCTCCTGCGAGTCGTCCCTGAATCTTGATGCCCAGGACGAGTCTTCGCCCGCTCTCCACGGGCGCGTTGTAGGCGCCGAGGCAGTTCCGCAGCTCACGGCCCCAGCGTTGGAGTTCACCCGAACTGGTTGGCAGGACGAGTTCGATGTCGCCAACGGTGGCTCCGTCGAGTTGGACCCACGAAGCAGGATGATCGAATTGGTCCGGCGCCGTGGGCGGTGTTCTGTGTGTTGGTGCGGTCGTTGTCGGCCGAGCGGCCGCAGGTGCAGCTGCGATTCGGGCGCGGCGACGGGCAGGCTGCGGCCGGGTCGGTGGTGGTTGGGGTACGAGTACGCCGGCGACGGCTTCCTCCAGTGCTGAAATCGACGTGGGGAGCCGGGGGATCAGTTGGTGTGCCCGGGACAGGCCATCCAGCCCGTCCAGGAGGCGTTGTGGGCTGCCGTCTCTCGCCACCGACTGGAGAAGTCGAATGGCGTGATCCGGCCGAGCTGTTCCGAGGGTGCGTGCGAGTCGTGCGAATTGAGAGTCGTCGCAGCGGTGCTCGTGTTCGAGCGCGTCGAGGATGTCGCCGACCTGGCCGGTGTCGAGGCGAGGCATGGCGAGGACCAACGCGAGCGGCCACCACTCTTGACGTCCGGCCAGTTTCTGGCCGATGAGGCGTGTGACGCGGCGTGACGAGCCGTTGGCGAGTGAACGTGCCGACGCGCGTGCGATGTCCGGGCCTTCACATAGGCGGGCGGCCCAGCGAGGCAACGAGGTCGGATCCTCGACGGCGAAGTCGCTTCTGCGGAGGAGGGGCCAGGCAGCGGCGAGCGCGATGTGTTCCGGCCGTCCCTCGCGACGACGGTCCCACCAACCTTGGTCGACGGCGAAACGATCGACGCAGGTGGCGGCTGCGGCCGCCCAGCGGTCGGGATGTTCGTCAGCCTTGTGGGCTGCGGTTCGCAGAGCGCCGAACCAGGCGTGCGGGTCGCGCGACACCTCGACGATCCGCGCACCTTCGAAGAACACCAGACCGAGCCGGCATCGCCGGCCTGCTTCGTCGACGCGTATGGCCACCAGGCCATGCCCGTGGGGGTCGACGATCACCTGCCACGGGTGGTCGTGGCGCGCCACCACCTCGAGACCGCCGCCGAACTCCAACAACATCACTCCACCTCACCGCTGGGGTACTGCCCGCACCATCGAACGCTGAATCGAACACATGTTCGCGCGCTCCTTCTCGGTGCACAAGCCGAAATCGCGAGACGGCGTCAGTGAGACTGTGCCATCGAACGTTGCGCCAGCTCGAGGCTGGCATCGGGCGAGACCGTGAGCGTGAGCCATTCCGGGTAGCCCATCGCTCGAGCCGTGTCGGGAGCGAACAGCTCGCGAGATCCTGAGACGGCTACCAACCCCTGCCACGACGCGACCAGTGCGTCACGTCGGGTCGCGAGTGGGCCGAAGGCCGCAAACGCGAACGTCCACCACGAAGCGGAACCGATCGTGACCTCTGCGATTTCGACATCGCACCCCGCCTCGTCCACCGGTGCCGGCGACGAGGAGTCGAGCTCGGTTCCGTCGATCGAGAACCGACGTTTCACGATCGACTTGCAGACGTCGACCCACGGTCCATCGGAATCGTTCTCGACGAGATCGTCGGCCGGGCTCCACTTCCGCCACGCTTCGAGCGAACCGGCGAGACCATCGCCGAGCTGGATCTCTCCGTCGAGCGATGCTCGGACCTTGAGTTCCAGGGTCTCCCTGTAGCGGCGCTTCACGCCGATGTCGCTACGACCGTCAACCAAGTACGTGTCGCATCGCTCGTCTGGGCTGAGGGTCGAGCCGCCGGCGAACCAATGACCAATGTCGGTCGGAAGCGGTCCGGGGACGAACCAACGGAGCTCAGTCGTGTCGAGGTCTGAGGGCGCCTCCAGATTGTGCAGTTGATCGGACCGCCGAGTCTGCGCGTCTGCAACGAGCAACTCGACAAACTCAGCGACCATCAATAACAACTCCCAACAGTGAACAGCGCTTCGAGACACGTCCGGACGGAACGTCAATGCTCACTCTTGATGGCCGGCGGAGGGCCGTCTAGGGCCAAAGGTCCATCGTCGTGCAGATTCTGCAGAATCTTGTTGGGCCCCGCCCTGCTGGGTCGGCCGCTTCCGCATGACGGCGCGGTAGGCGGTGATGATGTTCTGCTCGAAACCGATCGTGCACGCCCAGTGGAAGTAGCGGAACATCCGGTAGGGGTACTCTCCGAACTCCGCGACGAGGTCGTCCTCCCGTTGCTCGAGCGCCAGTGCCCACGAGCGCGACGTCTTCGCGTAGCTGCTCCGATCGTTGTGAATCCGCTCGAGCTCGAGCCACTCCGATCGCCGGCCCTGCTCGTGCAGGAGCCGTGGCAGGTCGACAAGGTCGCTTGCTGGATAGATGTACTTGCGCGTCACGGAGGAGATCCGGTGATGAGGATCGGGCTTGGCCGAGAAGTCGCTGTAGATCACCCCGCCGGGCTTCACGAGCGAGCAGTACTGGTCCATGACTGCTCCGTAGTCGAGTAGATGCTCGGTGATCCCACAATTGATGATCGCGTCGAAGGGTTCGTCCTCATAGGTGTAGAAATCGGTCATCAACGCGCGGCAGCTGTCTTCGACGCCTTCCTCCTTGATCACCATTTGGAGCGTGTCGAGTGAGTTCTGCTCCAGCGTGATGCTCGTGACGTGGATCCCTCGCTGAGCCATGAAGCGTAGTGGGCCACCCCAGCCTCCTCCGATCTCCAGCAGTCGGGAGCCCGGCTCGAGCGCACAGGATTCGACCATGTAGAGGAGCTTGCGTTCCCGGGCCTGCTTCCAATCGTCGGCAGTCTCGCCTTCCTCGAAGACGTATTGCGAGAACACAGGGAGCTGATCGTCTCCGAGCCACGACAAATAGAACTCTGGCGGAAAGCTGTAGTGCGTCTTGAGCGCCTCGACGCGGAAACTCGTTGGGTGCACAAGCTCTTTCAACGACAGGAGCTTCGCCATGCGTTCGCCGCCCGATTGGCTCGGATCCTTCACCACGTCGGCCCCCCAGCGCATCACGTCCTCCATGTGGCCAACGACATCGAGGTGCTGGCCAGTGAAGGCTTCGTAGAGCTTGCGGTGGCTCATGCTCAGAAACGCCGACACGGCGACGTCATCGTGCAGGTGGATGTCGGTGCGCCGGGCGTCCGTGTCGACACAGCGTGTCGCCACCACGTCGCCGTCCGGCAGCGTGAAGCGAAAATCGTAGGGTGAGTTGATGGCCGCGACCAACCGCTTGACGGTTTCGAGCTTGGCGTGTGTGCCGGCTCGCTTCGTCACGCCGCTGCGGCGGTAGTCAGTGGACCCTGTAGCCATGATGCTCCCTACGTGGGCGCCGATCGCCCCTCATCCCCGTCTTCAGGGTAATCCCAAGCGCTCAGGTCGTGAGGACTGGTGCGTGGCTGGGCATCTCGATTCATGCGAGCGCGGTGTGACTGTTTCGTGGCGGCTCGACTCATGACCGGATTCCGGTCGTGAGGACCATCGGTTGCTCGACCGGGGTTCGCCCGTCGCGGACGTAGGGGGCCCAGGTCGTTTCCACTTGGGCCTCCATGGCGTCCTTTGCCCGCTCGGAGGCGTTCGCGACGAACGGGCCCATGGGCGTGAGGTTGATGTACTGCCAGAGAAACTCGGCTGGTGCAGGGAGATCGAACGTGGCCGTGTAGATCCTCGAGGCCGGGTCTTCGAAGCCGGCATCTCCGAGCAGCGACCGATGCGATTCGGGGTCGTGCATCGAGAAGACCATGCGCACGAAGCCGGCGAGATCCGGGCTGACGTGATCGACGATCGATTGCTCCATCAGTTCGAACGTCGGTTGGATCGGCCCGGGCGTGTTGATCACGACCCGGCCTCCCTGCGTCAGTACCCGATGCATCTCGCGGAGCGCCGTCAGCCGATCCTCGATGAACATGAGGGTCATCTGGCAGAGGACGACGTCGAAGCTCCCGTCCGGGAACGGGAGGGCCGTGGCGTCGCCCTGATGCCACTCGATGCGTGCTCCAGCGGCAACAGGAAGGGCGGAGGCCACCGCGATCATGTCCGGCGAGACGTCGATGGCCTGCGACCGATCCGCCTTCGCCGACCGTCTCGGCTGCACGGCGAGCGATGAGTCCGGTGCCGCAGCCAACATCGAGCACGCGGGCTCCAGGCTGGAGGTCGGCGGTGCGGAGTAGTTCGGCCGACACGGGGATGGCGATGGAGGGAACGAAGTGGCGATCGTAGTTCTCGGCGCCGTTGCCGGTGAGTTGGCGGTAGGTGACATCAATCATGAGAGTCCTCTTTCTCGGGTTCGAGCTCGATCGCTGGGGTGGACGTTCACCCGTCGAGATCACAGTACGAATCGACTCGCCAGGACCGCATCGCCCGGATGCCCCATCTGCGGTCATGGCGACGATGGGGCAGATGCACCATTGCCGGCGTCTGGAGTCGTCAGAGCAGATCGTGTTCGTATGCGTGAGCGGTGGCAGCGGCGCGGCTGGACACGCCGAGCTTGGAGAAGATGTTCTCGAGATGCCGACCGACCGTGTGTTGGCTGATGGTCAGGACGGCAGCGATCTCGCGGTTCGTCTGGCCTGACGCGACATGGGTGAGAATCTCGAGTTCCCGGCTCGAGAGCCGGCTTCTGCCCGCCGTCTGAAGCCGAAGCCGTTGGCGGCTGTTCTGATCGACCACTGGAGGGAACGCAGTCGGTCAAGATCGGGTCGGGCTCCGAGGGCGTCGAACGTGACGTCGAGCGTTCTCGAACTCGAGCCCCGCAGACGTCTGATCGCCGAGCGAGACGTAGCCCAATCCGAGCAGCACCGAGGCCCGCGCCGCCTCGTAGGGCATGTTCAATCGAGTCCAGGCCGAGCGAGCAGAACGGAGGCGGGACAGAGACGTCGACGGATCTCCCTCGCTCAGCGTGACGGCACCGATGGCCTGGTCAGCCATGGCCTGGAGCACCTCTGACGTGGATCCGGCCGAGATCTCGACGATCTCGTCGGCGGCGACTCGTGCTGCGGTCACGTCATTGGCGCTGCGGAAGATCTCGACCGCTGCAGCGAGCAGACTCGGTCGTCGCATGCGCTGGGTCGTTTCCTGCAATGCGCTCCGGATGCCCGTCGCGGCTGCGTCGACGTCACCTCGAGCGAGCGCGAGCAGCGCCAGGCCGGGCATCGGTTCCTGGCCGCTCGCGCTGGCCCGGGCGTAGGCCGCCGCTGCGTCGTCGAATGACCCTACGAGCCGGTGGAGCTCGGCTTCTTGGTACTGGGCAAGCCCGAGCGCCGGATGAGGCGGATCTGCCAGTCGGCGGCACGCAGCCGCCACCGTCGTGACTGCTTGGTTCCAGTCGCCCTCGGCCTGCAGCAGCTGCGACCGATGCACCAGACACTGCCCGCGGTAGGGGACGAGCTCGGGCTGGTCTTCGCACCAGGCGTACAACGCTGCCGTCCACTCGGCAGCTCGTCGAAGGTCGAAGATCTGCATGCACTCGAAGATGACCGCGCAGTACACGACACCGGAGGCAATCGGGCCGACCTCGCCTCTTGACACCGCGAGCATCACCTCGTCGAATCGTGCGGTCCCTGCCATCGACTCGCCCACTGCAATCAGGGCCTGGCCCTCGCCGAGGCCGGCGAACGCAGCCAGGTCGGCATCGTCGAACTCAGATGGCGATCTCGGCCGCTCTGACGGCGAGTTCCCGTGCTGCGCTTGCGTCGCCGGATTCGAGAGCTCCAAGCAGCGCAGGAATCAGCACATAGCCCCGCGTGCTGCAGTCGAGGTCATCACCGATGATGGCTTCGGTCCGCCCCAACCATCCCCCCGCCTGGGCCATCTGTCCGCGCATCATCAAACAGAACGCAAGCCAGAACGAACACCGAGCTGCGTCTGGCCTGTTCCCGGTATCGACATGTCGCAGGTGTGCCGCTTCCCACGCCGCCGCGCACGTGTCGTCATCACCGATCAGATACGACGACACCGCCAACTGCTCCAGCGCCTTCGCTCCGAGATCGTGCTTCGGGCGGTCAACGAGCTCGCGATACATGGAAGCCCAGAGCACGAGGTCGTCGCCGTTCGTAGCCATCGCATTTCATTCTGAGAGGCGACGGGCCCGGCCGCCAGGAAATCTGCCATTCGACACATCGCCGATGAAGGCGCGGTTGGACTCGCGATGATCAAGTTGCCGGCCGCGGTGGACGTCCCGATCTTCTGGCTTCTGCTTCGGACTCGTCGACGGGCGTAGCGAGGCCGGGAGCCGATGCAGTGGCCGAACGCCAGGCTTGACGCAGCTTCAGGGTCGGACCGACGTGGAGCACGGCGCCGGCGTACACGCGGGCACCGAACATCACGAAGGCGGCAATGGCGGCGAGGGTGAGCGCAACGGCGACGATTGGCTCCCACCAGGCAGTCGCCCCCATGGCGATACGGCTGGGCATCGTCAGGGGAGCGGTCGGCGGGAAGTAGGAGGCGAATTGGGCGATGAAGCTGTCGGGGCGGCCGACCGCTGCGAACGAGGCGAAGTACCCCACGACGAGCACGGCGATGACCGGTCCCGCGACGGCCTGGGCGTCTTCGGTCCGCGACGCGAGTGAGCCGAGTGCGCCGTACACCGTTGCGTAAAGTGCGTAGCCGAGCACGAACCACACCACGACCCAGGCCAGCACAGCGCCGCGGGCGGCCGGCATGTCGACGGAGTCGACCATCGACAGGGAGACGAGCGCAGCGAGTGCGGTGACGCCGATCTGGGCGAGTCCGAGCAACCCGATGCCGATCACCTTGCCGGCCAGCAGGTTGCTGGCCGGCATGCGCGCCAGGAGTACCTCGACGACCCGGTTCGCCTTCTCCTCGACGACGCCGGTCAACACGAGGTTGCCGAAGGTGGAGATGGCGATGAACAGCACGACGGTCATCACCAGAACGGCCAGCTCGTCGTCGGGACTGCGCCCAGCGACGGAGCCGAGCGCAACGTTCTCGATCGGTACGGGCGCGACCAACGCGAGCAGATCGTCGGTGTCGATGCCGGCCGCCGCCGCACGTTCGCTGACTGCCACCGCCTGGATCGCGCCGGTCAGCAAACCAGCGAGCTGGTCCTCGGTTTGGCGGCGCCACTCCAGGCGCTGGGCGTCGACCACGAGTACGTCGAGGTCGCCTTGGCGGACGGCCTCCTCCCCGGCGGCCACGCTGTCGAAGCGCTGCAGTCGCACTGCGATGTCATCGATCGTGCTCTGGTTCTCGATTGCGTCGAAGAGCTCCTGTGGCACGGAACCGGCCAATCCGATGTCGTGGGTGCGGGTGTTGTCGTCGAGCAGGGCGGGCACGAGGATGAGCCCGACCGTGGCGAGGATCGTCACGAGGAACGAAGCCTGAAAGGCACGCGAGCGGCTTCGTTCGCGCATCTCCCGGCTCGCCACCAGCCACACTTGGCGGAGGTCGCTCATGGCGCCACCGCCTGACGGAACAACTCAGGCAACGAGGGGGGCTCGTACGCAAACGAGACGATGTCGGTGGAGTGCGAGGCAGCGGCCACCACGGTCGCCAGGTCGGTGTTCCGGTCGACGCGAAGTCGGTCGTGGCCGTCCTTCGACTCGACGAGGCTCACCCAGTGCACCCCAGACCAATCAGGTGCGACACCACGGTACTGGACGTCCACGAACCGTTGAGGCACGGCGGCACGCAGCTCGGTCAGGTCCCCGGCGAGGGCGACCTGACCATGGTTGATGACGACGACGTCTTCGCACAGGTCCTCGACCAGGTCGAGTTGGTGGCTGGAGAACAACACCGTTGCGCCGGACGTGGCGATCTCTGCGAGCAACTGGGCCATGTTGGTGATCGCGATCGGGTCCAGCCCGGAGAAGGGCTCATCGAGGACGAGCAGATCTGGTTCGTTGATGAGCGCTGCGATCATCTGGACGCGCTGCTGGTTGCCATGTGACAACGCATCGAGACGGTCACCCGCACGGTTGGCGAGGCCGACTCGCTCGAGCCAGGCGTCCACGCTCTGACCCACGGCTGCGTTTCTCTGTCCGCAGAGCCGACCGAGATAGACCAGTTGGTCACGCACCCGCATCCTCGGATACAGCCCTCGCTCCTCGGGCATGTATCCGAAACGTGCCCGCTCCTCTGAGCCCGATCGATGCTCCACGCCACCGCACCGTGCCGACGTCCAACTCGAGCAGCCCGAAGACCGCTCGCATCGCCGTGGTCTTCCCGGCCCCATTCGGGCCTACGAACCCGGTCAAGCGCCCGGGGCGGGCCGTGAACGTACATCCATCGAGTGCGATCGCTGAACCGAACCGCTTGCCTGCCTCTTCGAACTCGAGCACCTCAGCACCTCCCTTTCAATCACCCATCCGGGCCGTATCCACTCAGTAGCTCAGTTGGCCGGTTCGATCTGCCCCGTATACGGCCATGGGTAGTCGATGCCCTCCAGGTGTTGGACGAAGCGGAGGCCGTCGTAGTCGCCGGTGCCCAGATAGGTGCAGTCGAAATCGTGCACGTGATCGGGCTCGGTCGTCGACCACGTGCTCGTGCCTTCGCACGTTCCTTCCCAGGCGCCCTCGTCGTTGACGAGCGTGACGGGTCCGGTGCACACGGCGATGGTGGTGTCACCGTCTTCGGAGGACTCACATTCGATCGTCAGTTCGATCACCCCGACGAGACGATCGTCAGACGACGAATTGTCGTCGAAGATGTCGGTGTCGCCAGATTGGCCGGTTTGGACGCCGGTGCTCCCGCTGACCTCGACGACTTCGCTGCTGCCACCGCAAGAGGACAACGCGAGCCCGACCGCTGCTACGACCACCGTCACCATCCGCGTCGATCTCGATCCATGTCCGATCATGAGACTTCTCCTTTTCGTCTTCTGACGCACCGCTGCAGTCCTCGAAGAGCTGCACGCTGGTTGCTGATCTGAGGCCCGAAGTCCGCTCTTCGCGAGCGGCTCCGGGTCCACACCGCGATCATGGTCGGTCCACACCCCACTGGCAGGGTCGAAAGACCCTGAGTGAACGCCCGCCAGTTCGGCCTTTCGCGCCAGACGGCCGACCTGGGGTTGGCCAAATGAGTGGGCCCGGCGCTGCTGAAACAGCCCGGACCCTGATCCTCAATCGAAAGGGATTGACGATGGGCTAGACAATAGGGCTTCGGCGCGTCGCAACCGAGCCACCGGGCAACGTGATCGCACCAACAGGCGTCGGCCGAGCCAGTGACATTGGACTCTGGGCGGTCGTGCTCCTTGGCGTGCGAAATGGACTGCATGGACCCGCTGAGACGCCGACACCGCACGGTGACCTCGCGTGCGCCCGCGCTCGGACCGGCCGAGCTCACCTCCCGCCCGAAGCAGATCCTGAAGCGCCTGGGCATGGGTGTCGGCGGGCTGGTCGTGCTCTATCTACTGCTCATGGCCTTGTCCTGGCTCTTGGTCGAACCGAAGGATGACGTCGCCTTCTTCGAATCCCGCCGAGGCGAGCACCACCCCTTGGTCTTCGCGCACCAGGGCGGCGACGCTCTACGGCCGGAGAACACGATGATTGCGTTCCGAGCGTCGTTGGTCGTCGGTGCCGACGTGATCGACACCGACATGAACGTGACTCGAGATGGCGTGTTGGTCCTCCTTCACGACGAGACGGTCGACAGGACATCAGACGGCAGCGGGAAGAATTGGCGACCTCACCTTGTCGGAGTTGCGTGAGTTGGATTTCGGATACAGCTTCTCGACCGATGACGGCGAGACCTTTCCGCATCGCGGCACAGGTCAGGGCATCGTGACTCTGGAGGAGCTGTTCTCGGAGTTCACCGACACCAGGTTCGGTATCGAGATCAAGCAAACACCCGCCGCGGCAGCGAGCGAACTGTGCGTTCTCATCCAGGAGTACGGCTATCAGAACAGAGTTCTGGTGAGCAGTTCTGGCCAGGAGAACATGGATGTGTTTCGCGATTCGTGTCCGAATGTCGCGACGTCAGCCACCGCCGGTGAGGCGAAACGGTTCTACATCTTCCAGTTCATCGGTCTGAGCGGCTTCTACTCGCCTCCGTTCGACAGCCTTCAGGTACCCGAGTACCGAGGTGGCACTCACGTACTGACGGGGAGGTTCGTGGCCGCTGCGAGGAGATGGAACCTGCCAGTGATTCCTTGGACCATCAATGAGCCAGACGACTTCGACCGGATCATCGGTGACTTCAACGTCGCCGGGATCAATACGAGCCACCCGGACCTGCTCGTCGAGCATCTCGAGGATCAGTAGTGCGGGGTTCGAGCTTGTGCAGCAGGAGCTGTGCCAGTCCGAATCCGCCGGCGCCGACCAGAATCCCGGCGAAGCCGCCGAGCAGGATGTCCGCCGGCCAGTGCACGCCGAGAATCGCCCGCGAGAGAGACACGCACACCGCCCACGGCACGAGGAGATAGAAGGGCCACCTCCGCCAACCGGACAACGAGGACAGCGCCATCGACAGGAAGAAGGTCGCGAAGGTCAGTGACGCGAGTGCATGACCAGACGGCCGGGAGAACGCCGTCTCCTTCACCCAGTGATCGCGAACCTCGGATCGCATGGCGAGCCCGCCGAAGCCGCTCTCGTTCTTGATGCTGTCGAGATGGTCCGATCTGCTCGACTGCGACATTGCGTAGAAGCTGTCGACGTCCATACCCAGCAGACCGAGTTCCGACAGCTGGACGATGTTGGGGCGAGCAACGCCGATCGGCGGGCTTGACGACGTGCTCGTTGAGCAGGTTGCCTCCGTACAACACGAGTAGGGACACGGTGGTCATCACCGCCAGCTCGAGGAAGCGGCTGCGGCGGGTCAGGTCAGGCCGCGTGACGAGGACGACAATCAGTGTGGTTGCCATTGCCACGATTCCGAGGGTCTGTCCCGATTCGGCGAACAGCCACGCGATGAGAGCGATGGCTCCGGTGAGGTCGATCCTCGGGTCGGTGGCGGGATCGAGGGCATCGATGAAAGTCAGGAACAGCAACGCGTAGGCGGGAACGATCCAAAGTGTGGTTTGGATCAGGATCCGGGCTGCGCGATCGTCCCTCCACTTCTCATTTCGTCCTTTCCGAGGTGGCCGAGCTCACCGTTCCACCATGCGGCAGCCGATGTGAAGGGTCCAGAGCCGTTCGTCACGAACGGTTCACCGTGCCGGCCGAACTCGCTGACATCTCCCCGGCCGCTCGGCGTTCCGATGTGGCGGCCGGCAATCAGTACCAAGCGTCTGGCATGGCGGTCTTTCCGTCGTCGACAAAGGCGCGGAGCTCGCGGTCGACGGCATCGTCGATGGGTGGGGGTTCGTAGGAAGCCAGCATCTGCTTCCACTGCAGGTTGGCGCGCTGTTGCGCATCGAGCGCGCCGTCTTCGCTCCACTGTTCGAAGGAGTTGGTGTCGGCGAGTGTGGACTCGTGATTGGCGGTGGCGTAGTGCCGCAGCGTGTGCGCCGAGCCGAGGTAGTTGCCGCCAGGACCTGCTTCCAGGTACGCGTCCATCGCGAGTTGCTCATCGTCGATGGTCAGCCCGGCCAGTTGTTTGTGCAACATGGCGCATCGGTCGAGGTCCATGACGAACTTCTCGTACCCGAAGGTCAGGCCTCCTTCGAGCCATCCCGCGGCGTGGATCACGTAGTTGGTGCCGGCAAGAATGCCGGACGACATCGAGTCCACCGACTCCTGCATGGCTTGGCCGTCCGCCGTCTTCGACGCCGTGTAGTGGGCACCGCACCGCAGCGGCAGGCCGAGTCGGCGCGCCAGTTGACCGACGGCGTAGGTGGCGAGGGTCGACTCTGCAGTGCCGAAGGTCGGTGCTCCCGACCTGAGGTTCATCGTGGTCAGGAAGTTTCCGTAGACCATCGGCGACCCTGGCCTCACCAACTGACTGAGCGCAATCCCGGTCATCGCTTCGGCATGGGCCTGGGCGACCAGCGCGGGCAGCGTGACCGGCCCCATCGCCCCGCCGATGATGAAGGGCGAGATCACGCACCCTTGGTTGGAGCGGGCGTACGCCTTGAGCGCCCCGCTCATCACGTCGTCCCAGACCAGCGGGCTGTTGACATTGATGTTGCCCTGGATGACGCAGTGCTTCTCCATGAACTCGGCACCGAACACGAGCCGAGCCATGGCGATCGAGTCCTCGGCCCGTTCGGGAGCGGTGACGGCACCCATGAACGGCTTTGTCGACCAGCGTAAGTGGGCATAGGTCATGTCGAGGTGGCGCTTGTTCACCGGCACGTCGCACGGTTCGCAAACCGTGCCGCCGGAGTGGTGCAGCCACGGCGTCGCGAACGTCAGCTTCACGATGTTCTCGAAGTCTTCGAGTGTGGCGTAGCGGCGGCCGCGATCGATGTCGGTGACGAACGGCGAGCCGTATGCGGGCAGGAAAACGACATGATCACCGCCGATCGGCACCGCCCGTCCGTCGCGGCCGTGCATCTCGAACTGCTTCGGTGCGGTCGAGCACAACCGGGCTGCCAGCCCGGGGTCGAACCGCACCCGCTCGCCATCGACCCTGGCGCCTGCGGAACGGAACAGCTCGCGTGCCTCTTCGTCGCCCCGGAACTCAACACCGACCTCGTCCAGGATCCGGTCGGCATGGGCCTCGATCCGGTCGATCTGCTCGTTGGGGTACGGCTCGTAGACACCCAACCGGTTGCGGGGAGCGACGGCCACGCTGTGCGTCGATGTCTGGCTCATCCGCAGCGCCCGGCCGCGTCGTCGCGGCGACGGGGCCGCGACAGGCGAAGGTGGCGGTGGTGACATGAACCCATCATGGACCAGGAGCGAGCGGGCAGACAGCCGCCGCGCCCGCCTGTCCGACTGGCTCGCAAGTCCCACAGAATGGCGCCGGCGAACCACCCGACGACGGGGATGGTTCAGGGTTCGAGGACCGATCCGTTGGTCTCGACCACGACGTCGTCGCGGATGCAGACTCCGATGGTGTGATCGTCGTCCCAGGGGACCTCGAAACCGAACTCGATCGTCGGCACGCCATCGAGGGTGATGACGGCGACGAAGGACGGCGCCGGCACCTCGTCGACGACAGCGCCGGCGTCGGTCGAATGTTCGAGAAGCGCAGCCGCGATCGACGGACGCCATCGGTCGAGGCGATCCACGATCGTGCTTGCCAGTGCGAGACCTTCGGGATCTGGTCCGCTGCGTGTGCCCATGATCGAGAGCGGAACAGCCACGCCTTCAACCAGCGGAACGTGTCCGCGCCAAGCCCCGCGCGAACGCGTGAGGGGGCCGAGCTCTGGGTGCTGCAGCGGGCGCGGTCCTCGGAGCATGTCCTCCAATCGGACGATCAGCGCGTCGCGTGAGCGTCACCAGACGACGCCCGGTAGGAGTCGTAGTGCTAGCGGTGTCGATGGGTGGCCATGGACCCCGCAAGGTGATCCGGGATGTTGAATCGAGGCCGCTCGCCGGCCCGGTAGTGGATGACGAAACCCTCGAGGATCGCGATCGAGATCTTGCGGGCGATGCCGCGAGCCAGGCGTCTGTCTTTCAAGAACCTGGATGCCAACCGAGTCTCCGCAGCGAAGAGCTTCACGAGCAGTCGGGAGGATCGAGCATGGCCGACACCGAGCATGTTCGCGGTGTCGTCACCGATGAACAATCGGGTCATGGCCGAGGACACCCCGTGGAGCTGAGAAACGGGAATGAAAGAGTTCACCAACTCGATGAGGTTCGCGGTGAGATGCGTCCCTGCTTCGGACGGCTTCTCGTTTCGAGCTCGGATGAGCACCTCGAGTTCGTCCATCTCGGCCCGATCGAGCGGCAAGACCTCCGGATCGATGCCGAGCAGACTGCCGACGACGTTCCACAAATGGCAGTAGTCCTCCGCCCCCTGCGCGTCGTACTCGATGCCGAGTCGGTCGAGCACATGGATCAGCGACGAGCTGAACGACAACATGGCGCCGAGCATGTGTTCCTGATTGATCGGTGCGCCCCAGGCATCGTCCCACCGGGGCCAGACGTCGGGATCGCTGGTCTTCGGGACCTTGCCGTGGGGGCTCAGGATCATGTGGCGAACACCGGCATGCATCAGTCGCACCCGGCGAGCTGTCTCGTACCCGGCCGCGCCGGGCTCGAGGCCGGCGGGCGCCGTGACATCCAGGAGGAACTGCGCAGATTCGAGCACCCGCCGCTTGGCGTCGGTCTCGAGCCGGGCGGTCAGGGCCAGCACCTGTGCCCCATCGTGTGACGCGTAGGCCAGAGGAAGAGACGAAAGGAACAGGCCGATTCCGAGCTCGACCCCCCACTCGGCAAAGAACTGAACGCCTCTGTCCAATCGGGCACTGTCGGCGAAGTCCGGAAGTTCTGGTCGTCGAGCGAGCCATGCGGCCACGTGCGGATCCGATGCGTCACCGGTGACATGGCTCACGGCCAGAATCGACGTGAACAGCTCGTGCGGATCTCGATCGAGATAGTGCTCGGCGAGAGCGTCTGCTTCAGGGTCCGCCCGTTGTCGAAGTTTGTCCAGCTGCTCTGCACCGATCGTCGACACGTTCATCCCCCCGAACTCGTCTTACCGACAGATTGATATCAGCTACGGTGGCGCAACTCCAGAGAGTGGGGTCGGCACGATCATGAGGAGGGGGATCGAACGTGACCGTTGACGCGTGGAGCGACATCGCACCAGTGCTCCCAACTGGAGTTCTGACGTTCCTGTTCACCGACGTCGTCGATTCGACGGCCATGTGGGAAAGGGCCCCCGATCTCATGGAGGCCGCCCTCGCTCGCCACGACGCGATCATCGAGCAGGCCGTGGTTGATCACGGTGGTCTCTTGCTCAAGCACAAGGGAGAGGGGGACAGCACGTTCTGTGTGTTCGTCTCGGCGGCTGATGCCGTGGCGGGGGCGGTCTCGGCCCGGCGAGCTCTGAACCAGGAACCGTGGCCCGATCGTGCCCGAATCACGGTCCGGATGGGTCTCCACAGCGGAGAATCCATTCTGCGAGGGCGCGACTATTTCGGCCGCACGATCAACCGGGCTGCACGGGTTCGCGCCGTTGCCGTCGGAGATCAGATCGTCCTGAGCGGGGCTGCTGCGCTTCTCGCCGGCTCGGGTTTGCCAGACGGTGTCGGCGTACGGTTTCTCCGCCGGGCAGTCCTGAAGGGTATTGACGGGGCAGAGGAGATCTACGAACTGGTGGATGCGCAGATTCAGACTGCTGCCGAGAAGGAGGTCGAGGCGAGCAGCCACGTACCACTTCCAAGCGTCCTGAGCACGGCGGTTCCCTCGGTCTTCGTGGGCAGACGGGACCATCTCGAGCGGATCGAACAGGCTCGCCGCCGCGCCGACGGGGGCGCTCAGATGGTCCTGCTCGGCGGCGAACCAGGAGCCGGCAAGTCGACGCTGGCGGCAATCGCAGCGCGCTCCGCTCACGACGCCGGATACACCGTGCTGTTCGGATCCTGCTCCGAGCGGGCCGAGACATTGTTCGAACCGTTCCGTCACATCCTCGAGCACTACATCCGATCAGCCCCTCGCGAGGTGCTGGCTGATCACGTCTCGGCCCACGGAGGCGAGGTCGGGCGTCTCACCTCCGCGTTGCGAAGTCGGATGGGCGACATCTCGCCGGTCGAACAACTCGATCTCGAAACCACTCGTTCTCTGTTGGAGGACGCGATCATCGATCTTCTCGAACGCATCGCCTCGTGCGGGCCGCTCATGTTGGTGTTCGATGATCTGCAATGGGCCGACCCAACGAGCCTGGCGCTGCTCAGCCGCCTCAACCGAACGGGCGCGAGCATGACGGTTGTCTGCACCTATCGATCCGCCGAGGCCTCGCATCTCGCCGCACTGCGATCGGGCCGAACACTGAACGGGACCACAGACGACCTTCACGTGACGGGGCTGTCGACTGACGAGGTGCTCGAACTGCTCGAGACGTACGCCGGTCGAGATCTCGGGCAGACAGGTATCGAAGTCGCCGGCTACTTGTCGAAACAGACCGCCGGCAACCCGTTCTTTCGTCGCCCAGCTCCTCCGCCATTTCGTCGAGACCGGCCTGCTCACGTCCGACAGCGAGACAGGTTGGGTGATCGGCAAGGATTTCCAGGACGTCTCGACCCCAGGCACGGTGACTGCCGTGGTCGGCCAGCGGCTCGAGCGACTCGGCACGGAGGCGGCACGAATCCTCGAAGTTGCTTCGGTCGTGGGTCAGCGCTTCGACTCGAGGTTGGTGGCACACGTCCTGACCGCAGACGAACTCGATGTGGTCGATGCCATCGAAGCAGCGATGAACGCCTCACTCGTCCGTGAGGTCGACGTCGACACCTTCGAGTTCACGCACGCCCTCGTTCGTGATTCGCTGTACGACGGACTGGGTCGACACGCGTCGTGCCCTCCGGCACGAACAATGCGGGCGGGCCATGGAGGCAGCTCTACGGAGAGGCAGTTTCGGCTGCGGGTGTGGCATCACACTGCCTGCGATCGAACTCCCGCGACAACGATCGCCTCGTTCGGTGGGCTCGCCTGGCGGGTCGGAATGCCCTCGATGATCTGTCTCCTGAGGATGCGCTCCACTGGTTCGGCCATGCGCTCGAAGCCCTCGATCCCGATCGATCGGCCGAGCGCCTCGAGCTCCTGATCGACATCGCCCCCGCACAGCGTTGGGTCGACAGCGATGTCTTCCGAAACACGTTGCTCGAGGCCGGCGAGCTCGCAGAACAGCTCGCAGACGATGCGGCCTTCGTTCGAGTCGTGCTGGCAAACAACCGAGGCGGAGCGAGTCGTTCGGGAGCCGTCGACGATGCTCGTGTCGCGTTGATCGAACGAGCGTTGGAGATCGTCGGGCCGGGAGTCTCGGCCGACCGCGCCCGCTTGTTGGCCACGCTGGCGATCGAACTCTCGCAGCGCCACGACCCTGACTTGGTCGACGCCATTGCCCTGGAGGCCGTCGAGTGCGCAGAACAAGCGGATGACGAGGTCGCACTCCTGACGGTGCTGCTCCACACCACGGAGGCGACCCGTATCCCGGCCACGTTCGACCGGCGAACGCAGGACGGAGAGCGGGTGCTCGACCTTGCGGCCCGCGTCGGTGATCCACACCTTCGGGGACTCGCCGCGGTCCGCGATGTTCGCTTGAAGATCGAGGCGGCGGCCTTCGATGAGGTCGGCCCGTCCATGGCCGTCATCGACGAGTTCGGCCACCTCGACCCGTACGTCGGACAGAACCTGCTGAGCCTGCGAGCAGTACTCGCCCACGTCAGTGGCGACACCGATGCCGCTCTCGGCCATGCCGCTGCGGCCCGCGAGGTGATGCGGGGCGAAGACGATGGGGAGGCCATCTACATGGCCACGACCTCATTCGTACTCTGGGACCGAGGCCAACTCGGTTCGCTCCTCCCCACGATCGAAGCGACCGTCCGCCGATACCCGGCGGTCACCGGGTTCCAGGCGGTGCTGGCCGCTGCGTATTGCGACGTGGACGATTTCGATTCGGCGTTGCAGATCCTCTCCCGGTCGACATCGAATGGTTTCGCCGACCATCCGATGAACCCGCTCTGGATGTTGACCATGTCGATGTTCGCCAGCGTGTGTATCGACGTCGGCGAACCGCAGGCTGCCGTGATGATCTACGACCTGCTCGAGCCATACCGAGGGCGGGCCAACAGCGCAGTTGTGGCTTTCAATGGCCTTGTCAGCGAGAGCTTGGCCGGCCTCGCTCTCGCCGCCGGGAACCTCCAACGGGCCGAGTATGACGCAGCCGAGGCATTGGCGCAGGCCGAGCGGGTCGGCGCCCCCATTTCCGCGGTGCGAACTCGACTCACCCAATGCCGGATTCTGGCCGAACGAGGTGGACCCGGCGACATCGACGAGGCGATCGTGCTCGCCCACCGGGTCTCCGACGACGCGTGGAAGCTCAGCCTCGCCACGGTGCAGCGACGAGCCGAGGAGTTGATGACGTCGCTTCGTTCGGCGGCCTCATGAGCGACCACGACCATCAGGCCACCGCTGTCTCGATCGTCGTCTCCATCAGACGGCTCGGATTGTCGTGGTATCGGTTGCTCTTCCTCGCGGCACGAAACGTCCGATGGGTCACCGCTCCGATGCGTCAGGAGCAGTTCATCCATTTCTGTCACTGGATGTTGTTGACCCATCTGCCCGACGAGACCGGCCGACAGAAACGCCTACGTCACCCGGTCCTCTGGTTCGAGAGCAACTACGACGGTGACGTCGTTCGATACATGGACACCTTCGCCCGAATCATTCCGTGGCGAATGCGAGCGGCGTGGACTCCGACGCAACGATTCCCGGACATGTTTCCATCGGCACCCTTTCATCAGTGGACCGTCGACAACGCCTACGAGACCGCTCACTACTGGTCCGCGTACCCAGACGCCACCACCAGGGATGTCGGCCGCGCGCTGAGGATGGCGACGGCTTCGCGAAGACTTCCGCAGAACCTGGATTCGATGGCTCCCGCCGAGTTCGAGCGGGCGTGGCGGGTGTTCCTCGCCGAGAACCAGGGCGACCTCTGATGCCGGTGACGCACCTGACCGTGATCACCGCGGTGAAGCCTGGGCGTCACGACGAGCTCCGGGCTTTGCTCCGGTCCCTTCCGACCGGCGCCGGCAGCCCGTTTGCCGGTATTCCCGGCACCCACAATGGGCGATGGGCGCTGATCGACACGTCAGCATCGTCGACAGCTCCGCTCCGGGCCGGCGGGCTGGCGTCTCCCATGTTGGTGTGTTCGGCCGTGATCGACTCCACACCAGCGCAGTGGCTGTCGGCGCTCCTCGACGAGCTCGGAGGCCTTGCCGATGAGATTTGGGAGCACTGTCCCGGTTGGCCGACAACCGACCACGTCGGTTACCTGCTTGCCCATCAAGTGATGCCCCATCTCGGCTTCGCGACATGGGATGAGCCGGCAGAGGAGATTCGCCAGGCGCTCGACCGTCGGGGGCAGCTGGTCGATTTCGCCGTGCGGACACAGGGCCTTCCTGCCGCCGAGCTGCTCGAGGCATATCGACAGGAGTTCGCGTGAAGCGCGAGGGTCCGAATCCGCTGGACATCCAAGGCGACGTCCTCAAGGCATACGGCTTGCCCGTCTCGGCCCATGTGTTCGTCACCATCTCAGACAGCATCGGTGGGCAGGCGGTCCTGGCCGCAACGCTGGCGCAGGTGACGAGTGCTGCCGACTGGACCAATCGGCCAGCGGTGACCCTCAACGTCGGCATCTCTTCGACAGGTTTGCAGGCGCTTGGCGCCCCCCACGAGCTGATCGACTCGTTCCCCGATGCCTTTCGCCAGGGCATGGCCGCTCGTTCCTCGTTGCTCGGGGACACGGGGCGATCGGCCCCGTCCACATGGGAAGGTGGACTGGGCACCGGAGAGGCCCACATCCTCTTCACGATCAACGCCGCGTCGGCCCGCCAGCTCGACGACGCGGTCGACCAACTCGTGGAGATCTGCGCGGCCAACGACGTGACCGTCGTCAGCGATCAGCGGGGTGCTCGGCTTCCCGACAGGAAGGAACATTTCGGCTACACCGACGGCATCGGGCAGCCGGCCGTCGATGGCACGGACGACCCGGTCAAGGGCGAAGGCGACCTCACGCTCCTGCACCAGTGGCGCGGGCTTCCCGTCGGGGAGTTCTTCCATGGCCACATCGACGGCGACGGCCATCCCTCGCCGGGTCCCGCACCGCCGTTCGAGCGTGACGGGACGTTCAAGGTCTGGCGGAAACTCCACGAGGACGTTCCCGTGTTCCGCCAGTGGGTGGCAGCCGAGTCAACCCGGCTCGGGTTCGACGATGAGCTCCTGCGGGCGAAGTTGATCGGCCGATGGCCGGACGGAACGCCCTTGGCCCTGAGCCCGGACCGGCCGGATCCGGCAATCGCGGCCGACCCTGGCCGGTTCAACGACTTCGACTACACGAAGGACCCGCGCGGTGATCGGTGTCCGCTGGGTGCACACATTCGTCGAGTGAATCCCCGTGCCGGACTCGGGTTCGGTGATTCGCTGTCCGAGCGGCAGAGGATCATCAGACGAGGGATGACGTACGGCCCGGCGCTCGCCGAGGGGGCGCCGGCCGACGGTGCGGACCGCGGGATCTACTTCGTTGCGTACATGGCCGACATCGAGCGCCAGTACGAATTCATCCAGAGCAACTGGTGCAACAGCGGCGACGTCGTGGGGGTCGGTCGTGACCGTGACCCGTTCGTCGGTCGGGCGCCTGGCGACCACAAGTTCGTCGTTCCCGGGCCCATGCCGGCGATCGTGCATCCGCTGCCCGAGCTCGTGACGACGAAGGGAGGGGAGTACCTCTGGGTCCCGTCCGTGCCGTCACTGGAGCGGCTGGCCAACGGAAACTACGACGCCGATCCTGTGGTGCCGGCCGTCTCGTTGCCCGAACGGTTGGTCGGCGGTGCCCTGGGCGTCGCGCTCGTCCCGGTCGCCGCCGCCGGATCGCTCGTTCGAGGCAAACGAATCGTTCATCCGGTGGGGGTCGGCTACGAAGCAGAACTCGAGGTCTTCGATCCGCCGCTCCCGCTGCTGGCGGGAACGGGACTGGCCGAACCCGGACGGTTCCCCGCCGTCGTTCGATTGTCCCGGGCGTTTGCACTTCCCGGCCAGCGTCGGGACGTTCGTGGTTTCGCGCTCCGCTTGGCTGAGGTTGGTGCACCCGAAGCGGTCCAAGATCTGCTGTTGGCCACTGTTGCCCCTGGTCGGCTCGGAAACGCAGTGTCGGTGTTGCTCGAGAGCTACGACGGCACGTACTCGACCATGGTGCGACTTCGTGCCCCCAATGGCCCGCTGCTGTTCCACGTTCGGACACGACAGGCAATGCCATCAGACCCGGACATCGAAGCAGGGTCAGGCGTCGGTCTTCGATTCGATGTCTCGGCCGGGCCGTCGGCAGATGAGCTCCGGATTCTTGGAATCGTCAGGTTGCTCGCACCGCTGACAAACGCGGAGACCGAAGCGCTCTCGTTCTCCCTCGCCAACGACGGCGCCGGGCTTCGTGCCGGTGGAATCCTCAACGCGGCGCGAAAGATCGCGTATCGCAGCAGCCATCGAGGGCGGTCGCTGAGGAGGAGCTCTACACGCTCGCTGAGATGATGTGACGAAGTGACCGATCCGAGACTCGAAGGCTGGAAGCGTTCGTGGCGACGAAACTGACAGCAGGAGCGAAGCGGGCGGTGAGGCTGCTGCTGTTTGCGCTTGTCGTGCATCTCTTCGTGATTCCTCAGATCGGCGGCGCCGAGAAGGCCCTGTCGGTTCTGGGCTCGGTGAGCCCGGAACTGGTCGTGGCCGCGGTCGCTCTCGAGGGTCTGTCGTTCCTGGCCTACGCCCGGATGACACAGATGCTGATACCGGTCAGAAACCGCCCCGGGCTCGGGGTGGCGTTCGGAACCGTGATGGCATCGACCGGTGTCAACCATGTCGTACCCGGTGGCGCGGCGACGACGGCGACGCTGAACTATCGGCTGTTGGGCCGCTGCCGGGGTACCCGGTGACGAACTCGGCTTCGCATTGGCTTCGCAGGCGATCGGTTCAGCAGTGGTGCTCAACGTGGGCCTGTGGTGTGCATTGGTCGTTTCCATCCCGACCAGCGGCTTTCATCCGGTCTACGCAACGGCAGCAGGAGTCGGGGCGGTGCTCATCGCGGTCTTCGCCGCAGCAGTGGTCGCAATGTTGCGAGGAAGGGACCGCTTCGCCGATCGGGTGGCGAACCTCGCCGGTCGTCTCCCCAGGGTCGATGTCGATCGGGTGCGCGCAACAACGTTGAGCCTGTCCCGCCAGCTCGAACTGCTGGCCCGAGACCGGAGTCTCCTGCGGATCGTGGTCGGATTGGCGGCGGTGAACTGGCTCCTCGACGCTGCGGCTCTCTGGGTGATGCTTCTGGCCTTCGGACACCAGCCCGGCGTTGTCGGTCTGCTCGTTGCCTACGGGCTGGCCAACGTGATGGCGGCCATCCCGATCAGCCCCGGCGGGTTGGGAGTGGTCGAGGCGATTCTCATCCCGACGCTGGTCGGATTCGGGACTCCGAGGGCCGAGGCCTCGATCGGCGTCGTGGCGTATCGCCTCGTCAACTTCTGGCTTCCCATACCTGTGGGTGCAGCCTCGTATGTGGCCGTGACCCGGGCCACGGCCGGAGGGGCGGCACCCGGCTTCGTGAACGAAATCAACCGTGGGGTCGAGTCACGGCAATGAACGCCGTCGATTGTCGTGTTCAGTCGTTGTCGGTCAGGCCGGCACCGGCTCCTCGACGACGTGAGTCGTCGGAGGCCGGCACGTAGGTCCGAGCGGCCAGAGCCTTGGCCACAGCCCACCGTCGTTCGTCGACCTCGACACCGTGCGGTCGCACCGGGCGCTGATTGGTCGAGCCGCTGTCCGCTGGGTCGACCAAGCTGATCCGGATGCTGTCGGCGCGGCCGAGTGAGAGCTCGTTCGCGAACGTCATCGAATGGGAGTCCACGATGATCGGGACGCCGACGCCGACCGACAGAGCGAAGGCGGTTTCGGTCGCCCCGGCGACGATCCCGGCAAGACCGAACAGGAGCAGCGGTACGTCGGACCGTTCCACGATGACCAGCTCGACGTCCTCTGCCACCAGCAGTTCGAAGGGCGACGAACCGCAGCGGGCGACGGCAACGTCGGTCAGGTGGAGGGCGGCGCTGCCCATGTCCCAGTCGAGCTCCGGCTCGAACTCGGTGGCGATCGCGTCGAGGACAGCTCCGACGCCGTCGAGCCGTCGGTCGCAGAGCCACACACCGGCGGCGGCGAGATCGTTGGCAAGCCCGACCGGGAACCCTGACCCGATAGCTGCCTTTCCGAGAACCGCTCGCGACTTCGTTGCGTGAGCAGATCACATCGGTTCCAGCACCGGCAGCCACCAGTCGTCGGCATCGAAGGACGGTGTCTGGATCGGCGACCTCGTCGAACAGTGGCGCCCCCTGGTAGAGGGTGATTCGGGTCCAGCGGTCGCTCTTCGGATCGAACTTGCTCGCCCCGAAGAACGCGAGTTTGGCCCGCAGCATGTCGATGGGCAGGCAACGGTCGCCGATCAGGTTGTCGTGGATCTCCGAGTATGGATGCCTGGCGGCGGTTTGAACCCGGAGGGCGGCGAAGCGGTGTTCCGGGTGAGCGGCGAGAAACGAGGCGATCGATTGATCGGCCGGTGCTTCGGTGAGTGCAGCGGCGAGGCGCTGCACCTGGCGGGCGACATCGAGTGGTTGCTCGAGATCGGCGCCCGGCTCCTCGTATCGGCGCCCGAGCCGGGGCTCGAGCTTCTCCTCCGACACGTACCAGAACTGCGAAGACTCGCTGACTGACTCGAAGTCGATGTCGAGCGCCCAACCGAACGATGCGGCGACCTGTTCGCGCAGCGTGCCCACTTGCATCGTTGGGTCGAGTCTCGGTACGACCGGACTGGACATGCAGTCCGAGAGCCCGTCGATGAGCGACCCGTAGGCCTCGAGCAGGAGGGAAACGATCAGTTCCTGCGTCTCGAGCGACCATCGCTTCGACCTGTCGACGAGCCGATCCCAAGGAAGCGGGGCCGTCGAACCAGCTCCGAGTCGAGAGTTGCCTCGACCTCAGCGAGTTCGGTGGCGAGTGTCTCGATCCGCTCCGATTGCTTGGTGTCATCGACCCGCCATTGGGCGACGTGGCGGCGTGCCCGCTGGAGGAGGGCTGCCACTCGGCCAATGGTGATCAGGTCTGGATCATCGACAGCACGGACCCTGGCCAGGGCTGTTTCGCGGGCCATGACCCAGTTGTTGAAGAGGATGGGATGGCTCACGAGGAACGGCGCCATTCCCAGGCCGGTTGCGTTGCCGATGCCGAGATGTCGCTTGAGCCGTCGATCGAGCGGCACGAAGGTGGCGGGCGAGCGACGTCTGGCCATGTCTTCGGCCAGGTCGAGTGTGAAGCCACGGATCAGCCACACGGTGAGCATCTCGGCCCGGAAAGGCGCGGCCATTGCCGGCCGGTCGGAGAAGTTGGCACGATCGGCGATTCCGAACTTGCCGTTGCCGTACACAGCCGTGGTCCGCATCAGGTAACCAACGGACGCGAGCATCTCCTCGTCCGGCTGGCTCCCTCCAGCCAAGCTGGTGACGACGTGGTCGAACAGACGCACCGACTTGTTGGCTCGGCTGAGGGTGAGATCGCTCGCCCGGTACCGGGCAGCCTCTTGCCTCGGCACGGCCGCCTCGAGACGGTCCAGATCGTCGGTGGTCGGGACGCCGTCGAACAGCACGAAGCTGGTATCCCATGCCTCGGCGATCACGCGGTCGGTGCGTTGGGCCGGATCGAGCTGCGTGCTGAACGCCACCAGGCTGTAGGGATAGCCTGACACCACGACCGTGTAGACGGCCCGCCCGAAGCCCGCCTCGTCGATTTCCCAGATTGGACGAGTGACGGCTGCTCGCTCGGCAGCGATTAGTCGGATGAGCGAGCGCATGAAGCTGAGGCGCGACGGGAACGAACTCCCCATACGTTCCAGCCGCATCACTTCGTCAGGGGAGCGGAGTGGCCGCTGCGGTGGAAGCTCGGGCTCGCTGATGGGGATCACGGCGGACCGAACGACTCGTCGTAGAAACGCAGCCAGTTGCCGCCCATCAAGCGCATCGACCTCGTGTTCGGCGAAACCCACGGCGCCCAACCCGGACCTGATGTTGCCGAAGTCGCCGTTGTTCCGGAACCACTCCGGCTGGGGTGGGAATCCCGGTGCTGCTGCGGAACCCTCGCCGTAGTCGGTCGCCTTCGTCCAGCGTCCATTGCGCATCCACGCCACCACCGAGTCGGGTTGATCCTGACAGAGGTCGGAGCCGAGGCCGATGTGTTCGAAGCCGTAGCGCCCGGCGGCGTCGTAGGCCATGTGGCAGAAGCTCTCGACCGTGCAGTCCGAGCCGCCATCGAGGTGGTGGGGATACAGCGACAGACCGAGCATGCCGCCGGCCGAGGTGAGCGCGCTGAGCACCTCGTCTGACTTGTTCCGCAACGCTGGATGCCACCACGACGGATTGGCGTGGGTGATGGCAATCGGACGTTCGGACAGCTCGATGGCCTCGAGGGTCGAGCGTTCGCCGGAGTGGCTCATGTCGACCACCAAACCGACCCGGTTCATTTCCTTGATCACCTGTCGACCGAATCGGGTGACCCCCGTGTCAACGTCTTCGTAGCAGCCGGTCGCCAACAGGGACTGGTTGTTGTACGACAGCTGCATGAAGCGGATGCCGAGCGAGTGGCAGATCTCGACGAGGCCGAGGTCGTCCTCGATCGGGGACGGATTCTGGAACCCGAAGAACACCGCGGTTCGCCCTTGCTCGACCGCACGGCGAACATCGTTGCCGGTGCGGCCCATGAAGATGAGCTCGGGAAACTGCTCGAACCAACGGTTGAACTCCTCGATGTTGAGCACCATCTCGCGGAATGACTCGTGATAGGCGATGGTGGCGTGCACCGCATGCACACCGCCGGCGTGGAGTTCCCGGAAGATCCGCTCTGACCAGTTCGAATACTGGAGGTTGTCGATCAGGGGAGTGCTCACCCGAGAAACGTACCCGAGTGCGCAGATCGGTCGCTGCGTTGACACCTATCTACCTCAATAGGTATATTGGTACCTATGGCCTTGAGCATCAAGAGTGAGCGAGCAGACCAGCTGGCGCGTGATCTCGCTGCGCTCACGGGGGAGTCGATCACCGATGCCGTGGTGGCGTCGCTCGAAGCTCGCCTCGAGGTCGAGCGTCGGCGTCGCCGAACTCTGGGGCTTGGCGACATCGTGGAACGCTTTCGCCGGTTGCCGGAGCTCGACCAACGCGACCCCGATGACATCATCGGCTACGACGAGCATGGACTGCCGGTGTGATCGTCGTCGACACATCGGCAATCGTCTCGGTTCTGTTCGGCGAACCGGGCAGTGCCGAACTCGAACGTCATCTGCTCGGAGACCGCTGTGTGATGTCCGCAGCCACGCGCGTGGAACTGGGCATCGTCATCGAGGCCAAGACGGGTTCAGCGGGGACGCAGTTGCTCGAGGAGCTTCTCGGTCGAGTCGAGATCGAGATCGCCCCGGTCGATGCCGAGCTCGCCGAGGAAGCGATCGTGTGCTGGCGTCGCTTCGGTAAGGGGCGTCACCAGGCTGGGCTCAACTTCGGTGACACGTTCTCGTATGCACTCTCACGGCGGCTGGGACAACCGCTCTTGTTCGTTGGTGACGACTTCTCGCACACCGACGTCACAGTGCCCTGAAAGACGTCGCTTGCTTTGGTGCGAAGTCAACTCGCCGCACGGGTCCGTTTGCCGTTGAGGAGACTGCCGACCGCGGTGTAGCGAACCGCGAATTCGTACGTACCGAGCAGGAAGGCGGTCGTGAATGCTGTGAGCCCGATGAACTTGACGGTCGCGGGCAGGTCCCAGTTCCGGATCCAGGTCTGACCGAGGATCACGAGTGGAAGATGGGCGAGGTAGAGCCAGTAGGCGGAATCGGAGAGGTAGCGCACGCTGCGGTGTTCGGTCGAGAGAGCGGCGTGGAAGAGACCGATGAGGGTCACGATCGCAAGCCAGGCGTATGCGACCTGGCTGACCGCGGCCACGGTCCATGATGCGGACGGGTCGAAGGTGAGGTCCAGCGAAATGAGGAGGACCCCGATGGTCACCGGAAGCAGGATCGGCCACCAGCGACCGAGCGTCGTCGACGAGCGGACCGCCCTGACCTGCCCGAGCGATCGAAGAGGAGAGAACCGAACACGAAGAAGACTGCGTAGTACGCGAGCACGTGCCATTCGGGAACCCAGCCGGTCGACGTGTCGGGACCGAAGACTCTGAGTTCGCCTCTGTCCCCCATCAGCAGCTGCGGAAGCACGGTCAGAGGAATCAGCATCCACATGGCGAAGCCCGACCGGATCGCCGTCGATCGGCGCTCGAGATCAGCTCGAGCAGACCGCCGACGATCGCGAACCCGGCGATCAGCCAGAGAAGGAACCACAGGAACCACAGGTGGTTCAGGTTGTTCAGCCACCCGCTACCGACCCACGGGATCGAGCCCGAGTTCGTCTTGGATCTGATCGGCCGCCCCGGCCCCCTCGGCCCAGAATCCGATGTCGGCCCAGTCGGTTCCTGACGGACGAGGGTCGGCGGCTCCACCGTCGACGAGGGCTTCGGCCACCTCGGTGCTGCCCACGAACACCGCATAGTCGATCGGCATCCCTCCGACGGCGGGGCGATTGGGATCAGCTCCGCGATCCAACAACATCTCGACCATCTCGACGTCGTCGGCGAAGGCGGCGACGTGCAGCGGGGTGTCGTCGCCCTCCGCAGTGTTCGGGGCGTTCACACTGATGCCATCGTCGAGCAGACGCTCCACCGCTTCGTGATTGCCGAGGAAGACCGCTGCCCAGATGTCGTCGTTGTCCTGGATGTAGTCAGTGACACCTGCATCGATCGCGTTGTCGACGGTCCAGGTCATCAACACGCCGATCGGGATGAAGAAGATTGCCAGAGGCACTGCGATGCGTCGGAGCCGGTGGCGTACGAGACCGGAGGTGCCTCGTCGTCGCCAGAGCATCATGGTGAAGAAGCCGGACAGCAAGAAGAACAACGGCATACGGAAGCCGTGGACGGCGTGGAAGAACTCGTCGAACCAGCCGTCCTTCGCCGCCTTGCTGTCGTTCACGATCCAGAACCCGGGAAAGAACGAAACCGAAACGTGGAGTGCGATTCCGAGCAACATGGCGAAACCACGGAGCGCATCGAGATCGTGCCATCGACGCGGTGGACCGGCTTCCAGCGTCCCGTCGACGGTCGAAGCCTCGCTCACTCCGGTCATGAGACGGCTCGATGCTCCGGACTGCTTGCTCACCTCGGGCCTCCCTTATTCGAGCATTCTCCGCTGGAACGCCACAACGGCGAGCAGCACGGCGCCGAGGGTGTATCCGCTGACCCAGTACAGGTCAGTGGCCAAGTCCCCGAGGCCGGCGCCATCTGCCATCACGGCTCGAGTCGCGTCGAGGGCGTGTTTGAACGGAAGCACGTTTCCGATCGTGAGGAAGACCCCGCCGATCACCTCGAGATCGAACCATGCACCGCCGAAGATCGTCAGACAGGAGGACGACGGCGTAGGCACCAGAGGTCTGGGCGACACTGAGAAGTGCTCCGAGGATCATTCCCAGCGCCACGTAGAACACCGCCATCAGCACCAACACGAGCGCGACGAGAGTGGGCGATCCGTCAACACCGAGTCCGAGCCATGCGCCGACGAGCATGAGGAGGGTCACCTGCGCCATCGCGACGAGCAGGTACGGCAACGAGTACCCCAACACGAAGTCACTCGAGCGAAGCGGGGCCGTCAACAGACGGGCCAAGAACGAAGTCTCGCGATCGCGAGAGAGAATCATCGCCGAGCTGAACATCACCATCACGAACCCGAACAGGATGATGCCGGGTGTCAGATAGGTCGGCGTGAGGAACATGGCCTCGTCGCCGCCAAGCGCCTGCAACGTGAGAAGCAGCAACAGCGGAAGTGCGATCGCGATCCCAAGCGACAGCGGATCGCGGATCACCTCCTTGATGTTCCGGTTCGCGAGGTCGGTCGCTCTCATTGTCGGAGCTCCTTTCCTGTCAACTCGAGAAAGACATCGTCGAGCGACACATGGCGTGTGGCTGTGCCATGGATCTCAACACCGAACGGTCGGAGGCAGTCACCGATCTCGTAGATACTGACGCCTTCGCCTTCGATCTCGACTCCTCCGGCAATCGGTCGTGCCGACGGGTACACGCGCTGCAACGCAAGCAGTGCTTCCGGAGTCACGTTGGATGCCTCGACAATCATTGCCGGCGGTCCAGCGATGCGGTCCTTCAGCTCGTCTGGCGTACCGAGCGCAACGAGCGCGCCGCCATCGATGACGGCGATCCGATCGGCGAGTGCATCGGCCTCCTCGAGGTAGTGCGTGGTGAGGACGATTGTCGTGTCGCCTTTCAGGCCGGCGATGTACTCCCACATGCCTCGCCTGGCCTGCGGATCCAACCCGATCGTTGGCTCATCGAGGAAGACCACGGCTGGGTCCGACACCAGCGCCATGGCGACGCTCAGGCGACGCTGCATGCCCCCCGAGTACTGCTTCGCCTTGTCGGCGGCCCGACCAACGAGCCCGGTCACCTCCAACAACTCCTCGGCCTTTCGACGGGCGGCGTTTCGATCGATCCCATGCAACCCCGCCATGAGCGCAAGGTTCTCCCACGCATTCAGGTTCGGTGCGACTGCGGTCTCCTGCGGTGAGACTCCGATGATCTGCTTGACGGCCAGCGGATCGGACTCGACGTCGTGGCCGAGGATCGACGCCGAACCACTCGAGGGTCGCAGCAGGCAACACAGCATCTTGATCGTCGTGGTCTTGCCGGCGCCGTTCGGGCCGAGCAACGAGAAGAGTTCCCCGGTCGCCACGGTCAGATCGAGGCCGGCGACCGCCACGTGGTTGCCGAAGCTCCTTGCCAGTCCAGTCGTCTCGATCGCTGTGACGCTGTCGGTGGCGTTCATGAAACTCACCCTCCGGACCCTGCCTGGGTCGGCTCCGTTCGTCTCGGCGTTGGTTCGATCCTCAGGTTGCGATTGCGTACGGACTAGGGCAACAAGTCCCGGTCGAATCAGCTGTGGAGTCGACCTCGCGGAGATCAGCCGATCACCGGCGGATCGACGTTGTTCGTTTCATCGTCGTGGAGTTCGAGAAGACGTCTAGGTACGGGCTCAACGAGTCACCTTCGTCGAGCACCTTGAGTACCGACTCCTCCGACTCCGGGCTGACGATCTCGACGTGGTAGCGGACCTCGCCGTAGCCGGGTCGAGCCTCGCCGAGAAACAGCATGCCCGCATCGTCCGAATCCGCCTCGATCTCGATCCGGATCGATGTCAACTCGACCCCCAGTCGTGCGGCGTGGAGCTGGTAGCCCATGGCAAGACAACTGCCAAGTGCCGCCCGCCCGAGCATTCCTGGCGTCGGCCCGGAGGCGCCGCCGCCCAATGCCGCGGGCAGGTCGGTATGCATCCGCCAATCTCCCTCCTGGCTTTCACAGCGAAGTCCGTCGACGACCGTGGTCACCGAGCGGTTCGTGCCATGAGCGACCTCGGGACGCTTTCGCACGACCGCCTCGAGTCGCTCCAGTGCGGCGGCGATGCTGCCCTGCGCGGCATCGGAGTGATCGTGCTGAGCCGGAGTTGTCATGTGTGCCGGTCTAACACAGGTCCGGCTTCGAGCCTGATGAGGCTCCGGGTCTGTCGCCTGGTCATCCCGATCGCCCGCATCAAGCCGATCTCCCGAGTTCGCTCGAGGACAGCCAATGCCTTGGGAACCATTGTTGGAGGACTCGCAACGATCAGGCGGTGGAGCCTGGCGCCGCAACGTCGAGTTCGATGAGTTCACCCTTTGCCAGCCGAAGCGTCTGTCGGCCGCTGATCAGTCCGAAGATCACGATGGCGATCACCGCAAGCGCGGAGAGCATCGACCCGGGATCGACGACGGCGATCACCGCCGAGAGCGTTCCGACGATGCCGAGGACAACGGTGAGCCCAGCCGTGGTCCGGCGGAAGGTCGAACCTGCTCGCATGGCGACTCCGAGCAGCAGAATCCCGATGGGGACGAGCAGGACGCCCGTCGTGAGCATCGTGTCGAACACACTCTGCCCGGCATGCCAGGCGTACTCGATCGATCGGAGGTCCTCCGGCGACGTGTCCGATGCGGCGTAGAGCTCGGACAAGGGCGATGTCGCGACGTGGAGCAGCGAGCTCGCCGCCATGATGACGAGTCCGAACTCTGCGGTTGCCGTGCCGAACAGTGCGGCCGCCGGATGATCGTCGCGCAGGAACCGGTGCAGCACCAGAACGTGGAGAGCCAGCAGCATCAGCGCGCCGAGGTAGAGGAAGTGTTCAGCGATGCGACCTGATTCGATGTCGGAGAAGTCGGTGAGGGTTTCGACATCGGACGCATCGGGGAGGCCCAAGATGCCGACGACTGCTCCCGCACCGAGCATGAGAGCAGCGCCGAGCATTCCTGCAATCCCGCCCCATCGTGCCAGCTGTCGATCAGGCGCACCGTCACGGGCTTGCGTGGCGTGCGTGCGGGGCCGATCCCTCAGTGATGTTGCGACCCCGGATCGAGATAGCCACGTGACTGCCTCCTTCGTGTTCATGTGGTTCTGGAAACGATGATCGCCCGGGCCCACCGGTAGCCGTAGGGAAGAACGTCACACAGGAACGCGATGCACCGGTCCTTGCCGCCATCCCGGTGCGGCGAGCTGAAAGTGTCGGATTTCACACCCGACTGTCAGCAGCACCGCATCTGTCTGCGCCTGTGATCCAAGGACGACACGACGGCGGGAATCTTTGTTGGCCTCTGGGTGCCGTCGATCCACTCGTTGGGCACGCTCCTACTCGCCCACGTCGACATTCCAGCTCCAGTCGAGGCCCAGGAGGTTCGGTCATGAGCGAGACCGTGATCTTGATCGTGGGCGTCATCGTCTTTGCCATCACGGTTTACGGAACGGTGATGGCTGGAGGTCTCGCACTGAGCCGGATCGAGGTCGAGCAGACCCCAGTCCTCAAGAAGAAGGCCGATCCTGACGAGCTCAAGAAGCGTTTTCCGTTTCGACTGAAGTACTAGTCGTCGTCAGCGGCGGTTCAGGCGTGCCTGCGCCTCGACCGGTGCGAGTTCGTCGATGGCGAGATGGTCGCCGGCGTGGTGCGGTGGACGGCCCGGAAGAGCAGGTGGACACCGACGGGAAGCGTCAGCACCATGGCCACTGCGGCGACCGCGAGGTAGGCGGCTCCGGCCCAGCCGAGATGGAATGCGGCTCCCAGCGCCGTGACCAGGAAGGCCACCGGGCTTGCCTTGCCGGCAGCGTGGAACCGGGCGTAGTTGGTCTCGAAGCGGAGCAGACCGACGCCGGCGAGGACAGCGACAACGCTGCCGAGCGACCATGAGGATGTTGGCAACCGTGTTCACTGGGCACTCCTGGGATTGCGCGTATTCGTGTTCGAGGAAGCGGCTGGCGGCGACGGTGGCGGTGAAGCCGATGATGGCCAGCACGACGAGCATGATCAGATTGGTGGCGTCGCCACTGCTGGCTGCGTCGACCGTGATGGCACCCATGAGCGAGATGAGGGTGACGTCGAGGGCGATGATGCGGTCGGCGAGGCTCGGGCCCGCGATGAGCCGATAGGCGCCGCAGAGCCCGGCGAAGCCGAAGCAGCAGATGGCGAAGGTGATCATGCGGGGACTCCGTTCGTGTCGAGTGGCAGTGCCTCGGCCGCGAGGCGTGCGAGATCTTCGACGTGGGCGACGGTGTCGGCGCGCGCGGTCGATGTGAAGCAGGTGGAGGTAGAGAGTGCCGGTGTCGGGGTCGGCGTCGACGACTGCGGTGCCGGGGGTGAGGGTGATGGCGACGATCAGGAGGAGAAGGTGCTGGCGGCTGTGGTTCGGAACGTTGACAGCGACGATGCCTTCCTCGGTTCGATCGGTGGGGGTGACGATCTCGATGGCGACGTCCGACGTCGACGTGACGAGGTCGACCAGGACCAGCCACGGCCAGCTGGGCGAGGGGAACGAGCCGGATTCCGCCTCGTCCCGGTGTGCCGACGCCGGAGATCGACACTGCGGTCGAGATGGCAGCACCGGTGATGATGTTGGCAGCAGAGATGCTGCCCCAGAGCCCGCACCAGGCGAGGGTGAGGGCACCGATCATGAGCGTGCGGCGGATCGTCAGTGTCGGCGGTCACGACAGGACCTCCGTGATGTAGCGCTGCGGGTCGCGGATGTCGTCGGCTGCACGACTGCTGAGATCCAGCAGCGTCCCGGCGAAGAGCGAGATGGTGAGAGTGCCGGCGACAGCGAGGCCGGTTGCCCCGAACATGAGGCGTCGGTTGGCGACGGCGGTGTCGACCGGGCCCTCGGACGGCTCGGCACTGGTTCCCCAGAACACCCCGAGCCAGATCTTGGTCATGGACAGCAGGGTGAGTGCCCCTGCGACGAGTGCGACAACCACGATCGCGGTGGAAGCCTGCATCGATGCCGGCGGAGATGACGGCGAACTTGGCCACGAACCCGGAGAATGGCGGAAGCCCGGCGAGGCTCAGGGCAGGAATGGCAAACAAGGCAGCGATGAGCGGTCTGCGGGCTGCCAGCCCGCCGGATCGATCGAGGGAGCTGCTGCCCTGGTGGTTCTCGATGAGCCCACCGACCAGGAACAGCACGGTCTTGACCGGCATGTGATGGATCAGGAAGAGGATCGCTCCGGTCGTTCCTGCGGCGGAGAAGAGGCCGAGACCCATGAGCATGTAGCCGATCTGGCTGATCACGTGGAACGACAGGATCCGCTTCACGTCGCTCTGGGCGAGCGCTCCGAGGGCACCGATCACCATCGTGACACCGGCGACGATCAACATGATCGGGCCGAGCTCGTCCATGCCGGTGAGCGTGTGGAAACGGATCATCGAGTAGATGCCGATCTTGGTCAGCAGGCCGGCGAAGACCGCGGTGATGGTGGTCGGCGCGGTGGGGTAGGAGTCGGGCAGCCACGAGAAGAGCGGGAAGATGGCGGCCTTGGTGCCGAAGACGACGAAGAACCAGGCGCCGATCCCGAGCCGAACACCGGAGTCGAGTTCAGGGATGCGTTCGGCCAGCAACGCGATGTTGATCGTTCCCGTCGCGGCGTAGACGAAGGCGACGCCGAAGAGGAACAGTGTCGACGCGAACAGGTTCATCACGACGTAGGTCATGCCGGACCGGATCTGGCCCCGCTTGCCCTGATGGGTGAGCAGCACGTAGCTCGACACGAGGATCAGCTCGAACGCCACGAACAGGGTGAAGAGATCGCCGGTGAGGATGGCCAGCGACACGCCGGCGGTCAGGACACCGAGCAGCGGGCCGGCGAGTTCGGGGTTGGCCCCCCACGTCGTTCGCCGCTGGCCGATCGCGAAGATCTCGACGACCAGGATGATCAACAGGGCAACCGGCAGCACCAGGACGGCGAAGAGGTCGGCGACGAGCACGATGCCGAGCTCGGGGGACCAGCCACCGACCTGAATGGCGTGGGACCCGTCGGCCTCGACCCGGTAGCAGGATCCCGCAGGCCGCAGCGGCTGCCGCGGCGAGGCCGAGCGAGGGTGATGGCATCGCGGGCGGACGCTCGGTGACGGAGGACGAGTCCGGCCGCGGCCGAGATCAGTGGTGCGAGGATGGTGGTCGCAACGAGAAGGTTCACGCCGCCACCTCGTCCTCGGTGCATCGGCGATGCGGCGGTCCTCGAGATCGTCCTCGACGAGGTCGTCGCCCGAGAGCGACGTGCTGGCGTCGAGCCAGGGCCAGGAGGAACAGGGTGAGGCCGAACGAGATGACGATGGCGGTGAGCGCCAACGCCTGGGGGAGCGGGTTGGCGACTGTCTCGGGGGTGGTCCGGTCCGCGATCGGTGCGTCGCCCGGCGGGCCGCCGGCGGTGAGCAGGGCGAGCACCGCTGCGTGGCCGAGGAGCGAGAATCCGAGGATGATGCGGCTCAGGGAACGGGCGGTGATCAGATACACGCCGATGGTGGTGAGGCCGCCGATGGCGGCGAGGAGAGCGATGCTCATCGGCCGGCCTCGCTGTCCGGTGATCCGTGGACAGGGTCGGGATCGGGTTCGCTGAGTCCGTCGAGGAGGGCAACGACGAGGCCGACGACGATGGCAGTCACGCCGATGTCGAAGGGCAGTGCGCTCCCGGTCTTGACCTTGCCGAACAACGGGAAGCTCGCGGGAGATGACCTGCTGATCGAGCAGCGAGTCACCCCACAGCAGCGGGGCGATCGCAACGACGGCGACGATCACGAGGCCGGCGGCGATCAGCGTGTTCGCATGGCCAGGGCGCTGGAGGCCGGCCACGGTGCGGAGCGCGACGACGGCGCCGAAGACCAGGCCGGCCGCGAAACCGCCGCCAGGGTTGTTGTGTCCGGCGAACAAGAGGTAGACGCCGACGACGATGGCGAGGGGCTGACGCGGCCTGGATTCCGAGGCGCACGATGGGCGAGCGAGTTGCGATCATGAGGACTCCTGAGTCGGCCGGACGTTGGCGAGGGCGAGAATGCCGATGGCGACGGTGGCCAGCACGACGACTTCGCCGAGCGTGTCGAGCGCTCGGATGTCGGTGAGGATCACGTTGACGATGTTGTTGCCGCCGCCTTCGTCGACCGACGCTGCGGCGAGCTCGGCGAGCGGGGTCTGGCCCACCGGGTTCGCACCCGCTGCGGCGAGGGCGACGGTCACGCCGGCTCCGGCGAGAGCAGAGACCGACGAGTCGAACGGTGCGCCACGTGGTCTCGACTCGGGGGAAGCTCCGAGCGAGGTGGCCGAGGCCCAGGACGAACCCGACGACGACGATCGTTTCGACCAGGAGCTGAGTGAGGGCGAGATCGGGTGCACCGTGCAGCGACGAACAAGCCGGTGACTCCGATGCCGACTGCGCCCAAGGTCAGCGCAGCCCCGAGTCGAGACCCGACGAAGGCGCCGGCAGCGGCCGATGCCAGGATGGCGACGACGAGTGCAGCCTGCAGAGGGTCGTCCCACCACACGAGATGGTCGGTTCGAGAGCTCGGCGAAGAACGGAGTTGTCGCAAGTGCTGCGACGGCTGCCATGGTTGCGACGTACACCGGCAGAGAGCCGTGCTGCACACGGGAGGTGACGCGCCGTGCGCGACGAGAGCGTCCAGTCGAGCGCAGCATCTGCACCATTCGGCCCCGATCGGGGATGGCACTCCTGCTGATCGGCGCGAGAGCCAGGTGCCGAGCAACGGAACCCGCGACGAGAATCGCCATCGAGACGACGAACGCGAGTCTTGAGACCGGGCCACCGCAGCAGCGAATAGACCGCGCAGCGTCGTTGAGCTCGATTGCCGCCGGCTGGACGATGCTCGTTCACGCGTCCGAGCGAACACGAACCCGACCAGCCCGGCCGTGCCCAGCACGACGGCTGGGACCGTCATGGCATCACGGCGAGGGGCGACCTCGGTCGCCGGGCCCGGGCCGAACACGGTGAGCAGGAATCGCAGTGGTGTAGGCGACGGTGAGCACCGACCCGCCGATCGACGCCGATCCCGACGATGATCTGTTCTGCGTCCCGTCGAGCTGCAGCACGGCCTCGATGGCCGCTTCCTTGGCGGTGAAACCGAGCAGCGGCGGTGCGCCCGCCATCGACAGCCCGGCCGGCCACGGCAACGGCGAACGCGACCGGCATCGAGCGCCACAGCCCGCCGAGCTCGGTCGATGTCGCGGGTGCCGGTTCGAATGTCGATCTCGCCGACGACCAGGAACAGCGCTGCCTTGAACAACGCATGGGCGAACAACAATCGACACCGCGGCGAAGACCGCCTTGCCGGTGCCGACCGACAGCAGGGTGACCAGCAGGCCGAGTTGGGAGACCGTTCCCCACGCCAGGATGAGCTTCGCGTCACGGTGACGGAGCGCCCCGATCGCTCCCCACAGCATCGAGGCGACACCGAAAGCGATCCCGAGCGCCTTCAATGCCGCGACGTCGGCGAATGCGGCGCCGGTGACAGCAACGAGCAGCACTCCGGCCTTGACCATCGTGGCCGAGTGGAGATAGGCGCTCACCGGTGTCGGCGCCGCCATGGCCCCTGGCAGCCAGACGTGGAACGGCACCTGGGCCGACTTCGTGGCAGCGCCGATCGAGGACGAGCACTGCGGCGAGCGTGCCGGCATCGCCCGCCGACCGGCTCGAGGTCCGGAGATCACCGATGTCCCCGATGCGTTCGCCAGCACGAGCAGGCCGGCCAGCAGCACCAGACCGCCGACGACCGGTGATCATCAACGCTCGCCGCGCCGCGGTGAGCACCGAAGGATCGGTGTTCTTGTGCCCGACCAACAGGAACGACGTGATCGAGGTGAGTTCCCAGAAGATGAACAGCGTCCAGATCGAGTCGGCCCAGACCAGACCGAGCATCGACGTCGAGAACGCCAGCAGCGAAGCGGCGAAGCGGCTGCCACCTGCTGCGCGTTGGGGAGAAGTAGCCGGCGGCGTACACGAACACCAGCGCGCCGATGCCCGAAACCAGCAGCGTCATCAGCAACGCCAGTGAGTCGAACCGGAAACGCACTGCGAGGTCGAGGCCCTCGACCCAAACCAGTTCCACGACCGCCGGTTCAGCGCCGTTCACGAGCTGGACGACGGCCCATACGGCCGTGGCTGCTGGGGCAACCGACGCAACAACGAGTCCTCTGGCCATCGAGACTCCGCCCGGCGAGAGCTGCCAGAACGATGCCGATGACATGTGAGACGAACAGCAGCCAGGTCACGTTCGACATGGTATAGATAGTCTCTAATAGATACAACGCGATAGAGGTGTTTAGAGCCCGGTTTCGAGTGGCCATGTCTCACTCGACAGGGCTTGATGGAAACCCTGCGATCAAATACCGCTAATCTGAAAGGCATGTTGCCGGAGCCAGATCTGCCACCGCTGGAACTTTCTGACGAATCACGCGCACGTGCTGATTGCGATCAGCCGCAATCGTGAGGCACGGCAACGAGACCTCGCCGCATGCGGTCGGCATCACGGTTGGTGCGGTGCAACGAATCATCCACGAGCTCGAGGTCGCGGGGTACCTCACCAGCGAGCGAGTCGGCCGCAGGAACCGCTACCAGGTCAACCTGGACATGGCGCTACGGCATCCCCTCGAGGACCAACACACCGTCAACGATCTGATTGCCTCACTCGACCAGTAGATCCTCGTCGAGGCCTGACCGACGGAACCTACGTCATGTCCCGAGGATCGACCCACTCGTCGTACTGATCCGGGTCGACGGCTCCGGATTCGATCGCGGCCTGGCGAAGCGAGATGTCCCGGGCCGCTGCATCCTTGGCGATCGCCGCGGCCCGGTCATATCCGATGTGGGGGCTGAGGGCCGTGACGAGCATGAGGTTGTTCTCGAGGTTTCGTTCGATCCGATCCACGTTGGGCTCGATTCCCTGTGCACACCGCTGATCGAAGGATCGGGTCCCGTCGGCGAGGAGTTCGATGCTGTCGAGGACAGACGACAGCATCACAGGCTTGTAGGCATTGAGTTCGAAGTTGCCCTGACTCCCGGCGAACGCCGTTGCCGCATCGTTCCCGAACACGTGAACTGCGATCATCGTCAACGCTTCGATCTGGCTCGGGTTCACCTTGCCCGGCATGATGCTGGATCCCGGTTCATTCGACGGAATCACGAGCTCGCCGATGCCGGTTCGAGGACCGGACGCGGACCACCGAACGTCATTGCCGATCTTCATCAGCGCGACGGCCGCGGTTCGCAGCGTCGCACTCACGGCGACCACGGCGTCGTGGGCGGACGAACCGGCGAAGTAGTTGGCCCTGATCGTCCAGTCGAGTCCCGTTTCCTCGACGATCTGGGCGACCGCCAACGGGGCAAAGTCGGCCGGTGCATTCAAACCGGTCCCCACAGCGGTGCCGCCGAGCGTCAGGTCGGCGAGCATCCGATCGGCGTGTTCGATCCCGGCCACCACTTCGTCCAACTGCGTGACCCACCCGGAGATCTGCTGGCCGAGACTGATCGGGGTCGCGTCCTGAAGATGAGTACGCCCGGTCTTGATCAACTCACGATGGGCGTCGGCTTTGCGTCCGAGCGTTGCCGCGAGATCGCGAAGTGCCGGCAGCAGGTCGCGGTGCAACGTCCGCCGGATGGCGAGGTGCATCACGGTGGGAAAGACGTCGTTGCTGGACTGGCTGCGATTCACGTGATCGTTCGGGTGGATCGGATCCTTGCTGCCGAGGGCACCACCGGCGAGCTGGATCGCACGGTTGGAGATCACCTCGTTGGCATTCATGTTCGTGTGGGTGCCAGAGCCGGTCTGCCACACGCGCAACGGGAAGTGATCGTCGAGTTTCCCTGCGACCACTTCGTCGGCAGCCGCAACGATGAGAGCGGACTCCACGTCACTCAACTCGCCGAGCTCACGATTGGCGAGAGCAGCTGCCTTCTTCACGATTCCCAAGGCTTCGATCACGGAGCGTCCCCATCGGTAGCGATCACCCCCGATCGGGAAGTTCTCGAGGCTGCGTTGGGTCTGGGCTCCCCAGAGCCGATCGTCCTCGATCTGGATGGTCCCCAATGAATCCGATTCTGAGCGCATGCCGACTCCCTCTTGTTCACTGTCAGGTGACCGTACGTCGTCTGACGACCCGCGGGAGCAGTGTCGGAGCAGGAAGGTAGTCTCGGAATCGTCTGTGAGGTGGGCTCGACCGAGCGCCTATGGCGGGCAGGAGGCAGGAGTGGCATCGCTGAAGAGGTTGGCCGGCCTGATCGCCGTGCTGCTCGTGGTCGCTGCCTGCCAGAGCTCCGAAGAGCCCTCGACCGCCGAGACGACCGCCGCTACCGCCGGCGACACCACCGACGCGCCCGCCGACACCGACACCGCCGCGGCGCCGAGCTCAGCCGGTTCGACCGCCGCCGTTGACACCGCGGACGTCCGCGCGTTCGGTGCCGTCGGCGATGGCGAGACCGACGACACCGAGGCAATCCAGACGGCGATCGACGTGACGCGCGAAAGCGGGAGGTGGAACGGTCCGGTTCTCCGTCGGCGTCTACCTCGTGACCCAGCTCGAGTGGAAGCGGGGCGTCAACCTCATCGGCGAGGTCACCGGCCGCGGCGGCGATGATCTCGGATCCCAGATCGTGCAAGCCGACGGGTCCTCCGACTCGCTGATCGTCACCGACACCGGCCTGGCCGACAACGAGTTCTTCCACTGGACTGCGATGGAGAATCTCCGGCTGACCGGAGCAGACGACGGCTCCGGACAGGACGGAGTGACCGTCACGAGCAGGGCGGGTGAGAACTTCCGCATCCATCGTGTGCTCGCCGCCGGGTTCCCGCGCCATGGCATCGCCCTCACCCGTGGCGGAGCACCGACGATCATTTCGGATGTCCACGTCTTCGGCAACGGTGAGGCCGGTCTCTACATCACCCGCCGATCCGACGACCGGTACCAGACGTTCCGAGCCGAGCTCGTGTCGGGCGATGACAACGGCTTGGCCCTGATTCTCCTCGAAGACGTCGGTGCAGCAGAGGAGCTGTTCTACATCGACGGATTGAAGATCGAATCGGCGACCGAGGGTCGGCAGCCCTACGGGGTGGTGCTCGACAACACCAACGTCGCTCACGTGTTCATTCGTGACGTCTCCGCCATCGCCACCGGCGACGGATCGATGATCGCCTTGATCGCCGTCCGCGGCTCCGACGCCCGCTTCTGGCTCGAGGGTTTCCGTCGTGATGACGAGCGCGTCGCAGCGGTGATCGTCGACGAGGTGAATGACACCACGTTCGCCGAGTTCGGTGACCTCGCCCTGTCGTACAGCTCAGGCGCCGTCCGCTACCGGCTCGGTGCCAGCTCGATCACCGATGGCGTGGGACGCGATCTCCGCCCCGTCGAGGCAGGACAGGCCAACATCCTCGACGGCGCGACCACGGCGACCGTGCGCTCACACGCTCGGACCCGATGCGGTCATCACCCTGACACCGCGGGGTGTGGGACAGATCTGGATCGAATCCGTCGACGACGACGAGTTCACTGTCCGACGCTCCTCGGGGCGTGGTGAGATCTTCTTCGATTGGATCGGCTCCGTCTCGTGAGGCACCTGCCGGATGCGAGTCGTCGGAATTCCTTCTGATCGGTCGTCTACTAGCCTCGCGGTGATGGAAGGTGTGCCACCGATCCAGTTCGCCATGGCCGGTCACTCGCGAATCGCATATCAGGCGTTCGGAGACGGTGATGTGATCGTGGTCGCGATCCCACCGATGGCGCAGAACATCGAGGTGGCGATGGGAGCGGCCGAGGTTCGGTCGATGCTCGAGTGGTTCGGATCCTTCTGCCGATACGTGCACTACGACAAACGAGGAACCGGGGCCTCCGACCGGACCCGACTCGTGCCGGGCATCGACGAACGAGTCGACGATCTCAAGGCGGTCATGGACGCCGCCGGTGCTCCAGCGGGCGCACTTGTTCGCTCAGTCCGAAGGCGGGCCAACGACCCTGTTGTTCGCTGCGACGTACCCGGAACGTGTCCAGAGCGTGCACACTCATCGGTTCGGCTGCTCGGATGGTCGACGACGAGCTCGATGTGGAGTCATCGATCGCAGCGCGGCGACGGTTCGCCGATCTCTGGGGCACGCCCGATTCCGCTGTCGTCGACATCTTCGCACCGTCGAAAGCCGCCGACGTCGACTTCCGGGCGTGGCACCAGCGATATGAACGGCTCGCAGCGAGTTCTGACTCGCTCTACGACATGTTCATCCAGATGATGGACATGGATGTCCGCGACGTGGTTCCACTGATCGACGCCCCGGTTCTCGTGATTCACCGCACAGGGGACCGAGCGATGCCGGTCTGACGCTTGCGAAAGAGGTGGCCGACCTTGCTTCCGACGGCTCCTTTCTCGAGATCGAGGGCGAGGACCACTTCGCCTACCTCGGCGACACCGAGTCATGGATGCGTCCACTGGCGACATTCATCACAGGCGCACCAGTCGCTCCTTCGGTGTCATCGAGCGCGCCCCAGGCCACGATCACCACGCTTGGACGCTTCTCGGTCGAGGTCGATGGTGTCGAGGTGCCGAAGGCAGCCTGGGGTTCACGGCGGGCGCGAACGCTGTTGAAGCGACTCGTTGTTGCTCGCGGTTGGCCGGTGCACGCGCGACCAACTGGCCGATGTGCTCTGGCCAGACGAAACGGATGCTGGTCGACTCGGCGCGCGACTCTCGGTTCAGCTGTCCGCTGTGAGGCGGGTACTCGGAGGCGGCGTGGTGGCCGATCGGCAGACGGTGGCGCTCGATCTGGCGAGTGTCGCCGTCGATGTCGAGTCGTTCATGCGGGCCGATGTCGACGCTCGCATCGTCGAGCTGTATGACGGCGAGTTTCTGGTGGAGGAGCGATACGAGGACTGGGCGACTCCGTTGCGCGAGGAGGCTCAGAACCCACTTCACCGTCGCCGGCCATCGGCAGCCTCGATCGTTGTTCGCTGGCGACGAAATCGAGCGGCTGCGACACTTGCTCGGCGCCTGATCGAGAGCGATCCGTACGACGTGACGGCGCGGGAAGGTCTCGCCAAGGCCCTCGAAGGCATGGGAGACCCGGCGGCAGCGGCTCGAGCTCGCAGCGAGCTCGATGAGCTCGTCGACGACCTGGCTCGAAAGGATTTCTGAAGGCAGCTGCGGATCATGCACTCCATGACCAACACCACAACAATTCCTGCCAACGACAGCCCCTACCTCCTCGCACGAGGCGAAGGCGAGCATCGCCACTTCCTCAACCACATCGCGACGACGAAGGTGAGGCCTGGCCAGACGGGTTCGATGACCGCGATCGAGTTCGTCGCCCCCCGTGGGTTCGGGCCGCCTCTGCACTGTCACGAGGACGAGGACGAGGTGATGGTGATTCTCGAGGGCGAGATCGCGTTTCGCAGCGGCGATGTCGAGACGATCGGGACCGCCGGCTCGACCGTGTATCTGCCGCACGGTGTACCTCACACCTTCCAGGTGCTGTCGGACGAGGCCCGGTTCACGACGGTGAACGGGTCGAAGGTGCGGACTCCGCAGTTCGACGGCATGGTTGCCGAACTCGGCGAGCCGCTCGACCAGCCAGTACTCCCTCGTGACGTCGAGATCGACCCGGCTCGGGTTGCCGCTGTCTGTGCTGCTCATGGCATCGATGTTCTCGGTCCGCCTCCGGCGCCGCTCGACTGAGCTCGGGTTTCCGAGTGCTTCGAGACTCTTCCGATCAACCGCCCATGAGGCGGACGACGCGATCTGCCAGGGCCCCGTAGGGCGGGTAGAGCAGCTCGAGGCCTGTGTGGCCCACGCCCCGCTGGGTGAACACTCCGCGAAGGTTGGAGAGTTCGTCGAACCCCTCTCGTCCATGAATCCGGCCGGTGCCGCTTGCGCCGATGCCACCGAAGGGCAAATCGTGTTGCGCGAAATGAACCAGCACTTCGTTCACACCGAGCCCGCCGGAGATGAGCTTCGTGGATGCGCGCGTCGATGTCGTGCTGGTCGTTGGAGAAGATGTAGGCGGCGAGGGGGCGATCTCGTTCGTTGGCGTAGGTGATGCCGTCGACCACTGTCGCAGCAGGTACGAGGGGAAGAATGGGGCCGAAGATCTCCTCGCTCAGAACTCGGCTGCCCGCCGGAGGATCGACGATGAAGGTCAGAGGAAAGTGTCTGGGGTGGTGATCCCCAGGGAGTTTCGTCGTGATCACGGTGGCACCACGTTCGGCGGCGTCATCTACGAGAGCTTGCGCTCGCTGGTGAGCCCGGTCGTTGATGATGGTGGTGTAGTCGCCGGCACCTCGACCGTGAGCTGACTCGAACCACAGGGTGGCAGCGTCGATGAACGGTGCGACGCGTTCCTCCGGCAGGAGCACGTAGTCGGGGGCGATACACGTCTGGCCGGCGTTGAAAGTCTTGCCCCACACGATTCGAGTCGCTGCATCCTCGATCGGGTAGTCGGGGGAGATGATGGCTGGGCTCTTGCCACCGAGCTCGAGGGTGACAGGGGTGAGGTTGGCCGCCGCTGCCTGCATGACCGAGCGGCCGACGCGCGTACTCCCGGTGAACACGAGGTGGTCGAATGGGAGGGCTGCGAACGCTGTCGCGAGCTCGACATCGCCCCCGACGATCGTCAATTCGTCAGCGGTGAACGACGCGCCAACGAGCGTTGTGAGCAAGGCCGTTGTTGTCGGGGTGAACTCCGACATGCGCACGATGACGCGATTGCCGGCGGCCATGGCCGTCGCGGCTGGGACCAGGGCCAGATTGACCGGGTAGTTCCACGGCGCCATGACCCCGATCACGCCCTTTGGTTGGGCGATGACGGCGTTTGCCGCCGGTTGGAACCACATCGCGGTGCTGCGACGGCGACGCTTCATCCATTTCCGGAGGTGACGCTTCGTGTGGTCGATCGAACCAATGGTCCCAGCCAGATCTGCGACTCGGGACTCCATTGCTGGTCGATGGCCGAAATCTGCGGCGATCGCATCGGCGATGGCTGGACCGTTGTCCGCGAGAAGCGCCCGCAAACGGTCGAGCCGATCGAGCCGCTCTGCTTCAGTCGGATACGGCGCAGCCCGGTAGGCGCGATGTTGTGCATCGAGAAGGCGCGCCAGGTCGGCGTCCGCCTGCGTCGGGGTGTCTGAGGTGATGGTCATGATGATTCGCTTCCCGCAGTCGGCGGAGGTCGATGTCGTCGTCAACACATCCTACGAGAGCGTCAAGAAGCGGCGGGCCCTCGCCCTTCGGCTCGGCGGAACGGCGTGAGGTCGAGCGTGCTCGGGCCGTCGTCAGCCCACTCCGCGACGGCTTCACCCAACGCAGTGGAGTGCTTGAAGCCGTGTCCGCTGCATGGCGACATGTACAGGACGCGTTCGGAGTCCGGGCTGGTGTCGATCAGGAAGTGATCGTCTGGCGTATTGGTGTAGAGACACACCGCAGCTTTCACACAACGGTCGGTGACCGCCGGGATCTTCGGATGGACGAGTCGTTCGTAGAAGTCCTCGATCTCCGCATGCGAAACGGAGCGTTCCACGGTGGCGGCGCTCGTGGCCTCGGAGAACTGCTCGCTCACGAACTTCACGGCGGGCGTGCCACCGGGCGGCATCGGGAAGACTCCGACGTAGTCGTCGATGGAGGCCCCGGCCCAGATGAAGAAGGGCAACCGCTCGGTGGTGAACGAATCCAGATCGTCGACTTCGAACCAGACCGCCAACTGGCGTGTGACTCTCAGGGCCGGCCGGTCGACTTCTGCGGCCAATTCGGGCATCCAGGGGCCGGTCGCGATCACCACTTGACGGCTTCGATAGGACCCGACATCGGTCTGCACCGTCACGCCGTCGACCGACGGATGGATCGAGGCCACCCGCTCGCCGGTGTGGATCTCTGCCCCGTGCTCACGGGCCAACCGGATCTGCACCGCCACGGCCCGTTCAGCCATGACCAAGCCGGCCGTGGGTTCGAAACCGACGCGTTCGTCATCTCGTACGACGATCCCGGGGTGTTCAGAGCGGAACTGTGCCGCATCCATGACCGAGAAGTCGATGCCGGCCCGGGCGGCGACCCTCTTGGTCGCGACCACGAAGTCGCCCCACCGGTCGTCCTCGCTCTTGCTGCGCAACGTCACGATGTAGCCACCACATTGATGGAGGAGCTGCTCACCGGACTTCGCCTCGAGTTCGCGCCAGATTTCGTGCGAACGGGCCGCGAACGGCAGGTACTGCGGCCCCTCGCCGACGGCGAGACGGGTGATGCGGGTCTCCGCTTTCGTCGAACCGAGGTCGTGCGGCGGATGGTGGCGGTCGATACCCAGAACCCGCAGGCCCCGGCAACTGGCGTGATAGGCCACGGCGGACCCCATGGCGCCGAGACCCACAACGATCACGTCGTAGGACACACCGCTATTCACCCTGCACGACGCCTTGACTCCTTCGATAGGACACCGGCGGGTACTTCGCCGGATTGTCGGGTCCGCAGCAGGATGGCAGGCACTCCATCGGGAAATCGCCGTTCGCGTTGTAGAAGAACGGCACCGAGTGTCGGCTCACGTCGGACAGGTTGTTCGCGAAGTGCCGCGTGCTGAGCACACGATCGTTCGACCATTGCCGCAACAGCTCACCACTGTTGACGATGAAGGCATCAGGAACGACCGGAGCCAGGATCCACTGCTGACGCAACTCACTGAAGATGACGAGACCCGGGCTGTCGGGTAGCAGGAGGGTCATGAACGTCGTGTCGACGTGCGGCGGGATGCCGACGAGGCCGATGTCTTCGTCGGTGTCGGGATTGGCCGGATAGTGCGTCATGCGCAGCCGCCAGAACGGGTCGCGGAACCCTGCGTCGAAGAAGTCTGGATCGAGATCGAGCGCCACGGCGTAGACAGGAAGCAGCCGATGTGCCAGGTCGGCCATCGAGCGGGCGTAGCGCTCCACGACCGTCCTGAACCCCGGCAAGGTCGCCTCGGGCAACCACTGGTTGTCGTCGAACCCCACCCCGATGTCCGACTTGATCAGGAACGCTTCGTTTGGATTGCCCTTTTCTCGAGCGGGGAGCTTGCGCGCTCCAACGGGCATGTAGCCGACCCCGCCGACGCGATGGCTCGGTTGGTCGATCAGGATCGATCGCTTGGTCTCGATCGGAAGCGCATGGAACCGACGGGAGGCGTCGAGGATCGAGGTCAGTTCTTCTGAGCCCACTCCGTGACCGACGACCTGATGGAAGCCGACCCGTTCGAGCGCGAAACGAAGAACATCGGCAGCAGCGTCGAGGTCGGATCGGGCACCGGTCCTGAAGTAGGGGCCGACGTCGACTACGGGGATGTCACCACTGTCGGCCTCGGCCACTTCGGACGTGTCCCACGTGAGTGACTCCTCGGTCAGTGCGATTGCCTTGGCGTCGGCGTCGAATGCTGATGTGGCCATTCCGCCGATGGTAGATCGTGGATCTCGCAACTGATGGCCCGGTCGCCAGCCTCTCTCGCTGCGGCCACTAGCGTTGGTGGGATGACGAATGGACTGGAAAAGGGCCTGGCAACGGGCAGCTTCGACTTGGCCAGCCCGGCCGACGATCGACGAGTGCGAGAACTTGCCGAGGTGCTCATGGCATCCGATCCGAGTGTCGAATCGCTCGTTCGGATTGCCGGTGACCCTGACGGTCCATTGGACCTTCGCCTCGCCGGCACGCTGGCCCGCTCGCGCATGTTTGTTCGCACCCTCGACTGGTCTGGCCGGGTGGCGATTGTGTTCGCCATGTGGGGTGAGCAGCGACGGATGCGACCGCGGGACGAGAGCAACCCAACCGGCGAAGACGCACTACACGCCAAACTCGACCAGCTTTCGTGGCTGTTCGCGGATACGGCTGTGGATTGGCACGTCTACGCAGTCGACGACGGGGATCCCGAGGACAGCGCAGCGACGGCTCAGGAACGAGCGAATTGCCATGAGCAGGTAGATCGAGTCCACGTACTTCGATTGGCCGACGCGCTTCCAGCCGGATCAGGCCCGTTGGCGAACCTGCCTGATCCCGATGGATCGCGGAAGGGGGGCGCGATCATCTACGGGGCGAGTCAGGCGCTGGCTGACGGATGTGATGCGCTGCTGATGACCGATGCCGACAACTCGGTCAATCTGGCCCAGGCAGGGCTGCTCCTCGAACGATTCAGGGCCGGCGCTGATGTGGTTGTCGGAGACCGGAAGCATCCGGAAGCAGTGTTGGTCAAGGCCGAGGCGCGGTGGGGTCCCGGCATCGTTGTTCTTCGCCACATGCAGCGCATGGTGGGCCGAGCGCTCTTTGCACAGGGACTGCGCGACACGCAGGCCGCATTCAAGTTGTATTCGGCCGCCGCTGTGTCAGACATCCTCGAGGCGCCCTCCACCTACGGTTTCGCCTTCGATTCGGATTGGTTGTACGCCGCCGTCGCCAACGGTCGGACGATCGAGTCGGTCCCCTTCGCCTTCATCGACTCATTCGAGGAATCGGCATCGATCACGCAAGGCCCGATGAGCACGTGGGAATCCTTGTTGCGTGGGCTCGTGGATGCGGCCCGAGCGCGGGGTGTCGATCATGATGCGGAGATGGCGGCGGTTGTCGACGAGTACGCCAACGAAGCCGAACTCGACGTGGTCGTGAAGAACGCACCAGACCAGCTACGGAATGCGACCGACGCCGAGCTGGGAACCCGCGAGCTCATGACACCGCAGCAACTTCGATCGTGGCTGGACGGGCTTCGCCGTTCTCCTGTTTGACGGCTTCGGACACTGTGTCCTCACGCCGGTCGAACGTGACCGCTGCGAAGGAGAGCGCAGCAAATCGGTGTCACACTGCGAGAATGGACGAACTCGGACCGACACGAGAGGCGCTGGAGCGTGGCGAGTGGGGACTCGCGCTCGAGCTCCTCGTCGCCATGGGTGCGGGCTCGGAAGGCGCTGAGGGCCTCGAATTGAGGGCCCGTGCTGCCTACGGCAATGGTGATTTCGAAGCGTCGGTGACGACGTGGGAAGAACTGCACGCACTGCTCGTCGCCGACGGCGACGGGGCCGGGGCGGCGATGGCTGCGGCCATGGTCGCCATGTTTCTGATGATGGACACCGGGCTGATGGCTCCCGTGCGGGGATGGCTGCGACGAGCAGAGCGCTCGCTCGATGGTCACGAGGCACCCGCCGCCGCGATCATCGCGGTGACGCGGGGCTACGAACGATTCATGTGCGGCGACATGAAAGCGGCGGGTGAGAACGCGGCGTTGGCGATCGAGCTCGGCTCCCGACTCGGGGTCGCCCCGGCCGTCGTGATCGGCCGGGTGTGCAAGGCACGGGTCACGATCTTCAATGGCCAGGTACACGAAGGACTCGAACTGCTCGATGAGATCGCTGTCGATCTGATGTCTGGCGAGGTCGATCCGCTCACCACCGGGATGATGTATTGCGAGCTGATCTGCGCTGCCCAGGGAATGGCCCTACAGGACCGGGCGAGCGAGTGGACCGAGGTCATGGATCGCTGGCGGCACGATGGTGCGATCGGTGGGATCGGTGGTCGATGTCGCGTGCATCGCGCTGAGCTCCTGAGGATTTCGGGACCGTGCGAGACGGCGGAGGCAGAGGCGCTCGCAGCATGTGAGGAATTGCGCCCTTGGATGCGCCGTGAATTCGGCTGGCCGCTGGTCGAACTCGGCAACATCCGGTTGCGTAGGGGCGATCTGGCTGGTGCCGAAGAATCGTTCCTGGCTGCCCACGAGCGCGCATGGTCACCCTTTCCCGGACTTGCTTTGTTGCGGCTCGCACAAGGCGACGTCGACTCGGCCTCGAAGATGATTGCGGAAGCCATTGCCCATCCGCTGGACGTTCCCTCGAAGGAGCGACCTCCCTTCGGTGATCTGCGGCTCGCTCCGTTGCTGGATGCGCAGGCCGAGATCGCAGCCGCCGCCGGCGACGTCGAGATCGTTCGACTGGCAGCGGCCCAACTCGAGTCGATCGCCAACTCGTACCCGAGTCGTTCGCTCGCGGCGGGAGCCTCGCTTGCGAACGCGCGTGCTTCACTGCTCAGTGGTGACCTCGAACTGGCCATACATGGTGCGGCCTCGGCGACGGCTGTGTGGGCGGACATCGGTGCACCCTTCGAGGCGGCTGCAGCACGAATGGTGCTCGGTGAAGCACGTCGACGATCCGGTGACTCGCAAGGGGCCCGAATGGAGTGGACCGCGGCCCGGGCCGCCTTCGAGTGCGTTCGGAGCGGTGCGGTGGGCGGAGCAGGCAGCGGGTCTCGTTGCGGGATCTCCACCTTTCCAAGCGCCACATCGGCCGGGCGAGGCGGTGACGGCGACATTTCGATGCGACGGGAACACGAGGACCATCTGCTACGGAGACCAGACGGTGCTGATGCGTGACCTCAAGGGCTTTCGCTACATCAAACGACTGCTCGAGGACCCCGGTCGCGAGTTCCACGTCCTCGACCTCGTCGCTGTCGAACGAGGCTCCATCCCCACAGGCCGCACCGTCGGTCCGCCGAACGAGTTGGGAGCCGACGGAATCGGTGGGGGGCTCCCGATCATCGATGATGCAGCCCGTGATGCCTACCGTCGTCGATTGGCCGAGGTCGACGATGACATCGAGGAAGCGACGCAGATGAACGACCCCGCTCGGGTCGAACTCGCACGCCGTGACCGGGAATACCTCGTGGCCGAGCTGACCAGCGCCGTGGGACTCGGCGATCGCACCCGATCAGTCGGCGGCACGGCCGAGCGCGCTCGCACCAGTGTGACGCGATCGCTTCGATACGCACTCGAGCGCTTGGCCGAACATCATCCGCCCGTGGCCGCCCACCTCGAGCAGCTTGTGCGCACCGGGACCTACTGCGTCTACATTCCTGACCCGTTCGCCCCGATTGTCTGGGACCTCTGAGGCCACGGGCCCGGTGCGCCCTTGCTCACCCTTGCCTCTCGTTCCTCATCCCTGCATCTTCGCAACCATGTGGTCGAGCACCTGCGTGTGTTCGTCCTGTGGGCTGAACAGGATGACCTCGGCGTCTTCGGTGACACGGACGCTGTGCCCGGGGGGCCAGTAGAAGATGTCACCACCGACGCAGGTGTCGGCCGAGCCGTCCGCGTAGTCGACGACCACGTCTCCGGAAATCATGTAGCCCCAGTGCGGTGCATGGCAGGTGTTGCCGTCGAGTCCTTGGAGCAGGGGAGCGATGTCGGTGCCGGCGCCGAGTGAGAAATACTCTCCGGCGATGGTTCCGAATCCGGTGGGATCACCGAAGTCGGGGATTTGTCTGGCGGTGGCGCCCGGGACCGCGAACTTCACCGGGATGTTTGCCTTTGTGATGTGCATGATGGTGAGCCTTCTTTCAATGGTTTGGTGGTTTGGCCGTGACGGACAGCGCCACGATGGATCGGTGCTTGTCGTCAGAGGGTGCGGCCGCTGAAGGCGACGAGCTTCTGGAGAATGCTCGCCCCCTCGGGTGCTGCCGTTTCGAGGGCGAACGTGTCGCCATCTCGCATGTCAGCGCCGAGCGCTTCTCTTGCGAAGGAATCGACCGCAGCAACGACATCGGCCGGGGGGTCGTAGGCAAGACCGGTCGAAGATGCGATGTCGTACCCGTGGATGAGACCGTCGAAGGCCACGAATCGGGCGAACACCGAGCCGGGAACCTCGCCGAACGGGGCGGAGATCGTCCGATCCATCGCGCCAGGACTGTTGACTGCCTCGAGCAGGCTGTTCATCGCCTCGTGGAACCCGACCGTGGGCACCTGACCGCCGGTCGCCGGCGATGCTGTCGCCTCGGTTGTTGATTCGCCTCGGAAGGCAGGCACGAAACTGGCGGCACCGCCCATCATGTGATCCAGCACCCCATGCACCGTGAAGTTGGCGCACGGAGTCGGTTTGTCGAGGTCGGTGGTCTCGAGTTGGTCGACGAGTGCCGTGAGGCGGGGAAGAATGACGGCGAGTTGATCGCAGGGTTCCATTGGGTGCCTTTCGCGCTGTTGGGTAGGTGGTTGTCTGAACAGCAGGCGTGACAATCGCTGTCACAATGGAATAGGGAAGTCGCAACTGCTCGCGAACTACGGTGATGAAGATGAGTGGAACGAGCGATCGGGAAAGCGAGATTTCCGAGGCGGGCCGTGTCGACGAGCAGTTCCGAGCTCTACTCGAGGGGCTGCGAACCTCTTTGCCGGGGGTCCAAGTGCTGTTCGCGTTCTTGTTGACCGCACCTCTGCAAAGCGGCTTCGCTGACTTGACGAGCTTGGAGAAGTCCAGCTTCTCCGTGGCCTTCTTCTCCTCGGGGTCCGCGTCGATCCTGTTGATCGCTCCGAGCGTCCACCAACGGTTGCGGGCCCCGGCGTCCGGGATGGAGCGGCATTCCAAACGCCACTTGGTCATTGCGACCTGGGTGACGATCGTCGGGACGATTGCCATGGGCGTAGCCATCGTCTCCACCGCCTACCTGGTCTCCAGCATCGTGTTCGCGAGCCCGTCGGCCGGGGTTGCCTCTCTCGCCCTTGCAACGCTCCTGGTCTGGGCATGGTTCTACTTGCCGCTCGTGTCCTTCCGGAAGCACGGAAGTGGTGACCGTTGACCGCACTACCCCTTTCCCTTTTCGCCGACCGTGTGCGCTACTAACATCGCGTCTCGGAATCATGCGGGGATGGTTGCCTTGGCGTTCGCCGAACCACGCAACCTCGGGTTTCCCGTCGAGCGGCCGGCCAGGATCGAGTTGATCCATGGCTGGCAGGACACGAGCGGTAGGAGAGACGATGAAGAAGAAGCTGCTCCTGACGATGGTGGGGATCGCCTTTGTTCTCGCCGCTTGCGGTAACGACGACGGCGGCGAATCGAACTCAGACGACATCGTCCTCGACGAGAACGCTGAGTCGGAGGTCGCCGACGGAGATGATGAGTCGAGTGTTGATGGCTCGGGTTTCGAGCTCGTTGATCCCGCTCCGCCGGGCCAGGCGACGGCATCGGTCGACGGCCTCGACCTGACGTTCGAGCTTCCGGGAGCGCTTGCGTGTGCGATCTCCGACGATTCGATCACATTCTCTCACCGGATCGGTGACAATGAAGTCACCCTGGGTGCTGGCATCAACCGTGTCGACGAGGGATGGATGGGCAGCATCGCACTCACGATCGCCAATCCCGAGGGTGAAGCCGGTCCGATCGCTTACTACCTCGAACCTGGGCAGCTCGGGATTCTCGATGAGTCGCTGTTCGCGGTCGATGGGGAGAGCATGTCGTACTCCGGTCCGATGCTGAAGCAGCCGGCCAACGACGGCAGCCTCCCCCCACCCGTCGACGTCGGCACGGGAACGATCAGCGCAACCTGCGGATAGGAAGCATGCCGGCAGCCGTGCGAGCCCATCCCAGGACTCGCAGGGCGCGAAGCGTGTTCCACCGGCTCGGTCCCCTCCTCGGCTCCATTTCGAACCAGACCTTGCCTGCGTGCCGGTTCTGGGCGGGCCAGGTCCCATCGGCTCGTCTACGGCCGACGATGACGTCGACCGCGTCGGCCATTCGGTCATCCCAGGGTGCGCCGCATTTGCGGAAGTGATCGAGGCCTCGCAGCACGTCGTAATGCCAGCGTGGCGGAAACGACAGCTTGGTGAAGGCTGGGCTGACGACGGTGCCGGTGCGGTGGGACCGGTAGAGACGATGGTCGAGGAAGAACTCGCGACCTGAAGCGAGAGCCGCGCCGATGTCAGCTCGGCGCGGGTTGGTCGCTTCGGTTTCGGTGAGGGCTTCGAGCGCAAGGATGGAGGTGTGGAACGAGCTGTGTCGGTCGCCGAAACGCACGGTGCGGCAGTTCCATCCGCCGTCGGACAACTGGTTCGCCAAAAGCCAGTCGATCGCAGCGTCGACACGGGGGTCGGCGTAGCCGAAGTAACAGGCCAGTGCGACGTACATGGAGGTGGCGCAGGCCTCCGGAGCGTCGACTGACACCGCCGGGGTCAGGCCGCCGTCGAAGTACCGGGCGCCGTCCCAGATCTGCTGCACACCTCGCAACGCGGCAACGGTGCCCGGGGGGAGTCCACAGTGACGCAAGAGGAGCAGCGTGTAGGTGGTCGACGTCCACTTGGGGCTGTACAGACCACCGGCCCATGTGCCGGTCGGGTCCTGATGGTCGAGCAGCGCGCGGCCCCATCCGGTGGTCGCGACGAGTGAACGATCTTCTTCGACCTCGGAGCCTCCCATACCGAGAAGGTCCCGTTTCGTTTGCCAGCGGATGGCTGCGTCGCCGGCCAACAACCACTCGAGCGTCTCCTCCGAGGCAGCGGTGTCGGCCTGTTCAAGCACGGGTGAATGGCTGCCGGATGATGGTGCGGAGATCCGCCGGCTCGGTCTTGCGTGGATCGGACAGGTAGATCTCGTGATGGCGACCAGAGAGCACGTTGCCGCTCGCAGTGATGAAGTCGTGCAGCATCGCGATCGTCGGACCCTCCGTGTCATAAGGGCCGACATGAAGGATCTGCGCCGCTTCGCCCTCTTCGAAACGTTCGACTCTGGCCTTGTGACCCGCCGACAGGCGCTTCTTCTTCGTGACCGCAGGGAGCACCTGTTGCGCCATGGAAGGGGTGACTGCGTCAGGGAGACAGATCAGTGCTGTCCACTGCCAGTTCGCCTTGTCGTCGGCATCGAAGTCGGACATGTCCTCGGTCCACCAGAGCCCCTCGAGCGGCATGACCACATACGCATCTCCGGTAGCGGCCTTGACCGCGGCTCGAAGCCCGTACGCAATCGGGTACAGCGCCTGGACGGCGTCGCGATACTCACTCGAAGTGTTCGGATCGCCTTGCCCATCGATCAACAGGAACAGACGAGAAGGCACGTTCACCACAGCCGGCATGCTCACCTTGGCGGAGTAGTGCTCCTTGTGGACCTTCTTGAGATCGATACCAGCCATCTTTCGGCCCTCAGCCGGCTGACTCTTCGAGGTAGGCCTTCTCCGCCCTCGGAGCGCGCTCCGGATCTTGGTGCTTCCGAACTCCCTGTAGACGCCTTTTCCTTCGAACCGAACGGACATGGATTCCTTCCCGGACGCGCGTGTCGAATCGCTCCGACAGTCCCACACCATCCTGTCGAACCCCAGCAGCGTTCCCTTAGAGGCGCAGGTCCCTCAGTCCCGCTGGGTCCGGCCGTGAGGGACGAGCCCCTCTGGGCAGAACGGTCGGTCGATTCAGGACGACTGCCAGTTCGGAGCGACGGCGGTAGTCGGTGGCGAGGTCTCGGAGCCAGCTCGTGGCATCACCTGCGTGGGCAGGGCCGTGCATCAGCGCGAGCGTGGTCGGCTCGAGGTCGGCGAGGCGTTCGACCGTGACAGCGGTCGACGGAGCGAGACTCGAGTAGCCGAACATGTCCTCGGCGGCGATGGTCGGTTCCATCGGGGACTCGGTGACAAGTGCTGGTCCGTCCCCCATCTGGGTGAAGAGGTCGCCGCACAACAACGTCGAGGTTGATTCTTCGAACAGTACGCCCGCCTCCCAACCGTGGGGCACGTGTGGGGTCGAGATGTACCGCACCTGCTTGTCGCCGAGTTCGATGGAGTCGCCGTCGTCGAGTGCGTGCGGCGGGCGGTCGGCGAGGTCGTTGACCGACACCATGCAACCGAGGCTTCCGAACGTCACGCGTGCGTTTGGCGCCGCGAGCAACCATTGGCTGAGCGCCCCGCACTCGTCGGCCTCGACGTGCCCGAACCCGATCCACTTCAAGGACGAGAGGGGGATCAGCTTGCTCACGGCGTCCGACGTCAACGGGAAGAGTGAGCGCATTCCGGTGTGGAACAGCAAGGGTTCTTCCGCCTTGATGAGGATCTGGTTGAACGTCATCCCCGCTTCGGGAATGAAGGTCGAGATGCGAAAGATGTCGTCGGCGATTTCGCTCGTGGTGGTGTTCATTTTGCGTTCCTCGGTCGTGTGGTTCGATTGGTGTCAGAAGGGGACGATGGTGGTGAGCAGGCCAGTGGCTTCGCCTCTTCCGGAAAGCACCGAGCAGAACTCGATCGCATCCATCACCGTGCGTTCAGCGTCACCGCCGCCTGCGGTGAAGGTTCCGCCGGCTGGTCCCGTGAGTTCGAGCGTGAACGGCCGGCCGTGACGTCGAGCCCACTCGGCGACGACGTCGGCCACGATGCGGCCGTCGTGTTCCGCAGTCAGTACGAGGTCGGCGCCCGTGGCATGGCTGGTGTCGATGCGGTGCATCCACATGTCGCGGAGGTAGATGATGTCGATGAGGTAGCCGAGGGTCCATTTCTCGACGACCGGAGCATCGATGGCCATCTTGATGGCTCTTGCTGGTCGGGGAGTGCGACGGCGACCTTTGATGGTCTTGGGCGTCGTTCGCTCGAGCCGTTGGATGAGCTCGTCGGGCGTCAGGTCCGCTCGCTCGGCGACCTGCACTGCGGACAGCCCGGACTCCAAGGGCACGCTGAAGTCTTTGCTGTGTTTGCGGCCGGCCCGCATCTGGTGGACGTTCTCGCGTATCGACGCTCCCGCCTCGCAGGCTCCGAGGACGTGGAGCCACATCTTCCGTACATCCCAATCCGGACAGTTGGTCTGGGTGGACCATTGAGCAGCGTCGAGAGTTCGGAGGAGTTCGAGCGCTCGCTGGAGTTCGATCTCCTGGAGCTGCATTGCCTCCCGATGCTCGATGGAGGGAATGGTGGTGACGTCAGTCGTGGCCAATGTGGTCATGTGCTCTCGCTTTCGGTGGGCGGACGAATCTGTGCGTCGGCAAGCAACATGTCGACGGCGCGGTCTACGAGTCGTTTCCAGCGGTCTCCGCCGGGGTCGTTCGAGATCTGTTGGTCGGCAAGGCCGGTCAGGAGTGCGGTCCACAGGTCGAGCGTTTCCTGGTCGTGTAGTCCGAGCATGGCCAACTGCTCCCGCGCCCGCTCGAGAGCCTGTGCGGCTACGGCGTAGCTCTCTGGGGATGGTTCGAAGCCGGGGATCGTGCGCTGGAAGAGCAGCTGATACCGAACCGGATCACTGGTACAGAAGTCGACGAATCTGTGGGCCGTGAGTCGCGCCGCCCGGGCCGGATCATCAGCCGGCTCGTGATCGCCGGCGCTCGTGTCCATCCAGACAACGAATGCCTGATAGCCCTCGAGGAACATGGCGTCGTAGATCTCGTTCTTTGATGCGAAGTACGAGTAGATCGACTGGCCCCGCATGCCGACGCGCTCGCCCAGATCGCGCATCGAGAGCCCGGCGAGACCGTGTTCTCTGACGATCTCCTGAGCAGCGAGAACAATCTCCGCCAACGTTTCCTGACGGCGTATGGTTCTCCTGTCGACTACAGGTTTACCTGACATTGTTCGATCTTCGCTGATCTTCGAATTCTTGTCAAGGGGCAGACGCGGATGTACGGCGCCGCGCGCTTGCGTTCGACGCTGCACTCGAAGCTCCTCGAATCGCGGCGCGCCGTGGCAGCCGAGAACGATTCAGCACCCTGGTCTTGCCTACGAATTTCGGCCGTTCAGTCCCAGCGGAAGTACCACAGAGCCGGGCCTCCGGCTGCGAGTGCGTAGGCCCCGAGGACGACGAGATCGGTCGTACTCCACCCGAACCCGAACCATGGATCCTGTACGGCAGTCACGAGGTGGGTGAGCGGGAGCCAGCCGCCGAAGTCGCGGAGTCCTGCCGGCAGCACCGCACGCGGCGGGCCGGTTCCCGAGATGAGCCACATCGCGAAGAACAGCATGAGGCCGATGCCCTGGGCGGAGCGGCTGCTCCGGATCACGAGGGCGAGCAGCAGCCCGATCGCTCCGAAGGCTGCCGTTCCGAGCAGGAGTGCGACCACGACCCCGATCACGTCCTGCGGCAGCATCGCGTCCGAGATGAGCCACGCCACGAACCCCATCAGCACCGCTCCGGCGAGGAAGGTGACCAACGCCAGCGTGAGTTGGGCGCTGACCAGAGTCCAGGCTGACACCGACGAAGCGCGAAGCCGACGGAGAATGCCTCGTTCTCGGTAGCCGACGAGATTGATGGGAAGCGTCATCAGGCCGAGCGCAGCGATGATCACGGCGACCGAGGCCGCGGTGTAGTAATCGGTCGGTGTCACACCGCGCCACACGAGCATGCCGTTCTCGACATCCTGAGCCGCGGCTTGATCGTTGCCGAACACGGCCGAGAGCAGCGCCATCATCATGAGCGGGAATGCGAGAACGAAGACGATCGAGAATGGCTCCCTGCGGAACAGTCGGAGCTCGGTGCGTGTCATCGCCAGATAGCCGCGCATCGTCGATCAGCCTCGAATCTTCGGTCCGGTGAGCACCAAGAACGCCTCTTCGACCGTGGGTCGCTCGACTCGCAAGTCGAGTGGCACGATTCCGTGGGCGACGAGCTCCGACGCGACGAGCGCCAACACGGGTCCGCTGCCACGGATCTCGACGGCGTCGCCCTGGCGCGTCAGTGACTCGACCACATCGAGCCCCTCGACCCAGCCCAGGTCTTGTTCTGGGGTCGTGAATCGTACGACTGATGGCAAGTGCAGCCCGTCGATCAGTCCCTGCGGCGTGTCGAGGGCGATGACCTTGCCGTCGTCGACAACGGCGACGCGGTCACAGAGGTGCTCTGCTTCGTCCATGAAGTGAGTGACGAGCACCACGGTCGTCCCGCTCTGCTGGATCTCTCGGATCAGATCCCAGGTTGCTCGCCGTGCCTGCGGATCCAGTCCCTGGGTGAGTTCGTCGAGGAACACCAGTTCCGGGGAGTTGACGAACGCGAGCGCAATGAAGAGCCGCTGCCGCTGACCCCCGGACAGACTGTCGAAGGTTTGACCTCGCTGATCCTGCAAGCGCCATCGGGTGAGGAGTTCATCGCAGTCGACGGGGTTGCGGGCGAATGCGGCGAAGAGGTCCAACGCTTCAGCCACTCTGAGCCGACCAGGCAGAGCCGAGTCCTGCAATTGGGAGCCGATGCGATGACGGAGCTCGTCACCCTGGGTCGCCGGATCCAATCCAAGGACTCGAATGGTGCCACTGTCGCTGCTGCGCAAACCCTGCATGCACTCCACGGTCGTGGTCTTGCCGGCACCATTCGGCCCGAGGATCCCGAATATCTCGCCTCGTTCCACGCTGAACGAGACGTCATCGACCGCCACCTTTCGGCCGTACGACTTCCGCAGGTGATCAACCGTGATCAAGGAGGTCGAGGGGGACGCATCTTGGAGCGTGTCGTCAGGGCTGGAGTTCATCGAACACCTCGAAGATCGCGAAACGAGCAGGCCACCATGAACCTTGCCGGCCTCCATCGTGAGGCCCGACCGTCAGTTCTGCAAACCGGATGCACCGCCGGCGCCTCGATTCGGGATCGCCTGGTGATACTTGTCGCATGAACCTGCCTCGGGACGATGAATCGACCTTGACGCCAGACGAGCGCGCTGCGGCGCGTGCGTTCGTGGCTCGGTGCGAGGTCCGCCTGTCGACCTTTCACCGCATTGCCGTTGGCATGTTGTCCGGTGCAGGGCTGCTGGTGATCCTTCCCGTCGTCGCCCGTGATTCCGTGGCCGGCGTGCTTCGATCTTTGTTGATCGACGGGATCGGTGTGGTGGACGTCGCGCTCGTTGTCGCTGTCCTGGCCATGCTCGGCGTTCCCGTTGTCGCTCTCTGGCTGCTGTTCGCCGACCTGACCCGGTTCTACTTCCATGCCAACCATCTCGGCGGTGACGGTCGCGATGTGTTCACGCCGCGCTTCACGCTGACATCGCTCCAACTCCCGTCAGACGAACTCGGCGCGGAAGCACTCGAGCAGCTTGCTGTCAGCCGAACTGATCCTCGAATGGTGGAACTGTTGGTGCCGACCAACGATCGGTCCCGGCGCCGAGTCGACCGCCAGTTGCAGGTGTATGCGGGGCTGGAATCGGGTCACGATGACGTGACACGGGCGCGAGGGCTGTTCGAACTGGCGGCATCGACGAGTCGCCCGCTGCTCGACGAAGTGGCCAAGGTCGAGCACGGGATGGCTCGCCACGTGCTGCGGCTCCGCGGACTCGTCTTGCGGTACGTGAAGGCGCTCCTCGCACTCCTGACCACGGCCGTCGCCGTCTATGCCGGCGACGCGATCGTCGCCGGCCTCGACCAGGGCGAGGGAATGACGGCATCCGGCAGCATCGCGCTGGCCGCAGTCGTGCTGATCTGGGCTCCGATGGTGGTTCTCGCGGTGACGTCGCCCGTACGTTGGATCGAGAACCTGATGCGTGACGACGGCGCTCCCTCGACGGCGGTGGCCGACGATCCCGACTTGACTCACGTCGAGCGGGTCTCGTTGAGAATCGCCGCGATCGGCTGGCTCGCGGCAGCGGTCGCGGCCGTTGTGGCGGCGGCCGACGATGCCGCTGGAAGCCAGGCGCCGGCGCTTGGGCTGGTGGTCCTCGCCGGATCAGCGATCGCGGTGATCGTCGCTGCATTCTCCGGACGATTCCGAAGCCTGACTCGGCTCCGATGAGATGTCCAGAGGGGCGACTGCGGTGCCAGAACCAGCTGGGAGATCCGGCGCCGTGGAGGTCGGAAAGGGACACGTCCGGCATATCCGGAACCTACCGACCCGGTCGGATTCGCTTCAAGAGTCCTTTTGGACGCCCAATTCACTTGATGCTGAGCGGGCCTGGGTCCCGGGTCACCCGAGTTGCTCGAGTGCCGTGACAGAGAAGCTGTGAGCGTCGTGGCTGATTCCCTTCAGCAGCAGACGGTTGTGGAGAATTCCTTCATGGGTTGCACCGATTCGTTCGGCCACCCGACGACTCCCCAGGTTGTGAACCGACATGACCACCTCGAGCCTCAGCAGGCCGAGCTCGGTCAACCCATGGGATGCAACGAGTGTGGCTGCCGCGCTGGCGACACCCCTCCCGGTGTGGCCGCTGTGCACCCAGTAGCCGAGGTTGGCTCGCCGGTTGAGTTGGTCGAATGCGTTGAGTCCGCAGGTTCCGACGATCTCCCCAGCTGGGTCGACGATCAAGAACGAGGTTTCCTCGTTGCTGTCGATCCAGGACAAGGCGTCGTCTGTGCTGTAGTCGACCGAGGCCCACGGCATCCAGGGGTCCAGCTCCTCGAACGAGGCTCGAACCCCCTCCGCCACGGCCGGGGCATCGGCGGCCCTCGGCGTTCGTACCGTGAGAGTCCCGTCGCTCAGCGTCGTCACGAATCCACCCTCGCCTGCGGTGTTCGATCCCGCAACTGAAGACCAAATGAGTAGGACGTCGACCGATCGGGTATGACGCAACGCGATTGTTCGGCTCATTCGGATGAAAGAGGAGCACGTGGAAGTCATCACCATCGAGACACCATCGCTCGGCGATCGGTCCTACATCGTTCACGACGGCTCTGTCGCACTGGTCATCGACCCGCAACGCGACATCGACCGCGTCATCGACCAGGCCGAACAGGCCGGCGTCGTCATCACCCATGTCGCCGAAACCCATGTTCACAACGACTACGTCAGCGGTGGACTCACGCTCGCTCGGATCACCACCGCGGCCTACCTTCACGCGACCGATGAACCTCTGAGCTTCGACTATCACGGTGTGAGCGATGGTGACGTCGTTGCCGTCGGCACGATGAGCGTCGAGGTGTGTCACACACCGGGGCACACACCACACCATCTGTCCTACGTCGTCACCAGCGGCGACCATCCGCCAGTGGCGTTCACCGGCGGCTCGATGTTGTACGGCACGGTGGGACGAACCGACTTGATCGGCCCGGACATGACCGACGAACTGACCCACGCCCAATACCGCTCGGTCCATGCCCTCGCCGACTCGCTACCCGACGAGACGCAGATCTTTCCCACCCACGGTTTCGGAAGTTTCTGCGCCTCGGCATCGAGTGACGAGGAGTCGGACGGCACGCTCGGGACCGAGCGTGAGGTGAACATTGCTCTGACCGCCACAGACGAAGATCGTTTTGTCGAAAGACTCATCTCCGGGCTGGACGCATACCCGAAGTACTACGCCCAGATGGGACCGCTCAACACCGCCGGCGGCACGGCAATCGACGTGTCCCCACCTGCTGTCGCCGACCCCGTCGAGCTCGCACGTCGCATCCACCGTGGCGAGTGGGTCGTGGATCTCCGGCCTCGGCGCCAATTCGCTGCTTCCCACCTTGCCGGGACCATCGGTGTCGAACTCGCAGACGGCTTCTCCACGTACGTCGGCTGGTTGCTGCCGTGGGGGATGCCGATCACCCTCCTCGCCGACACCACTGACGAGATCGCAGAGGCCCAAGTCCAGTTGGTCCGTATCGGGATCGACCGACCGGTCGGCGCTGTCGACGGTGGCGTCGATCACTGGGCGCCGGACGCCGATCGAAGTCGCTACGACGTGATGACCTTCGCAGAGATGGCCGGCATCGACAGGTCGACGGTGCTCGACGCTCGACGAGACAGCGAACGTGAGTCCGGACACATCGATGGATCGATCCACATCCCGTTGCACGAGCTCGTGGAGCGCGTGCACGAGCTGCCGCCCGGGCCGGTCCATGTGCATTGCGAGAGCGGCTATCGAGCCTCCATCGCCGCGTCGCTCCTCGATCGGGCCGGTCACGATGTTGTTCTGATCGACGACGATTTCGCCAATGCCGGCAAGTCCGGCCTCCCACTCAACACCTGACGACGTTCCACGCCAAAGTCGTCCTCGGCTCCGGCGAGTCGCTGAGCCCGGCTCCGGTTCGCCGGCCATCGACAGCAGAAGCCGGGCACGGGCGAGCAAGGAATACTCCGCTGACATGCCAGACGAGGTTTGGCGACCGATGACGAGGGGAACGTCGAGGATCTCAATCCAGCCACGAGGAGGAACCTCATGATTTTCGCACTCATCGCCCTCTTGTTCATCGGCCTCATTGCCGGCTTCGTCGCCAGAGCTCTGATCCCCGGAGACGACTCCATGTCGATCGGCAAGACCATGCTTCTCGGCATCGTCGGCTCATTCGTCGGCGGGCTGCTCGGTTACGTGCTCTTCGGCGCCGACATCAGCGATGGCGCAGTTCAAGCATCGGGAGTCATCGGTTCGATCGTCGGCTCGATGATCGCCTTGGTCGTTTATCGCGTCACCGTGCAGGACAAGCCCGCCTTCGGCTGATGTCGCAACAAAGCGCCCCCGGACCGGGAACTGCTGGATGGGATGCATTCGTCGAAGTGACAGTGATCTCATCGGGAGTTCACGAACGGAGACGAACACGATGCGCGATCACCTTTCTGCCGCCACGATGGTGCTGGCGCTCTGCGTCTCGGCGTGTGGTTCGGCTTCGCCCACCATCGAGGCCTCCACGGCGTCGACGAGCGGGGAGGACGACAACCAAGGAGGACTCGGCGCTCCGAGTCAAGTCGCCGGCGAATTCGGTCCCGAACAGTCCGTCTATTCGGTCAGCGGCAACCTTCGGTTGGACGAGGTCGGATGCTGGGGAGTCGTCATCAACGACGTCGAACGGCTTGCTGTGTTTCCAACCGGATTCGTCATCGAGAGTTCAGATGCGACCGCCCTCGTCAGTCCGGACGGATCGATCTTTCGTGATGGTGACGCCATCGACGGCAGCGTGAGATTCTTTCAGGCCGCAGACATACCCGGTGGTGCTGACGGCCGTTGGGGCAACCACCTCGGTTTCTGCCAACCAGAACTGGCCGAGCTCGCAGTGATCGACGACCTCGCGGTTGCGTTCGATCCGACCGAGCTGACGGTGGCCGACCACCGCGACCTGATTGCGGGCGCCGAGTTCACCGAGCACTGGCCATGCGGTCGTGGGTGGGCAACGTCGACCTCTGATCAACGTGTCGGCATCGTGATCTACCAGCTCGACGAATCGGCCCCGGGCGACACGCTGATGCTTCCAGACTCCGGCCTGGACAGCCGAGGTCATCGTCGGGAAGTTCCTCTTCGGCAACCACTGCAACGACGCCATCGAGGAATGGATGCCAGAACAGAACATCGTCGCCCGGCTTCCGCTCAGTGGGCTGGTCACGGTCCACGACCCTGTTCCTGGTCCGGCGGACGAGCCCAGTCGAGTCACGGCGACGCTCAGCGAGGCTGTCGTCGAGATCGATGGCGAGAGCCTGGAACTCCCGCAGATCGAACTCCGACAACGAGGCTTACAACTTCTTCGCCGGGTGAGAATCTGGGTTGGGCAGTCGTTCTCAGGCGGGTCGGGTTGCCATCACGACCGTGTCGAGAGCGATTCGATCACCGGTGTCGGTGGTCACGGTCCGCTCGGCAACTCGAGCAACGACGACGTCGAGATCGCCGAGAGCGTCGAGCGTTTCTTCGACCGTGTAACAGACGTCCGCAGACGGCGGCCCGCCGTATCCGCTCGTCACGTTGGAGCGATCGTGGGCGACAACGAACAGGGTGCCACTTGGGGCGAGCCATGATCGAGCGTGTCGGAGCGCTGTGAGCCGATCTTCCTCGTCGAGCTGCAGGTACACGATGATGACGAGGTCGACCAGCTCCGCCGGTTCGTAGGTCGTTGCGTCAGCCTCGACGAAGTCGACGTCGAGTTCCTCGTCGGCCGCGAGTCGTGCCCCCTTCTCGAGCCCGACCGCTGAGAAGTCGACAGCAGTGACGCGCCAACCCCTTTCGGCGAGCCACACTGCGTTGCGACCCTCACCCGCGCCGAGGTCGATCGCACTTCCCGGCTTCAGATCGGCCAGGTATGTCTCCACGAACTGATTGGCCCCGCGGTTCCACACGTAGTCGTCGGTCGAGTATCGGCGGTTCCAAGCGTCTCGGGCGGTTGTGTCGTTCATCAGGCAGTCAGGTGAGCACCGGAGACGGCGGCGAGCAAGTCCGGTCTTGACCGGCGGCGGTCGAGATCGGTCTCAATTCCCTTCCTGCCGCTGTTCCTCGGGAACCTCGTCCTCGCAGTACCAGCCGGAAGCAAACACAAGTGGACCCGAATACCCCTCGCGCTGCGGGGACTCGTAGGTGTTGGCGGCCGCGAGGTTGGTGTAGATCCACGGCAGTTCACCGCACACGCCTGTTGCCACCAGGTACGAGTTCTGAATGGTGAACAGTGGGTCCGGACGCGGCTCGTCCGGGGCGGTCACCGACCGATTCGTCCGGCGACATCGCGATCCAGAACGCCACTTCGGGGTCCTTGTCGGTGTAGAGGTTGTCGTCGACCAGCACGTTGATCCGTCGCCCGAAGGTCTCGTCGCTCACTTCGATGACGATGTCGGGGACAGGGCCCGGCTCGATCACCAGCTCGCAGATCGAAGCAGCGTCCACCTCAGGTGCCAGAGCCGGCATAGAAGGCCTCGACCGGGAAGACCCACCTCCCGTCGGTGAACCGGATGTCCAGGTCGCGGACCCAGCCTCGAGCGGCAGAGTCGAGCGATACGGCGGCCTCTTGGCAGGCAACCAGTTCGGCCGGGACCGGGTCGCCGCCGGCCTGGACGAACCAACCCCACTGCTCAGCCCATTCGGTCGGCAGCCCACCCATGCCGAGGGAGCGTGCCAGGTCGGCCAATCCGAGCTGGAACTCGTCACCTCGGTAGTGATTGCGGATCGACGCGAGATACGGCGACGCCGGGGGCTGGCCACCCGTGTCCTCGACGATCTCGGCCAGGATCTGCATCTGGGTGGCCACCAGATCGGGATCGATGTCGAGGGCCGTGTAGACATCGACCTCGCCCGTGATCCAGTAGCGGCCCTCGACGGTCATGAGGGTCTCGGTGTTGGGGCCTCGCAGCAACCGGAACCGTCCTGGCTCGCTCTCGCCCGGCTCGACCGCAAGGCTCAGGATCGAGCGATCTGCGACCGAGGCGTCCCCGTCGAGGCCCGCCGGTGGATCGGCTTCGGGTGCGGGTGTGAGGGCGCTGGTCGTCGATGTGGTCTGAGCGACGACGGCCGTGGTCGAGACCGGTGCCGTTGTCACGGATTCGGTGCCACAGCCTGCTGCAATGATTCCCAGCAGTGCGACAATCGCCCAGCGTCTCATTGGACGATCATGACGCAGAACGTCTCCAGGGTCCTGATGCTCGCCCGAGATTCCACGATCAAGGACCCGACGATTCTCGAACAACTCCGATCATGACGTCTGGCGGCCGTGGGTGTTTCGATCAGGGACTGCCGTTCTGGGCGGCTGTTCGGAAGGTCGACGATGAATCGCGCCCCGCCGCTCCACGACTGGTCGTAGCGAACGTCACCTCCGTGCAGACGCGCGATGTCGCGCACGATGGCCAGACCGAGTCCGGTTCCGCCATCGTCTCTGGAGCGGGCGTCGTCGGCCCGACCGAACCGTTCGAAGATCCGGTCGGCGAATTCGGCCGGAACGCCGGGGCCGTCATCGGTCACCGTGAGGCGAACTCGATCATCGGTCTCCGAGAGCATGATCGTGACGGTGCTTTGTGCGTGTCGAACGGCGTTGCCCAGGAGGTTTCGGACCACGCGGGCGAGCTGACCGGCGTCGCCGATGAGCTGGACGGCCGACACTGCCGAGGTGTCGAGCGAAACGGGTGAGTCGATGCGGTGATGGCCGGCTTCGCGAAGAACGATGTCGTCGAAGTCGATGGCCTCCTGCCGGCTGGGAGACCGCTGCTGTTCGTCTGATCGGGCGAGGAAGAGAAGGTTGTCGAGAAGCTCTTGGACGGCGATGGCCTCCTCGAGAACGGTTGCGTGGGTCGCAGCCAGGTCGGCGAGGTCTGGCCGGTTGAGATCGACCTCGAGTTCGGTACGCATACGGGTGAGAGGTGTGCGAAGTTCGTGGGCGGCGTCTGCGACGAAGCGACGCTGTCGTCGTCCGGAATGATCGATACGGTCGAGCAATTCGTTCATCGTTTCCGCGAGTCTGGCGATCTCGTCGGTGTGAGCCGAAACTGCGAGCCGTCGTGAGAGATCGTTCCCGCTGATGTCGGCGACCTCGCTTCGCATGCGTTCGACCGGTCTGAGCGTGCGTCCGACGAGGAGCCACACCAGTGAAGCGAGGATCGTGACGACGATCGGAACGACCATGGCGAGAGCGATGGTCAGGTTGCGGATCGTGTCGTCGAGGTCGTCGATGTTCTGGGCGACGTGAAGGACGGCACTGCCAGACGCGGTCTCTGCATCCCGGGACAGCAACCGATAGGAGTCGTCCTCGAGGGCAGCGATCGAGACCGAACGGACGAACGTCTGTCCCTGAAGTCTGGCCGAGTCGTCGAACGCTGAGCCGTCCGCCAGGTTCGGCGTCGAGGCGACGACGGCGCCGGTGGGGTCGACGAGCTGTGCAGCCCTGTCTTCGTCGTTGGAGTTCAACAGGACCGACAGGCCGACGAGTCCTTCACCGGCGAACGACGTCTCGTAAGCATCGGCCCGCTGTTCGAGAGAGCTGTCGAGGTTGAGAAGGAGTTCGCGGCGAACCAACAACACGAGCGCGGCCGCCATGAGGGTGAGTACGACAGCGACGACAACGGTGGCGAGTGCAGTGATGCGGAAACGAATGGTTCCGACCTGCTCGCCGAGCCGCTGCATGTTCTGGTTCAGCTCGCGTCGTCGGTGAGTCGGTATCCGGCCCCTCGGACGGTGTCGATGCTGTGGCGGCCGAAAGGCTGATCGATGCGCGCTCGCAAGCGCCCGACGTAGACCTCGACGATGTTGGGATCCCCGTCGAACTCGCTTTCCCAGACCCCAGCGAGGATCTCGGACTTGGACAACACCTGGCCGCCCCGTCGCATCAGGAACTCGAGGACCTCGAACTGACGAGTGGTCAGCTCGATCTCGGTGTCGTCCCTCCACACCCGTCGTGAGCGAGGGTCGATGCGCAGATCGCCGATTCTCATCGCCACTGGTTGTTGACCGGCGGTTCGGCGTAGGAGGGCACGCAGGCGGGAGACGAGAACGGGGTAGGAAAAGGGCTTGGTCAGGTAGTCGTCGGCCCCGGTGTCGAGCGCCTCGACTTCGTCCAGGTCGCCGTCTTTGGCAGTGAGCACGAGGATCGGCGTCCAGATCTGGCGCTTCCGCAGCTCTCGGCAGATGACGAAGCCATTCGTACCGGGAAGCATGAGGTCGACGATCAGGGCATCAAACGATGCTTCGGTCGCCATCCACAGTCCGTCGGTGCCGTCGAATGCGACCTCGACTGTGAAGCCGTCGCCTTCCAGCCCGCGCTTGACAGCGGCGGCGATCTTCCTGTCGTCTTCGATGAGAAGGAGTTTCATGCGCCGCCATGCCGGGACTGGACCTGCTCCATGATGGGATCGAGCTCGGCGTCCTGGCAAGCGTGCAGAGCACCCGGCGGCCGTCGGTTCCTTCGAGCGAGGCGAGCCTGCAGCACGAGGAGTCCGCCGATGATGGCGGGTGCAGCGATGGCGACGGGGAGAATGCCGCCCGGGTTGAGGCTGCGCTGATCCTCGACATGGATCTCGAGGATCTTCGACGCATCGATGGTCTCAGCCTCCGGAGAGAGGGCGACAGCGTAGGCAGCGAACGTTCCCGGCGAGATCGGCTGGACCGTCCACCGGACCGTCGCATCTTCGTCCGGTCCGAGTACGCCCACCGCCTGGCTGAGTGTCGGTGTCCAATCCTCCGGGTCGACCGAGGTGAACTGCATCGGATCAGTGATGTCGAGATGCACGACGAGCGGGGGAGTACTCGCACTTCCGTTGTTGGTGACGTTGACCCGGAGGTCGAGTTTCTCACCGAGAACGATGGAGCTGCTCCGTGGGTCGATGGTGACCGCGATCGAGTCATCGAGATCGGAGGCCGACGCGGCGCCCGAAAGCACTGAGACGAGACCTGCGCCGAGCGTCAGGAACAGCCAGATCGGGAGCCGGCGCCGGTTCATCGAGACCCTCCGAGTTCGAGGCGATCGGACGTTGCGATCGCAACCACGGTGAGTGCAACGGCTGCGACGATCGGCGAGATCAGGAACGTCAGCTGCTCGGACCACGCCTGCTGTTTGACGAGGACATTGCTCGAGAGCTGCAGTCCTGAGCTCACGGGATTGGCCTTGATCAGCACCAACCCGAGGGTGCCGTTGGCTTTGACGGCCGGCAGCTGGCTCGGTGCCACCAGCATCAGCAGGACGGCAACGGATCCGGCGAGGCTGGCCCGATTCGATCTCGACAGGGAGCTGACTGCGAGACCGAGTGCCGTGAGCGATGCGGCGACGAGCGTGCCGGCGGCGACCAGGACGGTGACGGCATCCGAGGCAACATCGAGTCCGCGGGCCATGACGGTGACGAAGGGCAGTGCAACGAGGAGCGCAGCCAACCACATCGTGGTCGCTCCGAGCAGCTTCCCGACGATGATGTCGCGGCGGGCAACGGGTGTCACCAGAAGTGCCTCGAGGGTGCCGCGTTCCCGCTCTCCGGAGATGGCGTCTGCGCTGACGACCAATGCTGCGAGCGTTCCGAGCCCGATCGACGTCTGCACGATCACACCAACCGACTCGCGTGCATCGAGCAGGTTGATACCGGCGTCTGCAGACGAGAGGTACGACAATACGGAGAGCAGGAGCGTGAAGCCGAAGAGCACGGAGAGGCCCTTCGAACTGAGCCAGAGGTCGCCGATCTCCTGGCGAGCGATGACGATCCACCCGGGCGTTGGGCGAGTCTGTGCGGCTGCCGGACGTGTCATGGCGTCGCCTTCGAGGGCGCTCGACTCTCGTCGTGTGCGGTGAGGGCGAGGAAGGCGTCGCTCAGTCGGGCGCCGTGGAGGTCGAACGACCGCACGTCGATCTCGGCGTCGAGCAGCGCCCGTAGCAGGAGTGACGCTGCCCCTTCATCTGGTGCGAGTCGAATGTCGATGTCGCCTGGTCGCGTGTTGTCGAACTCGACCGATCGTGCTCCCGGCGAGCTTCTCAGGACTTCGTCGGCAGCACTGATGGCGTTGGCCGCGACGCGCAGTCGTCCATGGTCGGCCACATCAGCCTTGGCCACGACATCACTCACGGTGCCCTCAGCGACGATTCGGCTTCGATCCATGATCGCCACTCGGTCACACACCCGCTCGACCTCGTCGAGGAGATGGCTGCAGAGGATCACACACATGCCGTCATCGATCGCACTGCGAGTGATGTAGGCCATGATCTCCTCCTTGCCCGCTGGGTCGAGACCGAGCGTTGGTTCGTCGAGAAAGAGGACTGCAGGCTCGTTGATCAGCGCTCTGGCGAGGCCGAGTCGTTGGCGCATTCCGCGAGAGAACGTCGAGATCCGGTTGCCGTCATGGCTGAGGCCAACGTGTCGTAGGAGCTGTTCCGCCCTCATCTCGGCATCGGACCGACTGAGCCCGTGAAGCTGCCCATGGAAACGAAGGTAAGAACGGCCCGACTGAGACCCTGGATAACCATTCGACTCTGGGAGCACCCCGATCATCGATCGAACCGCCGTTGGATCGGTCAGAGGGTGCCCGGCGATCGTGGCCGTGCCGGCCGACACGGGAATGACGGTGGTCAGGGCTCGGATCACCGATGTCTTGCCCGCTCCGTTGGGGCCAAGCAAACCGTAGATCTCTCCTGGGGCCACTCCGAGCGAGATCTGACTGGCGGCCGTGAATTCGCCGTAGGTGACGGTGAGGTCCTGCGTCGAGACAGCACATGTCCGGTCTCCGGTGCTGCGGTCGAGTCGTTCGTGGACGATCGAGTGAGACGCCATGGGATCAGTACGCCACAGGGGACCTGACGGTGGCCTGACTGGCACTGCCCGTGTGCCGGCCTGGAACTGTGGGATGATGATCTTCCAGTTGGCTTCCTGCCTGACTGGGGAGAGGCCTGTATGGCCGGTAAAGACAAAGGTGGGCGGGCCGCCAAGACGCCCGCTACCAAGACCGCCAAAGAGAAGCGTCAGTCCAAGAAGGAAAAGAAGGCGGGCAAGAGCTCGATCCCCAGCTGACGAACCATCTGGCCGCGGCTGCGTTCGCAGGTCAGTGGTCTCCGTACCTCAGTGGTCACAGGGTGCCGCCATCGAGGGCAGTCAGAACCTCTTTTGCGCGTGTCCTGACGGCGTCGAGGTCGCTGAGTCGGCGCATGCCCGCCAGTTGGCGGGCAACGCGGTGATTGCCGGCCAGCGCTTCCTCGTTCCGGGCGAGAAAATCCCAATAGAGAGTGGTGAAGGGGCAGGCATCTTGGCCGACCCGCTGCTTGGGGTTGAATCGGCACCCCTTGCAGGAGTCGCTCATCTTGTTGATGTAGGCACCGCCGGACGCATATGGCTTGGTCGCCATCCTGCCTCCGTCTGCGAACAGGGCCATGCCGATCACGTTCGGCAGCATGACCCATTCGGCACCGTCGACAAAGCTGGCCCACATCCAGTCGGTCATCGCCTGAGGATCGACACCGGCGGTCAGCGCCAGGTTGCCGAGCACCATCAGACGCTCGATGTGGTGGGCGTAGCCGTTGTCATGGACATGTTCGATGACGTTCTTCACGCACGCCATCTCGGTACTGGCCTCGCCGGTGAACGCTGACGGGACTGAACGCACTGCGTCGAGAGCGTTCGCCGATCGGTAGTCGGGCATCCACAGCCAGTAGACGCCCCAGACGTACTCCCGCCACCCGATGACCTGTCGGATGAATCCCTCGACCGAGTTGATCGGAGCCGAACCTGATCGGTACGCGGCCTCGGCCGCCTCGACGACTTCCAACGGATGGAGGAGTCCCAGATTCATCGACGATGACAACACGGAATGGGCGAGCTTCCACTCGCCACCGAGCATGGCGTCCTCGTGGGGCCCGAACGGTGCCAGCCCGGTCTCGATGAACTCCTCGAGGCGAGTCAGCGCCTGTGCTCGGGTGACCGGCCACCGACCGTCTGGCTCGGCACCCCAGACCTCGTCCGGGAATGCGTCGATGATCTGGCGGTCGAGGTCATCCAGTTGGAAGCGCTGCACTTCTGGCCAGGCCCGGCCGTCTTTCGGCGGTCGTTCTCGATTCTCGTCGTCGAAGTTCCAGCGCCCTCCGGCAGGCTCCGGCTCGGCGGCCCCGTCATCCATGAGGAGACCCAGACGCGTGCGCTGCCAACGATAGAAGTCCTCCATCTTGAAGCTGGATCGACCCTTCGCCCACTGGGCAAACTCGTCGTAGCCGCATGTGAATTGTTCGTTGGGAATGGTTTCGACGGCGGCCCGCTGGAGCATCCGTCGTCCGTCGAAGCTCATCGGTTCCATGGCAACGACCTGCCGCACGTCGAACTCGTCCACGTGGGAGCGGAGCCCGTCGAGCAGCGTGGCGGCCACACGATGGTCGACCTCGAATCCCTCGTCCCGTAGCTCGGCCGCGAAGTGGGCCATGGCGGACAACACGAGGTGGAGACGCTGCCGATGCCATCGTTTCGATGCCACCTTGGCTTCGCTCTGCACCAGAAGTACTCGACAGTCATCGGGGTGTCGATCTCGCAGCGCGCCGACGTTCCTGTTCAGCTGATCACCCAGCACCCAGACGGTGGGCGCATCTGCGGGAAGCGACATCACTTCGCCCCGTCGAGCACTCCGGTGAAGCCGGAGGGTGCATACGGGCCAACGACGATCTGCTCGAGCGCTCCGATGCCGTGACGTTCACCATCGGTGGCCTTCACGACCTGTTGGACATGGATGTTCTCCGGGGCCAGTAGATCGAGCTCGAGCGGATCGAAGCTCTCCCCGCCGATTGCCAGTTCGCCCTTCCACATCCCCTGACCCCACTCGGGGTGTCCGTAGCCGAGTCCCTTGAACTGAAAACGCAGGACCGGGTCCATCGAGACGGTCCGCACGTGTCCGTAGAGATCGATGAGGTCGAGCTCGGCCCTCTGCGCGAGCCGGGTGCCGGGGTGGTAGTCGATCCGATGCACCGCGGTGGCCATTCGGGTCACGACATCGTCGAGCTCGCCGGGGATCTCGTCCTCTGACGCGTAGAGGGGCGACGTGAGCGCCTCCCGGACCAGGGCCTCTCCGTTCGGGCCGTCGAAGAACACTGCGTGGCTGATGTGGTCGTCCCACTGCAGTGGCGCCCACAGGAAGAACGCTGAGCCATGCCTGCGGGGTGCGCCGACCTGAACACGTTCGCCGACGCCGCGTATTCCCCACGATCGGTCCTTCGTGCCCCGCCAAGTGAGCTCGTCGACGGTGAAGTCGCCGTCCGGGTGGCTCACCGTGCCGGACCAACGACCGAACTGGGCGAACCGGGTGGCGTCCATGGCCTTCCGTTGCCCCTGCCACAAGATTTGGCGGGCTTCCTGAATGGCTGATGTTCGGGCCGAGAACGTGAGGTCGCACGCGACCCCGCTCTCGTTGTCGTCGATGATCACCCGGGCCCGTCGGAGAGGCTCCTCGATCTCGAGTCGAAACGGACCAACCGACATGTCCGTCCGTTCCTGCGGGGCCCGGCGCGATGCGTAGAAGCAGTGCTGACGTCCTCCGGCTTCGACCGTGCTGAAGTGGCAGTCGAGGATCCCGCGATGGGGGTAGACGGCCATGCCGAGGCCGAAATACTTGGTGCCGTCGTCGCTGTAGCCGTTGAACCACGTGCGGTCATAGACGTTCGGATCAGAGCTCGCTGGGTGGGCGAGCGGCTCCGGCGTCTGATGGATCGGATAGTCATCGAGTCGGTTCAGCACAGCGACTCCTTCAGCACAGCGGCTCCTCGGCTGGGACGCGCTCGGTCAGGATCGGGTGGTCAGCCATTCGGCGACCGCCTGTCCGATCTCGTCGGCGCTGTCCTCCTGGATGAAGTGGATTCCGGGAACCGTGATCTCGGTCTGATTCGCCCATGAACGAGCGAACTCCCGCTGTGCTCCGGTGAGGATCGTGCCAGGGTCGGCGTTGATGAACAGCTTTGGCACCTCGGAAGTCGGGAGCCAGTCCGCATAGGACTGAACGATCTCGAGGACGTCGGCAGGTTCACCGTCCAGCGGGATCTGGCGTGGCCAGGTGAGTGTGGGGCGGCGGCTCTCTCCTGGCTCGAGGAACGGACGGCGGTACTCGTTCATCTCCTCGTCGCTGAGCTTTCGCATGATCGACGCAGGGAGAATCGCCTCGACAAAGAGGTTCTTGGTGAGCACCATTTCCTCGCCGGCATCGGAGCGCATGGCCTTGAAGATGTCAGTTGCGCCCTCAGGCCACTCGTCCCATGTGACCGGACGAACGATGGCCTCCATGTACGCGATCCCGGCGACGCGATCCCGGTGGCGGTTCGCCCAGTCGAAGCCGAGCGCCGAGCCCCAGTCGTGGATGACGAGCGTGACGTTGTCACCGATGTCGAGTTGGTCGAGGAGACCGTCGAGGTACTCCCGGTGCTGGACGAAGGTGTAGGAGTCCGGACCCGAGTCGTCGAGCTTGTCGGAATCGCCCTGGCCGATCAGGTCTGGCACGACGCACCGGGCATGGCCGGACACGTGAGGAACGATGTCGCGCCAGAGGTAGGAGGACGTGGGGTTGCCGTGGAGGAAGAGCACCGTGTCGCCGCTGCCGACATCGTGGTATGCCATCTGTTTGCCGTTGACGGTCTTGAACTGCTTGGTCAGGGGTTCGATGCTCATTCGGCGAGTCTGATGGCGCTCGTCACCTGTGTCCAACTCGTCGCCGCGAGACGGCCGAACGGCTGCGAGACTGCGGCAATGAGCGAGGACCGATTCGAAGCGGACCCGGCGACCACCAAGGTCGTCATCATCGGAGGGGGTTTCGGCGGGATCGCCGCCGCCAGAGCGCTCGAGGATGCACCGGTCCGTATCACGCTCATCGACCGGCGAAACCATCACCTCTTCCAACCACTGCTCTATCAAGTGGCCACGGCCGGGCTCACCCCGGCCGACATCGCAAACCCGATCCGCTCGATCCTGGCCGATCAGTCCAACGCCCGAGTGATCCTCGGCGACGTCGTCGACATCGATCCGAACGAGCAGCGAGTTCGGGTCCAGGACGGCGACGAATACGGGTACGACTACCTGATCCTGGCCGCCGGCACCCGGCACTCCTATTTCGGCCATGACGAGTGGGAGCAGCACGCCCCTGGGCTCAAGACTGTCGAGGATGCGATCGAGATCCGGCGTCGAGTGCTGCTGGCCTTCGAACGGGCGGAGCGAACCGACGATCTGGCTGAGCGGCAGGCACAGCTCACATTCGTCGTCGTCGGTGGGGGGCCGACGGGAGTGGAGACTGCGGGTGCGATCGCGGAGATCGCGTTCCGAACCCTCACGAGTGAGTTCCGCTCGATCGATTCCTCGACTGCACAGGTGATCCTCCTGGAGGCGGCGCCGCGCGTCCTCGGTACCTATCCGGAAAAGCTCTCGGCGAAGGCCGAGCGACAGTTGCAAGACTTGGGCGTCGACGTCCGCACTGGCGTCACGGTCACGGGAATCGACGATCGGGTCGTCGAGACATCCCGTGGCCCGATCGAAGCCCGCACTGTGGTCTGGGGAGCCGGCAACGAAGCGTCGCCGCTCGCAGCCATGGTGGGGGCTGAGACCGACCGAGCTGGTCGAGCCGTCGTCGGTGCAGACCTCTCGGTGCCGACACATCCGGCGATCTTCGTGATCGGCGACACCGCGCACGCCGAGTCCAAAGGAGAGCAGGTGCCCGGGGTTGCGCAAGGTGCGATGCAGGGCGGCCGGCATGCAGCCCGGGTGATCCAGGCCGACCTGCGAGGCGGTAGCCGTCCGACGTTCCGCTACCGGAACAAGGGCGAACTGGCGACGATCGGGCGGTCCTCAGCGGTGGGTGTGGTCGGCCGTTTCCAGCTCTCGGGTTGGATCGCATGGGTGGCCTGGTGGGCGGTGCACATCTTCTTCCTCATCGACTTCCGGAAGCGATGGTCCGTCTTCTTCAGCTGGGCGTGGAGCTACCTGACGTTCCAGCGCGGCAGCCGGCTGATCACCGGCCCATGGTCGCCGAGAGCCCCCGACTCCTGACTTTCCCTCCGTTCTGCGGCATTGTGCCCGCAGTTCTGCGGGCTACGTGCCGCAGAACGTGGAGGGTTGGGGTCAGGTGGCGCCCCCGGAGACCTCGATGTCGAAGGCAGTGATGTACGAGGCTTCGTCCGAGAGAAGGAACTGCACCACGGATGCGACCTCGTCGAGCGATCCGTAGCGGCGCAGCGGCACCGAAGACAACATCTGCGCGGCAACTTCTTCTGGACTGTCGGAGAAGTACTGGCTCGGGGTGTTTGCCTGCAGCTCGACCTGCCGATCCCACATCTGGCCCGGCCCGATGAAGGCCGGGCTGACCGAATTCACTCGTATGGACGCACTGGCCAGGTCCTTCGCAGAAGTCTTGGTGAGTGCGATGACCGCAGCTTTCGAGGCGCTGTACGCGGCCATGTTCGGCGCGCCGCCATGAGCCATCGAGGCGCTGTTCACGATGGCGCCCGGGCGACCGCTCGCCATCAGGTTGCGTGCGAACGCCTTCAACACGATGAAGACCCCCGTGACGTTGATGTCGAGCACTCGGCGGAAGTCGGCAACGTCGTAATCGACGACATTGCCGAACTGACCCTGATAACCCGCATTGTTGAACAACAGGTCAGGGGTGATCTCCTGCTTCGCCAGATCGGTGAACGTCCGCTGCACCTCGGCTTCGTTCGTCACGTCGAACGAGACGATTGTTGGTGTGCTCGCCGGATTCGCAGCGGCGCACGCCGTGGCCGTGTCGAGCGAGTCGGCCAGATCGGCCAGGACGACCTGCGCCCCCGCACCGGCCAGCCGGATGGCGGCGGCTCGGCCGATGTCGCCGGCTGCACCCGTGATCAGCGCGGTCCGGCCCGTGAACGGGAGCCCAGCCTCGTCTCCGATGTGGCGCTCGGTCATGACGGTCCTGAATGCAATACGACGGACGAGATCATGAACGAGTGATAGCGGGTTGCGTGGCGGGCCGCCACTCGTATCGGGGGCCGGTCAGCCTGCAGCCGACGCCTGGCGATGGCGCGACCTTCAAGTTGTGTGTGCCCCTGGCGTCGTCGCTGTCGCGATGAGGGCGGGGGCGGCGAACCGGATATGGCCATCGCCGTCGACGAAGCCGGCCAGTTCTGTCCTCGCTGCGGCGAGGAGCTCGGCGTACTGGTTGTCATCGATCATGTCGGCGAGGGTCCAACCCCGGATGTCGGTGTGGACCCATGCCTCGACCGAGTCGAACCGAGCCACGCCTTCGTGGCGGGTCACGTTCGCGTTCGGCAGGACTCGCACCCACGACGGCCGCGAGCGCATCTCGAGTACCCAGTACAAAGGGTGCCAGGAGGGCTGAGGCTGTTTCGCCGCCGAACAGTCGGTCGAGCAACTCGACCATGGCGGCATAGCCGGGGCTCTGGTCGACCGTGGCCCATGTGGCGATGACAACGGTGCCCCCTGGGCGGGCCACCCTCGCCATCTCCGACACCGCGGCACTTCGGTCGGCGAAGAACATGAGGGCGAACTGGCTGACGACCCGATCGAAAGATTGGTCAGCAAACGGAAGCCGCTCGGCCCGACCGCTGTGCCACGCCACCGTCTCTGCCATCCGACGTGCGACGGCGAGCATCCCCTCGTTCACATCGATCCCCGTCACCGTCCCCGAGCCGTCGAGACGGCGGGCCGCGGCCCGGGCCAGGATCCCCGTCCCGCAGCCGACATCGAGGACGTCGTCTCCATCCGAGAGGCCGGCGGCGTCCAGGACGCATCCCGGCCACTGGTCGAACAGGGCGGGTACGAAGAACCGTTCGTAGACCTCGGCCGCAGAATCGATGACCTGTCCGCTGCTCACAACGTCGCGTTCGCTCATGCCCTCAACCTGCGGCATCTTCCGCTGGGTATCCAGCGCGGAAAAAGAACTCGACCGGGGTTCGATGTTCCTTCAAGCTGACGGAATGGCTTCGTACCAGCAGTACTGCCCCATTGCACGAGCCACAGAGATCTTGGCGGAGCGGTGGAATCTCCTCATCGTCCGAAACCTGATGTTCGGGGCGACGACCTTCTCGTCGATCGCCCAGGGCGTCCCGACCATGTCCCGTTCGATGTTGACGAAACGTCTTCGTGAACTCGAAAGGGCAGGTCTGCTCACCGCCACTCCGAAGGAGAACGGACAGGGGTCGACCTATGGGTTGACAGCGGCCGGACGGGACCTCGCCGATGTGTTGGACAGTCTGGGCACCTGGGCCGAGACGTGGGTCGAGGTCTTGCCAGAGCACACCGACCCGGGCTTTGTGTTGTGGACGTGGTGTCAGGTGCAACTCAATCGAGAGGCACTTCCCGCCGGCCGACTGGTCGTGAAGTTCGAGTTCCCTGACGAGCGTGCGGGGAACCGCTGCTACTGGCTCCTCATCCACCACGGTGATGCCGAGGTGTGCGCCACGGACCCCGGCGGTGAAGTCGAGCTGCACGTGGTGGCCCAATCGGCTGCGTTCGTCGACTGGCACCGTGGTGTGCTGCCGTGGTCGGCGGCGACTCGCGATGGAGCCATCACGGTGTCAGGGCCGAGATCACTCGTGCGAGCATTTCCCACCTGGAACACCCGCACGCCTGATCCTGGCCCGATGACGACCCTGTACGGAGCTGCGGTCCGACCCCTCAGGTCCGGGCCACCAGACGGACATCGAGCGTTCACATGGGCGCAATCGGGTCGATACCCGGGCGATCTAGTGTCTGCAGCATGGAAGGTCTTGATCGATTCGACGCCGACGCCGACGCCGGCGGCAGCGATTGCTCCGGCTCGAGGCGGGCTGAGGAATGAAGCCCGGATCGCTCTACTGGCCGACACGATGGCTGACACGTCCGTTTCGCTCACAGTGGTTCGATCTCCGATTCGAAGGTGTGGAGAATGTGCCGCTGAGCGGGCCGGTGATTCTCGCGCCGAACCACATCTCGTTTCTCGACTCGGCACTGCTCATGTATGAACTGCCGCGCAAGGTGATCTTCCTCGGCAAGGCCGAATACATGCAGTCACGGAAGACCCGCTTTTTTCGTGCGGCCGGGATGATCCCGGTCGATCGTGGTGGCAAGGGTCTTGTGACGACATTGGGTCTGGCGGTCGACGTGTTGCGGGATGGAGGCGTCATTGGTCTCTTCCCCGAGGGCACTCGATCTCGCGACGGTCGGGTCCACAAAGGCCACACCGGCGCCGCCTACCTGGCGCAGAGAACGAACGCTGCGCTGATTCCGGTCGGTATCAGGGGCACCGACCTCATTCAGCCCCCAGACGCTCGATTCCCAGCACGAGGCGGCACCGTCGTGATGACATTCGGCGCCCCGCTCGACATCGCCGGCTACGAGACCGGTGCGTCCGGTCGAGCAGCGATGACGGATCGACTCATGGATTCCATCGCCGTGCTCGCCCAGCGGCCATACGAACCGTCGACGGTCGGACCGGGCTCGGCAATCCCCAACCAGCCGGCCGACTCGGTGTGACGACGATCGGTCGAGCCGCTCGACCGAGATTGTTCGCTCCACGCAGTTGTACGTAACCTCGGTCCCGAAGCCACACGGGGGAGCGTCGCATGCGGTTTGGGATCTTCTACGAACATCAACTGCCGCGGCCGTGGGACGACGGGGACGAAGAACAACTGTTGGCCGACGCCATCGAGCAGGTGGTGCTGGCCGACCGACTCGGCATCGACCACGTCTGGGCGGTCGAACACCACTTTCTCGAGGAGTACTCGCACTGTTCGGCACCCGAGGTGTTCCTGGCTGCATGTGCGGCGCGAACCCAGAACATCCGCATCGGGCACGGCATCAAGCAGACTCCGGCCAACTACAACCATCCCGCCCGCGTCGCCGAGGAGATCGCAACACTCGATCTGATCTCCCGTGGTCGGGTCGAGTTCGGCATCGGAGAAGGTGCCACCCGCATGGAACTCGGTGGCTTCGGGATCCCGGCCAAGCAGAAGCGGGCGATGAGCCTCGAGGCCGCAGAACAGATCGCCAACATGATGACGATGACGCCGTACCCGGGCTACGAGGGTGAGTCGTTCTCGTTCCCGTGCCGCAACGTCGTGCCGAAGCCGAGCCAGAAGCCGCACCCGCCGATGTGGATCGCTTGCACCAATCGGGCGACGATCGAACTCGCAGCCGAGCTGGGTATCGGCGCTCTGGCCTTCTCGTTCGTGGATCCGGACGAGGCAGCACACTGGGTCTCGACGTACTACGACACGATCAAGAGTGAGCGATGCGTTCCGATCGGCCACTCGGTGAATGCGAACATCGCACTCGTCACCGGCTTCTCGCTCCATCGTGATCGTGACGAGGCAATCCGGCGGGGACGCGAAGGATTCGAGTTCTTCCGATTTGCGATCGGTGCCATGGTGACGCAGGACAGCGTCCCTGGCCACACCGATCTCTGGCCGCAGTTCCAGGAGATGCGTGGTCCGGACGCAACCGACGACTACATCGCGAAAGCTCAGGCGTACGGGGATGCGTACTCGTCAGCAATCGGCACGCCGGCTGATGCCGCACGCCACATCCGGGAGCTGGAGGAGGTCGGTGTCGATCAGCTCATCTTCATCCAGCAGGCAGGCAACAATCGCCACGCAGACATCTGCGCCTCGATGGAGCTGTTCGCGTCCGAGGTGATGCCGGAGTTCAAGGCCAAGGAGCCTGAACGGCTGGCAGCGAAGGAAGCTGAGCTGGCACCGTACGTCGAGGCAGCGCTCGCTCGGAAGATCCGCATGCAACCGTTGGCAGTAGCCGACATTCCGGTGATCCCGGCAGCAGTCAGGACTGCGCAGGTGCCGGACTCTGCGGCCGACACCGTCTGATCGGCGATTGGTCCGTGATGTGACGATCGCCGGTCGTCAGCGGTCTCGGAAGCCTTTGCCATCGAGGATCTTCGGTGTGAACTTCTCGATGCGAGCCAGGCGGGTCTTTGCCTGCTTGGCGTCGGAGATGTGCAGGTTGTATTCGCGTTGCCGCCCCGGGGTCAGGGCTTCGAACGCAGTTCTGAATTCGCTGTCGCTGTCGATTCGATCCTGGAGTTCCTCGACGAAGACGACCTCAGGTGCCGGCCCCACCTCGAGACCAGACTCTTCGACGCCGATCGCCTCCTCGACGTAGGCCGAGATCGTGTCGCTCAACCGGTCGACATCGTCCAGCGATCGAAAACAGATGCGGAGCGCTGAACGCGAGTTCGGCCCCTGGGACTCGAGCACGCCGGCAGGATCGTCCATCAGCGCGCCCTTGAAGAACATGAGCGCCAGGAAGTCCTTCATCTCCTGGAGAATGGCGATGTTGCTGCCCTCGTGGCTGTAGCAGGGTTTCCCCCACTTGATGTCCTCTGACATGCCGGCGCTCAACAGGATGGGGCGCAGTGCAGCCAACTCGGCGGGCCACTTCTCCGACCGTCGGATGTAGGCATCGACCTTGGCGTTCACTTCCGCTCCCATCTCGGGGCGCACGGTTGCGCCGCTCGTCGCGACGCTAGTACCTGACCGGTCGGTCGAGTGGAGCGAGGATCTCAGCCCAGGCTGATCTCTGTCGCCTCGAGGAAGACCACCTCACGGCTGAGCGCTGTGACCCGATCAGCATCTACGGCGGCATCCTCTCGTCGCTTCGTGAGAGCGGCGATGTGGGCATCGAGGTCGCCGCGCGTCTCCCACCGTTCCGAGAGTACGACCCGACCGGAGTCCAGCGGATCGGCAGCGAAGACGTATTCGATGCAGCCCTTCTCGCCACGGCTGATTCGCTGCGCCTCGAGCGATTCTGCGAGGAACCTCTCACGTTCATGCTCAGCGATGTGGAAGACACCTTGGACGACGATCATGTCGACAGTGTCGTCACTCGATGCGCTTGGTGCCAGCCGCACCGCAGCGCAAGACCTCGGGACCCCCCGAGTGTTCTGGTCTTTGGATTCGACGGGAGGGACGGGGTCGAGCGAGCTGCCACGGAAGAGTGTCACTCGAACCTTCGGTGACCCTCGTTCAGGGCTGCAGCACGCCACGGCTCGACATGCCAACGGGGGAACCGGCGTCGTCACGGGCGACCACCATCCAGGTGAGCTCTTCGAACACCCACGCACCGATGGCGTCCGGGTTCTCCATGCCGCCGAGCGGCACCTCCGTCTCGGCCCCGCTCCACGACCAGTACGGCACGCCGTCGGCGTCGAGCACGGTGAGTTGATAGAGCGTGGCTCCGTCGACGTCACTCCAGCTGAGGGTCGGGCGGGGTCCGGGCTCGGTCGGCCCCAGCTCGATCTCGGGGAAGAGTCCCGCTCCGGCCTCCTCGAGGTCTGCGGCGTCAGCCTCCTCGGGCTCGGCTTCGTCTGATACTTCTGTCGAGGCGGTCGTGTCGGCTTCCACGGCGTCAGTGGTCACCGAGGAGGTTGGGTCGGCCGAGCCGTCGCCGTCGCTCGATCCGCAGGCAGACAGGATCAAGGCGAGGGCGAACGCCGCGACGCTCCGCAGTAGTGGTCGACGTCATCTCCGAGCCTCCTCGATCGCGTTGGCGAGGTTCCTGGCGATGTTGTCCCGACCGAACTCCCTCGCAACCGGAAGCCAGTACTCCATCAACGGCAGGTCCTCGTCGGCGAGCGCGGTCGTCATCCGCATGCCGAGTGCTGTCTCGTAAGGGAACGCCAGGTCCGGGGCGAGGAATGCTCCGGACCGGTACCCCATGCGGGTCACCTCGAGGAGCTGGTCGTCGGTGAGGTCTTCGAGCCGCGATGCGAGGGCGCTGACCATCGCGTCCCCGAGGGCCAGCGCAGCCGTGTTGAACCGGTGGTACGTCTCCTCGTCGCAGGTCTCGTCTCGGGTCGTCGTGTCACCCATGACCGACTCGGCGTCCTGGAGGTAGGAGCGGATCTCGTCGATCGGTACTTCGCCGTCGTCGATCCGGCCCAACAGATCGAGGCCCTTCTGCTGGAGTGACTGCCATGCGGGGCCCATGGTTCCGTCCGCCGTCCGGTTGGCGATGAAGGACCCCTCGAGCAGGAACCCGGTGAAGGGGATTTCCCAGACGCCGGAGAGCGCACCGCAGAGGTTGCTGTCCGGTTCCAGGAATCCGGCACCTGATTCAGGAAGCTCTGCCGCCGTCAGGGTGATCTCCATCCCGGTGAGGGCATCTTTCGCCGTCACCGAGTCGAGTTCCAGGACCACGCTTCCCATGTCACCCTCGGCCGGCCCCCCGGCGATGGCGTTTGCCACTCCGCCGTCGATGAGGGACACCAAGTTCATGTCCCAGAGGCCCGTGGTGCCGCCATCGCTGGACACCAGCTCGAATGTCCCCATGCCTCGGTACCGCACCGGAACTCCGCCCAGCTCGGTCGTTCCGAGGTAGCTGAACGATCCGATCCAGCGCCCCTCGCTGAACCCGACGGCGCTGCCCTGGCTCCCGGCGGGCGCGGCAGTCATCGCGGCGATGGCGAAGGCCAAGAAGCCGGCGGCCGCCGTGATGGTTCGCCGAAGCGGCCTGCGGCGTGTCACGACGATGTCCCGAGCATTGTGTCCCTCCTTGCCCGCGTGCTGTTTCCGCTCGCGGGACGGTGGCGCGAGATTAGCCGGTCGGATCGGCAGCGAAAGCAACAGATGTGCTCATCGGCGCTCGGGATCACCTGGGTTACCGTTCGTTCGGTCCTTCTCGATCGATTCGAGCAAGGCCCGGAGGGAACACGAATGAAGCTGAACTGGTCAATGATGTTGGGCGCCCTGTGCGCAGTGGCGCTCCTGGCGACAGCCTGCGGTGGCGGAGATGACGATGCCGGCGGTGACGAGACGACCACGAGTGTCGATGCTCAGCCGAGCGATGTCGATGGCGAATCAGACGAAGCAGGCGAACCGGCCCCCGATGAAGAAAGCGATGGGGCACCCGCCGACGGCGAGGAAAGCGGCGAGGAAAGCACAGACAGCGATGACGGGAGCTCCGGCGACGGTGTGATCCTGGCCGATCTGTGTGCCGGTGATGAGTTCCTCGACGGTGCCGTGTCGCTCGACGATCTGGTCAGCTACGGGATGTTCACATCGACCGACGTCGTGATCGAGAGCAACGCGGCATACGACGCATCGACCTACGAAACGTTCGGGTTCATCTGCAACCTGAGCGAGACCGTTGCCGACGGCGAGAACTTCATGACGATCGGTGTCAGTTCTGGCAGTGGCACATGGGACCTCGCCGTCGAACAGGGCGATGCCCCGATCGAGCAGATGGGCGATTGGGAAGTCATCGTGGGAAGCAACTGGTTGTCCCCGTTGACCATGCGCATCACTGACGATGCAGGCAACCAGGACAGTCTCTTCGTCGTCTGGACTCCCGCCGACGGATCGATTCCCGATGCCGCCACACTCGAACGATTGATGCGCCCCCTGGGCGAGGCCATCGCCACGAGGAGTTCGGTCGACATTCCGCGGAGCTGAGCCGGCCCGTTCGAGCGGGTGGTGATGGGCCTCGTGCCGGGTACACCGTGCCCGTGGCCTCTCGACGTGCTCGCCCGATCATCGCTTCATACCGGCTCCAGCTGACGCCGACGTTCGGGTTCGAACAGGCCCTCGATCTGCTCGATCCCATCGCTCGCCTCGGCATCAGCCACCTCTACCTGTCGCCGATCGCAGAGGCCATACCGGGGAGCGAGCACGGCTACGACGTGGTCGACCCTCGGGCCGTTCGGGAGGAATTCGGTGGCGAGACCGGTTTCGAAGCGCTCCTCGACGCTGCGGGGGAACGCGATCTGGGCGTCGTCGTCGACCATGTGCCGAACCACGTCTCGGTGGCCAGGGCCGAGCTGAACCCGTGGTGGTGGGCCACGCTCCGTGACGGCCCGGAGTCCGAAGCTGCGGACTGGTTCGACATCGACTGGGAGGCGGCCGGTGGACGTGTCATCGTGCCGAAACTCGGCGACCCACCAGACGACGTCGTGGCCGCCGGTGGCTTCGAGGTCGGCGAGGGTGATCTGGGTCCCGAGCTTCGCTACGGCCCGCTTCGGTTCCCGGTCGCCGCCGGTACCGCCCACCTGGCCCTTCCAGAACTCCTTGCCGCACAGCACTACGCGCTGACGTGGTGGCGGGACCCGGCCCGGAATGTGAGGCGCTTCTTCACGATCGACGATCTGGTCGCCGTGTGCGTCGAGCAGGAGAACGTGCGCTCCGTCGTCGATTCGTTGCCGGCACGACTGACCGCCCACCCGGCATTCGACGGTGTGCGGGTCGACCACGTCGACGGACTGGCCGATCCGGGCCGGTATCTCGACCGACTTCGTTCGGCCATCGGCGACCGCTGGTTGCTCGTCGAGAAGATCCTCGGTCCGGGGGAGACGCTTCCGGCCGAATGGCCCGTGGATGGCACGACCGGATACGAGCACATCACGACGACGCAGCATCTCATGCTCGACGACGCGGCACGACCCGTCCTCGACTCGTTCTGGGCCGAGGTGGCGGCCAATGCGAACCCGCCGACAGATCCTGACTTCATCGACATCGAGGACAACGCTCGCCGCGAAGTCCTCGACGGGGGACTTCAGCCTGATCTCGATCGTCTGGTTCGAGCGGCAATGGCCGAGGTTCATCCGCCCGGAGTCGATGACGGCACACACCGGGTCGACGACGTGCGGAAGGCCATCATCGAATTGACCGTGCGGCTCCGTCGCTATCGGACCTATCTCCCCGAGGATCCCAACTCAGAGGTCGTGCTCAGCGAACTCGCCGGGCGCACGATTGCGGCTTGCCCCGATCTGACCGACGACGATCGACTGGTTCGTCGCTCTGGTCCGGCGCTCCGACGTCGTTCGAACACGGTGGCAGCAACTCACGGGCCCGGCCATGGCAAAAGGGGCCGAGGATCGTGCCTTCTATCGGCACCAGCGCCTCTCCTCGATGTGTGAGGTGGGCGGCGAACCCGGCCGGTGGGCCATCGGCCTCGACGAGTTCCACCGTCGCCAACTCGAGGTGCAGCAGGGCTGGCCGACGACCATGCTGACGTCGACGACACATGACACCAAGCGCGCCAGTGGTGTCCGTTCTCGTTCGCTCGCCCTGGCGACGCTTCCGGACCTCTTCGTCGCTGATGCCCGGGCCTGGATGACCGACCATTCGTCGATCGTCGCATCCGTTCGACCGTCAGACATCTCGCTGGCCATCCAGACCGTGCTCACAGCGTGGCCCATCGACGTCGAGCGGCTCGCTGCCTACCTGGTGAAGTCGGCTCGAGAGGCAGAGCAGGACACGAGCTGGATCGATCAGAATGCTGCCTACGAGAACTCGCTGGCCGACCTCGCAGACCTCCTCGTCGCCGACATGAGCGATCCGTCCTCCCGGCTGGCGGCGCTCGGTCGGCGCTTGGTGGTTCCAGGCACGACAATCAGTCTCCGAACGACCGTTCTGAAGCTGACCTGTCCCGGCGTGCCGGACCTCTACCAGGGTGCGCCTTTCGAGCAGCTCTCGCTCGTCGATCCGGACAACCGTCGGCCGCCGGACTGGAAACGTTGGCGTGAGGTACTCGCCCTCGCACCGCTCACGGGCGTCGATCAGGCTCTCGCCGACGGCGACGTCGACCTGGCGAGAACTGCCTTGATGCAGCGTCTCGTCGGCCTGCGGCGGCGCCGCCCAGCGGCGTTCGGTCCGGATGCCGGCTACCGGCGAGTGGAGGTCGAAGGGCCCTCCCGCGAATCGGTGGTGGCCTTCAACCGGTTCGACTCGAGCGCAACCAGCAAAGACGATGACGCCGTGCTGGTCCTCGTGCTCAGGCCGACGGTCGCCCATGTCGACCTCGCCTCGACAACGATCGACCTGGGTACCTCGCGATGGATTCACGTGCTCGACGATGCGAAAACGACTGCTCCGGCAGGGCGTGTGAGTGTTGGTGCCCTGCTCGGCGACGCCGGCGTTGCCGTCCTCGAACGCGACGGCTGAGAGAAGCGGGCGGGCCGGTCAGACGATGGTCCGCCGTCGAGCTTTCACTGGCGAACGGTCAATCGGGCCCCGAAGGCTTCGATGTCGTCTGGCAGCTTCGATGAGTCCCCGTCGCCTACCCATCGATGGTCGCCCGAATCGAAGATGACTCGTTCGCCATCGACCGGCGTCGGCGATTCGACGCGACGGTCGTTGAAGTTGAACGTTGCCACCGACACGGTGGATCCCACCTGCCTGGTGACGGAAATGACGCCGTCGTGGAGATCGACGAGCTGTCGTGCCGAAGGGTCGGTCAGGACCATGTGGGTGCGACGGAGCAGCAGCAGCTCATGGTGCATGTCCAGAAGCCCCTTGTGCGGACCGGTGCCGGCGATGTTCGGATCGAGAACAGCCGACGCGAAGGTGTGCTGGTCGGCAGGGTCGGCGACACCGCCGCTCCAGTCGATACCGGCGAACTCCTCTTGTCGTCCGCGGCGAACGACTTCGATCAGATCCGGATCTCCGTGGTCGACGAAGTACGGAAACGGTGCCGGCTCGCCGTACTCGTCACCCATGAACAGCAACGGCGTGAACGGCGAAAGCAAGACGAACGCGGCAGCAAGGCGGCGGCGAGGGTCAGTTGTTGCTGCATCAGCCAACATACGTTCGCCTCGCGGCGTGTTGCCGGCATGGTCGTGGTTGGACGAGAACACGATGAATCGGCGGTGGTCGACGTCAGCGGCAGCGGCACCGTGCCGTCTGCGCAGCGTGGGGGAGTACCGGCCGGAGAACACCCAGCGTTCGTCGAGTGCACGGGCCAGATCGTCGACGCCGGTGTAGGCGGCGTAGTACTCGTGCTGGTCGCCGGTGAGCGCCACCCGCAATGCGTGATGGACATCGTCGTTCCAGACAGCATCAGCCCCGATACCCCGCTCGTCGGGAGGACGGACCAGCCGCGGATCGTTCGAGGCGGACTCGAGGGTCACGAGCACCGTGCGTCCGGCGCTCTCGCCGGCGGCGTGGGCGACCTCGGTCATTTCGCCGACGAACGGCCGCGCCGTTGGATCGATGATGGCGTGGACGGCGTCGACGCGCAGACCATCGAGGTGGAAGTCCTCGATCCAGCCCCGCACGTTCTCGAGTAGGTAGCGACGAACCCCGTCGCTACCGGCTCCGGCCACGTTGACCGCAGGACCCCACGGCGTCGTGTAGTCGTCGGTGAAATAGGGGCCGTAGGAACCGAGAATGTTCCCCTCCGGGCCGATGTGGTTGTAGACGACGTCGAGGATCACGGCGAGGCCGCGTGCGTGCGCAGCGTCGACGAAACGGGCCAGCGCCTCCGGCCCGCCGTAGGACTGCTGGGTGGCGAACGGGAACACACCGTCGTAGCCCCAGTTACGAACCCCTGGGAAGGCGTTCACCGGCATGACCTCGACAACGGTGACGCCGAGCGCAACCAGACGATCGAGTTCGTCGATGGCCGAGTCGAACGTGCCCGCACTGGTGAACGTGCCGATGTGCAGCTCGTAGATCACGGCGTCTGGCAGCTCGACACCGCTCCAGCCCGAATCCGTCCACCGAAAGGCCCCCGTGTCGACCACGGCCGACGGGCCGAGAACTCCATCGGGTTGCCATCGTGAGGCTGGATCCGGAAGCGGCGTGCCTTCGTCGAGACTGAAGCGGTACCGATCTCCGGTTGCGACACCGTCGACGACACCGATCCAGGTCGGAACGCCGGGTTCGTCGGGATCGACCGACAGGATCAGGTCTTCGCGGCGATGTCCGAGCACCACCTCGACCCTTCTGGCATCCGGCGCCCACACCTCGAATCGTGTGCCATCGTTGGTGACGGTGGCGCCGAGCCGCTTCACGATGGGTTCCCGCTCGGGCGGAGGTGTTGCCGGTGTGCTCGGGGCCGGTGTTGCCGGTGTGCTCGGGGCCGGTGTGCCGGGGCTCGGCGCCGGGGTGTTGCCGGGTGCTCGGGGCCGGTGTTGCCGGTGTGCTCGGCGCCGGGGTGGCCGGGGTGCTCGGGGCCGGTGTGGCCGGTGAGCTCCGAGGTGGGGTGGCCGTTGTGTCGACTCCAGAGGGGTGGTTGCGCGTGAGTCGGGCGGCCAGAGCGGTCGACCGAAGAACCACCAGTGATCGAGAGACGACCGTGATGGTGTCGCCCGCCTTCGCAGCAGCCTTGCGTCGAGCGCCCCGTCTGGGATCAGCGCTGTCGAGATCGACCGTCCAACGTCGACTCCACTCGGGCCCGGGAAGCCGCCACTCGAGAGATTCGTGGCCGGCGTTGAAGATCAGCAGGAACGTGTCGTCGATGATCCGCTCGCCATAGTGATTGGTCGTGGGAATGGTCAGGCCGTTGATGAACACGCCGACTGCCCGTGCGTATCCAGTGGACCAGTCATCGTCGGTCATCTCCTTTCCGTCAGGTCGAAGCCACGCCAGATCTTCGTTGCCGCGGATCAGGCGGCCCTGGAACCACTGGCGACGTCGGAACACAGGATGAGCCTTGCGGAAGGCGATGACGCGCTGACACCAATCGAGGAAGTCCTCATCGGTCTCGTCGCCCCACGGATACCAGGACAGTTCGTTGTCCTGGCAGTACACGTTGTTGTTGCCGAGCTGGGTGTGTCCCAACTCGTCGCCGCCGACGATCATCGGTACCCCTTGGGACAACATCAGCGTCGCCATCATGTTGCGTCGCTGGCGAGCCCGGAGCTCGTTGACCTCGGGATCATTCGTTTGGCCTTCGACGCCGTGATTCCACGAACGGTTGTGCGACTCGCCGTCGTTGCCGTTCTCGAGGTTCGCCGCGTTGCGTTTCTCGTCGTAGGACACCAGGTCGAGCATCGTGAATCCGTCGTGGGCGGTGATGAAGTTGATCGACGCAGTCGGCCGCCGTGTGTCGGCCTGATAGAGATCGGAACTGCCGGTGAACCGGGAACCGAACTCGGCCAGCGTCGCCGGCTCACCCCGCCAGAAGTCGCGCATGACATCCCGATACTGCCCGTTCCATTCTGACCACTGAGGTGGGAAGTTCCCGACCTGGTAGCCGCCCTCGCCGATGTCCCACGGTTCGGCAATGAGCTTGACCTGGGAGACGACGGGGTCCTGCTGCACGAGATCGAAGAACGCCGAGAGACGATCGACCTCGTGGAGCTCTCTGGCCAGCGTCGATGCGAGGTCGAAGCGGAAGCCGTCGACGTGCATCTCGACCGCCCAGTAGCGCAGGCTGTCCATGATCAGCTGGAGCACGTGCGGGTGCCGCATGTTCAAGCTGTTTCCGGTGCCGGTGAAGTCCAGGTAGTACTGCGGGTCGTTGTCGACGAGGCGGTAGTAGGCCTGGTTGTCGATCCCCTTCATCGACAGTGTCGGCCCCAGGTGGTTTCCCTCGGCGGTGTGGTTGTAGACGACGTCGAGAATGACCTCGATGTTCGCGGAATGCAGGGTCTTCACCATCGTCTTGAACTCTTGGATCTGAGCGAGGGCAACGCTCGACGTGTATCCGTTGTGGGGCGCCATGAAGGCGATCGTGTTGTAACCCCAGTAGTTGCTCAGTCCCTTCTCCACGAGGTGATGATCCTGGACGAACTGATGCACCGGCATCAGCTCGATCGCCGTGATGCCCAGCTCGTGGAGGTGCTGGATGATCGCCGGGTGAGCGATGCCGGCATACGTGCCACGAAGCTCGGCGGGGACAGCAGGATGCTGCATGGTCATACCCCGCACATGGGCCTCGTAGATCACGCTCTCGTGCAACGGTGTGTCCGGGGGACGATCGTGCCCCCAATCGAAGAACCGATCGCCGACCACAGCCTTCGGGACGTGACGAGCGCTGTCGGCCGTGTTCGCCTTCGACGGGTCGCCGAAGTCGTAGCCGAAACACGACGGGTCCCAATCGATGTCGCCTGCGATGGCCTTGGCATAGGGATCGAGGAGCAGCTTGTTGGCGTTGCAGCGAGCGCCATGCCTCGGATCCCAGGCCCCATGGACGCGGTAGCCGTACCGCTGGCCGGGACGCACTTCGGGCAGGTAGGCATGCCAGATGTGACCGTCGACCTCGGAGAGTTCGATCCGCTCCTCGTCTCGGGACGATCGGCCCGAGGCGGTGCTGTCGTCGTCGAACAGGCAGAGTTCGACGCCGTCGGCTGCGCTCGAGAACAGAGCGAAGTTGGTACCGGATCCGTCGTAGGTGGCCCCCAGTGGGAAGGGTCGGCCGACCCATGTTCGGCGGAGCGGCGAGGACGCTTCATTCTTGTCACTACGTGGTTCGATCACTCGCACACTTTGCCCGAGTCGTGGGTGACAAGACACTCTTGACAGCGTGGTATCGCGAAAGGCAGCCGGTCTTGGTCGTGGCCGCCTACCCTCCGAGCGGTGTTGATCACAGTCCTCGATGCAACAGACGACCGCGAGCGCCGCGTGGCGCTGACGCCGGACGGCGTCGGGAAGCTCGTGAGCGACGGACACCGTGTGGCCGTTGTTGCCGGTGCCGGTGCACGGGCCGGGTTCACCGATGCCGGCTACGAGGCTGTCGGAGCGCAGATCGTCGACGAGTCCACGGCTCGAGCGACCTCGGGGATCGTCCTCACCATCGGACCGCCCAGCGCTGGGCCCCCACCGTTCTCCCCAGAACAGACCCTCATCGGGTTACTCGATCCGCGCTGGCGGCCCGAGCCCATCGCGACGCTGGCTGCCGGTGGCTCGACCATCATCGCGCTCGAACTGATGCCGCGAATCACTCGCGCCCAGAGCATGGACGTGCTGTCGTCGATGGCAACGGTCGTTGGAACCGAAGCGGTGCTCCTCGCGGCCAGGCGGCTCCCGAAGATGTTTCCGCTGATGATGACAGCTGCCGGCACGGTCCCGCCGGCCAAGGTGCTCGTGCTCGGCGCCGGCGTTGCCGGATTGCAGGCGATCGCCACGGCGCGGCGGCTCGGCGCCGTCGTCGAGGCCTACGACGTGCGTCCTGCTGCCGCCGAGCAGATTCGGTCGCTGGGTGCGAAGGCAATCGATCTCGACCTCGACACCGGGGACGTCGAGGACGATGGAGGGTACGCCAAGGCGCAGAGCGACGACGTGGCCGAACGGCAACGCGATGCGTTGGCAAGCCACATCGCTGCCGCTGACGTCGTGATCACGACCGCTGCCATCCCCGGAGCAGCCAGCCCGCGTCTCGTCACCACCGCGATGGTGGAGGCAATGGCCCACGGATCGGTGATCGTCGATCTTGCCGCCGAGCGAGGTGGGAACTGCGAGCTGTCCGAGGCCGATCGCGAGGTCTTCCATTGTGGTGTCATGGTTCTCGGACCGACCGATCTGGCCAGCTGGGCGGCCCACAGCGCCAGCCAGATGTTCTCCACCAACGTCCTGACCCTGATCCGCCATCTCGATACCGACGGAGAGCTGCAGCTCGATCTGGCCGACGAGATCACCTCGGCGATCGTCGTCGCCAAGGATGGGGCGCTCCTCCGACCCGACAGCACCCGATGAAGGCTTGCTTCCGATGACATTCCTCGTTGCCCTGACCCTCTTCACCCTCGCGGTGTTCCTCGGTGTCGAGCTGATCTCGAAGGTCCCGCCGACGCTGCACACCCCGCTGATGTCGGGTTCCAACGCCATCTCGGGCATCACCCTGCTCGGCGCTCTCGTCTCGGCCGGCACGGATCACTCGGCCCTCTCCACGTGGCTCGGTTTCACCGCCGTCACCCTGGCCACGATCAACGTGGTGGGCGGCTTTCTGGTGACGCATCGGATGCTCGGCATGTTTGCGCCCAAGAAGAGGGCCGGCACGCCATGAGCTCGACCATCCAGGCCGGTTATCTGGTCGCAGCCGTTCTCTTCGTCCTTGGCCTGAAGGGGCTCGCTCGGCCCAAGACCGCCGTCCGGGGCAACCTCCTCGGGTCGACGGGAATGTTCCTCGGGGTCCTGGTGACCCTCACCGACAGGGCGATCGTGTCCTGGCCGGTGCTGGCCGCCGGCCTCGTGGTCGGGACCGCAGTCGGCGTCATGCTGGCCACGCGGGTCCAGATGACGGCGATGCCCGAACTGGTGGCGCTGTTCAACGGGCTCGGAGGGGCCGCATCTGTACTCGTGGTGGGGGCCAACAGTGACGAGGTCATCGGCACCGCGGCCGAGGATCTCACCTTCCTGGTTGCCGCGGGGGCGAGCGCCGTGATCGGAGCGGTCACGTTCAGCGGAAGTGTCATCGCCTTCGGGAAGCTCCGCGAAACGCTCGGGTCGTGGTCGAGCACTCTTGCCCGACCGCTCAACATCGGCCTCGCCGTCGCTGCGTTCGCCGTAGCTGCGCTCTTCGTCGCCGGACCCGGGTGGGCCTGGCTGATCGTCCTGATCGGGCTGGGCCTCGTCCTCGGTGTGACGGTCGTGGTTCCGATCGGCGGTGCCGACATGCCGGTCGTGATTGCGCTGCTCAACTCCCTCTCAGGTCTGGCCGCCGCCTCCACCGGGTTCGCAATCGGGAACAGCCTGCTGATCATCGCCGGGGCGTTGGTCGGTGCCAGTGGCCTGGTGCTCACGCAGGTGATGTGTGTGGCCATGAATCGAACCCTTCCGAACGTGCTCTTCGGAGTCATTGGCGCCGGGGGCGAGGCCCAGGATCCCCACGACGTCTACGACGGCAAGGTGAGATCCACATCCGCTGCCGACGTCGCGCTGATCCTGGACTCGGCCTCTCGTGTGGTCATGGTGCCCGGATACGGTCTCGCAGTCGCACAGGCTCAGCACGCGGTGCGAGATCTCACCCGAGCTCTCGAGAGGCGGGGGACCGAGGTCGTGTTCGCCATCCACCCGGTCGCAGGTCGTATGCCGGGGCACATGAATGTGCTGCTCGCCGAGGCCGAGATCGACTACGCCCAACTCATCGAGATGGACGAGGTCAACCCGACATTCGCCGAGACCGACGTCGCGATCGTGATCGGTGCCAATGACGTGGTGAATCCTGTCGCCCGCGACGAGGGGAGTCCGATTGCCGGCATGCCGATCCTCGATGTGGATGCTGCGCGCACCGTCGTGGTGATCAAGCGCTCGCTCTCGCCGGGTTTCGCCGGCATCCCGAACCCGCTCTTCGCCGCAGGCAACACCCTGATGTTGTTCGGCGACGGCAAGGACGCAGTCGTCTCGATCAGCTCAGCGCTCCGGGAGCTGTGACCGGCCGGCGTCGAGCCGGCACGGGCAGATCAGGTGACCGTGCCGTCATCTACCGCCCGGTGCTTCCTCGTCAGGGTCTTCCACACATCGTCGCTCGTCATCGCCAGATGGTCGTGATGCAGGAGGGCGTTGATCACTTCTCGAAGGCTCGTTGCGAGATGCTCTGATTTGGCGAGGGCCTCCGGGTGGATCTCGGGTTCTTCGTGCCTCCGGCTCAGGAATGTGATGACGTCATCCGCGGTTGCGGCGAGGTGGGTGAGATGGTGGGCGAGCGTGCCGTCTTCTGCGGCTGGTTCTGTCATGGCAGTGGGTCTCCTGGATCCGGTCAGATCAACCTAGCGAAAACCCCATGTTCTTGGTTGATCACGGTGGCGTCCGGTCGTGGTGCATCATGTTCCGGTGCTGCGATCGGACATCCACGGTCACGCCATCGCCTTCTCAGCGGTAGCCGTGGTGCGGAGGGAGGCAGAGCCCCTGATCGTTCTTTCCGGCCGTGCAACCGGGACCAACGCCTCTGCGCCACCTACCGCCCCACACCCCAACCTGGTGACATGAGGACTCACGACACTCTGCGAGATGCCATCATGGACGAGCTCGGCTGGCACGCGTTGATCGACGCGACCCAGCTCGATGTCTCCGTGGTCGACGGCGTGGTCACGGTGGTCGGCACTGTGCCGAGCGTTGCCGCCAAGCTCGTCGTGCTCGACGCCATCGAGTCGATCGGCGGCGTACACGACATCGTCAGCGAGATCGACGTCCATCCTGCGGGTTTCACACGATCAGACGACGAGATCGGGCAGGTGCTCGGAAAGTTCCTCGAGTGGGACGCTCTGGTGCCGGCCGACGAGATCACTCACCACGTCGTCGATGGATGGGTCACGTTGGAGGGCGAGGTCCCGACCGCGCGTCAACGCGACGAAGCAGAACGGGTGGTCAACCACGTTCTCGGCGTGCGAGGTGTCACGAACCGTCTCGACGTCGTCGACTCCGCCCTGACACCGATCGATGTCAGAGCCTCCATCGAGGCTGCGCTCGAGCGGCGGGCGCTCAGAGCGGCCGATCACATCGACGTGATGGTCGACGACCGCACGGTGACACTCCGAGGGTCGGTTCAGAGCCACCTCGAGAAGCGGGCGGTCGTCGGCGCCGCCAGCCACGCCGCCGGTGTCGAGGTGCTCTGCGACGATCTCCATGTGCGTGACACGACCTGACGGTCGTCAGTCTGGGCGGCCTCGACGAGCGTAGTGATCGAGGAGTCGCGGGCCGTCCAGGACAGCGATGAACGGGAGCGGGTCGAGGCCCTCCTCGATCACGAACGTCGTCAGCTGGTCACGGGCCACCGCCACCAGTTCCTCCGGATCCCACGGTTTGGCGAAGTAGCGGTCCAACCCGGCATCGTTGATGGCCCGAATCGTGTCCTGGTGGCCGGCTTGCCCGGTGACCAACACGGTCCGAATGGCCGCGGTCTCCGGTGAACGGTGCAGCGACACGAGAAGGTCGACTCCGGACTCGCCGGGGAGGCGATGATCCGCGAGCACGAGACCAACCACATCACCGGCTTCGGCGGCCTCTGACAGCGCCGCTCTGGCATCGTCGACGTCGCTCGCCTGGTCGATCCGAACCGGGCCGGTCAGCGACGACAGGTCCCGCAGGAGCGCCGAGCGAACCTCCGGTTCGTCCTCGACGACCAGGATCACGAGCTGCTTCACGACGCACCTCCGGTGGGAAGGACCACGTGGACATCGGTGTGGCCTGGTTTGCTCGTCACGGCGATGTGACCTCCATGATCCTCGATGATCTGTCGGCTGATGGAAAGCCCGAGACCGAGACCGAACTGGACGCGACCGAGCTTGGTGGTGAAACGAGGTTCGAAGATGCGGTCCTGCAGATCGGGTGGGATACCGGGCCCGTTGTCGATCACGTGCACGTGGACTGCATCAGCGATCGTTTCGACCGTGATCGTGAGCTCGGCTCCTGCCTGGGGGCCCGACCGCGTCGCCGCTGGTTGCGCCACGCCAAGCGCATCGAGGGCGTTCGTGATCAGGTTGGTCCAGACCTGTTGAAGCGCGCCGGGTCGACCGTTGATGCCGGGGGTGGGGGCAAAGCGTCGCTCGACCTCGACCTGGCCGATGCGATGGGAGACCAATCGGAGGGCATTCTCGATCGTCGAGGTGACGTCGACGCCCGGCTCGAACGCCCCGCGACCGTCCTCACCTCGAACGTAGGAGCGCAGGCTCCCGACCAGTTCCTCGATACGGCCTGCGGCGTCGACCACCGTGCGGAAAGACCGGCCGAGTCGGCTGGCCACCACTGCCCGCTCGGCGTCCCTGCCGTCCCGATCGGCGGCCAGGCGGATCTCGACCGGATCGGTGAAGCCGGCATCCAGCAGTTGGCGGACGAGATCTGGGTCGATGCCGTCATCGACCAGCTCGCGGCGAAGGGCTCGCTCGGCTGACGGCGCCAGCGTCGTCTCCGCGAGACGGCGGTCGATGATCGATCGGAGAGCCGGGTCGTCGAGCAGCTGTTCGAGATCGGCCTTCAAGTGCACTGCCGACCGAACCAAGGCGGCGGTCGGGTTGTTGAGCTCGTGCGCCATTCCCGCCGCCAGTTCTCCGAGAGCAGCAAATCGAGCCGATGCAACCAGCTGGGCCCGGGCTTCCGAGAGCGCCGAGAGGCTGTGGTCGAGTTCCACCTGGAGCTCATCCGAGCGTCGCAACCGTCTGGCGAGCGAGGTGACGAGGACTCTGGTCAGCAGACTCGAGAGCTCCGGCTCGGATTCCAAGGCCTGCGCCAACTGATTCAACGTGATGGGCAGGGCCCTCACGTCGGTCACCGCACGGCACTGGAGCATGGCTCGTCGATGGCTCGCCAGGGACAGGAGACCGATGATGGCGCCCGTCGATTGCTGATGCAGGATGTGCTCGCCCGTCGGGGTGGTCGAGCTGAGCCGCACCGACCCTTCGAGCACAACGTAGATCCCGCCCACATCGTCGCCGGATTCGATCATGACCGTTCCCGCCGCGACTCGGATACGCGGCGGATGGCCGAGGGCACGGTCGAGCAGCTGGATCATGCGCTGCTCGACCTCATCATCCGAGATCGAAGCGTCGAGCAACAACGGTGTCGTCGGAGTGGAGGAGGCGGTCGCTGCGTTGTGTTCGGCCACACGCTGCGCCGCTCGATCACGAGTGTCTGCGTCGAGGATCGGCTCGAAGTCGACCAGTCGATCCGGTGCATGCTCCAGAAGGAACGTCGCCAGATTGGCGGTGAGCTGCGCGGTGAGACCGTCGATGGTCCATGGCCGGGTGATCATCCCGTGGACGGCGCCCCGGCGCAGTGCCAGATCGACACCGCCCAGCGATGGGCTCGAGGTGACGAGGACACACCGACTGTGCTCGAGCTCGGGGAGATCATGGAGCGTGATCGCCGTCTGGCTGGCCCCGTGGCTGTCGCCGTCGATGAAGAGGACGGGGACGATGCCGTCGGCGTGGTGAACCGATCGTGCCACCTCGGCGGCATCGTCGGTGTGACCGACGAGCCGGACCTCGGCGAGGTCGTCGAGCACGCCACGGACCGCCGTTTCCAGTAGGGGGCCGGTGGTCGAGTCGTCATCGACGACGATGATGGTCACTCGTGGACCGGATGGTCGGGGTTGGCTCGCGCGAGAGGTCATTTCGAGATCCTCACAACAGTCCGAGGGCTCGCCAGATCGGTGGCATGACGAACACCACGAGCACCAGTCCGAGTGCGCCGATCATGATGCCCACGATGGCGAGATCCTTCGAGTCGATCGCCCCGGAGGCATAGGCAACCGCATTCGGGGGAGTGCTGACGGGAAGCGCCATGGCGAGCGAACAGGCCATGGCGATGAGAAGACCCGCGAGCAGCGGATCGAGGTCGACCACGTCGGACACTGCGAGGCTGATGCCGATCGGGGCCATCAAGTTCGCCGTTGCCGAATTGGAGATGATCGTGCTGAGAACAAGCGCCAGACCGGCCAAGGCGGCGGCGAGTGCCACGGAAGGAAGCGCACCCCAATCGAGGCGGTCGACCAACCACACGTCGAGACCGGTGGTCGACACGCCGTTGCCGAGCGCGATACCGCCCCCGACCAACCACAAGATGTGCCAATTGATGCTTCGTAGATCGTCAACCGTGAAGACCCCGGAGGCCAGCAGCACGACCACGGGCACGAACCCGACGATCGAGGATGGCACGCCGTGGAGCGGTTCGGTCAGCCAGCCGAGGACCGTCAAGCCGAAGGTGACGTACAAGATCCGTGCCGGCCGTCTGCGATCGAACGCCCCGCCGATGTTCACGTCGATCCGGCCTGCACCGGCCGGGTAGCGCCGCACGAGGAGGAGCCAGGCCGCGACCAGGAGCAGCAGCGTGATCGGGAGAGCGAACCCCATCCAGGTGAGGAAGTCCACCTGGATCCCGCGATCGTTGAGTCGACCGAGGGCGATCGCGTTGGGAGGCGAGCCGACCGGGGTTCCGATGCCTCCGAGATTCGCGGCCACGGGCACCGACAGTACGAGAGCGACCCGGAACCGATCGTCGGCCGCGAGCCCTCCGGCGACAGGGAGAACGACGGCCATCATGGCTGCCGTCGTGGCCGTGTTGGAAACGAACATCGACAGCAATGCGGTGATGGCCATGAGGCCGGCGAGCACCGCGGTGGGGCGAGTTCCGAACGGGCGAAGCAGGAATCCGGCCAGGTTTCGGTCGAGCCCGAACTTGGCGGCGGCATCGGCGAGCACGAACCCGCCGAGGAACAACATCAGGACGGGACTGGCGAGTGTTGCGTAGATCGAGGCGTAGGGGGGAGCATCGAAGTCGGCCGGGAGCCCGAGAATCGATTGATCCGAGATCAACAGGACCTCAGCGAGGATCACCCCGATCGAGGTCGCCGACAGCGGGATGGCCTCTGTCACCCAGAGGGCGACCGCAGCTCCGAAGATGGCGAGCATGCGGCTGGCCGGCACGGTCAGCCCGCCCACGTCGCCGATGAGCAGGACGACGAGGAACCAGAGGGCCGCCACCGCGACACCGATCGTCTTCTGGTCCGGTCGCGTCGGCGTGGTCCGTCGTGGTCGTGTTTCGCTTTCGACCATTGTCACCGCTCGAAAGCTACGGGGGTCAGCGCCCGAATCCGACGGGGTCGCTTCTCGCGAATGCTCGTACCCCGCTGGTCAGCGGCCGCCGGTCATGTTGCTCAGCGCGGCATCGACTGCGTCGATGTCGGCGAGCTCGATCCACCGCTCGTTCATCGTCAGCCCGGCTGCACGTCTGGCCAGCGTCGCCGCGGCACCGGTCACCGGCGACTCGTCGTCCATCTGGATGATGCAGATGAGGTCCCAGTCGCCGACGTTCGAGTACCAGGCGTTGGTCAAGGAGCCGCCCGCTTCGCCCACCAGTCGAGCGAAGTGATCACGCCTCGCTGCCGGTCCGTCTCGGAGGGCTCGAGAAGCTTCTTCGGTCGAGAACTCGATCAAACCAAGGTAGTGGGCCATGAGGTGTCCCTTTTCTTCTAGCCGACGTGTCGCATCGACTGTCCGCCCGCAACGGCCTGATCGACAGGGCCGAAAGTCTCGTCCGCTCTCGGGGACGATCTGGCGCGGGTTCCCCAGGTCACGCCGCCGAAGCCCGTACCCTGCTCCCAACTGCCAGCTTCACCCGTACCCAGGAGTACGTATGACGCTGGCAGTTGGGTGACGGTTCTACGGTGAGCGCTCGTGTCGACGGGCCTGTGTGCAAGAGGATGTGGGTAGATGGCTGGTGGTCTGGTCGGATTGCTCGATGACGTTGCTGCGCTGGCGAAGCTCGCCGCGGCATCCATCGACGACGTCGGGGCCGCGGCAGGCCGCGCCAGCGCCAAGGCGGCAGGTGTCGTGGTCGACGACACCGCAGTGACGCCGGCGTACGTGCAGGGTCTGGCTGCCGAACGCGAGCTGCCGATCATCAAGAAGATCGCCTCCGGTTCGCTGCGCAACAAGCTCGTGTTCATCCTTCCCGCTGCGCTCATCCTGAGCGCGGTCGCCCCCATCCTGGTCGAGATCATCTTGATGGCGGGCGGCACGTATCTCTGCTTCGAGGGCGCCGAGAAGATCTACCACAAGCTCAAGGGCGACGATCACGACCACGACGTGCCGGTCGTGATGCAGGGCGCCGAGGCCGAGGCGGCAACCATCGCCGGAGCGATTCGTACCGACCTCATCCTGTCGGCCGAGATCATGGTGATCGCCCTGAAGGAGGTGCTCGACGAGCGATTCCTGTCACGGGCCGTGATCCTGGTCGTGGTCGCCCTCTTGATCACCATCATCGTCTACGGCGTGGTGGCCCTCATCGTGAAGATGGACGACATCGGCCTGTCACTCGCCAGTCGTGAGGCCGAATCGTCACAGCGATTCGGTCGGTTGCTCGTGTCAGCGATGCCCAAGCTGCTGACGTGGCTGTCCGTCATCGGTACCGCAGCGATGCTGTGGGTCGGCGGTCACATCATCCTGGTCGGAACGGACGAACTCGGTTGGCACGGTCCCTACGACTTCGTCCACGACCTCGAAGAGTCAGTGCACGACGTCGGCGGCATCGGCGGCGTGCTCGCCTGGCTCGTGAACACGGGCATCTCGGCCGTCCTCGGCCTCGCCGTAGGCGCTCTGGTCGTGGCTGTGATCTCCCGTCTGCCCCACGGTTCTCACGATGAAGAGGTTGTGGCGAGCCACTGACGCTCGTGGCCCGTACCCGTTGACCGGCGATGGTGCTGACCGAGAAACCGTCAGGCGTGGCCGGCGGCAGTCTGGAACAGGTGATGCAAGGCCGGTCCGCCGAGATCGTCGTCGGTGATCGGCAATCGGATCTCGACGTCGGCCACCCCGGGTTCGGCCGGCCGGATCGCGGCGCCGAGTGCTGCGAGCCTCTCGAGCAGCTTGCGGTTGTCCCACCTGACATCGGCAGTGAAGGTGGTGATGCCGTGGTCAACGGCTTCACGAACGAGGCAGCGCAGCAGTGTCGTGCCGATTCCGCGGCCCTGCACGTCGTCGGCCACCACGACCGCAGCCTCGGCTCGGGACGGCTCACAACGGTCACGCACCCATCTCGCCACCCCGAGCCCCACGCGACCCGGGTCGTCACGCTCGTAGGCCACGATGGCGAAGCGCTGGTCGTAGTCGAGATCGGTCAGGTACGCGAGATGTGCGTCGGACAGATGCTTCGGAGGAAGGAAGAACCGCAACTGCTTCGAGGCATCGGAGAGTTGCTCATACGCCTGCTGGAGTTGCGTCCGATCGCCGCGGAGAAGGAGCCGGATCACGATCACCATGCCATCTGGCATCTCGACCTCCAGCGAGTGGGCCCTGGCGGCCGCCGTGGGCCTCGATTCGCACACCCCCGATTCCTCGCATCCTGCGCAGGCGATCGAGTCGACCGCTGTCCATGGTTCGGATGTGCGATCCCAGCACGTACCGCACACCTCACACACCGCCCGAACCCGCTCGTCGTCCCCGCTTCGCCAGAGCTCCGTGCCGCCGCAGGCAGGGCATGCAAACCCATTGGTAGCCGTCAGGAGGGACCGTGTCACCGTCGTGACGCTAGTAGTGCGTCGCCGTCGATGCGGCACGAACGAGACAGGAGCGCTCGCCTGTCGGTCGGTGTACTGTCGAGATCCGACCAGCCGCAGGAGCACACGAATGTCAGCTGTAGATCGAGCGTTCACCGCCGATGATGCGTGGTCGCTGAACGGCGGTACCCACATCGCGGCCTATGACGTCCTCGGCGCCCACTCGGCCACCGACGGCACCGTCTTTCGAGTCTGGGCGCCGAGCGCACGATCCGTTTCTGTCGTTGGTGACTTCAACGCATGGTCTCCATCGGCAGAGCACGAGCTCGAGCCTGATCCTTCCGGGGTCTGGCGCGGCTCGATGCCGGCCGAGATCGGCCAGCGTTACAAGTTTCGAATCACGCCCCAGCACGGCCCGGCCTTCGACAAGGCCGATCCTTACGGTTTTGCCCATGAGGAGCCACCCCGGACTGCGTCGGTGATCACCGACCTCGCCTACACGTGGGGTGATGGCCAGTGGATGGCCGATCGCGGGGCGCGACTCGATCGCACGGCCCCCGTGTCGATCTACGAGGTGCATCTCGGCTCGTGGCGCTACGAGCCAGGCGGATACCGAGCGCTGGGACGGCAGCTGGTCGACTACCTGTCCGAGACCGGGTTCACCCACGTCGAGCTGATGCCGATCACCGAGCACCCCTTCTACGGCTCGTGGGGCTACCAGACAACCGGCTACTTCGCTCCGACCGCTCGCTACGGGTCGCCGGCCGATCTGATGACCATGATCGACGAGCTCCATCAAGCCGGAATCGGCGTGATCCTCGACTGGGTCCCGTCCCACTTCCCCGACGACGCGTTCGGGCTGGCCACCTTCGACGGCACCCACCTCTACGAACACGAGGACCCGCGGAAGGGGCATCATCCGGACTGGGACAGCTGCATCTTCAACTACGACCGGTCCGAGGTCCGCAGCTTCCTGCTCTCCAGCGCTCATTTCTGGGCCGAGAAATACCATGTCGACGGGCTGCGAGTCGACGCCGTCGCCTCGATGCTCTATCTCGACTATTCCCGCAAGGATGGCGAGTGGATCCCCAACGAGCACGGCGGCAACGAGAATCTCGGAGCCGTGAGCTTCCTCCAGGAGCTGAATCGGTCGATCTACGCCGCTCACCCCGGGATCCAGGTCATTGCCGAGGAATCGACCGCATGGCCTGGCGTCACCCGTCCCGTCGATCAGGGCGGACTCGGATTCGGGTACAAGTGGGACATGGGGTGGATGCACGACACTCTCGAATACTTCAAACGAGATCCCATCCATCGTCGCCACCATCATGGGGAACTGACCTTCCGATCCGTCTACCAGGGCTCCGAGAACTACATGCTGCCCCTCTCACACGACGAGGTCGTCCATGGCAAGGGCTCGTTGTTGGCCGCCATGCCCGGCGATCACTGGCAGAAGTTGGCCAACCTTCGTCTCCTGCTCGGTTACCAGTGGGCTGTCCCCGGAAAGAAGCTCCTGTTCATGGGTGGCGAGTTCGGCCAACAATCCCAGTGGAACCACGAGACCGAGCTCGACTGGGGTCTGCTCGCCGACAACGGCCACCGTGGGCTCCTCGACCTCGTCGGCGAACTGAACCATGTGTACCGAAGTGAACCGGCACTACACGAGAAGGATTGCGGTGACGACGGGCTGCAGTGGATCATTGGCGACGACGCCGTCAACAGCGTCTTCGCCTTTCTTCGTGTGGCCGATGATCGGCGGCCGGTTCTGGTCGTGGCGAACTGCACCCCGGTCCCGCGACAGCATCACCGGATCGGAGTTCCCATCGCCGGAGAGTGGGAGCCCCTGCTGCAGTCTGACGACCGACGGTTCGGGGGGAGCGGGATCGTGGTGGGACCGTTCGCCACGCAGCCGGAGGAAAGCCACGGTCATCCTCAGTCGTTCGAGATCGAGCTCGGGCCGCTTTCAGTGAGCTTCTTCGCTCCTATCGAGCCCGGCTGAGCTGGTCGATCCGATAGACCCTGGCCTCACCCGGTTCGAGATCGTCGATCCGGTGGAAGAAGCCGTTGTGCTCGACAGTCGCGAGGTCGATGAGTTCTGCCGTCGTCGAGTATTCGGGGACGAGGACCGTCGTGGCTTCGAGCGCGGGGAGCCCGAAGAAACCGGACGGCTTCTCGAGGTCGTAGTTGACGAGAAAGGCAAACGCCTGCTCGCCCGGTGCGCCCGAGTCGAGAGCCCATGCCGCGGTTCCTCTCAATCCGGTCGAATCAGGGGGGATCAGCCATCGGGTCGTCCGGCTGGCCACGAGCGGAAGAATGCCTTCGGCGAACACGCGAAGCTCCGTCAGTCGCCGGAAGAGAGCATCGTTGGTGCCCCAGATGTAGTCGTCGCTGAATCGAGCCTTCGACGGGTAGATGTTGGAGTCGCCGGACTCCTCGAAGACGAACAGCTTCGTGTAACGCTCGTTCTCGACCGGCCGCGTGCGCCGATCCCGCAGCTCGAATCCGAGTCCCGTGTACGACGGCATGTCGGGAAGGAAGAGCGCGGTGAACATCCGTGCCTCGTTCCCGTCGAGGTAGTACTCGTCGAATCGGGGATCGTCCTTGTCTGCGGTCATGACCGTGTACGCCGGAGCGGTCCGTCTCGTACCGAGGTCGTCGAGATAACGACGGAAGACCCGAAGATGCTCGGGGCTCCCAACCGGGGTCGATTGCAGATCTCCGAGTGTGGAGTCGGCTTCCGAGGCCTCGAGGTGGTCGAGTTCCTCGCCGAATTGGAAGACGTCCCGAGCCGGCAGGAAGGACTCGGCGAAGTAGCCGAACCACGGCATTCCCGAGACTGTGACGATGTGTCGCTTCACGGCGCCGAGGATGTCGTAGTGGCGGTCGACGACGTCCGGTACGCCCCCTGGCCGCATCTGGACGTGCGACATGTCGCCACGCATGAAGTCGAAGGCACCGATGTGTTGGGCGTCGGCATAGTGGCGGCAGACGTAGTCCCACGCGTGGTGGCGCGGTCGATCGAAGTCGAGTTCCCACACCGAATCCTCGGCGGCTTCGTAGAGATGGAACCTGGCGAGCGGCGAGAACACTCGGGACATGTGCTCTGGTTCGAGCATGATGAAGTCCGGCCACTCGAGACCGCCGTCGTCTGTGACCACGTGGTCTGGATCGGGGTCGATCTGGATTCCCCGAAAGGGCACACCCATCGTGGCCGGCACGGGCTCGAGGCCGGCACTCTTCAGGTGGCGGAGCAGGCTGACACGACGGTCGATGCGCCCCTGTCGGTCTGGTGCAGCACCGAACAATGCCGCGAGTCTCGTTGGCTCGTCGACCTCGAAGAGCTGATCGACGTCGATCCCCGAAGTGTCCACCGCAGCAGATCCGGACTCGGCCGGGCCCATCGTGGCGAACCACTCCCGGACGATGCCGATGGCTGCCTCCGTCACTTGATCACCGACGTCGATGATCTGTCGCTTCTCGATTCGCATCCACTCGAACAGATCGGGATTGGCCAGTGTCGGCTCCGAGAAACGGTCGGTATGGGGAATGACGTCCATGCCGATCGTCTTGCCCATGACGTGGATGAGATTCGACACAGCCCGAAGCTGACGCTCGACGGTGTCGAGATGAGGGGAGACCTCGCACATCTCGGTCGAGAAGAACTCGGTGTTGAGATTCCAGCTGGCGATGCCATACAGGCTGCCGACGGCTCCCGGCTCCCAGATCGGGAGGAGGTGGATCGAATCGACGAACGACGGCAACGTCAGGGCGTACTTCACGACCCCCGTGAAGTCGCCCACGGTCCTGACGTTGATGCCGGCCATGTTGGACCGCCGCAGCCACGATGGGTCGGTATCGCCGGACCGGGGGGACGTGACATCCTCGGGAAGCTCCTCGAGAGGACGAGCGGTGTCGGTTGCCGCGTCTGACAAGGCGAGATCAACCACATCACCGAACCGCCGGCGGATCAGATCCAGCGTTTCCGACCAGGTCAATCTCGAGGCGTCCGACGGGCGTAGACCCACCGCGAACGAGGAAACCCCGCTCACATAGCCGGCCTCCCCTGGGACGGTCCTGCTCATCCGTCGCCAACGACCTCGACGTCGTAGTCCCGGCTGATGATGATGTTCGCCCGGGCCCGGTGCTGCGAGATGATTTCGTGCTCGGTCTTCAACACATCTTCGATGAAGGGGTCGAACTCTTCCCGACCACGCTTCATTCGGTGTTCCATCGTTTCGAGGCGGTTCCGGTCGATGAAGACGCGGGTGTCGACGTGCTCGCAGAGTGAGGTGTACACGCCCTCGGCGATCACGACCTGGATACCCGCGAGCGATACCGGTGTGTCGGTGATCGAGTTGTCGTCGTAGTGCACCAGGGGCTTGACGATGCCATCCTCGCCGGCTCGAGCCGCAGCGAGATGGCGGTCGAGCAGGTCGAGCTTGACCTCGGTGGTGCCGACCCAGGCGAAGTTCGCCCGTCTCGCGGCGTCGTTGAACCGCGGGGGGAGTACGTAGTAGTCGTCCTGCTGGAGGACCAGCGCCGGTATGGAGCGACGTTCGAAGTCCTCGAGGAGCGCCTGCCCCGTCTCGGACTTTCCGCTGCCGGACTCCCCGGCGACGGTGATCGTGTACCGCCGGTCCAGGCTCCTGACGCGCTCCTCGAGAGCGTCCACGATTCGTGCCGCTGCCTCCCGATGCTCGTCGCCGACGAGGATGATGTCACCTTCCATGGGGCGGCACCGTAGTCCTGCATCGGTGATGCTCGCTTGTGGTCCGGGGATCGGGATCTGGCGCGGTCACGACCGCTGCAGGCGAGCAGAAAGGTGGTGCTGCAGTGGCAGTCCGACGGCTGCCATCGAGAGATCGTAGGTGAGTTCGTCGTCGGCGACCGCGATCGTTCGTTCGACCGCTGAGACGTCCTTGGCGGTTGCCGTCGTCACGACCGATGTGCTGGCAAAGCGGAGCGTGGTGCCGTCCATGGTTCCCTCGTGGAGCTCGACGATGCCGCTGGGTTGAGCAAGTACGAGTTCCACCCGGTCGGGTCCCACGGGCCTCAGGTAACCGCTTTCGGCATGGAGTGGAAGTCCGGTGTTGGCGTCCTTGGTTGCCTGGCGGTAGGAGATGAACGGTTTGCCGACGTGTTCGAACCAGACCTGCTCCCGATACTCGAAGTCGGCAATCGTCGGATAGTGGCCGGCTCCACCGCCGACCCAGTGCCCGAGCAGGAAGGCGAGGTGGTGGACATCGGGATGGAGCGCCGGAGAAGTGGTCATGCGCCATCGTTGCCGATGAGCGCCGATGAAACCCGTTCAGTCAGCGTCAAGTTGGTTCCTGCACCCCGCGTCGGCGTGTCAGCAAATCGAGGACCTCGTCATCGCTCACCTGGGAGAAGTCGTCATAGAACCTTCCGACCCCGACGAAGTCGTCCGGTGACGCGAGGAAGACCACATCGTCGACCCGATCGGCAAAACGGTCGACGGCACCGGGGGCCATCACCGGCACGGCCAACACGACGCGCCCGGCACCCGCTTTTCGGACGACCTCGCACGCCGCCAGCGACGTGGTTCCGATGGCGATGCCGTCATCGACTACGACGACGGTTCGCCCGGTGAGTTCGAGCCGATCACCTGCGCTCTGCAGGTGGTCGGCGAGTCGTTTCATGTGCGCCCGTTCATGACGTTCGATGGCCGCCAGATCGATCTCGGTGATGCGAGCGTCGCGCATCACCTGCTCGTCGAGGACCTCGATGCCGTTCTCACCGATCGCACCGAAGCCCACCTCGGGTTGACGGGGAACGCCGAGCTTGCGAACGATCACGGCATCGAGCGGTGCTCCGAGCGTTCGGGCGACTTCTGCGGCAACGGGGACGCCGCCGCGGGTCACCCCGACGACGACGGGGTTCTCTGGCGCGAGGTGACGCAGTTGGTCTCCTAGACGTCGACCTGCTTCGGTCCGGTTCCTGAACATGCCATCAGGTTCTCCCAGGTTCTCCGAGAGGCGAAGGGACCTTTGTCCTCACACCATCTCGAGGACGAGCGCCTGATCAGGGGCCAGATCAGGAGCCCCACCTTCCGTGCGTCCGGCGGGAGCAGTGGACGCGAAGCTGTCGAAGATCACTCTTTGGCCGGCAGCGGCAGGAAGCTCCACCGATGTCTCGCCTGCGTTGAGCACCACGCAGATCGGGCCCCGCCGGTAACCCACGACGTCAGAGGGAACGTCGGAGAGCCACGTCACCGTCTCGTCGGCAGCACCGATGTGGTGCCGTCTGACTCGGATCAGCTCCCTGTGCCTGGCGAGCCAGCTGCCCGGACGACCCTCTTGCCACTCGGCCGTGTCCTGTCGCCGGCGACCACCCACGGGCAGCCAGGTCCGAGCGGCGGTCGAGAACCCGAAGGAGGCTCCCCGTTCGTCCCACGGCATGGGGGTCCGACAGCCATCGCGACTCTCGGCCACGGTGGCCCCGACCGGATCGAGTCGTTGTGAAGGCTCGATGGTGCCGTCCTCCAAACCGAGCTCCTGACCCTGGTACAGGAAGGGGATTCCCGGCAGCCACATGTGCGCCGTTGTGTAGGCCAGCGCTCGGCGTCTGCCGATCTCACCGCCACCGAATCTACTCACGGAGCGGGATTCGTCGAGCGTCGATGAAACCCAGACGATGGAGGATCGATCGCTCACCGCACTCAGCGGTTCGACCAGCGTGCGGCGGAGGTCGTCGGCGTTCCAGAACCCGCGAGCGGCGGGCAGCCAGAACCCGGCGTGAAAGCCATCGCCGGGCAACAACGCCGCGACCTCTCGACCGGTGGGCATGGATGTCTCGCCGACGAGGAACGCACCGGCGGCATCACAGATCCCTCGCCACCGGCGGAAGAAGGCGTGGGACTCCGGTTGACCGATGTCGTGAACGTGGTCGAAAGCCGCCCACTGCTCCGCTCGGGGAGCCGCGGCATCCCAGGCGTGGCGTTGCGGGTTCGAGCGGAGGTCTCGATCCTTGGCGACGCACTGGGCCGCGTCGATCCGGAAGCCGTCGACACCACGATCGAGCCAGAAGTGGAGGATTCGATCGAATTCGTCCACCACCGCCTCGGATCGCCAGTCGAGATCGGGCTGCTGAGGCAGGAAGAGGTGGAGGAAGTACTGACCCCGGATGTCGTCGTAGGTCCAGGCCGATCCTCCGAACAGACTGATCCAGTTGTTCGGTGGCCCACCGCCGGCAGACGCATCGGCCCAGATGTACCGATCAGTCGATGATGGTGGCCGGGATCGCTCGGCCACGAACCACGGGTGTTGGTCGCTCGTGTGGTTCGCCACCACAGTCGATGACCAGGCGGAGCCCCGCATCGTGAATGGCCTCGACCAGTCGATCGAAGGCAGGCATGCCCCCGTAGGCCGGGTCGACGGTCACGAAGTCGGCGACGTCGTACCCGGCATCGGCCAGAGGTGAGGGGTAGAACGGTGTGACCCAGACAATGTCGATGCCGAGGTCGACCAGGTGATCGAGTCGACGACGCAGACCGTCGAGATCACCGACGCCGTCACCGTTGCTGTCCTGGAATGAGCGGAGATACACGCAATAGCCGACCGCATCCCTCCAGAAATCGGTGCTCGTTCCCATGGAGCGAAGCGTCGCCCGCCGACGCGGCAGGAACCAGGGACGAATGTCCCGGGACAGATCGCGCCGACGTTCGTACTGTTGCTCCATGAAGCGCATCGCATGGTTCGAAGACATCAGGATCGACGACGTCGCTTCAGTCGGGGGGAAGAACGCATCCCTCGGTGAGATGTACCGGGAACTGGACGGCAAGGGGGTGCAGGTGCCAAACGGCTTCGCGACGACGGCAGAGGCGTATCGCGAGTTCCTCGATCAACGGGTCTCGAGGCCCACATCGAAAACCTGATCTCGACGGCTGGGAGCGCTCAGACGTCGACGATCTGGCGCAGCGGACCGGAGCGATCCGATCCCTCATCCTGAGTGGCACGTTGCCCCGACGACTCGTCGACGCCGTGAGTGCCGCCTACCAGCAGTTGTCGGCGGATGCAGGTGTCGGCACCGCGCATCGACGTGGCCGTCCGGTCGAGCGCCACGGCCGAGGACCTGCCCGAGGCGTCGTTCGCCGGCCAGCAGGAGACCTATCTCATGGTGCACGGTGACGCCGACGTCCTCGACTCCGATCCGGCGCTGCTTCGCCAGCCTGTTCACCGCCCGAGCGGTCAGCTACCGCGAAGACATGGACATCGATCAGACCGACGTCGCGCTGTCGGCCTGCATCCAGCGCATGGTGCGGTCCGACTCTGGCAGCAGCGGCGTGATCTTCACCCTCGACACCGACTCGGGCTTCCGCGACGTCGTCTACTGACCTCGGCCTGGGGTCTGGGCGAGAACATCGTCCAGGGTCGCGTCGATGCCCGACGGCTTCTTCGTGCACAAGCCCCGCCTGCGCGACGGATTCCGACCGCTCGTGGGCAAGCAGCTCGGCGCGAAGGAACTCACGCATGATCTACGACCCGGTCAGACCACCGGGTCACCAACGTGCGCACCACCGATCGAGAAGCGGACCTCGTTGTGCCTGACCGACGACGAGGTCCTGCAGCTGGCCCGCTGGGCGCTGATCATCGAGGATCACTACTCCGAGCAAAGCGGGGCGTCCCCACGCCGATGGACATCGAGTGGGCCAAGGACGGCATCACCGGCGAGCTGTTCATCGTCCAGGCCCGGCCGGAGACGGTGCACAGCCAGAAGTCGGACCACGTCGATGCGACGGTCGTTCCGGCTGACCGGGACCGGTGAGCGTTGCTGCTCGAGGGGCTGGCCGTCGGCGAGCGGATCGCCACCGGCCCGGTCCGCCGCATCGAGGATCCCGCGCGACATGAACCAGCTGCGTGGACGGCGAGGTCCTGGTCACCGAGATCACCGATCCCGACTGGGAGCCGATCCTGAAGCGGGCGGCCGGCCTCGTCACCGAGCGTGGAGGGCGCACCTCGCACGCGGCGATCGTCGCCCGCGAACTCGGCATCCCCGCCATCGTCGGCGCGGGCGACATCGGCGACCGGATCGTCGACCATCGGCACCGTCACCGTGTCGTGTGCCGAGGGCGAGTCGGACGTGGTCTACGAGGCGCGGTCCCGTTCGAGATCGAGGAGATCGACCTCGCCACGCTGCCCGAGACCGAGACCGAGATCATGCTGAACGTCGGCGACCCGTCGGTCGGCGTACAAGCACGCGCAGCCTGCCGACGGCGGGCATCGGACTGGCCCGGATGGAGTTCATCTTCGCCAGCCACGTTCGGCGTCCATCCTCTGGCGCTCACCCGATACGACACACTCGACCCCGTCACCAGGCGAGAGGTCGACGAGGTGCACGATCGGCTACGACGAGCCCACCGAGTACCTCGTCGACACGCGTCGCACAGCGGTATCGGCACGCTGGCCGCCGCGTTCTGGCCCCGGCCGGTGATCCTCCGGTTCAGTGACTTCAAGACCAACGAATACGCAGGCCTCGTCGGTGGCGACGGCTTCGAACCGACCGAGCCGAACCCGATGATCGGATGGCGCGGGGCAGCCGCTACTACCACCCCGACTACCGAGAGGGGTTCGAACTCGAGGTCCAGGCAGTTCGTCGGGTCCGCGAGGAGTTCGGGCTCACCAATCTCAAGGTGATGATTCCCGTTCTGCCGGACCCCGGAGGAGGGGCAGGCGGTGATCGACGTGATGGCCGAATGTGGCTGAGCGGCCGGCCGATCGATCTTCGTCGGCCGGCGCAGGACCGGACGAACTCGAGGTCTACGTGATGGCCGAGATCCCGGCCGAATGTGCTGCAGGCCGAGGAGTTCGCCGCGATCTTCGACGGATTCTCGATCGGATCGAACGACCTGACCCAGCTCACGCTCGGCGTCGACCGGGACTCCGAGTCGGTGGCCGCACTTGTTCAACGAGCAGAACGCCGCCGTCAAGCGAGCCTGCTCGATGGTGATCGCCACCGGCCGAGGCATGCGGCCGGAAGATCGGCATCTGCGGGCAGGCGCCGTCTGACTACCCGGAGTTCGCAGCGTTCCTCGTCGAGCGAGGGCATCGACTCGATCAGCGTCACCCCTGATGCCGCTGGCCCGGACCATCCGGCCGTGGCCGAGGCCGAGGCGTCCACCGGGCGGAGGTGAAACTGCCGGTCGGTCGAGGTCAGCGCCCGCTCAGGGAGCCGTCCAGCCATCGACCGATCTGCGGGCCGGGCATGGCTCCGACCTGCCTGGCAACCTCCTTGCCGCCGTCGAAGAGGATCATCGTGGGAATCCCCTGGACTCCGAGTCGAGCGGAGACCTCGGGTGCCTTGTCGACGTTGACTTTCACGATGCGAAGACGTCCGGCCCGTTCGACGGACAGCTTTTCGAGAATCGGGGCGATCGTGCGGCACGGTCCGCACCAGGGCGCCCAGAGATCGACGAGAGTCGGGACAGCGGCGACGTGCGATGACGGCATCGAAGGCGCCCGCCGTACACGTTGGACAGCCAAGGAAGATCGGCACGACACTTCCCGCATCTGGGCCGACCCTTTGCCGCATCCGGAACTCGGTTTTTCCCGCCGCACGAGGGACAGGTGATCGTGGCCGATGCCACGTTGCGCGAAGCCTTCTTGCTCGGTCCCATGCTGACTCCTTCGCGTACCGCTCCACGGTCGCGCCGTGGCTGTCTGGTAGCAAGGGAAGAAGGTCACGACCGGCGACGTGGACCGGATGTGGTCTTGCTAGGACTCGAAGCCGGGGCCGAGCGTGGGGTTCACGCCGGCCACGATCTGATTGGCGCGCTCGATGACCATCGGTTTGGTTTCCTCGTGTGTCAGGATCCAGAACTCGTCGTTGGTGACCGCATCGACGACGGCCCTACCAACGAGCGCGGGGTCGATCCCGGCTGCGACCATGCCTTCGATCGCACGTTGCATCTCGCTCGCAACCGCCGGGGGCTCCGGGATGGCGGCCCGGACCTCGTCTGGCATGTTGCGGTCGCTGCTGGCGATGGCGGTGGCGACGAACGCCGGACACAAGACCGACACCCCGATGGGCGCCTCGGCGATCAGCATCTCCTTGGCCAACGTCTCGGAGAGGGCAACCACGCCGTACTTCGAGATGTTGTACGCACCCATGAACGGAGCGGAGCCGAGTCCCGCCATCGAGGCCGTGTTGACGATGTGACACGGCTCGCCGTGAGCCAGCATGTTCGGGAGGAAGATCTTGCATCCGTAGATCACACCCCACAGGTTGATGTCGATCGTCCATCGCCAGGCCTCGAGGTTCGTCGGATCGCTGACCGGGCCGCCGGCGCCGACGCCTGCGTTGTTGCACAACAGGTGTACGTTCCCGAAGCGTTCCATGGCCGCGGTCTCGAGCGCGACCAACTCGTCGTGCTTCCGGACATCCAGTTGACGCGAGAGCACCTCATTTCCGGCGACCGTCAAGAGTTCCGCCGCAGCCTCGAGTGCCGAAGCGTCGATGTCGGCCAGCACGAGGTTCATACCCTCGGCGCCGAACTGCTTGGCCAGTTCGAGCCCGATGCCACCCGCCGCACCTGTGATGACGGCGGTCCTGCCCGAAAGAGTCTCCATCGCTGTGGTCTAGTCGTAACCGGTGTGACCTTCGCAATCTTCCGTTTGTGCGGTGCTGCGGAGTTGCCTGCCGGCCTCATTCGTCGATCGTCGGCCACCGTGGGAGGCTCCACCCCGTGTCATTGCGTCGTCTTGCGCTCTACTTCGGCGGATTCCTCGGGCCCTTCGGCACCGTCGTGATCGTCCCGATGTTCCCCGAGCTCCGCGAGGAGTTCGGAGCATCGTCGAGCGCGGTTGGTCTCGGCTACAGCCTCTACCTCGTGCCGTTCGCAGTGGCACTGCTCTTTTCCGGGAACCATCGGCGAACGATTGGGACGGCGACGTACCGTTCGAATCACGTATCTGTTGTACGCCGCGGCGAGCGTTGCGGCCGCGCTCGCCCCTTCCCTGGCCTGGTTCATCGGGGCTCGCGCCGTTCAAGGCGTCGCCAATGCATTCATCACGCCCCTGCTCCTGGCCGGACTCGCCGAGATGGTCGAGCCGGAGCGATTCGGCCGGGAGGTCGGGATCTACTCGAGTTTCCAGGCGGTCGGCGCCGGACTCGGGCCGCTCGCCGGGGGCTTTGCTGCCGACACCGACTGGAGGACGGCCTTCATCGGAACCGCAGTGGCGGCCACGGCGTTGGCGTTCATGCCTCCGGAAGGAGAGCCCCGTCCGGGGATGTCGGCGCCGCAGCTCCGCCCGCTCCTCACGCCCCAGATGCTCGTGCTCGGCGCCGCATTCTTCTTTGCCGCAGCCGGGCCGGTCGGGCTCGCCGTTCTCGTCGGGGTCTCGGCCAGAGACGTCCTGGATCTCAACGGCACCACGACGGGCATCATCCTGTTGGGCGGGGCCGTGTCGGCGATGGTGGCAGGACCGGTCTGGGGTTGGCTGCTCGACCGCCACAGTCCCCGGCGAATCGCGACGCCGGCAATACTTGCGGCGACGGCATCGTCGATGGCGGTTGCGCTCGGAAGTAGCGGGTGGGCGCTCGGGCTGATCTGGATCGTCGGCGGCGCCGCTGCAGCCTTCATCGTGGTCGTCTTCCAAGCGCTGGGAGCGACGATCATGCCGGACAACCGGGGCGGTGCTCTGTCGTTCCTCCTTTCGTTCCGATTCTTGGGGCACGCAGCCGGCCCCGCCGTGTTCGTGCCGTTCATCGATGCACGTTCAGCCCTCGTCTTCCTCGTGGCCGGCAGCCTCGGCCTTGTCTGCTTCGTGTTGGCCCGAAGCGCCTCCGGCCCGTCTGACTCGGCTGCCGCATACCCTGAGCGAAGTCGAAGTCGGCCGATCCCGCCTCGGGGCCGATGTGTCGGTTCAGGAGACCGGGCAGAGAATGACCGGGATGTCGGCCTCGCGGAGAAGCTGCTTCACGACGTGGGCCCGACCCGGCGCCAGGCTCTGCGCCCAGCCGACGACGACGGCGTCGATGGGCTCGTCCATCGTCCTGTGCCGATGCGATGTAGTCGAGGATGTGCCGTGCCGGGTCACCGAGGCGAAGTGCGATGCGCTTGGCAACCGGAATGTGCAGGAGGCCGAACTCGCTGGCCAGGACGTTGACATCGTGCGCCGTGTCGATGCTGCCCGGGATCGACGACTGGTCGAGCACGTGCACCGCGAGCAGTTCCACGTCCACGGCGGCGAGCTGTTCCACCAGCCCGACCACCGCTTCGTCGGTTTCCCTCGTGCCGTCCAGCGGGACCAGCACCCGGAGCGGACGCTCTTCGGTCGACACGCCGAACGATGCCGGTGCGTTCGGTGGGACGACCATGACCGGCACGACCGACCGGGTCAGGAGCTGCTTGGCGATGTCGCCGATCGGTTCGGATGTGAACGGCACGCCTCGCTCCCCGATGACGGTCAGCGCAGGTTTGCATTCTGCTATCTCGGCCAGCATGGTCGGGACGACCTCGCCCCGTACCAGTCGGACCGTCGGGTCGACATCGTTCGCCTCGCCGATGGTCACGAGGTCCAGCTCGGCGTCGAGACGATCGGCGAACAACGCCGCCACTGCGCTCACGCGGGATGCGGTGGCCGAATGGTTCACGAAAGCCAGGATCTGTTTCATTGGAGACTCCATTGGTCGCCGGCCCGGATCGCCATGAGGTCGTCGGTCTCGACACGACCCACTCCGACGAGGTCGACGGAAACGAGCTGGGGCGCTGTCAGGTGGATTCGGCTGCTCGACGCCTGGATCTGCAACGGAATCGATCGATGCGTGACCCGAAGGGTGACGTGTCCCCACGCCTCCGGGACCATGGGTGCGACGGTCAGCACGTTCCCATTCGGCCGCAGCCCGATCACACCGAACGCGAGAGCCTGCCAGAGCCCACCCATTGTTGCGAGGTGCAGGCCGCCTGCGGTCGTCCCGCTGATGTCGTCCAGGTCGAACCTGGCCGCCAACTCGAACCAGCGACCAGATTCGGAGGAGCGGCCGGCTCGGGCCAGGACCGATGCGGTGATCGCCGGCGAAAGCGAGCTGCCATGGGCGGTCCTGGGCAGGTAGTAGTCGAGGTCCGCCTCGAGCGATCCGGCGGCCATCCGATCGGGCAGGAGATGGTGCAGCATCAAGACGTCGGCCTGTTTGATGACCTGCACTTGTTGGATCCGATCGTGTCCCAGGAGCGAGTCCGCGGCCACCGGTGGCGTGCCGACGGACTCGGCCAGCACGGGGTCCAGGTCGAAGAAGCCGGCAAACTGCTCGTGGGCGCCAGAAGCGTCGAGTCGGCTCGTTGCGAGACGGCGAGCAGTCTCCTGCCAGTCTCGCTGCTCGGTAGCGATGCCCCCTCCGTCGAGTGCGGCCGCAATCTCGAGGTTCCACCGTGCCATCTCATTGGTGAAGATGGAGTCGTCGATGTCTTCGTGGTACTCGTCCGGTCCGATGACGTGGCGAAGGTGACCACGACCGTCGCCATCGACCTCCACCCGCGACTGCCAATATCGAGCCGTCTCGATGAGAACTGGTCGCATCACATCGCACTGGAACTGCTGATCTCCCGTCCAGGCGGTGTGGTTGTGCATCGCCCAGGCAACGTCGGCCACGATGTGCTCCTCGAGCTCGCCGGTCCGGATTGGCTGCCACCGTCCCTGGAGATCCCGCCCCCCGGATGGCGTCGTCTCGACCCCGGTGGCCGCCGACTCCCAGGGAACCGGGCACCGGCCCGTCCCTCGGAGGCAGCGCGGGCCATGGCTGCGCCGAGGCGGTTGAAGCGATAGAGCAGAGCGGTTCTGGCGAGCTCGGGGGCCATGGCCGACAACGCCGGCACGACGAACACGTCGCCGTCCCAGAAGACGTGGCCTCGATAGGCCAAGCCGGTCAGACCACGTGCTGCGATCCCGCAGTCATCGCTGTCATCTGAGGCAGCGAGCAGATGGAACTGGGCGAAACGCGTCGCCAACTCGAGATCGGGCCGGCCCGTGATGTCGATCGCAGCTCGATCCCATCGCGCTTGCCAGGCCGACGCGTGCTCCTCGAGCAACGTGACGAACCCGTCCGAGACCGCTCGATCGAGCTCATCGGCGGCCTCTTGCCTGAGCGCCTGGAACTCCGACGGCGGACCGGCGGTGAACGAGGCGATCCGCACGGTGCGGTTCCCTTCGGTCCACTCGGCCGCCGCTGCCGTGATGCAACCCGTTCGACCAGTGACCGTCGCGCTCGATCGTCGGGGACCGGACAGCGTCGTCGGCTGTCTGTCCGGCGATTCCGGTTGATCTGGACGCAGCAGCAACGGCGCCGCAGGTATCTCCACGCCCGGAAGGCAGTCCGCCACGAGGACGTGGATGGAGTCGCGAACCCGCGACACGAACTGCGTGACTCTCGTGGTGGTGGTTGCGCCGTGTGCACCGGAAGACGACGCTCCCAGCTTGTGATGGATCGTCGATTCCAACACACCGCGCCGGAGATCGAGCGTGGCGTGTTCTGCGACGATCGTGCCGACGTCGACCACAGTCCACGCCGGACCGGCGAGCAGCGACGGGACGTCCTCATCGTTGAAGATGCCGCTGGCAACGGTGGATTTGGTGGCGACCTCGTGAGGACTCGTGATCAATCCCCGTGTGCCGAATCGACCATTGCTCAACGCAGTGAGGCTCTCGACCCGCCGACGGTTCGCCGGCGTGATCTCGAAGTGGAGCGTCCATCGGTCGGCCTCGCGCGTCATGGCCGGTCGATCTCGAGGGCCAGGCCGTCCGGCAAACCGGTGACGACGATGTCGGAACCGTCGACCGAGACGGTCACCCTGCCGCCCGCGATGGGCACATCCCGGAGCTCGAGCCTACCGATACCGGCCGGCACCCTCGGACGAAGCCGAACCACCCCGGAGGGGACGTCAGGGTCGAGGCCCAGCATGGCGCGGACAAGGAGGAGCGGTGCTGCCGCCGCCCAAGCCTGGGGTGAGCAGGACGCGGGATACGGAACCGGCGTCGAGAGGTCCTCGCGATCGAAGCCGGCGAACAGCTCGGGGAGGCGTCCGCCGGACTGTGCGGATGCCGACAGCAGCCCCTCGACGATCACCCCGGTCGCATCATCGCAGTGATATCGAGCCAGGCCGGCTGCTGCGATCGCCGTGTCGTGGGGCCATACCGACCCGCAATGGTAGGAAAGCGGGTTGTAGGCCCGGTTGTCCGATGACAGTGTTCGGATTCCCCACCCGCTGAACATCGACGGCTCGACCAGCCGCTCGGCCACGATCCTGGCTCGCTCGGGGAGCACGATGCCGCTCCACAACAGGTGCCCGATGTTCGAGGACAACGATGCGATGGGTTCGCCGTTCCTGTCGAGCCCGACGGCGAACCATCCTTGCTCCTCGAGCCAGAACCGCTCGTCGAATCGACGCCGAAGATGATCGGCCTTCTCATCGAAGGACGAGCTCATTGAATCGGGCTCGCCGAGCGAACGCGCCAGCGCAGCTCGGGAACGGTAGGCGGCGTAGGCGTAGCCCTGGACCTCGCAGAGCGCGATCGGAGCGACGGCCACGGTGCCGTCGGCGTGACGAATGCCGTCCCACGAGTCCTTCCACCCTTGGTTCTCGAGGCCTCGAGGGTCACGGCGTTCGTACTCGATGAAGCCGTCTCCGTTTCGATCACCGTCGCCTTCCATCCATGCAATCGCACGATCGACCGACGGGATGAGATCCCGGACCACCTTCGAGGCACCCGTCCAGCGCGCGAGCTCCGCGACGAGGCCGACGAAGAGGGGAGTGGCGTCGATGGACCCGTAATACCGGCCCTGTCCGCCGAGCATCTTCTTGCTCGCCGGGTCGAAACGAACTTCATGGAGAATCCGGCCCGGTTGCTCCTCGGTCACGGGGTCGTCGAGCTGGCCTTGCGCTCCGGCCAGCTCGAGCAGGACACCGGTGGCCAGATCCTGATCGAGGGGGAGTGCCATCCAGCTCGTCAGCAGCGAATCCCGTCCGAAGAGCGTCATGAACCACGGGGCGCCGGCCGCGACAACGACTCGCTCTGGGTGGTCTGGATCGAAGATCCGGAGCGCTCCGAGGTCCTGGGTCGCTTGGTCGACGGCACGCTGGAGGTCCCGGTGGTCGGTGTTGATCGTGGTGATCTGCTCGCGCCATCGTCGAAGTCGGCTCACGGGAATGGCTTGATCGACCGGCTGACCACATCGATAGCTGGGCTCGACCCGGTTCCCGTTGGTCGAGACACCGACGACGACGCAATTGTGCCATTGCTCGCCAGGTGCCAGTTCGATCTCCCAGATCATCGATCCGGCCTCGACTCGCTCCGGCGCCCCGTCGGCGCTGATCCACGTCGATTCGACCGTGACCGGGTCCGGCCCATGACCGCCGAAGTCGTCGTCCCGCTCGATCGGCTGATGCACGATGACCACGCCGTCTTCGGTCGGGAGCACACCGACCCGGTCGATCGGAACGGCACGCCCGGCCTTGACGTCGAACAGGTTGGCGAAGTCGGACGCCACGGTGAGCTCGACGCGGAGCTGACGGTTGGCTGCTCCGTAGTTGCGGATGTCGAGATCCTCACGCATGCCCATCCCGACGTGACGTCGCTGGATGACAGTGACCGGCGCATCTGCGAGCGTTGGGTCGTCGATGCGACCGACCAGCGTGGCGCTGAACGGCCCATTGGTGGTGACCGAGAGCGGCTCGACCAAGCGGCCGTTGATCGTCAGCCGCCAGACCGAGAGCACCCGCGTGTCGAGCATGAACAGGCCAGTCGTCCCGGAGGTCCCGATGTCTCCGCTGTGATCACAGATGAGGAAGGAACTGCCATCGACGAGGGTGATTGTCTGGCTTTGACGGGTCCCGATGCTCTCGCCGGAGAAGGTCCACGGTGTCTCGCTCATGTCGTCTCCTCTGATCGACGTCACCAGCTCGGCGGAATCCCGCCGATGGAGTGAACCTACGGCAGCTGCCTGCAAGCCGACAGGGACCAACGTCTCACGGTCTGGCGGTCGAAGGATGCGCCCGATGACCTTCTTCCCTGTGCAGAGCGACCGGAGGAACTGATCATCGAGCCATGAGTGACGTCGTCGACCTTCGAGGACCGTTGCGGATCGGCCTGCTCGCGGCGCCCTGGGTTGCCGTCCCACCGAAGTCGTACGGAGGGAGCGAGCTGGTCATCGACGCGCTGGCCCGCGGACTCGCCGAGCTCGGACACGACGTCGAACTGTTCACGACGGCAGACAGCACGTCCCCGATTCCGCAGGCGCACCTGTTCGACCGCGCTGATCCCGATCGGATGGGGGCGACCGTGCTGGAGCTCCGTCACGTCGCAGCGGCGTACGATCGGTGGGGTCGAGACCGTTTCGATGTGATTCACGATCACACCTTGGCCGGCGTCTTCTACCGCCATCGGCCCGAGGACGTGCCGATCGTCACGACGCTCCACGGGCCGTTCGATGACGACCTCACCGACCTGTATCGCAGGATGAGTGTCGACGTTTCGCTCATCGCCATCTCTCGTGATCAGGCATCACAAGCCGGCGACACCCCGATTCACTCGATTGTGCATCATGGTCTGATGCTCGCCGACTACCCGCCCGGGCCGGGGGGAGACGGACTGCTGTTTCTCGGCCGCATGGACCCCCAGAAAGGGGTGCACATCGCAGCTCGAGCCGCACGTGAGGCGGGGATCCCCCTCACGATTGCAGCGAAGATGCGGCGCCCGGAGGAGAAGCGGTACTTCGAGCATCAGGTACGGCCGTTGTTGGGCGGCGACATCCGGTTCATCGGCGAAGCCGACCGCCGAACGAAGGTGCACCTCCTCCGCTCCTCGTTGGCGTTGATCAACCCGATCTGCTGGTCGGAACCGTTCGGCTTGGTCATGATCGAGGCACTCGCATGCGGAACACCGGTCCTCGGCTTCCCGAACGGTGCCGCTCCTGAGATCGTCGATCACGGGACGACGGGCTTCCTCGTTCGAACCGAGGAGGAACTCGTCGCTCGGATCTCCGATCTCCGCGATCTCCACCGCCCGGCGTGTCGGGCTGCGGTCGAGGAACGGTTCACGGCGCAACGCATGGCACAAGAACATGTCGAGATCTATCGCAAGGTGATGCAGCTCCTCGCCGTCGACGCCCGCTCCGCTGCCGGGGGCCGTCCAACAGGACCAAAGCCCTTGATGCGACAGCTCCCTGTCCGTCATTGTGAATTCATGTCTCCAATCGCAGAAGAAAACGGGATCGCTGACCCGGCGGAGAAGACAACGCCGTCGGGATCCACCACCCATCACATTGGTCCGATCAAGGACTGTCCGGGATGCCAGGGCACCGATTTCCTCGTGCATCGACGAGGCGAAGCTGCCGTCTTCCGCTGCCTGGCGTGCGGAAGCTCGTGGCGCTACGAGCTCGGTTATGTCTGGTCTGTTCCGGAACCCGATGCCACACCGTGAACCACGAATCCGTACGAGGACGCCCGAAAGCCGCACGGTGACCTAGGTCCCTTCGTCTCCTGGGCCGAACGGCGTTCTTCGGCAACCCATTCCCCGAACTCTGGGGTGCCGGCCGGGAAATGGGCGGGGTGATCCGCATCGAGGAAACGGTGGATGCCGACGGCATGACGATTCGAGGTGAGCTTCCCGGACTCGATCCGGACGAGGATCTCGAGATCACGGTGGACAACGGTCGACTCCACATCGCTGCGGAGCGAAAACAACGCACGGAGGAGGAGAGCAGTGGCGGGTTCCGTACCGAGTTCCGCTACGGCGCCTATCGGCGCACGTGCTCGCTGCCGGCCGGCGCAAGGCCCGATGACATCACGGCCACATACGACGACGGAATCCTCGAGGTGAGGATCCCGATCGACGATGACGAAGCTGCGTCGTCGAAGATCCCGGTCGAGCGAAAGAAGTAGGCCCGGACCCGCTGATCGACCGCCTTTGATCGGTCGGATACCCTCTCGGTCGTTCGATCGAGGGGGTCTCACCGTGGTCATCAGCGTCACGTCACCGGAAGCAGTCGGCATGAGCACCGAACGGCTCGGACGGATCAACGTCGCCATGCAGCGCTATGTCGACGATGGCACCGTCGCCGGCATCAGCACGCTCGTCAGCCGGCGCGGTCAGGTGGTCCACGCTGCGCAGTTCGGTCATCGCGACGTCGAAGCCGGCCTCGAGATGACGCCGGACACCATCTTTCGGATCTACTCGATGACCAAGCCGATCGTCTGCACGGCGTTGATGCTCCTCCACGAGGAGGGTCGCTTTCGATTGGAGGATCCGGTGGCGAAACACCTCCCAGCCTTCGGTGGAGTCCAGGTCCTCGCTGCGGATGGATCGCTGATCCCCCAGGCCCGTCCGATGGAGGTGCGTGACCTCCTCACGCACACCAGCGGCCTCACCTATGACTTCATGGAGGACACGCCTGTCGGTGAGATGTACCGCCAGGCGCGAATCATGAACGACGCAACGCGGACGCTCGAGGAAACCATCGATGCTCTGGCCGAGCTGCCGCTCGCCTCACAACCGGGTGCCCGCTGGCACTACAGCGTGGGGATCGATGTTGCTGCCAGGCTGATCGAGGTCCTGTCGGGCGAGCCGCTCGGGCGCTTCCTCCATCAGTCGAGTGTTCGCACCGCTCGGCATGACCGACACCGCGTTCGGCGTCGCCGAGGAGAAGCGAACGCTGGTTGCTGCCATGTACGGGCTGCCCGACCTCATCGGTGAGGGGCAGACCGGGTCCAATCTGTTCGCCGCCGCACTCCAGGGCTTCAACGAACGCATCGACGTGTCGACCACCTATCCGGTCGACACGCCAGACGTCTTCGCTCGCGGGGGACTCGGCTTGTTCTCGACGATTGGCGACTACTTGCGCTTCTCGCAGATGTTGCTCGGAAACGGGGAGCTCGACGGCGAACGCATCATCGGGCGGAAGACACTCGAGCTCATGCATGCCAACCATCTTCCGCTGAGCCTCCTGCCATTCGATCTGCTCGGCCGAGTGCAGAGCGGGCTTGGGTTCGGACTCGGGTCCCGAGTGATGCTGGACGTGGCGGCAAGTGCGGGGCAGGGATCGGTGGGGGAGTACGGCTGGGCCGGCGCGGCGAAGACCTACTACTGGGTTGATCCAGCCGAGCAGCTCGTTGGGCTGTTCATGGCCCAGTACATGACCGGTGTCGAGCTGCCGGACCGAGACATGCGCACGCTCACGTACCAGGCGATCGTCGACTGACATCGGAAGCCGGGTCGGGGCTCAGCTCAGCAGCTCGACGGGGCGGCCGGTCTTCTGCTCCAGGGCCGTGATCAGCTCACCGACGTCGTGCGTCCCCGGCACCGTTGGGCCTCCGATGAGATAGGTGCTCGCCGAGATCGAGTCGGATGACGTCCAGCGCATCTCCCGCGGACGACAGTCACAGACGTTTCGAGTTCGCCGCCGACGAGGCGTTTGACTGCAGCCAGCTGCGTTCGGAGCAGGAAGTCGAGCTCCTCGACGAGCATCGACATCGTCGTGGCGTCGACGATCGCCGAATCGAGCGTCCTCGACGATGGCGGCGGACGTCAGTGGTGTTCGGTCTCCTGCTGCTCGCAGTGCCGCTTGCTCCAGGGTGTCCGAGGTTCCAGAACCACCGATGGAGAGGTAGGCGATCATCGCGACGGACTCCTCGGCGACCGGCACAGCCCATCGTTCGGCGAGGACTCTCGAGGGCCGCGAGTCGATGATTGAGCCCGATGGTGATGTGCTCGGCGACGCTGACCTCGATGAGTCCGGTTCTGACGATCTCGCCGACCGCCGATTTCTCGGCGATCAACGCTTCCCGCCTGGCCTGGAGCACCATCTCGGCCCCGAGATCCGGATGAGCGGCGACGTGCTCCTGGAGTGCCAGCGTCGCGGCATGGACGTCCTCTGCATAGATGCTCGACAGTGCGTCGGCGAGATCATGCCCGATCACTCCGTCGGCTCCCAGCCTTCCGATTGCGGCCTGCCCGGCACGACGGGTGGCGATGACGGCCTGGCGGGTCTGTTGCTCGAGTTCGACTGCGGTGAGTCCGGCGAGTCCGAGACGCCGGATCAGACCTGTGATGGTCAGACCTTGCACCAGGAAGGTGAAGACCACGACCCCGAAGGTCATGACCACGACGGTCTGGATTGCGTCCTCGCCGACGACGTCGGCCAGTGCCTCGTTGTCCTGGATGATGAGCGCGAGGGCGAGGGAGATGGCGCCTCGAAGCCCACCCCAGAACATCACGTGTTTGTACGCCATCGGCACGCGACGACTCGGACGAATCAGATCGGTGAAGAACGTGAGCCCGTACACGAGGAGTACCCGGACGACGAAGCACGGTGATCACGGCGAGCAGGACAGGCCACCACTCGACGATCAGGACCCGCAAGACCGATCGTGAGTCCGATGAACAGGAACACGAGCGAGTTGACGAGGAACGTGAGCAGTTCCCAGAAGTGCTCGAGGGTCTGACGAGTCGTTGGCGACGTGTTCTGGATGCCTCGGGTGCCGACCATCAGCCCGGCAGCAACCACAGCGAGGATGCCAGAGAAATGCAGGTCGTCCCGGCCGATCAGTGCGCCGAACTCCTCGGCCAACGAGGAATGACCCGAAGGCGATGGCCAGGGTGGTCGAGGTCTCGATCAGCGGATCATCCACCGCTGCGAGAATCACTTCGCTGACGATGTAGCCGAGGACGAGACCGACCGCGAGACCACCGGCGGAGACGACGAGGAAATCCGTGAGCGCATCACCGAGAACGAACGACCCGCCCTCGGCGACGTCCAAGGCGACACCGAACATCACGACGGCGACGGCATCGTTGAAGAGCGATTCGCCTTCGACCAGAACGCTGAGCCGCTTCGGGGTGCCGAGCGACTTGAAGAAGGCAATCACGGCCACGGGATCGGTGGCGGAGATCAGCGCACCGAATCCGAAACTGAGCGCCCACGGAAGATCGAGCAGATAGATGCACCACGGTCGCCGACCATGAGCGACCCGATCAGTGTGCCCGCCAACGCCAGCGTCAAGATTCCGAACAGATCGTGCTTGAGCTTCTTCCACGGCAGATTCAGAGTCGCCTCGAAGAGCAAGGGCGGAACCAGCAGTGCGAGGATCAGATCGGCGCTGGCCTCCACCGTCACCAATTCGCCGAGACCGGCGGCGACGAAACCGGCGAGCACGAGCGCCACCGTGAACGGGAAGTTGGCCCGTCTGGCGAGGAACGCCACGGCCGCAGCGATCGCCAGCAGCGTCACGACGGCAGTTTCCTGCCTGATGAGCTGCGAGCTCGCCTCGGCGGCCAGCAGCCCGACGTCGAGGTCCGCCAGACCATGGCAATCGATTCCACCCGGTGTGTCTAGCCGATCGGTCGGTACTCCCGTGAGACCCCGGTCTGCGCCTGAGCTGCCTCAGTCGATGAGTTCGTCAGACCGAATCCGGGCCCGCTCGGCCGCCTCGTGTTCTGGCAGGATGCGCCCGAAGAGCTGGCGAGTGCGCTCGACTCGGCCGATCACGCCGGGCTGTTCTGTGTAGGCGAAGATCGCCGCGTGTCGCGGCGACGAGTCCGACGCGACGCGCTGCACACGGTGCAACGAGTGACGACCGCGGAAGATCTGGAGGTCGCCGGGACGGAGGTCGAGTGTGTGAACCTCGTCGAGGTCGCCGGCGTCGTCGCCCGCGTCGAGCACCCGCTTGATGCGGTCGAAGCCCTCATCGCCCGCGCTCCGTATGCCGGGCACATACTGGAACGCTCCGCCGTCGCGTGCCTCATCGACGAGAACGGTGACGGCGAAATCGTTGGTGTCGAAGTGCCAGGTGAACTGTTGGCCCGGATCGAGGATGTTCGCGGTGAGTCCGGCGAGTGGATCGGCGTAGCAGTGGAGGTTCGGTACCTCGAGGCAGTCGGCGAGGAATGTCGTGAGTGCCGCTGACCGAAAGAGCGTGTCCATGGCGCAGCCGTCAGCCCAACTGTCGCCTGGGATGAAGCCGCTGGACCGCTCGATGAACGTGTTGACCGGATGATCATTCGGGAACGTCGGATCGACCGACGTGTGGAAGTACGGGTTCATCAGCTGCGTGGAGTAGTGGGTTGCCGGCTTGGCCAGCCACGATCTCTTCGCTCAGCATTGCCACGGCCTCGGGAGGAACGAAGCCCCGGACGACGGCGCAGCCGTTTCTTCGAAGTCCGCCCATGCGCTTCAGCGACCGCCGACTGCGGGCTGACGCCGCCAGGTCATGGATTGGATAGTCGATCGAGATCGATGAGCTCGGCGAGTGGTATGGCGGTCATGGTCACTTCTCCCAGTGAGGGACCCAGTCGCCGTCGAGGCGCATCGACAGGTCGGCGTCGTCCTCGATCAGCTTGGCAACGTGCAACTCCCCGGCATCGGCTCCGTAGCGTTCGCCGGCAGACCGGAAGACCTGATGAGCGGCCGTCGGTCATGGGGAGCGGTGTGCCGACGTTGGCGCCGAGTGCACCGAGAAGGCCCAGGTCCTTGAGGCACAGGCCGAGGCTGAAGGACGGGTCGTAGTGACCGGCGAAGATGCTCGGAGCGTCGTGGCGGACCACGAAGCTGTCCCCGACGCTTTCCTTGATCGCGTGCCAGAGCGTTCCCAGCTCGACACCGTTGGCGAGGCCGACGGCGAAACCCTCGCCGATGGCGGCGGCAGCGATGAACCACAACTGATTGGTCACGAGCTTCACGACGTTTCCCGTGCCGAGTGGTCCGCAGGCGATCACGGTGCCGAGGTGTTCGAGTAGTGCGGTGGCGCTGGGCAACCGGCTCGGGGTCTCCGCCGATGAAGAGTGTCAGCGTGCCCGTTCGCGCTCCGTCGACGGCGCCGGTGACGGGGGAGTCGACGACGGTGACGCCGTCCGGAGCCTGCGTCGGCCAACGCGGCGACGACATCCTTCGAGTTGGTGGTGAGATCGATCCAGAGCGATCCCGGCTTCATCGCGGCGAGCGAACCGTCTGGGCCTTCCATGACGGCGAGCACGTGGTCCGGGTCGAGGGAGTGACGTCAGGAGAATGTCGGCTGACGCCGCGCACTGGACGGCGCTCGCACCTCGTGCGGCTCCGGCCTCGACGGCCCTGTCGAGGGCCTCGTCATCGACGTCGAACGCCGTCACCTCGTAGCCCGCCCCCACGAGCCGGCGGCACATCGGGCCGCCCATGTTTCCGAGGCCGATGAATCCAACAGTCGGGACGGCGACCATCAACCAGCCGAGTCGGCTGTCTTCTTCGACGCCGTCGTCTTTCGCTTGGGCGGCGACTTCTTGGCCGGAGCCTTCCTGGCCGGGGCCTTCTTCGCCGCCGCACTTCCTGGCGCCGGACTTCTTGGCCGGCGCCTTCTTGGATCTCGTCGGCTTCGCACGAGCGTCGAGAGTCGAGTTTCGGAGCTGCTCCTCCATCTCCGACCGGACGGCGATCATCTGCTGGACAGCCTCGGAACTGGGTGGGATCGGATCGACGCCGTCACCGCCGACCCGCATGGCGGGAGGCCGCTGCGGGGTCGCCCACTCGGCTCCCGTTGCCTCGAAGAGGCGGGCGATTTCGTCGATGTGGAGATCGACGAGATGCCAGAGATCGGGCACGAGGTATCGATCGGCGATCAGGCCGAAGTCGAGGCTGTCCTCGTAGCTGTGCACCGTGATGTTGAGCCCGACACCTCGGCGATCGTCGAGACGGGAATGTAGGAGTCGAGCTTCGCCCCGGCGAAGTAGAGCGGGTCGCGTGGGCCGGGCACGTTCGAGATGACCACGTTGATCGGCGAGTTGAACCGATCCGCCATCTTGGCTCTGGCGAAGAGCCGAAGGGCAGAGGCGGCAACGACCGGCGACGTGTAGTCGGTGGCTTCGGCCAGAGCCTCAGCCGGCATCAGATCGAACTGTCGCTTGGCGTCGTTCATCGCTTCCCGACACAGGGCGACCCGCTCGAGCGGGTCGTCACAGTTGGTCGGAAGCTCGGCAACGATGCTGGAAACTCGATTCGTCCACGGGTTCTCCTCGTCGCCGGTGCGGATCGACACCGGAACCATCGCCCGAAGGGGAGCGTCTGGGAGTGCGTCGTGCTCGATCAGGTACTGACGCAGTGCGCCGGCGCAGACGGCCATGACGACGTCGTTGAGCGTTCCGCCGGTGGCCGTCTTCAACACCTTCAGATTCGAGAGCGAAGCGGACCGCATGGCGAACCTGCGATGGGCGCTGATGGTCTTGTTCCACGGGGTGGGAGGGGCCGGTGTGATCGGCAGACTCGGTCGGGGGTTGGCGTCGTCTGATCCTCGATGGCGTGAGGGCACCGAGACCGTCACGAGCCTTCGAGGCCGCGATCTCGAACACTCTGCACGCCAGCGGCGTCAGCAACGTCTCTCACCATCGCCAGCGAGAGACGGGCGCCGCGGAACGGGTTCATGATGATGTTCTTCGTCGCTCGCTGGAGCATCTCGGCATTACTCGGCGGCTGCTCGCCGACCCAGGGTTGTTCGGTGTAGCCGTACTCGGCGTCCGGAGACAGGTCGGTGAACATCCGCAGCATGATCACGCCGGAGGCTCCGTCGATCGTGGCGTGGTGCGTCTTCTGGAGCAGCGCCCAGCGTCCGTCGGCCAGACCATCGATCACGTAGGCCTCCCACAGTGGGCGTGAGCGATCCATCTTGCGTCCGACGATCCTCGCCACCTGCTCGGCGAGTTGGTCGGCTGCACCAGGAGAGGCGAGCCCGATGCGACGGACGTGGTAGTCCAGATCGAAATCGGCGTCCTCGACCCAATAGGGGCGGTCGAGTTCGAGGGGCACCCCGACGACCTTGCGACGGAGCGGTTCGAGATGGCCCACCATGATGCCGAGGCGTTTGCGGACCTCGGCGAACGGATCGAAGTCGGCCGAGGGCCGTTGGTAGATACTGAGTCCGTTGACGTGGCCGTAGGAGTTCTCGGTCTCCATCAGGAGGAAACTGAGATCAACACCGGTGAGCTGCTTCATTTGGGTCCCGTCTTTGGAGATGTACGGCCCCCATCATGCCAAAGATTGCCGAGACCTCGCTTCGCCAGAGCCGTAGAGTGTCGCTCGTGCGAAGCGACATCCAGAAGTCCAAGAAGCTGGACAACGTCCTCTACGACATTCGTGGCCCGATTCTCGATGAGGCCAACCGGCTCGAGCTCGAGGGTCACCGGATCTTCAAGCTCAACATCGGCAATCCAGCTCCGTTCGGATTCGAAGCTCCGGACGAAGTGCTCGTCGACATGGTGCGGAACCTGCCGACGGCGCAGGGCTACTGCGATTCGCAGGGGCTCTACTCCGCTCGCAAGGCCGTCATGCAATACAACCAGCGCATGGGCATCGCCGGCGTCGAGATCGACGATGTCTACATCGGGAATGGCGTCTCGGAGCTGATCGGCATCGCTTTGCAGGGGCTGCTGAACAACGGGGACGAGGTGTTGATCCCGAGTCCGGACTATCCGCTGTGGACGGCGGCGACCACCCTCAGCGGCGGTCGGCCCGTGCACTATCGTTGTGACGAGGCCGCCGGCTGGTTCCCCGACATCGCCGACATGCGCTCGAAGATCACGGAGCGCACTCGGGCCATCGTGGTGATCAACCCGAACAACCCAACCGGTGCGTCGTACTCGCGGGAGCTACTGCAGGAGATCGTCGATCTCGCCCACGAACACGACCTCGTCGTCATGGCCGACGAGATCTACGACAAGATCCTGTACGACGAGGCACAGCACACATCGATCGCTTCGCTCGATGACGACCTCGTCTTCCTCACCCTCAACGGCCTCTCGAAGACCTACCGCGTCGCCGGATTCCGCTCTGGCTGGATGACCATCAGCGGAGCCAAGAAACGGGCGACCAGCTACGTCGAGGCGCTGCGGATGCTGACCTCCATGCGGCTCTGCGCAAACGTGCCTGCCCAGCACGCAATCCAATCGTCGCTCGGCGGCTACCAGAGCATCAGCGAGTTCGTCACCCCCGGTGGTCGGCTCTACGAGCAGCGCCGGGTCGCCCACGACCTGATCAACTCGATCGACGGCCTGTCGTGCACCTTGCCGGACGGCGCCCTCTACCTGTTCCCGAAGATCGACACCGCCAAGTTCAACATCTCGGATGACTCGCAATTCGTCCTCGACTTTCTCCGATCAGAGCAGATCCTCATGGTGCAGGGCACCGGCTTCAACTATCCCGAGCCCGATCACTTCCGAGTGGTGTTCCTTCCCAGCGTCGACGATCTCGAGTGGGCCCTCGGCCGACTCGAGAAGTTCCTCGCCGGCTATCGGCAGAACTGAACACTTCTGCCCATCCGGCCCGGAGCCACAAGGCCCAGGAGCCACTGAACATCCACTCATTCAGTTCATAGGCCCTCCTGCGACGATGAGCCGATGGAAAGTCTCACACCTCGTCGCGGTCATGCCGCGTTGCGTTCCGTTCGTCTTCGTTCTCCTCGGATCGTGCGTCGTTCTCGGAGTGGCCGGAACGGCCGGCGCCGACATCGACGATGTCCAGCAGAGCAGCTGGGGGCTGGCCACCGAGGGTCCGTCCCGCGTGGTCGACCGATATGACTCGCTTGGCTGGGCCGTCGAGGAAGCAGGCGGCTTCGTCTATGTCGGTGGCAAGTTCCTCGACGTGACCAACGGCCAGGACGTTCAGGCGCAGGCTCACCTGGCCGCGTTCGACTTGGACTCCGGGGCGTGGGTGTCATCGATCCAGCCGAATGTCGGTGGCCCGGTCCTCGCTCTCGAGCCGTCACCGGACGGTGGGCTCTTCGTCGGCGGCGAGATGGACGAGTGGAACGGCGCCACGATCGGGGCATTGGTCAAGATCAATCCGGTGACGGGCGAACTGTGGCCGGGGTTCACCACCCGGATCTACGGCGGTACGTCGGCCATTCGTGATCTCAGCATGGGCCCCGACGGCTGGATGTATGCCGTCGGGACGTTCACCACGGCATCGTCCAACGGCAACCCGGGCCCCGTCGAGAGCGTGGTGCGATTCGACCCGGTCACGGGAGCGATCGACTGGAGCTGGGTGCCGGACACCGACGGTGGCGCGATCTGGGGCGTGAGCCGTTCCTACACCGAAAACGTCGTCTACCTCGCCGGCTGGAACAACGTGAAGAACGGCCAGACGGTCGTCGGACTCGACAGTTCCGATGCCGACCTCGTCGTGTGGGACAGGTTCGTCCTCAACTTCAACTGCTGCAATCACATGTACGACGTCCAGGCCACCCCGTTCGGAACGGTGTTCGTCGTCGGCGAGCAGCACGGCGCCTACCTCTACGACGAGGCAGACGACTGGGCCCAGATCGCCGGTCACGTGACGTCATACGACAGTCGTTTCCAGGCCAGCAGCGTTCGTCGCGGAGGTGACTACCAGGACATCGAGATGTCGAGCGACGGCCTCACGCTCTACGCCTCGTGCCATTGCTGGGGATCGCACTCGAGCGGCGTCGGTTTCACCCCGAGATACAGCTTCGACATCGCCAATGTCGTCGGCACCCCGACCGGCCAGATCAGCTCGACTGGCGCCTACGACTCGATCACAGGCACTCGTGACCAGTCATTCCTCCCGTACATGGCCGGCGACAGTGGCGGTTGGGGCGTGCTCGACGCCAGTGACGGATGTATCTGGATCGCAGGCGGCATCGACGCTGTCGGGCCCCCAGGGAGCCAGACAGCGGGACGCGACCTCGTGCGGTTGTGCGAGGAGGGCTACGTCCCGCCGAACGATCTGATCCCCCCGGGCAGTTGTCGAGCCCAGATCTCCGGCGCGACCGTCGAGGTCACCTGGCCATCGGTTGCCGGCGCAAACGACTACGTGATCTCGCGGTCGGTCGACGGCGGAACGGTCTACTGGCGAGGCGTGTCGGCGACCTCGCCCTTCATCGACACGGCGCGATCGGGAACGCTTGCGTATCAGGTGCAGTCGCGAGCGGCCGGCGGTGAGCGAAGTGCACCGGTCGGCTGCGTCACCGAGAATGTCACGCCGCCGCTCGAGGCCCCGGCGACCTGCTCGGCGACGATCGACGGCACCAATGTGGAGGTCGATTGGGCTGCCGCCAATGGCGCAGACGAATACGTCATCTATCGAAGCGTCGACGGCGGGCAGGAATACTGGCGGGGACGGACCGCCTCGACCTCGTTCACCGACTCGAGCCGGTCCGGAACGTTGGTGTACCTCGTGGCCTCGAGAACGAACGCCGGCCAACTCAGCGTTCGGACTCCGTGTACGACGGTCGACAACAACGGGCCGATCGAGCCTGTGGCCTCCTGCTCGGTGACCGTTGTCGGTGACAACGCCACGGTTGCGTGGCCGCTGGCACCTGGCGCCGATGGTGCGACCGAGTACGTCGTGTTCAGAAGTGTCGACGGAGGTCCTCAGTTCTGGCGAGGCCGAACCGCAGCCCTTTCCTTCGACGACGTACTCCGCACCGGCGACATCACGTACTACGTCGCAGTGAAACAAGGCGTGGATCTCTCCCTGGTCACGACCTGTCAGCCGGTGGTCTGAGGCCGGTCGTTCTCGAAGACCAATCGAGCGGCAGCAACATCCTCGAGGGCGATGCCGGCCGACTTGAACATCGTGATCTGCGTCTCACCGATCCGGCCGGCGCTCGATCCGTCGATCAGCTGAACGAGATCACCGACGATGTCCTCCATCGTGATGAGCCCGTCATCGAGCGGTTGGGCGAGGTCGCCGGCCAGGACACCATCGGTTCGTGAGTCGACATAGATCGATGCCCGTCTGATGACGTCGTCGTCCGCCTCGCGCATCGACGGCGTGAAACCTCCGATCAGGTCGACGTGAGTGCCGGCCCGGAGCAACGTGCCTCTGATCAACGGCTCGGTGGCACCGGTCACGGCCGAGATCACGTCGGCTGCAGCAACACTCCGGTCGAGGTCCTCGGCGACGGTGGCGGCCACGAGGCCGTACTCGTGCAGTACCTCGACGACGCGTGATGCGCCTGGCGCTCGATCGGCCCCAGATCTCGATGGTGTCGTACGAGCGAACCGCAGCGTGGGCCTGCGCCACCATCGGGGCCAGTGCCCCCGTGCCGATCACGAGCAGTCGGCGCGCATCGTGTCTGGCCAGTCGTTTGGCAGCGACAGCTGACGCTGCGGCCGTCCTTCGAGCTGTGAGCTCGTTGCCGTCGCACGCCCCGATCAGCTCGCCGGTCGAACCGTCGAGCAGCAGGACGCCGCCGTTGACGGTCGGGCGCCCAAATGCCCCGTTGTCGGGAAGAACATGACGACCTTGACCGCGATCACGTCGCCGACGACCCAACCCGGCTTCAGCAACAGTGATGCATCGGGTCGCCCGTCTCCAACCGGGACGCTGTGCACCGTCCGCTCGGGCGCACACGCGCCCGGATCGATCAGCGTCGTCTCGATGGCTTCGATCAACGTGTGCCACGGAAGTGCGGCGGCGACGTGCATCCGGTCCGATGTACTGCATGAAACTCCTCGAAAGGTCGAGCGGTCCTCGCAGTGTTGATCGGACGACGGCTGTGAGCAAGGCGGCAAAGGACGTTCGGCACTTGCGAGTCCACGGCACACCTGGGCACGATGGGGCCCATGATCGAGCGAACAGGCCTGGACATCATCGACGAAGAGGAGTGCTGGGCCCTCGCTGCGACGAAGTCGATCGGTCGCTTGGCGGTGTCGATCAAGAACCGGCCCGACATCTTCCCGGTCAACTATCGCGTCGTGGGTCGAGGGCTGCTGCTCCGCACGGCTCCCGGCGTGAAGCTGGCCGCAGCGACACTGGGGGCTGGTGTCGCGTTCGAGATCGACGAGTTCGACGATCAGGTCCACCACGGTTGGAGTATCGTCATCCACGGGACCGCCCACGAGCTCGAGCGCCTCGATGACCTGCTCGAAGCAGAGGCATCGGCGGTCGAGACATGGGCCAGCGGCCGCAAGGACCGCTTCGTTCGAATCGACGTCGAGGAGATCAGCGGTCGCCGAATCCCCGAGGACTCTGACGACTGAGCTCAGACGACTGAGGGCTACGGTCTGTTCGTATGACACAGAGCGGCGGCAGCGACATTCGACCGGCGGGTTCGGGTCGCCCCGCAATCGCCACGAGCCTCCTGCGGACGATCGCATCGCCACGCGCCGGTCTCGTCATCACGCTCGACGCCGACCTCCCAGCCGACTGGCCGTCCGTCGACGGATCGATCGAATCCAATCTCGGCCATGCGCTGGGATGGACGTGCGAGGTGCGAAAGCACGATGTCGTGGTGGTGAATCCTCTCGGCGAGGGTCTCGCCAAGGCAGTCGTTCCCGATCTGTCACCGTCATGGCTCGACAACGCACGACAGGACGGCAGCTGTGCCATGTTCCTCGCTCCGTCGGCGGCTGAATCAGGGTTCGCCGAGCTGACCATCGCGAGCGCAGCGTCGATGGGCGGTCTTCGGGGCGCAACCATCCGGACGGCGGTCGTCGACGATTTCGGCGCCATGGAGCCGGTCGGCCGCAACCAACCTTGCCCGTGCGGTTCCGGCAAGAAGTACAAACACTGCCACGGCGGTTCGTGATCGCGATCTCGAACCGCTGCACCAACGTGGGCTCGACGTTGTCGGCCTGGCGTCGATCATCGTGCTCGTCGCCGCCTACCGGATCGCCCACCGCCTCCGGAGGCGGATGTACTGGTCAGGTCAGTGCTGATCAGGTCAGTGTTGGTCCGGAATCGGTGGGCTGGTCGGGACACGAACGAGAAGGAACCACCACCCGATGACTCCGGCAGCGAGGATCACGAGCCGCAGCCAGAGGATCTGGACGGCGAATCCGGCTGCGAACCCGACGGCGAGTGTCATCATCGTCAGCGCAGTGATCTTCGCCCGTCGTGGCATGCCCTCGCCGTCTCGATAGGCGCGGACATGGGGGCCCACCCCTGGGAGGTCGAGGATCCACCGTTCGAATCTGGGGCTCGACTTCGCGAAGCAGGACGCAGCGAAGACCATGAAACCCGTCGTCGGTAGTCCGGGTACCACGACCCCGATGCCGCCGAGCGCGACCGCGATCCAACCGACGCTCAGCCAGAGGGCGCGGCTCAGCGGCGACCGATCCCGGGGGCCGCGGACGACCCTGGCGCCGGGAGGTGGGTGGTCGGAGTCGGATTCGATGAGGCAGTATGCCGACGAAGGAACGATCTGACAGGAGCGACAGTGACAGGAGCAACAGCGACGGTGCGAGCATGACGGTGCGAGTCGAGAAGAACGGACCGGTGTGGACCATCATCCATTCCCGCCCCGAGGCCAGGAACGCGATGGACGCAACGAGCGCTCGTGAGCTGTTCGAGGCGTTCGTCGAGTTCGATCGCGACGACAGTGCCTCGGTTGCGGTGTTCTGGGGCGAGGGAGGTGCGTTCTGCGCCGGCTGGGATCTGAAGCAAGCGGCCTCGTTGTCCGACGGAGACAACGGTGTCGAGAGGTTGGTCTTCCCCGAGGAACCCGGCGAGCACACCAGGGGCCCGATGGGCCCGAGTCGCCTCGAGTTGTCCAAACCGGTGATCGCTGCGATCGGGGGACCGGCGGTTGCCGGCGGCATGGAACTGGCGATGTGGGCCGACCTGCGGGTCATGGAGGACACGGCGTACATGGGGGTGTACTGCCGACGATGGGGTGTCCCGCTCATCGACGGCGGGACGGTCCGTCTTCCTCGTTTGGTTGGCCAGGGGCGGGCGATGGATCTGATCCTGACCGGCCGACAGGTGATGGCTGAGGAGTGCGAGCGAATCGGATTGTGCGAATACGTGGTTCCCCACGGGGAGTCACGATCGCGGGCCGAGGCGCTCGCCGCCGACATCGCCCGATTTCCCCAGCAATGCATGCGGGCAGATCGGCGGTCGGCGATTGCTCAGCACGGACTGCCGCTGCGGGAGGCGCTCGTGCAGGAATGGGAAGGGAGCCGACGCATGGTGGCGGCCGAAGGCATCGAGGGGGCCCGCCGATTCGCCGCCGGCAAAGGCCGCGGCGGCGACTTCGATCAGATCTGATCCCGTCCCGATCTGATCTCGGCCGATCAGGCGTGGGCCGACCAGCGGCGATCGAGTTCGGCTGTCACGGCGGCGAGGCGCCGGGCGTGAGCGGGATGCAGATCGCCGAGGTGGGCCTGATGGGCCAGCCGCTCTTCGATGGCAACCAGTTCGGTGATCGTGATCTCGACCGTGGAATCCGTCTCGGGACGATCGACGGCCGGAGAAGCCGCAGCGATCTCGTCGTTGCCGTCGTCGACCAGTGCGAGGTTGCTCATCGGACGTCTGTTCCGTGAACGATCTCGAAGGCGGCTTCGACCGAGGCCAAGGCGCCGAGGACCACGTCTTCGAAGTCGCCGGTCACTGGCCCGATGGCTCGGAGATCGTCGAGCACTTCGGTGATGAGGCAGCGGAGTTGCGGGTCGCTGGTGACGTGGTAGAGGTCGAGCAGCCAGTCGACGCAGCGATCGAAGGAAATGGCGCCCGGGCCGTCGTGGTCGGTGACCGTCGACCAGAAGGCATCGCAGGTCTCCACGGCATCGGCCGTCCAGCCGGTTCCGATGTCACTCGATTCGAATGGGGTGGTTTCGTAGATCGTCATGTCGGTTTCTCCCTGTCGTCGGCGGCCCCCGTGGTCGCCAGGTGATGATGGAGAAACTAGAAACGATCGACGAGGCCCGAATCGGGGATGACCAGGGTCCATGGGGGAGCGGCTAGGGGCCGTGATGCCGCTCAGGCGAGCAGCCCGAAACCCAGCGTTCCGTTTCCTGGATGCAGATGTGTGTCGGCGAGGTGATTCAGGAACCGTCTCGCCGGGCGGATGTGTCTCGCCAGGTCGAACGTGAGCGACGGGTGGGCACACCCCGGCTGGATCGCAGCGGCCGAGTACCACCGAGCGCTGAGTGCCTCCAACGCATCGAGGCCGGGGCTGACCGAACCGGGATCGATCAGGTCGAGAACCTCAGAGGCCGACAGGCCGACCGACTGACCGAGCCGGTGCGCATCACCAGCCGTCAGGACTTGGCTGCCGGTGTTGTCGGCGCACACACCGGCCAGGAACAGGGCGACGTCACCCATTCGCTCGAGCAGGACGGATTGTTGGTCCGGATCGACCGACCGCAGCCAGTCGACGAGACCGTCGAGATCGAGGAGATCGACCGGGACGGGGAGATCGGACGCCGATGGAGCGGCGAACGAAGTCAGGACGCGGGCGAGATGCAGCAACCGGGTCGGCCGCTGGATGAAGTCGACCAGCGGTGCGACATCGAACACTGGCAGACGGCTCTTGGGTCCCATCCACTCGCCGACCCACTGGGCAGACACCACTTCGTCGGCCACGCGGTGCACCAGAACCGCGAAGAAGAGCAGTGGCGAGACGAACACGACCGGTTGATCTCCACCACCGAGCACGGCCGACGCTGTCTCCGGCTCGGTCAGCAGATCGTGGAGATGCCAGGGCCGGCGCTGCAGCTCATCGGTGAGTTCCTCGACATCCCGGTCGACGATCGACGCCAGCGCGTCCATGTCGGCATCGGTGAAGATGGCAACAGGTGATCGTGGCGATGAGGGAACGTTGAGGGACATGGAAGACCTCCGTCTCCCAAGTATCGGCCGATCCGTTCCCGACTGGAGACCTCATCCCCCGTTCTGCGGCACTGAGCCCGCAGTAGTGCGGGCTCAGTGCCGCAGAACGGAGGGGGGACGTGTCAGGTGCCGGTCCACTCGGGCGCACGCTTCTCGGCGAACGCCTTTGGCCCTTCCTTGGCATCATTCGAGGTGAAGACCGGCCCCATGAGCCCGGCCTGCAGCTCCCACAACTCTGCCTCGTCGTAGCCCTGGCTGGCCGCTTTCACCAGCTTCTTGGACGCAGCAACGGCAAGCGGAGCATTCTGGGCTACACGTTCGGCGAGGGCGATCGCTGCTTCCAGCGCCTTCCCGGGCTCGGTGACCTCGGAGATGAGCCCATGCTGCAGGCCCTCCTCCGCGCTGATGTTGTCACCGGTGATGGCCATCTCCATCGCCTTGGCGTAGCCGACCCGGCTCGGAAGCCGGATGAGGCCACCACCGGCCGCGAACAGACCGACCTTGACCTCACGAATGCCGAGCTTCGCACCAGCGGCCGCGACCAGCAGATCACACGACAGCGCCAGCTCGAGTCCGCCGGCGATGGCGAACCCTTCGATGGCGCCGATCAGTGGCTTCTCGGCTCCGGCCTTGATGAACTCCATCATCGGCCCGATGTCCTCACCACGGGCGAAGGCCTTCAGGTCCATCCCGGAACTGAAACCATCGCCGTTGCCGGTGAGCACGCCGGCAGTCAGACCCGGATCGTCGTTGAGCTGCCTGGTGGCGTCCCACAGGCCGTGGGACAACGCTCCGTTGATCGCGTTGCGAGCCTCGGGGCGGTTGAGGGTGATGATGAGCACCCGGCCTCGCCGCTCGGTGAGGACAGCAGGCGCCTCGTCGGTCACGTTGTCACTCACTTCGGTGGCATCCGGATGCCGCCGTCGAGACGGATCGTCTCGCCGTTGAAGTACGGGTTGGTGATGCACTCCATCACGGCGAAGGCGAGTTCCTCGCCGGTGCCGAGACGCTTGGGGAACAGCACGCTCTGGCCGAGGTGGGCCTTGAACTGGTCGCTCTGCTCGCCCTCGCCGTAGATCGGCGTGTCGATGAGACCAGGGGCGACTGTGTTGACGCGAATACCCACTGCCGAGAGATCGCGAGCGATCGGCAGCGTCATGCCGACGACACCACCCTTCGATGCCGAGTAGGCGCACTGGCCGATCTGACCGTCGAATGCTGCGGCCGAGGCCATGTTGACGATGGCGCCGCGAGCGCCGTCGGCATCGAGTGGTTCGGTCTGAGCCATGGCAGCAGCACTCTGGCTGAGCATGTTGAACGAACCGATCAGGTTCACCTTGATCACGAACGAGAACCGTTCGAGATCCATGGGAACGTTGTTGCGGTCGATGGTGCGCCCGGCGTAGCCGAGGCCGGCCGAGTTGACGAGCGCCCGCAGCGGACCCATCTCCGACGCAGCGGCAACCGCCGCCTGTGCATCCTCGACACTCGACACATCACACTTGACGAAGAGGCCACCGAGCTCGGAGGCGACGGCAGCTCCCTTCTCCTCGTTGAGGTCGGCGATGACGACACGGGATCCCGCGGCGGCGAGCTGCCGAGCGCTGGCTTCGCCGATGCCGGAGGCACCGCCGGTGACGATGGAGGAGGAACCCTCCAGGTTCATACGTGGCATCAGTCTTCGATCCTTTCGATGATCGTGGCGTTGGCGAGTCCGCCACCTTCACACATGGTCTGGAGGCCGTAGCGGCCGCCGGTGCGCTCGAGTTCGTTGAGCAGGGTGGTCATCAGCTTGGTTCCCGAGGAACCGAGTGGGTGGCCGAGGGCAATGGCGCCACCGTTGACGTTGGTCTTGGACAGATCGGCGTTGTGCTCCTTCTGCCAGGCGAGCACGACCGATGCGAAGGCTTCGTTGACCTCGAAGAGGTCGATGTCGTCCATGGTCAGACCGGAGCGCTCGAGGATCTTGTGCGTCGCCGGGATCGGGCCCTTGAGCATGGTGACGGGATCGGTGCCGACGACGGCGAAGCTGTGGAAACGGGCCCGGGGCTTGAGGCCGAGCTCCTTGGCCTTCTCGGCGCTCATGACGAGCACCGCAGAGGCGCCGTCGCTGATCTGGCTCGAGTTGCCGGCCGTGATCTTGCCGTCTTCCTTGAAGGCCGGCTTGAGTCCGGCGAGCTTCTCGGCGGTCGATCCCTCGCGGATGCCCTCGTCGCGGGTCATCATGACGGTCTCGCCGTCGATGGTGATCGGTACCGGCACGATCTCGCGCTCGAAGCGACCTTCAGCCGTCGCCTGAGCAGCGCGGCGCTGGCTCTCGGCGCCGAAGGCATCGAGATCCTCACGAGTGATGCCGTACTCGTCTGCGATCATGTCGGCTCCGATGCCCTGAGGCGGGAGGCCGGTGTCGGAGTAGCGGTCCAGCATCGGCTGCGGGAAGGGGAAACCCATGTCCTTCACGATCGATGCGCCCATCGGGGTCCGGGTCATGACCTCGACTCCGGCGGCGACGACGACGTCATAGGCGCCGGCCATCACGCCCTGCGCTGCGAAGTGCAGCGCCTGCTGTGAAGAGCCGCACTGGCGATCGACGGTGGTGGCGGGAACCGACTCGGGCCACCCTGCGGTGAGGACGGCGTTGCGGCCGATGTTGAGCGACTGTTCGCCGACCTGCATGACGCAGCCCATGATGACGTCGTCGATGATGGCGGGATCGATGCCGGTTCGTTCCTCGAGTGCCTTCAGCACGTGTGCGCCGAGCTCGGCAGCGTGCCAGTCCTGGAGTTGGCCGTTGCGGCGACCTCCAGGGGTACGGACGGCGTCGACGATGACTGCCTCTCTCATGTGCGTTTCCTGTCTGTGGTTGATGGATCGGAATGGGACGAAGGTGAGGTGGCTGTTGCGGGGGAGGACGGTGCCACGGGGGTGGTCGCCAGATTGCGCTGGAGCCGGACGAGGAGGCTGGCCAGCATCTGTCGTTCGTGGCGGTCGATGCCGAGGCGCAGGCGGTGGCGCAGTTCGACGTCGATGGTGGTGATCTGGTCGGCGAGGTCCTTGCCGGCGCTCGTCGGTGCCACCAGCCAGACTCTGCGGTCGGACTCGTCGCTCCGGCGTTCGACCAGGCCCCGTTCCTCCAGTCGATCGATGACGTTGCCGGCGGCAGCTCGCCCGATCGCCAAGTGGTCGGCGAGGGACGTCTGCTTGAAGGGACCGCTCTCGACGACATAGGCGAGAAGGCTCGCCTCGGTCAGGTTGAGATCGAGGCCGTCGAGGGCATTGTCGTAGGCCTCTCGAATGAGCCGAGCCGTGGCCATGAGTGTGCTCTCCACTCGCATCCAAGGCGACGCATCGAGTTCGTGACCGGAGCTGGGGCCAGCAGTATGTTCTGCAACAGTTTCACTCATGACTGTCTGTCACTATACAATCATGTCTGCCCGCCACGACAAAACGTCGTCCGGATGTGTTCGCCACCAGTCCATTCGAATCCGAGGAGATCTCCATGTCCGATGTGCTCACCGACACCGAAACTGCCGAATTCCGAGCGAAAGTCCGCAGCTTCCTCGAGGAGCATGCCGATGCAAAGGCAGCCCGGGATCTCGATCTCCAGAAGGTCTACATGGGCAAGCTGGCCGAAGCCGGTCTCGCCGGAATGACGATCGCGGAGCAGTACGGCGGCGCCGGGCTCACGCAGAAACACGACGCCATCTTCCGCGAAGAGGTCGTCAACTTCCCCTTCATGACCAGCGACTTCGTCATCAGCCACGGCATGTGTCAGCCGATGCTCAACGACTTCGGCACCGAGGAACAGAAGAAGAAGTACCTCCCGGACAACATCTCGGGCAAGACCCTCTGGTGCCAGATGTTCTCCGAACCCGGCGCAGGCTCCGATGTCGCCAGTCTGCAGAGCAAGGCCGAACGTGACGGCGACGAGTTCATCCTCAACGGTCAGAAGGTCTGGACCACACTCGCCCACGTCTCGGAGTACGCCATCCTGATCGCCCGCACCGACCCCGAGGCGGTCAAACACGCCGGCATCTCGATGTTCATCCTCGATCTGCGGAGTGAGGGCGTCGAGATCCGCCCCATCCACCAGATCGACGGCGGCAGCCACTTCAACGAGGTGTTCTTCACCGACGTTCGTGTTCCGGTGGAGAATCTGCTCGGCGAACTCAACAACGGCTGGAACCAGGCCACGGCCATGCTCATGTACGAACGGGTGGCCATCGGCACGATCGGGTCCGGCAAGATCAACACGCCCAACTTCAGGATGCTTCGCCATGCGGCCGAGCGATCGGGCAAGCTCGCCGATCCGCTGGTCCGTCAGGACCTCGCTCAGATCTACTCGATGGAGACGACCAAGTCGCTGGTCGCCATGCGCACCCGCGAGGAGATGAAGGCGGGCAAGACCCCGGGCCCCGGCGGCTCGCTCGGCAAGCTCTTCGGATCGGTGATCCAGTGGCGGATGCGGGAGATCCTGATGAACATCGCCGGCCCGGAATCGATGGCCTGGGAGCAGGGGGACGACGCCGCAGGCGATCTGCAGAAGCAGACGGTCGGCTCGTTCTCGTCGTCGATTGCCGGCGGGACCGACGAGATCCAACGCAACATCATCGGCGATCGGGTACTCGGCCTGCCTCGCGACATCTCGGTCGACCGCGGTGTGGCCTTCAAGGATCTGAAGGTCGGCACCCTTCGAGACTGAACACTCGCCCGCTGGTCAGATGAGGTGGTTGCGGAGAAAGTCGGCGATGGCGGCACGATGAGGCGCACCCGTGGGGAGGGCGTCGACCGCGGGGATCGATGTGTGGATCTGTCCGTCGGCCTGCACATGGGCGACCTCGTTGCCCGCATCGGCCAAGGCACCGGCATAGGCGGCACCTTCGTCGCGTAGCGGATCGAACTCGCATGTGACGACGATCGCCGGAGGCAGTCCGGACAGGTCTTCGGCCAGGAGGGGCGAGACCCGGGGATCGGCTCGGTGTTCCGGAGCAACGTAGAGGTCGAAGAACCACCCCATCAGCGGCTTGGTCAACATGTAGCCATCGGCGTTGTCGTTCATCGACGGACGCAGGGTCGTTGCGTCGGTGACCGGAGTCAGCAACGCCTGTGCCCGCAGCCCGGGCTGGCCATCGTCACGGCTCGCCTGGGCAACGACCGTCGCCAGATTGGCACCGGCACTCCAGCCGGCCACGGCAATCCTGTCGGCTGCGCCACCGAGTGAGTCGGCGTTGGCACGCACCCATGCGAGCCCCGCCATGGCATCGTCGAATGCAGCGGGGAACATCGCCTCGGGGGCATGGCGGTAGTCGATCGAGATCACGATCGCGTCGGTTCGCACACACAGATCACGGCACAGCGGATCGTCGGAGATCGCGTCGCCGAGGACCCAGCCACCGCCGTGGTAGTACACGACGATGCCATGCGGGCCAGGTGACGATGGTCGGTAGAGCCGGTAGTCGAGCGGGCCGCCAGCGCCGGGGAAGGTGCCGTCGATGATGTCGCCAACGTCTGGCCCGGGAGGACGGACGGCCTTGCCGGCATCGGACAAAGCACGAGCGTCGTCGACGGGGAGCGACTCCAGTGGAGGCATGCCCATCTCTGCGACGACCTCCAACATGATCTGCACGTCCGGCTTGAGCCGGCAGATCACACCGTCGTTGGTCGTCGAGCCGTTCACCCCGGAGAACGTGAAGCCCAGGTAACCCCGCTCGACGACTTCGTCGCAGATGGCTCGGTAGCGGTCGACCCCTCCGACGTAGGGAAGGAACACGCGGGGCTTGCCCGGGACGTTCGCTCCCATGTACCACGAGTTGGCCTGAGGGTAGAGCGTCATCGACGCGTAGTCGTTGACGTGTTCACCCCACGCCGCCTCGGCGACCGGTGTCGGTTCGATCCGTTCGTAGCCGTTCGCTTCCATGTGGCCGATCGAGTCGCAGATCCAATCGACGTGTTGTTCGATCGACACGACCATGTTCGACAGGACCGACGGACTTCCCGGGCCGGTGATCATGAAGAGGTTCGGGAAGTCGGCGGTGGTGAGACCGAGGTAGGTCTTTGGTCCGTCTGCCCACTTCTGGGCGAGCGTCAGGCCGTTCCGCCCGGCGATGTCGACCGAGACCAGCGCCCCCGTCATGGCATCGAAGCCCGTCGCGTACACGAGGACGTCGATCTCGATCGTCTGCTCGGCGGTCTCGATCCCGGTCCGCGTGATGGTAGAGATCGGTTCCTTGCGGAGATCCACCAGATGAACGTGCGGTTGGTTGTAGACGTCGAAGTAGTTGTCGTCGAGGCACGGGCGCTTCGTACCGAACGGGTAGCTGTCCGGCATCAGTGACGCCGCGGTCTCGGGATCGTCGACGATCCCGGCGATCTTCTCCCGTATGAATTCGGCGACGGTCTCGTTGGCGGCCTCGTTGACGAGAAGGTCGTTGAATGCGCTGCCGAGCGAGAACAGGCCGCCGGTGTTCCACGCCTTCTCATACGCAGTGCGTCGCTCCTCCTCCGAAACCGACAGCGCACCGATCTCGCTTCGTTCCCGGGGCACCCCGGAGCCGCTCCACCGTGCACGCTCGCGGTAGGCGGCCCGGTCGGCATCGATCTCGGCCTTCTTGGCCTCATCGACGGGACCGTTCCGAGCCGGGATGCTGAAGTTGGGCGTTCGCTGGAAGACGGTCAGTTCGGCCGCGTGCGCAGCGATGATCGGGATCGACTGGATCGCCGACGAACCAGTGCCGATGACGGCCACCCGTTTTCCGTCGAGATCCACCGGTTCATGAGGCCAACGGCCAGTGGTGTAGACCTCGCCATCGAACGTTCCTGCACCGGGCACGTCCGGCTGCTTGGGAAGCGAGAGACAGCCCGAGGCCATGACGTAGAAACGACAGACGACGAGGTCGCCGGCATCGGTCGTCAGCGTCCATCGCCCGGTCTCGTCGCTCCACACCGCAGACTCGACTCGGGTTTCGAATCGGAAGTGACGCCTGAGGTCGAAACGGTCGGCGACGTGTTGGAGGTACGCCAGGATCTCAGGCTGTGTGGCGTACCGCTCCGTCCACTGCCAGGTGCTGTCGAGTTCGGGGTCGAAGCTGTAGGAGTAGTCGAGGCTCTCGACGTCGCACCGGGCTCCGGGATACCGATTCCAGTACCAGGTGCCGCCGACATCGTCGGCTGTGTCGAATCCGACGGCCGACAGACCGAGGCCGGCCAGCCTGTGCATGAGGTACAGCCCGGCAAATCCCGCACCGACCACGGCGACATCGACGGATGTGGAACTCCTCGGCTCGGCGCCGGACGAAGCTGCGTGATCAGCCGTGTCAGTTGTCGTGTTCACCATCGTGCTCATGGAGAGTCCCTTCTCGTTCCAGGAACAATCTTTCACGGTGTCAGGCTCACGTCCCACTTCCCGCCAAAGACCGTCGAGAATCTTTTGTCCCTCCGATGTACTTTCCGCCGGCCACTGCGACACATGTTTCGTGTCGGACGCCGCACCAAAGGCCGACAGCTGGCGGAGAGAGCCTCACCGCGGTGAGGAGAGAGGCCGCACGCAGGGGCCAGAGGTGGGCGCAACGACTTGTGCCCACCTCCGACCCCAGCCGTCATCGTCCCTCAGCGCTCATCCGTCAGCGCTCATCCGTCAGCGCTCATCCCTGGCAACGCTTCAGAGCACATTCAGAGCACGGACGGACCACCGACGAAGCCGATGCTCGACCAGGTCGAAATGGAGCGGTTGGCGTCGAGGATCTCGAGCTGGGTGCGACGGACCGCTTCATCCGGCGGCAGCGTCCGAAGGTGATCGTGGAGTGGGCGCATGAAATCGATCGCCCCTGCATCGTCGAGATCCGAAAGCGTCGTGACGACCCCGGATGCACCGGCCGCGAGAAATGCTCGCGGGAGCCCGAGCAACTCCAGTGATGTGCCGGAACCGCCGAACTCGCTGTTCGTCTGGAGGCCGGTGTCACATCCGCTGAGCACCACCACCTGGCCATCGAGCTGCCACGTGCTGATCTCGGCACCGGTGATCCACCGATCGGCGAGTTGGAGGCCGCTGTTCCAGGGGTCAGATGACCTCGAGAGTGAGTGGGCGGCAACATGGATCACATCGTGGCTGGGGATGAGTTGGCACACCCGTTCGACCGTCGCATCATCGCCGCACACTGATGTCCCTCCGGTGCGCATCCCGATCTCCGCCGCTTCGAGCACCGAGGAAGGGATTCCTTCTGCCCCCACACCGATGGCCAGGATCCTCGGCCGCCCTCCGATTGCGTCAACGCGACGGGTGAACAACTGTTGCCTGAGCGACATCGCCGACGCCACGCTCGGGCTCGGAGCCAAGGTGATCGTGGCCCGCTCGATGAGATGCTGGGCTCCGTCGTGGAGTGCGCCGAATGGAACGTCGATGGCACTCGGCGGCGGAACGATGACCAGCCGGTCCGTGGTTGGAGCTTCGGAGAGATCGAGGGGACGAACAAGCTGATCGTGCATGTCGCCGAGAAGGTCGAGCATCGGAGCGTCGAACGCCGAGCGACGGTGGAACAGCGCCTTCGCAGCCCGCCGGCGGTGGAGAAGCGAGAGCTCGACCCGAGTTTCGAGCAGCCGCTCGACTGTGGTGATGTGGCGGACGAGACGGGCGCGAGTTCCCGGTTCCGCCACGACGGCGAAGACCTCGTGATCGAGTTCGCCGAACACGATCAGCGCAGCATCGACGTTGCCGGCCCGGTCGATCCTGCTGTCGTCCCGCTGCCGTCTGATCGACGGGTCACCCGTCCACGAGTCGAGGGTGTGGCCTGAGACGGTCCGGTGCTCGAGCTCGGCCACACGCGGTTGGATGAGTTCCAACCGTCGCCCGTCTGCGCCGTTCATCTCGTCGTAGAGCCTGCCCAGCTCCATCTTTGTCTCCCGCGGATCGCCGGCCAGGTCGGCCCGAACCCGCTCGACGAGAGTGATGCCGTATGACTCATCGAGCAGATCGATCAGCTCGGTGGCCAGATCGAGCTCGAGGAGCACCGAGCACAGCGAGTCGACGGCGCTTCGCCGGCCGGCCAGGAAGTGGCTCCGGAGCAACTCGTCTGTGATGTTCGACCGAAGGCGGTGGAGAATCTCGGTGGCGGTGCCCAGTGCGAGTCGCGCCGCTTCGAGCTTCCCGCTCGCCATCTCGAGCTTTCCGCGCTGGAACGCCAGCCTCCACTGGATGTGTGGTGCCACGAGATCCGAGGCAATCGCCTCGGCGTCATCGATCGTCGTTCGGATCTCGGTCGGGCTGTCGATCAGGCCGATCTCGACCGCGACGACCCGCCAGCGGACACGATCGATTGCCGTGCCGAACTGCTCCAGGTGCTCGATGGCTCCAGTGACGAGGACGAGATCGTCATGGTCGAACCAGGAGAGCGATTCAGCGAGCGAGAGAGCCACCTGGGCTGCGGCGCGACGATGACCGGCTGCGCCGAGAAGTCTCTCGCTTCCAGGAAGAGATCCCGAGCCCTGGCCGAGTCGACCTTGGCCAGGAGTTCACCAGCGAGCAGCAATCCAGCCGTTCGGTCGTTGAGCAGCACCGTGCCGGCCATCTTCGGCACGACCTCGTCGAGGATCTCGAGCGCATCGCCGGAACGGCCGATCATCGAGAACACCCGTGCGATGTCGACGCGAATGGCGTGGTGGTCTGGAGCGTCGGGGAGATCGGCGAGGTCCCTCTGCGCCTGGTGGAGCATCGAGATGCTCGTGCCGTAGTTCCCGAGCATCGCGTGGCCGCGCGCCCCCAGGACAGGTTCCTGGCGACCCTGGCCGGAACGTCGCTCACGCTCAGGATCGCCGAACCACGATCGAGCCACGGCAACCCGAGTCGTGGCCGACCCATCTCGATGAAGAGATACCCACGATTCGAGAACAGCAGGCCCCGGTGCCCGGAATCGAGAGTGTCCGCAATCGCAACGACGGCATCGGAATGGTGGAGCGCCTCTTCGTACTCGCCGACGGTGACGAGGGCCATGCTGAGATTGGCGCGCATCGATGCAAGAAGGAGTGAAGCTGGTCGCCACTGGAGGGCCTCTGAATCGCTGCCGATCAACGACGTCAGCTGTCCGATGGCTGCTCGCCCGACCTCGATTGCCCGACGCGGATCACCGGTGAGGCAGAAGAGAGCGATCTCGCCGAGGGTGATCCTGATCGCCTCGAGCTCATCACCGACCATTTCGAACAGGGCGCGGGAGCGATCGAGGTGCGTTCGTGACTCGGCGAAATGTCCTGCCTCGATCAGCGCTCGGGCCAGGTGATAGGTGGCCTCGGCCTCGAGTCGCCGGTCGCCGGACCCGCCGGCTCGTTCGACCAGCTCCCGGATTCGTTGCCGACCGGCCACCGTGACGTCCGGCAGGCAGTGGGAAAGGCGATCGATGGCGTCGGCGAGGTCGACGCGGTCGGGTGGATCGTGGATCGTTTCGGTTGCCATCGCCGATCAGTCGACGACGAGGGTGAAGCTCGCCAGCAACCGACCTCGTTCGGAGGCTCCACCCTGGGAGGACCCCGTCGGCGCAGACTCGACCGTGCCGGCGAAGGAACCGAATGGCATGTCGTCGATTCGGAACTGTCCATGTTCGTCGCATGGCATGCGACGCAGGCCGATCGAGATCGTGAGTGGGCCCTGCTCGTCGACGGGCAACACAACGCCTCGAATCGAAGCTCGACGGGAGCGTTGGTCAGGAAGGACGTCGACCGCGAGGTCGATGGTCGCGGCCGAGAGGGTCACCAGGCGCGAGCCCGAGAGGGTGGCCCCTCTGACCAGCGTGCGGTCCTCGGCAAACCGAGAGTCCGACACGACCTGAAGCTCTTCGTGGCCGTTCGCAACGGCTGTCCGCGGAAGGTCGCGCAGAGCGGCCCGGAGGCCGTGAGGGACGGATCTGCTGCCGAGCTCGCGTGCGAGTCTGCGCAGCGTGATCGCCACGTCGTCGTGTGGTGGTGTCCCTTCCGTCCTGCCTCATCCCCGAAGCGCTCATCCCCGAAGCTCCTCGATCACTTCGCGTAGGCGGTCGAGACATCGTTGGCGGGTCGGTCCGATACTTCCGACCGGGCGGTCGAGACGGTCACCGACCTCGGCGTAGGTCGGCTCATCGGTGTCGAGGAAGAGATGGGTGATCAGCTCTCGACAGCTGGGTGAGAGGCGGTTGAGGGCGTCGTACACCTCTGCATCGAACGCAAGACGATCCGCGTGGTCCGATTCACTCACTCGATCGAGGTCGACAATGCTCTCGAGGTCGGCACCGGCAGGCGCCTCTCGTCGGCGCCGTTCCAGTTGGCGCCACGTGAGGCGACGGGCCACCGTGGAGAGCCACGAACCGAGTCGATCCGGTTGACGAATCGTCTGACTCTGGTTGATGAGAGCGGCGAAGGTTGCTTGCGTCACGTCGGCGGCGTCGTGAGGACCGAGCCCGCAATGGAGCGGGACCGAGTAGACGAGGCGTTCGAACCTGCACACGATGGCGGCCCAGGCAGCCTCGTCACCGTCGGCGAATCTCTGCAGGAGATCGCCGTTGGACATCGACGAATACGGGAGCCGAGTGACGACAGTTTGCGGCCGTCGAACGCGGGCGGACGAAAGAGGCACCAGAGCACGGTAGCCGCCCGAAGCGGTCCGTTCCCGGTTGGACCGGGCCGGTGGTGATCGGAGCGAGTGGCCCGGAACATCGGTCGTCACGTTTCGCAGGTCCGCTGCCGATAGTACGACAATGCAATTGCGCGAGCCGGGCGTGGCCGGTTGGAGTGTGAAGAACCGACTGGTCCTGCTCGTGCTGCTGCCGTTGACGGTCGTCGTCGCAGCAGTCGGTGTCGTCGCCCACGACCGCCAACGCCAGAGCTCCTCTGCTGAAGCCGTCGAGGCTCAGGTCGACGGGCTGCGATCCCTCATCGAGCTGAAGGCCGCCCTCGCCGACGAGCGAGGAGCGGTCGAACTCGATTTTCGTTCTGCATCGTTCGGGATCCCGGCCCGGCTCGGGGCCAGCCTGTTGGGGTTGCCGGACACAGAAACCACATTCGCAGTCACCGATGCCGCAATCACGGCATCGTTGGAGCGACGTGTTGACATCGCAACGGAGCTCGAGGCGGCCCGCGACGAGCATGCGCAACTGGATCCAGCTGCCATCGATTCGTACCAGGCCATCGACGATCGCATCGTGGCCGAAGTCATCGCCGTGGTCGGTTCGATGCAGAAGACGGGGCTGGCGACAGCCGACGCCGACCTTGCCGACGTGCTGGCTCAGCTGGAGGCAGCCATTCGGGCGTCGTCAGCTGCGTCGAACCAGACGACCCGGTTGGCCGGCGCGTGGTTCGGACCGGCCGAGACGCGTCAGGCCGATGTGGCGGAGCTGGGTTTCGCGACCGCACGATTCCGGACGGCCTTCGAAGAGTTGGACACCGAACGGATTCCGCCACACCTCGTGGCAGCGGTGGAGTCCGGAGACCAGCAGATGACCGTCGCCGTGCTGACCGCGTTGTCCGGCGAGCTTGAATCGCCGGTCGGCTCGTCGTTCAATTCACTCCCGTACGTGATCGAGGTCTTCGGCGCCTCGTTCGACCGTAGTGATGCGCTCACGACCATCTTCGACACCGCGACCGATGACGTGGAAGCAACAGCGTCGCGTATCGACTCGAGCGCGGCTCGCAGCCTTCAGGTTGCCGTACTGGCAGGTGGGGCCGCGGTCGCTCTGTCCATCCTGTTGTCGTGGCGCCTCGCCGTGTCGATCTCGGGACCGATGCTCGCGGTGGCCGAGCGCACCCGCGAGTTGCGAAGCGGCCGAATCGAGCCGAGCCCCCTGCCGCTCAGCGGACCGCGCGAGCTGCGAGACGTCGCCGCAGCGCTGAACGACGTCTCGGCCAACCTCGACTCCCTGGAGAGCAAGCTCGGCGCTCTGGCCCGTGCCGATCTCGACGATCCTGTGCTGAAGGAGCGGCTTCCCGGACGCCTGGGTGAGACGTTGTCCCGATCGGTGAACACGCTCTCTGCCTCGGTGGCTGATCGGGCGGATCTGCAGTTGCGCCTCGTCCGCGAGGCGACCCACGATTCGTTGACGGGGCTGTGCAACCGGGCAGCTGCTCTCCACCGACTCGGAACGGCCCTCGATCGCGGTGAGGAACACACCGTCGGGCTGCTCTTCGTCGATCTCGACGACTTCAAACGAGCGAACGATCTGTTCGGTCATCGGACAGGCGACCGGGTCCTGGTCGAGGTCGCCGAGCGACTCCGTGCGGAATGCCGGCCGAATGACCTCGTCGCCAGGCTCGGGGGTGATGAGTTCCTCGTCGTCGTCGACGACGACCCGACCCTCGATGTCCTCATGAGTCTCGGACGTCGCATCGTGAACAGCACGAAACGACCACTCGAGGAGCCGACGGCCGGCGGCCTCGTGACCGCCGGCTCTGCCGGCGCCGCCCTCGCCACGGGCGGCTCGATCGAAGCCCTCGCGTTCCTCGCCCAGGCCGACGCTGCGCTGTACAAGGCGAAGAAGTCGGACGACCGTCTCGCGGTATTCGACGAGAGCCTGGCGGCAGAAGTCTCCGAGCGGGCATCGATCGAACAACGCATGCGTGTGGCCTTGGCCGGCGGCGGCTTCGAGGTCCACTATCAACCGGTCCTCGCTGCCGATTCACTCGAGGTCGAACAGGTCGAAGCGCTGGTTCGATGGATCGGCCCCGATTCGCTCGAACCTGATGTCTTCATCCCTGTCGCCGAGACCTCGGATCTCGTGATCGAGATCGATCGTTTCGTGATGGGCCGGGCGACCATGGACATCGCGGAGCTGATCAGGATGGGCGTGGCGCCGCAGCTCAGCGTTGCGGTGAATGTGTCGGGCCGCCATCTTCTCCACGCCGACTTCGTCAGCCATGTCACCGAGGCGCTGCAGACCAGCGGAATCGATCCGGCACGATTGATCGTCGAGGTCACCGAGACCGCGTTGGTGGCCGATCTCGATCGGGCGGCGCTGCATCTCGAAACGTTGCGGGCGCTCGGAGTTCGGGTGTCGGTCGACGATTTCGGGACGGGCTTCACCTCGATCTCCCAGCTGCGACGACTCCCGATCGACGAGCTGAAGATCGACAAGAGCATCATCGATCAACTTCCTCACGACCAGGCACTGGTTCGGGTGGTCCACGATCTGGCCGAGCATTTCGGCATGACCACGGTCGCCGAGGGCGTCGAAACAGAAGAGCAGGCCAACGTGCTCCGAGGAGTCGGCTGCGGCAATCTCCAGGGCTGGCTCTATGCCAGAGCAATGTCGTCGTCCGACCTTCGAACCTGGCTCGATGTCGATGTGTGTGTGAGGACGCCAGATTTGCTCTAGTCTTACGGTTGGGTCCGCCACGTTGGCCGCCTGAATCGAAAGAAGATAAATATGCAAGGCACCGTCAAGTTTTTCAATGCTGAAAAGGGCTTCGGCTTCATCTCCCGCGAAGGAGCGGACGACGTGTTCGTCCATTACTCCAACATCGCCGGCGATGGTTACAAGTCCCTCGATGAAGGCCAGCTCGTCGAGTTCGACGTTGCTCCTGGCCGCAAGGGCGAAGAAGCGCAGAACGTTCGCGCGGTCTGAGGACCCGCTTCTGACTGAAGGCCGTCGCTCCTGGAGCGGCGGCCTTCGTCGTTTCTGGCTGAGGGCCCCTCAATCGGTGTGGAGGCTCGGATACCCCGCGGCAGCTTCTTCGGCCAGTCGCTTTCGGTAGCGCGGCGACCCACCGGTGTAGATCATGTAGCGGGTCTTCTCGCTGCCCTCGACGTTGGCGTTGTACCCGGTCATCCACGACTTGGCCTTGCGCAGCAAGAGGAAGCCGTACATCTCTCGAACGTGGTCGGTCCACGACCGTTCTGCGTCTGGGTCGACCTCGAAGCGCCGGATGTCGTGTTCACGGAGATGGGCGATCAGGTCGGTGGCCCAGTCCACCGCGTCTTCGATGCCCCGAGGGAAGTTGGTCGAGACAGACCCGGCGGTCGGGCCGGCCAGTGTGATCAGATTCGGGAAGCCGTGGATCAGCATGCCCAGGTAGGTGATCGGACTGCCGCTCCACTTGTCACGGAGTCGTTGCCCCCCGGTGCCGACGAAGTCGATGTTGTTGAACGCGCCCGTGATGGCGTCGAAGCCGGTTGCGTAGATGATCACGTCGAAGGCGTGATCGGTCTCGGTGGTTTGGATACCGAGCGGTGTGATGCGTTCGATCGGTGTGTCGAGCAGATCGACGAGGTGCACGTTCTGGCGATTGAACGCTTCGTAGTAGTTCGTCTCCATGGGGACCCGATGGGTGCCGAAGCCGTGGTCGGTGGGAATGAGCTTCTCGGCCAGGGCTGGGTCGTCGACCCGTTGGCGGATCTTGCCGGCAATGAAATCGGTGAGTTCGGCGTTGGCTTCCTCGTCCATCAGGGTCTCGCGGAAGTTGCCGAGCCAGATGCCGAAACCGGGCGATGCGTACAAATCCTCCCAGATCGCCAGCCGTTCTTCCCTGGTCGTGTCCGCCATCGGGCGTTCCTGCGGCCCGTGGACGAAGCCGCCCGGTGTCGTGGCGCACTTGGCGAAGATCTCGTCGTAGGTGGATTTGATGTGGCGTTGCTCCCCATCGGTGATCGGGGAATTGTTGAGCGGTGCGCACCAGTTCGGATGGCGCTGGAACACAGTGAGATCGCCGACCTTGTCGGCGATCTCGGCGATCACCTGGACTCCCGTTGCGCCGGTACCGACGACGGCGACCCGTTTGTCTGCCAAGTCGAGCGGCTCGGCCGGCCAGTGAAACGTGTGGAACGAGACGCCCTCGAACGAGTCGACACCTTCGATTCGCGGCATCGCCGGGGCCGACAGCAGGCCGATCGCCGTCATCAGGTACCGGCACCTGAGTACCCGGCCGTCCGAGGTTTCGACGGCCCAGGTGGCGCTCGGCTCGTGGAAGACCGCCCGCTCGACGATCACATCGAACTGCATGTGTTCGGCGAGGCCGAATCGGTCGACGACATGTTCGAGGTAGCGCAACGTCTCCGGCTGGGCGGCGAAGTGTTCGCTCCAGTCCCATTCCTCGAGGAGCTCCTTGCTGAACGAATAGCCGTACGTCCAGCTCTCGGAATCGAACCGAGCGCCGGGGTAGCGGTTCCAGTACCACGTGCCCCCTGGGCCTGATCCCTGCTCGAGGACGGTCACGTCGACGCCGAGGTCGAGGAGACGATGCAGCTGGTAGATACCGCAGACACCGGCCCCGATCACGATGACGGTGTGGTCGACGGCAGCTCGGTCGCTTGGTTCGACGGCGTTCTTCGTGTCGGTGGGGCTTGGCATCGTTGACGACGCTAGGCCACTCGTCGTATCGGTTCGAACCGGTGCCTTTGGCCATGTGCCCCGACCCGTTTAGTGTCCGGTCATGGACATCGACCTCATGACGGGTTCGTCGACGTGGCGTGAGTCAGCAGACCTCGCCCTCAAGCTGGAGGCAGCCGGGTTCTCCGGGATGCTCTACACCGAGACCAGTCAGGTGCCATGGATGCAGATCGCGGCCGCGTCGATGGCGGCTCCGTCGCTGTTCTTCACCACCGGGATCGCGGTCGCCTTCCCCCGAAGCCCGATGGTTTCTGCTGCGGTGGCACATGAGATCGCCGGCAACACCCGGGGCCGCTTCCGGCTGGGTCTCGGTAGCCAGGTGAAGGCGCACGTCACGCGACGATACAGCGCCGAATTCGATCGGCCGGCAGCGCGTATGCGTGACTACGTCTTGGCGGTGAAGGCGTGCTTCCGGGCATTCGATCGCTCGGAGCGGCTTCGTCACGACGGCGAGTTCTACCAGCTGAGCCTGCTTCCGAGCGAGTGGGCCCCTCGTCCGCACGGTCATGTGATGAAGGTCGACATGTCGGCGGTCGGCCCCCTGATGACCAAGGTCGCCGGCGAGGTCGCAGACGGCATTCATGTCCACCCGTTGCACTCGATGCACTACATCGAAAATCGTTTGCTGCCGGACGTCGCTCTCGGCGCCGAACGCTCGGGTCGATCGGTCGACGACATCGATCTGATCATTCCGGTCTTTGCCTGTCCAGGCGACTCCCCGGAGGAACGAGCGCCCTACGTGGCGAGAGCCAAGCAACAAATCGCCTTCTACGGAAGCACGCCGAACTACGCCTTTCAGTTCGACGATCTCGGGTTCGACGGAACCACAGAGCGGGTTCGGAAGAAGATGAAGACGGGTGACATCTCCGGGATGGCGGACCAGATCACCGACGAGATGCTCGAGCATTTCGCGCTCGTTGCACCATGGGACGAACTGGCCGACAGACTTCGTGACCGGTACGCAGGCACAGCGGCCCGAACGGTCATGTACCTCGGTGAGAACGAGATGCGGAGCGACTCCCGGAGCTCTCGGCCGATGGGGCGAGGTCGCTCGAGCCGTCAGGAGTGAAGAATGAGCGCTGATCGAGTTGCCTTCGTGACCGGAGGCGGCAGCGGCATCGGCCGTGCCATCTGCGTTGCTCTGGCCGGCGATGGCCGCAAGGTCGCGGTGGCCGACATCGACGTCGCCGGCGCCGAGGAGACCGCCGAACTCGTCGTGGATTCGGGTGGTCGGGCCATCGCAGTCGCCGCCGACGTCAGGTCTTCGGACTCGGTCAGAGACGCCTGCCTCCGCACCGTCGACGAACTGGGTCCCATCGAGATCCTGGTGAACTGTGCCGGGTGGGACGTCCTGATGCCGTTCCTCGACACGAACGAGGAGTTCTGGGACAAGGTCATCGACATCAATTTCAAGGGACCGCTGCGAACGGTTCAGGCATGTTTGCCGTCGATGGTGGAGGGCGGGTGGGGGCGCATCGTCAACATCGGTTCCGATGCGGCCCGCGTCGGCTCCTCACTCGAAGCGGTGTACTCGGGTGCCAAGGGTGGCGTCATCTCGTTCACCAAGACACTGGCTCGCGAGATGGCCAAGAGCGGGGTCACGGCCAATGTCGTGTGCCCAGGACCGACCGACACGCCACTCCTGGCCGGCATCGTGGCTGCCAGCGACGATGGCGAGCGGGTGATCGGAGCGATGGCCCGGGCCGTGCCGATGAAACGTGTCGGCCAGCCCGCCGAGGTGGCATCGGCGGTGGCGTACTTCGCCTCGGAGGAGGCAGGATTCGTGACCGGCCAGACACTGTCGGTCTCCGGCGGACTCACGATGGCCTGACCGTGTGGCCCTGACTCGCTTCAGCGCTTCGAGGCTGTGATGCGGGTGAACCCGAGCAGCTTTCCCTGATCGATTGTCAGCAGATGATGCTCGCTCTCGGCCGCCTCCGCCCGCCAGCCGCTCATGCTGGGCGCGGCGATGTCGTTGAACCGGAGCCAATCTCGCCATCCGTCCTCGATCAAGCTGGCATGGTCCACATCGACCTTGCCTGTCTTGGCCCAGTGGGTCCGCCACCACTCTGGGCTGTGAAAGCAACAGAACTCCCAGTCCCAATAGGGCTGCAATGCCTCGGGGACGTCGGCACCGATCTCAGTCGACACCGCCGGCATGACACATCCGAGGCGGCCTTCGGTTCGGAGGAAGCCGAGCAGGTAGCCGAGGTACAGGTCGGCCGTTCCGAAGTACTGGTACGCATCGAGGCTGACGATGGCGTCGAACATCTCCGGCTCGAATGGCAGCGTGTGGGCCTCGGCGTCGACACAGTGCACGAGCTCGCCGACCCCGGCCGCATGGCAACGTCGCTCGTTGTCAGCGGCGTCGATCCAGAGATCAGCCGCCCAGACTTCGGCCCCGAACTCGCGGGCGAGGAAGATCGATGTCATCGCCTGGCCGCATCCGAGGTCCAAGACCTTCATCCCCGGTTCGATCGGCATGATCTCCACCAGGGACTCGAGGAGCCACAGGGCGTTCGGGCCCATCTGATGGGCGATGACCCAGTCCGGGTCGTAGCCGTTCGACAGGGGATACCGAGGGTGGACCAGCGGATGATCGGCCCGGGCGGTGAACATCGGTGCGGCTCAGCCGATCAACTCGGCCACGGCCGCACGGGTGGCGTCGACCTCCGCCTTGGAACCGAAGGGATTGGCCACCACGGTCGTTGCTCCGGCATCGGCGAATCGCTGGAGGCCGGCAGCGATCGTGTCGATGTCGCCGACGAGGGCCAGGTCTTCAGGGCCACCAAGCCCTTCGTGGTCGAGCATGGCCCGGTAGGACGGGAGCTGTCCGTAGATGACATATTCCTTCGCCGCGCGGGACCTCGCCGCGTCGACATCGCCGGTCAGACAAACCGGAACCGCAGCGATGACGGCCGGAGCCGGTCGGCCGGCCTCGGACGCCGCCGCGTTGATGGTCGGTGCGGTGAGATCGGCCACGGTCTTCGGTCCGGTCATCCATGTGACGGTGCCGTCTGCGAGCTTCCCGGCGAGCTTCAGCATCTGTTCACCGAGCGCGGCCACGTACACCGGAGGTGCCTCGGCCCGCAGGCCCAGCTCGCCCCGGCCGGTGACGAGTTCGCCCCCGTGCGACACTTTCTGATCCTTCAGCAACGGCATCAGCACCTTGAGATAGTCGCTCATGTGTTTCACCGGCCGATCGAATGACAACCCCCACATGCCTTCCACCACCGGCTTGTGGGAAAGGCCGATCCCGAGATCCAACCGGCCCCCGGCCGCCTGGTTGACCGTCAGCGCTTGCTGGGCGAGCGCCATCGGATGTCGGGGATAGGTCGGCACCACCGCGGTACCGAGGCGGATGTCCGGGACGTCAGACGCGATGACCGCGAATGCGGTGAGCGCATCGAGGTCGAAGATCTGTGGTGTCCAGTACGACCGGAACCCGGCGGCAGCCGCTGCCTCGATGTCGGTTCGGAGACCGTCGATCGTGTTCGAGGATCCGAAGATTCCGAGATTCATGTGTTCGCTCCTGCGTCGATGGGGACCGGGTTGGGTCCGGGCCGTAGTGATACCGCGTGGAGATGCCGTTTGCTCGACCTTCCACGAAGGGCCTGCCCTCTGGAATGCCCACCTCTGGAATGGGCAGAGCGATGCACCCTAGGATCCCGGGATGTTCCAGGGTCGCAAACTCGCCGGAGCCGTCGGGATCGAACTCACCGATGTCGACGTCACGACCTTCGACGCCGATGACGCGGCTGCGTTTCGGGCCATGCTGGTGGAACATCAGGTCGTGGTCGTGAGACGGCAGTCGCTGTCGCCCGAGGAGCAGATCGTGTTCGGTCGGCTTTTCGGAGACCTGGACACACACCCCTTCGTCGATGGTTCACCGACGCATCCCGAGATCATCGACATCGTCACCGAACCAGACGACCGGGCGAACTTCGGAGGTGGATGGCACACCGATGTCACGTTCCTGCCCGAACCGGACCTCGGTTCGATTCTCTTCGGCGTGCAGATCCCGCCGTTCGGCGGCGACACGCTCTTCGCCGGCCAACACGCTGCCTACGACGCGCTCAGCGAAACGATGAAGCGGATGCTCCACGGACTCACGGCCACCCACTCGGCGGAGCGGCAATACGGCGACGATGGTCAGTCGACCAAGTCAAAGGCGGTCAGCACCAAGAATGCCGCTGCTGCGTTCGAGCAGGTCGAGCATCCGGTGGTACGCACGCACCCCGAGTCCGGACGGAAGGGCCTGTACGTGAACCCCGCCTTCACGATGCACATCAACGGGATGCGGCGCGACGAATCGATTGCGCTCCTCGACTTCCTCTTCCGCCACGCCGTTCGGGAGGCGTTCACCTGCCGCGTCCGTTGGGAACCCGGAACGCTCGTCATGTGGGACAACCGCAGTGTGCAGCACCACGCGTTGCACGACTACGCCGGCCATCGTCGGCACGTTCGACGAATCACCGTCAAGGGCGACCGCCCGCGCTGATGTCGAGGGCGATCGCCGCGCTGAGTTTGTGCGGCGACCGCTCGACTGGCATCGTGCCAACCATGAGCGCACCGATCTCCCGCTTCCCCGTTCCATCCCTCGACCAAATGCCGGACGACATCCGAGAGATGATCGAGACCGTGCAGGAGAAGTCGGGATTCATCCCGAACGTGTTCCTCGCCCTCGCCCATCGACCGGCAGAATTCCGAGCCTTCTTTGCCGCTCACGACGCCCTGATGGACAAGAGCGAGGGGCTCTCGAAGGCCGAGCGGGAGATGATCGTCGTGGCCACCAGTGCCGTGAACGACTGTCTCTACTGCGTGGTCGCCCACGGTGCGATCCTCCGGATCAGGGCCAAGAATCCGCTGATCGCCGACCAGTTGGCGACCAACCCGTGGAAGGCCGACCTGACCGACCGCGAACGGGTGATCATCGACTTCGCCATCCGGATGGTCGATGACTCGGGATCGGTCACCGACGACGACATCCAGCAGCTTCGAGACGACGGACTGGACGACGACGAGATCTGGGACATCGGGGCGATCACCGCCTTCTTCGCCATGTCCAATCGGCTCGCCAACCTGACCTCGATGCGCCCGAACGACGAGTTCTTCGCCATGGCGAGGTGAGTGGCCCGGTGGACTGGAGTCGAACGTGACCGTCGACCGAGACGCCGTGCACGATCGGTACCGGCGGGAGCGGGACAAACGTCTGCGTCCGGACGGCAACGATCAGTACATCGAGATCGATGGCGTCTTCTCCCACTACGCCGACGACCCCTACACCCGATTCACACCACGCGAGCCGCTGACTGACGAGGTCACGTTCGCCTTCGTCGGCGGCGGCTTCGCCGGCCTGCTCGCCGGCGCGAAGTTGACCGAAGCCGGCATCGACGACGTGCGCATCATCGAGAAAGGCGGCGACTTCGGCGGTACCTGGTACTGGAACCGTTATCCGGGCGCCCAATGCGACACGGCCGCGTTCATCTACCTCCCGCTGCTCGAGGAAACCGGGCACATGCCGACCGAGAAGTACACCCACGCGCCGGAGATCCTCGAACACTGTCGTCGGATCGGCCGTCACTTCGGGCTGTACGACAACGCGGTGTTCTCCACCGAAGTGACCTCACTGTGTTGGGACGACGCGTCGTGTCGCTGGATCATCGGCACCAACCGTGGCGACCGAATCCGTGCGAAGTACATCGGGATCGGAACCGGCCCGCTGCATCGACCCAAGCTGCCGGGCATTCCTGGAATCGAGTCGTTCTCCGGTCACAGCTTCCACACGAGCAGGTGGGACTACGACTACACCGGCGGCGACCCCGCTGGTTCTCCCATGACCGGGCTCGCTGACAAGCGGGTCGGCATCATCGGCACCGGTGCGACGGCAGTGCAGTGTGTGCCCCACCTCGCCCGCTCGGCACGGGAGCTGTTCGTGTTCCAGCGAACCCCGTCGTCGATCGACGTTCGCAACAACCATCCGATCGACCCGGAGTGGTTTGCCACCCTCGAGCCAGGCTGGCAGAAGAAGTGGCTCGAGAACTTCACGATCCTGCAGACCGGCGGTCTTGCCGACGAGGACCTCGTGATGGACGGCTGGACCGACATCTCGCAACGCATCCGCGACAAGGCCCTCGCTGACCCCGACCAGGACTTCAGCCCGGAGGCGCTGCTCCGTGCCTACCACGAGAGCGATGACGAGAAGATGGCGGAGATCCGGGCTCGGGTCGACCAGGTCGTTGCCGATCCCGATGCGGCCGAGGCGCTCAAGCCCTGGTTCCGTCAGCTCTGCAAACGGCCGTGTTTCCACGACGAGTACCTCGATGCGTTCAACCAGGACAGCACGACGCTGATCGACACCGGCGGCAAAGGCGTGAGCGAGGTCGACGCCACCGGGGTCGTGGTGAACGGTGAGCACTACGACCTCGACTGCATCATCTATGCGTCAGGGTTCGAGGTCGGAACCGACTTCCACCGCCGTGCCGGTTTCGACATGGAGGGCCGCGACGGCGAGCGGCTCTCCGAACACTGGTCCGATGGCATGTCGACACTGCACGGCATGCACGTCCATGGATTCCCCAACGCATTCATCGTTGGACCGACGCAGGCCGCGAATCTCATCTCGAACATCCCGCACAACCTCATCGAGGCAGGTGAAACCATCGCGTCGGTCGTCGCCGCTGCCGAGGCGGCCAACGTGTCGGTGGTCGAGGCGACACATGAGGCGGAGACGGCCTGGGTGGCCAGGCTGGAGGCGGGAGGACGCAGCTTCGGCGGTGATCCGACCTGCACCCCCGGCTACTACAACAACGAGGGCCGGGCCCGCGATCAGCGCGGCCTTCGAAACTCGATGGGTTTCCCGGAAGGTCCAGTGGCCTATTTCGACTACATCGGCGACTGGAGGACCAACGGCAGGTTCGAGGGCGTCACATTCCGCTGACGCTCCTCGAGCAACACGTTGGCCGGATCGGGTAGCTACTGTCCAGAGATGGATGTCTCACGCGACTATCGACTGTCCGATCGCTACGAGGCGAAGGACGGGGTCATCCACTGCACCGGTGTGCAGGCGCTTGTCCGTATCCCGATCGAACAGCTCAAACGAGACCGACTGGCGGGCCGGAACACCGCAGCATTCATCTCCGGCTACCCGGGCTCGCCACTCGGCGGCTTCGATCTCGAGATGGCCAGAGCGTTGCGAGTCGTCGGCACCGATCTGCCGATCGAACACCTTCCTGCAGTGAACGAGGAGCTCGGAGCAAGCGCCGTGATGGGCTCGCAACTCGCGTCCGAACGACCAGACGCTCGCTACGACGGAGTCGTCGGAGTCTGGTACGGCAAGGCCCCTGGGTTGGACCGAGCCACCGATGCGCTTCGCCACGGTGTGTTCGCTGGATCGAGTAGCGGGGGAGGAGCCCTGGCTCTCGTCGGCGACGATCCGTCGGCGAAGTCGTCGACGATGCCATCCTCCTCTGACGCAGCGCTGGTCGATCTGCACATGCCGATCCTGTATCCGGCGAGCCCCGCCGAATGCCTCGAACTCGGCCTCCACGGGATCGCGATGTCGCGCTCCACCGGCCTGTGGTCTGCGCTCAAGATCGTCACTGCGGTCGCAGACGGCAACGGCACGATTCACCTCCCGGTGCTCGACCGGGAGCCGGAACTCCCAACCATCGACATCGACGGCGTGCGGTGGCGGCCACGGCCATCGGCTCAGTTCCTCGGTCCGCGTATGGTCGAGGTCGAGCGCGAGTTCCACGAGATCCGCACCGGGCTGGCGCTTCGATACGGCCAGATCAACGAGCTCAACCAGCTGCCGACACACCCCGCAGATGCCTGGTTGGGTGTCATCGCCACCGGCTTCACCTTCGGCGAGGTGGTCGAGGCGTTCCGCCGGCTGGGATTCCCGACCCTCGAATCGATCGCGGAGGCCGGGGTCCGACTGCTCAACCTGCGAATGCCGGTGCCGTTCGACGAGGACCTGGTGAGGCGCTTCGCCACCGGACTCGAGGAGATCTTCGTCGTCGAGGAGAAGAACCCGACGCTCGAGCGGCTCGTCCGCGATGCGCTCTACGACGCTTCATCGCGTCCCCGAGTCGTCGGGAAGACCCACCGGACCGCATCGCCGCTGCCCTCGTACGGGCGGCTCGACGCCGACCACATCGTCGCTTCACTTCGAGATCGCCTCGCACCCCGACTGTCCGATCGGCTCGCACCGGAAGCTCCGTCACCTCGTGAACGCATTCCTCTCACCGTCCAGCGGGCGCCCTACTTCTGCTCTGGATGCCCTCACAACTGGGGGACCAAGGTTCCGGACGGGTCGGTGGTCGGAATGGGTACCGGATGCCACGGGATGACGCTGCTCATGGACGAAAAGCGGGTCGGTGACAGCATCGGCATCACGGCAATGGGCAACGAAGGCGCTCAGTGGTTGGGTATGGCGCCGTTCGTCGACACCGAGCACGTGTTCCAGAACTTCGGAGACGGCACGTACTTCCACTCCGGCCAGCTCGCGGTCCAGGCCGCCATCGGGGCCGGAGCGAACGTCACGTTCAAGATCCTCTACAACCACACGGTGGCGATGACCGGCGGGCAGGAGGCGTCCCATCACGTCGACCCGGCGGCTCTCGCTGCGATCCTGTTGCATCACGGCGTCGAGAAAGTGGTCATCACCGCAGACGACCCCAGCCGGTACCGCAAGATCGACCTCCCGAAGGGAGTGCGGGTGGAGGATCGACGGTCGATCGTGGCCGTGCAGGAGGAGCTGGCCGCGATCACCGGTGTGACGGTGTTGATCCACGACCAGGAGTGCGCGGCGGAGAACCGTCGAGCTCGCAAGCGTGGTCTCCTGCCGACGCCGACCACTCGAGTCGTCATCAACCATCGGATATGCGAAGGCTGTGGCGACTGTGGCGATGTCAGCAACTGCCTGTCGGTGCAGCCGATGGACACGCCGCTGGGGCGGAAGACGGCCATCGATCAGGACAGCTGCAATCTCGACTTCTCGTGTCTGGACGGAGACTGCCCTGCGTTCATGACGATCGAGGTCTCAGACGGGCGACGGGGTGGCAGTCCGCCACCTCGGGCGAACCTGGACTCCTTCCCCGTTGCCGAACCCATTGTGTCCGATCGGCCGGCCACGGTCGTCCGCCTCGCCGGAATCGGCGGAACAGGGGTCGTGACGGTCGCTCAGATTCTCGGCACCGCGGGAATGCTCGACGGATTCGAGGCCGTGGGCCTCGATCAGACCGGCCTGTCGCAGAAGGCCGGACCGGTCGTCAGCGACGTCACCCTGTACCGGGGATCGGCTGTGCGCTCGAACGTTGCCGGTGAGCACCAGGTCGATGTCGTGCTCGCCTTCGACCAGCTGGTGGCTTCGGGCGACAGTGTGCTCGACGGGATCGGCGAGGCAGCGACGATCCTGGCATCCACGGCGTCGACACCCACCGGCCGACAGGTTGCCGATCCGTCGATCCGTGGCCCGAGACCGAGCGACCTCACCTCCCGTCTCCAGGATGCGACGACCGCCGATGTGTTGACGGTCGATGCCGTCGAGGCGGCGCGGGTGCTCACCGGCTCAGCCGGTGGAGCAAACGTCTTCCTCCTCGGTGCCGCGCTCCAACTCGGCGTGATTCCTGTCGCCCTCGACGCAGTTCGGCAAGCAGTCGGACTCAACGGTGTCGCCGTCGACTCCAACCTCGAGGCACTCGAGTGGGGCCGACGGTGGGTCGTGTCTCCGGCCGAGGTCTCTGCTCTCGTCTCCGATCGACGATCTGCGCCCGCGATGATCGTCCCGCCTGCGCCATCAGAGGTGGTCGAACGCGTCGACGCTCTGGGGCTCGAGTCCGCCGACTCCGAATTGATCACCATGTTGAGCGCCGATCTGATCGCCTACCAGAACGAGGCCTTGGCCGGGCGGTACCTCGATCTCGTCGCTGCCGCCGGTCGCGTCGGGTCGTCCGCACTGACCGTTGCCGTCGCTCGATCGTTCCACAAGCTCATGGCCTACAAGGACGAGTACGAGGTGGCGAGGCTGATGCTGGCTGAGGATGGTCTGGCCGCAGTACGAGCGGTCGACGGCGGCGACGAGGACACGATGCGATGGCATCTCCATCCGCCGGCGCTGGCCTCACTCGGCGTCGGGCGCAAGATCCGGTTCCGGCCCTCGGCCCGGCCGATGTTCGCAGTCCTGGCCAAGGGGAAGCGGCTACGAGGCACTGCGTTGGACCCCTTCGGCCGCACCGAGATGCGGCGACTCGAACGGGCCTTGGTCGACGAGTTCGAGGCCACCATGCGTCTGGTGTTCGAAAAGGCCGATGCGGAGTCGGTGGAGTCGCTGATCGAGCTGGCGAATCTCCCCGATCTGGTTCGTGGTTTCGAGGACCTCAAACTGGAGCGGGCCGCGATCTATCGGGAGCGCTTCGCCGAGCTCGCCGAGCAGATCATGACGGACCAGGCGTAGGAGCCGACAACCACTGGGCCGACAACCACCGGGCCGACAACCACCGGGCCGACAACCACCGCGCGGCCTCAGCGGAACCGGGCGAGCCTCAGTGGAACTCGCCGATGACGCCGAGCACATCGAGCAGAGCGAACGCGCCGGCGAAGGCTGTTGCGCCCCAGATCACATCGAGGGCCGTTCGCCGCCCGGACTCGGACGAGTGGATCGACGGGAGTGCATCGATCGTCGCGACGTAGAGGAACGTCCCTGCGCTGAACATCAGGATCAACACGATCCATCGTGACTCGGCGTCGAGGGACTGCCCGGCGACCAGGAGCACGACGGGGGTCAGGACCGAGAACAGCACGACGTCGAGGAGGGCTCGTGATCTGGTCGCTCGCTCGTGGAGGCTGAAGACACCGAGGCTGAACGCGGCCGGCACTTTGTGCAACAACACGGCGATGGCGATGAGCGTTGCCGCTCCCGCCTCGGCTCCTGCTGCGGCAGCACCGATGGCAAGACCGTCTGCGATGGCGTGGACCGACAGTCCGATCGGCAATGTGGCGCTCGCTGCCGGGTGATGCACGTGGCCGTGGCCGTGCGTGGATGCATGATCGTGGTGTTCTTCGTGAATGCTGTGGCCGAGGCCCCAACCTTCGAGGACCACCATCACGAGGAAGCCGAGGAGAAACGCACCTCCGAGCAACACCTCGGACGGCCGGTCCGATGTCGCCTCGGCGATGTGGAAGCCCTCGGGGACGATGATCAGAAGCGCACTGGCGAGGAGCACGCCGCCGGACACCGATGTGAGGCGTCGCATTGCCGAACCGTCGGTCGTCCGACCGACGAGAAGCGGCACCGCCCCGCCGAGCAGTGACAGCGAGAGCATGATCAACGCCAGGACGATCGAGGACACGCCGGAATGCTACTGAGAACCAGTCTCGTTTCATCGGCACGGACCGAAAGATTCCGATTCGCTCGACGTCGCGTTGACCTAGGGTCCTGCCATGCGCTTCTCGAGCATGTTGACCGCCGTCGATGTCCACGCGGAAGGCGAGCCGGGCCGGGTCATCACGGCCGGGGTACCGCCGATTCCCGGCGACACGATGTTGGCCAAGATGTTGTGGCTCCAGGCCAACGCCGACCACATTCGGCTGCGCATGCTGCGCGAACCGCGGGGCTATCCGGGCCTGTGCTGCAACATCGTGGTGCCGCCGACGACCCCGGCCGCCCACGCCGGATTCATCATCATGGAACAGAGCGAGTACGCACCGATGTCGGGCAGCAACACGATGTGCGTGGTGACGGCATTGCTCGAGACCGGCGCTCTCACGATGGTGGAGCCGGTCACCGAACTCACGCTCGAGACACCGGCGGGGCTGGTGGATGTACGGGCCGGTTGTGTGGACGGAAAGGTCACCGCCGTCACCTTTCGGAACGTCCCTTCCTTCGCCATTCACCTCGATGCGCCGCTGGTCGTCCCCGAACTCGGCGAGATCCGGGTCGACATCGTGTGGGGCGGCATGTTCTACGTCATTGCCGACGGCGACGAGCTCGGAATCGCTCTCGACGGCGCCAACGGTGCCGAGATCGTGAGGGCGGGCGAGATGATCAGGGCGTCAGCGCGCGAGCAGTTGCCCGTCACCCATCCCGAGATGCCGGAACTGACGGGCCCGACGATCTCACAGTTGTCCGGAGCGCCAACGATCCCCGGCGCTCATCGACGGAATGCCGTCACCGTGTCGTCCGGGTCGTTCGATTGGGATCGACCCTCGACCTGGACCGGTGCTCTCGATCGGTGTCCGTGCGGGACCGGCACATCGGCCAAGATGGCGGCCATGCACGCCCGAGGGCTCCTGAGCGTCGGCGAGGAGTTCGTCCACCAGGGCCCACTCGACACGACCTTCACCGGTCGAATCGTCGAGACCACGACCGTCGGGCGGTACCCCGCGATCATTCCGGAGGTCTCCGGGCAGGCGTGGATCACCGGCTTTGCCAACTATGTCCTCGATCCAACCGACCCCTTCCCGAACGGCTACACCATCGGCGACATCTGGGCCTGACGAGTACGGTTCGACCGTGACCGACCCCTCCACCGACGAGCCGATGAACGAACTCGGTTTCTACACCCTGGCCGGTGCACCCGAATCGCCACGAGATCTGATCGCGGAGGTTCGAGATGCGGAGGCGATGGGGCTCGGCGCAGCCTTCATCTCGGAGCGCTTCAACATCAAGGAGGCGCTGACGCTTGAGCGGGGCCGTCGGTGCCGTGTCGACCCGGATCGGTATCGCGACCGCTGCGACCAACCACAACACCAAGCACCCGCTCGTCACGGCGTCGCATGCCATGACCATGCATCGCCTGACGAACGGACGGTTCTCGCTCGGACTCGGTCGTGGTATCGCTCCGCTCCAGCGTGCGTACGGCCTCGAGCCCATCACGACGGCACAGATCGAGGACTTCGTCGGAATCATGCGGCGGCTGTGGCGCGGCGAGACGATCGTGGGTCACGCCGGTCCGGCCGGGACCTATCCGATGCTGAGCATCGGCCGTGACTTCGACGAACACATCCCCCTCACCTTCACGGCGTTCGGTCCGAAGTCGCTTGCCCTCGGTGGGCGGGCTTTCGACGCCGTCGTTCTCCACACCTATCTTCACCGACGAGACCACCAGACGATGTGTCGATGCGGTGCGGAAGGGGGCAGAGCAGGCCGGCCGGGATCCAGGTGCGATTCGGGTGTGGGCGTGTCTCGCCACCATCGGCGACCACATCCCCGAACCGGTTCGGCTCCAGAAGACGGTCGGGCGCCTTGCCACCTACCTCCAGGCGTACGGCGATCTGATGGTCCATACCAATGGTTGGGATCCGGAGGTTCTCGCCCGGTTCCGGAAGGACTCATTCGTGGCCGGCTTCCGCGGAGCGCTGGACGGTGCGGCAACGACCACGGAACTCGAACATGTCGCCACCCTGCTTCCCGAGGAGTGGTTGGACCCGTCAGCGTCCGGATCGCCGGTGGAGTGCGCCGAGGCCGTGCGGAGGCAATTCGATCTTGGATGCGACGGGGTGATCATGCACGGGGCGGCCCCGAACGATCTCTCGCCGGTCGTCGCTGCATACCGAGCCGGTCGGGATTCGGGCACATTCGCCGATCTGCCGGCCAATCCCGGAGGTTCTCGTTTGGAACTCTGACGGTCTGCCGACGTAGCGTGGCGGAGCCACCCGAGGAGGACATCATGGAGCTTTCGTATCCCGCCGAGACCGAGGCCTACCGCCACACCGTTCGTTCGTTTCTCGATCAGAACCTGCCGGACGATTGGAAGGGCTACGGCGCCCTCGCTCCCGAGGAACGGCACTCGTGGCACACCCGCTGGCGCGAGATCCTCTCGGCGAACAAGCTGCTGGCCCCGACCTGGCCGACCGAGTACGGCGGCGCCGGCCTGAGTCACACCGAGTACGTGGCCCTCGCCGAGGAGTTCGCCAAGCGGGGTGTGCCGACATCGGGACCCAACGATGCCTTCTCGATCACCATGGTCGGCAACACGATCCTGCAGTGGGGGAGCGACGAGCAGAAGGCGTACTTCATCCCGCGGATCCTCGACGGCATCCGACCTCTGGTGCCAGGGCTACTCCGAGCCCGATGCCGGTAGCGATCTCGCCGGGCTCGGCTGCAAGGCCGAGCTCGACGGCGACGAGTGGGTCATCAACGGCCAGAAGATCTGGACCTCCGCCGGCCGGCACGCCAACATGATCTTCACGCTCTGCCGGACCGACCCCGATGTCACCAAACACGCCGGCATCTCGTTCCTGCTCGTGCCCATGGATCAGCCTGGCGTCGAGGTTCGCCCGATCGTCAACGTCGCCGGTGACAGCCACTTCAACGAGGTCTTCTACTCCGATGCCAAGGCGCCCAAGGACAACGTCCTCGGTGGGATCAACAACGGGTGGGCGGTCGCCAACACACTGCTCGGCTTCGAACGGGGAGCGGGAGCCACGATTCAACCGCTCGGCTTCCGGGCCGAACTCGACGCCATGATCGAGGTCCTGAAAGAGCGCGGCCTGACGAGCGATCCCATCGTCCGGCAGAAGCTCGCCGACGCACCACACCAAGACCGAGATCATGCGGTTCCGTGGGATGCAAGCCCTGACCCGCTTCCTGGCCGGCAAGTCGCCGGGACCGGAATCGTCGATCGGCAAGCTGTTCTGGAGCGAGTATCACTCTGCGATGACCAACGACATGGTCAACCTGCTGGGCCCGGATGCACTCGTCGACTGGGGCGAGGCCACACGTGGCGGCCTCGGATCATGGCCGGCCGGGACCCCGGCAACCCCGGCCAACATCGTCAGCAGCGCGCTGATCGCCCGGTCGGGCACCATCTACGCCGGCACGTCGCAGGTCCAGCGCAACATCATCGGCGAACGCGTGCTCGGGTTGCCGAAGGAACCACGGGCCGACAAGGGTTCATGGAAGGAATCGCTCGCCAAGTCCTGAGGAAGAACCGATCAGGCGAGCACGGCCTTCGAGATGATCGTCTTCATGATCTCGGACGTGCCTCCATAGATCCGACACACCCGGGCATCGACGTAGGCCCGAGAGATCGGGTACTCGGTCATGAAGCCATAGCCGCCGAAGAGCTGGAGGCAGGCGTCTGTCACCCGGCCCTGTAGCTCGGTGCCCCAGAGCTTGGCCATCGCCGCCTCGGCTCCCGTCAGCTCACCGGCGTTCAGCTTCTCGATGCACTGCTGCATGAACGGCGTTGTCACCTCGATCTGAGTGGCGACGTCGGCCAAGACGAACTTCGTGTTCTGGAACGAGGCGATCGAGGTGCCGAACGCCGTCCGGTCCTTGACGTAGTCGACCGTCCAGCCCAGTGCGGCCCGCGCCGACGCCAGCCCGAAGATGCCGAGCGACAGGCGCTCCTGCGCGAGATTGAAGGTCAGATACTCCATGGCCCTGCCCTCGTCGCCGAGGACGTTCGACACGGGGACGCGGACATCGGTCAGGAACAGCTCCGCGGTGTCGGCGGAGTGCTGACCGATCTTGTCGAGGTTGCGACCTCGTTCGAAACCCGCCATGCCGCGCTCGACGACCAGGAGGGTCATCCCGTTGCGACCACCCTCCGGGGTGGTCTTGCACACCACGATCACGAGGTCGGAGTTGATGCCGTTCGTGATGAAGGTCTTCGCCCCGTTGACGATGTACTCATCACCGTCGCGTACAGCAGTGGTGGCGATACCGGCGAGGTCGGATCCGGTCCCCGGTTCGGTCATGGCGATCGCCGTGATCAGTTCGCCGGTGGCAATCCCCGGAAGCCACCGCGCCGCCTGCTCCTCGTTGCAGTACTCGACGAAGTACGGAGTGGTGATGTCGTTGTGCAGCGTGAGACCGAGACCGCCGCCCCCGAGTCCGATTGCCGCCACTTCCTCGCCGATGACAGCGTTGAATCGGAAGTCCTTCGTTCCACCGCCACCCCATTGCTCTGGAACGTTGAAACCGATGAACCCGTGACTGCCGGCCTCGGCGTACACGGTGCGATCCATGATGCCGGCCTCCTCGAACTCATCGATTCGGGGGACCAGTTCGCTGGCGGCGAAGGATCGGAAGCTCTGGCGGAAGAGTTCGTGCGTCTCGTCGTAGATGGTGGCCACGATCAAACTCGCTCGATGATGAGTGCTTCGGCCATGACGACAACCCCCTGTGTGCGTTCCCGGGAGTCTCCCAAACCCGCCGTCACCCGTCGAATCTCACCGTTCTGCGGAACCCCAGCCCCACTTCTGAGGCTCAGGTGCCGCAGAACGGTGGGTCGGGGAGGTCAGCGCACGGCGAAGGCGATCTCGAACTCTTGTACTGCCCTGGCGAAGATGTTTGCCTCGACGACAGGCTCACTCACCACCTGCAGGTCGGTGATGCGTCTGGACAACTCGACGAAGAGCATCCGCAGCTCGGCTCTCGCCATGTTCGCACCGAGGCAGAAGTGGGTTCCGTGCCCGAATGCGACGTGGTGGTTCGGCGAGCGGGTGATGTCGAAGACGTCCGGATCGGTGAACACTGCCGGATCCCGGTTCGCCGCCGGATAGACGAGCGCCAGACGGTCGCCGGCCGCGATCGGTGTTCCCGCGACCTCGGTGTCGACGGCCGCCGTCCGGAACATGTTGTTGAGCGGCGTGACCCAGCGGATCAACTCCTCTACCGCGTCGTCGACCGCCTCTGGCTGCTGCTGCGAGACGGTCCCACTCGACCGGGTGATCGCAGAGGACACGGAGCCCGTGGGCGATCACGGTGCGGGTGGTCTCGGCCCCGCCGGCGATCATCAGCCCCGTTTCCTGCACCATCGTGCCGGGATCCATCCCGGCCCGGAGCCAGTCGCTGAACAGATCGTCCTGCGGGCTGCGTGCTCGCTCGGGAAGGACCTCGGCCATGACCGATGCCCATTCATGGATGCTGTCGTGTAGGTCCTGGTAGAGCTCGGGCTCGGCGAACCGTCGATCGATGCGCATCTGCCGCTCCGACCAACTCTTCACCTCCGGCCAGCGCTCCGTCACCGAAACCGAGCAGCTCGGCGGTGACCCGACACGGGAGCTGGGCAGCCAAGCGCATCGACCACTTCGACCGAGCCTCGTTCCTCGTGCTCGACGACAGCGGCATCGATGAGCATCGTGACGAGATGTCGATAGTGCTCGGTGTGTGTTACGGACTGCGCCCGGCGTGAAACGTCGATTGATGAGTCGACGCTGCTGGAGGTGGTCCGGATCGTTCTTGCTGATCATCGTGGCCTCGAACTCCGATGGCTCGGCCCGATACTGCCCAGCGTCGTCGAGTCGACTGACGAAGGTGACCGGGTCCCGCTCCACCGCCAGCACGTCGGCGTGCCGAGCCACCGCCCAGACTCCGCTGTCCTCGTCTCGCCACAGGCCCTCGTGGGAGAGCAGACGTCGGTACGACTCCTCGCGGATCGCTCTGCCACCACGCCGGATCGAGGAGGCGAGTCGCCGGTAGCGGTGTGGCGGTCGGTTCGTTCGTCATCTCAGCGCCCCTTCCACACCGGCGGGCGCTTCTCGATGAAGGCCCTCGGGCCCTCGGCGTAGTCCTCGGTGTCGACCAGCGATGCAATGGCCCGGCCGCTCAGCCGATGGAGCTCCGCCTGGTCGGCCTCGAATGCCTTGGTCAGCACCGTCCTACTGGCCTGCACCGCCAGGGGAGCGTTGGCACAGACCCTGGCGGCCAATGCCCTGTGCTGCGTTCATGACCTCGCCAGGAGGCACCACGGCGTTGACCAGGCCGGCGGCCAACGCCTCGTCAGCAGTGATCGGATCGCCGGTGAGTGCCATCTCGGCTGCTCGGGCCGGGCCGACTGCTCGGGGGAGTCGCCAGAGTGCGCCGGCCGCTGCGACCAGGCTGCGCTTCACCTCGGGAACCCCGATGCTGATGCCCTCGGCCACCACCGCCATGTCGCAGGCGAGCATGATCTCGCACCCGCCGGCGACCGCAGTTCCATTCACGGCGGCGATCACGGGTTTGACCCGATCCCGGAGGACGATCCCCGCGAAACCGCCCTTCTTGGTGGAAATCGAGCGGGCGTTACCCGAAGCCACCTCTTTGAGGTCGGCTCCGGCACAGAACACCGAACCGGTTCCGGTGATGATTGCCACCCGAGCCTCCGGGTCGGCCTCGAAGCGGTCCAGGCCCGCCTCCATCTGTGCCGCGACGTCGCCGTTGACGGCGTTGCGAGCCGCGGGCCGATTGATCGTGAGGGTGACGATGTGGTCGTCGGTGCTCTCGTACAGGACTGCGGGCTCGCTCATGGGCGACAGTCTCGGTTCGGAGCCGGATCGGCGCAAGGCGAACCAACGGGTAGTGCGCACGGACCATTTTCGTAAAGCGGGCCCGACGCCGGGACGACGAAACTGGGGAGAAGCGGAAAGGACTCCGAATGCTCTCTGATCAGTTGCTGCGCCGCATGGTGGATGCCATGCCGATGCCGGTGTTCGTCAAGGATGGATCCGATCGCTACGTCTATGTGAATCGCGCCTTCGAGACGCTGTTCCACGTTCGTCGCGAAAGCATCGTCGGACGGGGTTCCGCTGCGTCAGGCGACTCCGGCCATGCCGTTGACCTCCTCCGACCCGCCCTTCCGATGTGGTCGAGCAGACTGACCGAATCCGCCACCTTCCTGACGGCGACCGGTGAGCGACTGACGATGGGCGTCGTCCATCTGGCCGCCGAGCCGGCCGCGGACTCGGACTCGGACCCGGCGTCGGCCAGGAGGCGCGAGACCGATCCAGTGACGAACTGTGTGAGCAAGCGGGCGCTCCAGGCTCACGCCGACGACGCGTTCAGCGCGGCAGCCGGCGTACTCCGTATCTCGGTCGACGGCTATCGGCGGATCGAGGCCAAGTCCGGTTCCGCCGCCGCCGATGCTCGACTGGCCGAATTCAGCGAGATCGTCAGGGACAGCATTCGACCTGGCGATGTCTTCGCCCGAATCGGGGAGTCCGAGTTCACCCTGGTTCTCTGGGGGGCCGACCGAGAGCAGACCGCAGTGGTCGCCCGCCGGATCAGCACCCTCGTCGCCGACGAGCTCAGCCACCATGACGAGAGCGCCATCGGCCTCTCGATCACTGTCGGCACCGCATTCTCCGACGAGGACGGTTCCAAGCTGTCGGGCGTCATCGCCGAGGCCGAAGCAGCTCTCCGGGCAGCACAACCCCGTATCGCCGACGCCCTCACCGCCTGAGACTCTCAATACCTACTCTCAATACCTGAGACTCTGAGACTCTGAGCGAACTCGAACTCAGCTGACGGCAACGAGGGCCGGGTTCGAGAACTGCATCACACCATCGTCGACCGGGCCCTTGCGGAGCAGTTTTCGATCTGCCGAGTAGCGCTGGGTATTGAGCCATGGCTCGCGGTCGCCCTGTTTCGGCAGCAGAGGCATCATCCGTTGCATGTAGCCGGACGAGAAGTCGTCGATCCATGGCCGACGCGGCATGTTCATCTCGCTGGGTCTGAGGGTCGGCGTGAACACACGAGTACCGGTCTCGGTCATGTGGTTGAGCAGCCGACACGTGTACTCGGCCACGAGGTCGGCTCTCAACGTCCATGACGCGTTGATGTAGCCGAATGTCGACACGAGATTCGGCACATCCGAATAGGCGAGTCCCTTGTACGTCCAGGTGTCGGCGAAGTCGACCGGAGATCCGTCGACGTCGAAATCCATGTCCCCGACCGTCACCAGCTGCAGCCCGGTTGCGGTGACGATGACATCCGCCTCGAGCGTCGAGCCATCCTCCAATCGAATACCGTTCGGCACGAAGCGGTCGATCGACGCGGTGACGACCGATGCCCCGCCCGACTTGAGGGCGTCGAACAGATCGCCGTTCGGGACGAGGCAGAGGCGCTGGTCCCACGGGTTGTACGACGGCGTGAAGTGTTGTGCTGTCTCGTCGTCGCCCAATTCCTTCCTGACCAGATCGAGCAGCATCGACTTGACCTTGTCTGGATGAGTCCTGGACTTCTTGTAGACCAGCTCGGTCCGAAACACGTTCTTCCGACGGGTGATGGCGTACGCCAGACGCTCGGGGAGGACCTTGCGGAGCCCCTGCGAGATGACGTCGACGTCTGGCGCGGCAACGACGTAGGTCGGCGATCGTTGGAGCATGGTGACATGGCCCGCCGTCTCGGCCATGGCCGGCACGAGGGTGACGGCCGTCGCCCCCGACCCGATCACGACGACACGCTTGCCTGCGTAGTCGAGATCTTCCGGCCACTTCTGTGGGTGGACGATGGTGCCGGCGAAGTCATCACGACCGTCGAAATCGGGCTCGTACCCGCCCTTGTAGCTGTAGTACCCGGAACACATCAGCAGCACATTGCAGGTCATGACGCGGGTGGCGGAACTTCCGTCTGCTGCCGACTCTGTGGCCGTGATCGTCCACCGAGCGTCGGCCGACGACCACGAGGCCGATGTGACGAGATGCCCGAAGCGGATGTGCTGGTCGATGCCGAACTCGGCTGCGGTCTCCTGCAGGTAGGCGAGGATCGAAGGCCCGTCGGCGATCGCCTTGCGGGCGGTCCACGGTTTGAAGCTGAAGCCCAGAGTGTGCATGTCGCTGTCGGAGCGCACACCGGGATATCGAAAGAGATCCCAGGTGCCGCCGAGCGCGCTCCGGGCCTCGAGGATCGCGTAGTCGCGATCAGGGCAGTCGGTCTGGAGGTGGTATGCAGCCCCGATTCCGGAGATCCCGGCCCCGACGATCAGGACATCGGTGTGCTCGATGGGGTCGGCCTGGTCGTCTGGCATGCGCCCCGACGTTAGCCCCCGCCCCTCACGGCTTCGAACCGGGAGCCGGGTCAATCGATGAGGGTGTTGGCGAAGATCTGCCACGCCAGGGCGCTCTTGGCCACGAGGCTCAACACGATGTAGGTGGTCTCGCCCCTGAGGTAGTCCGACCATGCCCCGACCTTGCGGTACTGCAGAAACTGGTTGATGGCGAAGGTGTTGAAGAAGAAGAAGATCGTGAAGATGATGCCGTAGACGAAACCTGGAGGTCCCTCGCCGCCGTCACGGCTGACGTTGACGTAGAGGTAGGCCGCGATCGCCAGCCAGGGGCCGACACCGGCGACACAGCCGAACCAGAACGGTGTCCACCAGGTCCGCCGGTCGAAATGGTTCGTCATCTCCATGAGCCAACCGAAGAGGATCATCGAGGCGTTCACGAACGCAATGCTGATCAGCGCCGCCAGGTCGGTGATTCCCGTGACGAGGGAGATCAACACGATCATCAGCGTTGACGAGATCGCATACTCGACCCACCGAAAACGGTTCCGATTGCGTCGCAACTCGGCTGCGTACGTCCCGAACGCAAGCGGCGACGCGATGAGCAAGTGGAAGAAGGCAGACAGGAAGAGGAACGACGCCGTTCCCCAGGCCAACGGAAGACCCCAGACCTGGTTGATGGAACCATCCGACAGCGGGGTCCCCGGCGGACCGTCGAGAGCGAAGGTGCTGATGTCCAGCTCGAAGTCGTTCCCCAGTACCACCATGAGGGCGCCGGAAACCAGGTGGAGGAGCCCCATGACGAGGTTGAACACGCGGAGCTTGCCGAGACGCTGATCGCTGACCTCGACGGTCTGGCGGTCGAAATCGATTGCCGTTGTCGCAGTAGTCATGGCCGCTTTTCTACCCCACTCGGGTCCGGACCAACGGACCGGGCGTCGACATCGTGGTCGCGTCCGATTCCTCCGCAAGGATCGGACCGAATCAGCTCTCCTTCGACTCCTCGATCGGGGCCGCGTGGCTCCAGGCTTCGAGCGCATCGAGGTCGCACCGCAGGGGGGCAATGACGAGGAGCACGTCGCCCGTCTCGAGCTCTGTGTCGCCATCGGGGACGACCGTCTCCTCACCCCGCCTGATGACGGCAACCCGAGCTCCGCCCGGGGGAGCCGACGACCCCAGACTGACACCCTGCATCCGCGAGCCATCGGGGACGGTGATCTCCACCAAGTCGGCGTCGAGAGCATCGACAGCAATGATTTCCGGCCTCACCGTGGTCTTCTCGACGGCGAGTACACCGAGCCGCCGAGCCAGCGGACCGACCGTCGGTGCCTGGAGGGCGACCGACAACACGACCACGACGAACGCGACCTCGAAGATGAGCTGCCCGTCAGGGTGGCCGGCGGTGAACGGGACGGTGGCGAGAACCACGGGAACTGCACCGCGCAGGCCACCCCACGAGACCACGACCATGTGCCGCCATGGCACGGAGAAGAACGAGAGCACCGCAGGCGACAGCGATGGGTCGCGCCACCAGGACCAGCGTCGCGCCGACGACCGTCGCCAAACCGATCTCGACGATCAGATCCCCGGGAAACACCAGGATGCCGAGCAGCAGGAAGAGCACCGCTTGAGCAGTCGCCGCGAGGCCTTCGTGGAAGTACATCACGCGGCGGACGGACCGTCGAGAACTCGCGACCACAGCACCGGTGAGATACACGGCCAAGAAGCCCGATCCCCCCGCGGCCGCAGCCAGTCCGTAGGAGATTGCGGCAACCGCCAACGTGACCACGCCGAGCGGTGCAGCCGACGAGCCCGTCACTCGATCCATGAGCCAGCGACCGAGCCATCCGACCGTGACGCCGGCGGCGAGGCCGACGCCGAGCTGGGTGGCCAGGAACCAGACCCAGTCACCGATGCCGGGGTCGGCCCGCCACACCTCGACCATGCCGATGGTCAACAGCACGGCAACCGGATCGTTCATCCCGGACTCGAGCTGGAGTGTTCGTTCGATTCGCTGCGGCAGAGGTTCGTGCCGAAGGACGGCGAAGACCGAGGCAGCGTCGGTCGAGGCGACGACCGAGCCGAGCAACAGGGCCGTGGTGCCGGGCAGCCCCATCAGGCCCCATGCCGCGAGACCGACGACTCCCGCAGTGATGGCGACACCAAAGGTGGCCAGGAGGCCCGCCGGGAAGCCGACATCACGGAAGGCCGCTGGTTCGGTGCCGAGACCTCCTTCGAACAGGATGATGACCAGTGCCAGCGTGGCGATGTTCTGCGCCAGCTGTGCATCGTCGAAACGGACGAGCGCCAGCCCGTCGTCGGCCACCAGGGCCCCGAGGCCGAGGAACAACAGGAGACTGGGTATGCGGTAGCGGGACGCGACACCAGTGGCGAGGACGCCGACCAGCAGCAGCACTCCGGCGAGCAGGACCCCGGGGTCCACCGAGAAACCTGCATTCATGGAGTGCAGTTCAGCCGACGTATGACCGTTTCGCCACCTCCTCGAGCATGACTTCCGTCGCACCGCCACCAATCGGAAGGATCCGGGCATCGCGGTACATCCGCTCGATCGGCGTCTCGCTCATGTAACCCATGCCGCCGTGGAACTGGAGGCAGTCGTACATGATCTGGTTGATCGGCTTCGCACCCGAACGCCTTCACGCCGCTCATCGCCTTGACGTTGTCCTGACCGTCGTCATGGAGCCAGGCGGCGTGGTACATCGATGCCCGCACGGCGTCGAGCTTGGCCTGGTTCATCGCCATCCGCTGCCGAATCGCGCCGAGGTCGAACAGATGGCCACCGAACGCCGGACGAGCCTGGCAATGAGCGAGCGTCTGATCGATCGCCGCCTGTGCGGCACCGACACCCATGCCGACCAGGACGAGCCGTTCGTTCTGGAAGTTCGCCATGGTCTCGTAGAACCCACGATGCGGCGTGCCGAGCAGTCTGCTCGTCCGAGACCCACACGTCGTCGAGGACGAGTTCGGCGGTGTCGGAACAACGCCACCCGTGTTTGTTCAGCTTGTTGGCGACGCTGAAGCCTTCGGTGCCGGCCGGAACCAGGAACATCGAGATGCCGTAGCTGTTGTCCGGCGTCGGTGCGGGCGGCGACGATGGTGAGGTCGCCGTACACGGCGTTGGTGATGTACATCTTCGTGCCGTTGATCCGCCAACCGTCGCCGTCCTTCACCGCCGTCGATCGGATGCCGGCGACGTCGGATCCGGCGTCGGGTTCGGTGACGGCGATCGAGAGGATCTTCTCGCCGGAGAGCATTCCCGGCAGCCACTCGGCGAGCTGCTCGTCACTTCCCGAGTTGATCAGGTGCGGGCCGGACATGTCGGTGTGGACGAGGACGGTCACATCGAAACCGGCGAAGGTCGAAGAGCCGAGCGCTTCGGAGAACACCGCAGAGGCCAGCATGCCGAGGCCGATTCCGCCGTGCTCCTCTGGCACCCGCAGACTGAGCATTCCGAGCGAGCCCATCGATCGAAGCACCTGCTCGAGGGACCTTGCCTGCCTCCTCCCATTCGTCGCCGTGGGGTGTGACCTCCTTCGAGACGAAGTCGACGGTCTGGTCGTAGATCGCCTGGAGTTCGTCTGTCATGTAGATGTTTCGGTTGGCCATGGTGGTGCTCCTCGGCTCTGCGGGTGTTCCGGTCGACGTCGGTCAGGATTCGGGGATGTCGGGCGATGCGAAGGTGATGAGCACGGCGTGGCTCTCGACTTGGGTGCCGACGACGGCCCGCACCTCGGCGACCGTGCCGTTGCCGTCGGCGACGAGTGGATGCAACATCTTCATGGCCTCGAGAACCACGAGGGTCTGGCCGGCCTCGACGACGTCACCGACAGCGACGTGACCTCGGCGATCGCTCCGGGGAACGGGGCGACCAGCGCGCCGTCGACGGCGTGGCCGGACCCGGCGTCGGCTGACCACCGCTGACTGCGGGAGACGATGCCGTACCCGTGCGTGCCTCCGTCGATGTTGATCGCAACCCGACCCAGCTCGACATCGACGACCACCGGCACCGCGTGCGACGCCGTCGGCGTCGACCCACTCGAATCGCGACCCACGGAGACTGGGCGCCGACGATCCGCGCATCGATCGCCCAGCTCGACCTCGACGATGGAGCCGTCCTTGCGGCCAGCCCGATGTTGCGTCGGGCTCGGTGCGGGGTGGTCCGGAAACTGGCGAGTGCCGTCCAGGGGTCTGTCGGCGGTACGATCCGTCGCGGCCACCATCCATGCCATCGCAGCGACACGAGCCGGATCGAGCCGATGGGTCGATGTTCGGGATCGCGTGTTCGTCCAGGAATCGAGTGGTGACCCGACCGGCCACCACTGGGGGCTGGTCGATCAACCAACGATGGAACGGTGCCGTGGACGGAAGCCCGTCGATGATGAGCTCGTCGAGCGCTCGACGGACCGACCGGCGAGAGCGGACTCCGGTCGGCTCCGTGGACGATGAGCTTGGCGATCATCGGGTCGTAGTGCGGTGACACGTCGATCCCGCTTCGACTGCGCTCTCCCAGCGAACACCCTCGGGAACGCTGAGCTGGTGGATGGTTCCGGTGTCCGGCCGGAATTCCTGGCTTGCGTCTTCGGCCGTGATTCTCGCCTCGAACGAATGGCCGTGAGAACGTCGACCTGATCCTGTCGGATCGGGAGGGTGAGCCCCTTCGGCCGAACGGATCATCAGCTCGACCAGATCGAGCCCGGTGACTTCCTCGGTGACGGGGTGTTCCACCTGCAGGCGCGTGTTCATCTCGAGGAAGAAATAGTCGCCGTTGGTGTCGTCGACCACGTACTCGACAGTGCCGGCCGAGTCGTAGCCGATGGAGGAGGCCAGAGCGACGGCCGCCTCACACGAGGCCGCTTCTGGTCGCCTCGGGCAGATTCGGGGCCGGGTGCTTCTTCGAGCAGCTTCTGGTATCGGCGTTGCACCGAACACTCGCGGGTGCCGAGGTGGACGACGTTGCCGTGTTTGTCGCCGACGATCTGGACTTCGACGTGACGAGGACGGGTGACGTAGCGCTCGACGATGACCCGATCGTCGCCGAAGGCGAGTCTGGCCTCGTCCGTCGCCGACTTGAGTGCCTCGGCGAAGTCGGCCGGCTCGTAGGCGATCCGATGCCGCGCCCACCGCCACCGGCGGAGGCTTTCACCAGGACCGGGAAGCCGATCTTCGCCGCCTGATCGGCCAGGACGGCGGGATCCTGGGACTCGTCATAGCCCGGAATGATCGGAACGCCGGCACCGGCGGCAAGTCGGCGTGCCTCGATCTTGGAACCCATTCGATCGATGGCATCGGGGTGCGGACCGATCCAGATTCGTCCGCTGTCGACGACGGCGCGGGCGAAGGCCGCCTGTTCGGACAGGAAGCCGTACCCGGGATGGACTGCGTCGGCTCCGGTCAGATCGGCCGCGGTCAAGGATGGCGTCAGCCGAGAGGTACGAGCTGGCCAGATCGGCAGGGCCGATGCAGACCGACGATGTCGCCTCGGCGACGTGGGGGGACCCGGCATCCGGTTCGGCGTAGACGGCGACGGTCTGGTGGCCCAGACGATGCGCAGTACGAATGATCCGACGGGCGATCTCGCCTCGGTTGGCGATGAGAATGCGCATGACTACATCCGGTAGACGATGCCGCCGCTGGCGGGAGCGTCCTGTCGTGCGGCGAGACCGAGGCAGAGCCCCAGCACGTCGCGGGTGTGAACGGGATCGATGAGGCCGTCGTCCCACAAGCGGGACGTGGCGTAGTACGGATCAGACTGGGTCTCGTATTGATCGGCGACCTCGGCGCGGAGTCGAGCGACGTCTTCCTCAGTCGTGTCTTCTGCCGACATGCCGGCGAGACGAATGTCGACCAGCACGGTCTGCGCTGTCTCGGCCGACATCGTGGCGATTCGGCTGGTCGGCCAGGCGAACAGGAACCGGGGGGCGAACCCGCGGCCGCACATGCCGTAGTTCCCGGCGCCGTAGGAGCCGCCGACCAGCACGGTGAACTTCGGGACGCTTGGCGTTCGCCACCGCGGCGACCATCTTGGCGCCGTGTTTGGCGATGCCGGCGGCTTCGGAGTCCTTGCCGACCATGTAGCCTGTCGTGTTCTGGAGGAACACGAGCGGTATCTGACGTTGCTCGCAGAGTTCGATGAAGTGGGTTGCCTTCAGCGCCGCCTCGGCGAAGATGATCCCGTTGTTGCCGATGATGCCGACCTGATGACCCCACAACCGGGCGAAGCCGCACACGATCGTGTCGCCCCATTCCGGTTTGAACGGGGCGAAGCGTGACCCGTCGGTGAGTCGGATGATGATCTCGGAGATGTCGAAGGGGATACGGGCATCGGCACTGACGACGGCGTGCAGCTCTTCTGCGTCGAATCTGGGCGGCTCGACGGGGGAGGGGGCGGCCCAATCCTGGGGGTGGTCGATGCGCCGGCGATTCGTCGTGCTGCAGATCTCGCGCAGCTTTGCGTAGGCCTCTCGTTCGGTGTCGACGCGGTGGTCACTGACACCGGACACCTTGGTGTGCAGCGTGGCTCCGCCGAGTTCGTCAGGGTCGACGACCTCACCAAGTGCCGCTTTCACGATCGGGGGTCCGCCGAGGAAGATGCGTCCGATGCCCTCCACCATGATCACCTCGTCCGACAGCGCCGGTACGTACGCCCCGCCCGCCGTGCAGCCGCCGAGGACGACCGACAGCTGCGGCAGCCCCTTGGCCGACATCCTGGCCTGGCGGTAGAAGGTGCCCCCGAAGTGGTCCTTGTCAGGGAACACTTCGTCCTGCATCGGTAGGAACGCTCCGCCGGAATCGACGAGGTAGATGCAGCCGAGGTCGTTCTCCTCTGCGATCTCCTGGGCCCGTACGTGTTTCTTGATCGACACGGGCATCAACGAGCCGCCCTTCACCGTGGCGTCGTTGGCGATGAACATCCAGGGGACACCGTGGACGATGCCGATCCCGGTGACGATGCCGGCTCCCGGAGCCGAGTCGTCGTACTGGCCCCAGCCGGCGAGGGTCGACAGTTCGAGGAAAGACGTGCCCTGGTCGATGACGAGGTCGATGCGGTCTCTGACCATGACCTTGCCCCGCGAATGATGGCGCTCGATCGCCCGATCGCGCCGCGTGCCTCCGTCGATCGCCCACTGCATTCGCTCGGCGAGGGTGTGAGCCAGTGCTCGATTCGTCTCGAGGTTCTCCTTGGCGATGGGACTGCCGAGGTCGAGGCGGGACGCAATCGTGTTGATTGCCGTCATGGGGTCCTCCGGGGTCGGGGGTTGGTCGATGCCGAGACCGCTGACGGTCTGGCGGACGATGGTGTCGGCGACGTCGTCGAGGGTGCGAGCGCCGGTGGGCGTGAACCACTCCAGGGCCGAACTCATCGCGCCGAGCAGGAGCAGCCTGACGAGTGTCAGATCCGCGTCGGAGTCGGGAGCGACCTCGCGCAGCAGAACTTGCCAGCGCTGCTCGTAGGCGTCTCGCACCGGTATCGAAGCGGCCCGAACTGCGGGAGGAGCCGAGTGGAACACGGTGACGTGAGCCGCGGTGTAGGCGCCGTGCTCGAACAGAGCGCCGAGATGGGCCCGGACGTGGCGCCGGAGCCGTTCGACGGGGTCGAGGCCGGCCGGGTGGGCATCATCGGTGGCCACGAAGACGTCGTCGACCGCAACGATGCCGCGGCGCAGGATCTCTTCGAGGATCTCGTCCTTCGAGCCGAAGTGGTAGTAGACCGATCCGGGCTGCATTCCCGAGGACGAGGCGATGTCACGGAGCGAGGTCGCGGCGTACCCATGGCGCAGGAACAGACGTGCTGCCTCGTCGAGGATGCGAACTCGCCCGATCGGTTCGTGGTCGGTGTCCGAGGCGAGTGACATCGAGCGCAACCTACCAAACGATCGTTAGGTTGTCCACTCCCTCCCACAATTGGGGTCGGAGTCTCACGGTGGAACGTCGACCACAATCGGTGCCATGGTGGACGGATGTACCCCGGCAATCATGCTCTGCAGCATCCAGACCGTCCAGCGTTCGTGATGGCATCGACGGGCGCGGCTATCAGCTACGCCGACTTCGAGGCGCGATCGAACCGTCTCGCCCGCCTGCTGGCCGACCACGGCCTCGAACGACTCGACCACTACTCGATCTTCATGGAGAACAACGATCGCTACCTCGAGGCATGCGCTGCAGGCGAACGTTCCGGGCTCTACTACACCTGCATCAACAGCTACCTCACGGCTGAGGAGCTGGCCTACATCATCAACAACAGTGAATCGAGAGTGCTGATCACATCGGCAGCAAGGGCGGAGGTCGCACTGGAGGCAATCGTCGACTGCCCGAACGTGTCGCTCGTACTCGTGGTCGATGCCCCGTCGGACATCCTCGACGACGGGTCGGCCGGCCCAGTGATTGCCGACCTCGCAACCGCTGTAGCCGCTCACCGCGTCGAGCCGCTCGAGCCCGAGTGGCTCGGGACGCCGATGCTCTACAGCTCCGGCACGACGGGCCGGCCAAAGGGCATCATCCGCCCGCTGCCGCAGGCCCGGCCCGATGAGAGCCTTCCGCTGTTCGACTTTCTCGCCGCGCTCTGGCACTACCGCGAGGACATGGTCTACCTGTCGCCCGCTCCGCTCTATCACTCGGCGCCCCAGGCTGCGGTGAACCTCACACTGCGCTTCGGCGGTACCGCCATCATCATGGAACGATTCGACCCGGCGATGTACCTCGAGCTGATCGAGCGCCATCGGGTGACCCATTCCCAGCTCGTGCCGACCATGTTCAGCCGGCTGCTCAAGCTCCCGGAGGAGGATCGGCTCCGCCACGACCTCTCGTCACTCGAGATCGCCGTGCACGCCGCGGCGCCGTGCCCTGTGCAGGTGAAGGAGCAGATGATCGACTGGTGGGGTCCGATAATCCACGAGTACTACGGGGCAACCGAGGGCCTCGGGTTCACTGCGTGCGACAGCGAGGAGTGGCTGGCGCACAAGGGATCGGTTGGCAAGGTGATGCTGGGCGAGCTGCACATCCTCGACGATGACATGCAGCCGATGCCCGATCGCGAACCGGGGACGATCTGGTTCAAGACCGCGAGCGAGTTCGAGTACCACAACGATCCGGAGAAGACGTCAGAGTCCTCGTCGGCAGACGGAACGATGACCACGGTCGGCGATGTCGGCTACGTGGACGACGACAACTTCCTCTATCTGACCGATCGCAAGACGTTCATGATCATCTCGGGCGGCGTGAACATCTATCCCCAGGAGACCGAGAACCTCCTCATCACCCATCCGAAGGTCGCCGACGCCGCAGTGTTCGGCATCCCGAACGTCGATCTCGGCGAGGAGGTCAAGGCCGTGGTCCAGGTCATGCCAGGCATCGAGCCGAATGCGGAACTGGCCGCCGAGCTGACCGAGTTCTGCGCCGGGCACCTGTCGAAACAGAAGGTGCCTCGTTCGATCGACTTCGACCCCGAACTACCGCGACTGCCGACCGGCAAGCTGTACAAGCGCGTCCTGCGGGACCGCTACTGGGGCGATGGCACCAGCCGCATCCTCACCTGACGCTCCGCCACCGAGGTCGGAGCTTTCGCGGGCGGCGGTGACCGCCCAGCACCGCGACTGGCGTTGTGGACGTGGACCCTCAGCACGAGCGGATCCTCGAACAACGACGAAGGGCGTGCTGTCAGCGACGTAGATCTCACCCCGGTTCGACGCAGCGCAGCGGCTGCATCAGCCGAGATCGGGCGAAGGCCTGACCGACCCCATCACGAACCGGATGCTTCGTCCGGTCCGTTCGATCCGACCTGTGAATGTGAAGCTCCGACCCAATCGCGGGGGTGAACTGGGAGCCGCCGTAGGTCTGTTCGGTCGGCACGATCTCGATCGTGCTCACATTGACCCGCCACGGCGTACTGACGGCGTAGAGGATCGCCTGCGCAACATCGTCCGGGGTGATGTCCTGGATCCCGGTGTCCTTCGCCGCTGCCACCGCGTGCCGGATCGTCCAGCGCCACGTCGTAGAACTCGGTGGCCACACGGCCCGGGCAGATCTCGGTGATGCGGATGCCGGTGCCGCGCAACTCCTGGCGGAGATCCTGCGACAACATCCGAACCGCGCCTTTCGTGGCGCCATAGAGCGCAGCAGGGCCCGGGTAGAGCGCAAGGACCGAACTGATGTTGACGATGTGGCCCCGTCCCCGCTCGATCATGCCGGGAAGCACGGCACGAGTCATGTTGACCAACCCGGTGACGTTCGTCTCGATCGTCCGATCGACGTCGTCGTCAGACGCCTCCCAGATCGCCCCCATCGCCCGGCCGAGTCCGGCGTTGTTCACGACCAGGTCGAACGGTTCGGACCGACCAACGGCCCGAACCGCTTCTGCGTCGGTGACATCGAGCGTGAGAGGAGCGCAGCCTGTTTCCTCGGCCAACGCCTCGAGGCGTTCCGTCCGCCGGGCGGTGGCAACGACACGCCACCCGGCCCCGGCGAGCACCCGGGTCGTCGCCGCTCCGATACCGCTCGATGCCCCCGTGACCAGTGCCGTTCCTGGTGTTGACTGAGGTGTGCTTCGCGATCATTCTCGAACCGTACTCGTGCCGACCCTCGGGGTCTGGAACGATGGGGTGATGCCCGTACCGCTCAACTCGCTCGGCCGGATGCGCTCCGTGCTCATCGCCCCCGCCGTCCGGCCGGACTTCTTGGCCAAACTCCCCGCACGTGGCGCCGATCTTCTCTTCGTCGATTGCGAGGACGCCGTACCCGCCAACGCCAAGGCCGACGCACGGGCGACGGCGCGAACCGCCGTCCCCGAACTCGTCGGCCGCCGGATGCGCGGTGATCGTGCGGGTCAACGCGATCGCCTCGCCATGGTTCGAAGACGACGTTGCGTCCGGAGTTGCCCCGGAGGCATCTGCTGTCGTCGTCCCCAAGGTCGACAATCTCACCGACCTCGATCGGGCCGCGGCAGCCATGGACCGGGCCGGGCTCGAGCACGTCGGCATCTTCGCCGGCCTCGAAACAGCGCTGGGGGTGGCCGATTGCCGATCGCTTCTGGCCCATCCCCGTGTCGTCGGCGCCTACTTCGGGGCCGAGGACTACATCGCCGACATGGGCGGCGTCCGCACGGCGTCGAACCTCGAGGTCGCGCTACGCCAGATCCAGAACCGTGCTCGCCGCTCGCCTTGCCGGCATCCCGATCGTCGATCAGGTCGTCACTGACTTCCGGAACGATGCCGTGTTTCGGGAGGAGGCGGAATCGGCCCGCAATCTCGGATACGCCGGAAAGCTGTGTATCCACCCCTCGCAGGTCGCGATCGCCAATGCCGCCTTCGTTCCGAGCGACGACGAACTCGATCGGGCCAGACGCCTGCTGGCCGCATACGACGTCGCGTCGACGAGCGGTTTGGCCGCCATCGATTTCGAAGGGCAGATGGTCGACGAACCACTCGCGGCCCAAGCCCGCAACACAATCGCCAGAGCCGAGGAGCCGACATGATCAAGCCAGACCAGAGACCCGTCACCGGCAAGTGGCTCGAAGAGCTCACTCCCGGTCTCGTCATCCACCATGCGATCCGCCGCACGATCACCGAATCGGACAACGTGATGTTCACGTCGATGACCATGAATCCGGCGTGGCTTCATCTCGATTTCGACTACGCAGAGAACGAGACGGAGTTCGGCAAACCGTTGGTGAACTCGATGCTCACCGTCGCCATGGTCGTCGGTATCTCCGTACACGAGACGACCTTGGGCACCACCGTTGCCAATCTCGGATTCTGCCGAGACCGTGTTTCCTGCACCGATGTTCCACGGCGACACACTCCGGGTCGAGACAGAAGTGCGGTCCAACCGTCCGTCCTCGTCCAGACCGAACCAGGGTGTCGTCGAGTTCGAACATCGCGGGTTCAACCAACACGGCACGTTGACCTGTCGAACCGTCCGGTCTGCATTGATGCTCCGGGCACCCGGAACCGAGGCGGGGAGCGAAGCGTGAAAGGCCCGATCGTCACCCTCACGCTCAATCCGGCCCTCGACATCTCCTCGAGCGTCGAGGTGGTGGCCCCGATGGACAAGCTTCGGTGTGCCGCCCCGACAACCGAACCCGGCGGAGGCGGCATCAACGTGAGCCGTGTGTGTCAGCGTCTCGGGGCGGACACCGTCGCCATCGCTGCGGTCGGCGGTGCAGGTGGTGACCGCTTCGGACGGCTTCTGGCCGACGAGATGATTCCGTTCGTCGCGCTGCCGATCGATGGCGAGACCAGAGACAGTTTCACCGTCATCGAGACATCCACCGGCCAGCAGTACCGCTTCGTCTTTCCCGGACCGGAGATCGATGCCGATCAGCTCGTTCGAGCCGGGCAATTGATGGCCGAGGTCGCAACCAACAGCCCGGTTGCGGTGATGTCCGGGTCGATGCCGAAGTTCCCAGCGGGCTCGATCCAACAACTGATAGGCATGCTCGGCGAGACGAAGGTGATCATCGACACGTCCGGGGCGGCTCTCGTCGACGCGCTGGGATCGTCGGCCGCCGTCGTGAAGCCGAGTGCTCGTGAGCTGGCCTCCGTGGTCGGGCGCCACCTCGGCGACGAACGAGCCATCGAGGCCGCGGCGCGAGAGATTCTGGCCGAATCACAGGTCGGTGCACTGCTGGTGTCGATCGGCGCCGGCGGAGCGTTCCTCTGCACGGCCGACGACGTCGTCAGATTCCGAGCCCCGTCTGTGCAGGTACGAGAGCGCGGTCGGTGCCGGTGACTCGCTCGTTGCCGGTATCGCGGTCGGGCTCCGGCGCGGCGAATCGCTCGTCGATGCGGTGACTCTGGGGATCGCATGCGGTTCGGCGACCGTGATGTCCCCTGGCACCGGGCTGTGTTCCCTGGCCGACGTCGAGGATCTGATTCCGCTCGTCGAAGTCCGCTGATCACAGACGCACGGCCGAAGAATCGCTACTCTGCGCCCATGGCCCAGTTCCACGACCTACACATGACCTCGATCACCGGCGATGACATCGACTTCGGCACCTTCCGTGACCAGATGGCACTGGTGGTGAACGTCGCCTCGAAATGAGGCCTCACACCCCAGTACGCAGGTCTGCGTACGCTTCATGAAGAGATCGACGGACTCACGGTCCTGGGTTTCCCCTGCAACCAGTTCGCCGATCAGGAACCCGGTACCGATGCCGAGATCCTCGAGTTCGCGACCAGCACGTTCGACGTCACCTTTCCGATGTTCTCGAAGATCGACGTCAACGGAGACGACGAAGCAGAGCTCTACACGCTGCTCAAGGCACAGGCTGCCGACGACGAAGGCAAAGCGGACATCGCATGGAACTTCACCAAGTTCCTCGTCGGCCCGGACGGCACGGTCATCAAACGCTTCGCCCCCCAGGTCGAACCGACCGCGATCGGTGAGTTCATCGCCGCCATCGAGTGAACCGGGATCGGTTGAGTTCAGTTTTCAGCGCCACTTGCTCTGTGGTTCTACGGTGAGTTGACTCGAGAGGACATGGAAACCTTGGTGGACCTGACAGCTGGCTACGAGCACGAGGGCTTCTTCGACGAGGCCGTCGACGAGTCCGGAGCGACCCGGCCCCATTACCAGCAACTCCTCAATCGCCTCGGAGAGTTTGCGTCCGGCGATCTGAACCGGGCCGTCGGCCAGATCGACGCGCAGTTCCTTCGGCAGGGCATCACGTTCACCGTCTACGGCGATGAGGAGGGAGTGGAACGGACCTTCCCGATGGACCTCGTGCCGCGGATCATTCCCGGCGACGAGTGGGCCACGATCGAGCTCGGCCTGATCCAGCGGACTGCTGCACTCAATGCGTTCCTCGACGACATCTACGCCGGCGGAGCACAGATCATCCACGACGGGGTCATCCCTCGCCGCTTGATCGTGAGCGCCGAGGGCTACCGCCCGGAGGCGGTCGGGATCGTGGTACCGACCGGCGCCCGCTGCCTGGTGGCGGGGATCGACCTCATTCGTGACATCGATGGCACCTATCGCGTCCTGGAGGACAATCTCCGTTCGCCAAGCGGTGTCAGCTATGTCGTCGAGAACCGTCAGGCCATGGCTCGGCTGCTCCCCAAGCTGTTCCACGACGGCAGGGTCAGACCCGTCTCGAACTACGGCGATCTCCTGCTCTCGGCATTGCAGGCGACCGCCCCGCCGGCCGCCGGTTCCAGCCCCTACGTCGTCGTCCTCACGCCGGGCGTGTTCAACTCGGCGTACTTCGAGCACGTCTTCCTGGCGACACAGATGGGCGTCGATCTCGTCGAAGGACGCGACCTCGTCGTGGAGGACCACGTCCTGTACGTCCGGACCACTCGGGGTCTGCGGCGAGTCGACGTCGTCTATCGCCGGATCGACGACGACTTCTTGGATCCCGTTGTGTTCCGCCCGGACTCGACACTCGGTGTCGCCGGGATGATGAGTGCGGCGCGATGCAGGCAACCTCACCATCGCCAACTCCGTCGGCAACGGCATCGCCGACGACAAGGCGGTGTACGCCTACGTGCCGGAGATGATCCGCTACTACCTCGGCGAGGAGCCGATCATCGCCAACGTCGACACCTACCTGCTCACTGATCCTGACCAACGCAAGATGGTGTTGAGCAGACTCGACGACTTGGTGGTGAAGCCGGTGGCCGAAGCCGGTGGTTATGGCCTCGTGATCGGACCGAGAGCCACCGAAGCCGAACTGATCGAAGTGGCAGCGAAGATCGAGGCGGATCCTCGCAACTACATCGCCCAGGAGGTTCTCAGCCTGAGCCGCCACCCGTGTCTGATCAACGGCTCGCTGGAAGCTCGACACATCGACCTGCGTCCTTTCGTCCTGTCCGGAGCCGACACGCACGTTCTTCCCGGCGGGCTGACCAGAGTCGCCCTGCGCAAGGGGTCGCTGGTGGTCAATTCGTCCCAGGGCGGAGGCTCGAAGGACACCTGGGTCCTCAACGACGCCGCCGGCGAGGATCTCGATGATGAGGCAATCAAATGGTGATGCTGGCCCGATCGGCTGAGGATCTGTATTGGCTCGGCCGCTATCTCGAGCGGTCTGAACACATGGCCAGAGTGATCGACGTGGTCTACCACCGGCTACTCGAGAGCCCCGAGGCCGAACGAGAAGTCTGTTGGAGCGACGTGCTCGCCATGACCGGGTTCCCGCCGGAGACGATCGAGGAGGTCGGCCTCGACAACGACCGACTCGCCGCCCACTGTCTGGTCGGAGCCAAGCGAGGGTCGGCGCTCGACGGTGTTCGCCGACTGCGGGAGAACGGCCGGGGCAACCGGGAGTACCTGCCGATCGAGCTGTGGGAGGAGATCAACCGTCTCTGGCTCGAGTTCCGTGACGACGGGGGACCCATTGATGCCAGCGAAGTGTGTTCCATGGTTCGTCGGCGCTGTCAGAGCATCGTCGGCACTGCCGATGCGACCTGGCTGCGGTCAGACGCCTGGACCTACTTCACCATCGGCCGGCTGACCGAACGGGCAATCCTGACGACCATGATGCTGCGCGTTCGGCACCGTCACCACCTTCCCGAGAAGCCACACGAGTGGGCGATGACCTTGCGATGCTGCACTGCGCTCCAGGCCCACCGGCGTCAGTACTCGGGGTTCCACGACCAGAGGACGATCATCGACCTCCTGCTGTACAGCGATGCTGCGCCGCGTTCGGTCCACTTCTGCGTTCGTCACCTCGATGAGTCCATCGATCAGCTCGGAGTCGACCCGAAGTCCAGATCGAAGCGGGTGATCGGCCGACTCCGGGCGAGTCTTCGGTTTGGTGACGCCTTCGATCCGGCCGCCGGCGCGCTCGAGGAGACATTGGCCGACGTCGAGCGGGAGCTTCGTCGGTTCGGCGCCTCGCTTGCCGCCGAGTTCTTCCTGTTGCCGCTCGAGAACGGTCTGCGTTCCCTTCGACTCGGCGCCGCTGACTCACTGGAGTCGCCGGCATGAGATTCGACGTCCGCTACCGCACGTTGTTCACGTACAACGCCCTCGCTGTCGACTCCCACAACGAGGTCAGGGCGTGTCCGGCTACGACGCCGTATCAGCAGGTGCTCGACTACGAGCTCCATGTCTCACCACCGGCGACAATGCGTTCGTTCGTCGACGGTTGGGGAACGATCGTCGATTCGTTCGGCGTCCGCCTTCCCCACATCGCCATGGAGGTGATGGCCGAGGCAACGGTGGAGACCACCGCTCCCGACGAGCTGACGACCCTCGTCGATGTCGGACAACTGGACGATCCCGGTTTCATCGACGACCACTTCGAGTATCTCCTGGAGACCCCGTCAACGCGAGCTTCGGAGCCCATGACCGAACTGGCGCGGACGAGTCGTGCCAACTGCCACCACGTCCTCGGGCTGGCCACCGACCTGCAGAACGAGGTGCGGAAGCACTTGAGCTATCAGCCAGGCGCAACGACCGTCAACACCAGCGCGGCCGAGGCGTTCGATGGCGGCGCCGGGGTCTGCCAGGACTACGCCCATCTGATGGTGGCGCTGGCCCGATCCGCCGGATTGCCGGCCCGCTATGTCTCGGGCTACTTCTTCGCTCAGTCCGACGCAGAGGGCTCCGACACCGACGACGATCTGGTCACGGTGCAGACCCACGCGTGGGTCGAGGTCGCCGATCCCCGGTCAGCGGTGGATGGCCATGGATCCGACGAACGGATTGATCCCGACGGAGCGCCACGTGAAGATCGGCCATGGTGCCGACTACGACGCCGTGATGCCGTTCCGGGGAACGTTTGTCGGTCCTGACACGTCAGACGTCATCGCCGCCGTACAGATTCGTCGACGATCGGCGTCGTTCGGCGACGACGGAACGGACTTCACCACGATCGCCGAAGGCGATGTCCGGCTCCGCAACGCCGAGGCCGAGGCGCAACATCAACAACAGCAATGACCTGGCTTTGATCGACCGTGCTCCGGAGTGGCAGGCTGCCACGATGGGACGCACCATCGACACCACCACCGAAGATCTCCTCGCATCGATCGAGGGCAACGTCGGTGTGATCACCTTCAATCGTCCGGAGCGCCGAAATGCCCTGTCGAGCGGCATCTACGCCGGCTTTGCGCTGGCACTCCCGGAGCTGGCTGCCGATCCAGACGTGCGGATCGTGATGGTCACCGGCAACGGGGGTGCGTTCTGCGCCGGCGGTGATGTCAAGGGTATGCACGAGGCCAACAGCAGCGGTTCGTCCCGCCCAGGCCAGCCTGACAGCCACGATGATCGAATCGCATTCCTCCGTCGACGACAGCGCGAGGTCTCCTTGGCGCTCCACGAGTTCCCGAAGCCGGTGGTGGCGGCGCTGCCTGGCGCGGCCGCTGGTGCTGGGTTGTCGATTGCTCTGGCCGCCGACATTCGCCTCGCAGCGGAACGAGCCATCATCGTCACCGCCTTCGCCAACGTCGGCGCCAGCGGCGACTTCGGCGGGTCCTGGTTCCTCACGCAACTGGTGGGAACAGCCAAGGCGAAGGAGCTCTACTTCACCTCGCCACGGCTCTCTGCCACCGAGGCCAAGGATCTGGGGATCATCAACCAGGTGTTGGCCGACGAGGGTTTCGAAGCGGCCGCTCTTGCGTGGTGCCAGGACTTGGCGGAACGAGCGCCGATCGCACTCCGCTACATGAAGGAGAACCTGAACCGGGCGCTCCACGCTGATCTGGCGACGGCGCTCGACGCGGAAGCCTCGGCCATGGTCCGAACGATGGGCACTTCAGACCACAAAGAAGCCGCAGCGGCGTTCGTCGAGAAGCGCAAGCCCACCTTCACCGGCAGGTGAACATCAGCGATAGCGGCGGATGATCGAGGTCGCGTCGAGACGATTGTCGCCGGCATCCTGCTGCTCGGCCAGGTACCGAGCAGTCAACTCGGTCAGCGGGGTCGCCGTCTCGAGCTTGGCTGCCTCGTCGCGGACCAGGCCGAGATCCTTCGCCAGCCAATCGACCGCAAACCCGAAATCGAATTCGTCGGCCACCATGGTCTCGCCTCGATTGCTCAGATACCACGAACCTGCAGCCCCCTTGGTCACCGCACTCAGAACTCGGTCCATGTCGAGTCCGGCCTTCATCCCGAACGCGAGGGCCTCGGCTGCTCCCTGGATCGCTCCCGCGCACAGGATCTGATTGACCATCTTGGTGCGCTGACCCGAACCGGCAGGGCCGACGAGTGTGATCGTGGAGGCATAGGCCTCGAGCACGGGTTGTGCCGCGGCGAAGTGTTCTGGCTCACCACCGCACATGACGCTCAGCACCCCATTCTCGGCTCCGACCTGACCCCCGGAGATCGGGCCGTCGATGAAGCCGACACCCCGCTCTGCGCAAGCCACCGCCAGTTCCTCGGCCAGCACGGCCGAGGCCGTCGTGTGGTCGATCACGACGGCGCCGGATGCGAGAGCACCCAGCGCTCCCTGGTCGCCGTACAACACGGCGCGAACGTCGTCGTCGCCACCGACGCAGACCATGACGAAATCTGCCCCGTCGGCTGCCTCGCGAGGGCTGGCGCAAGCCACACCGCCATGTTGAGCGGCCCACGCGTCGCCCTTCGCCGACGTCCGGTTGAACACCCGGACGTCGAGCCCGGAGGCCACGAGGTGGCCCGCCATCGGATAACCCATGTTGCCGAGACCGAGAAAAGCACAAGTCGTCATGGTGCCAATGTGGCACACCCCCGCCGCAGAGGGAACGATTCCGGGATGCCACCGTGCGCCAGATCCCGGTGCTCGGACAGCGGTGTGAAACAATACGCCGACACCGACGAGGAGGCCCCGTGCTCGACTTCCGCCTGAATCACGATCTCGAGATGCTGCAGAAACGTGCTCGAGAAGTGGCCGCCGACGGCGTCAGCCGTTTCGGTCGTCACAACGACTCGTGGATCAACGGATTCTCCAAGGAGTTCGCCCAGGTCATGGCCGACGAAGGCTGGATCGGCATGGGCTGGCCCAAGGAACACGGAGGACAGGATCGGCCGCCGATCGAGCGTGTGATCGTTGCCGAGGAGATGATCGCCGCGGGAGCGCCGATCGCGGCGATGTGGTTCGCCGACCGGCAGATGGGACCAACCCTCATCGCCTACGGCACCGCAGACCAGCAAGCCGAGTACCTCCCCGCGATGTTGAGCGGAGCGTCCACCTGGTGCATCGGCATGAGTGAGCCGGATGCCGGATCCGATCTCGCCGCACTCAAGACCTCAGCCGTGCGTGACGGCGACGATTTCGTGATCAACGGACAGAAGATCTGGACCAGCTTCGGCGAGGTCGCCGACTACTGCTATCTGATCTGTCGTACCGCAGCCGACGGACCACCCCACCAGGGAATCTCCGAAGTGGTCGTCCCCATGGACACGCCCGGCATCGAGGTACGCCCGATCACCGACATGACCACGAACCGCCACTTCTGCGAGGTCTATTTCACCGACGTCAGAGTCCCGGTCGCCAATCTCGTCGGCGTCGAGGGGAATGCCTTCAAGCAGACGATGAAGCAGCTCGAACACGAGCGAGGTGGCATCGACCGGCTGGTGTCCAACAGGGCGCTGTTCGAGTTGGCGCTCGAACGAGCCGACACGACCGATCCGGTCGTCAGAGACGAGATCGCGAGACTCGAGACCGGCTATCGGGTCGGTCGCCTCCTCGTCTACCGCGAGGTCCTCCGCCAGGCCCCGGCCGGTTTCAGTGCGGCCACGAAGTGTTTCTGCACCGAACACGAGTGGCGGGTGGCCCAGTTCGTGTCGAAGGTCTTCGGCGCCGATGCAATGCTGTTCGACGACGTCGGCAAGGGACTCGCTTACGCACCGGGCTACACCATCATGGGCGGTACCTCCGACATCATGCGCAACATCCTGGGGGAGCGGGTGCTCGGGCTCCCTCGCGAGCCCCGCAAGTAGGCCGCCGCCCGGTTCTGCGACCTGGTTGCAGGAGTCCTACAGTGGATGCGTGTCGACGAACCGCTTCTTGATGCTGCTGACCGTCCTTGCCGTGCTGCTCGCAGCATGCGGATCCGACTCGGGTGCCAACGAGACGTCGGCCCCGGGACTGACCGTGGTCACCACCGTCGCCCCGATCACCTCGATCGCCGCCAACATCATCGGTGATCGAGCCGAGATCGTCGGCGTCGTCCCGGAGGGCACCAACTCCCACACCTTCGAACCCTCACCGAGGGCGGCCGAGCTGTTCTCGGGAGCTGATGCCATCTTCATCAACGGGCTGGTCCTCGAGGAGCCGACGAAGGAGTTGGCGCTCGCCAACAAACCAGAGGCCACCCCGCTGGTCGAATTGGGCAACGAGTCGCTCTCACCGTCGGAGTACAAGTACGACTTCTCGTTCCCGGAGGACGAGGGCAAGCCGAACCCCCATCTGTGGACCGACCCGGACTACGCCCTGGCGTACGGCGAGATCATCAGAGCCACCATGACCGAGATCGACCCTGGTGGAGCTGATGACTATCGGCGGAACTACGACGACTTCACCGCCATCGTCGCCGAACTCGACACGGCAATGGCGGCCAGTTTCGCCACCATTCCCGAAGCCAACCGAGTGTTGCTCACCTACCACGACGCCTACGCCTATTTCGCCGACAACTACGGCTTCACCGTGATCGGGGCCATTCAGCCGGCCGACTTCGGCGAGCCCTCGCCCCGAGAAGTGGCGGCGCTCATCGATCAGGTTCGCAACACCGGGGTGCCTGCCATCTTCGGCTCCGAAGTCTTCCCCTCACCCATCCTCGACCAGATCTCGAGCGAGGCCGGCGGCACGTTCGTCGACACGCTGCGCGACGACGACCTTCCCGGGGCTCCCGGAGACGCCGACCATTCGTGGGTGGGACTGATGCGCAGCAACTACATCACGATGACCTCCGCACTCGGCGGCGATCCTGCCGCCCTGGAGGACCTCGTTCCCCGCAACGTCGCCTCCGACGACGCCGAGTACCCACAATGAGCCGGCTCGACGGAGTGGTTCGCTCGATTGCGGGAGAGCCATTGATCCGGGTGTGCGGCGTCTCCCACGCCTACGAACACGACCTCGTCCTCGACGACGTGTCACTCGATGTCGCGGGCGGCGACTTCCTCGGGATCGTCGGTCCATCCGGCTCCGGCAAGACGACCTTGCTCCGGGCGCTTTCCGGCAGCGTCGCGCCCACTGCGGGCACGGTCGAACGCACGAGAGGGCTTCGGTTCGGTTTCGTCCCTCAGCTCGAGCAGGTGAACTGGGACTTCCCGGTGACGGTGGCCGAGTGTGTTCTCATGGCTCGCACCCGCCCCGTGCGACGCTTCTGGTCGTCGACAGGCGAGCGACGGGCCGAGCGGCGTCAACTCGACGCTGTGCTCGATCGCCTCGGTCTCGGCGGCCTGGCCGATCGCCACATCCGCGCCCTCAGTGGCGGTCAGCAGCAGCGGATGTTCCTGGCCCGTGCGCTCATGACCGAAGCCGACGTGTTGTTGCTCGACGAGCCGACGAGCGGGCTCGACGTCCAGACGCGGCACGAGGTGCTCCATCTGCTCGACGAGCTCCGAAGCGACGGCCTCGCGATCGTCGTCACGACCCACGACCTCAACGGGATCGCGGCGCACCTGCCCGCCGTACTCTGCCTCAACATCCGTGTGATCGGATCGGGGGCGCCCGTGGACGTGCTGACTCCGCAGATCCTCGAGGCCACCTACGGCTCGCCGATGGAAGTGCTTCTCCACGCCGGCATGCCCGTGGTGGTCGACGCACGGCGACCGCTCGACTCCTTCGACAGCGCGGTCGACCAGAACCAGATCGATCTTCGATCCATCGCCCCGGACGTGGTCGCCTGATGATCACTGCCTCGTTGCTCTCCGACGCCTTCCGTCCGTACGAGTTCGAGTTCTTCCGGAACGGTCTGCTCGTTGCCACCATCGCCGGCGCTCTCTGTGGTCTGATCGGCTGCTACGTCGTCCTGAGGTCGATGAGCTACATCGGGCATGGGCTCGCTCACTCGATCTTCGGTGGTTTCGCCGCTTCCTCGCTCCTCGGGGTGAACGTCTTCCTCGGCGCCGGCGTGTGGGGTCTGGCCTCTGCGCTGCTCATCGGTGGGATCACACGTCGACGTCCCGTGGGCTCAGACGCCGCGATCGGGGTGGTCACGACGGCGTCCTTCGCACTCGGACTCGCGCTCATCCAGGTGTTCGGCACCACAGGCCAGAACGCCGACGCCGCACTCTTCGGCAATGTTCTCGGCGTCTCGACCACGGACGTGTGGGTCATCATCGCCGTCACCGCGCTCACGGTTGCCGTGATCACCGCCGGCTACCGCAGACTGCTCTTCGTCACCTTCGATCCAGACGTCGCCGAGGTCAGCGGTGTGAACGTCGCCGTCACCGACGGTGTCCTGATGGGTCTGCTCGCAGCCGCCATTCTCGCCACGATGAATGTCATGGGTGTGACACTCATTGCCGCAGCACTGGTGCTGCCTGCGGTCGTGGCCCGGCTGCTCACCTCGACGTTCTCCACCATGCTCTGGTCGGCCACCGTGATCGGTGCCGCGACCGGGTTCGTCGGCATGAATGCCAGCTATCACCTCGACGTCGCCTCGGGGCCCGTGATCGTGCTGGCCGGCGCCGTCGTGTTCGTGTTCGCCTTCGTCTTCGCCGGTGCTGCCGGCCGACGACGAGTCGCCCATGTCGGACACGTCGGGTGACGATCATCGCCTGACCTGCGTGGCGTAGGCTCACGCCATGACGATCCAAGGCGAGTACGAACCGGGCACCTGGGAGTGGGTCAACGACCAAGTCGAGGCCTACGAACGGTCGGGCGGCACCGAAGCGAACACCCTGCGGGACACCGGTATCCCGATCATCGTGATGACCTGCAAAGGACACAAGAGCGGAAAGGTCCGCAAGGTCCCGCTCATGCGGGTCGAGCACGGCGGCGACTATGCCATCATCGCCTCCAAAGGCGGTGCCCCCAGCCATCCGGGTTGGTATCACAACCTCGTCGCCGATCCGAACGTGACCGTGCAAGACGGCCCCGAGCCGTTCGCGGCGACCGTTCGCCTCGTCACCGGGGACGAACGGGCTGCGTGGTGGGACCGGGCCGTCGCCGTCTTCCCGAGCTATGCCGACTATCAGGAGAAGACCGATCGAGAGATCCCGGTGTTCGTGACCCAGCGTTCGTGACCGAACGCTCCTGAACCGCAGCGCGGCGCGAACCTCAGACCAGGATGATCGCGGAGCCTGACGCCGCCTCGGTGCGGCCGATCAAGGCCGCTCGATGGCCGGTCGAGGCGAGTTCGGCCAGGACACCCTCGGTCTCGCTCGGATCCACACCGAAGACCAGCCCGCCGGATGTCTGGGCGTCGGCGATCAACACCTGGGTCAGTTCGTCGTGCGTGGTGGGATCAGTGAACTCAGAAGCCCACTCGAGATTGCGCCGACTGCCACCGGGGATGACGCCGTCGGCTGCCAGCTCACGAGCCCCTTCGATGAACGGCACAGCCGCCACCTCGACCCGAACCGTGACACTGCTCTGCTGGGCCATCCGACCGAGGTGGCCCATGAGGCCGAACCCGGTGACATCGGTACAACCCGTTGCACCTGCCGCCAGTGCGACACGGGCACCGACATCGTTGAGCCTGATCATCGACGCGACTGCCGCCGCGGCGACGTCGGCCGCGGCGAGGTCGGCCTTGATCGCGGTCGTGATCACGCCGATACCGAGCGGCTTGGTGAGGATGAGGTCCTGTCCCGGCTGCAGGCCGGCGTTCGTCAGATAACGATCGGTGGCGACCTCACCGGTGACCGCCATCCCGTATTTCGGCTCCGGGTCGTCGATCGTGTGACCACCGGCGATCACGAAACCGGCCTCGTCTGCGATGTCCTGCCCGCCGCTGAGGACCTCGCCGAGCAGCTCGGTCGAGAGGACATCGACATTCCAGCCGACGAGATTCAGCGCGAACAACGGCCGCCCGCCCATGGCATACACATCAGACACGCTGTTGGCTGCCGCGACTCGGCCCCACGTGCGCGCATCGTCCACGACCGGGGTGATGAAGTCGGCGGTGGAGACGAGGCTCCGATGTTCGTCGAGACGCCAGATGGCAGCATCGTCGCCGGTGGCCGGACCAACGAGGAGGTCGGCATTCGAAGGTGTCGGGAGGTGGCTCACGACCTGAGCCAGTGCGCTGGGCGCGAGCTTGCAGCTTCAACCAGCGCCGTGACTGAACTGCGTGAGACGCGTCGGTCGATCATTCATCGCACACCCCCTTTCGCTCTGGGTGGAGGGTACTCGTCACAACGCTCGGCAGAGAGTTGACCAGCATCCCCCACGGCTGCGGCTCAGTGGCCGGGAAGCGAGTTCAACAACTGATCCGGATCGAACAGGGGAGTGCCGGGCGGCACGTTCAATGGCGACATCGCGTCGGCCTGGGCCTCGCTCTGACCCCGGATCCACGGCGACAGCGCCGGGTAGGTCTCCGCCGTCTTCACCCAGACCGTGGCGAAGGACTGGTCGACCATCGTGATCGTGATCTGGGTCCGGGTCGCCTTCTTGCCGTGAGCCACTGAAACACCGGCGATGGCATCGGCGGTGAGTGTGCCGAGGTGGCTGCCCACACCGCCGATCAGGCTCTTCTTGAAGATGGCAATTCCGGTCGGGGTCGCGATCAACCAACCATCGCCCGGGATTCCGCTGGCGATCGCCCGGCTTGCCGCCTTCAGAGCAGCGTTGGCCGCGAACCGGGCGACGGCCACGGTCGACGGGCCCTTGAGCTTCCCGTCCGGACGGTTGAACTTCGTCGCGTAGAGCACCTGCTGTCCGTCAACGTGGCTGGAGAGCTTCAGCAACTGGTCGGTACAGGTCTGGGGTAGTGGCGAGGTCGACTCCATGGACAATGGTTTCGGCACCCCACAGGCTTCGCTTGAGGGAACGTACTCAGGCGGGAGTCACGGCGTGAGCACTGCGAGCGACTGCTCCGAGCGTGAACGAGCCCGATGGCGAACCCAGGCGTTCGAACATGCCGGCTCGCACCGCGGCACGATCATCCGGGTCGAGCGAGAGACAGAACGACCCGGCTGGTCCGATGCCGGCCAGGAAGCCATCCCACAGTTCGTCGAAGCCTTCGTAGCGGGACGAGCAGGTGATCGTCCGCTCGGTCACCGACTCGAAACCGGCAGTCTCGAACAACTCGACGATCTCCCCTTCACGGCCGAAGCGCAACGTTCTCGCTTCGTCCGGGGCGGTCGGATCGACATCGAGGGCGGCGTCCCAGAAGGTCCGGAGCATCTCCATGCCTTCGTCGAAGTCCCAGACGCATGCACCGACAGAGCCGCCCGGACGCACCACCCGCCCGAGTTCGGCCACAACGGAATCAGGATCGCTCACGAAGTGCAGGACGAGCTGCGAGAGTGCGATGTCGAAGCTGGCCGTCTCGAACGGAAGCGCTTCGGCCCGCCCGGTCCGCACATCGACACCGGGATGTCTGGCCTTGCACGCGGCGGCGAACGGGGGAGAAGGATCGACCGCGAACACCGCGTCGCTCCCGAGCCTCGACACCAACTCTCCGGTCAACGCTCCAGGCCCGCAGCCGACATCGAGCACACCTGTGGCCCCGACGACGTCGCTGGCGTCGACGAACGCCTTCGCCAAGGGTCGGGAATACCGACCCATGAAGCCGTCATAGGCCTCGCCAGTCTTCAGGAACATGCTTGCACCCTCGGTGAGTCCCATGATGAGCCTTTCAGGTCGATGCCGCTCGCGGCGAAACGGCGAGGCCGAGACTACGCCTGCACGATGCGGTGCGCCGGTCGCGGCAAGTCACTCGTTCCAGCGAACCGTGTCCCACGGTGAGGCGCTGTCGGAGGTGGCCGATGTCGGCCCCTCGGCCGGGGCCTCCGGGCCCCGTGGTTGTTCCGCTTCGGGCACGACCTCGAGACCGGCGCACTCGAGGCAGTGAATGGCCCACGCAAGCGCGTCGAGCCGAGCATCACTGATCGCCGAGGCGCAAGCATCGCAAATGCCGTACGAACCCTCATCGAGCTTCACCTGCGCCCTCACGACCATTCGTCGCTGTTTCGTCAGCCGCTCGAGCACGGCAATCTCGTTGAGCCGCTCCACCGCGACACTGGTTCCGTCGCCGATCCGTTTTCCGAACGAGATCGAGGCCGAACCGTTGGCTCTCGCCTCGGCCTCGATCCTGGCGATGTGAGCATCGAGATCACGTCTGGCAACGGCCAGGCGGTCTCCGATGGTCACGATCGTCGCTCAGACAGCGTCGATGATCGCATTGAGGGTGCTGCTCGGTCTCATCGCTGCCGCAGCCAGAGCCTCGTCCGGTGCGTAGTAGCCGCCGATGTCCATGGGCACACCCTGTGCCCCGTTGAGCTCGGCGACGATCGTGACCTCGTTGGCCACGAGCGCCTCGTGGACCGATCGCATCCGATTCGCCAGGGCACGGGTCGGCCGACTGTGCCGCCAATGCCTCGGCCCAGTACATGGCGAGATAGAAGTGGCTGCCGCGGTTGTCGAGCTCGTTCACCCGGCGTGACGGAGACCGACCCTCGTCGAGGAATTTCGATGTTGCCTTGTCGAGAGCATCGCCGAGGATCCTGGCCGACGCGTTACCGGTCACCTCGCCGTAATGGTCGAGCGAGACGGCCAGAGCGAGGAACTCGCCGAGCGAATCCCATCGGAGATGGTTCTCCTTCTCGAACTGCTGGACGTGTTTCGGCGCCGAACCGCCGGCCCCGGTCTCGAACAGCCCGCCGCCGTTCATCAGGGGGACGATCGACAGCATCTTGGCGCTGGTGCCCAACTCGAGGATCGGGAAGAGATCGGTGAGGTAGTCGCGCAACACGTTGCCGGTGACCGAGATCGTGTTCTCGCCAGCCTTCGTTCGTTCGAGCGTGTAGGTGGTGGCCTCGGCCACCGGCATGATCTCGATCGTGAGGCCGTCGGTGTCGTGATCGGCGAGATAGGTGGTGACCTTGGTGATCAGCTGGGCATCGTGGGCACGGTTCTCGTCCAACCAGAAGACCGCCGGCCAACCCGTGGCCCGAGCCCGGTTCACGGCGAGCTTCACCCAGTCCTGGATGGGAGCGTCCTTGACCTGGCACGCCCGCCAGATGTCGCCTGCTTCGACCGTGTGCTCCATGAGCGTCGCACCGGCACCATCGAGAACCCTGACTGTTCCGTCTGCCGGGATCTCGAAGGTCTTGTCGTGCGAGCCGTACTCTTCGGCCTTCTGCGCCATGAGCCCGACGTTCGGCACGGTGCCCATCGTCGACGGGTCGAACGCGCCGTGCTCCCGACAGAAGTCGATGGTGGCCTTGTAGAGGCCGGCGTAGCTGCTGTCCGGAATCACCGCCAGGGTGTCCTGTAGCTCACCAGCGGCGTTCCACATCTGGCCCGAGGTACGAATCATGGCCGGCATCGAGGCATCGATGATGACGTCGCTCGGGACGTGGAGATTGGTGATCCCGTTGTCGGAATCGACCATGGCCAGATCGGGACCGTCCTCATAGACCTCGCTGATCGCGGCAGCGATGGCGTCGCCGCCGTCGATCGAACCGATGGCGCCCAGCAGGCCGCCGAGCCCGTTGTTGACATTGGCCCCGGAGGCATCGATGACGTCGCCGTACTGTGCGAAGACGTCGGCGAAGAAGACCTTCACGGCGTGACCGAAGATGATCGGGTCCGACACCTTCATCATCGTCGCTTTCAGATGCAGGGAGAACAGCACGCCCTGATCCTTGGCCACCGTCACCTGTTCGGCGAGGAAGGCAACCAGCGCACGCTTGCTCATGAACGTGGCGTCGACGACCTCACCGGCGAGCACGGGAATCGAGTCCGAGAGGACGGTGACAGTGCCGTCGGTATCAGTGTGTTCCACTCGCAGCGTGTCGTCCGCGGACAGCGTGACCGCTTGTTCATTGTGGAAGAAATCGCCGGCGGTCATGGTGGCGACGGCGGTCTTCGAATCCGGTGACCAGGCACCCATCGAGTGTGGGTGCTTGCGGGCGTATTCCTTGACTGCGTTTGGGGCACGACGATCAGAGTTGCCTTCGCGCAGCACCGGATTGACCGCACTGCCCTTGACGCGGTCGTAGCGCACCTTGATGTCGCGCTCGGCATCGGTCGAGGGAGCGTCTGGGTACTCCGGGAGGGCGAAACCCTTCGCCTGGAGCTCGGCGATGGCTTCCCGCAGCTGCGGCATCGAGGCGCTGATGTTCGGCAGCTTGACGATGTTGGCCTCCGGTGTTTTCGCAAGATCACCGAGCTCGGCCAGATCGTCGCTGACTCGCTCGCCATCGGAGAAGATCTCGGGGAAGCTGGCGAGGATCCGCGCTGCAAGCGAGATGTCCCTGGTCTCGACCGAGACTCCGGCAGCGCCGGCGTAGGCGGCGATGATGGGCAGAAGCGAGTAGGTGGCGAGCGCCGGTGCTTCGTCGGTCTTGGTGTAGATGATCGCAGAGTCAGTCACAGCCGGACCCTACCAACCAGCCGGCTCTCGATGGTGCTGCCGGTGGTACGTTGCGGCGGTGATGCTCGACCGGATCGAAACCTTCGTCACTGTCCCACCGACCGGGATCGGGGGCTCGTTCTGGGTTTTGGTGCGAGTGTCGACCGACGACGGCGTCACGGGGGTCGGCGAGTGCTACGGGATCCCGTTCTCGGCCGATGTGGCGTGTGCCATGGTGGAGGACACCTTCGACCGCTACATCGCAGGGTCTCCGGCCACTGATGTCGAGACCATCTATCGACGCGTCTACTCAGCCGGCTTCACCCAGCGCCCCGATCCGACCCTGATGAGTGTCTTCAGCGGCATCGAGATCGCGGTCTGGGACATTCTCGGCAAGCGGGCAGGGCAGCCGGTCTACAACCTCCTGGGCGGGGCGTTTCACGACCGGCTGCGGACCTACACCTACCTCTACCCGGCCAGCGCTCATCGGCCGCTCGGAGAGCCCCCTCCCGATGCAGGCGAACCCGATCCCTACCACGACCCGGACGCAGCGGCAGAACGGGCGCTGCACTACGTCGAACAGGGCTTCACTGCGATCAAACAGGACCCCACAGGCCCCTACACGATCCAGGGCGGGCGCGAGCTCTCCCTCGTCGAACTGCAGCGCAGCGAGGACAACGCCAGGGCCCTTCGCGCTGCGGTCGGCAACCGGGCCGACCTCCTCTTCGGGACACACGGACAGATGGCGACATCGTCGGCCAGACGACTCGCACGCCGTCTCGAGCCGTTCGACCCGCTCTGGTTCGAGGAACCATGCCCGCCGGATCAGATGCGGGCACTCGGCGAGGTGGCTGCGTCCACGTCGATCCCGATCGCAGCCGGAGAACGCCTGACGACGAGAATCGAGTTCCGCCAGGCACTCGAGGCCGGGGTCCGCATCGTCCAGCCGAACGTAGGACGGGCAGGAGGAATCTGGGAGATGAAGAAGATCGCGGCCATGGCCGAGACCTACAACGCCCATCTCGCTCCGCACATCTACTGCGGGCCGGTGGCCCACGCTGCAGCCGCCCACGTCGGATTCAGCAGCCCGAACTTCCTGATGCTGGAGACGATCCAGACCGCATTCCACGACGCCGTCGTTCGTGAGCCGTTGGTCTGGGACGATGGCTATCTGAGGCCACCGACGGCGCCTGGGCTCGGGGTCGAGCTCGACGACGACATGATCGCCGCTCACCCGTACTCCGATCACGGAGGTCGGCTGCACCTCGACATGACACAGACTCCGGTGCCGTCCGACAACACCGCCCTCACCGGCGAGCTCGACTGACCTGGGGTCGCGGGTCAGTCGAGGATCGCAGACGCCGTGCTGGTCTCGCCGGTGCGGACAAAGACGATCTCGACCCGGTCGCCGCCGAATTTGCTCTGCACGAGTCCGACGACCTCGCCGAAGCTCGTGACCGGCGCACCGTCGATCATGAGGACGCGATCCCCGGCAACAAGCCCGGCCTCCTCAGCGGCGCCGCCGGCAACAACCTCGCCGAGCACCACACCGACCTCGTTGTCGACCTCGGTCGAATTCGTGACGCCGAGGACCCCGGGTTCGAGCGACGCCCCGCTCGTGATGCGCTCAGCGACAGCGACGGCCGTGTCGATCGGGACAGCGAACCCGATACCGAGATTGCCGTTGCTGGTGCCGTCTGTACGAATCGAGGTGTTGATGCCGATGACCTCGCCCGCACCGTTCGCGAGCGCACCGCCGGAGTTGCCCGGATTGATCGGGGCATCGGTTTGGATCATGGCGTTGAACCCGCCCGTCGTGTTGAGTACGGGGCGATGCAACGCCGAGACGATCCCGGCCGTGACGGTCTGTGAGAGTTCGAACGGGCTTCCGATGGCCACGGCCAGCTGACCGACCGACAGATCGTTGCTCGACCCGAGCCGTGCGATCGGGAGACCGGATCCGACGCCGACGGACAGAACGGCGATGTCATTGCGTTCGTCACTGCCCAGCAGCTCTGCGTCGAGGGTGCGACCATCAGAGGTCCGGACCCGGACCTGCTGCGCTCCGTCGATCACGTGGTGATTGGTGAGGATCAGACCTTCGGCGTAGACAACGCCGGATCCGAGACCGAGATCGGTCTCGACCTGGATGACCGACGGCCCGAGATCGGCGGCAACGGCGGCCACCGGGTCGGTCGGCTGCGCCTGGGGCACCAAGGTCGGCGCAGCGGTGTCCTCGCTGAGTCCACCGCTGACGGGCGTCGGCGAGCCGATTGCCGCCGGCAACACAGTGTCGTCATCGGTGAGGACGGCGCCGAGACCGAAACTGCCGGCGGCGATTCCGGCACCGGCCAGAAAGGCCAGAACAGTGCGGGCGCCGCGCCGCGGTTCGGCGGCAGGAGTTCGTGGCCCCGACGCAGCATCGGTGGGCGGTGCCGATGCTGGTCGGGACCCGCTCTCGCCAGCGGCGGAGTGACCCGGGCGGGGGTCGGCTGGCGGGGCGATCGGGGGACTCTGGGGAAGGCCGAAAACCGGAGGGGTGGTGGCCTGCGAGGACGTGAGCTGTGGTTCGCTTGATCGATCGTTCATACTTCCTCCGAGTCGAGGAGTACATGGTGGACGAACGGTCGAAAAGGCGTCGTAAAGAAGTCTCGCATAAAGACCGTTCGGGCTCGAGCGCGGCGCCATACCATCGACGGATGGCCGCACCCTCCGCCGAGACCCTCCCACGGTGGAGCGTCGTTGACGTCCACCCGTCGCTCGATTCGCGAAGTTTCAACGATGCGCAAGAACGGCTGCACGCCGACGTCGATCGTCTGATCGCCACCTACGAAGAACTCGACGTCCGCTCCACCGAGCCTCGCGTTGTCACCGCAGCCGACGGGCAAGCCGCCGACCGTGTCCTGCGCCAGCACAACGCCGTTCTGGAAGCACTCGAGGAACTCGAGTCCTACGTGTACTCGCACGTCGCAACCGACACGAGGAACCAGAAGGCGCAGGCCATCCTGGGATCGATCGAGGACCTCGGGGCCAAGATCTCGCCGCTCGTCGCCCGCTTGGCCGAGTGGGTGGCTTCGCTCGGCGTCGACGAGCTCGCTCGGGTCAGCCCCGAGGCGTCCGAGCATCGGGGTCCTCTGCTCCGGCTCGCCGCTCGCACTGCGCATCAGATGAGCGAAGCCGAAGAAGGGCTCTACGCCGAACTCTCGACGACCGGCCCCGGAGCGTGGGATCGACTGCACACCGATCTCACTTCACAGCTTCGAGCCACGATCGATGGCGAGTCGCTTCCGATCAACACGGTTCGGGGGATGGCGACCGCAGCGGACGAGGCCGACGCGCCGCAGCGGCTACGAGGCGGAGGTGGCCGCCTGGGCAACCCTCGCAACGCCCGTTGCCTCGGCACTGAACGCCATCAAGGGCGATGCCAACGCCGTCAATCGGCGGCGCGCATGGGAGAGCCCACTCGATGCGTCGCTCTACGCCAACAGCGTTGCTCGGGAGACCTACGAGGCTCTGACCGCCGCCGTCGACAGCGCCCTTCCCGACTTCCGACGGTGGATGCGGGTCAAAGCCGAGATGCACGAATCGCGTGAGGGTGGAGGCCTCGCCTGGTGGAACCTGATCGCCCCGCTCCCCGGAGTCGACAGCGAGCTCTCCTGGGACGATGGCATCGAGATCGTCGATGAGGCTTTCCGCTCGTACGGAGGTCCGCTCGGCGGTCTGGTGCGGCGGGCGCTCGACGAGGAGTGGATCGATGCGCCACCGTCAGACGGCAAGGTCGGGGGCGCGTTCTGCATGCCGTTCGTCGGCGACCGTTCCCTCGTCCTGCTGAACTGGTCCGGTTCGGTCGATGCCGCCCAGACGACAGCCCACGAACTCGGTCACGCCTATCACAACGTGGCCTTGGCCGGCCGTACGCCACTGCAGCGCCGTCTGCCGATGGCGTTGGCCGAGACCGCCAGCATCTTCTGTGAGACGCTCACCGTCGACCATGGCCTGCAGACACTCACGGGAATCGACCGCCTGGCGCTGCTCGACGCCGATCTCGCCGGCGCCAACCAGGTCGTGGTCGACATTCGATCTCGGATCCTCTTCGAGACCGAGGTGTTCGCCCGTAGGCAGAGTCGTCTGATCGGGGCAGACGAACTGTGCGAGATGATGGCCCAGGCCCAGCTCGATGCATTCGGTGACGGAATCGACCAGAGCACCGCCCACCCTTGGATGTGGCTGTTGAAGGGCCACTACTACGGCGCCCACTTCTACAACTGGCCGTACACCTTCGGGCATCTCTTCGGGCTCGGTTTGTTCGCGAAGTACCGCGAGGATGCCGAACTGTTCAGACTGAAGTACGACGACCTGCTCTCGAGGGTGGGAATGGACTCCGCCGAGGATCTCGGGGCGGCGTTCGATCTCGACCTCACCGATGTGGCCTTCTGGGCAGCCAGCCTCGACGTCATCCGGCGCCGAATCGACGACTACGAAGCACTGGCCGCCGAACTCGGCATGATCGAGCGCTGAACCCGTTCAGCATCCGCCGCCGGGGCTCGGGCGATCGGGAATCGACGTGTCGACCACCTCGATGTGTACGTGGGGCCAGGCCGGGCTGCCGGTGAAGCCGTCGATCTGTGATCGGAAGGGGAGCTGATTGGGGTGGTCGGCGATGACGGTGACGCCGGCCTCGACCCGGTCACCGGTGCGCACGTGGAGTCCGAGGATGTGGAGGACTTTCACCTCGATTCCCGGATGGCCGTCCGGTTCGATCACGACGTAGTCGTCTGCGTACCGGCAGTAGAGGACGTATCCGCCGCCGCGAACGACGGTGCCGGTGACGGGGGCCCGCACCTCGACCAGCGGATGGGCGGCGATGTCGGCTGCGCCGCGCCGATTGGTGTCCCGATTGCGCGACGCCATGAGGAACGACGCTGCCGCCCCATCGGCGCTGACGATGCCCTGCGCTCCGTCGTGGCTCGACTGGTGGAACCCGATCAGCTCGACCGCGGCTGAGGGCTGACGAAGCTCGATGTCTCCGACGTGTCCGAACACAGGCCAGTCGGTGATGGCGAACGTCCGTGGCTGCCCGCCCTCGACCGGCCCGAGATCGCGGCAGGACCGGATCGGAACGCCGTCAGACGGCAATGGACGGCTGCTGACGAACTCGTCGGAGAAGGAGAAGTGGACCATCAGTTCGGACCGTGAGAGGTCGTCCGCGAGGCGGCCGATCCAGTAGCGGCGTCCGGCAGCGTCAGGGGTGCGGTCGAGCGTGTTGAGGTAGACGCGATCGACGAAACCTGCGTCGTCGAGGCCGCCATAGGTGTCGACGAACTCTCGACTCACGTTGAAGTGTTGCGCGATGCGCTGGACCGACTGGCAGCGTTCGTATTGATCGAGCCAGAAGAGTGCGCCGCCGGCATCCGGTCGGCGATCGAAGAAGGTCCAGTACAAACGCAGCACCCGTGCATGGCCGTCGTGCAACTCGTCGATGGCGGCCACGTCGTCGAACGTCATGGTCTGCCGCTCGTCCTGAGCCGCTGCCGGAGAGACCTGCGTGGCGCCGATCAAGAAGAGAGCGAGCACTGCGAGCAGCAGCGCCCGTGGAGCGGGATGTGTACCTGGCACCGGCAGAGTCTGCCACGCTCGCGCTCCCGGAACGAAGCCCGCCGGGTCCCGAGGCGCACACCGACGCTATGGCGTCACCGACACCGCCGGGTAGAAGGCGACGTGGCCCTTGATCTCGGCGGCAGCTTCTTTGGGTTCCTCATATGTCCACGCTGCGTTGTCGGCGGTGTTCCCCTCGACCGAGATCGTGTAATACGACGCCGTTCCCTTCCACGGGCAACCCGTGGTCCGATCGGTCTTGGTGAGGTGGTCCCACACGACCGAATCGGCCGGGAAGTAGTGATTGCCCTCGACGATGACGGTGGCGTCCGAATCAGCGATGACGGTGCCTTGGAACGTTGCGGTGGTCATGGACCATCGAACACACTCGCACGAACCGACATTCCCGACCGCCGGCAGATCGATCGTGCTACGGAACGTATTGCTCGCAGAGCTCGACGACGGTGCCGTCGGTCGAACGTGAACCACCAGATGGTGCTGGAGAATCCTGCGACGAGGTAGTCGGGGAGCTCGGCCAGGGTGCCGTTGGAGACATCGGCCGAGCCGTCTTCGCTCAGCCTGACCAGACGCACCACAGCGTCGTCGTCGATGCTCACCTCACGCAGCCGTGGGTTCTCGTTCAGGACGTAGTAGTCGTTGGGTGGGCCTCCGTCGTCGCCCGTCTCGGCCTCGTAGGCGTCGGCCGCGGCCTGACCGACGAGCCATTGCACGACGTCGACCGACGCGGTTGCCGCTTCGAGATCGAACCCCTCGATGGTCACGGCGAACGTTCCGTTCTCACTGAACTCAGCCGAGCTCGAACCCTCCGGCCGATCCGGGCAGCCCCCGAGCCGTCCCTCCGTCGTGGTCGACACCTCGGTGGTCGACACTTCGGTCGTCGACACGCCCGCCTCCTCGTCCCCACTACTCGTGCAGCCGGCCAGGAACAGGAGCGCGGCGAGTCCCGATCCCAACCTCCGTCGGCGTGCAGGGTGAACAGTCGCAACGTGCATGATGTGGTCGCTCAACTCTGCTGGACGAACTCGACCCAGTTGCCGTCTGGGTCCTCGACCATGCCGATCGACACTCCGGGGCGGATCTCGGATTCGGGCACCGCGACCGTGACACCGGCCGTCTTGCATGCCGCCATCATCTCGCCGAGGTTGGTCACCTGCATCGTGAAGTAGCGCAACCCGGTGGCACCGGCGATCCCACCCGTCTGACTTGCAGGCGGGTCGGTGTTCAGCTTGACGAGTTTGATCAGGCTGTCCCCGCACATGAGTCGATGCATGGTCCCGCCGCCACCGATGGGCATCGGCGCGTCCCCCACGTGGTCGAAACCCAGAAGGTCGCGGTAGAAGGCCAATGCCTTCTCGCTGTCGGTGATCACGATGCCGAGATCGATGGATGGCTTGGCCAGTTGGACTCCCATGGAGCGGGAACCTACTCGGTGCCTGTCCGGGGTCGGCGAGCCCATGCCGGCGAGACCCCGCTGCCACGCATCGAAGAGCCCGGCGTAGTGCCCGCCATGGGCAACCAGGTCGTCGTGGGTACCGACTTCGGCCACCCCGCCCTCGGCCACGACAGCGACCCGGTCGCACCGCTGAGAGGTCGACAGTCGATGGGCGATGGCAATCACGGTGCGGTCCCGCATCAGCGACTCCATGGCGCCCTCGATGATCTGCTCCGTTCCGGGATCGAGGCTCGACGTCGCCTCGTCGAGCACGAGGACGGCCGGATCCATCAGCGCCGCCCGGGCCAGGGAAACGATCTGCCGCTCGCCGGCCGACAGACGACTGCCGCCCTCGCGGACCTCGGTGTCGAGGCCGTCAGGGAACTGCTCGAGCCAGGAGAGCATGCCGATTCGGTCCAGTGCCCGGAGCACCTCGGCCTCGCCCGTCCCTGGTCGGGCAATGGCGATGTTCTGTCCGATCGTGCCGGAGAACAGGTGGCCCTCCTGGGGCACCACCAGGATCCGCGAACGGAGATCGGCAAGCGACGTGTCGCGGAGGTCGACGCCGCCATAGGAGACGGTGCCCGCGGTCGGGTCGTAGAAGCGGACCGCCAACTTGGCCAAGGTCGACTTGCCGGCACCGGTCGGTCCGACGAAGGCGATTCGCTCGCCGTCGGCGATCGTCAGGTCGACCCCCGAGATGACCTCCGGTCCTGATCCGTAGGAAAAGCGAACATCCTCGAGCACGAGATCCCCGGCAGCGGGGGAGTGGAACCGGCGACGCCGGCTCGTCGACCTCGACCGGTTCATCGATCAAGCCGAAGAGCTTGGAGAGCGATGCGGTCGCCGACTGCACGAGGTTGAAGAGCTGGCTGAGCTGCTGGACCGGTTCGAACAGACCCTGGAGCAGCAGGATGAACGCAACGACCGTGCCGATCGACAGCCGTCCTTCACTCACGAACCAGCCGCCGACCCCGATCGACGACTGCGGTGGTGGCAGTCCCGGCGAACTCGATGATCGGCAGGTACCAGGCGGCGACCTTCACCGACTTCATGTGGGCTCGGTAGAGATCCTGATTGGTTTCGGCGAACCGATCGGCCTGCACGTCCTCGCGGGCGAAGGCCTGGACGATACGGACGCCGCTGATGCCCTCCTGGAGTGCAGACAGGGTCGAACCGATGCCGTCCCGCACATCGAGGTAGGCCCGGTTCGAGTCCCGCTGGAACTTGACCGACGCCAAGGCAACGACGGGAATCGACACCAGACAGATGAGCATGAGCTGCCAGCTGAGCAGGAACAGCGCGGCGGTCGTCCCGATCAGCTGCAGCGCAGCGGCGGTGAACATCAAGAGTCCGAACTGCACGAGCTCGGAGAGCGAGTCGATGTCAGAGGTCATCCTCGACACGAGGACGCCGGTCTTCTCCCGATCGAAGAACGCCATCGACTGCTTCAGCAGCCGATCGAAGACCGTCCGGCGCAGATCGCGCAGGAAGTGCTCGCCGACGGTGGCCAGCTTCAGAATGGCGGCTCGGTACAGGACGTACCCGAGCCCGGCGGCCACGAGGTAGCCGACCACGCTCGTGTTCAGGACGAAACGGTCGCCGGTGCGGATGCCATCGTCGATGGCTCGTCGCACGAGGAACGGTCCAGCCAGAATGGTGCCGGTCCAGGCGACGAGAAGCGCAAGCGCGACGAACGCCCCCCGGCGGTACGGAGCGATGCGACCAGCCGTTCGGCGCAGCACCTTGGTCGTCTCGGTGAGATCGAGCTTCTCGCCCTCGTCCACGCCACCCTGGAGCCAACCCATCAGCTGCCTCCGGTCGCCGGGGCGACGACGTCGTCGGCACCGGCCGCCACGATCGAAGGGTCGGAGCTGGCCAGCACCTGTCGATAGCGCTCGCTGGCAGCCAGCAGATCCTCGTGCGAACCCTGGGCGACGATGCGCCCTTCGTCGAGCAGCACCACCCGGTCGGCCAGGGCGATGGTGGCCGGACGATGGGCGATCACGATCGTCGTCCGACCGTCCATCACCTCGGCCATCGCCTCACGGATCTCGTGCTCCTTCGACGGATCGACGGCCGAGGTCGCATCGTCGAGGATCAGCACCCGAGGATCGGCGAGGATCGCTCGTGCGATCGCGATTCGCTGGCGTTGTCCCCCTGACAGCGAGTAGCCGCGCTCGCCGAGTGGTGTGTCGTAACCGCGGTCGAGGTGTTCGATGAAATCGGTTGGCGCCGGCGAGGTGGGCGGCGCGACGGACATCGACCTCGAGCGCCGACGGGTCGGCGAAGGCGATGTTGTCGTAGACGCTCCCGGAGAACAGGAACGTGTCCTCGAACACGAGCGCCGACGGCCCGGCGCAGCTCATGGCGACGCAGATCTCGGACATCGACGCCGTCGAGCAGAACTGCGCCGTCGGTCGACGTCGTAGAACCGGGGCAGGAGCCGTGCCACCGTGCTCTTGCCGCAACCGGTGGCTCCGACGATGGCGACCGACTCACCAGCCTCGATGCGCAGGTCGAGATCGTCGAGCACCGGCAGGGGGAGGCCGTCGCTCTCGTAGTGGAACGACACATTCCGGAACTCGACCGAACCGGTTTCGCCGCGAGCGAGGCGGCAGGTGCTTCGGATGCGCCGGATCGACGATCGCCGGGGCCGTGGCCAGGACTTCGTCGATTCGTTCACCGGCAGCGATGGCTCGCTGCGCTTGCGCAACGACCATGCCGAGCATGCGAAGCGGCTGGATGAGCATGACGACGTACAGGTTGAATCCGACGAGCTCACCGACGGTCAGGTCGCCTTCGATCGCGAGGTGACCTCCGTACGCCAATACGGCGACGAGGCCGAGATTGGGCACGAGTTCGATCGCCGGCAGGAAACGGGCTCGCACCCCGGATGTCTTCAGCGACTGCTCGAAGAGTTCATCGGCCGCCTTCGCGAGCTTTGCGTCCTGGGTCGACTCGAAGCCGAATCCCTTGACGACCCGCATGCCGGAGAGCGTCTCCTCGACCACGCCGGCGACCTCGGCGGATTGTTCCTGCACGGCGACCAGTGGTTTGTGGAGCTGTTGGGAGAAGCGGCGGCCGAGCACGTTGACCAGGGGCAGGCCGACGACGGCGAGCAGGGCCAGCGTCGGTTGCAGGATGAACATGATGGCGGCGGCCGAGATCACGATCAGCGCATTGCCGGTGGTGATCGGAACCATCGTGACGACGTTCTGGAACTGGTTCAGGTCGGTGTTGACCCGGCTCATCAGCTCGCCGGTGGCGACTCGATCGTGGTAGGCGCTGTGGAGCCGCTGGATGTGGGCGAAGAGGCGATCGCGCATCTGCGCCTCGACCGCTCGAGCGTTGCGGAAGGCGACGTACCGTCGGAGCCCGAGGAAGACACCGGACACCGCGCCGGCGATGGCGACGAGCAGCGCCCAACGCCAGAGCGGATCGTCACCCTGGATGCTCCGGTCGATGCCGAGCTGGACGAGGCGGGGAACAGCAACGCGGGCCGCGGTCCAACCGAGCGCCACGAGCATGCCGACGAAGAGGCCGACCCGCTGTGGTTTCAGCGCTTCGACCAGCAAATGCCAGCCCGGCGAGTTGCGCCCGCCGGATTGCGGAGGTTCGGGATCAGGATCTGGGTCTGGCACTGCTGGACAGTCCTAGTTCGTTCCGTCGCCGACCATCAACTCCATTCGCTTCGTGGAAACCCCTCTGCCACCTGACTTCCAGGACATGCACCTGACTACCAGGACATGCCGCCGTCGACCTTCACGATGCTGCCGGTCGTGTAGCTCGAGGCATCGCTGGCGAGATAGAGGGCGGCACCGATGATCTCGTCCGGCAGACCGCCCCGTTGGAGCGGAATGGTCCGCTCGGCCTGCGCCTCGAACGCATCGAGATCCCACGCTTGCGAGATGTCGGTCAGGAACGGCCCCGGTTGGATCACGTTCGCCCGTACCTTCGGGCCGAACATGTGGGCGAGGCCGATCGTCATCGAGTTGAGGCCCGCCTTCGCTGCCGCGTACGGGATCTCGGCCGCCGATGGCTGGGAGGCGGCCACCGAACTGACATTGATGATCGACCCGCCGTTTCCGGCCGCCATGTGCTCGGCCACGAGGGCGGACAGCCGGAACGGTCCTTTCAGGTTCACGTCGATCACCTTGTCGAAGAGGGCTTCGGTGATCGATCCCAGCGACTCGTACAACGGCGACATCCCGGCATTGTTGACGAACACGTCGATCCGGCCGAACCGCTCGACGACGGTCTCGACCAGGGATGTGCACGCATTCCAGTCGCCGACATGGCACTGGAGGCCGAGCGTTTCGGCGCCCGTCGCCTCCCTGATCTGGTGGGCGGCGAGTTCGCAGGCTTCGCCTTTCCGGCTGGCGATGACCACGATTGCACCCTGCGCGGCGAACGCCTCAGCCATGGAGCGGCCCAGTCCTCGGCTCCCGCCGGTGATCACCGTGACCCGATCGGTCAGATCGAACAGCGAGAGCGGCCCGGTTTGTCCTGTGGAATTGGATGACATCTGAGTTCTCCTGCACACTCGGGGAACTCGTCACAGTTCCAGGGGGGACCACTATGGCCATCGACTTCACGCTCTCGCCAGAACACGAAGAGATTCGCTCGCGGGTTCGAGCATTCGTCGAGGACCACATTGCGCCGGAGGAGGCCCGCCTCGAAGCCGACAAGGTGCAGGAGACCGACCGCAAGGCTTACGTCGCAGCGTTGATCGCCCTGCGCAAGCTGGCGCACGCCGACGGCATCTGGCTCCCGCACATGCCGGAGGAATGGGGCGGCATGGGCCTCGGGCACGTCGCTCTGGCCATGGTGCAGGCCGAAGCAGCGAAGAGCCGTTTGGGTCCCTGGGTGTTCAATTGTCAGGCCCCGGACGAGGGCAACATGCACACCCTGCTCCATTGGGCGACCGACGACCAGAAGGAGAAGTATCTCCGCCCGCTGTGCGAGGGCAAGACCTGGTCGTGTTTCGCCATGACAGAACCCGAGGTTGCCGGGTCAGACCCCACCCTCATTCGCACCAGCGGCTACCAGGACGGTGAGGAATGGGTCCTCAACGGTCACAAGTGGTTCATCTCGAATGCGAACCGAGCCAACTTCGCGATCCTGATCGCTCGCACCGAGGACGACCCCGACCTTCCGCAGGCCGCCAACACGGCCTTCATCATCGACCTTCCCCACGAAGGCTGGACCGAAGTACGCCAGATCGAGACCATGCACGGCTCAACCGGCCATTCGGAGATCCTGATCGAGGATCTGCGGGTCCACGAGCGGCAGATGCTCGGCGGTCGTGGGCAGGGCCACCTGCTCGGCCAGTACCGGCTGGGACCTGCCCGCTTGGCCCATTGCATGCGGTGGATCGCCCAGGCCGAAACGGCGCTCGACATGATGGTCGAGCGATCGCTCGAGCGATTCAGCCACGGTTCGATTCTGGCCGAGAAGCAGGGCGTCCAGTGGATGATCGCCGACTCGGCGATGGAGCTCTACCAGTCGAAGCTGATGGTGCTGCATGCAGCCTCGAAGATCGACGCCGGCGCTGACTTCAAGAGCGAGGTGAGCATGACCAAACACTTCGTGGCGAACGCACTCGGCAGGATCATCGACCGTTCCATCCAGGTCCACGGAGCACTCGGCTACTCGACCGACACGCCGCTGGCCCACATGTTCCAGCATGCCCGCTGGGCCCGATTCGCCGACGGCGCAGACGAGATCCACCAGATGCGCATCGCTCAGCGAACGATCGCGGCCTACAAGGACCACGGGACGACAAGAGCCGCCACCGGCGACCTCCCCGTCTGATGGGGTCAGCGGCGGGGGATGCGCAGCGGAGCGTCCGGGGTGACGACGAATCCGTTTCTCGCCGAGACCGATGGGGACACCCACACCCTCGACGATGGTCACGGTGGCCCCGTCGTGATCGAGGTCGACCCGCAGCTTCATGCCGTGGCGGCGGAGCCAGAACGTGATTCCCTCCCACACCGCGGGAAGTCGAGGCGTGAACTCGAGCCGGTCACCGCGTTCGACCATGCCGGCGAATCCGTGAACGACCCCGGCCCAGACTCCACCAGCCGAGGCGATGTGCACCCCGTCCGACGTGTTGCCGTGATCGTCGGCCAGGTCGAGATAGAGCGAGCGGTGGAAGTAGTCGACGGCCTGCTCCTCGTAGCCGACAGTGGCGGCGACGATCGCCTGCACACAGGCCGACAACGATGAATCACCGGTCGTGATCGGGTCGTAGTAGTCGAAATTGCGTCGTTTCTGGTCCTCGGAGAACCGCTCGCCGCGAAGGAACATGGCGAGCACGACATCGGCCTGCTTGAGGACCTGGTGCCGATAGATCACGAGCGGATGGAAGTTGAGCAACAGCGGGTACTTGTCGCTCGGTGTTCCGGCCCAGTCCCACGGTTCCAGATCGAGGAACTCGGCGTCCTGGGGGTGGATGGCCAGCTCGTCGTCGAACGGGATGTACATGGCGTCAGCCGCGTGGTCCCAGGCATCGAGTTCGCCGAGATCGAGATCGGTCGATCGTTGTACGTGGGCGAACATCTCGGTGTTCCACTCGGCAAGGAACCGGACCGTGCGCGCCGCGTAGCGCAGATTGAATCTGGCCATGATGTTCGTGTAGGCGTTGTCGTTGACGACGGTCGTGTACTCGTCCGGTCCGGTCACCCTGTGGATGTGGAACGTCTCGGACCCATCGGTTGCGTAGAAACCGAGGTCGGCCCACATGCGAGCGGTCTCGACCAGGATCTCGGCGCCCTCGTGAGCAAGGAAGTCGATGTCACCCGATGGCATCGAGGTAGCGGCGCAGCGCAAAGACCACGGCGGCGTTGATGTGGTACTGCGCGGTGCCTGCGGCGTAGTAGGCGGAGGCTTCTTCTCCGTTGATCGTCCGCCACGGATACAAGGCGCCCTTCTCGCTCAGCATCTTGGCCCGGGCCCGAGCCGCGTCGAGCATCTTCCAGCGGAAGCGAATGACCTTTCGTGCCGCCTCTGGGTTGGTGTAGGAGAGGAACGGGGCGACGTAGACCTCCGTGTCCCAGAAATAGTGTCCGTCGTAACCGCCGGCGGTGACCGCTTTGGCGGCGACGCCCTGCTCCTGGGTGCGCCCGGTGGCCTGCGCCAGCTGGAAGAGGTTCCAGCGCAGGGCCTGCTGGGCCTGTTCGTCGCCCCGCAGTTGGATGTCGGCATCGTCCCAGAAGTCGTCGAGCCACTCTCGTTGTTCGGTCCGGAGTGCCTCGAGCCCCGAAGCCGCAGCTCGATGAATCGTGCGCTCGCACCGATCGGCGAGTTCCTCGGCCGGAACACCAGTCGAGGTGTGATAGGACACGAGCTTGGTGATCCGGACCGTCTCGCCCGGCTCGGCCTGCACGCGTGATGACCGACTTCGCGAGATCGTCGTCGATGGTGGTCTCGATGTCGTAGTCACAGACCGTGCTGATCAGGTGACGGAACCCGCAGGCAAGGGTCATCCGGCTGTTGGTGCAGCGGTAGCCGAGGATGACGGCGTCGTCCCGTTCGACGCCGCCCCGTTGGAGCCGAGGCTGCAACACGCGATGGCTGAACTTGCTCGCCTTCCGTGGATCCATACCCTCGCCGAGCGCAGCGGACCGGACGTGGTACTCGTCCTCGCCGTCCTGGCGGTTCATGAGCTGTGACGAGATGACGATCGGAGCGGCTGCGTCGAGAAGGGTGACGTCGAAGGTCATCACGGCCAGGTGCCGGTGGGCGAAACTCACCATCCGCGACGACGAGACCTGCACCCGTTTGCCCGCAGGGGTCAACCAGGTGAGGTCGCGAGTCAGATGGCCGGCGCGGAAGTCGACGCGCTCGTTCGTACTCGAGGAGGTCGGCGTCGGAGAGCAGCAACGGCTCGTCATCGACGTAGAGCTTGAGCAGTTTCGCGTCTGGCACGTTGACGATGGTCTGACCGGTGGTGGCGAAGCCGTAGGCGTTCTCGGCGTGTTGGATCGGCCAGGTCTCGTGGAAGCCGTTGACATAGGTGCCATGGCTGTGAGCGTCGCGGCCCTCCTCCGGGTTGGCCCGCATGCCGAGGTAGCCGTTGCCGACGGCGAAGAGCGTCTCGGTGTGACCGAGGTCCTCGGTGCGGTACTCGGTCTCGACGAGGCGCCAGGGCTCGACCGGGAATCGATGGGCCGGAAGTCCTGTCGGTGTCGGGCGTCGATTCATTCCGTGCTCCTCGTGCCGGTGCTCTTCACAGGGTGCTCCCGTCGGCAGGAGCGTCGTCTTCACCAGCATTCGGCAGAAGGTCGGCCAGATCGTCCACCACGAACGTGGCCCCGTTGGCGAGCAACGTGTCGGCCCCGGCCCCGCGATCGACACCGATCACCACACCGAAATGTCCAGCAGCCCCGGCCGCCACTCCCGATGTCGCATCTTCTACGACCACCGTTCTCGCCGGATCGACGCCCAGCTGGGTTGCCCCCAACAGGTAGCTGTCAGGAGCGGGCTTGCCGGCGAGTCCGGCATCAGCGGCCACGAGTCCGTCCACGACCACGTCGAACCGTTCGGCGAGACCTGCCGCGTGAAGGACCGGCACGGCATTGCGCGACGACGAGACGATGGCGCTCGGTACACCGAGGGCTGCCAGGAGATCGAGGGTTGCCGCCGAGCCCGGGTACGGAGCGATCCCGTCGCGGTCGAGGATCTCGTTGAACAGCGTGTTCTTCTTGTTCCCCATGGCGCAGACCGAGCCATCACCGGGCGCATCGGAGGGGTCTCCGAACGGCAGCTCGACCCCGCGTGCATCGAGGAAGGAGCGGACCCCGTCATAACGAGGCTTGCCATCGACGTAGCGGATGTAGTCGGCCTGGGTGAAGTCCCATGGGGCGAACAGCTCCGACCACGCGTGCTCATGGATTTCGGCGGTCGGCGTGACCACTCCATCGAGGTCGAACAGGACCCCGGCGTAGTCATTCCATCGGAAGGAGGATGCGGTCAATTCGGTCACCAGGAGACTGTATGCGCCAACCTCCGGCCGCGACGCGAACCCCACCGTGGGACACCCCGAGTGTCATGGAAGTGGAATCGCCGACGTTCGACCCGTGCGCCTCCGGTTACGAGACGAACGCCGAGTGATCGAACATCGCGAAGAACGCTTGCACCTCGAGTCGGTTTTCTGACGTGGCCTCGTGCGTTCCGAACGCCTCGCCCAGCGTCTGCTTCCCGCCGAGGACACGGGCCCATCCATCGTGGGTGATGGACAAGCGAACATCGGCTGTGCTGCCGTTGGTCGGCACCCCGACCTGGCGTCTGACGTGTAGTCCCACCGACGATCCATCGTCGAAGTCGATGGCGACGTGCGCGGTTCACGCCCTCGGCCCGGTTCGGTACGAGGAGGACTCGCAGCACGGCAACATATGTGTCCGGGGTCGCCGCGAGGACCTCGTCCGCCCTCATCCGCAGGCCTCGGAATCGTGTGAGATCGATCGACCCCTCGAACTCGAGCGCTTTGGTGAGGCACCAGTTCCGGACGTTCTGGGACGTGGTCCGATGGGCGATCGCCCGCAATGGTCTGGCCACTCGGCTGCCGTTCTCGGGGCTGTCCTGTTCGGCCGTGACCAACCACGAGGCCAGCTCGAGCGCCCACCGCAGATCGCCGGCAGCAAGAGCGGCGTCACACTGTGAGGCCACCTCGTCCACACCGCCGAAACCGTCGATCAGACGAGCGCTCCGCTCGGCTCGGGGGAGGGGGAAGAGATGCCCGGGATCCTCGTCGAACCACCCGAAGAGGCCGTTGTGGATCTGGCGGACATGGTGCTCGGCCAGTCCATAGTGCTGTCGAGTGATCGGCGACTCCGCATACAGATCCGGCAGGCGGACCGTCTCCGCCAGCTCGTCTGCCGTCAGACCGTTGTTGGCGCCCCGAACCGTCTGGTCCCACAGGAATTGGATGCTGTCCCGATAGTTCTCCACCTCGTCCGCAATGTGTTCCGACCCTTCGAGAGGGGGTCCGTGGGCGCCCGCGAGATAGTCCGCTCCGAGCTCGGCCACGTGATCGAGTCCCGACAGCAGCACACGCGGATCTCGATACTCCTCGCCCCGGATGGCGAACACGTTGAAGAGGGCCGGCCACACGAGATTGTTGACACACAGGCCGAGCTCGGGGAACCAGATGGTCACCGAATCGTCTGCGTCCGAGGGAGCGTGGGTCATCTGGACTCGAAGCCCCGCGATCGTCGTCTCGATGGCGTCGTCGAACGCCTCGGTGACCGGTAGATGGCCGCGGGTCGATGGACGATGCGTCGGGTTCGAGAAGAATCGGCCCAGCCCGACGTGGAGGAGCGCATCCGGACCCTCGGGCGGGAGCAGCATGCCGAATTGATGGATCAGTCCCCGTCGGGAACGCCCGGCGACCTCGCCCCCGAAGCGACGACGATTGGCGGCGATGCGCTCGTGGCCCCATATCGGGAGGTCTTCCTCGTCGAGATCACCATCGTCGAGGATGGCACGAGTGCCGTCGACGTAGTGGAAGTGGGAGTAGATGCAGGCGACGATCGGTCGCTCGGTGGCGGTCCGGAGCTGTTCGATGGCGGCCGCCATCTCCTCGACACAGTCGCCGGTGTCGATGGCGATGATCCCGTTCGGACCCTCGACGAACGTCTGATTGGACAGGCCATTGCCGACCACACACCAGGCGTGATCCCCGAGGGAGTACATCCTCGGGGCGAGACGATCGAGATGGGCGAGAGCCTCAGGATGAGCGAACTGCCCCCGGGGGCCGACCGCGGGTTCCGTGGCTGGGTCGAACGAGCCTGAGTTTGAGACCATCATCGCAGCCTGCTCCACGGAGACGCCGGCGACAAGCGGACCACGAGCGGAGGTCGGACTAGGGTCCGGAGATGGCCGAACCAGCACCCGCGTCCGATCTGCTCTCCGCGTCGCAAGCCCTCGATGCAGAGACGATCGAGCTGCGACGCAGCATCCACGCCGACCCCGAGATCGGCCTCCGACTGCCCAGGACCCAGCAGCGCGATCCTCGACTCCCTGACCGGACTCGGGCTCGACATCACCCTGGGTGAGTCGACCACATCGGTCGTGGCCGATCTCGACACCGGCCGGCCGGGACCCACCGTTCTGCTTCGGGGTGACATGGACGCCCTGCCGTTGCAGGAGGACCACGACACCCCGTTCCGGTCGAAGATCGACGGCGCCATGCACGCCTGCGGCCACGACGCCCATGTGGCCATGCTGGCCAGTGCCGCTCGGCTGCTGAGCGAGAACCGAGGCGAGCTCACGGGGAAGATCCGTTTCATGTTCCAGCCGGGCGAAGAGGGCTACCACGGGGCCAAGTACATGATCGAGGAAGGGGTGCTCGATGGCGTCGATCGAGCCTTCGCCGTTCATGTCTTCGCCACCGTGAAGAACGGCCTCGTTGCCACGAGGGGCGGATCGCTGATGGCGAGCGCCGACCGTTTCGAGATCACCGTCCACGGGCAGGGAGGGCACGCCTCTGCACCCCACCAGTGCGTCGATCCGATTCCGGCCGCGGCGGCCACGATCACCGGTCTCCACACGATGGTCAGCCGGTCGGTCGACCCCGCCAGGAGCGGTCTCGTCACGGTGGCTCACATCGAAGCCGGCACCACGAACAATGTCATTCCCCCGAGCGCATTCATGGAGGGCACGATCCGGGCGCTCGACGAAGACACCCGGGCAACACTGCACGCCGGACTGACCCGCGTTGCCGAGGGCACGGCTGCGGCCCACGGCTGCTCGTGCACCGCCGAGATCATCCCCGGCTACCCGGTCACGATCAACCATCAGGGACAGGCCGATCGCACCCTGGCGGTCGCAGCGGAGTTGCTCGGGACCGACAGCGTCGTCGAGATGCCCCGCGCCGTGCTCGGGGCCGAGGACTTCAGCTACGTGCTGCAGCACGTTCCCGGAGCCATGGCGTTCCTCGGCGTCTGCCCGGAGGAGATCGACCCGTCGACGGCCGCCCCCAACCACTCCAATCTCATGAGTATCAGCGAGACGAAGCTGTCGAGCGGTGTCGCTCTCTACGCCGCCATGGCCATGGCCCACTGACGTTCAGAAGAGCAGCGTTCAGAAGAGCAGACGAGCCAGGTAGGTGAACTCCAGCGCTGCTCGCTTGGCGGCCTCGCGTTGGTTGGCCGCCGCAGAATGTCCGCCGTCGATGTTCTCGTAGTAGAGGAACGGCAGACCCTCGTCCTCGAACCGTTTGGCCATCTTCCGCGCATGCCCCGGATGGACACGGTCGTCCTTGGTCGAGGTCACGAAGAACGGAACGGGATACGGCTTCGACGGGTCGACAGTTGTGATAGGGCGAGATCGTCTCGAGGAAGGCTCGCTCGTCCGCCGTCTCGGGCGACCCGTACTCGTCGACCCAGGAAGCTCCGGCCAGCAGCAGATGGAAACGAAGCATGTCGAGCAGGGGAACCTGCACCACCACGGCCTTCCACAGGTCGGGTCGCTGATTGAGCATCACACCCATCAGCAGCCCGCCGTTCGAGCCGCCCATGATGCCGAGGTGCTCTGGCGTCGTCAGGTCACTGGCGATCACCGACTCGGCCACGGCGATGAAGTCGTCGTAGATCCGCTGTCGGTTCCCCTTGAGCCCGGCCTGGTGCCAGTCTGGCCCGAACTCGCCACCGCCCCGGATGTTGGCCAGGACGTAGGCGCCACCCTGTTCGAGCCAGAACCGTCCGATGGTGCCGCTGTAGGTCGGGCCCAACGAGATCTGGAAACCGCCGTAGCCGTAGAGCAGCGTGGGCGTCGACCCGTCGAACGGCACATCGCTGCGGCGGACGACGAAGTACGGCACGACCGTGCCATCGGTCGACGTCGCCGACAGCTGCTCGACGATCAGGCCGTCGGTCTCGAATGTTGCCGGCAACGTCTTGAGCGGGCTGACCTCGCCGGTGGCGACGTCGAAACTCAGGAGCGAGCTCGGGGTGAGGAAGTCCTCGTAGTTGAAGAAGACCGTCGGCTCGTCCTTGTCGGCGAAGGCGATCGCGGCCTGCCCGCTCCCGGGAAGATCAACCGGTGTCGTTACCCAGCCATCACCTGTGTCGCCAGTCGACCGGGGTTCGATCCGCAGGATCTTGGCAACGACGTTGTCGTTGATCGACAACAGGCAGGCGCCCTGAGCGACGGCGATGCCGTTCACTGCTTGGCGCTCACCAGGCCGGAACACGAGCTCGACCGGGGGGAGTGCGTGGTCGGTCAGGAACGAGTCGAGGTCGAAGGCAACGAGATCACCGGACTCGAACGCGGCGTCACCGGCTTCCCAGTTCTGTTCCAGGGAGAAGACGAAGCGACCTCGGTAGATCCCGTTCGGCGTCGACTTCGGCGGGATCGGCCATTGGATCGGACCCTCGTCGGTGAACAACCAGTAGGTGGACGTGAAGAAGGTGTCGGACTGCACTGCTCCGGTCAGCATGGTGCCGTCCTCGGTCTCGAGCGTGAACGGCCACACACCGACGTCGGTCGACCGGCCACGAAGCATCTCGACCGCATCGGCCATCGGTGTGCCCCTGACCCACCGTTTGACCACCGCCGGATAGCCGGACTCGGTGACGCTTCCCTCGCCCCAGTCTGTGGCGAGCAACACGGTGTCGTCGTCGACCCAGCTCAGCCCCTGCTTGGCCTCCGTGGTGACGAAACCGCCATCGACGAAATCGCACCGCTCGATGTCGAACTCACGTTGGATGATGGCGTCCTTGCCACCGTCGGACAACGACACCATGCAGCGCCAAGTCGACGAACCGTGGGTCCGGTGCACATTGGCGCCCTTGAAGACCCAGTTCGCTTCTTCCGTTGCCGCCAACGCATCGACGTCGAGGACGGTTTCCCACTCCGGGCTCGTCGGTCGCGTAGCTCTCGAGCGGCGTGCGCCGCCACAATCCTCGCACCTGCTCGTCGTCCTGCCAGAAGTTGTAGACGACCCCGTCCCGAACGGTGCCGTATGGGATCCGGTCCCTCGACGTGGCGACCTCGAGCGCAGCGGCATGAAAGCTGTCGAACCGCGGATCGGCTTGGAGGTCGGCGAGCGTGCGATCGTTCTGCGAGCGCACCCAGGTGAGAGCGTCGTCTCCCTCGACCTCTTCGAGCCAGCCATGGAGATCGTCTAGGTCGGTCACCGAGCTCAGGATAGAGCGACCGGTACGAGACGCCGATCAGATCGATGGTGACCCCGTTCTCGAACCACGCTCGCCAGAGCGGGTCATCACGTTCGGCCGCATCGACCCCTTCGGATCCGTAGAGATAGAGCCAGATCGACACCATCGTCTGGTCGCCGTGTTCCTCGGCCGCGACGAACCCCGTGCCAGAGGCGGGCATGTCGATGAGCAGGGTGTATCGGGTGGGCGTCGACTGCACCACGAGCCCCGACATGGCCGGTGCGCCGGAAGAGTCGTTGACCGTGATGCGGTCCCCAGCCTCGGCGTCGCTCGGCACGCCGAGGCGATCGGTGAGCTCCTTCCAGGCGCCGGCGGCGTCGATCGGCCACATCGCCGTCGGGAGCATCGCCGTCGCCGGTTCAGGGGCGAAGTACTCCAGATGCAGCCGCAGGTTGGTGAGGAAGATGGACCAGCCCTCGGTCATCGCGTCGTACTGCGCATCCCATTCGTCGCCATCGCCGAACCCGGAGTTCACGAGGCGCACGATGCAGCGTTCCGCCCTCCTTCGCCTCGACCAACCATTCGAAGGCAAGACCCTCGCCCTCGGTCTCTCCGGCGAACACGACACGGTGGGGTGGTTCCCAGCGGTGCCACCGTGCCCGTTACCTGCATCTCGGGCCCGGGTCCGAACGACGCCGTGGCCGCGCCACCCTCTCGCTCCTCGACTCGATGGGGGACGTACCACGACGAGATTCCGGGACCGGTGGCGATCGCCTGCCAGACCTCCTCGACCGAGCCTGGAACCTCGATCTGCAACTCGATGGACCGGGCGACAGGTTCCGGATCGGGGGTCTCGGCGGCGACTGTGGTCATGATTGATCCTCTCGGGTCGGGGGGGAGCAGGCGCATTGATCGGCCTCGAGGAGCCGATGCCGGCATCGACAATTCTATTTGTCGATATCAGCCGGCGACCTCGAAGCGGCATGTGGCCAATGTGATGACGAGCGGGCGGACGAGCGATCCGTCCATGGCAGCAACGAGCGCCACGAGTTCATTCACCATCGCCGTCCGTTGATCAACTGCCATCGACAGCGGGCCACTGAAGGTGAGCAGCAACTTCTCGTAGGCCTCGGGCGAGTAGGTCTGATCCCACCGATAACGATCCAGCGTCAGATCGCGACAGCGGTGGTCGGCCTCCATCCGAGCATGGATGTCAGGGACGGCGGCCTCCGGGTTCGGGGTCGATCCGCTTCGTTCCTGACCGAAACGGGCGAAGATCGGACGGGCCGCATCGAAGAATCCACCGTCGACGTCACTGGCAACCTGGATCGTGTCGATCACCGCCAATCGACCATCGGGCCGGAGCCAGTGTGAAGGGCGAGTCAGCTGTTGGTCTCGGGTGATCCAGTGGAACGCAGTGGCCGACACCACCGCATCGACACTCGACGGGTCGATCGCGACCTCCTCGAAGTCGCCAACCTGCACCGCCAGTTGCCCGGCCGCAACCGGGCCGGCAAGACGATCGGACAACGCGGCTGCCAGGCTCGGCCCGAGCTCGATGGCGTGGACCTCGGCGCCCCGTTCGAGCATCGGGTCGGTGGCCAGACCGGTGCCCGGGCCGACTTCGAGGACGGTCGGATCCTCGGGAAGCAGCTCGAACAGTCGATCGAAGAGTCCTGCCGGATAACGAGGGCGCGCTTCGTGGTAGATGGTCCGCGGACTGGTCGAACGTACGTCGAAGGTCGCCGTACACCGCCGGGGCTCAGTACCAGCTTCGCTCATTGGCCGATGAAGTCGGCGGCCGGCGCTCGGCCATTGCCACCACACCCTCCCGCCAATCGGCCGTCTGGCGCAGCCTCGTCTGTTCATCGAGCTCGTGAGCCATGGCCTCGATCGCCGCTTCGGCCAGTCCCGCCCGGAGGGTGGCACGAATCGAGGCCACGGCGAGTGGCGCCGAACCCGCAATCTCGAGCGCCATCTCCCGAGCCTGCGATCGCAGCTGATTCTGATGGACGAGACAGTCGACCAGGCCGATGTCGAAGGCTTCCTGGCCCGTGTAACGGCGGCCGGTGAAGAGCATCTCCTGTGCCTTCTGCTGGCCGACGACCCGAGGCAGCGTGACCGAGAGGGCGAATCCCTGGTGGAAACCGAGCCGGGCGAAGTTGGCCGAGAAACGTGCCTCCTCGCATGCGACTCGGAAATCTGCGGCCATGGCCAGACCAAGACCTCCGCCGATGGCTGCGCCCTGCACCGCAGCCACGATCGGCAGAGGCTGAGCGAAGATGCGTCCGGCCTGGGCGTACAGGTCGCCCGGGAGCTCATGCTCACCGTTCGAGCTGTTGAAGTCGGCGCCTGCGGTGAAGTGTTTTCCTTCGCTGCACAGCACGACGCAGCGGGCCCCGACCTCGCTGACACGGTCGAGTGCATTGGCGATCGCCTCGATCAACTTGGTGTCGAAGAAGTTGTTCGGCGGGCGGCGTATCTCGAGTGTCGCCACGTGATCGGAGTCGACGCTGACCGCGAGTTCGCCGTCGATCAGAGAAATGCTGCGGGACGGTCATCGGGTGATCGTCGCCCATCGGGAGAGTGCCGATGCGCGCCACTTGTCCCGGCGGACCGCGGCAGCGAGACGACCGTCACCGATTGGTAGATTCGCCGACAGTGTTCGCAGCGATCATTCCGTGGCCGACCTGGCAGCAAGCATGGGCTGCATCGGTCGCGCTCGGTGTCGCGTACGTGGTGCTTCGCCGACAACGACCCACGCGACTCACCGAAGCGGTCCTGCCGGCCATCTACGAGCTGATCGTGCTCACCGGCCTCTACGGCTTCTGGAGGACGGCCAGGAAGCTGCCGCTCGCGCAGTCAGAGGGAGCGATGGAACGGGCGCGCGACATCGTGGATTTCCAGAACGCCATCGGTCTGCCGACCGAACTCAGCGTCCAACAGTGGATCCTCGGACACGACACGCTCGGGTGGCTCTCGGCCGCCTACTACGCCGGGATGCACGTTCCCAGCATCTTCGCCTTCCTCATCTGGATGTTCTGGCGCCATCGGGATGCCTTCAGGCCGTGGCGCAACGTCCTGGCCCTCACGACACTCGGCTGCCTGGTGATCCGGTTCTGGCGTGTGGCTCCGCCCCGCTTCCTCGTCGATCTCGGCTACCAGGACCTCTCCGAAATCCACGACCTGTCGGTCTACGGTCCGGTCGGTTCGGGTGTTTCCGGACAGTTCGTCGCCATGCCGTCCATTCACGCGGCGTGGGCCGCCGTCATCGGTTTCGGCATCGTCGCCGCCGGCACGAGCCGCTGGAAATGGCTGTTCGCCGCCCATCTGCCGATCACGTTGTTCGTGGTCTCGGCGACCGGTCATCATTGGTGGCTCGACAGCATCGTGGCGGTCATTCTCGTCATCGCCTCGATGGTGATCGATCAGGGCGCACGTCGCCTCTGGTCGAGCGCCAGAACACGTCGGCAGTCGGAACCGTCGGTCGATCCCGAACTTCTTCTGTCGGACACCCACGACTAGCGTCGACGTCCGAACCGTCATCGAGCGATCCTCGTTCGAGACCATCACCGAGGAGTTCTCGATGCGCGAAGCTGTCTTCGTTTCCTACGCCCGCACCGGACTGGCCAAGGCCGGACGCGGTGGCTTCAACATGACGCCGGCCATGTCGATGGCCGCCCACGCGATCAAGCACGCGGTCGCCAAGTCTGGTGTCGAGCCCGAGGCTGTCGAGGACGTCGCTCTCGGCAACGGTGCTCACGGCGCAGGGAACCTCGGCCGTCTCGCTGGACTGCTCGCTGGGCTGCCGGTCAACGTCGGTGGTAACACGATCCAACGCCATTGCTCGTCCGGCCTCAACTCGATCGCCGTCGCCGCCAACCACATCAAGGTCGACCAGGTCGACATCGCCGTCGCCGGCGGCGTCGAGTCGATCACGATGCCGAGTCCTGGCATGGGCGGAGCCGCCAACATGGATCCGGCACTCGCCGAGATGTACCCCGCGGTCTACATGGCCATGATCGAGACGGCCGACATCGTGGCCGATCGCTACAACGTGTCGCGCGAGTACCAGGACGAGTACTCCTACAACTCCCAGATGCGCATGGCGGCTGCCCAGGAGAACGGTCTCTTCGAAGACGAGATCGTTCCCATGGAGACAAAGATGAAGATGGTCGACCGCGAGACCAAGGAAGAGACGATCGTCGACTACACCGTCGACGGCGACGAGTGCAACCGGCCAACGACCACCCTCGAGGGGCTGGCCAAGCTCGGCCCAGTGCGGGGCGAAGGCAACTACGTCACCGCCGGCAATGCCAGTCAGCTGTCCGACGGCGCCGCCGCCGTGGTGATGATGTCAGACGAAGAAGCAAGCCGCCGCAACATCGAACCCATGGGTGCGTTCAAGGGTTGGGCCGTCGCCGGCTGCGAGCCGGACGAGATGGGCATCGGTCCGATCTACGCCGTGCCGAAGCTGCTCGGACGCCACGGTCTCACGGTCGACGACATCGACATCTGGGAGCTCAACGAGGCCTTCGCCAGCCAGTGCCTCTACAGCCGCGACACGCTCGGCATCGATCCGGAGAAGTACAACGTCAATGGCGGCTCGATCGCCATCGGGCATCCCTTCGGGATGACGGGCACACGTTGCGCCGGCCACATCCTGCAAGAAGGGAAGCGCCGGGGCGCCAAGTGGGGCGTCGTGACCATGTGTATCGGCGGCGGCCAAGGCGCCGCCGGGCTCATCGAGATCTACTGATCCGTCGCGTACGCTCGCGCCGTGCCCACCTCAGTCTCGACCGAGACGCCACTCGGCCGGTCCTATCAGAAGCTGTTCGGGGCGAGCACGATCTCGAACCTGGGCGACGGCGTCGGCCAGCTGGCCTATCCCTGGCTGGCCTCCGCCGTCACCCGCAACCCGATGCTGGTGGCCCTGATCGCGGTCGCTCAACGGCTGCCGTGGCTGGTGTTCAGCCTTCCCGCCGGCGTGATCACCGATCGCCACGAGCGCCGCTGGCTGATGGTGTTGTCCAACGCGGCGCGTGCCGTCGTGACGCTGGGAGTCGCGCTGTTGGTGCTCGGCCAGGGCAGCGGCCTGCCGTCGCCCGGATCAGCTCGACGACCTCTCGCTCGTGATCGACACCAATGTCGGGCTGTACCTCGTCATTCTCCTGGCGACCATGGTGCTGGGCACGGCGGAGGTCCTCTACGACAACACGGCGCAGACGATCATGCCCTCGCTGGTCGACGAGTCCCAGCTCGAGAAGGCCAATGGTCGCCTCTGGAGCGCTGAGCAGGTCACCAACACGATCATGGGTCCGGCGCTCGGCGCCTTCCTGTTGGCGGTCACCTTCTCGATGCCGTTTCTGTTCGACGCGTTCTCCTTTGCCCTGTCTGCCTTCTTGATCTTCCTGATCCCCCGGTCTTCGCACCGCGAGAGCTCGCGGACCGCAAGCCGTGGAAGAGCGAGTTGGCCGAAGGCTTCCGCTGGCTGTGGCAGCACGAGCTCCTTCGCCCCCTGGCCGTCATCCTCGGCCTCATCAACCTCTTGGGCACGCTGTCGGGGGCGACCCTCGTGCTCTTCGCCCAGGAAGTGCTCGGCACGTCGACCATCGAGTTCGCCGTCCTGTCCACTGCCGGTGCCGTTGGCGGCATCGCCGGCGGGTGGACCGCCTCGTGGGTCGCCAGACGCCTCGGATCCGGCCCATCGCTGTGGGTCACGTTGATCGTCGGCGGTTCGACGTCGATCATCACCGGCCTCACGTCGCTGTGGCCGGTCGTCTGGGTCATGTTCGCTCTGTTCATGTTCGTCGCGGTGCTGTGGAACGTGATCACGGTGTCGCTGCGACAGACGATCATTCCCGATCAGCTCCTCGGGCCGGGTCAACAGCGTCTACCGGTTCTTCGCGCTGGGGCATGATGCCGATCGGGGCCCTCATCGGCGGCGCGATCATCCTCGTGGCCGAACGCGTCGGTTCGAGGGAGATGGCCTTGCGCCTGCCCTGGATCGTTGCCGGTGCGGGCAGCTGGTGCTGCTCGTCTTCGCTGCCCCCTCACCACGCGAAGATCGAGCTGCTCGACCGCCGCCGCCTGACCCAACCCACCCGTTCTGCGGCACAACACCCTCAGTTCTGCGGGCTGTATTCCGCAGAACGGGGAGGTTCGCACTAGGTTCGCGGCCAGCCCGGAGCTGCCAGCTGACTCGAGAACACAGGAGCTTCCATGTCCGACACCGTCGAGTACGAGACCATGACCTATTCGGTCAGCGATCACATCGCGACCATCCGCTTCACCCGTCCGGAGGGCGCCAACGCGGTCAGCGTCCAGTTCGCGAAGGATCTCCGAGCGGCAACGCTGGCTGCGCACTACGACGACGATGTCCGCGTCCTGTTGGTGACCGCCGAGGGCAAGGTGTTCTGTGCCGGCGGTGATCTGGTCGAGTTCAACGACGCCGGTGATGCCCTCCCGAGCGTCGCCGTCCGACATGCTCACCGACTTCCACGGGGCGATCTACCGGATGCACCGGATGACCAAGCCGACGGTTGCGTCGGTCGGCGGTGCCGCCGGGGGAGCCGGGCTCTCGCTCATGTGCTCCTTCGACCTCGTGGTGGCGGCCGAGAACGCCAAGTTCACGATGGCGTACACCAGAGCCGGTGTGACCCCGGACGGCACGTCGACCTACTTCCTGGCCCGCCATGTCGGATTGCGGCGGGCGCTCGACCTCACCCTCACCAATCGTCTGCTGTCCGCCGAGGAGGCCGAGTCGTGGGGACTCGTCAATCGAGTGGTCCCGAAGGGCGAGGCCGACGACGCTGCGCTGGCCCTCGCCACCGAGTTGGCCGCCGGATCGGCGTTTGCCATCGGGAACGCGAAACGTCTGATCTACGAAGGGTTCGACTCGTCGCTGGAGGAGACGGGCGAGCGCGAGATGCACATGATCACCCGCTCGATGGGCAGGCCGGACGGCAAGGAGGGCATCGCCGCCTTCGTCGAGAAACGGGCCGCAAACTTCAACACCGAAACCGGCAATGCCTGAGTTCTCCTCACTGGTCGATCGAGCGGGGGGCAAGGGCGCCGAGGGCTGGGCCGTCCACTTCGCCGCCCGCCAGGCGGAGGCTCGGGGCGAGGATGTGGTTGTCCTGAGCGTCGGCGACCCCGATTTCGGGACGCCGGCAGGCATCGTCGACCGGGCGATCGAAGCGCTCGACAGCGGTGACACCCACTACTCCGACATTCCCGGACGTCCCCGTGTCCGCTCGGCCATCGCCGGCTACGTCGGGAAACTCACGGGTGTGCACTACGACGCGCCCAACGTGATCGTGAGCGCCGGGACCCAGAACGCCCTTTTCAACACCTCGCTGTGCCTGGTCGAGACCGGCGACGAGGTCATCGTCTCCGACCCCGCCTACCTCACCTACGAAGCCACCCTGCGCATCGGGGGAGCCACGCTCGTACCCGCTCGTCTGGATGACCGCTTCCGGCTCGATCCCGAAGCGATCAGAGCCGCGGTCACCGAGCGGACAAAGGCGATCATGGTGAACTCGCCGGCCAACCCGACCGGCGTGGTTGCCACGCAGGACGAGCTGGGATCGATCGCAGCCATCGCGCTCGAACACGACCTCTGGGTGATCTCGGACGAGGTCTACGCCGAGCTGGTCTTTGCCGGTGAGTCGAATCGCGAACACCACTCGATCGCGGCATGGCCGGGCATGGCCGAACGCACCGTTGTCATCGGCGCGTTGTCGAAGTCCCATGCCATGACCGGCTGGCGTCTCGGCTGGGCAGTCGGCCCGCAGGAGTTGATCAGGCACATGGCCACGGGTCGCCCTGGCGATGAACTACGGCCTGCCACCGTTCATCCAGGAGGCAGCGATCGTTGCCGTCGAGGACCACGCTTCCGATGTCGACGAGATGCGAGCGATCTATCAACGGCGACGCGACCTCACCACGTTCATGCTGGCCGACGCCCCTGGACTCGATCTGCTCGTTCCCGAGGCGGGCATGTTCGTCCTGGCCGATGTTCGCGGCACCGGCCTGACGAGCGCCGAGTTCTCCCGGAAGCTGTTCGACGAACAGCAGGTCTCCGTTCTCGACGCTGCCAACTTCGGGGGTCGGGCCGACGGCTGGGTCCGTATCTCCTTCACCATCGACGATGTACGGCTGGCCGAGGGCTGCAGACGAATCGTCGATTTCTGCCACACTCCCCGCTGAACCTCGCCCGCTGAAACCCTCCCGCCGAAACTCACCCGCTGATCTCGAACAGGAAACTCCCATGACCATGCGCCAACTCCGCTCACTGGTGACCAACGACGGCACGCTGCGGGTGTCGATCGATGACGTCGATCGACCGGTGCCGGGCGACGACGAGATCCTGGTCGAGGTTCGAGCCACCCCGATCAATCCTTCCGACCTTGGGCTCCTCCTCGGTGGAGCGAACCTCTCCACGCTCCGCTCGGTCGGGACACCGGAGGCACCGGCCATCGAGGCCGACATTCCGCCCGGCGTCATGGCCGGTCTCGGCGGGCGCATGGGCCAGTCCCTCCCGGTCGGAAACGAGAGCGCAGGGGTGGTGGTCGAGGCTGGTTCCTCGGCCGAGGCGCAGGCATTGCTCGGCAGCACGGTCGCCGTCCTCGGAGGGGCCATGTATGCCCAGTACCGCTGCGTGCCGGTGGAGAGCGCCTTGGTGCTGCCGGATGGGAACCGACCCGCGAGCCGGCGCCTCGATGTTCGTGAATCCACTGACCGCACTCGGCATGACCGAGACCATGCGGCTCGAAGGTCACACTGCGCTGGTCCACACGGCGGCCGCCTCGAACCTCGGCCAGATGCTGAACAAGATCTGCATCGCCGACGGCATCGGGCTGGTGAACATCGTGCGCCGCGAGAGCCAGGCCGAGCTCCTGCGATCGATCGGGGCAACCCATGTCGTCGACTCGTCCGCCGACTCGTTCACCGCCGATTTGGTCACCGCCCTCACCCAGACCGGGGCCACGATCGCCTTCGATGCCATCGGCGGCGGATCCCTGGCCGGCCAGATCCTGACCGGCATGGAGAGGGCCGCAGCAGCCAACGAGTCCGGCGGCTACTCCCGCTACGGCTCCACCACCCACAAGCAGGTGTACATCTACGGTGGGCTCGATCGGGGTCCGACCACCATCGACCGGACCTTCGGCGCAGCATGGAGCATCGGCGGCTGGCTCCTCCCGTACTTCCTCGCTGCCGTCGGCCAGGAGGTCGGCGATCGCCTCCGGGCGCGGGTCGTCGACGAGATGCACACGACCTTCGCCAGCACCTACACACGGGAAATCACGCTCGACGAGGTCGTCGATCCGGAGATTGCCGCTGCGTATGCAAAGCAGGCCACCGGTGAGAAATTCCTGGTGACGCCCAACGCCTGACAGCAGGGAGTGCGGCCGTCGGCGAGCGTCAGCCCGTGATGGGCGTGAGTCCCGCGGCCGTGATTCCAGCGACGGCGCACGCCTCGTCGTTGTCGGAATTGTCACCGGACACCCCGACGGCGCCGATGATCGTCGCACCGTCGGCGATCAGCACTCCTCCTGGCACGGGAACCAACGCGCCACCGAACGCCCCGTTGACACCCTCGACGAAGTGCGGGCGAACCTCAGCGGCCGCACCGAGCAATCGACTGCCCATTCCGAGTGCGATGGCTCCATAGGCCTTCCCGTGACCGACCTCGAAACGACCGAACGACGCACCGTCCTGTCGCTCGAACGCCTTGAGCCGCCCACCGGCATCGAGAACGACCACGGCAAGTGGAGCCATCCCGTCCTCGGCTCCTTTCGCCAGTGCCTGAGCGATGATGGAGCGCGCGACCTCGAGCGTGACGCTGACGTGACTCTTCATCTGGTCGTTCCTGTTCCGGTCGTGGTGACCTGCTGACGCTTCTTCTCCTGCCGTCTGGCATGGAGGATGGGTTCGGTGTAGCCCGACGGTTGTTCGACGCCGCTGAAGACCAGGTCACAGGCGGCTCGGAACGCCGGCCCGTCGAACGCAGGGGCCATCGGCTCGTAGGCGAGATCGTCTGTGTTCTGCTGATCGACCAAGTGCGCCATCTTCTCCATGGTCGCACGAATGCGAGCGGCGTCGACGATGCCGTGGTGGAGCCAGTTGGCCATGTGTTGGCTCGAGATACGGCACGTGGCCCGGTCCTCCATCAATCCGACGTCATGGATGTCCGGCACCTTCGAGCAGCCGATGCCCTGGTCGACCCATCGCACGACGTAGCCCAGGATGCCCTGGGCGTTGTTGTCGAGTTCTGCTTGGATCTCGGCATCGCTCCACTTCGGATCGGCTTCGACGGGGATGCGAAGGAGGTCGTCGAGTGTCGCCCGCGATCCACCGGTGAGGAGCTCGTCCTGCCTGGCGGCGACGTCGACCCGGTGATAGTGCGTGGCATGGAGCGTGGCTGCCGTCGGTGATGGCACCCACGCGCAGTTGGCCCCCGCTCGGGGATGGGCGATCTTCTCCTCCAGCATCGACGCCATCAGGTCGGGGGCGGCCCACATCCCCTTGCCGATCTGCGCTCTGCCTTGCAGGCCGCAGCGAAGCCCGACGTCGACGTTCCAGTCCTCGTAGGCCTGGATCCATCGCTGGGCCTTCATGTCAGACTTGCGGACCATCGGGCCTGCTTCCATGGAGGTGTGCATCTCGTCGCCGGTGCGGTCGAGGAACCCGGTGTTGATGAACACGATGCGCTGTCGGGCGGCCCGGATGCATTCGTGGAGGTTCAGCGTCGTCCGCCGCTCTTCGTCCATCACCCCGATCTTGATCGTGTTCCTGGCCAGGCCGAGGACGTCCTCGACGTCGGCGAAGACCTGGTCGGCGAAGGCGACCTCGTCCGGCCCGTGCATCTTCGGCTTCACGACATAGATCGATCCGGTCCGTGAGTTCCGGGGACCCTCGGTCTTGGCCAGGTCAGGCATGGCGGCCAGAGCGGTCATCATCGCATCGAGCAGACCTTCCGGTGCCTCGTTGCCCTTGGCGTCGAGGACGGCCGGGGTGGTCATGAGGTGGCCGACGTTGCGCACCAGCATCGTGGCCCGGCCCGGCAGGGAGAACTCGCTTCCGTCCGGGCCGACGAAGACTCGGTCGGCCGCCATCGACCGCGTGAACGTGGAGCCGGCCTTGGTGACCTCAGCGGTGAGATCACCGCGGAGGAGACCGAGCCAGTTGCGATAGGTGAGGGCCTTGTCGGCGCCGTCGACCGCGGCGATCGAATCCTCGCAGTCCATGATCGCCGTCACCGCCGATTCGAGCACGACATCGGCCACACCGGCAGGATCGGTCGAACCGATGGGATGGCCGCGGTCGATCACGAGTTCGATGTGCAGGCCGTTGTTCCGAATCAGGATCGACGACGGTTGCGTTGCCGGTCCGGTGTGGCCGACGAACTGCTCGGCGTCGAGCAGCCCGATCGATGCCGCACCGCCGCAGGCCACGGCCAACGAGCCATCGATGACGGTGTAGGCGGTTGCCTCGGAGTGCGAGTGTCCATCGTCGAGGGGAGTCACGTCGTCGAGGAACCGGCGGGCCCACGTGATCACCCGTGCCCCTCGCTCGGGATCGTATGGACCGGTCGGCGGCTGGTCTCCGAGGGCATCGGTACCGTAGAGGGCGTCGTAGAGCGATCCCCAACGGGCATTGGCGGCGTTGATGGCGTAGCGGGCATTCATCACAGGAACGACGAGTTGGGGTCCCGCGATCGTGGCCAGCTCCGGGTCGACCCCCTCGGTCTGGACTGCGAAAGGAGCGCCTTCGGGAAGGAGGTAGCCGAGGTCCTCGAGGAAGGATCGGTAGGCAGCCGGGTCATGGTTCGGGTTGCTGCGGTGCCAGTGATCGATGGCAGCCTGCATCTCGGCCCGGATCTCGAGCAGACGCCGGTTCTCGGGTCCTCGTTCGTTGATCAACTGCGCCAGACCTGACCACAGCTCGGCGGGATCGATGCCGGTGCCAGGGAGGGCCTCGGTCTCGACGAAGGCGTGCAGGTCAGCGTCGACCGACAGACCTCCGACGTCGACGTAGTCCGGTAGGTGATCGTTGGTCATCGGGCTCCTGGGACGTCGAGCGGTGTGCCGTTGATCGCGGCGTCGATCAACTGCATCGGATGGACGGTGGGAACACCGGCAGCAGCGAGGTGCAGCGAACACCCGGGGTTGGCGCTGGCCACCACATCAGGGGCAGCTCGGTCGATCGATGCCACCTTGCGGTCGCGTATGTCGCCCCCCAATTCGGGATGCATGACCGAGAACGCACCACCTGCGCCACAGCAGAGACCCTCGTCGTCGAGTTCGACGATGGCGCGCACGAACGGCGCGAGGACGGTCCGCGTGGCCTGGTGGACCTGCTGCACGTGGCGGAGATGGCAGGGATCCTGCACGGCGACCACGAGGTCCAACGGCTCGACGACGGGAAGGTCCTCGAGGTGCTCGCCGAGGAACTCGGAGATGTCGAACACCCGCGACCCGAAGGCTGCCGCCCGGTCGGTGCCGAGCAGATGGCCATAGTCCTTCATCGCTGCGCCGCACCCGGCGGAATCGACCACGATCGGACGATCGTCGAGCGCCTCGATCATCGACGACGCCATCTCCCTGGCGTCGCCGGCGAGTCCCGCATGGGTGTGGAGGGCACCACAGCACGGAGCCGCCCGGCCGGTCGGCCGAACGCCGAACCCCGCTGCTTCCAGCACGCGTTTGCCGGCGGCATGGACGTTGCGTTGCCATGCGTCCATCACGCACCCGGTGAAGAGGTACACGTCGTCGCCGGACGCCACGAGTGGCTCCTGCCGGAACGGAATGTCCTTCGGCAGCCCGAGCCGCCCAGGAACGAGCGACAGCCGGTTGGCCACTGCGATGGCAGACGAACCCATGGCCAGCAGCGAGGGTTTACCGAGAGGTGCCATGGCCCACCGCTGCCAGCGCGGCGTGATCGTATGGTCGTCTGCGAGGGTCTCTCGTGTCGCTTCCATCAGATGGCCGTAGTTCACACCGCTCGGGCAGGCTGTCTCGCAACCACGGCACAACACGCACGTGTCGAACGAGCTCAGCACCTCAGCTGTGACCGGCGCATCGTGATCCTGCACCTCGCGCATCAGCTGGATCCGCCCCCTTGGCGACATGGTCTCGTCGCCCGTCACGCGATAGGTGGGGCAGTGGGGAAGGCAGAGGCCGCACTGTACGCAGGCGTTCAGCTCCTCGGCATCGATGCGCAGATCCATCAGGGTCTCCGTCCTGGATTGCAGCGACCGGTCGGGTCGAACGCAGCCTTCAATCGGCTCGAGATGAGATCGACCACGGGGTCGGGGGAGCGGGCAGGGGCCGGTTTCGATGCCCACGCCACACCAACACCGATCGACAGCACGGCGGGACCGGTGGCATCAGCACCGAGGGTGCGCAGGTCGGAGGGCGGCATCGACCATGGGTGGACGGGGAGCTCGGGGGGACCGTCTGAGTCTGTGAAGTGTCCGAGACCATCGAGGCGGCGGCGCTCGGCGGCAACGTCGGACGGGTACCCCTCGATCAGGACCCACGTGGCGGCACGATCGTGGAGCATCGCCGACGGTCGCAGGAGGACGTCTGGGATCGAGAACGGATCGGCATCTTCGGATCGGAGCCAGACCGACTCGGCCGGGATCGGGTTGGTTCGCAGCACGAGCTCGGCGATGGCACCGAACGTGCCCAGTGATCCGGTGATGAGTTTGGGCAAGTTGAATCCGCTGACGTTCTTGACCACCGGTCCACCGGCGGTGACCAGTCGACCTTCCGCCGAGACATAGCGGACCTGCAGCACGCTGTCCCTGACTCGACCTCGCCCGAGGACTTCGAGGTGGTTCTCACCAACGGCAACCGCTCCACCGACGGTGCCACCTCTCATCGGGAGAGCCGACCGTTGGCCTCGTTCGCCGAGAGCCGCCTCGAGATCGGTCACGAGGGTGCCGGCCCGAACCTGCACGGTCATCTCCTCGGCACGGTGATCGACGATCCCGTCCGGAGCGCGAACGACCCGGGCCGCGTCGTCGACGGCTCCGCCGTGTTCCCATCGGGTTCCGCCGCCTCGAACGGCGAAGGGCCCCTCGGAACCGATGGCCGCGGCGAAGTCGTGCAGGACGGGATCGAGGATCTCGAGTGCGGCGTCAACCACAGAGCTCAACCCCAGACATCGTCGGGGACCGACCGCAGCGCTTGGATGTCGGCACAGGAATGGCCCATGGGCAGCACCTTGCCGGGGTTGGCACGACAGCTCGGATCGAAGGATGTCCGCAGGCGATCTTGATGATCGAGATCGTCGCTGCTGAAGAGTCGGTCCATGTACTTCTGCTTCTCGAGGCCGATGCCGTGTTCGCCTGACAGGACGCCGCCCGCGTCGAGCGAGGCCTGCACGATGAGCTCGCCTGCTGCATGGACCCGTTCCAGCTCGCCTTCGTTGCGACGATCGAACAGGATCAACGGGTGCAGGTTCCCGTCACCGGCATGAAAGACGTTCATCACGATCAGGTCGTGGGCATCGGCGATGGAGTAGATCTTCTCGAGGACCTCCGCCAGCTTGGCTCGGGGAACCACCGTGTCGTGCAGGTAGTAGTCCGGCCGGATCTGGGCGATGGCGCCGAACGCGGTCTTCCGTCCCTTCCACAGCAGCGCCCGCTCATCCTCGCTCTGGGCGAGGCGGACATCGGTTGCCCCGTGGCTCCGGCCGATCTCGGCGATCCGATCGGCGTCGGTGTCGGCTCCGTCGTCGAGCCCCTCGACCTCGGCCAGCAGGACGGCGGCGGCATCGAGGGGATAACCGGCGTGGACGAAGTTCTCCACCGCGACCGTGATCTTCTGGTCCATCACTTCCATCGCAGCAGGAACGATGCCGGCGGCGATGACCCCGCTCACGGTGTTGGCCGCCGCGGCAACGGTGTCGAACGACAACAACATGGTACGAACGGCCGGAGGGTTCTTCGTGAGGCGGACGGCGACCTTCGTCGCGATACCGAGCGTGCCTTCGCTGCCGACGAACGCGCCACGGAGATCGAGCCCCGTTTCGTCCGGGCCGACCTCGCCGAGCATCACTCGCTCACCGGTGACGAGCACGACCTCGACCGCGGCCACATGGGCGTCGGTGACGCCGTACGCGAGACAATGGGGTCCACCGGAGTTGTTGGCGACGTTGCCGCCGATGGTGCAGACCTGCTGGCTCGACGGGTCCGGGGCGAAGTGGAACCCCATGGGACGCACATGTTTGCTGAGGTCGAGGTTGATGACTCCCGGCTCGACCCACGCGACACGGTTGTCGATGTCCACCTCGAGAATCCGGTTCATCTTGGTCATCGAGACCACTACCGGGGCACCGAGGGGAATTGCCCCTCCTGCGAGACCGGTGCCGGCGCCTCGAGGCACGACCGCACGGTCATGCCGGGTGGCGACCTCCATGACTGCCTGCACGTCCTCGGTCGACTCGGGGAACACGATCGGCCCGGCCACACCGCCGTCGAACACCGACGCGTCGCGACTGAGCAGCGCTCGCTCGGCACCGTCGTTGCGGACCCGATCGCGCGAGAGCACGGCAACCAGATCGGCCTCGAGCGGATCCGACGGTCGGTAGGTCGAACCGGCGTAGCGGGTGGCGATCGGCGCCAACGTCTTGAGCCGCTCGATGAACGTTGCCAATGAGATCCCCTGTCGACGGCCGGTCGGACTCAGGTATAGCCCGCAATGGTGCCGACGATCGAGGCGAAGCGGGCTCGCGTCATCGACTTGAACGTCTCGTCGTCCACCACGACGACCGGCATGGCGATGCCGTACATCTCGTCGGCGACGATCGCCCCGAGCGCCACGATCTCGTCCGGCTCGTGCAACACGATCGCTGCCGGTGCCGTGCCGATGCGAATGGCCTCGGCGATGACGCTGCTGGCCGAGCTCGATCCACGGCCGGATTGCATCACCACGATGTGTCCGGTCAGGACGGCCCCGAACTGGGGATGATGTCGGTCGATGATCGCTCCGGTGTGTGCGTCGAAACCACCCCAGAAGCTCAGCGGTTCGGCCAGGGAGAGGATGGGTCCTTCGGTTCGGCCACCCACGAGCCAATGCATGGTCGCATCGACGGTCACGCCGTCGATCGTCACGCCGTCGAGTTCGGTCACCAGTCGTCCCCCGAACGGACGACACGGCCCTCGATCGCCGACTGGACACAGTCGTCGACAGTGCCGAACACGACGTCGATCCCCAGATTCCCGGGGGCGTAGTACGCCCACTTGGGCGAATCGGTCATGGCCGGGCCGTCGAAGGGTGCCATGACCGGTGTGATGTAGGTGCAGGTGTCGGTCACCAGCTGGATGCCTGCCTCCTCGAGTACCGCAACCCATCCCCGGAGATCGAGCTCGGTGACGACTTCTCGCCCGGTCGACACGTAGAACGGGACACCGAACCGATGGCCCGCCGCCGGGCACCCTTCACGAGTTCGACGAGCACGGCGAACTCGGTGATCGAGTAGTGCGGGGTGCCGAGGCTCACGGCACCGATGACGGTGTCGGTCGAGGCGTCGGTGGTGACGGTCGACAGTTCGTCCCAGGCGGAGCGGAGGTCGGCCGGTGTCAGGATCACGTGGGGCAGTGCCGCGACGTGGGGGAGTGCGTCGATCGCCGCGCCGCCAGTGGCTGCCTCGATGGTGGAGGCTTCCGGGGTCGAGCCGACGACGTGGAACATCGCCACCGAACCAGACGAGGCAGCGGCGGAGCCGAGCGTCTTGAGTTGGTCCTCGTCGAGGCTGGGGCAGCCGACGATGACCGGCACCTTCGTCCCGGATCGGCGTCCGATCACGTGTCCGAGCAGAGCCGGGCCGGCTCCCTCGGCGACACGATCACCGATAGCGGTCACGTCGAACACGATGCGGGCATGGCGGTGTTCGTCGAGGTGGAAGCTGCCGGCCGGGGCCCGCCCGGTGATCGCGGCGCAGATGTCGACGAAGTCGCCGTAGCGGGCCGTCCTGGCACCGAGGACCGAATTGGCGAAGACGATGGCATTCGACTCGGCCCAGGCCACGTGCTCGCCCAGGCCGGGGCGGACCGAGCGTTGATAGGGAGCGCAGGTCCACGTCGGGATGCAACCCATTTCCTCGTAGTGGTCCATGAGCCGCCTGGCATCGGCAGCGGTGTCCTGATCGCCTCGGTAGAGCTCGGGGTGGAGGAGATCGAGCGAAGACACGTTCAGGGTCGTCGGCACGCGTACCCGGCCTCCGCCCTCGGCGAGGGTCCTGGCGAAGTCGAGCCCTGCGGTGCCGTGGAACAGGCAGGAATCGATGTGGGCGCCGCTGATGTCGAGGAGCTCATCGGCACCCGTGACGCGGGCGAGGCGGAGAATGACCCGCATCGACAGCGCGACCGCTGGGCCATCGGCACCATCGAGCATGGCTCGGTCGGCCTCGGTCAGCAGCATGCGTCCCAACCGTAGGAGCAGCGGCTCTACGATGGTGCGATGACCTCGTCGTTCGACCGCTTTCGACCCCACCCGTGGCACGGCCTCAGCGCCGGTGCCGGCACGCCGGACCTCGTCGATGCCTACATCGAGATCACCCCGTTCGATGCGGTCAAATACGAGATCGACAAGCTCTCCGGATACCTCCGGGTCGATCGACCCCAGGGCAGCAGTGCGTTGCCGCCGACGCTCTACGGCTTCGTCCCTCAGACCTACTGCGGACGACGAGGTCGCATCACTCACTCCTCGAGCCACCGAGGGCGACGGTGACCCGCTCGACATCTGCGTGTTGTCCCAGCAACGGATCGACCGAGCCGAGATCATCGTGCCGGCCCGGGTGGTCGGCGGCATCGCCCTGCTCGACGACGGCGAGGCCGACGACAAGATCATCGCCGTGCTCAACAGCGACACCGTCTTCGACTATGCGACCGACATCAAGCATCTGCCCGAAGCGGTGCTGAACCGGATCGTGCACTACTTCGGCACCTACAAGCAGCAGATGACCGGTGACAAGGCCAACGCCATCGAGGTGATCGGCAGCTACGGCGTCGAGCACGCCCTCGAGGTCGTGAAGGCATCCATGCGTGACTACGAAACCACGTTCCCGACCGGTGATCGTCGCGCAGGACTCGAACGAGGCTGACCATGGACCTGCGGCGCCACCACGACGACCTCGAGCGAGACGGCTACACCATTCTGGAACGCCTGATCCCCGACGACGTCGTCGATGCGTTGCTCGACGATGTCCACCGTCTCGAACGGGAGCGGGCCAGCGCGCCGGCCAACAACCGGTTCGAGGGCGCCCACACGACCCGCACCTACAACCTGCTCGCCCACGGCGACATCTGGCAGCAGGTTCCGGTCCAGCCGCAGGTCCTGGAGCTGATCCAGGGCGTGTTGGGCGCTGAGTGCCTGGTGTCGTCGCTGGCATCGATCTCGCTGGCCCCCGGCGAGTCGGCTCAGGTCCTGCACGCAGACGATCAGGCGATGCCGCTCGAGAAACCACACGTGGCCACCGTGGCCAACTCGATGTGGGCGCTCACCGACTTCACCGAAGCCAACGGCGCCACCCGCATCGTGCCCGGCAGCCATCGGTGGCCCAGTCCCGACTACACGAGGGACGACCACCAGACCGACACGATCGCGGCCGTGATGCCCAAGGGAAGCGTGCTGGTGTGGAACGGCAGCAGCTGGCACGGGGGCGGCGCCAACACCAGCGACGACGTCCGCGTCGGTGTTGCCATGAACTACTGCGCCGGGTTCATTCGTCAGCAGGAGAACCAGCAGCTCGGCATCCCGACCGAGGTGCTCGCATCGTTCTCGCCCGAACTGCGCCAGCTCTGTGGTCTCGGTATGTATCGGGGGCTGACCGGCAACATCGAGAAACAGAGCCCTGCGGCGCTGCTGTTCGGTGACCCACCCGAGACGCAGATGTGGGACCGAGAGCCGCTGCCGTGAGCTCCTCATGATGACGGCGCCAGGGGCCGACCGCAGTGGTGATGTGGCCGTACGGCGGGCCGACCAGATCGGCTCCAAGGCCGAGGCGGGGCGAGCCTTCGTTGCCCAGCCATCCGGCCGAGTGCTGCTCGCCATCGTTGTCTTGTTGCTGTTGTTCCGGTCGTTGCTCGGCCCGCTCGCCGTTGCCGACCTCGTGATGGTCGGGACCACCTTCGCTCTCGTCGGCCCATTCGAGTGGCTGGTCCACCGCTTCCTCCTGCACGCTCCTGCCGACTCGGCTCGCATGAAGACCCTCGGCACAGGGCGGGGCCACGTCGAGCATCACAAGGATCCGGCCGAGCTCCAGTGGCTGATGCTGGATTGGCGAGATGCCGCTGTCTTCAGCATGACCCTCGGCGTGCTGGCCGCCCTCTTTGCCCTCCCGACCGCGGTGCTGCTCGACGCCGACCGGCTGGCCACCTTCGCCACCGCGTGGTCGGCAGCGGCGATCGCCTTGCTTCACTACGAGTGGGTCCACCTCTTGGTCCACACCCGCTATCGCTGCCGCACGAGGTACTACGGGGCGTTGGAACGCCACCACCGTCTGCATCACTACCGAAACGAGCACTACTGGCTCGGGGTGACGGTCCGCACCGGTGACCGCCTGTTCAGGACGATGCCAGAACGACGCGAGGTCGAGCTGTCAGCCACCGCCCGAAACCTCGGTCGTACCGCCGAGCGCAGACCAACCTGAGGCTATGACCCCCGATTTGTGGGGCTCAAACCCGAGGTTTGCGGCCCCCATTTCCGGGGGTCAGAGCCTCGGGTTCACTTCACTTCTTCTTGATCGAGACCGTGACCGGGGTCGGCAGCTGGTCGATGGGGAGATGGCACACGATCGTGTGCCGAGGAGCGACCTCGACCGCAGGCGGCTCGATCACGTCGCACGTGCCTGGCATCGAATACTGACAGCGGGTGTGGAACACACAACCAGGTGGCGGGTCGGCGGGGGAGGGAATGTCGCCGGTCAGCGGGATCCGGTTTCGTGCCTCGCCGTCGATCGATGGGACGGCGCTGAGCAGCGCCTCGGTGTACGGGTGTACCGGGCCGTTGAAGATGTCGTCGGTGAGGCCCAACTCCATGATGCGGCCCACGTACATCACGGCAATACGATCGGCGAGGAAGCGGACAACCCCGATGTCGTGGGTGATGAACAGGTAGCTGGTCTTCTCGTCCCGCTGGAGGGTGGCCAACAGGTTCAGGATGGCAGCTTGCACCGAGACGTCGAGTGCAGACGTCGGCTCGTCGCAGACCACGACGCGGGGGTCGCCGGCAAACGCCCTGGCAATGGCCACCCGTTGCTTGAGTCCACCGGAGAGCTGCCGCGGCCGCATGTCGAGGTGATGGCTCGACAGGCGCATGGCCTCGGCGATCTCCTCGACCCGGCGATCGGCTTCCTCGCCCTGGATGTCGGTGAGGGAGGTGACGGTTCTGGTGAGGATTCGTCTGACGGTCCAGGCCCGATTCAGCGCAGAGTCAGGATTCTGGAAGACCATCTGGATCGCCCGGATCGACTCGTCGATTCGGTCAGTGGCCTTGCCTTTCATGACACGACCGTCGAGCGTGATCTCGCCGCCCGCGTCCGGCCCGTGAACACCGAGCATGGTCTTGGCCAGAGTCGACTTGCCAGAACCGGACTCGCCGACCAGGCCGAGAGTCTCACCCTCGGCGAACCCGAGATCGACCGATACCAGCGCTGGTACGTCACTGCCGCGTTGGCGGAACGTCTTGGAGACACCGTGCAGCTGGACCATGTTGTCCGGGCCGATTTCGTGCTCGGCCACGTCGGCCTGGAGTTCATGGATGTCGCTGAGTTCGTCGCTGTGATGACAGCGCGTCCAACGCCCCTCTCCGAGTTCGACGATCGGCGGGACCTCGTTCCGACAGAGATCGGTCGCCAACGGGCACCGATCGACGTAGACGCAGGTGGGGAGAGGGGTGCCGATCGACGGCATGTTCCCCGGAATCGTCGACAGCGCACGATCGGTCTTGCGTACGCCGAGACGGGGGATTGCGTTCATCAAACCGATCGTGTACGGGTGGCGCGGCTCCTCGAAGAGTTCGTCCGACGATGCCTCCTCCACCATCTTTCCGGCGTACATCACGCCGACTCGATCGCACATGGTCCGGATGACGCCGAGGTTGTGGGCAATCAGAAGCACGGCGGCGTTGGTCTCGGCCCGCAGCTCACGCACGAGATCGAGCACTTCGGCTTCCACGGTGGCATCGAGACCCGTGGTCGGCTCGTCGAGAATCAGCAGCTTCGGATCGCCGGCAAGACCCATCGCGATCACGACCCGCTGGAGCATGCCACCCGACAGCTGGTGGGGGTAGCGATCCATCACCGAGGCAGGGGCCGCGATGTGCACCCGCTTCAGCGACTCGAGAGCTTGGTCTTCAGCGCCGCCCTTGTCCGATCCGAGAATCCGGAAACACTCGGCGACCTGCTTGCCGATCTTGAGGGTGGGATTCAGTGCCTGGACCGGATCTTGGTAGACCATCGAAGCCTGGGTGGCCCGGAACTTGCGCAGTTCGGCGGCCGACATGGCCGTGATGTCGAGGCCACTGGCCAGCACCCGGCCACCGGTGATCTCACCGTTGCTCGGCAGGTAGCGCATGGCGGCGTAGGCAGACGTCGACTTGCCGCAACCCGACTCGCCGACCAGACCGAAGGCCTCGCCGGGGCGGACCTGGAACGTGACGCCGCGGAGAACTTCGCGGGGCGTCCCTCGGACGATGTAGGCGAGGCGCAGATCCTGGACCGCGAGCGCTGCGGTTTCGGGATCGCCTCGCTGGACACGGTCGCTGTCGTTGGTGATGAGGCTCATGAGTTGTAGACCTTCTCGATCGAGTCGGCGATCAGGTTGACGGCGATGACGAGGGACGCAATGGCGAGCGCTGGGAAGATCGACACCCACCATTGTCCGGACTGGATCAGCGAGTAGCCGTTGGAGATGTCGACGCCCCAGTCAGCCGCAGTCTGGTTTCCGCTGCCGAGCCCGAGGAACGACAGGGTGGCGACCGTGAAGATGGCGTAGCCGACACGCACCGTGAACTCGACGATCAGCACGTTGGTGATGTTGGGGAAGATCTCTCGCATCATGATGAACCAGCCGGACTCGCCACGGAGCTTGGCCGACGTGACGTAGTCGAGTTGGGCCTCGGTCAGCACCGCCGATCGGACGGTTCTGGCCACCACGGGGGTGAACAGGGCCGCGATCGTGAGCACGATGACGATTCTCGAGTTGCCGAACACCACGACGACCATGAGGGCGAGCAGGATGACGGGCAAGCGAGAGGATCGCCTCGATCACTCGGCTGAGGACCTCGTCGACCCAGCCCCGGTAGAAGCCCATCACCAGGCCGAGGACTGCGCCGGCGAGCACGGCGATCAAAGCCGAGATCGGCGCATTGATCAACACATTGTCGGCGCCGTAGATCACGCGGGCGAACACGTCGTTGCCGATCGTGTCGGTGCCGAACCAGGCATCGGCGCCCGGGCCGGTGCGGGGGATGGTCGAGCCATCGGCGAGCCGGATGACCTCGCTCTCACCCCACTTGGTGAACAGACCGGGCACGAGGGCACAAAGGACCCAGAAGGTCAGCATCGCCGCACCGATGATGAACGACACGTTGCGGAAGAGTTCCCGTCGCTGCTCCTGCTTGACCGTCTTGCGATCCTGAGACGGAGCGATGTTGCCGTGCACCGGGGCGGGATCGACGACGTTCGGATCGGCGCCGCCTTGCGTTGCCTCGGGGAACTCGTCGTGGAGGTAGCTCTCAGCCATCAGTTGTCTCCCGTGTCGAGGCGGGCCCGGGGATTCATCCAGGCGATGATCAAGTCAGAGGCCAGCGTGGCGATCATGAAGATCACGGCGACGGCGACGACACTGGTCTGCAGCAGCGGGAAGTCGGGAGCCGTCGCGGCCTTGAGGATCAGGTTGCCGAGGCCCGGGGTAGTTGAACACCCGTTCGAGACCGACGAGACCACCGAAGAGGTACCCCATCTGGGTACCGGTGACGGCCACCGTGGGCTGCAGCGCATTCTTGAGCACGTGCTTTCGCACCACCTCGCTGGTACCCAGGCCCTTCATGTAAGCCGTTCTGGCGTAGTCGGAGTCGAGCGCAGTCACCGCCCCGGCTCGAGTGATACGAGCGATGTAGCCGAAGTACACGAACAGGATGGCGAGGGCGGGAAGGAGGATGTATTCGACCTGCGTGAAGAACCCCGAGTTGGCCGGCGTGTTCGAGATCGATGGCAGCCAGCCCAGCTTCACACCGATCAGGAACTGCAGGAGCACTCCGGACACGAAGTCGGGAATCGATGCACTGGCGAGACCGAACGAGACGATCGATCGGTCGATGATCGTGTCCTTCTTGCGAGCGGCGACGATGCCACCAACGATCGAGAGTGGCAGCGTGATCAGCAGTGCGAGACCGACCAGTTTGGCCGAGTTCCACAGTGCCGGCCGCACGAGGTCGATGACCCTGACTCCCGGTTGGGAGAACGACTCGCCGAAGTCGAGGGTGACCACGTCCTTCACGAGGCGGAAGAACTGGGTGGGCAGCGGATCGTCGAGGCCGAGGGTCTCGGTCAGCTGGGCAACTCGTTCTTCTGATGCGAACGGACCGGCGAGTTGTTTGGCCGGGTCGCTCGGGAAGACTCTCGTGAGCGAGAACACCACCAAAAGGATGATGAACAGGGTGACGACCGAGAGAGCAAGTCGTCGAAGGATGAACCGGACCATGGGCGACCTCGAAGCGGTGGCGGGCGGGAGAACACCGGTGGGACCCGCCGAGAGCGGGCCCCACCGGGTAGTGCGGGATTCTCAGGCGTCCTTGGAGGCGCCGGATACAACGACATGGCCGAGGGCCGTGGTCTGCACTCCAGTCACCGTGTCTGCGTGACCGGCGAGGTAGTTGAAGAAGTACGGCGTACAACGCCGGAGCATCTTCGTGCAGGATCGACTGGATCGATCCGATGGCGGCCTTCTGACCGGCGACATCGACCGAGGTGCGGTACTCGGAGAGCTTCTGATCGAAGTCGGGGTTGGCATAGTTCGATGAGTTCCACACGCCGCCGCTGCTGAGAGCGGAGCCGAGGAAGATATCGGGAGTAGGCCGGTGGCCGTAATCGACGATGCCGAGCGAGCTCGAGTTGTCACACGGGAGGTTCGCATCGCTGTCGTTCGGTCCGGGGCACCAGGAATCGCCGTAGAACGTCGAGTTCGACTGGACGTTGACCTGGAGGTCGAAGCCGGCCTCAGCTGCGTTCTGCTGGATGATGGCGGCAAAGTCGGGAACCTCACCGAGGTCACCACACTCGATGGTTCCGGTGAGATCGGTGATGCCGGAGTCGGCAATGAGCTGCTTGGCCTTGTCGATGTCGCGGGTGCGCTGCGGTGTGGCATCCGGATCGAAGAACGGAAGCGTCGACAGGATCGGGTGATCGTTGGCGATCTCGGCCCGCCCGGCGAACAGCGTGTTCACCATCTGGTCGCGATCGAAGGTCCAGCCCAGTGCCTGGCGAACGAGGTTGCTGTCCCACTTGCCCTGCGGGACGTTGAACCAGACCTGACGGTGGTTCGACGACGGCGGGGTGAGAACCGTGAACGAGTCGTCGTTGAGGAGGCCCTCACCGCCGATGACGCTGAAGTTCTGGATGACATCGATTTCGCGGCTTGACATTGCCGTGACCGCGGTGCCGATGTCGGCGAAACCTCGCAGCTCGACGGTGTCGAGGTTCGTCGCACCACCCCACCAGGCATCGTTGCGGGAGTACTTGGCGACGAACGTGGTGGGATCGAAGCTGTCGAGCTTCCAGGCACCGGTGCCCTCGGGACGCTCATTGAGCGTGGTGCCAGAGGTGTAGTCAGCCGGAGTGATGACGCTCTGGGTGTTGAAGATCGACACCAGCACCGGGAAGTTGCCGTTCGGCTCGATGAGCGTGATGACGGCCTTCTGGGGGTCGGAGGCGTCGACCGCACCTTCACCGATCACACCACCAAGGCCGGCGTTGCCGGCAGCGGAGAGACGATCCATCGTGGCGGCGACATCGGCGGAGGTCAGCGGCTCGCCGCTTCCCTGCCAGGTGGCGCCTTCGCGGAGCTCGAAGGTCCACACCGAGCCGTCTTCGTTCGGCGACCAGCTGGTGGCGAGTGCGGTGGCGTCGATGTTGCCATCGGCACCGAGACCGACCAGGTACTCGAACGACTGTGAGATCACGTTGTAGGTACCTAGGTCGAGCATGGCCACCGGATCGAGGCCCGAGTTGGCGTCACCGAACTGGTTGCCGACGATGAGGTTGCCGCCGACGGTGCCCGAAGCTTCGTTTCCGCCCCCTCCGGCGGCTGCCGTGGTCTCGGTGGCCTCGCCTGCCGTGGTGTCGGTGCTACCGGCGTCGTCGCTGCCGCCGCAGGCGGCGATGATCGCGCCCATGAAGGGGGCACCGAGGCCGACGATGGTGCCACGACGCACGAAGTCGCGGCGGTTGATCTTCTTCTGAGCGTAGGACTCGATGAGATCGAGTTCGACCGGGCCGACGTTCCGGCGCATGAGATCGAAGCGCTTCCAATCCATATGAGGGATTCCCTTCTTCGCTCTTTCGAGCTATTTCGCCATTGCGGAACATCCGCGTTGGCGCACGCAGTCGGGGTTGAGCCTTTGACGGCCACCCGATCCTCCCCGGATTTCATCGCCCGGAGGCTCACGAACTCGGCATCCAACGATGCCGGGTCCCCTGTGCGTGCCCGTTCGACCGTAGCAGGGGCGAGTCGCCCGGGTGACCCTGGTTGTCACCGATGAGAGACATTCGTCACACTCTTGACACTTCGCAGTCGCTCGGTTCCCACCAGGCGGAAGCATTTCGTGTCACCCAGTGGGTGCAGGTCCGGTTGGCGCCGGTCCGGTCGTCGGGCCGCCGGCGAATGCCTGGGCCCGCTCCATCCATCGACGAGCCACGGAGCCGGTGACGACGAGATCGGTGTCGTCGACATGACGACGCTGGGTCACGACGAGGCAGAAGTCCTCGGCTGGGCCGGTCACGCGGTCTGCGGCGTCGGCATCGCCCCAGTCCCACGTCGAACCGCCAGGAGCATCGAGGCTGACCGTCACTTGCCCGGCCGGCGGCTCCTCGCCTCGGACGGTGAACGACCATTTCTGGGTAATCACTCCGAGTTGCGCGATGTGGACGAGCCTCGTCGACGCCGTCCGATCAGCTCCAACGGCGTCGGCGATGTCCTGCCCGTGAGCCCAGGCCTCCATCAATCTGGCCGTGAGAAAGGACTTTGCTCCCATCGACGGCCCATACCACTCGACCCGATCGCCCTCGCCGAGCGAACGTGCCGCCGACTCCAGGTCGGCACGAGCCGAACGCCAGGCGGCAACCAACGTCGGAACGTCCATCGCCCGATAGTCACCGAGGGTCGCAGCATCGAGATCCTCGCCGGCGGGCGGTGTCGCGAACAACTCGCTTCGATGGGAGACGAACGCGTCAGGGTCGTTGATGGCCAGCGCCGCCGTCGTGTCGAAGAACGCCAGGTGACCGAGTTGATCGGCGACGGTCCACCCTGGGCTGGGAGTAGCGATCGCGAACTGCTCTGGTGCCAACGACGACACGATCCGATCGAGATCGTTCTGTTCGTCGATCAGATCACGGGTGACATCGGCAACCGAAGGGCTCATTCGGCCGTTGCTACCACAGCATCCGACCTCATTCCCACTCTCGGTCAGCGCACCGTGGTCGCCGCAGCATCGGCGATGGCCCGACGGATGCGTTTCGCGCTGACCGGACCGTCGGTTCCGAGATGCTGGGCGAACACGCTGACCCGCAGCTCCTCGAGCCGCCGGCTCAGCACGATCTGCTCGGCCGCCGACAACCGTTCGATCTCGGCTTCGAGCGCCCCTATCTCGGCCGCCAACTGTTGGTCGCGGCGCGGATCGAGTCGAAGTCGTTCCAGGCGCACCTCGATGGCAGACAGGTACCGAACGACGTGGTCGAGCCGCTCGAGGCCGGCTGCCATCAACGCATCCTCGTCGTGGAGACGATCGAGCTGTCGGCGAACATCGGCGACGGCCCCCGCTGCTGCCGTGGGCCAGGACTCGCTCAACGCAGACTCGACCGATGCCGCGATCCGGACCATGCGAATGCCGGCCTCGGCGACGACGTCGAGCAGATCAGGCAGGCGTCGCACCGCCCACGCGTCGAGCGCACGAAAGCGTGCCGCCGTGCGAGGCGGGCCCCCGGCGGACCGAATGACCTCGTCGAGCGATGCCGCAATCACATCGTCGATCCAGCGGTCGACCGACCCGTACGGTCCGACGGCCAAGGCGAGACGATCGTGGTTGGTCAACCGGTCGCTGATCCCACGCCGATTGACAGTGAGCCCGAGCTCGAGCAATCGACGACAGCCCAACCAGCCCTCGATGCGCTGCTCACCCGGCGTGGCCAACAAACGGATCGCGACAGCCTCGCCCGTGCCCGTCCTCCGCTCGTCGACCATCGCCGGATAGGCGGTGATGCGGTGCCCCCGCTCCACTCGCTCGACCGAGTCCGGGAGCCCACCTGACTCCAGGGCGGGCCAATCGGTGAGGCCATCCATCTCCAGATGGTGATCAGTCTCCTCGAGAGCGGCTCGGGCCCTGGCATCCATCCTGGCCTGGAGGCGACCGAGGTCCTTGCCGGCGGCCAACATCTCGCCATCGGCCCCCACGATCCGAAATGTGGGGCGGAGATGCGGCGGCACCGAGTCAGGGCCGAGCAGAAGGAGCTCCCGGCCGATGCCCGCCCGCAACGCCAGGTGATCGGCAACAGCATCGACGATCGACCGCTCCTCCGGCACGAGCTCGCGGCTCAATTGCGCAGCCGTCTCCGCGATCGGGATGAACTCCTTGCGAACCTGTTTGGGCAAGGATCGCAGCACCGCCTCGATCAGATCGGTCCGCAGTCCGGGAACCGACCATGTGAACGGAGCCGCATCGAGAGAAGCAAGGTGCTCCACCGGCACGTCGATGGTCAGGCCGTCGATCGGGCTGGTCGCATCGAACTCGTACTGCAACGCGAACGCTCGGCCATCGGCGTCCCAGACGTCCGGAAATCCTCCGAGGTCGAGCTGCTGGTGTCCGGGAAGGAGGTCGCCAAGCGTGAAGGCCAGCAGGTCAGGGTTCTCGGAACGCTGTCGACGCCACCACGCGTTGAACCGCTTCGCCGTGGTGACATCGGCGGGAAGACGCTGGTCGTAGAAGTCGAACCGAGCGTCGAGGCCAGCCACCAGATCACGCCGCCGCGCTCGGGCCTCGATGTCGTCGGCGTGCCGAACCAGCTCGGCATTGGCCTTCGAGGACCTCGGTCTCGATCAGCCGCTCGACCGTGGTGGACACGTCATCTGGCCACTCGGGGTCGACGAGCCCGTGGTGGATGAACAGCTCCCTGGCCAACTCCGGATTCACTCGATCGAGCAGGATCCTGCGCCCGGCCACCACCGAGAGGCCCAAGAGCGTGGCCCGTTCGACGACGAACGCCGCTCCCTGCTCCGGATCCCACGTCGCACTCGTGTAGCTCCACTGCATGAGGTGGCCACCGATCGACTCGAGCCAGCGCGGGTCGACGGGAGCGATCGTCCGCGCCCGCAACTGGTCGGTCTCGATGAGCTCGGCTGCCATCACCCACTTCGGGGCAGACCGAGCCACCGCTGACCCTGGTGCGAGGATGAAACTCGTGTTCCGGGGACCGACGTAGGCGGGTCGCGCCTGCCGCCCCTTCCGCTTGCCTTTCGCCGATGCCCCCTTGGCGGAGGATGGTGCGTCCTCCTGCTTCTTGGTGCCGATCTGGGACAGGAACCCGGAAAGCAAGGCTCGATGGACCGCCTCCGGAGGGACCTCGTCGACGATCAACGGTCCGGTTGACGCCTGGAGACCGAGCTGCTTCGCCACCCGGCGCAGCTGCTGATGCACGTCCTGCCATTCCCGAAAACGCAGATAGTGCAGGAACTCCGCTCGACACATGCGGCGAAACTGGTTCCCGGTTCGTTCCCGACGCTCGACCTGGAGATGGGTCCACAGCCGCAGGATCGAGAAGAAGTCAGAACGCTCGTCGTCGAACCGGGCGTGCAGTTGCTGCGCCGCCTCTCGCTGGTCTGCCGGTCGCTCTCGCACGTCCTGGACCGACAATGCAGACGCGATCACGAGGACCTCACGAAGGCACCCCTCTTCAGCGGCGGCGATGACCATCCTGGCGAGGCGGGGATCGACCGGGAGCCGGCTCAACTCCCGCCCGAGCGGTGTCAGCCACCGTTTCGTCCCGAAGTGATCGGGGTCCACCGCGCCCAACTCCTCCAACACGGCGATGCCGTCTGCGATGTTCCGTCGGTCAGGGGACTCGACGAAGGGGAAGGCCTCGATGTCACCCAATCCGAGGCTCGCCATCTGGAGGATGACCGAAGCGAGGTTCGTACGTGTGATCTCGGGCTCGGTGAACTCGGGCCGAGTGTCGTAGTCGTCCTCGGCGTACAGCCGCAGGCACACACCCGGAGCGACACGGCCGCAACGGCCGGCTCGCTGGTCGGCCGAGGCCTGCGAGACCTTCTCGATCGGCAACCGCTGGACCTTTGTTCGTGCGCTGTATCGAGAGATCCTGGCCAGACCCGGGTCGACGACACTCCGGACTCCGGGAACCGTGAGCGAGGTCTCGGCAACGTTGGTGGCCAGAACGACCCGGCGGTTGGGATGGCTCCGGAACACTCGCTGTTGTTCTGCCGAACTCAGCCGAGCGTAGAGCGGGAAGATGTCTGCTCCCGGAAGCTTGGCTGCGGTCACCGCTTCGGCCGCATCCCTGATGTCGCGTTCGCCACTGCAGAACACGAGCACGTCGCCGTCCGTCGATCGCCACAGCTCTCCCACGGCCTCGGCGATGGCCTCGGGCAACGGCTGATCCTGCACCGGCCGGTATCCGATCTCCACCGGATAGGTGCGACCCGAGACTTCGACGACGGGGGCGTCGTCGAAGTGCTCGGAGAAGCGCTCCGTGTCGATGGTCGCCGAGGTCACGATCAGCTTGAGATCGGGGCGACGGGGGAGGAGTTGCTTGAGGTAGCCGAGCAGGAAATCGATGTTGAGCGACCGCTCATGGGCTTCGTCGATGATCAGCGTGTCGTAGGCCCGCAACATGCGATCCCGCTGGATCTCGGCCAGCAGGATGCCGTCCGTCATCACCTTGATCTGTGTGGACGGCCCGACCTGGTCGTTGAATCGCACGGCGTAGCCGACCCGGTCGCCCACACTCGTACCGAGCTCCACCGCAACTCGTTCAGCCACCGATCGTGCCGCGATACGCCGAGGCTGCGTGTGGCCGATTCGACCGTCGACCCCTCGCCCGAGCTCGAGGCAGATCTGCGGGAGCTGCGTGCTCTTTCCCGACCCGGTCTCGCCGGCCACGATCACGACCTGGTGGTCGGTGATGAGTCGGCGGATCTCGTGCGCTCGCTCCCAGATCGGAAGCGAGCGGGCGACCGAACGAATGTCGTCCTCCGGGGTCTGCTCGGTCACACGACCGCGATGCCCGATGCCCGCATCGCCTCGACCGCTGCCTCACCGTCGCCCGATTCGAGATTGACGGCCCGAGTGGCCTCGGCGACCACCGTGACCTCGTAGCCGTTGGACAGTGCGTCTTCAGCGGTGGCCACGAACACACACGTCGAGGGCGATACCGACGACGACCGTGGCTGGTCACCCCGGCATCGCGAAGCAGACCGTCGAGCTCGGTCGGCACCGTCGAGCCGTCGACGGGGTCGCGCATCGTGAAGCCGGAATAGCCGTCCTCACCTCGAGTGCCCTTCCGAACGACCGGACCCGAGACGAGCAGATCCGGGTGGAGCTGCGCTCCCCACGTGTCGCGGACACAGTGGGTGGGCCAGACGCCGCCGTCCTCGATGAAGTGCGGGGTCGACTCGGGATGCCAGTCCTGTGTGAGGAACACCGGGGCACCGGCGGCGACGGCCTCGGCGCCGAGGCGGTTGACCAGGGGGAGCACGTCCTCGCCACCGGCGACATAGAGCGAGCCGGCCGGATCAGCGAAATCGTTCTGCACGTCGACGACGATCAGCGCCGTGGTGGGGGAGAAGGTCGGAAGCGTCCCAGCGTCAGCCATGCGAAGAGTGTGCCATCGCCATTCGCCACCTGGGCCGCTAAAGCGAGCCGAGGAGCCCACACCTGGCACACTGTCGGCCGTGGCCTCCCGTCCAGACCGAGCCCTCACCGAGGGTGTGCTCTTCACCGACCAGTACCAGCTCACGATGTCACAGGCGTACTTCCGCCGTGACCTCCACGAACGTCCGGCGCTGTTCGAGCACTTCTTTCGTCGCTACCCGGACTACGGCAGCCACCAGGCCGGATACTGCATCGCTGCAGGCATGGACTGGCTGCTCGACTGGATGGCAGCCGCACGATTCGGCGACGAGGAGATCGCGGTGCTCGGCTGCCCAGCGAACTCCCGCCGGCCACCGAGTGTTCGACGACGACTTCCTCCGCTGGCTGCGGGCGAACGGCAGCTTCGACGGCATCTCACTGCGAGCGGTTCCCGAGGGCCGTGTCGTCCACGCGAACACCCCCGTCGTGATGATCGAAGGGCCGCTCGTCATGGCGCAGATTCTCGAGTCTTCGCTGCTCAACCACCTCAACTTCCAGACCCTCATCGCCACCAAGGCGTCCCGACTGGCCGAGGCGTCGAGAGGACAACCCGTCTTCGAGTTCGGACTTCGCCGGTCGGCCCACTTCGGGGCCAACGCCGCCGGCCGGGCTGCCCTGATCGGCGGCGCTGCCTTCTCGTCGAACGTCGGACTCTCCACGGTGATGGGAATCGAGCCGCGAGGGACCCACGCCCATTCACTGGTGCAGGCCTTCATGGCACTCGGCGAAGGCGAGCTGGGTGCCTTCCGCGCCTACGCCGACACCTACCCTGACGATTGCCTCCTCCTCGTCGACACCATCGACACGCTGAAGAGTGGTGTCCCGAACGCCATCACCGTCTTCGACGAGCTCCGCTCCGCCGGTCACGAACCCGTCGGCATCCGGCTCGACTCCGGCGACCTCGCCTACCTCGCGATCACATCGGCCGAATTGCTCAACGATGCCGGCTATCCAGACACCCGCATCGTGCTTGTCGTCCGGCCTCGACGAACTGGCCATCTTCCAGATCCTCGCACAGATCGACCTCGAAGCACCCCGCTACGGCATCGATCCGAAACGGCTCATCAGCCGGCTGATCATGGGCGCCGGGTCGAAGCTGAGCGCCTCCCAGGGCCAGGCCTATCTCGACGGTGTCTACAAGCTGGTGGCCATCAGCAATGGCTCCGAACTCCAACCGGCCATCAAGCTGTCCGACACTCCCGCCAAGATCGCCAACCCAGGTGACAAAGACCTCTACCGGCTCTACGACGAGCGTGGGCGTTCCACCGCAGACCTGGTCTCGATCCGGGGTGAACCAGCACCGGAGGAGCGCAGCGACATCACTCTGCGCCACCCGGTCGAACCCGGCACCAGGCGGCGGTTGGTCCCGTCGCAGATCTCTGCCGTCGAGCCATTGCTCGAGTCGGTGCTGAACCAGGGGACCCGACATGGCGACGACGTCCCGCTCGACGAGCTCAGAGCCAGACGGACGCACGATCTGGAGCGTCTCGATCCCGGTGTGCGGCGACTCGTGAACCCGCACCGCTACCACGTGTCGTTGAGCGAAGCGCTGTGGGACCTCAAGCAGGAACTGGTCGCCGCTCTCAGCTGAGACCGAGCGGGCATCGGGATGACTCGGGCCGCAGACCTGAGAAATCTCCTCGACTGGGTGAACTTCCCCACTCCCAGCTCAATGTCGGGGTGTGATGTGCCGTAGGTAGTGCAATGCCGTCGGACCCAAGCGACATCGCGCACCTTCTCAGACGAACCCGCTTCGCCGCGCTGCCCAACGAGGTCAGCGCGCTCTCGGCGCTTGCGTGGCCGGATGCAGTGAACACCGTGCTCGACATCAGTGCGGCACCCCCGATCGATCAGAATTCGCCGAATCTCGACCCGAATCGTGGCAGCTACGACCGGTTCACCGACATGGTGCACTTCTGGCTCGACCGGGCCGCTCATTCGCCGGCACCGATCGTCGAGAAGATGGTGCTCTTCTGGCACGGACACTTCTGCACGTCGCTCGACAAGGTCTTCGACCACCGAGCGGTGTTCGAACAGAACCAGCTCTTCCGATCGGCTGGGATGGGGAACTTCTACTCGCTCACCCATCAGGTGTCCCTCCAGCCGGCGATGATCGCCTACCTCGACAACGACCGGAACGAGGTCGGGTCGCCAAACGAGAACTTTGCCCGCGAGCTGATGGAGCTGTTCACGCTCGGCATCGGTCACTACAGCGAGACCGATGTTGTCGAGTCGGCACGAGCCTGGACCGGGCACGGCCTGGACGACAACGACCGCTACTGGTTCGACGCTTCCAAGCACGACAACGGGGCGAAGACGTTCTTCGGCCAGTCGGTCTCGACCGGGCCGGACACGATCAACGTCATCTTCTCCCAGAAGGGCGTGAGGGTCTCCGAGTTCATCGCCGCCAAGCTCTGGTCGTTCTTCGCCTACCCGGACCCCTCGAGCGCGGTCGTGGCAACGATCGCCGGAGCTCTTCGCTCGTCGTGGAACATCACCGACGCCCTCCGGGCCATCCTCAACCACGCCGAATTCCGCTCAGTTCGTGCCAAGCAGGGCTTGGTCCGGAGCCCGATCGAGTTTGTCGTCGCTGCGATGCGCCACACCGGGCTCACCTGTGATGACACCCATCCGGAGTGGTCGCTTCGAGGCATGGGGCAGATGCCGTTCTACCCCCCGAACGTGGCCGGCTGGAAACAGAACGAGTACTGGATCTCGTCGTCAGCCGTCTGGGCGAAGTCAGGTTTCGCCAGCGGACTGCGCTGGACGCAGAACACGAACGGGGTCTTCAGCGGGATCCGTGATCTCGACGTCCCGGTTTCTGTGCAGACCGCTCTGGACCACTACGGCATCAGCGGGGCCTCGACCGCCACCCGCAATGCGCTCGAACAGTTCGTCACCAACACGCGAGCGAGCGATCACCGCTGGGCCGAGGGGCCCGGGCTGCTCTTCCTCCCCCCGCTCACTCCAGATTTCCAGATGGGCTGATGATGAACCGTTTCGACCCCAGCACCGCCGACGTCCACAGGACACTCTCCGCTCCCCACCTCGGATCACACCGGCTCAGCCGCCGGTACTTCCTCCAGGCCGCAGCGGCCGCAGGTGGAGTAGCGATGTTGCCTGCCATCTTCGCCGACCACGCAGCCGCCGCCACTCCGCTCGGTTCGGCCGAGGGTGTCCTCGTCATCGTGTGGATGGAGGGCGGGAACGACGGCCTCAACACGGTCGTCCCGATCAACGATGGCACGTATTACGACCTCCGTGGATCGACGGCGATTTCGCCTTCCACCGCCCTGGGGATCGGCAACGGCCGTGGCCTGCATCCGCAGCTGGGCTATGTGCAGTCGCTGTTCCAACAGGGTCAGGTGGCCGTCATCGACGGTGTTGGAGAAGCCAACAACGATCTGAGCCACTTCGAGTCCGCCGCCCGCTGGATGGATGGTCGGGCCGGCAACGGCCCCCACACCTCCGGCTGGATCGGCCGTCACCTCGATGGTCTCCCCGGCAACGACCCATTCCACGGGGTCCACATCGGCCGGAGCGTCCCGCTCCAGATGCAGGGCAACCGTCGCAACGCCACCGCTGTCCCCGTGCAGGCAAGCGGCCTGTTCAACCCAGCTTCCGCAGAACCGTTTCAGCGAGTCGAAATGGCCGCCGTCGACGCCATGGCTGCCGGTTCCACCGGGCTCGGTGAGCTGGGCGACGCGCTGGCCGAGGCGGGGCGAACCTCCCTGGCAGTGGCCAGCCGCCTCGCCCCGGTGTACAACCCCGAACTGCCCGACGGAGACTTCACGCCGGACATGATCCTGGCTGCCCGTCTGATCAACGCCAATCTCGGGCTCCGGGTGATCAATGTCTCGTACGGCGACTTCGACGGCCACGCGGGGCACCCGACGATGCACGCAGCGCGGATGCAGGAGTTCAACGCCGGACTCCAGGCGTTCCACCAGAATCTCGACGGACGTTTCGCCAACCGCACGCTCGTACTCACCCTTTCCGAGTTCGGGCGACGACCCAAGGCCAACAACTCCTCCGGCACCGACCACGGGTCGGCGAGCACGCTGCTCGCGATCGGGCCCGGCGTGGTCGGCGGCTTCCACGGGGAGTACCCATCGCTGACCAACCTCGACCAGCGACGGAACCCGAAGGCAAACGTCGACTTCCGATCGATCTACGCCAACGTGCTGGACACCTGGTTGGATGGCGATTCGAACCAGATCCTGGGCGGGAACTATGCCGGACTGGCGATGCTCGGTGCTCCCGGTGCCGGCTCGGGGTCCGGTGACTCGCCGGCTCCCGTCATCAGCGTCCGCAGCCAGATCATGCGCCTCTACCTGGCCTACTTCCTGCGCATGCCGGACACGGGTGGCCTCAACTACTGGGTTTCGGCCTCACGGGGCGGCATGTCGCTCGCCACGATCTCGCAGCTCTTCTCCGAATCGCCCGAGTTCACGGACCGCTACGGCTCGCTCGGGAACGCCGGGTTCGTCGATCAGGTCTACCAGAACGTGCTCGGACGATCGCCGGACAGCGGCGGCCGCACCTACTGGACCGGACGTCTCGGATCGGGAACGACACGAGGCGAGATGATGATCGGGTTCTCCGAGTCGGACGAGTTCGTCTCCAGTTCGGCGGATGCGCTCTTCGATCACGACGCCAACGGACCGGTGGCCCGTCTGTACCGGGCCTACTTCCAGCGTCGGCCGGATGCCGGCGGCCTCGCCTACTGGAACGACCAGGAGCTACCGCTCCACGCCATCAGCCAGGCGTTCTCCAGCTCCGACGAATTCGTATCGCTGTACGGAACACTCTCGCATCAGGCGTTCGTCGAGCAGGTCTACGAGAACGTCATGGGGCGGTCACCGGACGAGGGTGGCCGTCGATTCTGGACAGCGCAGCTGTACGAAGGCATGGAGCGGGGGACGGTCATGTTGAACTTCAGCGAGAGCCCGGAGTTCGTCGAGCGGTTCCGCCAGCTCTGACACTGGGTCGGCTACCGCCTCCCGCTCACCGCATCCGACACAAATTCTCGAGCGAGCCTCCTCCGTCGGCATCGCGTGACAAGCTCGGCAGGCGATCGACCGTTCAGGTCTGAACCACCCATGCCGACAAGTCAACGGTGACCCGCCGCGTTCGATTCGAATACTCCGAGGCGTTCGATCCGCGCTGGCACCCGTCGTTGCCAGAGCTGGCGTGCGTCGCCAACTCCGTCTCGATGATGATGCCTCACGCCGAGCCGTACGTCGCCAAGTCGGTCAGGGCCACCATCGAACATCTCGACCCGCAGACAGCAGCGCAGGTACGCACTTTCGTCGCCGAAGAGCTCCAGCACCACGTCGAACACCGCCGATTCAACAACGCGATCCTCGCCGACCAGCCCGGTCTCGGTCGCCTCGACCGGCTGATGGCCTGGACCTTCCGTCGGCTGGCCTCGCGGTCGCTGGAATTCAACGCCGGCTTCGCTGCCGGGTTCGAGACCATTGCCTTTGCCGTTGCCCGTTGGGTCGAGGCCAGGCTCGGCTCTCTCCTCGACGGGGCAGACGATGAGGCCGCCACGTTGTTCCTCTGGCACCTCGCCGAAGAGGTCGGCCACAAGACGATCGCGTTCGATGCGTTCCGACAAGTGTCGGGAAAGCGCCGGACCTACGTGGCAGCGATGATCACCGCGATGGTGCTGCTCGGCTTCTTCGCCGCCGTCGGAACGGCCCAGATGCTCTGGCATCAGCGCCGCATCTTTCGACCGGTCGCTCATTGGCGAATGCTGAAGTGGACCGTGAGTTTCGTGTTCGAACTCCTCCCGGCGATGGCGGTGTCGGCGCTTCCAGGACACCACCCGTCGAAGCTCGTGGATCCACCGTTCTACCGGCAGTGGCTCGAGCACTTCGACGCAGACGACGGCACGCTCCCAGTGTGGTCGTTCCAGGCGATCGACGAGATCGCCGTCGTCTAGATCACTCGCCCGAACCGCGATCAGGAGACAGCGGCGACCTCGACGGGTACACCGTTGAGCGCGATGTTGCCGCTGAGCTCGTCCCGGAAGTACTCATCGGTGAGAACGTTGGTGTTGACACCCGGGTAGGCGGTGGCCACATCCATCTGGACGCCGGGAAGATCCTGGCCGAAGCCGTGGGGGATGCTCACCACGCCCCGACGGATTCCGTCTGTGATCTCGATCGGCAACGAGACCTCGCCGACGCGAGACGTGACACGTGCCGATGCTCCCTCCTCGAGACCGAGTTCCGAGGCATCCTCGGGATGGATCTGGAGCGTGCACCGATTCTTGCCCTTCACCAGCACCTTGATGTTGTGCATCCACGAGTTGTTCGAACGAACGTGGCGACGTCCCACCAGCACCATCGAGTCGTCCCAGCTGCGGTCGAGCGAAGCGAGGAGGCGGGCGAGATCCTCGACGAGAGGTGTCGGTGTCAGGTCGATTCGGCCGTCCGGGGTACGGAGATTCGCCGGCACACGTCCCGGCTCGAGCGCACCCAGATCCAGGCCGTGGGGTGATGCTTCGAGAACGGCGAGGGTCAGCCCGTCCGGATCGGCGCCGAATCCGTCGCCGTACGGCCCGGTCCGCAGAAGGATGTCGAGCAGCCGTTCCGGACCTCGTCGAGCTCCGAGCATCTCGAAGAGCTCGTCGACCTCACGCCCGGCCACGTTGCCGTGGATGTCGCGTACGGCACCGGACAGCATGGAACGGGCGATCTCGGCATCCAAGGCATCGGTGTCGACGTCGAACCCAGCACCGCCGACCAGACCGGCGAGGCGCAACATGATCGTCCCCTCGTCGAGCTGGGTGTCGTCGAGGGGGAACACGGCAGGGGAGTAGTTGGCCACGTTGTGGACGGCGAAATTCAACAGTGCGAGGTCGTAGTGACTCTTCTGCAGGGGACTGGGCGGTGGCAGGATCACGTCTGCATGGCGCGTGGTCTCGTTGATGTACGGATCGACGCAGACCATGAAGTCGAGCGAGTCGATGGCGGCATCGAGCCGACCGCTGTTGGGATTCGAGCTGACCGGATTGCCTGCGATCGTGATCAGTGCCCGCACCTGGCCGTCGCCTTCGGTCTCGATCTCCTCCGGTAGTGCAGTGACCGGGAACTCGCCGAGCGACTCCGGAGCGCCGCTGACCCGAGATCGCACCCGAGCCATCGCAAACCCACGGCCGACACCGGGCTCACCCTTGGTCGACGGCTGCCCGGTCGCTCCTTTGGAGAACATCGCTCCGCCGACTCGATCGAGATTGCCGGAACAGACATTGACGACATCGACCAGCCAGGACGCCAACGTGCCGAACTCCTGCGTGCAGGTGCCGATGCGGCCGTAGACCGCTGCCGTCGGCGCCATCGCCAGGTCTGACGCCAGCTGCCGGATGACGTGCGGCTCGATGCCGCAGATCGGACCGACCGTGTCCACGTCGAAGGGGGCCACCAGTGCTTCGAGGTCATCGAAACCCTTGCAGTGGTCGGCGACGTCGCCGGCGTCGGCCAACCCGTCGGCGAACATCACGTGCACCAGTGCCGCGAGCAGGTGGGCGTCGGTGCCAGGCCGAATGGCGATGTGCCGGTCGGCCTTGGCTGCGGTCTCGCTACGCCGGGGATCGACGACAACGACCGTGCCTCCACGCTCCTGCAACCGTTCCAGCCTGCCAGGGAAGTCGGGGGCGGTGCACAGCGAACCATTCGATGCGTACGGGTTCGCGCCGAGCATGAGCAGGAAGTCGGTGCGGTCGAGATCGGGGACCGGGACCGTGACCGACCCGAACATCATCGCCGCCGAGATCTCCTTCGGACGCTGATCGACCGTGCTCGCCGAGAAGCGATTGCGGCTGCCGAGCGCCTTCAGCAGCGTGCGGTTGTAGAGCATCGGGGCGAGTGAGTGGGCTCCCGGATTGCCGAGGTACACGGCAACGGCATCCCGCCCGTGTTCGGCGATCAGCGGCATCAGCCCGGCCTCGATCGTGGCGAACGCCTCGTCCCAGGTGACAGCCACGAAACCACCATCGCGCTTGACCATCGGCTGCCGGAGCCAATCGGGATCATCGTGGAGATGGCCGAGGGTGGTGCCTTTCGGGCAGACAAAGCCAGCGGAGAACACATCGTCTGCGTCACCGCGGATGACCTTCACCCGCTCGCTGCCGGAGGGGCCGGCCGTGAGGGTGATCTCCAGGCCGCAACCGGCCTCACACAGCGGGCAGGTCCGAATGGCGGTGCGGGTGTCGGTCGTCATGGCTCGATCCTCCCATGGCCCTGCGCTAGCGTCGAACCATGACCGACGTCACCGACGAGACCGTCACCGAAAAAGCCTTCGAACCGATGACCCACTTCAAGTCGTTCGAGGAATCGACGAAAGCGGACTGGGACATCATCGCGCCCCAGGTCGCGAACACGCAGGCTTTGGTGGCAGACAAGATCATCGAGCAGATGCAGTACCTTCGACACGATCACGGTGGGTTCCCGGTCGATCGACTCGAGCACAGCCTGCAGACCGCGACCCGTGCCGAGCGAGACGGCCGGGACGACGAATACGTGGTGTGCGCGCTCCTGCACGACATCGGTGACAACTTCGCGCCATACAACCATCCGGACATCGCCGCTGCGATCGTCAAGACTCGCGTGTCAGAGGCGAATCACTGGATGGTCCAGCACCACGGCATCTTCCAGGGTGAGTACTTCTGGCACCACATCGGTCTCGACAAGGACACCCACCTGCGGTACCTCGAGAGTCCCTACTACGACTACACCCGCGAGTTCTGCGCCAAGTACGACCAGGCCGCCTTCGACTCCGACTACAAGAGTCACCCGCTCGAGCACTACGAGCCGCTGTTGCGGGAGTTCTTTGCTCCTCGATGACGTCGCTCTCGATCACCCAGGGTTGACAAGCTGCTCCGCACCATGGTCACGGTCTGCCCTCGACTCCTGGTAGAGTGAGCGAACTGGCGTTGTCCGACCGATACCGATCTTCTTGATCGAACCGTCCGGGACCGCCAACCAGCGCAGGCCACCCACCTCGATTCATCGGCCTGCCACCGACGCCGTGAGCGGAGCGCCTTGACGATCGACACACCACCTCAGATTGCGCCAATGACGGGCGCCCTCGCCGCCTTCGTCGGTCCGGGGGTTCCCCCTGGTTTCGACGAGGTCGTTCAGCGGCACCTCGACGGCATTGCGAGCGAGACCGAGCTGGCTGTCCTCGAAGCACACCGGGATGCGTGGATTCGGCTGCTGCTGCGGTCGTTCGACGACATCGATCTCACGATCGGTGATCTCCAGCACCGACTCCGGGGCGCTGAGCGATCCATGGCCATCGCCGACTTCGAGCGTGAGGTCAAACGCATCGACGAGGTGCTCGCCCACCTCATCGGCACCGCCGAACCGACCAACGACGAAGAAGAGCCAGTCAGCCGCCGAAGCCCAGCTCCAGCTGTCGTGGCTTCCCTGATCGGGTCATCGCCTGGACCGGCGGCCACAACGCATCGCCCGAGGGCCTCGAGGATCTGCAGGACCGGCTGGCCGGTGCCGGGTGTTCGCCGGATCTCTGGGAACCCCATCAAGCAGCGAAACTGCCAGACGGGTCGCGTTCCGAGGCGCTCAGCGCACCGATCCGGTCAGTGCTCGGTTGGCTCGTGAGCCTCGGCAATCCCGAGATCTCCGAAGACCTCGAGCTCGACGTCAGCGCTCGGTGGGTCGGCGCGGCCGCTGCCGTGGCCGTCCGGCTCGTCGTCGAGGGTCGCGCCGTTCCTCAACTCAAGAAGACCCGTCGTCCCAAGGACAACGACACGCCGTTGGCCAAGGACGCTGCCATGTACGTCGTGCATTGGGCACCGGCCCTTCTCGACTCTGCCGACCTCCAGGAGTTGACTCAGTCGCTGCCGCCGAGCGTCTCGATCTTCGGTCAGAAGCAGGATCCTCGGCTCACCGCTCAAGCAGTGGTTGCCGACCTTCTCGATGCCATCTGCACGACGGCGGCCGAACGGCTCGACGTGCCCGCGGCATCGCCCCATCCTCGGAGCAAGTCCGATGTGGCCGAGGCGGTGCTGGCTCATCTCGACGGGGATCCCTTCGACGCTCCGGCCCGCACCGGATCCGAACTCGTACGTCGGCTCGATCAGTGGGCCAAGCCGGTCACGGGAACCACGCGTTTCCGCCTCGTCATGCAGCTCGACCCGCCGGACGATTCGAACGCCTGGTATCTGGCCGTTCTCGCCCCGACACCGGACGGCGATCTCGAACCGATCGAGTCGGCGCTGGTCAACGCGTCCAACACCAGGCGCAAGGACGCAAAGGACCAGCTGACGAGGCTCGAGCGTCTCTACCCCGAGCTCCTGCGACCCGGTGGTCGGCGCCGCGGCGAGGTACTCCTCAGCCAGGACGAAGCCTGGCTGCTGATGACCACCACCGGCGACCGACTCACCGCCGCCGGATTCGACGTTCGGGTCCCGGCTCTGTCTCGTCGCAAGCCGACCGCCTCGTTGCGTCTCACCTCCGACGCGACCGACTCCATGGTCGGTGCGCAACAGCTGGCGAACGTGCGGTGGTCGGCAGTGTTCGACGACGTCGAACTCACCGCGGCAGAGATCCAACGCCTCGCTGCTCAGGCCAGGCCGCTGGTGAAGAGCCACGGCCAGTGGGTCGAGCTCGATCAGGCCGATCTCGCCCAGGCGGCCGCCGCGTTGGCCGACAGGGCAGACAAGACCAGGCTCTCCGGCGCCGACATGCTGCGCCACGCGCTCGGCCTCGAGGGTTCGCCCCTCGCCGGCGGCATCGGGATCACCGGCTCCGGCTGGGCCGCCGATCTGCTCCGCAGCGCCAAGGAAGTACCAGACGAACTCCCGACCAAACCCGAGGGCTTCCGTGGCGAGCTCCGCAGCTATCAAGCAGATGCGCTGGCCTGGCTCGGATTCCTCGACTCGGCCGGACTCGGCGGCTGTCTGGCGCTCGACATGGGTCTGGGCAAGACACCCACCATGCTCGCCCACCTCCACCTCACTCGTGAGCGCGGTCCCTCGCTCGTCATTGCACCACCGGCCGTTGTCGGCAACTGGGCGGCCGAAGCGAAGAAGTTCGTCCCCGCCTCCCGAGTTCGCGTGCATCACGGGCCCAATCGAGCGGACCTCAGCGGACTCGAGGCGCTGTCGAAGCGAGCCGACATCATCATCACCACCTACGGCACCGCCGTGCGCGACATGGCCGGGCTCGAGAAACTGGCCTGGAACAACGTCGTCCTCGACGAGGCACAGGCCATCAAGAATCCGACCAGCGACACTGCACAACAGCTCAGACGGCTCGACGCGCACTCCCGGCTCGCTCTCACCGGCACGCCGATCGAGAATGGTCTCGGCGATCTCTGGGCGATCCTCGACTGGGCCAACCCCGGACTCGTCGGGGGACGCAACGACTTCATCAACCAGCTGTCCGCCGGCAAGACCGGATCAGATTCCGAGAGTGCCCTACGGGCTCTCAACGGGATCATGGTCTTCCGTCGGACCAAGATGGAGCCGGCGATCGCAGCCGAGCTCCCCGACCGGATCGACGAGCTCGATCATTGCGCGATGACCACCGAGCAGATCGGCCTCTACCAGGCCGTACTCGACAGCCTCGTCGCCCAGCAGACCGAGGTCGACGCCGGCGCTCCGCGCAAGAAGGGCGCCGTCCTGGCTGCGATCACGGCCCTCAAGCAGATCTGCAACCACCCGGTCAACTACGAAGACGACGGTGGCGACCTCGACGACCGGTCCGGCAAGCTGGCCAGGCTCATCGAGATCCTCGACAACGTCTTCGCATCCGGCGAGCGAATCCTGATCTTCACCCACTTCGCGACCTGGGGCGAGCGATTGTCGACCCATCTGTCGAAACGATACGGCATGAAGATCAACTGCTATCACGGTGGTCTCGGTCGCGGCGCCAGGGACACGATGGTCGCCGACTTCCAGAAGGGCACCGGCCCCGGTGCCATGGTGCTCTCGCTGAAGGCCGGCGGCACCGGCCTCAACCTCACAGCGGCCAGTCACGTCGTCCTCTACGACCGTTGGTGGAACCCGGCAGTCGAGGATCAGGCCCGTGACCGAGTGTGGCGCATCGGCCAGAAGAACAAGGTCATCTGCCATCGTCTCGTGTGCCCCGGCACGGTCGACGAGCGGGTCGAGGAAATCGTCGCCGGCAAACGAAAGATCGCCGACATGGTGCTGCCGAAGTCGAGCTCGATCGACGATCTCGACGCATCGCAGCTGCGTGCTGCGCTCGGCATTGATCCAGACGCCCTCTTGAGTCTCGACGACGACACTCCGTGACCGCCCGAGCAACCATGCGACCGACCACGAGCACGATGACCACCAGCACGACGAATGTGAAGATCGAGGAGAACTCATGAGCAGTCGACGACCGCGTGGACGCAGGAGAAACAAGAACAAGCCCTCGATCAAGCAGCAGCGGGCGTTCTGGGGCGACGAGGACAAGCTGCCCAACTTCGGTGGCACGGTTCGTATCACCAATGATGCGACGGCCGTGGTGACCTCGCTCGGGCGCGTGCCGTTGTCAGGCAGCGAGACGATCGCCGAGCACTACTTCGAAGCAGTGCTCGAGCGTTCCGTCATGCTTGGTAGCGCTCTTGCCGCCGCCGGTGGGCTCGTCGAGGCAGACGACCTCACTGACTGAGGCGCCTCGCGGCGCCGATCGCTACACCGGCCACGCTCACTCGAGCCCGGGACTGAGCGGAAAGAGATCGGGGAACTCAGCGGGGCGTTGCTCCATCTGCGCGGCAAAGGCCTCGCCCATGTCGTCGGTGTCGAACATCGCCGCGTTCCAGTTGGCAATGAACTCGAGCCCGTCCGCCACCGAATGATCGCGTGTGTAGTGCATGGTCTGCTTGGTGCCCCACACCGCCATCGGGCTCTTCTCGGCGATGGTGGCCGCGACCTCCATGACACCGGCCAGGAGCTCGTCGTGGTCAGCATGGATCGCATTGACGAATCCGACCGCCTTGGCCTCCTCTGCCGACCATTTCCTCCCGGTGTAGGCCAGTTCCCGGACGATGCCCTCGGGAACGAGTTTCGGCATGCGTTGGAGCGTGCCGACGTCAGCGGTCATGCCGATGTTGATCTCGGCGATCGAGAAGTAGGCGTCTGCGGTGGCGTAGCGGAGGTCGGCCGCAGTGACCATGTCGATCGCACCACCGACACATGCACCTTGGATGGCAGCCAACACGGGAACCCGACATCGCTCCAGAGCCGAGAACGAATCCTGGAGCTTCATCGCCGTGCTGCGAAAGCGCTCGTTTCGCCGACTCCGGTGGCCGGTCGGAGCGTTCGGCCCGACGGCGGGATCGTTGCCGAAGACCTCGAGGTCCATGCCGGAACAGAAGTGCTTGCCCTCGCCGGACAACACGACGGCTCGCACCGTCCCCGAGGCGGACAGCTCGTCGATGATCGTCGGCAGCTCCCGCCAGAAGGAAGCGATCATGGAGTTGGCCTTCTGGGGCCGATTCATGCGGAGATGTGCGATCTTGTCGCTGATGTCCAGGTCGAAACACTCATATCCCATGCGGAGAGGCTCGCACAACGACCACTGCGCCACCAACATGCCACCGCCCGGGTTGGACGCTCGAAGCCGCTCAGGTGAACCACTAGGTTCCAGACGTGCCCACCATCTACCTCGCCGCAACCGTCCGGACGGTCAATCCCACTCAACCCGTCGCCGAGGCGGTGGCCGTCGACGATGATGGCCGTATCGCCGGTGTCGGTGCCCTGGCCGACCTGCACCAGTCGTTCCCCGGCGCCGAGATCGACCGTCGCTTCGCCGACGCCGTGATCCTGCCTGGTTTCGTGGAAGCCCATTGTCACGTGCTGGAGGGAGCGCTGTGGGGCTTTCCCTACCTCGGTTCGTTCGACCGTGTCGCTCCGGACGGCTCCCACTGGCCCGGTCTCACGACCCTGGACGCCGTGATCCAGCGCCTGATCGAGATCGAGCACACGATGCCGCCGGGCAACGAACCGCTGGTGGCGTGGGGTTTCGACCCGATCCATCTCGACGACGAACGCCTGGTGGCAAGCCACCTCGACCAGGTGTCCGCTGACCGGCCGATCTTCGTGTTCCACGCCAGCGGTCACCTGGCGACCGTGAACTCGGCGATGCTCGAACACGAGGGCATCGGGCCCGGTATCGATTTCGAGGGAATCCCGGTCGACGCAGACGGCATCCCGATCGGCGAGCTCCAGGAACCAGCCGCGATGGCTCACGCCATGTCGGGATTCCGGCCGATCATCGACGCCATGAGCGATCCGGACTCGATACGCCGCCTGGGAGCGTCGGCTCGGCGTGCCGGGTGTACGACGGTCACCGAACTCGGAGCGGCTCGGCTCGACCAGCCCCACATCACCGCCGACTGGCTTGCCACCGTCAACGATCCTGCATTCCCTGCCCGCATGGTCGTGATGCAGAATCCGGCCAGCGACCAGGGCCCGGTTGCCGGGTCGATCGACCTCCTGAAACGGCTGGCAGCAATGTCCACCGACAAGCTCCGGCTCGGTTCCGTGAAGCTGTTGCTCGACGGATCGATCCAGGGCTTCACAGCCCGCCTCAATCCGCCGGGGTATGTCGGCGATCGTCCGAACGGGATCTGGCTGATCACACCCGAGCGATTCAGCGACCTGTTCACGGCACTACACACCGCCCGCATCAACGTCCACGTCCACTGCAACGGGGATCAAGCAGTCGATTTGTTCCTCGACACCCTGGAGCCGATCGTGGCGGCCGACGACGGGTGGCCTGATCATCGCCACACGGTGCAGCACTGCCAGCTGACCACCCCAGAACAATACGAACGCATGGCGGCCATCGGCGTCAACGCCAACCTGTTCACGAACCACATCTACTTCTGGGGCGACCAGCACCGGGAGTTGACGGTCGGCGCCGAGCGGGCTGCGTCGGATGGATGCGTGTGCCATGGCCGACGCTGCGGGCGTGCGCTATTCCATCCACTCCGACGCATCGGTGACGCCACTCGGGCACCTGATGACCATGTGGTGTGCGGTCAACCGACGTACAGCGACCGGTGAGGTGCTGGGCGCCGAGCAGTGCATCGGTGCCGAACGGGCGCTCCGGGCAGCAACGCTCGATGCCGCGCACCAGCTCCACATCGACGACGAGGTCGGCTCGATCGAGGTCGGAAAGTGGGCTGACTTCGTGATCCTGGCCGAGGACCCTGTCGAGGTGGATCCGATCGCGATCAAGGACATCGCCGTCCTCGGCACCCTGCTCGCCGGCGTCCCCACCAACCTGAGGCTATGACCCCCGATTCTGTGGGGCTCAAACCCGAGGTTTGGGGCCCCCATTTCCGGGGGTGATTGCCTCGGGTTCGGTCAGGGTCGACGTCTACGGCTGCTGCGTTCTCGCTTGGCCACCTGACGCAGGACCGCCGGCTCGAAATCGACGTCCGGCACCGGCTCGGTGCCGTCGAGGACCGCTCGCATCAAGGCCAGGTGCTCGGGCGTCGACCCACAGCATCCGCCGATGAGCTGCACACCGGCTTCTCGCTGTCGGTGGGCGTGAGCCGCCATGACCTCGGGGCTGCCGCTGTAGTGCAGCTCGGTCCCACGCCACTCGGGCATGCCGGCATTGGCCTTCGAGATCAGATGGATGGTCGGATTGGCGGCGCGCATCTCCGCCAGTGCAGCCTCGGTGTCGCCGAGGTTGTTCCCGCAATTGGCACCCACAGCGGCGACGCCGAGCTCGGCCAGACGGTTCACCGCTTGTTCGCCGGTGACACCCATCATGGTGCGGCCGGCCGTGTCGAAACTGAGCGTCGCCGTGATCGGCAGATCACTCACCGATCGGGCGCCCTCAACCGCTGCTGCGACCTCATCGAGGTGACTCATCGTCTCGATCCAGAGCAGGTCGGCGCCGCCCGCAGCCAATCCCTTCGCTTGCTCGGCAAATGCAGCTGCGCACGTCGAGGGCGTCATCGATCCCATCGGTTCGAGAAGCTCGCCCGTCGGCCCCATCGATCCGGCGACAAGAACCGTGCGATCGGCAGCATCGGCCACCTTGCGGCCGATGCGAGCGGCGGCCTCGTTCAGCTCGACCACCCGGTTGTCGAGCCGATGCAGCTTGAGACGGAACGCGGTCCCACCGAACGAGTTCGTGAGGAACACGTCGCTGCCGGCGTCGACGTAGGACTGATAGACCGCCGCCACTCGATCCGGCTCTTCCACGTTCCACAGCTCAGGCGGGTCGCCCGCTCCGAGGCCGCGGCGGAACAACTCGGTCCCCATGGCCCCATCGATCAGCAGACAGCCTCGTTCGGCGATCAGGTCATCGAGCTTCGACATCTGGAGAGTGTGCCCGATCAATTCGGCTCTCGGGGCAATCCCAACAAGCGTTCGCCGATGATCGAACGCTGGATTTCGCTCGACCCGCCGGCGATGCGCATGCCGGGGGAGTAGAGGAGATCGTCGACCGGGCCCCCAAGCCGGTGATTCAGCTGCGCGATCTGCACCTCCAGCTCCGTTCGAAGGAGCTTCGCAGCCGGTGCCATGGAGGGTTGGTCACCCAAACGATCGAGGAACGATGCCAACGCTCCACCCCTCACGGCGAGATCGACGGCGGCCAACCGATCCAAGTGGTTGGCCGTGGACGATCTGGCTGTCAGCTCGCCGATACGCCGGCGCAGGCTGATGGCTCCAGCTGCGCCGAAGCTTCCCTCGCTCGTCCACCAGTACCTCCATCGCCACCCGCCATCCCTCGTTGCGCGGCCCCAGCAGAGCGTCGGCCGGTAGTCGTAGGTCGGTGAAGAACACCTCGCAGAACTCCTCGGCGCCGGTCATCTGCTTGATCGGACGCACCTCGATGCCGGGGAGCGACATGTCGACGCAGAAGAACGAGATACCTCGATGGCTGCTGTCGGGCCCGGTCCTCGCCAACAAGATGCCCGCCTGAGCGAACTGGGCGTTCGACGACCACGCTTTCTGGCCGTTCACCACGAACGTGTCACCGTCGACGACGGCGGACGTCGACAGTGCGGCCAGATCCGATCCCGCCGCTGGCTCGCTGAAGAGCTGACACCAGAGCAGATCGCCACGCAACGATGGAGGAAGGAGCCGGGACTTCTGCTGTTCGCTGCCGGACCGGAGAATCGCCTCACCGGCGAGGACGATTCCCTGCAGGTTCAGGTAGGGCGCCACCGCAGCTCGTGCACATTCGGTGAACCAGATCTCGGCGTGAGCACGCGTGAGGCCCCGACCTCCGTACTCGGTCGGCCAATGCACGCCCGCAAATCCCGATTCGAAGCAGATCCGCTGCCAGGCCAGGGCTTCGTCCAATAGCACCGGCGGCAGGATCGCTCCGAACGCCGGGCAGGCAGTTCCGGCGGCAACGTGCTCGCCCAGAAACGAGACACATGCTGATCGGAACCCGTCGAGATCCATGCCCAACGTCTAGCGCCTCGGATGTCGGCCTGCCAGGATCGAGGCCGTGAACCTCGCCGCCAAGACTGCGTCCAACGCCGTCGTGATCCTCCTCGACTCGCTCAACCGTCACGATCTGGGGTGCTACGGCGGAACCGACTTCGAGACTCCCAACATCGATCGTTTCGCGGCCGAACAGGCCACCCGCTTCACCCGTCACGTCACCGGCTCGCTCCCGTGCATGCCGGCCCGTCATGACATCCTCACCGGATCGCTCGACTTCCTGTGGCGACCGTGGGGATCCCTCGAATTGTGGGATCAGCCGATCACCGCCCAACTCCGGAACTCCGGTGTCACGACGATGCTGGTCACCGACCATCCGCACCTCTTCGAGACCGGCGGCGAGAACTATCACACCGACTTCGGGGGATGGGACTACCTACGCGGCCACGAGGGCGACCTGTGGCGAACCGCACCGGACCTCTCGTGGACCGGCCATCCCGCGGCCCCGGCCCGGCGTGGGGACTGGTGGCTCAACAAACAGTTCGGCGTCGAGATGACCCGGGGCTACGACCGATCGAGGACGTATTTCCGAAGCGAACTCGACTACCCCGGACCTCGGGTCATGACCGCCGCCCGCGACTGGGTCACCCACTCAGCACCACAGCACGTCCGATTCCTCCTGTTCATCGACGAGTTCGATCCCCACGAGCCGTTCGACACGCCAGACCCCTGGCGGGGTCGCTACGAGGACGAGCCCTGGAACGACGACGACATCATCTGGCCGCCGTACGCCATCGGAGCGCAGGAGCGAGGGGAGTTGAGCGACGCTGAGGCCAGACACATCCGAGCCAACTACGGCTCGAAGCTCTCGATGATCGACCACTGGGTCGGGACACTCCTCGACCAACTCGCCGACCACCTGGACGACACGGTCGTGATCATCTGCACTGACCACGGCCACTATCTGGGCGACCATCGCGAGGGAACGGACATCTGGGGCAAGCCGGCCGTGCCTCAGTACGAACCGCTCGGCCACACGCCGCTCCTCGTGCATTGGCCTGGTGTCGAAGGTGGCGGGACCTGCGATGCGCTCACCACCAATGTCGATCTTCATGCAACCCTGTGCTCGATCTTCGACGTCGAGCCGGGACCGGGGACGCACGGCCGATCGCTGGCGCCCCTCCTCGAGGGAGCGGCGACCGACATCCGACAGTGGGCAATCGGTGGTGTCTACGGCAACTGGGTCCAGGTCACCGACGGCACGCGAAAGTACGCGAGGGGCCCGGTCGGTGACGCGTTCCCCTTGTCGATGTGGTCGAACAGGTGGTCGACGATGCCCGTCCATCTCCCTGGATTCGTGAGCCTGCCCGTCCCGGATCATCGAGCCTTCCTCGACACGATGCCGTGGAGCGACATCCCCGTGATCAGACAACCGTTCGCGGCGGGTGAGCCGTTGCCATACTGGGCCAACAAGCGGGCGATCGACCGTCACGCGCTGTTCGACGTGTCCGTCGACCCCGACGAGGCCGAGAACCGCGTCGGTGAACCGATCGAGCGTGAGATGCTCGACCTCCTGCGGACGGCGCTCGACGAACTGCACGCACCGGACGACCAGCTTCTCCGGCTCGGATTGGACTGATCGGGCCGGGGCTCGGATCGCTCAGCGGCGGAGTCGAGCGAGGACAGCCCGAGGGATCGGCAAGGCGACCAAGGCCAGCAGCACCGGATAGATCTCGAGACGACCGAGCAACATCAGTCCGACACCGATCAGCCGGGCCACTCGCGGCAGCGCCAGGAAATCCGACGTCGGGTGGATGACACCGAGCCCCGGACCCACGTTGCCGAAGGTGGTGGCGGATGCAGAGAAGGCCGAGATGGGATCCGCACCGCTGAACGAGATCAGTACGGCGCCGCCGCCGAACGCGGCCAAGGCGAGCGCGATATAAGCCACCACTCGGCTCGCGGTCTCGTCGTCGAGGGCCGCCTTGCCCACTCTGACCGGGCGGACCATACGCGGGTGGAGCTGGCGCAGGGTTGCCCGGTGGGCGTAACTGGCCACGGCGAGCAAACGGACGAGCTTGACACCGCCTGCGGTCGAGCCGGCCATCGCACCCAGTGGCATCATCATCAAGAGCAGCGTCTGGGCCGAATCGCTCCAGAGGCCGAAATCGGCAGTCACGTACCCCGTGGTCGACACGACGGTCACCACCGTGAACACCGAGTCACGTACCCCGTCGTGCCCGGAGAGACCAGAGCCGGAACTGAAGAAGATCGCAGCAGACGCAACCGCCACGAGGATGACGTAGAGGCGCAGCTCGGCCGACTGAAGAATCGGTTTCGGATTACCTCGGAGCGCCCGGAACCAGAGCGTGAAACTCCCGCCGGCAAGGAACATTCCCGAGATCGCGATCCACTCGATCGCGGCCGAGTCGAAGTGGCCGAGCGATGCGTTGTACGGCGAGAATCCCCCGGTCGAGAGCGTGGTGAACGAGTGGTAGACCCCGTCGTAGAGACTCATGCCGGCGATGATGTACCCCACGGCGTACACCACGGTGAGTCCGACATACACCGCCCAGAGATTCCGGGCCGTGTGGCGCACCCGTGGTGTGAGCCGCTCGCCGGTGGGGCCGGGAGCCTCGGCTTGGAGCAGATCCATGCCGCCCGACCCGACGGTGGGAAGCACGGCGACCACGAGGACGATCACGCCCATGCCGCCGATCCACTGTGTGATGGCACGCCAGAAGAGAATGCCCTTCGAGACGCCCTCGATCGGTCGGAGGACCGTGGCTCCGGTGGTGGTGAAACCCGACACCGCCTCGAAGAGGGCATCATCGATCTGGGGCAAGGTACCGCTCAGGACGTACGGCGTGGCACCGGCAACAGCGAGACCGATCCAGGCCATGAAGACCGAACTGAAGACGTCGAGCAGTTCGATTCGCGCCGGGACCATGGTCAGACGCCAGAGCAATCCACCGGCGATGCTGAAGAGCACCCCGGTGAGCATGAGCACGTCGATCTCGGTTCCACCGTCGATCGCTTCGACCACACCGGCCACGAGCATGCCCACCCCGGAGACACCGAGCGTGATCCCGAGAATGTGGACGACCAGGCTCGGGCGCTGCAGCCGATCGACCCGGCTGGGCTCGGTCAAGAGGTCGCTCTTGCGTTCGCTACGACGCAGCGAAGAAGTCATGTGCCTCGATCAGGGCGTCGGTACGAGCGAAGACAACGAGGAAGTCACCGGCGTGCAGCACCGTGCGACCCCGGACGATCTCGCTCGGTTGGTCTGGGCGGTTCACCGCTCCGATGATGATGTCCTTCGGCAGGTCGAGATCGGCGACGGCTGCGCCGTCGGCACGACTTCCCGGTTCGATCACGAGCTCGTCGACCTCGGCATCGCTTTCGAGGAAGGTCGCCACCGCCGCTGTCCCGCCGCGAACGTGGCGGAGGACGGCATTGGCCGACGCGGTCCGAGGGCTGAGTGCCGCATTGATGCCGAAACGGCGAATCAGCGGGAGGAGGGAGAGGCTGTGCAGCACGGCCACGGTGTACGACGCGCCCTCGGCGGCAGCGAAAGCACAGGCAAGCACATTGGCGGAGTCCTCGCCGGTGGCGGCGATGACGGCGTCCATCCGGCCGACGGATTCCTCGGCCAGGAGGTCGGTGTCGGTGATCTCGCCTTCGATCACGACACAGCGGTGCAGCTGCTCGGCGATCTTGACGGCCCGCTTGTGGTCGCGTTCGATGAGCACCACCTCGGCCCCCTCGGCCTGCAGCTTCTGGGCGACGCGAAAGCCGATGGCCCCACCTCCGAGGATCATCACCCGACGGGCGAGCTTCCCCGGGACACCGATGAGCTCCAGAACCTGATGCCGCTTCTTCTTCGTGGTGAGCACGCGGACGTGGTCTCCGGCCAAGATGCGCTGATCGCCGCGAGGGATGATGGTCGTTCCGTTGCGGGTGATCGCGCCGAACACGAACTCGCGATCGGGTTCGTGACGAGCCGAGATCTCGGCCAGGGACATTCCCACGATCTCGCACCCTTCGGCGATCTCCGCGCCGATCACGAGGAGATCACCACCGCCCATGGCGTAGACCTCATCGGCTCCAGTGACGTGAACCAGCTCGAGGATCTCGTCCGCAGTGTCGGCGTCCGGATCGATGATCAGTGAGGCGCCGACTCGGTTTCGCAGGCTCGCACCGGATTCGCCGCGGAGTTCGTCGGTCTGGAGCCGGACGATGGACTGGGCGACGCCGTGCTCCTGGGCGATGAGCGAGGCGACCATGTTCACCTCGTCGTTCTCGGTCACCGCGGCCAGCATTTCGGCGCGGTGGATCCCGGCGTCGCTCAGCACTGACGGCCGAGATCCGCTGCCGAGAATCACCTGGACGTCGAGCTGTTCGCCGATCGCGGCCGCTCGGCCGGGGTCGCGCTCGACGACGGTGATGTCGTGGTCCTCCTGACCGAGGCGCTGCGCCAGATACCACCCGACTTCGCCGGCACCGATGATCACCACGTGCATGTCAGAGCTGACCGATGTCGATGACGATGGTGACGATCAGGAAGGCGAACATCAGCCCGGCCAGTGAGCCGTAGGCCCATCGTTTCGGGTGCATCGATCCGAAGAACCGTCGCAGGCTGATCACGATCGACACCATGGCCACCAGCGCCACCGTGATTCCGAGGGGAGCGCCGACCCTCGCGGCAATTCCTACGAACGGGGCGATGAACGGAAGCACGATGTAGGTGAGCAGGCAGCGGGTTCCCGAGATCACGATGCTCTTCTGGAACGCGTCCTGTGCCGCCGCCCTGCTCTGGGCCACCGCGGACGACTCCTTGGGGAGCCGGAGGAGGGAGAACATGAAGCGGTCGGCGGGAGACAGTCCAGAACCGGTCAATGCCTGTTCCGACTCAGTAGCGGTCATCCGGGCCAATGTAGCGGGACCTCGCCCGAGGCGAAGGGATTGCGGAATGCCGGAAGCACAGAGAGCCGCGGCGTGTTGAATGGCACATGGCCGCGAAACCCTCACCGAGACGAGCCAAGCGCTCGAAGAACATCGAAACCATCAAACGCAAGAACATGAATGCGAATCTGCAGTGGGCTGCGATCAGCATCGTCGTTTTGTTGTTCCTCGTCGCGGTCTTCGTCTTCGGTTGGGGCACCGGCGACGGACTGGCCCAGTAATCGGGCTGACATCGCGGGTCGACCGGCAGATTCTGTCGTACAGAATCAGGTGAAAGCTGCCGATAGAGATCGACATGTCGCGATCACCACATCCCGCTCGACGAGCCAGACAGATCGTCGCACTGGTCAGCGGCGCGTCCTACCTCGGCATGACCTCCTCCATCGCCGTCGCCACGGCGCTTGCCGACCGTGCCGACTCCGTCGCCGCCGACGTTCCGGCTACGACCGCAGACGATGCCGGACTGGCACTGCAGCTCGACGGAGCGGCGACACCGGTCCAGACGACCATCCCGACCGTCCCGGTCGTGGCCCCAGACGGCTGGGCCGCCGGGCTCGTTGCGTCGACCACCGACACATCTCTCACCGACGAGTCGACCACCTCGACGTCGGTTGCCCAGACCACACCGTCGACGGCATCGACGAACACTCCGACACCGAGCACTCGACCCACCGCCACCCAGCCAACCGGCACCCAACCCCCCAGTACTCCAGCACCGACGTCCCCCGTCACTCAGTCATCCACGACGACTCCGACGACGACACCGTCTTCGTCGGCCACCACCCAGGGTCCGACGAGCAGTGCCCAGCAGACCACCAGCACGTCCGTGGCCTCCACGACCACCACCCAGGCCGTGACCACCACGACCGAAGCGGCGACGACGACCACCACGACGACCGAGCCGAGTTGATGACGTCTGCCCTCACCATGTCCGCTCCAGTGGCGGCATCTGCCCGGTTCGAGGCCATGGGCACCCGTGCGCACGTCGTCGTCCTGATCGACGATCGCGCTCGCAGCGGACCCCTGCTCGATGTGGGGCGCTCGCTCGTGCGCGTGCTCGAAGAACGGTGGAGCCGATTCCTCCCCGGATCGGACATCTCGCGGATCAACAACTCAGCCGGATCCCCGGTCCTCGTCGACCCGAGCACGATCGACATCGTCTCGAAAGCGATCGACGGGTGGCACGAGACCGCAGGCATCTTCGACCCGACGATCGGGACATCGCTCCAGCGATCGGGGTACGACCGTCCTTTCCGTGAGCTCGGATCCGTGAGGGACAGCCGAAATCGTGCCGTCGCCCACCCCGCTCGGTGTCGTCGTGCACCCGGTCGCGTCGACCATCTCCGTCCCGGAGGGTGTTGCGCTCGACCTCGGCGGAATCGGCAAGGGAACGGCCGCAGACCTGACCGTTGCTGCGTTGCTCGACGCCGGAGCCCTCGGAGCGATGGTGAACATCGGCGGTGACCTCCGCGCCGACGGCATTTGCCCACCAGAGGGGTGGCACATCGTGATCGACCATCCCGGCTGCCCCGATCGGCGCGAACTCCACATCGCGGCCGGCGGCGTGTGTACCTCATCGACCACGAAACGTCGCTGGATGACGCCCACGGGCGAGCGTCATCACATTCTCGATGCTGCGACGGGGCTGTCGACGGACAGCGGCATCTCGTCAGTCACCGTTCTCGGCGCCGCCGCCGCACAGTGCGAGGTGCTGGCCACCACGGCGATCGGGCTCGGCCGCGACCAAGCCAAGACGCTGATCCTGGACCACGAAACGTGCGGCATCATCACCGACGACTGGGGGCATCAGCACGTCGTCGGAAGCCTCGGACTGTTCCAATGAGCGAACAGGTCTGGTGGTTTGCCACCCGGGGCGCCGGATTGATGACATGGGCCGTTGCCGCCGGCTCCGTCGTGTTCGGCCTGCTGCTGTCGTCCAAGGCGCTCGGCAAGCAGCCCGGCTACCCGTGGCTCCTCGATCTCCACCGCTTCTTCAGCACCCTGACCTCCATCTTCCTGGCCCTCCACCTCGTGACCCTGTGGGCGGACAGCTACGTCGACTTCGGGGCAACGCAGTTCTTCGTCCCCTTCACCTCGGACTGGCGACGAGGGGCGATCACGTGGGGCGTGCTGAGCCTGTACCTGATGGCCGCCGTCGAGCTCTCCTCGCTGGTGCGAGACCGAATTCCGTCCCGAGCGTGGCATGGCATCCACTTGCTGTCGTACGTGAGCCTGATCTTCGGATCGATCCATGCCTGGCAAGCGGGCAGCGACATCCGCAACCCACTCGTCCTGTCATTCGGACTCGCGGCGCTGGCGTTGATCGTCGGGCTCACCGTGGTCCGAGTCGTGGTGCTCAGACGTGGCCAGCCGGTCCACAAGAAGACCCCAACCGAGCGGGCTGCGATGTTGGCCGCCGCCAGGCAACGACGCGACACCCCCACCGATGTGCCCCGATCGGTGTCACAACGCTGGGCCGAGGCCGTCGGCCGAGGCTGATCGTCAGGGGATCACGAGCTCCAGAACGCTCCAGTCGGTCATCTGAGCGGCATGGCGCTCTGCCATGACACAGAACATCTCGTCACCACGTTCGGTGCGTCCCGACGATCATCGACGCCACGACCGCCATGAGATAGCCGCTCGCTGTTCCCAGCCGCGTAGTCGTGGCGAAGCAGATCGGGTTCGACCTCGATGCCTGCTGCGCCGAGACCGGCTTCGTAGCGGTCGACGAGCGCCGCTTCCACCGTCCTTCTCTGCTCGGGCAGGAGACCGGCCCCGAGGAAGTACGCGAGGTCGGCCGGGCCGTGCCCGATCGCTGCGGTCTGCCAGTCGACGACGGTCAGAGGCGCAGGGCCGGGGCCGGTGGCGAACAACATGTTGTCGAGTCGGTAGTCGCCGTGAACCAAGGTTGTCGGTGTGTCGAATGCGCTGAACCAAGCGGCGAGGCGTGGCCCGAATCTGGCACCGGTGGCCACGACCTCGGCGCCGAGCCGGTCGCCGTATCGATCGGCGAAGCCAGGGAACAGCACCTCGTAGAGCGCAGCCAACTCGACGCCGCGGGCCGCATCTCTCGGTGAGAGCCACTCGACGTCGTTCAGCGTCGGATCATCCCAGCGGGGCGCATGCAGACCGATCAGCGCATCGACCGCCGCCTCGGCCCGGGCCTCCGAGCATCCGAGGAGCTGATCACCCTGCTCTGCCGGCGAGATGTCGTCCATCAGGAGCAGGAATCGGTTGGCGCCGAGATCCTCGCCCAGGAAGTGGATCCTCGGTGTCGGGATCTCGACCGTCGCTTGCAGATCGCGGTAGAACCCGACCTCCTTGAGATAGGAGCCGGTGGCTGCCGCTGTCTCCCGACTGGTGGGATCGGGGGACGGGAATTTGCCGACGACACTCGCTGGGCCCTCGATGCCGTCCGGCCAGGTGAGCGTGTAGCGAACATTTTCGCCGACCTGGCCGGTCCCGATCGACCGACTGCTGACGCCGAGGTCCACTCCAGGGTGGCCGAGCGCAGCGGCCAGCCATTCCGGCGTCACGTCACGCTGTTCTGGGAAGGTCACGCACAGATCATGGCAAACCACCTCCACTTGTGCGTCATGGCCGCGTCGACCGAGAATCGGGGATGGCTCAGGACACCGATCATGACGTCGCCGTTGCCCGAGGGGTGCGCCATCTCGAGCCGACGGCCCCGCTCGCCGAGATCGTGGCCGCACTGCGCGCCGATGGAGCCGTGATCATCGACGGGCTCGTCGAGCGCGGCCGTGATCGATCGAGCGATGGCAGAACTGGAACCCTTCGTCGAAGCGACGCCGTACAGCGCAGACGATTTCGGTGGACGGCTGACCAGACGCACGGGTGCGCTCATCGCGCGATCGCCGACGTCACGCGAACTCGTGACGAATCCGCTCGTCCGATCCGTGGTCGGCGACATCCTCGGCCACGCCACCAACCACCAGCTCCACTTGACCCAGGTCATCTCGATCGACCCGGATCAACTCGGACAGCCGATCCATCGGGACCAGTGGGCGTTCGACTTCTTCCCGTTTCCGGCCGACTACGAGGTGCAGTGCAACACGATCTGGGCCGCCACCGACTTCACCGAGCAGAACGGGGCCACGCGGGTGGTCGTCGGCAGCAACCATCACGAGGATCGGCTCCGCTACGACCACGACGCCACCGTGCCGGCCGAGATGACCAAAGGCTCGGTCCTGCTCTACCTCGGCAGCGTCTATCACGGCGGCGGAGCGAACCACTCGGCGGCGACTCGGACCGGGATCAACATCACCTACAACGTGGCCTGGCTTCGCCAGGAGGAGAACCAGTACCTGTCGGTGCCACAGAACGTCGCCTGCACCCTGGATGACGATCTCCTGAAGCTGATGGGGTACGCGATGGGAGCCTACGCACTCGGGTATGTGGGCGATGTGCAGAACGCTCTCGACGCGCTCCGTGGACGGTCCGGGACGAGCGGCTTCGGTGCAGGCGAGGTCACTCCGGCAGTTCGGGAGTGACGGACCCGGATCTCCCATCGAGTTCCCCCTGACGAAGCTCGTCCTCCGACCGTGCGAGCTCCTCACGAAGATCGTCGAGGACCGTGTCGAGGCGGGCGACCTCGGTACCGACACCCTTGCGCAGACGCACCAGGAATCGAACGATCGCAATCGGACCGGTGGGGAGGTCGGCGCGATCCATGGCCCGATCGATCACGTCCCGTTTCTCGGCGAGTGACGTCGGCGTTGCGAACTTGTTGATTGCCGCCAGTGCCATCGTGCGGACCAACAACACCAGCAACACCACGATCAGACCAACCAGGACGAGCGTGATCCCCAGCCCGCGAACGAACCCTCCCCAGCCCACGGCGGCGACGACACCGACGACGATGATGGCCACACCGATCCAGCGGACGAACGAGCCGCGGTCCTTGATCTGTCGCTCGAGCATCCCCGCCACGAGACCGCGACCCAGCTCGTTCCAACCCATCGTCATGGCGTCATCCGCATGTGTCCATCATTTCACCCAATCGCACCCACGAGATCCGGAAGGTCTCCGTCATGGCCTCACCGGGCGCCAGCACGGTCGGCGTTCGGTTGAAGACGTCAGGGGCGTCGGACTGCGGTTCGACACACACCACGTGGCTGCGCTGGTCGAACACGACCCAGTGGTCACATGTCGAGGTGAGTGACGCCCGGACCGCTCCCGGCCAGGTGAGTACCAGGGGCTCGGCGACGCCGGTGAAACAGTCGTCCCACGGACCGGGCGTGGGTGCCACCAGTCTTCCAGACGGCACCATCGAGTCGTCTCGTTCGTACATCGAGCCCAGCTCGAACTCGTACTCGACGGGCGACTCGGCGTGACGCAGCAGCCGACGCCGGAAGGACGGGTGCCAGCCGACCATCGCCGGCATTTCCCGGTCGCCGGCCGTGACGGTCAACGACAATTCGAGATGGTGATCGGTGAGGTCTGCGGTCTGGACCACCTCGCCACCGAAGGGCCACTCCGGGCCCAGCTCGACGGCGATCGTGCGGCCGTCGACCTGACGCCAACTGCGATTCCACACCGTGCCGTGAATCGCGTGGGGGGCTCGAATCGCCGGCAACCTGATGTTCTTCGCCCTCGAAACAAAACCGAGCGTCGACCACACGGCCGGCGTACGGCACCATCGGGAAGGCACCCCACCCGAAATCCTCCTCGTCGGCGGCGGTGACGAGGAGTTCGTGTCCATGAACGACCAGGGACGCCAACCGACCGCCTCTGGTCAAGGCGAAGGTTGCCGAAGCGGTGGCCGTGTCGAGTCGCATCAGCGGCCGAATCTAGCTCCCGTCACAGCTCCTCGACCGAAAGGCCGCCCTCGGCGTACGAGGCTCGAAGATCCTTCTTCGAGAACTTCCCGACCGACGTCTTCGGCACCTCCTCGATGAACGCCCACCGCTCCGGCAACCACCACTTCGCCACACGGCCGGCCAGGAAGTCGCGCAATTCCTCGGCGCTGACCGTTTCGCCCTCGCTGATCACGACGCACGCGAGTGGGCGCTCGTCCCAGCGGTCGTCCGGAACTCCGACGACCGCGGCCTCGCGCACGGCAGGGTGACCCATGAGCTCGTTCTCGAGATCGACCGAGCTGATCCACTCGCCACCCGACTTGATCACGTCCTTGGCCCGGTCGGTGATCTGGATGAAACCGTCCGGTTCGATCGTGGCGACGTCGCCGGTGCGGAGCCAGCCATCGTGGAACTTCTCCTCGGTCGGGTCGAGGTAGTAGCTGCCCGTGATCCACGGCCCCCGGATCTCGATCTCGCCCTGGCTCTCGCCATCCCACGGCAACACCGAACCGCCGTCGTCGCAGATGCGGACCTCGACTCCGGCCACGATGCGTCCCGTCTTGACCCGAAAATCCATGTCGGCTGCACGCTCGACCCCACGCGGCGGCCAGCCGACAGCAGCCAACGGTGACGTCTCGGTCATGCCCCATGCCTGAAGCACGTCGACACCGAAGGTGTCGCGGAATCCCTGGATGAGCGAGCGCGGGACTGCAGATCCACCGCAGACCACGTACCGCAGTGAGCTGAGATCCGCTTCGGGCTGGTTCTGGAGGATGTCGTTCAGGACGGTCGGGACGGCGCCCGAGATCGTCGGTCTGGTCTGTTCGATCAGCCCGGCCAACGGTGCTGCCTGGAGATGCTGCTGGGGCATGATCAGGTCGGCTCCGGCGGCCAATGCGGCGTAGACGAGACCCCAGCAGTTGGCGTGGAACATCGGCACGATGGCCAGAATTCGTTCGGTGTGCCCGACCTGGAGTGTGTTTGCCGACATGGCAGCGAGGGAGTGGAGAGACGTCGACCGGTGGGAGTAGGCCACGCCCTTGGGGTTGCCGGTGGTCCCTGACGTGTAGCACATGGCGGCAGCCGCCCGTTCGTCGACATCCGGGTACTCGAAACCCGGCGTCTCGCCGGCGAGCAGCGTCTCGTAGTCGAGCGTGTCGCCGAGCCCTTCGATCGGAGCCGAGACATCGCCGTCGCGGCAGACGATCACGTGTTCGACGGTGGTGAGCTGATCGAAGACCTGCGCCAGCAGCGGCACGAGGCTCTCGTCGACGATGATCACGCGATCCTCGGCGTGGTTCACGACAAAGACGAGCTGCTCGGGAAACAGGCGGATGTTGAGGGTGTGGAGCACCGCTCCCATGCAGGGGACTGCGAGGTAGGCCTCCACGTGGCGCTGGTTGTTCCACATGAACGTCCCCACCCGGTCGCCGGCTTCGATGCCCAGTCGATCGAGGGCGGCGGCGAGGAGGTCCACTCGATCGGCGATCGCGGCGTAGGTGGAGACCTGGAGCGGCTGATCGGGGCCGTGGAACGTGGTCACCGTCGCGTCACCATGAACCGACCGGCCGTGTCGGAACAGATGGGTGATCGTGAGCGGGAAGTCCTGCATCGTGGATTCGATCATGGAGCGATCGTAAACCAATCAAGGGACCCGTCGAAGCTGCCGTTGTCTTCTGGGTGAGCCCGAGTCAAGCAGAACACGCCCGTACGATCCTTGCCGCGAACAGCACGGGGATGCTGGCCACCGTCGACATCGACGGTCGACCCATCGTTGCTCCCGTTCCGATGGTGGCAGACGCTGCCGGCGTTCCCGTGATGGTGGTCTCGAATCTGAGCACCCATTCGAGCCGAGGTCGACGCGACACTCGGGCCGCGATGAACGTGGGAGACCGACTCCTCATCCAGGGCGACCTTCGCCCGGTACCGGGAATCCAGCAGGTGGCGCTCACCGATGCCATCTGCGAGAAACGACCGGACCTTCGCACCGCCATCGAGTCGCTCGACTGGTCGTGGCTCCGACTCGAGCCGACGCGAGTGCGCCTCACCGATGACCAAGGGGACGAGCGGTGGCTGCGTCCCGCCGACGTCGCCGGTGCCGAACCGGATCCACTCGTCCTCATGGGCCCCGACTTCATCCTCGATGTCGCCGAGAAGCTGGCCGACCAGATCCTGCTCCTGGCCAAGACGCTCGGTGGCCGTTGGCTCGGCTCCACGCCGAGGTGAGGGCAATCGATCGCTACGGCCTCACGCTCTCGGTCACCGAGCCGGCCGGAACCAGGGAATCTCGGGTTCCTTTCGCCGACCGCCTCGATTCAGCCGATGACGTCCATGCCGCTCTCGGTGCATTGGTCATGGCTGCCCGTGCCGCCGCTCGACGGGACGAGAGCCCGGGGTCAACCAGCGATCTGGCGACGACTCTGTTGGACGCCGTAGAAGGCGACCGCCGCCGCCGACCCGACATTGATGGAGTCGACGGTGCCGGACATGGAAATACGAACGCGCTGATCAACGGCCTCCAACACGCCGCTGCTCAAACCCGGGCCCTCGGCCCCCAGCAGGATGGCGAGTCGTTCCTGCTCACCGAAGCGGAGCTCTTCGAGGGCGATGGCATCCGTCCCTGGCGTGAGGGCGAGCAGCTGGAATCCGTGATCTCGGAGAACGCCGAGGCCTTCGGGGAAGCGATCGAGCCTGGCATAGGGGAGGGCATAGGCCTCACCCATGGAGACTCTCCCGGACCGGCGGTAGAGGGGATCGCTGCAGGTGGGATCGCAGAAGAAGGCGTCGATGCCGAGACCGGCAGCACAGCGCAAGATCACACCCATGTTGGTGGGGTTGTTGATGTTCTCGAGGACGACGACGGTCCGGGGATCGGCGTCGGCGATCACCTCGGCGGCTGAGGGAACCGGGCGCCGCTTGAAACACGCCAGTGCTCCGCGGTGCAGGTGGTAGCCGGTGATACGAATGAGCACGTCCGGCCCGGCGGCATAAATCGGCACCACGGTGTCGACCGCACCGGGGAGTGGGCGAGTTCGTTTGGCGTCGACGAGTATCGAGACGAGCTCGTAACCGGCAGCCAAGGCTCGCTCGACGACGATGTCGCCTTCGGAGATGAACACGCCGGCCATGTCGCCGTCGGGAAGTTCCCGCTCCTGCCGGAGGATGTGGTCACGCAGGCCCTGGAAGATGTCGAGCCGGGGATCGTCGGGATCGTCGACAGCGATCCATTCGTCGAGCAATGGTCAGCGCACCCCGACGTCAGGTGCCGTAGCGAGGCACGTCTGGACCGACGATCGCCGTGAACAGATCGAGCACCTCACCCGGGTTGGCATGGCGACCGGTCTCCGCCTTGGAGTAGATGGTCTCGTCGTTGACGACGACGTCGAACACCCCCGCCCTTCCGGTGACGATCAGGAGGTCGTCGATGAGGTGCTGGTAGTTGCCGAGCAGATCGTTCACCGCGCTCACGGCGCGGTCGGAATAGTCTCAGGGAACGCAATAGGTGATCGAGATTCGGTAGCGCTGGTCACTCATGTGACCGAGGCTAGTCGACCATGTGAGCGGGACTCGTCGACTACGCTCGGCTGCCATGAAGGCCACCGTCATCTACGAGTCGCTCACCGGCAACACCCGCAAAGCCGGCGACAAGATCGCCGCCGAGCTCAACCGTTCCGGAATCGAGACCGTGTCCTGCTCGATCAAGGCGATCGATCTCCAACAGCTCAGCGAATCCGACCTCGTCGTGGTGGGGTCCTGGGTCGACGGGCTGTTCCTCTTCGGGCAGAAGCCGGCCGGCGTGCGGCGGCTCATCGATCTTCCGGTGATCAACGGCAAGAAGGCTGCGGTCTACTGCACCTACGCCCTCGAAACCGGCAAGACACTCGAGAAGCTCTCTGGCATCGTCGAGCGTCGTGGTGGTGATGTCGTCGGCGGAATGGCGATCAAGCGGAACAAGATCGACGAACAAGCGATCGAGTTCGTCGACCGTCTCGTCGGTGTGCTCGAGGCCGACGGCGCCCTCAACTGAGCGCAGGCGACGCAACCGGCGAATAGTCTCTCGAACCGGAGCGGGCGTCGACCAGCTCGGTCTCGAGCGTGATCGCAGGCTCCGCCTCGATCAGCGCTTCAGCCCGGTCGGCCAACAGTCGGAGATGATGGAACTCGTCGTGGTCGAACCACCGCCTGTTGTCATTGACGGCCCACAACACGGCGGTGACGGCTTCGTCGGCAAGCAGGATCCGCACGGCAGCGTGGGCCGGAACCGTGCTCGACCACCGACCGAGTACAGGTTCGGAGACCTGGATCGAGGAGGCGTCTCGGGGGAAGGCCGTACTGCTCAGCCCCCGGAGATGCCCGAGGGGATCCGAACCCGCTGACGACAACAACCGTCGACCTCGACCTTCGTTGGCCGTGACGAGAGCACACGTCACCGACAGGTCGCGGACAACCGTCCGGGCGACACCGTCGAGCGCCGGCCCGACGCGACCCCGATCGACGACGATGTCGGTCTCGGTCGTGATGTGTCCCATGCCACACGATCGGACCCGAGCCCACGAGTTTGAGCATTCGGTCCGATTTTCGATCCGGTCGTGGTGTGTCCCGTCAGTCGAAGTTGAGCATGCTCGACACGCCCGTGCCGGCCCCGACCACATCCGGCTGCTTCACCGTCCCACTCGACGCTGCCTTCCAGAACGAGCGGTAGGTCGGATACTCGAGCGCCTCGGTGACCCAGCCGGCGCGTACGAGTTCGCTGTGCAGGCGGGGGAGGTTGCGCCACGGCACACCCATGTCGACGTGATGGGCGAGATGCCAGCCGGTGTTGTACGGCACCATCCAGAAACGGGCGATTCGACTCTGCCGGATCACGTGGGTCGTGAGCCGACGGTCCTTCGACCGGATCATGCCGCCGTGTTCAGCGATCGAACGGAGGCGATTCGACACTCGCCACAACGTCGACCAACTGAGCACCCAGATCACATACATGAGGGGCCGCTGCACCGCGATCGACGCGCCGAGCAGCACCACCTGCACGAACGCGATCTGCTGTGCTTCGCGCGCTCCCTTGCGAAGAGCTCGGAACAGGCCACGGAAGTTCTTGTAGGCACTGACGCCGGTGATGTCCCGCCGAAGCTTCCGCCGCCACGAGTCGCGCGGGATCGGATAGCCGCTGTAGAGGCTCAGATCCGGCTCGTCCGGACCCAGCTCGTCGCGGTGGTGGGCGAAGTGTGAGCGACGATACGCGAGGAGCGCTTGGAAGCTCGGGTACGCCAGGACCCAACGCCCGACGGCATCGTTGAGCGGCCGATGGGAGAAGAGCAGACGGTGTGCTGCCTCGTGTCCGAGGATGTTGAGGCAGACATGCCCGCGGGCCATGAACACGAACCCGAGCAGGTATGACCACCACGTGTTCACCACGCCGGCCGCGATCACGACTCCGAACGACCAGAACAACGCTCCAACGACGGTGAAGGCATTGCCGACGTCGTTGATGCTGCGCAGTTCGTCCCGAAGCTCGCGAACCGGTTTCGCCCGCTCGTTCAAGCGGTCGGTCGGGAGCACATCGGGGAGGTGCTCCGGCGGCGGAACGAGACTCGCAACCATGTCGACGATGCTAGTCGAGACCGGCTTGGTCCAAGATCTGGTTGACGACGTGGGCCACGCCGTGCTCGGCATGATGGGGTGCCCGAAGATCGGTGGCGGCAAGCGCACGATCGACGGCGTTCGCCATCGCAAAACCCCATCCGGCCCAGGTGAGCATGCCGAGGTCGTTCGTGTGATCACCGAAGGTCGCCACCTCGCCGGCCTCGACGCCGAGATCGGCGCAGAGATCGGCGAGCGCGAGCCCTTTGTCGGCCCCGGGAGCGGAGATCTCGATGAAATCGGATCCAGAGGTCGACAGATGCAGCCCATCCGGCACCACCGGGATCAGTGCATCGAGCCATTCGATCTGGACCATCTCGGGATGCGAGACCATGAGCTTCACCACCGGTTGACCGTCGATGGAGTCCGGCTCTGGCACGGTGTCCTTGACGATGACGGTCGGATTGGCGAGCACCCGGTTCTCGACGAACCGCTGCGTGTAGTGGATTCCTTCCGGGGTCTCGTAGGCGAAACCAACCGAGGGAAACGCATCGACGATCGACTCGATCGCCGAGTCCATCACGGACATCTGGATGGCGTGTGATCGCACGACGGCGCCGCTGTGACCGTCGTAGACCGTCGCTCCGTTCGAGCAGAGGTGCCAGCGAACGAACGGCATCTCCTCCAAGAGCCGCAGCGCAGACCAATGGCTTCGACCGGTGGCGACGACCACTTCGATGCCGTGCCGAGCAGCCCGATCGAGCGCATCGATGTTGGGGCGCTCCACGACGTGGCTCGCCCCGAGCAGCGTTCCGTCCATGTCCGTGGCAATGAGTCGTGGCAGCACCGTGCAAGCCTATGCGGGTCGTCCGCCGGGTCGGACGGCCGGAGGACGAGTTGTGAATGTGAAGCTCCGACCCCCCAATCGGGCACGGTCAGATCAGGTCGGCAAGGAAGGACTGGCAGGCGAGAATGGCTCCCGCAGTGTTCGGATCGGCTGGGTCGACGTCAGCAAAGAGTTTCTCGCCCGTCGGATCGGCCAGGATGTCTGCCGTCGTGACCGGGTCGATGTCGAGCCCCTGCTCGATCAGGCAGTCGAAGAACCCGATGATCAGATCGATCTGACTCTCGCCGCTCGGCGGAAAGAAGTCGTTGGTGGCGTTGGCCGTGCAGGACCGGTCCTGCGGAACGACGAGGTCGACCAGGTAGGCGGTGACATCCGCTTCGAGGCAATCGAAGGTGCCATAGGCCGTGTGCCCTTCGCCTTCGACGGTGTACAGCACCCCCGAGGCGAGGGTGCTCGCGAGCTGCTCGCTCCACTGATACGGCGTGGCCGGATCTCCGGTGTTGCCGATGACCAGGATCGGGGGCGCCCCTTCGGCCGGCCCGATGCGCAGCGGGTCGATCGGATCCGGGGTGAACACACACCCGGCGTTCGACCAGAAGATGCCACCGAAGTAGTCAGACTGCGAGCCGGACTCGGTGACGGCGGCCCGAGTCTCGTCGATGGTCAGCCGGGTCGGGTCATCGGCACAATTGATGAATCGATTGGCCTCGCTCGAGTTCGAGTAGGTGCCGTCCGGCTGCCGATCGAGATAGGAGTCGGCCAGGAACTGGAGGATGGTTCCGTCGGCCAGCGTGTCGGCCACGAACAGTCCCTCGATCAGAATCGGCCAGGAGTCGACGCTGTAGAGCGAAGCCACGATCGCATACGTGAACTCGCCAGAGGTCAACTGTCGACCGCCATCGACCGACAGCGGACCGGTGGCTTCTATCTCGGCCTGGAGGGCATCGATCACCTCGATGGTGGGCCCGATGTCGGTGAGCAGGCAGTCCGGATCGTTGTCGCACGCGGCAGCGAAGTTCTCGAACGCCAGATCGAAGCCTGCAGCCTGCGCCCGTTCCAGGGCGTTGAGATCGCTGTTCGGGAGAACGGCGGCGTCGAGCACGAGGGCTCGGACGTTCTGGGGGAACAACTCGGCGTAGGTCGCCCCGAGGCGGGTGCCGTAGCTGTAGCCGATGTAGGTGAGTTTCTCGTCGCCGAGCGCCGCCCGCAGGACATCCAGGTCTCGGGCGGCGTTGTTGGTGCCGACGTATGGAGCGAGGTCGGCGCCGCTGCAGTCGGTGAGCTGCTCCTCTTCCTCGGCCACCAACGCCTGCCATCCAGCATCGTCGCCGAGCTCGAGGAGGTCGATCTCGTCGTCGAATTGGAGGTCGCAATCGATCGCGGAGCTGGCGCCGACACCCCTGGGGTCGAAGCCGACCAGATCGAATCTGGACTGCAGTTCGGACGGCAGCGTGACCGAGGCGATGCGCAGATAGTCGACACCGGAACCACCGGGCCCGCCCGGGTTCAGCACCACCGAGCCGATCCGGTCGCCGGTGGTCGGAGCCCGGATCACCGAGATCTCGATCCGATCTCCCTCGACGTCGGTGTAGTCGAGCGGCACCTCGAGCGTCGCACACTCGAATGCATCGCACTCCGACCAGTCGAGCGGCTCGGGCACGAAGCCGCCGATCTCGGACGCAGGGCGGTCGATCTCGGCGTCGATCGAGGTGGTGGGTTGGTCCTCCGCTGCCTCGGAGGTCGGGGGTTCGGTGGTCGTGACCTCGCCGGTCGACGACTCATCGCCGCTGGTGCACCCCGCAGCGATGAGCATCGACACCAGGGCGGCAAGGTACACGGGAGAGCGACGCACCGACCAAGGCTAGTCGTGGGCGAAGAGGCATCTGGCGCAGGGTCCGGCCCGCAACCGAACCGGCCGATACCCTCGGCCCGGTGACGCAGCCACGACTCCTCGTGATCATGGGATCAGGCGAAACAGCCCCGACCATGACGAAGCCCCACCGGACGATCTTCGAGCGGCTCGAGCCACCCGTCGACGCCGTGATGCTCGACACCCCGTTCGGCTTCCAGGAGAACGCGGACGACCTCGTCGAGAAGAGTCTCGAGTACTTCGCGAAGAGCGTCGGCCACAGGGTCGAGGCCGCCGGCCTTCGACGCTCTGACGGCGATGAGCTGGCAGTCGAGACTGCCCTGGCGAGGATTCGCACCGCAGATTGGCTGTTCGCCGGCCCGGGCAGCCCCACCTATGCGCTGCGCCAGTGGAAAGGCACACCCGTTCCGGCTGCGTTCTCCGAGATGCTCGCCACCGGGGGAGCCGTGGTGTTCAGCAGCGCCGCCGCGCTCACGATCGGATTGCGGACCGTGCCCGTCTACGAGGTCTACAAGGTCGGCATGGAACCCTTCTGGCTCGAAGGACTCGACCTTCTCTCGGCGTTCGACCTACCGGTGTCGGTGATTCCGCACTACGACAACAACGAAGGCGGAAATCACGACACCAGGATGTGCTACCTCGGCGAGCAGCGTTTGTCGCGAATCGAGGGTGACCTCCCGGATGGAAGCTTCATCCTCGGTGTCGACGAACACACGGGCGTGGTGCTCGACCTCGACACCGACACGGCCGAGATCTTCGGCAAGGGTGTGCTCACCCTCCGCAAGGAAGGGGAGTCGGTGACGATTCCGGCTGGCGTCACCGTCGACATCGATGTGCTCCGGGCTGCGGGTCGGGATGGCCTGACCGGTCGTTCCCCTCGCCCTGGAAGGGGCGCCTCTTCCCCGACGCAGGCCGACGACGCCCGCCCCGCGTCGGTCGACGACACCGTCGGAGCAACGCTGCTCGACGAGGTCCGGGCGGCGGAGGCTGCGTTCGACACCGCCCTGGGCTCTCGTGACGCCGATGCGGCCGTGGCTGCAGTCCTGTCGATCGACGACGCGATCAACCGCTGGTCCACCGACACGACCCAGACCGATCACGTCGACCGGGCCAACGCCGCCCGCCGCACGATGATCGTCCGCCTCGGCGCCGCAGCCAAGGGCGGCGTGCGCGATCCACGCGAGATCGTCGGCCCGGTGGTCGCAGCCGTCCTCGAGCTTCGCCGAGTCGTGCGCGACGAGAAACGCTACGACCTCAGCGACGTGATCAGGGACGAGCTGGCCGTTGCCGATGTCGAAGTTCGAGACACCGCCGACGGCGTCGAATGGGTACTCGGCGACCGTTGGCAGTCATGATCGACTCGTGACCATGCGCCGGCCGGCCGGGAACCCGAAGCTGTGGCGAGCCGATGCGCTGCTGGCAGCACACGAATGGCTCACCCGTCGCGCCGCGATCATGCCGACGTCGCGTCGAGCCGACCGATTTGCTGCGTTCGGCAGCGGCTCCGTCATCTGTTTCCCGCCCGCCGCCCTCTTCGGCGAGCAGGCCATCCGGCTCGGGGCCGACACCCTGATCGGACCGTACGTCTCGCTCAGCGCAGGAATGGCGCCCGGACAGCGCCTCATCAGCGACCAGATCGTCACGATCGGCGACCGCTGTCTCATCGGCCGCTATTCGAGCATCGTCGGCCACTTCGAGATCGTCATCGGCAATGACGTCTTCTTCGGCCCGAACGTCTACGTCACCGACCAGAACCACGGCGTCGACGACCTCGAGCTGCCGATCGGGCGACAGACGGCCCGGGAGCGGCCTGTCTCGATCGGCGACGGATCGTGGCTCGGAGCCAATGTCGTGGTGCTCCCCGGGGTCACGATCGGCCGTCATGTGGCGATCGGGGCCGGGTCGATCGTGACGTCAGACCTCCCTGACCACGCGGTTGCCGTCGGCAACCCCGCCCGCGTCCTCCGTATCGCCGGAGACGGGTGACCGATCCGAACTCGACGGCGAGCTCGATCAGAGACCGACGTCGGCTCTGCTCACGCTTTCGGCGAAGGTGTCGCAGCGCTCCGGATCGCCGGTGTTGAACCCTTCCATGAACCAGAACTTCCTGGCCGCAGACGAACCATGCGTCCAGCCGTGCGGATCGACTTGCATGCCCGCCTGCTGCTGGATGCGGTCGTCGCCGACGCCGGCTGCAGCGGCAAGGCCCTCTTCGATGTCGCCGGTCTCGATGATGCGGGAGCCATCGGAGTTGCGACGTTGGCTGGCGTCGTTCGCCCACACGCCGGCAAGGCAGTCGGCTTGGAGTTCCTGTCTGACCGACAGCTCGTTCTTGGCCCCCGGATTCTGGGCCTGGATCTGGCGAACACCGTCGCTGATGCCGGTGACCGACTGGATGTGATGGCCGACTTCGTGGGCGATCACGTAGGCCTGGGCGAAGTCACCGGGAGCCCCGAACTTGGTGGCCAGCTCATCCCAGAAACCGAGGTCGAGATAGACCTTGTTGTCGCCGGGGGCAGGGCAGTAGAAGGGACCTACGGCGCTGGTTGCGGTGCCGCATCCGGTGGCCACCGAGCCGGTGAAGGGGACGATGGTCGTGTATTCGTACTGGCGGCCGGCCTCTTCGAACTTGCGATCCCAGGTGTCCTGGATGTCGCCCATCAGCGCCCCGATGTAGAGGACCTCTTCGTCGTTGGCGTCGGCCGCTTGGCCGGATCCGAGCGGTGGACCGACATCCAATGCGGGTGAGGACGTGGCCGAGCCACCCAGGAGACTGCCGCCACCCAGAAGAGCGACGAGCAGGGCGATGATCAAGCCACCGATGCCGCCCTTGCCGATCGGCAAGCCGCCGGACGCAGCGCGGGCGCTGCCGCCGGGACCGCGCTGACCCCGTCGGTCCTCGACGTACTTCTTGCCCTCTTGTTTTGCCTTTTCATCGAAACGAACCACGGCGGCAGGCTACTCGTTGACATCGAGCATCGCCGTGAGGCGGTCGAGGCCCTCAGCAGATGCGGGGGAGCTGCTCGCCGAGAGGCAGGTCGACGACCCGCGAGGCGCCGAGGGCGGTGCGAGCCACGACCACACCCGGATGATCGTCGACGACGGTTCCGATCACGCAGGCATCCCTGCCCTCGGGGTGCGCATGCATCGCCAGCATCACGGCGTCGACACCCTCCGGCGGCACGATGGCCACGAGCTTGCCCTCGTTGGCGATGCTCATGGCATCGAGACCGAGGAACGAGCAGGCGGCGGCGACCGCCGGCGGGCACCGGCACCGACGCCTCGTCGTACTCGATCCCGACTGTCCGGCGTGCGGCGATCTCGCACAACGACGCCGTGACGCCGCCGCGGGTCGCATCGCGCAGCACGTGCACGTCGCGGCACGCATCGAGCATGGCGGCGACCAGGCCGTTGAGCGGCGCCGAGTCGGTCCGGAGGTCGGTGCCGAACTCGAGGCCCTCGCGCACGGACATCACCGCGATGCCGTGCTGCGCCGATCGGGCCGCTGACGATGACCACGTCGCCCGGGTCGGGCCCGGGTCGGCCGGATGTCGACGCCGTCGGGGACGACGCCGATGCCGGCCGTGTTGACGTACATCCCGTCGGCCTGGCCCGCGTCGACCACCTTGGTGTCGCCGGTGACGATGCGCGACGCCGGCGGCCCGGGCCGCAGCCGCCATCGCCTCGACGACCCGGCCGAGGACGGCCAGCTCGAGCCCCTCTTCGAGGATGAAGCCGGCGCTCAGCGCCGTGCGGCTGGGCGCCGCGTCATGGCGACGTCGTTGACCGTCCCGTTGACCGCGAGGTCGCCGATGCAGCCGCCGGGGAAGAAGAGCGGGCTGCACGACGTAGGAGTCGGTCGAGAACGCCAGCCGCCCGGCAGTCGACGTCGAAGCGTGGCCGCGTCGTGCAGCTCGACGCGCCGGTCGGCTCGCGTTGAACGCCGGCACGAAGAGGTGCTCGACCAGTTCGGACGATGAGCTGCCCGCCGCCGCCGTGGCCGATGACGATCCGGTCGTGGTCGCGGAGCGGAAGCGGACAGGTCCAGCCGTCGAAGTCGATGGCCCGGCATCGGACCGGCTCGACGTCGCCGGCACGGTCGACCGGGCACGTCGAGCCGGCGGTACTGGTAGTAGGCGGCGCACGCACCCTCGCTCGACACCATCGTCGCGCCGAGCGGATGGCGCGGCGTGCACTCGTTGCCGAACGCCGCGACACTCGTGGGGCTTGATCAGTCCCTGGAGCACCTCGCCGCTGCGACACGACGCCGACTCGGGCGTGTCGATGTCGCTCGACACCGAAGCGCACCTCGGCGTCGAAGTCGCGGTAGCGCGTCGGCCAGCCGCCAGCCGCTGCGCGGAATCTCGCCGATGCCGCGCCACTGTCGATCGCAGACCTCGAAGACGTCGGCCGAGCATCTGCTGGGCGGCGATGTTGCCCTCGTCGGTGACGACCCGCTCGTAGGCGTTCTCGAGCTCGGCCGTGCCCGCCTCGAGCTGGCGTGACGACGCGGCGGATCCCTTCGAGCACGTCGAGCGGCTCGAATCCGGTCACCACGATCGGCACGCCGAATGCGCTCGACCAGCGGGCCGTACTGCCAGGTGCCCATCACCGAGCACACGTGGCCGGCGGCGAGGAACCCGTCGACGCGATTGTGTCGGCGACGAGACGATCGCCTCGATCGCCGGCGGCACCAGCACGTGGGTGACCAGCACCGAGAAGTTGGTGAGCCCACGCTGCTCGGCCAGGTGGACCGCCATGGCGTTGGCCGGCGCGGTGGTCTCGAAGCCGATGGCGAAGAACACGACCTCGCGGTCGGGGTTGTCGGCGGCGAGCTGCACCGCGTCGAGCGGCGAGTAGACGACCGGACGTCGCCGCCCTCGCTCCTGACCTGGAAGAGGTCGCGCTCGCTGCCCGGGCACCCGCAGCATGTCGCCGAACGAGCAGAAGATGACACCCGGGCCTGCGACGCGATCTCGAGCGCCTTGTCGATCATGCCGAGCGGGGTGACACACACCGGGCAGCCGGGGCCGTGGATCAGCTCGATCGCATCGGGCAGCAGCTGGTCGATGCCGTTGCGGATGATCGAGTGGGTCTGCCCGCCGCAGACCTCCATGATCGCCCACGGCTTCGTGGTGATCCGGGCGATGTCGGCGAACAACGCCCGGCCAGTTCGGGGTCGTTGAACTCGTCGAGGTACTTCACGGGTTGCTCGCTTCGCCGAGCGCCGAGTTCGTCGTCGAGGACCCCCAGCTCGCGGAACATCTCGAGCGTCTCGAGGGCCGACGCCTCGTCGATCTTCGAGATCGCGAAACCCGACGTGCACGATCGCGTAGTCGCCGACGTCGAGGTCGGGCAGGTAGGCCAGGCAGATGTCCTTGCGGATGCCGTCGAAGCTGATCGTGGCCATCGGGATGCCGGGCTCCTCGCGGGTCTCGATGATCTGTCCTGGAACGGCGAGGCACATGTCAGAACTCCGCTCTGGTCGTTGGTCGTGCGACTTGGCGATGGCCGGCGACGAACGCCTGTCCGAGGGCGAGACCGCCGTCGTTGGGAGGAACGAGCCGGTGAGTGAGCACCACGAAACCGGCATCCCGAGGCGCGACGACACACATGACGGTGAGAAGAGCGTTCTGGAACACGCCGCCGGACAGCGCCACGGCTGATCGCCACGCTCGTCCCGGAGCCGCTCGGCCACGGTGACCACCACATCGGCGACGGCCTCGTGGAATGCCAACGCGATCTCGCTGGCCGGCACGTTCGCCCGGAGGTCGACGAACCATCTGACGAAGGACCGGCTCCGGTCGAGATGAGCGGTCCGTCGATCGTGAAGTGATACGGCAGGGGCGAGCCGCCGACCGCCGTTCGGCGACGACCTCCGAGTTCGATTGCAGCCTGCGCCTCGTAGCTGATCCGCTGCCGGAGGCCGAGCAACGACGCCACCGCATCGAACAGTCGTCCCATGCTCGTCGTCGGCACGCAGGCGAGCCTCTGATCGAGTTGCCGCCGAAGCAAGACGAGCTCTGACGGACTCGATGGCGCGAACTGGCGCGAGATCGTCGGACCATTCGACACCGGCCGCCGCGAGGTGGGCCAGTGCGACGCGGCACGGATTGCGAACCGCGCTGTCGCCGCCCGGAAGGTCGACCGGTGCGAGGTGGGCGACGCGCTCGTAGCCGTGGGCGTCGGCGAACAAGACTTCGCCGCCCCAGATCGACTCCGTCATCGCCGTAGCCGGTGCCGTCGAACGCGAAGCCGATCACGGGTTCGTCCGGGTCGCAGTCCGTGCTCGGCCATCACCGAGGCGATGTGGGCGTGGTGGTGCTGGACCTCGACCACGCAGCCGGCGTGGTTCGTCTTCGCCCACCGAGACGTTCGATAGCCGGGGTGGAGATCGACGGCGACCACCTCGGGAGCGATGCCGTAGATGTGCTCGAACTGCTCGACCCCTCGTTCGAAGGCGTCGAGCGTTTCCAGATTCTCCATGTCGCCGAGGTGCTGGCTCATCCATGCGTGGCGCGGCGATGCGAGGCAGAAGGAGTTCTTCAGTTCGCCGCCGACGGCGAGGACGTCTCGCCTGATTCCGTCGACCGGACACGGGAAGGGGAGCGAAGCCCCGCGCTCGCCGGATGGGAAGCACTGTGCCGCCGACCGAGCGGACGACCGAGTCGTCGCACGGAACGTGGATGGGCCGATCGTGGGTGAGCCACGCGTCGCAGATGCCGCCGAGTCGCGCTCGACGCGTCGTCGTCGCGATATGCCAACGGTTCTCCGCTGAGGTTGCCGCTCGTCATGACCAGCGGGGGAGTCCCTGACGCGAAGAGCAGATGGTGGATCGGGGTGGACGGCAACATGAGTCCGATCAACGGACTCCCGGGCGCCACCGCATCCGAGATGCTCACGCTCGCAACGGCACGGGACCGCAGTAGGACGATGGGCCGGGCGGGTGACAACAGCTGCTCGGCCTCGACCGGCCCGATCTCGGCGAGGCCGGCCGCAGCGTCGAGATCGGCCACCATCACCGCAAACGGCTTGTCGGGGCGGTGTTTGCGTTGCCGGAGCCGTCCGACCGCCTCGTCGTCGGTGGCGTCGCAGGCGAGGTGGAAGCCGCCCAGGCCCTTGATCGGCGACGATGGCGCCGCCCCTCAGTGCTTCCGTTGCCGCCTCGATCGGATCGACGGGGCCCTCGGCTGCGCCGTGGCGATCGTCACGGAACTCGAGGACCGGCCCGCAGTTCGGGCACGCGATCGGCTGTGCGTGGTAACGGCGATCCGACGGGTCCGCGTACTCGCGCCGCACACGCCTCGCACATGTCGAAGCTCGCCATCGTCGTGGCCGGTCGGTCATAGGGAAGGTCGCTGATGATCGTGAAGCGTGGACCGCAATTGGTGCAGGTGATGAACGGGTGCCGATGGCGACGATCAGCCGGGTCGGCCAGTTCGCGCAGACAGTCCGCACAAACCGCGGTGTCCGGCGGGATCAGCGTCCGTTCGCCGTCCGCCGCCGTGCTGTCGGCGATGCGAAAACCTGCGGCCGACCGGATCCGGGATCAGCGTCCGGATCACCGTCTCGATCAGCGCCAGCGGCGGTGCCTCATCCACCAGCCGCTGCGCGAACTCCTCGATCCGGTGCGGCGGGACCGGTCACCTCGATGAACACGCGGGTCGAGTCGTTGCCGACGAGGCCGTCGAGTTGCACCTCGGTGGCAAGTCGGTAGACGAAGGGGCGGAAACCGACGCCCTGCACCACACCGCTGACATCGAAGCGGACCGAACTGTCTTCTTCGCGCGGCACGACGAACGGACTCGCAGGCGCCAAGGTGTGGTGTACCACGCGTGCACTCTGCGTCCGGTCAGGCAGCGAGCGCCAGGGACTGAGGTCCCGTCTCCCGCCCGCACGAATGCACACCGGGCGTTCGGGACCAAAGCCCGTACCGCATCGCGCCCGTGAGCGCTCACGATGTCCGCACATTTCGTCATTGCAGCCGGAGAGGAACACGTCTTGAGCCTCAGCGACACCATCGATGCGGTCACACTCGACGGAGCAGGGCTCGACTCACTGATCACCCGATTGCAGGAGCGGGGTCACGCAACCTTCGGCCCGCAGGTTCACAACGGGGTCATCGATCACGACGTCCTTCGCTCGGCCGACGACCTGCCGTCCGGCTGGACCGACGAGCAGTCCGGCGGCCGCTATCGCCTCGTCCCGCGAGGTGACGGCGCTCGCTTCGGCTACGCGGTCGGCCCGAAGTCGTGGAAGGAGTTCCTCCATCCGGCCCGGACCAAGGTCTGGGAGATGTCGAAGGAGACCGAACCGGGCGCAACGACCGTCGGGATCCGGGTGCGGATGCACGAACCCGAGGTGCCCAAACGGGCGTTCATCGGTGTTCGGCCCTGTGAGCTGGCCGCCATCGCCAAGCAGGACCGGGTGCTCCTCGACGGTCCGCACCCCGACCCGACCTACGGCGCCAATCGGGCGGATCTCTTCATCGTCGCCGTCAACTGCGGCGACCCGGCCGAGACCTGCTTCTGCACCTCGATGGGCACGGGGCCGTCCGCCGGCCCAGGGTACGACCTCGCGCTGACCGAACTGGTCGACGGGCGACGTCGTTCGCTACGTGGTCGAGACCGGGTCGGACGCCGGCGCAGCGGTCCTCGCCGAACTCACCTCGACCACGACCTCGGACGACGAGGCCGACGGCGGCGCAGCGTGTCGTCGACGAGGCAGCGGACCGGATCTCGCGCCACCTCGACACCGACGGCATCAAGGAGTTGCTCTACGAGAACCTCGACAGCCCACGGTGGGACGAAGTCGCCGAGCGCTGCCTCACCTGCGGGAACTGCACACTCGCCTGCCCGACCTGTTTCTGCACGAACCTCGAGGACATCACCGATCTGACCGGCGATCACACCGAACGATGGCGGGTGTGGGACTCGTGCTTCAGCCTCGACTTCTCGCACCTCGGTCCGGGCCCGCACCGAGCATCGGCCGAAGTCGCGGTATCGCCAGTGGATGACCCACAAGCTCGGCAGCTGGATCGATCAGTTCGACGAGTCGGGCTGCGTCGGCTGCGGTCGATGCATCACCTGGTGCCCGGTTGGCATCGATCTGACCGAGGAAGTCCGGGCACTTGCGGGAAGGAGCCGACGTCATGACGCACGACGATCAATCGGATGACCGTCACCGGCGATCTCGCCGCTGCTGGTGCCTCGGCCCGTATCGGGTGCTCGACAAGGTCGAGGAAGGCGCCGACATCGTCACCCTGCACGTCGTCCCGGTCGACGGTGCGCTTCCCGACTTCGCGCCGGCGCAGGTGCAGCATGCTCGGCGCGTTCGGGGTCGGCGAGGCCGCGATCTCGATCAGCTCGGCGCCGACGATGACCGACCATCACGCCTACACGATTCGTCGGGCCGGGGCGATCACGAACGCACTGATCGACACGCCGATCGGTGGCGTGATCACCGTCCGTGGACCGTTCGGCAACCACTGGCCGCTCGACTCGCATCGACACCGACCAACTGCTCGATCGTCGGCCGGCGGCCTGGGCATCGCCCCGCTGCGGGCTGCCATCCACGAGGCGGTCGGCGACCGGGCGCTTCGACCGCCTCGCCGTCGTCTACGGCGCCAAGACGCCGAGCGACCTGATCTATCGAGACGATCTCGCCGCGCTGGGCCGACTCCGGGGCCGAGGTCGCACTGACCGTCGACGTCGGCGACGACGACGTGGAGCGGGCCGGTCGGTGTCGTGCCCGACCTGCTGGGCGCGTGAACACGGAGTCGACCTCGACTGGTCGAACACCACGGCCTTCGTCTGCGGCCCGGACGTGATGATGCACTTCACCGCGCTGGCGCTCATCGACCTCGGCGTCCCTGCCGAGCGGATCTGGCTCACGCTCGAACGCAACATGCAGTGCGGCAACGCGCTGTGCGGGCACTGCCAGCTCGGACCGTTCATCGTCTGTCGTGACGGGCCGGTCGCCAGCTACGCCGAGATCGAACCGTTCCATCCGGTCCGAGGAGCTGTGAGCGTGACATGAGCAACCCGACGCTGGCGCGTGTGGAAGTTCGCCTCCTGCGACGGCTGTCAGCTGAGCCTCCTCGACTGCGAGGACGACCTCCTCGCCGTCGCCGGCCGGATCGACATCGCCTACTTCCCCGAGGCATCGAGCGGCATGGTCGAGGGCCCCTACGACGTCTCGCTGGTCGAAGGGTCGATCACCACGCCGCACGACCTCGAGCGGATCCAGGAGATCCGAGCGAGTTCGGGCGTGCTCATCACCATCGGCGCCTGCGCCACCTCCGGCGGAATCCAGGCCCTCCGCAACGGCGCCGACGTCAACGAGTTCATCGGCATCGTCTACGCCCATCCCGAGTTCATCTCGACGCTCGCGACGTCGACGCCGATCAGCGACCACGTCGAGGTCGACTTCGAACTGCGGGGCTGTCCGATCGACCGGGGTCAACTGGTCGAGACCATCTCGGCCCACCTCGCCGGTCGTCCGCCTCGCATTCCCACGACCAGCGTCTGCGTGCAGTGCAAGGCCAGGGGCAACCCGTGCATCATGGTCGCCCACGGCACCCCGTGCCTCGGACCGGTGACCCAGGGCGGCTGCAACGCCCTGTGCCCGGCGTACAACCGGGGCTGCTACGGCTGCTTCGGCCCGATGGAGAGCCCGAACACCGAGGCGCTGGCCGAGCAGTTCGTCGCAGCTCGGCCTGCAGCGACGCGGCGATCGCCCGCAGCTTCCGCAGCTACGCCGGCTGGGACCAGCCGTTCCGTGACGAAGCCGACCGAAGGGACGCCCGATGACCCACAAGAACGTCGATTTCCACGTGCCGGTGCTCGCCCGGGTCGAGGGCGAGGGAGCCATGCACGTGCAAGGTGACCGACGGCGAGGTGACCGACATCCGGCTCGAGATCTACGAGCCGCCGCGCTTCTTCGAGGCGTTCCTGCGTGGCCGTGACTACACCGAACCGGTCGACATCACCGCCCGGATCTGCGGCATCTGTCCGGTGGCCTACCAGATGAGTGCGGTCCACGCGATCGAGCGAGCTCTGCGGCGTCGCGGTCGGCGGCACGCTCCGCGATCTGCGACGGCTGCTGTACTGCGGCGAGTGGATCGAGAGCCACGTGCTGCACATCGGTTTCCTGCACGCGCCCGACTTCCTCGGCTACCACTCGGGCATCGCCATTGCCGCCGATCATCCGGAGATGGTCGAGAGCATCCTGACGCTCAAGAAGACCGGCAACGACCTCGTCGAGTTGCTCGGTGGTCGCCCGATCCATCCGGTCAACGTGCGCCTCGGCGGCTTCTACCGGGCCCCGTCGCGCCACGAACTCGAGACGCTTCGCACACCGCTCGAAGAAGCCCGGGAGATCTGCATCGACCTGATCCGCTGGACCGCCGGCTTCGACTTCCCCGACCTCTCGCAGGACTACGAGTTCGTCTCGCTGCGTCACCCGGACGAGTACCCGTTCAACGAGGGTCGCATCGTGTCGAACAAGGGCCTCGACATCGATGCGTCCGAATTCGAGGAGTCACTCGGTCGAGGAACACGTGGCGCACTCGACGTCGCTGCACTCCCGGCTCGTCGAGCGTGGCTGGTACCACGTCGGCCCGCTGGCCCGGTACGCCAACAACTTCGACCTGCTCACCGCCGACGTGCAGGACCTGGCGCGCCGAGGTCGGCCTCGGCGCCGGTGGTCACCAACCCGTTCAAGAGCATCGTCGTGCGCGGACTCGAGACGCTCTACGCCATCGACGAGGCGCTGCGGATCATCGACTCCTACACCCCGCCAGACGAACCGTTCGTCGAGGTCCCGGCCCGGGCCGGCGTCGGATGGGCGGCCACCGAGGCGCCCCGCGGTCTGCTGTACCACCGCTACGAGATCGACGACGAACGGCACGATCCTCGCCGCGCAGATCATCCCGCCGACCGCGCAGAACCAGCCGACGATCGAATCCGATCTCCGTCAGTTCGTCAGCGACAACCTGCACCTCGATCTCGACGATCTCCAGCTGCGAGTGCGAGCAGACGATCCGGAACTACGACCCGTGCATCTCGTGCTCGACCCACTTCCTGAAGCTCACGGTCGAGGACACCTGAGGTGGCAGTGCCCGGGCGGGCAGCCTCCCGGCCGCTGGTGATCGGGGTCGGGAACCGAGATCGGGGCGACGATGGCGTCGGCCCTCTCGTTGCCGACGCCATTCGTGCGCGGTGCAACGGCAGGGTGATCGTCCATGTCGCAGAGGGCGATCTGTCGGATCTCCCGATGCGGTGGGCGCCCGATCAGGACGTGATCGTTGTCGATGCGACGGTGAGCGGCCGAGTGCCGGGCGAGGTCACCGTCGTGAATGCCCTCGTCGACGGACTCGACGTCGAGAACGGCCTGCTGTCGAGCCACGGAATCGGTCTCGCCGAGGCCGTCGAACTCGCACGCCTTCTCGGACGACTTCCCCGCTCACTCGTGATCTTCGGTGTCGAGGCGAGACGCTTCGAGCATTTCGAAGCAGTCGCCGACGAGGTCGCGAACGCCGTCCCCGATCTCGTCGAGCGAATTGTCGAGCTCGTCGTTGGGGCCGAGGAGTTCGCACCCTCGACGCCAACCCGACGGGACGGGGTCAGGCAGCGAGCGGTCGACCGAACAGACGCTCTTCGAGCCACGTCGCGAGGAACGCCTCGGCCCGATAACACGCCCCGAGAAACACACCGTCGTCGTGCTGCGAGGCTTCGAGACCCGCCGTCACCCGATCGGCGATCTCGGTTGCCGTCTCGACTGCACCGTCGACATTGCCCGGCAGCAGCCCGCCGGCCGCGCTCAGGAAATCCGGCACCATCACCACACCGGCCCGATGCAGCTGAGCGAAGGCCTTCGTGGTGAAGGGGATCGGGCCCCAGGGAACGATCGCCTTCGCCTTCACGAAGGGGACTCCCTGGTGTGTCAACGCCCCGGGCTTGGAACCGGCGAACACGATGTCGGCCTCGGCTCCCCAGATCATCCACGGCTTGGTGTCGACCCCGGGCACCTCCACGACGGTGGCGCCGGCATCGGCCAGGACGACCAGTAGCCGGTCCACGACCGGGCCGCGGCCTTCGACGGCCACCGAAGCGCCGTCGAGCGTGCCGCCGTTGCTCCACGCTCCAGCAGCCAGAACACCGGCAACTGTCGCCTCGACGCTGCCGGCGAGCGGCGGACGAGCGGCGGACGTCGTCAGCGAAGCGATGGCCTCGGGGGATGTCCCCTTGCCGGGATCGAGCTGCAGTGATCCGCTCGCCACTCGATCCATGAGCTCGGCACAGAACGCGTCGGTGGCCGGGCCGACGGCGTCGTCGACGGCATTGATGCCGGCCGACGCTCCGACACGCTGCACCTCGAAACAGGCGAAGGAGTACGACACCGACCTGGCGAGATCGGCCGCACTGCTCTGCAGGATCTTCTTGGCGGTCCTCACCACTCCCGTGGCCGGCACCGCCGTCGAAGCGGCGGCATCGCTGCCATCGGTGACGACGAACGCATCGGTCGACGAGAGCGTGGTGAGTGCCATGGGTGTCGTTCTTAGACGAAGGCGCTGGCGAAGACCAGACTGACGATGGTCATCACCTTCAGCAGGATGTTCATCGCCGGACCGGAAGTGTCCTTGAACGGGTCACCGACCGTGTCGCCGACGACCGCAGCCTTGTGCTGGTCGCCACCCTTGCCACCGTGGGCGCCGGCCTCGATGTACTTCTTGGCGTTGTCCCACGCACCACCGGCGTTGGCCATGAAGATGGCGAGAGCGAAACCGGTGACGAGCGCGCCAGCGAGCAGGCCGCCGAGGGCATCGACGTCGATGAAACCGACGACGAGCGGCACGACCACGGCGAGCGAACCGGGAATGATCATCTCCTTGAGCGACGCCGTGGTGGAGATGGCCACGCAGCGAGCCGAATCGGGATTCACGCCCGGCAGGCCTTCACGCAGACCCGGAATCTCGCGGAACTGGCGACGGACCTCTTCGATCATCTCCTGAGCGGCACGACCGACGGCGTCGATCGTGAGCGCAGCGAAGAGGAACGGCAGCGCGGCACCGATGAACAGACCGATGAACACGTCGACGCTGCCGACGTTGAGGTTCAGGATCACTTCGCCGTCGGACGCCTGGGCGACGGCGAACTCGAAGCTCTTGAACAGCGCCAGTGCGGTCAGCGCCGCCGAACCGACGGCGAAGCCCTTGGCGACGGCGGCGGTGGTGTTGCCGAGCGAGTCGAGTGCGTCGGTGACTTCGCGAACCGACGGGTCGAGCTCGGCCATCTCGGCGATGCCGCCGGCGTTGTCGGCGATCGGGCCGTAGGCATCGACCGAGACGACGACGCCGGTGGTGGCCAGCATGCCGATGGCGGCGACGGCGATGCCGTAGATGCCGCCGAAGTCGCGCCAGATCACCGGCGAAGGTCATGCTCGCCGCCCCAGTAGGCAACGCCGACACCGACGAGGATCAGAGCGACCGACGCGGCAACCGAGATCATGCCGGCGGAGATGCCACCGAGGATCGTGGTGGCGGGACCGGTCTCGGTCTGCTGAGCGATCTTCTTCACCGGGCCGTAGTGATCCGAGGTGTAGTACTCGGCGGTCTTGCCGAGTGCCCAACCAACGATGAGACCACCGATGACGGACGATGGCCAGACCGAGCGGGTTGTCGAAGTCGTCGTCGCCGAAGAGCCAGAAGGCGACGCCGATCGTGCCGACGACCGTGATGCGCCATGGCGACGTTGGTGCCCATGTGGAGCGCCTTGCTGAGAGCCTTGGAGTCGGTCGAGTCGCCGCCCTTGACCAGAACGAGCCGATGATCGAGGCGATCATGCCGACGAAGGCGATGACATCGGGAACATCAGAAGCGAGAGTGTTCGATCGCGTCGATGCTCGTCGGCGATCAGGGCGAGCGCGAACGCCACGAGCGAGATCGGAGCGATGATCGATCCGGCGTACGACTCGAAGAGGTCGGCGCCCATGCCGGCGACGTCGCCGACGTTGTCGCCGACGTTGTCGGCGATGGTGGCCGGGTTGCGGGGGTCGTCCTCGGGAATACCGGCTTCGACCTTGCCGACGAGGTCGGCGCCGACGTCGGCAGCCTTGGTGTAGATACCGCCGCCGACACGGCTGAACAGTGCGATCGTGGATGCACCGAGGCCGTAGGCGGTGACGATCTCGAACGCATCGTCGACCTCGAGCAGCATGACGAAGACGATGTAGACGAGCATCAGGCCACCGAGGGCCAGACCGGCGACCGAGAAGCCCATCACGGCGCCGCCGCGGAAGGCGATCGGCAGGGCCTTTCCCGGGCCGTCCTTGGCTGCCTCGGTCGTGCGAGCGTTGGCCATCGTGGCCACGGTCATGCCGACATAGCCGGCAGCGCCGAGAGGACCGCGCCGAGGAGATAGGTGACCGCAGCGAGCGGCGCGATCACGGCGGCGATGAGCACCGCCATGATGGCGGCGAAACCGGCAACCCAGGTGTATTCCGCCTTCAGGAACGCCTTGTGCTCCGTTCTGGATCTCGGTCATCAGGAAGATCATGCGGTCATTGCCAGGGCTGGCCTTCTTCACGTCTTGGTAGAAGAAGGCGGCCAGCCCGAGTGCGGCGAGCGCCGACACGAAGGCCAGATAGGGGACTGCGTCCACGTGGATACTCCTCAGAAGTTGATCGTGCGCCGTTTGCTCGGGCGCGCTCGTCCCGCACCAGGCGGACGAGCCGGAGGAAACGCTAGTGGGCCATCAACCCAATCGCCACATGGCAGGACAACGCCTGGGTGAGATGTCCGATGTCGGCGACTCCGGCCATCTCGCGGATGCTGTGCATCGCGAACTGGGGCGCACCGACATCGATGGTCGGCACGCCGAGCCGGGCCGCAGGTGATCGGACCGATGGTGGAGCCGCACGGCAGGTCGTTGCGATGGATGTAGGTCTGCACGGGGACGCCGACGGCCTCGGCACGGCGCACGGAACGGCGCCTCGCTGGCCGCGTCGGATGCGTAACGCTGATTGGCGTTGCGCTTCACGACGACACCGCCGTTGATCATGATGTGGTGGTTGGGGTCGTGCTTGTCGACGTAGTTCGGGTGCGTGGCGTGGGCCCCGTCCGCCGAGACGACGTACGACCTGGTCATCGCCTCGAGATGACCCACTCGATCGATCCCGGCGGCAGCCGAGATCCGCTCGAGCACGTTGGCCAAGCACCGCTCCGCCGGCGCCGGTCGCCGACTCCGAGCCGACCTCCTCGTGGTCGTAGAGCACCAGGACCGGAATGCGGGGGCCCGGATCCTCGACGGCGTCGATCAGAGCGTGGACGCCGCAGAACGTCGAGAAGAGATTGTCGATCCTGGCCGACGCGAACAGATCGCGGTCTCGACCGACGATCGCCGGAGGTTGGGTGTCGAACGCCATCAGGTCCCACGACACGATGTCGTCGACGGTTGCCTCGGCCAGTTCGGCGACGTACGCGGCGAACGTGCCCGGGGTGCCTGGTCCGATCGCCCACAACGGGATCATGTGTTTCTGGGGATCGACCAGCAGGCCCTTCTCCCGGATCTCACGATCGAGGTGGATGGCGAGCTGCGGGATCCGAAGAATCGGGTGATCGTCTCGAACCAGACGAGTGACCGTGCCTTCGGTGGAGCGAAGCAGCACCCGGCCGGCAACGCCGAGGTCCCGATCGAGCCAGGAGTTGGCCAGGACGCCGCCGTACACCTCCATGCCCACCTGTTCCCAGCCGGCCGAGGCGAGGTCTGGATGTGTCCTGACCCGGAGGTTCGGCGAGTCCGTGTGTGCGCCGACGACGACGAAACCGTTGCCCGCCATCGCCTCCGTGGCATTCCATGCGACGAGCAGGCCGCCGGCGGACACGATGTGCCTGCCGGTGCCGGCGAACGAGGCATCCATGTCGGCGGCCACGAAACCGGCACCCGGACAGCAGCTCGATGGCCCGCTCGACTGCGTGGTACGGAGTCGGTGCAGCCTCGATGTCGGCGAGCATCTGAACTAACCTCTGGCGAGCGATCGTCTGCGGGCTGAGCTTGGTTCATGCGGTGACAGTAGCGGCCGCTCTCCCGACCGTCGGTTTCGCTGTTCGAGGCTGTCTGCCGGTAACCTTTACGATCCGGCTGGGCCAGTGCTGTCCCCGCCGGCTTCCTGTCGGACCCGTTCGTCCGTTTCCCGCCCCACCACCAGGAGAAGCCGGTGCGAGATCGCCCCACCCACGCAACTTCCGCACGCACAGCACTTCCCCCGAGGCTCAGGGTCTCTACGACCCGGCCAACGAGCACGACGCCTGTGGTGTCAGCTTCATTGCGGATCTGAACGGTGTCGCCTCGCACCGAACGGTGGAACTCGCGGTCAACGCACTCACGTGTCTCCAGCATCGTGGTGCCACCAACGCCGAACCGAACACCGGTGACGGCGCCGGCATCCTCCTGCAGGTCCCGCATCGCCTTCTTGCCGGCGAGATCCCGGGCCTTCCCGAGGCCGGGACCTACGCCACCGGCATCGGCTTCCTGCCAGTCGATGCCGAGGAGAAGGCGCGCACCAAGGACGCCATCGCCAAGATCGTGGCCGACGAAGGCCTGACCGTCGTCGGCTGGCGTGTCGTGCCGACCAACCCGGCATCCCTCGGCCATCAGGCCCTCGATGTCATGCCCGCGTTCGAGCAGATCGTTCTGGCCTCCCCGGAGGCCTCGCCGGAATCGACCTCGACCGCGAGGCCTTCGTCGTCCGCAAGCGCATCGAACACGAGCTGCCCGTCTACTTCCCGAGCCTGAGCTCCCGCACGCTGGTCTACAAGGGCATGCTCACGACTCCGCAACTCGCCGAGTTCTTCCCCGACCTGGTCGACGAACGACTCGAGAGCGCGCTCGCGCTGGTGCACAGCCGCTTCTCGACCAACACCTTCCCCTCCTGGCCGCTGGCCCACCCGTATCGTTTCGTTGCCCACAACGGCGAGATCAACACCGTGATGGGCAATCGCAACTGGATGCGAGCACGGGAAGCAATGCTGTCGTCCCCGATCTGGGGCGCCCGCATCGAGAAGCTCTTCCCGATCTGCACGCCACACGCCTCTGACACGGCCAGCTTCGACGAAGCGCTCGAACTGCTCCACCTCGGCGGCTACTCGCTGCCCCACGCCGTGCTCATGATGATCCCGGAGGCGTGGGAGAAGAACACCACGATGGACCACGCGACCCGCGAGTTCTATCGTTTCCACTCTGCGCTCATGGAGCCGTGGGACGGTCCGGCCTCGGTCACCTTCACCGATGGCACCGTCGTCGGCGCCGTGCTCGACCGCAACGGCCTGCGCCCGAGCCGATACTGGGTCACCGACGACGGCATCGTGGCCATGGCCTCCGAGGTCGGCGTCATCGACATCGCCCCCGAACGGATCGTCAAGAAGGGTCGACTCGAGCCAGGAAAGATGTTCCTCGTCGACACCGAGCAGGGCCGCATCATCGACGACGCCGAGATCAAGTCCGCCCTGGCCTCGGCCCAGCCGTACGCCGAATGGAACAAGAACTGGATCGATCTCGCAGATCTGCCCATCCGCGACATCGATCATCCGATCCACGACGAACTGATTCCCCAGCTGGTGGCCAACGGATTCACCCAGGAGGAGCTCGAACTCCTCGTCGAGCCGATGGTGCGCAGTTCGGCGGAGAGCATCGGCTCCATGGGCACCGACACCCCGCCTGCGGTCCTGTCGAGCCGTCCCCGGCATACTCTTCGACTACTTCGCTCAGCTCTTCGCCCAGGTCACGAACCCGCCGCTCGACGCACTCCGTGAAGAGCTGGTCACTTCGGCGAGCCAGCGCGATCGGCCCGGAGCACAACCTGCTCGACCCCGGTCCAGAGTCGACCCGCCAGATTCGGCTGCCGTATCCCGTCCTCACCCGCGACGAACTCACCCAGCTCATCCACGCCAACGACGAGGGCAACTTCCCTCACCTGCGTTGCGCAGCTCATCCGAGGCCGGTACCCGGTCGCCGAAGGGGGCGAGGGCCTTCGTCGAGCCCTCGAGGACGTCCGGCACCAGGCGGCGAATGCCATCGCCACCGGTGCGTCGATCATCGTCCTGTCCAACCGCGATGCCACCGCCGATCTCGCGCCGATTCCGTCGCTGCTGTTGACCGGCGCCGTGCATCAGCACCTCGTTCGCAGGAAGACCCGCACCCAGGTCGGACTCGTCATCGATGCCGCCGATGTCCGCGAGGTGCACCACTTCGCCCTGCTCCTCGGTTACGGAGCCGGCGCCATCTGCCCGTCGCTCACCTTCGAGGCCATCGAAGATCGCATCGCCTGGGACCAGTCCCCAGTCGACCCTGCCGTCGCTGCGCACAACTACCTGCGAGCGGCCTCCAAGGGTGTGGTCAAGGTGATGTCCAAGATGGGCATCAGCACCGTCGCGTCCTACACGGGCGCACAGATCTTCGAAGCGCTCGGCCTCGGCCACGAACTCGTCGACGAGTACTTCACCGGCACGACATCCAAGCTCGGCGGCATCGGGCTCGACGAGATCGCCGAGGAGATCCTCCACCGACACCGGCGGGCGTTCCCCGACCGTCCAGAGTCCCTAGCCCACCGCGAACTCGAGCTCGGCGGCGAGTACCAATGGCGGCGGGAGGGGGAGTACCACCTCTTCAATCCGCGAGACGGTCTTCAAGCTCCAGCACGCCACCCGGACCAAGCAGTACGAGGTCTTCAAGGAGTACACGAATCTCGTCGACGATCAATCCGAGCAGCTGGCAACGCTCCGTGGGCTGTTCAGACTCGTGCCGGCCGGCGACCCCGGTGCCGATCGACGAGGTCGAGCCGATCAGCGAGATCATGAAGCGGTTCGCCACCGGGGCGATGAGCTACGGCTCGATCTCGGCCGAAGCTCACGAGACGCTCGCCATCGCCATGAATCGGCTCGGCGGCAAGTCGAACACCGGCGAGGGTGGCGAGGATCCGGAGCGCTTCGTCACGATGGAAAACGGCGACTCCAAACGCTCGTCCATCAAGCAGGTGGCCTCCGGACGTTTCGGCGTCACCTCCAACTACCTGACCAACGCCGACGACATCCAGATCAAGATGGCTCAGGGGGCGAAGCCCGGTGAGGGCGGACAGTTGCCAGGCAAGAAGGTGTGGCCGTGGATCGCCGAGGTCCGCCACTCGACGCCCGGCGTCGGCCTCATCTCCCCGCCGCCGCACCACGACATCTACTCGATCGAGGACCTCGCTCAGCTGATCCACGATCTCAAGAACGCCAACCCAGCGGCCCGGATCCACGTCAAGCTGGTCGCCGAGGTCGGTGTCGGCACAGTGGCGGCCGGCGTGTCCAAGGCGAAGTCCGACGTCGTCCTCATCTCGGGCAACGACGGCGGAACGGGAGCGTCACCGCTCACCTCGCTGAAGCATGCCGGTGGACCATGGGAGCTCGGACTCGCCGAGACCCAGCAGACGCTGCTCCTGAACGACCTCCGAGATCGAATCGTCGTGCAGGTCGACGGCCAGATCAAGACCGGACGTGACGTGGTCGTCGCTGCCCTGCTCGGCGGCGAGGAGTTCGGGTTCGCCACAGCGCCGCTGGTCGTGTCCGGCTGCGTCATGATGCGGGTCTGCCACCTCGACACCTGTCCCGTTGGCGTTGCGACGCAGAACCCCGAGCTCCGAGCCAAGTTCTCGGGCAAGCCCGAGTTCGTCGAGACCTTCTTCGAGTACATCGCCGAGGAGGTGAGGGAGTACCTCGCCGAGCTCGGCTTCCGGTCCATCGACGAAGCCATCGGTCGGGCCGAATGCCTCGACACACGCCAGGCCGTCGACCACTGGAAGGCGTCCGGCCTCGACCTGTCGCCGATCCTCTACGTGCCGGATCTCGATCCGAGGCGCCTCGCGCCGTGCGATCCAGACCCAGGACCACGGGCTCGACAAGGCGCTCGACATGACCCTCATCGCCGACTGCGCCGAGGCGATTGCCAACGGCACCCCGTTCGGCAAGCACTACGAGATTCGCAACGTCAACCGCACCGTCGGCACGATGCTCGGCCACGAGGTCACCAAGGCGCACGGCGGCGACGGTCTTCCCGACAACACCATCGACCTCTCCTTCACCGGTTCAGCCGGCAACTCGTTCGGGGCGTTCATTCCCAGCGGCGTCACCCTACGGCTCGAAGGTGACGCCAACGACTACGTCGGCAAGGGCCTCAGCGGCGGGCGCATCGCCGTGTTCCCGCACAAGAAGTCGACCTTCGCCGCCGAGGAGAACATCATCGCCGGCAACGTCCTGCTCTACGGCGCCACCAGCGGCGAGTGCGTTCTTCCGTGGCCGGGTCGGCGAGCGCTTCTGCGTTCGCAACTCCGGGGCCTCGGCCGTCGTCGAAGGCGTCGGCGACCACGGGTGCGAGTACATGACCGGCGGCCGTGTCGTCATCCTGGGTACGACCGGTCGAAACTTCGCGCGCCGGCATGTCCGGTGGTATCGCGTACGTCTGATGACATCGACGGTCGATTTCGCCAGCCGGGTCAACCGGGAGATGGTCGAGCTCGAGACGCTCGACGACGACGACCACGCCGAGGTCCTCGATCTCATCACGACAGCACCGCGAGCTCACCGGCTCCTCGGTGGCGTCGAGGATCATCGATTCGTGGGACACCCACGTCGAGCGCATTCGTGAAGGTCATGCCTCGGGAATACAAGCGAGTCCTTCGCGCCCAAGCAACGGCGCTGCGCGACGGCACCGATCCGATCGCAGCGATCATGGAGGCCACCCATGGGTGATCCAAAGGGGTTCCTGATCCACGACCGGCAGGACTTCGTCCGCCGACCGGTGCCGGTCCGTCTCCGCGACTGGAAAGAGGTCTACGAGCCCTTCCCCGACGCCGATCTCGTCGACCAGGCGTCACGCTGCATGGACTGCGGCATCCCGTTCTGCAACAACGGCTGTCCACTCGGGAACCTGATCCCCGACTGGAACGATCTCGTCTATCGAGGGCAGTGGCGCGATGCCATCGAGCGGCTGCACGCCACCAACAACTTCCCCGAGTTCACCGGCCGGCTCTGCCCGGCCCCGTGCGAGGGCGCCTGTGTCGCCGGCATCAACACCGACGCCGGTCTCCATCAAGAACATCGAGGTCGCCATCATCGACCGGGCGTGGGACGAAGGGCTGGGTCGTTCCGATCCCACCGTCGAAGCTGACCGGGAAGTCGGTCGCCGTCATCGGCTCCGGTCCGGCCGGTCTTGCCGCCGCCCAACAGCTCACCCGGGCCGGCCACAACGTCGTCGTGTTCGAACGAGCCGACCGCATCGGCGGACTCCTTCGCTATGGCATTCCCGAGTTCAAGATGGAGAAGGCCGTCCTCGATCGTCGACTCGACCAGATGGCGGCCGAGGGAACCGAGTTCCGGACCAACGCCTACGTCGGCGGTCCGACAGACGACCCCACCAGCATTCCCGTTGCCGACCTCCGCCAAGAGTTCGATGCCATCGTCCTCGCCGGTGGGGCGACCAACTGGCGGGACCTTCCGATCCCGGGCCGCGAACTCCAGGCATCTACCAGGCGATGGAGTTCCTACCGCTGGCCAACCGGGTGCAGGAGGGCGACCTCGAGGTTGCTCCCATCAGCGCCGAAGGCAAGCACGTCGTGATCATCGGCGGTGGCGACACCGGAGCCGACTGCCTCGGCACCTCGCATCGGCACGGTGCGGCGTCGGTCAAGCAGTTCGAGATCATGCCACGACCCCCGGACCACCGCTCCGACCGCACCCCGTGGCCGACGTTCCCGCTCCAGTTCAAGGTCACCTCGGCCCATGAAGAGGGCGGCGACCGGGTGTACTCGGTGAGCACCACCGAGTTCGTCGGCTCCGACGGCAAGGTCACGCACGTTCGCGGCCACGAGGTCGAGTTCGGCATGACCGACAACGGCCCAGGTTTCGTCCCCGTCGAGGGAAGCGACTTCGAGTTCGAGGCCGACCTCGTCCTGTTGGCGATGGGATTCCTCGGGCCGGAGCCGGGCACGCTGATCGATCAACTCGGGTTGGACACCGATGGGCGCAGCAACGTCGTTCGCGACAGCGGCTGGAAGACCTCCGAGGACGGAGTCTTCGCCTGCGGCGACATGGGCCGCGGTCAGAGCCTCATCGTGTGGGCCATCGCCGAGGGCCGAGCATGCGCTTCGGCCGTCGACGAGGCGCTCATGGGCCACACGCTGTTGCCTCGCCCGGTCACGCCGACCGACCGTCCGCTCGTGTGAGCAACGTCGGATCAGGCGATCAGGACTGAGAGCGGCGTCTGATCAGGACGATTCCTCGATCAGACCTTCCAACAGCATTCGATAGAGCGCCGACACCACTCTGAACGCGCTCATCTTCGTCGTGCTGATCACGTCGCCAACCGTGCGGCGCCCGTCGAGCAACGACAGATACCGCCACTCGTCGGCAGTGATGACCCGCTCGTCGGCCCCTTCTGGCAGCTGTGTCGCCAAGGTGAAGATGGCACCGGTGTTCGGAATGCTCGCTGCGATCTCGGCCCAGATCTCCAATCGGCGCTTGGCCTGATCGACCAACTGGCCGGCATCTTCGGAGAAGTGCGGTCCGACGGGGTGGACGAGGTCCGGTTCGAAGGCGAATGATGCATTGGACGGAACGAGCAATTCGAAGAGGATGTTGAGGTTGTGCTCGTGGAGGATGCGGGCCAGGGCCGAGGTCGAGTCTGCGCCACCTGCGGCCAGTCCCGCCGCCGCATCGCCCCTCAGGAGCAGGGCGTCGATCTCCTCGATCGAACCGACCCCACCACCGAACAACACGGCCACGGGCTCGGTCCCACCGGGCTTGTCGATGAAATAGACACGGCCGCGCATCGATCCAGATGTTGGCCGGCGGCTCCGAGGTACCGACCCGCAGCACGCCGGTGCGCTCGTGCTGCGCGAGCGACGCCAGCACGGCGTCGAGGGGGAGATCCGCAAGTGTCCCCGTAAAGAGATCTTCAGCCATCTCGGCACCGTACCTCAAGGTCGGGAAAGAGCGGCCGATGTGGTTGTGGTCCACCCAACCTTGTGAGAGGGCCATGTTCCAGAATCTCAAACTTCGCACCAAGCTGGTTGCCATCGTCACGCCGCCGCTGTTCGTGTTGGCAGTGGTTGCTGCCTACGCAGTCCTGCTCAGCAATGGCGGCACCACGCTCAACGAGTTGAGCAGCGATGTGCGAACCCTCGGTGTCGTCGCCCTGGCTGCGTTCCTCCTGAGCGCCCTTGCCGTGGTCGTGATCGGTCGAACCATCACCGACCCGATCGACAGCGTCTCCGCTTCGGCGCGCGAGCTGGCAGACGTTCGTCTCCCTGCGCTGCTCGACACCCTCCGTCACCCGGGTCGCCCCAGTCCCGTCTTCGAACCACTCGTCGCCAGCAGCAACGACGAAGTCGCCGAGCTCGTCGACGCGCTCAACTCCGTACAGCTCGGGATCGCCGGACTCGCCGAGGAACAGCGGACGATGGTGCGTCAGGGACTGAGCGACCTCGTGGTCAACCTCGCCAGACGCAACCAGAGCCTCCTCGACCGCCAGATCGAAGTGATCGACCGACTCGAGCACGACGAGGAAGACCCGGATCGCCTTCAGGAACTGTTCAACCTCGACCATCTCGCCACTCGCATGCGGCGCAACGCCGAAAGCCTTCTCGTCGTTGCCGGTGCCGAGCCGGCTCGACGTCGTGGTGGTCCGGTCGAGGTCGCCGATGCCCTGCGCGTTGCGATGTCCGAGATCGAGGACTACCGCCACGTGCAGCTCACCGATGTCGAGGACGCCCGTATCGGAGCGCAGTCGGCCGTCGACCTCGCACATCTCTTCTCCGAACTCCTCGAGAACGCCACGCAATTCTCGCCGCCCGAAAGCCCGGTCGAAGTCACCGGCGTGCGGCACCCTGACGGTTCGTACCTGATCTCGTGTGTCGACCACGGCATCGGCATGACCACCGACCAGCTGGCCAATGCCAACGACGTCCTGCAGAACCCGCCGGAACTCGGGCTCGGGCTCACCCGCTCGCTCGGTTTCATCGTGGTCGGTCGTCTCGCAGCCAGACTCGGCGTCCAGATCGAACTGGCGCACACGCCGAACGGCGGCATCACGGCCATCGCCGACATCCCGGCGTCGGTCCTCGCCGACAGCTTCATGCCATCGAGCGATCAGTACGAGGGCGAGAGCGAGGGCGAGCCCGTACTGACACCCGAGCCGGCGCAACCGGTTGACTCCGGAATGGCGGCCGCAGCACTCACCATCGATCACGGCGAAGAGTCCTGGACCCCGCCGGCGATGCCAGAACGCGATGCATCGGCATTCGGCTCCAGCCCTGCAGACCCGATCGCAGCCATCGATCCGAGCGCTCCGGCCTTCGCAGACGAACCGGTCGGAGCGGTCCCCGAAGTACCGATGGCAGAGGCGCCGACACCAGCCATCCCGGAAGCCGACCTTCCCCCGATGCCCGAACCCCCGATGCCGGCCGCACCGATGCCGGCCGCACCGCCCCGCACCGGCCGTTGCCCCCAAGGGCGAGGAGGGTCCAGCGTCGGAAGCTCTGGCCAAGTTGCTCGGTATCGCACCGACGAACTTCGATGCACCTGCCGCACCGACCTCGGCGCCCGATGTCCCGTTGACCGACGTCGAGTCGAGCAACAACTTCTTCGCCAGACCCAAGCCGGCCGCACCGACTGCCCCGGACCTGCCGTGGGAGGCTCCGAGTTTCGACTCGCAGCCCGCACCGGCTCCGCTCCCGAGCACCGACGCTCCGGCGAAGCTCTCCGAAGCCATTCCCAGCGGTGAGAGCTTCGACAGCGGCATGGAATCGCTGCTCACTCCCGAGTCCAGCCGAACCTCGGCTGGTCTCGTGAAGCGCGATCGCACCGTGAACCATGCACCCGAGAGCGAAGGCCGACGAGTCGCGTCGAGCGTCCGAAGCCCTGACGAGATCCGCTCGATGCTCTCTCGGTACCGAAGCGGCCTCAAGGGCAAGCCGCTCGAGGACATGGCGACACCCCCGATGCCCGACACCCCCAACCCCGACAGCACCACCTTCGAAACCAACGGAGACTTCTGATGAGCGTAATGAGCACCCAGGCAAGCAACGTCAACTGGCTGGTCAACAGCTTCGTCGATCGGGTCCCCGGCGTCACCGAGGCCGTCGTTGTCTCGTCAGACGGTCTCCCGATCGCTGCGTCGAGCGGCCTCGATCGCGACTCGGTCGACCGATTCTCCGCCGTCTCATCCGGTCTCATCGGACTCGCCTACGGCGCTGCCGGCCGCTTCGGCGGCGGTGCGGTGACCGAAGTGATCGTCGAGATGGAGAACGCCTTCCTCTTCGTGACCGGGATCAGCGACGGATCGTTGTTGGCGACCATGGCACAAGCCGGCGCCGACGTCGGCCTCGTGGCCTACGAGATGGCCGTCCTCGTCGAGAAGACGGGCGCCGTCCTCACCCCCGAGCTGCGAGCTGAACTCCAGGCGGCCCTGACTTCATGAGCGACCACGACACCACCGACACACCTCTGCGGGTGCGTCCTTACCTCCTGACAGGAGGCAGGACGAGATCTTCGGTCGACTTGGCACTCGAAGCCCAGATAGTGCTGACGCCGAAAGGCCAAGCCGGGATCGAGAACGCCAGCATGGAACGACGGGCGATTCTCGAGCTCTGCACCGACCCTCAGTCGGTGGCCGAGATCTCTGCGCACTGCAAGATCCACCTCCAGGTAGCTCGAGTCCTCGTCGGTGATCTGATCACCGAGGAACTGCTCAATGTCCAGGAAACCGCCCACCACTCGCCCGACCGACCCGACCTTGACCTGCTGAACCGCGTTCTCGACGGTTTGCAGGCGCTCTGAGGAAGCCATGACCGAAAAGAAGAACCAGATCCCTGTGAAGATCGTGGTCGCCGGTGGCTTTGCTGTCGGTAAATCCACGTTCGTGTCCGCTGTCTCCGACATCGACCCACTCACCACCGAAGCGGCGATGACGAAGGTCAGTGAGGGCATCGACGACGTCGGCGTCGCCACGAGCAAGAAGAGCACCACGGTTGCCATGGACTTCGGCCGTGTGAGCCTGAGTGCCGAGTTGGTGCTGTATCTCTTCGGGACGCCTGGTCAGGACCGATTCCACTTCATGTGGGATGAACTGGTTCGAGGTGCCATCGGCGCCGTCGTCCTGGTGGACACGGGACGTCTCGACCACTGCTTCCCGGCGATCGACTACATGGAGCAGACCGGCGTGCCGTTCGTTGTCGCGATCAACGCGTTCGACGGCGTCCTCAGACACCACCCGGATGATGTTCGAGAAGCACTCGACATCCCGAGCCACATCCCGATCGTGGTGACCGATGCCCGCCATCGGGCAGCCGTCCGTGATGCGCTCGTTTCTCTCGTTCGCCACGCCATGACGGTGGCAACCGCTTCGGCCTGACAGAACAACGCCCAGTAGTCTCCCGGGCATGCCAGTCGCCCTGAGTCAGCTGTCTCGATCCGTCGCGGGACGAGTGGTCGTCATCACCGGTGCTGCCTCCGGCATGGGCCGGGCCATGGCTCACCTCTTTGCCGACGAAGGGGCACGGGTGGGAATGATCGATCAAACCGACGCCGGCCTCCACATGGTGTCTGGTGAACTCGAGCGAGCCGGCCACGAGGCCGGCTCGTTCGCGTCCTGTACCGCAGACGTCGGTGACCAGAGCGCCGTCACCGATGCTGTTGCGTCCATCCGAACCGATCTCGGTCCCATCGACGTCCTGGTGAACAACGCAGGTGTCAGCATCCCGGCCCCGATCGGCGCCGATGGCTACCGCGATGCTTGGGCAGCGACGCTGCGGGTCAACCTCGAGGCGCACACCTTGTTGATTCGTGCCTGTCTCGACGATCTGCAGCGCAACGGCGACGGTCGCATCATCAACATCGCCTCCACCGAGGGGCTCGGCGCCACCCCGCATCTGTCGCCGTACACGGCGTCGAAGCACGGCGTCATCGGTCTGACCCGAGCGCTCGCGGTCGAACTGGGTCGTACCGGCGTGACCGTGAACTGTGTGGCGCCGGGGCCGATCCGCACGGGCATGACGGCCTCCGTCAACGACGATGACAAGGCCCGATTCGCGCGAAGGCGAGTTCCGACCGGACGTTACGGCGAACCAGAAGAGGTCGCCCACGCGGTGTTGTCGCTGGCCCTGCCGTCCTCGTCGTTCATCAATGGAGCGGTTCTCGTCGTCGACGGCGGCATGGTCGCCCAGAACACCTGAACCCGGGCGCCTGGATCGCCTTCACCGCGAGTTGCCGAGCCAGTTGCGCTTGTGCTACGGCGCTCGGCGACATACGTTCGTTGAGCGGCCTCAGGGGGAGACCGCTCGACGAGGGGGCAAACATCATGTACATGACATTTCGCAACATGCGGAGCAGCTTGGGCCAGATGCAGGACGCCATCGGTGTCACGACGTGGGCCAGGGACCGCCTGAACAGCGAACACGGAGGCAACTACGCCGTTTCGGTGAACGTCGGCGGAGACCCGACCGCAATCAGTATCTCGGGAGCCTGGGCGACCATGGCCGACTACGAGAAGAGCAGGGCAGCCGCAGCCGCAGATGACGGCCTGCAGGCGGTGGTACGGATGGCGAGTGACATGATCGTCGAGGTCACCGACGCCATCACACAGGTCATTCGTCCACCCGGTGATCGAGGCGCCATCGCCACCGTCAACACCGCCATGATGCACATGCCGGCAGTGGCCGAAGCGATCCCGTTTGCTCTCGAGGTCTCCGACTACGTGAAGGGCAAACTGGGCAACGACGTCGGCGTGATGACCGCGGTCACCGGTAATCGGGCCGGGCTGGCGTGGATTGGCTTCAGTGACTCGCTCGATCAGGCCGCACAGGACGGTCAGGCCATGGAGAGCGACCCTGACTATCTGGCCTTCTTCAAACGATCAGAGCAGCTCTTCGTGCCGGGGTCGCTCGAGCAGGCGTACTGGCAGCTACTGCCCTGAGCCCTCGCTCGGGACCACCCGAGACAATTCATCAGGTGGTGAGCGTCCGCCCATGAGGCGGACGCTCGGTGAATCATCGAGCCGATCGAGCACGGCCGGCGACGTATGCGGCAAGCTCAGGCAGATGTCGATTACGCCGGTCAGCTTGCTCGATGGCATCGCCACTACGCGTGCGATCCGTCGCTACACCGATGACCCGGTCAACGATGCCGACCTGGCAGCAATGCTGTTCGCCGCCACTCGGGCACCGACCGGGTCGAACCGCCAGACATTCAGGTTTCTCGTACTGCGTGACGGTCCGGTGGCCATCGAGGCGAAGGCTCTCCTGGGCGAGAGCTTCCGAGCCGGCTGGCAGTCGAAACGCTCGACGGACCAGTACGACCGCACCGACGACGACTCGTCGCCGAAGGCCCGGATGGCCAGGGCGATGCAGCACTTCGTCGACCACTTCGAACAGACACCGGTGGTGGTCCTGGCGTGCGTGCTGCGACGCCACGGCGGTCTGGCCGACGGCGGATCGATCTTCCCCGCCTGCCAGAACCTGTTGCTGGCCGCCCGGGGTCTCGGCTACGGCGGTGTGCTGACCGGATGGCACGCCACGGTCGAAGCCGAACTGCGGGCGCTCTGTCGGATCCCGGAGACACACGACATCGCGGCCACGATTCCGATCGGTGTGCCGCAAGGACACCACGGTCCGGTTCGGCGGCTCCCCATCAGGGAGCTCGTGTTCGATGACGTGTGGGACGGCACCGCCGGCTGGGCCGTCGATCCCCCCGGCACCCGCTTCACCCAGGCCGGCCCACCTTCCACCTGACCATCGCGATTGGGGTCGGAGCTTCACATTCACAGGTGCACCCCTGTTCGGGTCGAGCCAACCTGTGAATGTGAAGCTCCGACCCCTCAGTAGGAGGGGACGGCGCCGAGGAACTCGAGACCCTTGTCGACGAAGTCGAACGACCTCGGCAGTCCGAAATGGTCGACGTTGCGCAGCGTCACGAGCTCGCCGGCCGGGAGCGCCTCGGCAAGCACGTCTCCCGGGCCGGAGAAGTCCTGATCGCCGATGATCACCAACGTCGGGCAGGTGATCTTCGCCACGTGCTCCCGGTCGAGTCTGGGTTGTTCGCGTTGGATGAAGGCCGCCAGCGCAAGCGGATCGTTGCCATCGCTCTCGGCCAGTGACTTGAAGTGCATGCCAACGATGTCCTGATCATCGCCACGCCCCTCCAACGCGTCGAGGATCGGGTTTCCCTCCCGTTGGCGGAACAACGAACCGCCCAGGCCACCGATGACGATCCGATGGAACCGCTCCGGGCTCTCGGACGCCAACGCAAGGAGAATGCGGGCGCCGGCGGAGTAGCCGACCGCATCGACAGGTTCATCGGGCAGAACGGCAGCGACCAGGGCTTCCACCTCGGAATACGCCTCGACGTCGTGCGGCTTGGGCGCATCGCCGTGACCCAACAGATCGGGAGCGATGACCTCGCGACCTGCCTCCTTCAAGAGCTCGATCCAGCCCGACTCCTGCCACGTTCGGCTGGCCGATGTCGTGAACCCGTGGACGAGTAGGACAGGCGGAGCACTCATGCCGAACGGAGTAGGGGAGCGGTGCCCTGCTCGTCAAGTTCGACCCGGCGGACCGTCTTGACGTCTGCGGTCCGGAAACTCGCCAGGCGGGAACTCCACGAATCGATCACCTCTCGACCACCGGCAAACGCGAAGAAGGTCGTGAGGGGACCCTCCTGCTGGTAGGCGTCGGCGTGATCGATGGTCTCGAAGCGGTCATCTGCGAGGGTGATGTTGTAGCGGGCCATGCGGGCGAGCCTAAATCGACTGCCCTGTGGGGAGGAAGACCAACAACCATGTGAATTGCCTGTGGATAGCATTGGACAGTGACCGAGCCTCTGGGGATCAAGCTCCGGAACGACGCCATGAGTCGGCCGCATCCCGCCCGGTTCTCGCCCGATCGTCCCGACTACGACGTCTGCCTCGATGCCCACGCGGCTGCCATCGCAGCCGGACACATGGGGTACATGGATCCGAGCACCGGTCTCTTCGTGATGACGGCGCAGCATCTCGCCGAGCGGCCGTGCTGCGATCGGGGTTGTCGGCATTGTCCCTGGGTCGGCGCCAACGAATAGTGTTCCGGCATGGTTGTCCAGAACATCAACGAACGCATCACGATCGACACCGACGAGCGCGGGGTCGCCGACGTCCGCCTCGCCCGTGCCGACAAGATGAACGCACTCGACTCCGCCATGTTCAGTGCCCTCGTCGAGGCCAGTGACCAGCTGGCCAAGGAGACCTCGCTCCGCGTCGTGGTGCTGTCCGGCGAGGGCCGATCCTTCTGCGCCGGACTCGACTTCGCCAGCTTCACCGCCATGAGCGACACCGACGGCGAAGAACGGCCGGCCATCACCGACCCGATCGAAGATCGGATCACCCACCACGCGCAGCAGGCCGTCTACGGCTGGACCGACCTGCCGGTCCCCGTCATCGCTGCGCTGCAGGGGCACGCCCTCGGCGGCGGCATCCAGCTCGCGCTGGGTGCTGACATCCGGATCGCCGCCCCTGACACGAAGATGTCGGTGCTCGAGATCCGATGGGGCCTGATTCCCGACATGACGGGGACACAGTCGCTCATCAACCTCGTCGGCCTCGACGTGGCAAAGGAACTCACCTTCACCGGGCGCATGGTCGGCGCGGAAGAAGCCCTCGCTCTGGGGCTCGTCACCCACATCGCCGAGGATCCTCGCGCTACGGCCCTCGAGATGGCGAGCGAGATCGCCTCGAAGTCCCCACACGCCGTTCGTGCCGCCAAGCGTCTGTTCAACCAGGCGACCAAGGTCTCCACCGCAGACGGATTCGCCATGGAACGGCACGAGATCGGTCAGCTGATCGGCAGTCCGAACCAAGCCGAATCGGTCAGGGCGTTCTTCGAGAAGCGAGAGCCGAACTTCAGCGATCCAGACCTGAACGACTGAACCATCGGTGGTCGAGCGTCATCGACCCACGGCGGCGCCGGTCTGGGCACGGGGGTCAGCCACCCCTTCGAGATGATCATCGACGACATCGATCATGTGGGCATGGCCGAAGAGACCTTGCCCCCACTGTTGCTCCTCGACGAGATGCCCTCGTGCGCTGAGCCCGGCCGTCCACGGCGAACCCTTCTCGACCGCCACCGTCAGCGGACCGTCGGCCGACCACGTGTTGAATCCCTGAGCAGCGGGAACCGTGAGAGCGAATCGGTGATCGGTGATGACCCGACCGACGCTCTGACCGGACGCAAATCGGCGGGCAGCCATCTGTAGGACGACCTGGGGCTGGGCGTCGCCTCCCATGCAGCCGAACACCGTCCGGAGCGACTCGTCCGGGTTCGTGGCCAGCGCCGGAGACAGCGTGCTCGGTGGGCGGGCGCCCGGCCTGAGTTCTGCCGGATGGCCCTCCTCGAGTGAGAACCCGATGCCACGGTTGTGGAGGAAGACACCGACACCGGGCACGGCCAGATGGGCCCCGAAACCCGCAGCATTCGACTGGATCAGCGAGACGCCCATTCGATCGGCATCGACGGTGCAGAGGTAGATCGTGCCTCCGCCGGCGGTCGGAGATCTGGTGTTGCCCGCTCGATCGAGATCGATGGCGGCCCGGCGCGGACCCAGACGTTGCTCGGCGACCAGCGCCGGTCCGTCTGCGCCGTCGAACAGCACCTCGTTGCGGTCGTGCCCTGCCTGTTTCGATGCCTCGATCAACAGATGAGCAAACAACGGATCAGCGGGGTCCTCCGGCAACGGAAGCCCCTGGGCGATCACGGCAGACGCGAGGGAGAGATACCCCTGCGAGTTCGGTGGGGTGGTCCACAACCGTTGACCCCAGACATCGACCGAGATCGGTTCGACCCACTCGGCGTGCACGTGCTCCAGATCCGCAGCCGAGTACAGACCCCCACCCTTGGCGATCAGGCCGGCCCCGAACTCGCCCTGGTACCAGCCCGATCGGCCGGAGGCGCCGATGGCGGCCAGCGAGCGGGCAAGCCCTGGGCGGGTCATCACCTGACCGGGAGCCACGACCCGGCCGCCAGCGACATAGTCGGCTGCACCATCGACGTCGGCGATCGACGTTGCCGCCTGCGCCAGCATCCTCGAGACGGAGAATCCTCGCTCGGCGACCCGCCGTGCCGGTTCGAGGACGTCGTCCAGACCGAGCCGACCGAAACGTTCGTGCAACGCCACCCAACCGTCGACACACCCGGGCACCGGAACCGAACGAAGGTCGCCTCGGAACGGCATGTCTTCGTGGCCCTCGGCCCGAAGTGCGGTGGCGTCTGCCCCGGCGCCTGCCCATCCAGATGCATTGAGAGCGAAGGGCGCGGCAATACCGGGAACATGCACCAGCGCCCAGAGGTCGCCACCCATGCCGCACATGTGCTGCGTGGTCACGGCCAGCACAGCCGACGTCGCAACCGCAGCATCGACTGCGTTGCCGCCGGAGCCGAGGATCTCGACACCGGCGACCGATGCCACATGATCGATCGAGCACACCATCCCGCCCTCGGCGAATCGCGCATGTTCGGTTCTCACGTCCCACTCCATTCGTTCCGGGTCACCAACAGCTCCTTGAGATCCACCACACAGTCGGTCATGACTGCGTCGACCCCCATGTCGAGCAGCCGCTCCATCTCGCCGATCTCGTTGATCGTCCACACATGGACCTGCAGACCCAGCCGGTGGGCGGCCTCGATGAGATCGTCTGTCAACTCGACGTTGCCGAATCGCGGGGGAATCTGGAGACAGCCGTGAGTTGCGAACGCTCCGGGTGTGGTCGGGTCAGCAAGGTAGGTCAGCAGTTCTCTCGGTCCTGGCGACGTGCACAGACGCGGCCCGAAGTGTTCTTGAAGGGCGGCGATACGAGCGTCGTCGAACGCGCCGATCCCGACCCGATCGACCGCATCGTGACGCTCGATCACCTCGATGAGAGGCCGCACGGCAGCATCGACCTTCGGATCGATGTTGAAGCGAGTGTCGCCGAAGGCGCCGAGCAGATCATCGAGGCGCGGGATCGTTGTCCCGCCCCCGAGATCGATCTCCGACAGTTCATCCCAGGTTCGATCGGCGATCGTGCCGGGCGTGTCGGTGATCCGCTCCAGATCGGCGTCGTGGAAGGCAACGAGAACCCCGTCACTCGACACGTGCACGTCGGTCTCGAGGTACCGGTAGCCGAGCGAGACCGCGTGTTCGAAGGCGGGCATCGTGTTCTCGACCGCCACCTGATCCCCACCGCGATGAGCGATCGCAATCGGCTGATGGTGTTCCAAGTACGGCAGTCTTCTGGGCACCGGGGAACCGTACTAGTTTCGTCCCGGTGAATCCGAAGACACCGACACCAGACCCCGACCGAGAGGAGCCGCCGGACTCCGCGGCCCCAGCCAAGGTCACTGTTCGACGCGACGGCCCGATCGGTTGGTTGATCTTCGACCACGAGGCGCGGCGGAACGCCATGACCATCGACATGTGGCGGGCCGTGCCGGAGCGGTGTGCGGAGCTCGCCTCCGACCCCACCGTTCGGGTCATCGTGCTTCGCGGAGCAGGCGAACAAGCCTTCGTCGCCGGCGCCGACATCTCGCAGTTCCAGACCGAACGCACCGGCACCGGTGGCGGCTACGAGGCGGCGACCAGCGCGGCCTATGCCGCCATCGAAGAACTGCCCAAACCGACACTGGCGATGCTCCACGGATTCTGCATCGGCGGCGGGTTGGCGATCGCCCTCAGCGCCGACATCCGCTACGGCGAACCGGGGACCCGTATGGCGCTCCCGCCGGCCAAACTCGGGATCGGGTACAGCGCAGAAGGCCTCCAGGCCCTCGTCGATCTCGTCGGCCCCTCCGTGACGAAGGAGCTCGTCTACACCGGCGATCTCCACGACGCCGAGACCTGCCTGCGCTGGGGATTGCTCAATCACGTCGTCGCCAAGGACCAGCTCGAGGCGTTTGTCGTCGACCAGGCAACCACGATGGCCTCGAGGGCTCCGCTGACCCAATTGGCAGCAAAGCAGGCCATCGCCCACAGTCCGTCGGCTCCGGCGACCATCGCCCGATGCATGTTCAGCGCCGACTACGCGGAGGGCGTGGCTGCGTTCCTCGAGAAGCGGCGACCGGTCTTCACCGGCGACTAGTTCGCCCATCGCTCCGTTCAATTCGGCCATGTCCGGGCCGATGGAGTGGGGTGTCCGATTTCAATGACGACCAGCACTCCACCGACGTCGACACCATCAGTGCCCCGCTCTGCGAGGCATTGACGAAAGTTCGCCAGATCCGTGGCCACACCCTGGATGTCGCCGCGGTCGGCATCGGGATGACGCCGCGCGATCTCCGCGATCTCGAGAGCGGGTCGTCGCATCCCGATCCCGCCACGATCGAACGCATGGCCGCCTTCTACGGCATCGATGCCGATCGGCTCGGCACCGATGTGATGATCCAGCGGACCGCGCCGACTGTCGACCCCGTTGCCTGCGTCATCTGGTTCGGCTGGCTCCCGATCGCGTACGACAGCAACGATGCGACGAATGCGTCGATTCTCGAGTCGGTTGCCGACGGCATCAGACTGCTTCGGTCCAGCGATCCCACGGCTGCGGTCGTGATGCGCGAGAGCGAACTCGATCTGGTGATGACGTTGCTCGACCTCGACGACGAGGATCTGGTCGTCGACGCCGTCCGAGCCTTGCGCCTGCCGTGGAAACACACCGAGCAGCTCATCTCTGCATCGAGAGAACGGATCAGCGCCAAGTCGCTGATCCAGGACGATCGGGGCCTGCTGCGCCTCGAGGGCGACGACTGAGCTAGATGATCCGGCTCTCGTGGCCGGCCCAGTATTCGTCCTTCAGCAGCCGTTTGTAGAGCTTGCCGGTTGGGTGGCGGGGCAGTTCGTCACGGAAATCGACGGTTCGAGGGCATTTCACGTCGGCGAGATGCTCCTTGCAGAAGGCGATGATCTCTCGACCGACCTCGTCGGATGGTTCGATGCCCTCGGCCAGTTGCACGATCGCCTTCACCTCCTCGCCGAAGTCCGTGTTCGGAACACCGATGACAGCGACATCGAAGACCTTGGGGTGCATGGTGAGGATGTTCTCGGCCTCCTGCGGATAGATGTTCACGCCGCCGGAGATGATCATGTACGCCTTGCGGTCGGTCAGGTACAGAAACCCGTCCTCGTCGACCTTGCCGACATCGCCCAACGTGCTCCACCCCTTCGGATGGCGAGAACCCTCGGTCTTGGCCGGATCACCGTGGTACTCGAACGTCGAACCACCCCCGAAATAGATCGTGCCCTCCTCGCCGGGATCGACCTCTCGACCGTCCTCGTCGACGACGTGGACCGTGCAGTTGATCGGCATGCCGACGGTGCCCTTGTGGCCGAGCCACATCTCCGAGTTGCAGTACACGAAGCCATTTCCCTCGGTGCCCGCGTAGTACTCGTGGATGACCGGACCGAACCAGTCGATCATCTGCTCCTTGACCGCTACGGGGCAGGGAGCGGCGGCGTGGATGACGGTCTCGAGGGAGCTGACATCGAATCGGGAGCGGACCTCGGGGTCGAGCTTCAACAGCCGCACGAACATGGTCGGCACCACCTGACTGTGGGTGACTCGGTGCGTCTCGATGGCCCGCAGGTATTCCTCGGGATCGAACCGTTCCATCACCACGACCGTCGACCCGAGCACCTGTGTCGCCATGCAGAAGCGGAGCGGCGCCGCGTGATAGAGCGGCGCAGGGGAGAGGTAGACCTTCTCGCTGTCCATGCCGAAGAGCAAGCCGAGTAGTGCCGAGACACCCGTGCCTGCCTCCTCGAGAGGCAGCTGCTCGGTATTCGGCTTCACCCCCTTGGGCATGCCCGTCGTGCCGGAGCTGTACAACATGTCGAATCCTGCGACCCGACCGGTGAGCGGCTCCGCCGGCGCCCCGGCAACGGCGTCCTCGTACGACTCGTAGCCGTCGATCACGCCGTCCATCATCAATCGCATCGAGACATTCGGCATCTTGTCGACGAGCTCTGCGGCCTGTTCGCGTTTGTAGTTGGAGCTCACGAACGCCTGAGCACCACAATTGTTGACGATGTACTCCATCTCCTCGGTCGTGAGCCGACTCGACATCGCCGTGTAGACGAGGCCCGCGTAGTGGCATCCCCAGGCGAAGGACAGGAACCGCGGATGATTCTCGAGACAGAAGGCCACGTGATCGCCCGGGCGCAGGCCGGCGGCTCGGAACAACTGCGATACCCGGTTTGCCTCCTCGTCCAGCTCTGCGTACGTGATCACTTGCCCGCTGGAGGCAAGGATCACTGCGGGCTTGTCTGGTGTCGATTCGGCATGGAGTCCGGGGTACATGGGTGCGAAATGTAGAAGTCCTGAACTTCGTCTGCCAGTTGGGGCCAGCTACGTTCCCTCCATGGAATCGTTGTTCGTCCCCGACGGCCGTGGCGGTTTCCAGTCGACTGCGCTGACCGGTGGTCCGTGGCGGCCGGACGCACAGCACGGCGGGCCGCCCGCTGCGCTGCTCACCTACCTGGTCGAGTCAGTGACCGAACCCACTGAACGAGTGGCACGGATCTCGGTCGAACTCGTTCGTCCCGTGCCGCTGACGACCCTGACCGTGTCGGTCGATCGCGAACCCGTGAGCAGGCGGGTTGCTCACGCGTCCGCCTCTCTCCTCGACGGCGACACGGTCGTGGCAACAGCACGAGCCTTGTTGCTGGCCACCGCAGAGCTGCCCGACCCAGGGTGGCGGCCGACCGAAGAACCCGGCGAGCCACAGCAGGCGACCCCGCTCGTTCCTCCGACGTGGGCCTCGGGAGACAACACCGCCTTCCACAGGGACGCAATCGAACATCGCGTCATCGCCGGCGGGTTCGAACAACCCGGCGCCGCCGTCGAGTGGATCCGGCTGCGGCAGCCCATCATCGCCGGTGTTGCGACCTCACCTCTGATGCGGGTGGCAGCAGCTGCAGACATCGCATCCGGCATCAGCTCGGTGTACGACTTCATGGCCGGCGTCGGCCTCATCAATGCCGACCTGACGATCGCCCTCCATCGCTCGCTACGGGGCGAATGGGTAGGCATCGACGCCGTCACCCGAGTCGGACCGGATGGGATCGGCCTGTGCACGACGCGCCTCTTCGACGTCGACGGCACGATCGGATCATCGACCCAGAGCCTCATCGGGCTCACCATCTCGACACCGTGACGAGGGCCGAGCGCCTGACGGTGCTGCTCCGAGAGGATGTCCCGCGACTCGATCGGCTGATGGCGGTGGTCGGCTCGATCGCCGACGATTCGCCGGACGAGGACGGCGTCACTGCCGCCTTCGATGCACTGGCCGACGCCTGCGGGGACATCGGAACTCCAGCCGCGCTCCTCTCCGAGGTGTTCGGACGACTCGGTTTTCGGGGCAACGCCGTCGACTACTACGACGTGAGGAACTCGCTCATCCACCACGTACTCAGGCGCCGGACCGGCATTCCACTGTCACTCGCCGTTGTCGCCGTCGAGGTCGGTCGGCGGCTCGGCGTCGACATGGCCGCCATCGGGTTGCCCGGTCATGTGCTGCTCGGCACCGCCGACGGTGGAGGCTTCTTCGATCCCTTCGCCGGTGGCCGCCGGCTCGACCGGTCCGACATCGAGGGCCTGTTCGCCTCGCTCCACCCTGCAGAGGGGCTCCGCGACGAACATCTGTCGCCCATGTCGGCCACGGCCATCGTCACCCGCACCCTCGAGAACCTCCGTGGAGCGCTTCTTCGGAGCGGCGATCTCGCCCAACTCGTTTCGGTCCTGGAGCTGCGAGCGGTGCTACCTGCCGCCCCGATCGAGTTCATGCTCGACTACGCCAGGGTCCTCGCGAACGTGGGGCGATTCGACATGGCGGCCGACGTCCGTGATGCACTGGCCCTGCTCGAGCCGCCAAGAGCAGACCATCACACGATGGCCGCTCAGCGGTTGCGCGCCCACCGCAACTGACGACGGACACCCCGGACACACCGAAGATATGGAGCCCGCCCATGATCGATCCGACCCTCAAACGCTCACTCGGCCAGATGATCAAAGGTGTGCAGGTGGTCGGCGCGAGTCACGACGGTCTCGTCCGCGCCTACACGTCCCACTGGGTCACCCAGATCGCGTTCGACGAACCGATCGTGATGGCGTCGGTGAGCCCGAAACACGACACGCATCCGCTGATGATCGCCTCTGGCCGTTTCAGCGTGTCGATCCTGGCTGCCGATCAGATCATGGCCGGCCAGTACTTCAGCTACCCCGGCCGCAAGTTCGGCTACGTCGCAGAAGAACTCGTCGCCATCGACGAGGACGGGCTTCCGTACGTGCCTGATTCGATCGCCTACCTCACCTGCGAGACGTTCGAGGTTCGAGAGGCCGCGGGCCCGATCGACCACGATCTCTTCTTCGCCACCATCACCAAGGTCAGGGAAGGACGCCTGGGCGAGCCGCCGCTGCTGTATTCGGCCCGCCACGGTTGGCGAGTGACGGGGGACAACGCGCGGGAGAAGGGCGTTTCAATTCGCGATCAGTTGCTCGAGCGAGTGGCCGAGGCCCAGAGCGCAGGCTGATTGGGTCGTTCAGACGTGCCATCCTACGATCTGGCTCCATGACCGCTGTCACGACTCTCGAATCCGACATCGATGCACGCTGCCAGGCTCTGCTCGCCGCCACCGACCCCGCGATGGCGTCTGCGACCGATTTCCTCGGCGCCCAATTCGACGCCGGCCTCGCCTGGGTGCACTTTCCCGAGGGCAACGGCGGCCTTGGCCTGGCCCCGAGGCTCCAGACGGTCGTCAACCGAGTCCTGGCCGAGGCCGGGGCACCGACGCCCTACTACCGGAACCCGATCGGCTACGGCATGGGAGCACCGACGATCGTGGCTCACGGCACGGACGAACAGAAAGCCCGGTACCTCCGACCGTTGTTCACCGGCGAGGAGGTGTGGTGCCAGCTGTTCTCCGAACCCGGAGCGGGGAGCGACGTCGCCGGCCTGGCCACCAGGGCAGAGCGCGACGGGGACGAATGGATCGTGAACGGCCAGAAGGTGTGGACCACGCTTGCCCATCTCTCGAAGTGGGGCATGCTCGTCGCCCGTACCGACCCAGACCAACCGAAACACAAGGGTCTGACCTACTTCGTGGTCGACATGGAACAGCCCGGCGTCGAGGTTCGACCACTGCGCCAGATGACCGGCGAAGCCGAATTCAACGAGGTCTATTTCACCGACGCCCGCGTGCCGGACGCCGAACGCCTTGGTGACATCGGCGAGGGTTGGCGAGTCTCACTGACCACGCTCATGAACGAGCGGGTCTCGATCGGCGGCACGGTCCCACCGAAGGGATCGGGACCCATTGCCGTGGCACAGAAGGCGCTCCTCGACGGAGACGTATCGGCCAACGAGCGCGACGAGTTCATGAAGCTCTGGATCCGTTCCGAGGTTCATCGCCTCACCAACATCCGCGCATCCCAGAACCGCAAGTCGGGCACGCCGGGCCCGGAGGGTTCAGTCGGCAAGATGGCATCGGCTGACCTCAACAAGGACATCTACTCGTTCACCATGAACCTGATGGGTCCCGAAGGCATGCTCTACGGCCCGTACGACCTCGAACAGCCGGAAACGTCGATGGCCTTCTCGTCGCCGCAGAAGGCGTTCCTGCGGAGCAGAGCGAACTCGATCGAGGGCGGCACCACCGAGGTCATGAAGAACATCCTCGGCGAACGAGTCCTCGGCCTGCCCGGTGACGTCCGCACCGACAAGGAGATCGCCTGGACCCAGGTGCCCCGCAACTGATCTTGCCCGTCGGGTCGCGCCGAAGCAGGTCCGATCAGCGCAGAAGCAGGTGCGGGGTGGCCCGCAGGTGGCCGGTGTCGTTGAGACTCACGATGGATCGTTCGCCTGACGACGCGACCATGAACCGGTTGATGCTCGTGTAGTCGGGAGCGAAGAACATCGCTCCACCCAACCCGAGCACGTCAGATGCGTACGTGTTGATCACTCCGCCGTGACACACCACGGCGACACGCCGCCCCGGTTCGAACCGGTGATGGCTGCCAGCGCATCAAGGACCTCGGCCCGAAACTCGTCGCGGGTCATCTGCTCGTTCTCGGCCAGATACGCCCGCCATGCCTCCTTGTCGGCCTTCAGGTCCTCCATCGGGATGTAGGCAGACTCGCCGTCGTCGAACTCTCGCACCCCGGGAACGACCGTGGCTTCCATCCCGAGCAACGACTCGAGCGGGACAGACGTCTGACGAGCTCTGGCCATCGGGCTCACGTAGAGCGAGTCGATGTGCTCGACCTTCATCCACTCGGCCAGGGCCGCAGCCTGGCGATGGCCAACGTCGGTCAACTCGGGATCGGCCACCTCCCCGTCTGCATGCTCGATGCGTTCCGGGCGGCCATGGCGGACAATGATCAGCTCCATACGTCGGGGACGGTAGCCTCAGCTGCGTGACCAGGCGAACGAAGATCATCGCAACCATCGGCCCCGCGTCTGACGACGAGCGCGTCCTGAAGGACATGATGGAGGCAGGGATGGACGTCGCGCGTCTGAACCTCTCGCATGGGACGCTCGAGGACAGCCTCGAACGATTCCATCGCCTTCGCAAGGTGAGCGACGAGGTCGGCCGCCCGCTCGGCATCCTCGCCGACCTGCCCGGACCCAAGGTTCGGCTCGGCAAGTTCGCGGACGAGGTACACCTCGAGGAGGGCTCGACGATCGAGCTGCTGCCGGGCAATGACCCGTCGTCGGCGACGCGCTTCTTCGTCGACTACGAAACCCTGCTCACCGACGTCCTGCCCGGCGACCGACTCGCACTCGGCGACGGCGCCATCCAGCTCGAGATCGTCGGCAACAACGGCAACGCCCTCGAGGGACGCGTGCTCTTCGGCGGCAAGACACAAGGTCGCCCCGGCGTCCACATCCCCTCCGATCGGCTCCAGATGAGCACGCCGACACCGGAGGACCTTCGCCTCCTCGACGCGTTCGTCGACGTCGACGTCGACTTCGTCGCCGTCTCCTTCGTGCGCTCTGCCCACGACATCCGACGAGTCGGTCTCGAACCGGCGCCGCGCGGACCGCTCGTCGTCGCCAAGATCGAGACACGGGCCGCCGTCGAGAACCTCGACGGCATCATCCGAGCGTCCGGCGCCGTCATGGTCGCTCGCGGCGATCTCGGTTCGGAGATGCCGATCGAGGAGCTTCCCCACCTCCAGAAGGACATCATCGAGCGCTGTATCGCGCTCGGCCGCCCGGCGATCACGGCCACCCAGATGCTCGAGAGCATGATCACGTCGCCGTCGCCCACCCGAGCCGAGGCCTCCGATGTCGCCAACGCCGTCTTCGACGGCACCTCAGCGGTGATGCTCTCGGGCGAGACCGCCGTCGGGAACGACCCCGCCCACGTGGTTGCCACAATGGCCAGAATCGCCGCTCGGGCCGACGTCGAGTTCGACTACGCCGGCTGGGCCCACACCATCAGACGCGACCGCCTCACCGAGCCCCAGAGCGTCGATGCGGCCGTCACCGACGTGATGACCCTGGCCACCTGGCGAGCGGCGTCCGAAATGGGCGCCAAGACCATCATCTGCATCACACGATCGGGGTTCACCGTTCGAGCCATCGCCCGATTCCGGCCGCAGGCGAAGATCCTCGGGTTCAGCCCGGAGCCGAGGACAGTCCGCCAGCTCATGATGAGCTGGGGGGCCACACCCATCCTCATCGACCGCATCGGTGACAACGCCGAAGCCGTCCAGCACGCCCTCGAAGTCGCACGAGACCGGGGCCACATTCGCTCCGGAGAGGTGGTCGCCGTCCTCGGAGGCAGCTCGGCGACGGTCGGCGCCACCGACACCCTCCGCATGGCCAGGTGCCCCTGATGACCGAGATCGGACTCTCCCGCAGCGGACCACCCGAGACCGTCCTGCCCGACCTGTTTCCCGAGGCTGCCACCGCACTCGCCGCGGCGCTCGCCATCGTCGACGAGGACCAACGCCGGCAGGCAATCTCCGAAGTGGTGGCCGCCAACCCTCGATTCATCGATGGATGGGCACGACTCGGGGAAATGGGCCGCCACCCGATCGAACGCTACGCAGCGTTCCGAGTCGGTTATCACCGAGGCCTCGACACGCTCCGCCAGAATGGCTGGAGGGGCTCCGGTTTCGTGCGTTGGCAGCACCAGACCAATCGCGGATTCCTCCGAGCGCTCGCCGGACTACAACAGACCGCGGCCGACATCGGCGAGGTCGACGAGGACGAGCGTTGTGCGCTCTTCCTACGACAACTCGATCCCGCGTGGCCACCGTCGGATCTGTCCTGAGCCGTCCGCTCGTGATCGGCGCCATCCTGGCCGGTGGCGAAAGCCGTCGTTTCGATGGCGACAAGGCAGCCGTGATCGGTCCCATGGTGCTGGCGGCGATGCGAGATTCAGGCATCGACCCGGTCGTGGCGGTGGGCGGTGTGCCCGGGGTGCTGGGCATTCCCACTGTCGCCGACCGGTATCCCGGTCAAGGGCCGCTTGCCGGCGTCGCCACTGCGCTGAGCTACGCCCGTTCCGGTTGGGTGCTGACCGTCACGTGCGATCTCCCGCTCCTGACGCCCGTCACACTCGTTCGATTCGTCGATCGGCTGGATGGGCTCGCTCCCGAGACCGCTGTGGTTGCATCGGTCGACGGGAAACTCCAGCCGACCCTGGCCTGCTGGCCGGCGTCGTGGGCGACCCAGGCCAATCGGGCAGTCCGATCGGGGGAGCGGCGATTCCGGCACCTGCTCGACCTCGGCGTCATCGAGCCGCTGGAGGTCGAGCCGCGCACACTTCTCGACGCCGACGATCGACCAACCCTGCAGGCGCTCCTCGGAGACGAACACTCCACAGCCCGACCCGACATGCCCAATGTGCCACACACCGAGGCCTAGGATCCATCGATGCGCCTGATCACCGACCAAGACGAGTTCGCCGAGGTGATCGGCTCCCTCAAAGGTGTCGAGCGCTACGCACTCGACACCGAGTTCCATCGTGAGCGCACGTACTTTCCGCAGGTCGCACTCGTCCAGCTCGCGTGGTTCGAGCCGAATGCGGCTGCTCCCACCGTGGTCCTCGTCGACCCCCTCGCCCTCGACTTCGGCCCGTTCGCCGAGGTGCTCGACAGCGACAGCCTCTGCGTTCTGCATGCAGGTGTGCAGGATCTCGAGGTTCTCGAACTCGTGTGCGGCACGGTGCCGGCGAGGCTGTTCGATACTCAGATCGCCGCCGGATTCCTCGGCATCTCGAGCGGATCGCTCGCGTCGTTGCTCGATCGCTATCTCGACCTCCATCTGCCGAAGGGCGATCGCCTCACCGACTGGCTGAAGCGGCCGCTCACGGACGCACAGCTCACCTATGCCGCCGGAGACGTCGACCACCTCCTTCAGCTGACCGACCTTCTCGTGGCCGAACTCGAGGAGCTCGGACGTCTGAGGTGGGCCGAGGAAGAGTCCGAGATCATGCGGCAGAAACCTCGCGGCCGGAGACCACCGGAAGATGCCATCGCCAGGATCAAAGAGGCTCGGTCGTTGAAGTCCAAGGCACTCAAGATCGCCACCGCCTTGGCAGCCTGGCGGGAACGCAGAGCCGCCGAGCTCGACCTGCCGGTCCGGCAGATACTGCCCGATCTCGCCGTCGTCACCATCGCCCAGAAGGCTCCGTCGAATCCCAAACACCTGCTCGAACTCCGCGGCCTCGACGGGAGGCACCTTCGAAACGGTGCCGACAAGGAGATCATCAACGCCGTCGAGAACGCCAAGGACACCCCGGATCGCACCCCGGCCGTCCGGCGACCGGAATTGCCGAAGGAGCTACGCCCCGTCGTCACCCTCGTGACGGCATGGATCTCACAGCTGGCTCGTGATCACCGGCTCGATCCGGCCATCCTCGCCACCCGTTCCGACGTCGAGAGCTTGTTGAGCAAGAGCGACGAATGCCGCCTCCTCGAAGGCTGGCGAGCCGACCTCGTCGGCGAACCGATCCGACAGCTGGTCGACGGCGATGCGGCCGTGGCATTCGACTCGGACGGACACCTCGTTCTCGAGGCTCGATCGCACCAGCCCCTGCCCCTCACACCCCGATCAGCGCTGACTTCGTGAGTTTTCACCGGTTTCGGACAAAAAAGTCCATTCGGCCGGTTCGCCCGAGCGGGCGGAACCCCGTAGACTCTGTCTTCAATGCCATCGGAGCCAACCTCTCCACCGGCCAACGAAGTTCAGGAGTGTCCCCGTGAAAAAGGGCGCCACCGCAGATACGAAGAGGCTCGCCAACTGAAGCGATCGAGCCATGACGACATCGAGTCCCTGATGGACCGAATCGACGACGACCCCTTTGATCTCCCCGTCACGCCCGAGGCCGCGAGCGCGTTCGACGAAGACGACGAATACGACGACTGAACACGGCCTCGGGGTCTGATCGGCCCCGACTGCCACTGGCATGACCGGCGACGCCGGTGTCACTGGGGCCCGCCGGTCTCCTCCAGGATCTCGCCGAGCTTCACGATCTCCGCTTCGACGACGACACCGATGAAGCTGTCGCCGTCATCGACCACGGCGAGCATCTCGATGCCGCCTGCATCCATGGCTGCAACCGCATCTCGGAGCGACCAGTTGGCGTTGGCCGTCGGCACAGACGAGTCGATCACGTCCATCACCGTCATCGTCTCCCACAGCTCGCGATCGACCGCGGTGCAGGCGTCGACCGAGCACAATCCCAGGTACGTGTTGCCGTCGACCACGGGCACGACCCGCACCCGTCGACCGAGGGCGTGGATCCACACGAACTCAGACAACGTTGCGTCCGGGGGCACGGTCATGACGTCGGTTGTGAGCGCTGCCGCCAGCGGCATGGTGAAACGCTCCTCGAGGTGGCCGAGCCGCTCGACTCGTTGTCCGACCGACACCGAGGAACGGCCGGCGACCAGCTGTGAGACGGCGGCGGCGATCAATGCGGGCACGACGGCGGCACCCCTGGTGGACTCGGCAACGAACATCACCGCTGCGATCGGCGTTCGATAGCCGGCAGCGATGAATGCGGCCAGGCCCAGTACCGGCCAGAGTGCGGAGGCGCTCTCGAGGCCGGCCTGATCCAGTGCGGTCGAGACGATCCGCCCCAGCAGGACACCCTGGATCGCCAGCGGGATGAACAGCCCGCCGGTGCCGCCGGCTCCGACCGTGACCATCGTCGCCGCCGCTCGGAAGAGGAACAGGATCAGGATCAGCTCCAGGGACCGACCCGGTTCGGCCAACCACTCGATGACGCCGAAACCGGGGCCGAGCGTCAGCGGTTCCTCGAAGATGGCGTCCGATGCCACTGCCAGCGCCCCGAGCAGCGCGCCACCGACCAGGACGAGCCACACCGGGTTGTTCGCCTTGGCGATTCCCTTCGCCCGGCGGATGAACCACGCATACATCCGGCCACCGAAACCGGCGCCGACCCCGACAGCCACCGCACCGATCAGCTCGGCGGTGCCGACGTCACCGGGCGCGATCGGCCGGAGGAACGATTCCTGGGCGATGAAGGGCATCGAGATGAAGGTCAGGTAGCTGGCCGCAGACGCGATCAGCGCCGGGAGGAGCGCTCGATGAGCGAGGTCGTCGCGGTAGGGAGCCTCGAGCGCGAACAGCACACCGGTGGCCGGCGTCTGGAAGATGGCGGCGACGCCGGCGGCGGCGCCGGCAGTGAGCAACAACCGAGCAGCGTCGCGACCGAGCCACTTGTCGATGCGTTTGTGGATGGAGAGCCCGAGCACTGATCCGGTGTAGATGGCCGGACCCTCGAGCCCGAGCGCACCGCCGGATCCGATCGTGGCTGTGCCGGCGAGCAGGCGGGGGAGGAGCAGCCGTTCGGGCAATTCGGGGTTGCGAGCGTGATAGCTGTTGATGTACTCGTCCGATGTGGAGTTCGAAGCACCCTGCCCCACGGTTCGCAACAGCAGGGTGGCGATCGCCAGGCCGACCAGCGGGGCTGCAGCCTGGACCGCCAGCGGGAAACCCTCGACCCGGTGGAGGATGAGCTCGACGGTCAACCACTCGAATCCGCTGAGCACGATGCCGACCACGACACCAAGGCCCGCCGATGCGCTGAGGAGGCGGGCCGCACGACCCTCCGGCAGCAGCGAACGAAGGAAGCTGATCATGCGAGTTCGACCGGGACGCCGTGCCCACGGACGTCGAGTTCGAGCTGGACTTGTTCCAGCTCTGTGACGAGGCGGTCGTAGATGTCTTCTCCGACGAGCAGCACCAGTTCGTCGCGACTCGTCACGTACACCGGCTGCCGGTTGGTGTACGCCGCCGGCTCCTCGATGCACCACCAGTGGAAGTCGTCGCCTCCCTCGCCCCAGTCGCTTCGTTCCCACGCACGAACGAAGACGGTGTCGTGCTCGTAATCGTCAGTGTGGATGTCGAGTCTGACCGGCACCTGCCAGCAGACGTCTGGCTTGAAGTCGACGGGACGCTGCCTTCGTTCGAGGGCAAGCCGATGCAGGGCACAGCCCGGCCCACCATCGAAACCACGGCGGTTCAGGAAGATGCACGCTCCATCGGCCTTGCGTGTGACCCAATCTCCGTCGGCGTTCTTCTTGAACGGTCCGCCCTTCTTTCTCGAGCGGCCGATGAATTGCCAGTTGGTTTCGTCGAGCAAGGCCGCCGACGCTGCGACTTCCTGGAGATCGTCGTCGTCGACGAAGTGGGCACCGTGGATACAGCAGCCGAGCGATTCGGTGACGTCGGGTTCGGTGTCGATCGACGGGCAGCCCTGGCCATAGATGCAGTGATAGCCGGACAACAGGAACGTGGCGTCGAACAACCATCGGTCGCCCGCCTCGTCGATCAATTCGACCCATCGGTGACCATCGGCCGGGGGCACGATTCCTGCGGAAGACACTTGTCGAGGTTAGCGGCCAGACTGTCGGCCATGAGCGACAGTCACGACGATCGAATCGATGACCTCCGGAACGAACTGGCCTCGATCTCCGAGCGCATCCAGGACCTCTCGATCGACATCCTGAGGGATGCCGTCGACCGGGGTGAAACGACCAGGCCGGCGATCGACAAGTCGCTGGCCACAGCTCGTCGAGCGGTCGACAAGGCCGTGCGAACCCTCGAACGATCCTGACCTCGACCACATCCCGTTCTGCGGCACGTCACCCTCACAAATGAGGGCTGGGCTCCGCAGAACGAGAGTGGAATCAACAGAATGGAATCAGGAGAACGCTTCGTTCTCCGGTTCGAGGTCATGCACGAGATTGCGTGGTGCTCGGCCATCGGGCATTCCGGCACCGAGGTCGTTGATGCGATGGATCAACTGGATCAGCCGGGCAAAGGACCGGTTGTCGAAATGGAACGCCAGGCGGGGCAGTTCAGGGGCATCATCGTCGCGGATTTCGCTCTTGGTGGCCTCGACCACAGCGATCTTCCCGGTCGACACGATGTCGCCGAACTCGTCGTTGAGGACCGGCAGCGCCGTTCCTGGCAGGGCATGGCCCAATCGAAGCACGAGCCGTTTGCCGACATACCGCATCGAGTGGAACGTGCTGTAGAAGTGGCAGATGTACTCGACGGCCTCGGCCACGTCGTGGGTGTGCAGATAGAGCGCGGAATCTGTGGGGCTCACCATGCCCTTGGCCTCGAGCTCCTCGGTGACGAAGCGTTTCCAGCCATCCCAGTAGGTGGAGCCCGGGTGGTCGAGCAGGACGATGGGGGCCGGATAGCTCTTCCCGGTCTGGATGAGCGTCAGAAGCTCGAATCCCTCGTCGAGGGTCCCGAATCCGCCGGGGAAGAGGGTGAAGGCGTCCGCCTCCTTCACGAAGAACAGCTTCCTGGTGAAGAAGTACTTGAACGTGGCGAGCTTCGGGTCCCCCTCGATGATGTCGACGGCCCGCTGCTCGAACGGCAGCACGATGTTCACGCCGAACGTGTTCTCGGCGCCGGCACCTTCCATCGCGGCCTGCATGATGCCAGGACCGGCTCCGCTGATGACCATCCACTCCATCTCGGCCATGGCCCGGCCGAAGTCGATCGCGAGCTGGTAGTCAGGCTGATCCGGCTTGGTCCTGGCCGAGCCGAAGATCGTGACCTTGGCCTGATACGGGTTCTGGGAGAACACCCGGTAGCCGTTCAGCATCTCGACCAAGCTCTGAGAGGCGATCTTGAGGTCGAGCCGAGCGACTTCGCTGGCGTCCATGTCGAGTGCGGTGACGATCATCCGCCTGATCAAGTCGTCGTTGGCGTCGAGTCCGACCGCTGCCACCAGCTGACTGATCAGGCGGTCGACCTCGCCATCGCCGTAGGTGTTTCGAGCCGTGGGCGCTGTCATGCGTCGGACAGTACCCCGACCCGACCGTAGAGCGTGGTCCGTTGCACGAGCCTGCGTCCGAGCGGTGTGACGAGGCCCTCGAAGTCGTCCGGTGTGAGATGTTGCCCGTGTGCGGCGCCGGCAGCACGAGAGATGTTCTCGTCCATCAACGTGCCCCCGAGATCGTTGCAGCCGGCCTGGAGGAGCTGACGGACGCTGTCGAGGCCGATCTTGACCCAACCGGACTGGATGTTGTCGATGTGGCCCCGATAGGCGATTCGGGCGACGGCGTGGACCAACAGATTCTCTCGGAACGTCGGGCCCCGCCTCGACTTCTTCTGCAGATAGATCGGTGACGCCATGTGGACGAACGGGAGGCCGACGAACTCGGTGAAGCCGCCGGTCTCCTTCTGGAGATCGCGGGTGATGATGAAATGCTTCGCCCAATGATCGGGCGTTTCGACGGCGCCGAACATCATCGTGACGTTCGAGGCAAGGCCGACCGAGTGAGCGGTGCGGTGGGCATCGAGCCACTCGTCTGTGTCGATCTTGTCCGGGCACAGGATGGCCCGCATGTCGTCGCTGAGGATTTCGGCCGCGGTGCCAGGCAGCGATCGGAGCCCGGCATCCATGGCCCGGCGCAGATAGTCGGCCAGAGGCTCGCCGAGCCGCTTGGCCCCCTCGGTGACCTCGAGTGCGGTGAACCCGTGGATGTGCATCTCCGGACTGGCTTCCTTCACCGCCCGAGCGACGTCGATGTAGTAGTCGCCATCGAAATCGGGATGGATGCCACCCTGCAGGCAGACCTCGGTCGCACCCATCTCGGCTGCCTCGACCACACGCTCCTGCATCTCCTCGAGGGTGAGCAGGTACGGCTTGCCCCGGAGGTTGAGGCTCAGCGGCCCCTTCGAGAATCCGCAGAACTTGCACTTGAACGTGCACACGTTGGTGTAGTTGATGTTGCGATTCACGACATAGGTGACGTCATCACCGACGATCTCCTTGCGCAGGTCATCAGCCAAGGCTGCGACAGCCGAGACTTCGGGACCGCGAGCTGAGAACAGCGTCACGATCTCATCGTGACCGACCTCCTGCCCAGCCCGAACACCCTCGATGACCTCGGCGACCGCTCCCCGGATCGGCGCGTGGTCGCGATCGATCAGGTGCGGCGGCGTGGCCGGGGAACCCGAGTACCACTGAGTACTACGATCGCCGACGATCACGACGTCGGCCCCGTCGTCGCCGACCTTGACGAACTCGGCCTTCTCGGGGAAGACCGCGCCAGGATCGTCGCGACCCAATGACTCGGAATCGGAACGATCCATCACGGGGAACCGCAAGGCTTCGTCCAGGAAACGCTCGGGCTGCTGCGCGAACTCGGGATAGATGGTGAGCCGAGGAGCCAACACGTGACCACGTGCCTCGGTGATCTCCTGGAGGCGGTCGAGGTCCGGCCACGGACGCTCGGGGTTGACATGGTCGGCCGTGATCGGTGAGACGCCACCCCAGTCGTCGATGCCGGCGTCCAGCAGGACGGCGAAGTCGTCGCTGAGGTTCGGGGGAGCTTGGAGGTGGACGTCGCCGGGCAGGATCAGGCGGGCCAATGCGATCGAGCGCAGATAGCTGTCCTCGTCGCAGGCCTCGTGCTTCCACATGGCGGTGCCTGCCTTGGGCAGGAAGTTCTGCACGATCACTTCCTGGACGTGACCGTGACGGCGGTGGCTGGCGGCGATCGCCTCGAGGGCCTCGATGCGGTCGGCTTCGGTGTCGCCGATGCCGACGAGAATCCCCGTCGTGAACGGGATCTGCTGCTCGCCGGCAGCGTCGAGCGTGGCCAGACGACGGGCGGGGACCTTGTCCGGCGCATTGAAGTGCGCGTCGAGATCGTCGCGTATCGACTCGATCATCATGCCCTGGCTCGGGGACACCTTCCGGAGCCGTGCCAGCTCGTCCGGATACAGCGCACCGGCGTTGGCATGGGGGAGGAGGCCGGTCTTCGTCGAGCACCAATGCACACATGGCGGCGAGGTAGTCGACCGTGCTCTCGTACCCGTGCTCAGTCAGCCACGCTCGCGCCTGCGGATAGCGCAGCTCGGGTCGTTCTCCCAGGGTGAACAGCGCCTCGTGGCAGCCTCGGCGTGCCCCTTGTCTGGCGATCTTCAGGACCTGCTCCGGGGTGAGGAAGGGCGCCTCGAGCCGAGCCGGCGGCTGAGCGAACGTGCAGTATCCGCACTGGTCCCGACACAGCATCGTCAGCGGGATGAACACCTTCGGCGAGTACGTCACCCTCGTGCCGAACAACTCGTCGCGAACCGCCGCGGCCCGCGTCATGAGGTCCTCAGTCGTGAGGTCGACTGAGGGAGGCGTGGGAAGGGTCGGTCATGTTTTCCTGCTTCGGATGTGTTCGTGCACGACGACTTCGTCGCACTCGGGACAGAGGACTCGCTGAGCGAGAGGGGTGCCGCACCGGTCGTGGACCAGCACGGTGGGGGGCTCACCGTCGGCGAACCAACGATCACCCCACTTCATGAGGGAGATGAGGGCAGGGGAGAGGTCCTGCCCCTTCTCGGTGAGGACGTACTCATAACGAACCGGGCGATCCTGGTAGGGAATCCGTTCGAGAACACCGGCCTCGACGAGCTTGCGGAGGCGATCGGAGAGCAGGTTCTTGGCGATGCCCAGGTCCTCCTGGAGCTGACCGAACCGTCGAACACCTCGGAAGGCATCGCGCAGGATCAGCAGGGTCCATCGATCCCCGATGATGCCGAGGGTGGCAGCGATCGAGCAATCGCTCTGTTCTGACGCAGGCATGAGGGTCGCGAATCTAAACCAAGTCGGTTTCACATTGCAACTGACCCACCCGTGGCGTTCTGCGGAACCTGACCCTCACTTCTGGGGGCTGAGTGCCGCAGAACGGTGTCGATTGGGGCCGATCGGCGTCGGTGTGGGGGCTGGTCGGGCTTTCAGAGGTCGACGGAGCCACCGGAACGCCAGTATTCGCCGTCGGCGCGATCGAGGAATCTCTCGTCGACGAGATACCGGCGCAGGGTGGCGGTGTCCTCCGACACCTGAACCAACAACGCGTTGACCTCGCGCTCGGTGTAGCGCCGCCCCGGCTCGAACCTCTGGGCCAGGTGATCCAGCAGGTCGAGGCGCTTGGTTCGCTTGGTCGGCATCCGAACCAACCGACCGTCGACAAGCGAGCCGTGCAGCTCGCTCGGATCCTCGACCGCCCCGGCACGCGCCGCCAGCTTGAACGCCTCGCCGAGCAGAAGTACCAATGGTCGCCGTCCTGTTCGACGAGACCGCCGCTCTCGAGTCGGGCCAGCGCGTCAACCACTGCTTTGCCATCGACGCCGGAGGTGGCTGTGATGTCGTCGAGGGTCGACGCACCGAGGATCATCGCTGCGGCCACGGCTCGTCGCTCGGGCTCGGCCAGAAGTCCCACGAGTTTGAGAGCATCCATGGTGCCTTCCTACTCGTTCCGCGGCACTCAGGCCGCACTTCTGAGGGCTCAGTGCCGCAGAACGGTGATTACTTGAACTCCTCGGCGCGGGTGGCAAGTGTCTGCAGCACGTCCTCGAACGACTTGGCGAAACTGGCGACGCCTTCGTCCTCCAACACCACCGCCACCTCCTCGAGGTCGATTCCGAGTGCAGCCAGACCATCGACGACGGCGTGGGCAGCGGCGAAGTCGGCGTCGATGGTGCGAGCCACGGTTCCGTGATCCTCGAAAGCCAGGAGCGTCTTGTCCGGAAGCGTGTTGACCGTGTCGGGACCGATGAGGGTGTCGACGTAGAGCGTGTCCGGGTAGTCGGGATTCTTCGTTGATGTCGAGGCCCACAGAGGGCGCTGCACCCGAGCGCCGCGAGCAACCAGTGCGGCCCAACGATCACCGGCGAAGGTGGCGAGGAAATGCTCATAGGCGAGCTGGCCCTGGGCCACGGCAGCCTTGCCCATGAGGGCAGCCGACTCGTCGGTGCCGATCTCCTCGAGCCGACGATCGACGTTGACGTCGACTCGGCTGATGAAGAACGACGCCACCGACGAGATGCCGGACAGGTCAGCGTCCGGATCGGCCGCTGCGAAATCCTCGAGGCCGGCGATGTAGGCCTCCATCACGTCGACGTAGCGACTGAGGCTGAAGATCAAGGTGACGTTGATCGATCGACCCTCACCGATCAAGGTACGGATGGCGGGAACGCCTTCTGCCGTGGCCGGAACCTTGATGTAGAGGTTCGGGGCATCGATTCGATCGTCGAGATCGCGCGCCAGACTCGACTGTTGCGACCTCTTCCTTCGCCAGTGTCGGCGACACCTCGATCGACACGTAGCCGTCGAGACCGTCGCTGCCATCGAAGGTGGGGCGCATCAGTCCGAGGGCGGCCTTGATGTCGTCGACCGCGAGGTTCCAATAGGCCTCTTCGACCGATTGTCCGGCACGCACGAAGGTCTCGAGGTCAGCGTCGTACTCGTCGGAGTCGATCATCGCGTTGGCGAAGATCGACGGGTTCGAGGTGAGACCGCGCACACCGCGGTCGATCCACGCCTGCATCTCGCCGTTGGCCATCCAGCCCCGCCGGAGATTGTCGAGCCATGGACTCTGGCCCTGTTGGTCGTAGAGATCGTGGAGACGGCTCATGAGGAGCTCCTTTGGGTCGTGGTGGGGAGACTGGATGGACGGAGTGATGTCAGACAGTGATGGCGTCGAGCAGATCGACGACGGCAGCGACGACGTTGTCGACGTTCATGCCGAGCTCGTGCAACACGGTGGCGCCGGGAGCGGACGCTCCGAATCGATCGATACCGACGGCCAGATCAGCATGGCGTTCCCATCCGAGCGTGACGCCGGCCTCGACCGAGACGGTGGGCAGCTCGGGTGGCAGCACGAGGTCCTGATCGTCGAACGAGAGGGATTCGAAGGCGCTCCAGCACGGCATCGACACCACTCGGGTGGGGACACCCTGCTCGGCCAGTACCGCGGCGGCATCGATGCACAGCGAGAGTTCGGATCCGGTACCGATCAGGACCGCGGCCGGGTCGTCGGCGTCGGCCACGACATAGGCGCCCCGTGCCACCTCGTCGACGGAAGTGGAGTCGAGGACCGGCATGTTCTGCCGACTCAGGATGAGGGCGGTGGGACCGTCGGTTTCGAGCGCCAACTTCCACGCGCCCGCAGTCTCGGTGGCATCGCCCGGCCGGATCACCTGGAGGTCGGGGATGGCACGCAGCGACATCACCTGCTCGACCGGCTGGTGAGTGGGGCCGTCCTCACCGACGCCGACGGAATCGTGGGTGTAGACGAAGATGCACTTGGCACCGGAAATGGCGGCCATCCGGATGGCGGGACGCATGTAGTCGGCGAACACGAGGAACGTGCCACCGATCGGCAGCACACCGCCGTGCTTCGCCGCTCCGACGAGAATCGATCCCATGGCGTGCTCGCGGACACCGAAGTAGATCTGGCGGCCCTCCGGGTGAGCGGCCGACTGGGGAGTGCCGTCGCCGATCTTGGTGCCGGTGTTGCCGGTGAGATCGGCGGCGCCGCCGATGAGTCCGGGAACGACGTCGCTCAGTGCCGTGACGCAGGCCTGGGACGACTTGCGGGTGGCGATCGAGTCGCCGGCGTCGAAGGTCGGCAGTGCCTCTTCCCAACCGTCGAGGGCGACCGCCGGTGCACCGTCTGGATTGCGGGACTCCCACTCGGAACGAGCCACGGAGCCTCGAGCCCCGGCTTGCCGATAGAAGTCGACGACCTCGTCCGGAACGTAGAACGGCTCGTCCGGCAGCCCCATCACGGCTTTGGTGCGAGTGATGTCGGCGGCGTCGAACGCAAGCCCGTGTGCCTCGTGATCGTCGGTGTGATCCGGAGAGGGGAACCCGATGTGGCTGCGCAGGACGATGAGCGTTGGTTTGTCGGTGACACCCTTGGCCCGGAGCAACGCCCCTTCGAGCGCGTCGAGATCATTGGCGACCTCGCCGATCTCGTCGACGTCCCACCCGTAGGCGCGGAAGCGGGCCGCCGCATCGTCGTCGAGTGCGAGATCGGTGTCGCCGTCGATCGTGATGTGGTTGTCGTCGTAGATCACGACGAGCCGACCGAGTCCGAGGTGGCCGGCAAGCGACGCCGCTTCGTGGCTGACGCCTTCAGACAGACAGCCGTCGCCGGCGATGACGTACGTGTGGTGGTCGACCGCGTCGGCCCCGTGACGGGCCCGAAGGTTGCGCTCGGCGATGGCCATACCGACACCGTTGGCGAAGCCCTGGCCGAGCGGGCCGGTGGTGACCTCGATGCCCGGCGTGTGCGCCTCCGGGTGACCGGGGGTCTCCGAACCCCATTGACGGAAGGCCTGCAGGTCATCCAGCGTCAAGGAGATGCCGGTCAGATGGAGCATCGAGTACTGCAGGATCGACGCATGACCGGCCGACAGCACGAAGCGATCCCGATCGAACCACTCCGGGTCGGCCGCGTCGTACTTCAACACCCGCGTGTAGAGCACGTGCGCCAACGGAGCGAGCGCCATGGCCGTTCCCTGGTGCCCGCTGTTCGCCTTCGCCGGCGCATCCATCGCCAGGCCCCGGACGACGTTGATTCCCAGCTGTTCCAGTTCCTGATCGGTCACCGGCGTCACGTTAGCTCGCGGAAGGCCAGCACCGTGGCGGTGAACCCGTGCAGCGCATTGCGGCGTCCGATCGGGCCGAGCTCGCCTGCGCAGAACATCCCGGCGACGCCACCGTCTGTGACCTCGACGACCTTCGTCGCGTCGTGGTGCGGCTCGGGAAACAGATGGGTTCCTCGGCCGTTGCAGGTGAACACCAGCGCACCGCCGTAGCTCGATCCGCTGTCGGCGAGCATGGCCGAAAGGTCGTTGCTCGCGGACTCCGGATCTCGCACCTGGAACTGCACGACCTGGCCGACCTCGACCGCGTCGCCGACCGCGACCGCCTGTGTCGACTGCTCGATTCCCAGGACACCGCGGATCAGGAAATCTCCCTGCGCGAACTCCTCTGTTTGATCGTTGGCGACGATGCCGACATGCAACCCTCGAGCCGCCGCCAGTCGATCGGCCGAGCTCAACGACTCGATGACCTCGTGCAAGCGATCGACCGCCGGTCGCCCCGCCAGTGCGTGGATCAGATTCCGCTCCGCCTCCGTGATCACCCACGGTTGACCAACAGGACGACAGCCCTGGCTCACGATCGGGGCGACCACGCCGGGCGGAAAGATCACGCCGACCGCCCCGTCGCGGTGCTCCGTTCCGTCGACCCAGAGGCGATTGCCACCCGGCTCACCCGCGGCCGACGCAAGACCACCCACCACGTGGACGTCCTCGGCCAGCCCCGCGAAGAGGGTCTCCATCGGAAACGAGAAGGGATCGGCGAGCAGGAGAAGGGTCTCGCCGGCCGAGAGATCGTCCGGAACACCGAGAATCGTCGACCGATCGAACGCCTCCATCCGCACGGTCCTGACCGGGCCGGTCGACACCCGCCCAGAGCGAGATGCCCGGGCCCCGCTCAGCCTCCATTGCGCCGCCGAGGACACCGACCGCAGTGACCGCCACCATCGCGTGCGGCTCGACCATCGCACGAACGGCGGCGACCACGTCGTCCATGACCGCGATGTGGCTGCCGGAGACGAACAGCACGGCGAGATCGGGCGTGGACCCGCCCAGTTGCTCGAGAACGGCTCCGATGACCTCACCGACGGCGGCGCCTGGGTCGGGAGAGACGCTCATCGAAGCAGCGAACGGGCGATGCATCATGGGACCGGTCATCCGAACCGCTCATCCGATGGGTGGGAGGAGTGTGTACGGGACGACCCGAACCGGCCCTTGATCGAGGCGGCACTGTGCGATCACGGTTCCGTACTCCTCCATGGCGAGGTCGGCTCGCACGAGGCGGTAGTTGAACTTGCCCGGCTCGATCTCGAGCGCCTGGACGTTGCGAGCCATCGGCTCGGAGTCGTCAGACGCCCCTTCCATACGGAACTCGACCTGGAGCGCAGCGACGTTCCTGGCGTGGGTCGGACACCAGATGAGCACAACGAGATGGGGTGCGATCGTGACCGGAACCGGGCTCGGCGCCGGCCCCGAGAACTGGATGCCGCCGAGGTCGATACGAGTCGACGGTCCCGGAACAGAGCGGAGCTCGATGTCGTCCATGAAGAGGGCAGCGATGATGTCCATTCGGCCAAGCTACAACCCACCGACCCTCGGCCAGTTAGCCTCACCGTCATGGCCGACGAGTCGACTCGCGACAACATCCTGCGCGAGGCCAGGGCCTGCTTCGCCAACCAGGGGTTCGAGGGAACCTCGCTGAACGACATCGCTGCCGGCGTCGGCATCCGGCGTCCGAGTCTCCTGCACTACTTCGACTCGAAGGAGGCGATGTACCGGCAGGTGATGGTCGATGCGCTCAGCAACTGGGGCGTTCGGATCGAGCAGGCCCGTACCGATGATCTCACCGGATGGGACCTGGTCGACACCGTGCTCGAGGCGAGCTTCGACTTCTTCCGGACGAATCCAGACGTGGTGCGGATCGTGCGGCGCGAGGCGCTCAGCGATCAGGGCCATCTCGGTTTCAATCTCGGAACTGCCCTTCGGCCCTTCTACCTGCGAGCCGTCGCCTTCTTCGAACGGGAGATGGCAGCCGGCACGTTCAAGGAACACGACGCCGAACACCTCGTGCTCACCGGCTACGGGGCCCTCCTCACCTACTTCAGCGACGGCGCGATGCTCGATCGGACTCCTCGACGAGGATCCGTTCAGCCAGAAGGCCCTCGAGCGACGCTTCGCTCACATGAGCAACTTCATTCGCGCTGCGCTCGAACCCTGAAGTAGTGTCGCCGCCCGTATGGGAACCCTCTCCGAAGAAGCTTCGAAAGCGCTGCTCGCACCACACGGCGTCCCGTTTCTCGACGAACGCTCGGTGCCCGATGCCGACGCTGCGGTTGCCGCCGCCGCCGAGCTCGGCCTGCCGGTGGTGCTGAAACTGAACGGCGACGCCATCGCTCACAAGACCGAGCGTGGCCTCGTCCGGCTCGGGTTGAACAGCCCGGACGCGGTGGCCGCCGCCGCTCGCGACCTGCTGGCGGCGGCAACCCCAGACGACGGCGTGGTCACCCTCCTGGTCGCGCCCATGATCACGTCGAACCGGGAGTTCATCTGCGGAGCGTCCACCGACCCACAGTTCGGGCCGACGGTGCTGCTGGGTGTGGGCGGCATCCTGGCCGAAGCGATCGCCGATGTCTCGATTCGATTGGCCCCGATCGAGCGGATCGATGCAGAGGAGATGATCGAACAGCTCCGCACTCAGGACCTCCTCGGCGCATTTCGCGGCGAGGAGGCCATCGACCGATCGGGCCTCGTCGACACCCTCATGGCCGTGTCGGACGCGATCACGACGCACGCCGAGATCGTCTCGATCGATCTGAACCCCGTCCTGATCCACCACGGATCACCGGTTGCCGTCGATGCACTGGTCGAGATCACGGCCGGCGCCGGGGTGGCGTCATGAGCCGTCCGAGCAAGGAACAGTTCCAAGCACTGTTCGAGCCTCGCGGGGTGCTGATCGCCGGAGCTTCGACCCATCCGGGCAAAGTTCGGGTTCGTCAGCCTCCACAACCTGCTGGCGTCCGGGTTACCGAGGAAAGGTCTTCGCCACGAACCGCGACGGCTCCGAGGTGCTCGGTATCCAGTCGGTCCCTGACATCGACGAGCTTCCCGCCGGGTGAGATCGACCTCGTCTTCGTCTGCACCCCGGCGAGCGGCCAACGTCTCGATCTGCTGCGCAAATGCGCGGCCAAGGGCATCCGCGCCGCGTTCATCACCAGCGCCGGCTACGGCGAGGCCGGCGACGAAGGCATCAAGGCACAGGCCGAGCTGGTGGCGCTGGGCGAGGAACTCGGGCATGCTCCTGGCCGGTCCGAACGGGCAAGGTGTCGTGTCGACCCCGGCCAATCTGTGCGCCCAGATCGTGGCCCCGTACCCGCCGCGCGGATCGATCGGCGTGGCCAGCCAGTCCGGCAACTTCGTCAGCTCCTTCCTCAACTGGTCGGTACAGACCGGTGTCGGCATCAGCCGAGCGGTCTCGGCCGGCAACGCAGCCGCGGTCGGCGTCGCCGACTATCTCGACCTCTACGCACGACGATGCCACGAAGGTCGGACTGGCCTACGTCGAGGGCATCGACGACGGTCGTGGCGTTCTACGAATCGGTTCGGTCGATCGCCAGCCGGAAGCCGTTCGTCGTGGTCAAGGGCGGGGCAACCGCCGGCGGCGCCCGGGCCGCCGCCAGTCACACCGGCTCGCTCGCCTCCGACGACCGGGTGTTCGACGGCGCCATGCGCCAGGCCGGCGTCATCCGGGCCGCGACTGTCGAGGAAGCGTTCGAGGCCGCAGCCACGTTCGCAACCCAACCGCTCCCGAAGGGCAACCAGGTGGTCGTCATGACCACCGCCGGCGGCTGGGGCGTCGTCACCGCCGACGCGATCCATCAGAGTGCGCTGGAGCTCGTGACCCTTCCCGAGGACCTGCTGGCACAGATCGACACGAAGCTGCCACCTCGGTGGAGCCGGAACAACCCCGTCGATCTCGCCGGTGGCGAGACCCGGGACACGATTCCCGAGGTGATGGCAGATGATCGCGTCGCACCCGTCGGTCGACGCCATCGTGTACCTCGGCCTCGGCATCCAGTCGAACCAGGCGAAGATGATGAGCGAGGGCTCCTACTACCCGGACCACGGGCTCGAGCGCATCGTGGCCTATCACCAGCGCCAGGACGAACGATTCGCTCAGGCCGCAGCCGAGATCTCCACCGCCACCGGGAAGCCGATCCTCACGGCGACCGAACTGGCAACCGCCGATCCCTCGAATCCCGGACCGGCCGCCGTGCGGGCGAGCGGTCGCCTCTGCTACGCATCGTCGAATCGAGCGGTCACTGCACTCGGGCACCTGTGGCAGTACGCCCAGTTCCGACGGCGCCGCGATCTGTAGTCGCAGCACGCACTACCGTCTGGCCGCAATGGCTTCCAACCCTGCAGCTCCGACCTCGGTCGTTGCGTTGATCCGTCGTTGGCTCCCGCTTGCCCTGCTCACCGGCCTGGCGTTCGGATCCTGGCAGGCATCGAAGGCGACCGACACCGACGATGCGAGCCTCGTTCCGGTTGCCTACGAGAACGAGCTCGGTACGCCGCTGCTGTCGGCTCGGCGGGTCCCCGAGACACTGCAGGCTCCCATCGCCGACGATGCACTCCAACCGGCGATCGCCACATTCGTCGACGGGCTGCAAACGGCACAACCCGATCTCCAGACATGCCTGATCGTCGAAGTCGACGGGCGGCAGCTGGTGAATCAGGGTGGCAACCTGGCGCTGATCCCGGCTTCCAACCAGAAACTGGTGACCACCTACGCCGCACTCGAAGTGTTGCCCGCCGACACCCGCTTCACCACGAGGGTGAGCCGCGTCGGTCGACATCACCGACGGCGTGCTCGACGGAGACCTCTACTTCGTCGGCGGCGGCGATCCGTTCCTCGTCACCGATGCGTGGCGTGTCCAGTACATCGAACGCGACGAGGCCGGAGAGATCATTCCGGATGACTACCCGCGGGCTTGGACCAGGCTGGAGGACCTCGCCGACGGCATCGCCGTCACCGGGCATCAGCTCGATCACCGGGTCGATCATCGCCGACGATTCCATGTTCGACGCGAGTTCGCTTCGGCCCCTGGGCCGAGCGGCTGATCCTCCAGAACCAATCAGGGCCGCTGTCGGCGCTCGCCGTCAACGAGGGCTACATCGACTGGGGCGAGACCAATCCAGCGTTCTCCCTCCGGACCGCAGCTCCGGATCCGGCCGTTCAGGCGGCAGACGTCCTCCGCCAGCTCCTCGCCGACCGGGGCATCACCGTCGGCGGAACGGTGATCGGAGTGGAACCGGAAGGCGCGACCGACGTTGCGACGGTCCGCTCGCAGCCACTCGCCGACATCGTCACCCACGTCAACTCGTGGAGCAACAACTTCGGTGCCGAGATCCTGCTCAAACACATCGGCCTGGCGATCGAAGGAGAGGGATCGACCCTCGCCGGGACCCGCGCCGTGCGCACGGTCCTCGCCCGGAACCCCGACTTCGAACTCCAGGGGATCGTCATCTCGGACGGGTCCGGTCTGGCCGAATCCAACCGCGTCACCTGCGGTTTGCTCAACGAGATCCTGGTGACCTCCGGCATCGATTCGCCGCTGGCCCGGTCGCTGAGCATCGGCGGCGAGCGCGGCAGCTTGGCCCTCCGCCACGTCGACACCGATGCCGACGGCCACGTGTTCGCCAAGACCGGCACCCTCAACCCGAGTACGGCGCTGAGCGGATTCGTCGTCTCCGCCGACGATCACGACACCGTCATCACCTTCGCCTACATCTCGAACGCAGAGATCGTCGACGCCAGCGTTCGAGACGGCCAGGAGCCGTTCGTCGAGGAGCTCGTCGAATATCCAGAGGCACCGCCGACCGACGAGCTCGATCCGTTGGAGCCTCTACCCGCTCAGCTAGCGTCTGACCATGACGGCCTTGCCTCAGTTCCCTCTCGGCACCGTGCTGTTCCCCTCGATGGTGATGCCGCTGCACATCTTCGAGGAGCGCTACCGAGCACTCATGTTCGACGTGATCGTCGGCGACGGGAACGAACCTCCGTCGATGGAGTTCGGCGTCCCCCTCATCGAGCGAGGCTTCGAGGTCGGAGGCGGCGACATTCGCACCTCGGTCGGCACCGTGGCCAGGATCATCGAGCACGAGCAGTTCGACGACGGACGGTGGGTGGTCGCCACGGTTGGTACTCGGCGCTATCGGGTGATCGAGTGGCTCGACGACCAGCCATATCCCTGCGCCGATGTCGAGGACTGGCCGGACGTCGAGCCCTCGCGAGATCTCCGTCTCGAACTGGCCCGGACGGTGTCGATGTTCAACCGGTGTCTCGCAACTGCCTCCGAAGCGGGCTACGACGTCGGGCCCATTCCCGACATCGACCCTGACCCCGAGATCGGCATCGCCCAACTCGCGGCGCTGTCACCGGTGGCGCAACTCGACCGACAGGGCTTCCTCTGCGCCGACGGTCCCGAGCAGCGCCTTCCCCTGATTGACGAGGCCCTCCGCGGCGCGCAGGAGCTCTTCGAGTTCGAGCTCTTCCAGAACGGAGACCCGCAACGCTGAACTCGCGACCGTCCCGCCCTACACTCTCGAATCGAGGCAGATCGACAGGAGCACCGGGTGGCCAAAGCGAATCCATTGGACGAGGCGAAGGAACTCCAGCAGATGCTGGTGACCTACGCCAAGCAGGAGACGGTCGAGCCGCTCAAGACGCTCGGCGGTTATCTCGGAAAGGGGATCGCCGGCGCCGTCTTCGTGTTCCTCGGGATCATGTTCACCGGATTCGGGACGCTCCGGTTCTTCCAGTCGGAAGTCGACTCGTTCCGTGGCGGCGGTTGGGGTTCGCTCGCTCCGTACGGGATCACGCTCGGTGTCCTCGCCGTGATGATCGGCGTCCTCGTCCTCTCGCTCCTCCGTGCCAAGAAAGCTGTGTCATGACAGAACAGTCCAAGATCACGCCAGCCGATCTCGAGAACAAGTTCCGCGACATCCAGGGTCAGGTCGACACCGTCGCCCAGGACTCCAAGAAGAAGGCAGCCGTCGGCGGAACCGTCGTCGCCGTCCTCCTGCTGATGATCATCTACGTCCTCGGCCGAAATGCCGGCAAGAAGAAGAGCACCGTGCTCGAGATCCGTCGGCTCTAGTGCTGAAGCGAATCGTCAAGTTCGGCATTCGCGAAGGGCATCGGCGGGCCCGGCGCGTTCGTGGGTGTTCACCTCGGGTCTCATGGCGCTGTTCCGCTTCGCGAAGAACCGCACCGGGCGCCGCGAGCTGATCGACATGTCGGCCACCAAGCCAGGTGACAAGATCGTCATCGAACACCTCGACATCACCCACAAGCAGCAGATCAAACAGATCAAGGCCGCAAGAAGTCCGACAAGGCACCAGCCGAACCGAGAAGGCGCGAGCCAAGCAACTCAAGAAGGAGCTTCGTCGGGCCCGCAAGGGCTGACGTCCACCCCACCTTGCCACTCGGAAACCTCCAGCTCGATGACCTCGTGCTGCTCACCGACGGGCGCGGTCGTCGGTATCTCATCAGGCTCGAAGAGGGCGGAGAGTTCCACTCTCACGCCGGCATCACGTCGCACGATCTGCTGATCGGGCATCCCGAGGGCGTCGAGATCTCGTCCACCAAAGGGCAGCGGTTCCGGGCCTTCCGCCCCACCTTCGAGGAATACGTCCTCGAGATGCCACGCGGCGCTCAGGTCATCTATCCGAAGGATCTGGCGCCGATGATGACCCTCGGCGACATCGGTCCCGGGGCCGAGGTGTTCGAATCCGGCATCGGATCGGGGGCGCTGTCGATGGCACTGCTCCGAGCCGGCGCAACCGTGACCGGCTACGAGATCCGCGAGGATTTCGCCAGCCGTGCCCGGAAGAACATCGAAGGTTTCCTTGGTGACGTCAGCGACCGCTACAGCATCGAGATCCGGTCGGCCTACGAACCCATCGACGGCTCCTACGACCGGGTGATGCTCGATCTTCCCGAGCCCTGGCAGGTCGTTCCGCACGCCCAGAAGGTGTTGCGACCCGGAGGCATCATCGTTGCCTACACGCCGTCCATCACGCAGGCCGTGAGGTTCCGTGAGGTGCTGTCGACAACGTACTTCATCGAGGAGAAGACCATCGAGGTGCTGCATCGCGGCTGGTACATCGAGGGTCAGGCCGTTCGACCGGACCATCGCATGGTGGCTCACACGGCATTCCTCACCCGAGCCCGCCTCGCCACACCCGCCGGCTGACCGGCCTGCTGCCCGAACGCTCCGAGGTCTGCGTGGTCCTGCTGCGCTGCGGCGGCCTGCGGCCGAGTCCTCGCTCCCAGGCCACTCCGACCTCGATGCTCGCGTTTGCAGCCGGCATCCTCGCGCGGGCGGAGGCAGTAGCGTCCCCATGTGACTGCTTCCGAGGATCCGCTGTCCCCGTCGGTCGACCATCGAATCGAACTGGACCGATACGCCCTGTCGACGGTGATCTACGCCGAGCGTCCAGACGGCACGATCCTGCTGATGCAGCGGGCAGAGGGCTCAGCGATGGCAGGGCAGTACTTCATGCCGGGTGGCATCGTCGACCCAGGGGAGACGCCGCACGAAGGCGCTGTACGTGAGTTGCGCGAAGAGAGCGGCCTCGAGTTCAGCGGCCAGATGACCATGGTCGGCTGTTACCCGATGTGGATCTACGGGCAGGACTTCCTCCAGCTGAGCTTCCGAGGTGCGGTCACCGGCGAGGTCGTTCAGAGTCACGAGCACACCGATCATCGCTGGGTCGACCCGACCGACATGCTCGAGTTGTTCTCGCCGGACGCCGTCTCCGCCATCGCCGGGGGAGACGAGCGCATCGTCCAACTCCTCGGACACATCGGCGAGGACCTCCATCGTTATCTCGCCCTCCGCACCTGACGCAGAACGGCCCGAGCCGATGCTCAGGGGGACAGATACACGGCGGTGTCATGGCTGAAGTGGGCACGACGTGCGCCGAGGCCACGAAGGCGGTCGAGCGACTTGCGGCCGACCGCGATCCAATCGTCGCTCTGCATGTCCGTGTCGGCTACCTGGCCGGAAGCGAACTCGGCGCATGAGTAACAGGCCTGCCCGACAACGAGTTCGAGACCGTTCGCCGTTCGAGTTGCCACCGACACGTGACCGGGCGTGTGACCCGGTGTGTGCAGCAAGGAGACACCCGGGGCGACCTCCTCACCGTCGCGCCCGAGACGGAGGCGGTGCGCCTCGATGTGGGCCCATTCGGGAACGGTGTAGAACTCTGCGGCTGCTGCAACGACCTCCGCTTCAGCGACCCACACTGGAGCATCGGGGAGCAGATGGTTCTGGCCACAGTGGTCGAAGTGCAGATGCGAGTTCACCACGGCGATGACGTCGCGTTCGTCGAGTCCCTCTCCGTGCAGCGCGTCGACGATGGAGATCACCGACGGGGCGTACATCTCGTCGATGATGGGATGCCCCTCACGCGGCCCGGTGTCGACGACAACCACGCCATCGGGGCCCGCAATCGCAAAGCCGAAGATCACACACGACCCGTCAGCCGCTCTGGGGTGCGCTGCGGGGAGCGTGACGCGGCCAAGCTCCAGTCGGACGACCCGAAGCTGTGAGGCAGCAGAGTCCAGGCTCATCAGGTCCAGGGGGCGGGTGCCCGCGCTGGACCGAGTTGAAGCGGCTGGCGAAGCTGGGTCTCGAGCATGTCCTTGCGCGGGCCGGAGAAGCCGAACAGGAACTGCGCGACCCGGCGCATCTGGATCTCCTCGGCACCCTCGGTGATGCGGTAGCGGCGATGGTGGCGATAGATGTGCTCGAACGGCATGTGGCGGCTGTAGCCGATGCCGCCGTGGATCTGGATCGCCTGGTCGGCGGCCTCGCAGACCAGCCGGTTGGCCCGGTAGTTGCACATGGACACCTTGTCGGAGATGAACATCGGATCGATGCCCTGGTCCATCTCCCACGCGGTCTTGCGGACCAAGCCGCGAATCATCTCGGCCTCGGTGTGCAGCTCGACCAGCGGCCACTGGATCGCCTGGTTCTGACTGAGCGGCTTGCCGAACGGCTTGCGCTCCCTGGCGTACTTGACCGACTCGTCGATGCAGTACTGGGCAGCGCCGAGGCTGGTGGCGGCCTGGCGGATGCGGTTCTCGTGCACGAACGTCTGGGCGACGGCCAGACCCGCGCCCTTCTGCGCCGAGGATGGTCGGCGTCGGCGACCCGCACGTCGTCGAGCGTGACCTCGGCGTGATCGGTCGGCATGTTGAAGGTCCACCACATGAACTCGATCGTGAAGCCCGGGGTATCGATCGGGACGATGAAGCAGGTGATGCCGTCGGCGTCGCCGGCGTTGCCCGAGGTTCGGGCGAAGACGTAGTCGTGGGTGGCGGCGTGCATGCCGGTGTTCCAGCGCTTGGCGCCGTTGATGACCCACTCGTCGCCGTCGCGCACCGCGGTGGTCTCCATGCAGGTGGCGTCGGAGCCGTGGAGCGGCTCGGTGAGGCCGAAGCCGATCCGGCGCCTCGCCGGCGAGCATCTTCGGAATCCACTCGGCCTTCTGCTCCTCGCTGCCGTAGACGTCCATCATCAGCACCGTCGACGAGGTTGCCGACGATCGATGCTCTCGTTCTGCAGATCGTTGTGCAGCCCGAGCCCCTTGGCGGCCAGGTGCTCGCGAATGATCGCCATGCCGAGATTGGTGCCGTCCTTTCCGCCGAACTTCGCCGGGAGGTGATAGCGGTAGAAGCCGGCCGCATCGGCCCGCGTCGCATCTCGCCCGAGCAGCGCTCTCCCACTCCTCGTTCGGCCAGCCGTCGCGATCCCAGTCGGTGCGCGCGTACTCGCGCCGATGATCGAAGAAGCGGATGTTGTCGTTCTCGCGCTCGAGCGGCTTGATCTCGTCCTCGATGAACTGGTCGAGCTGGTCGAGGAGGTCGATGAGTCTGCCGGCAGGTCGTAGGTCCACGAGACGAAACCTGGCGTGAGTTCAAGAGACAACACAAATGGACGATGGGTATGTTGCATACGGGGCAGAAGCGAAGAGGCCCGGCTCCGACACGTCGGAGTCGGGCTCTCTTGCGTTTGGCTCGATCGCGTCTCCGCATGCACCATCGGTCCAGTTCTGCGGGGCTCACGACGCCGGTGATCGGCCTCGAGATCTTTCACGTTGCCGCAACACCAGGCCGTTAGCGTGCTGCGCATGACCGATCGCAGTGAAGAACGAACCGCGGCGCGCGAAGCGACATCCGACGGCTCGGTCGTCAGCTCGGTCAGTCGATCCAGCGCCAGGAAGGTGCGCCGAATTCCTCGAGCTCGTCGAACACGTTCGGGTGCTGGCTCGCCGTCTGCGCCAAGAAGACGGCGACGCCGCCGGTGCCGAGCTCGCCGGTGTACTGGCCGCGGTCGATGTGATCGACGCCATCCGACTGGTCCGAGCGTTCACCACCTACTTCCACCTGGCCAACGTGACCGAGCAGGTCCACCGCATCGACCACCTGAACATGAAGAAGGCGGGGGAGGGACGTTTCCACGACACGGTCGAACGCCTGCTCCAGCGCGGCTTCACCGCGCGAGGACATCGAAACCGCCCTGGCGAAGGTGGCGATGATCCCGGTCTTCACCGCGCACCCCACCGAAGCCTCGCGGCGCTCGATGCTCGACAAGCTCACCGAGATCTCCAAGCTGGTCGATGCGCGGGAGACGGTCGCCACCACCGAATCCGGGATTCGCCGGATCGACCGTCGCGTCGACGAACTGCTCGACATCATGTGGCAGACCGACGAGATACGGCGGGAAAAGCCCCGTCCGGTCGACGAGGCGAGGACCACGCTCTACTACGTCGACCAGATGGCACGAGAGGGCCTGCCCGAGCTGTGGGACGACATCGCGATGACCCTCGAGTCGATCGGGATCACCCCAGACCCGACCCTGGCGCCGATCACGTTCGGCAGTTGGGTCGGCGGAGACCGCGACGGCAACCCGAATGTCACACCGGCCACGACGGTCGAAGTCGTCGGACTGCACCGATCACGGGCTCTCCGCATCCTGAGTGAGGAGATCGAGGGACTGAGAGCCGAGCTCAGCAGCTCGGAACTGATCCGGCCCATCAGCGACGAACTGGCTGCGGTGATCGAAACCGACCGCGCGGTCTTCCCCCAGGTCTTCGAACGCATCGGCCGGATCAACGACGGCGAGGGGTATCGGCTCCGACTGGGTGTCATGCTCGATCGCCTCGTACAAGCACAGCGTTCGCCGCAGGGACCGAACCCCTACGCCGGGCCGCAGGAGCTGGCAGAAGACCTCGCCGTGATCGACCGTTCACTGCGGGCCAACGGCGGAGCGTTGGTGGCCACCGGCCGGCTGGCCAGGGTACGACGTCTCGTGGCTGCGCTCGGCTTCCACCTCGCTGCGCTCGACATCCGGCAACACGCTCGGCTGCATCACGAGTCGCTGAGCACGCTGTTCAGCCAGACCGGTACGACCTATCCGGACGATCGCACCGGCCGCATCGCCCTCCTCACCTCCGAGCTCGCCTCCCGCCGACCGCTCGCACCACCCGGGACCCCGGTCGCCGACGACGACGCCCTGGCGTTGTTCCGGGTACTGCGCCAACTCCTCGACGACCACGGCGACGAGCTCATCCAGAGCTACATCGTCTCGATGACGGTTGGGGTCGACGACGTTCTCGCCCCCGTGCTCCTGGCCCGCGAGGTCGGACTCGTCGACCTCTCGGCCGGCATCGCCCGGCTCGGTTTCGTCCCGCTGTTCGAGACCATCGACGACCTGCGGTCGATGGAAGCAACGCTCGACCGACTCCTCACGATCCCGGCGTATCGGCGGATCGTGGAGCTACGGGGCGGCATGCAAGAGGTGATGGTCGGCTACTCGGACTCCAACAAGGACGGCGGCATCGCCACCAGCCAGTGGGAGATCCACAAGGCCCTTCGAGTCATCCGGGAGGTCGCGGCGAGACACGGCGTTCGGATCCGCGTGTTCCACGGCCGTGGGGGCACCGTTGGCCGAGGTGGCGGACCGACCAACGAATCGATCCTCGCCCAGCCGAGCGGCGTGATCGACGGCGAGCTCAAGATCACCGAGCAGGGAGAAGTCATCTCCGACAAGTACGGCCAGCCCGACCTGGCCCAACGCAACCTCGACCTCGCCATGTCGGCCGTGCTCGAAGCCACCGTCGTGCAACGTGCGGCCCGCCACTCGCCCGAGACCATCGCCGAATGGACCGAGGTCATGGAGCTGATCTCGGCCGAGGCGTATGCCGCCTACCGTCAGTTCGTCGAACATCCAGAGTTGCCCGCCTACTTCCAGGCATCCACGCCGGTCGAGGAGCTCGGTGCGCTCAACATCGGTTCACGGCCGGCGAGGCGCAGTGGCGCCGGCAACAGCATCGATGATCTCCGGGCCATCCCGTGGGTCTTCGGCTGGACCCAGAGCCGTCAGATCATTCCCGGCTGGTTCGGTGTGGGTTCCGGCCTTGCCGCCGCCATCGAGGCCGGACACGAGTCGACGATGCAGGAGATGTTCGCCCATTGGACCTTCTTCCAGGCCTTCATCTCGAATGTGGAGATGACGCTCAGCAAGACCGACCTCGGAATCGCCGCCCGCTACGTCGATCGACTGGTCGATCCGGACAAGCGTTCCCTCTTCGGCGTCGTTCGGGCCGAACATGCCAGCTCGGTCGAACAGGTCACCTCGGTCACCGGGCGAGGCTTGCTCGACAACCTGCCCGTGCTCAAGCGCACGCTCCAGGTACGCGACGTCTACCTCGATCCGCTGCATGTGCTGCAGATCGATCTGCTGGCCCGTTCCCGTGCTTCAGCCGAGGCCGACCTCCCACTGCGACGGGCGCTGCTGCTGACCGTCAACGGCGTCGCGGCCGGGATGCGCAACACCGGCTGAGATGCGTCGCACCGGCTGAGATGGCAGGATCGGCTGGTGACATCGAACCGGTCGACCCTCGAGTTCCATCCCTTCACGATCGACGTTCCCGACACCGATCTCGACGACCTGCAGCGGCGGTTGGCGGCCACGCGTTGGCCGGACCAGATGCCGGACCAGGAGTGGGTCTACGGAGCCGAACGCTCCGAGGTGCAGGCCGTCGTCGAGTACTGGCGCAACGACTACGACTGGCGCGCCGCCGAGGCAGCGATCAACGCCCACCCCCAGTTCGTCACCGAGATCGACGGTGAACGAGTGCATCTTCTCCACGTCCGGTCGCCGCACGAGAACGCCACGCCGCTGCTGCTGACCCACGGCTGGCCCGGATCCATCGTCGAGTTCCTCCACGTGATCGACCCGCTGACCAAGCCGGACGATGGCGCTCGGCCGTTCCACCTGGTGATTCCCAGCCTGCCCGGATTCGGGTTCAGTGGGCCGACGGTGACGCCTGGGGTCGACCCGCACCGCATCGCTGGCATGTGGCGCCAGCTCATGGCGGCGCTGGGCTACGAACGCTACGTCGCTCAGGGAGGCGACTGGGGATCGATCATCACCGCTCATCTGGGGGCGCAGGACCCCGACCACTGCATGGGCATCCACCTCAACATGGTCACGGCACTGCCGACCCCCGAGCTCATGGAACACGCCACTCCGGCTGAGCAGGAAGCCGTGACCGCCATGCTGCGGTTCCAGGCAGAAGAGACCGGCTACCAGGCGATTCAAGGGAGCAAACCGCAGACCCTCGCGTACGCCCTGGCCGATTCTCCGACCGGCCTGTGTGCGTGGATCTACGAGAAGTTCCACACGTGGTCCGACCGCGATGGCGGTGACGTGTTCTCGGCCCATGACCGCGACCGTTTCTGCACGAATCTGATGCTGTACTGGCTCACGAACACCGCTGGGTCGGCGGCCCGTATCTACTACGAGCATCGACACGGCGGCCGGGGATTCGCCAAGGCCGTCACCGTGCCCATGGCCGGAGCCATCTTCCCCGCCGAGATCTACCGCTCCAGTCGCCGATTCGCCGAGGCGACGTTCGACGTCGTCCACTGGAGCGAGTTCGATCGGGGAGGACACTTCGCGGCCCTCGAGCAACCCGAGGTGTTGTTGGCCGACCTGCGCTCCTTCGTCGACCAACTACTCGGCTGATCAGGCCGTCAGCCGAACCTCAGCTTCGCCAAGCGGTTCTCGAAGAAGGCATGGACCAGCAGTCCGCCGGCCGCCGCCATGCCGATCATCGACAAGATGTGGAATCCCGCCATGTCGAGCACGACACCGGAGACCAGCGCACCGGAACCACTGGCGATGTTCGTGGCCAGATCGGATGCCCCTTGGACCGCCACTCGGTCCCGCTCGTCCACCGACTCGGTGAGGAGGGCCGAACCGGCCACGATCCCGAAGCTCCAGCCGAGCCCGAGCAGGAAGAGCCCGGGAAACATCAACAGACGAGGAGCCTCGCCGGCCAGCGCCGTCAACGCCGTCGCCACGATGAGCGACAAACCACCCACGGCGATCGTGGGAAGGCGGCCGGCGCGATCCGACAGCCAATCCGGCGAGCGGGGCAAAGGCGAACATTCCGGCCGTGTGGACCGAGATGACCGCCCCGACAACACCCTTGCTGTGACCGTGAGCCTCCATGTGCAGCGGTGTCATCGCCATCACCATGACCATGACGGCCTGCGACACGACGAGTGCGATCAGAGCGAGACGGGCAAGAGGATGGGCCCAGGCGATCCGTATCGCCTGTCGGAACCCCACAGTCTGGGACTTCCTCGTCGCCCGGTCTGCTGCCCGGGGCACGATTCCGCCCGCGACCACCAACGGGTCGGGACGCATCCAGACGAAGGTGCCGAAGGACGCCAGAGCGAACAGGCCGACCGACATCGCGAAACCGCCTGCGTTCTCGTCGAGCGAGATCGACGCTGCCGCCGAACCGGCGACCCCGATGAACAGGGGAAACAGCACTGCGCCGAACGTGCTGGCGAAGATCACGGTGCCGATGTCACGACCGCGCCGCTCGGCCGTCGACAGATCGGCTGCGGCGTAGCGGGCCAGATTGGCCGTGCCAGAACCAACACCGACGAGGATCATGGCGAACACCAACAGCGGCACACTCCTTGCCTGGATCCCGACGATCGCCAGCACGCCACCGGTCGCGGCAACGGCGAAACCCAGCGCCAGGCCCGGCGTTCGACCTCTCCGCTGCATGAATGTGGCGAGCGCTCCAGCGCTGATGGCCGACCCGATCGTGCTGGCCCCGGTCGAGAGGCCGGCGAACGTGCTGGATCCGAGAAGGTCGGACATCGCCAGCACCGAGACCGGAAACATGGACGACACGGCACCACGACTCAGGATGGCGCTGAACCAGAGGACCCGGAGCGTTCGGTGCTGCACTGCCCGGCGCTCGTCGCCGTCGAGGTCACTCACGCGAAGGAGTGTGGCACATGCCCAGTGTCGGACCCCCACTGCCTCTATCGTCCTCCGGATGGATCGCATCGAGCGACACGACTTCGTGAACGCTGCCCTTCTCGCCATTGTCCTGTTGGCCCTCGCCTTTGCCCTCGTCGTCGCGACGAGAAGCCTGTTCGGCGCTCTCGACGACGAGCCGCTGGTGACCGCTGAGAAGCCGCCAGAGACCTCGACGACCACCACAGCCGCTCCGCAGGTCACCGTCGGCGCTGACGTCGCCGAGGAGACCTCGTCGACCGAACCGGCGCGAGCACCGAGCGAAGTCACGATTCGCGTTGGCAACGGCGCAGGCAAGAGTGGCGTGGCGGGACGGGCCAGCACGATCCTGGCCAACGCCGGCTACGTGATGCTCGGGGCCAAGAACTCCTCGGTCAAGCTCGGAACCACTGCGGTGTACTACCTCGAGGGTTACTCGGCCGACGCCGAAGTCGTCGCCACGTTGTTGAACGTGCCGATCACCAACATCGCCCCGATGCCGCCAGACCCCGGTGTTGCCATCGACACCGCCACCGTCGTGGTCATCCTGGGGTCCGATACGAGCGTGTAGCAACCAATCGCGTCGGCGACTGGTGCCGGTCGCGCCGGCGCCTCAGGGCGAGCGGCGTCGGCGCCGAGTGGCATCGATGGCTCGCGCTGTGGTGACCGTTGCCCCGAGACACTCGGTGATGGGTTCTGCCCGGGCCTGCTCGTCGGACAACTGAGGGGCGAAGGCCTCGATGAGCGCACTCACGCTGACCCCCTCCTCTGCCGCGAAATCGTGCCAACGATCATGCGCTTCAGCGGAAACGAACGCGTGAATGGCTCGGCGAGCTGCTTGCGTCATGCGCGCCACGATAGCGGTATCATTTCGGCCCGCGAGGTCAGGCCCGGACCGGTGATTTCTGAGTGCGAGCGTTCCATGCCTAGGGTCGGGCGATGACCTCCGAGACGCGACAACGGCTGCTCGACGCAGCTGTCGAGCTCCTGCTCGCCGAAGGCAGCCCCGGTGTCACGACGGTGCGTCTGACCGAACGGGCCGGCGTCGTGCAATCCGCGTTCTACAACCACTTCGCCTCGGTCGCGGAGTGCCGAGCTGCCGCGCTGTACGAGGTCGAACGTCAGATCCTGGCGTTGTCATCTGCGGTCGACGTCGAGGTCAGTGTCGCGGGAACGACGCTCGTCGAGGACATCGAACGCATGCTCCTCGGCGTCTTTCGACAGGCCGAGGCACGGCCTGCGCTGTTCGCCATGCTCACCCACCGGCGGCTCGAGCCGGAAGTCGACGCCCTGATCGAACTGGTCACCGCCACCGTCGCCGACGACATCAGACGGGCGATTCTTGCCGAAGACTCGCGCCTGAAGACCATGCCGGCCGAGGTCGCCGAGCTGAGCGCCGGACTCGTCGTCGGCGTCGTGTTCACTGCCCTCGATCGCGTGCTGGCAGGCGCCGACCCTGCCCTGGTGGCCCGCGTCAGCGGCGAGCTGATCTCCGGCGGCGTGTTCGGCGTCGCCGGAGTCGAACCCTGACCCCCAGTTCGTGAGATCAGAGCGTCAGACGATGCGGCGCGTCAGGCCAGTGGAGGGCTGACGTCGATCGGCGGGTCGGGGAGATCGCCTGCGATCAGACGAGGGAGGAGCTCGGGAAGCCGCGCCGGCAGGAACGGCTCGGAGCTGGCCACGCACCTCATCCAGTGTCCACCATCGGGCGCCCCGAAACGCCAACGCCTCGAGGTACTCGAGCCCTGTCGGTGGCCGGATGTCGGTCTGGTCGGTCCACGCGACGTGGAGTACCTCGTCCTGCTCGAAGTCGTAGCCGCCGAACGAGAACTCGACGTACTGGGTGTAGACGACCGGGCCCGACGACGGCCTCGTCGATACCGGCCTCCTCGTGGAGCTCGCGGGCCACGGCGCGGTCGGACGGTTCTCCGGGATCGATGCCGCCGCCGGGGATCTCCCACCAGGCCGGTTTGGTCGCGTCGTTCGGGTCGATGGCATTGATCAGGAACACACGCCCGTCTGGATCGAGCAGGATCACCCTGGCGGCGTGTCGACGGAGGGTCCATGCCATCCGCCGCACCGTAGGCGCTGACTCGCACACGGGCGAACGAGGTGCCACGATGCAGCGATGTCCGCCCCCGATCCGCTCGCCGGTGTCCGGATCCTCGACTTCTCTCGCGTTGTTGCCGGACCGTTCGCCACCCGAATGTTGGCCGACCTCGGCGCCGATGTCGTCAAGGTCGAGCCGCCCGAAGGCGACCTCACCCGGTTCTGGGGAAAGAAGATCGCCGGCCTGTCGGGTTTCTACACACAGCAGAACGCAGGCAAGCGCAACATCTGCATCGACATGAAGGCCGAAGGGGCACGCGAGCTCCTGCTCGCCATGGGGGCCGAGGCCGACATCATCGTCGAGAACTACCGTCCCGGTGTCATGGAGCGGCTCGGTCTTGCCTACGACGACTTCGCCGCCGTCAACCCGGGTGTCATCATGCTGTCGATCTCCGGATTCGGGCAGGCAGGGGAGGCCTCGACTCGTGCCGCCTTCGCTCCGATCCTCCACGCTGAGTCCGGACTCCTCGGCCGCCAGGGACGGTTCGACGAGGCCAGGCCGAGCGACCCCATGCTCTCGATCGCCGACACCAACGCCGCTCTCCACGGCCTGGTCGCTGTGCTGTCTGCCCTCCATCTCCGCACCGCCACTGGCCAGGGCCAACACATCGACATGGCCATGATCAACTCCATGACGGTCACCGACGACTACGCCCATCATGCGCTCGACGAGGAGCCCATTGTCCGCCTGGGCGGGATGGTCTGGCCGACACCACATGGCGATCTCCTCGCCTCCGGCAACGAGCGGGCCCAGTGGTTCCAGCTCAACCAGGCCGGCATGCTCGATGACGGGCTCGGCCCGGATGCGACCGTCGCCGAGAAGGCGGCGACCAGGCGCCGTCTGCTCGAGTCCTTCTATGCCGGCTTCGATCGCCGCGAGGACCTGATCGCCGCCCTCGACGAGGCCAACATCGCGTGGGCAGAGGTTCGACAACCCGAAGAGGTGTTCGACACCGACATCGCTGCCGATCGACGACTCTCGACCTCGATCGATGACCGCGCCGGCGGGACCCGTCGTGTCGTGCAGTCGCCGTACCATTTCAGCAATGCCAGAGCCGAGGTGCGCGGCGGAGCCCCGTTCCGGGGTGAGCACAACGCCGAGGTCCTCGCCGCCTGGCTCGGCCTCGACGGCGACGCGGTGGACGATCTGACCGACCGGAACGTCCTTCTCGCCGAGGAGCGCTCGTGAGCAAGCTCTCGCCGTATCTCGAGTTCACGTCCGAGCAGTGGGGGCGACTCAGGGCCTCGACGCCCCTGAGTCTGTCGGAGGACGATCTCGAGCGACTTCGAGGTATCAACGTCGAGCTGAGCCTCGACGAGGTCGCCGAGATCTACCTTCCTCTGTCCCGGCTGCTCAACCTCTATGTGGGTGCGTCGCAAGAGCTCTATCGGGCCAGCGACACGTTCCTCGGGCACCTGCCGGCCAAGGTCCCGTACGTGATCGGGATCGCCGGCTCGGTGGCCGTCGGCAAGTCGACCACGGCTCGCGTGCTCCAAGCCCTGCTCGATCGCTGGCCGGATCATCCGAAGGTCGATCTCATCACCACCGATGGCTTTCTCCACCCGAACAAGGTGCTCCAGGAGCGGGGGATCATGGATCGGAAAGGATTCCCGGAGAGCTACGACCGTCGCCGTCTGCTGCAGTTCATGTCCGACATCAAATCCGGGAGCCCGGTCGTCGAGGCTCCCGTCTATTCACACCTGACCTATGACATCAAGCCGGGAGATGTCGTGACCGTCGAACAGCCGGACATCGTCATCGTCGAAGGACTCAACGTCCTCCAAACCGGGGTGGCAGACGAGGAGAACCCGTTGTTCGTCTCCGACTTCTTCGACTTCTCGATCTACGTCGATGCCGAGATCGACGACATCAGGCGCTGGTACGTCGAACGCTTCTTCACGCTCCGGGAGACGGCCTTCAAGGATCCGACGTCGTTCTTCCACCGATTCTCCGAGTTGAGCGACGACGAGGCGACACAGACCGCGCTCGGCATCTGGTCGAGCATCAACGAGGTGAACCTCAGGGAGAACATCCTCCCGACCCGCGAGCGGGCTGATCTCGTCCTGCGGAAGGGCCCCGATCACCGGATTCGCCAGGTCGATCTGCGTCGACTCTGATGAGCAAAGGAGCGGGAATGAGCCGGATCGTGGTCATCACCGGGGGAGCGTCCGGCATGGGTCTGGCATCGGCCAGGCTGTTCGAAGCCGAAGGCGACACCGTTGTCGTCGTCGACCTCCAGCCCGCCGACGACCGGACCATCGTCGGCGACGTCGCCGATGCCGAGTTCGCCACGTCGACGATCGACGACGTCGTCGACCGCTTCGGACGGATCGACGTCCTCGTCAATGCCGCGGGGACCATTCACCGCGCCGACGCTGCCGGCACATCGGACGCCGACTGGGACCGAGTGATGGGGGTCAACGTGAGCGGCACGTTCTACATGTGCCGTGCCGCGCTGCGGCACATGGTCGACGCCAAGAGCGGCGCCATCGTCAACTTCGGATCGATCTGGGGAAATGTGGGCGCCGCCGGGGTGACGGCCTACTGCGTGTCCAAGGGAGCGATCCATCAACTGACCCGAGCGCTCGCCCTCGACCACGCCACCGACGGGATCCGTGTCAACGCCGTCGCTCCTGGCGAGGTCAACACGCCGATGCTCGCGTCTCAGCGCACGACACCCCCATCGGCGGCCGACCTCGCAGCGCTGGCCGAGGCGACCATTCCGGTGAAGCGTCTGGCTGAACCGGAGGAGGTCGCCGAGGTCGTGATCTTCCTCGCATCGGATCGGGCCAGCTACATGACCGGAGCCATCGTTCCCGTCGACGGCGGGTACACGGCCCGCTGAAAGAGTCGAATTAGCTCAGGGCATGCGAAGAGTTCGCCGATGATTCCAATGGAACCATCAACCCCGATGGACCTACTAGTCTGCTGAGTCTGCCCGAGGAGTGTCATGACCGACATCTGGCCCGGAACTGCATATCCGCTCGGTGCGACCTGGGACGGCTCGGGAACGAACTTCGCCGTGTTCTCCGAGAACGCAGCACGCATCGAACTCTGCCTCTTCGACGACGGGGTGGAGACGCGTATTGACCTCCCGGAGACCACCGCGTTCGTCCACCACGGCTACCTGCCTGGGATCAGCCCCCGCCAGCGCTACGGATTCCGGGCCCACGGTCCTTGGAATCCCGGCAAGGGTCTGCGCTTCAACCCCTTCAAGCTGCTGCTCGATCCCTATGCACGCGCCATCGAGGGCGCGGTCACGTTCGACCGCGCCATCTACGATCACCTCGCGGACGATCACGATCACCCGGACCCGACCGACAGCGCTCCCTTCGTTCCTCGTTCTGTCGTGGTCAGCCCCTTCTTCGATTGGGGCAAGGATCAGTCGGCCGAACCGGACCCGCCAGGACACCGTGCTCTACGAGGCACACGTCCGAGGGCTCACCGAGATCCATCCGGACGTCCCCGAGGATCTCCGGGGGACCTACGCGGGAATGGCCGACCCATCGATCATCGCCTACCTCAAGGATCTCGGGGTCACGGCCATCGAGCTCATGCCGATCCATCAGTTCCTCGACGAGCAGTTCCTGCACGACCTCGGTCTGTCCAACTACTGGGGCTACGCCAGCATCGGCTACTTCGCCCCGCACAACGCCTACTCGGCGTGGGGAAGTCGTGGCGAGCAGGTGCAGGAGTTCAAGCATCTCGTCCGCACTCTCCACGAAGGCGGTATCGAGGTCATTCTCGACGTGGTCTACAACCACACGTGTGAGGGCAACCGCCTCGGGCCGACCCTCTGCCACAAGGGACTCGACAACTCGACCTATTACCGGCTGAGCCCGGAGGATGGTCGGCAGTATGTCGACTACACCGGGACGGGAAACACGCTGAACGTCTCGCATCCCAACGTCCTCCAGCTCATCATGGACTCCCTCCGCTACTGGGTGGAGGAGATGCACATCGACGGGTTCCGGTTCGATCTCGCCTCGTCGCTCGGTCGGGACACCCACCACGTCGACCAGTTCGCCGCCTTCTTCGACATCATCCACCAGGACCCCGTCCTCCGTCAGGTCAAACTCATTGCCGAACCGTGGGATGTCGGCGAAGGCGGCTACCAGGTCGGACGCTTCCCACCGCTGTGGTCTGAGTGGAACGGCCGGTATCGCGACACGATCCGTGACTTCTGGCGCGGGGAGCCGGGCGTGCTCGGCGATTTCGCATCACGCTTCACCGGCAGCTCGGACCTCTACGAGGACAACGGTCGCCGCCCGTCGGCGAGCATCAACTTCGTCACGGCCCACGACGGATTCACCCTCACAGACCTCGTGTCGTACAACGAGCGTCACAACGAGGACAACGGCGAGGACAACCGCGACGGGGAGTCCCACAATCGATCCTGGAACTCCGGTGTCGAGGGCCTGACCAACGATCCGGAGATCGTCCAGCGACGAGATCGCCGCCGACGGGCCATGTTGGCCACCCTCCTGCTGTCCCAGGGTGTCCCGATGCTGCTCGGAGGCGACGAGTTCGGCCGCTCGCAGGGCGGCAACAACAACGCCTACTGCCAGGACAACGAGATCTCGTGGCTGCCGTGGGCCGATCATGACGGCGAGCTCTTCGAGTTCACCAAACAGGTCATCGCGCTCCGGGCCGCTCACCCGGTGTTCCGTCGCCGCCACTTCTTCGAAGGTGGCTCCGAATTCAACCGAGATCTGCCCGACATCGGTTGGTTCACGCCGGAGGGCACGGCAATGACCGGAGACGACTGGGACGAGCCGTCTCAGCAGTCGATCGCCGTCTTCCTGAACGGCGAGGAAATGCCCTCGATGGGGGAACGGGGCGAACCCATCACCGATTCCAGCTTCCTCGTGTTGTTCAACGGCGGCGGACGCGATCGCCGATTCTCGATCCCACCGGAACTGGCGAGCCGACGGTGGTACCTCGAGCTCGACACAGCAGACCCGAAGGCCGCCGGCAACCCACTTCTCGTCAACATGACCGTGGCGGCCTGGTCGGTCGTCGTCCTCTCGGACGGAGAACGTTCTTGAAAGTACTGTTTGCATCGGCAGAGCTCGCACCGGTCGCACGAGTCGGCGGCCTGGCCGAGGCCGCCTCGGGGTTGGTCAGAGCGCTGCGTCAGACCGACGTCGAGATCATCCCCGTGCTCCCGGACTACTCCGGGACACAACTCGCCGACGAGTCCTCCTGGGACCTTCCCATGCCGGGATGGGCCGGACCGACACGGGCCAGACGCGGTCACGCAGAAGGGGTCGGCGATCTGATTCTCGTCGACTTCCCCGGCGTCGGCACGGCCACACCCCTACGTCGACCCTGCCACCAGCGAACCGTGGCCGGACAACGATTCCCGATTCGTCACGTTTGCCGCTGCCGTCGCCGCCCTCACCGAGCAGCTCCGACCCGATGTGCTCCACCTGAACGACTGGCACACCTCGAGTTCGCTGGGATTCCTCGCCGACCCACCACCGACGGTACTCACGATCCACACGCTCGGGTACCAGGGGGTCACCGACGCCTCATGGCTGAGCCGCTGGCCGATCGAACCCTGGAGATTTGCCTGGTACGACGTGGCCAACCCACTGGTCGGAGCGATCCGCTCCGCCGACGCCATCGTCGCCGTGAGCCCGAACTACGCACGTGAGGTGCTCCAGCCCGAAACCGGCATGGGCATGGACGAAGAACTCGCCCGGCGAGGTGATGCCCTCGTCGGCATCCGCAATGGCATCGACACCTCGGTCTGGAATCCGGAGACCGACACAACCATCCCCGCGACCTACACCTTCACCACGGCCAAGATCGGGAAGACGGCCGCTCGCGCAGAGTTGCTCGATCGTGCCGGCTGGGCCGACGACGATCGACTCCTCATCTCCGTGGTGTCGCGCCTGGTCGACCAGAAAGGCATGGATCTCATCGTCGGTCTCGTGCCGTTCCTCGAAGGCATCGGGGCCCGGATCTTCCTCCTGGGGTCCGGCACGCCGGAGATCACCAGTGATGTTCGGGCCGCCGCCGACGCCAACCCCGACCGTGTTCCACGCCGTGACGGACAGCTACGACGAGCCCTTGGCCCACCTTCTGTTCGCCGGAGCCGACACATTCTGCATGCCGAGCCGCTTCGAGCCGTGCGGCCTGGCCCAGATGCAGGCCATGGCCTACGGCACGCCGACCATCGCCACCGCCGTCGGCGGACTGGTCGACACCATCGTCGACTTCGATGCCGACCCCAACAACGGGACGGGATTCCTGACCGTCACCAACGATCTGGCCGGCCTCGTCGACGCCACCCACAGGGCGCAGCGGGCGATCGCGTCGAAGGCGCGTCGGCGGGCGATGCAGAAGCGAGGCATGACCACCGACTGGTCGTGGCAGGCACCCGCCGCGCAGCACATCGAGGTGTACGAGCGGATCCAAGGCGAAGAGTGATTAGGCGCTTCGCCCTGCGGACGTCGCTACTCGAAACGGTAGTTCTTCGGCACTGCCACCACGCCACCGTCGGAAACGGTGAAACGCGCCTCGTCCTCTTCCCGATCGACGCCGATCCGCGCCCCGGGCGGCACGATGACGTTCTTGTCGAGCACGGCCTTCCGTACGATCGCTCCCTCACCGATGCGGCAGTCATCGAACACGATGGCGCCCTCGAGCACGGCGTCGCGCATGACCCGTACGCTCGGCGAGATCACCGAATCGGTCGTGGTGCAGCCGCTGAGGATGGCGCCGTTGCTGATGATCGTGTTGGCCACCTTCGGCGCGGTGTTGCCATCGATGACCAGCTTCGCCGGTGGCAGCGAGCGTCCGAGGGTGAAAATCGGCCAGTCGTCGTTGTAGAGGCTGAAATTCGGCAGCGGCTGGACCAGATCCATTTGCGCATCGAAGTAGGCATCGAGCGTGCCGACGTCACGCCAGTAGCCGGCCTGGTGTTCACCGTCGCCGGGCACCACATTGGTGGAATAGTCATAGACGTGGGCGGCGCCGTCGCGTACCAGCGCCGGGATGAGATCGCCCCCGAGGTCGTGCTTCGAGTCCTCGACTTCGGCGTCTCGGTGCAGCACGTCGATCAACACGTCGGCGTCGAACACGTAGTTGCCCATCGACACGTAGGACTCGTCAGGCGAATCGGGCAGACCTGGCGGATCGGCAGGCTTTTCCAGGAAGCTCTCGATCTTGGTTCCGTCGGGGGCATGGATGACGCCGAACTGGTGAGCTTCCGAGCGAGGAGAACGCAACGCAGCCACCGTGACACCGGCGCCGCTCTGGATGTGCTGATCGAGCATCTGGCGCGGATCCATGCGGTAGATGTGGTCGGCGCCGAACACGAAGATGTAGTGCGGCTGCTCGTCGTGGATGACGTTGAGGTTCTGGAACAGGGCATCGCCCGAACCGGCGAACCACTGGGGGCCTCGCCGCATCTGAGCCGGCACCGACGTGACGTAGTTGCCGAGCATGCTCGACAGTCGCCAGGTCCGCGAGATGTGCACATCGAGCGAGTGACTCTTGTATTGGGTGAGCACCACGATCTTGCGGTACCCGCCATTGGCGAGATTCGACAGCGCAAAGTCGATCAGCCGGTAAGGGCCGCCGAACGGTACGGCAGGTTTGGCACGGTCGGCAGTGAGGGGCATCAATCGCTTGCCCTCCCCACCTGCGAGGACGACGGACAGGACACGGGGACGGAGACCAGTTTCGAACACACCCCGATTGTGGCCCAAGAATCGGAGCTGTGCTCATCGTCTGGTTCATCCGACTCGTCGCACTCGGGTCGAACGCACCATTGCTCACTCAACGTGGTTGCGCTTCACTGAACGTTGCGGGTACAGGAGATTCTGCTGTCACCTCTTCCGGCGGGCGGAAGCGGTGAACATCAGCAGAATCCTCCGGTGGGGCGACTCTTCCGAGTCGCCCCACAACTCTTTTGCCCTCTTGCTCGGATTTCCCTCGTTCACTCGATCGAGTCCTGACACCGCTTTTCGGTGTGTCGTGCTTGACTGTCGCCCCATGACGAAGAGGGACAAACTGATCGTGGCCGGAATCGTTGTCGCGGTGCTGGCCGGCATAGTCGGCATCGCCGGATGGCAGCTCGGCTACTTCAGCGAACCGGCAACAGAGGCGAACGTCGAGGATCTCGCCGTGGCCGTGCAGGAGCAGACCGAGGCCGACGGTGGCGCAACGGCGGCAGTCGACTCCCTCGACGGCACCTGGACCATCACGCCGGTCGAAGGTCAGACCTTCATCGGCTATCGGATCAACGAGGTACTCAACACCATCGGCGACTTCACCGTCGTCGGACGTACGACCGACGTGACGGGCACGCTGGAAGGCTCCGGGACGACCATCACCGCGGTGAACGTCACCGGCGACATGACGACCATCACCACCGACAGTTCCGGCCGGGACAACGCCATGCGGTCGCAGGCGCTCGAGACCGATGACTTCCCGGAAGCCACCTTCGTGCTCGTCGACCCGATCGATCTGGGTTCGATTCCGCCAGAAGGCACGAAGGTGTCAGCGATCGCGGTGGGGGATCTGACGATCCACGGCGTCACCCAACGAGTCGAATTCCCCTTGGAAGCCCAACTGCAGAGCGGCTCGATCGTCGCCGCCGGCCAACTCGAGGTCGCTCTGGCCGACTTCGACATCACGCCCCCGAGCGCCCGAATCGTTGCCAGCGTCGAGGACAACGCCATCCTCGAACTGTCGCTCGTCTTCAGCCGTGGCGGGAGTTGAGAGCGGCCGCGAGCAACTCGGACGAACCCGAAGGTTCCCGTCATTCGGCCCAGGCCTTGACCTTCTCGATGATCTCGAGCGGGTTCTCTCCGATCGGGGTGATCGACAGACGAGTGACTCCCGCGTCGCGATAGGCCTCGATACGTTCGCGGACGAACCCCTCGTCACCGGCCAGCGTGGTGGCCTGGAGGTAGTCGTCCGGGATGAGCGCCTCGGCCTCGCCGCGGTGTCCGCTCAGGTACAGATCCTGGATCTTCTCGGCGGCATCGCCGTAGCCGTACTTCTGGAACAGCGTGTTGTAGAAGTTCTTGCCTTTGGCCCCCATGCCGCCGACGTAGAGCGCCGTCAGGCCGCGACCGGCATCGCGCAGCTGCTGAGCCGATGCGTCATCGCAGATCGACACCACACCACCGGCCACGACCTCGAGCTCACCGAGCGACGGGTCACGATTGGCCTTGCCGATCTCGAGATCCTCGGCCCACACCCCGCCCGCCTTCTCCGGATGGAAGAAGATCGGCAACCAGCCCTCGGCCTTCTCGGCCGTCATCTGGATGTTCTTGGGGCCGAGCGACGCCACGTAGATCGGGATGTTCTCGCGTACGGGTCGATTGATCAGTTTCAGGCTCTTGCCGAGCCCCGTTCCCTGATCGGCGGGCAACGGAAGCTGGTAGTAGCGACCGTCGTACTCGACCTTTTCGCGACGCCAGACCTGGCGACAGATGTCGATGATCTCCTTGGTCCGACCGATCGGCGCGTCGTACTTCACCCCGTGCCAGCCCTCGATCACCTGCGGCCCGGAGGCACCGAGGCCCAGGACGCAGCGACCACCGGACAGCGCATCGATTCCCGCTGCGGTCATGCCGATCAGGGTGGGCGTCCGCGAGTAGATGGGCAGGATGCCGGCACAGATCTCCATGCGTTCGGTCACCGCTGCCAGGTACCCCATGAGACTGACGGCATCGAAGCTGTAGAGCTCGGCCACCCAGACCATGTCGACACCGGCCGCCTCGTAGTCCCGAGCGGTTTGTGCCGTCTGTGCCGGATCGCCGCTGTAGTTGAGAGTCATGCTGAGCTTCATGGCCGCTGATCCTATGTCCCGGACGGCACCGCAGTCACAACGACGTCGAGTGAGTGAACCCCGTGACCGGCGACCACGATCTACCCTGGCGGAGTGCTGAATCTCACCTCACTCACGTCCCGTACCCGCTGGCAGGCGCTCATGGCGCTCCTTGTCATTGCTCTCGTCGCTGCCGCCTGTGGCTCATCGACCGATGAAGCAGCCGAGAACAAGGACTCGTCCGCGACCTCCGCCGTCCTCGCCGATGACTCCGCAACCGACGACAACGCCGGGAGCGAGGAGTCCGACAGCGAGGAGTCCGACAGCGAGGGTCCGACACCGACGAGGCGACCGAGTCAGACGACACCGCCGATGCAGGGTCCGAGGGGACCAGCGAACGGTCCCGCCTGGGCGATCGCATGCAAGTGGCTGATCTGTCGGCCACGAGTGGTCGATTCGAGGGGACGATCTCGGTTTCCGGCGGCGACGAACTGCCCGATGGCCTGGAGCTCGGATTCAGTGGTTCCTTCGACAGCGCCAACAATTCGTCCGAGGTCATCATCGACTTCGCTGCCGTGGCGCTGGCCGCAGCGGCGCAGGACGGCACCGACCTCGGGCCGATGGCAGCGCTCTTCGAAGAACCGATGATCGTTCGCACCATCGGTGACCAGTCGTACATCTCATGGGGACTGTTCTCCCTCCTCACCGGCGGTCAGGGCACATGGATCCAGACCGACGCCGAGGACAGCGGCGACATCACGTCGAGTTTCGGCGCCACGGGCAACGGCTCACCCGTCGATCTCATCAGCGCACTCGAGAATGCAAACGCCGACATCACCGAACTCGGCTCCGAAGAAGGTCCGCGGCGTCGACACCACACACATCCTCGCCGTCGTCGACCTCGAGGAGCTGGGCGCAACGCTCAGCCCCGAGGAGCGGGCCACCCTGGAACGCGACATCGGCGACGTCGAGAACAGTGCCTTCCCGATCGAATTCTGGATCGACGACGACGGACTCCTTCGCCGCTACTCGATGGATCTCAGCGACCAAGCACAGACCGGTGGAGAATTCGAACAGGCGTCGCTCGTGTTCGAGTTCTTCGACTACGGCGAGGACATCACGATCGAGGTCCCGCCGGCAGACGAGGTGATCAGCTCTGACGAGCTTGACCTGGGGGCACTTGGCTTCGGAAACTGAGGGCATGCCAGATACTCCGCCCTTCTCCACGATCACCGTCGATGTCGAAGGAGCGGTGGGTCGCCTCACGCTTGCTCGACCGGAGAAGTTGAATCCGCTCAGCTGGCAGTGTCTGGCGGAGATCGCGGCAGCGGCACGATGGTTCGACACCCACGGTGAGGTCAAGACCGTTGTCGTGTCCGGTGCCGGCCGAGCGTTCTCTGCCGGCGCCGACCTCTCGACGTTCTCCTCCCGACAAGAGATCAGCACCAGAGAAGTCGCAGAGCACGGCCGAAAGATGGCCGACGCGCTGGAAGCAATGCAGGCCATCTCGGTGGCCGCCATCCACGGATGGTGTGTGGGCGGTGGACTCGTACTGGCGGCGGCGTGTGACCTTCGCGTTGCCGCCGACGACGCCATGTTCAGCATCCCCGAAGTCGATCTCGGCATCCCGCTCGCATGGGGCGGCATACCTCGCCTCGTGCGCGAGATCGGACCGGCCCTCACCAAGGAGTTGGTGCTGACCTGTCGCCCGTTCGACGCAGCGGAGGCCAAGGCTGCCGGATTCCTCAACCGGGTCGTTCCGGCATCGGAAGTGTCCGCCACCGCAGACGAACTCGCAACAGACGATTGCAGCGAAGGCTCGCCACGCCATCTTCTCCACCAAGCGTCACGTCAACGCCGTCACCGACCAGATGGTGGGAACGATGCGGTCGTTCGCCGACGCCGACGGCCTGGTCACCGCATTCAACGATGATGAGTGTGCGGTAGCCAGGGCCGCCTACCTCGACGCTCGCTCCCGTCGGTGAGCCGACCGGGCCCGACCATCCCCGTGATGCTGGGTCGAGGAACGACCATGGCCTGCCCGGCATGCGGACAACGTGGTCTGTTCCGTCGGTGGTTCTCGATGGCCGAAGACTGCCCACGCTGCGGGTTGCACTTCGAACGCATCGAGGGCCACTGGATCGGCGCCATCGGCATCAACACCATCGTCAGCTTCGCCGTCCTCGGCATCGTCGTGATCGTCGGCCTGATCGCGCACCTATCCCGAATGGTTCCACGCTTCGACTCATCGTGATCGCGGTCGGAGCGGCCCTGATCGGACCGACGCTCTTCTACCCGATGAGCAAGACGCTGTGGACCTCCATCGACATCGTGATGCGTCCCCTCGAGGCCCACGAAGTCGAACTGGCTCGAGGTCGAGGAATCTTTCGGCGGCCAGGTAGGTTTCCCCTTCTCATGACTGACTCGTTCGACCTCATCATCATCGGGAGCGGATCGGGCAACGCCATTCCCGAGTCGCTGGCCGACTGGAAGATCGCACTGGTGGAGCGAGGTACGTTCGGCGGCACATGCCTGAACGTCGGTTGTATCCCGTCGAAGATGTTCGTCCTGCCGGCGGACATCGCCGAGATCGCCAAACACGGCCCGGAGCTCGGCGTCGACACGTCGTTCGGGGGCGTCGACTGGCCTGGCATCCGTGACCGCGTGTTCGGGCGAATCGACCCGATCGCCGACGGGGGTCGGGAGTATCGGGCAAACGGGACACCGAACGTCGAGCTGATCCAAGGCACTGCCCGTTTCACCGCCGAGAAGACGTTGGACGTCGAGGGACGCACCATCACGGCCGACAAGATCGTCGTGGCTGCCGGCTCACGACCGACGATGCCCCCGATCCCGGGACTGTCGACCGTTCGATTCCACACATCAGACTCGATCATGCGGTTGGACGCCCTGCCGCGGCGACTCGGCATCATCGGGGGCGGTTTCATCGCCGCCGAGATGGGGCACGTCTTCGCCGGGTTCGGGCTGCGCGTCACGCTGTTCAATCGGTCCCTCGGCTGTTGCGAGCCCAGGACGGTGAGATCTCCGAGCGTTTCACCGATGTGTTCGGTCACCGGGTCGACCCTCTGTCTCGGGCACATCCCCGAACGGGTCGACCAAGTCGGCGACACCATCGTGGTCACGAGCAAGGGCGAAACCGATACGAGTTCGACGAGTTGCTGGTTGCCGCGGCCGCGAACCGAACACCGATCTCATCGACGCTGCCGCCGGCGGTCTCGAGACACACCACAACGGTCGACTGGATGGTCGACGACTACATGGACACCAACGTCGACGGCGTCTACGCCATCGGCGACATCGCCAACGACTGGCAACTCAAACATGTGGCCAACGCCGAGGCGAAGATCGTGTTCGGCAATCTGGCCAACCCCGAGATCACCGATCGACGATCGACTACTCGGCCGTCCCGAGTGCGGTGTTCAGTCGACCCGCAGGTCGCCTCGGTCGGCCTCACCGAGGAGCAGGCAACCGCGGCGGGGCGGTCTTATCGGGTCGGCCGACGGGACTTCGGTGGCACGGCGTATGGCTGGGCCCTCGAGGACAGACATCCTTTGCCAAGGTGCTCGTCGACGACGACACCGATCTGATCATCGGCGCCCACATCATCGGTCCGCAGTCCGCAATCCTGATCCAGCCGTTGATCCAGGCCATGCAGTTCGGGCAGACAGCGACCGATCTCGCCGAAAGGTGTTCTACATCCACCCTGCGCTCTCCGAAGTCGTCGAAAACGCACTGCTCGACGCGGTTCTGATCCTCGACCAGTGGATCGGCTCTGTCAGCAGTGGGTCATCCGGCTCAAGTCAGCCGCGCCTGCTCGACCCTAGAGCTTGGCATCCTTGACTGGGAGAACCTTGTGAGTGACGCAGAACGACTTGGCCGACATCCTTCGGTACTCGCCCGGGCGGGTGCATTCTGATCGACAACGGTGAGATCAAGGGCGCAAACGCCGAAGCGACCTCCATCACCGGTATTCCCCGGAATCGGCTGATCGGCACGTCGTTGACCGAAATTGCCGTCGACGAACACCAGGACCACGTCGCGGCAGCCAGGCCGCGCATCCGACACGGTCTCGACGGTGCGCATGCGACTCGCCAGTGGACTCCTGCCGCTCGAGCTGACCTTCCGCAACTCAATCGCACCCTGACGCTCGTCGGTGTTCGGTCGGTCGCGGCCGAGCACGCGCTATCCGCCGCGTCTGGTGGAGCGCTCACCCACGACGAGGTGACGGGACTTCCCGATCGTCACCACATCCTCGAACAGCTCCAGCATCGCTTGACCCTGCCCAAGTGCAGCCGCTGGCGCTCGTCGCCATCTGGATCGATCAGCTCGACGCGCTCGAAGAAGAGCAGGGCGATCGTGTGACCCAGCGCATCATGCGTCAGGTGGGCGAACGCGATCCTGGCTCGACTCCGTGGGCCCGATCTGCTTGGGCCGGCTCGACGATTCCGGCTTCCTCGTGCTGCTCACCACCGACTCCGAGATCGATCAGCTCAAGGAGATCGCCGATCGGCTTCGAGCCGAAGTCTCGTTCCCGGTCGACTGCAGCGGCACGCTGGTGTCGTTCACCAGCAGCGTGATGGTCGGTTCGCTGTCCGACAAGCGTCCGTCGCTCGAACGGGTCTTGAGCCGGCTGGAGGCCGTCACGGCGAAGGCCGCGAACGGCGGCGGCAACCGCACCGAGCTCTTCTCGCTCTAGTCCGACCTGACCGGTCTGCTAGACCGGCGGCATGTATCGCAAAGGGCCTGTCCGAAGTCGCGGACGGAGTGTTCGCCTACCTCCAACCCGATGGCGGGTGGGGGTGGAGCAACGCCGGCCTGGTCGCATCGTCAGGACGGATCGCTGCTGGTCGACACGCTGTTCGACCTGACGCTGACCCAGGAGATGCTCGACGCCATGGCGTCGGTGACCTCCACCAAGCCGATCGAGACGCTCGTCAACACCCACGCCAACGGCGACCACTGCTACGGCAACCAGCTCGTCGCCGGGGCCGAGGTCATCGCCTCGGCGGCGTCGGCAGCCGAGATGGAGAAGCTGCCGCCCGCAGCGATGGCGGCCATGATGGCACGGCGACTTCGGACCCGGAGCTGAACCGCTACCTGAACGATGCTTCGGGCCGTTCGAGTTCGAAGGGATCGAGCCACCTCGCATCGACCGGACCTTCGAGAAGGAGCTCGTCGGTCGACGTCGGTGGCCGAAGCGTCGATCTCATCGAGGTGGGTCCCGCCCACACGGCAGGCGACGTGCTGGTGCACCTTCCGGACGAGGGGCGATCTTCACCGGCGACATCCTGTTCATCGACGGGACGCCGATCGTGTGGGACGGTCCGGTGTCCAACTGGATCGCGGCGTGCGACCGCATCATCGGCGCTGGAGTGTGACGTCATCGTTCCCGGCCATGGTCCGCTGACCGATGCCGCCGGCGTGCGAGCCGTGACGTGACTACCTCGAGCTTCGTCGTTGACGAGACAACCGACACGGTGGACAGCGGGGCATGTCGGCATCGGACGCTGCCAAGGACATCGACCTCGGCCGATTCGGCGACTGGCTCGATGCGGAGCGGATCGCCATCAACGTCGACACCGTCTACGGCGAACTCGACCAGAAGCACGAAAAGGCCAACGTGATCGAGGTGTTCGCCCGGATGGCAGCGCTCAAGTACCGCTGAGGAGTTTGGCGAGATCGTCGAGAGCGGCCATCACTTCGGTCTCGTCGCCCTGAGGCAGACCGAACACGGCACGGCTCACGCCCGCCGCTTCGAGTGATTCGAGTTCCTCGATCGTTGGCTTGGCGAAGAAGATCGTCTTCTCGATCGTCGACGGTTCCCGTCCGATCGACTCGCATGCCCGGACGATCTCGTCCCATCCGCTCTCCATGGCATGACGAGCCCCGATCGGCATCCAGCCATCGGCAAACGCTGCGACGTCGGCTGCGGTCTGAGGGCCTGCTGCGCCGCCCAGCACGATCGGAGGCCCACCCACCTGCTTCGGTTTCGGCCATGCCCAACTCGCCTCGAAGTCGACGTGGTCACCGTGGAACTCGGCCTCGTCGTCGGTCCAGAGCGCCTTCATCGCCAGGACGTTCTCGCGAAGAATCGCCCGACGCTCGGTGTAGGCTTGGTGCCGTGGTGGTCCATCTCCTCCTTGTTCCAGCCGTACCCCACACCCATGATCAGCCGACCGTCGGACAAGAAGTCCACCGTCGCCGCTTGCTTCGCGGTCCAGATCGGATCGCGCTGGGCAACGAGGGTGATACCCGTCGCCAGCTTGATCTCGCGAGGTCACTGCTGCCGCAGCGCCGAGAGCGACGAACTGGTCGTGTGAACGCCAGTAGTAGTCGGGCAGCGGTGGGGCACCTTCTCGACCACCCCACGGCGTCGCCCGGCTGACCGGGATGTGCGAGTGCTCGGGAAACCACAAGGACTCGAAGCCGCGGTCCTCGGCATGACGGGCCAAGTCAACCGGCTGCATGGTGGTGTCAGTGGGAAGATCGCTACGCCGATGTCCATTCCGGCGAACATAGTGGACGGGATCAGCGAAGACCGATCTGCTTGGCGACACCCGGATTTCCACCCGAGCGCGTTCGAGAGCGTGATCGGCAGCTCATGGGCAAGCACATCCCACATCCGATCGAGGAGTTCGGCGGTCATCATCAACTCCGGGCTCAGGCCCAGCGACGACTGGCGACGGACACCGTCGGCAAGCGCACGAATTCCCACGAGCGTCGATGCCACACCCAGATCGAGCGGTGCCGCCCCGGCAGCCCTGAGCGGCCCGGACGCGAGCCTCGGTCTCTCTGTGCCAGGCCCTCGAACGATCTGCTCGACTAGGGCGTCGTACACGGCGCGTTCCGCTCGTGGTGCCCGCAGGAGCAAGGTCTGGACCGAGCTGCTTCCGGCGAGGCTCGACAGGCGGATCACCTGGGCCTGGACGCCGGCAACCCACGCATGCCGCCTGCCACCGGCGGCGGCCGGCGGTGGCTGCGGGATGACCGGGGACGAGTGGGCGCCATCGCGAACAACGAGGCGTCGTAGTCGGCCCGTCTGGCCGGATCGGACAAGCACCCTCCACGCATCGTTGATGGCGATCATGGACGACTCGGTGCCGCCCGATGCGACGTCCGGATGGAGCTCGCGAGCCTTGGCCCGGTACGCGGCGCGCAGAGTCGTCAGATCGCACGAGGTCGGCACGTCGAGCAGCTCGTACAGCGTGGCCACGGGTATGTCGAGGCGGGCGCTCAGCGTTGCCGCCGGGCCCGGTAGCGCTCGATCAGGGCGTTGGTCGAACTGTCGTGCTGAGGGGTGTCAGAGCCGGTCAGTTCCGGCACGATGCCCCGCGCCAACTCCTTGCCGAGCTCGACTCCCCATTGATCGAAGGAGTTGACTCCCCAGATCACGCCCTGGGTGAACACCTTGTGTTCGTAGAGAGCGATGAGCTGGCCGAGAACACGTGGCGTCAACCGATCGGCCAGGATCATGTTGGTCGGGCGATCTCCCGGGAAGGTGCGGTGGGGGACCAGCGATTCGTCTGCACCGGCCGCTGCCACCTCGTCTTCGGTCTTGCCGAACGCCAACGCTTCGGCCTGCGCAAACAGTTGGCGACGAGGAGATCGTGCTGGCCACCGACGTCTCTGGCCGGATTGACGATGCCGATCAGGTCGGCCGGCACCACCGACGTTCCCTGGTGGATGAGCTGGTAGAAGGCGTGTTGGCCGTTGGTTCCCGGCTCGCCCCAGATGACGGGACCCGTGTCGTAGTCGACACGCTCACCCTCGAGTGTGACCTGCTTGCCGTTGCTCTCCATGTCGAGCTGTTGGAGATAGGCCGGGAAGCGTTCGAGGTACTGGCTGTATGGCAGCACGGCGTGTGTGTCGTAGCCGAGGAAGTTGCGATACCAGATCCCGATGAGGCCGAGCATCGCCGGCAGATTCTGCCTGATCGGCGTCGAGCGAAAATGCTCATCGATGTCGTGGAAGCCGGCGAGGAATTCGCCGAACTCATCGGGTCCGATCGCCAGCATCAGGCTCATCCCGATGGCCGAGTCGACCGAGTATCGACCGCCGACCCAATCCCAGAATCCGAACATGTTGTCGGTGTCGATGCCGAACGCTGCGACGGCGTCTGCGTTGGTCGACAGGGCGATGAAGTGCTTGGCGATCTCGGCGTCGGCACCGAGTCCGTCGACGATCCAGGCCCTGGCACTTGCCGCGTTGGCCATGGTCTCCTGCGTGGTGAAGGTCTTGGACGCGATGAGGAAGAGCGTCTCTGCCGGGTCGAGGGGGCGGAGCGTCTCGATCATGTGGGTCGGATCGACATTCGAGACGAAGTGGCATTCGAGGTCTTCGCGATAGGCCGCGAGCGCTCGGTAGACCATGAGCGGGCCGAGGTCGGAACCGCCGATGCCGACGTTCACGATGTGGCGAATGCGTGCGCCGGTGGCCCCGGTCCATGCACCGGTACGGACCCGCTCGGCGACGTCGGCCATACGCCGGAGTACTTCCTGGACGTCTGGCACGACGTTGTGGCCGTCGACCTCGACGACCGAGCCGGCCGGGGCCCGCAACGCCGTGTGCAGGACCGGCCGATCCTCGGTTGCGTTGATCCGATCACCCCGAAACATGGCGGCGGTGTGTTCGGCGAGCCCAGAACCCTCGGCCAGAGCAACGAGTGCGGCCACGACATCGTCGTCGACCAGGTTCTTCGACAGGTCGGCGAACAGATCGCCGGCCTCGAGCGCGTAGCGAGCTGGCTCGTTCCGGGTCGTCGGCGAACGCCAGACGCAGCGTGGGCCTCGGCTGCCCGGCGAGGTCGGTGAGATGCTGCCATTGCGGTGTCGACGAGATCACGACCACCACAGTAGCCACCCGCTCACGAGCTGCACGAGAGCATCGAGCAGCCGACCTTCGTGCGCGCCCAGTCGGGCCGCTTCGCGGCAAATTCTTCCTTCCCTGGCTGGTCGTCGAACGGATGGCGAAGGATGTCGAGCAGGTCGATCACGAGCTGGTGGTCGCCGAGCTCGGACTTGTCGATCGCCATCTGGGCCAGGTAGTTGCGCAGGACGTACTTCGGATTGGAGGAGTGCATCTCTGTTCGACGCTGCTCGGGCACCTGCCCGCTCGAGACGGCCAGGTAGTCGTCGAGCCATGCCGTCGTGTCAGCAAGGAGCTCGTCCCGCAGATCCTCCGGCCGGTAGTAGGCGATCTCGAGGTCGGCGAGCGCAGCCTCCGCGCTTGCGTCGACGTCGAGGTCCCCGAGAGTCCGGAAGAAGATGGTCATGTCGGTCTCGGTACGGGGGAGTAGCTCGAGCAGCCGATCGGAGAGGGCAGTGGACACCTTCGGGTCGACGGCGCCGAGTCCCAGCTTCATCGCCAGCGCTCGCTGCCACCCGAGCGAGAAGCGTTCTCCGTACCCGTCGAGGGCGGCCTGCAGAGGCTCGGGGCCGTCGAAGAATCCCATGAGTGCGTTTCCGAGACGAGACAGATTCCAGAGGCCGATCTGGGGTTGATGGCCGTAGCGATAGCGCTTGCCTGCCGCGTCTGTGGTGTTCGGCGTCCAGCCCGGGTCGAAGTCCTCGAACCAGCCGTAGGGCCCGTAGTCGATGGTCAAACCGAGAATCGAGAGATTGTCGGTGTTCATGACGCCGTGCACGAAACCGACGCGCATCCAGTCGACCATGAGGTCGGCCGTTCGTTCGACGACCTCGTTGAACCAAGCCGCCATGACGTCGGGGCCGAGAACGCCGTCAGCAGGCAGATGGTGGGGGAAGAACCGGCGGATCGTGTGGTGGACCAGCTTCGTCAGAAGGTCGTGATCCCCCGCGATGCCGGCAGCTCGAACGTACCGAATCGGACGAAGCTCGGGGCCACCCGACAGACGACGGCACCTGGCTCGGGCGCGGGGTGCCCGTCGTAGAGCATGTCGCGAACGACCTGATCGCCCGTGAGCACGAGGCTCAGTGCGCGGGTCGTCGGTACACCGAGGTGATACATCGCCTCGCTGCAGAGGAACTCCCGAATCGATGATCGCAGCACGGCCCGGCCGTCGGCCCGGCGCGAATAGGGGGTCGGCCCGGCCCCTTTCAGCTGGAGGTGCTGGTGGCCATCGTTCGCAGTTGCGACCTCGCCGAGCGAGATCGCACGACCGTCGCCGAGTTGACCCGCCCAGTTCCCGAACTGATGGCCGCCGTAGTTGGCGGCGAAGGGTTGCATCCCATCGAGCAGCTCATTGCCGCTGAAAACCTGGGCAAACTGCTCGGACTCGACATCGGACGGCTCCATGCCGAGCATTCCTGCCACATCCGACGAGACGGCAACGACAGCGGGATCCGACGTCGGTGTCGGGTCGACGGGGGAGTGGGCTGCACCTTCGACCTGGCGAGGGATCACTCGATCGTCGGTGTCACCGGGCAGATCGTTCGCGTACCAATGATCGAAGTCGAAGCGCAGCGGGGCCATACACCAGTGTGGCCGCTGACCGGACCGAAGCCGACTCATGCCACCTGCGGCCCGCATCACACGCGCACTGCTGGCCGGCGGCACACGCGCCGCAATCGTGCGACCAAACCTGCGACCGATCCCACGGACGGCGCCTATCGTCACCGGTCGTGGGATCAATCGACGTCGCCGGCGTCAACTTCGGATACGCCTCGGGCCCGAGCTTGCTGAGCGACGTCTCGTTCAAGATCGGCGACGGCAACCATGCCGCGCTCGTGGGCGCCAACGGCGTCGGCAAGACCACCATGCTTCGCCTCATCGCCGGTGAATTGGCGGCCGACGACGGCGCCATCTCCATCTCGGGGACGGCTGCGTTCATGAACCAGATGGTGGGGATGGAACAAGGTCTCACGCTCCGCGACCTGTACCTCTCCCTGTCGCCAAGTCGTTTCATCGAGTCCGCCCACCGCCTCGACCGCACAGAACAGCGGATCGCCACCGAGCAGACAGACGACGCGAACCTGGCTTACGCCAACGCTCTCGCCGATTGGGGAGCCATCGGCGGCTACGAGCTGGAAGTCCTCTGGGCGGAGTGTGCCGACCGAGCGGTCGGGATCGATTGGTCGGAAATGGCGATGCGAGCCACCGACACGTTCTCCGGAGGTGAGCAGAAGCGACTCGTGCTGGAACTGTTGTTCCGATCGGAGTTCGAGGTGCTCCTGCTCGACGAGCCGGACAACTTCCTCGACGTCCCCGGCAAACGTTGGCTCGCAGAGCAGCTCAACGCCTGCCAGAAGACCATTCTCTTCATCTCCCACGATCGGGAGCTTCTCGCCGAGACCTCACGGAGCGTGGTCACCATCGAGTCACGGGGGAGTTGGACCCACGGGGCCTCGTTCGCGACGTGGGCAGAGGCGCGTGCAGCCCGTCAGGATCTGATCGACGACGAACACCGTCGCCATGCCGACGAACGTGCCCGCCTCGTCCGCAACATGAGGGAGATGAAGCGGAGGGCGGCGATGAGCGACGCCAACGCCAGCCGGGCCCGTGCCGCTGAGTCCCGGCTCCGCCATTTCGACGAGGGTGACCAGCCCCGCGAGCGGGCCGCTGACCAGCAGATCGACATGCGCCTCGAGGGCGGCCGAACCGGCAAGCGGGTGGTGATGCTCGAGGATCTCGAGCTGACGGATCTGACGTTTCCGTTCAGCACCGAGATCTGGTTTGGCGACCGCGTCGCCGTGGTCGGTATGAACGGGACGGGAAAGAGCCACTTCCTGCGATTGCTGAATGGAGGCCCGGTTCCGCACGAGGGGGACTGGAAGCTCGGCGCCCGCGTGGTGTCCGGGCTGTTCTCGCAAACCCACGAGCATCCCGAATTGATGGGCCGGACGTTGGTCGACGTGCTCACCGCCGACCACATCAACAGCCAGATCGCTGCCCGCAGCAAGGCCATGAGCCTGCTGCGCCGATACGAGCTGGAAGGCTCCGGCGACCAGGTCTGGGAGACGTTGTCCGGCGGACAGCAAGCCCGTTTCCAGATCCTGTTGCTCGAGCTCGGCGGGGCAACACTCCTGCTGCTGGACGAGCCGACCGACAATCTCGACGTGGCCTCGGCCGAGGCGCTCGAAGCCGGTTTGGCTGCGTTCGAGGGGACCGTCGTGGCCGTGAGCCACGATCGTTGGTTCCTGCGGTCCTTCGAGCAGTTCCTCGTGTTCGACAGCGACGGAGAGGTCATTGCCGCTGATTCACCCGAATCGGCGTGGGTCTGAACCTCGCCTCAACCTCGAACTGGACCGTTCCGATACTCACGTGCATGCGCTCACGAATCCGTCTGGCCATCTTCGGGGGACTCCTGCTCCTCCAGGCCCTGAGCGTCACGACACTCGTGATCGTCTCCGGACGGCAGATCAACCAGAGCGAGACGGAGTACACGAACGCACTTCTCGAGGCAGCCGTCGCTGATTCGGCCCAGGAAGTGGCAGCGCTCGTCGCGCCGGCCGAGAACATCGTCTCCGTCACCGCTCGTGTTGCCGAACAAGCAGAGTTCGATCCGACGACCCAGGCAGGCATCCTGCTCGCGACCATGAGTGAACTGCCACAGTTGGCAGGACTGTTCGTTGGTTGGGCCGACGGCGACTTCGTCTACGTCACGAGGGCCGATGACGGGTATCGGGTCAAGATCATCGCCGTCGACGGCGACGAACGTTCGGTCTCGATTCTGCTGCTCGATGCCGACGGGGACCTGGTCTCAACGTCGGTGGATCCGCTCGACATCTACGACCCCCGAATTCGGCCCTGGTACACGGAAGCCGTGGACGCTCCTGGACAGACGATTTGGACCGATCCCTATGTGTTCTTCACATCCGGTGAACTGGGCACCACGACGGCGCGGGCCATCTTGAGCGACGGTTCGGCCACCGGCGTGGTCGGAGCCGACATCGAGCTGATCTCGCTGTCCGAGCACCTGCGAACACATCAGCTGACCCACGACGTGCACTCGCTGATCTTCAACGACCAGGGGGCCGTCGTCGCCCATCCAGACCCCGATTCGACCCGCAAACCCGGCCGAGATGGATTCGAGTCGGTACTGATCGATGAACTCGGCAGCGCAGCGGAACGAGATGTGGCTCGCTTGCTTCCCTCGATGCCGGACGGCACCGTCAGCAGCTACATCGACGCACAGGGCCAGCCGGCGAGAATCGCGACCGACTCGGTACCGATCGGTACAGGGGAGTGGCGATTGGCGGTGTTCGGTCGACGAGCCGACCTCGAAGCGGCCCTCACCCCCGGCGACGGCCAGCGTCAACGGTTGGTCGTTCTCGTGGCCGCCTTCAGCGTCGTGTTGTTCGTGCTGATCGCCATTCCTGCGACCCAACCGATTCGAACGCTGCATCGGCTGGCCGACACCGACACCCTCACTGGACTGCCCAATCGGAGGGCCGTACTCCGGGTCGCCGGTCAGGCTGCGACCGACGGTGAACAGCGCGCCATCGCGATGGTCGACCTCGACCGTTTCAAGTCGATCAACGACACCCACGGCCATGCCGTCGGCGATGTCGTGCTCGCCGAGGCCGCTGACCGGCTCGTGGGATGCCTTCGCGGCGACGCAACCGTCGGCCGGATCGGAGGTGAGGAGTTCCTGGTGACGTTCAGTGCCTTGTCGCCAGAGCACGTTGCCCAGGTCGGTGAGCGCATCCGGGAGGCCATCGATCGACCGATCGAGACGGTTCGCGGGAGGGTCGACTTGACCACCAGCGTCGGCATGGCAATCGTCACCGGCGAGTACGCGGTGAGCGATCTCCTCGCCGCCGCCGATGCCGCCCTCCTCGAGGCCAAGGAAAACGGACGTAACCGGGTGATCATCAGAGACCTCAACAGTCGTCAGCCTGCGCCGGCCCGCATCTGACGACTCGAGTCGCCAAGGCCAAACGACCTAGGCCGGGTGGCCCATCCCAGATTCTCCTCCTGAAACCGACATAAGCGTCATTATGCAGCACTTGTGTCTTTCCGCGGGAAGCGCCACCAGACCGCTCACCCGGGCCGCCGGACCCGAGAACCCTCAGGGCAACGATCGGGTCATCTCGACCCAGGTGGTCCCCGGCATCAGCTCGATGATCGCCCCGCTCCCGTCGACGAACACCGCAGGGTCGCCAAGGGTCGGACGAATCCAGCGGCCATCGATGCGACGACCGTTCGTGAACACCGATACGGGTCCTTCGCCGGCCCAGACGAACTCCGGCACGATGGCCCCGGTCGGATCTTTCAGGCCGCTGTCGACCACGCCGACTTGCGCAACGACAACATTCGTTGCTTCGAGGACAGCACCGGACTCCGCCGTGTGATTTCGTCCGTCTTGGGACCGTAACCAGGCACTGCCGTTCCATGTCCAGGTGATCGTCGTGGCCGGGAATCGAGCCTGGAAGCTGGACACTGCGGTCCCCTGCTCGACCGGTGCTGTTGCGAAGTGGAACCAAGCCGGAGGTGGAGCGGCGTCAGTCGAGAACTGCGACATGGATGTGTACAGGTTCGACGGGGCCCGACGCGACGTGTCCCGCCAGTAGCCCCCGAATCGATATGCGGAGTAGTTCCGCACTCGTTCCTGGCGCAGGATGAGTGTGTCGAAGACCTCGTTTGCTCCCGAATAGGCAAGACCGGGTCGGCCGAGAGCACTGAGGAACGATATGTCGCTACTCCTGGCCGAGCGAACAGGACCGATCCGTCCTGGGCTCTGCGATTGGAAGATGGCTGCGAATCGGGTGATGCCGCCCTCGACTTCCTGCTCGATCACGACATCGGCTTGGTCGAGCCCTGCCTGTGGCCTGGCCTTCGACGAGTTGTCGATCTTGACCACGATGGCGCCGGTCCCGCTCCGCCCGCTCGCAAGACCGGTCAGCGGCGCCACTCCCCCGGCGACGGTCGGCATCGCCACTGGCGAGAGCGCCAGACCCTGATCGACACCGTAGGTACCGAGGACTCCGTGGTAGAGCGACATGACGTCGGCCGGAGCGCCACCGCCCCCCGTTGGCGCGGCGGCCGCTCGACCGGCCGGAGCCGTCGTCGCCGCACCGGCGACGGTCGTGGTGGTCGTGTCACGCCGCGCCGGGAACTCCGTCGTTCGGCCTGGCTCCGTCGTCGGCCGACGAGTGGTCTGCGGCTGCGTCGAGGTCGGTGCGGTCGCGGAGATCGAGGTCTCGGCGAGCGCCAGGGGCTCGGGCTCGACACCAGTGCACGCCGCCGCGAGGACAGCGAGGACCAGCCCGGCGAGCGGAACGGACACGGCAGAGACCGTGGAGACGGCGGGAACAGAGCGTCGCATGCCCTTCTGTCGGCAGATCAGCGCCGAATTCGTCCGTTTGTGTCAAACCACGCCGTTGAACGTAGCGTTCGCCGGTGCGCACGCTGACGCCCAACGCTCGGGGCTCGATCTACATGGTGCTCGGCTCGCTCGGGTACGTGTTCAACGACGCCTTCGTGCGTCAGGCCACCAACGACGGGGTGGGTGTCTATCAGATCCTGTGCATGCGAAGCATCGGTCTCGCCGTCCTGTTCGGCCTCGCCGGGCAGGTCCATCGCAGCGAGCGACGCAGAGCAATTCGCCAACCTGCCCTTCTGCTCCGCGTCGGAGCAGAGATGGTTGGTTCCGCTCTCTTCTTCGCCGCAATCGTCCGCCTCGAGTTCGCCAACGCACAGGCGATCCTCCAGGTCGTGCCGTTCGCGGTGACCTTGGCTGCGGCTGCGATCCTACGAGAGCGGGTCGATTCCCGGCAGTACGTCGCCATCCTGATCGGGTTCGTCGGCGTGATGATCGTGATCCGACCGGCCACCGATGGATTCTCGGCGTGGTCGCTCGTTGCCGTCGGCACCGCGGCGATGATGGTCGTTCGGGAATTCGCCACGCGGGGCGTCGATCCGGAGACGCCCGCAGCGACAATCGCGTTCACGACCGCCTCCGGACTCGCCGTCCTCGCCGCCTTGCTGACCATCCCCGGCGGTTGGCATGCCCTGTCGGCCGAGAACACCGTCTACCTGGGCCTCTCGATCGTCTCGTTGATGATCGGATACCACTTCGCGATCCAGACCGTGCGAGTCGGTGACCTGAGTGTCTCGGCGCCGTTCCGCTACTCGATCCTCGTCGGTGCCGTCGTGATCGGCTACGTGTTGTTCGACGAAGTTCCCGACCGCTGGACGGTCATCGGGAGTTCCATCATCGTCGCCACGGGGATCTACGCCGTGCGTTTCGATCGCCGGAAGAGGGCTCGCGCTCCCCTGCTGGCAACGACCTAGCGTTCAACCGGCCGAACTGCGGCGTACAGACCTCAGTACTGAGGGTTCAGTGCCGCAGAACGGGTGGGGGATGACTCAGACGGCGTCGGCGATGACCGCAGGAAGCGGTTCGGCATGGACGATCACCAGTCGATGCGTCGCTCTCGTGACCGCCACGTACAGCAGGCTCAGGCCGTGCGGCTCACGGAGGATCGATGCGGGCTCGACGAGCACCACCGTGTCGAACTCCAGACCTTTGGCCTGCCACGGCGTGACCGTGTCGGGGATGCGGTCGAGGTCGGTGCCGATCACGGCCACTCTGCCCTCCCCGACCGACGCCCGCTCGCGGTCGATCACCGCCGGGAGCTCGTCTGCGATCGACGTCACGGCGTGGACCGTCGGATGATCACCCGTCGATCGGATGGCAGTCGACGACTGCAGATCGGGCGCCAATTCGGACAGAATCGCCGATGCAACCCGGTTCACCTCCGACGGCGATCGGTAGTTGACGGTCAGTTCTGCATAGGCATGATCGGCCAACTCGACCGGGAGATTCTCGACCCACGAGCCGGGAGGTCCGATGCTCCGCTGCGCCAGGTCACCGACAATCGTCATCGAGCGGCCGATCGCTCGGCGGGCGATCATGCGCCACTCCATCTCGGTGAGGTCCTGCGCCTCGTCGACGATGACGTGGCCGTAGCGCCACTCACGCTGACGAGATGCCAGCTCAGCGACGGTGTCGCCTGCCTCGTCGACGTCGTCGACGCGGTCGACGTCGAGTTCGACGAAAGGCTCACCGTCGGCATCGAGCAGTGGCTGCCCGTTGTCCTCGGCTCGGATCGTGCGGTCAGCCATAGTCGTATCGATCGTCCTCGAACGCCTGACGCTCGATGATGCCGTACTCGCTGCCGTCGGAACCCAGCTCGTCGAGCAGCGGGTCCTCGAGGCTGACGGCGAAGAGGTCGTTGTCTTCGTCGTCGTCGAAGACTGCCGCCTCGATCTCGGTTACGTCATCGCCGGCTCCGGCTTCGTCCTGCTCCAACGACAGCTCGAACTCGTCGGCGGCGTCTCGTTCCTGTTCGCGTTCGGACTCGCTCAGTCCACCCATCACCCCGCCGACCAACACCAGCAGCTCATCGAGCAGCGCGATGTCGGCGTTCGACCAGCGAACGTCATCGAGCTCGGCGTCTGGTACCAGCGGACGTTCGAGCGAGCGCAGCTCATCGTCGGTGAACTCGGTGGCCCTGGCCGCCAGGCGCAGGAGATTGGGTGACCCGAACAGCTCGTTCAGTGCCTGCTCTGGGGTCATCGGTGGCCAATGGGCCAAGAGGAATCGTTCGACCTCCGGCGAGTCGGCGAACGTCGCCAGCGCGTCGTCGCGGTTGCGGAAGGACGGGTCGAAGACGGCAACGCACAACGATTCGATGACCAGAGCACGGAAGGCATCGGCACCTTCGTTGTGAGAGGGATATCTGCGAGCCCGTTCGAAACAGAAATTCAGCCGTTCGACCTCGACGCGAGCCCGTGAGGCTCCGTAGCGGACCACGAGCGCGTCGGCCGGCCGACGCTGACGGTCGCGTACTGCTGCTGCGAGCAGGTCCGCCATCGCCCCTCGCCCCTTGATCGCAGCCACCTCGGCCGCCTCGGTGCGGCCACGGAACACGCCGGGATACAGCTCGGGCGCCGTCACCGACACCACCCCGCTCTCGCCGAGCGACGGGAGCACACCGGCGATGTAGCGAAGGAACTGCGGGCTCGGCCCGACGATGAGCACACCGGTGTCCGAGAGCTCAGCCCGCTGGTCGTAGAGCAGATATGCGGCGCGATGGAGGGCCACGACGGTCTTGCCCGTGCCCGGGCCTCCCTGCACGACGAGCGGGCCGTCGGCGGGAGCTCGCACGACGGCATCCTGCTCGGCCTGGATCGTCGCCACGACGGAACGCATCTGCGATTCGGTCGGCGCGATCACCGAGGCGAGGACGGCAGCCTCGCCCCGCAGTCCGAGGTGGCCGACCACACCGTCGACGTCGAACACCTCATCGGAGAAGCCACTGAGCAGCTCGCCACCTGCCCCGCGGTCATCGCCGTAGAGCAGATGACGGCGAGCGATCAGGCCGAGCCGTTCGATTGCCGTTGCTCGATAGAACGGCATCGACGCCCGGGCCCGCCAGTCGACCAACAAGGCCTCGTCACCCTCGATCACGCTGTGGCGACCGATGTAGAGCCGCTCCGCCGCCTCGTCGGTCATGTGGCCGAACGCCAGCGCCTCTCCGAGCGCTTCGAGGTCGGCGGCACGACGAACAGCGTGCATGGCCCGGTCAGACGTCTGACGTACGATCGCTGCTCGTACCGCAGCGTCGACCTCGGCGTCTTCGTCGACCAGGTCTCGAATACCCTCCTCGGTCATCTCGGCCGCTTCGGACGCGAGACGTTCCGCGGTGGCCCTCGCTCTCGCGATGTGTTGTCGGTGCGTGGCCAGGATCCGGCGCAGGGCTCTGCGCTCTCGCTCCAGCTGTTCGTCGCCGTGACGCTCGGTCCGGTCAGCGGACGCGGGCATGTCGGGCGGGGTCAGGTCGGGGGTCGGCTGGGCGCTGATCGACACAGGATTCCAGATCCGAACACAGAATCCCCCTGGGAGTGGCGGCGGACCACTCCCCCGTCCGATCGCAACGATCAGATCTCGCCTTCAGATCGTCGAGGGAGCGATCAACGATTTCCACGACGGTCGTACTCGGTTCGGACCAACCATCGAACGATCTTGGGCGACACGCCGTAGCGGCGCGCAACCTCGATCACGTCGACACCCGCCATGAGTTGGTCGAATAGTTCGGGAGACTCGTCGAGGAGTTCGTCACGCACGGCGACGTACTCGACGGCCCGGGCAACCGTGCTCACCGCACAACCGTGGCGGGCCGCGACGTCAGCTCTGCTGTCGCCGTTGTCGACATCGGCGGCCAGGAGGTCGTAGTCATACCGTGTCGCTTGCGCTCGAGGCCGATCCCGACGCTCAGCGCTCTTCGCCCGCACCTTTTGACCTTCAGCTTGACCTTCGGCGGTCTTCGCCCGCACCTTTTCACCCTCGGCGTTCGCCTTTGCCGCAGTGATCAACGCCGGGTAGCGGTGGCGCTCGGCGGCCTGGCCGACGGCGGTCCAGAGCCGATATGCGTGCTCGTGGTTGCCCTCGCTTGCGTGTCGCCGAGCGGCGACCTTCAGGTCCCCCAGCGTCAGCGCATCCTCCCGGTGATGGAGATCGATCTCGACGTCGAGCACCTCGCGGACCGTGCTACCCGGGAGGGGTTGGAGCCGCAGACGACCCCGTCCCTTGACGTCCACCTGTTCATCGAAAGACAACGACATGGGTACACCGTCGGCCGAACCGGCCGGGAATGAACCGTTCCGACGTGAGCAGAATCACCCATCCCCGCCTGCAACGCGACACATTCGCCCTCCAGTCGGAAGAACTCCTCAGGTCACACCGGATCCTGCCGATCCTTTCACACATGACCGACCCGTCAGCGACCCCTCAGCGGCGCGCACCCGTGAACATGGATGAGTTGGGTGTCCCCCGTTCGCTGGTGGAGGACCTCTTCATGCGTCGCCTCGTACTCGAACGGGTGTCGACTGTCTCCGGCATCTCCGATGCCCTCGGCATCAGCGCCTCGATCGGGCGTGACATCGCCGACGATCTGCGGGACCGCCACGTCGTCGAATACCAAGGTCTCGAGGGACGCGACTACCGGGCCGCCCTCACCGAACTCGGCAACCGTGTCGCGCTCGATCGAATGCACACGTCGACCTATGCGTCCACCGTCCCTGTCTCGCTCCAGTCCTACACCGCAACCGTTCTCGGCCAGCGAGCAGCGTCGGTCGTGAACCGCGAGTCGATTCGCGCCGCCTTCAGCGATCTCGTGATCGAAGACCACGTGCTCGATCAGCTCGGACCGGCCTTCATGAACGAGGGCGCAATCTTCCTCTATGGCCCTCCAGGGACAGGCAAGACCAGTCTCGCCGAGCGCCTCATTCGCATTCATCGCGATTCGATTCTCGTTCCCTGGGCAGTGACCGTCGACGGCTCGATCATCAGCGTGTTCGACCCGTCGGTCCATCAGGCACTCCCGGACCAGCCCGCCGACATGGACCCCCGATGGGTGCTGTGTGAGCGGCCGATCGTCATCGTCGGTGGTGAGATGGACCTGAAGATGGTCGAACTCGAGTACGACACCGTCAGCGGCGTGTACAACGCCCCCCTCCAGATGGTCGCGAACAACGGAATCCTCGTGGTCGACGACTTCGGCCGCCAAGGCTTCCGCCCCGATGCACTCCTGAACCGCTGGATCATGCCGCTGGCCCGCGGCGTCGACTTCCTCCGCCTCGGTTCCGGCACGAAGATGACGATCCCGTTCGAACTCAAGCTCGTGGCATCGACCAACCTCGATCCGAAGGCGCTCGGCGACGAAGCATTCCTGCGCCGGCTCCGCAACAAGGTCTACATCGGGCCGATTTCCGAGAACGCCTTCAACTGGATCCTCGTCCGGGTGGCAAAGGCCCGCGGCATCGATGTCAACGCCGACGACGCCGCCTATCTCCGATCGGTCGCGATCCAGAACATCGGTGAGCTTCGGCCCTACCTGGTGACCGACTTCTGCGAACTGATGGAGGGCATCTGTGCATACGAACAGGTGCCGAAGCGCCTCGATCGCGACATGATCGACCGGGTCGCCGCCGTCTATTTCGTCAACACCATGGACGGATCCGGTGATGCGGCCGACTTCTGCGCTCCCCATCTCGCTCCAGCGCCGGTCAGCCACCTCGCCACCGTGCCGGCGACGTTGCCGGCATCGGCCTTGTCCTCGATCTGACGGTTCGCATCGCCCGGACCCCTCGGTCAGGCAACGGCAGGTCAGGCGAGCGACGCAGCGATACGTGGCTCTGGGCTGGAGAGATCGATCAGAGCCTGGCAGTTGCGGCAACGCCGTGTCATCGACTCTTCGTCGAGTGGCTGGAGCAGCCTGCGATCGTTGGCGCTGGCGTGCATCGAACACGAGGGGCAGACCACGGTTGATCCGAGAGCGGTCGTCCGGGGAGCAGCAATTCGGTCGTCGATGAGATCATTCACAGCTCTCTCATCGGCATCAAAGCGACGAACATGAGCCATTCGGCCCATGTCGGAACGACTACCGTCGAACACATGCGTGAGCCGGTGGTCGACCTCATCGACGAGTTCTTCTTGGCCCGCCAACCGAAGAAGCACTCAGAACACACCCTTTCTGCGTATCGACGCGATCTGTCGAGCGTGCTCGGACACGCGGCCGAGGTCCTGGGCGTACAACCGTCCGAGGTCCGCATCGGCGATCTCGATGTTCGGACACTCCGCAGAGCTTTTGCCCGCATCTCCCACCAGTCAGCAGCCACGATCTCGCGAACGTGGTCGACCTGGAATCAGCTGTTCACCTTCCTGGTCGCCGACGGCATTCTCGCCGGAAATCCGATGGCAGCCGTGGAAAAGCCCCGCGTGCCGAAGTCGAGACCCAAGTCGATCACCGGTGACGACAGCGTCGAGCGCCTGCTCAAGGTGGCGGCAACGGGCCGCAAGAACGCCCGCAATCCGTGGCCCGAACGTGACCTGGCCATGATCGTCACTCTGGTGACCTGCGGTCTGCGGCTCGCCGAGCTGCTCGACCTCACGATGCGATCGATCGACGGACCCGAGGACGAACGCGTGCTCGCCGTGAAGGGCAAGGGCAACAAGGAGCGAACGGTCCCGCTCGAGCCCGAGGTGGAGACCATCATCACCACCTACACGTTGTCGCGTCTCCGCCGCTTCCCCGGTCGTATCGCCGCCGATGCCCCGCTGTTCGTCGAACAACCGGGGTGACGCAATGCAGCGCGGCGCCCTCCAATACATGGTCGAGCAGCTGTACCGCGAAGCCGGTATCCGCAGCCGGGTCCCCTCCGGCGCTTTGGTCCACGCCCTCCGCCACACCTTCGCGACGTCCCTGGCCAGGAACGGCGCGTCCGGCACCGAACTCCAGCGCCTGCTCGGCCACGAGAGTCTCGCCACCACGCAGCGCTACGTCGACGCGACTGCCCGGGAGGTTCGCCAGGCGGCCCGCTCCAACGACGCCTACAAGCTGCTCGGCGATCTCATCTGAGGCACACTGGCCGCCTGCCGTGAGGTTGGTTTCACCCTGCGATTCCCGGCAACCTTGCCCGTCCGATAACACTAGGAATGTCGCCATGTCACGCCGCATCGAAGTCGAACTCACCAGCAACAAAGGTGATGGCACATGGACCTGGCGCGCCGCCGGTGCCAAACAGCCCAAGGGTGACCTGGCCGAGAGTCTGCTCTACCCGGATGCCGCCGTCGGTGACATCTGCAAGGTCGAGGCCGATTTCCTCCTCGATGGCATCGAGATCACCGAGGTCTTCGTCCCGAAGGCCAAGAAGGGCCGTACCGATCTGCTGGAGATGAAGCCACGAGAGCTTCGCGAGGACGAGCTCGTGACCACCACTCGTGTCGCTCGGCCGGAGCGGAGCGGCCGAGACCGCGATCGCAAGGGCGGCCGCGACGGCCGAAGAACGATCGGGGCGACCGCAATCGTGGCGGCCGCGGCGACAGCGAACGTCGCCCCCGACAGCCTGAACCCGAGCCCAAGCCCAAGCCCAAGCGCCTCCGCCCGAAGCGAGTGCACCGCGACGAGGTCCTCGCCTCGGTGCCAGAGGAACACCGTCCGATCGCCGAACAGGTCATGAAGGGTGGGATGCAAGCCGTGCGAGCGGCGATCGACGCCCAGAACTCCAAGGCCAAGGAGGCCGGTACGCCCGAGATCGCGGTGAAGCCGGTCGTGGCGATCGCGGAAGACCTCGTTCCGAAGCTTCGAGCGGCAGAGTGGCACGATCGGGCTGACGCCGCCATCGCCGATCTCGATGAGATCGATCTGCGGGATCTTCGCTCCGTCGTCGTCGCCGCCGACGGTGCTCGCGGCGACGAGGCCACCGCGTTGGCCGAGACGCTCCGAAACGGTCTCAACCGTCGAGTCGAGAGCGATCACGAGGCATGGCTCAACGAGCTCAGGGAGGCAACTGCCTCCGGCCGCTCCGTGCGGGCTCTGCGTATGAGCTCACGGCCCGTCAAGGCGGGGGCACCGCTCCCACCCGATCTGGCGGCGAAACTCACTGAAATGGCGACCGCAGGCCTCACGGCCGACACTGGACAAGACCGTTGGGCGACCGTGATCGACGCGGTTGCCTACTCGCCGGTCCGCAACAGCGTGACACCGCAGGGCATTCCGGCCGAACCCAAGGAAGAGTTGCTCGAAGCCGTTCGCCGAGTCGCTGATCGAGTTCCCGCCATCGCTGCGCTGTTCGGCATCGATCCGAGCGAAGCGGCAAAAGCCAAGCGCCGCCGCCCGCCCCGCAAGAAGAAGTCGGAGAAGTCCGAGCGGTCCGAGCGGTCCGGGCGGTCCGAGAAACCGAGGCAGGCCACGTCCAAGGTCGACCGCCCGGTCCCCGGTGCAGAGAAGAAACCAGAACCAGAGCCTGCTCCCGAAGCGGTCGACGCCGGCGAGAAGGCCGACGCTCCGGCAACGACAGCCGAGGCAGCAACCGAGCCAGAAGCGGTCACAACAGCCGAGGCAGCAACCGAGCCAGAAGCAACAACCGAGCCAGAAGCAGCACCGAGCCTCAACCTCAACCTGAAGTAGAGCCTGAGGGTGTCGCTGCCAGCGAGGAACTCGCCGAGAAATCGGTGAACGAGGACTGATCAGTCGAGGGTGCGGTGCACCACGAGCATCCGGGCCTTGAGCCCGAAGCTCTCGAAGAAGTTCTTGGTCTCGCGGTCGCCCGGCAGCGCTCGACTGTCGACCCCGAAGCAACCACGGGCCCGAGCTTCGTCGAGTACGAGGTTCATCATCGCCTCACCGATGCCGGACGCCCTCGCTTCTGACAACACGGCCAAATCGTCGATGCGGGCCAGCCTTCCTCCGTCATCGAGTGTTTCGATCTCTACGAGCGAATAACCGAACGGCACGTCGTCGTAGCTGCCGATCACACCAAAGCCGGCATCAGAGCCGAGGAGTGCCAGAGCACGGGCCCCGGCCGCTCCCCCGCTCTCGCGACGCAGGAACAGCGGGCCGCCCCGCTTCTCGGCCGTTTCGGCCGCGACGTCGCCCGAGATTCGATCGATCGAGTCGACATCGTCGACCGTTGCCAGCCTCGCCGCTTCACCCGGCATGTCAGGTGGTGGCAGCCAGGGCGTCGAGCTTTGCCAACACCGTCTTGCGGGCGCGGTGGGCCGACTCGTGGCTGCGGATGCGTTGGCGTTGCGCCGGCGTCAGATCGCCCAGCAACGCGATGATCTGCTTGGCAGTGAGGTCGTCGTAGCCGGCGATCGGTACTGGCTCCGACTTGGTCAAGGACGGCTCGGCCTCGGCGCGCTGCGTCCCACCTCGAGGAGTACTCGGAGCGAGCCCGACCATGGCGCCTACGTCCGTGATGCCCTGAGCGACGGTCGACGTCGCAACGTCGACGGCGCCGTCGAGGCGCTGGTTGACCGTGCGCTGCCCCTGTTTCGCTGCCATCGACCCGAGCAGCTTGGCCAACTGGACCTGGCTCTTTCCCCGCTTGATGAGTTTCGGGAGCACGTCACGATACTCGTAGAGAAGACCGACGGGCGCGTAGACGAACAGATCGACCAGCTGGTCGGCAGGGCTGCGATCCTCAGCGGCCGGCATCGTCGATCAGCCCAGGGGCCGACATGGCTCGACACCGTCACCCATCGAACAGGGTGGCAAGTTCTTCGCAGTCGACGAGTCCCGGTTCACCACGAGGAAGCACATCTCGCAGACGAATTCGTCCATCTTCTTCGCCGGCACCGCGGCGGGGGCGTCTTCGTCGTCTTCTTCGTCGTCGTCGTCCTCGGCCGCCAGCCGGTTCTTCAGGATCGCGTCGAGGTCCTCCTCGACGTCATCCGGGTCGGCGTCTTCGTCGTCGTCGTCTTCGTCGTCAACCACCTTGCGAGCCTTCGGACGAGGTGCGTCGTCGTCTGCTTCGTCTTCGTCTTCGTCTTCGTCGTCAACCACGACGGCGACGTCGTCGTCGTCGTCGAAGCCGTCTACCTCGAGATCGTCGTCGAGATCTTCCTCGTCGAGGTCATCCTCGTCGAGATCTTCCTCTGTCTCTTCGACTTCTTCGAGATCGTCACTCATGAAACTCTCTTCGTGGACCAGGGCGAACGTGGCGGACTCTACACAGTCCACCGCGTAGTGCGCGGCACCCGTTCGGACTTCTCTGTGGCAGTCGCCACGTCTCAGGACGGCGCAAAGAGGGGTCGGAGAGCGATCACGTTCGCGACGTACTGCTCGGTGTCGCGGTAGCAGATTCCCGCCCGCACCGCGCCAGGACCCTGGTAGTAGCCGGCCAGCGCGAGCTCTTCGGTTCCCAGATAGTCGATCAGCCAACGCAGGTAGCGCGCGCTGATCCGGATGTTGTCCTCGGAGTTCGAGGTGTCGAGGTCCGGCCGCCCAATGAGATCCGAGGCGACCCATGCACCGGTTGCCGGCATGATCTGGCCGATGCCGACCGCTCCCTTGCTGGAGACGACGGAATTGTTCCAGCCCGACTCCTGCCAAGCAACCGCCATGACGAGTTCGACCGGCAGGTTGTTCGCGCTGCTCCATCGTTCGAAGATCGGGATCAGCGCGAGCCGATTCGAGTCGTTGGTGATGCGGTCGGGAAGGCTTTCGTAGGAGCTCGTGGCCCGAGGCACGACCCCACCCTGCGGAACGGAGAGCTTCTGGCCGACGCGGAGCCGATCCGGATTCGACAGCCCGTTGATCGAGATGAGATCAGATCGCTTCACTCCGAGCCGGATGGCGATGTGTCCCAGCGTGTCCCCGGGAGCGACCGTGTACGTCCCCGGGCTCGACGCCGGCGTCGCCGCTGAGCTGGCGGCCTGCGTAGCGGTCCCGTGGGGAAGACGGAGCTGTTGTCCGATACGGATGCGATGCGGGTTCGTCAGACCGTTCTCGGCCATGATCGCCGAGACCGAGGTTCCGGAGCGCAGTGCCACCTCGGAAAGGGTGTCGCCCGGCCCGACCACGTACGTCTCATGGGCGGAGGCAGGGACGACGAACACGACGCCAACGAGCACAGTGGCGACGAGCGCGGTCGTGAGCAAACGGCGAGTGAGGCCCGAGAAGATCATTTTGAGCCATCGGCCGGGACCGACTCCATATGAGGATTTCGGCCCATGGATGACGAAGCCGTGTCCGGCGACGCGGGACGACTATCCGCCGCGCTTGGCCTCGGCCCGACGTTCTGCCTCCAACCGCTCCAACTCGGTCTCGGTCGAGTGATTGACGAAGGTCATCATCTCGGCGATCGCGTGATGTCCCGCCTTCTCAGCGATCAGGCGGTGCATGTCCTGGACGACTGCTCGATAGGCCGGATGGCCCTGCGGCGTGCTGCGCAACTCGAGCATGTGCATCGCAGCACGGGCGTTGAGGTTGAAATTGAACCTCACGTTGTAGGCGAGCGAGACCGCGTAGGACGCCTGCGGACCGAACGGAGGCTGCAGAACGTCGTACAACGACGCCGACCGCTCCATCGCCTCGTCGAACACCGAGGTGAGGCCGGCATCGTCGATGAGCTCGGGCCGTGCGTAGCCGTGGTGAGGCGACAGCTGCTGCCATTCGATGGTGAGGAGCCGATGGCGTTGGAGATCGCGGAAGGCGCCGTAGTCGGCAAGCACATCGAAGCGGTAGAAGGGACGCTCGAGTGCGCGACCCGGTCGATGACGCCGATTCCGACGGTCACCGGTGTAGGCCCGCATGACCCGCAGCCGATCCTCGACCGACATGGCGCGAACCTGTTCCTCGATCGTGCGCTCTGGCAGGCTGGATGCTGCGTACAGCATCGACGCCACCACCTTGACCTCGGCATCGGGATCGAAGTCGAGAAGATCGACGTGAGCCGACGTGTCAGCCGGCTGGGTGGTGTCGAGCAGGTCATCGGCGAGATCCTCGATCGACAACCTGGTGTCTGCGAGATACTCGCTCCAGTCGCCACCACGATCGGGGAGATCGACCCGCTTGACGAACGACGGGATGACTTTGCGCAGTTCGCCGAGCATCAGATCGGCGTAGTGACGAGCCTCCGGAAGGGCGTGGGCTCGCATGCGGATGAGCAGTTGCTCGTACGCCTGTCCGCTGCCGTACATGCCCACGTTCGACTGCGCAGCAGCCGGCAGGACGCCACGCACCGCATCGAGGGCTTTTGCCTTCACGGCTGTGCGATAGACGAAGTCGCTGTCACCGTCGGACTTCGGTGTCGTGTTCTTGACGTGTTCGACGACCTGAGGCAGCAGCTGCGAGTAGGTGTCGAAGATGCGGTCGAGGTCCCCGATGTAGCGGGTTCCCAACTCACTCGACAGGATCTCGGGATCGCGGTGGTAGCGGTAGCGGCCCTCGGCGCGGCTGTCATACGCGATGTAGCGAGTTGACTGCTCGAGGTAGGAGGCCAGCCGGCCCCACTCGAGCACCTTGGTGAGGAGGTTCGACGCCTGCTCACATGCGAGATGCACGCCTCCCAGCTGCGCCACCGAGTCGTCGCCGTACTCGAAGAAGACCTTCTCGTAGAGCTCTTCGGCCCGGTCGAGGCCGATCGTCGCATCCACCGTCGCGTCCCCGGCGATGTCGAGCTCACCGACGAACTCGTCGACGAACAATCGCCTCAGACTCTTCGACGAACGCGAGTAGCGAGCGAACAGCGCGCCCTTGACCACCTCGGGCAGGTTGACGAGCGCGAAGACGGGCTGGTCGAGATTGGTGAAGTACCGGCGCAGGATGTCTGCTTCGGCGGGAGTGAATTCTTCAACGACGTAGGCGCCCACGGCGTCAGAGGGTATTCACTCAACCACGCCGAGGGGCGGACCATCCGCTGATCGTGACAAAACACCTGCTGGCGACAGCGCTCATCCGACAGCGTTCATCCAACAACGACGAACCAGTCCGGCTCGATCCGAAACCGGAGATGTCGTGCTCGACCGACCGGACGGCGGTCGAGCCACACCAGGCGCGATCGGTCGAACTCGTGCTCCCATGAGTCGACGCGACGTACCTCGAGGTCCGGATGCGGGAGGTGCGTTCCCGTCTTGGCCCGCTTGGCCGCAGCGAACAACTGACGAGGTGGAATCGATCCCACGGTGATGTCGAGCAGTCCGTCGTTGGGGTGCGCTCGCGGTCCGAGATACCGGTCCCCGAGCCACGCGGCGTTCATCACGACGGCTGCGGGTCCCAACCAACTCCTCGATCGGGCCACGGCGTGGGCGACGAACGGCTGCTCCGCTCCCCCGTCGATCGACACGAGTCCGAGGTCCATGGGAAACCACAGCGGGGACGATCGGGGTTCGCGGCCGAGCCCGAGCGTGCGATGGAGGTCCCCGCCATTCACCTCGACGACGGTGTCGCGCGTGCCCGCGACCCGGCGCGCGATCTCAGCGTCATCGGACAGGACGGCGATCGGGCTCCCACCTTCAGGCTCACCCCACGGTTCACCCTTCGCGATGACCATCACGACCGCCGGCAACGGCGTCCTCGACCTCGCTGTCGACCATGGAGGATGCGGCGACCAGATCTCTCAGAATGGCATCGGCCGCATCTCCCGCTGCTCGACCCGTCTCGACGGCGGGGGCGAGTTGGGCGATCTGGCGCAGGACATCAACCAACAACTTGGCCGTTCTGACGAAATCGCCGGCCGTGATCTCCTCCGGTTCGAGCACGTCGTCGAGATCGCCGCCACTGGCCCAGCCGTGGGCGATCGCCATGAACCCAGGATCCGGCTGGCGAGTGAGCGGCAAGCGGGCGTCGCGTTCCCGACGGGTCAATTCCTTGTGGAGCTTCGTGAGCACACCGAATCGGCGCCGGAGTTCTGCAGTCGGGTACCAGATCTGCGCATCGAGCGCCCCGCGCCGATCCTCGAACGTGAACGTCGAGGCGAAGGCGGCGATTTCGGGAGCGGAGAGACCGTCGAAGAGTCCCTGATCGAGGGCCTCGATCAGGAGGAGGTCACACTCGTGATAGAAGCGGGCCAAGCGGGTGCCACTGTCGGTGAGCGACCAGCCGTCCAGGTGACCGCGATCGGAGAGCAGGTCGATCACGCGATCGAACTGGAGAGCCAGCGACTCCGTGCTCTTTGCCATTGCCCGCCGCAGGTCGTCGATGTCGCTGTCGACCCGCTCGATGCGTCGCAGCGCCTTCCTGGCCTGCGGAGGCACGTCCTGGACCGACTGGAGCTCGCCGGAGGGGCCCAGCTTCTTGCGCCGCTTGTTGGACAGCAGCGGAGCCCGACGGAGCAGATCGGCGGCCTCGTGGATGAAGGAGACGCTCGAGGGGCAGGTAGGGCTGCGGCAGTTCGACCTTTCCGATCACCGTCGGCACCTCGTCGAGTCGATCGACGGTCACCTCGTGGGTGTCGCTGTCACCATCTGCGACGGAGACCTTGATCCGGCGACCCTTGCGATAGGCGACGGACAGCGTGACGACCGGGGAAGGCAGACCGGGACCATCGACTTCGAGGATGTCACCGGGTTGGATCCTGCTGAGGGCAAACGCGACGTCCTGACTGTCGGCGTGTTCGTGCATTGGCGTCGCAATGGCGGCCACCAGTTCGTCCAGCGGAGCGAAGTCGCGCTCGACGCGGCCGACGAGCTGGCGGCGCCGGTCGACGAGACGTTCGAGCCGTTGCTCGCCCTTGACGACGTCAGCGTCGGCCCGGAACTGGGCGAACGACAGATTCAACAGTTGCCTGGCTCGTTCCTGGTCGTAACGCCTCACCAGGTTGGCTGCCATGTTGTAGGTCGGACGGAACGCCGATGTGAGTACGAAGTCCTTGCTGGCGGCCAACCCGGCGACCTGTTCGAAGGGCACAAACGGCGACCACAGCACGACAGCCTCGCCTTCGGTGTCGATCCCTCGTCGACCGGCCCGCCCGGTCAGCTGCGTGAACTGTGCAGGCGTGAGCGACTCGTGGTGATCGCCGGTCCACTTCGTCAGCTTGTCGAGCACAACGGTCCGGGCCGGCATGTTGATACCGAGGGCCAGCGTCTCGGTCGCGAACACGACCTTCGTGAGGCCCCGGACGAAACAGGCCTCGACCGTTTCCTTCATCGGCGGGACCATGCCGGCGTGATGCGGTGCGACGCCGGCCTCGAGACCTCGCATGAAATGATCGAACTCGAGCACCTTGCGATCGCCCGCGGTCAGCGCTCCGAGGCGATCAGTGGCGATGGCTCGGATTTCCTCGCGTTCGGCCGGGGTGGTCAGCTCCAAGCCGGCGTCGACCACGGCGCGAGCGGCTTCCGTGCACGCAGCGCGACTGAAGATGAAGTGGATGGCGGGCAGCAGATCGTGCTTGCGCAGTGTCTCGACCGTGTCGATCCGGGTCGGGGTCCGCCACGGACGGGCCGGTCGACCCTTCGAGCGGTTGCCGCCGCCCCGACCCCGGTTGGGGCGCAGATCTGCGTCGAAGCGGAAGCCCTTCTGATTTGCCTTGCCGCCGATGAGCGTCTTCATCAGGTGGAGTTTGTTGCTCTTTCGCTCACCGACGAGATAGAGATTCTCGAGCCTGACCGGCCGTTGATGCTCGACCACCAGGGAGGTCTCGCCGCGAACGGTCGCCATCCACTCGGCGAGTTCCTCTGCGTTCGACACGGTGGCTGAGAGCGCCACCAGCTGAATGGCTCGCGGCAAGATGGATGATCACCTCTTCCCAGACCGGACCCCGATAGCTGTCCTGGAGGTAGTGCACCTCGTCCAGCACCACCGCATCGAGCCGATCGAGACGTCGCCCGGCATACAGCATGTTGCGCAGGACCTCAGTGGTCATCACGACCACCGAGGCGTCGCCGTTGATCACGTTGTCGCCGGTGAGCAGTCCGACGTGCTCACGGCCGTAGTCGGCCACGAGATCGTGGTACTTCTGATTCGAGAGCGCCTTGATCGGTGTGGTGTAGAACACTCGTCGACCGACGCTGATCGCCCGGTCGACGGCGTAGGCCGCGACGAGCGTCTTTCCTGCCCCTGTCGGCGCGGCAACGATCACGTTGTGTCCGCCGTCGAGGGCATCGAATGCGTCGGTCTGGAACCGATCAGGCTCGAACCCCAGGCCGGCGATGAACTCACCCCGTTGGTTCACCCCTGTGCGCACCAGACGGCACTCACGAGACGTCGAGACGGTTCTTGGTCATCCGACCACCCACGATCATGGAGATCTCGTAGAAGAGGTACATCGGCACCGAGAGCACCAGCAGCGTGAACGGATCACCCGTCGGCGTGATGATGGCGCCGAGGATCACGACCACGACCACCGAGATTCGCCGATTCTTTCGCAGCGTCTCGGTCTGGACGACACCGATCAATTGGAGGAACACCAGGATCAGGGGCAACTCGAACGCGAGACCGAACGCCAGCAGCATCTTGGTGAAGAACCCCAGGTACTCCGTGGCATTGAAGAACGATTCGAACCGGTCACCTCCGGCGAACTCGCTCAGCACCTCGAGTGCGCGAGGCAGGAACAGGTAGGCGACCGTCATGCCGACGAAGAGCAACACGACGGAGATGACGAAGAACGGGATCATCACCTTCTTCTCGTGCGGGTACAAGCCGGGGAGGACGAACCGCCCGATCTGGTAGAGGACCACGGGAAGGGCCAGGATCAGACCGCCGTAACCGGCGAGGCTCAACTGCACCGAGAACTGATCGAGCGGGCCGGTGGCCAGGAACACGCAATCGTCGATCGGGCGGATCTCGCAATAAGGCTCCGAGAGAAAGTCGAAGATCGGGTTGGTGAAGAAGAACACACCGATCGCCCCGACGACGACCGCGACGATCGACTTGATCAGACGCGAACGTAGCTCGGCCAGATGTCCGACGATGGAGAGGTCATGCGGCTCAGGTTCGGCACCCTTGCGGCCCAGGCGGAACTTCATCATTCAGCGGGGGCGTTCTCGTCGACGGGGCCGACCACGCCATCCTCAGGCGGAGGCGTCGCTTCTTCTTCCTGCACCGCCGACGCTTCCTGCTCCATCGCGGCAGCGGCCGCAGCTTCGGTCTCTCGGGCCTGCTGTCGTTTCTTCCTGGCGTGCTCCATCGCACGCCTGGCCTCGGCCTCGGCCTGCTCGGCGGCAGCGATGGCCTCAGCCGCAGCTTCGCCCGGCGTGGCATCGGCCATCGGCTGCGAGACCGGCTTCACCTTGAACGGATTGCCGTCCTCCCCGGCGGCCACGCGCTCGGCATACCCCTTGGGGACGATCGGCTTGCCCGGTTCGCCGGTACCTCGTTCGCCGTCCCATTTGGTTGGATCGAGTTCATCGACGCCGGCCATGAACTCGTCACGGAGCCCGGTGGACATCGACCGCAGCTGGGAGGCGTACTTTCCGGCCTTCCGCAGCACCGACGGGAGCTGTTCCGGCCCGACGACCACGAGGGCGATGAGTGCGATGATGAGCACCTCTGGGCCGCCGACATTGAACATGGTCGACAGGGTAGCTCGCCGAAAATGGCTCGAACCGCCACCGAACGAGCACCGAAGTGCAGGGCCAGGGGCGGTTCGGGCCAGGCGAGCCGTGACTCAGCCGGTGAATTCGGCGAGCGCCTGCTCGAGCGCTCGATCGTCGCTGAGCAGATCGTGGAAGTCGAGCAGGTCATCGTGATCGATGGGTGCCCCCTCCTTGACCTCTCGGAGTTCCGCCGGCATCTGCCAGGTCGTGAACGCCACTCCGCTGGCCACGAGGAGATCGATCGTGCGCGGCTCGGCCGACTTGACGATCGTCATCTCACACGTTGGACACCGGAACGAGTAGGTCCCGTGATTGTTGTCGTCGCAAATGCGCACAGACACGTCGGCCGTGGTGAGCTCCACGTCTCCGCAGTCTGAACAACTTGCCCGAATCGTCGCCATGAAGCGAACTCCCTTACCCCGCCGTACTAGGTCTCTAGATGGATCGGCAGGGCTTTGGGGACTCTTGAGCGTTTGGAGAACGCTGGAGCAAAAGACCCATTGGTCCCTGCCCCGGCCACAGATCATGGCGGCTCCACCACCGCCGGTGGTGGATACCGGCGAATCTTGTTCCGGCGCCGGGTGGTGTGGCAGTCGCGGCCGGCGACCGGCAGGATGTCCGGATGGCTCCGCGGCTGTCGCCTCTCCTCCCCCGCCCGATCGGGTTCGCCCATCGGGGGGCCCGGGCGCACGCCCGCGAGAACACGCTCGAAGCGTTCGATCTCGCCCTCAAGCTGGGCGCGACCGGCTTGGAAAGCGATGTCTGGGTCACCGCTGACGGTCACGCCGTGCTCGACCACGACGGCGAGTTGGGCCGCTGGCCTCGCAAGCGACCGATTGCAGACGCCGATCGCGACGAGCTCCCCGAGCACATCCCGACGCTCGCCGAGTTCTACGACCACGTCGGTACCGGACACCCGGTGTCGCTCGATGTGAAGGATTCGGCATCGTTCGCTGCCGTCGTCGATGCCGCCAGGAATGCCGGCGGCGAGGCCGAATCGATGCTGTGGTTGTGCCATCCGGACTACGCACAGCTACGCGAGTGGCGCGAGCACACGACGGCGAGACTCGTCGACTCCACCAGATTGTCCAAGATCAAGGAAGGACCCGAACGCCGAGCGAACGAGTTGAGGAACCTCGGCATCGATGCGGTGAACCTCCGACTCTCGGATTGGAGTGGCGGACTGGTGGCGATCTTCCATCGGTACGAGCGGGTCGCGTTCGGCTGGGACGCCCAGCATCATCGCGAGATCGCTGGTCTCGTGGACTCCGGGATCGACGGCGTGTTCAGCGATCACTCCGATCGCCTGTCCGAGATCATCAACCAGTTCTTCCCCGAGACCTGAGATGGCCACCATGAAGACCAACCTCATCGCCGGACTCGCCGCCGTCGTGGTGATGATCATCGCCGTCCTGGCGTTCTCCGGAGGATCTGACGACGCGTCGATCGATCTGGCGGAGGGTGGCAAGGACCCGACGGCGACGACGCCAGCCGCTCCAGAGGCGACGACCGCCGCACGACGATGGTCGACGAAACGGTCGTCAGGTTCTCCGATCTCGAGACGATCTGGCTCGACGAGCTGCCGGCCGAGGCGCTGTCCACGCTGACCTTGATCGACCAGGGAGGGCCATACCCATACCGCCAGGACGACGGCACGTTCCAGAATCGCGAGGGCATCCTTCCCGACCGTGATCGCGAGCACTACCGGGAGTACACCGTCGACACCCCGGGATCCTCGGATCGTGGAGCGAGACGCATCGTGGCCGGAGCCGACGGCGAGCGCTACTACACCGACGACCACTACGACTCGTTCCGGGAGATCCTCGAGTGAGCCTGCTCGCCCTTCTCACCCATCGGCTCGCTCCCGGTGTCTGGCAGATCGATGGCAACGCCGCCGACATCGCCGCGATCGAACATTTCGCCGATGGCCTCGGTTGGGACGTCCGGACGTTCGCCACTGACGACACCAAGGCAGCGACCATCGAATCCGTGGGGCGAGCGGCCAGAGTGCCTTCCTACGTCCGGTCCAACTGGGATTCTCTCAACGACGGTCTACGCGACATTTCCAGACCCCGAAACAGCCAGTTGCTCCTGATCGCCGACGCAGCGACGGTCACGGCCAACGACCAGGTGCTGATCGAGATCCTCGACGACGCTTCTCAGTTCTGGGACCGCCACGGCGTGCGGTTCTACGTGGTGTGGGTCGGACCCGGTGCCGGCCCCCGTCTCGAGGCCGTTGAACCGGTCAGAGCGAGCCGGCGCGGCTGAACGGCCAGAAGAGGAAGAACGCCCGACCGGTGAGACGGTCCTCCTCGATCGTTCCGAACAACCGACTGTCGCCGCTGTTGTCCCGATTGTCCCCCATCACGAAGAGTTCGCCATCGGGAATGTCGACCGGGCCGAAGTCTCCGATGATCTCGCCGGCGCTGAGATATGGCTCGATGAGGGCCTGGCCGTTGATGTAGATCGTGTTGCTGCGAGCCTCGATCGTCTCGCCGGGAAGGCCGATGACACGCTTGATCAGGTCGCTGAACTCCCCCGGATCGTTCTCGGGACGTCGAAAGACCACGACGTCGCCTCGATTGACGTCGTGCAGTCGATAGCTCAGTTTGTTGACCAACACACGGTCGTTGATCAGCAGGGTCTCCTCCATCGATGCCGACGGGATGTAGAAGGCCTGGAACAGGAACGCACGCAGGATCAGGGCAACGACGACGGCCGACCCGAGCACGATCATCCATTCGACGGTGTTGCGAAATCTCGATCGCTCCTCGTGCTCGTCCGGTGGTGTCTCGCCGGTCGGCCCGTCTGCTTCGGCCTGGATCATCGAGTCGACACCGGCGTCGTTCGTCGCATCGAACGCAGGACGCTCGAACAACCGGCTGGAGGACGCCGGGCCAGGTGCCATCGACCGGTTCGGCGGCCTCGGCTGTGTCGTCCCCGAGCTCCGCTGTGTCCTCGACCGGCTCGGCTGGGTCCTCGAGCTCGGCTGGGTCCCCGAGCTCGGCTGGGTCCTCGAGCTCCGCTGGCGTCCTCGAGCTCCGCTGTGTCCTCGGACTCGGCTGTGTCCTCCGTCTCCGGCTCGTGCACGGGACCGCCGAGCATGGCTGCTGCCAAGGCCTGTTTGACCCATTCGTCGTCGCCGTCGGCGGACGGAACATCGGGGTCGGACATGGCTCGGACCCTACTGCTCGTACCGAGCGAGAATGCTCGACGCGGCACTTCCGGCCAAGGCGCGAGCACCGGAGAACGATTCGGCCTCGACCACGGTTGCGTCGGTTCCGAGGCGGAGCAACAGCCGTTGCAGCCACCTCTCGGCCGACACGGCGAGCGTCACGCTGATCGTCCCGTCGTCGTTGGTGACGACGTCCTCGCACGGGTATGCGCCGACGACCCACTCCGCTCCTCGTTCGAGGCGCAGACGGATGCGATCGAGCGCAGCGTTCGAGGTGAAGGGATTCGCACCTTCCTCAGGCGGCAGCTCCCGACCGCTCGGCTCATCAGTGGCTTCGAGCATGGCGATGCGATCGAGCCGGAAGATGCGATCGCCCTCGGCCAACGAGCACCAGGCCTCCACATACCACGCGCCACCGTTGGCGGTGATCCGATGGGGAACGATACGCCGCTGGGTGACCTCGTCACGCCCGTAGGAGAAGTACTCGATGTCGACCCAAGTCCGAGCATCGATTGCCGAGCGCAACGGGGTGAGGTGCTCCGACCCGGCAGCGCCCAAGTCGATGTCGAGCGCCCCGTCGACATCGACGTCGAGAGCACGGGCCAACTTCTCGAGCGCCCGGGCCAACGGGCCGGTCGGGTCGGTGCCGGGCATCGACAAGAGCGCATCCGACGACGCCAGCATCGCAAGACCCTGCGCCGGTGTGAGCCGCAGCGGCCTCGAGAAGAAGTCGGCGTAGTTGATCCAGACACGCCCGTCCTCCATCGAGACTTCGACGAGGGCATCGGGTGTGTACGGCGGGAGGCCGACCATCCACACGACCTCGAGGTCGGCCACGACATCGGCTTCGGGAATGCCGAACCGCTCGGCGACCTCCGCCACGGGAACACCAGGACGGGCCACGATCCAGGGAACCATGGCGAGCACTCGACGTAGCCGCTCGCCCGCCGTGGCGCTCATGACGAAACCTCCGAGTGGGCGACGAGCGCACGGAGATGATCGACGATGTCGGCCCTCAACTCGGGTGGCGCGAGCACTTCGGCGTGGTCGAGGAACTCGAACACGAGGGAGCGGAACGCATCCCACATCACGACGGGCACGACGAAGACCGCAGCTCCTCCGTCTTCGCTGCGCATGTCGACGTCTGGTCCGAAGTGCTGTCTGGCCCACGCAACACGTGACGGATCGACCTTCAGCTCCACCAACGTGGGTTCGCTCTCGCCGATCTCCCACGGCTGCAGGACCCGGTGCGAATCCGATCCGCCCGCTGCTGGAGCCGACGAAGCTCCCGGCTCACCGACGGTGGCAATGTCGCCTTCGATGCGATCGAGTCTGAAATTCCGCTCCGCGTCACGATCACGATCGAACGCCATGAGGTACCAGCGGCCACGTTGGAACTCGAGACGCCAAGGGTCCACGTTTCGAGTCGCCCCGTTGTAGGCGAACTGCACAGACTGGCGTCGGGTGATCGCCTCGAACAGTGGCACGAGCGTCGGATTTGTCGGCATCGACACCACAGCCCCGGCCACGGCGCTGTCATCACCGTCGACGAGACCACCCAGTTTCCAGAGTGCCTCCCGCTCGCCCAACCCCTCGACCCGCACCGCCATCGAGGCGAGATGCAGTGCCGCGAGCTCGTCGGCGTCGAGGTCAGGATCGGGGAGGTAGTAGTCGTCCGGCGAGATGCGGTAGCCGTCGACGGGAGGGTCGAGACCGGGGACTCGTTCGATCCGCAGCGGAATACCCAGCGATCGAAGATCCTCCTTGTCCCGTTCGAACGAACGGCGGAAGCTGGCCAGCGCCTCCGGGTAACCCTCGACCCTGGTGCGGATGGCATCCGCAGACAACGGCCGATCGGTGTCGAGAAGGACTGCGGTGAGGTTCAAGAGGCGCTCGAGCTTGGACATCGACGCCATGTCTAGCGTGGATCAGAGGCTCTCGATGAGCTTGTCCACACGCTCGTCGCTGTACTTGAACGGGTCCTTGCACAGAACCGTGCGCTGGGCCTGGTCGTTGAGCTTCAGATGGACCCAGTCGACGGTGTAGTCCCGCTTGCGTTCCTTGGCCCGCCGGATGAAGTCGCCGCGCAGCTTCGCTCTGGTGGTCTGGGGCGGCGTGTCGATGGCGTCGATCATCTGATCGTCGGTGAGCGTGCGCTCGACCATGTCTCGATCCTGCAGCTTGTAGAACAGTCCGTGCGAACGGCGCACGTCGTGGTACTGCAGGTCGACCAGCTGCACCCTGGCGTCGCCGAGCGTGAGATCGTGCTTCTTCCGGTACGCCTCGATCAGGTTGTACTTGATCACCCAGTCGAGCTCACGGTCGAGCTTGAGCGGATCCATCTCGAGATGGGTCATCACGTGTTCCCACATGTGGAGCGCCTTCATCTCGTCGTCGGGCAGGCCCTTCTGATCGGCGTAGCGAAGGGCGCGGTTCAGGAACTCGGACTGGATGTCGAGGGCTGTCGCCTCGCGTCCGTTGGCGAGCCTGACCCGACGCTCGAACGTGAGATCGTGACTGATCTCTCGGATCGATCGGATCGGGTTCTCGAGCGTCATGTCGCGGAGCACACACGAGGGGTCCTCGACCATCCGGAGCAGGATCGCCATGGCCCCGACCTTGAGGTAGGTCGTGTACTCGCTCATGTTCGAGTCTCCGACGATCACATGCAGGCGCCGGAAGTGCTCGGCGTCGGCGTGAGGCTCGTCGCGGGTGTTGATGATCGGGCGGCTTCGGGTGGTCGCCGAACTCACTCCTTCCCAGATGTGCTCGGCTCGCTGCGACACGGCGAAGGTCGAGCCGCGTGCGGTCTGCAGGACCTTGCCGGCCCCGGCGTAGATCTGCCTGCTGACAAGGAACGGGATCAGCACCTCGTTGTAGTGAGCGAGGTCGTCGTTCCTCGCCGTGAGGTAGTTCTCGTGGCAGCCGTAGGAGTTGCCGGCGGAGTCGGTGTTGTTCTTGAACAAATGAATGGTGCCCTGAATGCCCTCGTCACGGAGACGCTCCTCGGCCGAGTCGAGAAGCTGTTCGAGCACTCGCTCCCCCGCCTTGTCGTGAATGACGACGTCGCCGATCGAGTCGCATTCGGCCGTGGCGTACTCGGGATGAGATCCGACATCGAGGTAGAGGCGAGCTCCGTTGACGAGGAACACGTTCGAGCTGCGACCCCACGAGACCACGCGACGGAACAGGTATCTCGCCACCTCGTCCGGGCTGAGCCGGCGCTGCCCGCGCAAGGTGCACGTGACGCCGTATTCGGTCTCGATTCCATAGATCCGACGCTGGTGACTCATTGATCGTCAACCTAGTCGAGGCGGCTCGCACGTAAACACACAGGCTCCTCAGGTTCACCCAACCGAGTGCCGAAGATGTTGGTGTGGGCAGCTTGCATCGGATCGACACTCGCGGCCAGGCGGCGCGTGCATACGCAGCCGGGGTCGGCTCCGTCATGGCTGCGGTCGTAGTCGGGCTCGTTGCCGTCGCTGCGCTGTCGGTGGACCGGGTCGATGCCGTCTGGGCCGTCAACGGCGAGGTCGGCGAGTCGAGCCAGGCCATACCGATCCGGGCTGCACATCCAGACTGCCCGTCGTGGTCCACCCTCGGTGGTTTGGTCGTGACCGCGGTGGAGACCGACGCATCGGTCACGCTCCGGGTGACGTTCCCCTCCCGCGGCGACGATGTGCCATGCGAGTGGATGGGTGACGCAATGCGGGCGACCGTGAAACTCGAAGAGCCGCTCGGCAGCCGCCGGTTGATCGACGGAAGCAACGGTCTCGACCCGGCCACACCGGCAGCGATGGCGTTTCACACCGGACAAGCCCCCCGGGAGTGAGGCGGAGCGACCGACGTTCCCCAGGTGCGATCAGGCCAGCAGCGAAGTGATCTCGTCGTTGTCCAGCCGTCGGAAGCAACGGCCCTCCTCGAGTCGATCGAGAACCGCGACTTCGAGCTGATCGCCTTCGATGGTTCGCTCGAGTCCGGACAGCGCAGACGAGGAGAGCTTCAGCGCGGAGCTGAGGTCGAGGTCGGCAGCGAAGCCGGCTTCGAGACGTTCGCGGATCTCTTCGGCCTCGCCGCCGAGCGCTGCGAAGTTGTCCTCGTCGGTGACCGAACCGTCGTAGCGGATGTGGAACAGGCGGTTGCCGCCCTGCTCGAATCCGACGGCGGCCACCAGGATCTCCACTTCCAGCGGTTTCATCTCGTGGGTGAAGATCTGGCCGAGCATCTGGGCGTACTGGTTGGCCAAGGCTTGGGAGTCGACGTCGTCCCGGCTGTAGGTGTAGCCCTTGAGGTCGGCGTGGCGGATGCCGGCGATCCGCAACTGGTCGTACTCGTTGTACTTGCCCACCCCGGCGAAGGCGATCCGGTCGTAGATCTCGGACACCTTGCGCAGATTCCGGGACGGATTCTCGGCTGTGAGAATGATGCCGTCGACGAACTCGACCGCCACCAAGCTGCGTCCGCGGGCGATGCCCTTCTGGGCGTAGTCGGCCCGATCCTTCATCACCTGTTCTGGGGCGACATAGAACGGCATGTTCATCGGATGGCATCCTCGGGTCGGGTGTACTCGGTGATGATTGCCGCGAAGCGACCGGCGATGTCGTCTTCGTCGAGGGCAACGAAGCCCTCCTCGCCGATCGTGGCGACGATGGGATAGATACCGCGCATGTTGTCCGGACCGCCCGTCGCCGAGTCGTCGTCTGCTGCGGTGAACAGCGCCCGGATCAGCAAGTCGACGGTTTCGTCCCGGCCGAGCGTTCCGCCGCGGCCGAGCTTGATGACGGTGCGAGCGTGCAGGCTTCCAGAGCCCGTCGCCACGTAGTCCTCTTCTTCGTAGCGACCGCCGGTGACGTCGTAGGCGAAGAGGCGACCGCGGTCCCGCCGACGGTCGAAACCGGCGAAGATCGGCACGACGACCATGCCCTGCATCGCTGCGGGAAGGTGCTGGCGCACCATCATCGAGAGCTGGTTGGCCTTGCCTTCGAGTGAGAGCGAGTGACCCTCGACCTTCTCGTAGTGCTCCAGCTGGAGCTGGAACATCTTGACCATCTCGATGGCCGGTCCGGCGGCACCGGCAATGGCCACACCGGACCACCGATCGGCGGCAAACACCTTCTGCATGTTGCGGTGGCTGATCAGGTTGCCGGCCGTGGCGCGGCGATCACCGGCGATCACGACACCGTCGTCGCATCGCGCCGCCACCACGGTCGTGCCGTGTGTGATGTCGAGGTGTTGTTCGGCGGTCAGCGCCTCGGAGATGCGATACGAGGGATCGATACCCACCCTCTTGAGCAGTTCAGGGAAGTAGGGACCCGGATCGTCGGAAGCGGAGAAGAGCGGAAGCGTCACGGCGGCCAACCGTAGCCCCCGCCTCAGTTCTGCGGCACCCCAGCATCAATTCCCCACTCCGTTCTGCGGCACCACACCCTCAATTCCGACGGTGTGGTGCCGCAGAACAAGGGTCAGTTGGCGTGGAGATCCTCGTTGAGGCCTTGCCAGCTGGCTCCCGAGCGAGCAACGACCTCGACTTGGCCCGTCAACGAGTTCCGGCGGAACAGCAGACCGCTCGCTCCGCTGATCTCGCGCGCCTTGCGAACCGAATCGTCCGGCATCGAGACCAGCGTGCCGGCGGTGACGTAGAGACCGGCCTCGACGATGCAGTCGTCACCGAGCGAGATGCCGATGCCGGCATTGGCGCCGAGGAGGCAGTTCTTGCCGAGGCTGATGGTCTCTTGTCCACCGCCGGAGAGCGTTCCCTGGATGGACGCTCCCCCGCCCACGTCCGAGCCATCACCGACCACCACACCGGCAGAGATCCTGCCCTCGACCATCGACACGCCGAGCGTGCCGGCGTTGAAGTTGCAGAATCCCTCGTGCATCACGGTCGTGCCTTCGGCCAGGTGAGCGCCCAGACGCACGCGACCCGCGTCGGCGATGCGAACCCCAGACGGGACGACGTAGTCGAGCATCCGCGGGAACTTGTCGACGCCGAGCACGGTGAGATGATGGCCAGCAGCGCGAGCCTTCATCCGCGCCAACTCGAAACCGGCCACGGGGAAGGGTCCGTGGCTGGTCCACACGACATTGGTCAGAACACCGAAGATGCCGTCCATGTTCAGGCCGTGGGGTGGGACCGACCGAGTCGACAGCAGGTGCAGCCGCAGGTAACCGTCGATGGCGTCGATCGGCGCATCGTCGAGCGAACCGATGAAGCTGGCGACAAGCTGTCGACGACCACCGAGCGCGGGCACCGTCAGCAGATCGAGACAGGCCTGCCATGCCGCCGCGTTGGGGTGGGGTACGTCCACGCCCAGTGCGGGCCGGATCGTCGCCAGCGCCTCTGACAGAGCGTCCGGAGTGACCTCGTGGGTCGCCGTGCCGCCGACGTGGCCGATCGCCTTGGCGAGAGCAACTGCGGTGTAGTTGTGGTTGCCGAGATTCACATGGGGGTAGGAAACGTCCAGCACGTCACCGTTCTCGGCGATGGTGGCGATGCCGAGCGCATGGGCGGCCGGCCGCTGGTAGCCCTCGATGCTCGCCTCCAAGCGGTCGAGGTCGGCAGTGATCTGATCCATGGTGGTGAAGCCCTCGGTCATGCCGAGCAAGCTAGCGCCCCACACCCCCTACCGTTCTGCGGCACTCCACCGTCGGTTCTGCGGGCTGAGTGCCGCAGAACGGCGCTGCGTGAGGAGGGACCGGAGGTCGGCGACGATGGAATCAGGTCGGTGGACGACTTCGTCCCAAGTGGTTCTGACGACGAGCCACCCCGCCTCGGCAGCCTGACGATCGCGACGACGATCAAGGGACTGGGCCTCGGTCAGCGCATGCCAGCGGCGGCCGTCCAGCTCCAGAATCATGTGGGCATCGGGCCACGCGACGTCGACGATGCCCCGAAGGCCATCTGACCACGGCGGCACGAACTGGAGGCTGTAGCCGGAGATGCCGTGACGATCCAGGAGCTCCCGTCCACGCCGTTCGAGCTCGGAGGCCGGCACCGCAGCACCATCGAGGAGCTCATGTCGGAGCAACCTGAGGCGTGCGCTTCCCCGCCTGCCTCGGCGACAGAACGCGGCAGCACAAGCCCGAAACGAGCTCGCCGTCATCCGCCGGTTGGTGATGCTCCACTCGATCAACCGCTGCAACTGCCGAACGGACACGACGATGGACAAGTCACAGACCGTCCGTTCAACGGTGGTGACCCGCCTTCCAGCGATCAGATCGACGTCGTCAGCCGGCAAGTGGCGAGTCCGCCGCGACGACACGGGGGCAGGAAAAGCGCGTCGGACGCACTCGGGCACGACGATCGACACGGCGTCGACGTCATGTACCGGCAGCTGGAGCATCTGCGCCGCGGTCCGATCCGCCGCTGCCGCCCTCGGTTCTGTCAGCAACGCTGCGGACAATTGGGTGGCACTGGTCGAGGCCCCGACGAGGTAGACGCCCGAGGCGAAAAGCTCGAGGAGCTCGCCGACGCGTCGATCGATCGAGCTCGCACTCAGACCGGCGGCGAGCAGTTCGGAGCGGGACACAGCTCCGTGGTTGGCGGATGCAATGGCAACGATCAATCGATCGGTCGAACGGGACATGGTGGCGCCTCTGAGCTGGACATCGAGAGGCACCCGACCGGTGCGACCACCTTCTGCGGCACTCAGCCCTCAGAAGTGAAGGCTGAGTGCCGCAGAACGGGAGGAGGGGGGAGGGAGCGGGAGGGCTACTGGCCGCCCTTTTGGATGTAGGACTTCACGAAGTCCTCGGCGTTGGTCTCGAGGACATCATCGATCTCGTCGAGGAGATCGTCGAGTTCCGCCTTCAGCTTCTCGCCGGATTCGCTGGCTGCCGGCGCCTCGCCGACCTCGCTCTCACCCGAGCGTGACGGCGTCTTCTTGATCTGCTCACGTTCTGCCATACCGCTCTCCTTCGGTCAAGCCCCGAGTTTGTCGAGGAGTTCAGACACTGTTGCACTCTCGTCGATCAGAGCACCAACGTGTTCCACCGTACCCCTCGTGGGTTCCAGCATGGGAACGCGGCGCAACGGATCGTCACCGACGTCGAAGACGATCGAATCCCAATTGGCGGCCACGACGGAATCGGCGAACTTCTGCAGACACTTTCCGCGGAAGTACGCCCGGGTGTTGGTCGGGGGTTCGCTCATCGCGACACGAGCGTCCTCCTCATCGACCAATGTCTCGAGACCCGCTCGTCCAGCCAGTGACTTCGCCGGACGGAGGTCGTGATACTGCAGGTCGAGCGCTCGCAGCCTGGTGTCGTCCCAGTCGCAGCCGTGCCGCTCCATGAATCCTTCGAGGATCCGCTTCTTCGCCAACCAATCGATCTGGTCGGCGACAGACGCCGGGTCGGATTCGAGCCCGACAAGGACTCGTTCCCAGCGATCGAGGATCATCGAGCCGACCTCATCGCCGCCGACCGACTCCAGGCCATGGCGTTCCCGCCACTTCTTGGCCTGGTCCAGCAGGTCCATCTGGATCTCGAGTGCCGTTGCCATCGACCCGTCGGCCAGCCGCATCGGCTCGCTCAGGGTGAGGTCGTGGCTCACGTGGTGCATGGCCCGAACCGGATCGTCGAGGGCCATCGACATGTCGAGTGCGTGGTCTTCGAGCATGGCCAGCAGGATCGAGGTCGTGCCGACTTTCAGGAATGTGGCGACCTGGGACATGTTGGCGTCGCCGACGATCACGTGCAGCCGGCGGTATCGCTGGCTGTCAGCGTGCGGTTCATCGCGGGTGTTGATGATCGGCCGCTTGAGGGTGGTCTCGAGCCCGACCTCTTCCTCGAAGTGTTCGGCCCGCTGCGTGATCTGGTACGGAATCGCGGCAGCTCCCACGCCCGGGAGCTCGCTGCCGACCTTGCCCGACCCGCTGAAGATCTGGCGGGTCACGAAATGGATCGTTGCCCCCGTGATGATCTGGCCGAAAGGCAACGATCGATCGACCAGATAGTTCTCGTGTGTGCCGTAGGCGTTGCCCTTGCGATCGGTGTTGTCCTTGTAGAGGATCACCTCCTGCCCGGGTGGCAGCAGCGCATTGGCTGCCTTCATGGATTCGACAGCGATCAGCTCCGCGGCCCGGTCGAAGACCACGATCGCGAGTGCGTCGAGGCACTCGGGTGTCGAGACCTCGGGATGTGCGTGATCGACGTAGTACCTGGCACCGTTGGTGAGCACGGCATTGACCAAGTGCGTCTCGATCTCGGGAGGCATGGAGAACGACGGCGCCAGCGCCTGGCGGGCATCGGCGCCCGGCATTTCGTCGATGAAGTCCCACGCGATCGGGGTCGCTCGATCGTCGATGCCGCCAGGGTCGGTGCCGACGTAGGCGTTGATGAGCATCGACGACGCCGAGACCGGATTCCACTCGGCGGCTCCGCGGACCATGATGCCCAGCTCGGTCTCGATGCCGACGACCTTCTTGATGGCCATGAGTTACAGGTACTGCCCCGTCGCCACTTGCTCGATGGCACGGCCGCCACCCTCGTCGCCGTCGTCCTTCTTGATGAGCGTGCGGACGTACACGATGCGCTCGCCCTTCTTGCCGGACACCTTCGCCCAGTCGTCCGGGTTCGTCGTGTTGGGGAGGTCTTCCTGCTCCTTGAATTCCTGGGTCACCGACGCGTGGAGGTCTTCGGCCTTGATGCCCTTCTCGCCGTTGTCGAGGAATCGCTTGATCGCGGCCTTCTTGGTGCGACGAACGATGTTCTCGATCATTGCGCCGCTGGCGAAGTCGCGGAAGTAGAGGACTTCCTTGTCGCCGTTCTGATAGGTGACCTCGAGGAAACGCGTGTTGTCGTCTTCGCGGTACATGAACTCGGCGCCGGCATCGATCATTGCATCCACAGCCGCCTGCTCGCTGCCGTGTTCGGTGATCTCGTCTGGATGAATCGGGAGGTCAGTGGTGAGGTATCGACGGAAGATCGACGCGAGCCGACACCTCGGTCGGTCGTTCGATCTTGATCTTCACATCGAGGCGTCCCGGGCGCAGAATGGCCGGATCGATGAGGTCCTCACGGTTCGATGCACCGATGACGATCGTGTTCTTGAGGGTTTCGACGCCATCGATCTCGGCCAGGAGCTGCGGCACGATCGTGCTCTCGATGTCGGAGCTGATTCCGGAGCCGCGGGTGCGGAACAAGCTCTCCATCTCGTCGAAGAAGATGATGACCGGCATGCCCTCTTCGGACTTCTCCCTCGCCCGCTGGAAGATGAGTCGGATCTGGCGCTCGGTTTCGCCGACGTACTTGTTGAGCAGCTCCGGGCCCTTGATGTTGAGGAAGAAGCTGCGGGCCTGATCGTCGCCCGAGACCTCGGCCACCTTCTTGGCCAGACTGGCGGCGACGGCCTTGGCGATGAGGGTCTTTCCGCAGCCGGGGGGGCCGTACAGCAGAATGCCCTTGGGTGCGGGCAGATCGTGTTCGCTGAACAGATCGGCATGGAGGAACGGCAGTTCGACGGCGTCGACGATCTCCTCGATCTGCGCATCGAGGCCGCCGATGTCGTCGTAGCTGACATTCGGCACCTCCTCGAGGACGAGGTCCTCCACTTCGGCCTTCTCGATCTTCTCGATCAGAAGTCCAGCTCGGGGTTCGAGTACGAGGGAGTCGCCGGTGCGGATGCGCGTTCCGACGAGGTGATCGGCGAGGTCGACGACACGTTCCTCGTCGGCCCGTCCGACGACGACCGCACGCGTGCCGCCATCCAGCATCTCCTTGACAGTGACGACTTCGCCGCCCTGTTCGGGGACCCGCACCTTCACGATGTTCAGCGATTCGTTGAGTACGACTTCATCGCCCTTGCGCAGCTCGTCGACTGCGATGGCCGGGTGGATCTCGACTCGCATCTTGCGGCCGCTGGTGAAGATGTCGGCGGTCTCATCGTCGTTGTGGGACAGGAACGTCCCGTACGCGGACGGCGGATGCGCCAGCTTGTCGACTTCTTCCCGCAGGGCGGCGATGTGCTCGCGCGCCTCGCGAAGCGTGTAGGTGAGCTTCTCGTTCTGGCTCACGGCCTGGGCCAGTTGGCCCTTGGTGTCGAGCAGGCGTTCTTCGAGCGTTCGGACGCGTTTCGGCGCGTCCTGCAGACGACGGCGGAGGGTGATGACCTCTTCCTCCATCGCCTTCAGTTGGTTCTGCAGTTCCGCCATGCCCACTTCGTAGGAGCTGAGGCGACGTTCGTATTCAGCTTCGTTCACGGAAGACCTCCGGTCTGTCTCCGGACCCTAGCCGTCTCATCGGCCGCGTCGGGAACGGGGTGAGCGTCCCGCTGAGATCGGTCACACGATCTTCACGGTGCTCCGGGACCTGGTTGGCTGGGTGCGCCGAGGGTGTCGATGAGAAAGGCCATCACCTTGGCCTCTTCTCGCCAGCTGTCGTAGCGACCCGATGGGCCACCGTGACCGGCTCCGAGGTCGACGTGCAACAGGATCGGTTTCGACCCCGTGGTGTGTTCGCGCAACGCCAGCACCCACTTGGCCGGCTCCCAGAAGCCGACCCGAGGATCGTTCAGACCGGCGGTGGCGAGAATCGCCGGATAGTCAACGGTCCGGATGTTCTCGTACGGCGTGTAGGCCCGCATCTCGCGGTAGATCGCCTCTGATTCGGCCGGGTTTCCCCACTCCTCCCACTCGGTCACGGTGAGTGGCAAGGTCGGGATCGAGCATCGTGTTCAGCGCATCGACGAACGGCACCTGCGCCACCGCGGCGCCGAACAGTTCGGGGGCCAGGTTCAGAGCGGCCCCGACGAGCAGGCCGCCCGCCGACCCTCCGCGTAGGCCGAGCTGATCCGGAGTGGTCCAGCCGTCGTCGATGAGGTGGCGGGCGCAGGCGACGGTGTCGGAGAACGTGTTTCGCTTCTTCTCGAACTTGCCGTCGAGATACCACCCCCGACCGAGTTCTCCGCCTCCTCGAACATGTGCGATGGCAACGACGAACCCACGGTCCAGCAATGAGAGACGCATCGTCGAGAACGACGGATCGGACGAGACCTCGTAGGCGCCGTAGGCACCGACCAGCGCAGGCCCCGGGCCGGCGGGTCGATCGCGACGCCACACAAGGCTCATGGGGATGCGCACGCCATCGTCGGCAATCGCCCACTCCCGTCTTGGTCTCGTAGGTCGCCGGGTCGAATCCACCCAGCACCTCGGTCGTCTTCAGCACCTCGGTGGTTCGCTCGTCGAGGTCGTAGCGGAGCACGGCAGGGGGCGTGACCATCGAGCTGTAGCCATAGCGATACGTGGTGGTGTCCGCTGTCGGGTTCGCCCCTGGCCACACGGTCGACACGGCTTCGGCCTGAGCGATCACATGCTCCTCACCGGTGTCCCAGCGTTGCACCCGCATTCGGGTCACGGCGTCCACCCGTTCGAAGATCACGAGGTGTTCGCGCAGCGCGTCGAATCCGGAGACATGGACGTCGCTGCGGTGCGGAACGAGGTCGACCCAACGGGCCGGATCAGTGTCGTCGGCCGGCGTCTCGCAGATGCGGAAGTTCTCCGCTCCGTCGTTCGTGAGCACGATGAACCGGCCCTCGTGGTGCGACACGCCGTACTCGATGCCGTTGCGCCGCTCGGCAAAACATCGAAGCGGGGTGTCGGGTTGGTCGGCGGGCAGCAGCCAGGTCTCGTCGGTGATGGCGGAGCTGAGAGCGATTTGGATGAAGGAGTCGTCGCGTTCTCGACCGACACCGACGAAGAATCGTTCGTCGAGCTCTTCGAAGACGAGGTGGTCGTCTGCCACCGGGTCTCCGAGGCGATGGCGCCACACCTGGAATGGACGATGGGCGTCATCGACTCGTACGTAGAAGAAGGTGCGATTGTCCATCGCCCAGGCGGATCCGTAACTGACGTCGGGAATGACATCGTCGAGCTCGGTTCCCTTGTCGAGGTCACGAATCCGGAGCTCGAACTTCTCGTCTCCGCTGCGGTCGGCCGCCCACAACATCAGGCGGTGATCCGGCGACACATCGAACACTCCGATCTCGAAGTACTCACTCGCCTCGGCTTCGAGATTCTCATCGAGGATGACCATCTCGGGATTGGTCCCAGGATCGTCGCCCACGAGCGACCGACGGCAGTGCACTCCGTATGGCTGCCCTTCCTCGGTGCGCGAGTAATAGCTCCACCCGTCCTTCTCGACGGGAACGCTGAGGTCGGTCTCCTTGATTCGGGTCTTGAACTCGGCAAAAAGGGCGTTTCGGAGATCGGCGAGATGGGCGGTGGCCGCCTCTGTGTGATCGTTCTCGGCCTCGAGGTGCGCGATCACCTCGGGGTCCTCCGCGTCGCGCAACCAGGCCCTGGTGTCATGACGCTGCTCGCCCCACAGATCCCGAGGCGGCGAAGAGCGGGGTTCGGGTGCCGGCGGGGCGGGGTCGGGTTGGGTCACGAGGGCAGGCTATGGCCGGGGGCACGGCCCCAACTACGGTGTCACCGGTGACCGAAAGCAACGCCTCAGCAGAAACCCGGCAGTATCCGCAGACGTTCTTCCAGCCCGACCCCGGTGCGTGCCAGGTGTTGCTGGTGCGGCACGGCCAGTCGGCTCCGTTCGTCGAGGGTGAGCCGTTCCCTTTGGTCGACGGCCAAGGTGACCCGCCGCTGTCGCCGCTCGGGCTCTGGCAGGCCGAGCAGGTCGGCCGACGTCTCGCCTCCGAGCCGATCGATGCCATCTATGCCACCTCGCTGCAGCGGACCGTACAAACGGCGATCCCCTCTGGCCGGCGCACTCGGCCACGGAGTCACGATCGAAGCCGATCTGCGCGAAGTGTTCCTCGGGGTGGGCGAGGGAGGTGTCTTCCGCAAGATGTCGGCCGACGGCCACCCCTCCACCGAGGCCATGCGAGCCAACCGCGAGTGGGGCGAGGTGGAAGGAGCCGAGTCCAACACCCAGTTCGCTGCTCGCACCATTCCTGCACTTCAACGGTTGGCCGACGGCCACCCGGACCAGCTGATCGCCGTGTTCGTTCACGGCGGAACCATCGGTTCGTTGCTCGGCCACGCCCTCGGGATCAACATGTTCTCGATGATGGGTTCACGCAACAGCGCCATCAGCCACCTGGTGGTGAACGGTCCACAGTGGATCGTGCGATCGTTCAACGACGCCGGCCACGCCGGACCGCTCACCGCCGACGCCGAACCCCCCACCTGATCCCGAGCCCGACCGTTCTGCGTCGCGTTTGTCTCGGTATCCGCAGCAAACGCAACACAGAAGCGACGCGGATGCGGCCCGAGGTCGGCGTGGCCGACGGAGCGAGGACTCGGCCGCAGGCCGCCGCAGCGAAGTGGCCGCGAAGACCTCGGGCTGCGAGCTGCGGGCGGATCAGTCGAGCGCGGTCATGAAGTCGGCGATGAGCTGGGCGACCTCGTCGGCGTGGGATTCCTCGTGCATGGCGTGCTCGCCCCCCTCGATCGACACGAAACGGGCCGCCGGCATCTTGCGTTCGAGATACTGGCCGGCGCCCGAGTACTCGGGCCGGTCGGCCGAACCGGCCAGGACCAGGGTCGGCACGGTCATCTCGGCCAGGCGTTCCATGACGACGCTGTCGTCTTGGAGGTTGAGCTCTGCCGCCTGGAGCGGCACGCCGAAGCGATGAGCGTTCCGGCGGGAACGTTCGTTCCATGCTTCCCGCTTCTCGGGATCCCGGAAGCCGGGTCCGGTGTTGAGCACGACGATGCCACGAGCGACGTCCGGTCTGGTGGCGGCATGGGCGAGCGCCAGGTATCCACCCAACGAGTGGCCGACGAGGACCGCCGGGCCGTCGAGGGTCGCGAGGATGTCGTCCAGGTCCTCGAGGGCCCGGTCCCGCGTGTACTCGGCCGCTTCTGCCGGCACCGGTGATGCCCCGTGGCCCAACAGGTCGAATCGGACCGTCGTGTAGTCAGACGAGAGTCGCTCTGCCACCGCAGCCCAGGTCTCCGACGTGGAACCGATGCCGTGGAGGAACACGATCGCGGGTCCGGAGCCGCTGACGACGTTGGCGAGGCGCATTCGGGCGAGGCTAGCTGCTGGAGACTTCCACCTAGAGCCATCACTTCCTGACACACGACCACCTACGGTACGGTTGGCCGCACGGAGTGTGGCTGCCCGCGGCGTAGACCGGGGCAGATCGGGCAATCGCGGTCGTGGTTGGAGTGATGGCGGAGTTTTTCTGGGCAAAGACATACCGGTCGGCAGCGGCCGCCATGCTCTTCATTCTCGCCGTTCTGGCGATGCTCGACCGCGCCACACGCCCCGGTTTCGAGACCAGCTCGACGGCGTCGACAGCCATGTCATGGATCGCACTCTCGCTCGGCATTGCCGGCATCGTGTCGCTCGCGACGCCGCTCGAGCGACTCAGCAAACGTTGGCGACTCGCACCGGCCGTGGCCGGTATCGGCGCACTGCTGGTCGTTTCGACCCTTGGCGAGGTCTTCGCCTCCGACGCGGCCACCCTCGGGCTCACCATTGCCGTGGTGGTGATCCTGGCGTACGTCGGGCTCGCACTCCCGCCCGGGTTCGCGCTCGTGGTGGCTCCCAGCCTCCTGCTCATCCTGCTCGTCGGCCGTAGCGTCGACGATTCCTCTGTCAGCATCGCCCTGCCGCTGATCGCGGTCCCCGTCGCCTCGATGGTGGCCGAGTTGATCTCCCATCTCGCCCAGCAGTCCGATGCCGCCAGCGACCGTTCCAGTCGACGGTTGCAGCAGCTGGCCAGGCTCGAAGATGTGCTCCGCCGATTCCGTCGACCCGGCTCACTCGCCCAGGCGGCCGACCAGGTGGCGCAGGCCGCCCGCGAGATCTTCCAGGTCGAACGATCGACCGTCGTGCTGCGGGATTCCACCGGCGACCTGATCTCGGTGTCATCCGGACCTCCGATGCTGCGCGAACCCTCTACCGACACTGCCAGGATCGTGGCCGAGACCATCAGTGGAGACGAGCCGCGGCTCGTGCCGACCGGCAGCAACGGCACCATGCTCATCCTGCCACTCCCCGCTCCTGAGGCCCCCGCCGGGGCCGTGCTCGTCTATCCGGCGCCAACCGACGACCCGGCATTCACTCTCGACCTCGCCCGTCTGTTCGGGGTGCAGGTGGGCATTGCCATCGAGCATCTGTTCGTGATCGACGAGTTGGCCCGAGCCAGCACTCGCGACGCACTCACGGGCATCGGCAACCGCAAACACGCAGACGCGCTGCTTCGTTCCCTCCAGCCCGGGGACGCCCTCGTGCTCCTCGACCTCGACGGCTTCAAGCTGGTCAACGACACGCTGGGCCACAGTGCGGGTGACCAGGTGCTCCAGCAGTTGAGCGCCCATCTACGCGACTGTCTTCGCGACTCCGACACATCTGCACGGCTCGGCGGTGACGAGTTCCTGATCGTGGCCCGCCGCGCCCACGCCGACCCCTTGGCCGTGGCCAGCCGTGTCCTCGACGGCTGGGCGCATGAAGGCAGGAAAGACCACGCTGAGCGCAGGTGTTGCCCTCCACCAGGTGGATCCCACCGACCCGACCACCCTCGACAGCCAGGTCACCTTCGAGCGGGCCGATCGAGCGCTGTACCAGGCAAAGGCGAAAGGCAAGAACCGTGCTCAGCTGTGGGTGCGCACCGAGAACGAGTCGACATCGACCTGACGGATCACCCACTGGATCCTAAGCTCGCGCCCATGACCGATCTCGAAGCCCCCCCGATGCAGGTTCCGCGTCCTCCCGTGTTCGACTCGATCGAGGCCGAGCGCCAGCATCGCAAGGAGCGGCTTGCCGCTGCGTTTCGGATCTTCGGCCGATTCGGCTTCGACGAGGGGGTTGCGGGGCACATCACGGCCAGAGACCCGGAACACCCAGAACATTTCTGGGTGAACCCGTTCGGGATGAACTTCAAGCACATCTCGGTGTCGGACCTGATCTGCGTCGACCACGACGGCGACGTCGTCGTCGGCAACCGGCCGGTCAACGGCGCAGCGTTCGCCATTCACTCCCGTGTCCACGCCGCTCGCCCTGATGTGATCGCGGCCGCCCACTCGCATTCGATCCACGGCAAGACCTGGTCGACATTTCGCCGCAAGCTCGATCCTCTCACCCAGGATTCGTGCATCTTCTACAACGACCACGCCGTTTTCGAGGACTACACGGGAGTCGTGCTCGACCTGGCCGAGGGTGATCGCATCGGCGAGGCCCTGGGCGATCGGAAGGCCGTGATCCTGAGCAACCACGGCAACCTCACGGTCGGCCACTCGGTCGACGAGGCAGCGTTCTGGTTCATCACGATGGAACGCACGTGCCAGTCGCAGTTGGCAACGATGCAGGTGCAAGGCATCGAACCGGTGCTCATCGATCCCGACATGGCCGCTCACACGGCAACCCAGGTCGGTAGTCACGCCGCCGGGTGGTTCAGCTTCCAGCCGCTCTGGGATTGGATCAGCCGCGAAGAACCAGACCTCTTCGACTGAGTCGTCGCACGACCGACAGCGGCCTGGCCGGTGGACCCGCTCAGATCGCCTTTGCCGTTCCCTGCTCGGAACCCGGGGTCGGGCGAAGCTCGATGATCGCGGCGTCGATCTGTTCCTTCACACCGGCGAGCGGCAGGATGTTCAGCACGCCCTGACCGTTCTGCAGGATGTCGATCAACTCCTGGCCGCTGTGGGCCACGACCGACTTCGATCCGTTGATGACGAGATTGGCCGAGGCGATGTCCTCGCCCAGCTGCTCGCGGAGGAAACTGAACGCCTCACGGACCATCTCGAGACGAATACCGGAATCGAGCAGGGTCTTGATCACCTTGAGCTCGAGCAGATCCTGGTAGCCGTACCTCCGACGAGATCCCGACCCGGACGCATCGCTGACCGAGGGCCTCACGAGGTCGGTGCGGGCCCAGTAGTCGAGCTGGCGGTAGGTGATGCCGACGATTTCGGCGGTGCGCTTGCCCGAGAAACTCTGGGCGAGCGTGTGGGGTTTGTTCATGGTGGTTTCGTCCTCACGCTGCGAATGACTCGACCGTAATTTCCCGGAGGTAATTACGACAAGAGGCGCCACAGTACGAACCCCCGCGCAGGGAGTCAACGACTGCGCGCTCTGCGCGCGTCGTTTGTCACGGAATCGATACGTTCCGCTCCCAACCAACCGCTACGAAACCAACCGCTCGGCTCGTAATGCCGAGCGGCGAACCTTGCCGGCATCGTCGCGCAGCGGCGCCGTCACGAATTCGAACGAGCGCGGCACCTTGTAGGACACCAACCGCTCCCCCAGGAACTCCTTCATGGCCTGTTCGTCCACGTCGACGACGTCGTCGCCCAGGTCGACGATGGCATGCACTCGGTTGCCTCGTTCATCGTCCGGCAGGCCGATCACGGCACACGACCGGACACGGGGATGCTCGCTGATCGCAGCCTCGATCTCGGCCGGATAGATGTTGGCTCCGCCGACGAGGATCATGTCGGTCCGGCGATCAGCGAGGTACAGATAACCGTCCTCGTCCATCCAGCCCAGATCGCCCAGGCAGTCCCAGCCGTCGCGGGAATCCGCCTCGGCACCGATGTAGCGGTAGGTGGGCGTGTCGCGGCCGACGGCCCTCATCCAGACCTCCCCGACGGTTCCCGGCGGGACCTCATTGCCCTCGTCATCGCAGGATCTTCATCTCACCCGAGCTGGGGCGGCCGACCGAACCGCGCCGCTCCAGCCACTCGACACCGCTGAGCACCGTGGCCGACTGCCCCTCGGTGCCCCCGTACAACTCCCACAGTGCATCGGCCCCGATCCACTCGATCCACACCTCCTTGAGCCACGCAGGGCAGGGCTCGGCCAGATGGAACGCACGCTCGAGTGAGCTGAGGTCGTAGGCGAACTTCACGTCGTCAGGCAGTTTCCAGATCCGCTGCATCATCGTGGGCACGAAGTAGAGCGCCTCGGCGCGATGCTCTGCGACGGCGGCCAACGTGGCCTCGGCATCGAAGCGAGGAAGCAGCACCACATGGCCCCCTGCGAGCAGCGTCGCGAAGGTCCAGATGAAGGGGCCGTTGTGATAGAGCGGACCCGGCATCACGAGGGTCTTCTCCCCCGCCGTCCCGACCATCGCCGCGAGACCCTGGATGGTCTCGCCGTAGACGGAGGGATCCCCGGAGACGATCAGTTTGGGTCGCCCCGTCGATCCACCGGACGTCGGAGCCTTCCACGCCGGGGAGCTCGACATCGGGCAGCGGTCCGACGTCACGGTCAGCGGCCTCTGCCACCGCGGCCGACGGGTGTCCGTCGACATCTGCGCCCACCACGACAGCCGATTCGGCGAGCTCCACGATTGCATGCAACTCACGTCCCGGGAGTCGGGACGAGACGGGTTGCGGAATCGCTCCGATCTTCCAGCAGGCAATGGTGGCGATGACGAAGTCCGGTCCGTTGGGCGCTGCCACCGTGACGAAGCTGCCGATTCCGGCGCCACGATCGGCGAGCAGGCGGGCGAACTGGTTGGCCCTGTCGTCGAGATCTCGGAACGACAGAACCTCGGACCCGAAGGTGAGCGCCGGGTGATCGACCGTGGCTGCGAGGTGGGCGATTCGGCCGGCGAAGGACGGCGGCGGTTGGTCCATCGACGGACGTTAGATCGTGGCGCGGCGACGGAACAAACGTCGGGCGGCTCGAGGTGTCCCTCGATCCGTGGACGCTGCGAGACTGCGGCGATGCATCCACGTGCAGACACGATCGACTCAGTCATCGACCAGGTCTTCGGCCCCGGACACCAGGTGCGCTCGATCGACGACATCGACAATGGGCGTGGTGTGTTCAGCCATGTGCTGAGGTGCACGATCGTCGGCCGTGACGATCCGGTAGCGGTGAAATTGCTTCGCTCTGACGCCAATGGTGCGGCAGCGGTCGCCATGGGCGCCGTGGCCCGGGAAGTGCTGGCCTACGAGACGATCCTGCCCACGACTCCGACGGTCTGCGTCCCCCGCTGCCACGGCATCGCATCAGACGACTCCGGCCGCCCTGCCTTCGTGCTCGAGGATCTCTCGGCCCATCGCTGGTCCGATCAGCTCGACGGTCTGTCAGATCAGGACGTCCGAGCCGTCGTGGCCGAACTGATTGCCCTCCACATGACATGGACCGACGCGTCGACGCTGGCCACGATCGATGTCCGGCGATCGACACCGTCGCTCCTGTCGGACGACGGCATCGACGCCGGCCTGCTCGCGCTGGAGCGTTTGGCTGTCGAGCCGACACATCGTGCAGCCTTCACACGTCTTGCGGATGTGCGAGCCGCGGCCGTTCGATCATTCAACGAGGAGGGTGGGGCGACGCTGTGCCACGGTGATCCGAGAGCCGACAACGTTGCCTTCGACGCCACCGGCCGCGCCGTGTTGTTCGACTGGCAACAGATGGCCATCCAGTTCGGCGAAGCCGACCTCGCCTGGCTCATGGCCACCAGCGTCACGCCAGCGGTGCGCTCGGCCATCGAGAGTGACGTCGTGGCGTCCTACGCCATCGCACGAGGACAGGACGCAGCAACGACCTGGCGCCGATACGTGCTCGGCATGGTGCTACCTGGTCTCTCCGTGCTGTTTCTCGCGCAGCGTTCCAGCGCCGACGACCGAACCCGGCAGTTCATCGACCTGAGCATCCAGCGGATTGCGACTGCAGTCGATGAACTCGACGTGGTCGGTCTGATCAGCCCTTGAAGTCCTCGGGGTTGACCTCGTCGAGGAACTTGCGGAGCTCCTCGACCATCTCCTCCTCGTCGCCCTCGTCATCCTCGTCTGCCTCGATGCCGGCCTCGTCGACGAGCTCCTCGTCGGCGAAGATCGGCGTGCCCATGCGGACGGCGAGCGCAATGGCATCAGACGGACGAACACTCATGGTCGAGACGGCGTCGGTGGCGTCGCGCAGGTACAGCTCGGCGTAGAACGTGCCCTGTCGCAGCTCGGTGATCACGATCTGCTCGAGCCGTGCGTTGAGCTGTTCGAGAAGGTTCACGACGAGATCGTGGGTCATCGGACGCGCCGTCTTGGTCTCCGAGAGCGCGAGGTCGATCGCGTGAGCCTCGGGGCCGCCGATGTAGATCGGGAGCGTCCGTTTGCCGCCGCTGAGCTCGCGCAGCAGCAAGATCGGCGCATTCGTCGGCATCTGGACTCGGACACCCACCAACTCCATCTCAACGGCCATCGGCACACGCTAGTAGATTCGGCCAGGCGATGAAGCTGCAGGGTCAACGAGTGGGCAGTTGTTCCTCGGTGATGCGCCGCATGAGAATCGCGCGCAGGCTGGCCGCCAGGTCGGTGAGGTCCTCCATGGTCTCGACCGACTTGCGGCGGGTCTCGGGATCACGACGATGGCGAAGCGGTTCGACCACCTGTGCCAGCAGCGAGACTTCACGTTGGGCGCCGACGAGGAATGTCCGCAGATGGCGCGGATCGAGCCCGTAGGTCCGGAACTGGGCCGCGTGGCGAGCGATCGTGAGCGAGTCCAGGTCGTAGAGCACCGACGGTCCGGCGGTGCGGCCGGCGATGAGCCCGAATCGTTCGAGTTCGCGGATCATGGCGACGTCGCAGCCGGATGAATCGGCCATCTCGTCGATCGTGAGGGCCATGCCCTGATCCTCACCGTCGGTCGACGGAACCCGGGCACTCGACCCATCATCAGCGTTGTCCGGCGATGCGGGAGAAGACGCCGTCGTCTCCGCCGACGAGCCTGCCTTTGCCTCGACCGCAGCGGAGCCGTCTGCGGGCGTGTCCGAGGTCGAGGCCGCGTCGTTGGCCGACGCAACATCTGCCGACTCGTCGTTGTCCGCCGCTTCGGACGTGTCGTCATCGCTGACGTCATCGTCGTCATCGGCGCGGGCAACGACCGCGGCTCCGGTGCCGATGTCGATCACGGGAGCCAGCAGGGTCATCTGGCCGTCGCGGGGCGGTGCCGGCGGATGCTCCGGCGGCTCCCATTCGCCGGCGTCGAGCCGGTCACGGATCACCTTCAGGGGCAGGTAGTGGTCGCGCTGCTGGGTGAGGATCCACTGGAGCCGGTCGAAGTCTCGCTGGTAGAACCGCCGGTAGCCGGACGCAGTTCGCTCTGGATCGATCAGACCTTGACCCTCGAGAAAGCGGATCTTGGAAATGGTGACCTCTGGGAACTCGTCCTGCAGCAGCGACAACACCTCGCCGATCGACCAGAAGTTCTCGCGCTGGTCGCTCATGCTGCTCCTCCATCGTCAGCGTCGTGACCGAGCGCGACGTAGACGAGCTTGAACTTGCCGACTTGCAGCTCGTCTCCGTCAGCCAAGGCCGAGCGCTCGACGAGCTCCCGATTGACGTAGGTGCCGTTGAGGCTCCCCGCGTCGAGGACGTCGTGACCTTGCTCGGTCCGATGGACCTCGGCGTGACGGCGGGACACCGTGATGTCGTCGAGAAAGATGTCGCTCTCGGGATGACGCCCGATCGTGACGAGATCGGTGTCGAGGGCCATGCCGGCTCCCTCGCTTCGAGCCCTGCCGCACGATCAACATGCCCACCCCGGAGGGCACGGCGTTGTCGGCTTCGACGAGCGGGGTGCTGACCGTTGGTTCGATGGCCTCGGTGTGGTGCTCGACGATGGTGCTGAGCTGCGCACCGCACGAACTACAGAAGTTCGATCCGAGCGGGTTGCGATACCCGCAGGATGGGCAGGGGCCGGCGTCGGTCATCCTTCTGTGAGCGCCCGATAGGCAGCGGCATCGAGGAGCGCGGGCAGCGTCGACCCGGCATCGAGTTCGATCACGCAGATCCAGCCCTCGCCGTACGGGTCCTCGTTGAGTCGTTCTGGCGCATCCACGAGGTCGTTGTTCGCCTCGACCACGGTGCCTGCTACCGGCGCATAGACATCCGAAACCGACTTGGTCGACTCGACCTCGCTCATCGGACCTCCGGGAGCAACGGTGGCTCCCACGGCGGGGAGGTCGACGTAGACGACGTCGCCGAGCGCATCCTGTGCGTAGTCCGTGATCCCGATTCGAACTCGTTGGTCACTCTCGAAACGCAACCATTCGTGATCGCTGGAATAGGAGAGATCATCTGGCACGTTCATGGTCGGCACGCTACCTCAGAATCGGGCACAGTCCAGCGCCACCGTCGACCTTCGGTTGACGGTGAGGTTGAAGGTGCAACCGTGGATCTCAGGTTCGCTCCTCCATTCGGGCTCGTAGTGTCGGTACGTACTGGAAGAACAAGGAGTAGTAGCCGTAGGCGAGGCCGGGAACGGCGAACACCCAGGCCAGCCAACCCAGGATGTCGGCGTAGGACAGCGTGCTGTTCGCGCCGAGGAACATGGGGACGGCGAACATCAGGCAGAACGCGGCGGTCTTGCCTTCCCAGGTGACGGCAAGCGTCCCCGCACCGACGGCGACCGCCACGATTGCAGCTCCCGCCACCAGCACTTCCCGAGCCAACGCCAGCACGGCCACCCACCACGGAATCGATCCGTCGATGAGGATCGCCGGAATCGCGACGAAGAACATGAGGCGGTCGACGGTCGGGTCGAACAACCGACCGAATTCGCTCGACATGTCGAAGCGGCGAGCGATCCAGCCATCGACCCAGTCGGTCGAACCGAGCGCTGCGAGCAGCCAAGCGGCCAGATCGCGTCGTTCCGGACCGAACAGCAGCCACACGAACAGTGGGATGCAGAGCAGACGGACAAATGTGAAGCCGTTCGGCCAGGTGAGCATCTCCTCGCGGGTGAACACCGACCGGACCGGCGGTGGAACGGCGCCATCGACACTTCCGGAGTCGGTGGTCACGAGGGGTCGCTCTCGATGGACCACGAAGCGCTCATGGCCGGAGGAACAGCGACACGCCGTTGTCGCGATCGTCGACGACCAACTCGAAACCACCGAACGACGACATGCGCATGGCGAACTCGTCGCGCCGTTCCGCCGTGCGCGATGGGATGTCCCGGTCGACGACCAGGATTGCTCGCACGTCGAAGGCGTCGAATTGCACCGACGGTTCGCGGTCGGTGGCCAAGGTGTAGAGCCACGGACGCTCGGCCAGCGCCGGCAGGGCCGACGGCGATGCTCGTACCGCGACATCGGCCGGCAGCTCCTCGGCGGCGGCGAGAATCGCCTGCTCGACAGCGTCGGCGTCGCCCCACTCCCATGGTTTGTCGTAGAACGAGATCGGCGATGCGCTGACGAACGAGAGTGCAGCCGCCGCCGTGAGTGTTGTGAGAAGGCGGAAATCGACGAAAACCCGCTGCACCCCGAGCTGGCCGAGACGATTCAGGGCATACGGGGCCGCGATGAACGTGAAGGCGAGCAGGAGCGACGTCCGTTCGGCAAAGGCGCCGCTCCCCTGGCTCCTGGCGATCAGGAACAGGCCGGTGAGGGGCACCGCAGGGAGGATGTGCCGAATGGAGAGCAGCGGCAAGAAGAGAACGGGCGCGAAGAGGCTGACGATCAAGACCACATTCGGCTGCGAGGTGAGGTCGGCAATGAGGTCGATCGGATTGCGGAGAGCAGTGAGAACGACCTCGCCGAGCGAGTCGCCGTAGTCGCCGTACTGGCCGCCGGTGACGGCTGCCGAGCCGACCAGCGGCTGCACGACCAGCAACAGGCCGAGGCTCCAGACCAGCCCTACGCCGAGTGTCCAGAGTCCGGTTCGACGTGCCCCGTCGCCAAGCAGCACAAAGCCCCACAAGCCGATCGCGAGCCCGAGATCGGCCCGACAGGCCAACACGATGGCCACACACACCCAGTAGCCGAACCATCGCTTCGTTGCGCCGAAATAGGCCAACGAGATGATGGCCGGAATGGCCAGGACTTCCGGATGGAAGTCGTCGGTGGCGAGGCGATGCGTCGCCGGGTGAAGCGCGTAGGCGAGGATCAGCGCCGTCGAGGCGGCGATGCGCAGGTTGGCCACCCGTCGAGCCAACCGCCACAGAGGAAACACGGCGAGGCCGAGCGCGACCGCCTGGGTCACGACCAGCACCTTCGCCGTCGGGAACAACAAACCGAGCCCTGCGACCGGGTAGAGAATGAACGACCAGTGCAGCTCGAGAATGTGGACCTCATCACCGAGGAGCGACGCCTCCGGCCGATAGCCCTCACCCAACAACCAGACCGCCTGGGTGTAGGCGGCAAGATCGTCGCCACCATCGAACGAGGCGAGCCGGGCCAGGCTGAGCACCGACAACACGCCGGCGAGGACGACAGCGGTGACGAGCGGAATCACTCGGTCGCCGGTTCCGGCCTCGAGCCGAGCCTGGATCTGGATCCAACGCCGACGGGTTCGTCGCTGGATCGACAACTCGCTCACGAGAGTTCCAGACGCTTCACCGGCTCGACGAGCTCGGACCCGTTGTTGCGCACGCTGTTCACGGCGGTGCTGACCGGATGCATGGCGAGGAGTGACTCAGGGGGCCGGCACCATGAAGCTGGAGATCAGCTCGATGTCCGAAGCGGGATCGAGCCAGTCGTCCCATGCCCGCGGGGCCAACATGACCGGCATTCGATCGTGGATCGGCGCCATGGTTTCGTTGGCCGAGGTGGTCAGAATTGTGCAGGAGACGACGAGCTCGGCGTCATCGAGATCGTGACCCTCGGCGTCCTTCGGGTGCCAGAATTCGTACAGACCGGCGAACACCAGCGGTTCCTCGTCGACCCGGTGGATGAACCACGGTTGTTTCGCCTTCTGACCGTCGAGTTTCTGCCATTCGTAGAAGCCGTCAGCCGGAAGCAGACAGCGGCGCTTCGCGAACGCCCGTCGAAACGCCGGTTTGTCGGCAACCGACTCGGAGCGGGCGTTGATCATCCGCGAGCCGATCTTGAGATCCTTGGCCCAGAAGGGAACGAGGCCCCAGCGCATCGGCGTGAGCGCACGCTCGCCTTTGTCGGCTCTGACCGCGTAGACGTCGGTGGTCGGGGCAACGTTGAAGTTGGCCTCGAGCACGTGTTCCGGTGTGGTCGCGCTGAAGTACTTCGCCAGGTCCTCGACCGGGGCGGCAGACACATAGCGACCACACATGGATCGAACGGTAGCCCGGATGCCGACCACCCGGGTTCGCCTGATCTATCCAGCAGCCAGCGACTGGGCTTGTGCCCACACATCATCTTCGAGTTGCACGGCGGTCGCAGCCGAGCGTTGACTGCCGGGCAGCCGAGCCTCTGGTTGTTCAGCGATGCTGGCCGCCAAGGCGGCGAGATGGGCGTAGAAGCCCGAGCCGCTGTAGGCCTCGGGGTCGATGAGGATGTAGAACTGCCCGAGATCATGCGGCGGTCCGTCCGGCGCTTTGAGTGGTGGAACGTCGACGCTCCGATTCGAGCCGGTGAGTGCCGATGCGAGGAGCTCCACCATCAGGCCGAGCCCGAAGCCCTTGTATCCACCAGACGACACGAGCGATCCGGCCAGGGCCGCCGTGGGGTCCGTTGTCGGGGCACCGTCGACGTCGACGGCCCAGCCGAGTGGGATTCGCTCGCCCGCGGCTTTGGCCATCGTGATCTTTCCGAGTGCGACCGCACTCGTGCTGAAGTCGAATTGGAACGCCACACCGCCTGCACCGTCCGGAACAGCCATGGCAAACGGGTTGGTGCCCAACAGAGCGATGGATCCGCCCGGCGGGGCGACCCTCGGTGTGGCATTCGTGGCACCGATCGCGAGCATCCCCGCTTCGGCCAGCTGCTCAGTGAAGAAACCGAGCGAGGTGCAGGTGTGGGTGTGTTCGATCGCGAAGCCGCAGATGCCGTTGGATCGCGCCGCCTCGAGCGCTGTCTCCAGGCCCGCAGCAAAGGCTGGTTGGGCGAAGCCCAGCCTGCCGTCGACTCGAACGGCTCCGGGGCGGTCGACGATGACAACGGGATCGACCGTGCCGTCGACTCGTCCGCTTCGGAGCTGAGCGCAGTAACTCTCCAAGTAGTAGAGGCCGCAGATCTTGTTGCCGTTGGCTTCGGCGACCCGCACAGCTCGTGCGACCTGGGTCGCAACCCCACGAGTGGCGCCGTGCATCTCGAGGGCTTGCTGGGTCGTGGCTTCGATGTCGTCCAGGGAGACCTGTGGCATCGGCGGACAGTACCGCACTCGCCAGTTTCCACCCCGGCCGCCGCTGGCCCGGCACCCGAAGTCGAGCTCAGCCACGTCGAGTCACCTGTCACGTCACCCTGTCACGTCACTGTCAAGCTCCCGTGAGGCCACCTTGGGCGTTTGCGTTCCCCAGGCCAGAGCGTCTTCGTGCTCTGACCTGGGGAAACCACGGTCGGGCTGGCGAGATTCGAACTCACGACCCCCTCACCCCCAGTGAGGTGCGCTACCAGGCTGCGCCACAGCCCGTGGCGGCGGTCAGGCTAGCGCCGTGAACGTCGAAGTGGTCGGGAAAGGTCGGCTGGTTGCCCGCCGAAATCCGGGATCAGATCTTGTCGATCATCCAGATCACGCCCTCGATCAGCCGCCATCCGAGATACACGGTGAGCGCCGCGACCATCAGCCAGAAGTGCCACGGCGCCTTGACCGGTCCCTGTTCTTTCAGATCGGCCGTGTCGACCTCGGAATCACACGTGGCGCAGTGCCCGTCGGCCTTCAGAGAGTTCGGCGCTCGATAGGCATCACATGTGTCACACCAGGGCATTGGCCCATCACACCCGACGCAACACCAGAACCGCAACGTCGTCGCTGATCGGACCACCGGCGAAATCTCGAGCTGCCTCGACGAGCACCTTGGTCAGCACGTCTGGCGAGGCGGTCGGATCACGCCGGATCATGTTGGCGACACCATCCTCGCCGAACAGTGCATTGCCATTTCTCGCCTCTGCAAGACCGTCGGTGTACAGCACAGCCACGTCGTCCTGGTCCCAGGCCATTTCCCTGGAATGGTACGGAGCGGTCGGGTCGAGCATCAGCAGCGGCCCCGTGGCGCCGAGCGGCCGCACCTCGTTCGAATGCCAGACGAAGGCAGCGGGGTGACCCGCAGAGGAGAATCGGAGCGTCCCGGCCTCGTTGTCGAACACCATGACGCAGAGTGAGATGAACTCATCGCCGCGGACGAGCTCGGACATCTGGGCGTTCAGCTGTTCGAGCGCCTGGCCGGGATCTCGGAACTGGATCAGGAAGGTGCGCAGCAGGTACTTGGCCTGCAATGCCGTGATCGACGGTTCGATGCCGTGTCCGGTGACGTCGCCGATGACCGCACCGATGCGATGCTCGTCGATCTTGAACACGTCGTAGAAGTCGCCGGCCATGGCGCCGCTGCCGGGCTGGTACGCCTGACCGATCTCGAATCCGGAGAGGTCGGGGAACGACAGAAGGGGCGAGGCGCGCTGCCCACTGGAGTGGAGCCAGCTCCTCCTGGGTGAGCACTTCCCGTGCTCGCTTCTCGATCTCTGACCGGGCGGCCGCGATGCGAGCGGCCTCGCCCAGGCGCGTACGGCGCAACAGCGTGATCGCGGGCGATATCGCCAGCGTGCTCGCGGCGACGGCAACGAAGAGATCGACCCCGACCACGGTGAGAACCACCAGGGCAACGATTGCCGCAATGGCGAAGATCGACGACTGGAGATCGCGCTTGTACTCCTCGTCGGCGAGACGCCAGAGATCGGGATCGATGGATTCGGTACTCAGCCGACTGGCGACCTTCTGCCGACTGATCGTCGACCGAATCCACACAACCGCCGCGCCTGCGCACAGGAGCGCAGCAAGGGCGGGGAGGATCCGTTCCATCGGAGGAGGCTACCCCGGATCCGCCACCAGCCTGGTCAGGCCGACCGACTCCGCCTCCGCTGGTGCTCATTCTCGCTGTCGTGTCGACCCGGATCAGGAACGCTTGCGTATACGCATCTTGACCGGCGTCGGTCCGAGCTCGAGCTCCTCGCGGAGCCGACGCTCGAGGTAGCGCATGTAGTGATCCGGGATGTCGCGGTTGGTGAAGAGGGTGAACGTCGGCGGGTCGGACGCACCTTGGGTCGCGTACAGCACGCGTGCTCCGTGGGGAGCCGGCTGCTGCTGTTGTGCGATCTTGATGACCTCGTTGACCTTCCGAGTCGGAGCCCGGGACTGATAGGCGTCGATGGCGATGTTGAGCGACGGCAGGAGCCGTTCGACCCCGCGCCCGGTCAGGGCCGAGATCCGGTGGAGCGGAACGTCAGGGAGGAAGTTGAGCTTGCGCTCGACCTGGAGGCCGAGTGCCTCCCGGCGCTCGGTGGAGAGGAGCTCCCATTTGTTGAACACCAGCACGATGGGGCAACCGGCGGCGTCGACCCGCTCGGCCAGACGTTGGTCCTGGTGGGTGACACCCTCGGTGGCGTCCATCACGAGGAGCGCCACATCTGCGGTGTCAACGGCCTTGAGGGCCCGCACGACCGAGTAGTACTCGGTGTCGTCGTCGACACGGCTCCGGCGACGCATGCCCGCGGTGTCGAGGAAACGCACGGGACCGGTCGAGGTGTCGACGACGGTGTCGACGGTGTCGCGGGTGGTACCCGGCATGTCGTGGGTGATCGAACGCTCCTCACCGATGAGACGGTTGAAGAGCGTGGACTTGCCGACGTTCGGGCGGCCGACGAGCGCGATCGAGAAGATGCGATCCGGCTCTTCCACGACCTCGTCAGGACGATCTTCTCCGGGAGCTTGGCGCAGACCTCGTCGAGGAGATCGCCGATGCCACGGCCGTGGAGCGAGCTGACCGGATGGGCCGGGCCGAGTCCGAGGGACACGAGATCCCAGAGGCTCTCCTCGTGACGAGAGTCGTCGATCTTGTTGGCGACGAGAAGCACCGGAACACCGAGCTTTCGCACCCGCTTGACTGCCTGGTCGTCTTCCTCGGTGATGCCGACCGCAGCGTCGACGACGAACAGCACGACGTCGGCTTGGCTCATCGCCTCCTCGGCCTGCTTGCTGACCTTGTCGTCCATGGCGGTGCCCTTGGTCATCCAACCACCGGTGTCGATCAGCAGGAAGTCACGACCCTGCCATTCGGCCTCGACCTCTTTCCGATCGCGGGTGACGCCCGGACGCTCCTCGACGATGGCCTCCCTCCGCCCGAGGATCCGGTTCATCAGGGTGGACTTGCCGACATTCGGACGGCCGACGATCACCACCGTTGGCAGAGCGGAAGGAACCGACGTCATGACGTGACCAGGGCTTTCTTCGGGGCGCGGCCGAGAGCGTCGCGTAGCGCGATGCCGTCGGTGCGGATGATCTCGACGGGGCGGGGAAGATCCTCGACGGACGTGCCATCGAGGAACACACCTCCCGAGAGGCAGACGTCCGGCAGGAGGTAGCGGTGGCCCTGCGGCTGATCGGCGAGCACGCGAGCGAGGTCGACACCGACCATCAACCCGGTGACGGCGATGTTGCCGCCGAAGAACTCGTTGTCGACGGAGATGACACGGATGTCGTCGCGGTCGAGCTCATCGATCAGGGGGCGGAGGATCTCGGCGCCGTACCGACCGGTGAGGATGCCGATCGGCGCACTCCGGGAGGGCATGAGCTGGATGAGCCCGTCGCCGATGCCGGTGCCACCGGCCAGGCGCGGTGCTCGATAGCCCTCTGCCGGCGCGCCCTCGACCCAGGCGAAGAAGCCGGACTTGGTCCCGGTGGCATCGTCGACCTCACCCTTGAATTCGAGCTCGAACGTGCGGGCCATCCCGATCCCGTCCTCGTGCATCGGGAAACCTTCGTAGAACTCGGGCTCGGGGAAACGGCGTTCGGCCAGGAGGTAGTACTCGTCTGCCGCGAAGACGAGACGATGGCCGAGCAGATCGGCGTAGACCTGCTGCCATCGTTCCACGAGATCGACCACCGCCGCGGCTTCGTCGATCGTGTGGGAGCGCATCTCCGGTTCGTTCGAATGATCGCTCACTCCGAGCGGAACCACAGCGAGCGACGCGAGTTCGGGATACTCGTCGAGGACACCGGCGAGGGTCTGGTCGAGCGCATCGCCGTCGTTGACACCGGGACACACGACGATCTGGCCGTGGACCTCGATCCCGTGATCGAGCAACGCCCGCAGCCAGCGAAGGCTGGTGGCACCGCGCCGGTTGCGAAGCATGTCGATTGCGGAGTTCGGGGTCGGTGGCATGGATGCTCACGTAGAGCGGCGACAGGCCCTCGGTGACCACCCGTTCGAGGTCGGCCTCGGTGAAACGGGTGAGCGTGGTGAAGTTGCCGTAGAGGAACGACAGCCGAAAGTCGTCGTCCTTCAGGGAGAGACTCTTCCGCATGCCCTCCGGCAGCTGATAGATGAAGCAGAACGCGCAGTGGTTGTCGCAGGTTCGAACCTGGTCGAAGAGCGACGACTGCACCTCGATGCCGAGCGGTGCGCCGTCGGCCTTCTCGATCTCGATGACGCGTTCGAAACCTGCTCGCTCGATGTCGAGAACGACAGAGGCTTCGTCGACCAGCAGTTGATATTGGATGACGTCGCGGGGTTGCTCGCCGTTGACCGTGCGCAGGACGTCGCCGACGAACACCCCGGCCTGAGCGGCGGGAGAGTCGGGAACGACAGCAATCACGGTGGGAAGAGCCACCGCAGGAGTCTACGGCCGTGCCGCTGGGTCCAGCTGAGCCGTTCGTCTCCAGGCTGAACCTCCGTCTGGCCGAACGGAACGCAAACGGGGTTGGGCGAACGATCGATGGGTACGGCATGTCGATGCAGAGCATCCAAACGGCGTTCGGCGACGAATACCTTTCCATGCGCATCGCCATCGTCGGTTCCGGAATCGCCGGACTCACCTGTGCCCACGTGCTGGGCCCGCACCACGAAGTCACGCTGTTCGAGGCTTCGCCTCGTCTCGGCGGGCACTCGAACACCGTCACCGTCGATGACCCGACAGCAGGCGAACTCGCCATCGACACCGGCTTCATCGTGCACAACGACCGCAACTACCCGAACCTCGTTCGCCTCTTCGACGAGCTCGGCGTGCCGGTACAGGACACCGAGATGAGCTTCGGCGTGACCGATCGAGGGGCCGACTTCACCTACCGGGCCACGAACCTGCGGACGTTGTTCGCCGACAAGCGGAATCTCGTCCGATCCGACGATGTGGCGCATGCTCGTCGACATCGCCCGCTTCTACCGTGCCGGCACGCGGTTGCTGGAGGCGGCAGACAGCGGCGACAGCGCGACCGACGAGACGCAGAGCATCGGAGATTTCCTCGACGCCGGTCGGTACTCGAAGGCCTTCCGGGAACTACACCTGATCCCGATGGGTTCGTCTGTCTGGTCCGCCGACCCCGCCACCTTCGATGAGTTCCCGGCGATCAGCCTGCTGCGGTTCCTTGCCAATCACGGACTCCTCGGCGTGGGCGACCGCCCGCAGTGGCGGACGGTCATCGGCGGGAGCAGGGTGTACGTCGATGCGATCGCCGCCCGGTTCGACGGCGAGATTCGCCTCGCCACCCCGGTTCGGTCGGTCGAGAGATCGGACGGCGGTGTGTCCGTCCTCACCGGCGGCGGTGCGGAGATGTTCGACAAGGTGATCTTCGCCTGCCACTCCGACCAGACGCTCGGGATCCTCGCCGATGCGACGCCGGACGAGAAGGAGATCCTCGGAGCGATCGGCTACCAGCCCAATCGAGCGACCCTGCACACCGACACGTCGGTGCTCTCACCGGTCAGAGCCGCTTGGTCGGCGTGGAACTACGACCGACCCCAGCCAGGCGAGGATCCCGAGCGGGTCAGCACCCTCACCTACGACATGACCGACCTCCAGCGGCTTGCACGGCAGCCGGCGCTACCTCGTGAGTCTCAACAGCGATCATCGGATCGACCCCGATGCGGTCCTTGCGACGTTTCGACTACGCCCACCCGGTCTTCGACGGGCCTGCCATCGAGGCGCAGGCCCGCTTCGATGACATCGACGGACGTCGACGGCACGCATTTCGCCGGCGCCTACTGGGGCTACGGCTTCCACGAGGACGGCATCACGTCCGGTCTCCGGGTGTGCCGCCGGCTCGGGGTCGACTGGTGAGGCCGGGCCGACCAGCGATCTGCGAGGGCTCGGTGGTACACCGGCGGGAGGCCACGGCGTTCCACCAGTTCACGTCGCCCGTGAGCCAGGTCTGGATCGACCCTGACCGCCCGGACGACCTCTGCCGCCTCCACCCTGCGTTCTCGTCGCACCGCGTCGCTCCTGCCCGCTTTCGCCGCCGGGACTACGGGGCCACGACGAGCGGCTCACTCGCCGACGCCGCCCGCGCCGAGGTCGCTGCGGTGCTGGGCCGACCCGTCGAGGGACCGGTGCGGATGGTGACGCAGATCCGACGTTGGGGGTGGCTCTTCAACCCCATCACCGTCTACCTCGTGTGGGACTCGATCGAACCCACCACCGCAATCGACGACGTTCGTCCCGTCGGGGCTGTTCTCGAGGTGACCAACACGCCGTGGAAAGAGCGACACCGCTATCCGCTGGCCCTCGAGGCCGACGATGGGTGGCTGCACTCGAGCTTCGACAAGACCCTGCACGTCTCGCCGTTCCTCGGCATGGACCATCGCTACGAACTCCGGATCGCCGATCGCGACGACCGAGTGGTGATCGACATCGACGTGCTCGATCGAGCCGGCGATCTCGTCCTCCACACCGCGCTGCGCACGCACCGCGTCCCGGCCACACGCGAGCTGCTCGCTCGCTCCCTCCGAGCCACTCCCCTGCCAACCCATCGCGTCAGCGCCGGCATCCACGCTCAGGCCGCCCGGCTGTGGCGCAAGGGCGTCCGATTCGTCCCCCATCCCAAACGATCAGCAACTGAGGTTTCCGCATGACCGACCAGCTACATCGCCACGACCGACGGTCCCACCGGGCCGGTCCAGCCCGAACGGCTGCTTCGGCGAGCCGGCCACACCCCGGACGCGGCTCCCGGCATCGCGGCGAGAGCCGCACGATCCGCCGTGTTGCGTCTGCTCGACCGGATCGAGCGGGATCGGGTCGTCATCATCGAACGGGGCGGCGCCGGGCTCCAAACCCCTGTCGGCGAGTCGGAGGTTCGCGCCGGCGACCGCATCACGACCCTCGGGGCGCCTCTCGATCTGAACGGTGACCAGCTGATTGCCACCCTCGAGGTGCTCGACTCCCGAGCGTGGACGTCGCTGGTGAAGGAGGGGTCGATCGGGCTCGGCCGCGGCTACTTCGAGGGTTGGTGGGACAGCGACGACCCGGTGACCGTGGTCCGATCGATCATCCGCAGCCTCGAACCCATCGACGAGCTCCGCAACCGGATCTCGAACGCAACGGGCTGGGCGACCGACCGGATCAGAGCGGCACTCCCCACACCCGGCCGTTCGCGAAACCGAGAGGACATCGCAAGCCACTACGACCTCGGAAACGACTTCTTCCGGATCTTCCTCGACGAGACGCTCACCTACTCCTCCGCCATCTTCCCCTCCGCCGAAGCTGCGCTGGCCGAGGGTTCCCGCCACAAGTACGACCGCTTGCTGAACAAGCTCGGCGTCTCGTCCGACCACTCGGTGCTCGAGATCGGGACCGGCTGGGGCGGGTTCGCCCTGCGAGCGGTCGACACCACCGGGTGCCGAGTGACCACCACCACCATCTCGAAGGAGCAGCTGAAGGAGGCAACCCACCGGGTCGGGCTGGCCGGTCGATCGGACGACGTCACCCTGCTCGACAGCGACTGGCGCGATCTCGAGGGCCGGTACGACCGGGTCGTGTCGATCGAGATGATCGAAGCGGTCGACTGGCGCGACTACGACAACTACTTCGCGACGATCGAACGCTGCCTCGAGGACGACGGTCTCGCCGCCATCCAGGCCATCTGTGTCCCCGATCGGCGATACGAACGAACCAAGAACACCGAGGACTTCATCCGGCGGTTCATCTTCCCCGGCGGATTCCTTCCGTCGATCGGCGCCATCACCAAGTCGGTGAGCTCAGCGACACGGATGCAGGTCATCGACGTCGAAGACCTGTCGGCGCACTACGCCGAAACGCTCCGCCAGTGGCGCCAGACCTTCGATTCCCGGCTCGACGAGGTGTATGCCCTCGGGCTCGACGAGCGATTCGTGCGGTTGTGGCGCTTCTATCTCGCGTATTGCGAAGCGGGCTTCCTCGAGCGGCATTGCACGGTCAACCAGTTCGTGTTCGCCGGCCGCCATTGGCGGCCGGAAGGCTTGGAGCTCCGACCGAGCTGACCTCGATCTACGATCTCGGTCGTGGTTGATGCTGATCACGTCCGCAGAACATCCGACTCCTGTGTCGGTTTCCTCCGAGACCATCTCGGCGGGAACTGGAACGCGCCCGTCCCCGATCTCGACATGTCCGTGGTCGAGGTGGTCGGTCACACCGCCGAGGGCTGCCTCTGGTACGCCATCGACTTGGCTGCGGGCGGAGCCGACCTCGGGCCGGTCGAACACCGGGTCAGGACCGAAGGCGACGCGGGCGAGGTGGTGGAAACACTCCGGACGTACGCCCACATCGTTGCATCGGTGGTCGAGGCGTCACCGTCGACCGCGCGCGGTTTCCACCCCATGGGCACGGCCGACCCCTCCGGGTTCGCCGCCATGGCCTGCGACGAGATGCTCATCCACACCGACGATGCGGCGAGAGGGCTTCGGGTCAGCTTCGAGGCGCCGTCTGATCTCGTCGAGCCCGTCCTCCGCCGACTGTTCCCATGGATCACCGACACCGCCGACCCATGGAGTCAGTTGCGATGGGCCAATGGCCGGGTCGCCCTCCCCGACCGACCGCGCCTCACCGATTGGGCCTGGCACTGCGCACCGTTGTCGGAATGGGACGGGTCGGTCTCCACTGCGCCCACCACGGGTCGCGGACTGATGTCGATTCCGGCTCCGATTCCCACTCTGGAGACCGAACGACTCCGGCTGCGGCGTTGGACGCCAGAGGACCGAGAGCCGTTTGCCGCGATGAACGCCGATCCGGAAGTGATGGAGTTCTTCCACGCTGCGCTGACCAGAGCCGAGAGCGACGCCTTCGTCGATCGCATCGAACATCACTTCGAGGACAACGGGTTCGGACTCTGGGCGGTCGACATCCTGGAAGGAACGGCCGGACGATTCGCCGGTTTCGTCGGACTCTGGCCGGCGACGTTCGCTGCTCATTTCACGCCGACGGTGGAGGTGGGTTGGCGACTGGACCGTTGGGCCTGGGGCCGCGGGTACGCCACCGAAGCGGCCGAGCGGGCCGTGGCCGACGGGTTCGAACGACTCGAGTTCCCCGAGATCGTGTCGTTCACGGCGGCCATCAACCTCAGGTCACGACGGGTGATGGAAAAGCTCGGTCTCACCACCGACCCGAGCGACGACTTCGACCATCCTCGGGTCCACGCCGACAGTCCCTTGGCCCACCACGTGCTCTACCGCCTGACCAGCGAGGAATGGATCCGACCATGAACTCGACACCCACCTTCCGCGCACTCCACGAGGAGGGCACCTTCGTCATGCCCAACCCGTGGGACCGCGGCTCGGCGAAGATCATGCAGGACGCAGGCTGCCTGGCCCTCGCCACCACCAGCTCCGGCTTCGCCCGATCGATCGGCAAGAACGACCAAGAGCTCACCCTCGATGAGCTGCTCGCTCACGTGACGGACCTCACTGCCTTCATCAGCGTCCCCCTCAACGTCGACTCGGAGCGCCTCTTCCCCAACGGTCCGGGCGGGATCGCCGGGACGATCCGCCGATTGGCGGACGCCGGCGCCGCCGGATGCTCGATCGAGGACTACCACCCCGTCACCGGCAGGATCGACCCGATCGAGACTGCCGCCGAGGCAGTCGAGCGAAGCCGCCGCAGCGTGCGCGGAGCACGGATTGGTCCTCACCGCCCGAGCCGAGAACCACCTGTACCGATCGGAGCCCGACCTCCTCGCCGACACCATCAGCAGACTCCAGGCCTTCCAAGCCGCCGGAGCCGACGTCCTCTACGCCCCTGGCCTCAGCACGGCGGCAGACATCAGCGCCGTCATTGCCGCTGTCGATCGACCGATCAACTTCCTGGCCAGACCCCACGGTCCGTCGGTGCCGGAGCTCGAAGCACTCGGTGTTCGCCGGGTGTCGGTCGGCGGCGCCATGTACAACGCCACCGCCCGCCGTCTCACCGAGGTGATGAGCGAGATGATGGAACACGGCACCTCGCTCTACGCCCGCTGAAGCCGTGGCAACCTCCAAGAAGGACCGCGCTGCTCGACTGATCGTCCTGGCCGAACGTGCAATCCTCGACGACGCATCAGGGGCGGTGATGGACGACCCCCGGTTCGTACAGATGGCGTACAGCGGGATCTCGGCCCGCGTCGACGGGGAAATCAGAAAGCGCACGGTGACCGATGGTCCGTGGGCAGAGCTCACCGCGGAGCGAGCGCGAAGTCTTGCGTTGGAGCAGCCGGGTCTCGCCGTGCTGTTCGCATGTCACCCAGACGGTTTCGTCCGCCAAGCGGCGGTCGAATTGGCCTGCCAGTGGCTGCGCAGTCCCGGCGCCGCTCAGATCGTCGCCCTCCGAACCACCGATCCGGTTCCGGCGATTCGCGAAATCGCGATCGCAGCAGTTGGTGAACTGCTCAGCGGCCCGGGTGGGCGGTCCGGTCTCGAAGTCCTGCCAACCAACGTCACTGGCGGCCGCTCGGCAGATCACCAGCACCGCCAAGTGCCTGGAGACCTGTCCGGAGATCGTCAACCTGGCCCTGGATCTCGTTCCCGCGCGGTACACGAACGGGTTTCCCAGCCGGAGCGATCGCGAAGTGCACCGCAGAACGCAGACCCTGCGTCACCTGGAAGAACGTGCCGTTCCCGAAGATCCGGTTCAGGCAGAAGCAACGCGGCGAATGATCGAGTGGTACCGGCAATCGTTGGATGTCGAGCCACAGCACCGAGGAGGGCGAAACCGCCGGGTAGCGAGCTCGGACCGGCCGCCGTCAAGCCCGGCTGGCTAGCCTGACCCTCGTGTCAGAACGACCCGCTCCCGATCAGAACGATTCCACCGGGCCGGCCACGGTCGACCAGGTCCTGCTCTGCGCCCCCCGTGGATTCTGTGCCGGGGTCGAGATGGCGATCAAGGCGCTGAGCTGGATGGTGCGGGCCTTCGAGCCGCCCGTCTACTGCTACCACGAGATCGTCCACAACAAGCTGGTCGTCGACCGGTTCGTGGAGCTCGGGGTCGTCTTCGTCGACGACATCGACGAGGTTCCCGAGGGTCGAGCCGATCATGCTGTCGGCCCACGGATCGGCCCCCGAGGTGGTCAGCGCCGCCCGACAACGCGGCAGCTACGTCGTCGATGCTGTCTGCCCGCTGGTCACCAAGGTCCATCACGAGGTCAAGGTCAGAGCCAAGAAGGGATACCGGGTCATCTACGTCGGCCACGACGGCCACGAGGAGGCGGTCGGCACCATGGCGGTCGCCCCGGATTCCATCAGCAGGGTCGAATCGGTCGAGGAGGTCGCCGCTCTCCCCGACTTCGAGGAACCGACGGCGCTGCTGGCGCAGACGACCCTGTCACATCGTGATTGGAGCCAAGTCGCCGATGCGGCCAAGGAGCGCTTCCCCGACCTCTGGCAACCCGGGCCGCAGCGACCTGTGCTTCGCCACCACCAACCGGCAGTCAGCCCTGATGTCCATCGCCGATCGCTGCGACGCCGTCGTGGTGATCGGATCGGCCAACAGCTCCAACACCAACGCCTTGGCCAAACTGGCCACCGAGGCCGGTTGCCCTCAGGTGTTCCGGGTGAACGGCCCGGACGAACTGCCAGACGGACTCAGCGGCACCATCGGAGTCACCGCAGGTGCATCCGCCCCCGAAGACGTGGTCCAAGCCGTGATCGACTACCTGGCCCCGACCAACGGCGTCGAGGAAGTCCGCATCACCGACGAGGACGAGTACTTCCCCCCTCCTCGGAACCTGCGGGAACTCCTCACCGCCATCGACCTCGTCGCCACGGTCGGCCTCGGGGGCAGTCTCGATGGCCGTCCCGAGCTCAACGATCGCCAGATCGGGGCATCAGACGTGCTGGTGACGCTGTGATGCCCGATCTGCCTGTCATGCAACGGGCGGCGGACGAACCGACCACGCTCGGTGAAATGCTCGACTACTACCGGGTCGTCCTCCTCCGCAAGGCCGACGGCCTCGATGATGCTCAGCTGGCGCAACCCTGCGCGCCCTCGGACCTCACCATCGGTGGGCTGCTCATGCACATGGCGCTCGTGGAGGACTCGTGGTTCGACTACCAATTCGCCGGACGCGACGAAATCGAGCCATGGGCCTCGATCCCGTGGGATGACGACGCCGATTGGGAGTTCCATCACGCCGGTGAACAGACCGGAGACGAGCTTCGCGAACTCTTCCGCGAGGCCGTCGCTCGAAGCCGGGCGACCACCACGGCCGCTTCGTCGCTCGACCAACTCTCCGAGCGGGTCAGGCAGGTCGATGACAGGCCCTGGAACCTTCGCTGGATCATCGTTCACATGATCGAGGAGTACGCCAGGCATTGCGGCCACGCCGACTACATCCGCCAATCGATCGACGGCGCCACCGGAGACTGACCCATCCCCTCGGACTTGGGGCTCAGCGGTGAGTCTGGGAAGCTGCGGCATGGCAAGCGCACCGACGCAGCACGGAGTCACCGGATCGCTGACCAGACGACAGACGCATTCGATCTTCATCGGGATGCTCGTGTCGACATTCCTCGCCTCCCTCGACGGCACGGCCGTCTCCACCGCCCTGCCGACGATCGCCGGCGACCTCGGCGGGATCGATCAGTTGCCGTGGGTGCTCACCGCCTACCTCCTCGGATCCGTGGCGGCGACACCTCTCTACGGCAAGCTCAGCGACCTCTACGGACGGCGAGTACTCACCGAGGCCGCCCTTGCGATCTTCGTCGTCACCTCGGTCATGGCCGCAGCCTCACAGACGATGTGGCAACTGATCGTGTCGAGAGGCCTCCAGGGCATCGGTGGCGGCGGCCTGATGGCGATGGGGTTCATCGTGATCGGGGACATCTTCTCGCCGAGAGAACGTGGTCGCTACATGGCCTACTACACGATGAACTTCACCTTCTCGGCGCTGGTCGGTCCGGTGATCGGCGGCGTCTTCGTCGACGTGGCGTCGTGGCGCTGGATCTTCCTGATCAACATTCCTCTCGGCCTGATCGCCACCACCGTCATCCACCGCAACCTGACCTTCCAGCTGCCGCCTCGCGAGCACGTGCTCGACATCGGCGGCGCGGCAATCCTGGTCACCGCGGTCACCTCCTTGATCTTCGGGCTCGCCCTTGGCGGCGGCGCCTACTCGTGGGGCTCGCCTCAGATCATCGGCTTGCTCGTGATTGCCGCTGTCGGCGCCGTCGGCTTCGTGCTGTGGGAACAGCGAGCACCGGAACCGCTCCTGCCGATGCGACTGTTCGGCAACCCGACGTTCCGCATCATGATCGCCGGGAATGCGGTGTACGGGATTGCCGGCATGGGAGTGCTGGCCTTCTTCCCGCTCTTCTTCCAGGTGTCGCTCGAGGAATCGGCCACCCGGGCCGGTCTCATCTTGGCGTCGATGAGCATCGCTGTCAGTATCGGTTCCTACCTGGCCGGGCGGGTCACCACCGGGACCGGCCGCTACCTCAGGCTCGTGCAGGTGGCGCCTGCACTCACCCTCGCTTCGCTGATCTCGTTCACCTTCCTCGACGCCGACAGCACAGCGGCGTCCGCAATCCCGTGGCTTGTCGTCATGGGCTTCTCGATGGGTGTTGCCTTCCCGACCATGACAACGGCAACGCAGAATTCCCTCGACCTCCCCGACCTCGGGACCGGCACCGCCGCCATCAACTTCTTCCGCACGCTGGGCCAGACGTTGGGTGTCGGCGCCTTCGGAGCCTTGCTGACGGGGAGGATCACCAGCGAGCTCGCCGACCTCGACTCCTCCGTCGACGTCGACGAGTTGCTGTCGACCCCTGACGACATCGCTGCCCTCGAGCCGTCGCTGCGTCGCGCCGTCGAAGAGGCTGTTGCCGTTGGCTCGAACGCCGTCTTCTGGTCGGCCATCCCCGTGATGGCGATCCTCGTCGTCATCGTCTGGTTCCTGCCCGAACTCGAACTCAGAACGACCACGGCGTTGGCGGCCGAAGACACGGGCTCGAGAGGCGAGAGCGCATCGAATGCTGACGAACGACGCGGCGGCTACTCCGGCCGGCGAGCGCTGAGCACCACGAACTTCGGATTCGACGCCACGACTTCTGCCGCTCCGAACCGTCGACCGAGCAGTCGGTGATACCCGAGGTGTCGGTTCCCGATCACTCGCACCTCTCCCCCCGGCCGCAGCACTCGTTCAGCTTCGGCGAACATTCGCCGAGCCGTGTCGTCGCCGACCACATGTTGATCGTGGAACGGTGGGTTGATGACCACGACATCGATCGATCGATCGGCAACGCCGGCCGCCAGATCAACCGAGTGGAATCGGGCGCGATCGTCGTCGTCGCCCATGGTTGCGACATACGTGTCCCTGGCCGACGCGACCGCAGCGTGGGAGACATCCGTGAAGGTGATGGAGCCTCCGTCGAACGTCAGCGCCAGCGAGGCACCGAGAACACCATTGCCGCAGCCGAGGTCGAGCACGGCTCCGCCATCGGGCACCGTTGGAAGATGGGCCAGCAGCAGGCGAGTCCCGATGTCGAGCTTCGACTGCGAGAAGACGTTGGCCCGGCTGATCACATCGACGCTCCGGCCCTCGCCATCGGGCTCGGTTCGATAACGGGTCGGTTCGCGGGGAGTCCGGTCGACGATCGGGATCGAAGGTCGGATGGATCAACCGCGCCTTCTTGGTCGCCAGCGAGGTGACCGTGGGCCCGATGATCGCCTCGAACGCAGCGACGGTGCTCGTGTGGATGTGTTTCACCATCCCTGCTCCGATCACCCGTGTTCCCTCTGACAACGATCAGTCTCCGGATGCCGACGAGCTGCGCCTCCAGGAGCGCCGATGTCTTCGGGACCTTGATCAGCACGGCATCGAATCGTCCGGCGGGACATGCAGTGGAGGCCACGAACTGAACGGCGTCGCTCGGCCAATCCGTTGCTGTGCGAGATTGCGGGCGACGGCTGCTTCTGCGAGCACCGAGTCTCCCCAGGCGACGACCTCCGCTCCGGCGCCGACCAACGGGATCGACAGTCCACCGAACCCGTCGTTGACCACCATCACCCGGTCGAGCGAGGTTGACCCGAGCTCGGCGAGCACGAGTGTGTCGGCGGCGTCATGAGCCTGGAGCGATCGGTTCGTCGTCGGCGGGTGGCGAACCAGCTTCCAGTCAGCCGGGTTCACGTGGTGCCGGCGCGCTCCTGCGCCTCGTCGAACAGTTCTTGGAGCCGCTCGTGGAGCTGATCGCTGAAGGCCCGCACGGACGAGCGTTTGACCCGACGACCGTCCTCGGGCAGCGGGGGAATCATCGGTTCGCCGACGACGAGTGCCACCTTGGTCGGACGAATGAACCGTCCGCTCTTCGGCCAGGCCCGTTCGGTGCCACCGAGCCCCACCGGCACGATCGGCACCTGCGCCCGGCACGCAAGGAAGGCCGCCCCCTGCTGCAACGGCTGCACAGTTGGTCCGCTGAATCGGGTGCCCTCTGGATAGATCACGAGCGGTTCACCGCTGCGCAACACTTCTTCACTGAGCCGGAGCGCGTCGCGATCGGTTGCATTACGTTGCACCGGGAAACCGCCCGCTGAGCGAAGAAACCACGAGAGACCCGGCACGTCGAAGTACTTCTCGGCACCCATGTAGCGGAGTACGCGATTGGTGGTGCCGGCGACGATCGGTGTGTCGAGTATCGATCGGTGCCCACCCGCGGCCAGGATGAACCCACCTGTGGCCGGCACGCGGTCGCTCCCGATCACTGTCATCCGGCACCAGGTACGGAAGAACGCCATGAACAACGACTCGAGTGCTGCGATAGAACCAGCGGGATGGGCGGCTCAGTGGGCCGCTGAACCCGCGATCAGCGAGACCGTTGCCGGTGCCTTCGCTCAATGGCCGTGGACTCGTTCGGTGAGGAGAGCCACCACCTCGTCGATCGTCAAGTCGCTGGTGTCGATCTCGATCGCGCCGTCGGCGCGCATCAGCGGGTCGGCGGCCCGTCCGCTGTCATAGGCGTCGCGGCGAGCCAGATCGGCAGCCACAGTGTCGTAGTCGAGATCGGTGACCTCTCCGGCCCGCCTCGAGGCTCGCACATCGGGTGACGCGTTGAGATAGACCTTCAACCGAGCGTCGGGGAAGACGACCGAACCGATGTCGCGACCCTCGAGGACGCCGCCGTTGCGTCGCCGTGCCCACTCGCGTTGACGGCTCACCAACTCGGCTCTGACTTCCGGGATGGACGCCACAGCTGACACCGCTCGCGTGACTTCGGGGCCTCGGATCTGGGTGGTGACGTCGATGCCGTCGACGCGAACCGTGCCGTCTGCCCGAACGTCGATGTCCGACACGCGGGCGACCTCGGCGATACGTTCCGCGTCGCCGTCCGGGTCGATGCCACGGGCGAGCGCGGCGAAGGTCACCGATCGATACATCGCCCCGGTGTCGAGGTAGTCGAGGTCGAGTGCGACGGCCAACCGTTTGGCAACCGTTGACTTGCCCGAACCAGCGGGCCCGTCGATTGCGACGATCACGAAGTCGTCCGCTTCGTCGCTGTCGGAGGGAAGATCGCTCGGAATGGTCTGCTCGGGCTGCCCGGTCACGGGGCTCAACCTACCGCCCCGTGGCCCACTCGTCCTCCACCATCCGGCCATGACCGGCGACGGGTGACAACCGTCATGCGAGGTTGTGGCTCGTCGGTCGGTAGCCGCGAGCGATGAGACCCCCGAGCAGACGCTCGACCTGCTCCTGGTCGACAACCATCATCATCACGCCGCGACGGCCCTCACCGGAGTGCGTGATCTCGAGATCGAAGATGTTGACGTCGAGGTCGGAAGCAAGCGTGGCGATCGTGGCGATCTCGCCTGGCCGGTCGGGGATCGGCACGGCCACCTCGGCCATGTGATCGGCGGCGGCAACACCGGCGGGAAGGTTCACGCGGGCCGATCGAGCACGCGTCAACAAGTCGAGAATCCCGTCTCGGTCCTGGGCTTCCACCCGATTGCGGATGTCGCCCAGCTGCGAGATCAGACCGTCGAGGCCCTTCACGATCGCCGTCTTGTTGGCGATGCAGATGTCCGGCCAGATCGTCGGTCGGCCGGCCGAAATCCTGGTCATGTCCCGGAACCCTCCGGCGGCGAGCCGGAAGAGGGCTCGATGCTCGATCGACATGTCATCGGCGAGACACATCAGCGATGCCGCCGTCAGGTGAGGTACGTGGCTGACCTGGGCCACCATCTGGTCGTGGGTTCGGGGCAGCAACGTGGTCGACTCGGCGCCGAGCGATCGCACGATCGCCCGAACGGACGAGAAACTCGCCTCGTCGGTCTCCTCGGTGGGGGTCAGCACCCACATCGCGCCCTCGAAGAGGTTGGTCCGAGCCCCGGCGATCCCGTCCTGTTCCGAGCCGGCCATCGGATGTCCGCCGACGAAGCGGGGGTCGGCCACATCGCGGACGATGTCGAGCTTCGTCGAACCGACGTCGGTGACGGGGCCCCTCGTGCGGCCGAGCGCATCGATCGCCAGCTCGGCGATGGAGCCGACCGGTGTGGCGATGAACGTGATCGTCAGCTCGCGGAATCGAAACCGATCTCGTCGGCCGCGCCGATCGCCAAGGCCTCCTCGGCAACCTCGCGGAGGAGGTCGTCGATCACGACCTGCCACCCCCGCTGGCGCAAGGCGAGGCCGACAGAACCGCCGATGAGTCCGGCGCCGACCACATTGGCAATGCGGTCGGTCACTGATCGTCGCCCGGTTCGGCCAACTCGGGACGAAGCGCCGTGGCACCCCTGAGGAACGCGTGCCGCAGCTCGGACTTCGGTCGATCGGTCTCGACGTGGAGCATCAACCGGATACAGCGTGGAAGCGAACCGATGACCGACATCTCCTGAGCGCACAGCAGAGGGACGTCGACAAGGCCGAACGACCGTGCCGCTGCAGCTGGTGGGGCGCTGGCCAGATCCTGCGTTGCGGTGAACAGGATGCTGATGATGTCGTCGTGCACGAGGTTGTTTCGTTCGTAGAGCGCCGCCAGCAACGTGGTCGTGCGCTGGAAGATCTCTTCCCGAGTGTCGGCGTCCACCGTGATGGCGCCGCGAATGGCTCGAATCGGCATGGCGGCCGAGGCTATCGGCTGATGACCGCTCGCTGGAGGTCGAGCACTTCGTCACGAGTGAGCTCACGCCACGCCCCCGGCTCGAGCCCCGGATCGCTGAGTGGCCCGATCCTGGTGCGGACCAAACGGATCACCTCGCTGCCGATCGACTCGAACATCCTCCTGACCTGGCGGTTGCGCCCCTCGTGGATCGTGATTCGAATCACGTCCGGGGCGACGGCGACGACCTGCGCCGGAGCGGTGACCCCATCGTCGAGTTCGATGCCTTCGCGAAGCCGCCGGAGGTCGGCGCGGCTCGGCTCTCCGCTGACATGCGCCAGGTATTCCTTCTCCACGCCGAAACTGGGATGCGTGAGCCGGTGGGCCATGGTGCCGTCGTTGGTGAGCAGCAACAGCCCTTCGGTGTCGAAGTCGAGACGGCCAACACTGAACACCCGGGGCTCATCTGGTACCAACGCCAAGACGGTGGGGCGTCCCTGTGGATCACTGGCCGTCGTGATCACCTTGGCCGGTTTGTTGAGCAGGTAGGTGATCGAATCGGGCCGTGAGCTGAAGACGGCGCCGTCGACCGCGATCTCGTCGCTCTCGACATGCACGCGGCGGCCGAGCACGGCGACCTCACCGTTGACCGTGACCCGCCCCTCGGCGATCAGATCTTCGTTGACCCGACGGCTGCCGATGCCGATCCTCGCCATCACCTTCTGGAGGCGTTCGCCGTCTGGATGCGGAGCATCCAGGGGCGGGACCTCACTCACGGCGTGGACGGCGAGTCAGAGGTTGCTGCATCGAGGGGCAGTTCGGGATCCTCGGGCGCGACTCGCAGAGTCATTTCGAGCGCCTCGACGACGCTGGCATCCGGAACGAACTCGCCCAACGGCGGAAGGTCGCCGATCTTGGCGAGCCCGAGCCGCTCGAGGAAGAGCTCGGTGGTGCCGAACAAGCGTGGCCTGACCCGGCCCGGCGTCCCTGCCGATCTCCTCGATGTAGCCCTTCTGCACCAGCGTGCGAAGGACACCGTCGACGTTGACACCGCGGATGGCCGACATCTGGGCCCGGGACAGCGGCTGTTTGTAGGCAACGATCGAGAGCGTCTCGAGCGCAGCACTGCTGAGTCGAGCCGTTTGTCCCTCCAGCACGTACTTCTCGATGTAGGGCGCCAGGTCGGGATGTGTCTGGTAGCGCCAACCGCCGGCGACCTCGACGAACTGGAATCCGCGCTGCTCGGCGGCGTAGCTCTCGGCCAGTTCGGCGCACAAGCGACGGACGGTCGGAATCGGCAGCTCGATCACCTGTGCGAGCAGTTGATCGGCGATCGGGTCGGTGGCCACCAACACGATGGCTTCGATTGCCCGCTTGGCGGCAACGAGCGCCTCGGCAGACGGCGGGCCCGCAGGCTCGGCCGCTGTGTCCATCTCGGGCGCCTGTCCATCTCGGGAGTGTCCATCTCGGGAGTGTCCATCTCGGGAGTGCTGTCGTTGGTCATGATCAGCCTTCGTACAGATCGGCGCCCGAGAGGGCCAGCTGACCGTCGACGTCGTTGACGCCGAGCCAGGTGACCGTGAGGTCACCGAACGACGAGAGCTGGTCGAGTTCGACATATCCCTGCTTGAAGAGCTCGAGGACGGCGAGAAACCGGACGACGACTTCGAGCTTTTCGCCGAGGCCGACGGTGAGCGAACGGAAGGTGACAGAACCCATACGCGGCAACTCGTCGATGAGTTCCTCGATGGCATCGGCGACGCTGATCCGGACGTCGCTGACATGGGCAAGGCTGACCTCCGGCACGGGCTTTGGAGCGACCGCTTTGAGGAACGCTCGCCGCAGGTGTTCCGGCTGCACACCGGTGAGGAGGTCGGGCGTGAGATCGAGGAATTGTTCCTCGAGCCCGACTCGGCGTGGGGCAACCATTGCTGCCAGCGCTCGCCAGTTGATCGAGCACCTTCGCTGCGTCCTTGAAGGTCTTGCACTCGAGGAGCCGGGACAGGAGGAGATCCCGCTCCTCCCAGAGCCCGAGCTCGTCGTCGAGATCGAAGTCGTCGTCGACGGGGAGCAGGCGGCGGCACTTGAGCTCGACGAGCGTGGCTGCGATCAGGAGGAACTCGGTGGCCAGCTCGAGATCACAGGCATCGATCCGCTCGATCTCGGCCAGATAGGCATCGACGATCTCGAACAACGAGACCTCGTACAGGTCGACCTCGTCACGCAGGATCAGGTGCAGCAGCAGATCGAACGGGCCCTCGAACACGTCGGTCCGCACACGGACCGATGAGCTGTCGGTGAACTCGTCGGACGGGCCCGTGGCGTCCGATGACGGGGCCGCGACCTGGGGATCCGGCAGCTGGGGCTCGAGAGGTGGAGCTGGTTGGAGAAATGACACGGCTGTCATTCTAAATGATCGGAGGCAGTTCTGCTGTCGCCCCTACGATGTGCGCCCATGTCAACGCAGTCCCCCTCACCCGACGCCGGCCATCGCCGGCTCCGAGTCTTCAGCGGTATCCAGCCGACCGGGTCCACCCATCTCGGAAACTACCTCGGCGCCCTTCGCAACTGGGAGCGGCTCCAGCACGAGAACGACGCGATCTACTGCATCGTCGATCTGCATGCGTTGACCGTTCCGAAGGAGCCGGGCGAGATCCTCCGAGGCACCCTCGACATCGCCAGGATGCTGCTCGCCACCGGAATCGACCCCGAGCGTTCGACGCTGTTCGTCCAGTCCCATGTTCGAGAGCACTCCGAACTCGGCTGGCTCATGCAATGCGTCACGTCGTTCGGAGAACTCAGCCGCATGACCCAGTTCAAGGACAAGTCCGATCGCTCGACCGGGTTCACCGCCTCCGGACTGTTCACCTATCCGGCACTGCAGGCGGCTGACATCCTCCTGTACGACACCGATGTCGTCCCGGTCGGCGACGACCAGCGGCAGCACCTCGAGTTGAGCCGCGACGCGGCCATTCGGTTCAACTCGCGCTTCGGCGAGACCTTCGTCGTGCCAGAGCACCGCATTCCGGAGTCCGGAGCCCGGGTGATGGATCTGCAGCATCCGGAGAACAAGATGTCGAAGTCGATCGACTCGCCCGGCGGCACCATTGGCATGAACGACACCCCGAAGGAGATCGAGAAGAAGATCAAGCGGGCTGTCACCGACAACGACGGCGAGGTCCGCTACGACCCGACCAACAAGCCCGGCGTCTCCAACCTGCTCGAGATCCTCGCCGCGGCGACCGACGGCGACGCCGCCGAGCTCGCCGCCACCTACACCCAGTACGGCCCACTCAAGGCAGATGCTGCGGCTGCGGTGATCGCACTCCTCGAGCCGATCCAGTCGAAGCTCGCCGAATTCGACGACGACACCGTCATCGACGTCCTCCATGCCGGGGCCGACAAGGCCAGAGCGATCGCAGGTCCGGTCATGGACCGAGCACGGGTCGCTGCCGGCCTGCTTCCCTGACCACGGTCGAACGACCGGCGACTGTTCAATCGTCGTCACAGGACTTGAGCACATCACCGATCTCGGGATCGACCCGCCAACGAGAACGAGGCTTGTGATGGTCGGCTGCCCACCCGGCGGTGAACGGATCAGACCCTGCATCGATCAACAGTTGTTCACCGACTTCGGGATGGCGTCGGTAGAGCGCAACCCGTCGACGGATCCCGGCATCGTCGAGCCACCGATCGGCCAACTCGTCGTCGGCGACGGCCCAGAAGATCGTTGCCGCGACCCGGGCCGGGGTCCGAAAACCGCTTTCGACCTTGCCGACATCGTGGAGCAGCGCAGCGGCCATCACCGGACCGGCCGCACCGGGCAGCTCGGCGTTCACGTCTCGGGCCACGGCGACTGCATGGCGCCGATCAGGGTTCGTCATGCGCTGGAACAACAGCCACTCACCGTCGCCCAGCAGGCCGCGGACCCACTCCAGATCCTCGCTCGACGGCGGGCCGGGTCGGATCGATCCGAAGAACCGCCGAGCCAGGTGCAACACGTCGGCGGCACCCACGATGGTCCTAGACGCCGAGCTTTCGGGCTGCAGCCAGAATGCCGATGATCGACTTTCCGTCGGTGATCGTGCCGTCGAGGGCGTATCGGACAGCGTCGGCGAGCGGAACCCGCTCGACCAACATGTGAGCCTCTTCGGCTCCGTCGATCTCGCGGCCGACATCGGTGAGTCCCGTTGCCAGGAAGATGTTCTGCAGCTCGTCGCAGAACCCGGGCGAGTGGTGGAGGTCGATCAGGTGCTCCATCTCATCGGCGACCATGCCCACTTCTTCGCGAAGCTCCCTGGCGGCGCACACCATGGGTTCCTCACCGATCACGTCCTTCTTGCCGGCCGGGATCTCCCAGAGATCGGCATCGATCGGAGCCCGGTACTGACGGACCAGGAAGATCCGCTGTTCGTCATCGACGGCCACCACTGAGACCGCTCCCGGATGGCGGATGATGTCCCGCCGAAGCTCGACCCCGTCAGGGCCCTCGAATCGGCCGTCGTACATGGCGACCACCTGACCCTGGTGGATCAGATTCTCGCCGAGGTGGGTGAACACCGACGTGCCGGTCGGGAGCGTCGTTTCCATGCCATCCGGTTTGCCTTGGGTCACTGTTGCACCGAGACCGACGATGCCGAGTCGTTCAGGTCGATGCGACGAAACCGCGACGGATCACGCTGCTCAGCCCCTTCCAACGATGCGGCGATGAACGCCTGGAACAGCGGGGCCGGTCGATCCGGTCGACTCTTCAGTTCCGGATGAGCCTGAGTGCCGATCCAGAACGGGTGGTCGGCGAGTTCGATGAACTCGACCAGCCGTCCGTCCGGGGACAGTCCCGAGCACCGGAATTGGCCGCTCTCCTCGAACCGAGAGACGTACTTCGGGTTGAACTCGAAACGATGACGATGACGCTCCTTGACCACGGTCTGGCCGTAGATCTCGGCCACCTGCGATCCTTCGGTGAGGACGGCGACGTAGGCGCCGAGACGCATCGTTCCGCCCTTCTCGGTGACCTCGCGTTGCGAATCCATCAGATCGATCACCGGATGCGGCGTCTCGTGATCCTGGCGGTCGAACTCCGAGGAGTTCGCCCCGGTCAGGCCCAACACGTTCCGTGCGTACTCGATGGTCATCGCCTGCATGCCCAGACACAGACCGAGTGCCGGGACCCCCTGCTCGCGGGCATACCGGGCGGACTCGATCTTGCCCTGGACGCCCCGTTCGCCGAACCCGCCCGGGAGCACCATTCCGTCGAGCTCACCGAGCTTCTCCTCGACGAGCATGCCTTCGACGTGATCGGACATGATCCACTCGATCTCGAGGTCGACCTGGTGAGCAATCGCTGCGTGACGCAACGACTCGGCGACCGACAGATACGCGTCGGGGAGCGAGACGTATTTGCCGACGATTCCGATCTTCAAGGGCTTCCACGCCGTCTCGACTCGCTTCACCAGATCGCGCCAGGAAGCGAGATCCGGTTCGCGATCCTCGAGCCCGAGAATCTTGCATGCGTAGGTGTCGAGGCCGGCCTCGTGCATCGTCAACGGGATCTCGTAGAGGCTGCTGGCGTCCGGAGCGTTGATGATCCCCTCCACGGGAACATCGCAGAGGTTCGAGATCTTGCTGATCAACGGTTCACTGATCACACGATCGGAACGAGCAACGATGATGTCGGGCTGGATGCCACGACTGCGCAACTCGGTGACCGAGTGCTGCGTTGGTTTGGTCTTCTGTTCGCCGGCCGGGCCGATGAATGGCACCAGCGTGACATGGACGTAACAGACGTTCTGTCGGCCGACATCGAGACGGAACTGACGAATGGCCTCGAGGAACGGCAGGATCTCGATGTCGCCGACCGTGCCGCCGACTTCGGTGATCACGATGTCGAGATCGTCGTTCGCAAGCGAGCTGATCCGCCGCTTGATCTCGTCGGTGATGTGGGGAATCACCTGAACGGTCTTGCCCAGGTAGTCGCCCCGGCGCTCCTTGTCGATGACCGCCTGGTAGATCGATCCGGTGGTGGCGTTGGACGCCTGGGTGAGCGACTCGTCGATGAACCGCTCGTAGTGACCCAGATCGAGGTCGGTCTCACCGCCGTCGTCGGTGACGTAGACCTCACCGTGCTCGAACGGGTTCATCGTCCCCGGATCCACATTGAGATATGGATCGAGTTTCTGGATCGTGACGCGATACCCGCGCGCTTTGAGCAATCGCCCCAGCGAGGAGGCTGTGAGCCCCTTGCCGAGTGAACTCACCACGCCGCCCGTCACGAAGATGTGCTTGGTCATGTAGGCCCCTTCGCTCTCCGCTGGGCCAACCTAGCCGAGAGCGCTACGTTGCGGAACCATGTTCACCGCACTTCTCCTGGAACAATCCGACGACGGGATCGTCTCGAGCATCACCGAAGTCGATGAATCCCGCCTTCCCGACGGCAATGTCTCGATCGACGTCGAGTACTCATCGCTCAACTACAAGGACGGCATGATCATCAACGGCGTCGGCCGCCTCGTGCGTGAATATCCGCACGTTCCCGGCGTGGACCTGGCCGGCACCGTCACCGAATCGACAGACGAGCGCTTCTCCCCGGGCGACGCAGTGATCTGTACCGGCTGGCGTGTCGGTGAGATCTGGTGGGGCGGCTATGCGACGAAGGCCCGCGTCCAGGCTGATTGGCTGGTCAAGGTCCCGGAAGGGATGACGACACGCGAGGCGATGAGCGTCGGCACCGCCGGATTCACCGCCATGCAGGCGCTGGTCGCGTTGGAGAACCACGGGCTCACGCCGGGCGAGCCGCTGCTCGTCACCGGCGCCTCGGGTGGGGTCGGGTCGTCCGCCGTGCTGTGGGCCGGACTCGCCGGCCATCACGTCGTGGCGTCGACCGGTCGACCCGAGAACAGCGACGAGCTGAAGGAACTGGGTGCGACCGAGATCGTCGACCGCGCCGAGTTCGCCGAGAACCCGAGCCGTCCGCTGCTGAGCGAGCGCTGGGCCGGCTGCATCGACGCAGTCGGCGGCGATCCGCTGGCTCACGTGCTGGCCGAGATGCAGTCCGGTGGCTCGGTCGCCGCGTGCGGCCTCGTCGCCGGCAATGCGCTCAACACGACGGTCATCCCGTTCTTGTTGCGTGGCGTGAACCTGCTCGGAATCGACTCCGTCATGGCCGGTTTCGAAGAGCGGCAACGAGTGTGGGCCCGCATCGCCAAGGTGATGGATGCCGAAAAGCTGGAGTCGCTCACCACCGAGATCGGCCTCGGCGACCTCGGCGACGCCGCCACTGCGATTCTCGCCGGCAAGACCAAAGGCCGTTTCGTGGTCAACCCCAACCGCTGACAAAGCTCACCACACCCTCGTTCGCCCACACCCACACCCTCGTTCTGCGGCACTCAGCCCGCACTTGTGCGGGCTGAGTGCCGCAGTTCGGAGGCGGGGTGCTCAGGTGGAGACATTTCACGTGGCAAGCATCGTGCCGACGCCCCGCTCGACGGCGGCGTCGTACACGAGCCGCGCCGCTGCGATGTCCTGAACCGCGTGGCCAGTGCTCTTGTAGACCGTGATCTGTTGCTCGCTGTCACGACCCAACGATCGGTCGGCGATCAACGCACCCAGTTCGACCACGTCGGTCATCTCCATCCCCTGGAGCTCGACTGCGCCGGCGGGCGGCGACGCCGAGACGGCACCGAGCTGATCCACCACGAGCCCAGGACCGACGAGACCCATCGGGAGCTCGGCCAGCGACCCGACGGAGCTCACGTGGGCCCCCTCCCCCACCCACGATGGTTGAATCACAGGGTCGCCGGAGTGGGTGCACAACGCGACCACATCGGCGCCGCTGACTGCCTCTTCGAAACCATCGAACTCGTTGATCGTCACCTCGGGTCCGAACGTGAAGCGGGCCTCGGCGGCAAGGATGGTCGCCGAGTTGCGAGTACGCGACACGATCCGAACCTCTCTCCACTTCCGCAGCGCGCCGAACGCGTGGAGGTGGGCGTGACCCTGCGCTCCGGCACCGACGATGGTGAGCACTTCGGCGTCGTGGCGAGCCAGCAGGTCGGCAGCGATCGCTGCCGTCATCGCCGTCCGTCGCTCGGTGATCACCTCGGCGTCCATGATCGACAGTGGTCGGCCGGTAGCGATGTCGGCCAGCAGCACGAGACCCTGGTGTGAGGGGTGGCTCCCCGGGAAGACAGTGACGATCTTGGCAGCCAGACCGACGCCTTCGAGATACCCCGGCATGGTCGCCAACAGCCCCTCTGGTGCGATTGCCGCGATTCTCGGCGGCACATCGAACCGGCCCTCCGCCTGGGCCATCAGCGCTTGTTGCAGTGCCGGTCGAAGCCGTTCGGGCGTGAGCAGCTCGGCCACCTGGGCCCGGTCGAGGAATCGCAGATCCGACATGGTCGACAGTCAAGCATGCTCCCCGGCCGAGACGCCGTCTGGTTCGCCGTGCACCAATCGGGCAGGATGTCGGCCATGACGAACACGGGAATGGACAGCAGCCGCCTGTCCGCCATCGACGGATTCATCGCTGAGCAGTACCTCGACACCAAGCGCTATCCGCGGCTATTCGCTGCTGATCAGCCGCAACGGCGAGGTCGCTCACCGGTCCGACCAGGCATACGCCGACGATGCGATGTTCCGCATCTACTCGATGTCGAAGCCGATCACCAGCATCGCGCTCATGCAGCTCTACGAGCAGGGCCGCTTCCAGCTCAACGACCCGGTTCACGATTCATCCCGTCGTGGAAGAACCTGCGAGGTCTGGGTCGACGGGACGCCGGCGAACTTCCATACGACCCCGCCCGTTCGCCCGATGGAGGTGCGGGATCTCCTGACCCACACCTCTGGGCTCACCTACAGCTGGATGCATCGCACGCCGATCGATGCGATGTACCGCCGTCGCGGTATCGACCGCCCGGACGGCAACACACTCCAGGAGATGTGCGAGAAGTTGGCCGACGTCCCGCTGATGTTCTCGCCCGGCACTCGCTGGGCGTACAGCGTCGCCACCGACGTGTGCGGCCGGCTGGTCGAGATCATCAGCGGCACATCCTTCGATCAGTATCTGGCCGAGAACATCTTCGAGCCGCTTGGCATGACCGACACCGGTTTCTGGGTCGATGACTCGAAGGCCGATCGCCTGACCGACTGTTACACCCTGCCCGAACTCGCACCCTTCGGGGTGCCAGAAGGTGCCGCCGGCGACGACATGGTGCTGATCGACGGCAACTCCGAACGCAGCAGCTACCGATCGAAGCCGACGTTCCTGTCAGGGGGAGGCGGCCTCGTGTCGACCATGCACGACTATCACCGCTTCTGCTCGGCGTTGCTCGACGGCGGTCAACTCGACGGAGCCAGGATCATCGGACCTCGAACGCTCGCCTACATGACGCAGAATCACCTGGCGACCGGCAGCGACCTCGCTTCGATGGGTCAGCCCACCTTCAGCGAGTCGAACTACGAAGGCATTGGATTCGGCCTCGGGTTCTCGGTGGTTCTCGACACGTCACGAGCCGCCGTCATCGGATCCCGGGGCGCCTACGCATGGGGCGGTGCTGCCAGCACGCTGTTCTGGATCGACCCGGCCGAACAGCTGATCGTCATCGGCATGACCCAGCTCCTCCCGTCCTCGGCCTATCCCATCAGGGACGAACTCAAGCCGATGGTCTACAGCGCCATCGTCGACTGACACTCATGAACATCACCGGCCATGTTGCCGTGGCGGTCCGTCTGGCCCCGCACGCTCCGCGGGTGTGGCTCGGTGCCGCACTTCCCGATCTGGGCGCCATGGGCCGGTTCCGACTCATGGGCCACAGCGACGACCCCGAGGTCACCGCCGGCATCGCCATCCACCACGCCACCGACGACGCCTTCCATCGCCACCCGACGTTCACCGAGGCGATGGCTCGACTCCGGACCGACCTCGCCGCCGATGGTGTCGGACGCGGCCCCGCCCGGGCCGTGGCCCACGTCGGGCCGGAACTGCTGATCGATGGGAGTCTGCTGGCAGATCCGGGAACGGCGGAGGCCGTCGAGGCGGCGTTCGCCGAAATCGCCTCCCTCGGCTCCGCTCTCGCCTCCTTGGTCGACGGCAATCCCGAGGCATGGGAACACCACCTGTCCCGGGTTCCGCTGTGGGATCTCCCGACCGACTTTGCCGACCCCCACGCCGTCGCCGATCGGCTCCACCGCATCCTGAGTCGACGCCCTCGACTGGCCTTCGACCCGGAGCAGATCCGATCGATCGGACATCGGCTTGCCGCCGAACAACCGGCCATCGACAAGAGGGTCCCTGATCTCATCAACGACCTCGAGCGAACGCTCTCGCCGCTCAGCTGACCATACGGTCTCACCCTGGCGGCTGACGAGCAGCGCATCGATCATCGCTTCTGGGACGCCGCTTCGACCATCAGCTCGCGGGCGTGTTTGCGCGCCGTCGCCGACTCCGGCTGACCAGAGAGCATCCTCGCCAACTCGAAGACCCGCTCCTTGTCGTTCAGCAGTCGGATCTGTGACACCGTGACATCGGTGTCCTGGATCTTCTCGACCGCCAGGTGGGCATCGGCGAACGACGCGACCTGCGGCAGGTGGGTGACCACCAAGACCTGATGGCGGTCGCCGAGATCACTCAGCGATCGGCCGACCGCAAAACCGGCTTCTCCCCCGATACCGGCGTCGACCTCGTCGAACACCAGGATCGGCGGCGCCTCGGACAAGACACTCCGAAGCGCCAACATCGTGCGGGCGAGCTCACCACCGGACGCAACCTTTGCCAGTGCCTGCAGAGGAGATCCAGGGTTGGCCGAGAGCTGGAACACCACATGAGCTCCGTCGACGCCGGACACATCGATGCCGATGGTCGCCTTCGGCATCGCGAGGTCCGGCAGCCTGGCCTCGATCGCAGCCGCCAGCATCGGGGCCGCCGCCTGTCGCGCCGCCAGCACCTCGGCCGCTGCCGCGGCGAACTCGGCCGCCGCCGCAGCCATGTCGGAATCGAGCTGCCCTGCTCTGGCGTCGTGGTCGAGCAGCTCGGCGAGCCGCTCCGCAAGCTCTCGATGCTCGGCCATGACCGCGCCGAGATCGTCGCCGTACTTCCGACGGAGCTGCTGGAGTTGTTGGAGACGATCCTGGACCTCGGCCAACGCCTCGGGATCGTGCTGAAGCCCACCGGCCTGATCTCGAATGGAATCGGCGAGGTCGTCGACCTCTGCCAGGACGTCCCGGAGACGTGATGCCACCGGGGCGAATACCGAGCTGTCGCCAAGGTGTTTGAATGCCATCGCCAGCTGGTCGCGCGCACCGTCGTCCTCGACGAGCACCTCGATCGACCGTCCGGCTGCCTCCTCGAGGCCAACTGCGTTGCCGAGCATCTCTTCGCGACGGCGAAGGTTCGTCTCTTCATCTGCATCTTCTATCTCGGCGGCATCGAGCTCATCGACCTGATAACGCAAGAGGTCGATCTCCCGGGCACGAGACCGTTCGTCACCACCCAACTGGCGGAGGAGCGCCTCGAGCTCGGAGATACGTGCCTTGGCCGCAATGATTCGTCGCAGATCGACCTGGCCGAATGCATCGAGCGCGACCCGTTGGGCATCGACGCCGAGCAACGACTGGTGGGCATGCTGCCCGTGGAGATCGACGAGGCGCTCGCCCAGCTCCGTCAGTGCGCCTGCCGTGGCGGGTCGACCGTTGATGTACGCCCGTGATCGACCCTCGGCGGGGACCACGCGGGCCAGCACGTGTTCGACCTCGTCACCATCATCGTCGATCGTCAAGAATCTGCCGTCGACCCGCGCCTCGGCCGCCCCGGCCCTCACCAGCCCCGGATCGGAACGGCCCCCCATCAACAAGCTGATCGCGTCGACGAGCAGTGTCTTGCCTGCCCCCGTCTCACCGGTCAGGGCGATCAGTCCCGGTGGCAGAGTGAGCGACACCTCGTCGATCACGCCGAGATCGGACACCACCAACTCAACCAGCATCAGCGATCCTCAAGTCGGAACTTCTCCTTCAGGATGCCGTGGAAGTTCCGCTCGGCCCGGGTCAGGAATCGAACCCGACGATCGGACGCCCGACACACGAGTGTCTCCCCCGGTTCGAGTTCGGTGACCACGCGCCCGTCGACGGTGACCTTGCCATTCCGATAGCCACTGACCGTGAGCTCCACGACGGTCGACGGCTTGAGGATCAACGATCTGTCGAAGACCATGTGCGGCGCCACCGGCGTGACCACGAGCGCTTCGAAGTCCGGTTCGACGATCGGTCCGCCGGCAGAGAGCGAGTAGGCCGTTGACCCCGTGGGTGTTGCCACGATCACACCGTCGGCGAGGTATCTGGTGAAGTGCACACCACCGATCGACGCATCGACCGTCACCGAATGACCGTTGTCGGCACGCTCGAGCACAGTCTCGTTCAGGGCAAACGCTGCCGGATGACGTCGATCACCGCGGACCGTGACCTCCAACAGCATCCGGCGTTCCTCGATCAGCTCACCGGAGTTCCACGCGTCGAGTGCATCGGTCAGTTCCGACGGGGCGAATTGCGTGAGGTAACCGAGTTGTCCGGCGTTGACGCCGAGGATGGGCACCTCGCTCGGGGCTGCGAACTGCACCGCCCGCAGCATCGTGCCGTCGCCTCCGAGACTCAGGATCAGATCGAGCCCCTCGGCGAACTCTTCGGCATCGACGGCGAGGTCAGCCATTCCGATGAGCGCGGCGTCTCCGCTCGGAAGCGACGCGGTCGCACCCTTGGTTTCGCACCACTTCACTGCACTGCGGGCGAATTCGATGACCTCGGGCCGGTGGCGGTGCACCACGATGCCGATGCGTCTACTCACTCACGACTCCTGACTGGTCACCGGACGCGGCGTCCGCAGCGTCGGCGCGAAAGTACCCCACGAACTCGACATTGCCTGCATGGCCAGTGATCGGTGACCGCATGTGATCGACCATGACAGCGCCGTGTGACAGCGCAGCCGCCTCGACCTCGGCCAGGACCCGCTGGTGAATCGCCGGATCGGTGATGACCCCACGGCCTTTCGCTGCCTCCTCGCGGCCGGCCTCGAACTGCGGTTTGACCAGCAGGAGCATCGGAGCCCCGGGACGAGCAACGCCTACCAACGCAGGCAACACCAGCTTGAGCGAGATGAACGAGAGATCACCGACCACGAGATCGACAGGCCCGCCGATCGAGGCCTGGTCGACGATTCGGACGTCGGTCTGCTCGCGGACGTCGACCCGCTCGTCAGCTCGGATCTTCTCGTGCATCTGGTGGGTGCCGACATCAACGGCCACCACCCGTGCCGCTCCCCGCTGGAGCAGGCAATCGGTGAAACCACCGGTCGACGAGCCGGCATCGAGCACGGTCCAACCGGACGGGTCGACGCCGAAGTGATCGAGCGCGGCCTCGAGCTTCTGCCCGGCACGGCTCACGAACTTCGGTGGCGGCCCGAGCACTCGCACATCGTCGCCGGCCAAAACGAGACGAGCCGGCTTGGTGGCGGGAGCTCCTCCCACGACCACCCGGCCGGCTTCAATCTCTCGTTTGGCTGCGTCGCGACTGGGGACGAGTCCCCGCCGGACGAGTTCGGCATCCAGCCGGCGACGAGCAGCCATCAAGCCACGGTAGCGGCCCGACTGCGCGTCCTCCGGCTGTTCAGCCTGTGTGGTTGATCAGGCCTTCTTGGCGGCGGGCTTGCGGGCCCGAGCCTTCTTGGCCGGGGTCTTCTTGGCGGCCTTCTCGGCAGCGACGACGCGCTTTTCGAGGTCGGCGAGTTCCTTGCGGGTCACCGGAGCGAGGTCGGCAGCGTTGTCGACCACGTTCTTGATGATCGATTCGAAGCTCGAGCGGACGTCGTCGAGCTGGCTGACGACATCACCGGGGCTGCTGGGCATGGTGAACTCGACACGGTCAGCGTCGACGATGGCCTTGCGCAGGCCGAGCACGTCGAAGCGGTCGAGGGTCTCGAGTTCGAACTCGGGAAGATCGAGCTTGGCGAAGAGTTCACGGAGGCCGAGCACGTCGAGGCGCTCGAGGTCGAATTCGGGAAGATCGAGATCCTTGACGGCCTTTTCGATGGCGTTGCGGATTTCGAAGATGTCGAGGGTTTCAGGGTTCCGCATGTCGATCTTGCGGATCCGGTCGGTGAGGGTAGAGGTGGTGGTCATGAGAGAAAGAATACTCCTGCTCGCACGCGCTTGCAACAGTTAGCACCCACAAATCGGCCGCATGTGACCAACGCAACACAGCCGGGGACGAGGCCACGGGTGCGTCGAGATCGGCAGGTTCAACGGCCGATGTGGGTCGACACCAACGACTGCAGATCGGGTGCCACCAGCTGGGGAACGGGCAGGACGCCCTCAGCCGACGCGGTGACACCCGACAACACGAGCCCGAAGTCGTAGCCGAGGGCGACGGCGAACGCTCCGTCGGTCTCGGGCCTGTCCCCCACCATGATTCCGACAGAACCGAACCGAGACCTCACCAGATCGGCAGCCGGACGTTCGGGTTTGCCGGCGACCATCGGGGAGCAACCCGTGGCCGTGGCCACGGCGGCAACCAACGCGCCGGCGCCGGGAAGCAACCCGCGCTCGCTCGGGTAGGTGGGATCGGTGTTGGTTGCCACGAATCGAGCTCCGACCGAGCACGGCCTGGACCGCAGCTGCGAGTCGGTGGTAGTCGAGCGCCCAGTCCAAGCCGACGACCACGACGTCGATGGCAGCCTTCGCGACGGCACGGTCACCGTCGGCCACCTCTGCATGATCGACCAGATCGGCACCTCGAAGTTCGACCGCCTCGATGACCCCAGGACCGCCCAACACCAGAACCCGCTCGTTCGGCTCGATCACCGAGGCCGCGGCCTGGGCCGAAGTGATCACCGAGCCGGAAGCATCGATTCCGAACGACCCGAGCTTGGCCTCCTGCTGCGCGATCGTCGAGAACGAATTGTTGGTGACGAACACGACCTCGTGTCCCGATGCTCGAAGGTCGCCGACGGCTTCGGCTGACCCGGGAATGGGCATCGTTCCGTGCCAGATCACGCCGTCGAGATCGAGTGCCCAGGTCGTCATGGCCGCGAACGGTAGCCCCAGGAAGATGTCGCGAGTGGTTTCCGCAGACGTCGAGCAGTGTTGGTAGCGTCACACGCATGTCACGCGCCGAATTTGCCCCGGGTGTCCTCACAGGCGACGCCGTTTCCGAACTCTTTGCCCACGCCAAGGCGAACAACTACGCCCTACCGGCGGCCAACTGCATCGGCACCAACACGATGAACGGTGTCATGGAGACCGCGGCCAAGGTGAACGCGCCGGCGATCATCCAGTTCTCCAACAGCGGCGGCGCCTTCGTCGCCGGCAAGGGCTACGGCAGCGGGATCGAGGCATCGGTCGCCGGCTGCATCTCGGGTGCCCTCCACGTGCGCAACATGGCGGAGCGCTACGGAGCCCGCATCATCCTCCACACCGACCACGCCGCCAAGAAGCTCCTCCCCTGGATCGACGGACTCCTCGATGCCGGCGAGCAGTACTACGAGGCCAACGGCGTTCCGCTGTTCAGCTCTCACATGCTCGACCTCTCCGAGGAGCCGATGGAGGAGAACATCGACCTCTGTGTCGCCTACCTCCAGCGGATGTCGAAGATGGGCATGACCCTCGAGATCGAACTCGGCATCACCGGCGGCGAAGAAGACGGTGTCGACAACTCCGACGTCAAGCCCGAGGACCTCTACTCCAAGCCCGAGGAGGTGGCGTACGCCTACGAGCGCCTCTCCGAGGTCAGCGACCGCTTCACGATCGCCGCAGCCTTCGGCAACGTCCACGGCGTCTACAAGCCCGGCAACGTCAAACTGACGCCGTCGATCCTCGACGCCTCCCAGAAACACATCGAGGAGAAACACGGGACCGCCCCGAAGCCCGTCAACTTCGTGTTCCACGGCGGGTCGGGCTCGACGGCAGCCGAGATCGCCGAGGCGATCTCCTACGGTGTGATCAAGATGAACATCGACACCGACCTGCAGTGGGCGTTCTGGGACGGAATCCGAGGCTACGAGGCTGCCAACCACGACTATCTGCAAGGCCAGATCGGCAACCCCGATGGCCCGGATGCTCCGAACAAGAAGAAATACGATCCGCGGGCGTGGCTCCGGGCCGGCGAAGAATCCTTCGTGACCCGTCTCGAGCAAGCGTTCACCGAGCTCGGCAACATCGACACGCTCGCCTGATCGTTCAGCCCGGGGCGATCGCTCTCTCCGCATCTTCAAACGCCGCGGCCACCGCCGCTCGGCCTCTCTTCCCGGCTCCCCGCACGATTCGTTCGGCACGCACGTCGGTTCGACTCGAGGTGGTACTCCCACTCCGATAGAACCGGCGGTGGACCGATCCGATCACGGTGAGGGTCTGCCCCTCGGTGATGGTCGACGGTCTGGCCGCAGCATCGCCTACCCATGTGATCGGCACATACGTTCGCGGCGAACCATCGATCACGAGATCGAAGCTCACCAGCAACGATCCGTCCCGAGCCTCACGGCAATCTGGTGCGTTTCGGACACTTCCCTGGACAACGGCGATGTTCATCGCTCCACCTTTCACGGTGGTTGAGTGTTGTGTGGGGGAAGTTCGAACGTTGCCGCGCACAGCGCTGTCGCAACAGGAAGGACGCTATCGCAGCGAGCGGGCTCGCTCACCGGCATCACCGAACGCCGGCTCGAGCGTGTTCACTTCGGCGAAGAGCCGACGAGCCTTCGGCAGGTCGCCCGCCCGCTCGTACAGATCAGCGAGCGCATACCATCGCCGCAAATGCTGGACTTTGGGTTTCCTCGGTGCACGTGGAGCCTTTTCCAGTACTCGGATGCCGTCGCGGAGCTTGCCCTGATCGGCCAGAGCGCAGGCGTAGACGATCCGTCCTTCCTCGACCAGCTCAGCGCTCGGCGACGCATCGCCGAGCTCACCCCAGTAGCGCTCGACCTCACGCCACTGCCCGAGAGCCCTGGCGCAGTCGGCAAGCACATGGTGCTGCTCGACACTGTCCGTGGCCGCTTCGAACGCCATGAGGTCGTTCACGGCCTGTTTCCACTTGCCCAACCGGTAGCTCGACAGACCGCGGAGTTCCAGTACCTCCGGGACCCCGGGAGCGAGACTCTCGATCGAGCTCAGCAGTTTGTGAGCGTCGCCGTAGCGCTCGGCCTCGAAGGCGCCGGCCGCCTCGATCAGACGGCGACGAAGCTTGACCTTGGTGTCGTTGGCCACGCCGGTGAACTCCACATCGGACACGTCGATCGTCGAGCCACGCCTCGTCGCTTGGCCTGGGCGGCGTCCGGCGACGGCGTGTCGTCGTCGACACGTTCGACCGTGACCTTGTCTCTGACGACGGGAGGGGGCGGGACGCGCTTCTTTGCCACGGACCGAGGCTAGAGGCCCCGACCGATCTTGCGGGCCCAAAGCTCCGACCCGAGGCCAAAAAGCAAGAAGACCCACTGCCGAAGCAGTGGGTCTCCTCTGAGAAATCCGGCAGCGACCTACTCTCCCAGGACGTCTCCGTCCAAGTACCATCGGCGCAGGAGGGCTTAACTTCCGTGTTCGGGATGGGAACGGGTGTGACCCCTCCGCTATCGCCACCGAAACCTTGCCTGGAGGCCCTCCGTCTCACGACAGACGGCCTTCGACAGGTCGGCGTTCTAGAATTTCAAAGAGAATACTGAGGCGTTGCCTCGAGAATTCCACAGCGAGCACGAGCTGTAATAACACAAGCCCTCGGTCTATTAGTACCGGTCGGCTGAACACATTGCTGTGCTTACACGTCCGGCCTATCAACGTGGTGACCTACCACGGACCTTACCCGGTTGACCCGGTGGGTGATCTCATCTTAGAACGGGTTTCCCACTTAGATGCTTTCAGCGGTTATCCCTTCCGCAGGTCGCTAACCAGCCATGCTCCTGGCGGAACAACTGGCACACGAGAGCTGCGTCCATCCCGGTCCTCTCGTACTAGGGGCAGACTTCTTCAAATCACCTTCGGCTGCAGAGGATAGGGACCGAACTGTCTCACGACGTTCTAAACCCAGCTCGCGTACCGCTTTAATGGGCGAACAGCCCAACCCTTGGGACCTGCTTCAGCCCCAGGATGCGATGAGCCGACATCGAGGTGCCAAACCTTCCCGTCGATATGGACTCTTGGGGAAGATAAGCCTGTTATCCCCGGGGTACCTTTTATCCGTTTGCGACGGCCCTTCCATACGGCGCCGTCGGATCACTATGCCCTGCTTTCGCACCTGCTCGACCTGTCAGTCTCGCAGTCAAGCTCCCTTGTGCCATTGCACTCAACGACTGATGGCCGACCAGTCTGAGGGAACCTTTGGGCGCCTCCGTTACTCTTTGGGAGGCGACCGCCCCAGTCAAACTACCCACCTGACACTGTTCCCGACCCGGATAACGGGCCTAGGTTAGATGTTCAATATTAACAGGGTGGTATTTCAACGATGACTCCACCGACGCTGGCGCGCCGACTTCCTCGTCTCCCACCTATCCTACACAATTAAGATCAAACACCAATATCAAGCTGTAGTAAAGGTCCACGGGGTCTTTCCGTCCTTCTGCAGCTAACGAGCATCTTTACTCGTACTTCAATTTCGCTGAGTCTGTGGTTGAGACAGTAGGGAAGTCGTTACGCCATTCGTGCAGGTCGGAACTTACCCGACAAGGAATTTCGCTACCTTAGGACGGTTATAGTTACCGCCGCCGTTTACTGGGGCTTAAGTTCGCAGCTTCGTCCGAAGACTAACCGCTCCCCGTAACCTTCCAGCACCGGGCAGGCGTCAGAGCGTATACATCGCCTTACGGCTTCGCACGCTCCTGTGTTTTTAGTAAACAGTCGCTTCCCTCTGGTTTGTGCCACCCCATCAAGCTCACGGAGCAAGTCCGGTCACCATAGGGGCCCTCTTTATCCCGAAGTTACAGAGGTATTTTGCCGAGTTCCTTAACCACAGTTCACTCACTCGCCTTGGTCTTCTCGACCTATCTACCTGTGTCGGTTTCGGGTACGGGCAACAAGAGAACTCGCTAGAAGCTTTTCTTGGCAGTAGAGAATCAATGACTTCGTCTGAACGACTCGGGATCGTGTCTCAGGCTTCATGGGGACCGGATTTACCTGGGCCCCGCCCTACGCACTTCCCCCAGGACAACCAACGCCTGGGATCATCTATCTTCCTGCGTCACTCCATTGCTAGCCGCCTCATCGTGGGTCGATTCGCTCACCCGAAGGTGAACAGCCTCTTAGCAACAACGATTTGGCTCGGACGCGCTCTTGTCGGTACTGGAATATCAACCAGTTGTGCATCCACTACGCCTTTCGGCCTCGCGTTAGCTCCCGACTAACCCTGGGCGGACGAACCTTCCCCAGGAACCCTTAGATATTCGGCGGAGGAGATTCTCACTCCTCTTTCGCTACTCATGCCAACATTCGCACTCGACCACGCTCCACGACGGGTTCTCCCGTCGCTTCAGTGCGAGATCGACGCTCCGCTACCACGCAGTATTGCTACTGCATCCGCAGCTTCGGCTCTGGACTTGAGCCCCGTTACATTGTCCGCGCAAGACCACTCGACCAGTGAGCTATTACGCACTCTTTAAAGGATGGCTGCTTCTAAGCCAACCTCCTGGCTGTCTGAGCAGTCTCACATCGTTTACCACTTAGTCCAGAATTAGGGGCCTTAGCTGGCGGTCTGGGCTGTTTCCCTCTCGACCATAGAAGCTCATCCCCCTAGGTCTCACTGCTGCGCTCTGGAGCCATGGTATTCGGAGTTTGGTTGGGGTCGGTAAACTTGTAGGTCCCCTAACCCATCCAGTAGCTCTACCTCCATGGCTGAACACGCAACGCTGCACCTAAATGCATTTCGCGGAGAACCAGCTATCACCGAGTTTGCTTGGCCTTTCACCCCTAACCACAGGTCATCCCCCCAGTTTTCAGCCTAGGTGGGTTCGCGCGTCCACGGGGTCTTACCCCCGCTTCCCACTGCCCATGGCTAGATCACTCGGCTTCGGGTCTACAGCATGCGACTGAACGCCCTGTTCAGACTCGCTTTCGCTCCGGCTTCCCCTCACGGGTTAACCTCGCCACACACCGTAACTCGTTGGCTCATTCTTCAAAAGGCACGCCGTCGCCCCGTAAGGCTTCGACTGATTGTAGACCAACGGTTTCAGGTACTATTTCACTCCCCTCCCGGGGTACTTTTCACCTTTCCCTCACGGTACTCGTGCACTATCGGTCACCTACGGATACTTAGCCTTACGAGATGGTCCTCGCAGATTCACACCAGGTTTCACGGGCCCGGTGCTACTCGGGTGTCTACAGAAGAGACGCTGACATTTCGTGTACGGGGCTATTACCCTCTGCGGCGCAGCTTTCCTGACTGCTTCCACTACATCAGCGTTTTGTAACTCTTCGGTGGCTCTGACGCACCACCAAGTAGATCCCACAACCCCGAGATGGCAACGCCGTCAGGCTTTGCACCACCTCGGTTTAGGCTCATCCCATTTCGCTCGCCGCTACTCTGGGAGTCGTTTTTACTTTCCGTTCCTCGCGGTACTTAGATGTTTCAGTTCCCGCAGTTCCCTCTACCTGGACTATGTGTTCATCCAAGAGTGACGCCCCATTACGGGCGCCGGGTTTCCCCATTCAGAAATCCTCGGATCAAGGCCTAGTCGGCGGCTCCCCGAGGCTTATCGCAGCCACTTACGTCTTTCATCGGTCGTAGGTGCCAAGGCATCCACCGTTGGCCCTTTATAGCTTGTGAGTTATTACATATTATCAAATACGTACTTACGTACGTAAAGATGCTCGTGCTCGCTATGCAATTCTCAAGTAACAGCTGAAAAGCGAAAGCTCCCGGCATTCTCGCCAAAGCGAGAGTCCAGGAGCTCGAGCTGCCTAAGCAACCGCCCTCAAAGCGGAAGAGACGATGATCGGGTGTGCCGGCTCGAAAGCCGACCACCTGTCTTGATGACCCAGCGTGTGTCAACTAGTTGTCCTGTCCCCCGTGCCCAACAGATGTGGACATTCGGCTGACAGAAC